>JAEUTZ010000021.1 GCA_016787725.1 Cyclobacteriaceae bacterium | reverse complement strand
TTTTTCGAGCGTACTCCCGGCACTGGACTTAGCATGAGCAGTATAGTAAGCAAGCAACGGGATGGCCGCCTCATCGTCTCCGGTTTGTACGTAGGCCAGCCCCAGGTAGTAGTTTGCTTCCAGTTGCGTGCTGTCTTTGGCTAACGCCTGCGTGAGCAGGGCAATGGCTTCCGCGTAATTTCCCTTTTCGTACTGCTCCTTTCCTTTTGCAAGCCATTGCTTTTCGGGGCTGATGAGCATGTTGCGCTGGCCGATGGCTGGAGGAGAGAACAGCAGCAGGATCAGCGCAAGTAGCCATGTGCCTAACCAATACGTTGATTTTAATAAATACACATCCCAAGCTAAACTTTTGTACCGCAATGGTAAATCACATTTTCATGCGATTGTGGTGCAATGGGAAGCTTGCCAATTTGGTACAAAATCAAACACCCTATGAAAAATCATAAGCCGATCCCCAACGCAATAATTATTCTTTTGTGTGCAGTGAGTATGCCTTGCCAGGCCCAAACGATCACCGAATCAGCACAAAAGCTAAGCAAGGAAGCACAGAAAGGCTATATTGATGAGGTACGCATGGAGCCGGATGGAAACATTCATGTCATCTATCAAAACAAAATTGAGAAAAAGAGTGCGGCTGTGAATTATGAAGATTATGTGTTTGACAAAAGTCTGAAGTTCATTGAAAAAAAGGGGACCAGTGAAAATAAGGAAGTCAAACCGGACAAAACGGTTAAGGTGATGAATGCCTTTGTGGGCGGTACGAAATGTAATTCCTTTGATGTGCTCAGCATGAAAGTAAGAGTGGTAACAGCTAACCGGGTTTACAGCAATTGGAATTACAAAAAACAGCGTTACGAGAAGGTAAAAGACGTAGATGTAGAAGCTGGTAAAATCAAATCCGATGAAGACAAACCCTACTTTGGCATAGCATCCTGGTGGCGGGAAGATGACAACAAGTTGGCGATCTTGGGATATGTAGAGACGAAGGATAAGAAAAATCCAAAACGATATGTCATTCTGAATGTTGACTTTGATGGCAACGTAACCGAAAAGGCATTGGATGTAACCGGAAATTATTCGGTTGTGTATTCGCAAATGATCTCCGAAATGGAAGCTGGCAAGGCGGTGGGCAAGCAGGATTTCATTGTGCTATTAGCCCCACAGAAAGGCTCGCCCAATATTTCTGAATATGTATACCTGCATTACGACATGGGGGGTACGTTGAAAAATAAAGTCACTTTCCAAACTCAGAATCCGGCCACCTTATATACCAACGCTACCGTAATTGATGGATCGGTGTATCTGTTTGGGCAATCCCTGGATGGCAAAAAGGCCTTTGAAGAAGTATTTGAAGACTACGCTGAAATCGAAGGTCCTTGCTTCATCGGCTCGGGTGGTGATGCTGAGAATCCCCAGCGCGCTAAATACAATAAAGCCGCCAATGAAGAAATGGATAACTTCCATATCATGCGTATCTCGGGTGGCAAAGTAGACTTTGCTACCATGGCTCCCCTAAAAAACTTAAAGGCCAAAATGAAAACACCTCCTTCCGATAAGGGAGCGTCCCCATATAAAGGAAAGAAATTCTCGATACACAAGTTTGAAGTTACTCCGGACAATGAGTACCTGATAGCGGGTCAGCTTTTAGGAAGAGCGAACGTGGGCTCACTTCAAAATCCATTATTCCTAACCACCTATGGAGACATTGTGTGTCTGCATCTTGACTCGAAAGGTGAGTTAAAAGCACAATATGCGGTGGACCGGATGTTTGAAACCAAGAAGAGCGCCATCTTCGAAATGCCTCAAAGTTTTTATTTCGGTGCGGATGGCAAAACAGTGTATTGGGAAATACTGGAGGCAAAAGGAGAGCGCGACTTCTGGACGGGGTCCATTGAGAACGTGGAGTACTATCCCCGAATCACAAAAATTGATTTAGAAAAAACATCCATCGCTGACTTTAAGGTATTCGGAGGCAAGAAGTATTTTGTGTATCAGACATTCCCGGGGACCTTTGTGCCCGAACAAAATTGTATTGTGTATTTCGGTAAAGATGATAATGAATCTGTACTCTGGGTGGGCAAAGCTTCGTTTGATTGATTCCATTGGTACAGGTACACGATCAAATGACTCGTAAATCCAACGAATGCGTAAGCTCCAGGGTTTTGCCTATGATGAGTGTTATCCTCATCATGGGCTGCTCTTCACATCGGTATGGAGCCCATTTCAACGATTACCAGAAATTCAATTCAATCAACCCTCCTCCTTGGGGTTCTTCACTGGGTAGCGACCAAGTCCCTTTGAAAAATCAAGATAAACCACCGTTATTAACTTCCCTACGGAGTGACCTCGTGCTCCTGGATGAACCGGGCGAGCAATTGACCTTGGTGATCCCAACTGATATAAAATCAAACTATTCTTATCCGTTAAGTAAATCAGAGATTAAATCGATTAAACGCGAAGTACCGAAAAGGGTGCTGAATTATGAAAGAACCGGCAAAGCATACTCCATATCAAGAATAAAGGAAATGCCCCGCTACAAATACTTATCCTGGGCAGGTATTCTCCTCTTAGTAGGTATTCTGTTTGTTGCTTTTAGCGCTGCCGCAAGTGCCCTGGGTGTGCTGGGTACTGTTGCTTTTACCGGTGCGTTAGTCTTCTTCATCCTCTGGATCCTTATAAAATAAGTAAGAAAATCACGCCTGCCCGTTTTTTTTTAAATGCCGGGGCTCTCCGGCTTACCATTAGTGTGGGTAAATTTTATTCAACGCTTCCGCTCTGCTTTGCACTTCCAGTTTGCGATAGATATTTCGGATGTGCGTACGGATCGTATCAATTGATAAACTTAACTTATCAGCAATTTCCTTATACCGAAAGCCCTGTGCTAGTAAATCAAGCAACTCTTGTTCACGTTTGGTTAGCAATTGTGTCACATCGTTGAGTACCGGCTTTTGAAAAGACGAGATCACTTTGCGTGCGATCTGTGCGCTCATGGGGGAGCCTCCTTCATATATCTCCTGGATTGCCTCCAGCAATTTGGCCGGGGGAGTCTTCTTTAAAATGTATCCCGTTGCGCCTACTTTCAATGCTTTGAAAACAAGCTCACTGTCTTCATAGACAGTACACATCATAAACTGCATGTGGGGATGTACCGGTTTCAGTTTATGTACCAGCTCAATGCCATTAATACCCCCGGGCAAGTTAATGTCCACCAATACCACATCCACCGGTTGTACCGAAAGAACAGCAAATGCTTTATCCGCATCAGCAAACGTATGTTTACACTCCAGGCTATCATTGGTATTCACAATCATCGCTAACCCTTTCCGGATATCGTCAATATCTTCCACAATAGCCACCTTGATCATAATAGAAAGCTGGTGAGTCTATCCCTATTAAACAATCGCATGAAAGTAGTAAATCATAGTGGAACAATCAGGTGGATCTGCGTACCCGCACCCAGCTGACTTTCGATCGAGACACTCCCTCCACAATCAGCCATGCGTTTTCTGATGTTAATGAGTCCATTGCCCGGTGTCGTGCGGCTGGGATCAAACCCCCCTCCATTGTCTGTGATATAAATATGTAAGTGTTGATCATGTACTTTAAAATCCAATTCCACCCGCGAAGCCTGTGCATGTTTCAACACATTGTGCAACGATTCCTTCACGGCTAAAAAAACATTTCTGCGCCAGGCAGCAGGTACCGATCGATCGGTAGTCAGGTCGGGCAAAGATAATTGCAAGACGGTTGTCGTACCATCAAAAACCGGACTCAAGTGCTCGCGGATATACCAAAACAGTTTCATTAAGCTATCGTTAGCCGGATTATGTGACCAGATTAATTCCCCCAGGTTATCAATCAATTCATGGGATGAGTCTGATATTTTCTCCAGTTGGCGTTGCGTGAAGTCATCCGCACTTTTGGATTGCTTGGCAAGCTCACTGAGGATGGAAATCTTTGAGAGGCCGGTACCCAGATCATCGTGAATATCTTTGCTAATCCGTTCCCGCTCCTCCCATACAGCTCGTTGCATCTCCAATTCCCGGATTTTCTTTTCAACCTTTCGGTGCGCAATAAATCGTGTACCCGCCCCCAGCATGCCGAGTACGATTAGACTACATATACCATAAAACCAGGCCGTCCGCCAAAACGGGGATCGAATAAGAATGCTGACTTGATCTTCCGGCCCCCAGGCCGAGTTACCGGTGGAAGCCCGAACCTTAAAATGATACGATCCGGGTGAGAGATTCGAATAGCGCGCTACTTTTTGATCGGTGGTTATCCAGTTCTGATCCCACCCCGTCAACATGTATTGTACTTTGTTGGCTTCCGGATGCGTATAGTTAAAAACCGCAAATTCAAAGACATAATCATTTTGATGATGAGGTCGGGCTAAAGATCGTGTGAAATAGAAGGTACTGTCGTGAGAAACAACGACCTCATTTACCTGAACGGAGGTGACCCTGGATCGGGGTGGGGTGCGCGTAGGTCTTTCCGCTCCGGTTGAAAACCAGTTGAAGCCTTTGATGCCACCAAAATACAAGGTGCCTGATGGACCTTTGTAAAAGGCTCCGGAGTTGAACTCATTGCTTTGAAGCCCATCGGCCACCGTAAAGTGTTGGAAGGTTTCGTTCTTCCGGTCAAAAAAACAAAGTCCTGAATTCGTACTAAGCCAAAAGTTATGATCTGCCGCTTCCAGCAGTCCATAAACAAAACTGCCGGGAATGCCAGCCTGTTCATCATAGAGTTTGTAGCTGCCTGTTTGGGTATCAAAACGGATGAGTCCCGCGCCCGAAGAAAGCCAAAGTAGCTGCGGGTTCTGTTCATCCTGGTGGATGCTTTTTAAATTGATACGACTGAAAAATACACGAGTGTCCAGGGTGCGGGGCTCCTCCGGATACACATGATATAGCCCTTGTACCTGCGATGCTACCCAATAATGTCCATCGGGTGTTTGAATAATTCCGACTGCACGAGACGTAAATTCTTTCCAATTGGTGCAGCGATACCGACCCTCTTTATCTTGTTCAATTTTATAAATACCATAATAACAAGACAGCAACAGTTCGCCCGATGGTAATTCGATTATCTGGGTCACATAATTATCGTCCCTGTTAAAATACTGGGCGTGTTCCATCGGCACCGGATAGAATTTTCCCGTGGCTTCATCAAACCTGGAAATTCCCTGATTATAGCCAATCCAAACCTGACCCTTTCGATCGCGAAAAATACTTCCGACAGAATTTCCCGGCAATCCATTCTCACTCGAGTACTTCTTGATCCTTTTATTCTGAGGATCGAATATAAAAAATCCATCCTGCAAGGTTCCAAACCAAATACGACCATGGTCGTCTTCATAGAAGCATCGAATAAAATAATCTTTCATCACAGGGTCACCATCCGAAAGTGAGAAGATATTAAAACGAGGTGGTCTTAAATCCAATCGACTAACCCCTCCTCCATCCATCCCAATCCAAAGATTCTGATCAGCATCGATAAATAAACGGGTGACGAAATTCGAAGGTAGTGTTTTAAGCTTTGACCGATCATTGCGAAACACCCAGGGTTTGCCTCGATCAATTACGTGCAACCCGTCACCGCGTGTGGCAACCCAGTACCGGCCAAAGGCATCTTGTTGGGCATACGAAATGGTACTTATTGTTTGAATGGGTATAGGTTCCAGTCGATGGTTTGTGGAGTCGTAAAAAAACAGAGATTCATTTTTACTGACGAAAAGTTGAGTGCTTTCTGCAACCACATTCACATTGGGCAGGTCTTCAAATATCCAATCATACGTATGAGCATTTTTATCAAAGCGTAAAACACCGTTTCGGTTTGGGACCTGTAAATAAAAGTATCGTTTTCCGGATTGGGGATCGAGTGCATACTCTCCCGGGCGGATGCTCGATGGATATTTAAACGTTTCGACTAATTTCGTGTAAATGGAGAAACGGATGACTCCACGACCGGGGTCCAACAACCAAAAATCACCTTGTTCGTCCAATGCCAGCGCACTATAGTAAACAAATCCTGATCCTTGCTTGGTCAGAAAATCATAGGCCTGCTCAATTTTTTCGGTGACTGGATTATAGAAGTAGATCCCGGTTTCATTGGCATACCAAATGCGCCCTTGCTGATCCTCGAGGAGCAAACCGCGTACGGTATTGGAATTGGCAAATGCAATCGAGGGCGCGGTGTACTTAAAGACTCGGATGGTGTTCCCATCATATCGGTTCAGGCCATCCGCTGTTCCAAACCAAATAAACCCTATGCGATCTTGAAAGATGCGATACACTGAGTTTTGGGATAATCCATTTTCAACATCCAGCGTCTCAAAGCGGGGGGCAATAGTCTGACTAAATCCTGGCAAAATCAGTATAAGAACGAGCACTGAACTGAGGTGCCAACGGAAAGAACAGGCCGAACGCACAGGTAAAGGTGTTTAAGTAAACTTAATCACTCTTGCTTAAATATGGAAGGCATGAGGGTTACTCTTATTTTAAGGTGAACAATCTCAAAATCAAATTGTAACTTGTTTCCAAAAAATTACCATTATGAAACGAACTGCCACTGCCAACTGGAAAGGAACCGGAAAAGAAGGAAAGGGCCTTGTCTCCACCGCCAGCACCGTGCTCAACAACACCCAATACTCCTTTAACTCACGCTTCGCAGAAGGCGTGGGCACCAACCCGGAGGAACTGGTAGCAGCCGCCCACAGCGGGTGCTTTGCCATGAAACTTAGTTTTGTCCTGGTCGAAGCAGGCTTCACCGCAGAGGACTTGACGGTAACCTGCAGCATTACCTTTGTCGATGGCGCCATCACAAATTCGCACCTCGCACTGAAGGGCCGGGTGCCCGGGATCAGCAAAGAAAAATTCGAAGCCTGCGCTGCGGATGCGAAAGCAAACTGCCCGATTTCGAAGCTCTTGAATACAAACATTACACTGGAGGCACAATTGGTGTAGTCCGGGATGCTGGGCGGTGCGTTTATCGGCAGCTGAATGGATTGTATTCTTCGTTACCAAAACAGTTCACTAGCCTATCATAAAACCGGCAGCGGAAAGAAAGCCTTGTTGTTGTTTCACGGATTTGGGCAACACCATCAGGCCTTTGATGCGCTGACGGAGTCCCTTGGCTCGCACTACACGTTGTTCGCCTTTGATCTGTTCTTTCATGGTCAAAGCAAATGGAGTGAGGGTGAGCACCCTTTGGAGAAATCGACCTGGGGCGAAATCATGACCCGGTTTTTCAATGAAAACAACCTGGAGCGCTTTAGCGTGTTGGGCTTTAGCATGGGTGGGAAGTTTGCTCTGGCCACTCTGGAATTGTTTCCCTCACGCATCGAAAATCTGATCCTGCTTGCCCCCGATGGCATCAAAACCAGTTTCTGGTACAGCCTGGCTACCTATCCCCTGCTGTTGCGCAAATTCTTTCGCAGCATGATCCTCCATCCCGGCCGGTTACACAAACTTGTTTCTCTGCTGCGCACATGGCAGTGGGTGGACAAAGGTGTGCTGCGGTTTGCCGAACACCAGATGAACACACGCGAGAAACGGGAACGGGTGTATTATTCGTGGGTGGTATTCCGCCATTTGTATTTTGACATGAAGTCCATCGCTGCCCTCATTCAGGAACAGTCCATTCCCTTAACCCTGATTGTTGGCAAGCATGATAAAATCATTACCGCTACCAACATGCGCCATTTGTTACGTTATTTACCGCAACACCCGTGCCTCGTAGTCGATTCCGGACACAACCAGATTATTGAAGAAAGTATTCCGGCAGTTAAGCAAGTTCTTGGGCTGTAAGTTTTTTTATTATTTTTATAGTGTCAAACTATTACTACTATGTCAAAAGGAATGGATCGCAAGAAAGATGAGAAGAAGAAGCCCACCAAAACCTTAAAGGAAAAGCGGGCTGAAAAAAGAGCCAAGAAAGCAAACAGCTAAGCGACTCTTACTCTTCAAAGCGAGGCTTTATTCCTGTTGGGATAAAGCCTCTTTTATCTAAACCTTTATCGTTCCTGGTATCTTTTATCAAATTCTAGTTAGTCATGAAACTCCTGCTTTCTATCCTCCTCCTGTTTCCATTCGTGCTTCCGTCACAAGACCTTACCCGTTTTGAAAAGCGCACCTTTACCTCGGCTACCGGCAATACCCTTTCCTACCGCATTCTCTTCCCAGAGAATTATGACCGGTCAAAAAAATATCCAGTCGTGTTGTTTCTGCACGGGGCCGGGGAACGGGGCAACGACAATGAAAAGCAACTAACCCACGGGGCGAAACTTTTTCTGGCTCCTGAAAATCAAAGCAACTTCCCGGCCATTGTTGTTTTTCCTCAATGCCCGGCCGAAAGTTACTGGGGGAGTGTAACCATTGATCGTACGAAAACCCCGTTTACGTTCGATTTTGATTATACCCGGCCAGAACCCGAACCGTTGCAAATGGCCATTGCTTTAGTAAAGCAAATTGTTGCAGCAGAAGGGGTCGATAAGCAACGGATCTACATAACCGGCCTATCCATGGGGGGAATGGGAACCTTTGAAGCGGTGTATCGGTACCCCCATCTGTTTGCAGCAGCCGCTCCCATTTGCGGGGGTGGTGATGCCCTTCACTACGACAAACGCATCCGCAAAATTCCATTCTCCATCTACCACGGGGATGCCGACAGTGTAGTAGGCGTAGCAGAGTCGCGAAGAATGGTTAAGAAATTGAACGAACTCAAGGCTGCTGTACGATACAAAGAATTTCCGGGTGTCAATCACAACAGTTGGGATCATGTTTTTGCCGAACCCGATTACCTGAGCTGGATGTTTTCGAAGAGACGATAATAGCTCGCTCAAATACTCGGCCGTTAAAATGACGAACAACAGTGAGAAGTAGAAACTTAATGTTTGGAGATTCCCGGTTCCCAAATTAACCTAGTAAACATGCTAAAGCGTTGATTCTCCCGGTTGATCGGAACTCCACCAAGAATCCCGATTAGAAAATTCGGAGCAATGCCCACACGCATTTGTGGCCTGACCACCGCATCAAACTCTTTGTTCAACCAGGTCTTGTTAATCTCCACACCAATAAAGTTTCTCGTACCGGAGATCATGTAATGGAAACTGGTGTTAAGATCATACGCGGAATGCCAGGATTTACTTTTAAATTCCTGCTCAAAACGAGGACCTGTATAAATGAGTGTGTGGTACTTGTTTCCCCATCGTTTGGCGGCAACCAGAAATGGATTGTATACATTTCCTTTAAAAAGCGGATTGCCAAACTCTTTCAAATCAGAAAACTCAAGCTCATTGATAAAGCCAGCTGCCAACGTGGTCTTTAATGCTTCAGAAACAAAAAAAGACCATTGTACTGCCGATTTCAAGCTCTCTATCCGGCTTGAAGGCACCGTATCATCTTTCGCATTTCGATATGGTGCGATGAGCGTAATGGGAACTTCAATTTCAAATCCCAGTCGATCAACGGGTGCCCATTCGTATTCCAGCAAGGCCTGATAGGTGTCGAAACGTAAATTGTCGGTTAATCCGATGCCGAGGTTCCACTCTCGCTCACCTTTTCTTGCTCCCAGGTCGCGTATTAAATCAATGTATAACGGCTCGGCATGAAGGACCTTCACTCGTTCAAATCGATGCTCAACTTCGACAATGTATAAACTATCTAACTCCCGGTTTGCTGCCCGAAGCGAATCGAGATCTTGTGCACCAACGACTTTAGCAGCGAAGTATAGTATGGTAAGGAAAAAAATAAAGCGCATAGATATGCATTTAGATAAGTAGTTGAACTAATCCATTCTTGAAATTTCCGAATCTGCTGATCAGAAGCTAAACCACGCACTGAGGAGCGTGAGCAGCGCAATGATTAACAGAATAAATAAAAACAGGATGTTGATTTTAAATCGACCCGACATGATTGTTTAGTTTGATAATAATTCCTGCGAGAGGGGTAATCAAACTATCTGCGGTGGTGGGGTTAAAATCGAAGGTGTGAGGTTTATAAAACAGCTCGTCTGTTCAGCGAAATCAGATTGTAAAGCCAATCCGTGACGGACGGGCAACACCAATGGACCGGAAACAAGATATATCAGACTAAAATTGACCTTCACAATGGGCTCTCGATCTGACTCCGGAAGCTCTTCAAAAAAATCCTCTACTTGTGCAATCTCTTCAACTACTAATTCCGCAAGCGATTCAATTTCATTGATCGAGATCTCTTCACGGACTGTAATTCGTGGATGCTGGAAATCAACACTAATGTTCAAAAGGTATAACGCCAGTAGGCCTACCAAAAATCGCTTCCAACCTTGACGCATAAATGAATTCAATTGAATCATGCCTGGTAAAAATACGGAATTCGTTGAAAACGGTTTCACTTAGACACGTTTGTAAAATCCTTCTTAATAAATTCAACTGAGAGAGTTTGAAACATTATTTTTGTGCTTACGCTCACCACTATGATCGTCTTCTTTCGGGCTTCCGGTTCTACCCTTTATGCAGTAGGAAGCGCCCAACCCTTTGGTAGTCAAGAATATGAAAAGCTGATCTGGCTTTTTGGTGGTGGAAAACCCCTGGAACAGAAATCACTATCCGGGTATTTTCTGGGGCCCCGCAAGGAGATGATTACCCCCTGGAGTACGAATGCCGTGGAGATCACCCAAACCATGGGGATCCATGGAATTGAACGCATCGAAGAATTTGTAGAGGTAGAGGACAATTCCGTTCCCCATGATCGGATGTTGCAGCGATTGTATAGCGGACTTGATCAGAACCTATTCACCATCCACCACGCACCGGAGCCCATCTTCGAAGTTGACGACATCAAAGCCTTCAATGAAAAAGAAGGCCTTGCGTTGAGTCAGGAAGAAATTGAATATCTGAACGATGTACGTTGGAAACTGGGCCGCAAACTTACCGACAGCGAAGTGTTTGGCTTTTCTCAAGTGAACAGCGAACACTGCCGGCATAAAATCTTTAATGGCACCTTCATCATCGATGGCGAGGAAAAAAAAGCTACGCTATTCCAGTTGATAAAAAGGACTTCCAAAGAAAATCCGAATTACCTGGTATCGGCCTACAAAGACAATGTGGCGTTTATTAAGGGTCCCCGAGTGGAACAATTTGCACCGGCTACGCAAGACAAACCCGATTACTTCCAGGTGGATGAGTTTGACAGTGTGATTTCATTAAAGGCAGAAACGCACAATTTTCCCACGACCGTAGAACCGTTTAATGGCGCGGCAACCGGAGGCGGTGGCGAAATTCGTGATCGCCTGGCCGGAGGCAAAGGATCCATCCCCTTGTCGGGAACTGCCGTGTACATCACCTCCTACCCCCGATTGGAAAACGGTAGGCCGTGGGAGAAAAAGTTTGAGGCGCGCAACTGGCTGTACCACAACCCGGCTGAGATTTTAATTAAAGCTTCGGATGGCGCAAGTGATTTCGGAAATAAGTTTGGCCAGCCCTTGATTGGTGGCAGCGTGCTCACGTTCGAGCATGTTGAAAACAATAAAAAGTTTGGCTTTGATAAAGTGATCATGCTGGCCGGGGGCGTTGGTTATGGAAAGGAGAAAGACAGCAAAAAGGAACACCTGCACGAAGGAGACAAAATAATTTTACTGGGTGGCGATAACTATCGGATCGGTATGGGGGGTGCGGCTGTCTCTTCGGTTATTACTGGTGAATTCGGCAATGCTCTTGAATTAAATGCCGTGCAACGCTCCAATCCCGAAATGCAAAAACGGGTGATGAATGCCATCCGTGCTATGGTGGAGTCGGAACAGAATCCCATTGTTTCCATTCACGATCACGGTGCCGGTGGTCATTTGAATTGCTTCTCCGAACTGTTGGAAGAAACCGGTGGTACCATCGAAATCGACAAACTACCCATTGGGGATCCTACCCTTTCGGATAAGGAAATTATCAGCAACGAATCGCAGGAACGCATGGGTGTGGCCATGCATGAAAAAGATGTCGCGACACTGAAACGGGTGGCCGAGCGCGAACGGGCCCCGATGTATGTGGTAGGAATGGCTACCGGTGACCACCAGTTTCAATTTGTTGATCACAAAAAAAATACAAGACCCGTTGCATTGGCGATGAGCCATCTCTTTGGTTCGTCTCCCAAGACCATTTTGATAGATAAAACCATTCCCAATCGGTTTGCGGAAGTATTGTATGATGTTAAGCACTTCACCGCCTACATCGAACAGGTGTTGCAATTAGAAGCGGTTGCGTGTAAAGATTGGTTGACAAACAAAGTAGACCGGTCAGTAACCGGTCGGGTGGCGATGCAACAAACCTGCGGGCAAATTCAACTGCCGCTGAACAACGTATCCGTCATGGCCCTGGACTTCACAAGCAACAAAGGGATTGCCACCGGGATTGGACATGCACCGGGCGCAGCGATGGTAGACCCTGCAGCCGGAAGCCGGCTTGCCATTGCAGAGTCACTGCTGAACATAATCTGGGCTCCACTCACGTATGGATTAAAAGGGGTATCGCTGAGTGCCAACTGGATGTGGCCCGCAAAGAATGAAGGAGAAAATGCACGCCTCTATGCGGCCGTGGAAGCAGTGAGTGATTTTGCATGTAAACTTGGCATCAACATCCCAACGGGCAAGGATTCGCTGTCGATGACGCAGAAGTATCCGAATGGCGAAGTGGTTTACTCTCCGGGCACCGTGATCATTTCTGCGGTAGCCGAGGTGAGTGACATCCGTCAATCGATTTCTCCTGCATTGGTCCCCGTCATCGGAACAAAACTGGTTTACATAGATTTCTCAAAAGATGCGTTGAAACTGGGCGGCAGCAGTTTTGCCCAGGTAGTGAATCAGCTTGGCATTACAGCTCCTACCGTTCAGGACGAAGCCTACTTTGTGAACGCCTTCGAAACAGTTCAACAGTTGATTAAGAAAAACCAGATTCTGGCCGGGCATGATATTTCATCGGGTGGATTGATCACTGCGGTACTGGAAATGTGTTTCCCTACACCGGAAGTGGGTGTGAAACTTGATCTGAGTACCCTGAATCAGGATCTGGTAAAGACCTTGTTTGCCGAAAATCCGGGTGTTGTTCTTCAGGTATCAGACGTGGAATCAGTTCAAAAGATTCTTTCTTCACAAAAAATCAAAGGTATTGTACTGGGTGAAGTTACAGCCACCCGCCAGTTATCGATGGTCAATTATCAATTGTCCATTGATAACTTAAGGGATACCTGGTTTAAAACCTCCTACTTACTGGATGCCTTGCAACGCACAAAAGGTCATGCCGTGCAACGAAAAGAAAATCTCTTCCGGCAACCTTTGCACTATCAATTTCCGAAAAAGTTTACCGGATCATTTTCTACGTACCAGATCGATCCCAATCGTAGAAAACCCACGGGCATCAAGGCTGCCATCATTCGGGAGAAGGGGGTGAATGGCGATCGCGAGATGGCCTACGCATTATACCTGGCCGGCTTTGATGTAAAAGATGTACACATGACCGACCTGATGACCGGGCGTGAAGATTTGAGTGCGGTGAACCTGATTGTCTTTGTCGGGGGCTTCTCCAACTCCGATGTGCTGGGGTCAGCCAAAGGATGGGCGGGTGCGTTCTTATACAATCCAAAAGCCAAAGCCGTGCTTGATAATTTTTATAATCGCGAAGATACTTTGAGTCTCGGTGTTTGTAACGGATGTCAGTTGATGATGGAGTTGGGTCTGGTGTATCGCGAACAGGGAATGCAGGCTCATCCAAAAATGCATCATAACGGTTCCGGCAAGTTTGAGTCAATATTTATCAACGTTACTGTACCTAAAAACAATTCCGTCATGCTCTCCAGTTACGAAGGAACGCGGCTGGGTGTGTGGGTGGCGCATGGGGAAGGAAGATTCGATCTGAAAAATCGCACCGGATATCAGGTGGCTGCAACCTACAGCTACGCGGAATATCCGGGCAACCCGAATGATTCCGACTTTGCAGCAGCGGCTTTATGTTCAACCGATGGAAGGCACCTCGCCATCATGCCGCACATCGAACGTACGCTGTATCCGTGGAATTGGGGATATTACCCGCGCGAACGCAAGCAGGATGAAATCGGTCCCTGGATCGAGGCCTTTGTGAACGCACGGGAATGGGTAAAATCAGTTACTGGTTCCTAGTTGAAGGTATTCGTTACCGGCACCGGGCACGATCATTTCACTGCCAACACCACCACCGAATGTTTAGGCAACGTTACTTTCAAGATACCATCTTTTAATGTAGCGCCTTTAAATGTTGCAGGTCTAATCTGCTCCGGTCTTTCAAAGGAGTTATATTCCTGCACGTTCGTGCCGGTTAAAATCCTTCCATTGACTGCACTAAATTTTCCACCTCGTAAGTCAATTGAAATTTCCTGAGCAGCTTTTGCATCGATGTTCACCAATGAAATGTGTACAACCCCTGCTGTATTTTTCGAAGCAGATGCCGAGATGGCCGGAAGTTTTTCGCCATCGAGTGTATACGTTCCGGTAGTAAGATCCAACGGTAAGTAGGTGGCATCCTGGTGCACGTTGTACATTTCCATGGCATGGTAGGTGGGTGTTAGAATCATTTTTTCCTCCTGAGTAAGCACGACAGCCTGCAACACATTGACGGTTTGTGCCAGATTGGCCATCCGTACCCGGTCGCTGTGTTTGTGAAAGATGTTTAAGGTGGCACCCGCCAATACCGCATCCCGCATCGTATTTTGTTGAAACAGGAACCCCGGATGAGTAGTGGGCTCCACATCATACCATCCACCCCACTCGTCTACAATCAATGCCACTTTCTTTTTCGGATCGTATTTGTCCATGATCGTGCTATGACGTTGAATCAACTCATCCATGAACAACGCCTTTTGCATGGTTTGGAAGTATTGCTTTTCCGTAAACGCAGTTGCCGATCCTTTTTTATTCCAGTCGATGACGGAGTAATGGTGCAAGGCAACCCCTTCCAGCATGTTGAGCGGAATATCCCGCATTAATACCTCGGTCCAAGTATAATCGGATGAGTTGGCACCGGAGGCAATACGAAAGATTTTACTTTCATTGCTCCACCCTGTCATGAAGGTGGCATACTGCCGGTAAATGTTGGCATAATATTCTGGTTTCATATTTCCCCCACACCCCCAGGTTTCATTGCCTACGCCCCAATACGTTACATTCCACGGTTTATCCCGACCATTCTCCCTACGCCATTTAGACATAGGACTTTCACCCGCGAAGTTTACATACTGTACCCAATCGATCAGCTCTTGAACGGTACCACTGCCCACGTTGGCGGCCAGGTATGGTTCGGCCCCGATCAGCTCGCACATGTTTAAAAAGTCATGCGTTCCAAAACTGTTGTCTTCGGTAACGCCACCCCACCACGTATTAACGATGGTCGGTCGTTTTGCTTTCGGCCCCACCCCATCCTTCCAATGATAGGTGTCGGCAAAACAACCCCCGGGCCAGCGCAAGTTGGGTACTTTCAATTTCTTCAACGCATCCACCACATCGTTTCGAACGCCTGCCGTGTGTGGGATGGTTGTATTACTCTCGCCTACATAGAATCCACCATAAATACAGCGGCCCAAGTGTTCAGAAAAATGACCATAGATGTGCCGGTCAATTTTCACGGCTCCCTGATCGGTGTGCAGGATGGCTTTGTTCTGCGCCCATGCCAGGTTGGTCAAAGCGGTTAGAAGCAGTGCTGAGAATAGTTTCATAATTAAAAAATTTTCTAATTGTAAGTTGCTCGTTGATAGTTGTTAGTCATGTATGTCAGCAACGAACAACTCCAGCCATCAACTAATTATGCCGAGTTACGGGCCGCATTAATAATTCCAAACATGCATCGAATGATCAACTTGCGATACCGGAGTTCATACATCTTGTTTGTATCATCCAGATTTCGGATGTTCATGAGTGCAAACTGTTGAATGGCGATCAGGGGTAATACGATGCGTTCGCGCAGGCGTACTGAATCGCGAATACCCGGATTGTTTTCCATCAGGCCACTTAAACCCGAAACTTCCAGCACTTGGTGCCGCGATAATTCAAATTCAGCATACATCTTCTTCCAGAAGTCGCCAAACTCCGCATCCTTACTTAAATAGGTGGTGGCCTTATAATACGTTTTGGTTAGCGACATCATGCTATTGCCTAACAAAGTTCGGAAGAAAAGAGAATCCTGATAAAATGATCGCAAACGCTGGGCTCCGCGTTTCTCCCCAATGGTTTTCAATGCAGAACCTACACCATAAAATCCGGGAATATTTTGTTTCATCATGGCCCACGATCCAACAAAAGGAATGGCCCTCAGGTCCTCAAACTTCAATCCTTCGGTTGCGTTTCGCTTCACAGGACGGGAACCAATGTTGGTGTCTCCAAAAAAGGAAAGCGGAGTAACTTTTTCCAGGTATGGAACAAACCGATCGTGGTGTTTTAAACTCAGATATTCCTTATAGCCTGCTTCCGCCAATTCATCCAATACCTTCTTCTGTTCGTCCGAAAGTTGATTTTCATCACGTTTGAAAACTGCTCCCTCTAATCCTGCTGAAAGCAATTGCTCGAGGTTGTACTTACAGGAAGCAATTTTTCCAAAATTGGAACTGATGGTTTGTCCTTGAATGGTAATTTGTACTTCTTCATTCTCTATAGTATCTCCCAGGGATGCGTAGAAGTCGTGGGTGTTGCCGCCACCCCTCGCAGGCGGCCCACCGCGGCCGTCAAAAAAGACGGCTTTCAGTTCATGCTTGCGTGAAATGGTGGTGAGGTTCTCCTTTGCCCGAAAAATGGACCAGTTGGCGCGGAGATACCCACCGTCTTTAGTGCCATCGGAAAATCCAAGCATGATCGTTTGGTGCGATTGTCGCTGGCTCAGGTGCTGCCGGTAAACTTGAATGCTATACAACTCATCCATGATCTTTGGTGCATGGGTGAGATCATCAATTGTTTCAAATAAGGGGACAACATCCAGTTCCAAGCCCGCTTCAGTGCCGATTAACAACTGCGCCAACACAAAAACTTCAATGACGTGCAGGGCACTTTGACAATTGCTGATGACGTACCGATGACTACCCGTTACACCATTGCTTTTCTGTATTTCTCCTATCACGCGAATGCTGTTCAAAGTTTCCTTGACAAAGACATCCGGTATTTCAAGACTATTCAAATCGAGCTTGAGTGAGAGCAGATACCGAATCTGTTCCGCCTGCGAAAGTTTTTCAAATTCCGCCCCCGAAATCGTATTGCCAGCCTTAACCCCACAGTCCAAAATTTGAGACCAAACATAGTCATGTTTTCGACTATCCTGCCGTACATCCAGGCTGGCAAAATAAAATCCGAACAGCTTTACTTTTATTATAAAGACATCGAGCAACTCCAGAAACAACCCATCGTGATCATCCACCAGTTTTTTCCTCACCGCGTTCAGATCGTTTACTAATTGGGATGCTTGCGCATACCCACGTTCCGTTCCATACGCCCATTGATAAATTTTCTTTTCTATTTCGATCACGAGTTTATCTACGCCCCGAAACGTAAGCCGCCTCCGCAAGCCGCGAATATCGCGGTAGTAACACTTAAGAATACTCTCCTGTAACCGGGCCGCTACCTGTCGGGTAATTTCACTGGTAACAAACGGGTTTCCATCCCGGTCGCCACCCGGCCAAAAGCCGATCACTACCAGCCGATCGTTTTTCCATTCTGACAAGGGCATTTGTAATCCCGCACACAAGGTTTGAATGATTTCGGGGATGGCCTGGTAAAAAACGTTCTCGAGGTACCAGCACAAACTGACCGCTTCATCATACGGGGTTGGTTTATCCTGATTGATAAACCCAGTCTTACCAAGTTGTTGCAACAATAAATTGATTTGGGGTAAATCACTCTCGCGAATGGAGCGCTCCAGATCTGTTAAAATACCCAACACGTGCCCTGGATAGAATTGGGTTGGGTGTGCGGTGAGCACCGTACGCAAACTGAAATGTTCCAGGCGTTCCATCAATTCTTTCTCCTTGCGATCGAATTTAGTGCGTTGCAACAGGGAGGTAACGGTTCCTTTTCCTGTCGTGTCGTTGATTTGTTCAAACGCAGAATCTTCAATGGAGTCAAACAAGGCAACCTGCCGCTCAATGTATTGAATGAATTTAAAGAGCAGATCGAATTGTTCTTCCTTTTTAGCCTGGGGTATCAGGTCACCAAAAAATTGTTGCAGGATTTCGGTAGCCGGCTGTCCCCTTTCAAATCCCTCCTCGCAGTATTGCTGTAAAAAAGGCAATAGCGTACCCGTTCTTAAAATGTCCTGATAGGGAAGATTCAGGAAAAGACTGTTGTAGATATGGTAGCGGGCGCCTACAGTTTGATCGTACTTCGAAAGCATGCAGAAAAGATTGAACCAAAATTTACATGAAGTTACAGTTTAGGAGGTTATGGTTTTAAATTTTTAGCCTTTAAACCGAATATTTATCGGGATTAAATTGGCTCCTGCATCGAAGACTTGTTTCCGACCGGTAAATCTTCTAACTTTTGTCCAAACCACTCCCTATGAGGAAATTATACGTGTCTGCCTTGTTGCTTGTGTTGCTGACTTCCTGTCTGGGTTATAAAGAATTACCGGTAGAATACGATTACAGTTACAAAGGTAACTTTAAGAAGTACCGCACCTTTGATATTATGCGCCCCATTGGATTGGCCGATACCACCATGGTGAATGAGATCGTGGAGAAATCCATTGTGTCGAGAATGAAGTTTCTGGGATACCGACAGTCTGAAACAAGGCCCCACCTCATAATCGGATTTAAAATGTATAACGACAGCCTCCGGTTCAATGGCTATGATCAGCCGGAGATTGAAGAGTGGATCAAAAGCCAGGATGAGGATATTGCCTATGAAGCCCGGAAGTTGGACCTAAAAACCGGTACCTTGTTGATCCAGTTTTTTGATAGACGTCAAAACCGATCCATCTGGCAAGGGTATGCAACCACCCTTTACGGCAGTATCAATTTTAACAATGATCGACACCTTCGTAATGCGGTCATTTCCATCCTGGATAAGTATCGCTTTATGGCTGAAGGATTTGCCGAAGGATCGACAGCCAGCCTGCCCGACAATGACTCCAATAAGCCTTAAAAACGGGTAAAAAGATTGAAAAACAGTGAAAATCGAATTTTCACTTGTCGAAATTAATCCTACCTTTGCGAACCCTTTTTTTAGGGTATTGGATTGCCCGATGGTGTAACTGGCAACACGCTTGATTTTGATTCAAGAAAGTCCAGGTTCGAGCCCTGGTCGGGCAACTGAAAAATCCTGGCGCATGGCCAGGATTTAATTTTTGAGATGTACTCATGGCTGTAAAAATCTTTTCAGGAAGGGCGACCACCTACCTCGCGGAGAAAATTGCTCACGCGTATGGCGAGCCATTGGGTACGGTTAACTACCAGCAATTCAGCGATGGTGAAATGTCACCGTTTATTGGCGAGTCGGTGCGCGGCCATGACGTCTTCATCGTTCAGTCAACGTTTGCACCCGCGGATAACTTCATGGAGTTGCTGTTGATGATCGATGCGGCCAGACGGGCGAGTGCCTCCAACGTGAACGTAATCATACCCTACTTTGGATATGCCCGCCAGGATCGCAAAGACAAACCCCGGGTGGCCATCGCTGCCAAACTGATTGCCAACCTGCTGTCCGCGGCTGGTGCAAATCGCATCATGACCTGCGACTTACATGCTGATCAGATTCAAGGTTTTTTTGATATTCCGGTAGACCACCTGGATGGGAACTATATTTTTGTTCCTTACCTCAAGTCGTTAAATCTTCCGAATATCATGTTTGCCACCCCGGATGTGGGGGGCATTAAGCGGGCCCGCAGTTTCGCCAAGTTTTTTAATGCCGACTTGGCCGTGTGTGATAAATATCGCAGGGAAGCCAACAAAATTGAATCCATGCGATTGATCGGTGAAGTGGAGGGCAAAGATGTTGTTCTGGTCGATGATTTGGTGGATACAGCAGGTACGATTTGCAAAGCTGCCTCGCTGTTGAAAGAAAATGGTGCGAAGAGTGTGCGTGCCATTTGTACCCATCCGGTATTATCGGGCAATGCTTACGAGAACATTCAAAATTCGGTATTGGAGGAATTGGTGGTCTCGGATACGATTCCTTTAAAGCAGGCCTTGCCAAAAATTAAGGTACTTTCTGTCTCCGACCTTTTTGCCAAGGCAATCCGAAAAATCCATGACCACGAATCCATCAGTTCGCTTTTTATCCGATTGTAATTTTAGCAACACCATTAATTAACCATAAACAATTATCTATTATGAAAACCATCGAGATTATAGGGTATCGAAGAGCAAATCTCGGCAAGAATGATGCTCAGAAAATCCGTGAAGAAGGAAACGTACCGTGTGTACTGTACGGAGGTCAAGAGCAAGTGCATTTTTATGCACCCGTCATTTTATTCCGCGATTTGATTTACACCAACGAAGCACACTTTGTGCACCTGAACATTGAAGGCGAAGAGTGCCAGGCCATCATGCAGGAAGTTCAGTTTCACCCGGTAAGTGAATTAATCCTGCACGTTGACTTTTTGAAAATCAGTGAAGATCGAAAAATTAAAATGGACATCCCCACCCGCCTGGTAGGCCAATCTCCAGGGGTTTCTAAAGGTGGCACCCTTGTGCGTAAACGTGCTTCCCTGAAAGTATTTGCATTCCCCAAGGACATGCCTGATCACATTGATGTGGACTGTTCGGAGCTGGATTTTCATCACTCCGTAAAAGTGGGTGACCTGAAATTCGCCAATCTGGAGTTTGTTGATCCCAAAAAGGCCTCGATTGCTGTGGTAGAAGTACCTCGTTCTGCGAAGTTGGCTGAAGAGACTGCCGCTGCTGCAACTGCAGCTGCTCCTGCTGCCGGTGCTGCTCCTGCCGCGGGTGCTGCTGCTCCCGCTGCTCCTGCTGCTGATGCCAAGAAGGCCGAGGCACCGAAGAAAGACGAAAAGAAGAAGTAATCTTTTTTTATCATTACAAAAAATCCCGTCTCGAATTGTTTCGCAGACGGGATTTTTGCGTTTAGCACCCACCAATAACGCTTACCTTTGCTTTATGAAATACCTGATTGCCGGATTGGGCAACATCGGACCAGAATACGAACTCACCCGCCATAACATCGGATTTCTGATCTTGGACCGAATAGCCGACCTTCAGAAGGTAGATTTCACCACCACCCGACTTGCCGACAAAGCCGAGTTGAAGCACAAAGGCAAACAACTTCATCTCATCAAACCCAATACATACATGAATCTGAGTGGGAAAGCCATTGCCTACTGGCTGCAGGAATTGAAAATCCCAAAAGAGCATTTGTTGGTCGTGCTGGATGATATCGCTCTGCCTTTTGGCACCCTGCGAATGCGCACGAAAGGAGGTTCGGCAGGACACAATGGGTTAAAAAATATTGAAGAATTGCTGGGTGGACAGGATTACTCACGGCTACGCTTTGGCATCGGGAGTGAATTCAATAGGGGTCAGCAGGTTGATTATGTTCTCAGCAACTTTGCAAAACAGGAACTGGATGCGTTGCCAGGCCTGATGGATAAAGCCGCTGAAATGATCTATTCCTTTTGCACCATCGGTCCGGAACGGACCATGAGTTTATACAATGGATAAAAAAAGGAGAGTCGTCAATATTTCTACTGACGACTCAGCCAACCCTCACCAACCAAAAGTCAGATAAAAATTATCTGAGTACCCTCACCTTCGGCTAATGTGTACATGTCGCCTACGGTGATGATGTCTTTCACTTCATCCAGAAAATCTTCTTTCTTCAGGTGGAACATATCGGCTGCCAGTTTGCAAGCATAGATTTCGCCTCCTCCGGCATCAATCATTTGAATAAATTCCGTTACATGCGGTATGTCCAGTTTATCCATTTCCTTCTTCATCATGTACGATGCGAAGGCTTCAAAACCGGGTAATCCTGCTACTACGGTGGGCATACCGGGCATAAAGGCAGGGTTGCCAACCGTGGCAGTGTGCAAATGATCGGCATGCTTCTTCGTAATGGCTTCCAGGCCAAAGAAGGTAAAGAACATTTTTGCTTGTATACCCTCCATGAGGGCACCATTGGCCATCACCAGGGCTGCATACACATCTTCCAATTTGCCTTTGGAGCAGATGATCAGGACCTTCTTAACCTTTCCTTTATTTTTATCAACCTTCACGTCAGCTGCTTTCGTGGTCGGTTTTTCAAGTACGTCTTGCATAATTTTTGTGTTTATTAGTTGGAATGTTGGTTAAATGCAGCTGGCTGGTTTGGGTATGCCGGCCAGTTTGCTTGAAATTTTCAAAGGGCCACCCGGGAAAAGTTGATAGAATTGCTTGATGTCTACCAGGCCTGAGTTCCCCACTTTGCGAATACTCAGCGGCACCCCTTCCTGTTGCTTGGTGCGAAGCCAGTTCAATACTTCAAAGTGCTTATCGGTAAGTTCAATATTCTCCTCCCGGGCCATTTCGCGCGCCAATTCGGGAGTCCACTGTTTCATGTCCTTCAAATACCCTTCTGCATTTACTTCTACCTGTATTCCGTTGTTTGTGTACGTTTCCATATAGTTGTTGTTTATAGGTTGGTTAATAATGTTAGTCGGCTTCTACCAGCTTTCCCGACATCGACATGTTGGTACTTACCGGAAGTTTTTTTCCTGTTAAGAGCATGTGCCAATACACCCATTTGAAAGCCAGCTTGCCAAAGTGATTGGCGCGGGTGACTTTCAACAAGTCCATGGGGCCTACCTTGGCAAAGGGAAATTTGCCTGGCAGGGGTTCGGTATCATAATTAAAGTCAATTAAGGTTGCCTTGCCATGTCCCGTTTCGATAAAGCAGTTGGAGTGCCCATCGAATTTAGCCCGGAAAGGCTCCTTGATGATGTAACTTAAAATATTCTCGGTAAGAATCTCCGCCTCGAAGTGTGCAACGGATCCTGCTTTGCTTGCTGGTACGTTCGTTGCATCGCCAATCACAAACATGTTTTCATATTTCTTGGATTGGAGGGAGTGTTTATCGGTAGGCACAAAGTTCAGGCCGTCTTCATCGCCCAGGTTGCTGGCTTCAATTACTTCATCCCCCTTATTGACGGGTATGGAAACCAACAGATCAAACGGCACCTCTTTGCCATCATACGAGATCAACATCTTGCGCTGGTTGTCCACCATTTGCAGGTAGAAATCAGGGATGACATTGATTTTTTTCTCATCCAATAGCTTGCTTAACATGGCTGTTGCCTTGGGTTTGGTGAATGCCCCCGACAGAGGTGTTACGTAGGAGATTTCCACTTTATCGCGCATACCCCTTTCAGTAAAATAGGCATCCGCCAGGAAAGTGAACTCGAGGGGTGCAACAGGACATTTGATTAACGTCTCGGCAAGGTTGATCACCAACTTGCCACCTTCCCAAGTCTCTAATTTCTTAGCCAACCTGGTCGTTCCTTCGAAAGTATAGAAATCGAAAATATCCTTGTACCAAAGTTTTCCCTTCAGGCCTTCTGTTTCTTCGGGCACGGGAACAGTACCGGTAGCAACTACAAGAATGTCGTATAGAAGAACAGTATCGTTGGCTAATAGTACCCGGTTTTGTTCGGGCTCAATCTTCTCAATTCGGTCAACGATAAATGTAACTCCTTTCGGAATAAATTCTTTCTTCGGGCGAATAACTTCTTCCGGTTGATAGACGCCAAACGGAATAAATAAGAAGCCTGGCTGATAATAGTGGTTTTCATCTTTATCAACGATGGTGATTTCCCACACATCCTTATTAAGACTTCTGCGCAGTTTGTTGGCCATCATCGTCCCTGCGGTGCCGGCCCCTAAAATCAGGATCTTTTTCATCTGGTTTTCTGATTGGTTGGTACGTCAAAAGTAGATTCTCACCAGCACCTAGGTAATGATGATGCTCACCGGGTAGTATGATCTTTATCAAGCCTGGAACACCGGTGTGTAACCGATGTTACTGATCCGAATGCTCCGAAAATTGATAGGTATAGTATTTCCAGGAGTTGATCGAATTTTGTGGGTTAGTCATCTCATTTTTATGCCCGGAAAGTAAGTTTTTAACAACTTTGCCGTTGAAACCCGAGATGTAGTAAAATGAAACGATCTTTTTTGGTTCTTGCTGCTCTGTGCCTGCTGGTTCTGGCCTCTCAATCCGCTAACGCTCAAGCTGATACAAGCATTTTCCCCTACGATCCTGTGTTTTGGGCACCTAGCCTTAAATTGTCGCAAGAACAGATGCGGAGAATCCGGGATATCAATTCAGAATTCTATACCCAATTGAAATCAGTTCCTGACCGGACTTTGTTACCCGAATATTTGCAAGCCCGCAACAATCAAATATGGAACACGTTTTACCCGCGTCAGAAACGCAGGTGGGAGAAAATTGCTTCTCACTATTGATTTGATCTAGCTGATTACAGAACCGGGTGAAACCTGTTCTCCTGGTGAAATCAACTTCAAGGATCCATCCTTATCGGTAGCCATCAAGATCATTCCTTGCGACTCCACGCCCATGATTTTGCGGGGGGCCAGATTCACCAAAATCGTAACCTGTTTACCCTCTACCTGGTCGGGACTAAAGTGCTCGGCAATCCCGCTCATGACGGTTCGAACATCAAGACCTGTATCCACCTGAAGTTTCAGAAGCTTCTTCGATTTGTCCACTCGTTCCGCTTTCAAAATCGTGCCGATGCGGACATCCAGCTTCGAAAAATCGTCAAACGAAATCTCTGTCTTAGCCGGGGCAGCCGGTTGTGATGCGAGTTCCATCGTGCGTTTGGTATCCAGTAACTTTTTAATCTGAGCTTCGATAACTGCGTCTTCGATCTTTTCAAATAACAGCGGGGCATCGTACAAGGCACTACCGGCTCTCAACAAATCGGGTTGTCCGGCCTGTTCCCACGGTAATTCTCCCACGCCCAACATGTCTTTCAACTTTCGAGCAGTAAAGGGAAGAAAGGGTTCGCACACCACCGACAGCGAAGCCGCAATTTGTAAAGCGATATTCAGGATGGTGCCTACCCGGTTCAGGTCGGTTTTCGCCAACTTCCAGGGTTCTGTCTCCGCCAGGTATTTATTTCCAACCCGTGCCAGATCCATGAGGTTGGCGGTAGCTTCCCGAAAGCGGAAGGTTTCAATAGAAGCAGCAATCTTAGCAGGATACTGACTTAGCTCTTCCAACGCCTTCTTATCCACTGCCTGTAAATTCTTTTGCAGGGGAACCTTGTTCTCAAAATATTTTTGCGTCAGCACCACTGCCCGGTTTATAAAATTGCCCAGAATAGCTACCAATTCATTGTTATTCTTGGCTTGAAAATCTTTCCATGTAAATTCACTGTCCTTCGCTTCCGGCAAGTTGGTGAGCAAGGCATACCGCAATACATCGGGTTTGTCCGGAAAATCGGCCAGGTACTCATGCATTTCGATCGACCACCCACGGCTGGTGGACATCTTGTCGCCTTCCAGATTCATGAACTCGTTGGCGGGTACATTATCGGGTACGATGTATTCCCCGGTGGCGTGCAACATGACCGGAAAGATGATGCAGTGAAAGACGATGTTGTCTTTGCCTATAAAGTGAATCAGGCGGGTATCACTTCCTTGCCAGTATTTTTTCCAATCGTCCTTTGAAGCTTTCCCTAAATCCCGTCTGGGTGTGGCAAATTTCAACTGACCCGAATGCACTTCTTCGAACAATGCCCGTGTTGCGGAGATATACCCAATCGGGGCATCGAACCAAACATACAGCACCTTGCCTTCGGCTTCTTTCAAGGGAACTTTTATGCCCCAGTCCAGGTCGCGGGTCATGGCTCTGGGTTGTAAACCCGCTTCGATCCAAGATTTACATTGGCCATATACATTGGGTTTCCAATCTTCCTGGTGCGACTTTAAAATCCATTCGCGCAACCAAGGCTCATAATTCTCCAAGGGTAAGTACCAATGTTTGGTCAGTTTCAGCACCGGACTTTTTCCACTGAGTGTTGAACGTGGGTTTATCAACTCGCGTGGGCTTAGGGTAGAGCCGCACTTCTCACACTGATCGCCATAGGCATTGGTGTGACCGCATTTGGGACACGTGCCAACAATGTAACGATCGGCCAAAAAAACATTGGCTTCCGGATCAAAGTATTGCTCGGATGACTCTTCCGTGAGCAACCCCTTGTTGTAGAGCGATAAAAATATCTCCTGCGAGGTTTGATGATGAATGGGTTCGCTGGTGCGATGATAGATGTCGAACGACATGCCGAGATGCTCAAAACAAGTGCGGATCAGGTCATCATATTTATCGATGATGGCCCGAGGCGTGGTATTTTCTTTGAGCGCCTGATTCGGGATGGCTGTGCCGTGTTCATCGCTTCCGCACACAAAAATAACATCCTGCCCCGTCAACCTCAGGTAACGCACATACACATCGGAAGGAATGTATGCTCCGGCCAGGTGACCGATGTGTTTGGGGCCATTGGCATAAGGCAGGGCAGCCGTAACGGTATAGCGCTTGAAGGACTTTGTCATAAGCAGGCTACTGAAAGCAGCGCAAAGATGGTAAATGAAGGGGAATTTTTCAGGATGCTAAGGCATCCTTTTGCTTATTGTGGGGCAGGTATTGGTTCATCATTGCATCCTGTTCGCGCTGGGACTGAAGTTCACGATCGCGCTTTGCCCGCTCACGTTTCATCTGTTCCTCCGCTTGCTTCCGTTTTTCCAAGATGGGTCGCAAATCGGCCGGTAGGAAGACATGGAAAGTGGATCCTTTATCAGAAGTTGCTACCAATTTAATCTCTCCGCCTAACCGTTGTGCTGCCACGCGGGTGAGATAAAGGCCAATACCGCCCGTCTCTGACCGTTCCGAAGCCCGTACAAACAGGTGAAAAATTCCATTCTTCTCAGCCGGATCAATCCCAATTCCATTGTCCACTACTTTCACCAGGATCAGACCTGGCGAGGCTGTTGTTATGTCAATGTTGACATAAGGCTCAATGCGATCAGAAGTATTGTAAAACTTAACGGAATTATCAATCAGATTTTCGAGAATGATACACATTAAATATCGATCTGATATCAGGGAGACCGATTGATCAACCTGATGATTGATTTTCATGCGCGGTGGAATGGGCGTTCTGCGATCCGACACCAGGATGTCATCTATCATCGCTTTTAGATCGATGGGGGTGGCTTCCAGTTCCGTATGATTGATTTGATTAACCACTAACAACCGGGTAAGAATGGAATTTAGTTTTTCAGCAGTCAGGTCGAGCCGCTTCAGGTAATCCAATGCCACCGGATCCTTTACATCCAGGCTGGCCACATTGCATACGCCCTTCAACGTTACCAAAGGGCCGCGAATGTCGTGCGAAGTTCGGTAAATAAAATTATCCAGTTCTTCGTTTACCTGTATCAACGTTTCATTGGTACTCAGCAAATCGCGGGTCTTTTCTTGCACGCGCAGGTCCAGTTCTTCGTTGGTCTTGGTTAACTCCTTGTTTTGAACTTCGATCACCTTCTTTGCCTCGCTCAATGCTAAATTGTGCTTCTGTTGTCTTCTGTTAGCCCATACTAAAACTGAAGCAAGTACGATTGTTAACGCGGTTACCAATATGATAAAGAAATATTGTATTCGCTGACGCGAAATGAGTTCATTCTGCAAACGAATATTCTCATTTTTCTCTTCGATGGTCTGCAGGTTTTCGCGCTCCTCAAATTTGGTTTGAATTTCAGCCAAATTTTTGATCAATTGCTCACTATAAGTACTGTCTTTTAGTGCAATATATTTATCTTGATACAAAGCCGCATTTCGATAATCCCCAATCTGATTGTATAGCCTTGAATATTCTCTATATATTTTTATGAGTAGTTCATTATACTTTGTATCCGCTGCAATTTCTTCTGATCTTCTCAAATCTTGAATTGCCCCTTGATTGTCATTTAAAATTATTTTGATTTCAGCGAGGTAGAGCAAATTTTCCAATTGGAATCGTTTATCGTTCAACGCTTGGGCGATGTTGAAAGACTCGGAAAATTGAATAATCGCCTGATCATACTGTTTCAATTTAAAATTGGAAATGCCTAAGCCAAATTTTCCTTCCATTACCGTTAGGTCTTCACAATTCGGTTGACAAAACTCCAAGCCATCATTGATATACTTTTGAGCCTTGATGAAATTATCAGATTGGTTCTGCACTTGATTAAAGCACAACCCAATATTGATCAAAAGTCTGTCTTTAAATGTGTATTTGCCTGATAGGTTGATCAGATTCAATGCCCTGATATAGTATTCAAGCGCTCGATCATAATCTTTTAATTTAAAATAGACCAATCCAATATTATTCAACGCAACACTGATCTCGTAGTTATCGCCTTCCCGCTCACGCACCACCAACGATTCAAAATTATATTCCAACGCTTTATCATAGTTAGCCTGGAATGTATGTGCAACTGCCAATGCATTAAGAATATCAACATACTCGGAAAGAAAATCAGTGCCCTTCGTATTGCTCTTCTTAGCAAGTGGTAATACATTTAAAAAAGCTACGATCGCCTCATTGGTTCGATCCAGCCTTCTTAAAATCTGACCTTTGATTCGGGAAGTCTTAATTATCTTCAGGGTATCTCCCAAATCAGCAGCAAGTTTTTGTGCCTTTGTAATGGACGTTAATGACTCCTCATATTGGCTGTTCCCCAGGTATTGAAAAGTCAATTCATAGAAGGTTTCAAGCTGGGGGGCTCCAGACTGCGATTTTGAGAGTTGTACGAGAGAGTCGATGGTTTTTATCTGAGCTATTGTGGCTGTTCCGACAAATAACAGCATGATGAGACTGAAGCTCCAAATCAAAATTTTAATTCGGTAATGGTACACGTGTACTTAGGTTGTCTTTATTCCTAAAATTATTTCCAACCAACTTCAGACTTTTGGAAGGTCAATTTTAGAGGAAAGAAACCAGAAAACCTAACCTAAAAACTAATGAAAAAACTGCTCTACATCCTTGTGTTTGCTCTTGTAAGTTCGACAACAATTACAGCCTGTACGGAAGAAGAAGTCAAGCCTGCTTCTGACGGTGGGGCTGCCAACGATCCCATTAAACGATAACCCAAAATCTAAACCTTTTCAACCCATGAAAAAACTGCTTTACATTGTTTTGTTCGCCCTCGTAAGTTCTGTATCCATTACCGCCTGTACGGAAGAAGAAATCAAGCCTGCTTCTGACGGTGGGGCTGCCAACGATCCAATAAAAAGATAATTTGATAATCTAGATTCTTAAACCATTAAAAAATTAATTGATATGAAAACCAGAATTGCCATAATCACCGGGATATTTTCGCTCTCTCTATTATCATTTGCCTTCTCAACGTTAGAGAGCCAGGGTAGTAACAAAACCACTATTGAACATTCGAATGCCAAAGCGATTGAACCCGCTGGCGGCTTTGCAGTTGAAGAAATCAAGAGGTAAGGAATTGGTCGATTCCAGTACCTCAATAGAATAAGAGTCATTCATAATCGCTATCGAAGCTGAAGACAAGAAGGATTAATTGAACATATTGGTTTCGGGAAGTTGGTATTAAGCTTATTCGAGTTCGACCTTGAGTAGGAGAATTATCCTTTTTGCATTTTTTTGGAAAAAATGTTCACTTTTGACGGAAAACCTTACACTGCCTAAAAAGTGAATTAAGTCTTCTTCAAAAATTAGTTGATTATTAACGTATAGGGCAATCGAGTCTGACTCCCTTGATAATCTTTTAGGCGCTTCAGTTGCTGGTAGATATCGTAGTGCTGGCCAAGTTCGTTTTGTAGTGCCTGCGATTCGGCACTTTCCTCCATACCCGATAGCCATTCCTGCAAGAAACTCTTTTGAATCGGATAATAACGGAGCTTAAAGTCTCCTGTTACATTCGCACGATTCGCAGCGATCGCTACAGCATCGTCAAAATCTCCTAAGACATCCACCAGCCCATGGGCTTGCGCCTGGGTGCCTGTCCACACCCGACCAGAGGCTACCTTTTTAAGGTCTTGAACGCTCATGCCGCGTCCTGCTGCTGCCTTGGTAGTGAAGGCCTCATAGATTTCATCGGTACGTTTTTGCCAAATCGCTTTCTCGGCACTCGTCAAAGGGCGAGTTACAGTCACCATCTCACCAAGATCTCCCGTCTTTACTTCTTCGAAAGTAATGCCAAGCTTATGATCTAGAAAACTACTCAAATCAAACAACACACTGAACACCCCGATCGAGCCTGTAATGGTGGTAGGCTGAGCAACAATAGTATCGCACGCCATTGCCAGATAATAACCTCCGGAAGCTGCATAATCGCTCATAGAGGCAATCACTGGTTTCACTTCGCTGGCCAACTGAATTTCGCGCCACATCACATCCGAAGCAAGGGCACTGCCACCCGGAGAATTGATGCGCAGCACAATGGCCTTTACCCGGTCATTGGTCCGGGCCTTCCTCAATTCTTCTGCAAACGTATCAGAGCCAATCATGCCGGTCTGGGCTTTTCCGGGAAGAATATCTCCATCGGCAACAATCACAGCAATTTCATTTTTGGAACTGGAATAAGACGAGAAACTTTTCTTGTACTTCCCAACCTTCACTAACGCAACCTTGTCATCTTCATCGAGTCCAATCCGGTTCCGCATCGCTGCTAATACCTGATCGAAGTACACGAGTGAGTCTACGAGTCCATTTTCGCGCGCGGTTAGCGGATTGGTGATGATCCCTTGTTTAGCGATTGTTCGAATCTGCTCCACTTCCATTCCACGCGTTACGGCTACATCTTGTACCATCGTGGTGTGGAGATCGGTAATCAGCTCGTTTAGTTGGAGCTTATTCTCGGCACTCAGGTGATCCAGCATAAACGGTTCCACCGCACTTTTGAAATCCCCTACCCTGAAAATCTGAGGTTTGATCTCCAGTTTGTCAAATAGCTTTTTAAAGAAGGATACTTCAACCGACAGGCCGTTGAACTCAAGCTCGCCCTCCGGGTGCAACAATACCTGATCAGCCACAGAGGCGATATAATAGGATGGTTCTGTATAAAACTCGCTATAAGCGATAATCCATTTACCGGACGTCTTGAAATCCAACAGACTTTCGCGGATTTCACGTGCCACCCCATAACCGCCCATGAACGTACTTACCTCCAGGTAGATTCCTTCAATTTTCGGATCGGTTTTCGCATGGTCGATGGCACGTTTCAACGGCAGTAATCCCATAGTAGAAACTGTTCCCGGAATCGGAAGATCCTCCAACGGATCTTCGATATCATTTTCTGTAATGGGCACATCCAAGTTCAGGTTCAAAACGGATTTTTCCTTCACAACTGTTAGCGAGTCATCGCTCGACAATCCCGAGATCAGGGCCGTGAAAAAGAAAATCATCAAGAAACTTAAAACAAGGAAGGCGACCAACGCCCCCAGGCAGGAAGCAAGAAAGGTTTTAAAGAAATTCATGTCCAAAAATTAAACGACAAAACTACGGAAAGCGAATCCGGAATAAAACCAGTTCCTTATCTTTCCACAACAATGACCCCAACCCCTGTGTTTTTTTCTTTGGGAAGTAATTTGGGCCAGCGCAAGTTGAATATTAGGAAGGCGACTGAGCTACTCACACAACAACTGGGGTCCAAAATGCGCGCATCATCGCTTTACGAAACTAAACCTTGGGGGAAGTCGGATCAGCCTGATTTTATCAACCAGGTGGTAGTATGGAATAATGATACCCCCGTGCATGAGATTCTGAATGCCTGCCTCGAAATTGAGCGCGCCATGGGCCGTAAACGCATCGAAAAATGGGGTGCCCGAATTATCGACCTTGATATCTTGTATGCCGGGTCGCTCATTATTAAGACAGACACTTTAACGCTGCCCCACCCGGGAATCGCAACCCGTAGGTTTGTGCTCGAACCACTTGCAGAGATTGCGCCCGATTTCATCCATCCCCTGTTGTTAAAAACCAACCAACAACTGCTGGATGCATGTCCCGATTCGCTTCCCGTTAAGAAACTGTTACAAACTTGATACTTCCGCTGCGGGGGCAATCTTTTTCACCAATCCCTGAAGCACTTTACCTGGTCCACATTCAATGAAAGATGTTCCTCCGTCCTTCACCATGTTCTGAACGGATTGCGTCCAACGAACCGGTGCGGTTAACTGAGCAATCAGGTTTTTCTTGATGGTTGCAATATCTGTAGATGGCAAGGCATCTACATTCTGATAAACCGGGCAGGCGGGGGTATTGAATTGTGTTGCATCAATGGCTGCCGCTAATTCTTCACGAGCCGGCTCCATCAGAGGCGAGTGAAATGCTCCCCCCACCTGCAACGGCAGGGCTCGCTTGGCTCCGGCCGCTTTTAACTTTTCGCAGGCGATGTCAATCCCCTTAATCGATCCGGAAATAACCAACTGGCCCGGACAGTTATAATTGGCCGCCACAACAATCTCTTCTTTTATGGAGGCACAAATATCTTCAACGGCCTGGTCATCCAACCCGAGAATGGCTGCCATTGTGGAGGGGTTGTTCTCGCAGGCACGTTGCATGGCCATCGCGCGCTTATAGACAAGGGTTAGGCCATCTTCAAAGGATAAGCAGCGGTTGGCAACCAGCGCTGAAAATTCGCCCAAAGAATGTCCAGCCACCATTTGTGGCTGGACAGCGTCTTGCGAAAGGGCTGTAATTACAGAATGAAGAAAAACGGCTGGTTGTGTAACCCGGGTTTGTTTCAATTCATCGGCTGAGCCAGCGAACATACTTTCAGTGATCCTGAATCCTAAAATCCGATCGGCCTGATCAAATAATGCTTTGGCAAGTGGCTTGGTTTCATAAAGATCTTTACCCATGCCTGAAAATTGTGCACCTTGTCCGGGAAAAATAAATGCCTTCATACCATCTTCAATTTTGATTTGCGAAGATGAAAATTTACCAGGAATCAGCCTATGAAACGGGATTTTAATTCTGGTGTAGGAATCATACATACTTCCCGTTTTCCAAACCAGCGATACCGGTTTTTAGCCACCCAATCATAAATACCATCCCGAACTCGTACAGGAACAACTCTGAACATGGTCAACAATGGCCAACCTGCATTTAACCGACCTGCAATTTTAATCGCAGCACTGCTCTTTTGGTAAAGTGTTCCATCGACCAACAATAAGACACTATTCAATTCGGAAGTCGACAACCTAAAACGCTTGAGTTGCTCCTGACCAAATTCGGACTGCAGCGGTGCAAATCTAAATTGAGCCCGGGGATCTCGCCTGATAATAAAAAGTACCGAACTATTACAGAGATTGCATACCCCATCAAACAGGACAACCGGGGTTATCGGATCAGGTGTACCCATCCTTTAAAGACTTGCTTCTCGCTAGCAGGGTCCACTACATCAAAAATAACTTCGGCAGTATAATAGTATACGCCCCCTGTCAAGTCCTTTCCACCGTTATCCTTACCATCCCAATCGATAAAGATGGATCGTTCGCCTCCGGATTGATAGGAGTAAACCACATTTCCCCATCGATTGTATACGGTGAAGTCAACCCGGGATACAAATCGTGCACACCGTTTCCGCAGATCATTTATATCCTGACCGCAGGGACCCAGTTCGCCTTCGCCCACTTCGCTTGAGATGCGGTCGCTGTAAGCGCTGAACAAATCATTGCAGCCATCCCCATTTGGGGTAAATACATTTGGCAATTCATAATACGGACAATTATCAAAACAATAAACTTCACTCAGTTTACTTTCGTTCCCCGCGCGATCCACCGCTGAAATTTTGTAACATCCTGCAAACGAAGGCAGATTTGAGTGTACGAAAAATGTATCCGTTACCATGGCGATCTCAGAGAACTCTTCTTCATTGCTTTTTTGGGACCAATAAATTTTATAGCTACGGATATCATCCCGGCAGGCCTGGTCGGGAGGACGGTTCCAGGTAAGCAGGTTACTATACACATTCACACCACAGGAAGAAGTTTGCAAATATTCCTCACAATCCCGCCCCTCGATTGCAAGTACAGGCGTACACGGGGGTTGGTCATCGTTGGGTTGTGCACAAATAATCTGAGAGAAATTCTTCAGCGGCTCATCCACCCGTGGATTGCCGTAGGCTCCGCTGGTCATTACGCGGTAACAATACAGTTCTGTCTCTTTTAATGCTTCGTTATTGAATTGGCCCGAGTCGATGTAATTAAATTGAAACTGATTTACATCCACGCTATCAATTAACACTAACTGACCTTCGGTGGCATTGGCCGGGCCCCGGTAGATCAAATGTCGGGGATAATCCTGGGTTTGATTAGACCAAGGAACATCGGCATTCCAGGATAAAGCAATGCGTAAAAACTGCGGAGAAGGTTCCAGACGAACTGTTGACGCTGTGGGAGATTGATCAATGCGGGTTCCATCACTGGCAAATGCGGTGACACGATAATTGTAAACAATGTCACGGGTGTTCAATTGGGTATCCACCCACACGGTGTCTGAGATTCTGCCGGGGAAGGCAGGCGTTAAGCGGATGTCTCCGGAAAATCCCTCGGCCCGATGAACTTCATACGTATATGGTGGAGGAAATTGTCCGATGTCGGCTTCAAAGGGAGGCCGCCAACGAATGGTAACCTGGCCATCGTTGTTACTGTTCAGACTCTGATTCAACGTGCTGGTTACATCCACAGTAACATTGGTAATTACCGGGGCATCCGCCAGGATGGGCGGCAGGCAAACTTCTTGTGAAACATAACTTTCACCTCCCCCCGGTTGTGGGAATACGGCTACCAATCGATAACAATATTGTGCTCCGACTGCTAACCCTTTTCCACCGTTGTTATCCGTGAAGGTGGTGGTATGGATGGGCAATTCTGCGATCTGTGAATAACCCAGAAAATCAGGCATTCCGGTTACACATTCGGGGGGCGTAAAAGTGTATTGATCCACCCTGCGCCATAACTGCATGCTGGTGGCTTTTACCTTACAAGCATAGTCTTCCCAATTTAATATTGCTGATCGGCTACCCAGGTCAACCTGGGGCGGCTCCCAAATGGGGGCCGGACCAACCACCCGCACATTCCAGGTAGCAAATTGCACCAACGTGGGTCCGGTGTCCGATTGATCACTAATCTTGAATACTACCTGGTAGGGTTGATCCTTTATATGTTCACAGGTGGTATTCCAGGTAAATGTAAGCTTAGCATCTACCCCCGGAGCTGTAGCCTGATAGACCGGTGGGTTCGGTGAAAATGTTGCCGGTGACGGATTGATACTGAACACTTGTGAGAAGGCCTCTATTTTCACGCTATCAAAATCAGGGTCGGTACCGAAAATGTCAATCGTGATGGTTTCACCAGCCTCCACACAAATGTCCGGTGGTACTTGTAGCTCAGGTCGTTGGTTTAAGCAATCTTCAATAATGATTTGCATGTCGCGGATCACATACCCCTGCTGAATCCAGATGCCATTGATTTCGCGCCATTCGATAATCTTGAACGCAACGTTATACTCACCCGGGGCACCGGGTGCATCCCATACCAACGTACCGGTCTTAGGATCAATGCTAAAATCGGGAGGCCCATCACCATCTTCGTTGGCCGTTCCATAGTTTAATCCAATAGCATCGTAGAATTTTTTGTTATTCGGATCCAGGTATCCTACCACATTCGATTCCTTCTCGCGCTTGGGGATGGTTAACTCATAAGAAAGACTATCTCCATCGGGATCGAACGCACCCGCATTGTGATAAAAAGCGGCCCCCGTACATCCCTTGTCAACGGGTGGCACCAATAACACGGGTGTATTGGAGCACCCCAGAAATGGATCAATTCGGATTTCAGTTTCAACAAAGAAGCGGGTATCCACCGAATTAGTCATATTGAGCACCCCTGCATTGCGATTGGCTTCCAGGTAGCTGATTACATAACGACCTGGCCCACCGTAAGTATGCTCAATAGTAAAGGTCACAAACCCCACCTCGGGTCCAAGATCGGGCCGAAGCGTATTATCAATCTGCGGTGTTATAAAGGTTGTTCCATCACCAAAGTCCAACGTTCCATCGCCAAACTTAATGGGCGAACCTGTATCGGTATAGATATTAATGGTGATTCGGAATGTGAGGCTTGTACAGCTTACCCGTTCCAGGATAATTTCGCCCGCCCGCAAATGGGTTGCCCACAGATCGGCATTGATAAAAAAAATGAGTACCAACAGCCCCAAAAGTCTGCTTGCCGCGAACATCTCTCTGCCGTTACCCATGTCTCTTATATCGACTTACAAACAGTAAAAATAATAGATAGGTTACAAGTAACGATAAATAGTTGCGTCATAAAAGCCCTTTTTACTCGATGAACGACCAAACTATACCAATTATTTGATGAAATCGTAAGAACTAATTCCGGGGGCCTGAAAAATTGTACTTTTATCACAAAGAAGTATGAGAATCGTTGCAGAGATACCCTACCCTCAATTCAAAATCACTATTTTCCACTGGAATAATCGGTATTTGGTCAAACTGGAATCCGGATCTCTGGAACAGACTTTCAAGATCAGTGAATTCGATGTCTCTTCCGAAGAAGAAGTTAGAAGTTTATTAGACGATGGATTTTTAAGGGAAGCCCTTGCGCGTTTTGAGGAGATGTCGACTAGTCTTTCAAAAGCACTGAATCGGCAATGTTAATGCATTTTTGTGTTTGATCGTTCACCCCTTAACTTTGGCCCCCTGCGCTTGTAGCACGGCTTTGCGGATGGAAATACTCGAAGAAAAGAAAAATAAAAACCGCCCTTACGAACCGATCCTTGAAGGAATTCCGGACTGGCCTGTCTACCAGCTCAGCAAAAACCGGAAGGAATTCGTTGAGTTGGTGACGCGGAAGTCGATCGAACGCATCAAACTCCTAAGGCCCACCCGCAAGCAGTTGATCGATGAATTGGAGGCTACTGTATATCGGGAACAAAACCGGATCAAACGAAACCGCTGGCGTGTTGACCCTACGGATGACGCCCGTTTTTGGTCAGGTATAAAAAATCAATTGATTGAACTGAGCCCAAAAACGGAAGAGGACGTTCTTGTTGTTGAAGACGAACTCCTTTTAAAAATTGTTCACCGGTATGCCAACGAAATTGCCGGCAACTTCAAACCTAACTCTTATCGGTTTACGCGCGAAGTTGTCAAGTTTTGGTTTCAACGGTTGCTCAATGGGGCCCGGGTTAAAAAGTTTGGTGCTTTCTTCCGCAATCAGTACACCCTGCGCGATAAAATCCAGATTGTTGGTAAGGTAAAAATGTTGCGGAGCCTGGCTAAAAAAGGAACGGTGGTGATGGTACCCACACACTTCAGCAACCTCGATTCAATTTTAATTGGATGGGTTATCCATTCCCTTGGCTTGCCTGCTTTTATTTACGGGGCGGGGCTTAACCTTTTTAACATCAAAATTTTTGCCTACTTCATGAATAGCTTGGGGGCGTATAAGGTGGACCGCAGAAAGAAAAATCTTCCCTACCTGGAGACCCTGAAAATGTATTCCAACCTGGCCATTCAAAAAGGTGCCCATAGCTTGTTCTTTCCTGGTGGAACCCGCTCGCGGTCCGGATTAATTGAAAAACAACTGAAGTTGGGTTTACTCAGCACAGCCATTGAAGCTCAACGAAACCTGTATCAGGAAACCCGGGAAGGCGAAGTCCGGAAAATTTTTGTTGTACCTGTCACCCTCAATTACAATTTCGTTTTGGAAGCCCCCGACATGATTGAAGACTATTTGCAGGTAAAAGGTCAGGATAAGTACTTCCCCGAACAAGATAAGTATGGAAGTGTTCAACTCTTGCGATTCCTGTTCAAGTTCTTTACGAAAGGTTCCAATATTTCCGTATCCATTGGCCCCGGCTTGGATGTTATGGGGAATTATGTCGATGCAGAAGGCAATAGTCTCGATGCGCAGGGTCGCATCATTGACACAAAAGACTACTTTGTATCCAACGGCAACATCACCGAAGACAAGCAACGGGAAGATGAGTACACCCGGATGCTCAGCCATAAAATTGTAACCGAATACCACCGTATCAACCGGGTATTCGCAAGCCATGTGGCGGCTTTTGTGGCCTTTGAAATGTGGCAAAAGAAATTCCCCAAACTTGATCTTTTCAGTTTGCTCCGGTTACCGGAAGAGGAATTGGAGCTTGATTATTCTGAATTCAGACAGGTCTTTAAACGCGTCCGAAAAAAGATTTATGAATTGAAAGACAACGGCAAAGTTCATCACGCCACCCACCTGAAAGGCAAAGTGGATCAAGTGATTAAACTCGGCATTGAGAATGTAGGCATCTTTCATCTCAAACGCCCCCTGCTCAAAAATAAAAAAGGAAATATCATCACCAACGATCTATCCGTGCTCTACTATTACCATAACCGACTAGTAGGCTATGACCTTGAGCAGTATGTCTGAAAAACCGGTGGGCGTAATCGGTGCCGGTAATTTTGGAACCGTCATTGCCAACATTCTGGCGCTCAATCGCAAAGTACTTTTATACGCACGCGACCCGCTGGTGGCTGATCACATTAACCACAAGCGCGAAAACAGGGGTTATATCATCCATGAACATGTGGAAGCAACCAATGACTTAGCGAAACTCGCAACCGCCTGCGATGTGATTTTTCCAATGGTTCCCTCCCCGCACTTTCGAACCATGATGAAGCAGTTGTCTCCCAACCTGCATCCATATCATATCCTGATCCATGGCACTAAAGGGTTCGACATTTCTTTGCCTCCTGGCGAAACAATTGAAAGCATACCAAAGCTTACTCGGCAACAGGTAAAAACGATGAGCGAGGTAATTCAGGAGGAAAGTGTGGTCGTGCGGGTAGGGTGTCTTGCCGGACCTAACCTGGCGAAGGAACTTGCGCAGCGCCAACCCGGAGCAACGGTGGTGGCCAGTCACTTCAATGAAGTGATTCAAATCGGGAAACGATTGTTGCGAAACGATCGTTTTCAGGTGTACGAAAACAATGACATTGTTGGCGTTGAGATTGCGGGTGTATTGAAAAATATTATTGCCATTGCATCGGGAGCACTGAGTGGACTAGGGTATGGCGAAAATGCAAAAGGGTTATTGATCAGTCGGGGGGCTGTGGAGATGGTTTATCTGGGCCGTGCCCTGGGGGGTGATTTAAAAGCATTTCTGGGTGTAGCCGGAATTGGCGACCTGGTTACCACCTGCAATAGTCCCATGAGCCGGAACTTCACTGTTGGATATCGCCTGGCAAAAGGTGAAAAGCTGGATACTATCCTGGCGGATATGGCCGAAGTTGCCGAAGGTATTAATACCGTGCGAATCGCCAAGAAGTGTGCCGACCACTACAAAATCCGCGCCCTAATCACAGATCGTTTGTACCGGGTGTTGTTTGAAGGAATGACGGTAGAAGAAGCCCTTGAATTCCTGATGCGGTATCCATTGAATGTGGATATTGACTTCATTTAATTAATATTATAGGATTGCTTATCGCTTCTATCCTATGGCAGACTTGATTTGTTCTGCCAGAAGTTTCATTCTTTCGGAGGTAACGGAGAGTTTCGGTTTCGTAAAATTGATATCGCCCATCGAATTCATGGGAACAAGGTGTACATGGATGTGCGGAACCTCGAGACCAATCACCGCCACGCCAATTCGTTTGCACAGAATTACTTTCTTTACTCCCTGCGCCACCTTTTTGGCAAACACCATCATGTCCGCCAACGTAGGATCATCGAGGTCAAAAATGTAATCCACTTCCTTTTTTGGCACAACCAACGTATGCCCTTCCACAAGAGGCATGACATCAAGAAAGGCAATGAATCGGTCATCCTCGGCTACGATGTAACCCGGAATCTCTCGGTTGATAATCTTAGTAAAAATGGAAGCCATGTTTTTAGGCGCCAATGTTTAATATTTCGAACTCCATAACACCAGCAGGTGTTTTAATCATCGCCAAATCTCCCTTTTTCTTTCCCAGCAATCCTTTTCCTATGGGTGATTGGGTGGAAATCTTTCCTGCTTTTAGATCGGCTTCTTCTTCTGAAACAAGCATGTACGTCATAGACGCGCCATTCTTCTTATTCTTAATCGTAACTTTGGAAAGGATGGAAACGATGCTGGTATCAATTTTTGTTTCATCCAATAACCGGGCGGAACTAAGCAAATCCTCCAACTGGGCAATCTTGGCTTCTAAATGACCCTGAGCATCTTTGGCAGCATCGTACTCCGCATTCTCGCTTAAGTCACCTTTGTCCCGTGCTTCCGCAATTTGTCGCGCAATATCCGCACGGCCTTTAGTTTTTAAATTGGCAAGCTCATTGGTCAATTTTTCCAACCCTTCCTTGGTGTAATACGAAATTTTTTTACTCATAATCTTCACTTTTAATAAATCCACCCCGGCCTATCAATCCTCTATCACGATTCGTAAAAAAAAGAAACAACGGCTTCGGGGTTGAAACCGTTGTTTAAAAACGTATGACAAAACTAAATCATTAATTCACGAAATCAAAATCAAGCCCCTACCAGTTCAGGGATGGCAACTTTAACTTGTTCCAGCAATTCATCATCAAACTTTGCCAGGTACAGGGTTTTCGCTTTGGTCAATTGTTCCAGGGTTAACCCCTTTGCTCCGCGCAAATCCGCTTTGTATAAGCTGGCATTCTCAAAATCCGCGCCCATCAGGTAACTACCATTTAAGTTCGCTTCCATGAGAAATGCATTTTTGAAATTGGTCTTAATCAGGAAGGCATTTTCAAATTGCGATTTGATCAAAAATGCATCTTTAAAATTGGCACCGCTGGCATACGCACCTTTCAGTGCAGCCTGATTCAAATTCGCGTTTTCAAAATTTGTTTGATTAAGGCGCGTGTTTTCTAGATTGGTTTCGATCAGTGAGGAATTTGAAAAGTTTGCCGAATTCATGTTCGATCCTCTCAGATTCACATAATTGAGGTTGGTGCGGGCTAAATAACAATTCACCAGATTGATCTCATGAATTTTGTGACGGTTAAGGCGCTTGATATTTCCGACTGTGCGAAAAGCCGCTTCATCGGATTCCCACAACCTGAAGTCATCAATTTCATCTCGGTAAAAGCGGATTCGTTGCCGGGTTTCTCCATTTTGGTTAAGCCAGAATAACAAAATACCAATGATGGCAATATCGAAGATCATTCCGTGAGCTTCGGCCAGAATCTGCGGGGTAAAATTCTCAAAATCATTGAGGTAGTACTTGAAGCTTAGGCTGAGTACCAATATCGATACCATGGCCAGCACTAAAGCGGCCGTCAGCAATGGCTTTTCAATGATCTCGTTGTATTGATCAATGATTCGCTCCTTAATCTTCTTAATGGCTGACATACCCAACTCAACCTGCAGTCAAATAAGCTGCAGTTGATTTTTACTTTTGATTCAGGTTCAAATAAAAGCAAAAAAGAAACACCGGATTAATCAAAATCACCAAATAATATACACGTTTATTACGTCTTCTCCCGCTTATGGCTTTTAGAGCAGCAAATGGATAGTGAGAAAATAAATACCCAATCCCAACAAATCATTGGTGGTGGTAATGAAGGGACCCGATGCCAACGCTGGATTAAACCCTAACTGATTTAAAATAAGGGGTGTAATTGTACCAATAAAAGAGGCGAAGATCACAACAAAAAATAAGGCAATTGCCACGACAAGATTAAGCGAATCCGGACCGAATACGATCCAGGTAATCGCAAAAACTACGGCTGCTAATGCAATCCCATTGAGCAAAGCAACGCTAAATACTTTTAATAACCGCTTCCAAAGACCCTCATCAACTATCCCCGGGCTCACCAGGCTTTGAACCACCAGGGAGGAGGACTGAATTCCCACATTTCCACCGGTTGCCTGAATCAACGGAACAAAAAATGAAATGGCAGTGATTCGCGCTATCTCCGCTTCAAAGAATCCCATAAAACGCGCACTCACCATGCCACCCAGAATACCTATTAATAACCAGGGTAAGCGGGCCCGGGTATTCCTCCAGACACTATCATCTTCCTCAACATCCTCCGTGATACCGGACATGATCTGTCGCTCTTCCTCGGCCTGTTCGGTAATCACATCCACCACGTCATCAATGGTAATGCGCCCAACCAGATGCCCCTGAACATTGACCACCGGCACGGATTCCAAGTCGTATTTACTCATGATCTCCGCCACTTCGCGGTCTTCCATATAGGTTTCAACGGCAACCACATCCTCCTCTAGGATATCCTTCACGATGGTGCGCGGGTCAGAAAGAATCAGTTTTTGCAAGGAGACACGGCCTAACAATTTGTCATTATCATCCACGACATAGACAGCATAAAATTTTGTAACGTTCTCTGCTTGCTTCCGGATTTCATCAACACATTGTACCACCGTCCAGTGATCACGGGCTTTGATTAACTCTTTGGCCATCAACCCTCCCGCCACATTTTCATCGTACCGGAGAAGATCAATTACCTGCGAACGTAAATCTGCATCCAGCAAGGCAATGATTTCTTCGCTGGTTTTAATAGGCAGTTCGTTCAGAATATCCGCAGCATCATCGGAATCAAGCAGGTTTACAATCTGGGTAATCTCTACGGTGTTGTAAATGGTCAGAAATCCTTTCCGGGTGTCGGAATCAAGATCGTTGATGATTTTGGCCCGGGTCTCGAGCGGCAACAGGTCCAACACATACTTTGACTCTTCCGCATTGAATTCATACAGCAGGGCTGTTATATCAGCCGGGTTAACCTCCTCCAGGGTTTGACGAATAAACGCACTGTCACGTGTATTTAACGCATCCTGAAAACGGTCGCGAAACTCTTTGTTCAATTCAAATTCAACGGGCGTCACGGTGTTGTTCCAATGCTCTGGTTAGAAAAATAAACTGTTCAACCGCCAACTGTTCAGCCCGTTTATCCAGAATGGGATCAGCCAACAAGGTGGCAGGCAAATTTAAAACTTTCAATGCGTTGCGCAAGGTTTTACGCCTGTTTTGGAAAGCTTGCTTCACCACGGTCTTGAATAAGACTTCATCACATCCCAGATGCGCTCGTTGATTGCGCTTCAGTTGGATTACAGCCGACATTACCTTGGGAGGCGGAAAGAATACACCGGGTGGAACTTTAAAAAGATAATCAACATCGTAATACGCCTGAAGTAAGACGCTCAGTATGCCATACGTTTTACTTCCTGGCTTTTCAGCAATTCGATCTGCCACCTCCTTTTGTAACATACACACTACTTGTTTGATCTGATTTCGATGATCCAGGATTTTAAAGAAAATCTGGGATGAAATGTTGTATGGAAAATTTCCAATAATGCTAAAGTTATCGGCAAATATTGAATCCAGAGCAGTTGTTAAAAAATCACCTTCCACGATCCGATCATGCAACTGAGGAAAGTGCTGTTGAAGGTAGGCAACCGATTCGCGATCAATTTCAATCAACTTCAAATTGATGTGCGGAAGCTCGGTTAAGTATTGTGTTAAGACCCCCGTGCCCGGGCCAATTTCCAACACCTGGTTTTCACCGGTTGACAGACTCAGTGATTCAACGATGCGCCTGGCAACGTTTTTATCCTTCAGAAAATGCTGACCCAGATATTTTTTAGGACGCACCATGACTTTTATAAAATGCGCAGCAAACTACGAAGTATAAAATCAAAACAAGAAAATTACACTAACTTGCGAGCAAGCCAGTTTTCAATAATTTATCCCATGACGCATCCACTCACACATGACAAACCACGAATTGGAATTACCCTTGGTGATCTGAATGGAATTGGTCCGGAAGTGGTCATAAAAGCATTGGCAGATCATCGTTTGATGAGTTTAATGACTCCTGTTGTATACGGATCGACCAAAGTACTTTCTTTCTACCGGAAGATGATGAACCTGGAAGAGTTCAATTACAGCCAGGTAAAAGCAAAGGGACAATTTTTTCCCAAGACCATCAACGTGGTTAATTGTTGGGAAGAAGTTATTGAAATCAACCCAGGGCAGCCTTCCCGCCAAACGGCCAAAGCAGCTCTGCAATGTTTGAAGCGTGCTGTGGAAGAAATGAAAGAAGGATTAATTGACGGACTGGTTACCGGACCCATCGATAAAAACACAATTCATGGTGATGAATTCCCCTTTCAGGGACACACGGAATACCTGACTCAGGAGTTCAAGGCCGGAGAAAGTCTGATGTTTATGATTGGAAATGATATCCGGGTTGGTCTGGTAACCGAACACGTACCAGTTAAAGAAATTGCCTCATACATCACCAAAGAGCGGGTAGAATTGAAAATCCGATTAATGGAACTGACTCTGAAAAAGGACTTTCTCATCAGCAAACCGAAAATTGCAGTTTTAGGATTAAACCCCCATGCCGGAGATGAAGGTTTGCTGGGCAAAGAAGAAATTGAGGTAATCCGACCGGTGATTCAGGATTTGAAGACGAAAGGTAAACTGATTTTTGGTCCCTATCCTGCGGATGGATTTTTTGCCACCGGCCAGCATGCTAAATACGATGGCATCCTTGCCATGTACCATGATCAGGGATTGGTTGCTTTCAAGACACTTTCATTTGAGTCGGGCATCAATTATACGGCCGGATTACCCTACGTCCGCACGTCTCCGGATCATGGCACCGCCTACGGACTGGTGGGAAAGAATGTTGCCAGTGAGAATTCCATGCGGCAGGCAATGTATGTAGCCTGCGATATTATTAAGAATCGGCAATTACAATTGGTAGAAAAATAAAGAACCTTACATGGTTTTTTAGCGCAGTATCAAGCCGACCGGCTGAAACCCATAGATTAATGTTAGATTTGATTTCGCGAACGGAAATTCATGGATATCATCACTAAAAAGAAGCTAAATATTCTGATTCAACTGGCTGAAGCGGATAAGCATTTTGCCAAGGCCGAACGCGAAATGATTTTGAAAATAGCCCTGGACAGGAAGTTTCCGGAAGAAGAGGTGAACCAACTCATCCGCAGCCCTGAGCCCATTGATACCCTGGGTGCACTTTCACACGATCAGAAATTCAATTACCTGAAGGATTGCATTGATTTGATCTTTGCAGACCAGAAAGTTTTTGAAAGTGAAGTGATCTTTACCAAAAGCATTGCTATTAAGTTAGGATTCAAAAAAAACGTAGTGGACTTCCTGATAGAAAATTCGGGAAAACGGCCCCTGGACGAACTAAAGTCGGTCGCATTTAGTGAGTATTGGTAACAAATTGGGCCATTTGGCATAAAATCCAAAAACCCTTAAAAAACGAGATTTAAAGGGGTACAAATCCAATAAATTCTGATAAATTTGCCCGCTCATTTTAAAAACCCTTCGGGTTTGAGAGAATTTAGTGTCAATATCATCGGGCTGAGTAAAAAAGCCCATCTTTTTGAATTTGAGATAAAAGATGGATTTTTTGAAAAGTATGGGAAAGAGGTGGTTTCCGGTGGCAATTTTCACGTTCAGGTTACTCTCGATAAGAAGGAATCGTTCATTGAGGTTGATTTTGGGATTTCTGGGAAAGCGCATTTGATTTGCGATCGAACCCTGCAGCCTTTTGATTATCCGATCGAAAATACCCACAAGGTGGTTTTCAAGTATGGAGAAGAGGCCAAGGAAATCAGCGATGAAATCGTAGTGATTACACGCGATCAGGACAGTTTGGACCTGGGACAGTTTATCTACGAATTCATCGTACTGTCAATCCCCATTAAAAAACTCCATCCCAGTCTATCGATTGAAGATGAGGATAAAATAGTTTATAGCACTTCTTCTGATACTGCGGCTGAAGAAGGTAGCGATACAATTGATCCGCGGTGGGAAAAATTGAAAAAGTTAAAATAAACAGATAGGTTATGCCAAATCCGAAACGTAAGACTTCAAAGACTCGCAGAGATAAGAGAAGAACACACTACAAGGCTACTGCCAAGCAGATGACCGTATGCCCCACCACAGGCGAAAATCACTTGCCCCATCGCGCTTTCTGGCACGAAGGCAAGCTTTACTATAGAGGCAATGTGGTGATGGAGAAGGAGGTTTTGGCTTAATACGCCATGATCTACGCCCGAAAGCGAAAGAATATTGATTTCTCTTTTGTTTGTGATCATCACAAACTGATTAATTTAAATGTGGATTAAGCCCGGTTGGATTGTTCAATCGGGCATTTGTTTTTCAAATAGAGATGGCTAACCCAAAGCCAAAGAACCTATGAATAAACTGAGAGCAGCCATTACAGGAGTCGGTGGCTACGTGCCCGATTATATTCTTACCAACAAAGAGTTGGAAACGATGGTAGATACCAACGATGAGTGGATCACCTCCCGCACGGGCATCAAAGAACGAAGAATCCTGAAGGGAGAAAATCAAGGTGTCAGTGTTATGGGCATTGCTGCGGTGAAGGAGATGCTGGCTAAAACCAAAACCGATCCAAAGGAAATTGATCTAATCATCTTTGCAACAGTAACACCCGACATGACATTTCCGGCAACCGCCAACATTGTTGCCACTACCATCGGAGCAACCAATGCATTTAGTTTTGATATGGGTGCCGCCTGTTCCGGATTTATTTATGCGTTGGCAACCGGTGCCAGCTACATTCAAGCCGGCATTTACAAAAAAGTAATTGTGATCGGTGGTGATAAAATGTCATCGATCATTGATTATACAGACCGTACTACGTGTATCATCTTTGGTGATGGTGCGGGTTGCGTATTGCTTGAGCCCACCACCGAAGAGGTTGGAGTAATCGATTGGTTGTTGCGAAGTGACGGCAGTGGTGAATCTTATTTGCATATGAAAGCCGGAGGAAGCCGGATGCCTGCTACCCGTGAAACGGTGGACAACCGTCAACACTTCGTGTATCAGGAAGGCTCCGCTGTATTTAAGTTTGCCGTTACCAACATGGCTGATATTTCGGCCCAGGTGGCCGAACGAAATCATTTGACAGCCGATACCATACAATGGCTTGTTCCGCATCAGGCCAACAAACGGATCATTGACGCCACCGCTAACCGTGTGGGTATTAGTGAAGACAAAGTAATGATGAATATTGAGCGTTATGGAAATACTACAGCCGGTACAATTCCACTCTTATTATGGGATTATGAGAAGCAACTTAAGAAAGGTGATAATCTTTTGTTGGCTGCCTTTGGAGGAGGATTTACCTGGGGTGCCGTTTATGTAAAATGGGCCTACAATAGCTAGACAATACTAATCACAATTCCAATTAACATTGTAAATAGTTATATCCTTTGTAAATTAAAGTTTGATTTTTTTATGGCAACCGTTTCTGATCTAAGTAAGGGAAATTTTATCCGGTATAATGGAGAAGTTGTGCAGGTAGAGGAACTTCAACACAGAACGCCTGGCAACTTGCGTGCATTCTACCAGGTTAAAATGAGAAGTGTTCGCACGGGTAAAATTGTAGAGAACCGTTTTCGCCCCGGGGATGCGGTCGATCAATTGCGGGTTGAGACTAAAGAATACCAATACCTTTATCAGGATGGAGAAAGCTTAGTGTGCATGGACAATGATACCTTTGAGCAGATCTACCTGGACAAAGTCCTGTTAGGCAATTCAGCAAACTTCATTAAGGAAGGGGTTACACTGCTTATTGCTTTTGAAAATGGAGCCAATCCAATAACAGCCGAAGCTCCGGCCCACGTGGTGGTAGATGTAACGTATACTGAACCCGGTGTTCAAGGGGATACTGCCACCCGTACCTTAAAGCCTGCTACCATTGAAACAGGTGCCGAAATACGAGTACCTTTGTTTGTTAACACGGGCGATAAAATCAAAATCAAAACAGACACCGGTGAATATGTAGAACGTGTCAAAGAATAACCATGGCAAAAAAAACTACCTCTGCGAACGGATCTTCTGAACCTAAAAAACAAGCCGAAATGAAAACTTCTGAAATCAGGGACCTTATCGACTTCATCGCTCATTCGGGCTTGAATGAAGTGGATATCGAAACGAAAGAATTAAAACTGCACGTAAAACGTGAGCCGGATCAGAAAGTGATTAAATCGGCCGCTCCGGTTATAGCTGCCCCGGTACCGGTGGCAGCAGCAACCCCTGTAACCCCCGCGGTGGCTCCACCTGTAAAAGCAGAAAAGCCCGTAGCTTCCAGTACTACCGTAGAAATTAAATCGCCCATGATTGGTACCTTTTATCGTTCGGCCAATCCGGATTCGCCTCCTTTCGTTTCCGTTGGAGATAAAATAACGAAAGGTCAAACCGTGTGCATCATTGAGGCCATGAAACTCTTCAATGAAATCGAATCTGAAGTTTCAGGCACCATTGTGAAAGCGATGATTGAAAATTCATCTCCGGTAGAGTATGATCAAGTTCTCTTCGTAGTTGAACCCGATTAATTTCCACGTACCAGGTTGTTGATAGGGCGATCGGTCTCTCATTTTGCCAGCTACCACCAACCCGTAACCAGTAACTACTTTATGTTCAAGAAAATATTAATAGCGAACCGGGGCGAAATTGCATTGCGGGTAATCCGAACCTGTAAGGAGATGGACATTAAAACGGTGGCAGTTTATTCTACTGCCGACCGGGAAAGTTTGCATGTGCGGTTTGCCGATGAGGCCGTGTGCATAGGGGCAGCCCCCAGCAAAGAATCCTATTTGAATATTCCACGCATCATTTCAGCAGCAGAAATTACGAATGCGGATGCCATTCATCCGGGTTATGGTTTCCTTTCTGAAAACGCGGAATTCTCTTCGGTATGTCATGAATATGGAATCAAGTTCATCGGGCCAACCCCTGAAATGATTCGCGCCATGGGCGATAAATCCACGGCCAAGGCCACCATGATCAAGGCTGGAGTTCCCTGCATTCCGGGATCCGAAGGGTTACTTGAATCCATGGAGCAAGGAATTCAGATTGCAAAGGAAATCAAGTATCCGGTTATTGTGAAGGCAACCGCTGGCGGGGGTGGTAAGGGGATGCGTATCATTAATGATGAATCAGAGTTTAAAAAGGCCTGGGACGATGCCAAACGCGAAGCCGGTGCTGCCTTTGGAAATGACGGATTATATCTCGAGAAATTTGTTGAAGAACCACGTCACATTGAAATACAGGTAGTGGGCGATCAGTATGGAAAGGTATGTCATCTTTCTGAACGCGATTGCTCTATTCAACGCAGGCACCAGAAACTGGTGGAGGAAACTCCATCCCCGGTGGTAAGCCAAGAACTGCGCGATAAGATGGGGGAAGCCGCCATTAAAGGTGCCAAGGCCATCAACTACGAAGGTGCCGGGACGATTGAATTCCTGGTAGATAAGCATGGGGATTTTTACTTCATGGAGATGAACACCCGGATTCAGGTGGAGCATCCGATCACCGAGGAAGTAACCAACTATGACCTGATTAAAGAACAGATTAAAGTAGCTGCCGGTGTACCCATTTCCGGCAACAACTACTATCCAAACCTGTTTGCAATGGAATGCAGGATCAACGCTGAAGATCCGGCCAATGGGTTCCGGCCTTCACCCGGAAAGATCATCAACCTGCACAAGCCCGGAGGCCATGGTGTGCGGGTTGACAGCCACGTTTACGCGGGGTACACCATACCCCCCAATTACGACTCGATGATTGGAAAATTAATTGTTACCGGTCAATCGCGTGAAGAAGTAATCACACGAATGAAACGTGCATTAAGCGAGTTCATTATTGAAGGAGTAAAAACTACCATTCCTTTCCATTTGAAGTTGATGGACAATCCTGTCTTCCGGTCGGGCAAGTTTACCACCAAGTTTTTGGAAACCTCGTTCGATTTTTCGGATTTGAAGTAATTCTTATTACTACAAAACTAGAAAGGCCCGTATTACGGGCCTTTCTAGTTTCTAAATTTACTTTTTCTCTTTCCCTGTATCTTTCCTCTCGCTCTCCCCTATGGCTCCTTGTTTGGCTTTAGCTTCATCGGCCATTGTTTGCAACTCAGCAGCCGTCTTCCCTTTTAGGTATTCCGGCAATTCCATACCCGCCATGTTAAAGATCTCCTGCAGGGGGGGGACCGACTTGTACAATCCTGAAATAAAATTGGCTGTTGAGGTCTTTCCATCTGGAGCACCCGAACCACCATCCCACACGGTGAGCTTATCAATTTTAATATTTTTGATCGCTTCTGTTTGTAATCGCACCAATTCGGGCAACTTATCAACAATCAATAATAAAACGGCATCACGCGCATTGTCACCAGAAGCCTGAACAATTTGTTGTAAACCCTGTGCCTGTTTGGTGAGAATCTCAAACATACCCCGTGCCTCAGCTTCCAGCTTGGCATATATGGCATCCGCCTCCCCTTTTGCCCGCTCTCTTAATTTTTCGGCTTCTGCCTGTGCTTCAATGATTGCTTTTTGCTTCTGGATTTCAGCCGCCACCACAATGTTGGCATTTTGTGAAGCCCGGTCGCGCTCGGCACGAGCCTGTTCAGCTTTTTGCTCCGCGAGATACGCCTCTTCCAAGGCTTTTGCTGCCTGCACCTTTTCGGCTGCAATGGCTTTCTTTAGAGCTTCCGCTTCACGTTCCCTACGTTGGGCGTCTGAGTTGGCAATGGCGATCTTGGACTGGTTTTCACCGGTTACCGCCAGCGCATTTGCCTCTGCTGATTTGATTCGGGTATCGCGTTCCGCTTCAACTTTTCCGATCTGCTCATCGCGTTTCGCCCCTGCAATCAAAACCTCCTTATCTTTAATAGTAACGGCCACCTGCGTATCACGGTCGCGCACCATCTCCGATACTTTAATGTCACGCTCCTTTTCAGCCTCAGTTTTACCAATATCACCCAGACGCTCCTGATCAGCCACCCGGATTTTAGCCTCGTTGATGGCCTTTGCTGCAGCTTCTTTCCCCAATGCGGCTATGTAACCGCTCTCATCCTTGATATCCGTAATGTTCACGTTTATCAGCTTCAAGCCGATCTTCTTCAACTCAACTTCCACATTGTGTGAAACGTTAAGCAGAAATTTATCGCGGTTCGTGTTAATCTCTTCAATGTCCATCATGGCCACCACCAAACGCATCTGACCCACAATAATATCATGTGCCAAAGCATGAACATCGGGGCGCTGTAAGCCCAGCAAACGCTCAGCCGCATTTTCCATGACCCCGGACTCGGTAGAAATACCGACTGTAAATTTAGAAGGAACATCTACCCGGATGTTCTGCTTACTCAAGGCATTGGTGAGATTCACCTCGATGGAAATCGGGGTTAAATCCATAAACGAATAATCCTGAAAAACAGGCCAAATAAAAGCGGCTCCACCATGAATACACTTGGCCGAACCACCACCACCTACTTTACCATAGACCACCAGGATTCGGTCGGACGGACAGCGCTTGTACCTTCGTAATACCGTAGTGATTAAAACAAAAATAAAAAGACCAACGAGGGCCAAAATTGGCAGTGTAAACATAGGCTGGACTTATTTAGAGGTTACTAATAGAATATTATCGTTAACAATTTCAATAACCTGGGCAAGCTGGCCGCTGGTTAGCGGTTTCTCATCATCGGTCATGGCATCCAGGGTGCGTAACGAGCCACTCACTTTCACCTGGATCTTACCCATACCAGTACGGTGAGGTTGGATAGTCAGATAAATTTCACCCACCTGACCAATGGCATTCCTGATCTTCATGGTTCCATCGGCTCCACTCTTCATCATCAGATAAAATAACCCAGCCATTAGCCCCATCATCAGCAAGCCGGCCACCGTTGCAATCACTAGCGTTATACCATTAGAAATTCCTGCTTCGGTACACGCAATACCCGTCCATGCAAAAATGGTGAAGAACCCAATAAGGTTTTTTAATGTCAGGAACTGAAAGGGAATACCATGATCGGCATCAATTTCAGTGTCGGGCAAATCATCCGGAGACTCCGCACCTAAAAATGAAAGCACCAGTTGAAGCACAAAAAAAAGCGTGAATGGAACGGCAATTCCCCAATAGATTTTTAACACAACGCTAAGGCCTTCCCACCACGTATTGAAATCTTCCATAGACAAATTTGAATTAAGTTAAATCGGAAATTCATGAATTACAATACTTAAAAGTAACCATCAGAAAAAAAGAAAACCACGCAACCTGCGTGGTTTTCAATGGTTTAGACTTTATAATGCGATTGTTAAACGTATTGATTCAGCATGACCGGCATTACCAGCATCAGGATATCTTCCCCCTTTTCTTTTTCTGCAGGAAGAATTACACCGGCTTTGTTTGGAGCCGACATATTTAACTTGATTTGCTCCGTATCCAGGTTGGTTAGCATCTCAATCAAAAACTTGGCATTGAAACCGATCTCAATATCCTCGCCTTCATGTTCACACGAGAGACGTTCATTCGCTTCATTTGAAAAGTCCAGATCTTCTGCTGAAACCTGCAACTCACTGCCCGTGATTTTCAGTCGTACCTGATGAGTCGTCTTATTGGCATAGATAGAAATCCGCTTCAAAGAACCCAATAAATCCGTGCGACTGATTGTCATCTTGATCGGGTTTTGTGAAGGAATCACATTCTCATAATCCGGGAACCGCTCGTCAATTAACCGGCAAATCATACGAATGTGCCCAAACTTAAAGAAGGCATTCGACATGTTGAAGTCGATGGTTACATCCGTATTCTCTGTGGGCAGGGTTGCCTTTAACAAGTTGAGTGCCTTACGCGGAATGATGATGGAGTTACCATTATCCGATTTGATATCCGTTCTGCGGTAACGAACTAACCGATGACCATCAGTGGCTACAAAGGTGGTGCTCTTATCCGCCAGATTAACATAAACACCAGTCATGGCAGGACGAAGTTCATCATTGCTGGTTGCAAAAATGGTATTGTTGATTGCCCGCGCCAATACATCGGAAGAAATGGAGGCCGAAAAATCATTCGAAACGGAAGGGACCTTTGGAAAATCAGTAGCATTCTCGCCAGCTAATTTATAACGGCCATTGTCCGAACTTATCTCAATGCTGTACGTTGATTCATCAATCGAAAACGTAACCGGTTGATCAGGCAGGTTTTTTAATGTATCCAATAAGATGCGAGCGGGCACCGCAATATTTCCACGTTCTTTCGATTCGACCGTAATTTCCGTAATCATAGACGTTTGCAAATCGGAAGCGGTAACAGTGAGATTGCTTTTATCTATTTCAAAAAGGAAATTCTCTAAAATGGGTACTACCGGGTTGGTAGTAATTACTCCATTGATATTGGAAAGCTGCTTGAGCAGATAGCTTGAGTTAACAATAAACTTCATTGTAAATCAGTGGTTTGTGGTTGTATAGGGCGGTAAAGTTAGAAAGAAAAACCAATCTGAAAAACGAATGTTCGGACCGGTTTTAGCGCTTAAAATCCATGCGTTTACGTGCGATGCGGGCAATGTCCTGGGCACTAAATAAGGCCAGCGTTTGACGGTTAATCCTGCCTAAAACAGAGGATTGCTCCGGCACCCTGGGGAAAATCTCGAGGGCATATTCGCGGTTAGCGATATCCAATACCTGGATGGAAAACTCCGGTTGTTGATTTCGTGAACGCTCCCACCGTAACGTATCATTCAGTTCAATGAATCGGCTCGCTTGAAGTAAAGAAACAGCATCCAGAAAATCATTGAGGCGTGTTGTGTCCGCTTGGGATAAACCTTCGATACCGAAGAACTGATCTTGAAAGGAAACCGTAAAATTATTCTTTGAATCCAGATGGCTCAGAGAAAGGCTTTTGAAGTTCTGCCAGTTGAAATTAAAGATCCTGCGATCACGCCATTCACCCGGGGTTAATTCAAATACAGAGCCTACATAAACTCGATACCCGGGGATGGTTACCAGGTACGGTGTATTGTCCTGATTCAACTGAAAGTAGGTTTCCGTTTTTCGATCATTACCGATCACCTTGAAATCCTGCACGACTTCATCTTCAATGTACAACTTCACCTGGACACCGTGTTGGTTAATTTCCTGGCTGATTGAATCGCGTTGCCCTGTGGCCACGGCTCGTTTGGGCTCTGCCTGCAACAACGTAGCAAAAAACACGGTTATCAATTGACGATCGGCTTCGAAAGAATTATTGACCATCCATTTGGAACCATCAAATCGTATTTCAATTAATTCAGACCCTGATTTCTGAATGGTGAAGTGGTCTACCTCGGTTTGATCAACAACCCGGAATAAGTCCTTGTCTACCAGCTCATGGGAGGGTGCATTTCCTAAGTAAAGCAGTACGCCTGCAACGGCCATGAGCACGCCCCATGAAATCAATAGCTGAATATTCCGTTTTTCCTGCATTTAAAACCGGGTGTATTTTCTTTTTCGCCAATAGGAACGGGCCAATCCGAATATTACTAACACTACCAAGGGCGAAACAAGGTTAATCACCTGCCACCCAATCCGTTCGTTCTCTATCCGACCTTTGTCCAGTGGCCGGACTTTCACTTCCTTATTTCTTGCCTTGATCAATCCGTTTTCATCAACCAGAAATGCGACCATGTTCATCAACAGATCCTGATTCGAAAAGGTGTATTGAGTAAATGGATCCAACCCCAGCGGCTGTGGGCTTTGATCCCGAGGATTAACATCATTTCTCGCCAGGTCTCCATCCGCCACCACAATTAGTTTGGTTGGCCTACTTTGATCTAAAAAGCCTGTGGCATCAACCGCATCCGGAGCGAACCTGTTTTTAAAAAGCGAGGTGAAGGCTCCCTCGAGCAAGTAAGCCACTGCAATAGGACCACTGGAAAATTGCTCTTCCTGGATTTGCCTGCGCAAATCATTTACCCCCACTTTTACCGGAGCCACTACCGTGCGGGAATAGGCCGATGAGAAAAGGAGAGGTGTCTTCTTTATACCGATCGCCTTTACGGTGTCAATTGAACTAACAAACTTTAGCAGGGAAGCATCGAGGTTTCGAGTAATAGGATGGTTGGCGTATTGATTTACCAACGGAAAGAAGGGCCACTCCAGTTGCATTATCTGAGGCTGGTTCCGGTCGCCACCCACCACAATGGGGTATCGCCCTGAAACCCGGTCCTGAATTAAATCCTGATTTATTCGTACTCCATATTTAAACAACTGATCATCCAGGTTCAGGTCATAGGGGAACGCAAAATAATCTTCTTCCGAAGCCCGACTCATATCGGCATCCAGCCGATCGAGCAGGAAAAGAATCTTTCCCCCTTGCATCAAAAATTGATCGAGTTTGTATTTATCCTGATTTGAAAATTCCAATCTGGGCTTGGCCACAATCAACAAATCGTAACCGGTGATTTTTGCTCTTCGGGTTAAATCCACATTAAACACATCATATTGATCTAACAGAGCATTGTTAAAACTGGCAATGGATAAACTATCGAGTTCACCATGCCCTGTAATAAGGCCCACTTGCTTGCGATTGGTGTTACTGAGTTTGTGAATGGCATTCGCCAATTCATATTCAATGCCCTCCAGGGATTGGTTAATGTTCTGGGCCCGGCTCCCTTTCAAGAGATTCACCCCGGTCTCAAACCCATCATAAGATACAAGCGCACCCGGAAAAACAAATTTTTCTACCCGTTGTCCTTCCCGGGTTTCAATCACATTGCGTGGACTGATGCCCTTGTCGTTAAGCTCAGCAATGAATTCATTGCGTGCCTGTTGGTTACCGGCCTGTAAGGGATTGGTAAACGTATACTCAACCCGGTTACCCGAATGAATCCGAAACTCTTCGAGGGTCTCGCGGATGGATTTTTGAAAGCGCTTGAATTCGGGATTCAAATCCTCCCCCTCCAGAAAGACTTCAATAAACACGACATCCTCCAGATTCTTAAGAAGGGCTTTGGTTTGCGGCTGAATGGTAAAGCGTTTCTCTTCTGTTAGGTCAATCCGAACGTAATAAAATGAAGCCGCCAGATTTAATACGACCAACAAAGTCAGCCCGTTGGCTAATAACAATAAATCGCCCGTTCGCTTGGTAGTCATCCAGGTCACCATTGTCTGCTGCTGATCGTTACTTTGGTTGCCAATAAGAGGAAGAAGGTTACGCTTAAGAAGTAAATGACATCGCGACTGTCAATTAACCCCTTACTCAAGGACTCATAATGATAGAGGATACCGAACTGCTTTACGAGCAAACCGCCCCGCTCCAACAATGCTGCCAACGAATCGAAACCGATATAAAAAATGAAACACAAAAATGCCGCAAGAATAAATGAAATAATTTGATTGTGGGTGACCGCAGAAGCTAATAAGCCGATCGCACAAAACACCATCGCCAATAGAGCTATACCAATGTACGAGCCTGCAACTCCGGCCGAATCGATGTTGCCTGGAGGACTGCCCAGTTGATAAACGGAATAGTAATAAATTAATGTGGGCACCAGCGATAGAAATACCAGGGCAAAAGCAGCCATAAATTTTCCGATCACCAGGTCCCAATCGCGCAATGGTTTCGTGAGCAACAATTCAAGGGTACCCATTTTCCTTTCTTCGGCAAAACTCCTCATGGTGATGGCTGGAATCAAGAAAATGAAAACATAAGGTCCCATCGAAAAGAGCGTGTCGAGATCCGCGAAGCCGTAATCCAGTACCGAGGTTTCCGGGAACACCCACATCAGTAAACCGATGCCGGTAAGGAAAAATCCGATAACGATATACGCGATCAGTGAGTTGAGAAAACTACTAAACTCTTTGGCTAAAACCTGCATCATTTGACTTCAGCGGTTGTCGTTAATGATCGGAAAATGTCTTCCAGCGAATTCTCCTCCTGCCGTAAGCCAACTAACGAGAGATTTTTATCGGCTGCAAACCGAAAAACATGAGGGCGTAAATCGGCACCTTCTTTGGCAGTTAACCTGTATACTCCCGTCTTTAGACGGGAAATCTGTTCTACCCCAGGAAGCGCTTGCAAATCATTCTCGTTAACATCGTTTTCAAATTCAACTACTACCTGAAGTTGCTTTTGCTTCCCCAGCAGATTCGTGACTTTATCATCGGCCACGATCTTACCTTGATTTATTACAATAACCCGGTTGCACAATGCCTGTACCTCCTGAAGGATATGCGTTGAAAAAATTACGGTCTTATCCGTACTGATCTCCTGAATTAATTTTCTGATTTCTAAAATCTGATTAGGATCAAGCCCGGTAGTAGGTTCATCTAAAATCAAAACTTCCGGATTATGAATTAATGCCTGGGCAAGTCCAACTCGTTGGCGGTAGCCCTTCGAAAGGGCCTCTATTTTTTTATTTTGCTCCGGGAGCAGCCCGCATTGTAACACAATCTCCGGGATTCGCTTTTTCAACTGGGCGTTCGACATCCCGAATACACGGCCAATAAAATGAAGGTATTCATGCACGTACATGTCCAGGTACAAGGGATTATGCTCCGGTAGATAGCCAATCAGCTTGCGCACCTGAAGTGACCGGGTGGTTACGTCCAGCCCCTTGACATACACCGTGCCCGAAGTAGGGGGTAGATATCCGGTAGCGATCCTCATCGTGGTGGACTTGCCTGCGCCATTCGGACCTAAAAAACCCACGATCTCACCTTTCTCAACAAAAAAGGATGCATGATTGACCGCCTTTTGCTGGCCATAGCACTTCGTCAAATTCGAAACGTGTAGCGACATTTTTTGCGCAGCAAAAGTAATTTTAAAAGTTGATAGTGCATAGACTGTGTAAATCGACTTACTTTATTGCAGCCTGGCCTATTAATTGCAGTTTATCAACTTCTTTTTAGAAATTTGTGGACTATTAACACCGTAAAATGAGGCTCACAATTGCATTTCTGTTGGTACTATGTCTCACTCCTTCCCTGGCCCAGCCGGGGTACAAGATTGATTTCAAAATCAAAGGCTGGAAAGATACAACCATTTACCTTGGGCATTATTATGGAGAGCAAACGCTGATACGCGACACCGCCCGGGTAAATCAGGCAGGAGCATTTTATTATGACAATGAAAAAACACTGCCCCAGGGAGTTTATTTTCTGGTGCTAAACAATGCAAAAGTGTTTGATTTTGTTGTAAGTGGTGATCAGCGTTTTATCATCGAGGGTGATTCGAAAGATTTCTTTAAAACGGCCACTGTCTCCGGAGATCTTGACAATAAATTATTCTTTGAAAACATGCGATTCAATATGGAGCGCGGTCAGGAAGCCGAGCCCTTTTTGAAAATTCTCAGAGACAGTACGCTTACCGAAGAAAAGAAAAAACCGGCCCGGGAATCGTTTTCGAAAATCAGTGAGCAGGTAAAGGTATATCAACAAAAGTTGATTCAGGAAAATCCAACTACCCTCACCGCGCGTTTGTTGCTGGCCACCCAACCCATCGAGGTACCGGTGCCACCTAAAAAAGCAGATGGTACCATTGACTCGACCTTTCAACTGCGATACTACCGTCAACACTTCTTTGACAAATTTGATCTGGCCGATGATGCCTTGATTCGATTGCCCAGACCCATTTACCAGGAGAAAATAAAAGAGTATCTCCAAAAGCTTTACGCCCCCGTTCCCGACACGCTCATGAAGGCTATCGATTTTATGGTTTTAAAGGCGAAAAAGAATCCTGAAACTTATAAATACCTCGTATGGAATTGTCTCTTCCTCTATACAAATCCGGAGATCATGGGGCTGGATGAAGTGTACGTCCGGCTATATGATAAGTATTATGCCAGTGGTGAAATGAATTTTTGGATTACGGACAAAGTCAAGCAAAATCTGAAAGATTATGCGGATAAAATCCGAGGCAGCCTGGTAGGCAAAACCGGTGCTAACCTTATTATGCAGGATCAAAATCTGCAACCCCGCGCTTTGTACGACATCAAGAATAAGTATACCATTTTATGGATCTTCGACCCGGAGTGTGGCCACTGTAAAGAAGAGACTCCAAAGCTGGTTGAGTTCTACAACAAGTTTAAGACGAAATTCGATGTTGAAGTTTTTGCCGTTGCCTCAGATACTTCGATGCAAAAAATGAAAACCTTCATGAAAGACATGAAGACCCCCTGGATTACGGTAAACGGGCCCCGCTCCTACATTCCACAACATTACTCGAAGCTTTATTATGCGGAAACTACCCCCTCTCTCTACATCCTGGATCGGAATCATAAAATTATTGCCAAAAAATTACCGGTCGTACAGCTGGAAGATTTCTTCACCAAACACGAACGGTTTATCCAGAGCCAGAAAAATGGAAACAAGGGCAGCCAACCTTAATCGAACAACTCGAAAACAGCGAAAAGAACTGTTCACGTCATTTTTTTGAGGTTTTACTCAAAAAATCACCCGTCTGATGCAACTATTTGTCCCTTTGGGAGTATCTAAGAGGGTAAACCACAAGTATCATGGCACTCCTCGACCTGTTTGGAAAGAAAAAGAAAGAATTCAAGGCTACTTGCCAGATCACAAAAGAACCCATTGAAAAAGGATTTGGATACTTACTTACTACTGCTCAAGTAGTTACCTCAAAAAAATATTGGGATATGGTGATGACCGAACCAGAAACCATGTCCTATACCCTTTCTCATTTCAAGAATCAGTCCACCGGCACTCAAATGCGGTCGATGATTTTTGAAAAATACGCTACCATCGCAAAACCGTGGATCGTATCGGATTCGATTATCAACTACTTTGAGGTAGACAAATCAGAGGCGCGGCAGAAGGCGAAAATGTGGTGGGAATCCGAAGGAAATTATGCGCCTGAAAATATTGGTCCTGCATCACAAATTCTGGAAGAACCGATCTATAAGCGTTTGAAAGAATACGCTATTCTGGAAGCCGGACGCGATCGGGTTAAAGTATAAATCAGAGCCCTTTTTATCATAAATAGTGGAACCCATGCAACACTACAGTGGGTTAACTTTTTCGCTCGATTGTAAACTGCACTAAATCTGCAAGCGAAGTTTTATAGACCGAGGGTGGAATTTCATCCAGAATCTTCATCGCATGCTGATGGTATTCTTTCATTTTGCCATTCGCATACTCAATGCCCCCTGATTTTTTGACAAAGTCAATGACATATTTCACTTTGTTTGAGTCCTCGGTACCGCTCTTAACAATACTAATAATTTTGCGCTTCTCCAGCCAGGGCGCCTGAGCCAGGGAATAGATCAACGGCAACGTCATTTTCTTCTCCTTAATATCAATACCCACCGGCTTTCCAATTTCGTCCTCACCGTAGTCAAACAAATCATCTTTGATTTGAAATGCCATGCCCACATGTTCTCCAAATTTCTTCAATTTGCCTATAGTCTCCGGAGGTGCACCTGAAGAACTAGCGCCAATCGAGCAACAGGATGCGATGAGAGAAGCTGTCTTTTGCCGAATCACTTCATAATAAATGTCCTCGCTGATGTCCAACTTGCGAGCCTTTTCCATTTGCATTAACTCCCCTTCACTCATTTCTTTTACAGCATCGGTACAAATGCTCAGTAGTTCATAGTCTTTGTGTTCCAGCGCCAGAAACAAGCCCCGGGTGAGCAAGAAATCACCAACCAGAACAGCAATTTTATTCTTCCACAGGGCATTGACCGAAAAGAATCCTCTCCGGTAGTTTGAATTATCCACCACATCGTCATGCACCAAACTGGCGGTATGAACCAATTCAATTAAAGACGCTCCCCGAAACGTTGATTCATTGATGATGCCAGTTGCTCCTGCGCTTAGGAAAACAAACAAAGGTCGCATCTGCTTACCCTTCCGTTTCACGATATAATTCATGATTTTGTCCAGCAGCATAACCCGGGTCTTCATGGAAGCCCTGAACTTTTGTTCAAACTCTTCCATCTCGCGGGCCACCGGGGCTTTAATTGTATCGAGGTTTCTGGTCACGAACTGCAATAATAAGCAATCACCCGATTTCTCAACATGAAAATACTTGCCAACGTAAAGCGGTTACTCTAAAAAACCAACAGGTTTAACGCCTAACTGTTAACTAATTGCTAATTTCGAGGCCATGAACATGGTTGACAAGCAATGGGAACAGGTTGTCTTTTCCCTGATTGTACTGGCGGTTGCCTTCCTTGTCTCCCGGTTGCTTCGATTTCTGATCGGCAGGTTCATCCGTGGAGCAGCCCTGAAACTTAAGGTAGACCCCACCCGCTATAATTTCTTCAAGAATGCTGTAGACTTCATCATATACCTGATTGCTGCAATCATTATTTTCAGGTCGATACCTTCTTTCCGGGCTGTGGGGACCACCCTGCTGACAGGAGCCGGGGTGCTGGCAGCAATTTTCGGGTTTGCCTCACAATCAGCTTTTTCAAATATCATCAGCGGATTCTTTTTGGTGATTTTCAAACCCTTTAGTGTGGGTGATCGGGTTAAAATCGGACAACTTTATACGGGCGATATAGAAGATATCACCCTACGACATACTGTAATCAAAGATTTTGAAAACCGTAGGATCGTAATTCCCAACAGCGTGATCAGTAATGAAACGATCATTAACTCAACGCTTACCGATGAGAAAATCTGTGTATTTATTGAAGTGCCCATTGCATTTACTGCCAACCTGAACCGGGCCATGGACATCATTCAGCAAGCGGGGCTAAACCACCCGCATTGCATTGACAACCGGTCACCGGAAGAACTCACGAAAGGAGAACAACCCGTTATGGTACGTGTGATGACATTTGCCGATTTTGGAATTCAGCTGCGAGGGTACGTGTGGGCTACCAATCCAATCCATGCTTTCGAATTGAAGTGCGATGTTTTAAAAACCATCCAGGAGCGGTTTCAGCAGGAAAATATAGAATTTGGCTACCCGGGACGATTACTAATGAATCGTTGACGGATTACTCTTTTCACCATGAAGAAAACTGAATCAAAAAGAAAAGCCGTACTCAAACAGTTAAATGAACATTTAACCGAACACGAACATCATATTTTTGAAAAGCAAAAGGTTATCCTGGAGCTCATTACGTTTGATGAAACAACGCACAGTTTTCGGGAAAATATTCCGGTAGATAATTTGTTAGAACATTGCGATCTCAAAAAGATCAATTGGTTGAACGTTGATGGTTTATCCGATGAAGATCTTATCAAGAAAATCAGCAAAAAATTTGATCTTCACTATTTATTGGTGGAAGATATCCTCAATACCGACCACCAACCCAAAGCCGATGAGTATGACAATCATCTGTTTTTTACGCTTAAAATGCTTTACCGTATTGAGGGCCAGAGCATCGACTACGAGCATATAAGTTTTGTTTTAGGAAAGAATTACATTCTCTCTTTTCAGGAGAAAGAAGGTGATATTTTCGAGAACCTCCGAAATCGTATCAAACAGGATACAAATATCATCCGTAAGCGAGGGGCCGATTACTTATTGTATCGATTAGTAGACACCATTGTAGATAGCTATTATTCCGTATTAGAGAACATCGGGCGGCAAGTAGAAGAGATTGAAGAGAGTATTTCTAACAACCCTGCGGTCGATGATTTTCAACGAATCCAGAAACTGCGTAAGGAGTTCATCTATCTTCGCAAAGTAGTGTACCCGTTGCGGGAAGCATTGAACCGGGTTCTAAAGAATGAAGAGGGTTTTATTGAAGACCGGAATCTGAAATATTTCAGTGATGTTTATGACCATGTAATTCACCTGATCGATTCGCTGGATACCTATAAAGACCTTACTTCCACGTTAATGGATTTATACATGAATACCATTAACTATAAAATGAACGAGGTCATGAAACTGCTTACGGTGATCACCACCATTTTCATACCCCTGTCCTTTGTCGCTGGCATCTACGGAATGAATTTCCAAAACATGCCTGAACTCACCTGGTCGTGGGGATATTACGGGGTATTGGGGTTAATGGGTGGTATCTTCCTGTTAATGATCGCGTATTTCAAACACAAGAAGTGGTTCTAGTTTAACCACTTAACCGCTCAGGCTTTTTCCGCAACCACTAATTTCGCCTCCACCAACTCGGGTAAGGTCTGATTGATCTTCAGGATTTTTACCTGATAATTTAATACCGACAAAACATCACCTTCCTTTAAGGCGGGATGTTCATACGTTAGCAACCCGGCCAGGGTCTCATACTCTTCGGCCTCCGGAAAAGGCACATCGAGCAACTTGTTGATATCATGTAAAGAAGATTGTGCAGCGATCTGGAATGTTTTCTTATCGCTGGTGACCACAATTTGCTGCTCTTGATCATGTTCGTCCTGTATTTCACCCACCAGTTCTTCCAGGATATCTTCCAGGGTAACGAGGCCAATAATGCCGCCAAACTCACTCACGACAAATGCCATCTGCGCCTTGGTGCGCTGAAAGTCCCGCAACAACACATCGATCGGTTTGGTTTCGGGTATAAATTGCACGGGCCGCATAATTTCCTTCAACCCTTTTCCGGTTTGTTGAATGTAGTTTGAGACAATATCTTTGGAATGGACAACACCTATAATTTCATCTTTCGATTGCTCGTAAATCGGATATCTCGAATACCCCTCTTTCAAAACAATATTCATCGCTTCCTGAATGGTGGTATCCGCTTTAATCATACTCATTTTTACGCGTGGCACCATCACCTGGCGGGCAACCCGGTTATCAAAATCAAAAACGTTCTGAATCAACTCCCGCTCTGATGTTTCGATCGCCCCGCCTTCTTCGCTTTCTGCAATAATCAGTTTCAACTCTTCTTCCGAGTGAATCTCTATTTCACTCATGGGCTTAATTCCAAACAGCTTCAGGATCAAATTGGCAAATCCGTTCAGGAGCCAAATGAAGGGGCGGAATACAAAATAGAAAATCCGTAAGGCAATAGAGACCCGCAAGGTAGTGCTGGCGGGATAGCGGATGGCAATCGATTTTGGCGCTAATTCGCCAAAAACAATGTGCAGGATGGTTAATACAAGGAATGCAACTGGAAGAGCTATGCTATGGGCTGCCGATTCACTCAATTCAAGATTGAGCGAGTTCATTAGGTTCAGAATGATGGTGGATACAACATCCTCGCCAACCCACCCTAATCCCAAACTGGCCAGGGTAATTCCCAACTGGGTGGCGGCCAAAAATCCATCGAGGTTATTGACGATAATTTTGGCTGCATCTTTCGATAATGTACCTTTTTCGAGTGCGATTTGCGAAGACCGGACCTTTACAATGGCAAACTCGGCTGCAACAAAAAAGCCATTCAAAAGGACCAGAAAAAGAGTAATTATGATGTCTATGGTCATGATGCGAACTGCAAATTTAACAGAAACCGCGGTTCTGAACAGGGTAATTTTTTGAATGTACCTTTTTAGTGATAAAGAAAAGATTTTATCTTTCGGATACCCTAAACACCACATCCATGCTCTCCTATTTCTTCGAAGGTCTCACCTTTCAGTTTCTGGACCTTCTGATCGGTTTTGTTATCCTTATTAAAGGGGCTGATTTTCTCGTAAACGGTTCATCGTCAATCGCTAAAAAGAATGGTATATCCAATCTGGCCATCGGTCTTACCGTAGTTGCTTTTGGAACATCGATGCCTGAATTGATTGTAAGTTTATTGTCCGCTTTGAATGGAAAAAATGATGCCTCTTTTGGCAACGTTATCGGCAGCAACAATTTTAATCTCTTATTCATTCTGGGCATTGCGGGATTGATCTATCCATTAGTTGTTCAACGGAATACGGTGAAGTTTGAAGTGCCGCTCTCCTTGTTGGCAGCCGGTGTGCTATTCATTCTGGTCAATGATCATTTGTTGTGGAAAAGTGACAATGATATGATCAGCCGGATGGATAGCTTTATTCTTTTGCTTTTCTTCGGTGGGTTCCTTTTGTACATCTACCGAACCATGAAAAACGCAAGCGAATATGGTGAGACGCAAGAAATAAAAATTTATAAAACCACACTCGCTTTGGGCATGGTTGCCTTGGGGCTAGCCATGCTGATTGGGGGCGGTACTACGGTGGTGAACAGCGCCACCAGTATTGCCAAGTATTTTGGTTTGAGTGAGAAATTGATCGGATTGACCATCCTGGCAGCCGGCACCTCCTTACCGGAATTGGCCACCTCCGCTGTCGCAGCCTATCGTAAAAATACCGACATCGCGATCGGCAATGTGGTGGGTTCAAATATTTTCAATATTTTCTTCATCCTTGGTGTTACCGGTTTTATTAATCCTATGTCTTACAACCAGGCGTTGAATTTTGATTTATACGTCACAATGGCCTCTACGCTGGTATTAATGATCTTTATGTTCACCCTCAATCAACGGAAGTTGGATCGGTGGGAGGCCTTTCTCTTGTTATCCAGTTATGTGGCCTACACGGTTTACCTGATTGGCATGGAGTAGCCCTGTATGAATTCTTTGCAACAGGCGCGCTGGAGCGCCCTTGGTATTGGGCTGCTTATTATTGCGGGCTCCTCCGTTCCCGGCAGCAATATTCCAAAAGCATTTCAACTCACTCCCGACAAACTGATTCACTGCGTTGAGTATTTTGTGTTGGGGATATTTCTATTCCGCTGGTCGCGGCTTGAGTTTTTTAGCAAAAGGTATAATCTCCTTCTTACACTCGTCATCGGTTCTTTGTTTGGTGCGTTGGATGAGAGTTACCAACGTTTGATTCCGGGAAGAACCCCGGATCTCTGGGATTGGGTGCTGGATACGATCGGGGTTGGTTTGTCTGTGATTATGGCCGTTTTTATCTGGCCAAGCTCTTTAACAAAAAAGCCCTGACGTTTGCCAGGGCTCTTCCGAACAGCGATCTCCAGTTAAATCTTCTTCTCTAACTCAGTAATCTTGGCTTGGGCTTCTTCCTTACCCAAAGACAGTGACTTCTTATATAGTTCAATGGCTTCTTTCAGAGTCTCCTTCTTCTTCTTGGGTGCTAGTTTGGTCCGGTTGGCAGCTTCCTCCACCGCCTGCGCGCGGGCATAGTACGAATCCGCCTCACTAACTTTGCTGGCAATCATCAATTCCTGAATCTTGGCTTCAATCAAAGCCAGTTCTTGTTGCTTGGCCGCGATTTGTGCTTCCTTGTCATTCAGCTCCGCTTCCTGCAAACCTACGGTTGTGATCAGGTTTTGGTTTTCATTGCGCAACTGATCTACATGTTCATTCAGCGCTGCAATTTCCTTATTCCGCTCTTCCAAATCGGCCTTTAACTTCTTGATGGTTGCACTCAATGCATTGGTATTCCCTTTTGATTTCTTCAACGACTTTTCAAGATCTTCAATTTTGTTTTGGGTATCCTTTACATAATTGTTAATGTCCTTCATCCGCGCGGTATAATCATCGTAGGTGGTTCCTTCCACCATGTTTACCCGCAATAACTTTCTGTTTTCATCAATGGAGTCCATCAAAACACCCACTTCCTGCAGGGTTTGAGCGAACTGCTGGCTGGTTTCAAGTTCATTTTTTAAACTGTCAACTTGTGTTCTTAACTTTTCGGCCTCCCCGCCACAGCTCATCATGACGGCACCGATTGAACATACTACTAAGAATTGCTTTACCATAACGGTTGTTTGTTTAGTATTCAAAATTACAGGGTTTACTCTGGTTAAAGGTTCAAGAACAAAAAAAAATTTCAAACCGGAATAAATCATTCGACAACCTGTAAATTGCACACTTTTTAAGGCCAGAATTCTCTTTAAATGCCAAAATTAATTACTACGCGCACGCGTATTGCCGACCTTGGCAGACCTCGTGTTATCGTGATCGGAGGCGGCTTTGGAGGCCTGGAAGTAGTAAAAGGATTGCGCGGCTTCAAAACCCAGGTCGTATTATTTGATAAGTATAATCACCACACCTTTCAACCCCTGCTTTATCAGGTGGCCACCTCTGGCCTGGAGACCAACTCCATTGTGGCGCCTTTCCGAAAGCTATTTGGTAAGCAGGATGACTTTTATTTTCGCCTGGGCGAAGTAAAAACGATCCACCCGGATGAAAACTACATTGAAACTTCCATTGGTGGAGTGAAATACGACTACCTGGTCATTGCTACCGGTGCTGTTACCAATTTTTATGGGATGAGCGAAGTGGAGAAAAACGCATCGTCCATGAAGAATATTGTGGATGCCACCAAACTCCGTAACAAAATAATCAGGCAATTGGAGTATGCGCTGCTTGCCGAAGATCTGGAAGTGATGAACAGCCTGATGGATTTTGTGATTGTAGGGGGCGGACCTACGGGTGTGGAATTGGCGGGGGCGTTGACGGAGCTTAAAAAAAATGTTTTCCCCATGGATTACAAAGAGCTGGATATGCGTCAGATGGACATCCATCTGATCGAGGCATCCCCGCGGCTTTTAAATGGGATGTCGGAACAAGCAGGTAAAAAGGCACTGGAATTTTTAACCGACATGGGCGTGAAAGTGCACCTTAATGCTGCGGTAAAATCGTACGATGGTTATGAAGTGATTTTAAGTTCTGGCGAGCGTCTGATTTCCCGGTCCCTGATCTGGGCAGCCGGTGTGAAAGGGAATCCGGTGGCGGGTATTGCACCGGAGTTGATCGCGCGTGGAAACCGGATCATGGTGGATGAATTCAATCGCGTAAAAGGATACTCCAATATTTTTGCCATTGGGGATGTAGCCTTGCTGGATGGAGATGTGAAATTTCCTAAAGGACACCCCATGATGGCTCCGCCTGCCCAGCAACAAGGCCGGTTGGTAGCCCGCAATATCCGGAACATCATCCTGAAGAAACCCTTAAAGCCATTTCGTTACTTTGACAAAGGCTCCATGGCAACCATTGGAAGACACAAGGCGGTTGTGGATATGAAAGGGGTCCGGTTTCAGGGATTTTTTGCCTGGTATGTCTGGATGTTTGTCCATCTGATGTCGATTGTTGGATTTCGGAATAAAGTGTTTACCTTTTTCAGCTGGATGTGGAATTACTTCAGCTACGACCGAAGCAACCGACTGATTATTGGCCGCAATGAGGAAAAAATTAACCACGAAGAGTTGAACAAGCAACCGGTATAATGGATTCCAAAGATTCACGTCTTCATAAAATTTCAGCAGCCGGGATGTTGGTGGCCTTGGGCATCATCTACGGAGACATTGGAACTTCTCCTATTTATACCCTTCGGTTTATCGTGGGCGACCATGTGATTACGGAAGATTTAATTTACGGTGGACTTTCCTGTGTATTCTGGACCCTCACCCTGATCACCACCCTCAAATATGTTTACCTCGCATTAAATGCCGACAACAAAGGGGAAGGTGGAATTTTTGCATTGTATGCGCTCGTGCGCAGGTACAAAGCCCGGTGGGTAATCTTTCCAGCCATCATTGGGTGCTGCACGTTGATTGCCGATGGCTTCATCACCCCGGCCATTAGTGTTACCTCAGCCATTGAAGGGTTACGCACACTCAACCCGGATATTTCTGAGCAGACGATCCTCACCATTGTGATTGCCATCCTCCTTGGCTTGTTCATTTTCCAGCAATTTGGTAGTCGCGTGGTAGGCACCACCTTCGGTCCTGTCATGTTGTTATGGTTCGTGTTCATCGGCTCCATAGGGTTTTATCACTTATCAGGAAATGTTGGTGTCTTAAGAGCCATCAATCCCGTATACGCCTATGATTTATTGGTTAAATATCCGGGAGGGTTCTGGATTTTAGGTGCTGTATTCCTGTGTACCACGGGGGCGGAAGCCATGTATTCGGACCTTGGGCATTGCGGAAAGGCAAACATCCGGCTGGGTTGGGGCTTCGTAAAAGTATGCTTGTTGCTGAGCTACTTTGGTCAGGGAGCCTGGCTACTGGAACATCAGGGTACCCGGTTGGAAGGTGCCATTCCTTTCTTTGAAATCATGCCGCAAGCTTTGCTTTTCATTGGTGTTGTGTTGGCTACTATGGCCACCATCATCGCCAGCCAGGCATTGATCTCAGGTACCTTTACCCTGGTGAATGAGGCCATGAAATTAAAATTATGGCCGGCCACACGGGTCCGCTATCCAAGTCAGGTAATGGGGCAAATTTATATCCCCGCAATCAATTGGATTCTTATGCTGGGTTGTATCATGGTGGTACTTTACTTTAAAGAGTCGGATGCGATGCAGTCCGCTTACGGGTTAGCCATCACCTTCGATATGCTGATGACCACTTCGTTGCTCGTTTACTATTTTTCCACTTCCAAAAAGTCTACCATCCGAACCTCAGTCATTGCGTTGCTGTTTTTCTCTATTGAAGGGTCTTTCCTCATCTCCAACCTGAGTAAGTTTACCCATGGCGGGTGGTTCTCCTTTTCCATTGCCTTTGTCTTCTTCCTGATGATGTATATCCTGTTGCGGGCCCGCATCCTGCGCGACCGCCATACCGAGTTTGTGGACCTAAAGCATTACGTGCCACTCATTCAGGATTTACAAGCCGATACGAGTGTGCCAAAAGAAGCCACTAACCTGGTGTACATGGCGGTGGCCAACAGCAAACGCTACATTGATTCGAACATTGTTTATTCGATCTTTAAGAAACGACCCAAGCGAGCCGATGTTTATTGGTTCATTCACGTGGATACGGTGGACAGTCCCTATACCTCCAAGTATTCTGTAGACACCATCATTCCAAAAAAGTGTTTCTTCATCCGGATCAAGTTAGGGTTCAAAACCGATCATCGGGTAAACCTATTATTTAATAAGATTCTGCACGACATGGCCGAGAGTGCCGAGATTGATTTGACCAGTCATTATGATTCGTTGCAAAAGCACAGCCTTCCGGCCGACTTCAAGTTTATTATTCTGCACTCATTGGCCTCCGTGGATAGCGAAATCTCCAACTTCGACAACCTGATCATTCAAGGCTATCGCTTCATTAAAAACTACAGTCTTTCCACCGAAGAAATGTACGGACTGGAACTGGCCAACGTTGAAGTTGAACGCGTTCCGATCATGGTTGGTCCTCCGGCCAAAGTTCGCATCAAGCGCGAGAAGGAAGAATCGGAACGCGAAAAGGAGCTGCGATACCATGGATAAAATCGGTGGTCGATAACGGACGCCTCCGTCCAAAAATGGCCGTGAAGTAGAAGCCCGATCTGCTTAATTAACCGAAAAAAACCTATTTCTATTTGGCATTGAATTAGAGTAAGCGGGTGTATAAAATAATACCCATGCTTCAGAATTATCTGAAAATTGCCTTCCGTAACCTGCTGCGTAACAAACTCTACTCCATTATTAATATCTCGGGGTTAGCCCTGGGTGTTGCCTGTTGCCTGATATTGGCCTTGTACATTCAGGATGAATTAAGTTATGATCAGTATCATCTCCAACGGGACGATTTATATCTGATCACCACTCAATTTGAGTCTGACCGGGGTATTGATAAATTGGGGTCCACCTCTCCGCCCATCGGCATGACCATGAAGGAGGAGATTCCGGAAGTGCAAGCGGCCACCCGGTTACTAAATCCCCCCGGTGTTGCTCAGAATCTGATCAAGCATGAGGATAACGTCTTTTACGAAACCAATGGATTTATTGCCGACTCCACGCTGTTTGAAGTATTGACCTTTGAATTCATTGAAGGAGATCCGGAAACTGCGCTTACGGATGCGAATACTGTAGTGATTTCCGATCGACTGGCCAAGAAACTTTTTGGGGATGAGCCGGCTTTGGACCAAGGCATTCAAATCGCCCAGGGTGGCGACCCGATTAACTTTAAAATAACCGGTGTGTTTCGGTCCACCTTAAAGAGCCATGTGCAACCCAATTTTATCGTTTCGATGATGAGTTCGGGATGGGCTGAATACCTGCGAACAAATCCACAAGCAACGGGGGAATGGGCTGGTCAAAATTTTGTTCCTGCTTATTTGAAACTGCATCCCGGAAGTGATCCACAAACAGTGATCCGCAAAATGAATGAAGTGCTGATTAAGTACGGTGCTGAAGACATGAAAGCGTTGGGCATGAGCAAAACCCTGGGGCTTGAACCCGTGAAAGATATCTACTTACGATCCGATATCCGCCAACGTCCCCGCATTACCTACCTGTATGTCATTGCCTCCATCGCAGTTTTCATTTTGTTAATCGCCTGCATCAATTTTATGAACCTCTCTACCGCCAAAGCCTCCAAACGGGCGGGAGAAATTGGAATCCGGAAAGTGATGGGTGCATTTAGAAGTTCATTGATCAGTCAACTGCTGGGAGAAGCGATGGTTATTGTAATACTCGCCATCCTGGTAAGTGTTATTTTGGTTCAGTTGGGATTACCGGCATTCAATCAGATTACGGATAAAACGATTGCACTCAACACAGAGAATATCTATTTCATTACCGGTGCCTTGCTGGCCGTTACATTGATAACCGGAATTCTTGCAGGGAGCTATCCCGCCTTCTACCTTTCTTCTTTCCAGCCCGCTCAGGTACTGAAGGGAAAATCCGGCCTGCAAAATGCTTCCGGATGGCTGCGCCAATCGTTGGTGGTATTTCAATTTATGATTGCCATTACCCTAGTTTGCGGAATGATCATTGTATCCCAACAATTAAAATATTTACAGAATAAGGATCTGGGATTCGATTCAAAAGCAAAAATTATTTTACCGTTGCGCACGACCGAGGCTCGCTCCCAATTTGAAAACCTGAAGCGTGAATTCGAACAAACCAGTGAAGTGAACTCGGTATCCGCAGCGGACTATATGCCGGGGTCAGTCATCTTCAGCGATGCGTTGTATTACAAGGAGGGTGGTACAATGGACAATGCCATTATCCACAGACGAAACCGGATTGCACCCGGGTATTTGGAAATGCTGAGCATTCCTTTGCTCGCAGGCCGCACTTTTTCCGACAATCAGGAAATGGAGCGAAGAAAGGTAATTGTTAACGTCACTTCCGTTAAACAATTAGGCTTTACTCAGGATGAAATCATCGGGCAATCGATTCATTTCGACTGGCAAGGTGAGAAATATTCGTACGAGGTGATCGGTGTGATGGCCGATTATCATCAGACCTCCTTAAAAGAGCTAATTAATCCTACCCTGTTTGAACTTGCATCTACCCACCAGCAGTATTCTTTTCTGATCGCGGATGTCGCTACTGCTCAAATTGAACAAACGCTCACTACACTTGAGAAAATCTGGAAAAGTCAGATCCAGGATACTCCTTTTGAATATTCCTTTTTGGATCAGAACATTCAAAAACTCTATGACGAAGATCGCAAAGTAGGGTACATCATCACCAGCTTTACCATCATTGCCATGATCATCTGCTGCCTGGGCTTATATGGCCTCTCCACCTATATGGCAGAACGTAGATTCAAAGAAATCGGGGTAAGAAAAGTAATGGGCGCCAGCGTCAGTCAGATAGTCGGCATGATGTCGCAGGAATTCATCCGGCTGGTATTAATTGCTCTTATCATTTCTATTCCATTGGCCTGGTATTTCATGACTGAATGGTTAAAGGGTTTCGCTTACCACATTCCGATTTCACTTTGGGTGTTTGTATATGCCGGCCTGGCTGCCATTCTCATTGCTTTGTTGACAGTGGCTTATGAATCTCTAAAAGCGGCTTCGGTCAATCCGGTTCAATCATTACGCAACGAATAAGTATACAGTATGTTTCGCAACTATTTAAAAATTGCTCTTCGCAGCCTTGCTAAAAACCAGTTTTACACCATCATCAATATTGGCGGTTTGGCGGTGGGTATCGCCTCCAGCATTCTCATTCTATTGTGGGTCGTGGATGAATATTCATTCGATAAGTTTCATGCGAATTACAACCGGATTTACAAGCTCTACCAAAGTCAGCAATGGGCCCAGGGGATTGGCACCGGCAATGCCATGCCCTATCCTTTAAAAGAGGTGATTGGGACAAAATCCAGTCAGATAGAATCCGTGGTGATGACCAACTGAGGTGAAGGAAACATGCTGCAGGTGGGTGAAAAACGGTTGAATAAACTAGGTCTCTGCGCCTCAGAAAACTTCTTTACGATGTTCAGTTTTACAATGAAGCAGGGTGACCCAGCTACTGCATTGAACGAAGTTAACTCGATTGTACTTACCGAATCTACGGCCAAAGCATTTTTTGGAGATCAGGATCCCATCAATCAATTTATTAAAATAGATAACGACCGTGAAATGAAAGTTACGGGGGTGATTGAAGATGTTCGCACCAAACGCACCGCATTTTTATTTGATTATGTCTTGCCTTTCAGCTTCTACGAAGCCACACAACCGTGGGTACGATACTCCAAAGACGTGTGGGACAACAATTCATTTCAAATGTATGTGCTGCTGCGCGAAGGTGCCACAGAAGCGGAAGTGAATGCCAACATCGCCAGTATTCTAAAAGATAACAATCCGAAAGCACCCACGGCAAAATTGTTCCTGCATCCCATGAGCAAATGGCGGCTGTACTCAAACTTTGAAAACGGTGTGAACTCCGGTGGTCAAATTGAATATGTTCAGTTGTTTACAGCCATCGCCATTTTTGTTATCATCATTGCCTGCATCAACTTTATGAATCTGGCTACAGCCCGCAGCGAAGGCCGAGCCCGTGAGGTGGGGATTCGCAAGAGCATAGGTTCCCGCAGAGGGGAACTGATCCGGCAATTTCTGGGCGAATCCATCCTGGTGACCACCTTCGCATTTCTATTGGCGATAGTGTTGGTGGAAGTTGCATTACCTTTTTACAATCAACTCGTAAACAAACATATTGCCATTGACTATAGCAATCCTGTGCTCTGGATTGCTTCGGTAGCCATTATTCTGTTGCTGGGCATTGTTGCCGGCAGCTACCCGGCCTTTTACCTTTCTGCTTTTAAGCCGGTAACTGTGTTAAAAGGGAAACTGAACCTCGGCAAAAGCGGCAGCACACCACGCAAGGTATTGGTCACACTCCAATTTGGATTTTCCATTTTCCTGATCATCGGCACCCTGATTGTATACCAACAGATCATGCACGTAAAAAGTCGCGACATGGGGTACGATCGTGAAAACCTGATTCAGATGTGGACCAATGGCGAGATTGAAGACCATTTTCAAACCATTCGCGAGGCGCTGCTGCAAACCGGAGTGGTTAAATCCGTGGCAAAAAGCAATAGCCCCATTACCTCCATTTTCTCCAACATCGAAGTGAAATGGGCCGGCATGCCCAACGACAGCCGGGTAGCGTTCAGTACCATCGCCACCGAATACGATTACCTCGAAACAATGGGCATTACACCATTGGCAGGCCGCGATTTTTCCCGGGACTTCAAGAGCGATACAGCTGCCGTCATCATCAATCAGGCGGCTGTGGATCTGATGGCGTTGAAAGACCCCTTGGGTGCAAAACTTCTTTTCAACGACCGGGAACTGGAAATAATTGGTGTGGTTCCGAATATTGTAATGGCCTCCCCCTATCAACCCGTGGAAGCGATGTCGATCATTTTTGATCGCGATTGGAGTAGCACCGTTACCATACGACTTACCGAGACACAGGATTTGAAAGGTGCTTTGGCCAAGATTGAACAGGTATTCAAACAGCACAATCCAAACTACCCATTTGAATACCGGTTTGTGGATGCTGACTTCGAAAAGAAGTTCAGCGACATCAATCTGATAAGCCGGTTGGCGACCATTTTTGCCGGCCTGGCCATTGTGATTACCTGTTTGGGATTATTTGGGTTAGCCGCGTATACGGCTGAACAGCGTACAAAAGAAGTTGGCATCCGAAAAGTTTTGGGAGCTTCCGTTCCGAGTCTGGTCTTATTAATCTCAAAAGACTTTTCAAGGCTGGTGATCCTTGCCTTTGTTTTCTCTGCACCCATCGCCTGGTGGTTTTTGAATAACTTCTTACAGCGCTACACCTACCGCATTGAAATTGCCTGGTGGGTGTTGCTTGGTGCCGGTGTGTTTGCATTAGTGCTCGCGTTGCTCATCGTCAGCACCCAGGCGCTCAAAGCAGCTGTTGCCAATCCTACGTCCAGTTTACGAAGTGAATAAGAATCGCAACTTCATGATATTCATTTAAACCCCTATTGATGATATCCAGTTACCTCAAAATAGCCTGGCGGGTATTAGCCCGTCATCGTAATTATTCCATCATCAATGTGCTGGGGCTTGCCCTCGGGTTGGCTGCGGGGGCCTTTGCCTTGCTCTACATTCTTGAAGAAAATTCCTTCGACCGGTTCCATACCAAAGGTGACCGCATCTATCGGGTGCTGTCGAACATTACTTCGGCCGATAACCCCGACATCCATTACAGTAATGCCAACGGATGGCCTGTGGGGTATACGCTTGCTGAAAAATTTCCGGAGGTGGAAGAAGTGTTGTATATGCGTTCCTCTTCCGGCTTCAGTCTCAATTACAAGGATACCTATGTGGATGAACAAATCCGGTTAGCCGGCAACACCTTCTTTTCCATGTTCGATTTCCCACTCATACAGGGTGACCCTACCACCGCCTTGTCCAAGCCCTACTCCATGGTGCTTACCGAACGCATGGCCGCGAAATATTTTCCTGGAGAAGACCCGGTGGGTAAAATCCTGACAGCCAATGACACGATTCAATTTGCCGTTACCGGTGTTGTGCAAAATCCACCGCGCCATTCGCACATTCAGTTTGATATCCTGGTTTCTTTTGCTACGTGGGAAGATGGCCGGGGTAACCGCATTCGAACGGAGGGCTGGTTTAATATCAACATGCTGAACTACATATTGCTAAGGGAAGGCACCGATGTACAGGCCTTTCAAAAGAAAGCCGCCACGCTGTACATGGATGAAGCGGGCACTGATTTCAAACAGTTTGGCTATGTGGCAGAGCTTGCATTTGAACCCTTGCAAAATATTTACCTGCACTCCGAGGTGTATAATGCGCTGGGGCCTAAAGGAAAGTTCAGTCATGTATTGATCCTCAGCGGAATTGCTGCCATGATCATCTTACTGGCCGCCATCAATTTCATCAATCTCACAACGGCCCGTTCGGTAGACCGTGCACGGGAAGTGGGTTTGCGCAAAGTGTCGGGGTCCAGTCGCGCGCGGTTAATGGGGCAATTTTTAAGTGAGTCGTTGGTGACAACACTCGTATCCCTGCTACTGGCATTTGTATTATTAGGCCTTGCTCTGCCCCTACTGAATCTCTATACCCATAAAAATTTCACGCTCACTGATTGGGCTGACTGGCGGGTATTGATTTCTGTTTTTTCACTCTGGCTGGTGGTGGGGTTCAGTGCTGGTTTTTATCCGGCTCTTATTCTTTCACGATACGCACCGTTGCAGGTACTCCGCGGACAATTTAAAACCAGTCATCGCGGCCTGGCGTTGAGGCGTACGCTGGTGGTGGCTCAATTTTTTATCTCTGTCATTCTGATTGCAGCGGTGTTCATTATTAACCGGCAGGTAAATTTTATGCAAGGCCAATCCCTTGGATTTAATAAAGAACAAGTGCTGGTGGTGAATACCGGAAAACTGGCGTATTCTAGTGGCGTTGAGAAATACCCGGTGTTCAAGAACACTCTGTTGCAGAATTCATTTGTCTCTGCAGTGTCGGCTTCCAATGGCATACCGGGTACCAATGGCTGGCGTGGGCAGGTAGCCTTTCCGGAAGGGAAATCTCCGGAAGAAAGTATTGATACGGAATACCTGGCCGTTGATCCCGATTATATTTCACTGCTGGATATTGAAATCATTGCCGGCCGGAATTTCAATCACCTCGAAGCCGACCGCATTGATGGATTGCTTATCAATGAGGCAACGGCCCGCGAGATGGGCTGGGGCACGGCCGAAAATGCTGTGGGCAAACGAATTCTTTCCCCCTCGAATAGTCCGGCAGGATTGGTATTGGGTGTGTTTAAAGATTACCACCAACATGGTTTGCAGGAAAGAATTCAACCGGTAGTGATGGATATTGAATCTAATTATTTATCCTACTACCTGATCCGGTTTCAGCCCGGGGCAACGCAGGATGTCATTGACCGGGCCGAAGCTTCCTGGAAAGAATTATTTCCCGGATATGAATTCAAATACACTTTTCTGGAGGATGCCTTTGCCCAACAATATCAGGCGGAAGCCACGTTGAACAAAATGTTTTTAGGATTTGCGGTCGTGGCTGTAGTCATCGCTGCCATTGGTTTATTCGGGTTGTCGGCTTTTATGATAGTCCATCGCACCAAAGAAATTGGTGTGCGTAAAGTGTTAGGCGCGCCCGACTTTTCCATTCTTTTCTTGCTCAGCCGTGATTTTATTGTGTGGGTCCTGGTGGGCAACCTCCTGGCCTGGCCTGTGCTGTATTGGGCGGGGCAAGCCTGGTTACAACGGTTTGCCTATCGCACTGCGCTGGGAGCCGATTTGTTTGTGCTTACGCTCTTCATCAGTTTGGGTGTAACGCTATTCGCCATCAGCTTTCAGGCGTTCCAGGCCATTCGGATGAATCCAACTCAATCGTTGCGCACCGAATAGGAAGAATCAGAACTGCTAACTTTTTGCGATCTTCGAGCCCATGCCAAAGGAGTCGCATTCCTTTCTCAAAATGAATACTATCCAACGGATCGCGCTGATCCTGGTGGTGGTGTTTCTGATTCCCGTCCTCTTTTTTACGGCCTACGAGCTCACTTCCCTGAATCGGAATGAAGCGATGATTGAAGAGATCTATCAGAAACAATTGGAGGCGATCCTCTTCTCCGTCAATCAATATTCGGATGATGCAGTGAACAGTTGGATGACGAAAGCCGAGGCTGGATTTACCCGGTTGGCGTCAGATTCCAGTTCGTTAAAAAATCTCCTCTCCGTTACTCCTGCTATCCGGTTAATTTTTCTTACAGAAGGTGTGGATCCCATCAAAAGCGTACACCTGATTTCCCCGGATCCGTTCGTAAAAGATTCACTGAAACGCCCGCTGGAAACGATTCTGAACCAACATACCCCGCTCATTCAAAAGCTCATTCAATATAAAAACACCGGGTTTCAAAAGACCATGGTTGTACCGGATTCTTCAAACACCGTGTGGGGGTACACAACCCTCCTCTTTATTACCAGCGATGCAAAGGAGGAATTACGGGTAGCCGGATTTGTGATTGATGCAGATTTATTTGTTGAGGACTTGATGGGACCTCGACTTCAAAGTATTGCCAAGGATCAATTTATCCTTTCTGTTTTTAAAGGAAACAACCGCCTCTACTCAACCCTGATGTTTGATTCGACCACTCAATTTTCAGCTGCGCTAACAAAAGATTTATGGGTATTTCCGGATTATAAAATTGGGATTCGCACAGAAGGTACTTCCTTACAGCAACTGGTGCGTGAACGAACCTACACGAACCTGTATTTGTTGACCGGCCTGAATGTTGTCTTGGTCCTCGCGTTGGTGCTCACCTTTCGCAGTGTTAAAAAAGAAGTGCAGTTGGCACAAAACAAAGCCGACTTCGTTTCGAATGTATCCCATGAAATACGCACTCCCCTGTCGCTCATCAGCATGTTTGCCGAGACACTGGAACTGGGCCGGGTCAAGACGGAAGAAAAGAAACAGGAATACTATTCAATCATCAGCAAAGAAGCACACCGGCTTACCGGCATTGTCAATACCATCCTCAACTTCAGCCAGACGGAAGCCGGCAAGAAGACGCTCCATCCCGCCCCCCTAGATTTGACCAGGGAGGTGAAAGAAGTTTTACGTACGTACGATTATCACTTACGCAGCAAAGGATTTGACTTTACGTTTGAGGGCCCGGAGGGGATTACGGTGTGGGCCGATCAGCAAGCACTCACCGAAATCACTATCAACCTGATCGACAATGCGATTAAATACAGCCGCGATAAAAAGCATATTGAAATTTCCACCGGCCGTGAAGCTGCGCGGGGTTGGTTAGCAGTTCGCGATCATGGCATTGGCATCAGCGCGAACGATCAGAAGCACATCTTTGATAAGTTTTACCGGGTTTCTACCGGCAACCTGGCCAAGAGTCCGGGTACCGGGTTGGGATTATCGTTGGTAAAACAATTAATCGAGCAACAGAACGGTACCATTTCCGTTAAGAGCGAATTAGGAACCGGATCTACTTTTAAGGTATATTTTCCCCTTCATGGGTAACTGAATGGCCGCCATATTAATTGTTGAAGATGAACCCGCCATGCAGATGGGTCTGAAAGACAATCTGGAGTTGGAATCTTATAGCGTCACCTTAGCCAGTGATGGAGTCGAAGGTTTATCAAAAATCAAATCAGGGCACTACGATCTGATTTTATTGGATGTGATGTTGCCCAAATTATCAGGGTTTGATGTATGTAAAGCTGCGCGGGAAGCCGGCATTACAGCACCCATCTTGTTATTAACCGCCCGGGGTGAGGAAATTGATAAGGTACTGGGCCTGGAATTGGGGGCTGATGATTACATCACCAAACCCTTCAGTGTGCGCGAATTGCTGGCACGCATTAAAGCGCATTTGCGCAGAACTCAATCCATTCCGCTTCATCACGCCCAAGGAATCCGGATTGGCCGATTGCAGATTGACTTCCATGCCTTCCGGGCAGAAGAAAATGGAACGGAAGTTAAACTCTCCCATAAAGAGTTTGAAATCCTATCCCACCTCTTGCAGCATAAGAATCAAGTTGTAACCCGCTACGATTTGCTGGAAAAGGTGTGGGGTTATGAAGAGCAACCCACCACCCGCACCGTTGATAATTTTGTGGTGCGGTTACGGCAAAAAGTGGAGGTAAACCCCAACCAACCCAAGGTCATCCTGACGGTGCATGGTACGGGTTATAAGTTGCTGGCCTAGCTACGGTCATCCTGTTACATCTTGTTACAAGCCTTTACCAACCGGTGACATCCCGGCCTGGGGAGAGGCCGTTATTTGTATTGTGATCAGGATATAAAAATTGAACCACACCAAAAAAATGAAAACAAGTATCATCATCGCAGGCGTATTGGTAGCAGCTATCAGTGCATTTGCCATCACGAGTGCCCAGGCACAGGTTGAGCCGAATGTAAAAGTCATTCCGGCTAGTGAACAAGATATGATTAAGGTGATCTACGCCTATGAATCAGCAGCATCGATTGATGTCCGGTTTCTGGATGCGGACAAGGTCCTCTTCACGGATCAGGTAAAAGCCAAAAATTTCTCGAACGGTTTTATGAGAAAGTATAGTCTCGAAAAATTTGAATCGAAGGATTTATGGGTAGAAGTGATCAGCCCGGAGTTAACCGTTACCTATAAGTTATTGCAGGGCGAGAACGGCCGATGGCTTGCCCAACTGGAAAAGGCTACCTACACCTACGCAATAGTAGCATCACGATAGGGTTTGTTTGGGGTGGGTGGTGCGATTGCTTGGTCTGGTCGCCCACCCACACTCAAACGTTTTTGTATTTTTACCTAACCTATTAGTTCTTGAAAACTGTTGTTCTATTTGTATCCGCCTTTTTCTTCACCGCTTCTGTAGCTGCTCAAACCATTACCCTCCGCGGTAATTGGAAGTTCAAAATAGGAGACCAGGCGCGGTGGGCCGAACCCAGCTTTGACGACTCAACCTGGGAAATTGTTTTTGCCCCGGCCGCGTGGGAAGAAGAAGGTTTTCATGGATATGATGGATTTGCCTGGTACCGCAAATCATTTGATGGTAAAAAACTTTCCCCGGAATTTACCTACTACCTCAGCCTCGGATACATTGATGATTGCGATGAGGTGTATCTGAACGGTACACTCATTGGTCTTTCCGGCAGTATGCCTCCCAAATTCAAAACCGCCTATAATTCGGAACGAAAATATTCACTCCCGTCCGACCTCATCAACTTTAATGGTGAAAACATCTTGGCGATCCGGGTATTTGATACGACTCTGGCCGGTGGCATCGTGGACGGTCCGTTGGGTATTTTCCGAAATACCAACAACCGCATGTTGCTGGACTTACAAGGACTTTGGCAATTTTACCGCACCGTCAACAGCAATCCGATAGTCGAAGATGCTGAATGGAAACAGATTATGGTCCCCTCACCCTGGGAACAACAGGGCTACCCTAAATACGATGGCCATGCCTGGTACAAGCGCACATTTAAATTGCCCACCACAATAAACCCGAATGACAATTTGGTGTTGATCCTGGGGAAGGTGGACGACTTTGACAAGACGTACCTGAACGGCAAGCTTATCGGAAAAACGAATGATGGCGAGGGATATGGACGTAGCCAATCCTATTCACAACTGCGCGTATATTCCATTCCCGCAGGGCTGCTGAAAAAAAACGGACTCAATACCGTGGAGGTTTTTGTTGAGGATATGGGCAACGTGGGTGGTATCTATGAAGGACCGGTTGGCATTACCACACGCGCTAATTATGAACGCTATTATAAAAAGAGCAGCGACTTTTTTTTCTGGAATGAGTAATTCACCTACTTAAAATCCGAAACCCTGCGCAACGAACAGGTCCCATTTTCGAACAAGGCTGTTCGAAGTCGCCCAATGAACAATCCAGCCATCTTATTAGCCACGCTCACCATCAGTTTCCAGGCTCTGAAAGCGGCCTGGAGCAATCCGGTGAACGCTTTGCGATCGGAATAAATAATGACAAGTCTGAATAGGGGGAGTTCTGCATTGAGTTGTCTTCCTGTAAAACCAACATGAAAACATTCATCCGATTGGCCCTGATCGTGCTATGCACGGCACCGGCTCTGGCGTTTGCACAAGAAATCAAGAAAGACCTCCGGTTCTTTTCTGAAGTCATCGTTTCTCCAAAAATCAACCTGATCCTGGAGCGAGGGGAACGCGAATCCATTCGAATTGTGTATGCCCAGGTGGATCCTGAAAAAATCAACATTGAACAAGAAGGCGACCGACTGAAGCTTTACCTGGACGATGCCCGGCTGGTGGACAAGCGCGAATACCGTGATGATGCGTACGATTCGAAAGTGAGCATCTACCGCGATGCGGAGATAACCGCGTACGTTACCTATACGGAATTGGAATTACTGGAAGTACGTGGAGCGCAGGAGGTAACGTGTCGCACTCCAATACAGGCAAACGACTTTGTGTTGCGCGTTTATGGTGAAACTGAAATTATGCTGGATACGCTGAACACGGAGCGCTTTAAACTGGTGGCCTATGGTGAAAATAAAATCCGGATCCGTGGCAAAGCAGAGCGCCAACGATACACTTTATACGGTGAAAATAAAGTGGATGGCCGCGGATTGGCAGGCGCTACGATTACCACGAATATTTATGGTGAGGGTCGGTTGCAAGTCAATGCCTCAGACGAAGTGAAGATCAATGCTTTTGGTGAACCCCGGATTGATGTGGAAGGCACCTCTATGATTAATAAAGGGCTGATCCTTGGCAAATCGGAAATCCGGCATTAACAGCGATTGTCATTTTTAATTCTGGAACACGCTTGAAAGGTCAAATTTTTAAAAAAGTTTGCGCTGGCAGGTTACCAAATTGCGTACCTTGGGGTTAAGAACATACCCTCTTCTTATGAAAAAGTTATGCTTAGTCCTTCTGTTCGCTGGTTTTATTGTTCACTCCAGTCAGGCGCAAGGTGATTTTGAAGATATATTGAAAGGAAGTTTAAAGGATGCCAACCTGTTGACGGAAGGGTATATTGGGCCCGTTATGCGAGGCGTTGGAGCGGGCTTTAATCATGGGTGGTACAACACGGCCAAACCGCATCAAACGCTGGGTTTCGATCTGACGCTCACCGCCACCCTCATGTACCTTCCCAGTTCGGATGACTTTTATACGGTTGACAACAACCAACTCACCCAAGTAAAATTAGTATCCTATGACGGCAAGACCATCAGCCCAACGGGGTCAGGAAACGTGCCCACCATCTTCGGTCCGAGCAAATCACCGACCTACGAGTTTGTGGCGGATGGAACCACATTTCAGGGACCTGAGGGTCAGGATCTGAAAGAAACGATTAAGATTGCCGATGCCTTGCCGGTACCTATGTATCAATTGGGGTTGGGATTACCAAAAGGTTTTGAATTGAAGGTCCGGTTTGCCCCTACGGTAACCCTTACCGATTTCAAGTTCAACCTGTTGGGGATCGGAATCATGCATGACATCAAACAATATATTCCGGGTATAAAAATGTTGCCCTTCGATCTTTCCATGTTTGCTGCCTACACCAAAGTGAAGGCGGAACAAGGGATTGATGCAACGGTGGGGCAGAATCAAAAGGGTGAAATACAATTCAATTCAACCACCATTCAGGCGCTGGTGTCGAAGAAAATTTCTGTGCTTACTTTTTATGGCGGGATGGGGTACGACTTCACTTCCTCCAGCCTGGATTTAAAGGGTACCTATGATCTGGATGATGACGGTACAGCCGAGGCAACGGATCCGGTGAACACGGATTTCTCAACGTCCGGGTTCCGGGCAACGGCAGGCATGCGCCTGAAACTGGCCGTGATCACGTTCCATGGTGATTATACGTTGGGGCAATACAATGCCCTGAATGTGGGCTTTGGAATTAATGTTCGCTAACGGCACGAACGTAATAAAAACTTAATCCTACTTATAACGCCAGCGTCTTGCTGGTGCTTTTTTCAGGAGGACTTTTACCACCCTTCGAGCTTCGTCAGGTACTGATAGGCTTTTTCCAATGACTCTTTCGGATTGGTGATCACATCATTCTCCACGACAAAATGCTCCACGCCCGCTTTGGAAGCATGACTTAAAATCGTCTTGAGATCGAGTACACCACTGCCAGCATCGGTGATGTGCGGAAACAATTCCATCCATTGTTGCGGATTACCACCATCGCCCGAAAAGCGGACCAGCTGCTTCATGTCTTTCACGTGCATGAGTTTGAACCGGCCCGGGTTGGCATCCAGGTATTTCACCGGGTCGGCACCTCCGGCTGTAGTCCAAAACACATCCATCTCAAAGAATACCAAAGCCGGATCGGTGCGCTCCAGAATCATATCGAAAGGAACTATACCCTCCATGGGCACCAGCCCATAGCCGTGATTGTGATAATAAAACCGGAGGCCATTCGCTTTAGCCTTTTCACCAAGGGTATTAAAATCATCGGCCACGCGCTTGTAGCCGTCCAAGGTTTGCCGCTCCTCATCGGGAATGGCTGCGATGCCGGCATAGGTCTGTCCGAGTTGGTGGGCGGCTTCGGCCAGTTCATCGAACTTGTTGCGCAGGGTATCCAGGCCCACATGCATGGCCGGGGTTTTCAGGCCGTGATCATCGAGGAGTTGTTTAAACTCCTTTGCCGATAAACCGAAATATCCGCTTTGTGAAAACCCAAGGGCTGATGTGATGGAATTCCAGCGCTCCTTGTCCAAATCAGTACTGAAGGGATACGGTCCAAAGAGTTCGATTTCCTGGTATCCGATTTGGGAGAGCAGGTCCAAACTGCCGTGTAAATCCGTGGCGAGGTTTTTAGCGATTGACCAAACCTGGAGGCCAATCTTCTTATCGGACTCCGCGGGTGAAAAGGTACAGGCCGGGAGTGCGAATGAAGCTGCAGCAACAGCTGCCGATTGCTTGATAAACGTACGTCTGTTCAGTTTCATAAACCGAATGTAAGGGAAAGGCCAGCCGTTTGCAATGGAAGTTAGTTCCTGTCAGGTCGAAAGACCTGGCAGTAGTAAAGAATAATAAACCTGACTTATCAGCCCGTCATTATCAGCTCACGTGGTTGAACCAGGAGCGCGCCCCGCTGCAGGGCCTCGAGGTTCAGCGGAAGCAGTGGGTGGTATTTCTCCGGCAGGACCGCCTCCAGCGCTTTCATCACGGATTCAATCTTTACCACGGGTTTTACCTGTAAGTAAGCTCCTATCATGATCATGTTCATGATCTTATCGTTCTTCAATCGGTTGGCCTCCGTGGTGGCCGAGATACCGACCTGCCGGATGTCGGTGCGGGCACTCGGTTTGAAGATGTTGCCCGATTCGTACAACAGCAAGCCACCTGGTTTTATGCGGGCCGCAAATTTATCCAGCGATGGCTGATTGAGCAGGATGGCCGAATCGAACAGTGCGATGATGGGCGAACTGATTTTACTGTCGGATAAGATGGTGATGCAGTTGGCCGTACCACCCCGCATCTCCGGCCCATAGGATGGCATCCAGGAAATTTCCTTCCCCTCGATCATACCCGCATAAGCGAGTGTCATGCCCAGTGAGAGCACGCCTTGACCACCAAAGCCGGCCACGATGAGTTCCTCTTGTTGTTTCATACTGGAGTTATTTTGCGTTCAACCTGATCCGGAGTTTTGATATCGCCCACCGGAAATGCTTTTATCATTTCTTCATCAATAAAATGCGAAGCTTCCAGTGGGGTCATGCGCCAGTTGCTCGGACAGTTGCCAATGATTTCCACCAGGCATGTGCCTTTGTTTTCTTTTTGACAGTCAAATGCCTTGAGCAACGCTTGTTTTGTTTTACGAACCCCATGCGCGCTGTTCACCACCTGCCGCGTTACATAATACGAGCCGGGGAGTTGGGCTACGAGCTCCGCGATTTTGAGGGGTGCCCCATGAAACTTTGTATCGCGGCCAAACGGACTCGTGGTGGTTTTCATACCCGGCAACGTAGTGGGTGCCATTTGTCCGCTGGTCATTCCATACACGGCATTGTTCATGAATACGATCAGTATATTTTCACCCCGGTTGATGGCATGAATTGTTTCCGCGATGCCGATGGCGGCCAGGTCGCCATCGCCCTGATAGGTGAACACAAACTTGTCGGGCATCAGGCGCTTAACAGCAGTACCCACTGCCGCTGCGCGGCCGTGAGCAGCCTCCTGCATATCAATGTCCATATAGTCGTACGCAAACACAGAACACCCCACGGGCGCAATGCCAATGGTTTTGTCCTGAATGCCTAACTCCGAGACCACTTCCATCAGCAGTTTGTGTACCAGGCTATGAGCGCAGCCGGGGCAATAGTGCATGTTCACATCCACCAGCGCAGCGGGACGGTGGTACGCTACTTCGTACTCATCCTTCAAACAGGTGGGCAGGGTCATGTTCGTATCAGGTTGCATAAACTTTCTCGACTAAGGTTTCCACTTGCTGTTCTATTTCTTCGGGGGTGAAAATCATTCCTCCCATACGACCGTAAAAGGTTACGGGTACGCGGCCTGCTACTGCCAGGCGCACATCTTCCACCATCTGGCCACTGTTCAGTTCCACCGTCAACATGCCTTGCACCTGCGTGGCCAGTTCCCGCAGCCGCTGTTCCGGGAAGGGGAACAAGGTGATCGGGCGAAGGAGTCCTACGCGGATTCCTTTTTCGCGCGCGAGGTCCATCGCCTTATGCGCGATGCGCGCACTTAAGCCATAGGCCACAAGCAGGTAGTCGGCATCGTGCGTATTAATTTCTTCAAACCGTACTTCGCATTCACGAATGCGGTCGAACTTCTGTTGCAGCTTTTGGTTGTGCTGCTCCATGCGCTCAGGCTGAATGAACAGCGAAGTGATGGAATTGCGTTTGCGTGAAGGAGGCTTTCCCGTGGTAGCCCACGACTTATCCGTCAATGGTTTCTGATACGGCTTAAATGTGACCTTCTCCATCATTTGCCCAATGGCACCGTCTGAAAGAATGACCACCGGGTTGCGGTATTGATCGGCCAGATCGAAACCAAGAAATACGAAGTCAGCCATCTCTTGTACCGAAGCGGGTGCCAATACAATTAAACGATAGTCACCATGGCCACCACCTTTGGTGGCCTGAAAGTAGTCGCCCTGTCCGGGTTGAATGGTGCCGAGGCCGGGACCAGCCCGGTTCACGTTCACGAGCAGGCACGGCAGTTCTGCACCGGCCAGGTACGAGATGCCTTCCTGCATCAGGCTGAAGCCGGGCGAAGACGAACTTGTCATTGCGCGGAAGCCGGCCCCCGCAGCTCCATACACCATATTAATAGAGGCCACTTCGCTTTCGGCTTGCAGGGCCATGCCGCTGCGCGAGGGCATTTCGCGGGCCAGGTATTCCAGCACTTCGGATTGGGGTGTAATGGGATACCCGAAATAGGCATCGCACCCGGCCTGGATGGCCGCTTCGGCCAGGGCTTCGTTACCCTTCATGAGTTTGGTTACAGTCATACCGGTTCGGGTTTAGGTGTGGCGGCTGCACGCAGTTGTTCTTTGATGTCGGGCGGGGTGATGTTGACCCTTTTGCTGCGTTGCAATTTGTACACGGTGATCACCGCATCGGGGCAAACCAGTGCACAATCGAGGCAGGCATTGCAGGCTTCGTTGTTGACGATGATGTAATGATAGCCTTTGATGTTGAGGGCATCGGACAGCACGAGTGTCTGCTTTTTGCAAGCCTCGGTGCACAGTTCGCAGCCTTTGCATTTCTGAATATCGATTTCTACACGGCCGCGGGGTTTGCGGGGCGTTTGGGTGGGCGTTGCTTCCATAGACGAAACACAGTTAGAAGTCGCCCGGAAGATGCATAAGCTTCGGTCATTTTTCCATGTGCACCGTCAGGTGGTGGGATGACAGATATCAGGGTTTGGTGGCGGGTATGATAAAGTCTACCCTCAGTCAGGGAAGAAAGATCTGACTGCAGGGTGGTCAGTCAGGTCGTAAGACCTGACAGCAACTACCTAAGCTACTTGCGGAGTGTTGGCTTCACAATTTCGTATTTGCGGACCAGGTTGTACTCTGGGCTTCCCCAGCCAAACACTGCGCGCAGGTATTTCTTCACCGCCCACAACGTATTCGAAACTGAATAAAAGTCCAAGTACAACAAGTGGTTCCGCTTAATGATGGCAAACCGGTACGTAGTGCGGGCCTGGTCCACCCGATTGTTCATCTGTTGCAACCCATTAGCGTGGGCCATCAGATTGTTTACCTGCAAGTAAGGTTCATTCGGCTTATATAAGGGCTCACGTTGCAAGGCTTCAATCAGCTTAATAAACGTGTCTACCTTGCTGGTAAACGCCAACTGAGAATGAGGATGACTTGCCGGTTGTTCGGCAGGCCGGCTTTTCGGCTTACCTACCAACTCCCGAACGTATTGACGGGCATCGGCCAGCATTTCAGCCGAAGCTCTTGATGCTTCCAGTGTACGCATGATGCGGGCTGCCAACCGGGGCAGCTGATCAAAAACATACCTCCGCTCATTCACCAACCAGTCGAGTTGTGCTTTTGCTACCTTCACCAACTCGATCTGCATGCGTACCTCTTCCAACTGCTTCCGCAAAGCAGGTAACTGGAGGTTTGTCTGACCGGGATTATAAACACCTCCAAACCCGGAGCAGAACTCCACCACCTGGGTGAACGAATCTACATTTTGGATATGGGTCATAGTTGTCGTTATTTATTTTATGTAATACAACGGAAACCCAGGATATTCTGGTTGCCGAGTTGAATCACTTTTGATGAAAATAAATACTGCTTGCATCGTGAAACTGAATTGCATCCGCTTCGTTTACAGGCATTCTTTCAGTCAACAGGTGTTTGATCAATAGCGGTACTCTCATTACCCGCATCAAGCACGGGTAGTGCCCCTGAGAAGCACCCGCTTTACCCCGTGTCAATCCTGGAAAAGGCACTGCCATGAGGTGGCATTACCCCTCTTGATTGTTGATCATGAAGCTGATCGCCTATTGCCGTACTGCGCGCGTTCGCCCACGCTGCCGCTTACGGGTCTTCCCGTTGACCGATACCGGAAGTAAAAATGCCTCGTACAGAAAATAGAAATGCCCCCTACGCAAACTTCCACCGGCACCTCCATGCGGTACCTTCGCCACCCTACCCGCCTTCCTTCAGCCGCATCCCTTTCTCGCCCTGCCCCCTGCTGGTACTTACCTTCGAATGCATCCGTACTCCGGATCTGATTCTCTCCTAATGAGAACTTCTGCGCTGGCGTCTTACGTAGTTCATGAGAATCGTGAAAAACGCAACGGGCTGCTCCTCGATCATCTCGTGACCGCATTGTTCAATCACCTGCACTTCACTGTTCTTTAAACTGGTTTGCTGTAAGTAGAACGTGGATTCGCCCTGGTCATCCTGCCGGCCATAGATGATGAGGGCAGGCGTCTTTAGTTTTTTCAGTGCTGCAGTGATGTCCCATTTTGTTTCCAACACTTCCTGATCGATGAAGGGTATTGGTTGAAAGTTGAAGGAATTGAATAACGCTTCAAAATTTGTCTTTGAAATATTTCGTTTGTCGTAATACATGGCGCGAATGTGGATCGCCATAAAGGCTTTGTAGGCGTGTACAACTTTATTAGCAGGATCTACACGCTTCAGGGAATCCAGCTCACGGTCGGTATGCACGGAAAAAATATTTTGCAACAGGACCATTGAATCCAACTCCGCCTGCGAGCGTCTGGCAAATTGATTGTCGAACAATACATTCCAAACCGTGTAGGAAGGGGGTGCCGATGCCAGCAAGAAAAGGTGCGAGACTAACCGGGGGTATTGCGCTGCATAGGCCTGAACCAACAGGCCGCCCCACGAATACCCCAGCAGGGCTATTTGCTTATCCTTGCGCAACTCCTGCAATCGGTGAATATCCTCGACATAGTTTTTGATCGCAATGGTTTCGGCATTAATGGGTATGTTGCGCGACAAGCCCGAGCCGCGTTGATGAAGCAGCACACAGGTATAAAATGTTTTCAAGCTATCGATGATCTGCCGGTAGGGATGATCCGGAGCTTCACCCGGACCACCGGATAAGATATAGAGCGGGGGGCCGCTGCCATGCTCTTCATAATACAGTGTAATGGAACCATTTTGAAAGGACTTGGGCGCTTGACCTTCCGCATGACTTATCATCAACAGCCCGAACAACCCAATCCAATATACTTGCCTGTACTTCATGGCGATGCGTTAACAGATAAAATAAAGTTACGATTATGCTGCTTCCTGAATTAAAGATACCATTCCTACTTCCCCGATGAAAGCCGTACCTTTGTGCATGTCGAAGAAAGTATTGATCACACGCATCATTCCCCCCCTGGCGCAGGAGTTGTTGATGAAGGCCGGGTTTGAAGTTTCAGTGTGGCCGGGTGCAGGACCTATGACCCAACCAGATCTGATTGAACGGGCCAAGCAGGTTAATGCACTGATTTCTCTCGGTGCTGACAAGCTTGACAAAACTTTTTTCAGTCAATGCGGCCACCTGGACATCATCGCCCAATTTGCAGTGGGCTTTGACAACATTGATGTTGGTGAAGCCACCCGACTGGGCATTCCGATAGGCAACACCCCCGATGTGCTGAGCGATGCCACAGCCGATGTTGCCTTTGGGTTGATGATCGCAGTGTCGCGCAAGATGTTTTACCTGCATAAGACCATTCAGCAAGGTGCGTGGAAACAATTTGAGCCGCTGAAAAACCTGGGACAGGAATTAACCGGCAAGACGTTGGGTATTTTTGGCATGGGCCGCATCGGCCAGGTGATGGCGCAACGGTGCATGGGTGCCTATTCCATGAAGGTGATCTATCACAACCGAAGTCGAAATGCGGAGGCTGAACAGCAATTCAATGCCCGCTATGTTTCATTCGATGAATTGCTCCGGGAAAGCGATGTACTGTCGGTGCACAGTGTATTGAGTGCAGAGACCAAAGGTCTCTTTAATAAAGAAGTGTTTAAGCGAATGAAACCCACTTCGATCTTCATTAACACTTCCCGCGGGGGAGTGCATAACGAAGTCGATTTAATTGAAGCGCTGCAGCAAGGTACGATTTGGGGAGCCGGCCTGGATGTAACCAATCCCGAGCCGATGAAATCCGACAACCCGTTGTTGTTGATGCCCACGGTGGCCGTGCTGCCCCACATCGGTTCCGCCACGGTGGAAGCCCGCAACGGCATGGCCCGCGTAGCGGCCGAAAACATCATTGCATTTTATCAGCGCGGGCACGTTCCGTATTGTGTTAATCCGGGTGTGTTGGTTGAACGAAAATAATCCTGGAATAAATTATTCCCGGATTACAAACCATACTGTCATTTTACAATATTCCTGGGTGTCTTCCAGAATAGTTTCTGCACGTGCCACGCGTGAATTCGATAATTCGCTAAGAATCTCATTCTTTATACTGATGCAGGTATCCCATTCCACCTTTTCGATAGCGTGCCTGAGCATCAAGCATTTGTTGTTCTGTCGTCATCACAAAGGGGCCACCATAAACTAGGGGTTCCTGGATCGGAGTGCCGGTTCCAACTATAAATTCGACCTCGTCCCTTCCTGCCTCGACCGTCACGCTGTCACCGGCTTCTTCAAAATTGAGTATTCGTTGCGCGGATAATGAGGTTCCATCGCAGGCTGCGACTCCTCTTAGCTCGTACAGAAAAGCCATGGATTGTACGGGCACTTCTATCTTTTGAAGCGGGTTAAGAAATACGTGCAACAACGAGATGTCTGTAACAAGTTTGTGCGGTGCGGATTGATTGGCAAACGTTCCGTGCACAACGCGCACCCGATAGGAAGGTGTTGCAATTTCCGGAATTTCATGGGCATTGGCATGCATTGCCCGGGGTGCAACATTTCGGCTTTTCGAATGGTGGTTGATCCAAATCTGAAAGCCATGCGCCTCAACACCGGTTATTTTTGGAAATTCATCATGGTGAATTCCGCTGCCGGCCTGGGTTATATGCAACCCTCCGGGTTCAATGGTACTGAAGTCGCCCTGACTGTCACGATTGATAAAACTACCTTCACTATCGGGAAGCAGGTACGTCATCACACTGATACCCGCATGCGGATGAGGCCCAAAAACCGGGCAGTCCATTCTGAATTCGGTAAAGACCAGGAACGGTTCAATTGGAAATTGGCGTGCCATAAGAGTTACGCCCTGCAAACCCGGGAAATCAGGTGTAAATTGAAGCGCTGTACTATTGATTACTTTCTTTTTCATCCTGCTGAATAAACAAATTCAAAATTATGGTTGTTGTAACTACCGTGTGAAGGTCAGGATAATGGTTCAGTCATTCAAGAGGGAACCTGGAGGTTACCCGGTAACAACAAGGGAAGTAATGCTGATGTATACGATGTTATGTTAAAAAATAATTCACGATTAATTTCCACTCAACCTTGTCCGGTACGAAAAACGTTGGATTTAATGGGTGGTAAGTGGGCCTTCGCCATCATCTACACATTAATGGACGGGAAGAAACGGTTCTCCGAACTGGAGCGTTCCATCAGCGGTATCAGCACGCGCATGTTGGTAAAAGAACTGAAGTCCCTTGAAAAATCGAAGATCATTTCCCGAAATGCCTTTGCCTCCGTTCCTCCAACGGTGGAATATTCACTGACCGAAAAAGGGTTTGCATTGAAGCCGGTGTTTACACAAATACAAGTTTGGGCAAAGCAACACAATGAATGATAAATCAGATTTTCGGCAGTTTACTCCTGGGATTACGATGATTGACGTTTTAAGACAACATATTACCAACCGGCTGGGTAAGCTCCCCGACAACGTGGATGTTGTTTTACCCCACTTTGAAGAACGGATTACTAAAAGAGGCGATTTTCTTCTCCAGCCCGGTGAGGTATGCAAGTATGTCTACTTTATTGTAGCGGGTTGTCTGCAGGTGTTTGTTACTGATAAACACGGAATGGAATCAACCCGCGAATTTTATATTGAAGAGCAATGGGCAACGGATATTTTCGGTTTTCAAAATCAGACACCCTCCAGCGAATACATCCGGTGCGCAGAACCCACTAAACTTTTGCAGATTCATTATGAGAGCTTCCAGAAGTTAACAAAGGAGGTCCCTCAGTTTGGCGCGATCTATAAACAAATTCTCGAAGTTTCGTACAACAACACCGTGTACCGGGTAAACACGCTCACCAGCATGGATGCGCTGGATCGTATCAAATGGATGATGGAGCACAAACCTAAAATTATGGCACGCCTTACCAGCAAAATGATAGCCTCTTACCTCGGTATCAGTGCAGAAACGCTTACCCGCCTGAAATCAAAAATTTAACATCTTGACATTTGTCAAGAGTCCGGTAGGGGTACTTCATGAAGTTTACATCATCAAACAAAACAAAAACTTTATGAAAGAGTACCTCTTATTGTTCTGGAATGAATCGGGTGATGGCCACTATCAGGCAGACCCCGAAAAAATGAAAGCAGCCATGTCAGCCTGGCAAACCTGGATTGGAACCCTTGCCAGAAGCGGAAACCTGATCTCTACCAAGCCTATTCAGTGGGAAGGAGTTACGGTGGGGAATACGGGAATTACAGACGCTCCGGCTATTAAAGAAAGACAAATGGTTACCGGCTACCTCCTCTGCAAAGCAAAAACTCTGAGTGAGGTTAAGGCGTGGGCAACTTCGTGCCCCATCCTTCAGAACCCTGCAGGGTTTACTGAAATACGCGAAGTATCACCTTTTGAAATTTAACACCATGGACAAGCTATTTAACATCGGGCGCTACTTGTTTCCGCTCTCCTTTTTATTGTATGTAGGCTTGCATCTGGGCAAACCCGAAGTAGGAGCTTCCTTTGTACCAGCCTACCTTCCCTTTCCGCTTTTCTGGAATTATTTTACCCTGGTATGCATTGTACTTTTTATCATCAGTGCAGTGCTTGGTAAGTATGATAAGCTGGCCTATTCATTCATGGCCTTATATGTTTTACTCATGGCGCTGCTCGTGCACCTGCCCCGCGCCCTGGGCCATGAATTAGATGCGGTCATGATGGCTGATACGCTGGCGAGAGAGAAAGAAATGGAATTGATTAACGTGTTTCGAAATATAATGGTCATGGGGGCATTGCTGGGCTTTGCCCGGTATGTTGCAACCGATAAACGTGTGATTGGATAAGGCCACTTTAAACTGGGTAAACAAGTCTATAATGACTTGTTCACCCAGTTCCTATTTTACTCATGGTTGTTCGGACTTTTTCTTCAATTCCCTAAGCCACACCTCATGCAGGCGCTTTAGCTTTTTGCGTTGAAATGTTTTTTCAAAAAACGTAAGCCAGCCATTTTGAGATTCATCGGTAATAACCCGGCAGCCTGTGGCCGTAGGAATGATGAGCCACGCGTGATAGCCTTGAATGCTCTTCTTTTTAGATTCCCAACTCAACCGATAGGGTGCCTCAAATTCTTTGACCGTGGACTTAAAAGCTAACCCCATTGTATTCCATTGAAAGATGGCTTCCTTTTCCAATACGGTTGTTTCCGAACTAGTAATGGCAACGTTGCTGGCTCCTTCATACCACTCGGGCCAGGCTTCGGCATCCACCAAAAGGGCCCATACCTTTTCAGGAGCGGCCTGTATTTCAATCTCATTGTGAACAAAAAATTTACTCCTGGAAGGCTCATATTCCAGAGGCCAATTAATTAGGTAGTCGCTTGATTGAGCTACCGCAAAAAAGGAGGCCAAAAATCCAGAAGTCAGCAACAGGGCAGTTTTCATATTATTTTTTTTTCATAAATGTATACCTGCCCGAAAGTCGGCTACGATAACAAATGTTTAGTTCTCATATAGAGTGAACTGGAACCATCACCAATCCTATCAACCTCCTTACCCCAGTTTGATCCCAGATGGAATATTGTTAAGGATATTCGGTTTCCGACAGTTTAAACCTTAAACAAAATCATCTACCTACTCCACGTCACCAGGCCACCTTTTTTTTGGCGGTAAGTGCCTGCAATCTTCCGGATGAAAGTTGGAGTACCTTACTTCCATTTTGATGGAAAGCCGCTATTTTCAATGTGCTTAATTCGCTTCGAAAATGACTCCGGAAAAACCTCTCCGCCTATTCACGCAGGTGTTGCAACAGGTCATTCCTATTGATGCAAGCCAGGCTCATGATTTCTTTCAGCATTTTGACTATCAGGAACTTCAAACAGACGATTTCTTTGTTCGAAAAGATCAGGTATGTCAGCGGATTGGGTTTATTGAATCGGGGATGATCCGGCACTACTACCTCCACGAAGGCGAAGAGGTAACGCGCTGGATAAGTCTGGAACATGAATTTGTTACCTCACTGGGCAGTTTTATTCTCGCCAAACCTTGCAGCCATTACCTGCAAGCCATTACCCCGTGCCGCTTGTGGACCATTCCTAAGGCCGTTTGGATGGAGCAATACCAACAACATGAACTATTGCGATCGTTCTGGCTCCGGGTAATGGAGTTTACCGTTATCGGCTTTGAAGACCGCGTGTACCAGCAACTGGCCAGCGATGCCGAACAACGTTATCTCTATTTTATGAAGCACTATCCGAAGTTTCTTGAGAAAGTGCCTCAGAAATACATTGCTTCAATGATTGGAATAAAGCCCGAAAGCCTGAGCCGCCTTCGCGCCAAACTGGCACAAAAAGCTATTTCTTAACATAGGTCATCCCATACCTGGCTTCCTGCAGTGACATTTGTTTCAACTTTTACGAACAACAAATGAGTCACTAAAATCAAACACAATGAAAAAGCAACTCCTCGGTCTCGTTTTATATTTTACAATTGGCATCGTTCATGGTCAGGACAGTTTGAAATCAACAGGCTCCTTTTGGAATCCAGACCCGCCCAACTACAACGTGCACCAAGCCTTTGAAGTGGAATCCCTCTTCCCCATGTTTTTCTACGGGGGCTATCATGTTGGTGTCGGGTACCGATACGATAAATTCCGGGTTCGGGTGAGCCTCATTAACGGGGGCACCTACAATTCAGATGAAGGTAGTCCGGAGGGACCTGTGGAAGGATATGAGCGGTATTACGAACCCTCTCCGGGCCTTTTTCTTGGTTATAACCTCTGGAAAAATCTAGAGCTGTATGGGTATTACGAGTACCATGCTTTTCAGATCAAGCAACTAGCTACTACTGAAACCCAGGATGTCATTTCTCATGATGTGGGACTTGGTCTCAGCTACCAGTTTTTTATCGGGCGCACCTTTTATGTTCAACCGGGCGTTCACACGTATTTCAGAAGCGAGAAACAAGTGGGCTTTATGAATGGGCAAACCTATACGATGCCCACTTTTGAACTGACACCGGTGATTCGCGTGGGTGCAAGAATCTGGAAGGAGTTTTGAAGGTGATTGCAGATTAATTATTTCAACAAATTACTAACACCGCGTAAACTGCTTAAAAAAATTCCACAGTTCCACACCGGCTTGCATATCCATATTGGTTTCGCCAAAGGAATGGCCCGCGGGAAGTAGAACGCCCGGCCATGTGTGGCCTGCACCGATTACTTTATAGAATTTTACGATAGCCTTGCAGCTGCAGTTGGTGTATTGATATACCTCTACCGTTGAGTTGTCGGTGGTATTCATGTTGGGCACATCCAATTTGCTCTCGGTTGTAAGGCAAGAATTGTTTGCCTTCCAGTAAGCAACAGCCTCTTCAACCCCTTTCACGGGTTCCAGGGAGGTGTTGCCTGAAACATAACCACCTTCATAGGGAACGAGGGGATCGGCTGTGCCGAATACATACATCATGGGAATTGCCCGACCCGGGTCTCCATCATCATACAAACGCTCGCTCATGGTTCCACCCAGTGTGCCGATGGCTGCGTATTGGTCATTCTTTTGGAAGGCAATACGTTGTGATAAAAAACTGCCATTGGAGAATCCGCATAGGTAAACACGTTGATTGTCAATTTTATATTCACTTTTCAACGCTGTTACCAACGCATCGATAAATCCCACATCGTCAATGCCTAACTTGTCGGGAGCAAGGCCGCGTCCATCGGCCCAGGCATAGCTATCGGGAGCGGTTTCGAAAAAAGCCTGTGGGTACAGCATGAGAAAACCGTTGTCATCAGACACTTGATTGAAATTAGTGAAGCCCTGGGCCGTTTGGGCATTGCCGCCACCACCATGTAAAAAGACTACCAAGGGAACACTGGTTCGACCATCATAACTATCGGGAATGTGCAGGATATATTTCCGCTGATTACCTTGAAAGGCAAAGGCACCGTTTACGAATTCAGGGAAATCTAAAGGTGGCGCCTCGTCTTCTGTGGTACAAGCAATGAAAAGAGAAACAATAGAAAATAGCAAGTTAGCTTTGGACATAACAAAAAATTAATATCGACCACTTAAGACAATTCCTCTTGAATAAGGTTTAATGGGACGATTTACCATTTTCACGAAATCTTATTGTTACTATCCATTGCCTCTAAAACTAACACTATTAATTTAGTTAAATGTTCCCTGAAACCATGACAAACGCCCTCGCTTATGGCTCTTTACTGCAGCATATTAACCGCTATAGCAAAATCAGCTACGAAGATTTTGAGGTGTGTAAACAGTATTTCAACGTGGAACATTATAAATCACATTCGCTGGTGGTAAAAGCCGGCAGTGTGGTTACTAAACAATACTATGTGGTGCAGGGGTGTTTGCGCACGTTTTTACCAGATGATGAAAAAGACCGCGAATACACCGTGCAGTTTGCAGTGGAAGAATGGTGGGCCAGTGATTTCATTTCGTACTACTCGGGTGTACCTGCGGTATGCCAGGTAGAGAGCCTTGAGGAATCCATTTTATTAAGTGTTCAAAAAGCTGATCTAGTCCGATTGTATCAACAGGTTCCCCAGCTGGAATCATTCTTCCTTCGAAAATTAGAAAATGCCTTCGTGGCTTTTCAAAAACGAATTTTATCCAACCTGAAAGATACAGCCGAAGACCGGTACGAAGATTTTTTGAGACACTATCCTAATCTTGATCAACGCGTTAAAAATTACCAGATCGCTTCCTACTTAGGTATTACCCCGGAAAGTCTGAGTCGTATTCGTAAACAAAAAATGAAGTAGCTGATGAGTGGTTTTTCTCCTTTTTATGTCGGGCTTGCATTGATTCTTATGCATGAGATGGACGCCATTCGCTGTCGTGAATGGAGAATCTTCCCGGGATTATCCGCCCTCGATGACCGGGCGGGCTTTGCTGTTTTCTTATGGGCGCATCTGGTGTTGTATGCGCTGCTCTTTATCTTCTTAGTTGACCCGCTTTACCAGCATCGCCTGATTTTTGGGATGAGCGTATTTTTTATCGTTCACCTGATTTTGCATGTGCTTTTTTTAATGCATCCGAAAAATGAATTCAAAGATGTGCACTCATGGCTGTTAATTACCGGTGCTGCATTTTTTGGAGCCTGGCAGTTGGTGATCTGAACGCTGAGAACCGTAGCCAATCCTGCGAAAAACCGCTCAAATCAAAAATGTCTTGTCAACCAATCGTTGACCGGCTTGCTCATCGTGGGTAGGCAAATAAATGGACTTACGCCTAGCTGCATAGGCAAGCAATTGGTTATACGTTTGGCGCGATTTTGCGTAATCGACCTGCACCCCCGCCAGTTGTCCGGTTAAGACCTGCTCTTGCGAATAGGAACTATCTCCGGCAAAGATAATATCGTACTCATCGGTTCTAAACAGCACCGAGCTGTGGCCCCGGGTATGCCCGGGTGTGGGAATGTACAACAGATCTTCAGCAGCCGTAATGGGATAAGCGTCATTAAAGATGTCAATTTTATTTGCCTGATACCGCACCCGGTTAGGGTTGAACCAGACCGGATAGGTGCTCACCATGTTGTTTTGTGCGTACCGGTACTCGTGATCACTCACGATAACTTCTTGCCGCGGAAAGAACTTCAAGCCATCGGTATGATCTAAATGCAGGTGGGTTAGGACCACCAGCTTTATGTCTGGCATCCTCTCGTTAATGTGTTTTAGTTGATAGGGCAGCTCATCTTGTTCCTTAACTACAAATTTTGCCGCATTCCGGAATTGGAATCGTAAAAACCAGCTTTCAGCACGGAGGTATTGGTCCAACGCATTGACAGCCGTATTTTCTCCGGTATCGACAACGATGGTACCTTCGGGATGTTCAACTACCCAAACCCAAATGGGCAGATAGTGGGTATAATGTCTGTCCAGCACGATGTTGAGCTTCGCCAGCTCACCAAACCCTTTTTTTGTTTTAAAGTTTGTCTTTACAGCTACCATTCCGGTGCACAGGCCGTGAATCTTCACCTCTTTTCCCCGAAGTCTTACGGTGGTGCTGACGTTGGTATAGTGTGGCAACCGTGACGTGCTATTTTCGCTTACTACCTTGTGTTCCATCTTAATTTAATAATTTGATGGAACAAAAGTATCCCTCTCGTATACTCCCATACGATAACAAAAGATAATAAAACAAACCAGCGTTACTTTTTCGAGATCCGGCTTCGGATCCGGCTTAATGAAACCGGTGTTACTCCTAAAAAAGTTGCCAATTGATGCTGTGGAATGCGGTTAAGCAAATCCGGTCGATGTGTCATCAGGTTTTGATATCGTTCTTCAGGACTATCCAGAATTTGCGAGGTAAATAAGTTATGCAGATCAACAAATCTTTCTTCGAGAATCTTACGCACGACTGCATTCAGTTCCGGATACTCCCGTAACAAGCGTTGAAAGCTTGGATAGGAAATGGATCGTATTTCACTGTCCTCGGTTGTTTCCAGGTAATGCCGGCTGGGTGTTTGTGTGATAAAGCTATCGTAAGCACCGGCAAACATCTTCTCTGTAAAAAAATAAGCTGAAATATCAACGCCTTCTTTCAGGTAGTACAAGCGAATACATCCCGATCTGAGATAATAAATTTCGTCCGCTGCCTTGCCCGCTTGTACGAGTATGGTTTTCTTTGGTACAACACGTGGCTCAAAATTATTTACAAGTTTTTCCAGTTCCTTTTCAGTGAGTGGCAGCATGATGCGTTGGTATTATCCAGTGATAAGGTACAACAAAAGAGCCACTCCCCTTACTTCTTATCATACATCAATTATTTTGGTTTACAACTTACCGTACCTCAATCGCTGGAGCGAAGGGCCGCTCCTACCTTTGAATCAACAAACCAAGAAACTATGAGCAATCAATCCGTGTACGTTATCGCCCGCTGGAAAGTGAAAGCAGGAAATCTTCCAGCCGTTTTAGAAGCGCTGAAAAAACTTGCCGTACAAAGCCGTGCCGAAGAAGGCAACGAACTTTATCGTGCTCACCAACTGGCTGATGTTGACCATGTCATTCTGCTATACGAAATCTACAAGCATGAACAGGCTGCACAGGCGCATCGCGACTCAGCGCATTTTCAAGCCTTAGCGTTGGGCACCATCATACCGTTGCTCGAAGAACGGCACGTGATGCGGGTAAAGCCCTTCGATTTTTAACAAGTAACTCATCGGCTGAAAAAATTCTGATGCGCACGGAATGGAATCAGCTTCCACTTTAAAATGATTGATTAACACAAATAAACATGACTATGAAAAAGAAAGTATTATTCATTGTATCCAGCGCCTCACAGATTGGCCCGAAAAACAGACCTACCGGAAATTACCTGCCAGAAGTATCGCACCCGTATCACGAATTCAAACAAAAGGGGTACGACATTGACTTTGCCAGTGTGCAAGGAGGCGAACCTCCCATTGATGGCCTGAACCTGATAGACGATCCGCTGAACGTTGTGTTTCTGAACGGTGATGGATTGAAAGCGATGAAGAGCAGCAAAAAGATTGCGGACGTGAACGTGAAAAGCTACGATGCCATTTTCGTTCCCGGTGGACTCGGACCCATGGTAGACATGCCGCAAAACGAAGTGATCCAAAAAGCAATTGCTGAAACCTACGATCGCGGTGCCGTGGTTGGTGCAGTATGCCACGGGCCCGTATCGTTGCTTCATGTGAACCTGAACGATGGTACTCCCCTGATCAAAGGCAAAACCATCGCAGCGTTCAGCAATGCGGAGGAAGAAGGTTATGCAAAAAACGATGTGCCTTTCTTGCTGGAAAGTGCGTTGAAGGAAAAAGGTGCCCGGTTTCTCTCGGTAACGCCTTGGCAAGCCAACAGCGTAGCCGATGGTCGTTTGGTAACCGGACAAAACCCGGCTTCGGCTAAAGGTGTGGCCGAAAAAATGATTGCCCTTTTGGAATCTTGAACTTGCATTCGATAATACAGAAGATCGTGTCTATTTTTAGACCCGATCTTCTATTGTTGAAGAAGCACACGTTTAATGGTCCTTTGTATGACGATCGAAAAATCTACCCTCGACTTTCTTAAAGCACTTGCCCGCAACAACAACCGGGAGTGGTTCCAGAAAAACAAAGACCGGTATCTGCACGCTCGACCTTTTTTCGATTATCTGACAGAAGTGTTGACAACCGATGCGAATGGGGTTTCGGTGCTATAATTATGATTTGATCTGATCAGCTTCCGGTTTTTTAATCTTTTGGCTTTATCCTTATACAAACAATTTGTTCCGTTGCTACTTCCCCCAATCGCGTATGGCTACGATTGTGACATTGAGCTTTTTGTCATAGGAGTTCACCCGTTTTCGACTCCTTGACCGAAGTGCTGCCAAAGATGCCCGTGGCGTTTCTATTCTATAGCATGACCTTGTGCATCCCTGTAAAGATATGTAGCTTCCGGTATGGCCATGCTCACTGACCCCTACCAGATCAGCAATCAATCGATTCGCACACCGCCCACTACGATGCTGGGTCGACTGAAATTTCTGGGGCCGGGATTCATTCTTTCTGCGTCCATTGTTGGCTCGGGTGAGTTGATTGCCACCACGGTGCTGGGAGCGCGAGCCGGTTATGCAGCGCTGTGGATTATCGTGATCAGTTGCCTGGCGAAAGTGGCCATTCAACTTGAGTTTGGCCGGCATGCCATCCTTACGGGCGAAACTTCGATGCAGGCTTTTAATAAATTACCAGGGACACGCATTGGAAAGGCCAATTGGACCCTTTGGGTATATTTTCTACTCCAACTATTGAAAGTGGTACAAATTGGTGGCATCCTCGGTAGTTCCGCGGTGGTCATGCAATTGCTACTCCCAGAAATTGGTATCTCCATCTGGACCTTTCTTATCGCAGGCATTGCAGCACTCCTGATTTTTAATGGCCGTTATGGATGGGTAGAAAAAATTTCGCTCTTTATGATTGCCATGTTCACCGTGTTTACCCTGACCTCATTGATGACGCTGCAACATACAGAATTTGCGTTTACGATCGGTGACGTGATTACCGGCTTCCGGCTCAACCTGACCGGAGAAGAAATTGGAATTGCACTGGGCGCCTTTGGAATTACCGGAGTAGCCAGCGATGAGATCATCGCCTACAATTACTGGTGTATTGAAAAAGGGTATGCCCGATATGCCGGAGTTCCTGATCATTCACCCGCCTGGAAGCAACGGGCGCAGGGCTGGATTAACGTGATGTACCTGGATGCGATGGTGGCGATGGTCATCTATACCATCGTTACCACTGCCTTTTACTTGCTGGGTGCCGCCATTCTCTTTGGAAGAGAAACGGTGCCCAATGGAAACGGAGTGATTGAAGCATTGGCCTTGATCTATACACAATCGTTGGGTACCGGGGTGAAGACGATGTACCTGGTCGGTGCTTTCTTTGTCTTGTTCTCCAGCGTGTATGCCACACTTGCCGCGTGGACCCGCATTTTCACCGACCTGTTTGGATTATTGGGCTGGTTTAATTTTTCAGATCTGCAAAAGCGTAAACAGATGGTGTCGGTATTGGCGTTGTTGTTTCCTCTGATCTGGGCTTTGTTGTTTCTATATTTTGAACTCCCGGTCCTCATGGTGCTCTCCGGAGGCATTATTGGGTCGGTGATGTTGCTATTAGTGGTGTATGCCGGTTGGCACTTCAAGTATCAGCGCGCACAGGAATTACCTACGGGCTGGTTTTACAATCTGTTATTCTGGATCAGCATCCTCTCCATTTTGGTGGTGGCCGGCTATGGGTTGATCCAGGTAGGCCATGCGATCTTTTAAAACCACTTAATTAAGATGCTTTCGCGCAGAATCGAGTGTGAGCATATTTTCCCCGAAATCCTTTCCTTCGGCTATCCCGATTTGCTTATCTTGGATTGATAAAAATAAAAGCGGTATGAGTATGGAAACGCCAAAACAAATGCCTATCAAATATAAGTTTCGGGGCATTAAAATTCATTCGTCAGACGAATGGATGGCCGATGCCACTAAAAAATACCGCAAAGTGTATGATCGCTTCGAAACCACCTTTTTGCGGGTTGAGTTTTCCTTTTTTAACAAACTGTTTGATGAGGAGGAATGGGAGACCAGCGTTCGCCTGAAATGTTTTTCATTGAAAGGTGCACAGAAAACTGAGTTGTGCAACCTGGAGCAGAAACGCAAGGTGTTGAAGGAAGAGAACATTGTGTACATCCGCGATTCGTGGGGCCAGGCCAATCCGGGATCCTACTGGTTGAAAGGGGATTACGTGTGGGAAGCCTATGTGGATGACGTACTGGTAGGTGAGGCCAAATTCTATGTGGAAGATGTTGGGCCTTCGCAGCCCGGTGAAAATCTCTTCTTCGATATTGAGTCGATTAAACTCTTTGAGGGCGATGGCAATGCCCATGCGGTGGAGCAAAAAAAGTATGTGAAGAAGTTCAGTCAGCGCGACACGCGGTACGTGTGGAGTGAATTCAAGTTCAGGAACAAGGTTGATAAAGATTACTATGCAGAAATCTTCTTTAACTTTTATGATAAAGCAGGGCAACCCAAAGGCAGCAATGCATACCTGACGTATGTTACCGCCAATACCTCCGGGCAAGTATACACCATTTATCCGGGCTGGGGCGGAGAAGCCCCCGGGCGGTGGAAGAGTGATGCCTATACGATGGAGGTGGTGTTTCTGGATGCCTTGATCGCCACCGTTCCGTTTCAGGTAGGCGATAGTTTTGAAGAAGGCGCTGCCGCGGTGATTACGGATTCGGGACAACTGCACCAACAACCCATCCACACAGCCACCCCCTCCACCAACAAGAGTCTTGATGATATCCTGTTTGAAAGCCTGAATGAATTGAATTCGTTAACAGGGTTGGAAAACATCAAGACCGAAGTGAATGAAATGGTGAAGCTGGTTCGGTTTTATCAGGAAACCGGAAAAGATGTACTCAATAAATTTTCCTTGCACACCGTATTTACCGGCAATCCGGGCACCGGCAAAACCACGGTGGCGAGAATTCTGGCCAAAGTGTACAAGGGGTTGGGCATTTTAGAGAAAGGCCATTTGGTGGAAGTGGATCGTGAAGGACTGGTGGCCGGGTATGTGGGGCAGACTGCGATCAAGACCGGGGAAAAGATCACCGAAGCCATGGGGGGAGTTCTGTTTATTGATGAGGCTTATTCATTGGCTCAGGGAAAAGGTTCACAATACGATTTTGGAGGTGAAGCTATTCAGATCATTCTGAAGCGAATGGAAGATATGCGCGGCAAATTTGGCGTGATTGTAGCCGGATATACCGAGAACATGCATCAATTTATTGAATCGAACCCCGGGTTGAAGTCGCGCTTTGACAAATACTTTGCCTTTGAAGATTATTCTCCGGAAGAAATGCTGACCATTGCGGACATGCTTTTTAAGAAAGAAGGTGTTAAACCTGAAGAGGCTGCACGCAAGCATCTGGAAAGTTATTTTGATTTCATCCACGCGGAGCGTGATGATCATTTTGGCAATGCCCGCACCGTGCGGCAAGTGGTGGGTGAATCGGTAAAAAACCAGCACCTTCGCCTGGCATCCATGAAAAAAGAAGAACGCACACCTGAGTTGATGGAGCGGATCATTTATGATGATGTGAAAGAGTTTGAGATAAAAGAAGGTAAATCGAATCGCCCCCGGTTAGGATTCAGAACAGGTAAAAGTTAATCTATGAAGAAAATTTTTATTGTCTTGTTTACACTGCTCTCTTCGGTTTCCGTAGCGCAAGTTACGGCCAACATGAGTCAACTGAGCTTTTTCGCTGGCGAATGGCGCGGAAAAATGGATTGGGAAGATATTGAAGAGTATTGGAGTGAACCGCTTGGCGACAACATGATGTGTACCTTCCGGTGTGTGAAAAATGGTAAGGCGTTGTTTTATGAATTTGTGTTAATTGAATTAAAAGCGGGAGTTCCTACGATGAAGCTTCGCCACTTTAATCCGGGCAGCATTGGTTGGGAGGATAAAGACAACCCGTACGAATATGTGCTCATCGAGCTTACTCCCACCAAATGCGTATTTGAAGCGGTTGATAAAAAAACGCGCCTGGGTTATGAGCGCGTCAGTACCGATCAACTTCTCGCGGTGTTGGAGCAGGAGAAGAATGGCAAGTTGGATCGAACAGAGTTTTTGTATACGAAATCGAAGTAGACGGATTCTGAAAAGCAGAGGCTGGCAACGCATGCTGACAACCCCTGCTTGTCTTTAAAAAATTGGTGTAGCCTTCTTACCATGCTGCCTGGATGGTTACGTAGGCCGGCCGCCTACGCTGCAGGTAAAAGTCAAAGTCATCCTCCCAGTAATCCACTCCACTCACCCGGGAGCGATTAAAATCGATGCGTGCCATGACTTGGGGTACCCGGGTGGTTGCCACCCAATTGCGTCCTGTCCACAAGATGAACCGATCGCGGTGACAGTCGTAGTAGATGTTATACTCTTCATAAAAGATATACCGGGTATTATAGTTATACCCATACCATGGAGCCCAGTGCGGCCGTTGATGACGGTGATGCTTGTAGGTTACATAGCGTTTGTAACCACCCCAACGGTAGTCGGCATTGAACCACGCTGAATTGCGGTTATCATGACGGTCATAGTGGTTGCGCTCATTCCTTTCCACACCCCGTTGATTATGATCGTTCCTGTTCCGATCATACCGGTCCTTTTCATCCGGCTTGTTGCGGTGATAATCACCTCGGTGATGGCCGGCAGCAATTTCATCTCCGCGTTTATGATCGCGCTCCTTTTCACTTTCCCACTCCCGGTGTTGCGCCCCTGCCGTAGTTCCAAATAGGAACACCAGCAATCCTACATACATTGCATTTCCAGTTTTCATACTCTTGCAGTTTTAGTTGAACAAGAAAGCCAAAGCCTTCCGGGAATAGATAGGCAACCGGTATGCCAAACATCCTGCACCAAAATTTGGTAGTTATGCCAGCCCCCTTTTTTCTGGATTATTTCATGAATTGAAGCATTTGCAGGCTTCGAAATCCTATCTTTAAATTTGCCCAACTATGTACAATCGTTGACCATGCGGAAACTCCACGAATCTCCAATCCTGTTCTGCCTGCTCCGGATATGCGTATTCGCCACTATGCTGGCGGGCATCTGGTATCTGATGCTATTGGATTCACTCTCCGATCGCTCAGACGAAAAGTTTGGTGAGAAATCGTACACCGAATATTTACAGCAAACCTTTCTTTTCCTGAGCAGTATTATTTTCCTGGTGGTTGCCCAGCACGATCGTAAGGTGCGCGGGTTTGCTATTGCCGCCTGTGGTTTTTGTTTGATGCTGCTCGTTCGGGAGTTCAATAATTTTTTTCACACAATTTTTATCGGTGCCTGGCAAGTGCTCGTGGCACTGATTGCCGGTGCGACCGCTTACTTCGTTTATCAGAATAACGAGACGTTTCTGAAACCGGCCCGAAAATTTTTGCGCACACCAGCCTTTGGATTTGTGCTTTCCGGAATGCTGATTGTGATGATCTTCTCGCGTTTGTATGGTTTGCACTACCTGTGGTACAACCTGATGGGCGAAACTTTTACCGATTCACACCGGTGGGTTAAGAACGCATCCGAAGAAGGAATTGAACTCCTGGGATATACGATCTTCTTTTTCGGTACTGTTGAGTATCTCGTACAACGAAATAAAAAGTGGCTCACCCTATCGGCTGAGAAAATCAGCCAACCTTAATCATTCATACCGAAGCGACTGAGCCGGATTTACCAGCGATGCTTTCAGAGAGTGATAGGTAACGGTGGCTACCGACACGACCAAACAGGCTACAGTGGCGATCACCAGCGTTATCCATCCTACTTCTACACGGTACGGATAATTGCCCAGCCAGCTATCCATGATGTACCAGCCTACCGGGCAACCGATTAATGCAGCGAGAGCCACCAGCATAGCAAACTCCGTCCCCATACGTTGTACTAACCCGGTGACCGAGGCGCCCAGAACCTTGCGTATACCCATTTCCTTGATTCTCCGTTCGGCCGAGTAGGCCGACAACCCAAACAAACCCAGGCATGAGATGAGGATGGACAGGAATGCTAACCCATTGAAAATTTTACCGCGCTGACCTTCGGCCTTGTAAAACTCTTCCCAATCCTGATTGAGGAAGGAGTATTTATAGGGGTATCCCGGTGCATACTCCTTCCAGATTTTCTCAACCGCGCTTAAGGCGGCAGCCGTTTCATTCGGTTTTGCCCGCACGAGCATACAGCCGAAGTTGACCTGCTGTGGAATGCGCATCACCAACGGTTCGATGGCAGCATGCAGCGACCCAAAGTTGAAATCCTTTACCACGCCAACGATTTTCCCTTTGCGGTCCCACATGGTTAAATCCTGATTAGCCGTACCGGTTTGAAATCCAAACTTTTCGGCTGCCTGCTGATTGACGATGTAACTCACACTATCCGAAATGATGGTGCGATCAAACGGGCGGCCTTCCACCATTTCCATCTTCATCGTTTGAATGAATTCATAGTCGACATCGATGTTGGTGAACAAGATCTCCGTTTCCGGGTCTTTCCCTTCCCATTCCAATCCCATGGTGGAGTTTCCAATATCGATCGGCAATTGACTGGACATGGTTACGCCTTCTATGCCGGGTTCCTGCAACAACCGGTTCCGCACGGTTTCAAACTTGGGGGCTACACTACCTTCCATCCAGAGATAAAAGACATTCTCGCGGTCGAAGCCGATGTCGCGATTTTGCATATAGTCCATTTGCCGATATACAACGATTGTGCTGATGATTAAGATGATGGACAAACTAAATTGTACCACTACCAGTGACTTTCGGAAAAAGGCGGCATTGGAACCACTCTTCAGTTGTCCTTTCAGTACCTGCACCGGTTTAAATTCAGCGATAAAGAGTGCGGGATAACTGCCCGCCAAAAAGGAGGTGAAGAAAATCAACCCGAAGGCAATTAGCAGGATGCGATAATCCAGTAAGTTGAGGCTCAGTTGTTTTCCGGTGAGGTCATTGAATGCGGGGATTAGTAAGGCCACTAGCACAAAGGCCAGCACGGCTGCCAGCAATACAGTCAGAAATGATTCGCCCATAAATTGGCGAAACACCTGGTGGGGTACGGCTCCAATCACTTTTCGTAACCCTACTTCCTTCGCCCGTTTGGTGGCTTGTGCGGTGGCCAGGTTCATGAAGTTAATGCAGGCAATGGCCAGCACAAACAACGCCACGACAAAGAAGATCCGAACGTATTCGATGCGGCCACCGGTTAGCTTCCCTTCTTCAAATTGACCGTGGAGATAAGCATCACCAAACGGTTGAATAAACAACTCCACATTGGACTCCTTGTTGTGTTCACGGACTTCGTACTTTAATTTTTTCTCGAACTCCAATGCATTCACACCTGCTGCCAACTGGAGGTATGTGTGAATATTGTTGTTGCCCCATTGATCCAACCATCCTTTGTTAACATCCCAAAAAACCTGAAAGGGCAACAGGTATTCGAAGGTGATGGAACTTTGAGCGGGGATGGTTTCCAATACACCTGATACGACATAGGTTTGATTCGTGTTCATCACCAACAATTTGCCAACCGCCTCTTCGGTATTGAAGAACCGTGTTGCCATTGCGCGGCTGATGATGATGTTGTTTTTTCCGTTGAGGGCCGTTGCCGGATCTCCATACTTCAGGTTGAAATCAAACATCTGAATAAAATCCGGATCCGCATACCGGCCATGCTGATAAAACGATTTGTCTTCGTGCTGAAACAGATTGGTCACCTGCCAGGTAAATCGTGAAGCCCGTTCAATTTCTGGGAATTTCTCTTTAATAAAGGGCGCCATGGGCCCCGGGGTGGAGGCGAATGTATAAACCCGCCCGTCTGAATAGCGCTGGTTTTCCATCACCCGGTATAGCCGGGACGAGTTTTTGTGAAAACGGTCGACTGACCATTCATCCTTCACCCAAAGAAAAATGATCAGTGCGCTGCCCATTCCAAACGCAAGGCCCAGGACATTGAGCGATGAGAAAAGTTTATTCCTTACAATATTTCGGATTGCGGTGCGGAAGTAGTTTTTAAGCATGGTGGCGGGGTTGGCTCTTATGACAGTACCGAACCATTCCGGAAAGGTTGCACTTGATTACCACTAAATTTTTGGAAATCCATCGGATCTTATTTTCCGTCAGTATGTACCCTGATTGCGATGATCCCCAAATCGCTGCTTCACCGTGCGCTTCAATGGAATCTGCATGCCCCCGGTTTCTTCTAACCAATCGTAAATGGAAGCCGACAACGCTTCGATCATCGGCTGGTGTTCGGGACTGGCAATGAGGTTATTCATTTCGTGCGGGTCTTCCTGCAAATCATAAAATTCGTTGGTATCCCAAATGCCATGGTATCGAATCAACTTGTAGCGATCCGTGCGCACCCCATGCATGGTGGGCGTTTGCGGAAAATCAAACTCCCAGTAATACTCGTAAAAGATTTTATCGCGCCAAACTGCCGATCCTTCCTGCAACAACGGTAAGATCGATTGGCCCTGAAAGTGGCTGGGCGTCTGAAGACCGGCTGCTGCCAAAATGGTTGGTGCCACATCAATGTTTTGAATCATGGCCTTCGGTCGGGCATTGCCATCAAACAACTCCGGACAACGAATCAAAAAAGGCACTTTAGCCGACTCTTCATAAAAATGTCGTTTGTCGATGAGTCCATGTTCGCCAAAAGAGAATCCGTTGTCGCCCATGTAGATGACCAACGTAGATTCTCTCAACCCATTCTTATCCAGGTAATCGAGCACCGTGCCCACACTTTCATCCACACCCAACAAGGTTTCGCAATAGCGCCTGTAAAAATCAGGGAAGGAGATGGCCCCGTGATACATGTAGTCTACACCGTGCCAACTTTCACGCTGCATCTTTTGCCAATCCGGAGTGCGGCCTTCTCCATAATATTCAGCCCCCGACAGCGGCTTCTTGCCACCCACTTCCCGCTCCAGATCACGGTTGGTAGATTGCTTCCCGCTCACCGGCACATCGGAGGTGCGAAAAGAAGGTGGTAATGAAATGGGTTCATCCTGGTATTTATTTACATGACGTTGTGCCGGGGCGAATTCGGAATGCACTGCTTTGTGCGACAAATACATAAAAAACGGTTTGGAGGGATCGCGTTGCTCCAGCCAACTGACCGCGTGCTCGGTTAACAGATCCGTGATGTACGTGGAGTCGGAATAGGTGACGTGTTGGCCATTGATATTCAGGGTAGGTTTATAATAAACGCCCTGCCCCTTGAAACTCTCCCAGTGCGTAAAGCCTGGTCGCGGTGCATCCGTTTCTCCACCCATGTGCCATTTGCCAAAGAAAGCGGTTTGATAACCCGCCTCTTGTAAATATTGTGGAAAGAAAATTAAACTATCCGGACTCGGTGCCAGGTTGTCAACTACCGTGTGGGTGTGCGAAAACAATCCTGTTAAAATAGAAGCCCGGCTGGGAGAACACAAGGCGGTGGTTACAAATGCATTTTCAAAGTAAGCGCCTTCGTTTGCGAGCCGGTCCAGGTTTGGGGTTTTCAACCACGGCACTTTGCCCGTGAAGCCCATGAAGTCATACCGATGGTCGTCTGTCAAGATGAAAATTACATTTCGGGGTTTGATCCCTCCTTCTCGAGCCAACATCAATTTGTTTTGATGCGAGGGTTGCTGGCAACCAAACAAAATCAATACCGCAAGCGTGCTTAGAAAGAGTTTGTTTATCACATTCACAGAGCGTATAACCATGACCTAAATTACGGCATTTACAGGAATTGTGGACAGATCGCAAATCCAGACTTCAAATAAGGCGGCCGGTAATAACCCCTATGGTGGTAGTTGTTCTTGCTACTTTGAAAAAAGAGGTCATCCGGTTATGGAATTGTTTCTTGAGCTGCATCTGGATAAATAAAATCTATTATGAAAAAAATACTGATTGCCCTGCTCGGCCTGGTGGCCCTTGGGGTTTTACTTTCCTTCTCCCGAACGAAGGAAGTCACAAAGCGCTACACAACTTATAAAAGCATTCCGCGGGGGTGCGTGTTCCGCACCATCATGGGTGAAGAACGTTCGGATTCAAGTTTTCGATACAAAACACCGGTGCGGGTGAACACTGCAATCAACCAAGGCCTTGCGTGGGTTGCACGCGCTCAAAATGCCAATGGCGGTTGGGGTGCCGGAAGTCATCACCGGCAGGATGTCATGGATCCGCACGCGGTACAACCGGATCCGGCCACAACCAGCATGGTTGCCATGGCGATCCTGCGCAGCGGTTCCACCCTTCATTCAGGGCCTTATTCAAAACAACTCTCCGCAGCGTTAACCTATTTGCTCACTGCCATTGAAATGACCACTCCGGATAACCTGAACATCACGCACCTTCAGGGCACTCAAATACAGACCAAGTTGGGCGCCAATATTGATGTGATCTTAACGGCTCAGTTTCTCTGCAACCTGATTCCTTACCTGGAAGATCAGCCTCAGCTCCATGCACGGGTAAAGAAAAACCTGAACACGTGTGTAACAAAAATTCAACAGGCGCAAGACCCCAATGGCAGCACCAGTGGATCGGGCTGGGCGGGGGTGCTACAATCTTCTTTTGCCAGTAATGCACTGGAAGCAGCCCAGGCGCAGGGGGCAGCCGTGGACGCAGAAGGATTAGCAAGATCGCGCGCCTTTCAGAAAAACAATTACAATGCAAAGACCGGGGATGTGAACACCGCGCTGGGGGCGGGGATTATGCTCTATTCCGTAACAGGTTCGGCCCGGGCCAGTGCCAAAGAAGCCCGCAAAGTGGAGGAAGAAATTTCCAAAGCTAAACAGGATGGCCGCCTTGCGCCCAATGCGCCTGCTACGGCTGAAAATTTAAGCAAGATTGGTTTCGCAGAAGATGAAGCCATAAAATATTCAACGGCTTACGAAGTATATCAATCCGCGAAAGTGCAGGCACAAAAGGAAGATGTCATGCAGGGATTTGGCAATAACGGAGGTGAAGAATTTCTCAGCTACCTGCAAACTGGCGAAGGGTTGATCATCAGCAAAGACACTACCTGGAAGAATTGGTATGATAATATATCGGGCCGTATGTTGAGCATTCAGAATGATGACGGCAGTTGGAGCGGCCACCATTGCATTACCAGTCCGGTATTTTGTACCGCTACCTGTTTGCTAATTCTGTCCATCAATAAAGATGTTGACGCCTTGATGGAATTAGGAAAAAACTAAGGGGAGAATTGATCTGACAGAAACGAAGTGAACATAAAACCTTGTTGGTGCAAACGCATCGACAAGGTTATTTTGGGTGACTCCTACCCTTGCCACCTTAAAGTAAAACGGCCGGCTCATCTTCCACTACGCGCTTGCGGGCACGGTACCGCACCACTACGTTGGCGGTCGCCAAAATGATTCCGCCCAGGATAACAACAAAGGTCATACCCGCCACCATGGGCAAGGCGGTGCCATCGTGCCAGGCACTGACCACCACGGTAATCAATCCACCCACCAGCATTCTGAAACTGCCGAGCAATGAGGCAGCACTGCCCGCATGTTTGGTAAACGGAGCCAGCGCCAATGCCGAGCTGTTGGGCCCCGCCAGACCCTGACCTAACACGAACAAAAAAATACAGATCGTAAGCCCGATCAGGTTAAACCAGTCCAATACTACCCCCATCACCAAAATCATCCCTACGGTAGTCTGGTACATCAGCGCGTACTTTACCAATTGTTGACTGGTGAATCTTTTCAATAACAGATGATTGAATTGAGCTGACCCAATCATGCCCGAAGCCACAAAGGCAAAGATCCAACCGTACTGGCGCTCGGTGGCCTGGAACAAATTTAAAAACACATCGGCCGAGGCAGCGATGTACGCAAACGGAGCCGACATGGCAATACCACCGGCCACGGCATACATGATGAACTGCGGCTGCTTCAATACCAATGCAAAATTGGAAAGGATAGCAGGGAGCTTCAAGGAAATTTCGGGATCGGCCGGCTTACCTTCAGGCAAGAGGAAGTAAGCGGCTAATAAAATCAGAAACGTAAGGAGTGTTAACACCATAAACACAGCAGGCCATCCGTAAGCCGTGGTGATGTAGCCGCCCACGGTGGGGGCAATCATAGGTGAAACAGCAATCACCAGAATGATGGAAGAAAATGCCTGGGCGGTTTTGCGTGCCGGAAACAGATCCCGAACCAACGTCTGTGCCGCCACCATGCCTGCACACCCGCCCAGGGCCTGCAAGAAACGCATCACTACCAGCGATTGTAATGAAGTGGAGAAGGCACAAATCACCGAGCTGATGATGTAGATCACCAACCCGATGTACAACGGTTTCTTTCTACCGAAGCGATCGAGCATGGGTCCGTAAACCAATTGCCCGATGGCAATGCCAATGAGGTAAGCCGTAAGCGACAATTGTACCTGCGCAATGCTAACGCCCAAATCGCTGGCGATGGCCGGAAACCCCGGCAGGTACATGTCAATCGAAAACGGACTGATGGTGGAAAGGGCCCCAAGAATGAGAATCAATAAAACGTACTGGCCGCGGGTCATGAAGAAAGGTGCAAAGATAACTATCGGTACCAGACGAAAGATGTTAAGCATAGGCGGCTTGCTGCATAAATAGTGACCTGGAAGCGTTGTTGGATTCTTAAGCTCCAGCTATGCTTTCTCAATTTTTTCGCAATCAGCCCCCTGAAATACTTGTGATTCCGGGCGGCTTCGCTTAAATTCCAATCTCATCAACTTAATATTACCTATGAAATACCGTGTAGCAGCATGTGCTGTTTTGATTCTTTTTGTAACGCAGGTTTTTGCGCAGAAAAGAAAAGCAACGAGCAACAAGCCAGAGAGTCCATCGGTGGAGGAAAAAATCCTGGTCCCTCCTCCCGTTAAAATTACCTCTGTTGAAGGTATTACCGAATACAGGTTGGCCAACGGGCTTCGTGTGTTGTTGTTTCCCGATCAATCCAAACAGACTTTTACTGTGAATGTAACTTACCTCGTTGGTTCCAAACATGAAAACTATGGGGAAACGGGCATGGCTCACCTGCTGGAACATCTTGTGTTCAAAGGGACGCCTAAATATCCAATGAATATTATGAAAGAGTTAGAAGACCGCGGTGGAAATTTTAATGGCACCACCTCGTTTGACCGCACTAATTATTTTGAAATTCTTTCGGCTACAGATGAAAATCTGAAGTGGGCACTGGAGATGGAAGCTGACCGGATGGTGAATTCATTCATAGCAAAAAAAGATCTGGACAGTGAAATGACTGTGGTGCGAAACGAGTTTGAATCCGGTGAGAATAATCCCATACGGGTATTGTGGCAGCGTACCATGGCCACTGCATTTGAGTGGCATAATTACGGAAAATCCACCATCGGCTCACGGGCAGATATTGAAAATGTATCTATTGACCGGCTTCAGGCCTTCTATAAAAAGTACTATCAGCCTGATAACGCTGTGCTGGTGGTGGCTGGAAAATTTGAAGAATCCAAAACACTTAACATGGTAAATGAATATTTCGGACCGATTCAAAAACCAATCCGTGAGTTAAGTACCTTCTATACCCGAGATCCGGTTCAGGATGGCGAACGTACTGTAACTGTAAGACGGGTGGGTGATGTACAATGGCTATCCGTTCTGCATAAAATTTGTTCCGGTACCCATCCGGATTATGCACCGATCAGTGTGTTAATGGAAGTATTATCCAACGCTCCTTCGGGCCGCATCTATAAATCTCTGGTGGATACCAAAAAGGCTACCTCTGTCTTCTCATGGCCCTTCCAATTAAAAGAGCCAGGCGTTACCCTGGTTTTTGCTCAAGTACCCAAGGAAAATTCGATTGAGGACGCTAGAAAATCAATGATACAAACATTTAATGAACTGGCCACAAATCCACCTTCCAAAGAAGAAGTGGACCGGGCCAAGACGGCTTTATTAAAACAAATTGAATTAAATTTTAATAACCCTGATCGGGTTGGCATTCTGATGAGTGAGTTTATTTCCATGGGTGATTGGAGGTTGTTCTTCCTGTATCGGGACCAACTCGAAAAAGTTACTCCGGAAGATGTTCAACGGGTAGCCAATTACTATTTTAAAGAAGACAACCGGGTGGTAGGTATGTTTGTTCCCGACAACAAACCGGTGCGTGCAGAAATTCCCTCTGAGCCCAATGTAGACGAATTGGTGAAAGATTATAAGGGAAAAGCGGCAGTCTCCGAGGGTGAAGCCTTTGATCCCTCCCCAGCTAACATTGAAGCCCGCACGGTGCGCAACGTTGCTCCTAATGGAATGAAAACAGCTTTGCTGCACAAGAAAACCCGTGGTGAATCAGTGCAAGCACGGTTCACGTTGCGCTTTGGTGATGAACATAATCTTCAGAATAAAGGAACTGCAGGGCAATTCGCAGCTCGCATGTTAGACAAAGGCACCACCAAACTCACGCGTCAGCAAATAAAAGATGAATTTGACCGATTGAAGGCTCGGGTTAATTTTTTTGGTGGCGCTACTTCTGTTGCGGTGAATATTGAAACCACTCGGCCCAACCTGCCCGAGGTAATTAAGCTAATAGAACAAATCTTAAAGGAGCCTTCATTCCCAACGGATGAATTTGAAAAACTGAAGAGCGAATCCATTGCCGGAATTGAATCACAGCGGAGAGAGCCCACCGCAGTTGCTTTTAACCGGATATCAAAATACACATCACCTTACTCCAAAGGCGATCCACGCTATGCCGAAAGTTTTGATGAATCCATTGACGCTATAAAAAATCTGAAGCTGGAAGATGTAAAAAAATTTCATAAAGATTTTTATGGAACCAACAATGCCACTCTCTCTGTGGTTGGTGATTTTGACGCAGCCGAAATCGGTGGGCTCACCACGCAGTTGTTCGGCACCTGGAAGAGTCCAGCAAACTTTAAACGTTTGGAGGCCAGGATCAAACCCGTTCAGCCTATCAATGAAAAGATTGAAACCCCAGACAAAGCCAACGCTTTCATGACAGCACAATACAGTTGGGAGTTCAATGACACAAATCCAGATTACCCCGCCCTGGTATTGGGCCACTACATGCTGGGAGGCGGCACAGCCTCGCGGTTGTTTTCGCGGATTCGCGGGAAAGAAGGCCTGAGTTATGGTGTGGGTTCTAACTTCTTTGCCGGCACACTTGATAATGTTGGATCATTTAGTGCATATGCTATTTACGCCCCTGAAAACGGAGCACGCCTGGAGGAAGTGTTCAAAGAAGAGATTCTTAAGGCCATTAACGAAGGTTTTACCGAAGAGGAAGTGGTTGCTGCTAAATCCGGATGGATGCAGGCCAATTCTATTAACCGTGCTCAAGATGGATCTGTAGCCTCCACACTAAATAATTATTTGTTCAACGGCCGCGATTACTCCTGGGATGAGGCGTTGGAAAAGAAAGTTCTGGCACTTACTCATTCTGAAATCAATTCCGCCATTAAAAAAACATTGCGCTATGAAAACATCTCGATTGTAATGGCAGGCGATTTTGCTAAAGCAAAAGAGAAAGCCGCTGAGAAGAAATAAAGTAGCATCATTGATGAACAAAAGAGTCATGTGCCTTAATGCATGACTCTTTTGTTATCGGCATGAAAATTTACTTGACTTCTCTTACTTGAATGATAAATGGGGCTTTGTTGAATTGACAAATAGCAGCTATCACTTATAAAATTAAGATGATTAAGTTGGAGTCTCCCTTCCAGTACTTGTCTTTTGATCCCACCTCTCCAATAATGCTCTTTCACAAATTCCCCTTCTTCGCTTCCGCCACAGCATAGTTTGCCGCGCGGGCGGTTAATGCCATGAACGTAAGTGATGGATTCTGATTGCCTACGCTGGTCATGCAGGCGCCATCGGTAACAAACACATTCCTGCACGCGTGAAATTGATTCCACTTGTTGAGCAATGAAGTCTTCGGGTCGCGCCCCATGCGCACGCCACCCATCTCATGGATATCCAGACCGGGCGCTTGCTTGCTGTCGTGCGGACGAATGTTTTTGCAGCCCGCCTTGTCCAGCATCTCCTGGGCCTGCACTAAAAAGTCTTCTTTCACTTTCTCATCGTTGTCGGTATGTTCAATGGCAGTGATCAGTTGCGGAATCCCCCAGGCATCTTTCTGGTCGGGGCTCAGGCGCACGTGGTTGCTTTCGATCGGCACGGTTTCGCCCTGCATCATCATGCTCACGGCCCAGGTGCCGGGTTTGGCGATGGATTCTTTAAGCTCGGCTCCTATCCCTTGCGAACCTGAATTCATTCGCGAAGCACCGTAGAAGCTCATGTAACCCCGCATAAAGTCTTCTTCCTGCTTGCGTACATTCCGAAACGAGGGCATCATCAATTGCGTAGGCCTGCGCCCATAATAATACGTGTCTTCATAGCCTTCGAAGGTAGCGCTCACGGAGCCACGATAGTTGTGAAAGGCAACATACTTACCCAAGATTCCATTGTCGTTGCCCAATCCGTTCGGGAACCGACTGGAGGTGGAGTTCAATAAAATCAAATTTGTATTGAGACAAGCTGCATTTACAAAAATGATGCGCGCATAGTAATCGAATACTTCCTTGGTGTTGGCGTCAATGACCCGTACACCCGCTGCTTTTCCTTTCTTTTCATCATACAGAATCGAGTGCACCACCGAGAAGGGACGCAACGTCATGTTGCCGGTGCGCATGGCCCAGGGTAAGGTGGATGAATTGGAGCTAAAGTAGCCGCCAAACGGACAGCCGCGCTCGCACAACGTACGGGCCTGGCATTGGCCGCGGCCTTGCTGCTTATGAATTTCCTGGGGTTCGGTTAAATGCGCACACCGCCCCATCACTACGTTGCGGTCTTTGTAAGCTTCCAGAATCTTTTTCTGAATGTGTTGCTCGACACAGTTGCTCTCCCATGCTTTCATCACTTCACTGTCGGGCAGGGTCTCCAGACCATCGCGGTTGCCGCTGATGCCCACAAACTTTTCGACATAGGAATACCAGGGGGCGAGGTCCTCATATCGAATGGGCCAGTCCACAGCAAACCCATCGCGGCCGGGCGCTTCAAATTCAAAGCGACTCCACCGCTGCACCTGGCGCGCCCACAACAGCGACTTGCCTCCGGTTTGGTAGCCCCGAATCCAGTCGAACGGCTTTTCCTGGATGTATGGATGCTCGTTATCTTTTACAAAAAAGTGTTCGGTGGTATCGTTAAAGGCATAGCACCGGCCCACGATCGGGTTCGGTTCTTCCATTTCCAGCGGAAGTCGCATGCGATAGGGAAACTCCCAGGGGTGCATGTTGGTGGTGGGGTAATCCTGCAGGTGCTTTACCTCACGGCCGCGTTCGAGTACGAGCGTTTTCAGTCCGTTATCGCACAGTTCTTTGGCGGCCCAGCCCCCACTCATACCCGACCCAATGACAATCGCATCGTAGGTCATTTCTTTGGTAGCATCTCCCTGGATATACATAATTGAGGTTTTAGATTCCAAATTAAGAAGGAATTCTATCCCGTCAAGCCAAAAACAGGATGGGTGCAACTTTATGGACTAATATTTGTCTTTGGCCGGTAATACAACCTTAGTTACGGATTGTCATAGCCGAAAACCCTCGCCCATGATTCGCAATTATCTGAAAGTAGCCTTCCGCTCTATCTTTCGAAACAAACTGACGGCCTTCATCAACATTGCCGGCCTGGCCCTGGCCATGATGTGTTGCATCCTGATCTATGTTTTTGTAGCGGATGAATTGAGTTATGACCGGTATCATGCGAAAGCCGACCGGACCTACCGGGTTACCCGCAACTTTTTAAGTAAAGACGGTGTGCCCAACCTGCACCTGGCCAATGTAGCCCCGCCCATCGGACCGCTTTTGAAAAATGATTTCGGGGAGATTGAGGTGCTGGCCCGTACTGTCAACTTTAATTTGACCATTGGCCTGGAAAAGGATGGCGAGCTGGTTAAAAATTTTATCGAAGAGCAGGTGTTTATTGTGGAGCCTGACCTCTTCCGGATTTTTGATATTGACGTAGTGTCGGGTGACCCGACCACAGCATTGACACGGCCCTTGACAGCGATGCTTTCTCAGACGGCCGCGCGAAAGTACTTTGATTCGGAAGATGTAATTGGCAAGCGATTGCGCGTCAACAATCAGCTTGATCTGGAAGTAACGGGATTATATAAAGATTTTCCAAATCAATCCCACTGGCACCCTGAATTCCTGGTTTCATTCAGCACCCTGCACGATGATAACATCTACGGCCGCACCCGTTTGGAGACGAGTTGGGGCAATAATGCTTTTGGAACGTATGTGTTGTTGGAAGAAGGTGCCGATCCCGCCAAGGTTGAAGCTGGTTTCACTGACTTTATGGAACGTCACTTTGCCACCTACGCGCGCACCAACTTTGGCGCCCCACCCGATTTCAAAGCTTCACAATCGACTACCCTGTTTTTACAGAAACTGACGGACATCCACCTGTACTCACACCTCGATGACGAGTTAGAGGTCAATGGTAATATCAACAATGTACGCATGATGGCGGTGATTGGGATTTTCATCATCCTGATTGCGTGTTTCAACTTCATCAACCTGTCTACAGCCCGGGCCACCAAACGTGCGAAAGAAGTAGGCTTGCGTAAAGTGGTAGGTGCTTTCAAAACCCAACTGGTGAGTCAATATTTAAGCGAGTCCGTCATGATTTCCTTTTTCGCCCTGGTAGGATCAATTGCCATGGCCGGATTATCCATCGCCTGGCTCAATACTTTCACAGGAAAAGAGTTATCGCTTAATCCCATCACCAACTGGCCATTATTAGTTGGGTTAGTTGGTTTCGCAGTGGTAGTAGGCATGGTCGCTGGACTGTACCCGGCCTTTGTCCTGTCCGGATTCAAACCGGCACTGGTATTGAAAGGACAACAAGGATCTGTAAAAGGAAAGGGATTGGTACGAAAGTCCTTGGTGGTGGCTCAGTTTGCTATTTCTATTGTCCTGCTTATCGCGACTGCGATCACCTTTCAGCAATTAAATTTTTTAAATACCCGTACGCTGGGCTATGATAAAGACCAGGTAGTAATTTTCACTTATTATGGTCGCGACCTTGCCGACAACTACGATGCCTTTTATAATGAGTTGCTGAAATCTTCAGCCATCGAAAATGCAGGCCGGTCATCCCGCATCCCCACGGGTCGGTTGCTGGATAGTTCCGGGCCGCCCCTGATCACGAAGGGCGACAGTCTTGTTAACTCCACGGTAACGACCAAGTATGTGGCGATTGATGAGGAGTTTTTCAGAACGTATGGGATGGAAATGGCCGCAGGACGCGATCTATCGCGCGATATTACCAACGATGACTCGCTTGCCTTTATCGTGAATGAAACCGCAGCCAAAGCCTATGGTTGGCAAAATCTTTCTGATGGACTCGATAAGGACTTTAAGTATGGTGGCACCCAGGGTAAACTCGTTGGCGTGGTCAACGACTTCCATTTTGAATCCCTGCACCAGGCGATTATTCCGATTGTATTCGTAGCCCGGCCCGACAACTTCAATAATTTATCCGTACGGATATCGGGTAACCAGATGCAAGCTGGGTTAGAGCACATTGAAAAAGTATGGAAAGAGTTTTTACCCAACCGGCCCTATGACTACACTTTCTTAAGTGAGGGATATCAACGTCTGTACGAAGCCGAGCAAAAACAAAATCAGTTGTTCACCATTTTCTCCGGTCTTGCCATCTTCATCGCTTGTCTGGGATTATTCGGCTTAGCCACCTTCAACACCTTGCAACGGGTAAAAGAGATTGGCATCCGGAAAGTATTGGGGGCATCGGTACCAAGTATTCTGGCATTGCTATCGAGGGAAATTGTGATGCTGATTGTAGTTGCCAACCTGATTGCCTGGCCCGTGGCCTGGTACTTCATGCAGCAGTGGCTGGACAGTTTCGCTTACCACGTGGATATGAATCTGGCCATCTATGTACTGGCGGCTATCGGAGCTGTTTTACTGGCGTTGATTACCGTGAGTTCGCAAACCGTAAAGGCTGCGATGACAAACCCATCGTCTACGCTTCGGTATGAGTAGGGAATAAATCCTCTTACCGAACGTTGAGGACTATTCCGGAATGGCCATGCTTCTCGATGCAGCCCAACGGACGGTGAATCCGATGAGTAGTCCAAGACTACCAAAACCCAGCATGATGTAGAGGAAGTTTTCTTCAAACACCTGGGTCTTGAGATCCAGCCACCGACCCACCCAATAGCCGGTGGTGCTAACGAGCGTTGCCCAGATCAACCCGGATATCGTACTGTAAAAGAGGTAGGCGGCCGGACGAAGACCGCTCATGCCCACTACCAGCGGAATGATGATCCGGAATCCATAGAGAAACCGGTAGCTGAACAGGATCTGAAATTTGTGCTTGTGAAAGAAGTCGGTAACCGGTTTCACCTTGGTTGCCAGGTGAGGTCGTTTCGCCAGGAAGTACTTCCCGTTCAATCGGCCGATCAAGTAGTAAATCCAATCGCTGGCAAACGAACCAAGAAAGGCTACAATGACTGTATACGGAAACTCAAAGAGACCGTGGTAGATGAGCGAGGAGGCTACGAGAATAGCCGTTTCACCTTCCAGAAAGGTGCCGAGCAGCAGTGCCAGGTATCCGTATTGATCGAGAAAGTTTTCCATGTCCAAGACCCGCTTCCAAAAAAACTTGGTATAAAAATGAACCAACTATTGAAATAATCGTTTTTTAATCCATTAATTTTGTAAAAACATTTTTTGAATGCCTTTTATCTGACGATTTAAACGCAAACACAGAAATTGAAAACAACCACCACACTCCTTGAGCCCGCTGACATAATGTTCAGCCACGCCCTTCCGGCCAACACGCTCATGTCCGATTGCCTGCCCCGTCCGGGGTTCAGATGCTTTCGAAGGCAAATCAGAATCTGATACCTTCTCTTACTAACAATCGTATGGCGGGTCCGCGAGGCGGATCACGCCTGAAGTGCTTTCAAGCATTTTGATTTCAATCAACCCATTAACACGAAACAACTTTGGATAATCATATAATTGTCAGACCTGCTACGGGTGACGACACCCATTACGCAGAGACCATCACCAATGAGATGGCCGAATCCGCGAAAGCGCGAGGCACCGGTATTGCCAAACGCTCGCCCGACTATGTAAAAATGAAAATGGAGGAAGGCAAAGCCGTTATCGCCCTGACTAAGGACGGTACCTGGGTAGGCTTTTGCTACATCGAAGCGTGGGAACACGAGAAGTATGTTGCCAACTCCGGCCTTATAGTTGCCCCACCCTTCCGCAAGTCGGGTGTGGCTACGGAAATAAAACGCAGAGTCTTTGAACTCTCCCGCAAGAAGTACCCCCATGCCAAGATCTTTGGGTTAACCACGGGTTTGGCGGTGATGAAGATTAACTCCGATCTTGGATACGAACCCGTCACCTATGCTGAGTTAACCACCGATGAGGAGTTCTGGAAAGGCTGCCGCAGCTGTGTGAACTATGAAATTCTCATGAGCAAGGAGCGGAAGAACTGCATGTGCACGGCCATGCTTTTCGACCCGGTGGAAGATGCCCGTAAGAAAGCCGAGTTGGCTAAGACGGTTGTAACGCCTGAAGGTGAATTGGAACATCATCGCAAGCGTGAGTTCAAAGGCAACTTCAAGCTTTTTGAACGCTGGGTTCGGTTCAAGCAGTTTGTGTTGCTGAAAGGCTGGAAGAAAAAGGAAGGTGAAGAGGGCAAGAAGTCCTCGTTCATGAGTTTCCTGTTCTTTTGGTAATTCACCCATTTTAAATTTTAAAATACCCAACAACGCGCTACTTCTGTTGAGATGCGCGGGGATGAGACCATGAAAAAAGTTGTACTGGCATTTAGCGGAGGGTTGGATACCTCCTACTGCGCGATTTATTTGGCCAAGGACCTGGGATATGAAGTTCATACCCTGACGGTGAATACCGGGGGCTTCGGTGCCGAAGAAGTTAAGGAAATTGAGAAGCGCGCGCTGAGCCTGGGGGTGGCCTCGCACAAAACGGTGGATGAAACCAAAAACTATTACGAGAAGGTAATCAAGTTCCTGGTTTTCGGAAACGTGTTGAAAAACGGTACCTACCCACTCAGCGTGAGTGCCGAGCGGATGAGCCAGGCATTGGCGGCTGCGACTTATGCGAAAGAACTGAAAGCTGATGCCGTTGCCCATGGAAGTACGGGTGCCGGGAATGATCAGGTGCGGTTTGACATGATCATCCAGATCCTTCACCCAACCGCTGAAATCATTACCCCCATCCGGGATAAGAAACTAAGCCGCGAGGAAGAAGTGAATTATCTGAAGGCAAAAGGAATCCACTTCAGTGCCGAGAAAGCCCGTTACTCCATTAACAAAGGTATCTGGGGAACATCGGTAGGAGGAAAGGAAACATTGAACTCCCTGGGGCAACTTCCCGAAGAAGCGTGGCCCACACAGGTTACTAAACGTGGAAGTGAAGATGTGAAGGTGGGTTTTGAGAAAGGGCAATTGGTGAAGGTGAATGGAAAGTCGTTTTCACATCCGGTAGAGGCGATCCATGCGTTGCAAGCCGTGGCCGGCCCATATGGAATCGGTCGCGACATTCATGTGGGCGATACGATTATTGGCATTAAAGGTCGCGTAGGGTTTGAAGCGGCCGCACCCGTGTTGATCATCAAAGCACATCACGCATTGGAGAAGCACGTGCTTACGAAGTGGCAGCTTAGCTGGAAAGATCAACTCGCCCAGTTTTATGGCAACTGGCTGCACGAGGGTCAATACCTCGACCCGGTGATGCGCGATCTGGAGGCCTTCCTAACCAGTTCGCAGCACAACGTAACGGGTGAAGTTTCGATTACCTTACATCCCTACCGGTTTCAAATCAATGGCATTGAGTCGAGGTATGACTTGATGTCGGCTAAGTTTGGCAAGTACGGTGAAATGAACCTGGGCTGGACGGGGGACGATGTGAAAGGGTTTACTAAAATATTCGGGAATCAGGTGGCGATTTATCATCAAGTAAAAGGAGAAGCGGAAAGCGGAAAGCTCTAAAGTGAGATGCTTATAGTAGGACAATCAGAGCTTTCAGCTTAAATGCTTGAAGCAGTTAGCGTTAAATAGATGAAGGAAAAAATTAAAGTCGGGATCATTGGCAGTGCCGGATACACGGGGGGAGAAACGCTGCGGTTGTTGCTGAATCATCCGTACGTGGAGGTCGCTTTTGTACAAAGTCGAAGTCAGGCCGGCAAACCGGTTACGTCAACCCACACGGATTTATTAGGGGAAACGGACCTCCTCTATTCTGCAGATTTCAACCCCGCGGTTGATGTTTTGTTTCTGTGCATGAGCCATGGAGAAAGTAAAAAGTTATTGGATGAACATATCTTTCCGGCTGCCACACGTATTATTGATTTGGGTAATGATTTTCGATTGAATAATAAAACCGGTGATCGTGAATTTGTTTACGGGCTGCCGGAATATCAGCGCGAGAAGATCACGGCTGCCAAGAACGTTGCTAACCCCGGGTGCTTTGCCACTACCATTCAGTTAGGCTTGTTGCCGTTGGCGAAAGCCGGAATCCTGAAGGAAGTTCATACCACGGGAATTACCGGGTCTACGGGGGCCGGTCAAAAGTTGCAAGACACCACGCATTTTACCTGGCGTGCCAATAACATTTCGGCTTATAAGACCCTCACGCACCAACACCTGGGCGAGATTTATCAAACATTAAAGGCGTTGCAACCGGGTTTTTCGGAAGCCGTTCATTTTGTGCCGTGGCGGGGTGATTTTACCCGTGGAATTTTCGTGACCTCGCTGGTTACGACCGCGCTTTCTCTGGAAGCGATTATTAAACTTTATGAAGACTATTATGCACCCCATCCGTTTACGCATGTTATCCGAGAGACCATCGATCTGAAACAAGTCGTGAATACCAACAAGTGTTTAATCAACCTGGAAAAAGTGGGTGACAAACTCGCCATTCATTCCATTACCGACAACTTGTTAAAAGGAGCCAGTGGCCAGGCGGTGCAGAATATGAATTTGATGTTTGGATTGGAGGAGACGGAAGGGCTAAGGTTGAAGGGAACAGCTTTTTAAGTTTAAAGTTTAAAGTTGAAAGTGTAAAGTCAAATGCAGAATTATAAAGAATTGATCGTGTGGCAAAAGGCGCATCAGCATGTTCTGCTTGTTTACAAGTACACGAAAGTATTTCCCAAAGAGGAACAATTTGGACTTACCAATCAGTTAAGAAGAGCAGCAGCTTCAATACCTTCCAACATTGCAGAGGGGGCAGGAAAGTCAACAAAAAAAGACTTTGCCAATTATCTACCATCAGCTTTTGGATCATCTCAGGAGGTAGAATACTTACTTCTTTTAAGTCACGAGCTGGAATACTTGACTAGAGAAGATTTTGAGAAAATCAATTCATTAACCAACGAGATAAAAGCCATGCTCATTTCACTTATAAAAAAAGTGCGGGCCTAACTTTATACTTTCAACTTTTTACTTTTAACCTTGTGAAACTATTCGATGTTTATCCCCTCTTCGCCATCGAGCCGGTAAAGGCCAGTGGTTCCTGGTTGTGGGATCGGGAAGGAAAAAAATACCTGGATCTTTATGGCGGGCACGCGGTGATCTCCATCGGGCACAACCACCCGCGGTTTGTGGAGGCCTTGAAGAGTCAGTTGGATCAGATCAGTTTTTACTCCAACAGTGTAAAAAATTCACTACAAGAAAAGTTAGCGGAGAAACTCGGTCAACTTTCCGGGTATCCCGGTCACCACCTATTTCTTTGCAATTCGGGTGCCGAAGCCAATGAAAATGCGCTGAAGCTGGCCTCTTTTGTTACCGGACGAAAAAAGATCATTGCGTTTAAGAAGGCATTTCATGGCCGTACTTCGGGTGCCGTGGCCGCTACAGACAATCCAAAAATTGTAGCGCCATTCAATGCCGGCCATGAGATTGTGTTTCTCCCGTTAAATGATGTGGATGCCTTCAGGAATGCAATCAACGAAGAAGTAGCAGCCGTGATCATTGAAGGCATTCAAGGGGTAGGTGGAATTCAACTGCCCGATGATTCTTTCTTGAGACTGCTGGTTTCCGAATGTAAAAAAGCAGGTGCGCTTTTGATTCTGGATGAAGTGCAATCAGGCTATGGACGCACGGGAAAATTCTTTGCGCACCAGCATGCCGGCATCGAAGCTGATCTGATCACGATTGCGAAAGGGATGGGCAACGGGTTTCCGATCGGAGGCGTTCTCATTCATCCCACGATTAAACCTTGGAGCGGTATGCTCGGTACCACCTTTGGCGGTAACTACCTGGCCTGCGCGGCCGGTCTGGCGGTACTGGAAGTGATTGATGGGCAAGAGCTAATGGCTAACGCTGCGAAACTTGGCACTTATTGGATGGAACAACTCGCCACCTTTCCCGCCATCCTGCACATTCGTGGCAAGGGTCTGATGATTGGATTTGACCTGCCCGATTCTCTTGCCGGTTTACGAAAGGACTTACTCTTTAAACACTCTATATTTACAGGCGAAGCTAAACCGAATACCGTGCGCTTACTTCCCTCCCTGGCATTAACGAAAGCAGAAGCCGACATTTTTCTTGAAGCCCTCGCGGCTGAACTTAAACAGACTGCCGTGCTATGAAGAACTTCCTGTCTGTTCATGAAGTCAGCGCCATTTCACAACTGGTAACCAATGCTTTGGCGTTTAAGGCCGATCCCTTTAAAGACGCCACCCTCGGCCAGCGCAAGCGACTGGGCATGCTGTTTCTCAATCCCAGTATGCGAACTCGCATCAGTACCCAGCTGGCAGCCAAAAATCTGGGCATGGATGCAATTGTTTTTAATGTTGGCCAGGACGGCTGGGCGTTGGAGTTTGAAGATGAGGCCATCATGAGCGGATCCACCGTGGAACATGTGAAAGAAGCTGCTCCCGTATTAGGAAAATATTTCGATATCCTGGGGGTTCGAACTTTTCCATCGCTCAAAAACAAAACAGACGATTACAGCGAACTTTACATCAACCAGTTTATCAAATATGCAGGGGTGCCGATTCTGAGTTTGGAGAGTGCAACCCTGCATCCCTTGCAAAGCCTGACCGACTTAATCACCATCCAGGAGACTTTTAAAGAAAAAAGAAAACCAAAGATTGTGATGACCTGGGCTCCGCATGTGAAAGCCTTGCCGCAATGTGTGGCTAACAGTTTTTCACAATGGATCACTGCCTGGGGCAACGCTGATTTTGTAATTACCCATCCGGAAGATTACGAGTTGGATTCTAAATTCACGAACGGGGCAACCATCACCCACGATCAGGATGAAGCGTTAAAGGATGCCGACATTGTTTATGTAAAAAACTGGAGCACCTACCAGGATTACGGCAAGATTTATTGCAATGACCCGGAGTGGATGCTCACAAATGAAAAACTTGCTCTTACAAACAATGCCAAGATCATGCATTGTTTACCCGTCCGCAGAAATGTGGAAGTAAGCGATGAAATTCTGGATGGCCCCAACAGCATGGTAACACTACAAGCGGGTAACCGCGTGTGGGCAGCACAAGCCGTATTGGCGGAACTGCTTAAACAGACATAAGTAGTAAGACATACGTAGTTAGATTTTATGCAGACATACTATGAATAAACTCTACATCATAAAAATTGGTGGTAATGTGCTGGACGATGAGAAGGCCTTAAAGGGATTTCTCCGGGATTTTGCCTCGATTCAATCGCCTAAGATTCTGATTCATGGCGGGGGTAAAATTGCGACCAAACTGGGGGATCAATTAGGTATTCAATCCCACTATGTAAAAGGAAGAAGGATTACCGATGCCCCAACATTGGATCTGGTAACGATGGTGTATGGTGGGCTCGTTAATAAACAAATAGTGGCTACGTTGCAATCTCATCATTGCAATGCCCTGGGTGTGACGGGCGCTGATGGCAACCTCATCAAAGCCACCAAGCGCCCCGTTGGCGAAGTTGATTTCGGATATGTGGGTGACATTATTCCGGATAGCGTTAACAGCACCTTGTTATATTTTCTGTTGAAGCAAAATGTGATTCCGGTATTCGCACCCCTAACACATGAAAATGGGGTTATGCTGAATACCAACGCTGATACCATTGCTTCGGTGCTCGCCATTTCATTAAGCAAGCACTTTGATGTACGGTTGATCTTTTGTTTTGAAAGGCAAGGCGTGCTTCAGGATGTTTCAAAAGAAGATTCGGTGATTCGCACTCTGAATTATGCCCGCTATCAGGAATTATTGCAACAAGGCGCATTTCACGATGGCATCCTTCCCAAACTTGAGAACGCCTTTCATGCCATACAATCGGGAGTGAAGGAAGTGTTGATCGGTGAACATACCAATCTGCTGGCCAACATTGGCTACGATACACAGGGTACGCTCATCACCCAGGCATGAGAGAGCACCTCGCCAATATTGCCACGGATTTACTCCACCAGCTTATTTCTGTTCCTTCCTTCAGCAAAGAAGAAGATAAGACTGCAGGCTTGCTGATGAGTTTCTGCAAGCACCATGGCATCGAAGCCATTCGGAAAGGCAATAATGTGTGGGCGATGAACAAATTCTTTGATGCCGCTAAACCCACCCTCCTCCTCAACTCACATCACGACACCGTAAAGCCCAACCCGGCCTATACCCGCAACCCATTTTCTGCGGATATCGAGGGTGGAAAATTGTATGGATTGGGCAGCAACGATGCGGGTGGCCCCCTGGTTTCGCTGATCCTGACTTTTTTCTATTTCTACATGACGCCCAATCTCAAGTACAATCTCGTATTGGCGGCCACAGCCGAAGAAGAAATTTCAGGCCCCGGGGGGATTGAACTGATCTGGAACGACTTGCCAAAAATTGATTGCGCCATCGTGGGCGAACCCACGCTAACCGATATTGCTGTTGCAGAAAAGGGATTGCTTGTTTTGGATTGTATCGCTAAAGGAAAAGCCGGTCATGCCGCCCGCGAAGAAGGCGTGAATGCTATTTACGAATCGTTGAAAGACATTGAGTGGTTTCGCACGTATCAATTTCCAAAAAACTCTTCCGCCCTCGGACCGGTAAAAATGTCGGTAACGGTTATTCATGCTGGTCAGGCGCACAACCAGGTGCCGGCTGAATGCAGGTTTACGGTGGATGTGCGGGCAACTGATGCTTATACGCTCGAAGAAATTCTGGAAACCATAAAGCAACATGTTTCGTGTGTCGTTAACCCGCGATCCCTGCGACTTCGTCCTTCAGGTATTGATCAAAATCATCCCTTGGTTCTTGCCGGAAAAGCCCTCGGTAAGAAATTGTACGGTTCGCCTACCACTTCCGATCAGGCCTTGATCCCGGTGCCCTCCATCAAAATGGGGCCGGGGGATTCGGCCCGGTCGCACAGTGCCGATGAGTTTATCTATGTACATGAAATTGAATCCGGTATTGACTCGTACATTGCCTTACTCGAAAAATTACTCTAATGAACCCACGCGTTCGAATTCAGAAGACTGAAATCCTTTCTGACAATTGGTATGTTCTGAAAAAGATTACGTACGACTATCAGACAAAATCCGGCACCTGGACTCAGCAAAACCGGGAAGCTTACGATCGTGGAAATGGAGCTACCATATTATTATATAATAAGAATTCAAAAACCGTCATACTAACCCGTCAGTTCCGGTTGCCCACTTACGTCAATGGAAATACCGATGGAATGTTGATTGAATCCTGTGCCGGCTTGTTGGATCTGGATAATCCGGAAGATTGTATTCGCAAGGAAACCGAAGAAGAGACCGGTTTTACCTTGAAAGAGGTAAAGAAGATTATGGAGGTTTACATGTCTCCGGGTTCCGTGACCGAGCTCGTTTATTTTTTCATTGCCGAATACTCGAACGAAATGAAAACTTCCACCGGTGGCGGATTGGTGGGCCATGAAGATATTGAAGTTCTGGAATTACCCTTTGAGCGGGCCCTTGAGATGATTGAAACCGGTGAAATTAAGGATGGCAAAACCATCCTGTTGCTTCACTACCTGAGGCTGCACCAGGTTCTATAAGCAAGTCAAAGGATACAAAACTTCCTTACCTTAGTGACTCAATAATTTAAAATAGGAACTCGGATCGGAAATGAAACTCTGGAGCAAAGACAAGGAATCGTTAACAGCCGTTACCGACTTTACCACCGGATTGGATAACCTGCTGGATTTGCAGCTTGCTCCATTCGATGTGATGGGATCGCTGGCCCACATCACCATGCTCGAAACGATTGGTTTGTTGACCCGGGCCGAACTCGAAATGCTAAGCCGGGAATTGAAAGTAATCTATAATGAAATCAAGGCGGGTAAGTTCGCGATTGAACCCGGTGTTGAAGACGTTCACTCGCAGGTCGAACTCCTGCTTACACGAAAGCTCGGTGAAGTGGGAAAGAAAATTCACAGTGGCCGGTCGCGCAATGATCAAGTATTGGTGGATATTAAACTTTACCTGCGGCACGAAATCGAGCAACTCACTCTGTCCATCCACCAGGTTTTTGAATTGCTGATCGCGCAAAGTGAGAAACATAAAGATAAACTGCTGCCGGGTTATACCCATTTGCAATTAGCCATGCCTTCTTCCTTCGGATTGTGGTTTGGTGCCTATGCCGAAAGCCTGGCCGATGATCTTATTACCGTACATGCAGCTTACCAGGTGGTGAACAAAAATCCATTAGGGTCGGCAGCCGGATATGGATCTTCCTTTCCACTCAATCGCACCCTGACGACCCACTTACTTGGATTTGATGATTTGCACTACAATGTAGTGTATGCGCAAATGGGGCGTGGAAAAACGGAACGCATCCTGGCGCAAAGCATGAGTATGGTAGCCGCTACCCTGGGAAAGTTGGCCATGGATTGCACGCTGTTTCTCAACCAGAATTTTGCCTTTATCTCCTTCCCGGATGAACTGACAACCGGATCGAGTATCATGCCGCACAAAAAAAATCCGGATGTTTTTGAATTGGTCCGCGCGAAATGCAACAGCCTGCAAGCCTTGCCGAATGAACTCACGTTGATTACAACCAATCTTCCTTCGGGCTACCACCGTGATTTACAATTATTAAAAGATAAGTTGTTCCCGGCCATACAAACCTTGAAAGATTGCCTGCGAATGACCCACCTGATGATCTCAGCAATCCATGTCAACGACAACCTCCTGCAAGATGAGAAATACAAATACCTCTTTAGTGTAGAGGAAGTGAATAAGCTGGTTTTATCGGGCATCCCCTTCCGCGATGCTTATAAAAAAGTGGGATTAGAAATAGAACAGGGCAAGTTCACCCACTCCACCAACCTGAATCATACCCATGAGGGTAGCCTTGGCAACCTGATGAATGACAAAATAAAAAATACCTTCGAACAGGTGATGGGTCGATTTGGTTTTGCAAGGGTGCATGATGCGTTAGGGAAGTTGATAAAGTAATTCAGGAATGTCTCCAACAACTATTTTAGTCGTCATCTTAATTATATCGGTTGTCACGTATGTGTTCGATCAGGTATTGGACTACATTAACCTGAAAGCCCTTCGGCCGGATATACCCTCTGACATTGAAGCGTTCTATAACAAAGAGAAGTACGAAAAGTCGTTGACGTATCAGCGCGAGCGAATGCGGTTCTCTTTCATTACGTCCGGATTCAGTTTTGTTTTATCCATCGCGATGCTGGCCCTGGGCGGATTTGGTTGGTTGGATGGTTTGTTGAGACCGCTTATTCTCCATCCCATTGCATTGGCGCTTGTTTTCTTTGGTGTGATCATGATTGCCTCCGACCTGCTCACCATCCCGTTTCAGTGGTACAGCACCTTTGTGATTGAAGAAAAGTTCGGATTCAATAAAACCACCCTCCGTACATTTATTACGGATAAATTAAAAGGATATGTATTAGGTGCATTGGTGGGCGGTGTCTTGCTGACGTTGTTGATGTACCTGGTGTATTGGATCGGACCCAACTTCTGGATCTGGTTTGGCCTGGTGGCAGCCTTGTTTATCCTGTTCGTTAACATGTTTTATACAACTCTGATATTACCCTTGTTCAACAAACTTACCCCACTGGCAGAAGGAGAGTTGAAAACCGCTATCACTGCCTTCGCGAACAAAGTTGATTTTCCGCTGGACAATATCTTTGTCATGGATGGGTCAAAGCGTTCGGCCAAAGCGAATGCGTTTTTTTCGGGGATGGGTAAAAAGAAGAAGATCGTGCTGTACGATACATTAATTAATAATCACACCACGGAAGAACTGGTAGCGGTGCTGGCGCATGAGGTGGGGCATTTTAAAAAGAAACACATTGTGTGGAGTTACCTGATCTCCATCGTGCAGGTTTTTTTCGTGCTTTTCATTTTATCACGAATGGTTTTTAACGAGAATCTTTCGCTGGCCCTGGGTGGACAACACCAAGCCATTCACCTGAACCTCATCGCCTTTGGTATTCTTTTCTCTCCGATCTCGGGAATTACGGGTTTGCTGATGAGTATGTTAAGCCGAAAAAATGAGTTTGAAGCGGATGCGTATGCCAAAGAAACTTTTGATGGAAACGCGTTATCCAACGCCTTGAAAAAACTTTCCGTTGATTCGTTGAGTAATCTGTATCCACATCCGTGGTATGTGTTTTTTCACTACTCGCATCCCCCCTTGTTGCAGCGATTAGCAGCGTTGAAGTAATCGATGCTTCTAATTATTCGACCCAAATCATTTTGAATTTTCATGCGGAAATCTCATCTTCGAAAATAATTAAGCGGGAGTAGCTCAGTTGGTAGAGTGTCAGCTTCCCAAGCTGAAAGTCGCGGGTTCGAATCCCGTTTCCCGCTCAACTAAGTAACGCATCCAATCACCACGGTAAGCATAGCCCGGTCTGTAGTTCCATCCGTGTGCGTACTACCACGCTCAACGACTCGGTTCCCGTTTCTGCCGGCTGTTAATCGAGTGTTTCATTGATGCAATTAAAGTCAAATCGCCTGCTCTCGCTGGATTTCCTCCGTGGTTTTATCATGGTTTTATTAGCTTTAGAGAGTACAAGGCTCTACGACAATCTCTTTGAGATAACCGAAGGCAGTTTCGTTCAGAATTTCTTCCTGCAATTCATGCACCATCCCTGGCATGGGCTTCGGTTTTGGGATCTGATTCAACCCGGCTTCATGTTTATTGCGGGCACAGCTTTGGCCTATTCCTTACACCGACAGACCCAAGCCGGTGTTCCGTGGAAAGACCAATTGATAAAAACACTGAAGCGAAGCAGCTGGCTTTTCTTCTGGGGTGTGCTGGACTATGCGGTGCGACCCGGTGGGCTTTCCTTCGAGTTATGGGATGTACTTACCCAACTCGCATTCACCACGTTGGTGGCTTTCCTGATTTTCCGATGGTCAGTGGCAAGTCAATTAGGGGTGAGTTTAGGTTTGTTACTATTGACGGAGGTGTTGTATCGTTTCACGAATGTTCCGGGGTTTGATCAGCCCTTTACCGATCAGCACAACTTTGGCAATTTCATGGACCTGATCTTTATGAGTAAAATTAATGGTGATGGTTGGGTAGCCATTAACTGCCTGCCCACAGCGGCTCACACCATTTGGGGTGCAATGACAGGAAAGCTACTCTTGAGCGAGGAAATAAACACCAAAAAAGTGCGATCGCTTGTCATCGCGGCAGTTGCAAGTCTGCTCTTGGGTTATAGCCTGGATTGGACGATTACACCCATCATCAAACGAATTGCCACCAGTTCCTTTGTATTCGTTTCAGGGGGTTGGTGTTTGTTGGCGCTGGCTGCGGCTTATTGGTGGATTGACATCCGGCAACATCGCAGCCACTTGAAATTCTTTACCATCGTTGGAATGAATTCCATTTTCCTTTATCTCTTCTTCGAGATTGTTGGGGGCCGGTGGTTTAACGGGTATGTGGGCGCCATTACCAACGGGTTGATGACATTTATTAATACACCGGAAGCAGTGATGATGGTTATTACCCCCCTTTGCATTTTTAGTTTGGAGTGGGGGCTGTGCTACTTCCTTTACCGGAAGCAGATCTTTTTTAAGGTGTAACCTGGAGTAGTATTGATTTTTGAGCTTCGAATTCTCTAATTGCGGATTTAACAGTAGTCGTTATAATTTTAAATTGATTCCTGCATGACAATCGAAATTGTCCTCCGCTACCTGCACTTCATCAGCATTTTTGCCATAGTTGGTACTTTGGTTTCAGAACATTTGTTGTTAAAACCTCAGCTTACCCGAAAAGAAATTGGCCGACTCGCTAACATTGACGGCATTTACGGACTGGCCGCGCTACTCCTGCTGGGCGTTGGGCTTACGTTGTGGTTAGGCGGCATTGGCAAACCCACAGATTATTATTCAAAAAACTGGATCTTTCATACCAAACTCACCTTGTTCGTGCTGATCGGGTTGTGTTCAATCTACCCCACCATCTTCTTTCTAAAGAATCGGAAGGGTAACCCGGATGACCTTGTTTCTATACCGAAATCCATTTTCTTGTTGCTGCGATTGGAACTGCTCCTGTTGTTCATTATCCCAATCCTGGCAGGGTTGATGGCCAAAGGAATCGGACTTTCAATCGAGTAAAAAAATACCGGGCAAGCCCGGCATTTCCTGGTAGATGAGCGTTCATCAACAACGCGTGAACTATTTCTTCCGGATAATTACATCGCCATTATAATTGCGCATGGAAATCTCGGCTCCACCACCATTTACTTCTCCCTTCACCCACTCATCCACGGTAACTTTGTACGTGCCCGAACCGGAATCCTTTTTCTGAATGGGGCCTGTTTTAATCAAGGTCATATCAAAGCCACTCAGAATTTCGCCTTGTCCGGTCTTCATTTTGAAGGTCGCTTTCAGGTTAGCCGGATAGGTGATGTCAATATCTCCATTGTATGTGGAGTAAGACATTGGCACGCCTTCGGTTACTTTATCAAAGGTTACTTTGATTTCGCCATTGTACGTACTCGCAACCACCGAGCCGGAAATTTTATGCGCTTCAATTTCTCCATTGTAAGATGTAATCTCCACCTCGCCCTGAATGTTTTCTACAAAAATGTCTCCATCGTTGTAGGAACTGGCCTTGACATCAAACCCAACCGGTACCTCTACTTCTACTTTCATCCGGTTCGTCCAGGAACTGGATTCCACAACAACATAGTTATCCTTCTCCGATACTTCCAGGTCCAACGAGCCACCACTGATGCGCTTCAGTCCATCCTTCTCGGTAGTCTTCTTGCCCGACCGGTCATCCAGTTCAGTATAGCGTACCAGTACATCTTTTCGCGGACTGCCCTTAATGAAAACAGACCCATAATGAATATCCACTTTTAGTTTTCCCCGTTTAGCCGGATCACTGATCGGAACCGGGAACTCGCCCGAATTTTGACCAAACCCAGATACCACACCACTCATCAACACGATTATCAATAACACCTTTTTCATAGTCAACAACTTTTAAATTTTCTCTTTCAAATACACATTTCCATTAAACGTTTCGAAGTCCAGCAGCACCCCGCCAGCTCCGATCTTGAATCGGTTTCCATTAATTTTATACTTGACACCATTTTTTGTGGATTCCTTCTCCATTTGCACCGGTAACGACTCCAAACCGTTTACATTGGTGTACAACTCTCCATTAAAACTTTCGAAACTCAACTCGGCCGCTAATCCCTTTTGAAACCAGGCATTGATATCGCCATTCAACGTATAAAAACGACAAGGCTTCTGTGGATTTTTCTCATAAGAAATATCGACATCCCCATTAATCGTATGTGCCGATGCCTCCCGTGATAGCCCGGTGAGCTCGATGCTTCCATTCACATTATTAGCCACAACGCCTCCGGCCACATTTTCAATTTTAAGATCCCCCTGATTTACTGTGCTCACGAGTAAATTGACTGACTTAGGCACTCTTACAACATAATCAAATGAATAGTCTGCCTTCTCATCACAATCATCCTTGCCTTCGCTCCACAGATATCCCCATCCATTTTTATGGGTCCAGTCGCCTTTCTTTTTGGAAGTTTTACCAAACCGACTGCAAAGCCCTTCTGTATAAAAAATCAACGTATCCGCACGATCCAGAAATCCCAACCGGATATGTGCTTTCGCATTCTCCAATCGCTCTGGCGTTTTGGCTTTGATGGTTCGGGTTACTTCCACCATTATTTTCTCGCCATCATAGCCAGTCACCGTTACTGAACCATTGATGTTGGCGATCAACAAAGCATTGTTGACTCCTTTCTTCTCAAACATCAATTCCTTATTGATCTTTTCTGTAAAAGATTGAGAAAATACCCAATACTGCATGAACAGGAACACTGCCGTTATGGTTGATTTCATACTTCTTTCTTTTACGCCCATTCGGGCTAGTTAAATTAGAATTTTAATACTCTCTGATATTTTGGTTTTCACTTCCTTTGGGGTACTCTCCCTCTCCAGCAATTGCCGGAATGCATCCACGGATTTCTTCTCCTGGATAGCAACCATAAGTTCGGCCAGGGCAACCTGCACCAGGGGTGAATCCTGAACCTGGATAGATTCGATTAACCGTGCCCGCACTTCGCTTTGTTTTACGTAGGGCGTGAGGGCCTCCAACGCGGCCAGACGAACATTCACATTTTCGTCCTGATTGAGTGTTACCAATAACGCATCTGTAACTTTTTCGCTGGCTTGTGTCATGTCGCTGGTTAAACTAACAGCTTTCAATCGCTGCGAAGCCGATTCCTTCTCGAGCAATGAAAGCATTATCATCTCTTTCAATTGACTTACCTCATTTGTCAATTGGCTTACTTCCGCTTGCTGATGGGGTGATTGAAGAAAGTACCCTGCTGAGAAACCCACCACCATCAAGACGGCTGCAACCGCCAGCCTTGGAAACAACGTACTCCATGAAGGAAATGAAATCCTTCGGGTCGTTGAATCTCTCTTTTCCCTGGCCAGTGCAGCATAAAATTGATCGTCCAGTCGCAACGAAGGTGTTGGCGTGGCCAGTGATTGAAATTGTTTATCCAGTAGTTGCAACTCCCGCAATTGTGTCAGGTCTACGATGCCCGATTCAATCAGGTGCTCCAACATCTGTACTTCCGATGGGTCAGCGAGGCCCTCATTGTACTTTTCAATCAATTCATCGATCTGCTTCTTTTCCATACCGAGTCAATTAATGCGTTCCAACTGTTTGTAAATCACCTTAAGCTCTTGGAGTGCCCTGAACACCTTTACTTTCACAGCGCCTTCGCTGCACCCCAGCACGATTCCGATTTCGCTGTACTTCTTCTCCTCAAATTTGCTCAAGAGCAGGATCTCGCGTTTATCCGCAGGCAGCCGGTCCAGTGCCTGCAGCAACATGGTTTGTTCTTCTCGCTGCTGAATTTCGGAGGACAGATTTTCATCGTGGCCGATCCGGTGTTGCCAATGTTCGAGGTCCTCAGAAGCCTTGACTTTGTTTTTACGGTGATGGTCGTAATTCACATTTCGCGCAATGTGGAACATCCAGGCCCGGAAGTCACCCCCGTCTGCCCGGCCGGCAGATTCTCCGCGAAAGAGGTGGCGGTACTTCATGATCCGCAAGAAGGTATTTTGCACGAGGTCCTCGCTCAGTTCGGGCTCGCGGTTGAGGCCATAAAAGAAACCATACAACGGTCTTTTATAGCGTTCAAAGAGCAGACCCAGCTTGTCGAGGTCCCCATCTTTAACCTTCACCATCAAGGCATTATCGGAAAGCGCTTCCAAATTTCACAGGTTCTTGTGCAGGGAAACTGAAGGTAATCAAATTGGTTACAGGATTTTTCTAATTTTATCCAAAGAAAAAGACATGAAGCGCTACTTACCCCTTGGGCTGGTTATCCTCATTGTGATCGGCTGTCAGAACAAGCCTGTATGGTTTGATGAATTTGACTATTCCGGTTCCCCGGATTCTACCAAATGGAACTATGACCTGGGAGATGGCTGCCCCAATGTGTGTGGCTGGGGAAATAACGAAGCACAATTTTATACCCAGGATTTGAAAAACGTGCGGGTAGAAAACGGAAATCTGATCATTGAGGCACATCAGGATTCGCTGGGTGGAAAAGCATACACTTCCACACGCATCGTAAGCAAGCACAAAGGCGACTGGCTTTATGGCCGGATTGAAGTAAAAGCAAAGTTACCGCGTGGCAAAGGCACCTGGCCCGCCATCTGGATGCTCTCCACCGACTGGAAATATGGCGGCTGGCCCGAAAGTGGCGAGATTGATATTATGGAGCATGTTGGCTATGACCCGGGGGTGATTCATGGTACGATCCATACCGAAGCTTATAATCATGTTAAGGGAACACAAAAAGAAGGAAAGGTTACGGTGGCCGATTGCATGGATGAATTTCATGTGTATGCGATTGACTGGACGAAGGATAAAATTGATTTCTTTATAGACGAAAAATTGTATCATACGGTAAATCGGGATCCGAAGGATGACTTCAAAGGGTGGCCCTTTGATCAACCCTTTCACCTGATCATGAATATAGCGGTGGGCGGCAATTGGGGCGGCAAGGAAGGAATTGATCCTGCGATCTGGCCGCAGCGTATGGAAGTGGATTATGTACGAGTTTATCAATAATGTAAGCTTATGAAGGTCATTTTATGGTTGCTATTATTTATTTCCGGGTTGGCATACGGGCAACAACAAAAAGGAGTTGCTGAAGTTGATCGACTGCATCGCCAAAAATTTACCTGGTTGATTTCTAAAAACTACGACTCTTTGAATTGGCTCATGGATGACCGGGTGAAGTACATTCACTCCAACGGCTGGATTCAAACCAAACAGGAAGTAATTGATGATTTGAAATCCAACAAACTTAACTATACGGCTGTTTCAATTACAGAATCTGACGTAGTTTTTTATGGAACCGAGGTGGCCATTGTAACAGGAAAGGGAACGTTTAAAGGCCTTATGCCAGACAAAACAGAATTTAAACTTAACCTGCTCTACTCAGAAGTATATGTTCGCTATAAGAAGCAATGGAGGCTCACCAGCAGGCTCGCCACAAAAATATAAGTTACTTTTGCGAAAAAACTATTTGCGAGTTTTGACTTTCGATTATTCTATTGAACAATTCTTTAAGTGAGTAATACTCATTTGATGTGTATACCATTTTGTTTAAGGTGATAATACTTGTTACGGACAATTTATTTTCCAAAGATGTTGCATTGAGCAAGAATCTTCCTCCATTACCCGGGAGAGTATATGCAGAATTCTCAAGATTTTCCTCAATGAAATATTGCGGTGGAAAGTTTAGTGTCAGATGAAAAGTTGATTCAACCGGAGCACCAAAGTCTACCGGATAGAATCGTTGATTAGACCTGAATGGATTGTTCTGCCAACGATCAATGAGAAATGGATTTAAATAAAGTTTTTTAGCTCCCATTTGATCAACTTTCATTTCAAATCCAAAAGTTTCAACTAATGGTTGATCGGGGTCTTTAAAATTATCGACCTTGTAGTCAGACAATACAATCTCATGGAAAGTACTTTGAATTCTCTGAAAGTAAGCTTGCTCTGAACCCGCATCAATAATCTTTGTTCGTTTTTCAAATGCCTCATATCCACTTGAAGTTATGGTAAGCAATCCCTTAAAAGCATCATTCTCTAAAGTCAAATCCAATAAAATCTTCTTTATCTTTTTTTGTGAGGGACGAATATCTACCCACCTGCTCTCCTCAACCACCTTGCTAATCAATCTACCTTTACCATTCAAGCATCGTTCAGGCAACATTCCATAAGGCAGTAAGACCTCTGTGGCATCAAGCATAACTGGATCACTGTTTTCGATCCTTGCAACCACGTAGTTGAATTCCGAAATGATTGGAAAAAGTTGGTGTGGCAATCCAAAATCTCGCGTTGCAAGGATTACGGGGTCTGCATTTAAGCCAGCCGCCTGAAGTGCCCCAATCAATGCCAAATTGATGTCTCCTATATTTCCTTCCTGCTTTTCGAAAGAATTTCTTACATCCTGAGAAGTATATTTGCCATAGTCACCGTTCCATCGATACCAATTCCTTATATATTCATAAACTACTTTTGCTTTTTGCGATGCATCCGTTATGGTTGAGACAAGTGCAAGCACTTTTTTCTCGTGCAGATTTCGTGCTTTCTTAATTTGCTTCCCAAAGGTTTCATCATTTATCAACTCTGAATCAACATCTTTCCATGTTTTGGTGTACTTCTCCACACGTCCATCAAAGAATCTGATTTCTGATAATTCATAATCTATTGAGGAAATAAAGTTGCTTTTGGCTGTCATAAAATCCTCTTCTATAAAAGCAGGAACATCCTTAATCATGTATTTGTATAAGGCACATTCTGCCTTGTATCGTCCATCACCGGGGGTAAAACAGTCCTTTACAATACTTGATTGATTTAGACTTAATTGCAGAAATCCTTTGAAGGCTATATTATAAACATAATTTCCCGGAATCTTTGCCCAATATTCACTTCTCACTTTGGGTAAGTGTGACTGGAATTTCCAAGGCCAGAAATTAAATAAAAATGGTGATTCTAATTTATAACTCACTTCAAAAACTGATCCTACGACTACTGCTGGAAGAGTAAATGAAATCTCATTCCAATGTTCAGAAACTTCGGTAGTAAACACATCCTCCTTAGGATTCAGTTTAGTAGCAACAATAGAATTGTTACTTAAGTTATATGTTGTTGCTGTTATCTTTTGAATGAATTGTTTTCGTGAACCATTTTTATAAAGCGGAATTCTGAAATTAGCTTCTTCTAATCCGGTTTTCGACAGAATCTTAAACTTGGCTTTGTACTCCAGAATTAAATTGTTATCTCCTCCATTGTCAATGTATGCTTCTCCAAATTCGTCCAATAAAACTGCATTCGCACTTGTGTCTTTGGGGTATACTTTCATCTGAAGTTGTTCAACTGTAACATTCCCAAGAGGAAAGCCATTATTATTCTGTGCACCTGCTAAGATAAAAGGGGTAAGAAAAAAAATAACTAAAATAACTCTCATAAGTATTACTTTAAGGTGCATTAAAATAATACTATTCAGTTGTCGTAACAACTGGTGGAATAAAAAAAATAAATGTGCAGATGGTTACTTTCTCAACTCCACTAACTTGTTGCGTTCGTTCTGCAACTCGCGCGAAAGTTTTGTCTGTTTCTCAAGGGCTTTCCGCTTGTAGTCTTCAAACTCGAGCGAAATACTCTCTGCTATCAACGCTTTCTCGGTCATCTCCGAATTCAAGAGTTTCATTCTGCCGGCTATAGCCACTACCAGCACTACGAGTCCGGCTACCAGCGCAGCACCAATCACCAGAAAAACTCCTTTGTTGAATGGGATTCCGAAAACAGCGATGTGCTTACTGTCATAGACCAACCCTTCTACGTTTGCCTGATGACTTTTCAATTCATTCTGCGAATTCATTAGTTCCGTTTCCAGGGTGGTGATTCGTTGCTTTGCCTCGGCTAACTGATTCTGTTTGAGTTGGAACGAATCGGTGGTGATCTTCCAGAAGCCTTCCAGAATATATTCCTTGATCACTTTATAATCCTCATAGGTCTGTGAATTGTTTTTCATTACCTGGTAGCGATCTTGCAATCCCAGATTCTTGTCTTCAATGGCTTTTGCAGCCGGTTGTGCCATGCCGTAGAGGGAACTAAGCATGATGAGGATTGTGGCAATAGACTTCATATGAGTTTAATGATGGGAATCAACCTAATGCATTTAAAATTTCCCTGCTACCCCAAATCTACCAAGGGTCAGGAAACTCAGATGGATGGCGATGGGAGTAGTCGAATTAAAGAATTATTCCACGATTTCCAATAATTCCATCTCATAAGACAGATTGGAGTTAGCAGGTACTTGAACGCCTGATCCTTGCGTAATCTGGTTGCCAAATCCCAGGCCGGAAGGAACATATAAGGTAGCCTTACTCCCTACAGGCATTTTAGTTAATGCTGCCTGAAATCCAAAGATGTAGTTAATCACGCGGCTGTCAAAAACCTCCGTAGGACCATTCGTGCCGCTGTAAAAAACCGTTTCATTGAATAGAATTTTGCCGGTATACTTGATTCTCACCTTATTATATAAAGTTGGAATGGGGCCGGTGCCCAGTGTAGTAATGTTATACCGCAATCCTGTTTTATCTGCAATAAATGGAAGGGCATTGTTTGTCAGGTACTCATCAATGGCCACTGTATCAGTAGCCAAACGTTGTTTCTCAACCTCTGTAATAATTACATCCAGCAACTGAATCTCAAAAATCAGATTCGAATTGGCCGGGATTGCATTGACGGTGGAATTACCATAGGCAAAACCGGAAGGGATGTATATTCTAGCTTTACTTCCTTTTGGCATGAGTGAAAGGCCTATTTGCATGCCAGTAATCATGTCTTTCACATCGGCCGTCACCGTATTTTGCTCAAAAATCTGTCCCGACAGTAGCCTGCCTGTATACTTGAACCGAACCGAACTTGAAACTTTAGGCGGAAATCCGGACCCTAGCGAATCAATGATAAAACTAACTCCGCTGGCATCTTTCATTGCAGGAATGTTTTCCTTCCTTAAAAAGACTCCAATAGCGGTCGTATCCTGTTTCCATTGCTCTTCAAAGGATAGCGTCTTATCCGAATCAACATTTAAACACGCTGATACCAACACTCCCAATCCCACAAAAAAGGCGATCCAAACTATTCCTCTCATTTCTCCAGCTTTTTGATTTCAACGCGCAAAGCAATAAAAAATTTCATTAATATTTTACTATTGGACCCCGTAAGCCTATAAAAATGACCATGGTCATTTGATTTGCCCCTAACCCAATGCATATTACGGAAGCTAATAACTTACCCATGAATACTATTTTGGTACCCACCGATTTCTCAACCAATGCAAACAATGCCCTCGAATATGCAGCTGAAATAGCCGCTATCTCCGGATCTCGAATTGTTTTATTGCACGTTTATACTCCTATCGTTTCGCGCGGGAATGTAGTTGGCGCATTGATAACCGATGAAATTGGTGATGCACGAAGAGATGCAACTGAAAAGCTGGAAGTTATTCGAACTACCCTGAAGAAGGAATACGAGCAAATCAATTGCCAACTACAGGTATTGGTGGGGGAAGCCGTGGAAGAGATCTTGAAGGCATCCCTTGAGTTAAAAGCAGATCTGATTGTGATGGGCACGCTTGGCGCCAGCAATCTTACCCGGACTCTTTTTGGTAGCAATACGGCCTCGGTTGTGGAAAAATCAATGTGTCCGGTACTGTGCATCCCTTCTACGTGCGCATTTAAAAAACCAGAAAAGATTCTTTTTGCCACCAATTTCTCATACCACGACATTCAGGGAATTGTACGTTTGTCAAGACTGGCGGCAGCCTTTGGTTCCGAAATCGTGCTTGGTCATGTGGATACTTCCGTTCATGAGGAAAATGAGACGGTAGAGAAATCAATGGAGAAATTTCAGCTTGAAGCTGAACGAGCCAGTCAATATGCCAAAATTTCGCAGAAAATTGTAAACGATCACAACGTGAGTATGGGCTTAGAATCCATCATTCAGCAAGAGGCGGTGGATATGGTTGCTCTTTCAACACACAAGCGAAACTTTTTTGAGAAGTTCTACAACCCCAGCTTGACAAAAAAACTCGCCATGTATACGAGCATTCCATTGGTGGTGTTTCAAAATCCACCGGATGATGAAAAAACGGGTCGCGATTTTTAGTTCATCGTAAAAAATATCAGTATTATTTTTTCACTGCAAGAACTTCTTCCTATTGGTATTGCTATGAAACCAGCATGCCCTGTTTCTCGTAAAATTTCCGATTTTAAATTTGAAGGCTGAAATGATTCGATCGCTATGAAAAAGGTGCGACTTGTTTTGGGCAGTGGTGGTGCGCGGGGGATGGCCCACATTGGGGTGATTGAAGAACTCGAAAAATCAGGATTTGAAATTGTTGAGGTGGTGGGCTGTTCCATGGGTGCTGTGGTGGGCGGAATTTATTGTGCTGGCTACCTGCCCGAATACAAACATTGGCTCATCAAACTCAGCCGCCTCGATGTATTCCGATTATTAGACTTCACGTTATCTGCGCAGGGTTTTGTAAAAGGAGAGCGCGTATTTAAAGCCATGGAGGAATTTATTGGTGATCATGCAATTGAGAACTTTAAAATCCCCTTCACAGCAGTGGCTACCGACATCACCCATGAAAAGGAAATTCATTACCGAACCGGAAGTTTGTTCAGGGCCCTCCGGGCTTCGATTGCCATTCCCACCATTCTGACTCCCGTACGGTGGGATAAAGCCACCCTGGTGGATGGTGGGGTACTTAATCCTTTGCCCATAAATCTGATTCATAAAGAGCATGGAGATTATGTTGTAGCAGTAAACCTGAATGCCAACCTTCCCAGTTCTCTCACAAATGCTGTGGAAGAAAATCAGGAACGTGCCGCTTACTTGAAGATGTTGGATGCAATCAAAACCTACCTTCCCAGGTTTGACAACAGCGGAGATACAACCGCGGAAAGTCTTGGCTTATTTGATCTTTTAAATAAATCATATGACATGACTCAGGACCGGTTGACGGAGATTATGATTGCGATCCACAAGCCGGATCTGGTCGTGAACATCTCACGAAATGCGTGTGGGGTGTTTGAATTTTACCGGGCGAATGAAATCATTGAGGTGGGCAGGCAGGCATTTCATACAGCTTATAAAGCAACGCCCCTCTAACAGATACCGTTTATTTCACTACCTTTGTGTATCACTCCTCCAAATTCTCGCAGAAAAGCCCTTTCTGCGGTGCCGCTAAGTCGGAAATGAGCCAAGAGGCGTCAAACATTTAAAATCATTTTTTTATTTACTGCACAGATTACTGTGTCATTCAACTCACAAAACATGTTCGAAAATTTAAATCTCATTGAACCTATTCTTAAATCGTTAAAAGCCGAAGGATACGTTAAACCAACACCCATTCAGGAACAAGCCATTCCGGTGCTATTACAACGCAAAGACTTATTAGGCTGTGCGCAAACCGGTACCGGTAAGACGGCCGCATTCTCACTGCCGATGTTGCAATTGCTGCATCAGGATGAATTGTATAAAAAAGGACCGGAAGGAATCAAAGCCTTGATCCTGACTCCAACCCGGGAGCTCGCCATTCAAATCGGTGAAAGTATTTCTGCCTATGGAAAGCTGTTGCGCTTGCGGCACACCGTGATCTTTGGAGGTGTTCCTCAAAAATCTCAAACCGATGCGCTCCGTGCCGGTGTGGATATTCTGGTAGCTACCCCCGGCCGGTTGCTCGATCTGATGGATCAGCGCTATGTGCGGCTTGATAAGCTAACGATGTTTGTACTGGATGAAGCCGATCGCATGCTGGACATGGGCTTTATTCATGATGTTAAAAAAATTATCGGTCGCATCCCCGCTAAACGACAGACCATTTTCTTCTCGGCTACCATGCCCCCTGAAATTGCAAAGTTGGCGGATACCATTTTAACAAATCCGGTACGGGTTGAAGTAACGCCTGTGTCGTCAACTGCCAACACCGTAAGACAAGAAATTTATTTTGTTGACAAAGGGAATAAACGCCATCTGCTGTTGCATTTGCTGAATAATACCGACATCAACACCGCCCTGGTTTTTACACGCACCAAACATGGAGCCGACCGTGTGGCAAAAGACCTGAACCGGGCCGGTGTGATGGCCGAAGCGATACACGGCAACAAATCTCAAAATGCCAGACAACGGGCACTCAGCAACTTCAAAGCGCAGAAAACGCGCGTGCTGGTGGCCACGGATATCGCAGCCCGCGGTATTGATATTGATGAACTTTCGCACGTGATCAATTTTGAATTACCGAACGTACCCGAAACGTATGTGCATCGCATTGGCCGTACAGGTCGTGCCGGAGCCAGCGGGATTTCGATTTCATTCTGTGATGCCGAAGAGAAAGCCTACTTGAAAGACATTCAAAAACTGATTGGTAAATCGGTGCCGGTTGCCGAAACCAACCCCTACCCGATGACCGGGGCTGCCTCTGTTAAAACACCCGAGTCCAAACCGCAACGGAGTAATGATTCGCGGAGACACGGATATAAACAAAGTTCTGCTTCAAACTCAACCCGTAAATCCAACACGTCCGCACCTTCCCGCAGGCCAAGTCGGGATTGGAGAAGCATTTCGGTGGAAAGAAATTATTAAGCAAACAGAATATTTTTAAATAGCAACCAGTCCGCTCGTACGTGGACTGGTTTTTTTTACGCCCAATTATTTCCTGCAGATTATACCTAATCTTAGCCGTTTGTCCAGTCTTATCACTATCGATACGGAAAGTGCCATACCTTCGGCATTCCATTTCGAAGCACTATGAAAAAAACTATTCATTCCCTTTTCACCTTCCTCCTACTTACCGGAATACACTCCACCGTCCTTGGCCAATCCATTGACGAGGAGTACAATAAAAAAATCATTGAGTACACAACCGATCCGCGCTTTTTACCGGCCTCCGTACTCAATCTTCCTGATGATGCCAATGTTCCTTCCCCCCGCAAATACTTTGGGCAGATCATTGGGGCTCCGGGTGTGATGCACCGTACCACTGAGATATATGCCTACTATCAGGAACTTGCAAAAGCTTCACCTTTAATTAAGGTTGAACGGGTTGGGGTATCTGAAGAGGGCCGTGACATTAACCTGGTCATCATTGCCAGCCAGGAATCCATCAACCGGTTGGATCATTATAAACAGCAGCTCGCCAAGCTGGCAGATCCCCGAACTACGACCCCTGCCGATGCCGAAAAGCTCATAGCCGATAGTAAACCAATCTTCTATCTGAATGGTGGGTTACATTCTACCGAAATGGGCTCCCCTGAAATGCTGATGGAACTGGCCTATCGCCTGGTAACCAGTCAGGCGGAAGACATAAAAAACATCCGCGACAACGTAATTGTGTTGATCAATCCCGTCTCCGAGCCTGATGGTCGCGATAAGCAGGTGGATTGGTACTACCGCTATACTAAAGCAAGAAAAGAATATGATGATGGGTTCAGACGCAGTGCACCCTATTGGGGTAAATATGTGTTTCATGATAATAACCGCGATGGTATTCAGGTTTCACAAGCCCTGTCCAAAGCCATCTACAAAATCTATTTTGACTGGCACCCATCCGTCATGCTGGACTTACACGAGTCGGTGCCCTTGTTATACATCAGCACCGGTACAGGACCCTATAACGATAACATGGATCCCATCGCCATAGGAGAATGGCAAGTGATGGCCAATCACGACATCACTACGTTGGCTGCACAGGGATTGCCGGGAACATTCACCTGGGCATTCTTTGATGGTTGGTGGCCGGGATATGCCATGTGGGTGGCAAACAATCACAACAGCATTGGTCGCTTTTACGAAACGTTTGGAAATGCCGGAGCCAACACCTATCTCCGCAATCTGTCGAATCAGCGCTATGCAGGCGATCCCGCCACCAGCCGCGAATGGTACCGGCCCGCTCCCCCCACCGAGTGGGTCAATTGGTCGAGCCGAAATAATACCAACTACATGCAAGCAGGGGTATTGGCTTCTCTCACGTACACGGCTGATAACAGCCGATTATTACTTCGCAACTATTATCAGAAGGGTATCAATAATATTAAGCGGGGAAAAGAAGAAGCCATCAAAGCTTTTGTTATTCCGAAAAAGCAACGCGACCCGGCCATGGCCGTGTACCTGGTTAATCAATTGCGGGTGCAAGGCATTGAAGTGCATGAATCTTCTGGTGAGTATGTAGTTCTGATGGATCAGCCGTACCGCGATCTGGCGGTAACCCTGCTTACCAAACAGAACTATCCCAAAGAAGCCAAGTTTCCACCCTATGATGACATCGGCTGGACGTTGGGTCTCAATTATGGCGTGGATGTAACAACCCAAGATAGCCTGAAGTACAATCGCAATGATTTAAAGATGCTTACACAGGATGTTAAATATGTTGGTGAAATCACCGGGAGTGGATCCAACTACCTGCTGAAGTACAGAGCCCAAAACACGGTATTGCCGGCCTTGTATTGGATTAAATCGCAGAATAAGAAGGCGAAACTTATCATTACCGATGAACAACAAATTCTGGGTGCCGATACCTTGCCAGCGGGCTCGCTGGTCTTCAGAGAAATTACCAAAGCGCAGGCCGACCAGATCCGGAACCAGTTTGCACTCGATCTGATGGGATCATCTTCCATGCCTGGAGGAAAACAACATGAAGTAGTCCTCCCCCGGGTTGCCATTTACCATAGCTGGTTTAACACGCAGGACGAAGGCTGGTCGCGATTTACATTTGAGCAACGTGGTATTCCATACACCTCCATTGATAAGGATGACTTGAAAGCCGGTGAATTGCGGAAAAAATTTGATGTCATTCTGGTTCCCCGAATGGGCGGACAGGTGAGCGATTTCATCTATGGAGTCAGTTCCAACTACGGTCCGATGCCCTACACAAAAACTACCGAGTTCCCTTCTCATGGAACTCCTGATTCTACCCCCGACATGACAGGCGGACCGGGACTGGATGGTATGCATCAATTGAAATTGTTTGTGGATGGTGGTGGTGTATTAGTGACCCTGGATAATTCTACACGCATGGCTGCCGAAACCGGAATTGCCCGTGATTTGCGTCCGTATGACGCACAAGGACTTTTCCATCCGGGTTCCTTTGTGCAGGTAAAAGCCCGTCAATCCAACAGTCCCATTTTATACGGTTACCCGGAACTGTTTCATGTGTTTCGGGGCAATGGACCGCTTTACCAGGTTGAAAAATATAACCGGAACATGATGGTCATGCAATACGGAACCAAGCCGTTGAAAGATGAAGTGGAATACACCGGCCTCATTATGGGTATGCCCGACCGAAAACCCGTTAAAGAAAAAAAGGAAGAAAAGAAAGATCCACCCTATGTATTGTCCGGCATGGTGCGCAATGATCAAACCATTATTGGGCATGGGGGTATCTTTAATGTCCCTGTCGGTACGGGCCGGGTAATTGCCTTTACTTTTGACCCCCTCCACCGGTTCCTTAATCATCATGATGCCCCCCTCGTTTGGAATGTGCTGATAAACTGGGATCACCTCGGCAATTGAACTACACGAATTCGTTAGAAGCAACAGGATGACGCGTATTGGATTATTGTCAGACACCCACAGTTTCCTGGATGCGAAAGTAGTCGATTCCTTTAAGGACTGTGACGAGATCTGGCATGCCGGTGATCTTGGCGATGGCGTGGCAGAAGTCTTGGAAAAAGTAAAACCATTTCGGGCGGTGTTTGGAAATATCGATGATCAAGCAATACGAACACGCTTTCCCGAAGACCTCTGGTTTACCTGCGAGGGACTCACCATCTGGATGACGCACATAGGCGGAGCGCCCCCCAACTACAATCCGCGTATCAAAAGAATTCTGAAGGACCGGGTTCCGGACATTTTCATTTGCGGGCACTCGCACATCCTTCGGGTAAGGAAAGATCCGGCTTATGGGAACATGCTTTACATAAATCCGGGCGCGGCCGGCAATCAGGGATTTCACTCCATTAAAACCATGATCAGGCTGGAGATCAGCGATACGATTGTATCCAAACTGGAGGTGATTGAATTAGGCAAACGGGGAACATTGACTTGAGAAGGGTTCAGGGTGATAAAAAAAAAGCCAACAGAGCGCACCCTGCTGGCTTATCATACATTCAATGAGAATTACTTGGCCTTTTTAGCTTTGAATTCTTCCTTGATCTTCTCTATATCAACCCCTTTCGCTACGGGCTTGAAGTTTTGATTTTTCAAATCGGTTCTTCTGCGGGCCGCTTTTGCCTTATCCTTGCGGTTCTTTCTTTTCAATCGGGTAACAGACATGACTTCTGATTTTTAATAGGGCGCAAAAATAATCAGGTTTTGCGATTTTCAGCGCCTATGGGGTGGATTATTTCAATTTAAAATCAGTGATTCTGTGGGCGATGTGCTTAAATTGCTGCGTTTTAGTATGGAAAAACCCACATTGCCCAAAGGCACCCGCGACTTTGGCCCGATTCAGATGGCCAAACGTCAGTTTATCCTCGATCACATCCGCACGGTATTTCAAACCTATGGCTTCCAGCCATTGGAAACCCCAGCCATGGAGAATCTGACTACCCTGACTGGGAAGTATGGAGAAGAAGGCGATCAGTTGTTATTTAAGATTCTTAATTCTGGTGACTTTTCGAAAAAAATAAAGTCCAAGGTAATACTGAGAGATAAATTGGTTGAATTTCTGTTTGGCTTTTATAAAGGGCCATTTGAAAAATTGACATTTGAAAAAAGAGATGAGATCAGATTTGAGCAAGAATTGAAAGATTATCTAGAAAAATTTATTCGTGAAAATCCAGATGCGGAAATATTCAACTTGCTTGAAGTAGTCAGATCAAATAAGCAGTTGATTTTTGATTCCCTCATAGAAACAAATGCAACTTTAAAGATCTACCCAACAAAAACAGGTTACTTATCAATAACCCAACTATCAAGTAAGCTAGTATCAAATCTTACTGATAATGATATTTATAATAACGCTAGTGATATTTCAGAAAAAGGCCTTCGTTACGACCTTACAGTTCCTTTTGCCCGGTACGTGGTGATGAACCGGCATGAAATCACTTTTCCGTTTAAGCGTTATCAGATACAACCCGTGTGGCGGGCCGACCGGCCACAGAAAGGACGCTACCGCGAGTTTTATCAATGCGATGCCGATGTGGTGGGAACGGATTCTTTGATCTGCGAAGCGGAAATTATTCTGATGATCAAAGAGGTGTTTCGGGTATTGGGTATAAGTGATTACACTATTAAAGTTAACCATAGAGGAATATTGGGTGGTCTCGCTGATTTTTTAAATGCGAAAGGAAAGGAATCTGATCTTTTTACAGCAATTGATAAGTTGGATAAAGTTGGAAAAGATAAAGTCAGAGAAGAACTTACTGTAAAAGGATTTTCGGAAGATTCTATTTCCACACTTTTTGACATTATCGACCCAAATCGTGACCCTAACAAGAAGGAACAAGACCTAAATCTTATTATGGCTACATCTGAACGTGGCCTGAAAGGAAGTGAGGATATCTATACATTATTGAGTCTATTAAAAGATTTTGGTTCAAACGAAGATCATGTTTACCTTGACTTTGCCCTCGCCCGCGGGCTGAGCTATTACACCGGTTGCATCTTCGAAGTAAAAATCAACAACGTTTCCATTGGCAGTGTAAGCGGAGGCGGGCGGTATGATAATCTCACCGGTGTGTTTGGGATGCCCGGTGTTTCGGGAGTTGGGTTTTCGTTTGGGGTTGACCGGCTCTACGATGCAATGGAAGAATTAAAACTCTTCCCCCAGGAGGCACAAATTTCATCCAAAGTAATGATTGCCCACTTTGATGCGGAAAGTAAACGGTATGGATTGGGCATCCTGCAAGCACTTCGAAACAAAGGAATTGCCGCAGAGATTTATCAGGACTCCGTAAAAATTCAAAAACAGCTCGAGTATGCCAATAAGAAGTTGATTCCCTTTACGATTATCCTTGGGTCGGAAGAAATGAAAAGTGGTTTGCTGGCCTTCAAGAACATGAAAACCGGAGAACAACAGAAAATCACCCTCGATAAAATCATTGCCCTGTTCAAAACGAACAACGAATAATAATCAATAAACACTCCGTTGGAACCTACCCACCACATCGCCAACAAACCGCTTACCCTCAACGACCTTGATCACATTCTTCGTGGTCATTCCAAATTAGCGTTGTCCGAAAGTTCACGTCAACAAATTATCAAGTGCCGCGATTACCTCGATCAAAAATTGGCTTCCTCAACCAGTCCGATTTATGGTATCAATACAGGCTTCGGTTCGCTGTACAATAAAAACATTCCGAAAGATCACCTAGAAAAACTGCAGGATAACCTGGTCCGTTCGCATGCCTGCGGCACCGGGCCAGACGTTCCGCGTGAAGTTGTTCTGCTCATGTTGTTTCTGAAAATCCAGTCTTTGTCGTATGGATACTCGGGCGTACAGGTAGAAACGGTAGAACGACTCATCGACATGTTTAATCAGCGGGTGTTGCCGCGCGTGTATGAAATGGGATCACTGGGCGCTTCAGGCGACCTGGCACCGCTGGCTCACTTGGCACTGAATCTGATTGGCTCAGGCGAAGCCCATTACCTCGGCAAGACCTACTCCGGGGAAGAGATCTTGAAATTATTGGGTTGGGAAAAGATTCACTTCAAGGCCAAGGAGGGACTTGCCTTGTTGAACGGAACTCAGTTCATGAGTGCGTATGGTTCATGGTCATTGCTACACGCACATCGGTTGCTGAAGCTGGCTAACTTAATCGGGGCGCTTTCGCTGGATGCATTTGATGGGCGCCTGGAACCTTTTGATCCGGCCGTCCATGCCATTCGGCCCCATGCAGGGCAGGTCGCTGTGGCCGCAGAAATAAAATCGTTGCTGTCAGGAAGTGCTATTGCCACCCAATCCAAAAAGCATGTTCAAGACCCCTACTCCTTCCGCTGTATTCCGCAGGTGCACGGGGCGAGTTACGATGCCATTCAGTTCGTAAAACATAGTTTTCTAACGGAAATCAACTCGGTCAGCGATAATCCAAACATCTTTGTGGATGAAGATAAAATTATCTCTGCAGGTAATTTTCACGGTCAGCCGCTGGCCCTGCCGTTGGACTTTCTGGCCATTGCTTTGGCCGAGCTTGGAAATATTTCAGAGCGCAGAACGTATCAATTAATTTCCGGATCACGCGATTTACCCAATTACTTAGTGGCCAATCCGGGTATTAACTCCGGACTTATGATTCCACAATACACCGCTGCCTCGCTGGTGAGCCAGAACAAGCAACTTTGCACACCCGCCTCGGTGGATTCAATTGTATCCTCGAATGGCCAGGAAGATCATGTGAGCATGGGCGCCAATGCTGCCACCAAAGTATACCGCATTGTCAATAATCTCTATTCGATCTTTGCCATTGAACTGATAACCGCTACCCAGGCCGTTCATTTCAGACGACCGTTGCGAACCAGCCCGGTACTGGAGGAATTTGCTGATACTTTCCGACAGGTTGTTCCGTTTATAGAAACAGATCGTGAATTGCATGTGGATATCGTGGCCGCTGAAAAGTTTTTGAAGGAATATGCACTTAGATTTTCCGTTTAGCGGATGTGTCCTGGAAATCTGAAATATTGAACCCGTGAAGAAGGGATTGCCGATTGTACTGATGTTAACCCTTGCACTTACCTGTGCCCAGGCACAGTATGTAAGCCGGTTGGGGCGCTTTCAGGTAAATGAAGTGAAGGGGTGTGCTCCGCTTACTGTTACCATTCTTGACACTAATCTAATTACCACAGGCGAATGCACCGCAGGGAAACCATGCCTGATGAATGCAGGCAATGGTACTCCTCAACAGCAAAATCAATTCATTATCACCTATCCGCAAGCGGGCACCTTTACCTTATCGGTACTGTATCAAAGTATTGGTGCGGATGATATTGTAATCACCGTAGACCCAAACATCCAACCGGATTTTGAAGTCTACACGTGTTCCGGGTTACAAACCCAAATAAAGATCACGGACAAAAATTACGATCAGTATCAGATTGATTTTAATAATGATGGTACCCTGGAAACCATTATTCCCAACAGCAATAATCAAACTGCCAGTCATAATTACGGAGTGGCTGGTAATTTCACGATCAGCGTGCGCGGAAAAGACCTTAATTCCGCTAACAATTGTACTGCGAAGATTTTACCCTTCACCTCTTTATCAACCTTACCTGCCCCACAGATAACCTCGCTTACTGCGCTGGATGGAACTTCTTTGAAGCTCGACTTCAATCAACAACAAAACATTCAATACAAACTGGAGATTGCGGTAAATAATGCAACCACCTTTCAGCAATTTCAAACGTTGTATGGTGTGAATTCCGTTACGATTCCCAACCTGAAAACCGATGACAACTACTATTGCTTCCGGTTAAGTTCTTTTGATCCATGCACAAACAGCAATACCTACTCAGCACCCATCTGCAGTCAGAATTTTGATCTGGCCATTTTGAACGGCCTAAACCGACTTACCTGGGCAACTGCCTCGGCCGGGGTCATTTCCACGGAAATTTTACGCAACAATACTTCATACACCATCATCCCGGGTGCCCCTACTTTCTTAAACGATGTGGATGTGGTTTGTAAAACAAACTATTGCTACCAGGTAATCAATCTTTATGCGGGCGGTACGCGGAGTATCTCACTTGAAAAATGTGGTGAAGCATTTACCACGGTAAATCCACCTGCCATTAACAATGTCTCCTCGGTAGTCGGGTCGAATGGCGTTCAATTAACGTGGACAAACAATCCGCTGTTTACCGTGGAAGAACATGCCATTCTTAGAGGATTCGGATCTACTTTCGGGTTGATTGGAAAAACGGTTAATCCCGAGTTTTCAGACCTAGGGTACAGCACTGAAAATGCTACCTGCTATCGGATTAATTATGGTGACCTCTGCGGAAATGCCAGCTTACAGGGTGACTTGGTTTGCCCCATACGGCTTTCTGCCAGCCTGGATGATAAGAACGTTATTACCGTACGCTGGACTTCTTTAAAAGGCTGGCGGTTGGGTGTCAATCAGTACCTCCTGCGAAGATTTGATAAAAGCGGAGGATTGATTCAAACCGTGAACATGGGCACCGACACGGTATTTGTGGACGATCAACCGGATGCCAATAATCAGGTAGTTCAGTATGAGGTTGTGGCCGTTGCCAACGAAACAGGGCTGATTAATTCCGTCTCCAATCGTCTGGCCGTAACCAAAGAAGTAAATCTGTTTTATCCCACGGCCTTCACTCCGGATGGTGCCGGCCCTGCTGAAAATGAAACGTTTACTGTGCGGGGACAATACATTGTATCGCTGGAGTTGAAAGTCTTCGATCGCTGGGGCACTCTGGTTTTCTATTCTGACAAAAATGAACCCTGGAACGGGACGAATAATGGCAAGCCCTTGCCGGAAGGAACCTATGTGTGGCAGGTGCAACTGAGTGATTTAGCGGGCCGTTCGTTAAACTTTGGAAGCACCGTGGTGATACTTAAGAAAAAGAGTTGATTACTGCCCTTACAGATTCCTTACCTTTGTTACTCTAAATCGTATCGTATGTTTGACATGATGAAAATGATGGGCAAGATGAAGGAGGTGCAGGTTCGCATAAAGGAGGCCCAGGATAATTTAATTAAGGTGAAGGCAACCGGAGAATCCGGTGGCGGCATGGTGAGGGCCATGGTGAATGGAAAAAAACAGTTGATCTCTTTGGAAATTGATCCGGCCATCCTGAAAGTTGAAGATAAATTGTTGGTACAAGATCTGGTGGTGGCAGCCGTAAATAAGGCATCGGAAGAAGTGGAAGTGTTGGCAAAAGAAGAATTGAAAAAAGCGACTGAAGGATTGTTGCCCAATATTCCCGGGATGGACTTAAGCAGCCTAATGGGATGACCGAAGTCGCGGTTGTTATCCTCAACTACAATGGGAGAAACTTTCTGCTTCAATTTCTTCCGATCGTTATTACCTGCAGTCCCGGAGCCAAAATTGTTGTCGCAGATAATGGATCCACTGACGATTCTTTGGAAATTCTTGAAAAGAACTTCTCCGGTTCGGTGGACGTAATCAAGATTGAAAAGAATCTTGGCTTTTGTGGTGGATACAACTATGCATTGAAAACTATTGATGCTGAATTTTTTGTCCTGCTTAATTCTGATATAGAAGTTACACCGGGATGGATTGGACCCATCCTTCAGGTACTTAAGAGCGATGCAACCATCGCTGCGGCACAACCAAAAATACTCGCCTATCATCAGAAGGATCACTTTGAATATGCCGGGGCGGCTGGCGGATTTATTGACGCCTTAGGGTATCCATTCTGTCGGGGCCGTTTATTTAACGCACTTGAAAAAGATTCAGGTCAATACAATGATACCCGGCCTGTATTTTGGGCTACCGGAGCCTGTCTATTCATTCGCTCAATAAGCTTCTTTGAATGTGGGGGCTTAGATGAAAAATTCTTTGCCCATATGGAAGAGATTGATCTATGCTGGCAATTGAATCGGAGGGGGCAAAAAGTGTATTATGTAGGTGAAAGTGTTGTTTATCACGTGGGGGGTGGAACCTTATCCAAATCAAATCCCCGAAAAACCTATCTGAACTTTAAAAATGGATTAAGTCTACTCCTCAAAAACCTCCCAGGCAGTCAGCTGATCTGGAAGTTGCCATTACGACTTTTCTTAGATTGGGTGGCAGCCTTGAAGTTTTTAGTACAGGGTTCCCCAACCGATTGCGGGGCGGTTGTGCGAGCACATCTTAACTTTATTGGGGGGCTTACAGGGGATTTAGAAAAGAGAAGAACGCTGGCCCAGCAGGGTGTTGCCTATCCGATTACCATGCAATACAAGGGATTTCTAACGATTGATTTTTTCCTTTTGGGGAAAAGGACCTTTGACAAGTTAGAATTTTAATAGTCCCAAATGGTGCTCCTTCTGCGCAAATGCCTCCGCATATTGAGTATAAATGCGAGAGATAAGTAGATAATAATAGGGGACCCGAAGGTAAGGAACGAGGCATAAATGAAAAATAACCGGATGGAAGAGGTGGCAATCCCCATTTTCTCCCCCAATGCAGTGCAAACGCCAAATGCCTGGCGTTCAAAAAATAGCTGTATTTCCTTGATCAATCCTGCCATTGTGATTTGATTAAGTTTCTCCTCGAATCATCCATTTACCCAGGTAAAAGGTCTATTTATCGACAATTTTACCCCCTTGCAAATATAAGCGGTCACACATCTATTATGGGCGGTCGCCTTGTTATTTTTTTGACTATAATTGCAAAAAAAGGGGTATAAAGTTAACTTTGCACCTCGTTTTACGGAAACCATAAATCTATATCCATGAGAAAATTATTTTACGCATTCGTGATCATTGGGGCGCTCACCTTCTCGAGCTGTACACTCCCTCAAATGATCAAAGCTGCCAAGGAACAAAAATTAGAAGCAACCCCGAATCCACTGGAAGTTCATAAGGATACCGTGAACTTCGATCTGGCGGGCAACCTTCCCATTAAAATGCTGAAGAAGGGTACCGTTTATACCCTGAACACTTTCTACAAGTATGGCGAAAGTGAATTGGCATTAGATCCAGTTCCTTTTAAAGCCGAAGATTATCCGAACAGCAGCGTTGAAGAAATTAAGGTTTCAAAAACATTTACTTTCCCTTATCAGGTAGCTTACAAAGTAGGAACGGTGGAGGTTCAAGGAGTTGCCTCAAAAGGCACCAAGTCCAAGACTACCCCTCGGATGCCGCTGGCTACCGGTTTGATTACCACATCCAAGCTGGTTCAAAACTCGTATTATGCAGCCTTTGCAGATCATGGTTATAACAATCAGGAAGAATTGATTCCGGTGATCATCCCGGACTTCATTTTTGAAAGAGGCAAATCCGTATTGCGTACTTCCGAAACGAAAGCCGAGAAAGGAAAGCAACTAGACGCGTTTATTGCTGCCAAGAACGTAACCAGAACCGTTACGATTACCGGTACACACTCACCCGAAGGTGCTGAGCGTATTAATAGCAAACTCTCTCAAGAGCGTGCACAAGCCATCGAAAAGTATTATCGCGCTCAAATGAAAAAATATGATTACAAGGGAGCAGCTGATTCCATCAAGTTCATTTTGAAGCCGATTGTTGACGATTGGACCGAATTCAAAACTGCTTTAGCAGCATATGCTGGAATTTCCAATGATGAAAAAACTGCCTACCTGGATATCATTAATGGAGGCGGTTCCTTCGAAGATCAGGAGAAGCAAATGAAGAAGCTGAAGACGTACAACAAAGTTTTCAAAGATGTTTATCCGGGCTTACGTACTGCAAAAACCGAAATCCTTACCATAAAAGACAAAAAGACCGATGCTGAAATTTCTGTTTTGGCTAAGCAAATTACATCCGGTCAAGCCAATGCCGATGCTTTGAGTTTCGAAGAATTGATGTATTCCGCTACCCTTACCCCTTCAACCGAAGAGAAAGCTGCCATCTATGAAGCCGCTACTAAGAAGGGAAGCAACTGGAATGCACACAATAACCTGGGCGCTGCCTACATCAAGTTAGCGATGGAAAACCCGGGGCGTGCTGCTGAATATGCCGATAAAGCGGCTGCACAATTGGAGATTGCCGCCAAACTGCGTGAAACTCCTGAAGTACACGCAAACCTGGCTACCGTTGCCTTGTGGAAAGGGAATCCTTACAAAGCCAACAGTCATGCTACCAAGGCCCTGCGCGGTGCCAGCAACGAAGTTACCCGTGGTGTAAACGGAGTTAAAGGTGCCTCTGAAATCTACATGGCGAATTACAGCTCTGCAGTAAGTTCAACTTCTTCTGCACTGAATACGGATGTTAACCTGTTCAACAAGGGATTGGCTCAGCTGCTGAATAAAGATTATAGCAATGCAGCTGCTTCTTTTGCAGAAGCAACCCGTAAAAACAGCAACTATGCTATCGCTTATTATGGTGCTGCTGTAGCAGCAGCTCGTTCCGGTAATGGCGATGCCGTGGTTAGCAACCTGACCAGCGCAGTTAAGATTGATGCTTCCCTGAAGGAAAAGGCATTGACTGATCTGGAGTTTACAAAGTTTGCTACTACCGAAGCGTTCCGTAACGCGCTGAAATAATTTCCTCTCCATAGGATTAAAAGACCCCGGCAAAACCGGGGTTTTTTATTGATCAAGAGCTTTCAAAACCGCAAAAAATCAATCCTTTCCCTTTAACCTGATGCTCCGGATACCTATTTTTACGGGCTTTCCAAACTAACGGCAGCTATGAGAGAAATTCAATTCAGAGAAGCTTTGCGCGAGGCAATGAGCGAGGAAATGAGAAGAGATCCAGCAGTGCTTCTCATGGGCGAAGAAGTTGCCGAGTACAATGGGGCATATAAGGTCAGCCAGGGCATGCTGGATGAATTTGGGCCTGACCGGGTAATAGACACGCCCATTTCTGAACTGGGCTTTGCAGGCATTGGGGTAGGTGCAGCCATGAATGGAATTCGCCCTATCGTGGAGTTCATGACGTTCAACTTCTCGTTAGTAGCCATCGACCAGGTGATTAACTCAGCCGCTAAAATGCTCTCCATGTCGGGCGGGCAGTTTAACGTTCCGATTGTATTTCGCGGGCCTACCGGTAATGCCGGCCAATTAGGCGCTCAGCATTCGCAAAATTTTGAAAACTGGTTTGCCAACACCCCCGGGTTAAAGGTAGTCGTGCCCTCCAACCCCTACGATGCAAAGGGTTTGCTCAAAACTTCTATCCGCGATAACGACCCCGTCATTTACATGGAATCGGAATTGATGTATGGAGATAAGGGTGAAGTACCTACAGAAGAATATCTGATTCCGATCGGTGTAGCTGACATAAAACGCAGCGGGAACGATGTTACGATTGTTTCCTTCGGGAAAATCATGAAAGTGGCGTTAGCAGCCGCCCAGGAACTTGAAAAAGAAGGCATTTCTGCCGAGGTGATTGACTTGCGGTCTGTTCGACCTATCGATTATGCAACCGTTGTTGAATCCGTGAAGAAAACTAACCGGTTGGTAATTGTAGAGGAAGCCTGGCCTCTTTCATCCATCGCCACTGAAATCACGTATCACATACAAAAGCATGCGTTCGACTACCTGGATGCACCGGTACATCGCATCAACAGCCTGGATGTTCCACTCCCCTATGCACCTACGCTAATTGACGCAATTCTTCCCAATGTGGCCCGCACTGTAAAAGCGGTAAAGGCTGTGATGTATCGGGCTTAAAGATTTAAGTTAATTCTGAGAATGCCGGTTATATGCCGGCATTTGTATTTATAGCAAAATCTTCCAGGCATCCTCCACCCTTCCGATCTTCAAATAGTGATGGGCTAACCGGTGGAGATCATCCATACCTCCCCGTGCGGCAGCTTTCCATTCGTCCTGTTTCTGAAACTCCTCAATGGCCCTTCGTTCCGGGAGTTTTTCGAGATTGCCCAACCGGCCCAGGTCATTGCCAGTCAAAATCCGGCTGTTTCTGATCTTCTCCGGAATCTGATCATATCCCATCCCTATTTTCTCATTGGGTTTTGGAACAACAAAAATATTCGGACCCTGGGCACGGCAGTAATAGTCTTGCCCCATCCTGGCAACAGCATCTAATTTTTGAGGATCAATCTTGCCTTGCTCATCCAATACTTCATCACGAATATGCATGAGCAACACTTCACACACTACCAGATTTCCGGCTCCACCTTCTTTCCCTAAGGGGATTACTTGATTGACTTTACATTCAAACGACACCGGAGATTCAGCAACCCGCGGTGGTTTCACCATTTGTGAATCAATCGCAGTAAACCCAGCTTTTAGAAATTCGTTCGTTCCTTTCGGAAACTCGCAACTGGCCAGAGATGCCTGCTCAACCATGCTGTAGGACACGATGTTAATCACTACCTCGGGCACCTCCAATACATTTTGAAGAGTGTGTTTAGTTGAATTATCACGCACCCTTCTGGAGGGCGAGAATACCAGAATGGGCGGGTTCATGCTAAACATGTTGAAGAAGCTGAAGGGGCTCAGATTCACCTGCCCAGCTTTATCCATGGAACTAACAAAAGCAATCGGTCTTGGAGCAACTGCTCCTTGCAAGTAACCTTGCAGTTTAGGTACGGGCAAAAGCTTTGGTTCAATGATCATACTTACGTGGCTGGCAAAATTTTTCCGCTGCAATCTCCGAAGCCAATACGAACCCCCTTGTGTTCCGCATGGGCTCGTAGGATGATCGAATCTCCATCTTGCAGAAAGGTGCGGGCCGATCCATCTGTTAAATGCAACGGCCGTTGTCCATTCCACGATAGTTCGAGCATGGAGCCATATGACCCTGGTGAGGGACCGCTGATGGTACCAGAAGCATAAAGATCTCCCACCTGAATGTTACATCCATTGACAGTATGATGGGCCAACTGCTGGTTGACATTCCAATACAGGTATTTGAAATTGGACCGGCTGATGGTGGTTTCTGATGCTCCTTCTGGCTTTAAGAAAACCTCCAATATGATATCAAAATTCCGTTCGCCTTCAATGGCGAGGTAAGGCAGTACATTTGGAAACTGCTCCGGACCTTTTACCCGAAAAGGTTCCAACGCGTCAAGAGTGACGATCCAAGGTGAGAGGGTTGAACCAAAGTTTTTTCCAAGAAAAGGTCCCAGGGGTACATATTCCCATTGTTGGATATCGCGGGCCGACCAATCGTTGAACAAGACAAAACCAAAAATGTAATTATCAGCATCATGAACAGGCACCGATGTTCCAAGCCGGGTATTCTGGTTTGTGATAAACGCCATCTCTAATTCAAAATCCAGCTTCTGGCTTGGGCAGAATACCGGAAGTTCGGAATCGGCTGGTTTGATTTGACCTTTTGGCCGGTGGATGGGCGTTCCGGAAACAACAATTGAAGAAGCCCGGCCGTGATACCCCACCGGTAAGTGTTTCCAGTTGGGCAACAAGGCATTTTTTGGATCGCGAAACATGGAACCTACATTATACGCATGCTCTTCACTGCTATAAAAATCGGTGTAGTTGGGAATCTTAACCGGCAACAACATTTCCACTTCATCCATGGGGATCAACGCAAGTTCGCGGGCACCCACATTATTTTTTAGTTCGTCATTATCCAGCCGTAACAATTCTGATAATCGTTCACGAATTGCACGTGTCTTCTTTTTTCCTAACGCGATGAAATCATTGAGGTAGGGTTGATTGAAAATTCCGGAAGGCAGGTCATAGCCATCCAGAAAACCGTTCTCGTGAAGATAGACTAGATCCAACACAAAGTTGCCGATGGCTACCCCGGCTACCGGTGATAAGTACTTCGTTTTGAAAATCCCAAAGGGCAAATTCTGAATGGGAAAGTCCGATCCTTTTGGTACTTCCACCCAACTGGTCAATGCCGGATCATTAGCCTTTATCATATTACTCCATTACCTTCACAAGATATTTCTTTTCTTTCGAATTCCTGTAACGCAATGATGCCTGTCTCCTTTCCGCCTGAGTTTGAAAAGCGCATGCAAGTAATATTGAAAGATGAATGGGAATCCTTTGTTAAGACACATCAATCTGCATCCCCTACAAGCATTCGCATCAATCCCCATAAAACTAAATCCTGGAATGAAAATAAAATTCCGTGGACTGATTTTGGTTATTATCTAAAGGAACGTCCGGCATTTACGTTCGATCCGCTCTTCCATGCGGGAACCTATTACGTACAAGAACCTAGCTCCATGTTATTGGAACAAGTCATAAAGCAAACACTTGACGTCTCTATCCCATTACGCGTGTTGGACTTATGTGGAGCCCCCGGTGGAAAATCAACGCACTTATTAAGCCTCCTAACCAAAGATTCCTTGTTGGTATCCAATGAAGTGATCCGATCGCGGGCTCAGGTACTGGCCGAAAATGTTGTTAAGTGGGGATGTAGCAATGTGGTCGTAAGCAATAACGATCCGGAAGTCTTTCAAAGGCTACCAGGATTTTTTGATTTAATTGTGGTGGATGCGCCTTGCTCGGGGGAAGGTCTGTTTCGAAAAGATCCGGGAGCGATGCAGGAGTGGTCTACCGATCATACCACACTTTGCTCGCACCGCCAACGGAGAATATTAAAGGATGTTTGGCCGGCCCTCAAAGAAAACGGGATCTTGATCTACAGCACCTGTACCTACAATCCTGATGAAAACGAAAACAACTTAACCTGGTTGGCACAGCAGGAATCCATCCAGCAAATTCCGATAAAACTTAATCCAGATTGGAAAGTCGAACCAGTGGTGGCTGGCAATCTGATTGGATACCAATGTTTTCCGCATGCCGTTTTGGGAGAAGGATTCTTTTTTGCAGCGGTTCGTAAAAGCAGTCAACAAACTGAAATCAAAATCCGAACCGGTAAAAGTTTTCACCTGGCTTCGAAAAAAATAGTAGAAAAACTTAGCTCCTGGGTTTTATGCCCAGAACACTTTTGCATCATTCAACAGCAAGATCTATTGCTGTTGCTACCGGCAGAACGGTTTGATGAATTTAATTTTTTGTCCCAACAATTGCACGTGGTGAGCAAAGGGACTGCAATGGCCGAAATCAAACACGAAAAGTTAATACCCGAACATTCACTGGCCTTATCCATTCATTTGAACAAACTGAAATTTATTTCCTTTGAACTTTCTTTAGAACAAGCTTTAACCTATTTGAGAAAGGAGACCTTGAACCAACTGGATACTGAAAAAGGATTCGCCCTGGTTACCTATCAGAATCATCCCCTGGGTTGGATTAACAGATTAGGAAACCGGATTAATAATCTCTACCCGGCAGCCTGGAGAATCCGGCAGGCAGGTTGATCAGTAGCCCAACGCCTGAAGCGATTCAACGATTCCATCGGGTAAGGCTACCCCACTGAAAAAGATTCCAACGCAGAATACTTTCTCGAAGTAATTAGCCCGTTCAATCGCCAGCGGCAATGAACTGATGGAGAGTACGGTGAAAGAAAGCGTAAACATAATAATGGCAAGTACAGTAACAATTCCCGATCCCGTAAAAAATATAATTGCGATCGATAGCAGATTGATGGCCAAACTCCACCCGAAGGAGTTGCTGACTCCAAGGGTGGAGATCCAGGAGCTGGCTGGTAAAGAAAGTACGGCTGTTGAAAACAAAACCAATACCAACAACCATTTCCCTTCCCACGGTAAAATATCGGCCAGATTGCTCTCCAAAATTGACGGGAAGTAATTAAACAATAGCGTAGTGGAAATACCTAAACCTGTCCCCAACAAGAATATATAACCATAATTTGAACGTTGTGTATCCAATTTGAAGTCAGTCTTTTGCTGAGACCCCGAATTGAATAAGTTCATGGAGTTCTTTCGCAACGCATAGCCCGAAACGAAAACAGCCAAGCCACCAATTATAAACGTGATGGGGGCGCCCAAATAATCAATCAAATCCACAATTACCGGTTCGAGGCTATAAACGAGGTTAGCGACAATAGTCAAAATCGCCATCGCTCGGGGCAATTGATCTATGGGCGTGAATAATTCTAATGTTGATAAAGCAGGACTGGTGAAAATACTCATGGCCACTAACCATAAGACAATCAGAAAGGGTAATATCCAGCGAAGGGTTTCACCTGGGCTTGACATCAAAGTGAAGGCTACCGCCATAAAAACCATAGCCGCGAAGCTGATACCCGATGAGATAATCGGCAGACGGTGACCCTGACGAAACCGAAAACGGTCACCGAATTTACCGGCCACCGGGGGAGTAGCAATCAGAATAATACCCTGAACAATTACCAACAAAAAGGAGTACTGCGTGAAATTGAATTGAACAAGCAACTTTGGCTGATAATTGTGGTAGGTAATCCAGCCGATGACAATGGATCCATACAAGGCTGCCAGGCTCCACAATTGTTTCCATTCAATTTGATCAATTCTTACATTTTCGGCTGAAGCGGTTTTTTCCATACTTTAAATTTGCATTTCTCCATCGAAACTAATAATAATTTTAACCTAAGGACAGATAAAAGGTTCGAGTCCTACATTGCCGGGCTTTTCCTATTTTTGCCGTCTTAAGAAGGCATTTTTCATCGATTTATGGCACTTTCCACAAAATACAATCCATCGGAAGTTGAAGATAAGTGGTATCAGCATTGGATGCAGCAAGGTTTTTTTCACGCCCAGCCCAATCCTAATAAAAAACCGTACTGTATCGTCATACCCCCACCCAACGTAACCGGGGTGTTGCATATGGGTCATATGCTCAATAATACCATTCAGGACGTATTGATTCGGAAAGCCCGCATGGAAGGGAAGGAGGCCTGCTGGGTGCCAGGAACAGATCATGCATCGATCGCCACAGAAGCCAGGGTAGTAGCCATGTTACGCGAAAAGGGAATCAAAAAATCGAGTCTTTCCCGCGATGAGTTTTTAAACTATGCCTGGGAATGGAAAGAAAAATACGGTGGCATTATTCTGGAACAATTGAAAAAACTGGGAGCCTCATGCGATTGGGATCGCACAGCCTTTACGATGGATCCAACCTATTACCAGGCGGTAATCCGGGTATTTGTTGACTTATATAAGAAGGGATATATCTACCGGGGGTTGAGGATGATCAATTGGGATTGCGAAGCCAAGACCGCCCTCTCTAACGAAGAAGTTTTATACAAAGAAGAGGGAGAGAAATCCGTCCTCTACTCGGTTCGCTACAAGATAAAGGATACCGATGGCTGGATAGTGATTGCCACCCAACGACCTGAAACAATCATGGGAGATGTGGCTATTGCCGTCAATCCAACCGATGACCGATACACCCACCTGCTAGGCAAGAACGTGCTGGTGCCCTTTATCAACCGCGAAATTCCGGTAATTGCCGATGACTATGTGGACAAGGCCTTTGGTACAGGGTGCCTAAAGGTAACTCCCGCACATGATGTTAACGACTACGAGATTGGTCTACGACACCACTTGCCGGTAATTGACACCCTCAATGATGATGGTACATTAAACGAGAAATGTGAGATTCCAAAATTTTATGGAAAGGATCGCTTTGCTGTGCGCAAGGAAATTGTAAAGGATTTACGCGAAGCCGGCTTACTGATAAAAGAAGAAGAATTTGTTACCCGCATTGGGCGATCGGAACGTACTAATTCGGTTGTAGAACCAAAGCTTTCTTTACAGTGGTTCGTGAAGATGAAAGAAATTTCGAGGAAAGCATACCAGGCCGTAGAAGAGGATGAAATCAAGCTTCACCCGGCCAAGTTTAAAAACACCTACCGCCATTGGATGGAAAACGTTCGCGATTGGTGTATCTCGCGGCAACTGTGGTGGGGGCATCGCATTCCGGCTTACTATTATGGCCCGGGTGAGAATGACTTTGTGGTTGCTGAAACATTGGAAGAAGCGATAAAAATTGGTTCCAAAAAATGCGGCCGCCCGCTTACAGAAAAAGATTTGCAACAGGACCCCGATGTATTGGATACCTGGGCCTCGTCCTGGCTATGGCCGATAGAGGTATTTCACGGCTTTAAAAATGAGTACTTTGATCATCCATCCGGAAAAATTAATACGGCATCTAATAAAGACCTTAGCTACTTCTATCCCACACAGGTGTTGGTTACTGCTCCTGAGATTCTATTCTTCTGGGTAGCCCGGATGATCATTGCGGGGTACGAATACATGGATAAAAAACCTTTTGAGGATGTCTACCTCACAGGAATAGTCCGCGATAAACAGGGTAGAAAAATGTCCAAATCGTTGGGCAATTCACCCGATCCGTTGGAACTGATTGCTACCTATGGTGCCGATGCCGTGCGTACTGGCATGCTCTTTAGTTCCCCGGCAGGAAATGATTTGTTATACGATGAAAAACTAGTTGAGCAAGGAAGAAACTTCACCAATAAAATCTGGAATGCCTTTCGCCTGGTAAAGGGATGGCAGGTGGATTCCGCCCTGGCACAACCCGAAGAGAATAAAGTAGCCACCGCCTGGTTCGAAGCGAAATTTAACCAATCGCTGAATGAACTCAATGATCATTTTGCCAGGTTCCGCATGTCGGATGCGCTCCTCACCGTGTACAAATTGATCTGGGATGATTTCTGCTCCTGGTTCCTGGAGATGGTGAAGCCGGAATTTGGCAAACCGATGGACAGCAAAACTTTTCACCAAACTGTTTCCTTGTTTGAATCGGTCCTGCAGGTATTGCATCCCTTTATGCCCTTCATCACGGAGGAGCTTTGGAATGAACTTCAGCCCAGGGCTGAAAATGACTGCATGATCGTCTCAAAATGGCCTGCACCGGGTACCCTTAACGAATCTATTTTGAAGGAAGGAGCCTTCGCTTTTGAACTCATTTCCCAAATCCGGAATATCCGCAGTGCGAAAGGGATTTCCCCACGGGAGTCAGTGAAGATTTATACCTCGGAGGCTCGTAACTACCCCCAACAATTTGCGTCCCTCGTAAAAAAACTTTCCAACGTAACCACTCTGGAAAGCGGTTCTGACAAACCTGCCGGTGTTTCTTTTCTGGTGGGTACCACCGAATTCACCGTTCCGCTGGTTGGCAAACTGGATGCAGAAAAAGAGCGTGAAACCATTTTAAAAGACCTGGAGTATCACCGCGGATTTCTGGCCACCGTTGAAAAGAAACTATCGAATGAAAAGTTTGTAAACAGTGCACCGCCCCAGGTAATTGAAATGGAACGAAAGAAGAAAGCCGATGCGGAAGCCAAAATCAGATCGTATGAGTTGGCGTTACAAGGGTTGAACTAGACTAAACCCGAATGGCCAGCAGCAATTCGATATTCTTAAATTTCATATCAAACTTACGGGCAACCGATTCGTTGGTAAGAGAACCTTTGTACGTATAAACCCCTTTCATAAACCACTTGTGGCTGAAGATCATCTCTTCCACCCCTCCTTCCTCTGCAGCCCTTAAAATAGTGGGCGTAAAAATATTGCTGAGTGCTGTAGTCGCTGTGGTGGCCACCCGTGACGCCACATTGGGCACGCAGTAGTGTATGATATCGTGCTTACGAAATACCGGTCGGTTTAAGCTTGTAGTTTCCGATGTTTCAATGCAACCACCCTGATCAATGCTAAGATCAATGATCAGTGAGTCTGGTTTCATTTGTTTCACCATTTCCTCCGATACCACGTGCCGCACCTTTCCTTTTTCTGCCCGCAACGCACCAATCACTACATCTGCATTTTTTAAACTTTCACTAAGGGTATAGGTATCGATAGTTGATGTATAAAATTGATGACCCAACGTGTGTTTGATGCGCCTCAATTTATACAAATGATTATCGAACACTTGAATTTCGGCTCCCAAGCTGAGGGCCGCCCGGGCTGCGTACTCAGCCACGGTGCCGGCTCCAATGATCACCACTTTGGTGGGTGGTACTCCGGTTATTCCTCCTAAAATAATTCCTTTGCCTTTGTTCACCGTGCTGAGGTATTCCGCGGCAATCAGCATCACTGTACTCCCTGCAATCTCGCTCATCGCCCGGATGATGGGCATTCCTCCGACTTTGTCTTCAATAAACTCGTACGCGAGTGCGGTTACCCGCCTCTTCAACAGGGCGTTGATACACTCGGGTTTTAAGTTGCCCATCTGCAATGCAGAGATGAGCGTGTGCCCCGGCCGGAAGTACTCTAATTCATCGATGGTTGGCGGCTCAATTTTTAAGATAATGTTTGCCTTGTAAACTTCCTCAACAGAATACACAATCTTTGCTCCTGCCTCACTGTATTGCTTATCCGAAAATTTTGACCCTTCACCGGCCATTGTCTCCACCCAAACTTCATGGCCATTGTTTACCAACAAGGCTACCGCATCAGGTGTAAGGCTTATCCGGTTCTCTTGTAGCGAAATTTCACGGGGCAAGCCAATAAAAAAAGAATGCTTACCCTTTTTAACCTTAAGCATTTCCTCCTGGGGATAGAGCCCCGATTTAGCCAGGGTTTCAAAACCCGATTTCTTCTTTTCACTCATGCCTGTAGTATAATTCCCTGCTCATTGCATCGTGGTATTGGATGTTGACTTCGAATACAGCTTCCGGTAGCAAACTTTTCACCTTTTCCGGCCACTCAATTAAACACAAATGGCCTGAAGTGAGATACTCTTCAAAGCCAAGGTCCAACGCTTCCAGTTCGTTTTTCAAGCGGTAAAAATCAAAATGATAAACCGGGTTTTCATCCGGGTTGCCATACATGTTTACGATTGAGTACGTTGGGCTGACTACGGCATCCTGCAATCCCAATTCTTTAACCAAATGCTTGATGAGGGTGGTCTTTCCGCTTCCCATATCGCCAAAAAATAACCAAATGGTGTATCCCCTTCCAAGCCTCAACAACTCTTTGGCCACCTCCGGCCATTGCGCTGCTGTTACAACTCCAAACCGTGTGGCCTTCCACGCATCAGGCATTTTTCGAAGATAATAAAATAAAAGGAATGATGATCTCCTCCAGGCTAACGCCACCATGCTGAAAGGTGTCTTTATAGAAATTTACATAGTAGTTGTAGTTATTGGGATAGGCAAAGAACTGATCTTCCGTGGCAAATACATAGGCCGTGGAAACATTGGTTTTTGGCAGGAAAAAGCGATCAGGCTTACTCGCCTCAAATACTTTGTCGCCTTCAAACCCGAGGTTCTTTCCCTGTTTATACCGAAGATTCGTATTGACACTCCGATCGCCTACGATTTTGAATGCTCGTTTCACACGGATGGTGCCGTGATCAGTGGTAATGATTAATCTCGCCTTCTTGTCGGCAATCTTTCGCAACACCTCAAATAAGGGTGAGTGAATGAACCACGACTTCGTAATAGATCGGTAAGCAGATTCATCGGGGGCCAACTCCCGAACCATGGCCATATCGGTACGCGCGTGTGAAAGCATGTCCACAAAATTGTAAACGATTACATTCAGATCGTTGTGAAAAAGGTTGTTAATCGAGTCGGCCAGGTCACGGCCTTCTTCCAGTTTCTTTATCTTATTATACGAGAATTTGATATTCAGATTGTTCTTGCGAATCTGCTTGGATAAAAAATCATCTTCATAATTATTCTTTGACTCATCCTCATCTTCGCCTACCCAAAGATCCGGATGGATCTTGGCCATCTCCGAAGGCATCATCCCGGAGAATATGGCATTGCGGGCATAGGCAGTCGTGGTTGGCAAAATGGAGTAATAGGTCTCTTCGCGATCTACATTGAAAAATTCACTCAGGACGGGTTCAATGGTTTTCCATTGATCAAACCTTAGATTATCAATCAAAACAAAAAAAGTGGATATGCCCGGTTTAATTTCCGGAAATACATTTTTCTTCATGATTTGATGCGACATCAAAGGCTTGTCGATATTCGGATTGTTCAGCCAGCCTTCATAATTCCGTTTAATGAACCGGCAAAAATTAACATTGGCCTCTACCTTTTGCATCTCCAATACTTCCGCCATATCCCGGTTACCCGACTCCTCCATTTGAAGTTCCCAATACACCAGCTTCCGGTAAATTTCTGCCCACTGTGTGTGGTTCATATCATCCAGAAAAGCCATGCTGATTTTTCGGAACTCCTGCTGATAGTTCAAATTCGTTTTTTCAATTACCAGCCGTTTATTGTCCAAAATCTTCTTGATCGACAATAGGATTTGGCTAGGATTAATGGGTTTGATTAAATAGTCATCGATCTTGGCACCAATGGCCTCTTCCATAATTTGCTCCTCTTCATTTTTGGTTATCATTACCACTGGTAAGGAGGGCTTCTGATTCTTAATCAGGTTTAACGCCTCCAACCCGGACATTCCAGGCATGTGTTCATCCAAAAAGACAATATCAAAATGCTTCGATTCGCAAAGTTCCACTGCTTCCGAACCATTATTAACCGGTGTTACATCATAGCCACGCTGCTGAAGAAATAAAATATGAGGTTTGAGTAAATCAATCTCATCATCCGCCCACAAAATGCTGTATCTTTGCATGAAACCTGGATAAAAATCTTCCTAATTTACAGCATCTATTTCAATCTCAACCCCTCGCTTGAATAAAAAGAAAATTATCAATGATCCGGTGTATGGGTTCATATCCATTCAAAGTGATTTGATTTACGACCTGATTCAGCATCCGTATTTCCAGCGACTTCGTTACATTAAACAACTGGGATTAAGTGACCTGGTGTATCCCGGGGCCATGCATACACGATTTCATCATGCATTGGGTGCTTTGCACCTGATGAGCCGGGTGATCAAAAATTTGCAGCTGAAAGGAATTGAAATCTCAGACCAGGAAGCGGAGGCCGCTCAGATTGCCATTTTGCTCCATGATATAGGCCATGGACCCTTATCCCATGCGTTGGAAGAAACTCTCCTTAAGGATGTCAGGCATGAGAGTCTTTCCTACCTGTTCATGAAAGAATTAAATAAACAGTTTAACGGTGCATTGGGCCTGGCCATTCAATTTTTCAGAAACAGTTACTCAAGAAAATTCTTTCACCAGTTAATCAGCAGTCAGTTGGATATTGACCGCCTGGATTACCTAACCCGCGACAGTTTTTTTACCGGAGTGCTGGAAGGTACGATTGGTGTGGACCGGATCATCGCCATGCTGAATGTACATCGGGATCAACTGGTTGTGGAAGAAAAAGGTATTTATAGCATAGAAAGTTTTTTACATGCACGGAGACTAATGTACTGGCAAGTCTATTTACATAAGACCGCCTTAAGTGCCGAGCGCATGATGGTGAACATCATTCGAAGAGGGCAATACTTGTTGCAAGCAGGGGAAGCTCTACCTGCAACGGATGCGTTGGGAAATTTCCTGATGATTGATTACAAGCTTACCGATTTTAACGACCGCCCTGAATTATTAGACATTTTTGGACAGATGGATGACAATGATATTTGGGGGGCCATCAAAAACTGGAGAAATCATCCGGATACTATTTTATCAGGACTGTGTAACCGCCTTTTACAACGAGAACTGTTTCAGATTGTGCTCTCTACCGAACCCATTAAAAAAACAGCCGTTGAAAAAGTCAGGCTTGAAATTCATCAACGCTACGGCATTTTAAGAAAGGATACAAATTATCTCTATTCACTGGGCACCGTCAGCAATGAAGCCTATGTTTCCGGGGGTAAATCGATCAACATTCTGACGAAAAAGGGTGCGGTGGTAGATATCGCACATGCCTCTGATCTTCCCAGCATTAAAGCCATCAGCAAAATCGTAGAAAAAAACTATTTATGCTGGCCCAAAAATGTATCTTTGTAAAGGCCTTCGATAAGCACCTACCTATTTCATAATTAACACGTACATCGTTTATGGAGTTTAGCATTGCTCAAATTGCAGCCATGTTGGGTGGAGAGGTGAAAGGCAATGGAGCAGAGAAAATCAATATGCTCGCTAAAATTCAGGATGCCAAAAAGGGTCAAATAGCATTTTTGTCGAACCCCAAGTACGAGCATTTTATTTATACCACGCAGGCAAGCGCTGTCATCGTAAAGAAAGATTTTCAGGCGAGAAAAGAAATCACATCATCATTGATTTTGGTGGATGATCCCTATACCAGTTTTACCGCGTTGCTGGAAGAATATCACAAGGTGATTTCATTTCAGAAATCAGGCATTGAGCAACCTTCTTTCATCGGTGATGGATCTGCCACCGGGACACAAATTTACCGGGGCGCCTTCTCATATATTGGCAATAAAGTAACCATCGGTGATAACGTAAAAATTTATCCTCACGTATTTATAGGGGATAATGTTGTGATCGGCAATAACACCATTTTACATCCCAACGTAAAAATTTACGCAGATTCACGCATCGGCAATAACTGTGTAATACACGCAGGTGCGGTGATTGGAAGTGATGGGTTCGGATTTGCACCTCAGGGGGATGGTTCCTACAAATCCATTCCACAACTAGGCAATGTATTGATTGAAGATAATGTGACCATTGGTGCCAACACCGTCATTGATTGTGCCACTTTATTTGGCGACTCTACGATTGTAAGGCGGGGGGTAAAATTGGATAACCTGATCCAGATAGCACACAACGTAGAGATCGGAAAAAATACGGTCATTGCCGCTCAAACGGGCATTTCAGGATCAACCAAAGTTGGCGAAAGCGTGATGATTGCCGGTCAGGTCGGAATTGCCGGTCATCTTGTAATCGCAAACCGAACACAAATCGGAGCGCAATCCGGTATTTTGAAATCGCCAAAAGAAGAAGGTACGCAACTCAATGGGTCACCAGCCTTTGATTTAAAAGACCATTTTCGCTCCTACGTCATTTTCAAACGATTGCCCGAGCTAAATGACCGGCTTCGGGAGCTTGAAAAGAAGACAGCAGACCTGAAAGCCGTCAATATCACGCCAGGAAACAACGGTCAGTAGCCGCCATTTAGTTTGGTAATGGGCCTATAACCCCTTAAATTTGCCCACTTTTTACCTATGAGGCTCAATCATAAGCAACAAACGATTAAGAAGTCGGTGACCCTTTCGGGGGTGGGTTTGCATACGGGCGTGCAAACCAACATGACCTTCATACCGGCTAAGCCTAACCACGGAATCAAGTTTCAGCGGATTGACTTACCTGGTTCGCCTATTATTGATGCTGATTGTGATCGCGTGGTAGACGTCTCTCGTGGAACCACCATTGAGCAGAGTGGAGCCCGTGTGAGTACGATAGAGCATACCTTAGCCGCGTTGGTAGGCCTTGAAATTGACAATGTTCTTATTCAACTGGATGGCCCGGAGGCTCCCATCATGGATGGCAGTTCGATTCAGTTTGTAAATATTCTGAAAGAAGCTGAATCGGAAGAACAAAATGCGTTGCGTGATTTCTATGAAGTGCAGGATAGCATTTTTTACCGTGAAGCAGCCCGAAATGTAGAAATAGCAGCATTGCCACTCGATGATTATCGGGTAACAGTGATGATCGACTACAATTCACCTGTGTTGGGCAGCCAGCATGCGTCCATCACCAACATTCGGCAATTTGAAAAAGAAATTGCCTCTTGCCGCACTTTCTGCTTTTTGCACGAGCTGGAAATGCTTTACAAGAACAATCTGATCAAAGGTGGAGATCTGAACAATGCCATTGTGATTGTCGACCGTGTGGTGGAAACACATGAATTGGAAAACATCGCCAAGATGTTGGGTAAACCCAAAGTGGAAGTAAAAAAAGAAGGTATCCTGAACAACATCGAGCTACGTTATAACAATGAACCGGCTCGCCACAAGTTGCTGGACATTATTGGAGATCTGGCCTTAGCCGGTCGCCCTTTAAAAGCACAGATCCTGGCAGCAAGACCAGGGCATGCCGCCAACGTTGCCTTTGCACGCAAGTTGAAAAAGGCTATGCAGGAAGATGACAAGAAGGGAAGGCCAAAATACAACCCAAGTCTTCCACCGGTGATGGACATCAATAAAATTACGGGAACCCTTCCCCATCGCTATCCTTTCCTGTTGATTGATAAAGTGATTTACCTGGACAGTGAGACGGTTGCTTGTGTTAAAAACGTAACGTATAACGAACCCTTCTTTCAGGGTCATTTTCCGGGCAACCCGGTGATGCCCGGAGTGCTTCAGGTAGAAGCCATGGTGCAAACCGGAGGGATTCTGGTATTGAATACAGTGCCCGACCCAGAAAATTATTGGACGTACTTCCTCGGCATCGAAAATTTCCGGTTCCGTAAAATGGTATTACCGGGCGATACCCTGGTTATTCAGTGCGATCTTATTGCTCCAATTAAACGAGGCATTGCCAAAATGTACGGGCGTGCCTATGTAGGGAATAGTTTGGTGTGCGAAGGTTCCATGACGGCCAGTATTGTGCGAAAAGATTCATGAGTTATCATCCGCTAGCCAACGTTCACCCAGAGGCGAAAATTGGCAACAACGTAATTATAGAACCCTTTGCCACCATCAAATCCGATGTGGTCATAGAAGACAATTGTTGGATTGGCCCCAATGCCATCATTTGGGAAGGGGCACGATTGGGCAAAGGTGTAAAAGTTTACCCGGGCGCTTCTGTATCCTCCATTCCGCAAGATTTAAAATTTGCTGGTGAAAAAACAGAAACCTTTATTGGCGATAACACGGTGATTCGCGAATGTGTAACCATCAGCCGCGGTACCACGGATAAATTCCGCACCCAGATCGGCAAAAATTGTTTGCTGATGGCCTACGTGCATGTAGCCCACGATTGTCTGATCGGCAATCATTGCATTTTAGTAAACACCGTGCAAGTTGCCGGCCACGTAACCATTGACGATTGGGCGATCATCGGTGGTGCCAGTGCCCTGCATCAATTTGTAAAAGTGGGAGCCCATGTCATGATCTCCGGGGGTTCCCTCGTGCGAAAAGATGTTCCTCCTTATACCAAGGCTGCCCGCGAACCGCTTTCCTATGCCGGGGTGAATACGGTAGGGTTAAGACGAAGAGGTTTTAGTGCCGAGAAGATCAGCGAAATTCAGGAAGTGTATCGATACATTTTCCTGAAAGGGTTGAATAACTCCAAGGCGCTGGATCTTGTAGAAAGTGAACTGGCAGCAACAGAAGAGCGTGATTACATTGTTCAATTTATACGCAGCAGTGAACGTGGAGTAATGAAGGGATTTTCTGCCCACACCACCGCTTTTGAATGAAGATAAAGGTCGAAAATCTAAGCAAGCGATTCAATCGCGAATGGATTTTTAAAGACCTCTCGTTTCAATTTTCTCCCGAAAATAACTATGCGATTGTTGGCCCCAATGGGTCTGGCAAATCAACCTTACTGCAGATTCTGTGGGGGCAATTGCTTCCCAGCCAGGGGAATTTGATTTACGAAACCAGCGGATCGGTTTTGCCACAAGAAGAAGTTTTCAAACACATTTCGATTGCGACTCCGTATATGGATCTGATCGATGAGTTTACGCTGCTGGAAATGGTCCATTTCCACTTCAAATTCAAACGCGTTCGAAAGAACCTATCAATCGCTGAATTGTTGGAGCTATTTGAGTTAACCCACGCAAAAGATAAAACCGTGGCGAATTTTTCTTCCGGTATGCGGCAGCGTTTAAAGTTAGGACTAGCCTTTTATTCAGAAGGAAGTGCACTTTTTCTGGATGAGCCCACCACCAACCTTGACAAAAAATCAATTGCTTGGTATTGGAATCAATTAAATAATCTGCCAAAAGAAATTCTGGTAATCATTGCTTCAAATCAGGAGCAGGAATATCCGCAAACCGCTGAAAAAATCGACATTTTAAAGTATAAATAGGGTTACAATTCAGTTAATCCGTTCCATTAAGAGGACTTATGTTGGAGTGTAACGGGCTTTTTTTAGAACCTTGAATTGATTATGTTTAACAGGTTTTTGTTGAAAAATATGATGAAATCGCTTAGAATTCTTAGCCTATTAACATTGGTTAGTGTATTGGTGACATTTTCCAATTGTGGAGATGACCCGCCACCCGCACCCCCCGTGACGGATGTTCAATTTGACAAACTGGCCAAGACCTGGAAAATCAATTCCGTTACGCTGGATGGCGTTGATAAAACATCCGACTATACAGGTTTTCAGCTTGTATTTTCCGGTACGAAGGGCTCACCACCATTTAACTACACTACTTCCAGCCGACCGAGTCTCAGTCCGTGGAAGGCGAGTGGTACCTGGGATTTTGGTACGGCACCCGAGACCCAAATTATTCGGGATAAGGGTACTGCTGATGAGTTGCCGGTTACCTATGCCGTTACTGAGTCTACCCTCACCGTATCATTTACATTTAATGGAACGGGTTATACCGCCCGAACCGGGGTTGTAAAAGGGGCCTGGGTTTATACGTTCGGATTATAATTATAACCCCAATAAAAAATTAAAGGTCTGCTGAATAAGCAGACCTTTTTACTTCAATACCACCACCGTTATTCCATCACCACCACGGTCTACGTGTTCATCCGCAAAGGAAGCTACCCCTCTATTTAATTTTAATTGTTCCCGAACTACTTTTCGAAGCACACCTTCCCCTTTCCCGTGCAAAATCCTTACCTCCGCCTGTCCCAGTAAAAGAGCATTATCTAAAAATTGATCAACCAGGGCATTCACCTCTTCCACGCGCTTACCCCGAATATCGAGTGTTCCAACAAAAGTTGTTTGCTTACTGATTACATCTACACCCAGCGATTTAACCCGGGAAATGGTTGGATTCGAAATCACCTGATCACTGCGAACCAGTTTCTTGAGTTTTATTTGTGATCGTAAATCACCGAATTGAACAAGTGCTATTTCATCTTTAATCGAAATAACTTTACCGCTTACTTCCTGACCTACCAAACGAACACTATCCCCGACCGCTATTTTCTCATTGGATATAACTTCCCTGACTACCGGTTTCACTTTTTGTACCAGCCCCTGCAAGCCTTCCCGCACCCGTTTAGTTTCCTTCTTTTCAGCCTTGTTCTCCCGGATATGGCGAATGGTCTTTTCAATTTCACGGTTCGTTTCCCTTAACAAGAGTGAAGCTTCGTTTTTAGCTTTATCGATAATCTCCTTCTTTTTGGAACTTAATTCATCTGCCAACTTTTCATAACGCTTCAATGACTCTGATAACTGCTTTTCTTTGGCCTGAATTTCCCTGAGTCGCATTCCCAGAGCTTGCTTTTCATCAGCCACTGACTTCATCAACGATTCCAATCCAGTCAGTTCCTTTCCAATAATGGCCTCTGCATTCTTAATGGTAGTATCCGACAACCCGGTCTTCCGCGCGATCTCAATCGCAAACGAACTGCCCGGCTTTCCAATTTCCAATTGGAACAAGGGTTCTAATTTTTTACTGTCAAATTGCATGGCCCCATTGCGAATGCGACTGTGTTTGCCGGCAAACAACTTCAAGTTGTAATAGTGGGTAGTGGCAACCCCCCATGTACCCTGCTTCAATAATTGATCTAAAATTGCCTCTGCAATTCCACCGCCAAAGTTGGGATCGGTTCCTGCACCAAGTTCATCCAGCAACACCAACGTTTGCTCATTGGCATTCTCCAGAAAGTAGGCCATATTCTTCAGGTGAGAACTGTACGTACTTAAATCATTTTCCAACGATTGCTGATCGCCTATATCCAGAAAAATATTTTTGAAAATGCCAACGGTGGAACGATCGTGCATGGGAACCAACAATCCACATTGCGCCATGTATTGAAGCAACCCTACTGTCTTGAGGCAGACTGATTTGCCGCCCGCATTAGGACCTGAGATCAGAAGAAATGATTGCTCCTCGGGTAAGTCAATGGTAAGCGGCACCACCTCACGCTTGCCGCGTAAGCTCAAAAAAAGAAGCGGATGCCGTGCCTGCATCCAATTGAGATAGGGATAGGGCTTCACTTCCGGTAACTCAGCTCCAATATCCAATGAGAACTTGGCCTTCGCCCGGGTAAAATCAATGATCGATAAAAAATCATAAGCGGGGATAAGATCCGGCAAATGCTCGCGAACCAGCCGGGTGAGATCGCGTAAAATTTTTACAATTTCTCTTCGCTCTGCATGATGCAAATCCCGGATTTCATTATTTGCCTCCAATACTTCGGCTGGTTCCATATAGACCGTTTGTCCGGTCGAAGATTCGTCAACAATGAATCCCTGCAATTTGCGTTTGTGTTCCGCACTGATAGGAATTACCAAGCGGCCATCGCGAATTGTTGTTGAAACCGCTTCCGGTACCCAGCCATGCTCTATCGCCTGTCGAAAGATTTGATCCACCAAGCGTTTCACCCGGCCTTGTTCTTCGCGCAGTCGCTTCCTAATCCTTCCCAAATCTGCACTAGCACTATCGCGAACTTGACCTTTGTCATCAAATTTCGATTCAATGGCTTGAACCACGCTCTTCGGGATGTTGACTACATGGGAAAGGGAAAATAGTTCCGGGTAAATTTCGCTTCGGGTCGCCAAAAACTGTTTGCAGGCAAGAATCGCTTGTAACGAAAGTAAAATCGTATGGAATCCCTCTTCCTCCAGAAAACTATCCTCAATAGCAGCCGTTTTCAGGTAATCTCCTGGATCAATGAAGTTGATTGCAGGAAACTCTTCATCTTTCTCAAGAATCAGTTTAAATTCAAGGTTCTGCCGGAGTAGCTTTTGCAGTAGATCAAAGTCTGTACGAAATTCAATCTCCTCCACCCTCCGCACGCCAAGTGGGCACAAACAATAATTCAACAATCGCTGACGGATCTGATCAAAACCAATTTTACTTTCGAATTCAGCCGGATAAACCATGGTCAATTACTTAACCTCAACAGGCAGGGCACGGGCTTTTTGTTCACGCAGGCTCAATGTGTCGATAACAGAATCATAAATACTTTCAAATTCCGCTGGATGATCAACGTAATACTGGTACGATTTCAAAATCACCGAATCCGGAAGCCCGTATTTCTCTAATAATTTTTGTTCAAATGGAAAGAAATACTTCCTGGCCGAATCCCTTTCCATCATCTGGTCGGTCAGGCGGGCTTCGGCAAGATAAAGTTCCACCATAATCCTGGCCATTTCGTCCGGGGGGAGTACCCCCACGGGTTGGTTACCTGGCCGGCACATGACTAGCAAAATACCGATTAACACAATCCAACAACCGGAAAACGATCTCATCGTATGCAACAAGGGCCAGTTTTTCATAGCGGCTTCGAAATTAGTCATATTTCTTATTTTTAGGCCTCCAAAAAAGTGCCAGAGTGAAAGAGCTGCTGAAAAAGCTTAGGAAGTACGAAATCCAGATACGCAAGGCCATCAACAGCCAGATGCAAGGTGATTTCCACTCTATTTTCAAGGGTACTGGTCTTGAGTTTGATGATGTTCGCCCCTATCAATATGGGGATGACATCCGCACTATTGATTGGAACGTTTCCGCCAAGGGGCATGGTACCTTTGTAAAAACATTTCGGGAAGAAAAGGAACAGACTATCTTTTTCATTCTCGATGTCAGTGCCTCGCAGTTTATTGGCACTCCGGGCAAAACCAAATTCGATATTGCGAAGGAGATCTGCGGAGTGCTGGCCCTTTCCGGTACAAAAGAGTCGAGCCAGGTGGGTTTAATCTGTTATTCGGATGAACGTGAAAAGTTTATCAAACCTAAAAAAGGCATGGCTCAGGCGTATGAGATCATTGCCAATCTGGAACGACTTCAGCCCCGGTCGATCAAAACCAATCTGAACAAGGCTATTACATTTGCCCTGAATAGCATAAAGCGAAGAAGTGTAATTATAATGATTTCTGATTTTATTGATGAAGGCTACCAACATCACTTAAAGTCATTGGCTCGGAAGCACGACCTGGTCATGATTCAGGTGAGCGATAGGCGTGAAACTCAATTACCAAAACTGGGCATCATCCCGGTGCTGGACAAAGAATCGAACAAAACGCTTTGGGTGAACTCCTCGTTTGGAGATTTCCGGGAGAATCTGGTATCTCACCACTTCGCCCGTCAAAAGGAATTAACTGACTTCAGCCGCAAGCACCAGATCAATTTCATTAGTCTTTCAACCGAGGAGGAGTATGTTCCCAAATTGCTGCGCTTGTTTAAGGTTAGGAATAAATCGGTGAAAAGTGTCTAAACGTCAATTACTTTTAGTCCTGTTCATGGTTTCCTTCCTTGTCACCAAGGCACAGGAAGTTTCCGTTGCGGGGCGCTTTGAAGGTGATACGGTTAAACTGGGTGAACCCATCCGTTATTTTCTGACGGCCCGCTATCCACAACAGTATCAATTGCTATTTCCAGATTCTACCTTCGCCTTCACACCTTTTGAATTTCTCAAAAAACAGTTTGTTGTAACCAAAACACAAAATGGTATCAGCTATGACAGTGCGGTATATACACTGGCCACATTTGAAATTGACAGCCTTCAGTTATTAACCTTACCGGTTTTCCGAGTCCAGGGGCAAGACTGCCTTACCTACTTGGCGAGAACGGACACTGTCTTTTTTAAGGAGTTAGTGCAAACTGTACCCGATTCGTTAGCGGCCAATCAATTGCCTTTAAAAACCAATACGGCTTATAGTCCGGTAAGCTGGATCCTGAATTATCCATTGCTTTTGATCGTTGGCGGTGGATCCATTCTCCTGGCAATCATCGGTTGGATAGCCTTCGGAAAGAAAATCCGAAAATATTTTACCTTGAAACGTTTACATCGAAGTCATCAGGCTTTCCTGAATCAGTTTGAAAAATCGGTGGAGGTACTCAAGAATCAATTCTCTCCGGAACGGGCCGAATCTTCGGTTACGCTCTGGAAACAATATATGGAAGAACTTTCCGCACTACCTTACACAAAATTCACGTCACGCGAAATTCTCGAAAGGGACAGTTCAGATTTAAAGCAGGCGTTGCAGTCAGTCGACCGAATGGTGTATGGACGCATGAGCCCGACTACCCTGGATTCATTCCATCAGTTAAAAGACTTTACGCAAAGTCGATTCAACAAAAAGATTGAGGAGGTAAAACATGGATGAAATAATTGATCCCTGGTATTCCATGAGTTGGTTTTCGCCAGCCACCCTACAGGGGTTTACGTGGGAGAATTTAATATTCCTGTATCTGTTGCTGGCCGTTCCGATCGTGTTCATTCTGCGGTGGGCTTTGCGGCACTATTTTAATCAAAAGCTACCCGTTGCTTTGGTTAAAAGTGATTTGAAAGGCTCCCCCCTCACCTGGATACGGCTGCTGCCTGAACTTCTATTAACCCTTGTAATCGTTCTGGTATTATTGGCCCTGGCCCGACCGCAAAAAACAAACGAGAAAGTGGAGCAATGGACAGAGGGAATTGATATTATGTTGGCTGTGGATATTTCTCAGTCCATGCAAATTGAAGACTTTCAACCCAACCGACTGGAAGCAGCAAAAGATGTAGCCCGCGATTTTATCAAAGGTCGCCTGCAGGACCGGATTGGAATTGTAGTTTTTTCTGGCGATGCGTTTTCCTTAGCGCCACTCACTACAGATTATGAACTTTTGAATGCCTATCTGAATGATATTTCATTTGATATGATTGAATCACGGGGAACCGCGATTGGGTCCGCGTTGGCGGTGGTTACCAACCGGATGCGGGAGTCAGAATCAAAATCCAAAGTTTGCATTTTGCTTAGTGATGGTGACAATACAGCCGGCAACATCGATCCGATTACCTCAGCTGAGTTGGCGTCAGCCTATGACATCAGAATTTATACAATTATCGTAGGCAAAGAAGGTATGGTGCCTTTTGGTAAGGATTATTTTGGCAGACCAAACATGGTTGAAAATACCATTGATGAGACCACGATGAGAAAGATTGCCGAGCTCGGATCGGGCGAATTTTTCCGGGCTACCGATAATGAAGCGCTTAAGAGCGTATTCGCCCGGATTGATCAATATGAAAAAGCGGAGATCAAGGAAACCCGTTTCAAGGATACCGCAGACTATTACTACATTTATCTTCAATGGGCATTGGCATGCTTTGTAGTTTGGCTGCTTCTAAAATCAACGTTCCTTACCAATGTGTTGCAGGACTGATTCAGCCACCAAACGTATTGGCCAGCACCAATAGCCGGATTCCAAAGAATATCAGGCAAATCCCAACAATCACGTTCATGATCATAAGCAGGCGCTGAGTAATAAGCGTGCGTAGTTTATCTGCTAAAAATGCTTTTAGTATGTCTGTGGAAAGCACCGTGCCAAGCACGATTGCAAAAAAGATAAAAAATTCCAACCCTCGTACATAGCCAAAATCCAACGAAGCCACGCTGATGGTGCCCACCCAAAATATCAGAACCATAGGGCTCATTCCATTGATGATAAAGCCTTTAATAAAATAACGGTACCTACTTTTCTCGTTGGCTACATCCAAAGATGGATGCATGTTTTTGCGGCTTTTTATGAAGACGTTGTAGATTCCAAACAAAATCAGAATAGTGCCCCCGGCATACGCAAGGTACAACCGGAACGTTGGTTCATTGATAACTTGCGCCAGTCCAAAATAACAAACAGCAACATAGAGTACATCGCTGAGCGAGACGCCTAGTGAAACTAACACGCCCTTCCAAAATCCTCGTTCAACGCTGGTTTGTATGATCGTAAAAAAAACCGGGCCAATCAGGAAGGCCAATACAATTCCTACTTTCAGCCCATTGAACAGAATCTCCATCGGTCAGGCGATGAACTTAATCCATTCATCCAATTGCGTGCTTTTCATCACTCTGGGAAACTTATTCTGCCCCCCCACTTTTCCTTTCGACTCCATCCAGTCGTAAAATTTGTGCAAAGGCAATACATCCACCAAGACTTCCTTCAACGCAGCGCTTCGTTCCACGGCATAATCGTCATTCAAAACTTTTAAGTGGAAATCAATGCGGTCTCTTAATTGGTTCGCATTCACCGGATCATCGGTGCCGATAAACCAATGGTGTGCAAAGAGGGATCCGTGCGGTATTCCAGCCACTGTATACTCAGGAATGGTTACATTCAGTTCATTGGACACGAGTTCAATCGCTTTGTTCATGTTATCAACCGATAAGTGCTCACCACAAAGACTCAAAAAGTGCTTGGTTCTGCCGGTAATAATAATTTCGGATTCTTCGAGAGAGACGAATTTGATGACGTCCCCGATCAAATACCGCCAGGCACCCGCACAAGTCGATAAGAGTAGTGCATATTCCTTGCCTTCTTCCACTTCATCGATCAGCAGCGTTTCGGCTTCCGGTTTGATTTCGCCAGTGGGTAAAAAGTTTTTTTCATCGAAAGGAACAAACTCATAAAAAATACCATTGTTTAATACCAGCCGCATGGTTTTGCGCTTGGGCATCGCCTGGTAGGCAATAAATCCTTCAGAGGCAAGGTACGTCTCAATGTAGTAAATCGGCCGGCCCAATAATTTCTCAAATCCTTTCCGATAGGGATCCATCGATACACCTCCATGAACATATATTAACAGGTTCGGCCAGATTTCATGAATGTTCTCAACCTGATGATAAGCAATGATCTTTTCCAACAGGATTTGAATCCAGGCGGGTACGCCCACCACAATGCCGATGTTCCAGTCTTTTGCCTGATGAACAATTTCATTGAGTTTGGTATCCCAGTTACGGTTGGAGGCTATCTTTTTACCGGGTTTATAAAAATGCTGAAACCAAAAGGGCAGGCGGGCAGCCTGAATCCCACTCAAATCACCTTCAAAATAACTTCCCCGTCTGTTTAAATGGGTGCTGCCTCCAATCATGAGGATACCCGCTTCAAACACTTCGGGAGGCAAATCATATTTTGAAAGGCTCAGGATTTGGCGAATGCTGGTGCGCTGAATGGCCTTCGTCATCTCCTTGGTTACAGGAATATGTTTGGAGGAGGCTTCCGAAGTTCCTGAGCTGAGGGCGAAATATTTGATTCGGCCAGGCCAACAAATATTCTTTGCTCCTTTTAACGCCAACTGCCACCAGTCTTTATAAATTTTATTGTAGTCATGAATCGGAACTGAACTTTTAAACGCCTGGTAAAAATCATAGTGTCCTCTGCGGAACCGGGTGAGGATGTCCTGAAAATTATAATACTTCCCAAATTCAGTTTGGCTGGCAGTGATCAGCAACTCTTTTAACTCCCGCTTTTGTAGCTCAAAGGGTGAGGTATACTCCTGCTCCAGGTTTTCGCGAAGTTTAATTCCTTTTTTGAGTAAGGTTCCGAGTAGGGCCATAACTTTGTAGCTGCGGATAAGTTAACAGTAAGAACGCGCGAAATTATTAAATGGAGATTAAAAATAATATAAAAGGGTTGGAGGCAGAATTAAGTGGCAACTCTTGCCGCCTGATTGCGGTGAGCAAGACCCAACCCATTGAAAAGCTGCTGGAAGCCTATGCCGCAGGGCAACGCTTATTTGGAGAAAATAAAGCCCAGGAAATGGCTGCCAAACAGGGTGCGCTACCCAACGATGTTGAATGGCACATGATCGGTCATTTACAGACCAATAAAGTGAAGTACATCGCTCCTTTTGTTGCCTTAATCCATTCGGTAGACTCACTTCGGTTGCTGGAAGAAATCAACAAGCAAGGCAAGAAATTCAACCGCATAATCCCCTGCCTGTTGCAAGTGTACATTGCTCAGGAAGAAACCAAATTTGGATTTGATCCGGCCGAAGTTCTTCAACTGGCCGAAAAAAACCTCGATCAATTGTATCCGAATGTTGAAATAAAAGGTTTAATGGGCATGGCAACACTCACGGATAACACAGATCAAATTCGAGCAGAATTTCAAAAGCTAAAGAATCTGTTTGACCAGTTAAAAAACAGAACCTTACCCCCCAATATGCACATGCAGGAATTATCGATGGGCATGAGTGCCGATTATAAGCTGGCGTTGGCCACGGGCAGCACCCTGGTGCGGGTAGGTACCGCCATTTTTGGGGAGCGAATCAAAGCCAACCATGAATAAGTACCGCATCGGGCTCATTCTAACTGCCGTGGCAGGATTTCTGGCGGTTGCTATCGGTGCATTTGGAGCGCATGCCCTAAAGTCACTGTTGACTGAAAACAACAGACTGGACACCTTTGAATTAGCTTCCCGTTATCATTTCTATCACACGCTCGTCTTGCTGAGTACCAGCTTGCTATTGAAGCAAAACCATTCGAAACGATTTTTTTTAAGTCTGGTATTCATCGTAACAGGGATGATCCTGTTCAGCGGAAGTTTGTATATCCTGGCCATAACCAATTATACTCCAATCGCCATGATTACCCCGGTAGGCGGACTATTCCTTTTGGCAGGATGGGCTGTATTACTCTACGCTGCATTTGAAAAGAATTAATTATCCGGAAGGTTCTTCTCGAGAACATTAATGATAATCAGCACCTGATTGATGGTGCCCGTTGCGTTGGAGGTTATCGTAACTACTTTATTTTGTCTTCCGATTTTACCGGTGCTATCAAAAGCAACCGTTAGCTCACCATTATGCCCCGGCATAATGGGGTCACGCGGCCAGCCTTTCGGAGTGGTACAACCACAGGTGACTTCCACATTGGTAATAACCAAAGGCTGATCACCAGTGTTGGTGAAGGTGAAGGTGTGTTCTACCTTTTCACCTTGAACAATATCTCCAAAGTCATGCCGGGCTGTTTCCCAACTGATCATTGCCCCCTTGGGTGTGACCTGCCCTTGCGCCAACAGGCATCCGGAAATCAAACAAAGTAATCCAACCGTCCACTTCATGGCATTCTGTATCTTTACACTTAATTACAAATGTAAAGGTTTACCGATGGTTTATGATTCTAACAAGTTCGTAAATATGATAAACCCCGAATGAACAACCCGGTTCATACGCATTTTGGAAATCAAGTTCGGGTTCGTGCCTGTGGTATTTGTTTACAGGCAGATAAAATTCTATTGGCAAACCACCAGGGCGTTGTACCCGGTAACTTCTGGGCGCCTCCGGGTGGTGGCATTCAGTTCAATGAAACTGCTCAACAATGCATACTGCGTGAATTTGAAGAGGAAACCGGATTGCAAGTAACGATCAAAGACTTTTTGTTTTCTTGCGAACTGATCAGGAACCCGCTCCATGCCATTGAACTATTCTTTCAGGTGGAGGTCGCAGGTGGCTCGTTGAAACTCGGGCGAGACCCGGAAATGGGCAACCATCAAATCATTTCGGGATTGAAATATTTCTCGCGGGTGGAAATTAAAGCAATGCCCGAAGAGGAACTCCATGGCATTTTCAAAATAGTCCAAAATCCAGCCAAAATTGTCGATTTAAGGGGCTATTTTAAGTTATGATTGGTTGCTTTAAACGCCATAAAATCTTTATAATTGCAAGCTAAACCTGTTAACCCGATGAACTTGACTAAAATCCTAACCGGAGTTCTTCTAATTGCCAGTATTTTTCTTGCCTACAAGCTTTACAGAAGCGTGCAGGGTACAATCGAAGAGCGTGAAGCTATTACAACAACGGAAGCTGCTATCATTGAAAAACTGAAATTGATCCGCGAGGCTGAAATTGTGTTTCAAAGCGTAAATAGAAGATATACAGCGAATTGGGATTCGTTGGCCGATTTTATCCAAAATGGCCAGGTACCGATTATACAGCGCAGAGAGGAAATTACCCAAAAATCATACGGTGTTGAGGAGGTGAAAGTGTTTATTGACACGTTGGGTTTTATTCCGGCTAAAGAACGCATCTTCAAGAAAATATATACCGTCAATGCTCCTGATAATGGCATTTTTATGGGTTTTAAGGTAAAAGAAGGTGATCAGGTAATAAAAAATCAAAAACCTTATTCAATAAAAGTAGGAGAAACAGTGAAGCAACCGCCTTTGTCGGACCAGGGAACCATTACAAAGCTTGAAACTATCGCCACGGGCGAAGAGGTGAAGAAAGGTCAGACATTGATGACACTTACGGATTATGTTTTTAATCCAAACACCGATTTAAGTACGCTGGGCGATGTACCCGGTCAGCCCGGATTAAAATTCGAAGTATTTGTGGGCATGGTTGACAAGGCAGGAGTAAAAGTTCAGGTGATTGAAGTCAGAGATCCAAAGCCGATCAACCCTATCCGCAAAGAAAGTAACGAGGCAAAAAACCGCAAGCCGCTTCATTTTGGTTCGCGTATTGATGTTTCAACGTCTGGAAATTGGGAATAACAACTTGTTTTGCAATCCACTGCGCAGGGCTTTAAGCTGATCAAGAAGATCAAGGATGATCGATTCGATGAGGAAAATCTTCATCAGTATCACCTCCTCGTACAATTGGGTGTCAGAGACTTTCAGGTTGCGGTTATTGATTCCACAGATAACCGGATTTTATTTTTCGAAGACTATGTGCTGGGCGATCTGAACTCACACGAGGAATTATTAGCACAGATCAAGGTTTTATTTGATTCCCATCCTGTTTTACAGGCGGGTTTCTGGAAGGACGTCCGCGTTTCGATTAAGAACACGAAGTTTGTTCAAGTACCTGCTCCCTTGTTTGTTGCCGAGGCTGCTGCCGAATATCTGCAATTCAATGCTCATCTAGACTCCACCCGCGAAGATATTCTCATCTGTAAGCAAGCCAGCCTTCTGGTAACAACCGTTTTTGCTATACAAAAAGACTTGCACGCATGGCTGCTTGAGTTGTACAAGAACACGCATTTGTACATAGTTCATCAGTCAGCCGCCTTAATTGAAGGTGTACTGGAGGCTGCCAAAAACAGCACCCGAAAACCGCTCTACATCTATGTCGATCGGTTTAAACTTCATATCCTGTATGTGGAACAAGGCAAGCTGATCTACTATAATCAATTCCTAATCAAGCAATTCTCAGATTATGTAAAGTACATCATGCTGGTTTTGAAAAGCCTCGCCATGGACCAAAATACCAGTGAGGTAATCCTATGGGGATACATTGGAAAAAATTCGCCCCATTACCAGGAATTTATCAAGTACGTGCGCAATGTAAAGTTCGGTGGCCGGCCATCAGTGCTTACGTTTGGATACCTCTTTGACGAAGTTCAGGAACATCATTTCCTGGATCTCTACTCCATTCATCTCCTCCACCCTGTTCCATGAAAAGAATTGCAATTTTTCCGGGCTCATTCGATCCTTTCACCAAGGGCCATGAGGATATCGTACTGCGAGGATTAACCTTATTTGACGACATCATTGTGGCCATCGGATATAATAGCGGTAAGAGTCAACGCTATTTTCCGGTCGAATTCATGGTGGAAAAGATTAAGGAGACATTTAAAAATCAACCGAGTATTTCCGTACAGACCTTCTCGGAACTGACCGCTGAGTTCGCAAAACGAAATAAGGCCCGCTATTTATTGCGAGGGTTGCGCAATACCACTGACTTTGAATATGAAAACAGCATCTCGCAGGTAAACCGAAACCTAAACCCTGAACTGGAATCTGTTTTTCTGATTACATCCCCGGCTTTTGCTGCCATCAGTTCATCCATCATTCGGGAAGTGCATCGCTATAAAGGGGATGTCTCCTCCATGATCCCGTATAAACTTTAATCTCTTCACGAAATTTTCTCTTTCCGGTTATAGTATTCTTCAAATACAAACCGGATGGACTTGTAGGAATTCTCGAGCGCATGGTAAACTTCCTTCTGCGTCATCCATCGAATTTCTTCGATGTCTTCCTCCAGGCTGGGCTTAATACGCGAATCATCGACTACCTCCATCTCATACCACCTCGTCTTCTTGAGCATGCTGTTTTTATTCATCGTATAAGTATGCCAGGTGGTGCAGATCTTTTTCCCTAGTTTAACTGAAATATTGCACTCTTCTTCCACTTCGCGTACCGCAGTTTCTTTGTAGCGCTCCCCCGACTCCTTCTTGCCTTTGGGCAGGTCCCACTTCTTCATCCGGTAAATCATCAGGAATTTATCTTTCTTTTTGATCAATCCACCGGCTGCTTTGATCACCTTGAACTTGCTCATCAAAAAAACCTTTAAGGCATCGTAATCCTTTACCGAAACATAGAGTGAAAAAAGATTCGTAGGCACCTTCGAGTTGATCAGATCCAGGATCAAATCCATGTCCTGAACACCTACCTGGTGAATCCAAACGTGATGAAAAAGCTTTGCTTTTGTAATTGCTTCAGCGGAGGCATCGATTTCAAAGTTCACATGCCCGTGGGGTGGCATTTCGTCTGTGTGCAGAATCCGGATTGGAATGTCATTTACAAAGAGATTCATGTCCAACAGGCGAGGTTCATACCGCAAAAACATAAATTATTCGCAATCAATCAACCCCCGGCTAAATTAAAATGGGTCTTTCCCTTCATAGGGTCCGAAAAATCAGCGTATTTATTCGGCTGATGATGTTGGCTTGGGGTCTCATTCCTGATAAATTGCAGGTATGAGTTATGTGAAAGTTCTTCCTGAAACTGCTGCTTCCGTTGCATCGCGGTTGCTTGAAATCGGGGCAATCAAGTTGAATTACAAACAACCCTTTACCTGGAGTTCGGGCTGGAAGTCGCCTATCTATTGCGACAACCGTTTGGCACTCTCCTACCCGGCTATTCGAACTTTCATTAAAGAGAAACTGGCAACGGGTATCCAAAGTAATTTCCCGGAAGTGGAGTGCATTGCGGGAGTCGCTACGGCCGGCATTCCGCAAGGAGCTCTGGTGGCCGATATGCTGGGGCTGCCCTTTGTATATGTAAGGCCTAAACCCAAGGACCATGGTATGGGAAACCTGATTGAAGGCAAAGTGGACAAGGGTACCAAGGTGGTATTAGTCGAGGACCTGATTTCTACGGGAGGAAGTTCCCTGAAGGCAGCACAGGCAATGACTGAGGCCGGTGGTAAAGTAATTGGCATGGCTGCTATCTTTACGTATGGCTTTGAAACTGCGGCCGAAAATTTTGCCGAAGCCAAAATTCAGTTATTCTGCTTAAGTGACTTCAATCACATGCTGGAGGTGGCCTTGAAGCAAAATTTTCTCGATGAAACTCAGTTGATTTATGTAAAGTCATGGCGATTGGATCCGGCCAACTGGAAGTAATAAACCAACCTAACCCTCAACCATTCATGACAACCCGACAATACACGTTCCTGAACTCCATTGTTGCGGCCATGGCGGGCTTCCTGTTTGGCTTCGATACGGTTGTGATTTCAGGTGCTAACCTGCCCATTAAGCAATTATGGAACCTCTCTCCCTGGTTTCATGGCTTTTTCATTATGTCTATGGCGCTGTGGGGAACTGTCATAGGCGCCTTGTTTGGCGGAGCCCCTACTGAAAAATTAGGTCGTAAAAAGGTCTTATTTTGGATTGGTGTACTTTACACGGTAAGTGCCATTGGTTCAGCGGTGGCGCCCGATCCATACTCCTTTTCATTTTTTCGCTTTATCGGTGGTCTTGGCGTGGGTGTGTCCTCCGTGGTAGCGCCTACGTACATCGCTGAGATCTCAACTACCTCGATACGTGGCCGGCTGGTTGCCATGTACCAGTTCAATGTTGTGTTCGGAATTCTGATTGCATTTCTTTCCAACTACTTCTTAATAGGGGTGGGCGGTTCGAATGACTGGCGTTGGATGTTGGGGGTGGAAGCCATTCCTGCTATCATTTACACAATCATGGTGCTACGGATTCCGGAAAGTCCACGGTGGCTCATCTCCCGTAAGAACGACCTTGTGAGTGCCCGGAAAATTCTGGCGGATTTAGGGGAGCCCAATCCAGAAGCCGAAGTGAACATCATCCTCGAAGCAAACAAACACACAGCCGAAAGCGATACCATAAGTTCGTTCTTCAGCAGGAGGTTAATGAAACCCATTCTGCTTGCTTTCTTTATCGCATTCTTCAATCAATTGTCGGGCATCAATTTTATTCTCTACTACGCACCCGAAATCCTGGAGCGTGCCGGCCTGGCAACGCAAGAGTCGTTATTCAACTCCATAGCCATCGGTGGTATCAACCTCGTTTTTACCTTCGTAGGCTTGTATCTGATTGATCGTACCGGCCGTAAAAACCTACTGTTGTTCGGGGCCATTGGGTATATTGTTAGTTTATCAATGGTCGCTTATGCATTTTATGCCAGCTCCGGGGCCATCTTTCTAATGAGCTTTTTACTGATGTTCATTGCAGCCCATGCGGTCGGCCAAGGGGCTGTGATTTGGGTGTTTATTGCTGAAATTTTTCCTAATAAATCTCGGGCATTAGGGCAATCGTTTGGAGCCAGTGTGCATTGGGTATTTGCCGCCTTAATTACGTTGTTAATGCCGGTATTCCTGGATGGTAAGGAAGGAATTCTGAAAGACACCCCGTGGATGATCTTCGCTTTCTTTGCCGCGATGATGACACTGGAACTGATCTGGATTCTCACCAGTTTCCCCGAAACCAAAGGCGTATCCCTGGAGGACATTCAAAAAAAATTGGGCATAAAATAATTCTAACCTCGGGTCCGTTATTTCCAAATGATGCTGCGATTTACTTTACTCTACTTTCTGATTCCGTGTGTAGGCTATTCACAGTCAACAGAACCGGCTGTCTTAACGTTATTGAATCAAGTTCGTACGCGACCCCAACAGTTTTTGAAAGAACAGGTAGAACCCTATCTGGACAAACACCAACTGACCAGGAATAGTTATGCCAAATCGCTGGTTAAGGAGTTGAAGGCTACGCAAACTATGCAAGCACTTCAGCTCTCAAAACCTTTGACCGAGGTGGCACGCATCCATGCCATGGATATGGGTAAGAAAGGCATAACAGGTCACAATAGTTCCAATGGTACTCCTTTTCATGAGCGGGTTCGTAACCATTCAAAAGCCAAAGGGATGATTGCCGAGAATTGCTCCTATGGATATGATCAGGCGTTGGACATTGTGATGTCGTTGCTGATTGACGATGGCATTAAGTCCTTAGGGCATCGAAAGAATATTCTGGAACCCAGATACAAATGGGTGGGCATAGCAATAGAACCCCACAAAACCTATCAAATCAATTGTGTCATGGATTTTGCCGAATCCTTTTAGCGATCCTTGACACGATAAACAAACTTTAAACCCGACCAGATTTCACTCACAGCACAAACTTTAACATCAACCATTCCGAGCGCTAATCCAAATGCCCGAATTCCATTTTCATTCAAATCGGTAGGAACATTTGAAGATTTTTTAGGCCAAGAAATCCAAATCATACCGTTATTCTTCAGATACGGTTTAACGTGGAGAAACTCTTTCTCAAATGCTTGGTTAACCGAAGTAAAAATATGAATGAAATCAAGCCCGCTCTTGGCTGATTTTACTACCCTGATATCGTTTGGCAAAGGGCTGATCCAATCCCAATACTCTTCCGGCTCTCCAGAAATCAGGATCTTGAATCCAGGCTTGATGCCTAGCTTCTTCTGAAGTGGCGTATTTGAATATCCAGCCATTCATCAAAATTAATAAGGGCAAAAAAAATCCCGATCGAAGGATCGGGATTTTTATATGGATGGTTGTAAGGGTTAATTGTTACCCATTTTTTCCATTTCCTTGTCGAAGGTTTCCTTGAACTTCTCATAGTCGTAATCGATCTTGAGACGCTCATCCTTGGAAAGGCGCTCGTTGTACTTAGATACTAATTCATCAGCAGAAAGCTCAATGGCAACGTAGGTTTTGTAGGTACCTTGATCAGTTTTTACCAGTTTTTCGCATAAGGTGCGGATTCCTGATAAACTTTGGTCCACCACTTCGCGGTTCAGACTCTCAAAACGCTCCTCTACTTCTTCCCGGTTATTCATTTCACGGGAGTTAACGTAATTATCCGTTACCGTTTTCACCGTAGTATTGATTGCTTGCGCTAATTCGTTGCGGGCATTGGTTAGTGCTTTCTTCTTGGAAGTCACCTGATCCTGGCTTTCGCCAATGGAATTGGAGCGGAAGAATTTGGCGGTGGTGAAGTAATCCGGACCGGAGCAAGGCACGACTACTTCCTTTTCACCAGCAGGAATTTTTTCCTTACCCTTACAGCCAACAATGAGGGCTGCAGCAACCAGTACAAGGAGAGAGACATAGTTTAACTTTTTCATATCAATTTCAAATTTGGTTATGCAATTTACAATAATGCAATTAACAGGCCACTTTAATGCGAAGACAATTTACTAAACAAAAAGCCTTATTTATATTCAAAAAAGGCATATTTTATTGCAAAATCGCGTTTAACAGTTCCGGCAATTTCTCTTTCTCCAGCACCTCCAGCGATTTGTTATAAGCTTCCTGGCTGGAGCGTTCAAAGTCGAGACTGAACCCTTTAATCCGGTCAAGTGTGGTGGCATAGATTTCCTTATTGTCCCTGGCCGTTGATACCCGAATCAACGCAGTAACATACGTAATGTAAATGCTCCCCGAAACGGCACCCTTCTCCGAATTCGCATTAATGTCTAATGCAAGTTCTGCTTTATTGATATCTTCTGTAAATTCAAATCCCGAGTTCACCAGGTAATTTTTTATGCGATTCGTGATTTGTTGATTGGATTTGTCTACGCCCAGACTTTTTTCAACAGCGCTTACATAAACCAACGGACGTTGCACTTTCATAAGAACAGTGGCTTTAGGAACCACCATTTTTTGGGCTACCAATGTGTAGATATCCGAACCATTGGTACCAGAAAAACTCAGGATGTCTACTTTCACTCCTACTGTTTGTTCCACATCTCGCGAGCTGATCTTGGTTAGGAGGATGCGCGCCTGGCCCGATCCATCCGTTTTGTAGGTGGGAAACACATCACCCGCTCCTTTCTCAAAAGCAGCAACAAGGGGTAAATCCGTAATAGCCCTACGCGATGTCTTATCTACCACTTTTGCCAGTACCATAAGATTATTTTGGGCCACCCTGCGGTTGAGCATAATCTGATTCGGGTCAACGGTTAACTCCATCTTATCAAGGAGCAACTGCATGTTGGCGATGATCTCATTGGTTAACAGGATTTCCTTGCCTTCAAACTCGAGGCGAATGGGTTCATCCAGGTACTTTTCAATTGCCCGGAAACCCTGGTAGTAAAAACCGAGGGATAGTACAGTCTCCCCTTTCCGCTCAGATTCTTTGGCCTTGGTAAAAAAATCCAGACCCAAGGCTATGGCATCCCGCTTTTGTTGATCCTTGATCTCCTTATACCGTTGTTTCGAGAGCCGGTAGTACACCCAATAGTTGCGGTCATCTTCCCAGGCGTCTACTTGCTCAAATTCTTCCAGTTCATCCGCCACTGTGGTCTGGATGATTTGCTCATATTTTTCCTGAAACTCCTTATTAATATCAATCTGGCTTAAGACTGAGGTGGACGAGATGTTTACTTTTATTTCCGAAACAAGGTCCTCCAACGCACTCTTCTTTGCCATCTGGATATAGTTATTGGATCCATCCTTAACACCATGCCCAATGCCGATATAATAAGAAGGCGATACCGGTTTGGCGGTGAGCCATTCGGGCCGGGGATTTTGCAAGTCCGTTTTCAGAGAGGAATTGGTAACCGAGGGACTACAGCCACCCAGGATAACCAAGAGAAATAAAAGCCGTTTCACAGAATTAAAATAAACATGGTTTCGTTACCACGAATATAAACCATATCTGTGCCAAATCGAGGAACTCGTGGATTTTATGGTATTTGACAGGGGTACTTTTGTAGAAATTGAATAAATTTAATCCGTATAACCACGTGGGCATGAAACAATTTTTGGGATTACTGATGATGGGTCTGGTGGTAGTGGCCTGCCAGGAAACGGAGACAACCAGCGAATTTACGGGGAATGAGGTAACGTATTATTTACAGCCAGGGTCGGCTTATGCCACCTCAGGAACGGTGGTGATCAAAGAAAGAAAGGATGGCCATTCAACCGTGCAAGTTACATTAACCGGTACCCGTGGCGAAGCTAAGTTACCCGTACACCTGCACTTGGGAGATATTGCCACCGCAGGGGCAGATGTTGCCGCACTTCTCAACCCGGTTGATGCACGAACGGGCACCAGTGAAACAATTGTATCCCAATTAGCCGATGAAACGCCTCTTACCTATTGGGATATGATTGATTTGGAAGCATGTATTAAAGTACACCTTTCCGCTGTTGGTCCTGAACAAGACATTATTTTAGCCGGTGGAAATATCGGGCGGTCCGTCACGAAGGCCTTGCAATCCGGCCGTGTGGGGGTCGGAACCTGCAAAAGCAACTACCGTCAGGAAGTCTTTAAATACTAAGCCGAACTCCTCTTAATCACCGCCTGCCTTCGCTTCGATCTGATACGAGCTTAACATGGCGGTAAAATATTCGCGGTTCATGCGGGCAATGTGAGTAATCTTAATACCCTTCGGACACTCAGCTTCGCACGCATAGGTGTTGGTACAGGCACCAAATCCTTCAGCATCCATTTGGGCTACCATTTTTTCAACGCGTTCTTTTCGCTCTGGTTGGCCTTGGGGCAATAATGCCAACTGCGAAACTTTTGCACTGACAAATAACATGGCGGAAGCATTCTTGCACGCTGCAACACAAGCCCCACAACCGATACATTGTGCTGCGTCCATGGCTTCATCGGCAATCTTTTTTGGTACGGGTATTTCATTTGCATCCGGAGCACCACCCGTGTTGATACTGATGAACCCACCGGCTTGCTGAATGCGGTCAAAAGCGGACCTGTCCACCATCAAATCTTTAATGATTGGAAATGCCTGCGCCCGCCAAGGCTCAATCGTGATGGTTTCACCATCTTTGAAGGTACGCATGTGCAATTGACAGGTGGTAGTTTGCAACGGCCCGTGTGGCCGGCCATTGATATACAGGCTGCACACGCCACAAATACCTTCACGGCAATCATGGTCAAAAGTAACTGGCTCCTCACCCTTCTTGATGAGGTCCTGATTCAACACATCGAGCATTTCCAGGAATGACATATCGGGAGAAACATGACCTAACTGATAGATCTTGAATTCACCTTTCGTTGTCTTGCTTTTCTGCCTCCAGATTTTCAGAGTGATCTTCATAATTACTTATAGCTTCGTTGAGTTAACTTCACATTTTCGAAACGGAGATCTTCCTTATGCAGGTTCTCCGGCTGGTTGTCGCCCGTAAATTCCCAGGCCGCCACATAGGCAAAGAGGTCATCGTTTCGTTTCGCCTCACCATCTTCCGTGGCTGATTCTTCACGGAAGTGACCCCCACACGATTCGCTGCGGTTCAAGGCATCGTCAATCATCAGTTCGCCCAATTCCAGAAAGTCAGCCACGCGACCCGCTTTCTCTAATTCCTGGTTCAACTCTGTGTCCGAACCCAACACACTTACATTGGTCCAGAATTCGGCCCGCAGATCCTGTATTAATTTCTTCGCTTTTTTCAGGCCGGCTTCATTGCGCGACATACCGCAATACTCCCACATGATTAAACCCAGCTGCCTGTGGAATTCATCCACAGTTTTCTTACCCTTAATGTTCAGGAGGCGGTCAACACTGGCTTTCACTTTTTCCATTCCCTCTTTAAAAGCCGGGTGATCGGTGCCGATCTTTGCTTTCCAGCCCAGGGAGGCAAGGTAATCGCCAATGGTATAAGGAATTACAAAGTACCCATCGGCTAAGCCCTGCATGAGCGCACTGGCGCCAAGTCGGTTGGCCCCATGGTCGGAGAAATTGGCCTCGCCCAAACAATACAATCCGGGAACCGTGGTCATTAAATTATAGTCAACCCACAGTCCGCCCATGGTATAGTGCACAGCCGGGAAGATCATCATCGGTACTTCGTAAGGGTTGTCACCGGTAATCTGTTTGTACATGTCGAACAGGTTGCCATACTTGGATTCAATGACGGAACGACCATCGCGTTTAATCGCATCCGAGAAATCCATGAAAACGGCCAGCCCGGTAGGGCCAACTCCGCGGCCTTCGTCACAAACATTCTTGGCATTGCGTGAAGCCACATCGCGGGGCACCAGATTTCCGAATGAAGGATATCTCCGCTCCAGAAAGTAATCGCGATCTTCCTCTTTAATATTGGCTGCATCACTTGCCTTCAACCCTTTCATGGCTTTCTTAGGCACCCACACACGTCCATCGTTCCGCAACGACTCCGACATCAACGTTAGTTTTGATTGATGATCGCCCGAGACCGGAATGCAGGTTGGGTGAATCTGCGTGAAGCAAGGGTTGCCAAAGAAAGCTCCCTTTTTATGCGCTCTCCAGACAGCCGAAGCATTGCAGGCTTTTGCGCTCGTAGACAGGTAAAAAACATTGGAATAACCACCGGTGCAGAGCAACACGGCATGGGCACTGTGGGCTTCAATCTTGCCAGTTACTAAATCGCGGGTAATGATACCCCGGGCCTTGCCATCCACCACGATCACATCGAGCATTTCCGTACGGGTGTACATCTTCACCTTCCCATTTGCGATTTGCCGGTTAAGGGCACTGTACGCACCTAACAATAATTGCTGGCCCGTTTGACCGCGCGCATAAAAGGTGCGTGACACCTGGGCACCCCCAAAGGATCGGTTCGCCAACAACCCGCCATACTCCCGGGCAAATGGAACTCCCTGGGCTACACATTGATCAATGATGTTTACGCTCACTTCTGCCAAGCGATGCACGTTGCCTTCGCGGGCACGGTAGTCACCACCCTTGATCGTATCATAAAATAACCGGTAAACGCTATCACCATCGTTCTGATAGTTCTTGGCCGCGTTAATCCCGCCTTGCGCTGCAATGCTGTGCGCCCTGCGCGGACTATCGTGATAGGTAAATGCCTTTACGTTATACCCAAGCTCACCCAGTGAGGCTGCGGCAGAAGCCCCTGCCAGCCCCGTGCCCACAATAATAATGTCGTACTTTCGCTTGTTAGACGGGTTAACCAGCTTCAGATTGAACTTATGCTTCGTCCATTTCTCTCCTATTGGGCCTTCCGGAATTTTCGAATCGAGCTTCATGACCTATGATTAAAGATTTTAATTCTTAACAAGAAAAGATTAAACAAGAAACATCCAGATCGGAATCAAGGCAAATGCTGCAGGTACTATGATGGCAAATGCTTTTCCGACAAAGTTTATAACAGGATTGTACTTGAGATGGTTTAGGCCGAGCGTTTGAAAGGCGCTGGCAAATCCATGCCAAAGGTGGAACGCCAAGCCAATCATACAAAACACATACAACCCAACATACCAGGCTTGTGAAAAAGCAAGCGAGACAATGGAGTAAAGATCTTTCACCTCCACCCCATCATACATAGCGGTAGGAATACCGCCCCAATGCATCTGCGCCCAAAAGTCTTTCATGTGAACAACAATAAAGACGAGCAGCAAAAACCCAAGGATACCCATGTTGCGGGAAGACCAGGTTGAAGATTTGCCAGAAATGGCATACCCCCGGCTGCCGCGGGCCGCACGGTTCTTACGCGATAAGTAGATGGCTATTAAAACGTGCAACAAGATAAAGGTGTAGTTGACGTAAGAGATTGTTTTAATGAGGGGGTTGGTAGTCATGAACTTAGCGTAGATATTGAAAGCCTCACCCCCATCATCTTTAAGGAGTTGCAAGTTTCCGGCCAGGTGCACAACCAGGAACAGAATGAGAAACAAACCGGTTAAGGCCATCAATACTTTTCTTCCCAGCGAACTGGAGAAGAGATCAAGAAACCATTTCATATCATTAAGGAATAAGCAGTGATTCAAAAATACTCCCGAAAGCTATACCAAACAATTGGTAGCCTAATTTTGATGGGTTCTAAATTGACGGGTTTGTAAATACTGGGTAGGACAGAGATGATAGGCATTTCGTCATCACTGCAACTTTACCCGCCTGCCTTCACGGGCTGATTGTTTGGCGGCTTCGAGTATCTCCATCACGATCATATTGTTATCCAGGGAAGACAGATCCACCTTGGATAGTTCCATTTCTTTTCTCACAACCGCAGCGAACAAAGCAAATGGATCGTGACGGGGTGCAGCGGGTGCAGCCGTTCGGATAAACTGTGCCTCTGCATTCGGATCGGACTTGACTTTAATACCATCACGATCAGCAAACACGGACCCGGTTGTTGCATACACTTCCATGTCCTTCCTGCTGTACGGCCAATTCCATGAAGCCTGAATGATCCCTTGCGCGTGAGCGTATTCAACTACAATAGTCGCTTCATCATCCACATTCGGGTATACTTCCGGCTTCAATTGTTGCGTAAGGGCAAACACAGAAATGGGTCGCTCCCCCTTCAACAACCAGGTGATCAGGTTGGCTCCGTAACATCCAAAATCCGTAATGGCTCCGCCCCCATTCTTTACTGGGTCTGTGAGCCATTCCAAAAATTCCGCGTTCACACCAATCTCTTTCGGGCCCTGATGACCATCGTGCACAACTATTTTGCGAATGTGGCCCATGCCTTTTAGTTTCTCAACCGCAGCTTCATTGCTGCCATACCAGGTTGTTTCATAATTCGTAAGCAGAATAATACCATGGCGGGTGGCAAGAGCCTCCATTTCTTTTGCCTGCTCCAAGCTTACAGCCAATGGTTTCTCCACCATGACATGGATTTTGCGGGGGGCACAGACGCGCACCACTTCGAGGTGCTCTTCAATACTGCTAAATGCCGTTACCGCTTCCGGTGAGGTCTTGTTCAACATTTCCACCAACGAGGGATATACCAACGACATGGGAAGGTTGTATTGCTTTAAGAAGCGTTCAGCCAATGCCCGGTTTGGCTCGGCAATCCCAACAATTTCAAGATCTCCGGTTTTAGCCCGACCCAGAATCCAGTGAACATGCGAATGCGTGAGGCCTGCTATGCCAATGCGAAAGGGTTTCGGTTGCGTGGTTCCTTTGAAGGAGATAAACAACAGGCAGACGATAATGATTCTATTCATGGCAATGTGTTTATCGCATCCAACCACTGGCTGTTGCCCTGCGGGAAAACCATATGAGAAAGATGGCAAAGATCATGACCATAGCCGGCATAGCCATTCCTCCTGGACCGTAAACTTCAATCGAATTGGAAATAAAAAAGGCGTGAATCATCTGAACGACAACGCCTACTAAAGAAACGATGAGGATAGGGGTAGCAACCGTTCTACGCAATAACAATAACAAGGCACCCAATGTGCCACCCCAAACGGCCACCGCAAAAGCCCCGGTAGCCCATGAAGGTGTAGTCTCAATCAGTGTTCGTTCATTTTCAGGCAATGCATGCAAGGCTTCAGGACTCATGGTTACCTGGGCCATGTAGGCCATAACACCCAGGAGATTCCAGAGTAGGGCAATACCGCTAACAATCCAGAACCAGGTGGCAGGTTTTGAGGTAGTCATGGGATTGGGGTTAAGTGTCAATTAAGAATTGAATTTACTAAAAAACCGGAGAAGCAGACTAGATCTAGGATGTACTCCATCCGAACAATTCTTAATTGCATGGCCGTACTAACACCACATTAAGTATACTCTTAGACTGATTTTTAAACTACTTTTGCAGGGCATTTAATTGGCAACGTATGGAAAAGAAATGCTTTATTATCCTGCCAGGCTCGGAGCCTGAAGGATATGCAAAAGGTCACTTCGGTCGGGTTTATCAATACATACTTGTACCTGCCTGCCGAATGGCAGGAGTCACGCCCATTCAGGTGGGCGAACCTACGATGAACGAGTCCCCCTTGGGAATTGTGCAAACCATGATTGAGAGTGATATCGTTCTCTGCGATTTAAGTTCGAACGACCCGCATGCCCTGTATGGGTTTGCCATCCGGCATGCACTGAATCTGCCAGTAGTTTTAATTAAAGACATTAAAACAAACGCCACCGCCAATATTCCAGAATTTGAGATCGTTGAATACGATGAATCCCTCCGCATTGATACCGTGCAAACTGAGGTGGAAGTATTAGGGGAGGCCTTGAAAAAAACACTGGCCACTAAACCAGTCGCGTATGAGTTGCTGAATCGATTGAATATTTCGTCTGCTCAATCGGAAGTACCTGCTCCGGAATTCGTACCAATTCCTCTTGAGGAACCGGAAAAGAAAAGTCATTTGCCTTTCATTTCACCGTTGCCGGATTATGTAGGCGAACCTCTTACCCAGCCTCAGATTGACAAACTGAAAGTGGGTGATTCCTTTTTTCACATGAACTATGGAATGGGAGAAATTCTCACCATCAATCATAAAACAAAAGATATTCTGGCGAAGATCCAATTTGAGTCAGGATCCAAGCTGTTGGTACTGGTGCCTTCAGACATTTTTAGAAAAATAGAAAAACATTGAGAGCATAAAGCTGTATCCACAAAGAAGGAGGCTCGTCTTGTTTTCGATGTCCAAAAACTTTTCAATTAACTTCTTGGTTAGAGAAGATAACCGTTTACTATGAGCGCGATAAAGTCAATTAAACCACTCGGTTTTCCGTGGCAAACTCAAGACCCTTTTTTATTCTGTGTCCACCACGAAGATTATTATCCTAAAGGAAACGAGAAAATGGGACCGGCTGCCTCCCTGGCAGGTCGTTCAATTGGTCAGGACTTTGCTCCCAACCAACCGTGGCGCATGTACCATGGCGAACACGTGCCGGGCTTTCCAGCCCACCCCCATCGCGGGTTTGAAACTGTGACAATTGTTACGAAGGGTCTGGTTGATCATTCCGATTCACTCGGAGCTGCAGGTCGCTTTGGCTTTGGCGATGTGCAGTGGATGACGGCCGGAAAAGGTGTACAACATTGCGAAATGTTTCCATTGATTAATCAGGAACAAGACAATCCGCTAGAACTCTTTCAGATCTGGCTCAATTTGCCTCGCCATAAAAAAATGGCCAGTCCACACTTCGCCATGTTGTGGAGCGAGAGCATTCCCACGTTTACGCATACAGATGTTAATAACAAAAAATCCATCGTTAACATAGTGGCAGGTGTTATTGACAACGTTCACGCTCCGCAACCTGCCCCGGATTCGTGGGCTGCCAATCCAACAAATGAAGTGGCGATCTGGACCATCAAGATGGAACCGGGTGCATCCTGGACACTGCCCACTGCATCTGTTTCGGTAAACAGGTCTCTTTATTTTTATGGTGGCACTTCCATTCAACTGGCAGACAAGACATTCAATACGCACCAGGCATTTGAGCTGAAACCCGATGTAGCAATAACGCTAATTAATGGCGATGAACCGGGGCTCTTCCTGTTGCTTCAAGGTAAACCCATTGGCGAGCCGGTCGTGCAATACGGGCCCTTTGTGATGAACTCGCAAGCGGAAATACAACAAGCCTATGCCGAATACCAACAAACCGAATTTGGCGGCTGGCCCTGGCCGAGTCATGAACATGTGCACCCGCGTACAAAAAGCCGATTTGCCAAATACCCGGATGGTACGGAGGTGGTGAAGAATTAGGCGGTTTTGTTTTGAAGGCATTCAGCACCTTCTTGCATTCTTTGGCATGTTTTATCAACTTGAGGAATGCATGCAATTTGTTATTACCAATACGGCACGCCCGATCAGCTTCAATGGAAGGAGGTACCTAGACCTGTTCCAAAAAAAGGGCAAGTACTTGTAAAGGTGGAGGCAACCTCGCTTAATTCCTGGGACATCGACATGCTGCATGGCAATTCATGGATTATTCGACTGCTTAGCGGATTATTCAAACCCCGCAAAAATATTCTGGGCGCGGACATTGCGGGAGTGGTTGTTGAAACCGGACCACAAACCCGAGATTTTCAAGTTGGCGATCAAGTATTTGGTGACATAGCCGAAACATTTGGAGGGTTGGCCGAATACGTGGCCGTACCTGAAAAGTTATTAGCCCGAAAGCCAGCCCGCATGACATTTGAACAAGCCGCGGCCTTGCCGCAAGCCGGGTTACTGGCCATACAAGGCTTGCGGTATCAGGGAGAAGTGAAAGCCGGACAACACATCCTGCTCAATGGAGCCGGGGGAGGTGTCGGCACCTTGGCACTGCAATATTTGAAATCTATACAGGCCCAGGTGACGTGCGTTGATCGCAAAGAAAAATTAGAATACCTGCTTAAACTGGGAGCCGATGAGGTAATTGACTTTACAAGCACCGATTATACCCGAACGGGCAAAACCTACGATAAAATTCTGGACGTCATTGCACACCGCAAGGTGGCTGATTACAAACGGGCACTTAAACCGGATGGGGTATTTGCTATGATTGGTGGCTCCATGGGTGGTTTGTTATTAAGTATGATGCTGATCGAGCCCTTTCTGTCCGGGTTCAGATCAAAGAAACTGGGCATCATGGGGTACCGTCCCAATCGTGCAGATTTGGAATTACTTGCCCACCTGTTTGAAACAAACAAAATTTTTCCGGTCATTGACCGAATCTTCCCGTTGAAGAATACAGCTGATGCGTTCCGGTATTTTCTGGAAGGAAAGTTTGTTGGTAAGATTGTGGTTCGTTGTCAGTGAAACAAGAACTGAAAAATGTGACGTATCCGGTTGAGTTGTATAAGTTGATCTGATCAGCGTGTAAAAGCAGAGACCCTAACTGCTATTCATCACATCGTTGATATGACCAAGCCGGGTAATGCCTGACTTAATATCCTGTGTTTCACTCAACGTTTCATATTGCACAAGATCTCCGAGTCTGATTTTATCGTAATCCTCCTTCGCAACCAATAAATCTTTCTTTCGGCTGAGTGTAATCAGATAGGATTTACCAAACTGCCGGTTATACGTTTTCCGACCGGTAATGATCCCGGTAATCACTACTTTATGCTTCGGGCTTTCTTGTTTATACCCGCTGTACGACAACCCGAAAGCCCCTGCCGCAACGGCACCTATTAACAATCCCAGCCCCTGAATGATAAAGCCGCTCCACAATGCCCAGACACCGACACCCATCGAAAGGACGCCCATCGCTATGAAGAACGGGAATGAAATTCGCCTATTGAAACGCTCGGCCTTTTTCACGAGTGCCGCCTCTCCGGCATTCATGTCTACCGACTTCACTTCGAATACCTCCCCCTTCAGCGCCAGAAATTTTTCGTAGGCAACTTTCATCTCTTCGAGAGACTGATTTGGCGACACCATGCAGGTTCTATCTTGGAGTTCCCATTACAACCAACCCGACTTCTTAAACCGGATATAAAGTACGATGCAGATCACCGTGGTTAGCACCAGCACCAGAGGATACCCCCAGCGCCAGGTAAGTTCCGGCATAAACTGAAAATTCATTCCATAGATCCCCGCAATCATGGTCGGTATCCCAATCAGCGCAGCCCATCCGGCAAACCGTTTGGAAACTTCACTTTGCGAAATGGAAATCATGGAAAGATTTGCCTCTAATGCGGTGGAAAGCAGTTCGCGCGAACTGTCCAGCATTTCATTGATCCGGATGGTGTGATCATACACATCGCGGAAGTAGGGCCGGGCTGCATCATCAATTACCTTCAGATCAAAACGCAACAACCGGTTACACATGTCGATCAGGGGCGACACCGCGCGTTTCACGTCCATTAACTGACGCTTGAGCCGGTATATCCTGGTCGTGACGTCCCGCCTGTATTTCTCATGGAAGATTTTCTCCTCCATATCGGTCACTTCTTCCTGAAGAAATTCAATTACAGGAAAAAATTGGTCGACAATCGCATCCATGAGCGCATAAAGCGCGAAGGCGGGACCTTTGCGTAACATCTCCGGTGTGCTCTCGCACCGTGCACGGACTTCGGCATAGCCACTGGAATGCCCATGCCGCACCGTCACGATAAAATTGCTGCCGAGAAAAATGTGACTCTCGCCAAACTCCACCCGGTTGTCTTGGAGATGTACTGTTCGAAGCACAATAAATAGCGTATCACCATACGCCTCAATTTTGGGGCGTTGATGCGCGCGCAGGGCATCCTCAATCGCAAGTTCATGCAGGTTAAATTCAAGTTGAATGGTTTTGAGCATTGCTTGCTCTGGCTCGTGCAAGCCAATCCATATAAAACGGTCCGATTTTTTGAGTACTTCACGTACGTTTTCGATTGCCACATTGGCCACGCGCCTGCCCTCGCAATATTCGGCACAATCAACAACCATGAAGTTGGAATTTATGATTCTAAGGTAGGAATAAAATTTTTGGCTAACGGCATGAAAGTAAACACCTTTACTACCTATACACGAGGCTCTGCGTACTTCCTAATAAAGTCACCCATTTTATTATTGACCGATTCAAGATGGGCACCTGGTTTTAACATCGAATAGGGATAGGAATGATTCCTGAACGCCCTCACCCATCTTGTCCTGGGTTTTGTTAACTTAGGGTCACCAAACCCACTCCGCTATGCAAAACAGAAGATCGTTTATCAAGAAGTCCGGATTGATGTTAGTTGCCGGTGCATTACCACTCTCCGCATTTTCTATTTTTCGCACACGCCAGGGCCAGGCTCAAAATATTGTTGTAACTCTGTATGTCAACACAAGCCTGGTGGATAAACAGAATACTGCAACCTCGTGCAACTTTGGTCAGCCCGAAGGCGTACCGAATGAAGAATTTACAATCGATGCGAATTTGGGAGATACCATTACCTGGCAAGGCGTTTCGACTAATGCGCCCCAAACCGATCGGGTTCATATTAAGTCAATCAACCACGAAGGCGGCAAGAATATCTTTGGTCAGAATGTGCTAATCGGAGACCGCGGAACTCCCGAAAAAGTAGTGGGCAAAGTTGTGAACAGAACCGGAGACGAAAAAAGGGATCGGTTCAAATACAAAATCTCCTTTACTGTGCAGAACAACGGTCAAAACCGCAACGGAACCTTTCATATTGATCCTGTCATCAAGGTTCATTAATTCACGGTGACATTTGCGTTCAGCAAACAATGTGCGTGGATGGATGTTCTGAAGGGCGCTTCTGTTATTGCAGTCTTGTTATTCAGTTGGCTGACTAGCCTGAGCCAGCCGCCATCATCACTGGATAGTCTTGAAACGCTGTATGCAGATGGTACGTACGCCCCGCAGCAAAAGCTTTTGATACTGAAAGCGCTGGCCATCCACCATCCAAATGCCGATCGTGCACTTTATTACAGCGAACAGCTCATTGAAGCTGCCCGGGTGGTCGATTCCATCGAGTATCTTTTCCAGGGATACCTGGAGCAGGGGAATGCGTATCGCTTAAAGAGTGACTTGAGTCAGGCGATGGAAAGCTACTACGAAGGAGCCCGGATTGTTGACAATGAAAAGTACAGACATCGGCTCGGAGCCGTGTATGTGGCTATTGCTGATGTTTATGCCATCATGGGTAACTATCCGAATGCGATGAGCTATCATCAGAAGGCCATTCAGATTCTGCGAGAAGCAAAGGATTCTGTCAATATTGCATCGGCCCTCCTCAATGCAGGGGATGCCTTCATCACCCTCAACCAACTGGATACGGCACTGCTGTACACACGCGAAGCAGAACTCATCTTCCAGAAGGTTAATTCACAGCTGGGCCAGGCATACAGCCTGGGTAACCTGGGCATGATCTACGCAAAAATGGGCGACAATCTGCAAGCCTCCGAGAACATGAACGAAGCCATTTTGCTGTTAGAGGCATTGCAGGAATATTATCCTATGGCCGTTTACCTCAATTACATTGCCGATATCTACTTTGCCCAGGGAGATGAGGGTACGGCTCTGAAGTATGCCAACCGGAGCCTGGAACTGGCTGTGCGTCATGGTTTGAAAGAACAGATCAGCGATGCCTACTTAAAGTTGGCTGAGATCTATGAGCAGGCGGGCAAGCTGCAAGAATCCTATGTCTATTATAAGAATCACATTGCCTACAAGGACAGCGTAAAAGATATTACTGCGGTGCAACAAATGGCAAACTTGCGCACGGATTTTGAAGTTTCCAAAAAACAAATTGAGGTAGACCTTGCCAATCAACAAAAGCGAAATCAACAGATTATTGCCATTGGTACTGGCGTTGCGCTTATTCTGATCGGATTACTGGCCATTGGGTTATTTAGGCGCTACCGCTACATTAAAAGCACCAACCGGATCATTGAACAGGAACGCAACCGGTCGGAAGCTTTACTACTGAATATTTTGCCGAAAGAAACTGCTCAGGAATTAAAGCAACATGGCAAAGTTCAGGCAAAAAAGTTTGCCTCGGTGACTGTGCTTTTTGCGGACTTCAAGGGATTTACCCAGTATGCCGAAAACCTGACACCTGAACAATTGGTGGAAACGGTGGATTACTACTTTTCAAAGTTTGATGCAATCATTCAACAACACGGCCTCGAAAAGATCAAGACCATTGGCGATGCATATATGTGTGCCGGTGGGCTGCCTTTTTCCTGCGAGGACCATGCTTTGAGAGTGGTAGGGGCCGCAAAAGCCATGGCTGAATTTGTGGCAGCTACCCGTCAGTCGGCTGAGGTGGCACATACCTTTGAAGTTCGTATCGGGATCCATACGGGGCCAGTAGTGGCCGGGGTGGTAGGCACACAAAAGTTTGCCTACGACATTTGGGGCGATACCGTAAACATCGCTGCCCGCATGGAGTCCGCTTCAGAACCCGGAAAAATCAACATCTCTGAAGGTACTTACCTGTTGGTAAAAGAAGTCATCGCCTGCACGTATCGTGGTGAAATTGACGTTAAAAACAAGGGTACACTTAAAATGTATTTTGTCGAAACGACTTAACGAGTTTGCATTGTTACTCTGACCTGAAAAAAAGTATCTTGGCCCATGTGGCGATGATAATCAATTATCAAAACAATTTTCTTAGTGTTCCCCTGCAGACGGGTTTTAAATTCTTTCTGCCTTGCCTTTTATTGCTGTGCATGCCGGGCTGTGATGAACGCAAGGTCGATAAAAAACAAAACTTAATTGCCGATAAAAAGATCAAAAGCATTTTGCTTTCGGTGCATGATCCAATTGAAAAGACCAATGGGCAGCAACATTATCCGGAAGTCGCTAAGCATTCCATTCTTGTTAAATCCATCTTCAATCGTCAAGGGGCATTGGTACAGCAGGAAAAGGTGAATGATCTGGGAAATCTGATCAGTCGGGATGTGTTCAAATATAATCCAAAAGGCCAGTTGCTGGAGCAAATACAATATCAGTACAATAAAGTTTCGGAAAAACGCATGTATGTTTATGAAGCAGATGAGTTTGTTGAAATGCGCCTGTATGATGCCGGTGCTCAAATCATTGGCAAGGAAACCGTGATCTTCGAACCTAATCAGCAAAAAAGGATAATTGCGTGGACGTTATTGAAAGAGGCATACTCAAAAAAGGAAGAAAAGGTGATGGATGCCCGCGGAAACGTGCTGGAACTGCATCGCTATACGCGTGACGTGCCCTCCTATTCGGAATATAATCGCTATGATGACCAGGGTAATCGCATCACCTCCTTTCAACGCGATCCTACCGGAGAGAAGACCTTGCACTTCAAGTACGATGGAGCGAACAACAATATTGAAACTGTGGTTTTGAACAGCAGTCAGATGATTGAGTCAACCATCCGGAGTAAATTTGATTCGTATCACAATCCCATGGAAATAACCACTGCGGGTATCCAGGGGCCCGCCCGCACCGAAAAGCATCGCTACGAATACGATGCCTTTGGTCAATGGATAAAAGACGTTGCCTACTGGCAGGGCAAACCGGTATCCGTTACGGTGCGCAGGATTGAATACTATGAATAGGTCCAAAGAAAAATCCTACCCCGCCAAAGCAAAGTAGGATTTCAAAGCACGTTGGCGTGCTTGCTTAATTTTTATTTTGCCCGGCAGCCGTGCGGTCCTCCTTGGCCGGAGGCAGTGTGCGCTTCAACGGATTGGTGTTGACGATCTTCATTACTTCGGTCACCACCTTTTCCATTTGCGGATCCCGACCTTGCACCAGCAGGTTCGGATCGTCCCACACTTCATGATCCGGTTTCACCCCCACCCCTTCATCAAACCATCGTCCGGAATTATAATAGAGCCGCGCTTCCGGCACGGTAATGCCACCGCCATCAATCAATTGATGACCCGTAGCCGGGCCAACTAAAATGCCAAGTGTTCTTTCGCCCACAATGGGCCCGGCATTCAATTCTCTAAATGCCCACGGCAACCCATCGCCTCCGGAACCGGCCCAACCATTGATCAGCATGCCCATGGGACCCGGATTCGCTTTGATCGGAAAGCCATGATGCCGGCCATGCCGCCAGTACAGGTTGTAGACAATGGGCCTTCTCACCAATTCAAGAAACCGATCGGCTAATTGTCCGCCACCATTAAATCGTTCGTCAATAATGAATCCCTTTTTATTCAATTGTCCATAAAACATCCGGATCAATTCGCGCTGACCTTCACCCCCCGTATTCGACATGTAAATATACCCCAGGTTGCCGTTCGATAATTTCTCAACCGTTATCCGATTTTGCTCAATCCATTCCAGGTAACGCAGGTTTTGGTCCTCCCCTTGTGTGAGGCACTTCACGACCACCGTTTTTGCATCCGTAGTTTTGCCAGTCTTGCTTACCGAAAGGGAAACCGTTTTTCCTGACAATCCATCGAAAGCGGCCAAGGGATCTTTCGTGGGATCCAATGCTACTCCATTCACTGATAGGATATAGTCACCGGTTTGTACCGTGGAGCCGGGGCGATCAAAGGGTGAGCGAACTTCCGTATCCCAGGCGGCCGGCTTCACAATACGTTTTATACGATATGCAGTGTTGGTCAACTCCCAATCAATCCCAAGATATCCCGTAAGGATGGGGGTTACCGATTCATTGTCGCCACCAAAGGTATACGTATGGCCGGCACTCAACTCGGCATTAAGGTTCGATTGTAAATAACTTACATCCCACCGGGTGCGGGCATCTTCAATCAACGCACCATAGCGGGTGCGCAGGGCATTCCAATCTACTTGCTGCATGTCCTTATCGTAGAAGAAGTCGCGGTGCCTGCGCCATGTGTCGTTAAAGATTTGGCGCCATTCTTCTTTGGGTACCCAGGTCATTACTAAATCACCGGTGGGAATAGGCTTATCAATTTTCTGATCCGCTTCCGGTTTGATGATGCCGTACTTGCCGGCACTCTTCACCAGGATGCTCTTACCATCGGCTGTGGTGATAGCCGTACCTTCCACCGCATCGATGATTTTCTTTTCTTCGCGCTTATCCAGATCATAGAAATACAGAGCCGGCTTGCCGTCCTGATCACCGGTGATGGGATAGCGATGGTAGACCACTTTACCTTCAAAGGCCATTATGTATCCCAGGTTGCCCGCCTTGGGCGGCAAGAGGGTGAGCCGGCTTTCAATGCCGTCCCAATCCACCCGTACCACTACTTCGGGCTTTTTCTCCGGCTCGGGTTGTGCCAGCTTCTTGGATTTATCATCGGTTTTCTTTTCAGGCTCGGCTTTCTTGGGAGCGGGTGCTTCCAATTCATCGTTCTTCGCATTCAGCAAGTCCGGGGCATCCTTGGTAAGGCTGATCACCGCGAGGCGGGAGTTGTTCGGATAGATCCAAGTACCATCATTCAAGCCACTATAGGTCGGATTGAATTCACGATCCGTAACAAAGAATAGATATTTTCCATCGGCACTGAAAACGGGATGGTAACTATGGAAAAAGCTGCTGGTGACACGATAGGCCTTTCCTTCTGTCACGCTGTACATATAAATCGCATCATTGGCATTGTCATCTCCTTTTGTATACGTGATCCACTTCGAGTCGGGCGACCATTGGATGGGATATCCATAGCGGCTGCCATGACCCAATTCCCAACTGTAGTTGTCCACTTTCTTCACCGCCCCGGTACTCACATCAATCACGCTGATATCGTTTGTCTCATCCATGTAGGCGAGGAGTTTGCTATCCGGAGACCAACTCGCCCCATAGCCGAAGCCAACTTTGCGGTCGGTGAGTTTGCGGGCTGGGGTTGATTGCTTCAGATCCTGAAGGTAGAGTTCATATTCTCCGGATTTATCGCTCCAGTAGGCGAGGCTATTCCCATCGGGCGACCACGCGGGGCTGTGGTCATTGGCTCCGCTGGATTGTGTCAGGTTCACAACAAAACCTTCTTTGACAGGAACGTTAAACAACTCCCCACGCGCTTCAAACACCACCCGCTTGCCGCCCGGGGAAGCTGTGGCCGATTGGATCTGACGTTCTACATTTTTTTGTCTCGGCATTTCTACGGAAAGATCACTCACTACCTCCACCTTCATGGGTTGGTATTTTTCAGTGGCCACATCCATCAGGTAAAGCACACCCCCATTTTCAAACACCAGTTCCTTTGTGCTCGCAGAGAAATAGGTTATGTCAAAATCGGTGAAGGTGGTAATCTGTTTGGAGGCTTTTGATTGGGTGTCATAGGACCAAAGGTTCAACCGCATGTTCTTATCCTGATCCGACAAGAAATAAATCTTGTTCCCCACCCAGGCCGGCTTGCCATCATTGGCCAGGTTATTCGTGATGTTCTCTGCTTTGTTGGTCAGCAGATCATAAACGATCACATCCGAGGTTAACCCTCCGCGGTAGCGCTTGAAAGGATAGTTCTCGGTGATCTTGGTAATGTAGGCCAGCTTGTTGCCATCGGGTGAAAAGCTGGCGAGTTCGCCATACGGCACCGCCAGTCTTTGTGGGAACCCGCCCTTCTTATCCACCAGAAAAAACTGCATGATGCGTGGCGTACCGGCCTCCCGCCTTGAAGCAAACAAAAGGCGCTTGCCATCGGGATGCCATTCAATCATGCGATCCAGATACGAGGCATAGGTTACACGGGTGGGCACTCCGCCTTTGCTCGACATCACATACACATCGCTGTTGCCATTGTAGCTGGCGGTGTAAGCAATCTCAGAACCATCCGGTGAGAATTTTGGAAATGATTCTTCGCCCGGGGAATGCGTGATTTGCATGGCTTGACCACCCGCTTTCGGCATAATCCACAAATCGCCTCCATATACAAAAGTGATTTGCGTATCAGAAACATCGAAGTAGCGCATCAACTTGGCGTTGATCTGGGCGTGGGAAGTGAATACAAACATCAACAACCCGGGTAGTAGGATTTTTTTCATAAAAAGAATAAGGTGTTAAAGTGGTAAAGGGAAGTTCAGGGCAGGTTTACGAAGGTAAGAGTATTTTGCATTTTTAGAACTACCGGCCGGGGAAGTCAGAAACCGAGTGGAAGGGTGTCATCTACTTTCCATACACTACCTCGATGGCCGCCCGCGCAATGCGTTCATCTTCATCCTGCGAAAGACCGCTGACACCAATGCCGCCAATGACCTGGTTGTTTTGGACAATGGGTACCCCGCCTCCAAATCCGGTAATGTGTATATCGCCCCAGAATGCAGGTGGAGAATTTTTCTCGCGCATGTACTGACCCATCTCACGGGTGGTCTTGCGATCACGCGCTGACGTGTAAGCCTTATTCTGCGCAATCACGCCCGATGCAGCGTTGGCACCGTCCATGCGCAGGAAGGCCACGAGCTCGCCCTCCGGACCAGCCACCGCCACAACAACAGGCTTGTTGATTTTATTGGCTTCCGCAACGACTTGCTCAATCATGCGCTGAGCTTCTACTGAACTTACTTTTCCAGGGGTATACATGGGATGGGTTATTCGGTTAAAAATAAGAAAAGAAGCCGATACCCTATCCATCGCACAAGTTTGGTTTCTTCGCAGACAAGGCCCCTTAAAACAATGAGCCTTGTTGTTCTTCCAACTCCGGGTAACGTGTGGGGGTAATAGCGGCCGGGAGGTTACCCACTGCCTCTTTGCCCCGCAGGCGTGGTACGGTAAAGGCTTTGAGTTCGAGTTCGTCATAACTGCGCACCAGGTCGTTGATCAACTTCTGATCCGCCTCCGTACTGATCGGGCGCAACCACTCCCACCCGGCTTCCTTTGATAAGATCAACGGCATACGCGGACCTTCTTCGGCCTTCGGGTTATTATGAATCCGGGCCATCAGCGCGTTAGCACGGGTGGTAATGATTGAATACGTATGACGCACCACGCCCGAAGTGGGATCGCGCCACTCGTCCCACAGTCCGGCCAGTGTCATGGGCGCATCATCTTTGAAGTGGATGTGGTATGGAAAGGTTTTGTTGTTCTTATGATGGTGTTCAAAAAAGCCGTCCACGAGCACCAGGCACCTGCGGATGCGGGCAGCCTCGCGGAAGGCGGGCTTCTCCCACATGGTTTCGGCCCGCGCGTTGATGGTGCTGTTGCTGATTTTCACTGCCTCGGCCGGAGTTTTTATCCAACTGGGGATAAGGCCCCAACTCATTTTTACGATTCGCTTCTTTGTATCCAGCAACACGGGCACAAAGGGGTGGTCGAATCCACTGGCATGGTAGGTGGGCGGCAGGTTGAGTTCTTCAATTTGTTTGCGGATGTATTCCGCTTCGGCCGGATCGTCCCCGTAGCGCTTCGCGTAGAATTCGAGCTTTTTGGTGAGGTAACGTTTGTCGTAGCACATGGGCGAAATGTCCGGGTCTATTCTGTTAACGGTGTCAGTAAAAATAAGAATGGTTCACCATTTTGAAGTCGCCTGATGGCATCAGCTTCAAATTCCTTGTAATTAAAATCTTTCTTTTCTTCTTCCGTACTGTGTCTAAGTTAAGTGATAATACAGGACACACTGCGAAAAAGGTATGTCTTTCGGTTGACCTTTGTCTATCTTTACTTGCCCAATAAACAGGTTCAGCATTGAAAACGCTTGCAAAAGTACTTGGCCTACTTTCCCTGGTTCTATTCTCTATTGGAGTCATTTCAAAGTACTACCACATTGCCGGTGCTAACTTGATGCAAGTCGTTGGCTTATTCCTATTTGGGCTCGGCTTTGCCCCATTATTTCTGAGAATTAAGTTGGCGGAAGAAACCCGAAGAGACGCGAAAATATCACATGCCTTTTTGTTAGGGTCCAGCATATTGATGATCTTTTCTGCCCAATTAAGAGTGTTGGAATTTCCCTCAGGCTCTATAAAATAATTGCATGAGGATTAAACGATAATCCCATATCTGCCCGCAAGGGTTGGATAATTTGACAATTTCTATTCTCTTGCAAGGCTAAGCTAACCTACCGTTACCTGCCTACAATGAAAACACTCATGATCACCCCGGAAGGGTTGGAGAAGCTAAAGGCAGAGTTGGACCACCTGTGGCGGGCGGAGCGGCCCGACACCACCCAAAAAGTTTCCTGGGCCGCCAGCCTGGGCGATCGTTCTGAAAATGCAGACTATCATTACAATAAAAAGCGCCTGCGCGAAATTGACAAGCGCATCCTGTATTTGCGCAAATGCATTGACGACCTGAAAGTGGTGCACTATTCTCCCCATCAGGAAGGCAAGGTGATGTTTGGGGCCTGGGTGGAAATTGAAAACGACAAAGGCGTAAAGAACCGCTTCCGCATCGTGGGGAGCGAAGAACTTATTGGTGCCAAAAACTACATCTCGATGGACTCGCCCATGGCCCAGGCGTTGCTGAAAAAAGCCGTTGGCGATGAAGCGATTGTGAAAACCCCTGCCCAGCAGTTTGTTTGGCGGATTACGAAGATTGAATACCTGAAATAGTGGAAAGTTTAAAGTAGAAAGTGAAAAGTTAAAAGCCATCCGCTTTCCATATGCGTGACTGAAATTTTCAACGGTAGAACTGGTAAGCATCAGCCTTCAAGCTTTCCGCTTTTAACTTTCAGCTTTAAGCCTTAAACTTTCAACTTTTAACTTTTCACTTTCTACTTTACCCTTCCCCTCCCAATTCTCTCTATCTTTACCCCACCACTACGCACATGTATTTAATTTTTGATACGGAAACCACGGGGATTCCGCATAATAAAACTGCCCCGCTCACCGACCTCGACAACTGGCCGCGACTGGTGCAGCTGGCCTGGCAGGTACACGACCGCCATGGCAACCTGCTGTCGCAACACAATTATATTGTCAAGCCTGAGGGGTTCGACATTCCCTTTAAGGCCGAACAGGTACACGGCATCAGTACGAAGCGCGCGTTGGAAGAAGGCCACGAGCTGAAAGCCGTGCTCACCACCTTTTTGCAAGACCTGGCGCAAACCCAGTTATTGGTAGGCCATAATATTGAATTCGACATTAACATAATTGGGGCCGAGCTGATCCGGCTTGGGTTGGACACCACCGCGTTACTGGCCCTGGCGAAACTGGACACTGGCATAGCGGCCACTGAATTTTGTGCATTGCCGGGCGGTATCGGTGGCAAGTTGAAGATGCCCCGCCTTCACGAGTTGCACGAAAAACTCTTTGGCTACGATTTTGAAGATGCTCACGATGCCAGTTACGATGTGGCCGCCACCGCGCGGGCATTCTTTGGCTTGCTGGCTCAAAAAGTGGTGCAGCCGTTCGATGCCACACCGCTGAACGAAATTGAATACGAAGAGCCCAACCTGGCTGAGGGCAACTCGTCCAAACGTGAAAAGACAAAAGGTGTTGATTACACCAAAGCCGATACCACAGCGGACCTAACGGACAAACCTTTCTGTCACCTGCATCTGCATTCACAATTCAGTGTGTTGCAAGCTGTGCCCGATGTAAATGAAATCATCGCGAAAGCGAAAGCACAAAACATGCCGGCCGTAGCCCTTACCGACTTCGGCAATTTGTACGGGGCCTTCAAGTTCGTGAGCGAGGCATTGAAGCACGGCATTAAACCCATTGTGGGCTGTGAGTTTTACATCAGCGAAGAGCGAAAGAAACTCAAATTCACCAAAGACAATCCGGACAAACGCTATCACCAGGTGCTGTTGGCAAAAAATAAAACGGGCTATCACAACCTGGCCAAGCTCAGCTCCATCGGCTTCATTGAAGGCCTCTATGGCATTTACCCGCGCATCGACAAGGCACTCATCAAAGAATACAAGGAAGGCCTCATGGCCACCACGGGCAGCCTGAACAGCGAGATCCCGTACCTGATTTTGCACGTAGGTGAAAAGCAGGCCGAAGAAGTGTTCGTGTGGTGGCACCAGCTGCTGGGCGAAGATTTTTATGTGGAGCTGAACCGCCACAACACACGCGAAGAAGACCGCGTGAACGAGACGCTGCTGAAGTTCGCACATAAGTACAACGTAAAATACATTGCTGCCAACGAGTGCTTTTACCTGGAACAGGAAGAATCGAATGCACACGATGTGTTGTTGTGTATTAAAGAAGGCGAGTTTCAATCTACGCCCATTGGTTACGGTCGCGGTACGCGCTACGGCTTGCCCAACAATCAGTACTACTTCAAGTCGCAGGAAGAAATGAAGGTACTCTTCCGCGATTTGCCGGAGGCCATTAATACCATCACCGAGCTCATTAACAAAGTGGAGACGTACGAACTGAAGCGCAACGTGTTGTTGCCCAAGTTCGACATCCCCAAAGAGTTTGCCACCGAAGATGATTACCTCAAACACCTTACCTACGAAGGGGCGAAGAAAAAATATCCCGAACTCACACCGGAGATCAAAGACCGTATTGATTTTGAACTGGAGACCATTAAGAAGACGGGCTATCCGGGCTACTTTTTGATTGTACAGGATTTTACGTCAAAGGCCCGATCGATGGGTGTAAGTGTAGGACCGGGCCGGGGATCGGCCGCGGGATCGGCTGTAGCCTATTGCATTGGCATTACCAATGTGGATCCCATCGCCTACGATTTGCTGTTCGAACGTTTTCTGAATCCCGACCGGGTATCGCTGCCCGATATTGATATTGACTTTGATGATGAAGGGCGCGACAAGGTGCTGCGGTATGTGATTGAAAAGTACGGTCATAACCAGGTGGCGCAAATTATCACCTATGGCACCATGGCGGCCAAGTCGTCCATCCGCGATTGTGCTCGGGTAATGGAGTTGCCGCTGGCCGAAGCAAACAACCTGGCTAAACTGGTGCCCGAGCGGCCCGGTACCTCGCTGGAGAAAGCCTTTGACGAAGTGAAGGAACTGAAGGAACTTAAGAATGGAGCCGACCTGAAAGCGCAGGTGCTCAAGCAAGCCATTGTATTGGAAGGCTCACTGCGCAACACGGGCACCCATGCCTGTGGGGTGATCATCACCCCGGATGACCTGACGCGTTTTGTACCAGTCTCCACCGCCAAAGATTCGGACATGCTGGTAACGCAGTTCGACAACAGTGTGGTGGAAAGTGCGGGTATGTTAAAGATGGACTTTCTCGGGCTTACCACGCTAACTATTATCAAGACGGCCATCCGCAACATCAAAAAGACCAAGGGCATCGAGATAGATATTGACAAAGTACCCCTCGATGATGCGAAGACTTACCAACTCTACCAGCGCGGAGATACCACAGGCACGTTTCAGTTTGAATCGGACGGGATGCAGAGTTACCTGCGCGGCCTGAAGCCAGACAAGTTTGAAGATCTGATTGCCATGAACGCCCTGTACCGGCCGGGGCCCATGGAATACATCCCCACCTTCATTGCGCGCAAGCATGGCCGCGAACCTATCAAGTACGACCTGCCGGAGATGGAAGAGTATCTGAAAGACACGTACGGCATTACGGTATACCAGGAGCAGGTGATGTTGCTGTCGCAGAAGCTAGCCAACTTTTCGAAAGGCGATGCTGATGTGCTGCGCAAGGCGATGGGTAAGAAGCAGAAGGAAGTGCTCGACAAGATGAAGGACAAGTTCATTGCGGGGTGCAAAGCGAATGGCCACCAGGAACAGATTGCTGAGAAGGTATGGAAAGACTGGGAAGCCTTTGCCCAGTATGCTTTTAACAAGTCACACTCTACATGTTATTCGTTGGTGGCCTATCACACGGCCTACTTAAAGGCGAACTATCCGGCCGAGTACATGGCCGCCATCCTCACCCACTCGCAAAGCAACCTGGATAACGTTACTTACTTTATTGAAGATTGCCGAAAGCAAGGCATTGAAGTGCTGGGACCCCATGTGAACGAATCGGGTGTCCATTTTGAAGTGAACAAGCAAGGGCAGATTCGCTTTGGATTGGGTGCGATAAAAGGTGCCGGGGAGGCGGCCGTGGAAGCCATCATCCTGGAGCGTGATGCCCACGGAGCGTATAAAGACATCTTTGATTTTGCCAAGCGTCTCAGCAACCGGTCGGTAAATAAAAAAACATTTGAGTGCCTGGCCTTGTCGGGAGCGTTTGATAGCTTTCCGGAATATCACCGCAGGCAATACATTACCGGCAAGGAAGGCGACTTATCACTGACGGAGAAAGTAATCCGCTATGCCAGCAAGATGCAGCAGGAAGCGAAGAGTGCGCAGGCCAGCTTGTTTGGTGGCAGCAGCGGTACGCAGATGCCGCAACCAAAAATCGATCCGCTGGAGCCCTTCAGCGAAATTGAAAAACTTCATTTCGAGAAAGAGGTAGTGGGCGTATACATCTCCGGGCACCCGCTCGATAACTTCCGGTTTGAGATGGAAACCTTTTGCAATGCCGGGGTGGCGGTGCTAACGGACCTGGATAGCCTGGAGGGCAAAGAGATAAAAGTGGGCGGCATTGTATCAGCGGTGGAACACCGCATGACCAAGACCGGCCGGCCGTTTGGAAAACTTACGCTGGAAGATTACAGCGGCAAGTTTGAATTCATGTTGTGGAGCGATGAATATACAAAGTTCAAATCCTTTCTAACCCCGGGTTGGTTTCTGTTTGTGGAAGGGAACGTGCTGCGCAAGAACTGGGGTGACATGAACCTGGAGTTCAAGATCCGGAACATTGATTTGTTGAATGAGCTGGCTTCGAAACGGGTGCAAGGTCTTGCCTTGCGTTGCAGCGTGGTTGACGTATCGGCCTCGTTCATTGACCAGGTGGAAAAGCTCTGCAAAAAAAACAAGGGGCCTTCGGGTTTGAAGATTTACTTGAAAGATCCGGTGGAAGGGATTCAGGCCGAATTACTTTCGCGGGCCTGCCAGGTAAAGGTGAGCAATGCGCTGATCAACGAGCTGAAACGGATCAGTGAAGTGGGTGTAATGACGGACAAATCGGAGACGCGGTGGCTGACGGAGGTGGTGAAACCGATTCTTGCTGAAAAGCCTGAACTTGGAACAATTTCTCCTAACTTTGTGTTGGAGTCTGTAGATTGACAAACACTTTAATCTTTATATCATGGGTAAAACATTGGAACTCAACGATTCAAACTTCGATTCAGTCATTAATTCTGAAAAACCTGTATTAGTAGACTTTTGGGCCGAGTGGTGCGGACCTTGTAAAATGATCGGGCCGGTTGTGGAAGAACTGGCGGGCGATTATGAAGGCAAGGCTGTGGTTGCCAAGCTGAACGTGGATGAAAATCCGCAGGTAACGGCCCGTTTTGGTGTGCGTTCCATCCCAACCCTGCTGGTATTTAAGAATGGTCAGGTAGTTGACAAACAGGTGGGTGCGGTGCCCAAGTCGGTGCTGTCGCAGAAGCTGCAGGCGCAAGTGCTCTAAGGAGCCATTACTGAAATAAAGAGAAGCCGGTTTTATGCTGGCTTTTTTTGTTTCAAGTGTAAAGAACAATCCACGCAGTTTGTGCGTGGCAGCGAAGGATTCATGGTTAGGAATTGTGAACCTGCTTCGCTCAGGGGAATTCATCGCTCCCGTACCGTTCGCAATTAATTCATTACGCCTTCTTCATCCTTACTGTCTATCAACACATCAATCCATACGCTCTGAATTGTTCTTGGCGATAAATAAATTCAAAGTGAAATGAATATTGTATCTTCATATCTCAACCCTACTTCTATGTTTAAAAAACTTATTACGACTGAGCCGTGGATGGCGGAGCAGGTGCTAGCCGTGGTGCGGATCGTGCTAGGTCTGTTGGTTATTTATCACGGTCAAGAGGTGTTTAATCCACATCTCATGAAGGAGTATGCCGGCTGGGCCCCGTTTCAAGGACCGGGGGGCAAGGTGATGGTATATATTGGCAAGTCAACCGAATTGCTGGCCGGTGTGTCACTTTTTCTGGGCGCATTTACACGGGCTGGCGCTCTCCTCTTAATAGGTGCCCTCACCTACATTACCTTTTTTGTCGGGCAGGGTCGCTTCTGGTATGAAGACCAGCACCCATTTATGTTTGTGCTGCTGGGTGTAATTTACTTTTTCTATGGCCCCGGATCGTGGAGTGTGGATAGGTTATTCAAAGTTTAAAATTTGAAACTTAAAGTGGGAAGATCGAGTGTCGATAAGCAGCTAATGACAAGGAAGAAATATTCACCGCAGAGTCGCTATGGCGCAAAGATTTTTCAACATCTCTTTGCGTCTTAGCGCCATGCAACTAACTCCTATCTCCTCTTTCAATACTCCCACGCGGTGGCTTCGCAGAAGTCGGTAGGTTTGTTGTAGTAGGTATCGCGCACGCGGTAGGTGAATCGGATCTCATCGTAATAGACCGTTCCTACACCATCCACTTCGTAGCCATTCACCAGTTGACGCGAGATGTAGATTGTTCCATCTACCACCTCGGCCCGCACATCGATGTTGGCATTATAAAAGTTCTCCACAATCACTTCATTATAATTATTAAAGGATTTACGGATCTGGATGTTGAACGTGCCATACTCATTGTATGTTTGGCTGAATTCTTCCACACGGTAAGTACCCGTTATCCGATCGCGCTCGTCAAAGACGGGGTCCACAATCAGAATCTCACACGACATCAGAATCACTGCGGTCATCAGAAGCAAGGCTCTTGTTTTCATACTTGTAAGAGTTATAGCCTTACTAATACAAGGCACAGGCCAAACCCGATACCAGCCAGGTGGTAGTTATGCCAGACATCGAAAATGGGGGATTTCGAGAGGTTTTCCCGATCTGGAAATGAAAACGTCCCGCCTGGGCGGGACGTTTTGAGTTTAAAAAATGGGTAAACTCAGTTTAAAAAATAAGGCACTCCGGCACCGGCAAAAAATATTTACCACCAACAACCACTACGAATGGAGTAAAAACCAGTCGTGCCGGATATGCCATGTCGTTAAGGATTTAGGATTTTAGAATTTCGATTTACGATTGCGTCTCGTAAATCGTAATTCGTCAATCGCTTAATCCACATTGTCATGCAAGAACTTATTGTTGCCCAACAAGTTGTTGTCATCGTTGAGGTTATAACGCGATATAAACGATTCGGAGGAGTGCGGTACGTTGTCCATCTTCACGCCTCTGCGCAGGTAAGCCGGCAACGTCCACTTCTCGTTAAACTCTTCTTTCGTCATCTCCTGCTTCTTGGCCGACTTGAGTTTCTCTCTGCGCTGCTTGGCTTGTTCCTCCAGCCGCTTCTTCGTCTTGCGCACTTCCATCAAGCCCTCCTCATTGATAACCTGGTCGGCTGAGATTTCCTTGCCTACTTCAAATTCCTCTTCTTCGCTAAAGAGACTGTCCTCACCGGCATCGTCAGTCTGATCTTCAACCGGCTCCTCTTTCTTATTCACCCATTCGAACGTGAAGGCTCGTTCTTCCTTCTTCTCGTTGGGTTCTTGCTCTTTCGATTCATCATGGCTCCCTTCGGATTTCAAAACAGGTTTGTCACCATCGGGTTTCCTCTTTAGCTGGAGATCCACGTGCTGCTGATTCACGGAATTGTCGACACCCCCAAACAAAGAGATCTGCGATTTATCAAGCTCGTGCACCTTCTTCTCATCGGTGCGCTTCTTCAGCTTGCCTTCGGCAATAAAGCCAGTGGCAATAACAGTTACCCGGATGCGGTCGCCCAGTGCGGAATCCACACCATGACCAAAGATTACTTCGGCTTCGTCTCCGGCCTGTTGCTGGATGTATTCGGTAATCGTGGTCAGCTCATCCATTTGCAATTCGGCTTCCTCGCCTGAGATAATGGAAAGCAGGATTTTCTTCGCGCCCATGACATCTTTGTTATCGAGCAGCGGGGAAGCCAACGCTTGCTGGGCTGCTTTGAGGGCCCGGTTGTCGCCCCGGGTTTCAGCCGAACCCATCACGGCCGCTCCGGCATTCAACATCACGGTGCGCACATCCTGGAAGTCCACATTCACATACCCCGCCAGCGTAATAATTTCAGCAATGCCTTTGGCAGCAGTTGTCAACACCGTATCGGCTTCGGCAAACGCCTGCCCGATAGACAAGTTGCCATAGATCTCGCGCAGCTTGTCGTTCAGGATCACCAGCACGGTATCGCAGCTGGAGCGGAAAGCTTCGATCCCCAACTCGGCCTGTGACATTTTCTTTTTGCCTTCAAAGGAAAACGGAGCCGTAACAATGCCCACAGTAAGAATATCCATGTCTTTTGCAATCTTGGCAATGACGGGTGCCGCACCAGTCCCGGTGCCACCGCCCATTCCAGCGGTTACAAAAACCATCTTGGTGCCGGCCAGCATTTCGCGAATCTGCTCTTTGCTTTCAATAGCCGCAGCACGACCTACTTCCGGATTGGCCCCACAACCAAGTCCTTCGGTAAGATTCACTCCAAGCTGAAGTTTATAGGGCACCGGACTGCTGTTCAGTGCCTGTACATCGGTGTTGGCCACAACAAACTCGACATCCTTGATGCCTTGCCGGAACATGTGGTTCACCGCGTTGCTACCTCCGCCACCTACACCGATTACTTTGATAATCGATTTATGGTGTTTGGGGAGGTCAAATTTGTATCCTGTTACTGGTTCAAACATGACATTTATGATTTAGTGGTTGGTTCGCATTAGTATTCATTTTTACCATCAAGGTCGTCAATCAACAAGCCTTTGGTCTTATGCAGAATGTTGGAGAAGAAGTCGGAAGCCGGATTGGCTTTCTCTTTCTTCACCTTCACGGTCTTTTGCAGTCCTTTCGCTTCCTTGTAGCGCTCTTCGCGCTCATCCAACGAGCGGAAGCCGGAGAGTACAAGTCCTACTGCCGTGGCATACATCGGGCTCTTCACCACCTCCAGCTTGCTCTTGCCAAGGTGTTCGTTCGGGTAGCCGATGCGGGTATCCATGCCGGTCATGTATTCCACCAGTTGTTTGAGGCAACTGAGCTGGGAGCCCCCACCGGTAATTACAATTCCACCCGCCAACCGGTTTTCAAAACCGGAGTTGATGATCTCCGTATGGGCCATCTCAATAATTTCTTCCATGCGGGCCTGAATGATGCTGGAGAGGTTCTTTACGGAAATCTCTTTCGCAGTGCGGTTGCGGATGCCAGGGATTGAAACGATTTCATTGGGGCTGGCTTCTTCGGCAATGGCTTTACCAAAACGTGTCTTTAATTGCTCGGCTTGCTTCGCCATCACCATCAACCCCGTCTGGATGTCGTTGGTCAGGATATTGCCACCAAAAGGAATGACGGCTGTGTGGCGGATGATGCTGTCGTGAAACACCGCAATGTCCGTAGTACCACCCCCGATGTCGATCAGACAAACACCGGCTTCTTTCTCCTCTTCACTGAGCACCGCCAGGCTGGATGCCAACGGCTCCAGAATGAGGTCTTCGATTTCAAGGCCGGCCCTGCGCACACATTTATTAATGTTGTTGATGGCGCTGGTCTGGGCTGTGATGATGTGAAAGTCGGCTTCCAGTTTTACGCCACTCATGCCTACGGGATCTTTTATGCCCTCTTCGTAATCCACAATGTAATCCTGCGGCATCACGTGAATAATCTCGCTGCCGGGCGGAATAACGATGCGGTACATGTCCTCCGTAAGCCGATTAACATCTTCGATGCTCACTTCATCCTCTTTGGAGGAGCGCGTGATGCTGCCATGGTGTATAGAGCTGCGGATGTGCTGGCCCGCAATGCCCACGTTCACCACACCAATATCGATGCCCGACATGTCGCTGGCCTCTTTGATCGCCTTTTCAATGGCGAACACGGTTTTGTCGATGTTGGTGACAATGCCTTTGATGACCCCCTCGGATTCGGCCTTGCCCATGCCCAACACTTCGAGCTTTCCAAACTCATTCTTGCGGCCTACGATGGCGCAGATCTTGGTTGTTCCGATATCCAGACCTACTACTATTTTCTCGTTTTCCATGATGTATACTTTATTAGTGGTTGTTTGATGATATGGTGTTATATAGGTTAAAAAGTCATTCTGCTATTATTTGTCCTTCGTATTCCAGGTTCACCCGGTCGTAGCGTGTCCAGCCCCGCTGCGGCAGAATCTCCTTGTAGAAGATCATCAGCTTACGAAACTTGTTTTCAAAGTCTTGGGCCAGGCCAAATTCTACCCGCTGCCCGGTCACCTGCGGCAGGATCGTGATCTTGCCCTGGCTGCTGATATCCAATTGCGCTACCTGGGCCTTCCAGAATCGGTCTTCATTTATAAATTCCAACATGGCCATAAGCTGTTGGCCTTCCTCGGTTTTGTTTAAGTCCTCGCTCTCCAGCAACCTTTTTACATACGGGCCGCTGATGAGCACTACGCGTGACGAATACTTTTCCGATACCGGCATGATTACCCCGTCCTCTGCGATGTAGGCATCGGGTGCATCGGCTTGTACAATGCGGGCCAGGGGTCGTCTCAATTCCACATTTACCACCAGGTTGCCCTTCAGGTCGCCATACAAGTCGGCATCCAGAATATGTTTATCGAACTTCAACTTCGTTTCAATGGCGCGTAGGTTGATGTGATCCAGGGCTGTTCCTTTGATGGGTTGCCCGCTGCTTTCCACCAACTTCATCACATCGGCCTCGTCCAAAAAGTGATTCTCATTTTCATTGTCGAGCTCAATCACAATGTTTTTGCATACGAGCGCATCTAGTTTTCGTTCGCTAAAAGCAATCAGAAATGAAATGGCCAGCAGGGCGGTCACCACTTTTATTTCTCTTCGTATGTTCAGCTTCCACTTCATCTTAGCTCTTTGTCAGCATTGCTTTGATCGGTTTAACAAACGTATCGATATCACCGGCTCCGACCGTAGCCAATACCTCGATGTCGAGGTCTTCGAGCTTTTGAAGCACATCCTTTTTGGTACACCGGATTTTAACCGGGCTGGTGATTTCTTTGAAAAGCAGGTCGGAGGTTACCCCCGGAATCGGTTCTTCGCGGGCCGGGTAGATGTCCATCAGCAGCAACTCATCAGCCAGGCTCAGGCTCTTGGAGAAGCCCGCGGCAAAATCGCGGGTGCGGGTAAAGAGGTGTGGCTGGAAGATAACCGTAATCTTTTTCCCTTTGTACATCTCCTTCAACGACTTCAGGAACGCTTCAATCTCCGTTGGGTGGTGCGCGTAATCATCGATGTACACGAGGTTATCCTTGCGGATGATGTACTCGAATCTCCGCTTCACCCCGCGGAAGGAGGCCAGCGCTTTTCGAATGGTATCTTCATCGACACCAAACTTGCGCGCCACGAGGGCGGCCGCGATGGCGTTCTCCATATTATGAAAACCGGGGACACCGAGCTTGATCTTCTCAATCTTCCGGTCGTTACCCAGAAGATCGAATTCAAAAAATCCATCCCGACTAATCGGGACAATGTTGCCGGCAAAAAACTGTCCCCGGCTCATGCCATAGGTCTCTTTATTTACATGCGGTGCTTCGTTTGCCAACAAGGCAATCGACTCATGAATGATCAGATTTCCCTTGCGAACAACCTGGCTGATGAATTCCTTATACGAACTCAGCATCTGCAAGTGGTCGCCATAAATATCCAGGTGGTCCGCATCTGCGGAGGTAACGACCGCGGTGTGCGGAAATAGCCGCAGGAAAGAACGATCGAACTCATCAGCTTCGGCCACCACCACCGTATTCTCATTCACCTCGCCATGCATTACCAGGTTTGAATCGTAGTTGGCCGTAATACCACCCAGGAAAGCTACCATGTCCTTCCCGGCCGTTTTCAAAATGTGCGCAATCAGGGAAGAGGTAGTGGTCTTGCCGTGGGTGCCTGCCACCGCAATGGTTTTGTAATTTTTAGTGAGTAGACCCAACACCTCCGAACGCTTCAAAATGGTGAAGCCCTGCTCCTTCAGGTAATTGTGCTCCACATGATTTTTCGGGATGGCGGGTGTAAATACCACCAGCGTCTTTTCTTTACTGATGTATCCGGGTATGAATTCAACCCTATCTTCAAAGTGAATTTCCATCCCTTCCTCCAGCAATTCATGCGTCAGGGGCGTGGGCGTGCGATCATATCCCGCTACACGCAGACCCTTATGCTTAAACCAACGGGCCAGGGCGCTCATGCCAATGCCCCCGATGCCGAGAAAATAAATGCTATCGTATTGCTCTAGTTTCACGATGCGTTTGCGATCAGTTTTTCAATTTCATTTACAATTTCCTGCGTTGCCTGCGGGCGACCCAGCTTTCCTATATTTTGCCGCAACGTTTCGCTGCGTTGTTGATCGTATATCAATTTCAAGGATTCGCTGACAAGCGTTGACTTTGCCTCTGCGTCTTTGATCATGAAAGCGGCTCCTGCCTGCACCAACGTCATTGCATTTTTTGTTTGATGATCTTCGGCCACATTGGGCGAGGGGACGAGGATCGCTGGCCGTTTGGCCAAACACAATTCTGAAATCGCCAATGCACCGGCTCTGGAAATCACGGCATCGGAGGCCGCGTATGCCAGGTCCATCTGTTTTAGAAAATCATAGATCCGGATTCTGCGTAAATCCTTGTTCTGCACCTGTGCTTTTACGCTTTCATAATAGGCCTTCCCGGTTTGCCAAATCACTTGCACGTGTGAATCAATCAACTGATCAATTCCTGCCATTACACTCTCATTGATGGTGCGGGCCCCTAAACTGCCGCCCACAATCAACAACGTCTTCTCATTTGCCGAAAATCCGAAGTGACTTAATGCGTGATCGCGTTTCGCTTCCATGCCGATGATGTCCTTGCGCACGGGATTGCCGGTAACCACAATTTTATCTTTTGGAAAATATTTCTCCATTCCCGAATACGCCACACACACACGTTGTACTTTACTACCCACCTGCTTATTGGTTAAGCCGGCATAGGAATTTTGTTCTTGAATCAACGAAGGGATGTGGTTCCGGGTGGCGGCCAACAACATGGGGCCGCTCGCAAACCCACCGGTACCGATTACAGCATGCGGTTTAAAGTTTTTAATAATGCTCCGGGCCTTGAAATAACTGGCGATCAACTTAAATGGAAACGCCAGGTTGGACAAGGTGATCTTCCGTTGCAGTCCACTGATCCAGAGTCCGATAATTTTATAACCCGCTTCGGGCACACGCGTCATCTCCATCTTGCCTTTCGCCCCAACAAAAAGAATTTCAGCATTCGCATAGCGGCTCTTAAATTCATTTGCAATAGCAAGCGCGGGAAAGATGTGGCCTCCGGTTCCACCACCCGTGATGATCAATCGATATGGTTGCTTCGTTGTCACGTTTTAAGCTGCTTTCGCATCTAGGTTCTTTTCCTTTATCCGTTGCTCTTTGTCGGCCGGCTTTTCCTGGCCCCAGTTTTCCTCCTGCTCGCCACGGCTCACACTTAAAATAATCCCTACCGACAATCCGGTGAACACCATGGCCGTTCCGCCCATGCTGATCAACGGCAACGGCTGGCCGGTAATAGGTCCTAATCCTACCACCACGCCCATGTTTACCATCGCCTGGCATACCAAATCGAAGGCAAGCCCGGCTGATAGCAAGCCACCAAAGGCGCGCTCACTGTTGTAGGCGGCTTTCATGCCGCGGTGTAAGAGAACCAGATAGAGAATCAACACAACCGCGCCACCTACCAAACCATATTCTTCGATGAGGATCGCATAAATGAAGTCAGAGTATGGGTGCGGTAAAATATTTCGCTGCTCGCTGTTCCCCGGTCCTTTTCCAAATATTCCACCTGTAGCAACTGCAATCATCCCGTGTTTTGCCTGGAACGGAAGTTCGGTGCCGTTCACAAAACTCATAATCCGGTTTTTGGCAGTCTCGCCACGCACTCCAAACTTCAAGGCGACCGCTCCGGCTAACAGTCCTACCAACACCAACATGGCCAGGTACTTTACCGGCACGCGACCGATGAACATCACCAACATGCACGTAGCGAACAGCAGCATGGCGGTGGATAAATTGGTTAATGCGATGAGCCCACAGATCACCCCGCACCAGATCAGCATGGGGATCAGTGATTCTTTGATATCATCAATGTTCTGCTGCTTCTTGGACAGCATGCTGGCGAGGTTAATGATCAATGCCAGACTCGCAAAATCGGAAGGCTGAAAGGACGTGTTGATGATCGGCAAAGTAATCCACCGGGCTGCATCGTTGATGGTGGTACCATTGGTGAAGGTATAAATCAACAAGGGGACACTCACCCACAACGCCAGGCGTGAAAGTTTTGAGTAGTACCGATAGTCAATCTTGTGTGCAAACCACATGGCCGCTAAGCCCAGGAACACCATGAACGTATGTTTGATTAATATCGATTCAGGACTGGAAGAACGTTTGTACGCTAAGGTTCCAATGGAACTGTATACCACCAGAATGCTAATGAGCGAAAGCGCAAATACCACCGCCCAGATCACCCGGTCGCCCTGGAGGTTTTTGTCAGCCCACTCTTTAATACTACTTAACTTCATACTTTCAAGAATTTAGGATTTAGGATACAGGAGTCAGGAGTTATTTTTTCGTATACCTTTCATGTAAGCCTCCAATAATCTACCGACCTCATCCGCATTATTTAATAAACCACCGGCTTTTGTATACTCTAAATCGTTCGCCAACAGTAAATGGTAGCTCGTTTCCGATAAAGATCCTTGTGCTGTGTTCATAAACTTCAATTTATCAGCATACCCTCTCTTTTTGAATCCCTCCGCAATGTTTGCAGCAACTGAAACTGCGGATCTCCTTAACTGGGAAGTAAGTCCATACATTTCTTCTCTTGGAAAGTCCTTTGTAACCTTATAAATACTCAGTACCAATTGATGGGCTTTCTGCCAAACAATTAAATCTTTAAATGACTTTGCCGCTATTCTGCTTTCCATTCCAAATCAATTACTAATTCCTATATACTAACTACTAACTACTAACTCCTTCTACTTCCATCTTCAACTCTACCACCGCCTCCCGAAATTGATTCCCGCGGTCTTCATAGTTTTTGAATAAGTCGAAGCTGGCGCAGGCAGGGGACAGCAGAACAACATCTCCTTGCTTTGCCGCATTCAACGCCATTCGCACCAACTCCTTTACCGTCTGGGTTTCTCTGATTTCGGGTACGATACTTCCAAAGAACTGCTTCAACTTCTCATTATCCTTTCCCAGGCAGATGAGAGTTTTAACTTTGCGGGCAACTTCATCTTTAATGAGGGTGTAGTCATTACCTTTATCGATTCCACCGGCAACCCAAATCAACGGTTGAGTGTAACTGCCGAGGGCATAGACCACTGAATCAACGTTGGTGGCCTTGGAGTCATTGACAAACTCCACGCCTTTAATCATGCCTACCGATTCCAATCGGTGCGGAGCATTTTTAAATGTCTTCAGCCCGGCTTTGATAGCCTCCACTTTTCCACCAGCCAGACAAACCGCTGAGACTGCGGCCATGGTATTGATCAGATTGTGTGGACCTTTCAAAGTGGTTTCAGCTTGAGCTACCGAAAACGAAGCATTGCCGATATTAAACACCATCTTATCATGGTGATAACGGGCGGGTGCAGCGTGGTCCTTAAGTGAGACTTTCAGGATGGCCACATTTATCGTGCGTTTATTTACCTCCGGGCCAGTAACCGCATCATCCGCGTAGTAAATGAAATGATTATTAGGCCGCATATTCTGGATGAGCCGGAATTTGGAGTTGATGTAGTTCTCCATTTTATACTCATAGCGATCGAGGTGATCAGGCGTGATGTTCAACAGAATGCCGATCTCCGGTCTGAACGTGGTCGTGCCATCCAATTGGAAACTGCTGATTTCAATGACATACCAATCGTGCTTTTCCGTGGCCACCTTTCGAGCCAAACTTTCGCCCACATTGCCGGCCAGGGCCACATTAAATCCACACGCCTTCATGAGGTGGTATGTCAATAAGGTGGTTGTCGTCTTACCGTTCGTACCGGTGATGGCGATTACTTTACCTTGTGCATACCGGTATCCAAATTCCAACTCATCGATGATTTCAATGCTGCGGGCTTTGGCTTGTTTTATTATTTCAGCCTTGTCGGGAATCCCCGGGCTTTTGATGATAAGATCGGCTTGAAGAATTTTATCGACTGTGTGAGTCCCCTCCTCAAAAGGAATCAGCGCTGCTGTCAAGTCAGCCTTGTACTTTTCTTTCAACGTCCCCTGATCGGAAACAAAAACCTCAAACCCTTTCGCCTTCGCGAGCAGGGCTGCTCCGGTTCCACTTTCACCTCCACCCAAGATGACAACTTTCTTGCTCATCGTAACTTAAGCATTGCTAATGAAAGAATCGCCAACAAGATTCCGACAATCCAAAACCGGGTTACGATTTTAGATTCATGAATATTTTTCTTTTGGTAGTGATGGTGCAGGGGAGACATCAGAAAAATTCTCCGCCCTTCACCATATTTCTTTTTCGTGTACTTGAAGTACGACACCTGCATAATCACGGAAAGGTTCTCCACCAGGAATATTCCGCAAAGCAAGGGAATCATCAACTCCTTGCGAACCGCCAAGGCCAGCACTGCGATAATCCCACCCAGGGAAAGACTGCCTGTATCGCCCATGAATACCTGTGCCGGGAACGCGTTATACCAAAGAAATCCCAAACAAGCGCCTACAAAGGCTGTGCAGAAAATTACCAACTCGCCCAGATTCGGGATGTACATGATATTCAGGTAGGAACTGAAGTCAACACGGCCTGAGAGATAGGCAAAGATGGCCAGCGTCAATCCTATGATCGCAGACGTACCAGCCGCTAACCCATCAATCCCATCGGTGATGTTGGCTCCGTTGGAAACCGCAGTGATGATCAAGATCACAATCAGGGTAAATAGAATCCAGGTGTAATTGTGATCAATGAAGGGTAGGATGTCGCTGTAATCAAACTCGTTATTCTTAATAAACGGAACGGTGGTCTTGGTTGATTTCACATCATGATACTCCACACGAATCCCTTGCTCGGGTTGAATGGCCCCGATGCTGGTTGTGCTTGATGGCTTTGCTTCACGAATCACAACACTGTCATTAAAGTAGAGGGTGAGCCCTACGATCAGACCAATGGTTACCTGACCCACAATTTTGAAGCGACCTGCCAACCCTTCTTTATTCTTCTTAAATACCTTAATATAATCATCCAAAAACCCGATAAACCCCAACCACACCGTGGTGGCAATAAGCAAGATGATATAGACATTGTCGAGCCGGGCCATTAACAAGGTGGGAATCAGGATGGCGGCAATGATGATCAACCCGCCCATGGTGGGTGTTCCCCTTTTTTGAAGCTGACCCTCCAGGCCCAGATCGCGGATGTCTTCGCCTACTTGTTTTCTGCGTAAATAATTGATCAGATTTTTTCCAAACGTGATGGTAATGATTAATGACAAGACTGCTGCCGCCCCCGCACGAAAGGAGATATATTGAAACAAACCTGCTCCGGGCAAGTCAAAGTTCCTTTCAATATAGTCGAACAAATAGTAGAGCATTTCCTTTAGTTATCGATTAGTCAATTCATCAATTAGCCAATCGATCGATTCATTATTGTTAATTAGAAAACAGTTTAATCATCCGTGTCAATACTTCTTTATCGTCAAAGGGATGCTTCACCCCTTTTATTTCCTGATAATTTTCGTGGCCTTTCCCTGCTACCAGGATGATGTCCTTTTCCTTCGCCATCATACAAGCAGTTTTAATAGCCTCCTCCCGGTCCACCATCACCAATGTCTTCCGTGCTTCTGTGGGCCCCACTCCTTTCTGCATTTCCCGAATGATCTCCATAGGATCTTCGCTGCGTGGGTTATCGGAAGTAAAAATCACTTTACTGGAATATTTGCATGCGATTGCTGCCATCAGCGGTCGTTTGGTACGATCGCGATCACCCCCACAACCCACTACGGAAATAACTTGCTCGGTACCCGTACGGAAATGTTCAATAGTTTCCAAAACATTCTTCAACGCATCCGGGGTATGGGCATAATCCACAATGGCGGTAAACCTGGATCCGGGTAACACCAATTCAAATCTTCCGGAGGCTCCGGTCAAAGCTGAAAGCTTCATCAATACTAACTCTATATCCTCGCCCAACAGCATGGCCGCTCCATACACTGCGAGCAGATTATATGCATTGAAGTCGCCAATCAGTTTAAACCAAACATTTCGCTCGGCAATTTCCAATTCAAGTCCCTCTATGGAGTTGGTGATGATCTTTCCTTTGAAGTCGGCCATTTTTTTAAGGCCATAGGTTTGTTTACGCGCTTTGGTGTTTTGTAACATCACCAGACCTCGTTTGTCATCCACATTCACCAACGCAAAGGCTTCGGCAGACAGTCCATCAAAGAAACCTTTCTTGGCACGGATGTAACTTTCAAAGGTGCGATGATAATCAAGGTGATCGTGCGTGATGTTGGTAAAAAGGGCACCGGTAAAATTCAATCCAGCGATGCGGCCCTGGTCCACGGCATGCGAACTTACTTCCATGAAGCAATGCGTACAGTTCTCAGCCAGCATTTGCACCAGCAACTCATTGATTTGAATCGGATCGGGTGTGGTGTGTGTGGCTTGAATTTCTTTATCCACAATTTTATTCACAACTGTGGATAACATTCCGCATCGATAGCCTAACGAGGTAAAAAGCTTGAACAACAACGTAACCACGGTGGTCTTCCCGTTGGTGCCTGTTACTCCAATCAGTTTCAATTTAGAAGACGGATTGCCATAATAATTACCAACAATAACCCCCAAGGCTTTCGCACTATCTTTTACAGCAACGTACGTAATATTTTCTGACAGCGTGTCCGGAAGTTTTTCAGCCACCACTGCTATTGCACCCCCGCTGATTGCTTTATCAATAAAGGCATGCCCATCCGATTGCGTTCCCTTCACGGCTATGAACAACGATCCAGGCTGGGCCTTGCGGGAATCAAAGCACACACCCTTCACCTCCACGTTCATACTACCCGATGTTGACGTGATGTGTACCTTATATAATATGTCCTTCAATTCGGCCATTATCCCAACCGTAAATTGATGATGGATCCCTTGGAAATTCTTGTACCCGGAGGAAGTGATTGATTGGTAACACGGCCTTTGCCCTCGAAGGAAACCCGCAATCCCGACTTCTCCAGTAAATAAACAGCATCACGAAATGTCATACCCAGTACATCGGGTACATGGTCTTTCACAACTGCATTCTTTTTCCAAACCACTGAACTTCCATTTTTAGCTGCCTTAATCCATTCTTCTTCGGTGGCAGAGTGATTGGATACCCCTAACTCATTACTCAACATCGTTAGTTCATCTTGTTTGCCGGCCCGGATGATTGGAAACACACCGGGTTCCAGACTTTGCTTCTTCTCCATAGCCAGGTGGAGGTTGATATCGCGGGAATAAATGTTATCCGCAATGTCTTTGAATACCGGACCTGCCACGTTGTTTCCATACTGATAAAAGCCACGCGGATTTTTGATTAATACAATAGCCGAATACTTGGGAGCATGCGCAGGAAAGTAACCAACAAACGAAGTGATATAACGCTTTTCATACCGACCATTCTGGAGGATCTGGGCCGTTCCAGTTTTACCGGCAATGCGATAATGCGCATTTTTTAAATTCATGGCCGTGCCGCTTTCAACAACACCTTCCAACAGCAGCCTGAGTTGATTCAATGTTTTGTTGGAGCAGATTTTACCTGTGATTGGTTCTGTCTCAAAATCCTGTTTTACTTTATCGGCCTTGCTCACGGCCGTAACAAAAACGGGTTTGATCATTTTTCCATCGTTGGCGACTGCATTGTATAAGGTAAGTGTATGAAGTGGTGTGATTTCCAAACCATACCCATAGGCCATCCAGGGCAACGTGATACCACTCCAATTCTTGTCTGAGGGTCGCGTCATTTTAGGATAGGCTTCACCGGTAACCTGCAAGCCCAGGGGCTTTGATAACTTTAAGCGATCGACATGCTCAATAAATTTTGAAGGCTTGGTGCCAAAGTATTTATCAGTGAGTTTCGCCATGGCCACATTGGAAGATAACTCAAAGGCTTGTTGCACCGAGATCTTTCCAAATCCGCCTTCGTGATGATCTTTTACTTTTCGGTTATAAAATGTGTATTCTCCGTTGCCCGTATTAATGCTATCGCCCAACTGCAGGTTGGTATCTTCCAACAAAGCGATCATCGTTACCAGTTTGAATGTGGATCCGGGTTCAATGGATCCGCCCACAGCATGATTAAACTTTTCGTAAAATTCACCATGGCCATCGCTGCTCAGGTTGGAGATGGCTTTGATGTGACCTGTTTTCACTTCCATGACCACGACCGTGCCCTCATCAGCATTGTGCAGCTTCATGGCCCGGTACAAGGAAGTTTCGGCAACATCCTGGAGATTAATGTCGATGGTGGTGTGAATGTCTAACCCATCAACCGCCTTGGTATTGTTGCCATCAAAGACCGGCTTCCAGGTTCCTCCGGCTATCTTTTGAAATAACGCTTCTCCATCTTGCCCACCCAATACCGCATCAAAACTGTATTCAAGACCGGCTCCTTTTCCATCTTCGTTCACAAATCCTACCGTTCTGCGGCTTAGGTTGGAGAAGGGGCGATAGCGAACATCCATCTTTTCAAAAATAACGCCCCCCTTATACCGACCTTCCCGGAAGATGGGCCAGGTCATCATTTCCTTTTTTGTCTGATAGTTGATTTGCTTTCGGTTAAGCACGATGTATTGCTTGCCTGCAGCCCGGGCATCTTTCAGCATCTGCTTGTACTCAGATGAGGGGCGATCTTTATAATAGCGAGCCAGCAGATAACTCAACGAATCAACGCCTGCCTTGAATGTTTCTGATTTTGCCAGGGTAGGGTCAATCGCCACTTTATAAAATGGCAGACTGGTAGCCAACAGGCTTCCGTTATCTGAATAGATGTTTCCACGGGTGGCCTTTACTTTCTTGTAGTCAAAGTTGATCTCCTCACTCAGCTTCGCCCACTTGTCCCCCTCCACCAATTGAATGTGGCCGATTTTCGCTGCCACACAAACAGCAAAAATCAGGACGCATAGAAAGGCGACCCGCACCCGTACTAATATGGATTTCTTAATATTCACCTTCGTCAACGACAACTTTAAATGGTGGATTCAAACTTTCTTTCAATCCCAGTTCCTTTACTCTGCGCGCTACCTCGCTTTGCTTACTGGCGTACATAATATCTGCTTTCAAGGTGGTGTAGTCGGCACGCAAGTCCTCTACCTCGCTTTGCATCTTGTCAATCTTCCGGGTTGTTTTTTCCGCATAGTGTGTATTGCTGATGTACAGCATGCTTAACAGAACTGCAAAGAGAATTTTTGGAAGATACTGAACGGGAAATCCTTCTTCGAAATACGATTCGAGTTTCAGCTTCTTTTCCAATCCCGAAAAAATACTGGGACCCGCAGTTGAGGATTTCACCCGGGATTCATTGCCCTTGCCTGGTTCTACTATTCTGAATTTATTCTCACTCATATCTTTTCGGCTACCCGTAGTTTAGCGCTGCGGGCCCGTTTGTTTTCGTTTACTTCATTTTCCGATGCCTCGATGGGCTTCCTGTTTATTGCCTGAAAAGGTTTGATCGGGTTTCCAAAGAAATCCTTCTCCAACGCACCAAACACTTTTCCGGTGTTGATGTAGTTCTTTACCATCCTGTCTTCAAGCGAGTGATAGCTCATGACTACCAGCCGGCCACCCGGCTTCATCACTTCGCCACATTGGTGCAAAAAGTCTTCAAGGGCGCGCATCTCTTCATTTACTTCGATGCGCAGCGCCTGAAACACCTGGGCGAAATACTTGTTCTCCTTTCCACGAGGAGCAATGCTCTGCAATGCATTTTTTAGATCCAGGGTGGTGGCGAATGGCTTATGAGTTCGGGCTATTACAACCGCTTTCGCGGCTGTACGGGCATTTTTTAATTCTCCATACATGCCCAATATCTTGTGCAGTTCTTGCTCTTCATATTCGTTCAGGATTCTGGCTGCCGTTTGTTTTCCCTTCTGATCCATGCGCATGTCCAATGGTCCTTCAAACCGCGTAGAAAATCCCCGTTCCGGAGAATCAATCTGATGCGATGAAATTCCCAGGTCTGCGAGAATGCCATCCACCTTACTGACGTCATGTAGTTTCAGGTACTGCTTCAGGTACCTGAAATTCGCTTGACAAAATGTAAAAGAACGACTTTGAATATTTTCCGCTTGTCGCTTTGCGTCTTCATCCTGATCAAAGGCTATTAAACGGCCCTCTTTCAGGTTTTCGAGGATCACTAAACTATGGCCACCCCCACCAAACGTTGCATCTACATAAATGCCATTCGGTTGAATGCTCAACGCCAGGATGCATTCCTCCAACATCACCGGCTTGTGATACCTGTTCGAGGCGGGAGGCTGGATGCTGGATGATTTTTTCATAATGGCTTGTCCAGTATCAAGACATCCGTATCTACTCGTTCAGATACTTCTCGGCCAACTTCGACAACTCACCCGGGTCCTGGATCAGGTTCTTCTCGTAGACGGATGGATTCCAGATCTCAACTTTGCTCCCCGTACCTACCAACATCGCATCCTTATCGACCTGGGCATACGTGAGCATGTTTTTGGGAATCAGGAACCGGCCGTTGCTGTCCAACTCAACCGTTACGACTCCCGACAAAAAGCTCCGCTGGAGTTCGCGGTACTCTTTGTTGAATTCACTGAGACCTGAAATTTTTGAGAAGACCTTTTTAAACTCCACCATAGGGTACATGATGAGGCAGGGCTCAAAGCCGCGTCTGATCACAAGCTCCTGCACCCCACCTTCCGGTTCGGGGAGCTGGGCCTTGATCCGCGCAGGCAGCACCAATCTGCCTTTCGCATCAAGCTTACACTCATATTCACTGGTGAAGAAAGTCATGACGGTAGTGGTTGTCTATTTCTCCTTAAGCAAACATAAGTAACTTTCTACCACTTTCTACCACTTTCTACCACTTTTTTACCAAAAAGCCTCATAAATACACTCCAAAACCACTTCTTATCACTTGAAGAGGCGATGAACTTACTTTGTTCAGATAGCTCGGCAGCTATATAATTAACTGATTATCAAATATTTGAAATAAAAAATCCTCCTGTGATGGAGGATTTACTTCCAGAAAGGCTCCTTCTCTATATTACTTAGGATCTAATCCACTATTTCGCGCACGGGCTGGCCAGTGCAGCCACTTGGAAACTTGATTTTTAGCAGTGATGAAATGGTTGGTGCAATGTCAGTTATAGTATAATAGGTAGACGTACTGCCCTGTTTAACACCGGCTCCATAGAACAAGATCGGGATATGTGTATCATAGGTATAGCCTGAGCCATGCGTTGACCCGGTAACTCCGCCCCATGCCATCCAGCCTGGTTCCAGAACCACCGCGATATCACCTGATCGTTTCGGATGAAAACCACGAACCACCCGGCCCCGGATTCCTTGTTCGTCAGAATTGGCTTGGCGTAAGGTAGTGGCCGGGAAAACCTGGGCTACTCCTTCTGTCGAAAGCATGAATCTTGTTATTAATTCAGTGGCCACAAACAAATCAATGCCCGAAGCCCGGAGGTCACCATCAAATGCACTCTGATTAATATAAATCTGATCGGATGCAAATTCTTCAATTACTGTTTTACCGGGGAAATGTTTTTGCAGATGCGCTTTGAGAGCCGTTTCAACATACCCCGTCCTAAAATATCCTGCCGGCACTTTCGAGTCGATCAGATATTGGGGAACGTCTGCCACGCCATGATCGGATGTGAGGAAAACTGTATAACTTCCTTTGCCGACCTCTTTGTCCAGATAGGTAAACAAATCCTCGAGGGTTTTATCCAGTCGCAAATAGGTATCTTCCACCTCTACCGCATTCGCCCCCATCGTGTGGCCGATAATATCCGTACTTGAAAACGAAATTGACAAGAAATCAGTAACCTCATCTTTTCCCAAACGCTCGCCTTTTATGGCAGCTTTGGCAAACTCTGCCACCAGGGTATTGCCCCAGGGAGTTGAGATTAAAAAATTATAGACGCCCATCGTGTTACGCAATTCAGCTAAGTTATAGGGAAAGGTGGGTTTGTCTTTGCCTCGCCATTTTCCTTCGTAGGGCGAATCATCCGGGCCGGATTCGGTATAAGCAGAAAGGGGTAACAGCGGATTCCAGGTTTGATTCAGATAGGTATCGGGTAATTTTTGCTGATTAAATTTTGTAACCCATTCCGGCAGGGTTTGCTTATAGTAGGTGCTGGTGATCATGGAACCTGTTTTGCCGTCATACCAATAGGCGCCATCCGCCATATGCCCTGCCGGTAACACGGCCCCACGATCCTTGATTGAAACTCCTACCACCTTCGCGTTTTTTTGTGTGGCCAACTTTAGTTCATCGCTGAGTGTGGTGCTTAGCATTCGCCAAGGTGATACTGCACCCAGCGCATCGGTACCTACCGCTTTCTGAGTTGTATCATTTACACAATTCACATTCTTTTTAAGGGTCCGGTCATACCAATCATTGGCAATGATGCCATGCACAGAAGGAGTTGCACCCGTAAAAATCGAAGCATGCCCGGGACCCGTTTCTGTAGGCACATAATTATAATGTGCATTCTTCAACATAAAGCCCTCGTTGATCATTCGCTTAAAGCCCTGCTGGCCAAATTTCTTATCGTACCGGTAGAGATATTCCTGCCGCATTTGATCCACCACAATTCCCACCACCAGTTTAGGTTCCAGCTTGGGGGAAGGCTGTGTTTGCGCAGGCAACGAACCAATCCCTCCTGCAATGAGTGCGACCATCAAAATCGATTTCATCTGTAATTTTTTTCGGGTTAAAAACACTATGGCTTCCAAATTATAAACAAATCCTTAGATACAATTGAAACTTATGTGAAAGGTTTGTCATCATTCATCACAATAAATACGATCGTATTCTTCCTCCTCCAGCGCCTGCCGTCTTATTAGTTTTCCAGCTCGATTGTAATAGATAACAACATAGATGCCAGCTTCTTCCACCCTTTTTTCAGTAAAATAAAGGGGTATTTCCGGTGTGCCCAGGTTAACAATGTCGTGAAAGGTAGGTTGGATGACAACGTGATGGCGGCTGCTGACAATCCCGTAATAATTGCCTTGATGAATCCGGACTATTTTCTCTTCCGGGCTGTTGCGGATCCAGCTAAAGTCCCGGACTTGATCCAATTGAGTTGCACCGGTTTTATAATTATAGAGCTGCCATTGAAAATTTCGTTTTACCCAAATCAGAGAATCAGACCAGGGCACAATCTCAGAAAATTCAAAGTTGGTGAAGGCTTTGGAATCCCACCCCACTATTCCATATTGACCATTCTTGAAGGCAATCAGGTGGTCCTTGTCCAGCAACACGAGGTTTCGCTCAAAAACCGGTTTCACTAATTTTCGGGTGATCGGGTCGAACAATCCAAACTGACGGTTTTTTAATAAGGAAAGCTGTCCATCCGGATTAATAATAATAGCATCCATCTCCACCCGAATGACTTCTTTACCATTGCGGCCCAACACACCCTTCAGGTTTCCCTTCGAGACAAGAAATAATTCCATTCCGATCGATTCGACCAGATCGTACTCCGTTGTGAATTGCAGATCTCCGTTCAGATTAAAAACCGTACGTTTCCCTTTATTTTCTGTATACCAAAACTGAACGGAGTCCCGGGCTGAAATAAATAGCACTTTTGAATCCGGCAACAATTCTATCGATCGATTAGCCGACAAGTAAACCCGGGTGGTACTAGCAATCTGTGCCAGGGCGAGCGAACGATCAAACCAAATGCTGTCCGCCAAAGTACTTGTCATCTTTTTACTGGCTACATGATACAACTGCAATTTGCCTTCTGACTCCAACACCAACCATTCGCCTTGAAACGTTACTGCGCTCCAGATTTTATTTTCCAAATCAGTGGAAAGACCCTGCACCCTAGACCCCGTTGGTTGACGGACGATCAATCCGAAAGGAGTTAACGTAAGGGATTGTCGATACAACGGGACTACATAGTTCAAATCACGATCCAATATTCCCTCCATCGAACCATTGCGAACCAATACCTGACCGGCCCGAACAGGCCTTACCTCGTCAAACACAAGTTCATCATGCAAATCTCCACCTTGCACAATTTCAGTCAGATTTTGAAGGGTAGTTAAAATCTTCTTGCCACTTCTAGTCACTTCAATCAAGCCCTCCACTTCGCGCACCTGTTCGATTCCCTTAAGGGGTAAGGGCCGACCCGTTAATGTAAATAACGTCCATTCCTTGCCTTTTTCTCCGGCCAAAAAATTGGTGCCCACCATCTTAAACTCCGAATGACAACCGGGCACAAGAACAAGTCCTGACTTATGAATCAGCTGAATACATTCTTTGGATTTTGACTTTAGAAACCCATATCCTATTGACATTAATTCGGTCTCCGGCTCTGCCAATTTTTTACCGCTGCGACTGTAAGAACCTGAATTCAACTTTAAAATGTCACTTCGGATCGGATAACACTTATACTCATCCTCCACTTCCTGAAACTGGGCTGACAGCACTTCTGCCCCTTCTGAATTCATAAAGCCAAACAACCCATCTTTATAAAATGGAATCCAATAATGAGCATTGAGTTGGGTTACCCTCCTTAATGAATCGGTTAAGAGCTGTTCAGGCAATTCCTCATCCAACTCCGGTACAAGATGAAAAAGCAGGTTACGGGCGAATGTTGCATAATGCCCCTGCGGATATTGATGCAAGTAATTCAAAAACCCTTCAGGATCACCCGATGCGGTGCTCAGTTCAAAAATCTGTTGTTCAGCTTGGAGCGCATATGGACTGCCTGGATAACTTCGAAAAAAAGCTTTGTAGCTTTCCATTTTCTTATCCCGGGTTTTGTCTTCAAACAACAATCGTTCATACCGGTCCTTTGCTTCCCCGGCCCGGTGCGAATCCGGATAGCGGGTCAGATACTCCTGAAAACTTTGATAGGTATTCACTTTTAATGCCTCCAAAAAACTTACTTCATCCCGTAATTCAATCGCATTTTCTATTTCCGCTGCGTTGGGATAGTGCTCAATAAAAAATAAGTAGGCTACTTCGGTGTTAAAACTTTTAGCGCGCGAGAATGCAGTACTGTCAATGCGATCATGAAGCTGCGATAAAATGATACTGTCGATGGGAAACCTTTGCACCCGCTCCTGGTCGCGGTCAGATAACGTTTGAAATAATTTTTCCGTTTTAAGGATGTAGTGATGTGCAGAATCAACCTGCCTTTCGGGGTTGGCGGGTGACAAATACCATGCTGCCAACACATAATTGGCTTCTACATGGGCCGTGTCCTTTGCAAGTTCTTTTTTCAGGGTCCTGAAACTTCGTTCCCACTGCTTGTCCTGCAGCCGGTTCCAGGCTGTACGCACCGGGTTCAATTGCCCATAGGTGGTTGTTGACAACGTCAGCCAGCCAACAAGCAAGCACCCAAGTAATCGCCCCAAATTCATCTTTACTTATTAACCACAAAGGTAACACAGAATGGCTGCTTCCCGGCATGTTCGGAACACCGGTGATTAGAGTAAATTAAAGATCAAAAAATCAGTATTGATGGAATGCCTGGGAGACAAACTGTAAAACCTCGGGCAAGGCAGTACGCCAATACGTCCAGGTGTGGCCACCATCGCGAATTCTGAACTCATGTGGAATCTCCTTTTTCTTCATGGCAATGTGTACCAGCGAGTTTCCTTCATACAGGAAGTCATCATCGCCACAATCGATGTACCAGCGCACAGCTTTTTTCTGATCGTCTTTTATATCATTCACCAGGTTGATGGCGCTGTGGGTCTTGAAATACGTTTCCAATTCTGTTTCCGTGGCTGTTTGATTGGTGCGAGCCAGGAAGTTTTTCAAATCATCGGTTGATAAAGGTCCAACATACGCACTCAGCGGACAAGCAGAAGAAAACAGTTCCGGATGATGAAGGGCATACATAAACGAACCTCCACCGCCCATCGAAAGGCCGGCTACGGCCCGGTAGCGCTTTTCATTTTTTATCCGATAGGTTTTTTCTATATAAGGCATAAATTCCTGAAAAAAGAAATCCTCATAGCGCCAGTCGCCTTTGATGCTGTTGAAGTAGCCCATCTGCCCGGTTTTGGCATCGGGCATGACAATAATCATGGGCGTTGCTGTTCCATTGGCAATTGCTTTATCGGCAATGTGGAGCACTTCGCCAAACTGCACCCAGCCGGTTTGATCATCGCCCGCACCGTGTAACAGATACAGCACCGGATAGCTGCGTTGACTGGTCTCATAATCCGGTGGCAGGTAAACAGCATACTTACGATCCATTTTTAGAATCTTGCTGGGCAGGGAGAGGTTGTCTTGTACTTTTCCACTTTGCGCAAGTATTGAAGTTGTGATCAACAATACACAACCGAAAATCATCCATCTTTTCATTACCTTATTTTTTAGTACAAACGAAAATGACGAATAATGTTATTAGGAACAAATAGTATTATGTTTATGGTATACTTTTAGTTGTGAGATTCTTCTTCCATGCAGCTTTCTTAGGTACCCATTACCGTGGCTGGCAACGCCAAGCCAATGCCGGCAGTGTACAGGAGGTTGTTGAAAAGGTGTTTAGCGAGATTCTGAAAGAGCCCATTTCCATTATGGGCTGCGGCCGCACCGATGCCCAGGTACATGCCAGTCAATTTTTTTTTCATCTGGAAGTAAAAGACCCGTGGAACTTTGACCTATTGTTCCGGGCCAACAAGATGCTGCCCAACGATATTGCGATTTTTGAAATAATTCCGGTACAAGACGATCAACATGCATGCTTTGATGCCACCCAGCGCAGGTACGATTATTTCATTCATTCTGAGAAGGATCCCTTTCTGAATCCCATCAGTACCTGGTACCCCGAAAAAAAGTGGAACGTGGAAAAGATGAAACAGGCTATTGCACTATTGACTATATATAAAGACTACCGGGCCTTTTGCAAATCCCCGGACCTCTACCAACATACCCTTTGTCACGTTTCCTCAGCCCAGTTGTTTACCAACCATCAAGAAGACCGGTTGCGGTTTCAGATTTCGGCCGACCGGTTTCTTGGGCGCATGGTGCGCCTGTTGGTTGGAAAACTGTTGCAAATTGGTAGAAATGAGTTAAGCCTCGAAGAATTTGAAAGTTACTTCATCACTAAAAAAACTCCGGAAGTGTGGGATCCGGCCTACCCGCAGGGGTTGTTCCTTTCGAAGGTCACCTATCCTTACCTGGATGTACCAACCCGAACCACATTCGCAGCAACAGAGGATTTAGAAGCCTGGATAAAAATCTAACGTTTACTGCTCCACCAATTTTTTCAACGTATTCAGAATACTCTCCCAATTACTTTCAGAATGTTGCTGAGCTTCTGCCGAGGCGATTCCATCCTGGGTAATAGAGAGCAAGGTTCCCTTTTGATCCGGAAAAAGATGGTACGTTACTACTGCATAATTTTCCGGCTTATCTTCCGTACCGGAAAAACTGCTCCAATAGGAATACCGGAATATCTTATTCGGAACTGTCTCCATTATGATTCCCTTGTCCTGATAGGGTTTTCCCTCCCACTCGCCTCTAAAAATGATGGGGCTTCCTTGCTTCCAGTCGGTTATCATTTCCGTACCAAATAAATACTCCTTGATTAACGCAGCGGTGGTGAGCGCTGCCCATACACGTGCTGCCGGAACGGTAAGGTGAATTGATTTGCTGGCCGTAAACTTGTTCATACAGATTCAATTTTTCCAAATCAACAAAGGGCGGATGACAACAGTATGTCAGCAGGGGAGTTAACGCGCGGGCTTATTAACGGGTATATAATCTTTAGCTCGTTTTTTTAACACTCCTTTTTCTTGAAAGCGATAGCCCACCAAGAACTTTAGCGTGGAGCTGTTGTTTGTAAACTCGATATTTTCAAACCGGATGTTGCGGCTTTGGATAATGTAACTTACCCCTCCAAAGACCCGGTTGCTGTTATAGCCGAGTGCCAGGCGGATATCCACGTAAGTGTTGATGGACATGTCATAATCGACTTTGTCCTGGGCAGAATAATTGATCCAATAATGAGCTGGACCAACAGAGAAGGCTCCATTAAAAAAGAATGACCTATAAATTAAGCTATGGGCATATCCCGGGGCCAGACCAAAGGCTGCGTACTGGAATTTCCGAAAGGAAGAAACCGAATATTGATCGGGGGAATAAATCTGACCCACCACCGAAGAGTCGGCCTGAAGGCGGGCGGTGTTCACCGAGCCTGCAATAATAAACGATCCGGCACTTTTTAGCTGTTTTTCAGAATAGTTGAATGCCGCTTTCAGCGAATACTTGCTGCGGTTGAATGCATAGATAAAATTAGTACCTGTATTAATTACCTTGATATCCGAACGTTTGATAAAGGGATCGGGTGAAGCGGGCCCCTGGTTTCGATTCACTACATAAAAACCGGAATAATTTTGCCGGTACAGATCAACGCCCCAATATTTTCCTAAGAAGTTAGCCTGCAAGTCGCGGATTTCAGAAGCGCCATAGGTATTTCGACTCCGCTCATCCAGCGGAATAGCGGCTGAAAATTCAAAGGCAACTTCAAAAAGGTATACTCCCAGCCCGATGCTGTACGAATTATTGGGCTTGTAACTTAATTTTTGACTTCCATCGTACCGGTTCTGAATGTCAAAGGATAGTTCACGTTGCTTGATCACTGGCCAGATAAAGAATTTATCCGGAAATTCTTCTACATACCGCCCCCGCAAGGAATCCTGTTGAGCAGCCGCAGGATGAAGACTAAAAACACAACTTGCCAGGACAATCAGAAAACGAAACATCGTTAAAGAATGTATTCGCTCAAATCCTTATTCTTGATAAGACTGCTCAGTTTATCTTTCACCAGTTGTTGTGTTATCCTGATTTGAGAGTCTGCGCCTATCTTATCAGGAACATCGAAGAGGAATTCATTCAGTAAACGACTCATTACCGTGTGCAGTCTGCGGGCTCCGATATTTTCTACATCCGCATTAATCTCAAAAGCCGTACTGGCTATTTCATCAATCGCATCATCATCGAATTGAACAGAAACTCCTTCCGCCTCAAATAAAGCTTGATACTGTTTGGTCAACGCATTCTTGGGCTCATTCAAGATTCGAACAAAGTCCGCTTTCGTCAGGTTGGTTAACTCAACGCGAATCGGAAACCGACCTTGCAATTCAGGAATCAGGTCGGAAGGTTTGGCGATGTGAAAAGCTCCGGCAGCTACAAATAAAACGTGATCCGTTTTAATAACTCCATACTTGGTATTGACGGTACTGCCTTCTACAATAGGCAATAAATCGCGTTGAACCCCTTCCCTGCTTACGTCTGGTCCGCTGCCGCCCTTTTTACCAGCACCAGAAGCAATCTTATCAATCTCATCGATGAAGATGATTCCGGTATCTTCTGCTCTTCGTATGGCCTCTTCTTTCACTTCATCCATATCAATGAGTTTGGAGGCTTCTTCTTCAAACAAGATTTTGCGGGCTTCCCCTACGGTAACTCTGCGCTTCCTGGGCTTTTTCGGCAGCATGCCGCTCAGCATGTCTTGCAGATTCATCATGGAAACTTCATCCATCATGCCGGCCCCAATCATGCCAACGCCAGGATTACCACTGCCCTTAATGTTAATTTCGATCTTCCGATCCTCCAATTCTCCATTCCGGATTTTATTGCGAAAGAGACTGCGGGTTCTTTCATTCAACTCCACATCCGTGGTAGGTTCTCCTTCTTGTTCAGGCGTAACGGTAAACCCTGCCGACTTGGACCGCATCGGGGGGATTAACGCATCCAAAATAATTTCCTCTACTGACTGGGCCGCCCGTTCCTTCACCTCGTCCTTCTTTCTGGCCTTCACCATATTCACCGACTGTTCCACCAGATCGCGGACCATACTTTCCACATCGCGACCTACGTAGCCAACTTCCGTAAATTTTGAAGCTTCGACCTTAACAAAGGGAGCATCGGCAATCTTCGCTAACCTTCGGGCAATCTCTGTCTTCCCCACCCCGGTCGTTCCAATCATCAGAATGTTATTCGGAACAATATCATCATGGATTTCGGTCTGCACGTTCATTCTGCGCCAGCGATTACGCAAAGCAATGGCTACGTTGCGCTTAGCATCGTATTGTCCAACAATGTATTTATCCAGTTCTTTTACAATCTGCTGGGGAGTTAAATGGGTAGAGGATAACATGGTTCTTGGTTAACCGTCAACAATTATTTTTCAGGTCGGGCATTCTCCAGTACTAAATCGACTGGTTTCGCCACCTTCTCTTTTAACAAGGCAATTTTCAACACTTCGTCAACGGTATTTACATAATGAAAGACGAGGCCTTTGATATACTGCTTTTCGATTTCTTCGATATCGCGTTTATTCTTAGCGCTTAAGATGATCTCCTTAATCCCACTTCGTTTCGCTGCCAGAATTTTCTCCTTGATTCCGCCCACGGGTAATACCTTTCCGCGCAATGTAATTTCTCCGGTCATGGCCAGTTTATTTTTTACTTTCCGTTGCGTATAAATGGATGCCAGTGACGTGAACATGGTAATGCCAGCCGATGGTCCATCTTTGGGCACGGCTCCTGCCGGTACGTGAATGTGTAAATCGTATTGCTGGAACACCCGGTGATCAATACCCAATACTTGTGCATTTGACCTTAAGTACGACAACGCGGCCATGGCTGATTCTTTCATCACATCGCCCAACTGTCCGGATATGGTAAGCTGTCCTTTGCCTTTGCTTAAACTCGACTCAACAAATAAGATATCGCCACCGACTTGCGTCCAGGCTAATCCTGTAACCACTCCGGCCAGATCATTGCCCTGATAGAGTTCTTCGTCAAAAATCTCCACACCCAATATTTTGGCAACAAATGCCGGAGTAATGTCCTTCTCTACCTCCTCTTCCATGGCGATGGACTTGGCCACACTTCGCACGACACTGCCAATCTTTCGTTCAAGATTACGGACACCCGACTCCCGCGTATAACTTTCAATGATTTTCAACAACGCCTCTTTGCTAAACTTAATTTTATGCGATTTCAAACCATGCTCGGCAAGTTGCTTGGGTACCAGGTGTTTAATCGCAATCTGCAGCTTCTCCTCCACCGTATACCCCGTGATCTCGATGATTTCCATCCGATCGCGCAAGGCAGGGTGTATAGTATCCAGTGTATTGGCAGTGGCAATAAACAACACTTTAGAAAGATCGTATTCAACTTCCAGGTAATTGTCTCCAAAAGAATTATTCTGCTCGGGATCCAACACCTCCAATAAGGCCGATGAAGGATCGCCCCGAAAATCAGATCGAACCTTATCGATCTCATCTAAAATAAAAACCGGATTGGAGGATTTCGCCTTCTTAATGTTCTGCAAAATCTTTCCAGGCATAGCTCCAACATACGTCTTGCGGTGACCCCGGATTTCTGCTTCATCATGTACACCCCCCAGTGACATGCGAACGTAGTTGCGCTGTAACGATTTGGCAATCGATTTACCTAAAGAAGTTTTACCAACACCAGGAGGCCCATACAAACACAAAATCGGCCCTTTCATGTCCTGCTTCAGTTTGAGGACAGCCAGGTACTCGAGGATTCGGGTCTTTACTTTTTCCAAACCAAAATGATCCTTATCCAAAATTTTCCGGGCTCGTTTCAGATCGAAATCGTCCACGGTATGTTCATCCCAGGGTAAATCCAACATGAACTCCACATAATTCATCGCTACCGGAAATTCTGCTGCCTGTGGATTAATACGTTGGAGCTTATCGAGCTCCTTATTAAAATGTTCCGCGGCCACTTTGGACCATTTTTTCTCTGCTCCACGCTTGCGCAGTTTTTCGATTTCCTTATCCGGGCCATCGTACCCCAATTCGTCTTGCAACACTCGTATTTGCTGGCGCAGAAAATAGTCGCGTTGCTGTTGATCAATATCGGTATGCACCTTTTTCTGGATCTCGTTTTTGATTTCCAGCATCTGAATCTCTTTCAGCATGTACTGCAATAAAAGCGTACCACGATCAATGATGTTATTTGTTTCGAGGATTTTTTGCTTGTCCGCAACATCCACATTCAGGTTGGAAGAAAGAAAGTGAATCAGAAACCCGGTACTTTGTATATTATCCAGTGCTACCTGAGCTTCTTGCGGAATTTCCGGATTCAGCTTCAGGATTTTGGAGGCTGCATCTTTCAACGATTGAACAAGCGCTTTTACCTCTTTACTCTGTAAATTCAATGCCAGCTCCGGTTGTAGCTCAATGTGTGCTGTCATGAAGGGTTCATCCTGCACGAACTCCCGAATCAAGAACCTGTTTTTACCCTGAATGATAATGGTAGTATTACCATCCGGAAGCACCAACATCTTGATAATTCTAGCCACCGTACCAAACCGGTATAAATCTTCCATGCCCGGCTCTTCGGCTTGCTTATTTTTCTGAGCAATAACGCCAATGATCCGGTTGCCCTGATAAGCCTTCTTGATCAGCCGAATGGACTTCTGCCGGGCGACTGTAATTGGAATTACTACCCCTGGGAATAAAACCGTATTTTTTATCGGTAATATTGAAAGCTCTTCCGGAAGATCTTCTGGCTTGAGGTCCGACTCTTGTTCGGGGTTTATCAGTTGGATCAATTCCTCTGAATCTTCCTGAACCATGGGTGTTATTGCAAGTGATTTGAACATAATCTTAAGGTGCCAATTTGACACAAAAAAAGGGTGTCTCCAATTAATATTTGATCAAGGCCATATGGGTCAATCCGTATGCCAGCGTTTTGGTAATGAGTCAAATTTGTTCGATTTTTCGATAGGCTAGCGACATGTTCAAGTCATCCATTTTATTCGAAAAACCTTGTTTCTTGGTGCTTTTTGCATTGCTTCTAAGCAATGCTTATCCAGTAAACGCTCAACGGGAGAAAAAGGGTTTTAAAAAAGGGGGCCTGGTAAAATTGAATGATTCCGTAAGCATGTACAGCCAGTCTGACATATTTCAGTTTCCCAACATCAACAAAATCGCCAACTATCGAAATGAATCCAAACTGGAATCGATTCAGGCACATGACAATGCCGGGCAAGAACAGGACATGTATGTGGAGCTGAAAGCCTATGTGAAAAATTTCGGCATTGAAAACTTCAGTAAAAATGTGGCCATGATTTGGCGACTTGCCAGGTTAAGCGAAGTGTACGGCCCACCTGGCGAGGCCCTTCTCCTTTATAAACTTGTATTGAAACATCACCAGCAGGGCCTTGACATCACAGACATTTATAAACGATATCAGATGTTGGATCCGGATCGGAAAGAAAATTATGTGCCGCTTGATTTCTATTATAAACTCGTAGACTACCGCAAGGACATTGATACCCTGCGACCACCTCAGTCGGTTTTAGTTAACATGGGTGGATACATCAACTCGGATAAAGAAGACTATGGCCCCACGGCAGGCAATACCGATGATCTGATTCTCTTTACATCGAAGCGCAACGAGCGTCTTGACCGGAGCTACAATGAAGATTTGTTCTTCAGCAAAAAAGTGGATGATTACTGGGATAGTGCTCAACCCTTTACCAGCATTAACAGCGATTTCAATGAAGGGTCAGCCTGTTTAAGCATGGATGGTAAGTTCTTGTACTTCTCTCGCTGCAATGCTCCCGATGGCTTCGGCAACTGCGATTTGTATGTTGCCGCCTTATCAGCCGACAGCACGTGGAGTGCGGTGAAAAACCTGGGGCCGCTCATTAATAGTAGCGGCTGGGATTCGCACCCCTCTTTAACCCATTCCGGTGATACCTTATTTTTCGCATCGAACCGGGCGGGGAGTTTTGGTTTATCCGATATTTATTATTCGGTGAAAGATAAAAAAGGAAACTGGGTAAAAGCACTCAATGCAGGTCCAATAGTCAATACCTTACAAAGTGAAGTCAGTCCGTTTTTTCATCATAGCTATAACGTGCTTTACTTCAGTTCCAACGGCCATCCGCTTAACTTCGGAGAGTTTGACATCTACAAGTCAAGTCGGTTACCAAATGGCTGGACGGAACCAAAGAATACGGGCCCCCTGGTAAACGGAGTTGGGAGTGAATATTACTTTACGATCGATTCAAAATCAAAAAATCTTTATTATGCGCGGTCGGTTAAAGATGACCTGAAAAACCTGGACTTACACTCCTTTCCGGTGCCCATGGAGGCCCAGCCGCTCGCCATCACGCAGTTAAAAGGCAGCTTGCAAAATCCGGATGGAAAACCCCTAAAAGGAATCGTTTCCATTATCGACCTGGATGAAGGCGTTGAAGTGGCCCCCAAATTCATCCGGGAGGATGGCACTTTTGATTTCAGCTTAATTAACAAGCGCAACTACCTGTTAATTATTCAGGGCGATGAGTTCTTTCGAATTGAAGAGCTGTTTTTCCTGGATGGCGAGCGGGAAATAAATAAGATTGGAGAACCGATCGAAAGCAAAATTGCATTTGAGTCGTTGGAGTTTGAAAACGGTAAAGCCAACATTCTTCCGGAAATGCACAAAGACCTGGATAAGATTGCCAATTTTTTGATTGACCACCCCAATCTACATTTGAAAATTTCAGGGCACACCGATTCGGATGGTAAGGAGGAGTCCAATCTCAAGCTATCACAAGCCCGTGCAGATGCCATCCGGAATTATCTGATACTGGAATTTCAAATTGATGAAAGCCGCATTGAAGCGATTGGTTATGGAAGCTCCCGACCCATCACACAGGAATTGACGGACGATCACAAACAGTTGAACAGACGGGTTGAGTTTGAAATTTCTAAACAGAATTAAATCAGCAGCTTCTATAAGTTTTGATTTTACATTCAGTCAATTTTCATTTTATTACCAATAATCTAATTCCATGCTATGAAAATTTACGTCCTCTTTTTCATCACCATTGGCTATTACTCCTTTGCCCAGACGGAGATCAATCCAAAAGTAAAGCCGGACCGTGATAAGGAATTTGTGACCGCGGAATTGAACAAAAAATTCCCGATTTATAAAGAAGTTGCCCGGGATATCTGGTCGTATGCCGAGCTGGGGTTTCTTGAAACACAAAGTACCGAACGGCTACAAGCAGTCTTGCGCGAAGCAGGATTTACTGTAACTCCGGGGGTTTCTGAAATGCCAACAGCCTTTTTGGCAACGTACGGAAATGGAGGTCCTGTAATCGGTGTCCTCGCAGAATTTGATGCCTTGCCGGGATTGTCACAAGATTCGATTGCCGAACGAAAAATAATTACTGAAGGGGGTCCTGGCCATGCTTGCGGTCATCACTTGTTTGGCACAGCTTCGGTGGCGGCTGCCGTCACTTTAAAAGAATGGTTAATCAAGTCCAAGAAACCCGGAACCATAAAGTTATTTGGTACGCCTGCAGAGGAGGGTGGATCCGCAAAAGTATACATGGTGCGCGATGGATTATTTGATGATGTTGATGCGGTATTGCATTGGCATCCATCCAGTGAAAATGACGCCAGTCCGGAATCTTGCCTGTCAATCAAACAAACCATTTTCAGGTTTTATGGTCGCTCAGCCCATGCTGCTGCAGCTCCGTCTGCGGGTCGGTCGGCCCTGGATGGATTAGAGGCCATGAATTACATGGTAAACCTCATGCGGGAACACGTGCCTCAGGAAACCCGCATCCACTATGTGATCAACAAAGGTGGACTGGCTGCGAATGTGGTGCCTGACTATGCCGAAGCAGAGTATATGGTGCGCCACCCCGATGCCCGGATGGTGGAAGAAATCTGGAACCGAATTGTAAAAGCAGCCGAAGGAGCCGCCAGCGGAACCGAAACAACTATGAAGTATGAGGTAATCTCAGGTTCGTACAACCTGGTGCCTAATGAAACCTTGTCAAGACTGATGTACAACAACCTGAAATTAGTTGGTGGAGTAATGTATACTCCGGAAGAAGTGGCATTTGGAAAAAAGATTCAGGGTACATTGACAACAAAGTATCCTCCGCTGGAGTCGGCCGCACAGGTACAACCATTTAAAACGGGTGGCTTCTTTCCGGCCTCCACTGATGTGGGGGATATCACCTGGATTGTTCCAACTGCCGGACTGGGCACTGCTACGTGGGTGCCAGGGGTACCGGCTCACTCATGGCAAGCGGTGGCCACGGGTGGTATGACCATCGGTTACAAAGCCATGAACAACGCTGCCAAAGTTATTGCCATGACGGGCATTGACTTATTCAACAACCCCTCCATTCTCGATAAGGCTCAAAAAGAATTGGATACCTATGTCGGGCCGGGCTTTGCATATCAGTCCATGATTGGTAACCGTAAACCTCCGCTTGATTTCAGGAAGGGCAAGCAATAAAAAAACGGGCATCTAAAGATGCCCGTTTGATTTTTATACCGTTCTGGTTCTAACCACCTGTAACTAGTTTGGCAATATCGTTATAGAAAACAAATACCATCAATACGAGCAATATGGCCATACCCACTTTGATGGCGTTCTCAAAGAATTTCTCTGAGGGTTCTCGCCCGCTTACCATTTCATACAGTAAAAACATCACATACCCTCCGTCCAGTGCCGGAATGGGTAAGAAGTTCATAAAGGCCAGTACCATGGAAAGTAATCCGGTCATGCGCCAGAAGCGCTCCCAATCCCATTGGCCACCGTATGCCTTCGCCATTCCAATGGGACCACTCAGTGATTTTTGAAACGATATCTGACCCGTAAATATTTTTCTGAATGCCTTTAATTGAACCAGGATGACATCAAAAGCCCTACCAGGGCCTAACAAGGTTGCCTCGCCCAACGAATACGCAACTTCTTTCTGCCCTTCGAGGGGTACAATTTGATTGGGAACATAGAATCCGATGCCCGGCTCACCCTTGAAATACTCGGTATACGATAAAATCTGTTCGCCCCGCTTCACAGAAAACTGAAGTGAATCTCCTGTAAAATTCTGAGTGACAGCCTTCAACTCATCATGATACATGATAGGCTGGTTTTGCACGGCAACGATTAGATCGCCCTTTTGCAAGCCAATTCGCGCTGCGATGGTACCTGTGGAAACCTCATCAACAAGCGGAGGTCTGCGGGGAATTAAAAAATTAGCAACTGCTTCTTTCTTGTCAAACTGTTCAATAAAGTTAGCCGGTATCGGTATCTCAACTTCCTGATTTCCTCTCAACACCGTATAGGAAGAATTGTGCGACAACAACACATCGGGTTTGGCCACATCATCAAAATATTCGAACTCCTGTCCATTTATTTTAATAATCTGATCTCCTGTTTGAATTCCAATCTGTTGGGCAAGATCCAGTGCCTGCACGCCACCATTTTTATTGACGTAGTCATTCAAAATGAAACGGTCGCCAATGAAATAGGTGAGACCAATAAAAATCAGGATACCGACAATCACATTCACGATAATTCCGCCCATCATAACGATCAGGCGCTGCCAGGCGGGCTTGGACCGAAATTCCCAGGGTTGAGCGGGAGCCTTCATCTGCTCCTTATCCATGCTTTCATCCACCATACCGGCAATTTTTACATACCCGCCCAGCGGAAACCAACCCACACCATATTCGGTATCTCCTTTCTTGTACTTAATCAACGAGAAGTTGAGCACGTTGGCCATCGGAAATAAAAAATCGAAGAAGAGGTAAAATTTCTCAACCCGTATATTGAACATCCGCGCGGTGATAAAATGGCCCCACTCATGCACCGCAATCAAAATTGAAAGGCTCAGCAGGAGCTGGGCCGTCATAATAATTCCTTCCATCAGTTAATCAGTTCTTTTGCTTTAATCCTGGCTTCTTTATCCGTATTCACATAATCCTCCAGGGCTGGATTAGCGATATAATTCATTTTGGCCAAACATTGTTCCACAATGTCTGACATTTGCAAAAACCCGATACGATCCTGCAAAAATTCCTGTACAGCTACTTCGTTGGCCGCATTTAACACACAGGGCATGTTTCCACCCCGTCCTAATGCCTCGAATGCGAGTGCAAGATTACGAAAAGTTTCCGTATCGGGTTTTTCAAAGGTGAGGGCCGGATACTTGGCAAAATCAAACCTCGGAAAGGTGCTTTTTATGCGCTGCGGATACGATATCGCAAACTGAATAGGTAAACGCATATCGGGCAGGCCGAGTTGCGCTTTCATGGAACCGTCTTCAAACTGAACCAGCGAGTGAATGATTGACTGTGGATGGACAACCACCTCCACCTGATCAGGTTTTAAGCCAAAAAGCCATTTGGCCTCAATTACTTCCAACCCTTTGTTCATGAGGGTAGCCGAGTCGATAGTTACCTTTGCGCCCATGGACCAATTAGGGTGTTTTAACGCCTGTGCCTTGGTTACCTGCACTAACTCATTCTTTTTCTTTCCTCGAAACGGACCGCCTGAAGCTGTCAGAATTATTTTTTCAATAGGATTGTGAAATTCACCCACCATGCATTGAAAAATTGCTGAATGCTCTGAGTCTACCGGGTAAATATTCACGCCTTTATCGTGCGCTAATCGGGTTACTAACTCACCGGCCACGACCAGGGTTTCCTTATTTGCCAGGGCGATATTTTTACCGGCTTCAATTGCTTTGATCGTGGGCTTCAGGCCCGAATACCCAACCAATGCGGTAAGCACCAGATCGATTGAATCCATCTGTACCACCGAACTCAGGGAATTTTCTCCCGTAAAAACTTTTATGTTCAACGGTGATAAGGCCTCCTTTACCATGGGATAGTTCGCCTCCTGCACAATGACGACTGCATTGGGTGAGAATTTTTTCGCCTGCTCAATCAATAAGGCTGCATTGTTCTGAGCCGTTAGCACCTCTACTTCAAAAAAGTCAGGATTGGCTGCAATTACTTCAAGGGCTTGAGTGCCAATGGAGCCGGTGGACCCGAGAATAGCGATTTTCTTCTTGCCTGAATTCAATTGATTTAAGATTTGTGATTGGGGACGATTGATCAGCGATTAAACCTTAAACTTACCAATCTCATCCGCAATCTTTCTGTCGTTGCTCAGCCGGGGTACTTTATTCTGCCCCCCCAACTTTCCCATCGACTTCATGTATTCAATAAACGCATTTTTTTTGAGCGAAGTGATTTTTAGGGTTTGCAGGATGTTGCCTGAAATCAAATCATCATAATAAACATTTAAGGCCCGCAATTGGTTATCGAGTTCCTGAATAAAGGACTCCATTAACCTTGGCGGATTAGCAAATTCAATTAACCACTCATGATGAGGCATTCCTTCGACAGGCGTCACGTTAGGAGCTACCGTAAACTCCACCAACTCCACTTCAGGGAATTTCTGAACTGTATACTTCATCGCCTTTTCCACTTCCTCGCCAATTACATGCTCGCCAAAAGCTGAAATAAAGTGCTTAATCCGCCCGCTCACGATCACCCGATAAGGATTTTTTGAAACAAACTTAACGGTATCGCCTATCGAGTAACCCCACAACCCGGCATTGCTATTGATGAGTACTGCGTAGTTTTTTCCAAGTTCTACTTCGTCAATCGAAAGACGGCTTGGATTTTCATTAAAGTATTCATCGGCTGGAACAAATTCAAAAAAGATACCCGCATTCAGTAACAACAACAGGCCTTCTGCATGCTGCGAATCCTGGTAGGCAATAAAACCTTCAGAGGCAGGATAGGTTTCAATCGAATCAACGTTGCGGCCGATGGTTTCAAACAACTTTGCCCGATAGGGTTCAAAGTTCACGCCTCCATAAACAAACATTGAAAAATTCGGGAACACGTCTTTGATTTTCTTACCTGTTTTCGCAACAATCCGGTCGAAATACATTTGAACCCAGGGCGGTATACCCGAGATCAAAGTCATATCACTGTTTATTGTCTCATCGATAATCCGGTCCAATTTTTCCTCCCAGTCTTCGATACAATTGGTGTCGTAACTCGGCTTTTGGTTCGTTCGTAAATATCCCGGTACATGATGGTTAACGATACCTGACAATCGACCGGTTTTAATTCCTGCTTTCTCATCTAATTCCGGGCTACCGGAAAGAAAAATCAAGCCGCCATCCAGGAAGGAAGCATTGCCGGTTTCGTGCACATAGCTCAGCAAAGCGTTACGTGCTCCATGAATATGGTTTGGAATCGATTCCTTTGAAATCGGAATGTATTTGGTGCCCGATGTGGTTCCGGAAGTTTTGGCAAAGTAGGCTGGTTTACCAGACCATAACACATCCTTTTCGCCATGGAGTACCTTTTCGATATAAGGCTTCAACGCTTCGTAATCCCGAATAGGAACCTGCTTTATAAAATCCTGATGCGATTGAATCGACTCAAAGCCGTGATCATGCCCAAATTGGGTGTGGCGTGCGTCCGCAATCAGCTTTTTAAATACATGGGTTTGAAAATACCCTGGATTGGAAGCCCATTTCTTAGTTTGTCCCGCAATGTAAGCTGCAAATGGCTTGGCGAGTACAGCACGAATACCCATAGCGTGCAAAAATACGGGTCTGGAAAGCAGGGTCCAAGTTGCCTACCCTGACAAACCTGCCGTTTTTTCTTTTTGGGATAATTTTTGTCACATGAATTCCAAACTTTATCCCCAAATCAAAACATCTTACTGATTCGATCGTTCGACCTATCAAAACTGGATTATGAGCACACTTAAAATAATTGTTATTGGATTCATCTCCGGACTGGCTGGTGCCTATGCCTTTTATGCCTACCAGGAAGAGAAAACTTCACGCGAACAAAAGCAAAATCAATATCAGGTAACGGACTACCGGCCAACCGAAACGTATCGACCCAACATCATTCAGGCATCAGAATCGGTTAATCTTGCCGAAACAACAGATTTCAGCCTGGCCGCTACGAAGGCAACTCCCAGTGTAGTTTATATCAACAGTATTTCGCAGGGCGCTTCGGCCTATTCGTATTGGGACTTACTCTTTGGCGGGGGTGGTTCGCAAACGCAGGTAAGCAGTGGATCAGGCGTTATCTTTTCTGCGGATGGTTATATCGTTACAAACAATCACGTGATCGAATCGGCTGAAAAAATCCAGGTTCTTTATAATAAAAAATCATATGAGGCTGAGTTGATTGGTACGGATCCTTCCACCGACCTGGCGGTGCTGAAAATCAATGAAACTAATTTGCCGGCCTTTACTTTGGGGAGTTCAAAAAATCTGGCGGTTGGAGAGTGGGTTGTTGCGGTCGGTAATCCATTATCGCTTTCCTCCACCGTAACCGTTGGGATCGTAAGCGCGAAAGGTCGAAAAATTAACATTGTTGACGATCGCTTTCCCCTCGAATCATTTATCCAAACAGATGCCGCCATTAATCCGGGAAATAGCGGGGGTGCCCTGGTCAATAAGAACGGAGAATTGGTGGGAATTAATACGGCCATCGTTTCAAGAACAGGTTCCTACACAGGGTATGCCTTTGCCGTTCCGATTGACATCGTGAAAAAAGCAGTGAATGACCTGATTAAATATGGCACACCACAAAAAGCAATTTTTGGTGGCAGTGTAATTGAATACGATTATTTGAATGCCAGAAAATATGGACTCGATGAAAATGTAAAAGAATTTAAAGGTGTTTTGATTGAAAAGGTTGACCGCTCGGGCGCTGCTGCCAACGCTGGGCTTTTGGAAGGCGATATCATTACCAGACTCAATAATGTTGAAGTTAACAGTGAAAGTGCCTTTGAAGAAGAATTGGGATATCGGTATCCAGGTGATAAAATCAGCATCACTTATTTACGTAACAACAAGAGCAATACCGTATCGCTTACGCTTCTTAACAAGAATGGCGACACCAACATTATTAAACGGGTTATCTATACTGATGACGCCACATTGGGTGCAAGTTTGGAAGCCGTTGACTATGGGGTAAAAGTTTTCAAAATCAAGAAAGATGGGCTCTTCAAACAAATCGGGCTGCCCGAAAATTACACCATCATCCAAATCAACCGCAGGCAAGTCAAAAACCCGACTGATGTGATTGAGTTTTTCAATAGTTATAAAGGGCGTGTCTATTTGTACGGAATCAATGGTTCCAAACAGCAAATGCCGCTCTCCTTTTATCTTCAGTAAAGGATGGGCAATTAGGCCGTCATGCGTGACTTGAACTTTTTGGTCAGGTCATCTACGCTGTTTTTGAAATTCACATCAGTCTTCATCATGTCCTCTACGGATTCGAGGGCATGAATTACCGTACTGTGATCACGACCACCAAAATTTTCGCCAATGAGGGCTAATGTAAGCTGTGTATATCGCTTGCAGAAATACATGGCCACCTGACGTGGGATAACAATTTCCCGCTTTTTCACCTTGCTTTTCATTTGCTCCAGGCTCACCTTAAAATAATCCGCTACGGTTTTCTGGATGTAGTCCACACTTACATCGGATTGAATTTCCTTAACGATATTCTTGAGCACTTCCTTCGCTAATTCCAGATCGATGTCCTTCTTTAACAATGTGGCATGGAAAAGCAGCGAATTAAGAACCCCTTCCATGTCCCGTAAGTTGGTATCCACACTGTAGGCCAGGTATTCAGCTACTTCGGTGGGGATTTCGATCCCATCCGACTGCATCTTATTGTGGATGATGGCAAGTTTTGTCTCAAAGTCCGGCTCTTGCAGATCGGCAGTTAACCCCCATTTAAACCGGGATAACAAGCGTTCCTGAAAACCTTTCAAATCACGGGGTGGGCAATCACTCGTCATGATGATCTGCTTGCCCGATTGATGCAACTGATTGAAGATGTGAAAAAACATCTCCTGTGTTTTTTCCCGACCCGCTAAAAACTGAACATCGTCCAGGATCAGCAAATCTACCTGCAGGTAATAATTCTGAAACTCCTGAATCTTATGATTTTGAAGTGCATTCAGAAACTGACTGGTGAAATCGTTCTGATCAACATATAAAACAATTTTTTCGGGCAGGTTCTTCTTAATTTCATTTCCGATGGCTTGAACCAAATGAGTCTTCCCCACGCCAACGCCACCATACAGCATCAAGGGGTTAAACGATGTGGTGCCCGGTTTTTTTGCAACGGCTACTCCGGCTGAGCGTGCCAGTCGATTACAATCGCCTTCAACAAAATTATCAAACGAATAGTTGGGATTCAGCCGGGAGTTAACCGTTTGAGGATTCAGCGCCTTGAAACTGAATGGAGAATAATCTTCCATGGCACCATTTCCATTGGGAGTCTGCGACTGATGGCGTTTAATTCCATTGCCATTGGGGTAATTCACCATCAAGGGTGGATTTTTTTGATTGCCACTATCAACCACCACGGAATATTCGAGTCTGCCAGCAGGGCCCAGTACCTGATGTATCGCTTTCTTCAATACCGGAACATAATGCTCTTCGAGCCACTCATAGAAAAACTGCGAGGGAACTTGAATCGTGAGTACATCCTCTTCCGTTTTCAGTGGATTGATAGGCTTAAACCAGGTGTTGAAATTTTGTTCGTCAACTTCTTTCCGAATGATTTCGAGGCAGTCACTCCAAACGGTTGTACAATCTATGACCATCTAAATTGAGCTATCGGTTTGATGAATCTTCCCCAATTTTTTTTGGGGTGGGGAGACAAAGGTGTAAAAAAACGAAGAACAAAAAAAACAAAAAACATGCTTGATTTTCCGGAAATTTTTATCGTAATGAAAGGTGATGAAAATCATAAAAAAATTGCTTTCCTCACAACTAAGCATCAACTTGAATGGCATTTTCAATCGAAGTCATGGATCAAAAAATTCCTGAAACTTTTCCAGGTATTAATTTTCATTATCCTACCCGATCGGACTGGCAGCACACTGCGCAACGGGAGTTGGAAGGTGACGATCCAGACGAAAAACTGACCCGGACAATCGGGAAGTTGAGAATTAAACCCTATTACGATCATTCTGATGCAGTAAATCTGACCGACTTCGCACTGGTTCCATCACAAAATCCTCATTATGGGCCGCGCAGTTGGGTGAATTTAAGCCGGGTAGTAGTCAAAGACGAAAATCAAGGAAATAAAGAAGCATTGCATGCGCTTCAAACGGGGGCAGATGGAATTCTGTTCGAGCTAACCAGGCCCCTCTCTCAGTATGAAATCTTGTTAGCAACGATCAAACCTGAGTTTTGTCATATTTCCTTTGTTACGCATAACGCTTATTTTAACCTAATCGAATTCCAAAGGTGGGCAGAAAACCAACCTTTGACCGGTTGCATTTTTTGGAGCGATCCGAAAGCCGCATTATCTCCCATCATCTCTCCTAACTTTTTTTCGCAGGGGCTACTTGTTCCATCGGCAGCCACCGTTGAAGAAGAAATTTCCAGCGCTTTGCTATTGGCAGTGCAACAGCTCGATCGTGACAACGCGCAAGCCACTATTCATCAAATTGCATTCTCTGTCGCATTGGGTACTCATCTTTTTTTGGATATCGCTAAACTCAAAGCACTTCGTAATCTTTGGTATCAGGTACAAGGTGCCTATGGCGTAGCCTTAAAATCGGTACACATTCATGCTTGTTCACCGGCCTGGGTTCAACCAAACTACCAACCACACGGTAATATGATTAAGGCAACCACTGCAGCCTTGGCAGCCATCCTAGGTGGTTGCGATAGCCTTACCGTGGATGCAGAAGTTACTGCAGGCCCGATGGCGAATCGAATTGCACGCAATGTATCTTCTATTTTGCGTGAAGAATCGTATTTGAATAAGGTGGCCGACCCGATCGCTGGCTCGCATTACCTCGATCACCTCGTTGCTGAAATCTCGCAAAAAGCGTGGGAACTATTTAAATCAAAAATTGGATGAGGCCAGACTTCACCCGGATTAAATTCAATCAGTTTGCTCCTACCCAGAAAGGAGGCGAGCATTCCAGGTGGTTTTGTCCGGAAAAAATTGAAGTCAAACCAGCGATAACCGGATCAGATCTTCAGCGTAATATCTCCGCATTTGGTGCTGGTATTCCGCCCTTTTTAAGAGGACCATACGCAACGATGTATACCGTCAGGCCCTGGACGATCCGGCAGTATGCAGGATTCTCAACGGCACAGGAATCAAATGCGTTTTACAGGCGTAATCTCGCTGCCGGGCAAAAAGGGTTGTCGGTTGCGTTTGATCTGGCCACACACCGGGGCTATGACTCCGATCATCCACGGGTAGCAGGTGATGTTGGCAAAGCGGGTGTAGCGATTGATTCGGTGCTGGATATGAAAATTCTATTCGATCAGATTCCGCTCGATAAAATGTCTGTATCCATGACCATGAATGGGGCGGTGATCCCTATTATGGCGTTTTACATAGTCGCGGCTGAAGAACAAGGGGTTAAACCCGAGCAACTGAATGGCACCATACAGAATGATATTCTCAAGGAGTTTATGGTGCGTAATACCTACATCTATCCTCCTGCGCCCTCCATGCGCATTGTTGCAGACATTTTTTCCTATTGCTCGAAACGGATGCCGAAATTCAACAGCATCAGCATCAGCGGCTATCATATGCATGAAGCGGGCGCGCCTGCTCACATTGAGTTGGCTTATACACTGGCGGATGGACTTGAATACATCCGTGCTGGACTGAAGGCTGGTATCGCCATTGACGATTTTGCGCCCCGGCTTTCATTTTTCTGGGGTATTGGAATGAACTTCTTCATGGAAATTGCCAAGATGCGGGCTGGCCGTGTCTTATGGGCCAGCTTGATACAACCCTTCAATCCAAAGAATTCAAAATCGCTGGCCTTGCGCACCCATTGTCAGACATCCGGCTGGAGTTTAACTGCCCAAGATCCTTATAACAATGTTACCCGTACTACCTTGGAGGCCCTGGCAGCTGTATTGGGAGGTACCCAATCGTTGCACACCAACTCGCTCGATGAAGCCATTGCCTTGCCCACCGACTTCTCCGCACGGATTGCCCGCAATACACAATTGTACCTTCAACAAGAAACGGGAATCACCCATGTGGTTGACCCCTTGGGAGGATCTTATTACCTGGAATACCTAACCGAGCAACTCATTGAGAAATCATGGGCCCTCATCGCAGAAGTGGAAGCATTGGGTGGGATGACCCGCGCCATTGAGAGCGGCATTCCTAAAATGCGGATTGAAGAAGCTGCTGCTGCCAAACAAGCGCGGATTGATTCTGGTCAGGACGTTATTGTAGGAATGAACCGGTATCAAACCAAGGAAACTCCCGACTTCGAAATTCTGGAAGTCGACAATACGGCTGTTCGCAACGAACAGATTCAAAAGTTAATCAAGCTAAAAAAAGAAAGGAATCAAGAAGCGGTGGAAACTGCCTTAACGGAGTTAACACAAGTTGCTGCTTCGGGAACCGGAAACCTGTTAGAATGTGCGGTGGTTGCTGCACGCGCACGGGCAACCTTGGGGGAAATTTCTCTTGCCCTGGAAAAGTCGTTTGGACGATATAAGGCTACCATTAAATCCATATCGGGTGTATATTCGACTGCGATGAGGAATCAGGACGAAATAGAAGCGGTGAGAAAGTTGTCAGATCAATTTGCCAAGTTGGAGGGGCGAAGGCCACGAATTTTAATTGCAAAAATGGGACAAGATGGACATGATCGGGGTGCCAAGGTAATTGCAACCGGTTTTGCCGATCTGGGTTTTGATGTAGATATCGGTCCGCTTTTTCAAACACCTGAAGAAGTAGCCAAGCAGGCCACAGAAAACGATGTGCACGTAATTGGAGCCAGTAGTTTGGCTGCAGGGCATAAGACATTAATTCCACAACTATTGGATGCTTTAAAAAAACTTGGGCGTCCGGATATCCGGGTGGTGGCTGGAGGTGTAATTCCACCACAGGATTATGATTTTCTCCGACAATCCGGAGTCTCCGGAATTTTTGGTCCTGGAACCCCTATTACGGAATCCGCTCGCGAAATCCTGAATAAGCTCCTCGCCTAGTCTCAGTCCTTTTTATTCCATCGATTGCAACTGGTAAAAGGAATCTCTGGTACCAGCCGAAAGAAATATGTACTTTTAGTTTGGAAAATTCTTCGGATATGAAATTTGTCAGATATGCGTTTTTAGTCCTGCTAACCGGTGTGGTTGCTTCCACCGGTTGGGGCCAGGCCAAATACGAAAAAATGATGAAGGCGGCAGAAGTAAGCTACGAAGCCGGGAATTACAGCAAAGCTTTTAGTGCGTTAGAGAAGTTTAAAAAAAAGGCTTTCAAAAAACTGGGTACGCAAAACATTTATACATCCACTTATTTCATGCGGCTCGCGAAGTACAATCTGGCTGCAGGATATATTTCTGAATTTGAGCTCAACCTACAACAAGCCATTAATGCCAGCAAAAGCATCAACAAAGAAGGCAGCGAGTCGCATGGGCTCATCCTGGTTGAAGCCGCAGAACTGAACAACTTAAATGGCACCTATAAAATTGCGAGAACCTTCCTCGATGAGGCAAAATCGGTTTTGGAACCGGGTGGATTTATGAAAGATGCCGTGCAAGCGCGCTATCAGGTAGCCTTGGCACATGCGCTAGGGGGGCAAGGCTACTTCAACCAGTCAATAGAAATCTTAACCGAACAAGAGAAGTATTATGTAGGCCGGGCGGTAAAGCAAGAAACCTTTGTAGATGAAAAAGGTAGTTTAAAAAGCAGGCGTTTGTCAGATGAGGAAATTCTGGTTCGATCCAATGAATATGCCAACGTCATCACGTTGCTTGCCAATACCTATGGCAAAAAAGGAAGTTTAAACAGTGCTGATTCTGTCTTTTTCTATGCGGCCGGTTGGATCAAGCGCCATCTTGGAGAACCCAGCCTTGCCTATGTGAAGAACCAATTTTACAATGCTAACATTCTGGTAGAAAATGGAAACGAAAACCTGCCCAAAGACCTGGATTATGCTCGAACACTGAATAATTTAAAGATCAAACACAATGGGGCTCACTACCTGGGGATGTCCATCTATGAAAAATACCTCAAGCAATTACAAACGGATAACAACTCATCGCGGTATTTGAATACCAAATTGGAATATGAAAAGCTGATCAATAAGACCTATAAACCTACCAGCGTTTATAAAGCCCGGCTTCGGGCTGTTGAATTTGATGCCCGGTTGGATAAGGCAAAGGTCAAGAATCTTGAAACAGATGCCAATAACTTATTGACCACCAACGCCACGATGCGGAGCACTACGGTTTCCATCGAGGTGAATGAATTTTTATATGGCCTGGCAATTTATAAAAAGGAATATGCGGCTGCCGAAAAGTATCTTCAAGAGATCATTCGAATAAAGAATGAGTTATTTGGAACAGAAGCACCGGAAACTCACCTGGCCAATTTGCAGTTGGCTAATTTTTACCTTGACAATACCAATAAAATACCGGAAGCCGACCGCATTTATGAAGACAGCTATGTTAAAGTGGTCTCCAAAGAAATTGGCCCTTGGCATAAAGACAAACTGGAAATACTCAATCACCTGGCAACATTGTATGAATTAACCGATAAATATTCGCAAGCCGCCATTATTCTGGAAAGAGCTGCCTACGTTGCCGCCTCCAAATATGACAAAGGTGATTATCAATACGCAGCGGAATTAACCAACATTGCCCGGCTTCAGATTAAGCTGGGATTGTATGAACAAGCTGAAAAAAATATTATCACCTCCCTAAGCGTGCTGGATGGATACCGGAAGGACGACACGAAAAAGGGATACCTGGTTCAAGCAATTGAAACGCAGGCCAATTTGTTCGGCATCAAAGGAATGTTTGATGAAGCCGAAGATGCACTGGATCGTTCCGCCAGAATCATTAGCCGATCGCGCAGCAACCTTGGATTAAATGAATTGAATACCGCCCGGGAGTTGTCATCCCTGTTCATACAATTGGGTAGATATACGATTACGGAAGACATTCTGACTGAATTACTGGCTGAATCAGAAAAGTTGTATGGAGTCAACTCCATCCGGCTCATTGATCCTTTGGTTGATATGGGCCGACTGGCATTGGCGAAAGGTGATTACACCGAAGCAGAACGCGTAGCCCAACGGGTAAACAAAATTGCCACCGAAGTGTATGGTGAAATCTCCACAAAGACAGCCCCTACTCAAAAGCTTCTGGCTGAAATCGATTATGCTATTGGTGACTATGACAATGCGGAAGAGATGATTAATAAAGCGTTGTTAAGTCAGCAAAAACAATTTGGGCGCAATCATGTGGAGGTAGCCAAGTCGCTTTCACAACTTGCCGTGATCAAGTTTCACAAAGGCGACCGGGCCGCGGATGTAGAAAAGATTTTAACAGAGGCCCAAACCATCATCGGGAATAAATTAGGGACCACCAACCCACAATATGCAGACATTCTGAAAAATGTGGCCACCCTTAAGATTTCTGAAAAAAAATATCCCGATGCCTTTAGTGTGCTAACGCAGGCAGAATCTATTTGGCGGTCGAAAACAGGTACCAAAAACAACATCAATCTGGCAGCCATTTATACTCTTACCGGAGATGTATTTTACCAAGTTAAAAACTATGCAAAGGCTGAAGAGTTTTATATCAGCGCCCGTAAAATTTATGAGGATTACTTTAATCGTACCCACCCAGAATACGTTAAGATTCTTTCCAAGCAGTCGCGGGTGTATTACATGGAGAAAAATTATAAACGCGCAAAAAGCAATATTGAGGAAGCGCTCAATAATTACGATGTGTTCATCAAAACCTATTTTCCGGCATTGAGTGAACGGGAAAAGGCGAAATACTGGAACACGATGAAAGGTGACTTTGAGTTTTACAATACCCTTGCCTTCAGTCAACTCGAAGACTTTCGCGACCTGAGCGGAAAAGTATTTGACTATCAATTGCTGACGAAAGCCCTCCTATTGAATTCTTCCATCAAAATCAGGGAACGGATCTTGACCAGTACAGACGAAACGCTAAAAGCTACTTATAATCTGTGGGTGGAGAAAAAGGAATATCTAACGAATGCGCTTTCGATGAGCACCCAACAATTGGCCGCCAATGGAATAGACCTTGGCCAGCTCACATCCGAAGTTGAACGCTTAGAAAAAGAAATCAGTCAAAAATCTGAACTATTCAGTCAGAGTTTTGAAAATCGGAAAATCCGATACCTGGACGTACAAAAATCACTGGCAAAAAATGATGTGGCCATTGAGATGGTCAGGTACCGGCACTTTGATCAAAACTTCACCGATTCGATTGTGTATGTTGCCTTGTACGTAAGAAATGATAACGCCCGACCCAAGGCCATCATTTTACCGGAAGGACACCGGATGGAATCGCGCTATTTCAATTACTATCGTAATGCTATCTCCACCAAATCCGAAGATCGGTATTCTTATAAAGTATTTTGGGAACCGATCCAAAAGGAAATCGGAACGGCCGCTACCATTTATCTCTCTGCGGATGGTGTATACAATCAAATCAATCTGGAAGCAGTTCCTACTCCAGACGGAAAATACATTATCGACAATGCCAATATTGTACTGGTGAGCAATACCAAAGACTTATACCTGCGCAAAGTGAAGGCTAAATCGGTCAGTACTTCAAACACGGCAACCATGTTTGGAAATCCTACTTTTTATTTGACCTCTACTAATAAGAGTTACCCACAATTGCCGGGAACAGAAATAGAGGTTAATGAACTTCAAAACTTATTAAAAAATAAAGGCTGGTCAACGACTGAATATCTTGAAAAACAGGCCAGCGAGGAACAAGTAAAAAGTCAAAGCAGTCCTAAAATATTTCATATTGCAACGCATGGATTTTATTCCCCGGCTACTACAACGGACAGCGAAAGTCTGACAGAAAGTGATGCTACCATTACTGAAAATCCGCTTCTGAAAACCGGCCTCTTGCTTACCGGTGGCGGAGATGTATTAAACAAAACAAGTTACAATTTCAATATTGAAAGTGGCGTACTCACTGCCTACGAAGCCATGAACCTGAACCTCGATCAAACGGATCTGGTGGTGTTGAGTGCCTGTGAAACGGGGTTGGGCCAGATTGAAAATGGTGAAGGTGTCTACGGACTGCAGCGGGCTTTCTTTGTTGCGGGTGCAAAAGTGTTGATCATGAGTATGTTTAAAGTAGATGATGAAGCCACCCAAAAACTCATCATCAATTTTTACCGCAAATGGTTAAACACGAATAACCTTCGACAAAGCTTTATCGATGCCAAGAAAGAATTGCGGATAGAGTATCCGGAACCCTATTACTGGGGTGCCTTTATGATGATTGGTCTGGATTAAACAATGGTTCCTGTTCGGGCTACCAACTCGCAATCCAATACCACGTCATCATCAGGCAGGTGATAAACTTAAGTAAGGTACCAACCAAAAAGCCGAAGAAAGAACCCAGGGCGGCTTTTAAGGCATGTTCAGACTTTTGATTGGCCAACATTTCGCCCGCAAATGCTCCAAGGAATGGCCCCACGATAATCCCAAGTGGACCCATCCAAATCCCAACCAATAAACCGATCGTGCAACCCCAGATTCCATACTTACTCCCGCCAAACTTCCTGGTTCCATATACGGGTACCCAATAGTCTATGGCCGTTACTACCAGCGCGATTCCGGCCCAGATCCATAAAAATTTATCGTTAAAGGGAGCTTGTGCTTTTGCCTGCTGAACCCATAACCCTATAAAAGCAAGGGGTGGTCCGGGTAATACCGGTACGAAACATCCGAGTAGCCCCAATACCATTAACAGACCCCCGAGTACGATCCATAGAATATCCATTCCCTAATTTACAGGAATTCAGGAGGGCTTTGAATCCTTCTTCGACCTGCGCTTGTCTTCGAACAGCATTCGCACCGAAGGGCCGTAGGTGTCATCAAACTGTCCGCTCTTCATGCTCCAAATAAAGGCCACCAGAAAAATGATGGCAATGGTAAGTGAAATGGCAATTAAGAGAATGATTATCAGCATGAATAGACATTGATAAATGATTTGCGAGCTACCCAATTTACCGCCAATGTACTAAACAAGACAACACTGATGCTGCTGATCGGCATTAAAATAGCCGCTATTAAGGGCGTGAGATAGCCCCCCACTGCAAAACTTAACGCAATAGCATTGTAGAAAAATGAAATTATAAATCCGGTCTTGAGAATTGTTGTTGCAGAACGGCTCTGCTTTATGAAGGTAGTCAATTGACCCATCTGCTGACCTGCCAAAATACCATCACAGGCTGGTGTAAACACCCCGGTATCATCTGTTACCGCAACACCAACATCGCTTTGCTGCAATGCGCCCGAATCGTTTAATCCATCGCCCAACATCATTACCTTAGCTCCGCTTTTTTGTAACCCGGAGATATAGTTCAATTTATCATGAGGCGATTGGTTAAAGAGTAATTTGGTGTGGGTCGGAAAAATCATCCGCATTCGATCTGCTTCCACTTCATGATCTCCGGATAGCAACGCAACACATCGGTTGCCCAATTTTTTTACCACGGTATCGATCTGGCTGCGAATTGAAGTCTCCACTTTAAAATAGCCCCGCACCTGGTTATTAATTGCAACAAAAACCCTCGAGGCTGAGTCCATAGGCACGTCATCAACTCCAGCAAAGGAGGCGGAACCAACTTTAATTTCAGAACCCGCTATTTTTCCTTGTATGCCCTTTCCTGGTCGCTCAATAAAATCTTCTACCGGTGAAGTAGAAGTCGGATCAATGCTCCTGGAAACTAAACTGCTCAAGGGGTGCGTAGAGGAAGAGGTCAGGGACTTCACCCAACCCAATTCCTGATCCTCCAAGACCCCCGTAAAACTTACCTGCGCTGCACCCTGTGTGATGGTTCCGGTTTTATCAAACACTACAGAATCGATGGTGGCAATCCGTTCTATTACCTCCGCACTCTTGAGATAGAAACCATGCCGACCAAAAACCCGCAACATATTTCCATAAGTAAAAGGGGCTGCCAGTGCCAAGGCACAGGGGCAGGCTACCATGAGTACCGAAGTAATTACCAACCACATCCGCGCAGGATCATAGATATACCAAACCACGGCAGTAATTAATGCGATGGCCAGGACTACCCAGGTAAATCTGCGTGCCGCCAGATCGATGATCCTTCGGTACTTACTTTCTTCTGGCTTTTGAAAAGCAGCCTCATTCCATAAACTCGTGAGGTAGCTTTGTGAAGTTCGCTTCTCAACGTGTAAAATCACGGGTTTACCAACAAGCCGCCCCCCCGCATAAATTCCCGCCCCTTTTAGCACGTGAACGGGCTTTGATTCTCCGGTAACAAAGCTATAATCCACATAGGCTTCGTCACTTTCAAGGATGCTGTCAGCCGGGATGATTTCCATGTTGCGGATGCGGATTTTATCGCCCGGCAGGAGTTCATAAACGATAACTGGCTTCCAACCTTCACGCTCCCATTTGTGTACGGCCAGTGGGAAGTACGATTTATAATCTCTGTCAAAAGCGAGGCTGTCATAGGTTTTGCTTTGAAACCATCGGCCGATCAACAGAAAGAAAACCAGGCCGGCCAAGGAATCCAGGTAACCCGGACCAATCTGGAATAGGATATCAAAAACACTCCGTAGAAATAACGCCAACAGCCCAACCGCGATGGGGACATCAATATTGATTTGCCGTTGCGTAAAGCTTTTCCATGCATTGACGAAATAATCACGACCGCTATAAAATGTAACCGGTATGGCCAAGGCAATGTTGATGAAGGAAAAAATCCGTTGCAGCGCCTGATCTTGCTGATCCAACCCCAGGTATTCAGGAAAACTCAGCAGCATGATATTGCCGAATACAAAACCCGCCAAAGCCAGTTTAATCACCAGAGACTTTGTTGTTTCGCTTGCATTAATTTCACCCTCTGGCTTCAGGTTTATTTTAGGTGTGTAGCCCAACGAGGTTATCAACCGGGCCATGCGGCTTAGTTCAACTTCCTGTGGGTTAAAGTCAATGCGTACGGTTTTCCCGGCAAAGTTCACTTCCGACTTTAGAACGCCCTTTTGCAGTCGTTGGAGATTTTCCAACAACCAAATGCAGGAGATGCAATGTATAGCAGGAACATAAAATCGTACCCTGGCAAACGAAGTTGAGTTGAACTCGAGTACTTTCTTCTGGATGGCAGGCTCATCCAGGTACGCAAAGGATTCATCATTTACGTGTCGAAGGCTTACCCCCGGGTTTTTATCAAAGGAATAATATTCGCAGAGATCATTCTCATGCAAGATCTCATAAACAGTCTTACACCCGTAGCAGCAAAAGTGTTTTTCCAGCAGTTGAAACCGGTCGCCTTCACAAGACAAACCGCAGTGGTAACATTTTACTTCTTCCTCAACAAGTGGCTCCATTAAACATTTGAATAAAAAATAGACATGTGATGGCTGGCAAGTTGGGTTGCCAGTTGACTGTCCTTCAATAAATTTAAGGCAGCACGGCCCATTATTAAAACGGGTTTATTCAATTTTGAAGCAAAATGTACCAATTGACCAGACAAATCCCGGTTGCTCATGGGCACAATGCCCACATCCGCAAAAATCTTCTGTAGATAACTGACCAGGTATTTTTCCAAATGAATTTCCGGTGCATCGTCCGGGCTTACCGTCAGGATGGTGACCTTCTTTGTATTGGATATCTTACCAAAAAAAGACAGAAATGACTTTAACGCGGCCAACCCTGATTGATCATAATCAAACAGAACCAAAATCTCATGGTAGGGATCCAGTAGGTTTTCCGATAAAAAGATCGGACACCCGATTTCCTCAAAGAAATGGTCGGGAAACGATTGGGCTAATTTATTGACATTGTCGTTGGTAATTGGATTGATCAACACGAGGTCAGCGAACTTACTTTGATTAAGCAGGGTATTGCCGTTGGGCTGACTCTTTATAAAATTGATATCAAGATTTAAACTCTTTGCTTCTTCTTCGAGGGAAGCCTGGATGACTGATTTGTCGCCATCAGTTGTTCCGGGCCCTTTCCCCTTTTGCTGTTTCACAAAGTCTTTTAGAAAAAAACCCGTAAAACTTTTATCAACGTGGGAGAAGAACCGGGCATAATCAACGAGGTGAATGGGTGACGATTGAAAATCAACCGGAAATAGGATCTGCTTTTTCACGATAGTAGCGATTAGTGAATCTTATACGTCCAGATTGGGCATTTTAAATGATTTACAACGTCCTCGGCAATGCTGCCGCTCATCAGGTGGTTAACGCCTCTGCGGCCATGCGTAGCCATGGCTACCATATCGGATTTTGTCTCGTTGACAAAATTCCGCAGTCCTTCTTCCTCGCTATAATCATTATAAATGGTGAGCGTATAATCCTTGAGCATGAATCGCTTCACAAACTCTTTCATTTCCTTCTTCACTTCCATATCGCGTCTGAAGGTTGAAGGTGTATTGACATAAAGGATATGCAATGTGGCTTTAAAAAAATTCTGAAGTGCCTTTACCTTCAGCGTAAGTTCTTCCTGATCGGTGGCAAAAGTGTTTGGGAATACAATATTCTTGATGGATGCAACTTTCATCGAACCCTTTACTGCAATTACAGGAACACTTGACGTGCGTACGATCTTTTCTGTGTTGGAGCCAACAAAAAATTCTTTTAGTCCACTGGCTCCATGAGTACCCATGATGATCAGGTCGATGTTGTTTTCCTTTACAAAGTCGCGGATGGTAGGCGTTGCTCCACCAAATTCAATGAAAGAGGATACCTTTGGCCCTTCCTTGGCCCACTTATCCTTCATTTTCGCAAAATTCTTTTCTGCTTGGGCCTTCATGTCTTTGATAAAGGCCTCTTCAAAGGAAAGGGTTGGCATTAAAACGCTTTCATGCATGACCGGTAGTTCTACCACGTTAAGAAGAATTACCTCACCCCGACTTTCCTTCGCTACATCAACGGCAAATTTGAATGCCTGTATCGCTGGATCGGAAAAATCGCAGGGAACCAAGATCCGTTTCATAATGCTAGTGGTTTATTTACATACCAAAAGTATTATAAACCCGAGCGCACCTTAATGATGTGTATCAAAGGAAAAGATGACTTTTGTCAGTTTCAGAGGCATAGATTGCCCACTTAAAAATATGACGTCTGTCTAATTTCAGAGAGGGGGATCGGAGTAAATAAACTCCGGTTATGCGATAATCAGGTCAGCTTGTTTCGCCAGTTTCTTAGCATCAATAACGCGGATCTTTTTTCCTTCAAAGGCAATCAGACCATCGCTTTTAAACTCAGAAAGCAGCCGGATTACGGTTTCGGTAGCGGTGCCTACGATACTCGCCAGATCTTCGCGGGATAAAGCCAATTCGATGAGCGTACTCCCCTCGCCTTCCATACCGTAGGTTTCCTTGAGCATCAATAGGTTAGCCGCCAGACGCTCGCGTACCGATTTGTGGGCCAGTTCGGCCAATTTCTCTTCCATCAGGCCCATTTCATGACAGACTGCCTGTACAACACGCCTCATGAAGGTTGGATTCTTTTGCAGTACCTCAAAGAAACTCTCTTTGGGTATGAAGCAGATTTTAGCGTCTTCGAGTACCGTGGCCGTGGCCTGATAAAACTCTTCGCTTAACAAAGCGCGGTATCCTAAAAAATCCCCGGGTTTTGCAATGTAGATGATAAATTCTTTGCCCTGAACATTGTTCTTATACACCTTTACTTTCCCCCCATTCATGCAATACAAACCTGTAGGACGCGTACCCTCATAAAAAATATTCTGACCCTTCTTATACTGTATACAAGTCTTGTGATTGTTAATCCTGCTTAAATCTTCAGGATTAAGTCCATTAAAAAGGGAATCCTTTAAATGATCACATAACGTACATGCTATGTTAAATTCTACTTTCGCCATCGTTCGAAATTGATAAAAAAGGTGATCTAAATCAAGTTTTTATAGGATTAAACCCAGTCCGAATAAAAGAACAAATAAAAGTGTAGAAAGTGCCATTTGTTTCAAGAACGGGTCTAACTCTTCGGATGGGCGGTTATTAACTGAAATGCCATTTTTAATTAATAGTGGTACGGAAAGTATAAACAACCATTGCCAGGGAGAACGATACTGTAATACCAGGTAGCCGCATGCGCTCAAAATACCACCGGACAATAAAAACCAATGGTACCGAACCGCGTTGGCTTTACCAATTCGAACCGGAATGGAGAATTTCCCCGCCTGGCGATCCGAGTCGATATCCCGGATGTTGTTGATGTTTAATACGGCAATAGAAAAAAATCCACAACTCAGGGCAGGTAGAATTTCCTTGGGTGTAAGGGTATGTGTAAACAGGTAGTACGATCCAAGAACCCCTACAAACCCGAAGAATATCAAGACCGAAACATCGCCAAGCCCCAGGTACCCGTAAGGCTTTTTGCCCACGGTATAGCCTATGGCAGCAACGATACTCAACATGCCCAACCCCAAAAACAATATGAGTTTATCCCAATGAGTGCCAAATGAAACCCAAAGTAACAGCAACCCGCATCCTAAACTTAATACAGCAAATAAAATCACGGCATTGCGCATTTGAGATGCCGAAATAATTCCGGATTGAACGGCTCGCGTTGGTCCTTTACGACCTTCGTGATCCGCTCCATGCATCGAATCCCCATAATCGTTGGCGAGGTTTGAAAGCACCTGCAAAAAAATTGTGGTGAGGCAGCAGAGACCAAACAAGACGGGATTAAACTTGCCGGCAGCAGCCGCCAAAAATCCACCCATACCAATGCAAGCCAGGGCCAACGGTAAGGTGCGCAATCGAAACGCATGAATCCAGGCTCTCGTCATACAATTATAAACGCGGTAAAGGTAACTATGTTAAATCCGATTTCAATCAATGTATTGCAAGGATTGTATACGATTTGTTTTGAAACAACAAGCGATCGCCTACTTTGCGTTTCATCAGCCGTTGGCCCAGTGGGGAGGCTGGTGACAAAGCCAGGTAATCAACTCCATCCACGCTCAGGTTGCCGGCACCAATCGACACGTAAAAACGAGTACTGCTTGTCACCACAACGCTCCCTAACCCAACGGAATCTGAAGCCGGCTGACGCGCTACTTTCTCCAGGTCAGCTCTCAACCGGTTCGCTTCATGCCATTGCAGCATCGCTTTTTCCTTCTCAAGATGGGCCATCGCTCGTCCTGTTTCATACTTATCCCCGGCACTGCTCTTTTCTTCTGCCTGTGCCGATTCCTGTGCCGCATGAATAGCTTCTTGAGCCACCTGGATGCGCTGATTTACATACGCTGAACACAAGTTGAGCAAGGCTGTGCGGAGGTGAGACATCGCTAAATTCCAAGAATTGATTTAAGCTTTCCGTAACCGGTTTTACTGACCGGTATCTGTTGCCCTCCCCGAAGTACAGCCAGATGAGTTTCCTTTTGATACGGCTCAATCTTCGTAATCTGTCCGATGTGTAATAAATAAGACCGATGCACCCGCACAAATAAATTCGGATCCAACGATTGTTCGTAAAAAGCCATGGTCTTATTTTTCAAAAACGACCCTTCCGCGGTCACAATTTTTACAAAATCATCATCTGCTTCCAAATAGTGAATTTCATGTACAGGAATGATTTTAACCTTGTTTCCGGTTTTAACAACAATGCGATTGTTCTGAGAAGGCGATTGGCCCATGGTTTCCAGCAAGGCTTGTGTTTTTGTTGCCGAAGCAACTACCCGCTCTGAATATTTTTGCATGGCCTTAACAAACCGGTCCTCCGAAACTGGTTTTAACAGGTAGTCGATTGCATTCGTTTCAAATGCTTTCAATGCATATTCGTCAAAAGCGGTAATGAAAATCACTGCGGGCATCGGATTGACCAATTCCAACATTTCAAAGCCGGAAATCTTAGGCATTTGAATATCCAGAAAAATAAGGTCGGGTTGGTGTTGCTGAATTGCTTTTACTCCTTCAAATCCATCGTTGCATTCTTCCATCACTTCCACGTCTGTGATTTTCATCAGATATTTCTTCAAAATCTCACGACTCAGTGGCTCATCATCGATTAAAACAACTTTTATCATGGCTTCCGAGGAATTATCAGATGGACGGTAAATTTACTCTCATGACTAATGGTTGTCATCAAGTCATTTCGCGCATAGAGTAAATACAATCTGCGCTGTAAGCCAGTTATACCAAATCCGCTACCGGCAGGTGGCTGCATATCGGAGTCGAAGGGGTTGGTGATTTCGATTTGCAATTGATTATGCAATTCCATCGCATTCATTTCAATGGTGATTTTACCGGTCGTACCATATAACCCGAATTTAATGGCATTCTCCAACAAGGGCTGTAATACCAAGGTTGGAATTATAAATGCTCTTGCTGAGTCGGACACCTGAAGTGATATTGTCAAACGGTGACCAAACCGGACTCTCTCAATCGCCAAATAACTCTCCAGATACTCAAGTTCCTGGCCCAGGGTTACCCAAGGCTCATCGGCTCGCTTTAAAGTGAGTCTTAAAAAGTCTGACAACTGCTGCACCATATGTTGTGCTTGATCGGGTTGTACCAGGATCAACCCATTTATAGAATTCAGACTGTTGAATAAAAAGTGTGGTTGTAATTGCTGCTGAAGTTTTTGAAGCTCTGCTTCGCGGACCAAAACCTGTGTATCCGTCTGGCGGACCTGAGCTTCGGCCAGCTCACGCCAACGCAAATAAAATACCTGAGTTAACCCGGTTGCAGTGATAATTACAAAACCAATGATCCATCGAATGGGTGCAGACTTGGTGAGAAACGCCAGATAGTCGACCTCTTCGGGTAAAATCCGAATCAATGCTTGATGAGAAATCCATTGCGCAGCAAAAGCCAGCAACATACCCAGGCCAATCACCATTTGGAATACTCCGGCTTTTGGCAAATAAGTGATAATAGCGCCCACCAATAACGCGGCACTTAATATCCACAAGTTAAATAGGAAAGCATCCCACCCTGCTAACACCCAACTCAGATCAAAGTAAGCATGCAACCCCCACGCATGCAGCAGTGTCCAGCCGATACCAGTGCCCAACCAGGGTAAACGATTGATTGAAATGGGAGATTTGTTACTCAAAATTCAAAATGGATCCGATAAGCAAGTTAAGTCAGATTCCATTATTTTTATACAAAGTAATTAAAATGAGGGCCAACCGGTGGGCAACCGATCTTGATTCCATTACCGAATCGTTCAGAAAGGATTTTGGAAAGCTTACCCCCGATGAACTAAACTGGAAGCCTAACTCACAAACCTGGAGTGTGGCCCAAATAATTCATCATTTGATCGTGGTAAACGAAAGTTATTACCCGATACTAAATCAAATTCGAAACAATAATTACTATACACCCCGGTACGGACAAATCGGGTTCATTAATCAGTTTTTCGGAAGGCTTGTATTAAATGCCGTTAAACCCACTCAAAAAAGAAAAACGAAAACTTTTCCAATCTGGGAACCTGATCTCAGTACTGTACGAGGAGATATTGTGTCTCACTTTGTAAGGCATCAACATGAGTTGAAGCAAACAATAGAGGAAAGTGATGGGTTGATTGAAAAAGGGGTAGTGATTTCATCTCCTGCCAATCGAATGATCGTTTACACACTGGAAACTGCCTTCGATATCATGGTAGCACACGAAAGGCGGCATCTGCAGCAAGCCCACCTGATAAACCAGATGAGGCTAACCAAATTTACTCCTGCGTAATTATCCTATATTTGTAACATGAACTGGAGTTACCAAGCTAAAAACATGCTCCGAGGGTGGATCATATTGATCTTACTACTCGGTACAACCGGCATAAGCATGGCAGCAGCTCCTGTAGAATATAAATCTCAAACCGAATGGGTTGCCGGTGGAAAAAAGAAGAAGATTCAACAATTTTCTCTTACCAGATCCTATCCAAAAAAGCAGCTTACCCATACTAATCCTTGGCAGTATGCACTCCCCTTAATAAATCGTTCCGTTCAAGTACAATTTACTACCTGGTTACAAAAGGAGTTCACCTTTGTCCGATGTCCTATTTTGCTTTCCAGAATTATCCCACAGGCTGACGAGCCCGCTCTCTCCGGTTTCATTCTCTAACCTCCAGATTGTGGTGCGGAAATTACCGCGTTCCTCCTCGTTCACCTAGTAATTAATGTATGATCAAGTTTAAAAAAGCCTTGCGCATGGCAGGGCTAATTCTGTTGCTGCTGCTGGCACTCATCGGCATTGGGATGGGAGCACCTTATCTGCCCCGCAACCGCGAAGAATTCTCGGATAAGGAAGTAACGATTGAAATGATTGATGACCGTGAAGCCGATGAAAAAGATTGACAATCGTAAACATGTACAGAATATTTATTCCGTAGGTTAAACCTTTTTCATTGGGGTTGATCTAAACGGGTCCTGTTCTCGGAATTAAGTGCCATGTTGAAGATTTAACCAGGACGCTCGTTAAACTTATTCGGTTGATGAGTCTCTAAGCAGCACAACAAAACAAAGAGACCATGAAAACAATCAACCTTAACGAATGGAAGAGCCGATTTGCTCTTTTGTTCATCAGTGCATCACTGATCCTGGTTACCTCGTGTAACAACGATGATGCCACACCGGATTTTTCTCCGGAAGAAATTGAGGATGCCAATGTGGATGCCATTGAAGACTCCTATTTTGATGAAGGCGATGACTTGGTAATGGAAGGCTTCGCCAGCACCGATTCAGAAATTGGTGGCCGCACCAGCTCCGATGAACGCCTGGCCTGCGCTACACTAACTCGTGAAGGCACGAAAGAAGCCGGAAGCTTACGGGTTGATTTTGGCAGTGGCTGTACGGACCCACGGGGCAACCTACGCACCGGTGCGATTGTGGTAACCCATTCCGGACGTTGGAATGTGGCCGGCTCGCAGTGGAGTATTGAATTTGACGATTACTCGGTTAATGGGACTCAAATTGAAGGAACCCGACAGGTAACGGTTGAAAGTGTTACCGATTCTTTAAGCGCTTATCAAATCGTACTAACCGGTGGCAGAATTACCTGGCCGGATGGTCGCGTGGCCACCCGTGAAGTAAACCGCAGACGTGAGCATGAGCGTAACGAAAACAATTTGTTAGATCGTTTGATCATCTATGGAACTGCACAGGGTGTCTTCCGAAATGGTCGTGGTTACTCCATCGAAATTCTCGAGCGGTTGATCTACCGGAGAGCTTGTGTACAAGAAGGTGTAATTATTCCGGTGAGTGGTGTTAAGCTGATCAAACACGGAGATCGTGAACTGACGGTAGATTATGGTGATGGTACTTGTGATAATTTCGTGACCTTAACCAATAAGAACGGGCGCACGGTAATGTATGAGGTGAAAAATTCGAATTGATGGATTTGAATAAATAAGAGTCCACCTAAATGGTGAACTCTTATTTTTTTTACATCCTCTATTCGTTTGAAGGTCTAATGCCGTAAATCAATAAATAACCAACGATCCAGAATTCGCCAATCGTTGCAGGTATTACTAAAACATCGACCAGGGGGCTGCTAACTCCAGCATACTTGAGAAACGTGCTGATAAGATAGCCGATGCCTCCGATAATTAAAGTACGACCCAACCATCGGGGCATCCTGTTTGATGTTACAATTATGTAGCCCATAGGAATGAGCCAAAGGCCAAAGAATAAACTGCCCACACCCCAGGCATGGGTCATGAGAAAACTTAAAAGCTGAACCAAAACCACTTTTTCCTCCATTGACAGGGCAGAGTTTGCCACATCCAGGGCCGCGCCCATTGAAATTGCGCTTATCATAATCACTGCAGAATTCATCATTCCCCAAATGCCCAGGGTCCAGGCGCCCCAGGTATTGATGTCTTTAAACAGTTTGTAAAACCAAACGGCAGCCAACGCTTGCGACACAATAATTGCCAGTTCGGCAAGAATTCGCGCGCGTGCCATTAACTCCTTCGTTGCTAAATTCTCGAGTGTTGCTTCAGAATCAGCAGCACTATATACCTGCGGGTGGAGTACCATGACTCCTAAAACTCCGGTAATGGCTAAACATAAATACCAGATCCCAGTCAGGCGGGCCGTTCTCACCTGAGTAATGTGTGATGTTTCTTTCATGTGGTTTGGTCGTTCTAATAGTATGAGACGTCTCAATCGCAATGATGTTACAATTCCTATTTTTGTAAACCATAGTATATTTAAAACCGATACCCTAAGCCAAGTCGTAAAGTATTTCGTTTTCCATCATATATATCCAACGCGAAGTCATTAATCTGTGGCAATAAACCAACTGAATATCGAAATTCAGAGATTATTCTCTTGGTTAGTTCGTATTGCATTCCCATTTCAATTGAAACACCAAAATTGTTGAAGTCATAGATTTCATCATCATTATTTAAAACAAAATCTCAATCCGGTTTTAAGCCCAAAAGGTGTCAACTTTTTGTCATGTTGCGCGGTCACGGTTAAGGGAATAGAAACCAGGAGAAAGAAAGTCGAAAACATTTTTATCATCGGAAAATGGCCTCAGGTTATTAGGAATTAATAGTTTCCATTAAAATCACTTTGTACACGGAGACAGCCCAATTAGTCTATAACGTTTGTGTTTGCGATGTGGCCGGCTTCCGAAGCCGCGCGTTGTCCCACGAAACCAAACGCTGGTTTTATAAAAATACTAAAATTTAACCTGTCGCCCGGCCATAGCGCAAACATGTTGTTAGCGGCAGTTTATGTCGACTTAAAAATCTTCATCCAATCTCTTGTCACATGGTGGTACTTTGCGTTAATGTCTTGCATGTACAAATAGAACATCATTGTCCCAAACAGTAAAACAAGAAATAGTATATTTAAAACATTTGCTATCAATTTTAATCTCCGTGTTGATTTATCGTCCCATACTTGAGATGGCCACCAGAATGTCAATGCGATATGAAACATTTCTGTTCGTCCGATACTACCTTTTTCTTTGTCAAAATCTATTATGTCAGGACGTCTTGCCTTTATGTCCTCTTTCTCCTTCCAAGATTTTGGAGAAACTGTTTGCCAGAATGAGATGTTTGATTGTGTCACGGGTGAGTCAATCTTGACGTAGATTACAAAGTTTATTATCATTCGAAGAACGAAGATGAATTGTAGGGATGTATACAAAATTCCTTGTCCATGGTAAAGAATCAGCTCCATAATTGAATAAAAATTGCCGCTAACATCCGAATATATGCATTTCCACTATCCAGTTAATGGCTACTTAGCATAAAAAAATCCCGCAGCACCGTGCTGCGGGATTCCTCTCTATTTGCAAGCAGAGAGTACCTCCCTCATAACCCTTCTCGAAATGAGCGGGAAATGAGTTCGGTAAATTTTCAATAGCGATAATAATCGGGCTTGAACGGACCTTTCGTTTCTACACCAATATATTTTGCCTGTTCTGGTGAGAGCGATTCCAGTTCCACACCAATCTTCTTTAAGTGCAAACGCGCCACTTTCTCATCCAAATGCTTCGGCAACATGTATACTTTATTTTCATACTTGTCCGTATTTGTCCAGAGTTCAATCTGGGCAAGCGTTTGATTGGTAAAGGAATTGGACATCACAAAGGAAGGGTGGCCTGTGGCACAACCCAAATTCACCAACCGGCCTTCGGCTAAAAGAATTACCTGACGGCCATTCTTTAACGTGTATAAATCAACCTGCGGTTTTACTTCATCGCGGGTTGCATTCTTTTTTAACCAGGCAACATCAATTTCATTGTCGAAGTGGCCGATGTTACAAACAATGGCTTTGTCCTTCATGCTTTCGAAATGACGGGCCTGTACAATGCCGAAGTTTCCGGTAGCGGTAACCACAATATCCGCTTCTTTCACGGCATCATCCATTTTCTTAACAGCAAATCCATCCATGGCAGCCTGCAGTGCACAGATGGGGTCGATCTCGGTAACAATAACGCGGGCACCGGCTCCTCGTAATGAAGCAGCCGAACCCTTACCAACATCACCATACCCTGCTACCACAGCCACTTTACCGGCCATCATCACATCCGTTGCTCTGCGAATCGCATCCACCAACGACTCCTTGCAACCATATTTGTTATCAAACTTTGACTTGGTAACGGAATCATTGATGTTGATAGCCGGCAACGGAAGTTTACCGTTGTGCTGGCGCTCAATCAACCGGTGAACACCCGTGGTGGTTTCTTCCGAAATTCCACGAATACCCTTTACCAGTTCCGGATAGCGATCCAACACCATATTGGTTAGGTCACCGCCATCGTCCAGAATCATGTTCAAAGGCTTGCCATCCTTAAAAGCAAACAACGTTTGTTCAATGCACCAATCAAATTCCTGCTCATTCATGCCCTTCCAGGCGAACACGGGGATGCCTGCTTTAGCAATGGCCGCTGCGGCATGGTCCTGCGTTGAAAAAATGTTACAGGAAGACCAGGTAACCTCGGCACCTAGCTCAATCAGGGTCTCAATTAAAACAGCGGTTTGAATGGTCATATGAAGACAGCCAGCGATGCGGGCGTCTTTTAATGGCTTTTGCTTTCCAAACTCTTCGCGTAAGGCCATGAGCCCCGGCATTTCTGCCTCCGCCAGTTTGATTTCCTTACGGCCCCAATTGGCAAGGGTCAGGTCTTTTACTTTAAACGTTGCTTTTTCAGATACTGCAGTTGACATAAATTTTGCTGTTTTTGCTGGTTTTTATACTACGAAGCGGCAAAGGTAAAATATTCATCTTAGAATTGCTATTGTAAAATAGACCGGTAAGGGTACACAGCAGGAACTTTTATTCATTGAAGCTGTTTTAAATCAAACCTTTAAAGGATGAAAAAAATCAAAATTGATATCGTCTCTGATGTTGTTTGTCCGTGGTGTTATATCGGCAAACGGAGAATCGAAAAGGCCATGGAGCAACTCAAGGATCAATTTGAATTTGACATTACCTACCTGCCGTTCGAGTTAAATCCACACATACCCAAATCTGGTTTTAACCAGCAAGAATACTTGATTAAAAAATTCGGCAGTGCTGAAAAGTATGAACAGATTACGCAACATGTTACCACCATTGCTGCCGGAGAGGGGTTGCGGTTTAACTTCCAGAACCAGTCAGTTGCACCCAACACCCGCGATGCACATCGAATTATTTGGCTAGCCAAACAAGAAGGAAAACAAGCTTCAATGAAAGAGGCTTTTTTGAAAGCCTATTTTGAAGAGGGAGTCGATCTATCTAAAAACGAAAATCTTGCTTCTATTGCTGATGGTGTAGGGTTGCCCGTTAATCGCGTACTTAGTCTCTTGAATTCTGACGAAGGATTAAACGAAGTGATTGCTGCTGAACAACAAAATTATCAGCGGGGTGTAAGTGGAGTTCCCTTTTACATTGTCAACAACCAATACGGAATCTCCGGTGCTCAGCCAACAGAAGTGTTCATACGAGCCTTCGCTGAAATTGGAAATAAACCTGCCTTGGAAGGTGAGGCTTGCGAGGTTGACAGTCAAGTATGCTAACCCTGGGTAATCGTCATTGATTATTTATCAAATCCGTATCCTTAATCACCGTTGTTAACACACTGGTGCGTCCATCGTCCATGCGTGTCCAGACTGGAGTAATTACTCCTTTGTGAGCATCAATGTTAGTATAATCGCCAAAGAATTTGGTATCCGTTGGGATGAAAGGCTTCTCACTGATTTTTACTTCTTTGAACGAGGAGCCACCATCAAAGGAATAGGCCAGGTATACATCGGTTTGCAAATCATCATAGGCCCTGCGGTCATAATACACCATATAAATATAGCCGGTCGCCTGATCGATGGCCATCCAGGGCAGAAACTGATGCTTGCCCGGTGCATCCTGATTAATGCGCATGGGCGGTGACCAAAAGTCGCCCCCGTTGGTAGATCGGGAAAACCAGATATCGGTATCCTCGGGTCCGTTTTGCTGATCGGCCCACACCAAATACAAACTTCCGCGCAAGCGACCTTTGCTGTTGTCAATCATCAGCACCGGCATCCCATTACTACGACTTAACCCGGGTATGTCCATGGCCCACCCGCCATGATGCTTGGCAATCAGTAAATCATTTGTGAGCCAGGTTTTACCGCCATCGTATGAGCGGTCGAAATAAATATTTCCCTGGTTTGACCAGGCTACAAATACCCGGCCTGCTTCATCCACAGCCGGCACAGCACCTTCGGTCGTATTATCATCATCAATACAATCCCCGGGATTCTGGTTGATCTGAATCGCATCCGACCACTTCTTGCCAGCATTTGTGGATTTGCTAAACATGATGTTGGAATGACAATTCGGGTCATCCAGTCCATACTTGTCAAACTGTGTCCAGGTTGTGTAAATGTATTGCTTACGCGGATGGACTGCCGGCCATTCTTTGTCCTGGTCTTTTGGTGGATTGTGCCCAATCGATGCCCCCGCACTCCATGTTACACCCCCATCGGTAGACTTCTGAACAACAATCCGGTCCAGCCACTGATCGTTGCTTCTGCCTTGCTTGCTTGGATCGGCCAAATGGAAATAATAAAAATGACCTTTCGCATCGGAGATCACGGCAGGATCACCAAATACACCATACGGTGATGTTAATGTGGTGGTTTGCCAGGTCTCACCCGCATCCTTCGTATAGATGGCCCGGTCCAACACCACTCCGGCAACAATGTTGTTCGGATTTTTTTTATTGATGGCGATGCTGGGTTCTACCGGAGGATAAACACCTTCCACCTGGGTTGCCAAAACAATGTTCTTAAATTGTGCCTGGGCATTAAATCCAAGTACACACAATACCAACAGAAAACGAATCATGGTAACTACTATTTGGGGACAAAATTATAAGTGCTTCAAACTTTTCAAAACCTCCACCCAGCGCTGATAGCCTGCGGCATTGAGGTGAAGGCCATCCCAGGTGTAGTTCTTATGTAAGCGACCCTGATCATCCAACAACTTACTGTACACGTCCACATAGGTATAGCGCAACCGCTCCCCGTAGCGTGAAAGCTGATCGTTAATGATCAGAATATTGCTGCCATTGTTGAACTGGGCTGGAAATTTTTCTACCGTCTCATTTACAGGAAATATACTTTGAACAAAAATCTTGGTTTTCGGTGAACCTGCCTTTACCTGGGAGACAATGGCAAAAATATTTTCAATGATAGCTTCCACCGGAATCTTCTTTGACAAATCATTGGTTCCAATTAGGATGAAAAGAGAAGCTGGCTTCAATGCCACGACCTCATCGATGCGGGCCAGCATTCCAAAGGTATTGTCGCCTGAAATTCCGCGGTTAATTATCGTTGAATCCTTGAGCAACCGCTTCCAGTTGCCCCCTTCGGTGATGCTGTTTCCAAGAAATACAATTTTACCAGGAAGGGCAGTCTCTTTCTTAAATTTTTCGAGGCGGACCCAATAATGCTCCGGCAAGTTGGGTACGGTATCGTAGGGTCGCTTCTGGGCGTATCCGGTTACCGAAACCAAAAGAGTCAGTGCAATCAGGTATTTTCTCATTTCTTAAAGGTATCGATTTTTGTGTTCAGTTTTTCACCACCACCAATCTCCACTACCGAAGAACCATATACCTTGATGGTTGCCTTTACAAAATCTTCGGCATTGGCCGTATAAATATTGTCTACATATTTCTGTGGGTTTCGATCGATATAAGGAAACCAGGTGCTGTGAATCTGAACCATGATCCTGTGACCTTTTTTGAACGTGTGGAGGATATCCTGTAGCGTAATGTTTACCTCTGTTATCGCTCCGGGCGTAAAGGGCTCAGGCTTTTCAAAGCTGTTACGCCACCGGCCGCGAAACACTTCGTGACGAACTAATTGCTGATAGCCACCCATAATAATATTGTTTGGGTTGTGTTTATAACTGGGGTGATCATTGGGATACACATCAATCAACTTAACAATGAAGTCGGCATCAGTCGATGACATCGACACTTTTAACCGGGCCATAATTTCCCCTGCCAGCGTCACCTCATTGGTAAGCGGTTCGGTTTCAAACGTAATCACATCCGGCCGGGTGGAGGCCAGTCGCTGATCATCGGTCATAAACCTGCGCGGTGTGAAGGTAAGCCCCTCCGTTTGCGAGGTATAGGGTACGGGTTTGGCCGGATCGCTGATGTACTCAAACTCAGCCTCGGGTCGGGTTGGCTGATTTACAAACAGTCTTCCGTTTTCGGCAAAGTATAACTTCACTGCCGGGATTCCTTTGGGTGGCCATTCGGTAAATTGCTTCCATACCTTTAACCCACAATCATACATCATCGCTTCGGGTAAATCGGGCTTCACATTCTCCTTCAAGATCGAATTGAAAAACTTCCGTTCCACTTCACGTTGGTAAAAGGTGGAAATGCTGTCACCAAAATAAATGTGATTCACAGCCTGAAATCCATTTTCGCGGGCCCAGTCACCATGGCTCCACGGACCCATCACGATGGTATTGTGGGTGGCTGGGCTGGTAGACTCAATGCGCTTGTAAATATTGAGTGGTCCATACAGATCTTCGGCATCATACCATCCGCCTACCGTCATCACCGAGTGATTAACACCCGTGAGGTGCGGTAGTAAATTCCGTTTTTGCCAGAACTCATCATAATTGGGATGATCGATGAGTTGCTGCCAAAAGAAATTGTCGTGATGGAATTTTTCAGTAGCATTTTTTAGTGGCCCCAATTCCAGATGAAAGTCATAGCCATCGCGGGGCCGCGAAGCACCGGAACTGAAGCGTTGATTTTTATCGCTGTACCAGCTCTTATCTGTTGGTTGATCATGCTGATACCCGAATGTGGCAAACGCAGCCAGGTAGCTTTGCAGAAATACTCCATTGTGGTGAAAGTCATCAAACCAAAAATCAGAAATAGGCGCCTGGGGTGAAGAGGCCTTCAAAGCAGGATGTGCATCGGGTATACCTGCGGCCGCATAGAACCCCGGATAGGATATTCCCCATTGTCCTACCCGGCCATTATTCCCCTTCACATTTTTTATCAGCCAATCAATGGTATCCCAGGTATCCGAAGCTTCATCGATGGCTGTCTTATTTTTTCGGTCATTGCCAGGAATGTTGGGCCGCATGTTGTCAAACGTGCCTTCCGACATCCAGCGGCCACGTACATCCTGATACACAAAAATGTATCCATCGCGCATCAGGAATCCGGACGGCCTCAGGGTACGTCTGAATTTGTTGGGACCATAAGGTGCCACGCTGTAGCAGGTGCGCTGCATTAAGATGGGGTACGTTTTGCTTTTATCTTTTGGCACATAGATGGAGGTGAATAATTTGATGCCATCGCGCATCGGTATCTGGACCTCCAGTTTTTCGTAATGCTCCTTTATATAAAGAGAGTCTGGAACCTGGCCCCAGACGGGCACCCACAAAATCATGACCGCGATGACCAACAGAATTCTTTTCATAGGTAAGTCGATTAGTAGTGGTAAAATAACAAGTTAACAAAGCAAACCCAATCGCTTTAGTGCAATCTGATCGTACAGGTTGTGAAACGGTGTAATTTCATTGCGAAATATTATCCCCAACCACGCCCTGTATGAATTTTGCTTTTTCAATCTCAATGCTGATCTTCTCGGTTTATTCAAATGGCCGCCCCAAAAAACTACACACTTTCTGTTGCTATCATGCTGGTAATCGCCAACATGATTGGAACCGGAGTGTTTACTTCGTTGGGGTACCAGGTTGGGCCACTCCCTTCTGGATTTGTCATCCTGATGCTCTGGCTTTTAGGCGGAATTGTGGCCCTATCGGGTGCCTTTACCTATGCGGAAATTGCCACCGTTTTAAATCGTTCGGGTGGTGAATATTTGTACTTGCAAAAAATTTTCCATCCGGCCTTGGGCTTTCTTAGCGGCTGGATGAGTGCGGTGGTAGGGTTTGCGGGAGCCATCTCTGCTGTAGCGATCGCCATCGGTGAATATGCAACGGAGGCCACCGGGTTGCCCACTCAAGGAATTGCCATTGTGGCGATCGTAGGGGTTGCCGGTATTCATTGGTTTGGAGTAAAAACAGGCGGTTGGGCGCAAACCATTCTCACCTCAATAAAACTAAGCCTGATCGTTTTCTTCTGTATTGCACCCTTCTTTGTAACCTCGAACAACAAGTCCGACATTCATTTTCTACCACAACCCGGAGACTGGGATTTAGTGATGAGCCCGGGATTTGCCGTCTCGTTGGTTTTTGTCGTGTATGCCTACACCGGCTGGAATGCCTCCGCTTACATAGCAGGTAACCTTGATGATCCCAAACGAAATCTGCCGCGCTCCTTGATTGCCGGAACATTGATTGTTACGGCTGTCTATCTCGGTTTAAATTCCATGTTTCTTTATACGGCTACCTTTCAGGAGTTACACGGTCAAAATGACATTGGTAACATTGTGGCCCAAAAACTTTTTGGCAAGCGTGCCGGTTTTATCTTCTCGGGTATTTTCAGCGTGGCGCTGCTTTCCACCCTCAGTGCCATGACCATTGCCGGGCCGCGGGTTACCGAAGCCATGGGAGAAGACTACCGTTTGCTGCGTTCCTTTTCAACCAAGAATCGATTTAACATGCCGTATCTCGCTATCCTGGCGCAGGCAGGGTGGTCTATCTTTCTGGTAGTAGTAAGCTCCTTCAAGGAAATCATTCAATACATTTCCGTCAGCCTTTCCTTTTTCTCCATGATCACTGTTTTTGGAATATTCTTTCTGCGAAAGCAACAGGCAAGTGAACCCCCCTTTAGAACACCACTCTATCCGCTGCCGCCCTTGATTTTTATTGTTTGTACGCTTTGGATGATTTATTATGTTGCAGCCGAAGATATGAAGATCATTCTGTACTCTGTTGGAACCATGATTCCCGGTTATATACTGTACTTGGTTGCAGCCCGAACCCAAAACGGCAATTCACCCACTTCATGAAATATTTTCTGAGTCTCATTTTCTTTTCAGGTCTCCTGTTGGCCTGTACATCGCCACAGCACGATCAGGACCCCGATACAATCGCGGTTAAACCCGCGGATACTTTATTCTCGGAAGAAGTCATTCCCATAAAGCCACCCGTTCAAAAAGACACGTTGTTGGACAATCTGGCTCGATTTATTGCGGGTCTTCCGCAGTTGGATTCTAACTCATTTACCGCCCTCGAAACCGATGCCTATTGGGAGCAGTTCAAAATCTCGATGGACTTCAACTGGGAAAAAATGTACAAGAATCGCTTAGGGAAAATTGAACACTGGCAGGATAGTGTCTTTGCTCCACTGCAAAATGATTCGCTGGTTTTGTTCTATCCTTTTTCAGGGCCGGACTTTTTACATGCATACTATTTATATCCAGATGCTCCAGTATATGTTCTGGCTGCCCTTGAGCCCATTATTGAAGTTCCGGCTCTGGATACTGTTCGGGTTCCTAAACGCGACCATTTTTTAGATAGCCTGGGAAGGTCATTGCGCGACATCTTTCAAAAGAGCTATTTCATTACCAATCACATGCAGAAAGACCTGAAGGCCATCAGCGGGGTACTTCCGCCTCTCTATTTTTTCCTTGAACGTACAGGGCATGAGTTACTCCGTCAACAATACATAACGCTTGATTCGGCAGGACAGGAATCCATTGTTGAGTATAAAAAACTTCATTGGCAAACGACACAGGGAGTCAAGCTGATATTCCGGAATCTGGAATCAAAAAAAGTGAAAACCCTTTATTATTTTTCGGCCAGTATTTCCAATGGTGGGTTGCGGGACCGCCCTGAATTTGTCAGGTTTATTTCTGAGCAAGCCCCGTTCAATACATTTGTTAAGTCGGCTTCGTACCTCTTGCACAATTCTCAATTCACCGAAATTAAGGACATCATTCTTACTCATTCTGACAACATTTTTCAGGATGATACCGGAATCCCATTTAAAGATTTCAAGAAACAGCTGAACAGAACCGTTCATTTATTCGGAACATACACAAAACCTATCAAAGACTTTGGTGAAGTCCGGTATCAACCCGATCTTGATTCAGCCTATAAAGTTTCTGCCAATCGAACGCCATTACCCTTTTCGCTGGGGTATCATTGGGGTACCGCGCAACAACATTACATGCTGGTGAGAAAAACCAGGATGGAAACCCGATAAATTAACCGCTCAAAAAATAGTTATAGGTTCCGCTAAAAGTTTTGGTTTCTTCAGGCAAAAATCCAGTGTCATGAAGAACTTGCTTTTGTTACTTGTAATTCCAGTTGCCACCTACTCCCAAAATCTTACCGGATTCTCCAGTCAACAGGAAGCCAACCAAAAAACTGTTGAAACCATTTTCCTGCAGCAACAGCAAAGCGAATCGTACAAAAACCATTTAAAAAAACTAACGCAGGAACCCCATGTTGCCGGAACAAAAGCCAATGAACGCGTACGCGATTACATGGCCGATGTTATGCGTAAGGCCGGGTTGCAAGTAGAAATTTTTCCCTATGATATTTACCTGCCGGTTATGCCCGGGTTGGTCACAGCTGAAATTGTAGAACCCATTCGCGTGCCCCTCAACAACAAAGAGTACATTCACAAAGAAGATCCCTTTTCTTCTGATGCCAATCTGGTTTTTGGCTACAACGCATACACGGGTTCTGGCGATGTAACTGCGGAAGTAGTTTATGCTAACTATGGCCGCAGAGAAGATTTTGAAAAACTTCAATCCCTGGGTATTTCGGTTAAAGGAAAAATAGTACTGGCGCGCTATGGCGGAAACTTCCGCGGCTATAAAGCCAAATACGCACAAGCCTATGGGGCCGTTGGCTTAATCATTTTCACGGATCCGGGTGACAGTGGCTATATGAAAGGATTGGTTTATCCGGAAGGACCCTATTTTAATGAAAGCAGCATTCAACGCGGCTCGCTGTTAACCTTGGATTGGACGGGCGATCCACTCACCCCGTTTGAACCCGCATTACCCGTTGATGGTAAAAAGAAAATTGTGCGCAAAAAACCGGAAGAAGTTAGTGGTATGCATTCCATTCCGGTATTACCACTGCCTTACGGTGCCGCTAAGGAAATCATTGGTCGGATGAATGGCAAACCCGTTCCCTCTGGCTGGCAGGGCGGATTGCCCTTTACTTACCGGCTGGATGGTGGGTCTGAATTGAAAGTGCGGGTGAATGTGCAGCAGAAAAGAGAAATCCAACGGGTGTATAATGTGGTGGGTACCCTGGCTGGATCGGAGTTTCCCAATGAATGGATTATTGCTGGTGCCCATTACGATGCCTGGGGCTTTGGTGCCACCGATCCGAACAGCGGCACGGCCATGTTGTTAACCCTCGGTGAATCGCTGGGAAAGCTTACACAGGCGGGTTATAAACCCAAACGAACCATAAAGATTGCCCACTGGGATGCGGAGGAACAGGGTGTTATTGGTTCAACGGAGTGGGTAGAACAATTTCGCGATGAGTTGAATGCAAAGGGCATCGCCTACTTCAATGCCGATGGAGCTGTTTCCGGAAGAAGTTTTGGCGGAGCTTCAAGCCCGTCATTAAAAGAATTGATCATTGACGCTACCAAAGCGGTACCCTATCCGGATTCTTCAAAGTCGGTTTTTGAACACTGGCAAGGGAAGCGACCCGCACCACCCATCGGTAACTTAGGGGGAGGTTCGGATCACATCGCCTTTTATACGCACGTTGGAATACCATCCTGGAGCGGAGGTACCGGAGGCCCCACCATGTATCACTCCAATCATGATAGTTACACGTATTACGAACGATTTGTAGACCCCACTTTCACGATGGGTCCAATGGTGGAACGCGTGTTTGGTTTAGCTGCCTTGCGGTTGGCCAATGCCGATGTGATTCCCTACTCATTAAGTCGCTATGGTACCGATTTAAGAATCCACTTCGAAAGTTTGCAAAAGCTGGTTCATAGCTATGATAAATCCGAAACCAAATTTTCATTTGATGCCCTGATGAAAGCAGCCGATGACTTAAAAAAGACGGGAGAAACCTGTGAGGCCGCATTGAAGACCATGCAAGAAGCAAATAAAAATGCCATCAATGCAGAACTGCTGTTGGTGGAGCGGCAGTGGATTGACAAAGAAGGAATGCCATATGGTAATTGGTATAAATCGTTGTATGCTTCGCCCGATCCGTACAGCGGATATGCTTCTGCAATCTTACCGGGTTTTCAGTATGAGGTAGCCAACAAGTCCACAGCGAACCTAAAAATGTGGGAGCAGAAATACCTGGATGCTATGGCAAGGTTGAAATTCAAAATGGAAGGCATTACGAAATTAACAAAGTGATGAGGCCCTATGTAATCTGCCATATGTTCGGCTCGGTGGATGGCCGGATCATACAGACGATCTGGGGTTTGAAAGATCACCATAAGTATTTTGAAGAACCGGCCGCTAAGATCAAAGCGGATGCATGGCTGGTAGGGCGGGTAACCATGCAGGAATTTTGCAGTAAAAAGAAATTTAAGTTGTCAGGAAAAAAATCAACGCTTTCAAAAAGGGACTTTGTGGCTCTCCAACCAGTAAAAAAATTTGCCGTAGTAATCGATCCAAAAGGCAAATGCTTTTGGGATAGCAATATGGTTTCTTCCGAGCATGTAATTGAAGTGCTCACCGAGCAAGTTTCGAAACCGTACCTCGAACACCTCCGGGCTAAAAATGTCTCCTATCTTTTTGCCGGAAAAAAAGTACTGGACCTCAACTTGGTATTGGATAAGCTTAACCGGCTATTTGGTATCAAGCGGGTTCGCATCGATGGTGGTGGTCATGTGAATGGTTCCTTTCTAAAAGCCGGATTGATTGACGAATTCAGCCTTGTACTGGCACCCCTTGCTGATGGCACCATTGGCGCTCCCACGGTTTTTGAAGTGGACCAAGGTTACGGTAAACGGCTCGCTACCCATTTCAACCTGCTGTCAGCGAAAAGAATGTACAAGGATTTCCTTTGGATCCGGTACAAAACCGTACGCGGTAAGACAATTCGTTGATAAAGTAAACCCGCATTCTCTCAAATCATCAAAAATCGTTCAATTTGAAGCTTTTTGTAAAGAATAATTTAGATTAATCTAAATATTTTTTTATAATATTCTAATTATTTAAATTTGTAGCTCTAAAAATCATGAGACTACAATTTACCCTGTTGTTGCTCTTTTACTCGCTCCTCGGCTTTGGTCAAAAGGGAGCCCTTTCAGGCACTGTTAAAAGTAAGGGTGAGTTTATTGAATTTGTCAACGTAATTATTTCCGGCACGCACCTGGGGGCGAGTACGAATGAGCAAGGAGCCTTCTTCATCGAAAATATTCCGGCAGGAAAACATCGTGTGGTTGTGTCTGGTATTGGGTATCTATCCTGGAGCCGTGAGGTTACCATTCTGGAGAATACGACCGGATTCATCGAAGTTGAATTGTTCGAAGATGTGTCGCAGTTGGAAGCAGTAGTGGTAACGGGTACCATGAAGGAAGTGACAAAAATGAATTCACCGATTCCTATTGAGGTGTACGCACCTTCTTTCTTCTTAAAAAATCCAACGCCCAATATATTCGAAGCACTTTCGCTCGTCAATGGAGTTCAGCCACAAATCAATTGCAATGTTTGCAACACAGGCGACATCCACATTAACGGACTGGAAGGCCCCTACACGATGATCCTTATAGACGGTATGCCCATTGTTAGCAGTCTGTCAACAGTCTACGGGTTGGCGGGCATTCCTAACAGTTTAGTAAAGCGTATGGAAATTGTTAAAGGACCGGCCTCCACCTTATACGGTTCCGAAGCCGTAGGCGGGGTCATTAACATTATTACTAAAGAGCCTGGGTATTTACCCGTCTTAAAACTCGATGCCTTTGCCACCACCGTGGGCGAATACAATGTCGATCTTTCGTCCGGTGTAAAAGTAGGGAAAGCTTCCACCCTGTTTGGTGTTAATTACTTCAATTACCAACAGAGACGGGATATCAATCATGATAATTTCACCGATGTTCCCTTGCAAAACAGAATCTCACTCTTCAACAAGTGGAGTTTCCATCGGCCTTCCGGTAAAAATTTCACGCTGGCAGGACGATATGTGCATGAAAACCGATGGGGTGGTGAGCTGCAGTGGACTCCGTCTTTTCGCGGCAGCAACCAAATTTATGGGGAATCGATTTACACCAACCGGGCTGAATTAATTGGCAATTATCAACTGAATACCGATGCTCCGGTATTTGTGGACTATTCTTACAACTTCCATCAGCAGGATTCCTACTATGGAACAATTAAATACCTGGCTTCGCAGCAGGTTGCTTTTGCTCAGGTTCGGTTCAACAAAAAATTAGGCAAGCACGATCTGCTGGCGGGAATTCCAGTTCGTTATATCCACTATGACGACAACACAATCGGTACTGCGCAGGGTGATGGCACCAACCAACCGGATATTACGTTGCTCCCGGGTATATTTCTTCAGGATGAGTGGCAACTATCCCCCACGCTTACTTCCCTGGCCGGTCTTCGCTACGATCGGCACAATGTACATGGCAGCATTTGGACCCCGCGTTTGAGTTTCAAATTTTCACCCGACAAGAACAATACATTAAGATTGACGGGCGGAAGCGGATATCGGGTGGTCAATCTCTTTACAGAAGATCATGCTGCATTAACCGGATCGCGGGAAGTTGTCATTGAAAGTGATCTGGCTCCGGAGCAATCCTGGAATATGAACATCAATTATGCCCGGAATTTCTTATTGAATAACGGGTTCATTAACCTCGATGCCAGTCTCTTCTATACGTACTTCACCAATAAAATTGTTGGGGATTTCCTGACGGATCCAAACAAAATCATTTACAACAATCTGGAGGGGCACGCTATTTCCCGTGGCCTGACCGTCAATGCCGATGTATCGCTCGCCAACAGTTTGAAAATTATTTCCGGTATTACCTGGATGGATGTGTATCAGATGCAGGACTCCGAACTGGGCATGACAAAAGTTCCACAGGTGCAAGCACCCGGATTTTCCGGCACATTCACCCTCAGCTACACCCTTGAAAAATCAAATCTCACTTTTGATTTATCGGGGCGCGTAACCGGACCGATGTATTTGCCTGTGGTAGAAAATGATTTTCGACCTGCGCAGTCGCCCTGGTTCGCGTTGTTGAATTTTCAGCTGACGAAAACAATTAACTCTCAATTTGAAATTTATGCCGGGGTCAAGAATCTGCTCAACTTCATCCCCGAAAATCCCTTGCTGCATCCGGATGATCCTTTCGATCGCCCAGGCGGAAAATATTTTGATGAAAACGGAAATGCACGCCCGGATACCAATCCGAATGGCTATACGTTTGATACCACTTATAATTATGCGCCTATTCAGGGCGCAAGGGGTCAACTGGGTTTACGCTGGACGATCCAGTAAGAATTCCTTATTTCGTGATGTATTTTTCGGGAACGGAATGGAGAGCGATTCGATTCCCTTCGGTATCCTCAAAGATGGCCATGAATCCATGCTCCGGAGAAATTTCTGTTTTTGGGACCATTATTTTTCCTCCTGCCATTACTACGCGATTCAGGACTATATTCACATCCGGATTTCCATTTAAATAAATCAACGGACCTTCAGTTAAGGAGGGCTTATGAAACCCGCCCGAATCGATGAGTGTACCGCCCACACCCTCCATCGGATCATCGAGCGGAAACATCCTCATCTTGGTGCCTCCGAAATCCATAGGTTGCATCTGGATTTCAAAAATGTTTTCATAAAATTTCTGTGCCCGGTCGATATCCTTTGCCGGAATCTCAAACCAACTGATCGCGTGTTTCATAAGCAGGTTATCTGGTTGTTTCCTGATTTATTTAATCAACACCGCCTCTTCTACAATAAAATTGCCATGCTCCAGGTCGGAGTCGTTCAACTTTAATTTGCCTTTGATGCGGATAAACTGATCGGGTTCAAATTGGGGCGCCTTGGTTTTAAAATACACTTCAGCAATCGATTCGGGTCCGGCTCCACCACAGAAAAAGCACTGACTGTAAGGAAACTTGGAAAGTATGATGTACGCATTTCCATCTACATCAATGGGCAAGTAATACCCTTCCAATTCAAATTCCTTCCCTACCAATGCCTTCAGGTCAGCCGGAAAGGTGGGGTACAAAAAATATTCCCCGGCTTTCTCGTTATACTTCGCATCAAACTTTGTTTTCGCCAAAGCAGACCAACCATCGGACTGGGCCAGCACGGAAGCGGATATCAATAAAGTCAAAAGCGATAAGACGGATCTTTTCATACACAAATTCATATTCAAAAATAGGAAATTAACCTCGCATAAAAATCCAAAACTATGCCAACGGAAATTCAATTACCGGCCAGAATCTTATGGATATCGGTACGATAGGCTTGAAAGGAAGGAATCAGTGAGCAAAGGATGCCCAACACAAAACTTCCGGCTAATAAGTACCCTTCCTCCGGATAGAATACTGCAGCGCTGATGCCTGCCTTTTGGCTTTCTTCCACCCACACAGAAAATAAATACAATACTCCATGGCCCAACCCAATTCCAAACAGACTGCCCATGACAGTCAACGTTACACCTTCCAGTTGTGTGGCCATCACCAGTTTTAGCCGGCTGGCACCCATCGAGCGCATAATAGCCAGGTCATACTTCCGTTCTTTCAACGAATTATACAATGCAAGAAAAATACTGAGTGCCGAAATAAAGATTAACACATAGGCAAACGCGGTCAGGGCGTCCATACCAACTCCCAGAATGGAAAACAAGCGGGCCGCCTCGAACGAAGGCGATGCTGCCTGCATATTGGTTTGTGTGTTAATATACCGGGGCAACTGGATGGCTGCAATTGGATTCCGATACTTCATCAACAAAGAGGTGATTTCACGGGTGGAATCCGAAAGCGAAACAGATGGTACTAATACCGAAGTATGATGAGTAGAATCCCCTGCTCTCGGCCCTTCACCCGGCTCTTCATGTACCTTCCAGATGCTGGACACGTTGGTTAAAATCAGGTTATCCAATACGCTGTTGGTGCGTTTTAAAATACCTTTTACAATAAAAGGAGATTCTTCATGGGCATGCCCATCGGTACTCAACCCATGGGCGCTTTCAAATGTACTACCCAAAATAAGGGAAAGCGATTCCGCTACGCTGGAACCAATCACCACTTCAAAATCGGCTGACCACCATGCGCCCGCTGCGAGTTCTGCTTTATACAATTCCGCATAGGCATGGTTTGTACCTACTATTCTAAAATTCTGATAACTATCTCCCAAGGCCATTGGAATTGCGTTCTTCACTAACCGGTGCTTTGCCAATTGGTCAGCCGCAGTGAGTTTGATGTTACCCGTTGGAAAATCAATATGAAAAATGTTACACAAAATCAGTTGCAAGGGGCTCCCCTTTGCTCCCACCACCAGGTCAATCCCTTTGGTATTGTCTGAAATTTTTTGCTTAAGCTGCTTATTAAAAAGAAGCAGAATGGTAATCATAGCGATTCCCAATGCCAGCAAAAGAATATTCAACAGGGTATTGAGCGGCCGCGATCGCAAATAGCCGTACACGAGTTTAATCAGGTTCATCAGAGTTGAATCAGGTTATGAATCTTTCTTTTAAGCCGTTGATCGTGGGTAGCAATAATCAGGGTGGCCTGATTTTGCAAGGCTGCCGAAAGTAAGAGGTCACTAACCCGGTCGCAGTTCTTATCGTCCAACGCAGAGGTAGGTTCATCTGCCAGAAGTACGGATGGTTTGTTGAGTACTGCGCGCGCGATGGCTACCCGCTGAGCCTGACCTAAGCTGAGGTCTTGAATCCTGCTCTTTCGCTTTTCAATTACCCCTAAGTGCTCGAGCACCTCCTCCACCCGTTCCTGGCTTTGTCTCAATCCAGCCAGAAAGGGTGCCATTAATAAATTCTGTTCCACCGTTAATGCAGTCATCAAATGATTGCGCTGAAAAATAAACCCATAATGTTTACCACGAAATCGGTCTAATTCGGATTCACTTAATTTGGTGAGGTCTGTACCGTTTACTTCAATACTTCCATGTTGAGATTTTAACAACCCACCCAATAAATGAAGCAATGTAGTTTTACCGCTACCCGATTCGCCCAATAATAAAATTTGTTCTCCGGAAGCTACATCCAAATCATTGAAGAAAATCTCCTTTTCAGCAGGGTAAGCATAGGTAAGTGACTGCGTTCGGATCATTTGACTGGCAAAGTAAAGGGTATGGGTAAAAATAAAAAGTCGCCCCAATTAGCTTGAGACGACTTTCAATGACTACTGTTGATTAATTCAGTTTTAGTGGTTCATAGTTCTTGAAGGGTGAGATGCTCACTTTCTCCATCACCGCTTTATATGCAGGCCAGGTAGTTTGATAAAACCTGTTCACCCGGTCCGCCACGGTTGCTACCTCATCCTGGGCTTGTTTGAATACCCGTCTGTCGGTATCTGAAATAGGATCCTTGGAGGTAGCTATATAGCGTTGGGCAACAAACACATGGGATACCGGAGTAGGTATTGGCGAGCGGATTATTCCCTGGCGCTTGTCATCCACTCCTACAATGAAGTCCATGATGGCGTTGATGCTGTCTTTCACTTCTTTTGTTTTGGCAAGCGGATCCTTCAGGTCATCGCGTTTGGCATCCTTCATTTTCTTCTCATATTCCTCTGCAATCTCTTTCGATTCCCGTAATTGATCCATGGCAGTTGCTGCCAGGCTGGTAAGCTTCTGCAAATCTTTAGTCATTGTATACCGGGCCGTGATTACGCTTTCAGGGGTGCTGAAGCGAGGGTCAGATTTTACCTGGACCGTGGTTGAATCTTTCTGATCACCAAATGTTATTCTGACTTTATACGTGCCCGGTAAAACCTGGGTACCTGAGGGTTCGGGAGCATTGGCACGGGGCTTCTCCCGCGATGGACCGCGTACTCCCTTCTCATTCATGGCCCACGTAGTCCGGTTAATTCCATTGTGCTCCGGTGCCTTCTGCTTAACAGTCCGGATCTTTTCACCCTGTGCATTGAATACTTCCATGACGATGGAGTCGTATTTAACTTTAGAGGCTGGCTTCTCCTCTTTCTTTACCTCAACCGGTTTTACCTCCTTCTTGGTTGTTCCCTTCTTCGTTTCCGTCTTAGGAACTTCGGCAGGTTTCTCCTCTTGTGGTTTATTAACCACATACGTAATCATGGCTCCGGCTGGTTTATTCTCTCCGATAAACATCGCATTACCCGGAAACAAGATTCCAGCAGGGTCCTGATAAGTTACCTGATACGCATCGGGGGCATCAAAAACGTGAAGTGGCTTTGTTAAAATTTGAGCTCCTTCTCTGGCCATCTCGCGCAAAGGCCGGATATCATCCAACACATAAATGGCCCGCCCAAACGTTCCGATCACCAGATCATGCTCCCGCGGATGGATCACCAAATCCATCGTAGGAACGCTGGCCGGAAACTCATTAGTCCACTTCGTAAAAGTCTTGCCTTCATCCAGGCTAACAAACAACCCATTCTCAGCCCCGACAAAAATCAATTTTGGCTCCACAGGATCCTGCACCACGGCCAGTGAATAATTGTTCTCGCCCAGCTGAGTTGATAGGGCTAAGCTCTCCCAGGTTTGACCATAATCACGGGAACGGAACAAGTAAGGCTTATAATCAAATTGCCGGTAGTTATTCACCACCACGTAAACCTCACCCCCTTTAAAAGTGGAGGCTTTGATTTGTGGAATCCAAGCGCCCTTTGGCATGCCTGCGATTTTAGTAGTTACATCAGCCCACGTTTTGCCACCATCGCGCGTTAGCTGTACTTTTCCGTCATCGGTTCCAACCCAAATCACACCTTTCTCGACCGGACTTGGAGCAATTGCAAGAATCGTACAATGATTCTCCGCCCCGGTGGCATCCATGGTAATCCCTCCACTCTCATGCTGCTTTTGCTTTTCCGGATCGTTGGTAGTCAAATCCGGGGAAATTACTTCCCATGTATCTCCTTTATTGGTGGACTTATGCACAAACTGACTACCATAATAAAGGGTCGCATGGTCAAAGGGATCCAATGCAAGTGCAGAGTTCCAATTGTAACGCAACCGCATTTTCGGATCCGGATGGGTAGGCCGGATCGTCTTAACAAATCCGGTCTCACGATCCCACCTTCCTAAATTACCTTGTTGCGACATGGCATATCCATAGCGATTGTTGTCTGGATCAGCGGCCACATCAAAACCGTCCCCAAACATCACCGGCTGCCAATAATAGTTCCGGATGCCGTCATCTTTCCACACATAGCCCGGACCTGCCCACGATCCATTGTCCTGCAATCCGCCATACACATTATACGGATGGGCCATGTCTACATTGATGTGATAAAACTGACCGGCAGGAATGTTATCGATGAAATGCCAGCTTTTGCCCATATCGCGCGAGATGTTAAGCCCACCATCATTTCCTTCAATGATTAACGAAGGATCTTCCGGATGAATCCACCACGCGTGGTGATCGGGGTGTACACCGGAATACGGTAACAGTTCGCGAAACGACTTGCCTCCATCTTCACTTACATTTACACGCGAGAAAATAGTGTAGAGTCGGTTCTCGTTTTTTGTATCCACATAAATCTCACAATAATAGAAAGGGCGGTCTCCAATTTCATTCATCTTGTCATTTACCATTTGCCACTTAGCGCCACCATCTGTTGATCGATACAATGCATTCTTTTTGTTTTCTATCCAGGCATATATTATTTCGGGTTTACTCCGGGCGATGGCTAAACCGATACGACCGAGTTCACCTTCCGGTAGTCCGTCCTTGTTGGTTAGCTTCGTCCAGGTTTCGCCACCATCGAGCGTTACATGCAAGCCAGAACCAGGTCCACCGGAGGTGAATGTCCAGGGCTGTCTGCGATGCTGCCACATAGAGGCAAATAATTTATTCGGATTGGCAGGATCCATTACCAGATCGGCACACCCTGTCTTCTCGTCTACAAACAAGATGCGTTTCCAGGTAGCGCCACCATCCGTGGTCTTATAAACTCCGCGCTCCGGATGCTCGCCCCAGGGTGAACCTATGGCCCCTACATAAACTGTATTTGGATTCTTGGGGTCAATTACAACCCGGTGAATGTGGCGGGTCTTTTCCAAACCCATCAACTTCCAGGTTTTTCCTGCATCCAGACTTTTATAAATTCCATAGCCGCCATTTAAACTGTTGCGAGGATTTCCTTCTCCCGTTCCTACCCACACAACCGATGGATTATCTTGTTGAATGGCAATGGCGCCTATCCCTAACGTGGCTTCCTTATCAAAGATGGGCTCCCAACTGATTCCAGCGCTGGTAGTTTTCCAAATTCCGCCCGAAGCCGCCCCGGCATAAATAATATCAGGATTACTGATCACCGCATCGATGGCGGTGATGCGGCCACTCATTCCAGCCGGACCAATCGATCGCGGCTTCATACCTTTTAACTTGTCCATGTCAAGCTTTTGGCCAACTGCACTATAACCGGACAATAACACAAACAATACAAATACTACATAGTACTTCATAGATAGAGACATTTAAAAATTTTAATACCGAAAGTTAGGATATCAACTTGCTAGGTAGCCGGGTGACGGCCATAGCTGCCATCATTTTAGGATAGGAAGCACGGGTCTTATTTGAATGGTCAAATCGACCTATCCACAAAGTTGATTTCTTTCAGGTCAAAGGAAAATGTGCCGGCATTGGATTGTACCACCAGCTTACCAGCTTCATCAACTCCTTCAATCCTTCCTTGGAAAGTACCTTGCACAGTTTTGAAATCATGCCACTCACCCAGTCGATACAGGTTGCTCTTATAATCCAACTTAAGCTTGTTGACTTTGCCTTCGCGCAATTGCAGATAGCGGATTTCAACCGCTTGCAGCAATCCAGGAAGTTCTTTCTGCAAGTCGTACGAATTCCCCGATACACACGCTAGCGAAGTCGCGAGCGAATTTTCGAAGGATTGCTGATTCATATTCAATCCAATTCCTGCAACGATAAACTGAACCGATGATCCGGACAGCGAACTTTCTATCAGAATGCCGCAAACCTTTTGCCCTGCTACAAGAATATCATTGGGCCACTTAATCTTCACGAGATCAGGCGGCACCTGTGTTTTCACATAATCAGCCACACCCAGGGCGATAACCTGGGTTAAAAGAAATTGCTGTTCGGGTGGGAGGGTCGGCTTGAGAATGATGGAAAGTGTAAAGTTCTTGCCGGGCTCCGAAATCCATCGGTTGCCACGCTGCCCACGTCCACTAAATTGATTATCCGTAATAATAACCGTACCCTCCGTGCCGTTAGTCCGCTGCCCAAGCTCCATAGCAAGCGAATTTGTCGAATGCCATTCTGGCACAAAAACTATGTTTTTGCCTACGAAAAGGGTATTAGCAGGGATTTTATACAAGGTATTTTAGTTAGCTTTGCAGATTGTGCCAGTTAAAAATCGAAGATAGTTAATGCCTAAAAAAAAGAAGGGAATAAATTCTGAAAAACTCAGTGATACCATCGTAAAAGGAATGCAGGAAAAAAAAGCCTCCGACATTGTCGTGATGGACTTGAGAATGGTAAAAAATGCAGTGGCGGACTTTTTTGTGATTTGTTCTGGAAATTCGGATAAGCAATTGGAGGCCATTGCCGACTCCATTGATGAAGAGGTATACAAAATCATGAAAGAAAAGCCCTGGCACACGGAAGGTAAAAACAATAAAGAATGGATGATTCTCGACTATATCAGTGTAGTGACCCATGTTTTCAGAAAAGACCGCAGGGAATTTTATTCATTGGAGAAACTGTGGGGTGATGCTGAAATCACCGAGATAAAAGATTAACCGAACTAATTCAGTATAAAGACGTTATTCAATTGTAATTTATCGTAAGGATGGATAAGGAAAGAGAAAAGAAAATATTGCCACCCAAAGTACCTCGGCCTAATTACCAGATGTGGATCATTTTAGCCCTTGTGGCGGTAATCCTGGGGATCAGTTTTTTTAATCGCAGTGGGGATTTGGTCGAAATTCAAAGCAACCGGTTTGAAGACATGGTGCAGGCGCGAGACATTAAACGCCTGGTGCTGATTAAAAACGAGGAGTTGATTGAAATTACCCTCAAGCCGGAAGCACTTCAAAATGCCAAATACAAGCAGGAAATTGAACGCAGCAGCCCGTTTGGTGTAAATGCCAACGGCCCTCATTACAAGTTGAAGATTGGCTCCATTGATAAATTTTTAGATAAGTATGATCAACTGACGAAGAACATTCCGCGCGAGCAGCAGGTGGATCTTCAGGTGGAAGAACGTCAGGACTATACAAATATGTTCTTTAACATCGGTTTCCTGGTATTGCTCGTATTTGGTTTCTGGATGTTAATGCGAAGAATGACCGGTGGAGGTGGCCCCGGTGGTCAAATCTTCAACATCGGAAAGTCGAAGGCAGCCTTGTTTGATGCCGAGAATAAAGTAAGAATCACCTTTGCCGATGTAGCGGGCCTGGAAGAAGCCAAAGAAGAAGTAAAAGAAATCGTTGACTTTTTGAAAACTCCGCAAAAGTTTACCAAACTGGGTGGAAAAATTCCAAAAGGCGCCCTTCTTGTAGGCCCTCCCGGTACCGGCAAAACCTTATTGGCAAAAGCCGTGGCTGGTGAAGCCGGTGTTCCTTTCTTTTCCTTATCCGGATCTGATTTTGTTGAAATGTTTGTGGGCGTGGGTGCAGCCCGAGTACGTGATTTATTTAAGCAAGCAAAGGAAAAAGCACCTTGTATTGTCTTTATTGATGAGATTGACGCCATTGGTCGCTCGCGTGGCCGGGGTCAACTACCGGGTGCAAATGATGAACGTGAGAACACGCTGAACTCGTTGCTGGTTGAGATGGATGGATTTGCCACCGATAGCGGGGTGATCATTCTTGCGGCCACCAACCGTCCCGATGTGTTGGATTCCGCCCTGATGCGTCCGGGTCGCTTCGATCGGCAGATCAGTATTGATAAACCGGACATTGCCGGTCGTGAACAAATTTTCAAAGTTCACCTGAAGCCGATCAAGCTTTCCAAAGATATTGACATCAAGAAACTGGCCGCCCAAACACCTGGCTTTGCCGGTGCTGAAATCGCGAACGTCTGCAATGAAGCTGCTTTGATCGCAGCCCGCAGCGACAAGACGGAAGTTGACATGGAAGACTTTCAGGATGCCATTGATCGCGTGATTGGTGGATTGGAAAAGAAAACAAAAATAATTTCGCCCGAAGAAAAGAGAATTGTTGCCTATCACGAGGCTGGTCATGCCGTGGCCGGGTGGTTTTTGGAACATGCCGATCCGTTGGTTAAAGTAAGCATTGTACCTCGTGGCGTAGCTGCCCTTGGTTATGCACAATATTTGCCAAAGGAACAATTCCTCTACCAGACCGAACAGTTGATTGACGAGATGTGCATGACCTTTGGTGGCCGTGCAGCAGAAGAAATTGTATTTAATAAGATTTCTACAGGAGCACTTAGTGACCTTGAACGGATTACCAAAATGGCGTATAGCATGGTTACCGTGTATGGTATGAACAAGGAAATCGGAAACATGTCCTACTACGATTCAAAACAGTCGGACTATACGTTCAATAAGCCGTATTCGGAAGCCACTGCAGAAAAAATTGATAAGGAAGTCAAGAAAATAATTGACGATGCATTTGACCGCACGAAGCGATTGCTGATTCAGCATCGTGATTATTTGGAAATAATCGCCAAAGAATTGCTGGAAAAAGAAATCTTATTCCAGTCGGATCTGGAGCGCTTAATTGGCAAGCGTCCCTTTGCACATCAAACAACGTACGAGAAGTTTACCAACGGGCCAAAAGAAGAACCCAAAACTGAGGTAAATGGAACCGCTACGGAAAACAAAACAGAAGAGCCTGCCAAAGAAGTAAGCGATGAACTTACGAAGTAATCCGCTGGATTGCTTCGTAAGTCTTCAACCTTAATTTTTACTTCGGGTTAGTTTCAACTTTACCGGGCAAGGTCTATCTTGCAACCGATGGATAATTTTGTTGTTTCGGCACGGAAATACAGACCGTTGGGGTTTGAAGAAGTGGTGGGCCAGGAGCACATCACCACCACGCTGAAAAATGCCATCGATAATAACAAACTGGCACAGGCACTCTTGTTTTGCGGACCGCGTGGCGTTGGTAAAACCACCTGTGCCCGCATTGTGGCCCGAATGATCAACGGGTTTGAGGAGAAGGCCGAAGTTAACTCGCTCAATATCTTCGAGCTGGATGCAGCCTCTAATAACTCAGTCGATGATATCCGTAGTCTGATTGACCAGGTGCGCTACCCACCGCAGTTCGGCAAATTTAAAGTCTATATCATTGACGAGGTGCATATGCTCTCGAACCAGGCCTTCAATGCTTTTTTGAAGACGCTGGAAGAGCCGCCATCCTATGCCATTTTTATTCTGGCGACAACCGAAAAACACAAAGTGATTCCCACCATTTTGTCGCGGTGCCAGATTTTCGATTTCAACCGGATTCAAGTCTCGGATATTGCCCGGCAATTGAAGCGTGTGGCTGACCGAGAAAAGATCAAGGTGGAAGAAGAAGCCCTTCACCTGATCGCTCAAAAAGCGGATGGTGCCTTGCGCGATGGACTTTCCATTTTTGATTTAATGGTAACCTTTTCATCCGGGAAAGAAGTTACCTTCAAAGATGTTCTTAGTAACCTGCACATCCTGGACTACGATTACTACTTTAAAGTAGTGGATGGATTGCTAGCCGAAAATCATACCCAAACGCTGTTGTTATTGGATGAAATCATGCGCAAAGGATTTGATGCCCATAACTTCATTGTGGGGCTCAGTGAACACCTTCGCAATTTGCTTGTGTCACAGGATGCCCGGACCATTGACTTGATGGAGGTGCCCGAAAGCACCCGAAAAAAGTATCTTGAACAATCTCAGGCCGTATCCCCTTCGCTTTTGTTATCCTGGCTCACCATTACCAATCAATGCGATATCAACTATAAAAGCAGTAAAAATCAGCGACTCCTGGTGGAGTTGGCGTTGATGAAGATGGCCCACGTCAATGCTGTCATCTCCGGCAATGGTGCCGCTCCTGTCGCGGAGGGATTAAAAAAAAAATTGAATTAAAATCAGAAGTACTTCCTCCTCCTGCGGAACCGGTAACCGTTGAAGCACCTGCCGAGCCTTCCCTTCCAAAATCTGTTGAAGTTGTTGCAGGTTCCAAAAGCAAGACCAAAACAACCTTGAATCTGGGCAACATTCTGAAGAGTCCATCTAAAGAAGAGCAAAAAAAAGAAGATAAAAACGGCATTACAACCAAAAAAGATGTGCCTGTCAGCGAAGAAAAACTTCGCATGGTTTGGTCTGAATTTGCGGAGTCGCGCAAGAGTCAAATGGCCGAATACCATTTATTAAAACAGGAATTTTCCTTTGAAAACAACATCCTCTCCCTGATGCTAACCAATCCCATTGAAGAACCGCTGCTCGCCTCGATCAAGCCTGACTTGATGACGTATTTGCGCGAAAAACTCAATAATAATTCCCTTCAGGTTCAGGGCATTCTGCAAGAAGTGCAAACCAGACGCATCGTGTATACGAACAAGGAAAAATTCGAACACCTCGCAGAAAAGAATCCACTGATAAAAGAACTCCGAGACCGGTTGGGGCTTGATCCGGATTTTTGAATCAGACCTTTACATAAATTTTCTTCTTATCCATCCAATAGCCAACGCCCCAACATGTAAGCATTACCCATAGGGCAAAAAGCACGGAACCATTATACTCCCCGGCCCAGGATTGGAAAACATATTGGTATATCCAACGGTACAAGGATTGATCCCCTACCGAAAAAGTCCACATCAAGATGACAAAAACTTCCGACAGCAGGTAAATGAACAATGTATTCTTTCCAAACACCTCAAAGAAGTAGGTCCATTTGTTGCGTTGGGCAATTTCTATAATAAAAACAAGCACCGATAGAATCATTAAATCCAATCCAACCGTATGCAACACATAACTGCTGGTCCACAATTTTTTATTAATCGGAAACATTAAATCCCACCAGGCAGCCATTAGCAGCATGGCCGCGCCAATCATCATCAATTTGGCAATGGTCTCATAATTCTTACCACTGCGTTGCAAAAACAAGCCAGCAGCATACCCAGCGATGACGTTGACAATGGCCGGCAATGTGCTTAGCAACCCTTCAGGATCAAAAGGAATTCCGTCTCCCGTGTACATGTGTTTTTCACCAATCAACCAGGCATCCAGTTTCAAGACGGCATTACCCTCAAGCGTTAGATCACCAAATATTTGTAATAATACGCGATAAAGTACCAGAGCAATCACACTAAAAATAAGGGCCCCTTGAATTTTGAAATAGTGGATCACCAATGAGGCAAACAAATAGCACAAGGCGATTCGTTGTAACACACCGAAGATCCTCGTTTCGCTGATCGGTTTTAAGAACCACTCTCCCGCTTCGTTAATACCAACGAACGGAAACCAATACATTAAATACCCCAGCAGGAAGATGATGAAGGTTCGTTTAAACACCTTCTTTAAGAAGCTGCTTGTGCCCTGGGCCTCGTACCGGGGTTGGCTAAAACTCATCGCATTACCCACCACGAACAGGAAGGTGGGAAATACAAGGTCGGTGAGGGTAAAGCCATGCCATTGCGCGTGTAGCAAGGGAGAATACGTATTCGAACTCCCCAAAGAATTCACCAAAATCATCAAGGCAACGTCCAGCCCCCGAAAGGTGTCGAGGGAAAGGAAACGATCTTTCAGGTCGCTCATGGGCAAAGGCGGTTAAGAACAGGCTAAATATAGCCTTAAAAGCGTATTCTTAATTATTTATAATTATTCTAAATAATTTGGATACCTCCGGCCTGCCTTGCATTTTTGTCTCTCTTTAGAATGATTCCAAATAAATGGAGAAGAAATTTGTCGCCATCAACTACATTCATTGCGAACCACATTATCGCGAACGGTTCGAGCAACTCTTTGCCACCCGTGCTCACGCTATTGACCGGATGCCTGGTTTCATTGATATGCAGGTACTTAAACCAAACGGTGAAGGGGAATACCTGATCGTAAGTCACTGGAAGTCAGAAGAAGCCTTTAAGACCTGGACCTCCTCGCCTGAATTTTTAGAAGGCCACAAGCGTGGTTTTGAAGATGTGAAGAAGGCGCGGGAACAGGGAATGAAATCTCCTATGCAATCTACTTTTAAAACGTATGAAGTGATCGCTCATTAAAAATCCAAGGTAAGTTTTGCTTTATTGATATTATTAGGACTCAGGAGCAAATCAACATACCATCCAGTGTACACTTTCGTGCATGCATTGTACGGTACTGAAACCTTGGCCGGTCCTCAATCCACAAAAGAACGTTCCAAATCTCAATTCAACATGTGGTAAGATTTTTGTAAAGCGGGTACTCGGTAAAGTCGATATTCAAATTGATGAGAACGTTTATTGCCCTGGCGCTTTGGTTCATCCTCTTCGTCATCTGTTGGCCGCTGGCCCTGATCATGATTTTAATTTTTCCGTTGGTCTGGTTGATCCTTCTACCCTTTCGGATTGTTGGATTTACCGTGGAAGTTGTCTTTAGTCTGATCAAGGGCATCTTGTTATTCCCCTTCAAACTGATGAAATCGATTTAGAATTTCTGCGGATCGGCTTCAAGGTCCCGAATTCTGCTTTTCAGGGAACGATCCAATACAAACGTACCGGCAGGAATTAAAGACGATCCTAACGCAACCAGAACACCAAACCAATTCCATTTCATAGCATCCGTGGCAAACAACACCGCCAGAATGTAAAGGAGGAATAGTACACCGTGAACCCAACCTACGATCGTCACGGCAGCAGAAATTCCCAACCCATATTTCATGGGCATGGCTATCAGCAGCAAAATCAGGAAGGAGACCCCTTCGATAAAGCCAAGGAGTCGCAATATATTAATCCGGTCTTTCATCCTGTTGCCTGTATCTGGTAAATTAAAATTGTTTTGTCGTATCGGATAATTCTATACCCTACGTAAATCAAAATAATACCGATAAGTTCCGTTACGTATAAGACTTCGGTATATCCAAATTTTGTAAAGGAACCACCGATTCCGGGTAATAGCCCCCCCAATGCAATAAAAACATTGCCTAGAAAACGAGCCCGATAGATTTTATCTTTACTGTATCGGTAAGCAGAGTAGGCAGCACCCCCGACCAAAAAAACAAAAGCATAAAGGTTAACAATCGGTGTTACCAACCGCACTTTGCTCCACACCAGTACCTTGCCGGTAAGCCGGGTTGGCTCCACCAGCGTATAATCGATTGGCGAAAAAGCAACTACCAAACCAGCCCCGAGAATAATGACAACAACCAAATACATCATCCAATCTGCAGTCTTCTTCTTAAAAATTAAATAAACTGAGCCTTGTGCCAATGGGAAACCGCCCAACAAGGCGCCCAAAATATACCAGGACTTGAATACCGGTTCGCTCCATCCAAAAATACCAACAAAAGCCTCCGTCAATGTTCCCAACCCATAACACAAAACACCGGACATCCACCAAAACAGGTACGATGGCTTTTGCTTATAAACCCAATGTTGATAGAGGATATAAAAGAAAATTCCCGATAGGGCAGTAGTTAAAATGGGTATTTTTTGAATGAACTCGATCATACCTTTTCAATGCTGAACATCTCGATTTAATTTTCAATTAACCCATGACTGCCTGAATATCTCAGGCAGTCATTATGCTATTGATTAGGTTCCCTTTTTGATAAGGGAATATTCCAACTTTGGCTTTCCCCGCTCACCGCTGGTTGTCAGCGCTGTGAATCTTAACTTATAGAAATTGTTGTCACTGTCTTTAATGATATAGAACCGGTCTGTTCGCACGGCAGGTGAAACTCCAGGCCCTCCACCCGATCTCCAACTCGATCCAATTTTCACTTGCGACTGGTTTCCAAAGTCCAATGACGCCAAGTCAGCTTCGCCAAACGACTCGTACGTTTTGATGCTTGTCAGGATCTGTGCCGTTTGAATGCCTGTAGTATTTTGCAAGATGATGTCCTGGAAATAATACGGCACGGGTCCCGAACCAAAATTGGTAGAATTGGTAAACCCTGTCCAGGCTAAATCCCATCGATCCACGGTCGGTTCAATCTCCACTACCCCTGTGGCAAAACTTACAAATTGAAATGCGTAGGCTGTGTTTTTAGTGATTTGAATTTCTGAAAAAGTGGTGGCACTGATATCTGCATGTTGAAGGGTATAACCATTTCCATTTCGAACAATCCGTATTTTCTTCCACCCTAATTTGGTGGCCGGTGTACCGGGCCCATCACCACGATTAATAATGTATACTTTGTTTTCAGAAGGAGTGGCTGAAATGGCTGGGATGGAAGTCTTGCTCAAATCACCGGAAGGATCATCGATCCAGGTAATGGCTGACGGTACCCAATCCGGCACGGGGGTAGACGTGATGGCGGCAAACACGGCCCCAAGCGAAAGTTGCGTACCCCAACCCACAGTATCCGATGCAGTCACCGAATTAAGATCGGTTTTATCCAGCGCCCTGGCCAGCATGCCATTGGAAGCGTTGAGGACAATCCGAAAGTCACTGCCTGAACTAAAACCCAGGTCCCAGGTAGTTCGCGCAACGGCTGTTTGCCGGTTGGCACTTAAATCAATGAATACTTTGTTCGGATAGGTAGGCCCGCCTCCATTCAATTCCATCGCCCCTGTGGTCGCTACGATTTCAGCAAATTTCAATGTCAATTGGGTTTTCTCTCCCAGCACCAACGATTCGGGTGCAGAAGCAATCGTGAACGTGATTTTTTCATCACCATCAAACAACGCTCCTTCTGATTTCTTGACAACGAAGGATGCCGTAGTGGCTGAAACAGCTACCGGAATGGAAATTGAATTTGAAATGGTTGCAGGTTCGGTAGTAAAGTCCACATCATATGCAAGCCCAACGGGCTCTACGTTTACGATCAAACTTGCTTCCGCACTTGCCTCCCGCGATAGATTAATGGTAATGGTAAGCTCGGTTTCGCTGGATGAGATGCCTAACTCATCCGACTCAAACTCAACTAAATTGTCGGGTAATTCCGGATCCTCCTGACAGGAAGATAAGATCACGAAACCAATCAGCAAAACTAAAGACAAGGTGTAAGAGACAATTCTATTCATGATTATTTAGTTAAAGAATATGTGACACTTAAGAAAAAAGACCGGCCGTATCCCACTGGCCGTGAGCCGTTGCCGGTATGCACACCGGTTGAAGCGGTGGCTGTATTGTTGACGTTGATTACATCAAACAGATTTCGAACACCACCGGAAAGCGAAACATGCTCCCCAAAATATTTTTGTATGCTTACATCAGCCCAATGGAAAGCTCCGATTTCAGCAAGTTGTGGTATCGTGCTTCCATTTTCTGTAACGAGTTCATAGAACGGAGTTTTGCCAGTGTACTTGTAGTAGAACGAAAATGATAAATCTGCCTTTGGGATACGGTAGGTTGCGGAAGTTGTAACTTCTGGAGACCAGACAAATTCATCCAGTTCTGTGAAACTTTCATCAAGCTGGTTGTATCGACCCGTGTAGGCCAGGCCAGCACCGACATCCCATCGTGGGCTTTTCCAGGTGGTGTTCCAGGTAATCCCTTTTGTTTTATAGCTATCGATATTGAGATAGGTGGTAATGAGTATGTTTCCGGGCTTTTGACCATATCCGATCATATTATCCACCGTGTTGTAAAAGGTTCCGATCACGGTTGTTAGAGTCTTGCGATCATGATCAAACAAACGCCAATTCCAGGAGCCATTTATGCTGTGCGACAGTTCAGCCTCCAGGTTAGTATTCCCTTCAATGGCATGACTTGCATCAAAGAAATCAAAGTACAATTCCCGCAAGGAAGGGGCGCGAAAACCCCGACCGTAGGATAGACGAACATCATGATTATCGTTTATTACCAGCTTCGTATTGATAGAAGGAATTACGGGTGGTGCCGCGTATATCGTATTGTAAACCATTCGAATTCCCGGCCGAATTTGAAGCCAGTTCATTGGTTTCCATTCTGCTGAAACAAATGCCGCATAATCACCCAGTGTTTGTGTTCCTTCCTTGATGCGTCCGCCTCTCCCACGTTCATGATTTAAATCGAAACCAGGCTGAATCGAGATTTGATTGTTCCACTTATACTGAATTGTTCCGCGTACAGTAAGCCCGTAAAAATCGGTAAGATCCTGCAACCCCGTTCCCAGGGCCAGCCTGATCTCTCCATTGTTTTCATTCACTGTGGTTGTTTGAGTTTCGCGTTGATAGTCTGTGAAGGCAAGTGCCCCGTTAAATTGAAGTTTGCCCGTAAATGCATGGGCACCCTGAACCTGATGCATGAAGCGGTTGGTGAAGTAGTGTTGGTCCAGCGCTTCGCCCCCCTGAAATAACCCAGGGTTATAAATATCCTCATAGAGATAATCCAACCGATAATAAACATCGGAGGAATCGGATTCATAGCCTACCAGGCCACTGGCGAGGTACTGAGTTTTCGGGTGCCATTGCTTATCGCGGTCCTCTGCATTTCCCTGCCAACCGCCAAAGAAATTTCTGCTTAAATCAATGCGTGTACGAATCCTGCTTTTTGAATAGCCGAGCCCCAGAGTCTCATTATGAATCCCTTTTTGAACGCCATATTCTGATCCGGCACTTTCCTCATGGATCCGGACCGACAGATCAAGTTTATCAAGCACCGATTTTTTGGTAATAATGTTGATCACCCCCGCCAGGGCATCTGCACCATAAACTACCGACATCGGCCCTTCAATAATTTCAATCCGCTCAATCGAATTGACATTGATCTGATTAATGTTAATCTCATTGGAAGTACCCTGGCGGCCAACCATGGGTACACCATCAATCAATACCTTCACATTCTGACCTGCCAACCCTTGCATGGTCAGGTTAGAGCCACCCAACGCCAGATCCTGGGAGAACCGAATATTCAGTTCAGTGTTAAGTACATCCTGCAACCGAACGGCTCCTTTGGCGGCTATCTTTTCAAAAGAAATGGTCTTTACCTGATAGAGCGATTTCTTAGCCGACTGAGGTTCATATTGTCCGGTAACAACAACCGCATCAAGGTAGGCCGTATGTAAAGTGTCCTGTGCAGGTGCCAGAATCGATACCAAAAGGAAAGCCAGGCAGGCCATTTTTTTCATGGGCACAAATGTTAGAATCATTCTAATTTAAAAATGCCCTTGAAAGTATAATTTCCGCCCTCTTTGAAATAAAAAATAGGCCTAGCAAAAAAATGGTATTTTTGAACATCTTAGGCCTAAACCCGTTTAATAAAGCAATCACTTAATGTTAATTTTTATGGAGTCAGCAATACCTGAAGAAGTTGTGATTGGTAAAAGTATCGCTAAAAGTGGATACCGGGTGCTGCTGGAGAAAGAGGACCTAACGTTGCAAACGGTTGAAAACAGCGGTATAGAAACGATCGTTTTCGGAACCCAGGTAACCCGGAATATCATTCACTTTTACTTCTGCCTGGAGGGGTCAGCCACCTTTTCTTTTGGACCTCATTACAGTCGGCAGATTGAACGGCAACGGAATTATTTCTTTTATAATCCCGATACGGACCTTCCATTTGAGTTGCGATTGACGCCCGGATCGAAGCTCGTTTCCTTGAATATCATGCTCGACAGTTTGCACAAACTATTTACGCACGATGCATTGCCCTTTCTAAAACCTGAAAACGTAAAGACTAAATTTTATGATGAAAAGGAAATTCCATCGCAATTGTATGTGGTGTTAAATCAGCTCTTTACTGTCACGTTAAGTGAGCAAGCCGAAAAACTTTACTATCAAGGCAAGGTGTTGGAGATCCTGGGCCTTTATTTTTCGGAACGCAAGGCGAATACTGAAAGTTGCCCCTTCCTGAATGATCAGGAAACCGTTAGAAAAATCAAACATGCTAAAGAGTACGTGCTTAAACACATGGACGCTCCGCCCAGCCTGAAGGAATTGGCAAAAATTGCCGGGTTAAATGAGTATCAATTGAAAGTTGGGTTCAAGGAAATTTACGGCAATACGGTATTTGGATTTTTATTGGACCATAAACTGGATCACGCTCGTGTTATGCTGGACACCGCCAATTACCAGGTAAGTGAAGTGGCCTACCAGGTTGGCTACACCAACCCCAGTCATTTTATCGCTGCGTTCAAAAAGAAGTTTGGAATTACTCCGAAAAAGTATTTGATGAATAAGCATTAGTACCTTCTCCGGGAAGTTCTTCGAGGCGTTGTTCCAAACAACATTCCAAATACACCCCGCACCAACTCTCGCCCGATTTGCTTCGTTACCGGTGATGATATAACTTCATCGAACGTGCTTTTCTCTTTTCTGTTTGAAGCTTTGGGTGCCTCATGTTCCTGCTCTTTCTGCGACTTTATGTCTTCCTGCTCCTGGTGTGCTGCCTTCATTTTCTCGCCCAAGATTTCGAAAGCACTCATGGGATCGATGGCTTCTTTGTATTTCTTATTCAACTCAGAATGGTCAAGCAACGACTGGTATTCTTGTGATGAAAGCGGACCCATCAACGAGGTTGGCGGGACCAGGTGGGTTACAACGGTTTCTGTCGGAATCCCCTTCTCATTCAACACCGTGATGAATGCCTGACCGGTACCAAGCTGCGTGAATTGTTGCTCCATGTCGTAGAACTCCGAGCGAGGAAAAGTTTTGATGGTCTCTTTCAGCGCCTTTACATCATTGGGGGTAAAAGCGCGAATCACGTGCTGCACCCGGTTTCCCAATTGTGCCAATACCGAAGGAGGCACATCTTGTGTAACCTGAGTGCAAAAAAACACACCCACTCCTTTCGACCGAATCAAGCGAATAACCTGATCAATCTGATCCATAAAAGCTTTGGGTGCATCCTTGAATAGGAGATGTGCCTCATCCAGGAAGAAAACCAGTTTAGGTTTGTCAAGATCACCTGCCTCAGGTAAGTTCTGATATAATTCTGCAAGCAAAGCCAGCATAAACGTAGAGAAAATGGCCGGTTGATTCTGAATATCAGATACGTTCAGCAAGCTGATAACCCCTCTGCCGTCTACTTTTTCAAACAGGTCATCAATGTCAAAAGATCGTTCCCCAAACAAATGGTTAACACCTTGTTGCTCAAGGGCTACGATCTTTCGCAAAATGGTACTGGCCGTGGCCGGGGAGATTTTACCATAGTCATTTTTAATCTCCGCTGCACCGGCACCTTCAGAAAGATAGTTCAACACTTTTTTCAGATCGTTGAGGTCAACAATGGGAAGATCCTTGTCATCCGCATACTTGAACAGGATCATGAGCACGCCCCCTTGCACCTCATTTAACTCAAGCACTTTGCCCAGGAGTACTGGCCCAAATTCCGTTACGGTGGCGCGCATCTGCGCTCCAAGTTTACCACTTAATGAATACAACTCGACCGGATATCCAGATGGTTGATAAGAAATGCCAAGGGCCGATGCCCGTTCATTGATTTTATCATTAACAACTCCCTCTTTCGCCATTCCGGAAATATCTCCTTTCATGTCGGGCATAAACACGGGAACACCCGCAGCTGAAAGTTGCTCTGCCAATACTTGCAAGGTTCGCGTCTTGCCCGATCCCGTAGCCCCGGTTACCAATCCATGCCGGTTCATCATTCTCAAGGGCAAATTCACTTTTGCTTCACCCAAAATTTCACCTTGATATACACCGGCTCCCAACTGGATAAATGCGCCTGCGTTGGAATAAGATTTCTGAATGGATTCTATGAACTTTTCCTTTGACATAAGGTGCAGCTTTAGCCAGGAAAGATTGGAAAATTAAGAGAGAAAGGAAAAGAAGTTAATGAGTAAGTTTTTTTCGCAGCAACCAGTCGATTTGCGGATCATCTCCCATCAGGAAGGTATGTTCTGAAAACTTTTCAAACCCCCACTGTTGGTAAAACTTCTGAGCCTTGAAATTGCCCTCCCATACGCCCAGCCAAAGCCAATCATATTTTTTATTGGTGGCATACGTAATGGCCGCTTCCATCAACTTACGACCTACGGATTTACCTTGTGCCGTAGTCAGTACATACAACCGTTGCAATTCCAAAGTATTGTTTCCCAACTGTGCTTCAACCTCATTATTTTCCCGAAGCCGAACAAAACCTACCTGCTGTAATCCTTCCCAGGCAAGCAGAATTTTTGATGTTGGCACGTTGAATTCTTCAACCAGTTTCTCAAGTGCGTAGGCATCCTTCAAAAATGCTTCCATATTTTCAGGACTGTTGGAGTCAGAAAATGTATCCCGATAGGAGGAAATCGCCACATGGCGCATGGCAGGTATATCTTCAATACGGGCCGTTTTAATTTCCACCATTTCACAATACAAAACCCCGCAGTGAGCAGGGCTATTACATTCCTGCTAATAATTACTTCTTTTCTTCAAAATTCTGGAAGGAGTACGCTATTCCCAACGCAAAAGCCTGTCCGAACTGTACATCCGCATCCTGATCATTATCGTAGATCAGGATACCTCCCAGTGTAACGGAAATGAAACTATTCACTTTTGCATTAATGCCAATGTCCAACCGATGATCAATTGTTTCCAGGTTTAAGGTTTCATAGTTGGCAAACATCACATAGCGCCATTTTAGATTCAGGTTCTTTGCAATGTCCTTATTGAAGTCAGCTTGCAATTGAAAAGCCAGCCACTCAAACCGGGTAGCCTCTCCCACCGGTACACCATAGGGTTTTACAGCATCAATATGATCAAAGCGTCCATTATTATCCGCAACGATGGTAACCCGAGGTGAAAATGGGGATAACCGAAGTTTGAAGTAATCTACCGGGTGATATTCAACGCCCCACGCTGAGGTAATAAAGGCGGGTGCGAAGAAATCGGAAATAAGCTTACCCTCTTCCACTCCATTAACATCCTTTACATAATCATATCCCTTGGCAAACTGAGAAAAGAAATTCAGGGACGAGGTAAAACTCCATTTGGCATTAATATCATAGCCATACTTGGTCTCCATATAAATCCGGTCCAATGTTTTCCGATAGCCCTGACCCGCATTGTTTACCATTCCGTATAAAAAATCAAATTCATTGTCCCAGCTGGTTCGATCCTTTTTGAAATTGGCTTTATAGTTCATCAAGGCCGTGAATCCAATGGAATTGACACCACCCGCTTTCCAATTGGAGCTGAAAGAGGCCTGATTTACATTGAGTCCGGTACGGAATGCTTTTTTCCAATGAGTGGTCGAATCAACCCGGATTACCTGGGCGGACGAAGCAGAATAAATCAGTAAACCTATCAGGAAAAGAGTACCTCTTATTGCATAAACGAATTTCATAGGGTGTTTTTTTAACGCCCCTAAAATAAGAAATATCTAATATCCTGTCAGATGTTATTAACCCGGATTTCGTCCAGGGCCACCTCGGTCAAAGGTTTGGTGATAAACTTAATAACGTGATTGTTATTTACAATTTTATCAATATCACGCTTGTTATCCGAACTGGATAGAATAATAACCTTACACTTGCTTCGCACAAGTTCATTGAATTTTTCAAATTCGTATAAAAAGACAAATCCATCAACGATGGGCATGTTGATGTCCAGAAAAATAAGATTCGGAATGTTGTCAGGATTGCTTTGATGCTCTTTAAGGTAGTCCAAGGCGCCTTTCCCCGAACTCTTCACTTCAACACGCCTGGCGAACCTGGTAATTTCGATAATCCTTTTGCTAATAAAATTATCGGTGTCGTTGTCATCTACCAATAATACAAGATCAATGGTCTTTGTAGTGGCTTGCATTTCCATTCACTTAACTCTCCGCCTGTTGTAGTAAGCGCAATATTATCCTTTTTCGGCAAAAACTAAACTTTTGGTATTCCCGGACAGGTTGGAAGTAAGTATTTGATAAAAAAAGTAAAATATTGGAAATCACTTCGGCCAAATCGTTAGTTTTTCCCCCAGGGCCAGGCTGAAATCTTCCTTTTTATTCCAGTCCATCAGATCCTTAATGGTTACATTATATTGCCGGGCAACACTATACAATGTATCGGAACCCTTAACCTCATGGATGATTACTTGAGGCTCTCGTTCTGAATCTTGGGCAACTGCCGCCAAGGCCTTTACCGGAATTTTAACCAGCAGCCTTTGGTCGATCTTTAAACCTTCCGTAATGGTCAGGTTGTTCCAGGCTAACAAATCGGTGACCGCCACCCCATACATCTTCGAGATGGTGTATAAATTCTCCTTTGGTTTAACCTGATGGATGCTATCCCGGGTCGGTAATGCCAGCACCTCCTCGCGTACCTCTGTTTTGGTTACCGGCAAAACAGGTTCCGGAGTGGAAATTACATTTTTGGTGGCCGGCTTCACCTCCCAGTTAAAAAATCGATCATCATCTACTTCAACAACCTCGGTCTCTATCGCCACCGGTGTTAACGAAGTAGCGTGTGCCTGCTCTGCCGACAACCAAACAAGGTCTCCTTCAGAAGGTTCTTTGTGCATTGTCTTATTTAACTTTTTTACCTGCTTCAGTTGAATACCATAGTGTTGACTAATGGACCATAGGGTTTCTCCATGACGAACCGTATGCTGGGCAACCTCCGCCCGGTTTCTTTTCTTCTTTATAAAATAATACGACCCCGGTTGAATCGTTGCATCGATGGACATATCATTAAAGCGTAGGAAATTAGATAAAGAAATCCCTGCACGGCTGGCCAGGCTGGTTATTGTTTCACCGGGCACGGCTTGTATTGCTTTAACTCCATTAATATGAGTTTTGATCGATTGAACTTCAGGTTTTACGGTAGGAAGCGGGTGTTTTTCATCCTTGTTGGACGCTACCATCAATGAATTAAAATCTTCATTAAGATGTCCGGCAGGGACAAGTAAGGCATACGTGCGATCGGCCGGTATCTTGTTGCCCCTGATCCATTTGTTGTATTCACGAAGCGTAGCTTCATCCATCGCCAACTCTTTGGCAAGTTCACTCAGTGATTTGGGAGAGAGAATCGGATAAGGGTTTACTTTAACCTGCGGCTCCCCTTTCACGGCATCTTCAAAAGCTATTTTGTATGCCAGAAATTTCTTCACATACCAATAGGTATCGCTGTTGATTTCCATATGACGGGCACCATTATACCGATCGCCTATGGCGCGTTGCACACCTCCACCCCCCATCTGATAAGATTGCAGCGCCAGTAACCAATTGTTAAAGAGATAATTATTCTTCTTCAGGTATTGGGCCGCTCCCCGGGTGGCAGAATAGATATTCATGCGCTCATCGATCTCCTTATCTACCCGCAAGCCCATTTCCAAGGCTGTAAAATCTTTAAACTGCCAGAATCCAACGGCATTTGATACCGAAACGGCATCGGCAATTAAGGCGCTTTCCTGTAACACCAGGTATTTAAAATCGAGTGGTAACCGTTCTTCTTCAAAGATTTTTTCGATGATAGGGAAATACGTCTTGGCCCGTTCAACCTTCACTCCAAAGTAACGGGGGTGCTTAGTCAGTGCATCAACATCCTTTTGAATCTCCCGCCTGGCATCATCACGAATAGTGAGTGTCAGGTCTGCGAAATGCATTTTGTGAGGCACTTCCGGAGTTTGGGCGTATGAGGCAGCAACTCCAAAAAATGTGAGTGCAACTGCAAAAAATCTCATTGGTTGCAAAGGTAATGAAAAGAAACAAAATTATGGGTAAAGGCCCGGTCGAACACTATTTTTTCCGGGCCATCATGATGCCATCCCGCATCGGCAACAACAGACAATCTACTCGCGGATCATTTACTACCATCGTGTTAAACTCCTGAATGGCCCGGGTGTCTTTGTCCGGCTTCGGCTGGGTCACTTTGCCACTCCATAATACATTGTCGGCCAGGATAATCCCTCCCGAATTCATCTTATCCAGCACAAGTTGGTAGTAGGTCGAATAGTTTTCTTTATCCGCATCAATAAATACTAAATCCATGTTTCCAGGTAAGGTGGGAATCAGTTGGGCTGCGTCTCCAATTCGATAGTCGATTTTGTCATTCCAGCACGATTGCCTAAAATATGCGCGAACCCGTGATTCAAGTTCTTCATTCACATCCACGGTAATCAACCTTCCATCCGTAGCTAACCCTTCTGCCAAACAGAGCGCAGAGTACCCGGTATAGGTGCCAATTTCAAGAATGTATCGCGGCTGCATCAAGTGACTTATCATCGATAAAAAACGGCCTTGTAGCTGACCCGATAACATCCTTGGCATTAATACATGGGCATGGGTATCCCGATTGATTTTTTTCAAGAGCGCTGATTCCGGAGAGGTATGCGTTTCGGCATACCGGGCAATGTCGTCTGGCAAAAAGTCCATTATTGGGTGGGTTCCATGATGAGATAACTTAACTGTTTCTCATTAAACATTTCGTTGGCGAGTTCTTGCAGCTTTTGTGAGGATGTTGCTTTTACCCGATCAAATATTTCTTCCAGTGAAGTTACCCGACCCTGATCCAGCAAATTGCGTCCCATCATCATCATGAAACTCAGGTTATTTTCTTCGGCCATCGCAATTTGCCCCAGGATTTGCTCTTTGGAAGATGCCAGCTGTTTTATCCCAAGCGGTTCATCACATAACTTTCTTAGTTCCTGTTTAACAAGCGCAATTCCCTTTTTCATTTGGGAGGGCTCGGTGCCAAACGTAATGACAAATAATCCGGTATCCGTGTAGGGAACATATTGCGCACCAATCGAATAGACAAACCCATGCTTCTCGCGCAATACCAGATTGAGTCGTGAGTTCATCCCCGGACCGCCCAGGATACTGGTCAACATATAAAACGGACTCCGCTTTTCATTGGTAAATGAATAGGCCGCTCTTCCAATTGCGCACCGCGCTTGCTTTACCGGTCGCTTCAAAACAACACTCTTTGGTTGGTACCCCGTAAATCGGGCACGCTTCTTCACCGAAACAGAGGCCGGAATCGAGCCCAGGTATTTCTCTGCCAACCGCACAACCTGATCCATTGAAATATTTCCGACACTGGAGAATACAATTCTTTTTGTATCCAGGTGCTCCTTCACAAAAGCCCGAAAATCTCTCCGCTTAAAACCACGTACGGTCTTCTCCGTTCCCAGAATATTCATGCCCAGCGGATGTCCGGCAAAAACCACCCCATCAAATTCATCCTGCAAAGAATCTTCAGGATCATCGTGATACATGGACATTTCCTCTAAAATCACCTGTCGTTCCTTTTCGATTTGAGGATCTGGAAAGATTGAATCAAACGTGATGTCGGTGAGCAACTCCAATGCCCGTTCAAAATATTCATCGCGCAGTGAGGCATAAAAAAGAATCTTCTCTTTATCCGTGTAAGCGTTTAACTCGCCCCCCAACGATTCGAGCCGGTTTAAAATATGGAATGCCTTGCGCTTCCGGGTTCCTTTGAAGGCCATGTGTTCCCAGAAGTGAGCGATTCCCTGATTGGCGATGGACTCATCCCGGCTTCCAATATCCAGCATAATCCCGCAGTGAACGATTTTGGTGGTAGTTACACGATTATGGATCACCCGGATTCCATTCTTTAGCGTATATAGTTCGAAGTCTCTCATAGCGGACCACAAAATTAACCTTTCAGCACGATGTTCCACACCCGAACAAAAATGCCCGACTGCGGGCACAGGCCTTGCCAGGAACTATTCATTTTTCGTAAAATCGTGCTATTGATACGGCATAAATTTTGAAATAACCTGTTAAAGTTCAACCCTATGGATACCCAAAAAGTAAAAACCTGTTTTACTATTACGTTTTCGGATGACCAATTCAACCATGCTAAAGCCTATGTGGACGATATGAAAAAACATCCGCAGCGCGTTTTCTGGAGAGGTAAGGAAGGAAAATCGGATGCTGAACTAATCGTTGAACAAATTGCCCACCGAATCCTTTCCGGATTCTACAATACCGATCCCTACAATGCCAGCAAGCACATTGTACGCATGGAAAGCATGTCCAGCACCCAGTAGGGTATTAATCGAAACGAATAGCGTGAATGGGGTTGATTCGCGTTATAAATCGGGTAGGGAGTAATAATACCACTAATACGGTGATAAATACCAAACCGTTCAAAAAGACAACGGTACCCCAATCCCATTGAATGGGCACATAATTCATATAGTAATCGTGTGCATTTAACGTGATGAGCTTGAACCGGTCTTGAATGAAACACAACCCCAACCCCACACCATTCCCAAACAAAAGCCCTTTTGCAATCAGGCTCATGCCGTTGTATAAAAACACAGAGCGTATAAATTGATCCTGAGCACCCATCGCCTTTAATATGCCCACCATGGGGGTACGTTCCATGACTAAAATCAAAATCACGGAAATCATGTTTACGCAAACCACCACCAAAATAACTACCAACAGAATTTTTACCTGGCGTTTAATCAGATCCAGCCATTCAAATACCTGAATGTATTTGTCGCGCACCGTTTCAAGGTATAGATCGTAGTCCATTGATTCGCCTATTTGGCGGGCCGATTCCTCGAGTGCGGCCTTGTCATAATCAAATGTGTAACCCAATAAGGTGGTGGTAGCCACCCAATATCTGTTTTCGACTTCTGGATTATCCAGGATCTGCTCCTGTATGCTGGCCAGGTGTTGGTCGAAATCAACTCGTAAGAGTTGAACATACGAATACGAATCCAAATCGAGTTGAACCTCTAATCCCCCTGCCTGATGGTCAGACCAATCATTGAGACGTTGCACCAGACGCAGGTCCCCGATAATGACTTTGCTGTCAAAATAGTCCGACAAATTCGTTTCATAAATTCCACTCACCTGTAACCTTCTGAACCGGGGTGGGTTTTGAAAAAAATGTACAATCAGTTCATCCCCGGTCTTGGCATTGATCTTATCGGCTATAATCCTGCTGATCACAACCTGATTGGAATAGCTTGAATCCGGAAATTGAAGGAACTGGCCTTCCAATAAATTCTCTTTAAATCCTTCCAGGTTAAAACCGGCACCTACACCCTTGAATACAATCCCCAATACCTCCTCTTCTGCCTTTATCAACCCTGCTTTATGACTGAATTCCTGCACGTGCTTTACAAATGGGAACTGATCCGGATTATTGTACAGATCGATTTGAAAATCGAAGGGTTGTTCTTCCACCGCATTGTTCATCGTAAACTTGGTGATGAGCAAGTGATTGCTGAACCCATATATTCTATTCTTTACAGCCGACTGAAAGCCTTGCATAATAAGAAAGGATACGATGGCTGCGGCTAAGCCGATAGCAATGCTGGCAATGGCAATCTTGTGGATGATAGAAGAAAAGCTGTTGCTTTCTGCATTTCGGATTCTTTTTGATATGAAATACGAAAGGTTCAAGGATTGCTTATTTTTGAAGATATTCTGCCAAAATAAAAAGAAATGATCAGGATTTGGTTCTTCGCTTTGATTTTGTTGAGCGCCTCGTGTTCGGCACAGGTAACAAAATCCAGCCTTATTCTGGGTGCCGAACAATTGGACGTATTATTGCCCAAGGTGCATGGCAAGAAAGTTGGGTTGGTGGTTAACAACACAGCTCTTGTTAGCAAAACGCATTTGGCCGACACACTTCTGAGCCGTAGGGTACAAGTAAAAAAAATCTTTGGACCGGAACATGGCTTTCGGGGCGATGCTGCCGATGGTCAACATATTGATGATACCATTGACAAAAAAACGGGTGTGGCAGTCATCTCTTTGTACGGTAAAAACAGCAAGCCAACGGCCGAGCAACTTCAGGATCTCGATGTATTGATCTTCGATATTCAGGATGTTGGGGCACGGTTTTATACCTACATCAGCACGATGACCTACCTGATGGAAGCATGTGCCGAAAACGGAAAGAAACTCATCATTCTGGACAGGCCCAACCCGAACGGAAGCTATGTTGATGGGCCGGTTATGCAACCGGAACTAAAATCATTTGTAGGTATGCACCCGATGCCCATTACCCACGGCATGACCGTTGGTGAACTGGCCCTGATGCTGAATGGTGAGGGTTGGCTTAGCGGTGGTGTAACCTGTGATGTAGAAGTCATTAAACTCAAAAACTGGAAGCACGATGATGAATATTCACTCCCGGTCAGACCTTCTCCCAATCTACCCAATGATCAGGCCGTGCGGTTGTACCCTTCCATTTGTTTGTTTGAGGGAACCGTAATAAGTGTTGGCCGAGGTACGCCTACACCTTTTCAAGTATTGGGAAATCCGGAATTGAAAACGCTGCCGTATTCATTTACCCCTGTGCCTTTAAAGGGCTATTCGCTGGAGCCACCCCATAAGGATAAACTTTGCTATGGTCTTGATTTGCGTACCGTTACCCCCGCCAGAAAAGTTGACTTATCTTATCTTTTACAATTCTATCAACTTTTTCCGGAGAAAGAGAAATTTTTCACCTCCTACTTCGATAAACTGGCGGGTACCTCCTTGTTAAAACAGCAAATAAAAGAGGGGCTTACAGAAGAACAGATTCGGGCCAGTTGGCAACCCGGTTTAGATGCGTTTAAGGCTAAGCGAAAAAACTATTTGTTATACCCGTAGGCCAAAACGGCAGAACCTGATTTGCTACGAATCGAGAACTCCGCATTCAAGTACATGACCAAGCAAGAGAAAGTAAAGGACATCTTAAAAATCCTGCATACCTATTATCCGAATCCATCCGTACCCTTGCATCATAAAGATGCTTATACACTTTTAATTTCGGTCTTGCTTTCCGCTCAATGCACGGATGAGCGAGTCAATAAAACGACACCTTCACTTTTCAAACTGGCGGACAATCCCTATGACATGGTAAAACTTTCGGTCGATGAAATCCGCGAGATTATCAAGCCTTGCGGACTTTCACCCATGAAATCCAAAGGGATCCATGGTCTGTCAAAAATTCTGATTGAAAAGCATCAGGGCAATGTGCCCGATACCTTTGAAGAACTGGAAGAACTTCCTGCAGTGGGTCATAAAACGGCTTCGGTGGTAATGACGCAATGGTTTGACAAGGCAGCATTTCCGGTAGATACCCACATCCATCGCTTGGCGTACCGCTGGGGGCTTACCAATGGAAAAAGTGTGGAGCAAACCGAACGCGATTTAAAGCGCCTGATTCCTGAATCGGAATGGAATAAAGTTCATCTGCAAATGATTTATTTTGGCCGTGCGTATTGTCCGGCTCGGGGTCACGTGTGGGCCGAATGTCCCATTTGTAAAAAGTACCTGCGGAAAGCCTTAAAAGATTGAAATGAATCGGTTACGAATTATATTCATGGGCACACCTGAATTTGCTGTGCCAAGCCTGGAAATTCTGATTCAGAATCAACTGAATGTAGTTGCCGTCATCACGGCCCCCGATAAGCCCCAGGGGCGTGGCCAAAAACTGGTGCCCTCCCCTGTAAAGCTATGTGCGCTCCACCATCAACTCCCGGTATTGCAACCCACCAACCTCAAATCATCCCAATTTTTGGAGGAGCTGAAAAGTTATCAAGCTAACCTTCAAATCGTAGTGGCATTTCGGATGTTACCGGAAGCGGTTTGGTCGATGCCGGCCCTGGGAACTTTTAATTTACATGCGTCCCTTCTGCCCCAATACCGTGGTGCGGCTCCGATCAATTGGGCCATCATCAACGGTGAAAAGGAAACTGGCGTTACTACTTTTTTTCTAAAGCATGAGATTGACACCGGCAGTATCATCTTTCAGCAGCGGGAACCCATATTCGATTCGGATGATGCAGGAACACTCTATGATCGCCTGATGAAGAAAGGTGCCAGCCTGGTACTTAAAACAGTTCGCGCCATTGAATCGGGAAGTTATCCCAACGAGCCTCAACCGGCTTTCGCTGAAGTCAACCACGCACCGAAAATTTTCAAGGAAACTTGCGAGATCAACTGGACTCTATCCGTCTCTCAGATTATCAATTTTGTTCGCGGTTTAAGTCCATACCCGGGTGCTTGGACCCGGCTTCAGGATAAAATCTATAAAATTTACAAGGTGAGTCCGGTTCCTGATGCGAGTCAATCCACACCAGGCAGTCATTGGAAAACGGACCACAAGACTTACCTGCATGTACGAGCCGCTAACGGCTGGGTTTCCATTGATGAATTTCAACCCGAAGGCAAAAAACGCATGACCCTTGCCGAATTCTTTCGGGGTAATAAACTTTAACGAGAACAATTTACAGACGGTAAATAGCCGTCAAATTGTCTAATTTGCATTTTGAAAGACCCTTCATGATCATTTCACTGATTGCAGCGCTGGCAAAAAATCGCACAATAGGAAAGAACAACGATTTGCCCTGGCACTTGCCGGATGACATGAAATATTTTATGCAAACCACCAAAGAGCACGTGGTAATAATGGGGCGAAAAAATTATCAATCCATTCCTGAAAAGTTCAGACCCTTGCCAAATCGCACGAATGTGGTGGTCACCCGCAGTCCAGACTTTCGCGCTCAAAATTGCATTGTCGTGAATTCACTTGAAGCAGCCTTTGCGATTGGAGAAGAAAAAAAGCAAAACGAGGTCTTCATTATCGGGGGCGCTGAAATTTACGCGCTTGGACTGACCCTGGCAAACCGTTTGTACCTGACCGAAATTGATGCGGTTATTGAAGGAGATACCTTCTTTCCGGAGTTTGATAAAAACGAATGGCAGGAAATTTCACGCAAGCATCACGATCCGGATGCGCGGCATCAATACGCTTTTGATTTTGTCATCTATGAAAGACTATAAACCCAATTAATATGGACATCCACAAACGAATTCTTGCCATTGTCTATATCATTTCCGGAGCTGTGCAGATCCTTGCCATGATCATTTTGAGTTCCATCATTACACTGATTATCCCGTTCATCATGGACGAAGCTGGACCGGAAGGACAATGGGTATTTATCTGGATTGTTCCATTTATCAGAATCATTGCAGCTTTTATCATTTTATTTTTTGCTGTTCCCTCCATTGTTGGCGGAGTTGCGTTGCTAAATGAAAAAAAATGGGCGCTTACACTGCTGCTGATTCTCGGATGCTTTAAACTATTTTCATTTCCCATTGGTACCGCCATTGGAATTTACACCATCTGGGTGTATGCCGAACAACATAAACTGCGAACCGAATGAGCAAACTTGCCGGAAAAGTAATTTGGATTACAGGAGCATCATCGGGCATAGGCGAAGCACTCGCTTATGAATTGACCCGTCATGGCGCAAAACTCATTTTATCCGCCCGTAGAAAAGAAGAACTGGAAAGAGTGAAGGGAAATTGTCCGGCAGTAGCTCAAAATTTTATTAAAATTCTTCCGCTTGACTTAAGTCAGCCCGCCACTTTAAAGCTCTGCACCGAAGCTGCGGTCCAGTTGTTTGGGCACATCGATATCCTGGTCAACAACGGAGGAATCAGCCAGCGCAGCCTGGCAAAAGATACTGCCCTGGAAGTTGATCGCAGAATTATGGAAGTGGATTACTTTGGCTCCATTTCGCTAACCAAATATCTGCTGCCTCATTTCCTGAAGAGGAATGCAGGTCATTTTGTAACGATTACCAGTGTTATGGGAATGATTGGTACGCCTTACCGTTCAGGGTATGCTGCCGCCAAACATGCGCTACATGGTTTCTATGATTCGCTACGGGCTGAACTTTGGAAAGACAGTAGAAATATCTTTGTTACTCTGGTTTGCCCGGGATGGATCAATACCAACTTAAGTATAACGGCACTCACCGGAGATGGCAGTCCGCAAAACAAAAAGGACGATACGCACAAAAAAGGGATGACCCCTGCAGTCTTCGCAAGAAAAATGGTACGTGTGATTATTAAACGAAAAGAAGAGGTGTATATCGGAGGGACTAAAGAAGTGCTGGCCATCTATCTGAAGCGATTTGTACCGGATTTATTTTCAAAGATTGTGCGCAACGCCAAGGTGAAGTGAGCTGGTACGAATATCCTTTAATCATTCTGGTGGGTTTTATTGCCGCCTTTCTAAACACAGTAGGGGGTGGTGGGTCCTTGTTTTCTGTACCCATTCTTACCTTCATTGGCCTGCCTATTACCATGGCAAATGCTACGAGCCGTGTGGCAATCCTGTTTCAAAATATTTTTGCAGTAGGTGGTTTCAGAAGCAAAGGTATTGAACTTCCCTGGCCATATGCGATATACCTGGGGCTTGCCTCCCTGGGAGGCGGAGTGCTGGGCTCTTTCCTGGCCTCCACCATGTCCGATGCCGTCTTTAAGAAAATTTTTGTGGTAGTCATGATTTTTTCCGTGGGCCTGGTTCTCTTTGATCCATTCAAATCCAAAGGCGATGAGAAACTATCGGGTAAACACCAGATGATAGGAACTTTTTTATTTCTATTCATTGGTGTGTACGGAGGTTTTGTGCAGGCCGGTATTGGTTTTTTGGTAATAGCCGTATTAAGCCTGGTCAATAATCTGAGCCTGGTAAAAAGCAACTATGTAAAAGTTTTTGCAGCGATCGTATACACCGGGGTTTCGGTTATGGTTTTTGCCTGGCAGGATAAGATCGATTGGTTTACAGGCCTTATTTTGGCCATTGGCCACGCCTTGGGGGGATGGTATGCAAGCCGATGGTCGGTAAAAGCCGGTGAAGTCTGGATAAAGCGGGTGATGGTAGTTTCCGTAATTGCGATGGCCATCGCGCTTTGGTATTCGTAGTAAGACGCTTAACTTTTCAAAGATGAAAACTCACATACCCCTTCTCATCCTAATTGTATTGCTAATTCAGTGCTCCCCTCCGGCATCCGAAGCGCCACCCATTGAACGATATCGACCCCTCGCGCACTTTACTCCCCAAAAAAACTGGATCAACGATCCCAACGGATTAGTTTATTATGAAGGTGAATATCATCTCTTCTATCAATACAATCCTTATGGAACAACCTGGGGGCATATGAGTTGGGGTCATGCGGTGAGTACCGATTTGATTCATTGGGAACATCTTCCGATAGCGTTGGAGGAATACCTGGACCCAATGACCCGCGACAGTACGATGATCTTTTCAGGGACGGCTGTTGTGGATGTTAACAATACCAGTGGATTGTGCCAAAGCAACGATTGTTTGATCGCCATCTATACGTCCAACCTTCATCGCGACAACGAAGGATTACGCCAAAATCAAAGCCTTGCCTATAGTAATGACAAAGGAAGAACCTGGAAACGGTATGAGAAGAATCCGATTCTGGATATTCAAAGGAAAGACTTTCGTGATCCAAAAGTCTTTTGGTATGAGCCACAGGAAAAATGGGTGCTTGCCTTGGTGGTTCCCGATCAGTTCACCGTTCAGCTGTATGAATCAAAAAATCTGTTGAAGTGGGAGTTGATGAGCGAGTTTGGCAAAGTTGGCGATACGCTGCGCATCTGGGAGTGCCCGGACTTGTTCGAGTTACCCATTCAGGGTCAACCCGGAAAATCAAAATGGGTGCTGTCGCTTTCAGGAGGTCACCCTGCCGGGCCCACCTTTGTAGGGATGCAATATTTTATTGGCGATTTTGACGGAAAGAATTTCATCTCCGACCAAACAACCCCGCTTTATCTTGATTATGGAAAAGATTTCTATGCCGGCATTATCTTCAATAATGTAAAAGACCGTGCCGTTATGATGGGTTGGATTAACAACTGGACGTATGCCAACCAGATTCCGACTGAATCCTGGCGGGGGGCATTTAGCTTACCACGCGAACTTGCTTTATTGGAAACACTAGATGGATGGCGGCTAAGTCAACAGCCGGTTGCAGAATACACCGCACTTCGTGGCGATAAAATCTCAGAATTGAATTCACCCAACACCAAGTCTTTTGAGCTGGAACTTGAGATCAGCGAGGGCAGCGGCATTCAACTTTTCAAATCCGCAAGGGAACAAACTACGATCGGATACCAGGATGGAGAACTTTACCTCGATCGGACAAAATCGGGCCGCGTTGATTTTCAAAAAGATTTTGCGAGCAGAGAGTCGGTTGAGATTAAACCGCGGACACCATCCATCGCGGTACGCGTGATTGTTGATCAATCCATTATTGAATTAATCTCAATGGATGGACTATATTCCATTACCGATCAGGTATTTCCAATTCAGGAGAATTCAAGTGCTGAAATTTTCGGAACCGTGAAAGTGCGAAACGCCTGGAGGTTGAACCCGATTATTCGGTAGGTTCCGTTTTCTTCTTACCAAACCAGGCGTTGAATATCGGCAATACCCACAGTCCTTTGGGGTTATCTTTCACGATAATCCCAAACCCCACTCTTTAGAAGGAATTCCCTATCCCCTGTGAAAATGAATTACCGGTAACAAGCAAGAAGGATTGAAAGCAGGAAAAGTTTACACATAATAACGAAAGCGAATGACCACCCTAAGACTCACAAACAACAAAAAAGGTTGCGTTATATATCGCACCCTCTTAAAGAATTCCGATTTCTTTCGTTATGCTTTCACGGGTTCCCGATGACCAACCCAGGTAAATCGTCTGGTTACATATTCCGGATTGGTAAAGGAGGCATTGCCGGAAGGATTACCGCCCGTTACATGAAAATCTGAGAACGCTGCATTTTGATTCATGTAGATACCGCCTGTTAAATTGAAAGAGACAGGTGTAGCAGCTAAGGACATGGCGTCTGCAATTTTATCCTTAACCTCCGGATCTGTTGTGTAGGCACCACACGAAATTGCCCCATGTTGAATTGCCATTTCCTGTGCCAGCGCTATTGACTGGTCAGTATTCTTTGTTTTAATCAGGAGCGCAATCGGACCAAACAATTCCTTGCTGAAGATTTCTTTCTTTGAGGCATCTACCTCCACCACCACCGGTGTGGCAACCCGTGCTTTTTTAAACATTGGGTTTTCAAAAGAACGTGACTTCAACCATACTTTACCTGGCAATTTTTCAGCCTCCACTACCCGATCGCATGTCTTCTTATTCTGAACAGCCCCCAATACAAATGGGCCTGCTTTAGGATTATCGATCAGACTGTTCAGATTGGCCACAAATTTTTCGGCAAACTGATCAAAGGTTGCTGCACCAGAAGAGGTTTTAATTCCGGTTTCAGGAATGAAAAAGTTCTGCGGAGCTGTACACATTTGCCCGCTATACAAGTTGACTGAGAATGCCAGGTTAGCAGCCACTTTATCAAGATCGTCCGCAGAATCCAGAATGACAGAATTGACGCCCGTCTTTTCGGTAAACACGGTTTTGCCCGGAAGCGCTTCCAGGTAACTCCCAAAAAGCGAGTTTCCGGTAAAGTCGATCAGCTTTACCTCCGAATGTTCGGCCAGTTCTTTCGAAATCATCTTCTCGAACGTGTCCACCGCCAATTGGCAAATATGAGGATCGAAGTTGTTCTCCGCCAACACATTCTGAATCTCGGCTACAAAAATCGCAATCGGTAAAATCGCTCCCGGATGGGGTTTAACTAATACCGTGTTGCCTGTCATCAGGCTTCCATAAATACCGGTTACTGAATTCCAGGTAGGGAAGGTAGAACACCCAATCACCAACGAAATCCCTTTGGGCACGGCCCGCCACTCTTTGTTGATCTGGAGGTTAAATTTACCCATGGGCTTATCCCACAAGGCCGCTTTTGGAAACCGTGATAACTCCTCATATCCGGCAGCGATTGCTTCCAGAGCCCGATCGGCTGCATGCGGGCCGGAAGCCTGAAAGGCCATCATGTATCCCTGACCCGTAGTGTGCATAGTGGCATATGCGATTTCAAAAAATCGCCTCTTCAACCTATCCAATGACTCCAATAATATCCCTGCCCGTTCCTCTTTGCTTACTTTCCTCCAAACGTGAAATGCAGATTTTGATTTGGTGATCAAATCATCCGTTGAAAAAATCGGATAGCGTACGTTCAAAGGCTCCTGCAGGTAAGGCGACTCCTCTTGCCCTGCCCATCCCGACTCACCTGCTTGCATTAATTCTCCAAATTCTTTTCCCAGTGTGTTTTTAAACTTTGCCTGACCGTCCGCATCAGCTGTTTCACCATAAACAGCGGGTGCCGGATGTTCGGGAAAGGCAGCATAAAAAGTTCGCGCATGCAAGACCTCTATGGCCTTGGTTAACGTAGGTTGATGTTTCTCAAATAAGCTCATTCTCATTACTTTGCTTGTGATCCAAATACTCTTTTCAATAATTCTGTCGTGCGTGCCACGGGATTTTCCCGAATGTTTCTTTCCTCTTTTGCAATCATGGTAAACAAACCCTGGATGGCCATGTCGGTTGCATATTCATTTAAGTCCGGATTTACCTTTTGAACCATAGGAATGCTGTTGTACCGTGTAATGATTTCACCATAATATTTGGTTGCATTCACTTTATCCAGTGATGCCTGGATTACCGGTTTGAACTTCTCCTTCAATTGTGGTGTCGTGGTGCGCTGCAGATATTGGGTAGCGGCATCGGGGTCTCCTTTCAAGATACCCCAGGCATCCGCAATAGTCATTTGCCTAATGGCGGAAATAAAAATTGGTTTCGCTTCTCGCGCTGCGTCTTCGGCACCCCGGTTTAAGGTGACAATAAATTTATCCACTTCACCCCCCAATCCTATCTGACGCAACCGGTCCTCAACTTTCTTTACATCGGGGGGAAAGGGGATTTTAATATCTGGATTCTTAAAATACCCATCAAGCTGAGAAACCTGATCTGACCCTTTTGAAATTCCATTGATTAGGGCCTCCTTCAACCCTTCACTTACTTCTGCGGTGGTCAAGGGCTTCTCCCCATTCACGGCTTTTGAGGCATCCGACAAGGCCTGGTTGATCTGCGCAGAGGTGCAGGCCCCCAAAATCAAAGAAAGCCCCAAAATTGCTTGCTTCATACGATTGAAATTCGGGGCTAAGGTAGGAAAAAGTATGTGTTGACTACGTACTTAATAATTTGGAATCTGAAAGGATGAGGCTATTTTGCATGACTATTTTTACTGAACCTGTATGCACCTAGTCAGGCATTGATTTGCGCCTGAGAAACTCCAAACTACTACCTCTTGAAAAAGATTCTTGCTGAACTGCTTACCATCGGTGACGAAATCCTTTATGGGCAAATTGTTGATACAAACTCACAATGGATGTCGGTGGAGCTAGACAAAATGGGCATTAAGGTAATTCGCAAAACCACGGTGGGCGATGTTGAATCTGAAATCATGACTGCTTTCGCAGAAGCAGAACAACGGGCTGATGTGATTTTAATTACTGGTGGCCTTGGCCCAACCAGCGATGACCTGACGAAGCCGGTGTTGGCCAACTATTTCAATTGCGAATTAAAAATTAATGAAGAGGCATTGGCAGAGGTAACCGAGTTCTTCAAAAGCCGGGGCCGGGAATTAACCGAACTTAACCGGCAGCAAGCTGCGCTGCCAACGGCTTGTATAAAAATAACCAATCCGGTAGGTACCGCACCGGGCATGTGGTTCGATAAGGGTGACAAAATTTTTATGTCGATGCCGGGCGTACCGCACGAGATGAAAATGATGATGACGGAACACGTGTTGCCACGAATAAGGAAAAAATACCAACTCCCGGTCATCCATCATAAATTGATTCGCACCATTGGAATCGGTGAGTCATTCCTGGCCGAAAAGATTGCCGAATGGGAAAAAGCGTTGCCCTCCCATATTAAGTTGGCATACTTGCCAAGTTTGGGTGAGGTAAAATTACGTCTCACTGGTTTTGGAACTTCCCTGCCCGAACTTGAGCGTGATACGAATGAACAGATTGAATCTCTAAAGCCACTAATTAATCCGTTCATTTACGGATATGGTGAGGATCCCATCGAAGTCGTGATCGGAAAAACCTTGCGCGAGAAGAAACTCACCCTCTCCATTGCCGAAAGCTGCACCGGAGGATATCTCTCGCACTTGATTACGAGCGTGCCCGGCAGCTCCGAATATTTTCTGGGCACGATGATTCCCTACGCGTATGAAATAAAAATGCGCCAATTGGGGGTAAAGCCAGAGACGTTGGAGAAATATGGTGCCGTTAGCGAACCTACTATTATTGAAATGGCCAACATCGTGCGGGCCAAGTTCAGCACCGACATTGGTGTAGCCACCAGCGGAATTGCAGGACCCGGTGGAGCAACCCCCGATAAACCGGTGGGTACGGTATGGATCGCTTACTCCGATAAGCACCATACGGTAACCCGAAAGCTGCAACTCTCAAAAGACCGGATGATCAACATTCGCTTGGCAAGTGTGGCGGTACTCAACTTGATCCGGCAGAGCCTACCGGAGGTGAAGTGATTGTCTGGTATTAACTAGTTTTGAGATGACGCGAGGCACATTGTTAGGGATTCATTTCATACCGATCCCAAATACGTGTTCCGATTCCGGTTATTTTAAAAGCTTGAATTTATAGATACCCTGTGAATACCTTGGTGGATAATTTACGAAAGGATTTTGCTGATTTATTCCAGCAAGCCCCAGTCATTGTTCGTTCACCCGGCCGGGTAAATATTATTGGTGAGCACACCGATTATAATGAGGGTTTTGTGTTACCCGCTGCCATTGACAAGGCTGCCTACATGGCTATGTCACTCCGCGAGGATGACGAAATACATCTGCGTGCACTCGATCTTAATGAGTCATTCTTCTTGAAGCTTGCTGATTTAAAACCGGTGGAAGCTATCCGCTGGCCTAATTATATACTAGGCTCTGCCGCTCAGTTTGTTAAAAGGGGCGTAAAGGTGCCCGGCTTTAATGCCATCCTCACCAGCGATGTGCCAATAGGCGCGGGCTTGTCTTCTTCTGCAGCGGTAGAATGCGCCACCGTATTTGCATTAAATGAATTATTGCATACGCAACTCGATCGACTTACGATGGTGCAAATGGCACAGAAAGCCGAACATGAATTTGCCGGAGTGATGTGCGGCATCATGGATCAGTTTGCTTCCATGATGGGCAAGAAAGATCATGTTATAAAACTGGATTGCCGATCGTTGGAGTTTGAATATATCCCCTTCAGGTTGGAGGGCATAAAGGTGTTGCTGCTGAATACAAACGTCAAGCACTCACTGGCCACATCGGAATATAACACCCGAAGAAGAGAGTGCGAAACCGCGGTGAAATGGGTTAACACCTCTGTTCCTACGGTGAAGTCACTTCGTGACGTCACGGAAAATATGCTGGACCAATATGTAATGCCAAAAGATAAATTGATCGATAGGCGCAGTCGGTATGTGGTGCGGGAAGTTGAGCGTTTGTTGGCTGGTTGTGAAGATCTAAAGCTTGGAAATTTACAGGCGTTGGGCCGAAAGATGTTTGCCACACATGATGGCTTGAGTAAAATGTATGGCGTGAGTTGCAAAGAGCTGGATTGGCTCGTTGATCGTATGCGCAATAATAGATCGGTGATTGGCGCCAGAATGATGGGTGGCGGATTTGGCGGCTGCACGATTAACCTGGTGAAAGAAAAAGCAATCGATGAGTTGGTAGCATCACTAAAGCCTGCTTATGAAAAACAGATGAACTTGCCACTCACCTATTACATCGCATCCATTGAAAACGGAACAGAAATAATTCAGTGATTAGATCAGGTCTCCGGGTGGCTTCTGCGATGACCTGCTATAACTGATTTTTTTATTGAAATAAAAGCCGTTGATAATCAAGCCGTTCAGAGATGATTCAGTGTGGAATTAAAATCTTAGATACTAGCTATCGGAATCGGTTTCAATACTCTCCAGCCGCGTTCCATTCCGCTTATTTCACAAGCCTATTAGCATCCAAATTATTCACTCGAATAATATTACTTTAAGGCAATCGGTTGCATGACTTTTATCATTCTTATTCCGGAAACTTAGCACCAACTTGATGGCTACTTAATACGGCCATCATGAGCACCCATTCCAAAAAGCTCTTTCCGGTTGAGCCTCCCCGTTCCGGATTACTCGCTGAATTGTGGCAGGAACAACTCCGAAACAATCACATCTCAAAACAAGCTCTTAAAAAGCTAGCTGATAAACATCAGCTGTCGGATATTGAAACGGAAGGTGTTGCTTCCTTTTATCATTTCTTTCATCAACAACCTGCCGGTAAGCATACGATCTATTTGAATAATAGTATCATCAGTGAACTTCGGGGGTATGAGCGAATTCGTGAAACATTTGAACGCGAAACCGGAGCCCACATGAACAGTGTTGACCCCACCGGCTCTTTTGGTCTCTTTCAAACACCCTGCATCGGCCTCAGTGATCAGGAGCCGGCCGCGCTCATAGATTTTTTACCTTTTACGAATCTCAATGCCTTAAAGGTTAAAGAAATCATTCAAAAACTAAAGCAAGGGAAAACAGCAGCTGAAATTTATGACACCCCGTTGGACAATATCCGGTTTACGCCAGCCAATGATCATTCGATTTTCTTTGCTCCCTACTCAGCCGGAGAAGCCATTAAAAAACTAAACAACTTATCTTCGGAAGCAGTAATAGAACAACTCCGGATCTCCGGATTAGCAGGCCGCGGGGGTGCTTTTTTCCCAACTTGGAAAAAGTGGGACACGTGTCGCCAATATGAAAGTCCGGCCAAGTTCATTGTTTGCAATGCCGATGAGGGTGAGCCAGGCACTTTTAAAGATCGGGTTCTGCTAAACAACCAACCCGGTTCGGTGCTTGAAGGGATGATACTGGCCGGGTATACGGTGGGGGCTGCATATGGCATTGTCTATTTGCGGGGCGAGTACCGGTGGCTCTTATCCAAACTCGAAACGGAAATTGAACTGTTTCATACGCTGGGATTGCTGGGTAAAAACATTGGTGGCATCACCGGCTTCAATTTTGACATTCGAGTTGAAATCGGAGCCGGAGCCTATGTGTGTGGTGAGGAGACTGCCTTACTCGAATCCCTGGAAGGAAAGCGAGGCGAACCTCGCACCAAGTGGTTTTACCCCGTTGAGAAGGGATATTTGCAACTCCCTACGGTTGTTAATAATGTGGAAACTTTTGCTGCCGTAGCCCGCCTGATTCAAATGGGATCCTTTGATTATCTGAAACGGGGCATCCCGGGTTCAGCCGGAACCAAATTGATCAGCATTTCGGGTGATTGCCAACGACCTGGTATCTACGAGATAGAATGGGGAATGACCGTGGCTGAGTTATTAGACTTATGCGGTGCGGAAGATCCGTACTTCATACAGGTGAGTGGTCCCTCCGGTGAATGCATCTCAGTCCGGGAAAAATACAGACGCATTTCCATGCTCGACCTGATGGCCCAAAAGGATATCCGGTGCGGAGGATCATTTATGATCTTCAGCAGCAAACGTGATCTGGTACACATCCTGATGAATTTCTCTGAGTTCTTCAAGCATGAATCATGTGGAGTATGCACTCCCTGCCGGGCAGGTAATTTCATAATTCAGCGCAAGCTGGAACGACTGCAAAATGAACTCGCGGATATGAATGATTTGAAAGAATTGCGAAACTGGGGCACCATTATGAAAACAACCAGCCGGTGCGGATTGGGCAAAACCGCCAGCAATAGCATTCTTCAGTCGCTCGAAAAATTTCAGGATTACTTTACAGCGCGCTTTGCCGGAACCGACAACAGTACGTATCGCAAGTTTGATCATCATGCGGCCGTAGAAGAATATGAACGTTATAAACCCTGAGCACCATGGCAACCTGCACATTCTGGATTGACGGAAAACAGTATCAGGCTGAGGAAGGAATGAATCTTGTGGATGCAGCCAAAGAAAACGGAGTCTTCATTCCTTCCCTCTGTTATTTTAAACACATTGACCCTCCGCTCGGCACTTGTCGCACATGTACCTGCAAAATCAACGGCCGGCACGACCCTGCCTGTACCGCGTTTGTAAAAGAAGGATTAAAAGTAGAGGTAAATACCCCCGAACTTTTAGACATGCGAAAGGCGCTGATCGAAATGATGTTTGCTGAAGGCAACCACTTTTGTCCCGCTTGTGAAAAAAGCGGCAACTGCGACCTGCAACACATGGGTTATGAATTGGGAATTTCAACCTCACGTTTCCCACACCTCTTCAAAGATCGCCTGATTGACTACCAACCCAAACGAATGATTATGGAACACAATCGCTGCATCAAATGCCGCAGGTGTGTGGAAGAAGTATTTACGAAGGACGGTAAGCGTGTTTTCATGTACATCAACCGGGGTAATGAAACCCAAGTGGGCATCGATTACGGGCAGGAAGCAAAACTTTCGGAACAGGAAGCTGAGAATGCCATGAAGCTGTGCCCCACCGGAGCCATCATTGTGCGGGGCAAAAGCTTATCTCAACCTTTTGGCGACCGCAAGTTTGATCTGGAATCAACCCAACAACACTTTCGCCATACCATTACCGAAAAACCCAAGGTGGCCAACTTTGAAAAGAAGACCATCGCTACGGTTTCGTTGGCCGGATGCTTTGGCTGCCACATGTCGTTGCTGGATATTGATACGGATCTGTTGGACATTGTGGAATTGGTTTCTTTTAATAAATCACCCTTAACAGACATCAAGAACTTTACGCAACGCTGCCACCTGGGGTTGGTGGAAGGCGGCTGTTGCAATGATGAGAACATTGAAACGCTGAAGAAATTCCGAGAGATGTGCGACATCCTGGTGGTGATGGGTGAATGTGCAGTGTGGGGTGGACTACCCGCTATGCGCAACACCATTCCGCTTGGCGAATGTCTGGAAGAAGCTTATCTCAACAGTGTTACCAGTGAGAAAGGAGAGAATACAGTTCCCTATCATGAAGACCTGCCCAAAATTCTGGACCGGGTGTATGCTTGCAATGAAATTGTGAAAGTGGATTATACGATCCCGGGCTGTCCGCCCTCTGCCAACCACATCTGGAAAGTCGTGCACGGGCTGTTGTGGGGTGAAGACTATTCCCTGTTGTATTCCGAGTTTAAATATGATTAACTGGTTGTAAATTCATGAAAAAGAAAATCACCATCGATCCGGTAACCCGTGTGGAAGGGCACGGACGGGTAACCATACACCTGGATGAATACGGCAAGGTAGAAGACTCCTTCTTTCACATTGTTGAGTTTCGCGGGTTTGAGCGTTTTATTCAGGGGCACCCGTATTGGGAAGCGCCAGTGCTCGTGCAACGCCTCTGTGGCATATGCCCGGTCAGTCACCACCTCGCAGCCGCAAAGGCGATTGATCAACTGGTAGGCATCGACCCACAGGACTTAACTCCGGCTGCTCATAAGTTGCGTAAACTCATGCACTACGGGCAAATCTTTCAATCGCATGCTTTGCATTTTTTCTACCTGGCCTCACCGGACTTACTCTTTGGGCTTGATGCCCCCGTAGAAAAAAGAAATGTAATTGCCGTAGCAATTGAGAACAAAGAACTCGCACGCAAGGGAATTCTGATGCGCAAGTTTGGCCAGGAGATAATCCGCGCTATTGCAGGTAAAAAAATCCATGGGGTAGCTGCAGTGCCGGGTGGCATGCACAAGACCTTCTATCCGTACGAGCGCGACTACTTTCTGAACGGAAAAGATATTCCCGACATTAAAACCATGATCGAGTGGTCGCAGGAGATCATTGAATTCATGAAAGCCTACCACGACAAGAACCGCACCTTGCTCGATAACTTTGCCGCATTCCCTTCCGGTCATTTAGGCATGGTGGATGACTACGGAAATCTGGAACTGTACCATGGAAAACTCCGGGCCATTGATGCCGATGGAAAAATCACATTACCGGATGTTTCGACCGATGACTACCAAACGTATTTTCTGGAAGGTGTGGAACGGTGGTCCTACATGAAGTTTCCGTACCTGAAGGAATTGGGACGTGAAACCGGGTGGAACCGGGTAGGTCCGTTGGCCCGAATCAACCTCTGCAACGCAATCCCAACTCCACTTGCTGAAAAAGAACGACAGGAATTTATTGCCTTTTCCGGCAAAAAAGTAAATAACAGCACCCTCTATTCACATTGGGCACGGCTTATCGAAATTTTGCATTGTGCCGAAGTAATGAATGACCTCTTGCACGATGATGATATTCTGAGTTCAGATTTGGTGCGCGAAGGAAAACCCAGACGGGAGGGCATTGGCATCATTGAAGCTCCGCGCGGTACACTCACCCATCATTATCAGGTCGATGACAAGGGAATGATTACCCGGTGCAACCTGATTGTTTCAACCACCCATAACAACGAAGCCATGAACCGTGCCGTGCGGTGGGTAGCCAATCATGTGATCAGTCAGAAAGGTACGATCACCGATGGCATGTTGAACCAGGTAGAGGTGGCCATTCGCGCTTATGACCCTTGCCTGAGCTGTGCTACCCAGGCGCTTGGTCAAATGCCTTTGCACGTAGAACTGTTCAACCACAACGGAGAGTTGATTGATGAACGCTATAAAAATGGATAAGAAAGTATTGATGATCGGTATCGGCAACAGTGGCCGGGGCGATGACGCCCTGGGGTGGAAATTCATTGATGAAAATGAAAACACCGGCTTTGAAGTGGACTACCGCTATCAATTGCAAATTGAAGACGCTGCGCTGATCAAGGAGTATGACCAGATCATTTTCATTGATGCCAGCGTTCAGCCATTGGAAGGTGGGTTTTCCTTTCAGCCTTGTGAAATAAAAAACACAATTACATTTTCATCGCACCGGATTGATCCGTGTTCAATCCTCTGGCTTTGCCGGGAACTTTATGGAACAACTCCGGAAGCGTATGTGATGGCAATTGAAGGAAAGTGCTGGGAGTTACACCAGGGAATTAGCAAAGAAGCTGAGGAAAATTTTGCCCGGGCCTTTGACCACTTTCAAAAATGGTGGGGTCAGCATCATCAACCAGGGGCACAGAATACTCAGTTTGCTTAAGTCTCTTTTAATAAGAAGCAAAAAAAGGAGCTCTCAGGCTCCCTTTTCTATTTCAGTGATCGAGAAATTACCCGATCGCCACGCGCTTGAACTCTGCTACCGTTAATCCTTTGGTAACACTGTCCAGGTATTGGGCAACGGTCTTCGAATTATCCTTCACAAAAGTCTGTGGCAATAAGGTGCTTTCCTTAAAGAACTTGTTCAACTTGCCTTGCGCAATTTTTTCAACCATGTTCTCCGGTTTTCCTTCAGCGAGTATTTGCGCTTTGGCTATTTCCAGTTCCTTTTCAATCAATGTTTTGTCCACCTGTTTCTCATCCACAGCAACCGGATTCATGGCCGCAATCTGCATGCCCACATCTTTACCGGCTTCGGTAACATCTTTGCCGTTCACCCCTTTCAAGGATACCAACACACCCAACTTGCTGCCGGCATGGATATACGGCACAACAGCCTCCCCTTTCATATGTACGAACGCACTGACTTCCAGTTTTTCACCAATTTTTCCTACCAGTTCAGTGATTTTATCGCTGATGGTGAGACCGCCCACCACCTCTGCCAACAGGGCCTCTTTGGTTGCCGGCTTTTTCGAAAATGCCGTTTCCGCAATCAACTTGCCCAGGTTCTGAAACTCCTCATTCTTAGCCACGAAATCCGTTTCGCAATTCAAAGCAATCAAGACTGCTTCTTTTTTATCGTCCGAGGTCTTTACAAAGACAGACCCTTCCTTGGCATCTTTATCCGAACGGCTGGCCGAAACTTTCTGACCTTTCTTTCTAAGAATTTCAATCGCTTTTTCAAAATCACCGTTTGCTTCGGTGAGCGCCTTTTTACAATCCATCATTCCGGCACCCGTCATGGTGCGGAGTTTATTTACATCTTGTGCAGTTATTGCTGACATATACTTAAAGGTTAAAAATTCAAGTGTGTTATAAAAAACAAGAACATCGGGTACAAGCCGATGTTCTTTCTATCTAAAATCGGCAATTGACAATGGCAGTTGACAAAATCTTGTCAATCGAATGTCAATTGACTTATTCTTGTTCTACTGCCTCGTCTACTTTGCGCTTTTCCTCTTCGTCCTTCTTATGACCGGCTTCTTCTTTGTCTTTCTTACGCTCCATCAACGCCTCTTCAATGGCCTTTCCAATTTGGGCGGTAATCAATGAGATCGACTTGAACGCATCGTCATTAGCAGGTATCGGGAAGTCAATGTCAGAAGGATCGGAGTTGGTATCCACCATGGCGAATACCGGAATATTTAATTTCTGTGCTTCGGCAACGGCAATGTGCTCGCGCTTCACATCAATTACAAATAAAGCGGCCGGAAGACGATTCAAATCCGTAATCCCTCCCAGCAACTTTTCCAACTTTGCCTTCTCGCGGGTAACCATCAATCGCTCGCGCTTCGCCAGGTTGTTGAAAGCATCATCCTTCATCAACTTGTCAATTTGTGCCAGTTTCTTCAGCGATTTGCGGATGGTGGCGAAATTAGTGAGCATACCACCCAACCAACGTTCCGTAACAAACGGCATGTTAAGCCGGGTTGCTTCCTGCGTGATGATGTCTTTTGCCTGCTTCTTGGTAGCAACGAACATGATCTTGCGACCAGAACGAACAATGTTCTTCATCGCATAAGTAGCTTCCTCCAGGCACTTCAGCGTTTTATTCAAATCGATGATGTGGATCCCGTTATTCTCCATGAAAATAAACTCGGACATCTTCGGGTTCCACTTGCGGGTGAGGTGTCCGAAGTGAACACCGGCATCCATTAAATTTTCAGTTGTCAATTTCTCTGCCATGCTGTATCGATTAACGCTTACTAAACTGGAATTTCCTTCTCGCCTTTCTGCGACCTGGCTTCTTTCTTTCCACCATGCGGGAGTCGCGGGTTAATAAACCTTCCTTCTTAAGCGGAGGACGGTTTTCTGTATTGATTGTAACCAAAGCCCGGGCAATACCCAATCGGATGGCCTCGGCCTGTCCTTTATTACCACCACCTTCTACGTTCACAGTGACATCGTATTGTCCGTCTGCCTTCACGATACTCAGTGCCTGCTTGACAGTAGTCTGCAGAATTTCAGACTTAAAGTAATCATTCAGTGCGCGATCGTTTACGATGATCTGACCTTTTCCGGGCTTAACATACACCCGGGCAATTGAGGTCTTTCTTCTACCGATGGTATTAATAATCTCCATTTATCAGAACTTTATTTCTTTTGGTTGTTGTGCAGTGTGCGGATGCTCGCTGCCGGAATAGACATGCAGGCTTCTGAAAACTTCGCGGCCCATGCTGTTTTTAGGAAGCATTCCGCGAACGGAATGCTCAACCAAACGCTCCGGATGCTTTCCGGTGCCAATCATCTTCGGTGTTAACACCCGCTGTCCGCCTGGATATCCTGAATAGGTAAAGTAAACGCGATCGGTCCACTTCTTACCCGTCATTTTTATTTTATCGGCATTGATAACCACTACATGATCACCCGTGTCAACATTGGGTGTATAGTTTGGCTTATGCTTGCCCCGCAATACCCTGGCTACCTGGCTGGCAACCCGGCCCAACACCTGATCTTTTGCGTCTACCAATACCCAACCTTTCTCTACAGTTGCTTTGTTGGCATTGATTGTTTTATAGCTGTTGTGATCCACTTTTTTAGCGTTAAAAACCCAATTAAATACACATACCCCTTCAAAAAGGGACACAAAAGTAGATTCAAGAAACTGAATATGCAAGTGGGCCTTAATATTTAGGCGGATTATCTGGATGCTGAAACATGCTGTTTAACGCCTGTTTTCGGCCAGTTGGTGGATAAGCGCCTGAAAATCTTTCGGGTACGGGGCCTCTGCCACATACTTATGCCCATTCATCAATGCAAATTCCAACGAAAATGCGTGTAAGGCCATTCTTCTTATTAGTGGCAGTTCTTCGCTTTCCTTCTTCAGATTAAAGCCCCGCTTCACAGAAGAAACAAAGAACGGTTTTCCGCCATAGAGGTCATCCCCTGTTATAGGGGCCTTCAGCCAGGCCAGGTGGATCCTTATTTGGTGCATACGCCCCGTTACCGGTCGGCATTCGAGCAGGGTATGATTTTTAAACGCTTCCAGGGTTGTAATATAGGTTTGTGCCTCTTTCCCCTCACGGGTAATTTTTACCATCCCATCGTTTTGCTTGAGGATAGCCCGATCCACCAGGAGATGGTCAAAATTGTGGATGCCATCCACCACCGCATGATAGATCTTGGTTACCGTTCGATTTTCAAATTGTATGCTCAGGTGCCGATAGGCTTCTGGATGGCGTGCAATCGCCAGAACACCTGAAGTTTCCTTATCCAACCGATGACAAACCTGAGCCCCAGGCTCATACATACGGGCCGTGGCTAAAATGTTGATGGGGTCTTGTCGATCCTCCAGCGTGGCAATAAACGGTGGTTTGTTGATCAGGATAAAATCTGAATCCTCATACAGGATGGCATCCGGAAATCTGAACTTAGGAATTTTCACATCGCAAGGTACTATACCTCACCTGAATCAGAACCATCATGTCGCGATCGGGGAAGCTTAAAACTAAAGGTCGAGCCTTCGCCCATAACACTTTGCACTTCCGCTTTGCTGTTATGCCCTTCTAAAATGTGTTTGACGATTGCCAGCCCCAGTCCGGTGCCTCCTTTCTCACGGCTTCGGCTTTTATCCACTCGGTAAAATCGCTCGAAGATCCGGTTGAGGTGTTGGGAAGGAATTCCCTCGCCTGTATCGGAAACAAACGTGGTTACATTCTTCTTGCCAACATCAAAGGTGATGGTAACCGCACCGCCCTCGGGGGTGTAACTGATGGCATTCGAAACCAGGTTCGTTACCACCTGTGTAATACGCTGCCAGTCGGCATACACCTGAATTTTATGATGATCGGCAATCAGTTTCAACTTGACATCTTTCTTCTCTGCCTTCTCCTCAAACTGATCCACCACCTCGGCACACAACTTATACATATCGATGGGTTCAAAGCGCATTTTTATATCGCCTGTCTCAATCTGTGATAAGGTAAGTAAGTCCTGTACGAGCACATCCAATCCATCTAAACTTTTAGCAGCTTTCTTCAAAAACTTATTGCGAACATTTTTGTCATTAACGGCTCCGTCCAGCAACGTGTGTACAAAACCCTGTGCTGCAAAAATGGGGGTCTTCAGTTCATGCGAAACATCGGCAATAAACTCTTTCCGAAAAGCTTCCAGCTTCTTTAATTCATCAATCTCTTTTTGCTTGAGGGTGGCGAACTGGTGAATTTCTTCATTGATTTTTTGAAGCGGATTCAGCGCCCCTGATTTTTCTTTCGCAATGTTGGAGAGCTCCTTCTTGCGGAGTTTTTCCATCATTTTATAGATTTTGTTGATTTCGCGGAAAACGAGAAATTCTAAAACGATAAAGATCAACAGATAGGAGGCCGAAAAACTGATCACGGTAGCTACGATCACCGCCTCCCGGCTCACGCTCTCCACGAGAGAAATAAATAACGCGGTTACACTCGCGACAGACACTGCCAGCAAGAGGGCCAGCGTACGGGCACTATATACCATGCATTAACTGAGATTGAACTTATATCCCACCCCTTTTACGGTTGAAATATAATCATCTCCGATCTTTTCCCGCACTTTGCGAATATGGACATCGACCGTGCGGGCCAGCACATACACGTCCGAACCCCAGATATTCTGCAACAAATCATCGCGGCTAAATACTTTATTCGGATTTTGAGCCAAAAAAAACAATAACTCAAATTCCTTTTTAGGAAGGTTGATCTCTTTGCCTTTAACCTGTACCGTGTAACTGGTACGATCAATTACCAGGTCGCCTATCTTAATTTGACTCGAAGTATTTTTTTTCTTTGAATCTCTCCGGAATAAAGCACTGATTCGGCTCATCAATGCGCGCGGCTTGATGGGTTTAAGAATATAGTCATCAGCACCCACATCAAAGGCTGCCACTTCCGAATATTCCTCCGCCCGGGCCGTTAAGAAGACAATAAATGTATTCACCAATTCAGGCATAGCCCGGATCTGCCGGCAAGCCTCCACCCCATCCATTTTCGGCATCATAATGTCCAGCAACACCAAATCCGGATGAAACTTTCTGGCAACGTCTACCGCCTGATAGCCATCAGACGCGGTCTTTACATCGTACCCTTGCTTTTCCAGATTATATTTCAGCAATTCTAAAATGGGCTCCTCATCGTCTACGACCAGCACTTTTTGTGTGGGCTTACCCATGTTTTTATATTTTATTTTCGCGTTAAAAGTAGAGACAAATTAAGCCAATTAAAAACCAGTTTGAACACCTTAACAATTCCTTAATGAGGCCGACTATAAATAGGGATACTTCTCCTTCAGGTGAACAATGTATTGTTTAAGATCTCCGTTGAACGTATCCTCTAATTCTTGCTTGAACAGATTCTGTTTCGCCTGATATAAATGATACGACATAAAGTAGGTGTTATTCGGAAGCCTTCGGTTGTTGGAGGAAGGACGGGGTGTGTGCAAGGTTAATGTATCCGCAGATGTCATGATGTGTCGAATCAGATTCTGCTTCCGCTCCTTTTTACTTTCCAAAGGTTCGTCCGGTTGGAAAACTTGATACAAACTGTCCAACGCTCTTGTGCCTTGTAAAATATGCCGGCTATACTTTCGGTAATCCTGATCTTCGTGTAGATACTGCTCCAATTGATGGGAAGTTTTTCCAAAGTGCGCTGCCAGAAAATAATAAGCTGCGGTATCTCCAATAAAGGAGGCGAGATTTTCATTGAAATCTACATCGTCTTTTACAAATATGGTCGCATGCACCATTTCATGAATGATCAGACTGGCCAGGTCGCCTTCATTGCGCTTCAACATGCCGCTCAGGATTGGATCATTAAACCAACCGAGAGTAGACCAACCACCAGGGTTACGGATGCTCACATCATAACCTTCCGCCTCCAACCGGGCACCCTCATCCAGTGCCAGTTGCTTTCTGAAATAACCTTTGTAGGGAACGATGCCCACAATCGGAAAATCCCAGGTCTTTGGCTTTAACTGAAAGGGCTCACACGCCTGCACCACCCACAGGATCTCCTCCCCTTTTTGATCATATAACTTTTGATAATTCTTCGTATCCTTTAAACCTAAGGAGTCGATGGCAAACCTTCGAATCTCTTCAATAAGGTGCAACTTGCTTTTGAGCGAATCAGGAAAGGTGGGATCCTTAATGAATTTCTCAATAGGCTGAGCATTCCAAACAATTTTTAACTGTCCATAGCCTTGCCGGGCTGCATAGAGCACCAACGACCCATTCCAAATGAGCAGGATGAGTAATGCTATTCCGAAAACAAAAAGAATCCTTTTTATCATAAAATGATGGCAAATTAATCCCGCTGGAGTTAATTCAATTAGTTTTAAGCAACAATAGGAGTCTATGCGATATACTAAATTAATTAGTATTTATTACTGCACGATCCTTGTAATTGCTATAATTAGTAGTAATTTCAGGCCCGGAATTGTGACTAGAAAAATAAACAACTGATCATATGAGCGAAGTAAAAAGCGATGCGAAAGAGAAGCTGAAAGCACTGCAGCTAACCATCGACAAACTGGAAAAAACCTACGGAAAGGGCACCGTCATGAAATTGAACGATACCAAGGTAATGGACGTACCCGCCATTTCCACAGGATCTCTTGGTCTGGATATCGCCCTGGGAATCGGGGGGATTCCAAGAGGTCGGGTAACGGAGATTTATGGCCCTGAATCTTCAGGAAAGACCACCTTAACCATGCACTGCATAGCGGAAGCCCAGAAAAAAGGTGGATTGGCAGCTTTTATTGATGCCGAGCATGCCTTTGATAAAAGCTATGCTGAAAAGTTGGGCATCGATACCGAGAACTTATTGATTTCCCAGCCGGACAACGGGGAACAAGCCCTTGAAATAGCAGAGCACCTGATTCGTTCAGGCGCCATTGACATCATCGTTATTGACTCGGTGGCGGCCCTGGTGCCCAAAGGCGAGTTGGAAGGCGAGATGGGCGAAAGCAAGATGGGTCTTCAGGCGCGACTCATGAGCCAGGCGTTGCGAAAACTAACCGGCACCATCAGCAAGACCGGTTGCGCCTGCGTTTTCATTAACCAGTTGCGCGAAAAGATAGGTGTAATGTTCGGCAATCCGGAAACTACCACGGGCGGCAATGCCTTAAAGTTTTATGCTTCCGTACGTCTTGATATTCGCAGAATCGGTCAGATCAAAGAAGCGGCCGATGACATTACCGGAAACCGTGTAAAGGTGAAGGTGGTTAAAAACAAAGTAGCACCCCCCTTTAAAGTGGTTGAATTTGATATTATGTATGGCCGGGGAATTTCCAAGTCCGGTGAAATAGTAGACCTGGGTGTTGAACTCAACGTGATTCAAAAGTCGGGAAGCTGGTTCTCTTACAGCGGAAACAAACTGGGGCAGGGCCGTGATGCAGTTAAACAGCTGATCGAAGACAATCCCGAACTGTCGGACGAACTGGAGAAGAAAATTAAAGAGAAAATTGGCACCGGAGCCGAAGTGAAAGAAGAAAAAGAGAAAGAATAAAACTTAAATAGTGCATCGGGTATATTCCAAAACCCGATGCACTATTTTTTTTAGGTGGCCCGGATGGCAATTACCGGATCCAAACGGGCAGCCATCGCAGCCGGAACAATGCCGGCTACCAATCCAATAGTCGATGAAACTCCCAAGCCAAGAATAATATTCTTCAGGGATAATACTACTTGTAAACTTCCAAACGGTGCGAGCGTAAGCAACCAAACCAAAATCAATCCTGCCAATCCACCAATTAAGCTGAGAAACACCGACTCGAAAAGGAATTGAAAGAGAATAAAATAGTTTTTGGCGCCCAATGATTTTTGCAACCCAATAATGCTGGTACGCTCCTTCACGGATACAAACATGATGTTCGCGATTCCAAATCCACCCACCAGCATCGAGAATCCTCCGATAATCCAACCGGCAATACTTAACACATCAAACACCCCGCTGATGGCATTGGCAATGGCTTCGGGCCGGTTTAAAGCAAAGGTGTCTTTTTGAATGGGCTTTAGGCCGCGCTTTACTCGCAAAAGTCCACGGGCTTCATTCTCCAACTCGACCAAACCAATATCCGTGGCCATCCCTCTTAGTCCGATATCCGAACCAAGTTCATTCCATCGGCCCGTTCCGGTTTGGTACAATTTTCTAAATGCATCGTAAGGAATGATGACACTATAATCATTGCTCGGTGTGCCCAGGAAACTTTCGCCTTCGCGTTTGGTAACCCCCACCACATTAAATTTCAGGTTCTTGATTTTAACGATTTCGCCCATGGGCTGTGGCTGATTAGGAAAAAGTGCTTTCGCTACCTCATACCCAATAATCACCACATTGCGACCACCTTCAATTTCATCATTGGTCAGGTAACGCCCGTTTTCAACATTGATTTCAAAAACCTTGTCATAGTCCAAATCAGCACCTTTCAACGTAATCTGGCTGATGCCACTGCTTCCGGCCTTCACAGTTATACCGCCAACATCCGCGAAAATGGACACCGTCTCGGCAGTTTTCATGTTAGCCTTTAAAAACCGGTACTCCGCATAACTCACATTGGGGCGCGTAATGTATTCCTTCCACCAATCGCGACCACCGCCTCCGGTAAAGGGCCATTTGCCAACGTAAATCACATTGCTGCCTAAAAAATCAAAACTATCGCGAATGTTTTTCTCCAGTGAATCCACCAGCGTAAGCACCGCAATGATGGAGAAGATTCCGATAGTAACGCCCAACAAAGAAAGGACCGTCCGTAAAATGTTTGATTTCAAGGCGCGCCAGGCAAAGCCCAGACTTTCAAAAATCAATCGTAATGCTAGCATGTGGGTTTTAACGCGTTTTCGGGAATTTAAGATTGCAATTATCCATGTTTTTTACATAAAGCTTACTGATTTTGTGCTAAAAGGAGCGCGACAAAGGGCGTAATTGGTAAACAGACGCTAAAACCACCAAATTGTTTCTAAAAACAAGACTTGAAATTTCCTTTTGCCCCCCAACATGTCCTATTTTTGCGACCTTATAAAAATTCACCCCCCATCGTAAAGGGGTAAAGCCCGTAAGCTTATGAAATGGCCCCGCCCAAACTTTCAAAAAAGGCACCTAACAAAAAACGGCCATTCCATGTGTCCAAAAAAATAAAATTCACACATGAAACTTTCTGAATTCAAATTTGACATCCCCAACAGTTTAATTGCCTCCCACCCTGCCGAAAACCGGGATGACGCCCGGATGATGGTGATTCATCGCGATACCGGTAAAATCGAACATAAAGTCTTTAAAGACATTGTTTCCTACTTCCTTGAAGGAGACGTGATGGTGGCGAATGATACCATGGTTTTCCCCGCCCGTTTGTATGGACGCAAAGAAAAAACCGGAGCCAAGATTGAAGTGTTCCTGCTGCGCGAACTGAATGCCGAAATGCATTTATGGGATGTGTTGGTTGATCCCGCTCGTAAAATTCGGGTCGGCAACAAATTATACTTTGGCGATGGCGACCTGGTAGCCGAAGTTATTGACAACACCACTTCACGCGGAAGAACAATCCGGTTCCTCTTTGATGGGGATTCAGCTGCCTTCGACAAAATCGTAGAAACCCTGGGTGAAACACCCCTCCCAAAATACATCAAGCGAAAAGTTGAACCGGCAGACAAGGACCGCTTTCAAACCATCTTTGCCAAGAATAAAGGGGCGGTATCTGCGCCAACGGCCGGAATGCACTTTACAAAACAACTGGTAAAGCGACTCCAAATTAAGGGTGTGGACTTAGCCTTTATCACCTTGCACATTGGATTGGGCACTTTCCGCGCGGTGGATGTGGAAGACCTGACTAAACACAAGATGGACTCCGAAAATTTTAATGTCGGTCCGGAGGCTGTAAAAATTGTAAATCGCGCGCTGGACGAGAAACGGAAGGTGTGTGCCATAGGTACCACCACCATGCGTGCCCTGGAGACGGCAGTGTCGGCCACGAACCGGTTGAAAGAAAGAGAGGGTTGGACCGACAAATTCATCTTTCCACCGTACGATTTCAAGATCTGTAGCGCCATGGTCACCAACTTTCATCAACCAGAGTCGACCTTATTAATGATGGCCTGTGCCTTTGGCGGCTTTGATCTGGTGATGAAAGCTTATGAAGTAGCTAAAAAAGAGAAGTATAAGTTTTTAACCTATGGCGATGCCATGTTGATCATCTAAATCGCATCTCTTGTAATAAATGAGAAATGCCTGAGCCAACTCAGGCATTTCTATTTAGGACTGTTACGAATTTCGAATCAGGTAAAGGTGCAGTGAGATCGCTAGTGGGTAAAGAAACAAATAAACAGGCGAGGGTTTTATAAAGCCCATCAGCATGGTAGCGGGAATTAATAAAAGGAAAATACTGATCACGATAATCCACTTCTTATTTGGGTTATCCGATTTTTGAATCTGAAGAATCCGGTAAATCAAATACGTGACCACGGCTACATTAAAAGCCAACAGAAAAATCCGAATCAGTATCATGGCAAAAAGGTATTTTTACAAAGCTATGCATAATAAAGAATTTGCACTGATCGTAGCCGGAGGAAAAGGTACCCGCATTAAAAGCAGGTTGCCGAAGCAGTTTCTTGAATTGCACGGCAAGCCGATTCTGATGCATACCCTCGATGCATTTTTCCGGTATTCTGAGAAAATACAAATCGTGTTGGTACTGCCAGAAGATGACTTTCAAACCTGGCGCGACTTGTGCGATCGATACCGTTATCAACAGCCGGTCATTTTACAAAAGGGAGGTGAGACCCGGTTTCAGTCTGTAAAAAACGGTCTTGAAAAAATTGAAGGTCCGGGCCTGGTCGCCATCCATGATGGAGTACGTCCACTGGTAAGTGAAGATATCATTGGAGCCTCTTTCCGGTTGGCCGCGGTGCATCAATCGGCTGTGGCCGCGGTACGGTTGAAAGAATCCATCCGGATGACGGATCAGGATAATACCAAAGCAGTGGATCGTTCGCGTTTTCGCTTAATTCAAACTCCACAAACTTTTTCCATCGATCTCATTAAACAAGCATATCAACTCAAAGAAGATACAACCCTGACCGATGATGCCAGTGTTGCGGAAAGGTTAGGCCATACCATTTCTCTTTTTGAGGGAAGTTATTTAAATATTAAAATCACGACTCCTGAAGATTTAATTGTTGCGGAGGCGCTTATGAGCCGGGCAGGAGAAAAATAAAGGGCCTTGCGGCCCTCCTTCATTGATACTGTTTACGAATTTTGTTTTCCTGTTTCAATACTCATCTTCGTTAAAGAAGAAATCCTCCTTGGTAGGATAATCGGGCCAGATCTCTTCGATGCTTTCATATGGCTGACCATCGTCTTCCAATTCCTGCAAGTTCTCTACCACCTCCAAAGGCGCTCCGGAGCGGATGGAGAAGTCAATCAACTCATCCTTGGTAGCCGGCCAGGGAGCATCCTCAAGGTACGAGGCTAATTCCAGTGTCCAATACATAGTGTTTGTCCTCCTGTTAAATTTTCCGCAAAAATAAAATTAAATCACCCATAGTCAATAGATGGCAGTCGATAGTTCAGGATTAAAAAAAGTAACCCAATTCCTTTGAATTTGACCGTTGTCGATAACTGTGGATATTAACCCAAAAACGCCATATTTGCGTCCTAATTAATGAAATACCGCAATGGCTGACGAAAAAATTATTTTCTCAATGACGGGTGTTAACAAGATCTACCCGCCCCAAAAACAAGTTTTGAAGAACATCTACTTGTCCTTTTTCTATGGAGCCAAAATAGGTGTGTTGGGTCTCAACGGTTCGGGTAAATCCTCACTCTTGCGCATCATTGCAGGCATTGATAAAGAGTATCAGGGCGAAGTAGTTTCGGATTTGGGGTATTCGGTAGGTTACCTTGAGCAGGAACCGCAATTGGATAAAACGAAGACAGTAAAAGAGATTGTTGAGGAAGGAGTAAAAGACGTTGTAGCCCTGCTTAAAGAATTTGAAACCATCAACGAAAAGTTTGCAGACCCAACCGTTTTGGAAGATCCGGACGCCATGGATAAACTGATTGCACGCCAGGGCGAAGTTCAGGAAAAACTGGATGCCGTTAATGCCTGGGAACTGGATCATAAACTGGAACGAGCCATGGACGCCTTGCGTTGCCCGCCTCCCGAAGCCAAAGTGGAATTTCTATCCGGTGGGGAAAAGAGAAGGGTTGCATTATGTCGCCTGCTCCTGCAAACTCCGGATGTGTTGTTGTTGGATGAACCTACCAACCACCTTGATGCTGAATCCGTGCAATGGCTGGAAGAACACCTTCGTCAATACAAAGGCACCATCATCGCGGTTACGCACGATCGTTATTTTTTAGATAATGTAGCCGGTTGGATTCTCGAACTCGACCGTGGGGAAGGTATTCCCTGGAAAGGAAATTACTCAAGTTGGCTTGATCAAAAACAAAAACGGTTAGCACAGGAAGAAAAAACTGAATCGAAGCGGCAAAAAGCGCTGGAGCGCGAATTGGAGTGGGTGCGCATGAGCCCGAAAGGACGCCATGCCAAAGGAAAAGCCCGATTAAGTGCTTACGAAAAATTGATCAGCCAGGAAAATCGCGAGAAAGAAGAGAAGTTGGAATTATTTATTCCCCCCGGTCCGCGTTTGGGTAACAAGGTTATTGAAGCAAAGGGCGTATCAAAAGCCTATGGGGATAAATTGCTATACGAAAACCTGACATTCTCCTTACCACCAGCCGGCATTGTTGGAATTATTGGGCCTAACGGAGCGGGTAAGACCACACTCTTTAAGATGATTACTGGCCAGGAGAAACCGGATAGTGGAACCTTCTCCGTTGGTGAAACCGTGAAAATTGCCTACGTAGATCAGGAGCACGATGATCTGAAACCCGAGGATACGGTTTTTCAGGCCATTACCGGTGGCCAGGATTTAATTATGGTGGGAGGCAAAGAAATCAACTCCCGCGCGTATGTCAGCAAGTTTAATTTCAGCGGCACCGATCAACAAAAAAAAGTAAAAGAGCTTTCCGGTGGTATGCGCAATCGTGCCCACCTGGCCATTGCGTTAAAACAAGGCGGAAACTTGTTGCTGTTGGATGAACCCACCAACGACCTGGATGTAAACACCCTGCGATCGCTGGAAGAAGCCTTGGAAAATTTTGGTGGCTGTGCGGTTATCATCTCGCACGATCGTTGGTTCCTGGATCGGGTGTGTACGCACATTCTTGCCTTTGAAGGAGACTCCCAGGTGTTTTGGTTCGAAGGAACCTTCAGCGAATATGAAGAGAACAAGAAGAAACGATTGGGCGATGACCAACCACACCGGATTAAGTATAAGAAACTGGTTAAATAGACTTTAGTGTCAAAACACAGGACAATGGACAACACTGTCTGAAGTCTTGTGTCTTATGTCTTGCTGCTGATGAGAGCTTTCTTCACCATCCTCTTACTGGTACTCTCCAATACCTTCATGACGTTCGCCTGGTACGGACACCTGAAGTTTAAGGATATGAACTGGAGCAAAAGTTTACCCCTGGTCACCATCATTCTGATCAGTTGGGGTATTGCGTTGTTCGAATACATCCTGCAGGTGCCCGCCAACCGGATCGGGTTCAAAAATTATGGCGGACCATTTTCCTTAGTGGAGCTAAAAGTCATTCAAGAGGTGATTACACTGGTGGTGTTTGTTCTTTTTTCGCTGCTGTTTTTTAAAACCGAAACCTTTCGCTGGAATCACCTGATCGGTTTCATTTTTCTGATCTTGTCAGTATACTTTATATTCAAAAAATAAATCCGTGCGGGATTGAATCGGCTACCGGATCTCCTCACCGGGTTGTGTTTTCCAGCGTTCGTGCATCCACACCCACTGCTCCGGATGTTTACGTACAATTTCTTCCGTGATGGTAGTAAAGTTTTGTGTATTGACCAGTAAGTCGGTTTCTTCATCACCTGTGATAACAAGGGGAATCTCCGGCAAAATGTGCATATGTTGTTTTCCATCCTCGGCTAAATAAATATAAGTAGGTACTACCGCAGCTCCCGTACGCAAGGCTAGCACGGTGGCTCCAATGGGTGTGGCAGCCTTCATTCCAAAAAATTCAACAAAGCGACTTTTTACTTTTGTATCCTGATCGATCAGGATGGCAATCGATCCACCGGACTTCAACGCTTTGAATAACCGTACACTTTCTTTGCCTCGCTCAATGGCAACAGCACCATAGGCGTTTCGGTATTGCCAGAGTAGTTCATTGAGTCGCTCATCCTTTAAGGCCGTTCCAACAATATTGGGATTCAATCCTCGTAAAGCCATGTTTGTGATTTGCAGATCGAAAGCGCCTAAATGGCACGTCAGAAACATAACTCCTTTGCCTTTTGTGTAGGCCCGTTCGTAATGTTCAATTCCATGGGTTACCAGGAACTGATCCAAATCTGAAAGGCTTCTTACTTTTAAGGATCGCAGAATATCCCCTCCATTTTTACCGAGCATCACAAATACTCGTTTACTTAAAGCGATAATCTCCTGAGTTGACCTCTCCTTGCCGAATGCCAAACCAAGATGATAAATCGCACGCTTGCGGGGTTTCGGAGAAACTACATAAGCCAGCTTACCCAGCCAACCACAAAATGCCAACCAAACCTTTCGGGGCAAAAGGTTGGCGATAAAAATTAAGAACCGGACAAAATAGTAGAGGGCTGTGTATTTGATGCGCTTTTTAAGTGGTCGGTTGGCCATACTATATTTAACAAAGATACGGCTAGCTTTGATTAATTTTAATGATCAGAACAGCATATGAAGATCCTGTACATTGTGCGCCATGCAAAATCCAGTTGGGATGATCCCGAGCTAAGTGATTTTGATCGGCCACTTAACGAGCGCGGGAAAAAAAGTGCCCCCCGCATGGCCAAGCGACTGAAGGAAAAGCGAGTAACCCCGGATGTGATGTTGAGCAGTCCGGCTGAACGGGCACTAGCCACCTGCAAAGAGTTTGCACGGATTCTTGGATTTCCGGAAGATAAGATTAAAACCGATCGCAGGTTATACCATGCGGATGAAGACCAATTACTGAAGGTGATTCAGGAACTGAAAGATTCTCCGCGGGATAGTGAGGAGGTGGTTTTTCTATTCGGTCATAACCCCGGATTGACAGAGTTTACAAACTCCTTGTTAAAAGAAGACCTGGAGAACATACCTACTTGCGGGGTCGTGGCCGCAACCCTCCAAATAAATCACTGGAAAGACGCCCGGTTTGGATGTGGTGAAATGGAATTTTTTGATTACCCGAAAAGGAATTGAAATTATTTTGATAGAATCTTTAGAGCTTCCCTAAAATTCTCCAAATAATCAAAATTAGGATCTAAATTTATACATGTTATCTTAGTTAAGTTGGAATTCCTTAACAATACTTTTTGATAAAAATCAAAAGCATCCTCATAAGGTAGCGGAAGCATAACGCATTGAAACTTTAATGATAAACTAGTTCTCATTTTAAATACCACTAAAAGTGATTTTAGTTCTTTCGGTGTAGTAACTAAATAAATTCCTTCGCGTTTAAACTCATAATTTATTGGATTTATTGACCCAAATTCTGGTAAAAGAATTTTGTTAGGATCTAAAATCTGGTGCCTTATTTTTTCAAGTCCATTGCTCAAAATATATGCATACCCAAGCCTACTAAATGCAAGTAAATAGGCAATTCTCAGATGACTTATTAGAACTATCCGTTTGTCTGGCTGATTGTACTTAAAGGAAATCTGTACAGTCGAAGGTAACCTTCCTTTGCCTAGAATCGATTGTAATTTCTTATCTCTTGGTTCATCTCTATTGATGTTCAACTTAAAATGAACTCCACCTTCTAAATTAGAAATTAAAGCTGAGGATTTGAGTTCATTATTAATCTCAACAAATGCTTTAATCTTTGATCCTAATGATTTTTGATTAAATTCCTCTACAGCTTCAAAATCCAACAATTTCTTATCGAGTTTACTTCCTGCTTCATTATTACATTCTTTACATGTTAACAATATTCCTTTCCCTTGAAGGGAGTAAGATGGTACATGCTCAATTGTTAACGAGTAATTTGATCCTTGGTTTAAAGCACCTTCGTTAAATACTTTGAAGCAAAGCGGGCAAACATATAAAAACTTATTATCTGGTAATGGCTTCTCCGCAACTAAAGGAATGACCTCTCTAGCTTTCTGAAAATTATTTGAAAACTTTCGAAATAGTTCTACTCTTTTCTTATGGTTTTTACTTGCTTTCAATCAATATCATACCTATTCAATGAAACTAATTATTTGAAATAAAAAGAGCTGCCTTTAGCAGCTCCTTTTTTGTCGGGGTGAGACGATTCGAACGTCCGACCTCCACGTCCCTAACGTGATGCGCTAACCGGGCTGCGCTACACCCCGAGCCGGTTAAATTTAAGGCTGCAATATTAGTAAAATTTGCCTAATCAAAAGCCCAAACCTGCAGAGTTCTACTTATTATTTGCTTTTAAATCGCGAATGAATTTAGCCCAGTTAAAAGGGTTCAAATAAGGGTTGGTACGGGGTTGAAATTTGTCGGAAGCGGAGGTAGACCATTGGTCCATATAATATTTGTAGTTCGCAGCGCCATCCATGGGGGTCGTTCGTAACATCAGGGCCAGTAACTCAGCATTCAAATTTTTCGAATCGATGCCCTGGTCCATGGGAATATTCAACGCCAACACAGCTTCCTTAAAAACTTCTTCAGTTGGGAAAGGCATAATCTGGACTTCCTTCAAATAGGTCACATCCGACACCATTTCAATGACAATTGTCAGATTATCAGGTGCTCCCCGGGGGATGATATAATGTTGACGATGGTATCCAATGGAGCTAACAACAATACTGTCTCCTTCCAACACCGGCATGGAAAAGAATCCGGCCGGGCTGGTACTGGTGCCACGGCCCGCCTTTGGTACGTAGACGTGGACCCCTGGCAATACATTCACACTGTCGCTCACAAAGCCGGAGAGCTGGATAATTCGCTTTTTGTTTTGTGCTTGTACCTGGGTGCTGGTGCCTGCCCACAAAACCCACACACAAAGGATTAAGCCAACGAAATTCTTCACGATACAAACATTAATTTTCAAAGATAGAGATTCAGGGGATTTATGCCTAATGATGGTAGCCTTCCTCCACCAGTGGTTTTTACTATCTTCGCGCTGGTTGTCATGCGTTTAAAACATTTCAATATTGATTTAGGTGCCCAAATTTTCCTGGCCTGCTCCGATTCCTCACGGCTTCGAATTTTAAACCTGATTTTGACTAACGGTGAAATGTGCATTACTGACCTCGAACATATTCTTGAGTTCACACAAACCAAAACTTCGCGACACCTGTTGTATCTGAAGAATTCAGGTATTCTGACTTCCCGAAAAATTAACCAGTGGGTTTTCTATCAACTGAAAGAAGAAGTACTCGATATCACCCGGCAAATTTTTCAATTTCTAAGCCGGGACCCGATTCTTCAAAAAGACCAGCAGGTATTTCAAACACTGTACAGCAATCGCGAACTGTCACTCAATAAACTTCAAATCAAGCCTACCAGTACTCCATGAACTATCGTTGCATTCTTTTTGACCTTGATCATACCCTTTGGGATTACGAAACCAATTCGACTGAAACACTGAAGGAACTGTACCACGAATACAATCTTCAACAGGCAGGAATTGCTTCGTTTACCGATTTCTCAAAAGCGTTTGTAACCATCAATACCGCGTTGTGGGTTCAATATGACCTGGGACAATTACACCGCGATGTGATTCGATTTGAACGGTTTCATAAAATTATGCTGCATCTGGGGGTGGATGATTACCCGTTGTCGTTAAAACTTTCTGATGATTATGTAAACCTTTCGCCCCGGAAATCAACCTTAATGCCGAATGCGATTGACACGCTGGAATATCTTTACGAGCGGTACCCGATGATTATCGTGACCAATGGTTTCGAAGAAATTCAGAGCACCAAATTAGCCTCCTCCGGCATTACCGGCTATTTCAAAAGTGTAGTTACTTCCGCCCGTGCGGGATTTAAAAAACCTGCGCGTGAAATTTTCGAATTTGCCCTGTCTGAAAGCGGATTTGAAAAACACGAAGCGGTAATGATTGGCGATAATCTTTTAACCGACATTGGAGGAGCCAGAAACGCCCAGGTGGACACAATCTTTTTCAATCCAACTGGAATCTCACACCAGGAAAAAGTTCGCTACGAAATCAGCGACCTTAAGGAGTTGAAGGAGATTCTTTAAAACCCAACTTTATCAAGTAACTTTGCTCGCCAATTTCAATCGCATCACAAAATCAATTTCGCTATGTCAACTGGATTTTTTCATGTTCCGCTACCTAAAAATGAACCCGTATTATCGTATGCTCCGGCTTCGAAAGAACGTGCAGCGTTAAAGAAAGCGTTGGCGGATGCCCGCTCCACCCAGCTGGATATCCCCATGTACATTGGGGCAGAAGAAGTTCGCTCCGGTAAAAAGAAAGCACTTTCGCCTCCCCACGACCACCAGCATATTTTAGGATACTTTCATGAAGGCGATAAATCGCATGTAGAACAAGCCATCCATGCAGCGTTGGCTGCGAAGGAACCTTGGTCCACTTTAAGTTGGGAAAATCGAGCCAGTATCTTTTTGAAAGCGGCCGATCTGCTAGCCGGACCGTATCGTTATAAAATTAACGCGGCTACCATGTTGGGTCAATCCAAAAATGCCTTTCAGGCAGAAATTGACGCTGCCTGTGAATTGATCGACTTCTTGCGATTCAATGTTTATTTCATGAGTGAGATTTACAATGAACAACCACAATCCTCCCCCGGAGTGTGGAACCGCATGGAATACCGGCCGCTGGAAGGTTTTGTATTTGCATTGACACCGTTCAACTTTACTGCCATTGCCGGCAACCTGCCTACCAGCGCAGCCATGATGGGAAACACCGTTGTTTGGAAACCAGCGAACAGCCAGATCTATGCAGCCCAGGTAATTATGCAAGTGCTGAAGGAAGCAGGTTTACCCGATGGAGTTATTAACCTGATTTATGTAAGTGGACCCAATGCTGGAGACGTGATTTTTAACCACAAAGATTTTGCAGGAATCCATTTTACAGGCAGCACAGGAGTTTTTCAAAACATCTGGAAAACCGTAGGTAATAATATCCACCTGTATCGATCCTACCCTCGCATTGTAGGGGAAACCGGAGGTAAAGATTTTATCATGGTGCATAAAAGTGCCCATCCAAAAGAGGTTTCAACTGCCATTGCCCGTGGAGCATTTGAATACCAGGGCCAAAAATGTTCGGCAGCATCGCGGTGTTACATTCCTTCCAACTTATGGGAAGAAGTAAAAAAGCTATTGCTCGATGACCTGAAGAGCTTCAAAATGGGGCCGACTGAAGACTTCAGTAATTTTATCAATGCCGTAATTGATGAAAAAGCATTTGCTTCAATTACCGGATACATTGAGAAGGCCCGGCAAAACCCGATGAATGAAATTATTGCCGGTGGCAAGTATGATAAATCAACAGGTTACTTCATTGAACCGACCGTTATTGTCACCAAAGACGCTTCCTCCTTAACCATGTGCGAGGAAATCTTCGGCCCGGTATTAACGATCTATGTATATCATGCTGAAAATTTTGAACAGACGTTGGAATTGGTAGACCGTACTTCACCGTATGCATTGACCGGTTCCATCCTGGCGAAAGACCGGTTTGCGATTGAGATGGCCACCCGGAAATTAGTGAATGCTGCCGGCAATTTTTACATCAATGATAAACCTACTGGGGCAGTGGTTGGTCAACAACCGTTTGGTGGTGCCCGGGGTTCGGGAACCAATGATAAAGCCGGTGCGAAAGTTAACTTGCTGCGATGGGTTTCGCTGCGAACCATTAAAGAAACCTTTGTAACCCCGACCGATTACCGTTATCCATTTCTTGACAAGGAGTAAGGAGAATCTCCTTACTCCACACGAATCACATTCGACCCGGATTTCAATTCAACCACTTTTCCATTCCACTCCAGTCGTCCGGAGATGGTGGGTGGTAACGTTACATTCCCCATCAATTGATTTCCCTTCTTTTCAAACTCAACAGAAAGCTCCCCGGCCCAATGCGGTATTTTTCCGGTGACACGTTGCAGTGCCTGCAGCTGGGGTCGGACTAATACCTTTTTGAATCCCGGTGTTTGTGGTTGTATGCCGGCAAAGGTGGCCAGCATTTCAAAGTTAGGACTTGCGCTCCAGGCATGGCATTCGCTTCGTGATACCCCTTCCGGAAAAGTGGTTAATCCCAGGTCCAATAATTCCTTCCATTGATTCAACAACTGAAAATACTGGTCTCCTGCCTGAGCCAAATTCATGGCCCGCCCCAGATAAAAATCGAAATACAGGGTGGTACGCGTAATGCTCTTATTTTCTACTATGCGTTTTACAAACTCCGCTTGTTCCTCCCGTGGCACCATACCACAAAGCAGGGCGAGAATATTGCTATGCATACTAAAGTGCTTTTTATCGGGGGTATCAGAATACAGTTGACGATTGGCCTCCCAACACTGGCGCTTCACGCTGCCTTTTAATTGCTGACTTCGCATGGAATACTTTTGTGCAAGCTCGGGTTTATTAAAATTGTTAAACAATTCAGCTGCCAGGCTTAAGGTGTATGCATAAAACAATGAATTGCTCGTGAGCTTCTTGAAATAGCTTTCTTCAATAATCTTATGAGTTGGGAATGTATGATCAAGAAAATCCCAATATGGTTGCTCCTTCATCATATTATCAGGTGTCATGTATTGCTCAAAATGATCAAGCACGCGTTGAATACCGGGCAAAAATTTCTCAACAAACTCAGGATCGTTGCGATACATAAAGTAATCATGAATCATGGTGATCCATACAAGTGAATAGTTTGGAATATATTGGGCTAAGGAAGAGGGATACCGGCTGTACGTAAGACCATCGTAAGTTAACGACCAATAGAACTGCTCCAGGGAATTTCTGGCCAGGCGGTCATCACCGGAAACATAGTAAGAAACAAGAGTTTGAATGCGGGTATCGCCTATGTATTGCAATCGCTCCCAGTAGGGGCAGTCCATATACGTTTCATAGGCACAAAGCCTTGCCGTGTGCCACCCGATATCGAAAATCTTAGATAAGCTCTTGTCATTTGAACCAAAGGCAGCTTGTTTCTCAAAAGGGTAGGCGGTAAACCAACAGCCCAACTTTTCAATCACCAATGGGTCATGGGTTGTTGTTATATCCAGTTGAACATACCGGAAAGTACGATACGTAAGCGTGGTGAATACTCTCGCTTGTCCCCCATCGGGAATAAACCAATCGAATACACCATGGATGGACCGATTATGAATGGAATCACGATGTCCTTTATTTCGAATATCTTCAAAGAGCGCTTCTGCGTACGTCACTTTAATCTTACTGCCGCTTCCTCCTGAAACAATAAGTTCCGGAAATGCGGAAGTCAACTGCTGTTGATCCACTAATATTGAGCAGGTGGTATTGGCTGGAATAGTGACAGGTATTCGGTTCATTGATTTTGAAAAGCCGTTACTCCTTCTAATAACTCCATAAGATTGATACGTACGTTCCATGAGGGGAATTGAACGTGGAATTAATTCCCATGTGGCATCACCATACCCCACCACACCAAACGGAGCACCGGTCTCAGATGGGGAAGCAGATGTCCACGAACTATCGTTGTAAGCAGGTTTCTCCCAGTCCCAGGGAAATTGATTGCCTTTTACTATATCCAGGGGGCCAGCTGCATAGTACTGATAAAATAAATTTGGATCTCCCGGCTTGAAAATGGAAGGTTCAATCCCCTTGTTTAAAAAATATTTCCACGTCTGATTCGTGTTTATCTGAGCTGCTATAGAATCTTCGCCTTGTACAATCAAAGCCGCGCGTTTACCCATCATGTACACGGGGGCGGCTTCACCAAAGTTCACAACCTGAACGGCAATAAGATTCTCACCCGGCTTCAGCAGGGAGGCAATGTCCAGGGATTCAAATCGCCAATGCCGGCTGTCACTGATCTGCGGACCGTCCGTTACATACGTGCCATTGACAAACAAGCGATATCGATTATCGGCCGAGAGGTGGATCACAAATTGATGCGGCTTTGATTGGAGCGTAAAGGTTTTTCTGAAATGGTGAACCCCAAATTGAAACGATCCCTCCTTCGGGCCGATCCAACGTGCTTCCCAGCGGTTTTTTACATACGCATCGGTGGGAGTAACCAGGTGCTGACTCAACCCTGCGATGGGCAAAAACAATAGTAAGAATCTAAGCATGAAGAAAGTTAAATAAAAAAAGGTCCCACTTGGAGACCTTTTACTATTAAAGAGTATTACTCTAATTCTTTGTACCGTACCAGTTGATATTTCGTGAGAAATACATCAATAAACCGATAATCATAAATAAACCGATGCTTCCGATCAATAATGAAAAATCTTCGGCTTGAATAATGATAAAGATAAATATATAAAAACAGACCATAAGACCCGAAAACAAGGCCATGATGGATTTGCGTTTTAGAAAACTGGATGCATACAAGGTAACCAAAACCGTTGTGGCAATGGATGCTATCATATAAGCTGTATTGTAACCTACTTGCTCCGAAATGGATAGAAGTAATGTATAATATATAATCAGGGCGGCTCCTATCAAGATATACTGAAAGGGATGAATCTTGATTTTGGTGGTTACCTCCAATAAGAATAAAACTGTAAAAGCTAAGAGGATGATCAGTTGACCATACTTGGCGGTGCGAGTACTCTTTTGATACTGATCAGCCGGAATCAACAACCGAACGCCAAACTCTGATCCGGCCAGGGACTGCTCCTTATCAATCCACTGGGGTGCAAATGGCCGATTAAACGAAAGTACTTTCCAGGTAGCTGTAAACCCAGATTCATGGATGGTTCGCGATTCTGGTAAAAACTTACCCTCAAAGCTGGGGGAAGGCCATTGCCCCTCCGTTTGGATAACGGTTGACTGTCCCGTAGGCAGAAAGTACAGACGCTCACTCCCCTTTAAACTCAATTGAATAGAAAAATCAGAAACTGCATCCATGCGTGTTGACCATCCCAATGTTGTTACAACTCCACTCTGGACCAACCTTGGGTTGGTTTCCTCTTCCGGTATGAGTATTAAACCTATGTCGCTGGTTGCATTGGAGTATAGTTGCTTTTCACCTATCTTAATGACCGGGTTTTCACTGATTCCCCGCAGGTCGGTAATCCCATTAATCAACACAGCTTCTTTCCAATGCACTTGCGAATCAGGGATACTCCAGGTAGAAAAATCGGGGAGCGCAAAGGTCGCCTGCATGGAAATCTCACTTTTATAAACGGCCACATCAAAGATACCCCGGTGCAATACTTCGGGTGATACGGTGCATTTCACCTGATACCCTTCCGGAAGGAAATACGCCTGGTGAACTGACTCGATCAGTTCCTCAAGCTGTTTCCCATCACTCCATCTGCGTGACTTCTCGATTTTGGTGAATGGGATCATGAGCACAGGCCCGGTGATGGTCTGCTGCCCCGACCACTTGTCGGAGACTTCAAGGATTGCTTCGTTGGCTCTGCTTTGACGCTCCTGAATCAATTCTTCAATCCACGAAGCGGGTATCAACAGAATCAGCGTCAGAAAACCAATGGAAAATAGTTTCACCATAATGGACTCGGTGATCCATTGGTTGAATCGTTCAAACAGATTTAAAGGTTGATTTTCCATAATATTAAAAGTACTTTGTTTTTAAAAGTTACATAGTAAAATTTTTACTTTCGTTGATGCCGGATTAGTTCTTCCATGGCATCCAGATGTTTTTTAAATGCGCTTCGCCCCCGTTCGGTGATTTTGTATCGGGTATTCGGTTTTCGCTCAACAAATGATTTGTATACCGAAATGTATTTCTCCCGTTCCAGTGCTTTCAAATGCGTTGCCAAATTCCCATCCGTAGCATCCAACAACTCTTTCAATGAATTAAAATCGTAAGAGTCATTCGCTACCAACACCGATACAATCTGAAGTCGCAACCGGTGCTCGAGAATCCGGTCCAGGTTGTCAAACGGATTTTTCATCGATCGTACCGCTTATACATCATGGTACCATAAATAATATGAAGTACCCCAAACCCGGTAGCCCACAAGTACAAGCCCAACGCGGGAAAGCTGGCTGCAATCAAGCCCACGATAATTTCGCAATACCCGAGGTAGCGCACTTCTTCTACCACGTTCGGGCTGGCGTTAATGAGTGCCAGTCCATAAAAAATCAAACAAGCAGGCGCTGCTATTCCGTAGTATCCATTCATTAATGAGATCAATATAAAAGCTCCTCCGGCTATCAGGGGGATTGTCAAATTGATAATAAATCGCTTGCTGGTTGTATCCCAGATGTTGGCATTTAATCGCTTTGCCTTTTTAGATGACAACCAGTAGCCGGTTGCCAATGAAAGAATGAGCACAACCAATGCAATCGCCATCAGCTTAACGGTGATGCCAATTTCCTTTGCAGCCGGATCGTGGTAATCAAAAGGAGTTTTCTGTCCGTAAAGAACTCCATACGCCAGGCCCGAACCTACCAGGGCGTACACTCCTGCGAGGATCCCAGAAAGACCGCTGAGCGATAAAAACTTTACGGATCGTTCCATCAGGTTGCGGATGGATTCAAGGTCCTTTTGGAGGGTCTCGTGTTGGCTCATAACAAAGTACTTTGCATGTCAAAGTTAATGAACGATCGTAACAATCAAAGGTTTTGGCAAATTTTTCTGCCTGATTTGGATATTTGCAAGGCAATCCAGTAATATTGCACTCCCTTTTTAAACATTCCTCCTTAGCTCAGCTGGTTAGAGCATCTGACTGTTAATCAGAGGGTCCTTGGTTCAAGTCCAAGAGGAGGAGCAAAAAGCCATCATGCCACATGCGGATGGCTTTTTTATTTCCATGTATTCAAAATAAAACAGCCTCGGCTCCGTCCATTTAGTGTATTCATCCCTACCATATGTCAAAAGTCAAAACAAAAGTCTCCCTGCGCTCGGTCTTCAAAACCATCATCTGGCCGCGGAGAAAGTTGATTTTGATTGGTCTGGTATTAATTGTCATTAGCCGGTTGGCGAGCCTGGTCTTGCCTGGGGCAACCAAATTCCTGATCGATGACGTCATTGCCAACGGTGATCTGGAAATGCTCAAAATATTATTGCTTGCTGTAACAGGGTCAATCCTTTTACAGGCCATCACCTCGTTTCTCCTTACCAAAATATTAAGTGTGGAAGCCCAGCACCTGATTTCCGAATTAAGGGTAAAGGTGCAAAAACAACTGTTGCGGCTTCCTATACGATTCTTCGATAACAATAAATCCGGAGCCTTGGTATCGCGCGTGATGACGGATGTGGAAGGTGTACGTAACCTGGTAGGTACCGGATTGGTTCAGTTGGTGGGTGGATTCTTAAGTGCCGCCATTTCCCTCGTTTTATTAATTCGCATCAGTCCGATGATGACCCTTTACGTACTGGTGCCGGTACTTATTTTTGGATTGATTTCGCTCAAGGCATTCGCGTATATCCGGCCCATCTTTCGCGAACGGGGTGTACTCAATGCCGAAGTAACGGGCCGCCTTACTGAAACTTTGAATGGTGTCCGGGTAATCAAAGGATTTAATGCCGAAGCGCAGGAAATCAAAACGTTTGAACAAGGTGTTGAAAAACTATTCCTAAATGTTAAGAAAAGCCTGACCTCCACCAGTCTGGTAACCAGTTCAGCCACCTTTCTGTTAGGGTTGGCCAGCGTGGGCATTATGGGGATTGGTGGTTACATGATCATGCAACAACAACTTACCCTGGGTGATTTTCTTTCGTTCACCCTCTACCTGGGATTCATGATTGCACCCATTGTGCAAATGAGTAATATCGGAAGTCAGCTTACCGAGGCTTTTGCCGGGCTTGATCGCACCGAAGAATTAATGAATATGCCCATCGAGGATGATGGTACAACCCGCACCCTGCATCTCGGAAAAATTCAAGGTGACATTGAATTCAAAAATATCTCCTTTGCATACGAAGAAGGAAAACCGGTACTGAAGAACATCAGCTTTCAAGCGCCTGCAGGAAGCGTGACGGCCCTGGTCGGCACCTCAGGTTCGGGGAAAACAACCATTGCCGGCCTGGCCGCGTCCTTTCTTAATCCTGACAGTGGAACGATTACCCTGGATGGCATCAATCTGGCGACTGCTTCATTATCCAGTTATCGAAGCCAGTTGGGTGTGGTCTTGCAAGATGATTTCCTCTTTGAAGGTACGATTCGCGAAAACATATTATTTCCGAGGCCTCAAGCTTCGGAGCAAGACTTGCAACAAGCCGTGAAAGCTGCCTTTGTCAATGAATTTACAGATCGCTTTGAAAAAGGATTGGATACGGTGATCGGAGAGCGTGGCGTAAAACTTTCGGGAGGGCAGCGACAGCGCATTGCCATTGCCCGGGCTATCCTTGCCAACCCAAAAATTTTGATCCTGGATGAAGCTACTTCCAACCTGGACACGGAAAGTGAAAGTTACATTCAGGAAAGTTTGAAAACACTGATGCACGGGCGTACTACATTTGTTATCGCGCATCGATTAAGCACCATCCGCCAGGCCAACCAGATTCTGGTGATTGAAAATGGGCAGATTCAGGAACAGGGTACCCATGAAACGCTGATCGAAAAGCGAGGGCGGTACTTTCAACTGTATACCTATCAGGCCAGAATATGAGCCTCTTTACGGCCATAGTGTCATAATATCTTACTTGGATTTGAATTATCCAGACATAATGTCTTCATTTTGGGCGGTTTTCTCCATCGGCATGCTTTTCCCTATTGCATCAATGACGTTAAAAATTTATGTCAAACCATTAAAACACTACTACTATGAGCATCATCCGTTATAATGCCAATGATTTTGTACCAACCACCTTCAGCGCGTTGGTCGATCGCTTTTTCAATGATTCCATCACCCGCAGTGGTGGTTCCTCGTTCGTTCCGAAAGTTGATATTATTGAAACCAACAACGCTTTTGAAATTCACCTGGCCGCTCCTGGTTTGAGTAAAGAAGACTTTAACATTGAGTTGAACGACAACTACCTTACGATCAGTGGTGAACGCAAGTTCTCTGATGAGAAGAAAGACAAAAACTATCATGCGATTGAAACCCATTATGGGTCGTTCAGTCGTTCGTTCTCACTGCCGGAGAATGTTGATCCTTCCAAAATTAACGCGAAGTATAACAATGGAATTTTGGAACTCAACCTTCCAAAAGACGAAAAGAAAGCCTTAAAGCAAACGATCAAAGTTAGCTAAGATTGGTTAGTGGGGTTAGGTTTAGGTAGTGCGCCTGTTTCGGAAACGGACAGGCGCTTTTTTAGTTCGGTTTTAACTCCTGCTCAAAAAATTCCATTTATAGTTACTCCATTTAAACTCAGAAACCGTATCTTACCTATAAAGAGACGGTTATGAAGCGTTCGTTGTTGATCTTGTTGGTGGCTTGCACGGCTTTTATCGGAGCAATAGTGGGTTCGATTTTTACGCTAAATTATTTTGATGCAGGTTCGTCCTACAACTCCATTGAAGAAAGGCAGAATCTAAAGCTGGCCAACTTTTCTCCGGATTCATCAAGATATAATCTCTCCACCGCGCCCATCAATTTTGAAGTTGCCGCGAATGCGGTAACCCCGGCTGTTGTTCATATCCGCACCATTTACGGAGGCGGAAAATTCAGCATTAATGCACTCGATCAATACCTCAATCCCCATGCGGTATCATCGGGGTCGGGTGTAATTCTTTCCGATGATGGCTACATCGTAACAAACTACCATGTCATTGAAGAGGCCAACACCATCGAGGTGGTACTCAATAACAATCAGCGATTCTTTGCCAAGGTAATCGGGCAAGATCCAAGCACGGATCTGGCTTTACTTAAAATCAAAGCCAAAAACCTTCCCTTTGTTAGATATGGAGATTCTGATAAAATCATAACGGGCGAATGGGTGCTCGCCATTGGAAATCCCTTCGACTTGAATTCCACTGTAACGGCAGGCATTGTCAGCGCCAAAGCCCGGAACATCGGCATTTTGGGTGACAAGAATAATCTTCAGGTGGAGTCCTTCATTCAAACGGATGCCGCGGTGAACCCGGGCAACAGTGGTGGGGCCCTGGTAAACCTGCGCGGAGAATTAATAGGTATCAACTCAGCGATTGCCACCGCTACGGGAAACTACAGCGGGTACTCCTTCGCAATTCCGGTCAGTCTGGTTAAAAAGATTATGGATGATCTGCTGGAGTTTGGCATGGTGCAACGCGGTTTGCTAGGCGTGCAGATTGCCGATGTCACTGCCGACCTGGCCGAAAATCAGGACTTGAAAGTTGTTCAGGGTGTCTTCGTCCGGTACGTCAACAAAGGCAGTGCAGCCGAAGCATCTGGACTGGAAACCGGGGATGTAATTACTGCGATTGACAATCATGCGGTGAAAGGTGTTTCTGAATTACAGGAATGGGTAGCCCGAAAGCGTCCCGGGCAAACCGTGTTAGTCAAGTATCTGCGTCAAGGCGAAGTGCGAGAAGTAGTTGCCAAGCTTAAAAACTTTGAAGGCTCGGAAGAAGTAATGAAGAAACCAGTGAACTACGAAATTGAGGGCGCCTACTTTGAAGAGGTTCCCTATTCAAAACTTAACGAGCTAAATCTGGACGGTGGAGTTCTGGTTAAGAAACTCTCCTTTGGAAAATGGAAGAAAGCCGGTGTTAAAGAATCGTTTATCATTACCCACATCGATAAAGTAGCCATTGACAATGTGGGTGACCTCAATCGCGCTCTTGAAATGAAAAAGGGAGGCGTCCTGATTGAAGGACTGATGATGAATGGCGAGAAGCAAACGATTGGGATGGACTGGTAATTTAGTAGCTTTACGCGATTCAATTCAACGCATGAAAAATTTTGGTCTCGCGGAGGCGCTTGCTAAACTCGGAATAAGAAAATCAAACCTCGGAACCTCCACCGGTCAAAAATGGATCCGGTCAAAAGCGAAAAGTTTCCCTTCCTTTTCGCCAGTGGATGGCAAGCAGATTGGAACTGTACAAGCCACCGATGATGCCGCCTTTGATAAGGTGGTGAAACAGGCTCATCAGGCATTTCTACAATGGCGGTTGGTGCCGGCACCAAAACGCGGTGAAGTGGTGCGTCAGGTAGGGGAAGCATTGCGAAAATATAAAGAACCCCTTGGGAAGCTTGTTTCGTACGAAATGGGCAAATCCTATCAGGAAGGGCTGGGTGAAGTGCAGGAGATGATCGACATCTGCGACTTTGCCGTTGGCCTGTCAAGACAATTGCATGGACTTACCATGCACTCCGAACGCCCGCAGCATCGCATGTATGAGCAGTATCACCCCTTGGGTGTAGTGGGTATCATTTCAGCATTCAATTTTCCCGTAGCCGTTTGGTCATGGAATGCCATGATCGCCTGGGTGTGTGGCGATACCTGCATCTGGAAGCCTTCTGAAAAAACCCCCCTTTGCAGCATCGCCTGTCAAAACATTGTTAATCGGGTGTTTAAAAAGAATGGTGTACCCGAAGGGGTCTCCTGCATCGTTAATGGTGACGTTAAAATCGGGCAACGCATGTCGGCCAATGAAAATATTCCCTTGGTATCTGCTACCGGCAGTGTACGCATGGGTAAAGCGGTAGGAAAGACAGTAGCCGAACGGTTGGGTCGTGCTTTACTCGAACTGGGTGGAAACAATGCCATCATCATCAGTGAGCATGCTAACCTTGAGATGGCAATCCGGGGCGCATTGTTTGGAGCGGTGGGTACTGCGGGTCAGCGCTGTACCACCACCCGTAGGTTGATAGTCCATGAACGCATGTACGAAACCGTTAAAGAAAAATTGCGTACCGCGTACCGTCAGTTGCAAATAGGGAATCCCCTGGATGAAACTAACCATGTAGGGCCGTTGATTGACGCCCTGGCCGTGAAGGCGTACCGGAATGCGATTCAAAAAGTAAAATCAGAAGGTGGAACCTGGTTGGTGCCCGGTGGGGTATTAAAAGGCAAAGGATATGAGTCTGGCTGTTATGTAAAGCCGGCTATTGCCGAGGTGAAAAACAATTTTGAAATCGTTCAACAGGAAACCTTTGTTCCCATTTTATACCTGATCAAATACAAAACCCTGGAAGAGGCAATTGCTTATCAGAATGGAGTGAAACAAGGGTTGTCCTCTGCCCTCATGACCTCCCAACTACAGGAGATGGAGAAGTTCCTGTCGGCTGCTGGATCCGATTGTGGAATTGCCAACGTTAATATTGGTACTTCCGGAGCTGAAATTGGCGGAGCTTTTGGCGGTGAAAAGGAAACCGGTGGCGGTCGGGAATCAGGTTCTGACGCCTGGAAGATTTATATGCGCAGGCAAACGAACACCATTAATTTTGGTGACACCCTGCCCTTGGCCCAGGGAATCAAGTTTGAACTCTAGCAGTTTGCAAATCACTCCTGTTACGACTATTTTAGGGAATGAATAATTAGTATGGCCGATCCAAAGTACCGTTCTGTAATGCTCATTGATGATAATGAGATTGATAATTTAATCAATCAGAAAATGATTGAGTCGGCTACTATCACCAAACACATTTACACCCACACGGGAGCCAAAAGTGCGATTGAATTTTTGCGGAATATTGAAAAACTGGAAGTTGCCGATGTGGTGTTGCCCGATATCATCTTTCTTGACATTGACATGCCCTTGATGGACGGGTTTCAGTTTTTGGATGAATTCGAAAAATTCGGAAATCTGGTGAAGAAAAAGTGTAAGATCGTCATGCTTACCTCCTCCATTAATCCACAGGATTTTAACAAATCAAAAAAATATCTGAACGTAAAGTTGTATATAAACAAGCCGCTTTCACACGAAAGTATTGCCGCATTAAGTCTTTAGTCGTTCGGAGCATCGATGGCTGTCAGATTCTCTACAAACTGTTCGTCCATCCGTACAAAACAGGTTGGAGCAAAATAGGCCACGGTAATGGCTTTGAACTTTGGAATGACGGCTGTAATCTTCTTCGCCTTTTCGCGCTTGGCTTCGCTGGTAGCAATTTTAAGAATCTTTAAAAAGAGCAATACATTCTCGCAATCATCTTTTCCAAACAACCGGATTTGCCGTTGAATACTGCTTGTTAACTGATTGAATAATTCGAAATCCCGAAGCATGCAATATTGCAAAGCCAGTATGGCCTTCACCTCCATTTGCACAAAGGGGTATTTCTTAAGACTCACTTCATTCAGCAGGTTATTGATCAGCTTGGCAGCTTCTTCATACTTACCGGCATAATAACATCCCAGTGCCCGATAAATCGTATAAATAGCATGGCGGGGTACATCCTGAATATCCGGCTCAATGTCTTCAAATAAACTCTCGTTCTCCGCGTAGATTTCCTTTTCGGTAGCCAACCGTAAATGGCGATCCAATTTGGTAATCAGAAAACGTGCTGAAAATGTATAAAAAGGGTAGTTTACCAGCAGCGTGGCAGCGGCATCGTTCACCTCCTCGAAATATTTCTCCACCTGCCGGTATACTTTGTAGTAATTGTAATACTCCAGTTTCAGGTATTCGAAAATCAGATTGAGGTGATAATAAAGCGGATCGAGGTTATAGGTGTCAAAGATTTTCTGAACGTGCGCAAAAATATCTTCGATGGACTCTCCTTCTGAATTCAGACTGTCATCGGGCTCAACAAAAAGCCGGTGAAATACCAACATGCAGCTTTGATAGACATACAAGCGGTGCGACTCGTAGATACGGGCAACATTCTGCATTTCTTTCATTAACAAGGAAAGTCCAAGCTTCTCGGTTTCATCATTCGATAGGTAATAGTTTCCGTATTTACGAAAATACTCGGCCAGCAAATCCTCCGCTTTATCTACCGCCAGCATGTAGGCAACGTGGCGGTTGTACAATTGTGAGTATTGAAAGTGATCGGGCGAATTGATGTGCATTTTCTTTAACGACTTGTAGATCACCGTCAACTCGTTAGCCAGGTCATAGTCAATTAACTCCTTTTCCAACTTCTTGAGTGTCGCGATGGTAATTGTCCGTTTTTTGGTAAATAGCACTTCGTTTAGGTTGGCCACTTTCCGCAAAATATCCGTTCGCGGGCTCTCCATTTGCTGCAAAAGGTGCTCTTCTATTTTTTGATTGAGGCGTGAGCGAAGGGTGTAGTAGGCGTTTGCATTAACCTCTAACTCCACCATGATTTTGCTATCCGAAAGCTGCCGTTCGCGCAAGGCTTTAAGCAAGTGAGCCGATTTTTCGGCATTGCTTTCGATGAGTGAATCATATATCGACTTATAGTCATTATCCGAAAGTTGCTTGACTATATTTTTAAGTTTCGCCATTCTAATAAAGACATTTAACCCCTGAAAAGATACAAATTTAACAGGTCTGAACAATGTTTTAAGAACCGGCCTGTCATTTTAGCAGGGGGTTATTACTGGGCAGCTTTTTGCAGACGCTGTTCAACTTTTAATAATAACGTATGGATTCCTTCTCCCAAATGATCATCGGTGCAGTTGCCCGGGTCAAAAATGCAGTGGTTAAGATTGATGTGTACAAAAAGAGCAGTGCGCCCAGGCGAAGTGCAGGATCGGGATCTGGTTTTATCTTCTCATCTGATGGGCTCATCTTTACCAACCATCATGTGATCGATAAGGCCGACAAGATCATGGTAAGCCTGATGAATGAAAATGAAATTGATGCCCAAGTGGTTGGCAAAGATCCGGATACGGATTTGGCCATTCTCAAGATCAATTCCGAAGGATATTCGGTTGCAAAACTTGGCGATGCAGAATCCTTACAAATCGGGCAGTTTGTAATCGCCATTGGAAATCCGTTAGGCTATCAACATACGGTAACAACCGGAGTGGTCAGCGCGCTGGGTCGATCGTTACCATCACAACGGGGCGGCTTGGTTGACAATGTTATACAGACCGATGTAGCCCTGAATCCCGGTAACTCCGGAGGCCCTTTAATTGATACTGAAGGTATGGTGATTGGGGTGAACACCGCCATTATTCAAGGGGCTCAAGGCCTCAGTTTTTCGGTAAACATTACAACGGCCAAAGAAATAGCAGAGCAGCTGATTCAAACGGGGCGGGTATTCAAAGGGTATCTCGGATTCGCATTGCAAGAGGTTCCCCTTAATGCTAAGGTCAAACAACACCACCACCTCCCGAATCAAAAAGGGTTATTCATCAGTCGTATAAATCCAGCCTCACCTGGCTCCCGTTCTCAAATCAAAGAAGGTGATATTGTCGTTTCATTTAACGGACGGGAGATCAATACCATCCATCAACTTTTCAAAGAACTTACGCGTAAAGAGATTCTTACCATGACTGATATTTCCGTAATTCGTCATACCGAGTTGTTACATTTTGTAATTGTTCCCATAGAAAAACCTAACGTTTAAACGGTCATGAGAAAAGTCCTTACCTTCTTCCTATTGGTGATCACCGTCATCACATCCGCACAAACACGGTGGGCACCGGATGGCAATTCATATTTGAAAATTGAGGGTGGCGGGATCAATCGGTACACCCTACCGGCTAATACAAAAACAACATTTGTGTCTGCCAATGAGATAACTCCATCCGGTGCCGAAAAAAGTTTAGTGATTCGGAATTTTGCTTTGTCCAACGATCAAAGTAAACTATTGATCTTCACCAACACTAAAAAAGTATGGCGGCTGGATACCCGCGGAGATTACTGGGTACTTGATCTTCGAACTAAATCATTGAAACAGTTAGGCATCGGCAGACCAACCTCCTCCTTACTGTTTGCGAAACTGTCGCCTGATGGTACCAAGGCAGCGTATGTCAGTGAACAGAATCTTTATGTTGAAGACCTGGCCAAGGGAACCATCAAGCCGCTAACCACCGATGGAAATCGCAAACTCATTAATGGTACGTTCGATTGGGCCTATGAAGAAGAATTTGCATGCCGTGATGGATTTCAATGGAGCCCGGATAGTAAACAAATTTCATTTTGGCAGATCGATGCCCGGCAAATCCGGGATTTTTATATGATCAATAACACCGATTCAGTCTATTCTCGGGTAATTCCTGTGGAGTATCCTACGGCAGGTCAAAGTCCCTCACCTGCCCGCATTGGGATTGTCAATGTAAATTCAGGTGCCACTCAATGGCTATCAATTCCTGGGGATCCCAAAGAACATTACCTGCCCCGGATGGAATGGAATACTGCAGAAGAAATTCTGGTTCAGCAACTCAACCGGAAACAAAATGAAAGCAGAATTTATTCCTGTCAGGTTACCACAGGAAATGCCACCCTGATTTACAGTGATAAAGATGAAGCCTGGATTGATTTATACAGTCCATGGGAAAATGTTTATTCGTTGGACTTCCGGCATTACTTTAAGTGGCTCAATGGCGGAAAGGAGTTCTTGTGGTTTAGTGAAAAAGATGGCTGGCGTCATGTATATCGAATTTCGAAAGATGGAAAGAAAGAGACGCTGATCACCAAAGGTGAATATGATGTGATGGACATCCGGTTAATCGATGAAAAAAGTAATCTTCTTTATTTTTTAGCCGCTCCTACGAACGCTACACAAAAGTATCTCTATAAAACCAGGTTGGATGGAAAGGGAAATGCTGAACGGGTTACGCCTGCAACGCTTAACGGAACTCACGATTACTCTATTTCGCCTACAGGCGCATTCGCTACCCACAGCTTTAGCAACAGTTATACGAAATCGATCAACGAACTTATCGCGCTGCCCAAACATGTTGCCGTGAATGAAAAAGAAAGTATCCAAAGCAAGCTGAAGGTTGCCACCCATGAAAAAACAGTTGAGTTCTTCAAGGTTAAAACAGAGGAAGGAGTAGAAATGGACGGGTGGGTTGTGAAGCCGAAAACTTTTGATCCTGCCAAAAAGTATCCGGTCTTGTTTTACGTGTATACCGAACCCTGGGGTGCCAATGTACACGACACGTGGGGTGTAGCCGATAATTACTTATTCACAGGCGATCTGGCAGAGGAAGGGTATCTATACATTTCGATTGATAACCGGGGCACACCTGCCCCCAAGGGCCGCGCCTGGCGTAAAAGTGTATACCGTAAAATTGGGTTGATGAACATTCGCGATCAGGCCCTGGCGGCCAGGGAAATTCTGAAATGGCCCTATGTGGATGCCGATCGGATTGCCGTTTGGGGTTGGAGCGGGGGTGGTTCAGCAACATTGAATCTGATGTTTCAATACCCAGAAATTTACAAAACCGGAATTGCCGTTGCGGCTGTGGCCAATCAACTTACCTATGACAATATCTATCAGGAGCGGTACATGGGGTTGCCACAGGAAAATCTGGAAGATTTTGTGAAGGGATCTCCTATTACCTATGCTAAAAATCTGCAAGGCAACTTACTTTACATTCATGGCACCGGAGATGATAATGTGCATTATGCCAATGCCGAAATGTTAGTCAACGAACTGGTAAAGCATGGCAAGCAGTTTCAATTTATGGCCTACCCTAACCGTACCCACAGCATCTCGGAGGGCGAAGGAACCTTTGAGCACCTGGCAACGCTTTATTCCGATTATCTACGTCAATATTGCCCACCCGGACCGCGATGACAGAGCCAATAAAGACATTACATCTGTTTGAGCCCCTGGAGAAAAAGTTGGTTGAGCTACTTCGCTCACTTCCACCAGATGATTGGAAAAAACCGACCGTAGCAAAACAGTGGACTGTTAAGGATGTGGCTGCACATTTGCTCGATACCAGCATCCGCACGATTGCCCAATCAAAAGAGTTTGTTGGTGATCCTCCAGAGGCTATTGATTCCTATGCAGACTTGGTGAGCTACTTAAACCGTTTGAATGCAGACTGGGTGAAAGCGATGAAGCGGGTTAGCCCGGAAACGTTAATTGAATTACTGACGATCACTCAAAAACCAATGATCGAGTATTACCATTCACTGGAGTTGTGGGCTCCCGCCCGTTTTCCAGTCAGCTGGGCAGGTGAACGGGAATCCAAAAACTGGTTTCACATTGCCCGCGAGTACACGGAACGATGGCACCACCAACAACAAATTCGCGATGCCGTAAAAAAGGAAGGAATTATGGATCGGGAATTTTTCTTTCCGATGATCGACACCTTCATGCAAGCCTTGCCACACACCTATCGTCAAGTGCAGGCAAGCGAGGGTACGGTTGTGAGGATAATTATTCCAGGCGATGCGGGGGGTGCGTGGAATCTTCAACGCACATCCAGTGGCTGGAAATTGACAGGAGATGCCTTTAGCACTGCGGCCACTGTTGAGTTGGGTCCGGATACCGCCTGGAAACTCTTCACGAAAGTGTTTACAAGACGGGAAGCTGAGTCATTGGTGAAAATTACAGGGAACCGGGAATTAGGAGTACCGCTGTTGGGAATGGTTTCTGTGATGGCCTGATTCCAGGTATTGCTTCAAATTTCTATTCCGTGAACGTGGTGAACTTATTAATGAAAAAAACCACCGCAGGGTGGTTTAGTGGAGAATATCGGAGTCCGCCAACTGGCGGATGACCACTTCCATGCCATGGAAGGATTTTTGTGGAGAATATCGGAGTCGAACCGATGACCTCTTCCATGCCATGGAAGCGCTCTAGCCAGCTGAGCTAATCCCCCGAATAATAAGAGCGCAAATATATCTGTTTTTCATATTCTGTCAACCCTACTGCGGTTGTTTGTAGTCCATCACAACTTTTTTCCTTGCCCCTCTTTTCCCGTTATTTGCAACCGAATGGAACATACACTCAATCTCAAACCGGGCAAGAAAATTTACTTCGCGTCCGATTTTCACTTGGGTGTGCCCGACCCTGCTTCCAGTCTTGCCCGCGAAAAAAGGATTGTCGCCTGGTTATCTTCCATTCAGCACGATGCAGGAGCCATTTATCTGTTGGGCGACCTCTTTGATTTCTGGTTCGAATACCGGTATGCCATTCCAAAAGGATTTATTCGACTACAAGGCAAGTTGGCCGAACTCAGCGATGCTGGCCTGCCGATTTACTTTTTTACCGGGAATCATGATATGTGGCTCTTTGACTACTTCGAAAAAGAATTGGGTATTATTATTTACCGCGAACCCCAGGTACTGTTACACAACCATCAACGGCTATTGATCGGACATGGGGATGGATTGGGTCCGGGCGATCAAACCTATAAAATTCTGAAACGGTTCTTTTCAAGCAAGATTTGTCAATGGCTCTTCGCACGAATACACCCAAACCTGGGAATCCGGCTGGCCAACTTCTGGAGTCGACAAAGCCGGATCAGCAATATAAAATTGGAAGAAAAATTCACGGGTGAGGAAAATGAATTTTTACTTACGTATTGCCGTGAACTGGAAAAAAAGCATCACCACGATTTTTATATTTTTGGCCATCGTCACTTACCCCTTGACTTAACGGTGGCAGAGAACAGTCGTTATATTAATTTAGGTGAATGGGTACACTTTGACACCTATGCCGTCTACGATGGTCAGCAAGTAATGCTCAAGAAGTTTGAACCCGATGCCCGTTAAACGAATTCCATTTCTTTTTTTTTGGATCCCGCTAGGGTTGCTGCTGGCAGAAGTTGCTAATGCACAATCCGATATGAAAAAGGTGAAGGCCTGGAAGATGAAAAATCTGACAGGCGTTAGCCTGGACCGCCTTGGCAATTTTTTCGTCACTGGAAAGAATGGCAAGATTATCAAATACGACCCCGATGGCAACGTGTTGGCTCGGCTTTCTACGACCCAACCTACTTTACTTGAACCCTGGTACCATCCATCCATTTTTATCTACAACCGCAGTCAGCAACAATACAGCTTGTTTGACCGGAATTTTGAAAACCAAAAAAAGTTTGCTATTGAGCCTTCGCTGGCAATCGAGCCGTATATGGTGTGCCCCACACACGATAATAAACTATGGATTCTGGACAAAGCGGATTGGTCGGCTAAAAAGGTGAACCCCCTCACCCAGGAGGTGATACTCGAATTTGAAATTGATCAACCGGGTTTTACCGATTGCATCTACCTTCGCGAGTACTTGAATTTGCTAATCGTGCTTGATCGAAAAGCGGGTATCCTCATTCTCAATCATCTTGGTAAACCGATTGAAACCATTCCGGTTAAAAAACCAGGCGCAATTTACTTTTATGGTGAAGACCTCTATTATCTGGAAAACAATGCGTTGAAATTCTTCAACCTGGTTACGGAAGAACGTCATGAGATGAACCTGCCCCCCGATACCCAATGGGCTGTATTGACGGATGAACGCTTGCTAACCTTCAGTTCAACTCGAAGAATCACGCTTTATTCCTATCGCTCGCCAGGCGAATAGTTTTCTTTCAAGTGTGTTCATTTTTGAACATCTTTGTACGAATAGGCACAAACTGATTTGGAAAAACGGCATTTTCGGACAGTTCCTGCACTGGCACAATTTTTCTACTTACAAGCATCTATTTAAACCTATTGATTGTGAACGATGGCGGCAAAATCCTGATGATTGATGACGATGAGGATGTTTTATTGGCAGCCAAGATGCTGCTGAAAAAATCCAATCATCAGGTAATCATAGAAAAGAATCCGAACAAGATTCCCTTTTTACTCAACAACGATAGCTACGATGTGATTCTGCTGGATATGAACTTCAGCAAAGACACGACCAGTGGCAAAGAAGGATTTGAATGGCTCAAGCAAATTAAGGAACGCGATCCGGATGCGGTGGTGATTATGATTACCGCCTTTGGGGATGTGGAGATGGCCGTACGGGCACTGAAGGAAGGAGCCACGGATTTTATTTTGAAGCCCTGGCAGAATGAAAAATTGGTGGCTACGATTTCCACAGCCATCAAGTTAAAAAAATCATACAACGAGGTTGACAAACTGCGCAAAGCCAAGCAGATGTTGGAGGAACAAATCAGTCAACCGTTCCGCGACATCATTGGGCAAAGTAGCGCCATTAAAGAAGTATTTGCATTGATTGACAAGGTCGCCAAAACCGATGCCAACGTGCTGATCCTGGGCGAAAATGGAACCGGTAAAGAATTGGTGGCGCGGGCCATTCATCAAAAGTCGATGCGGAAAGATAATTCGTTTGTAGCCGTAGACATGGGGGCCATTACCGAAACCTTATTTGAAAGTGAATTGTTCGGTCATAAAAAGGGCGCCTTTACCGATGCCCGCGAAGATCGGCCCGGGCGATTTGAGCTGGCCAATGGAGGTACGCTGTTCCTGGATGAAATCGGTAACCTGAGTCTAAACCTACAAAGTAAGTTATTGAGTGCACTCCAATCGCGACAGGTTACACGCGTGGGCTCAAATCAATCCCTGGAGGTAGACATCCGGTTAATTTGTGCCACCAATATGCCGTTGGCCCAAATGGTGAAAGAAGGGAAATTCCGTCAGGATCTTTTATACCGAATCAATACCGTAGAAATAACCATTCCCCCACTAGGCGATCGTGTGGACGACATCCCCATGTTGGCCAATCACTTCTTACATCATTACGCCAAGAAATACCGAAAGGAAGTCCTGAACATCTCAGCAGAGGCCATGAACAAACTAAAGAAATATCCCTGGCCGGGAAATGTTCGGGAATTGCAACACGCCATTGAACGGGCGGTAATCATGGCCGATTCAGCAACCTTGCAGGAAAGTGATTTTCTCTTTAGCCGGAAAGGCATTGATGCCAACACCACCGATTCGTTGAACCTGGATGAAGTGGAAAAGGCAGCCGTTGTGAAAGCCATTCAATTACACAATGGCAATATCTCCAAAGCGGCTGAGGAGCTAGGCTTAACGCGGGCTTCCTTGTATCGCAGGATGGAAAAATATGGACTTTAATTGGCGATCGCCTCTGGTTACTCGGGTGGGCATTCTACTGGCTACCCTGATTGTGTTTGCCTTTATGATGGCTTCCACCGATCGCAATTACATTGCCCTTGTTGCCTTGCTGGGCGCCATCGGCTTTCAACTCATGCAACTGATGAAAGTGGTGGAGTCGTCAAATGAAAACATGGCGTCCTTTCTCGATTCGATCCGTTTCGATGATTTGTCGCAAAGTTTTAAAACCGACAGCACCGACCCCAGCATCCAAAAACTACACAAAGAACTGAACGAGGCCCTGGCTAAAATGCGCATTACAAGACGCGAAAAAGATTCGGAGTATCAATTTTTCAAGAACATTGTTCAACATGTCGCCATCGGGCTTTTAACATTCAAGCGTGATGGTACTATTCAGATCATGAACAGTGCGGCCAAGCGACTGTTGCGGATCAACAAAGCCGACCGGGTTGAAGATTTGAAAGATGTAAGCGAGTCGCTGGTGGAGACCTTCCTAAAACTAAAAACCGGTGGACGTGAACTGCTGCGACTGAAATTTGGTGATGAGACCGTTCAACTCTCTGTCTTTGCCATTGAACTAACCTTGCGGGATGAAGAGGTGAAGCTCATTTCGATGAGCAACATTCAAAGCGAGTTGGAAGAGAAGGAAATGGAAGCCTGGCAAAACCTGGTGCGGGTGCTCACCCATGAAATCATGAATTCAGTTACGCCCATTTCATCGCTGGCCGGCATCGTGGAAGAGGACTTGAAACACCGGATCGACCGGCCTACCGACACATCTCTAAAAAAAGAGGATCTGGAAGATATGTACCTGTCCTTGCAAACCATCAGCAAGCGTAGTGCCGGGCTGATTAAATTTGTTAAAGAATTCAGAAATCTGACGCACATCCCGAAACCCAAGCTGGCCGAAGTGCCAGTAAAAGAACTGCTGGATGAACTGGCGCTGCTGCACAAAAAGGAATTAGCTGACAACGGTATTGCCATTGTTGTTGAGGTAACTCCGCCCAACCTTTTCATTCTGGCCGATAAAACGATGATTGAACAGGTGCTCATCAACCTGATCAAGAATGCCATTCAGGCTTTTGACGAGCACACCGAGAAACGAATCGAACTGAAAGCTTACGCCAATGAAAAAGGACGCACTGTTATTTCGGTAAAGGATAACGGGGCAGGCATTGATTCAGAAGCGCTGGAGAAAATTTTTATTCCCTTCTTTTCTACGAAAAAGACCGGCTCCGGAATTGGCCTTAGTTTGTCCAAACAAATTATGCGCCAGCACGAAGGAAATATTACCGTTAAGTCCACCTTGGGCGAGGGGACAGAATTTCTATTGCGGTTTTAAACTTGAACCGGCAAAGGGTTTTAATTCCGAAAGATTCTTAGCTTTGAAGCACGATCTAAGCCTATGCAGGACGTTCAAAAAAAGGTTCATGCCATCCTTAAAGAAAAATTAGGCATCCCCGACTCCGAAATAACTCCCGATGCAAGCTTTGTCAAAGATTTAGGTATTGACTCGTTGGACTATGCCGAACTGGTGATGGAGTTTGAACAAACCTTCGATATTAAAATACCAGATGATGATGCCGAAAAAATGCAAACCATCGGACAGGCCGTCAGTTACATCCAGGGTAAACTTGCTAATTAGTTTGTAGTTCAAAATAACTGCAGAACCGTTTCATTCGTTCTGCTTCCATCGCATGGAAGGGCCTTTGTCCGAGATCATCTTTGATGGGTGAGTAATACCAGCCGTTCTTGGTCTCGTTCCAAAAAACAACAAATTTTTCGAGGGAAATCATCAACACATCCATTTCATAGATTTCCTCCCCTTCCCGATCGTACAGCCCGGTGAATTGAAGCAAGACATGATCCCTTTTCACTAACTCCCCTTTGTTGCAATCGATGCTGTTCAGTCGCATTAACAACCGGCTTTCCTGATCCCAGGCTTTAAACTTAATCTTGCGTTTCCTGAATTCCATACCAGAGTATTTACCTTTGCGGATCGCTTAAACCATGGACGAAAATAAGAAGGTCCTTTTCATTATCAATAAATTTTCCGGGCAGGGATTTAACAAAAAAATAGAAGGCCGGATCCTCACCCGCTGTGCCGAGTTAGGGTTTGAGGCCACGCTTGAATTTACCCAAGGCCGGGGTCATGCAATGGAGTTGTCGAAAGCCGCAGCCGAATCGCACCACTATGAAATCGTTTTTGCTGTGGGAGGTGATGGCACCGTAAACGAGGTGGCAAAGGGGGTCGCACATACCCCACAAGCGATGGGTATCCTGCCGGCTGGTTCTGGTAACGGACTGGCCCGGCATTTAGGGATCCCGCTTCCTTTCAAAAAGTCACTTGCCTATCTAAATTCAAGGACCATCATTTCGATGGACTCTTTTACCATCAACAACCAGCTCTCCTTGAATGTATCGGGGATTGGATTTGATGGGCATGTGGCCAACTTGTTTGGTAAAAATGGCAGGCGCGGATTGCTGGGGTATGGCCAATTGGTCTTGCGGGAATTCCTAAGCTACCCGGAGTTTGAAGCCGAAGGTTGGATTGATCAAAAAAAGTTCAGGCAACCTGTATTTGTACTGGCCTTTTCAAACTCTTCACAGTTTGGCAACAACGCGCGCATTGCGCCCCATGCTTCCGTTTGCGATGGGTGGTTGGATGTCAGTCTGGTGCGTAAAGTCCCACTCCTCCGGTCCATTGATTTTGCCAGGAAAATGTTCACCGGCCGATTGCAAACCTCTTCGTATGTCATGATCAGGCAAGCCAAAAATATTTCATTGACCTTTAGTCGCGCAATGCCCTTTCACGTGGATGGTGAAGGTATGCCCCCAGCGCGGGAATTCAAGATTCAGATCCAACCGAATTCAATTCGGATGTTGGTACCCGAAAATGCTCAATCTAAAATCTGATAAAAATACCCCACCTTGCATTAGCCGAACCTCATCAAAAGTCGTTTAACCATGTTTATAACTCCGGAAATAATTAATCACACTATGAAAAGACTATCAACACTTGTCACGCTCATTCTCTGCTCGGGTATTGCCTGGACACAGACGTTAAGTACTCCTCCCAGCGGGGGAAATCAAAAATCGAAAGTAACTCAATACATTGGACCGGTTGAAGTGACCATTGCGTACAGCAGTCCGGATGTGCATGGCCCTGATGGTGAAGATCGCTCCGGTAAAATCTGGGGCGAGGTAGTACATTATGGTTTTATTGATCAGGGTTTCGGCCCTTCCAAAGCGGCCCCTTGGCGTGCCGGTGCGAATGAAAACACAACCATTACCGTTTCGCACGATGTAAAGATTGAAGGCAAAGAACTGAAAGCCGGTACCTATGGCCTTTTTCTGGCAGCTGCAAAAGAAGGACCTTATACCTGGATATTCTCAAAGAACTCATCCAGCTGGGGTAGTTATTTCTATGATCCAAAGGAAGACGCGCTGCGGGTGGATGTCATGCCGCTCGAAGCACCGTATAAAGAGTGGTTGACCTATGGCTTTGAAGATCGCCTTCCCACGTCCACCAAAGCCTACTTGCGTTGGGAAAAGAAGAGAATTCCCTTCACCATTGAGGTGCCTAACGTAAACGAAATCTACGTATCCAAAATGCGTGAAGAACTAAGAGGGTCGCTTGGCTTTAAGCAGGAAAACTGGATTACCGCAGCGCAGTTCTGTGCGCAGAATAAAATAAATCTGGAAGAAGCACTTACCTGGGTGGATGTGTCGGTAAGCAATCCATTTATTGGTGTCGAAAATTTTACGACCCTTCAAACGCGCGCCTCCATTCTACAGGCACTCGGTCGCACAACGGAAGCCAATGCAGAAATGGATAAAGCTATTAAACACCCCACGGCTACCGTACAAAATGTACATCTGTATGGTCGAAGCTTATTGAATGCCGGTCAGAAAGAAAAAGCCATGGAAGTATTCAAGTACAATGCACAGAAAAACCCCCAGGAGAAATTTACTCCGAACGTGGGCTTAGCCCGAGGCTATACCGCTCTGGGCGATACCAAGAATGCCATCAAATATTGGGAACTGGCCCTTAAAAACATCCCGGAAGATCAAAAACAATTCTTACCACAATATCAGGCTGAACTTACTAAGTTGAAGGAAGGAAAATAATTATACCCGAGTCTATTAATTTATAAGGAGCTCACCTTTGGTGGGCTCTTTTTATTTAATGGAGTGTACGGATCAATTCGCCCAACGTTTTTAATCCCTTTTCCACTTTGTCACTCCAGGGAGCTCCATAACTCAGGCGGAAGTAATTTTGAAATTGTCCGGTGGAAGAAAAGATCTGACCCGGAGCAATGCCAATGCCTGATTTTAGTGCCCGTTTATGGAGTTTATACCCATCCGCTTTTTTATTCATTTGAATCCACAGTACAAAACCACCTTTCGGTTGTGTGATTTTGATGTCCGATGGAAAATAGTCTGCAATGGCCTGGGTATACCGAAGACATTGTGTGTGTAGTGCCTTCCGTAAGTTCCGTAGGTGCAATTCGTACCGGCCATTCTGCAGAAAATGGGCAATGGCTGCCTGCGCCAACGTATTGGTGGCAACATTATTCATGCGTTTCAACCCAATCACCGAATCCTTGAACTTTCCTGGCACCGCCCACCCGATGCGATAGCCCGGTGCCAACGACTTTGAGAAGGAACCACAATGCAACACCAATCCTTTCTTGTCAAACGACTTACAGGTTTTCGGGCGGGCTTTACCAAAATACAGCTCGCCATAAATATCATCTTCAATCAGGGGTATTTCTTTCTTGGCCAGCATCTCCACCAACCGCTTCTTGCGATCATCCGGCATGCAACTCCCGAGTGGGTTGTTGAAGTTGCACACAAACAAGCACGCCTTAATCTTGAATTTGGGAATGGCCTTGTCCAGGTAATCAATGTCAATGCCGGTAGACGGATCGGTAGGCACCTCCACCACCTTCAAGCCTAAACTCTGTATGACTCTGAAAATTCCATAGAACGTTGGACCCTCAATGGCAATGGCATCCCCTGGTTTTGTCACCGCTTTCAGACAAAAAGACAAAGCTTCCATGCAGCCGGCAGTCACCACCACATCGTCTTCACTTAAGCTTCCTCCCCAGTTAAAACTCAACCGGGCAATTTGTTTGCGTAAAAGTTCATTGCCCTGGATATGCTCATAGGCAAGACAATGATCGGGCGAAGACCGCAGCGCATGCACCACTGATTTCGATATTTTAGCAGCCGGCAACAGGCTGGGATCCGGAGCGCTGAGCGAGAAGGAAGTGAGCTTGGGTGAGCGCAAATCAAAATAGACACTGCTGATCATCTCGTCAAGGGTGACAGGCCTTGCTTCGTCCGAAGGTTCGCTGCGGGCTGGAATGCTGAACACGGTTGACGGAGAAAATTTTACGTAATACCCCGACTGGGGTCTGGCTTCAATCAGCCCTTTACTTTCCAGATGATAGTACGCCTGAAAGGCTGTGCTTAAACTGATCCCTTGCTCCTTGCTCAGCATGCGTACCGACAACAGCCGGTCGCCAATCTTTAACGCTCCTTTTTCAATCAACGATTCTATGCGGCTGGCTACATCCACATAAAGGTGTTCGCTTTCCATACCTACAAACTAAACTGATATGGTTAAAATAAACAAAACTGAAACTGTTATTTTTTCGTTTTATCACCAAAATTTGTCGCATGAATTCCCGAACCCACGAAAATCAACTTCTCGCCTACCTGGCCCTGGCCGCTGTTTGCATTATTTGGGGAACTACCTACTTGGCCTTGCGCATTGGGGTAACGCAATTTCCGCCCTTTCTCTTTTCGCTGATCCGGTTCTCCGTAGCCGGACCCCTGTTGGTACTTTTTATGTTGACGCTCGGCAAACAAACCTGGCCCGACCGCAAGACCTTATTCAATCAGGCGGTGAGTGGCGTCTTAATGACTACGCTGGGTACCAGCATGGTGGGTTGGGGCGAAGTGTATATCTCCAGTGGGTTAGCAGCCGTGATTTGCTCGGTCATGCCGGTATGGACGATTCTGATTAACGTCATTGTTTTGAAAGATGAAAAGCCTAATTGGATAATCCTTTCGGGTTTGGCGATCGGGCTAACCGGCATCATTATGATCTTTAGCGAACATTTAAATGAATTCACCAATCCACTTTACATCTTTGGCATTGTCATCACCTTTGCAGGAAATATTTCGTGGGCACTTGGCAGCGTCTGGATCAAAAAGAAAAATCAGAATACTGATCCCTTTCTAGGTGCCGGTTTGCAAATGAGTTTTGGCGCGGTAGCGCTCATCCCGCTCAGCCTCGCATTTGATAATTACGTAGCCATACGTTGGACTGCGGAGGTTGGCTATGCTTTACTCTACATCATTGTGATCGGTTCCATGGCCGCGTATGTTTGTTATTCGTATGCGATTAAGAAATTACCGATGACGGTGGTGTCGCTGTATGCGTATATCAACCCGATCGTGGCGGTGGTGCTTGGCTGGTTGATCCTCGAGGAGAAATTGAATCTTCAGATTGGTATTGCCATTCTGATTACGATTGCCGGAATCTACATCGTTAACCGTGGGTATCACCTGAAAAGCAGCGGACCCACCTGGCTGATGACCGTTGTAAAAGGGTTGAAATTTTCGCGGTAGCATGACGGTCAAGATTATTGACTACGAGCCATCCCATCAGGTTCATTTTGAACGCCTGAACCGTCAGTGGATTGAAAAATATTTTTGGATGGAAGCGGTGGACATCGCTGTCTTGCAAAAACCGCAGGATCATATCCTGGCACCCGGAGGAAGAATTCTCATGGCTGAATACGAGGGGCACATTGTGGGTACAGTTGCTTTAAAATGGGTTGAACCGGGTATCTACGAGTTTACTAAAATGGCGGTGGATGAATCGCACCATGGATTATCGATCGGAAAACAATTGGCTGTAGCCGCCATTGAGCAGTGCCGGCAACTCCAGGCCCAGACTATTATTCTCTATTCCAATACAAAACTGGTACCGGCCATTACGCTTTATCGTAAATTAGGCTTCTTCGAAGTACCCCTGGACGGACCTTATAAACGAAGCGATATAAAAATGCAATTGGATTTATCATGACCCAAGTACCCTGGTTTGAACGCTCGCTGAAGTTTGGTTATGCCCCTGAGCTATTGCCTTACTTCTTAGTTCGGTTGGAAGGCACCCGGGTGCGTATTCAACATCATATTCAGGGGATGGAGGATTCAGTCCTTTCGTACAAACTGAATGGAAAATGGAGCATAAAAGAAAACATTGGTCATCTGGCCGAGGTGGATGCCATCGCCAACAAGCGCCTCGATGAAATGGTAGCAGGCGTGCCGGTGATGTCACCGGCTGTTTTTGAACCCCAGAATTATAATCCCTGGTCCATTGACACTGTGTTGGCGCTCTTTGAAAAAAACCGGTCGATCAACCTGGAAAAATATCAACACCTGAGCCTTTCCGATTTAACCAAAGCTTCCATCCACCCCCGCTTAAAGGTGCCCATGACACCGGTGGACCTTGCCTGGTTTGATGCTGAGCATGACGATCATCACCTTGTAAAAATTGTTGAGATCATTCGATCCATTAAATCGTAACCCATGGTCCCTCACGTATTAACCACGCTCATCACGCGCGATCTCCAAAAACTAAAATCCGAATTGGAACTGTATCAGCAGGAATCATCCATTTGGAAAGTGGAAAAGAACATTGCCAACTCCGCAGGTAATCTTTGCTTGCACCTGGTCGGTAATTTGAATGCCTATGTGGGTGCCATCCTCGGAAAAACGGGGTATGTCCGCGACCGCGATGCGGAGTTTGCTCTCAAGAACATTCCCAGAAAGGAGTTGATTCAAAAAATTGAGGCCACCCTTGAGATGATCCAAAACGTATTACCCACAGTACATGCGGATGCCTTGGCGGCTGAATACCCGGTGCTCGTGTTCAAGGAAAAGACTACCACCGAATACTTCTTAATTCACTTGGCCGTACACCTGGGGTATCACCTCGGTCAGGTCAACTACCACCGCAGGCTGATCGATACCCCCTGAAATTGGTTTCCGTATTACCACGTAAAAGAAAATATTAATACCTTCCACCCAAATCAAAAAAGAATGAATGTGATGACAGAAATCTCTGTAGAACGCATCTCCAAATCGCGCCTCACCTCGGTTGATTTCAATAACCTGGGATTTGGAACCTATCTTTCGGATCATATGCTGGTGGCCGACTACCGGGAAGGAAAATGGAACCAACCGGCCATCGTACCCTTCGGTGAACTCCCCATGACTCCGGCCATCCTGGCGTTGCATTATGGACAATCCATCTTTGAAGGAATGAAAGCCTTTAAAAACAAGCAGGGTGAAATTGTGATCTTCCGCATTCAACGGCATCATCAGCGACTGAACCGCTCGTTGGAACGAATGTGCATGCCTGCCATCAGCGAAGAAATGTTTACCGAAAGTCTGGCGGCCATCGTTGCTACCGATGCCAAGTGGGTTCCCACTTCCGAAGGATCCGCTTTGTATTTGAGACCGGTTGTATTTGCAACGGAGTCCAGGCTCGGTGTCAAGATTTCTGATGAGTATAAATTTGTAGTGTTGACGAGCCCGGTCGGGCCTTATTTTTCTAAACCGGTTCGGGTAAAAGTGGAATCGCATTATGTACGGGCTGCGGAAGGTGGAACCGGATTTGCCAAGTGTGCCGGCAATTATGGCGGTGCATTTTATCCCACCCAGTTAGCCAAACAGGAAGGCTTTGATCAAATCATTTGGACGGACGCCTGTGATCACCAATACATCGATGAATCGGGGGCGATGAATATCATGTTTGTGCTGAATGGAAAATTAGTAACGCCACAACTCACGTCCGCCATTTTAGATGGTGTTACCCGCGATTCGATATTAACCTTGGCCGATGATCTGGGCATGCCCAAAGAAGCCCGTAAAATAAGTGTGGCTGAATTAAAAGCCGGGTTTGAAAAAGGTACGCTTACCGAGGCGTTTGGCGTGGGTACGGCTGCGGTTGTTTCAACAATTGCCACCATTAACATCGGAGGGAAAGATTATTCCCTTCCGCCCGATAGCAGTTCCAGCTTTCAGCAGCGGGTGAAGAAACGATTGCATGACATTCGTATGGGCCATGAACCCGATAAATACAACTGGAACTTTCATGTTCCTGTAAAGTAATTCGAATTGCTTCATGAGGGGTGCGTTCTTTACCCAGCAAAACCAACCGCTGGAAATTCGGGCGATAAAAAAACCGAAACCGGTCAAAGATCAGGTAGTGGTACGGCTTCACTACGCTGGTTTAAATCACCGTGATCTGTGGATCCAGAAAGAACAGACAACCCCCACCCAAGGAATCATTCTGGGTTCGGATGGCTGCGGGGTGATCGAAGATGTGGGTGAAGATGCGGACCCCCTGTTAGTGGGGCTTGAAGTAATTATCAATCCCAGTTTAAATTGGGGCAATAATCCGGTCGTACAAGGCGATTCATTCAAAATCCTCGGCTTCCCGGATAACGGAACCTTCAGCGATTATGCGGTAATCTCTAAAAACCAGGTGTTTGAAAAACCAGAACACCTTTCGCTCCTGGAGTCCGCGGCCGTACCGCTTTCCGGTTTAACGGCCTACCGCGCCTTATTTTCCAAAGCGCGACTGCGGGCAAAAGAAAAAGTATTGATCACCGGAATTGGTGGAGGCGCAGCGTTGTGGGCTTTTCAATTTGCGCTCGCGTATCAGGCCCGGGTTTACGTTACGTCCGGCTCCGAGGAAAAGTTGAAACGGGCAAAAGAATTGGGTGCCGTCCAGGGATTTAATTACAACGATCCTGAATGGACTCAGCAAGCATTAAAAGCAGGAGGCGGCTTTGATATCGTGATCGACAGTGCCGGTGGATCAACCTTTTCACAACTGCCAGACATCATGGCCCCCGGAGGCCGCATAGCGGTGTTTGGCAGAACGGCAGGGAACATTCCTGATCTATCCACACGCGCGCTTTATTGGAAGCAACTCTCGATCCATGGCACCACCATGGGAACCCGCGATGAATTTTTATCCATGCTGGATTTACTGGAGAGCCGGAATATAAAGCCGATCGTGGATCAGGTTTATCCATTGGAACAAATCAACGAGGCGTTTCAACGCATGGAAGCGGCCACCCAGTTTGGTAAACTGATTATCAAAATAAAATAATATGCCTTCCTTTCCCATTACTGATAAAACCAAAATCACCCGGCTTGCCAAACGCGGTAGCTACGATCAGGACACCATTTATTCGATTTTGGACGAGGCCCTCGTGTGCACGGTCGCTTTCATCAAAGACAATCAACCTTTTCAACTACCCACCGGATTTTGCCGCATTGGCAACAAGCTTTATATCCATGGTTCTGTTGGAAGTAATTACATGCGCGAGCTGCAACAAAAACGATTGCCGGTTTGCATCAGTACAACCCTGATCGATGGGCTGGTGCTGGCGCGGTCTGCATTTCATCACTCTGTGAATTACCGGTCGGTGGTGCTCTTTAGCACCGCGGAACCCGTAACCGACAAAGCGGAACTCTACCGCGCTCTGGAGGTATTCACCAATAAAATGTGCCCCGGTCGCTGGGACGATGTGCGCAAACCAACCGATAATGAGTGGAAGGCCACGATGGTACTTGCCTTCGAAATCAAAGAGGTATCGGCCAAAGTGCGGGTGGGCCCACCCAAAGACGATGACGAAGATTATGCATTGGATGTCTGGGCAGGAGTTCAACCCTTGCACCTGCAGCGAGAGACTTTAATTCCCGATCCGATGTTAAAGGCAGGGGTTTCAATTCCGGACTATCTCCGGTAGGCAGCTTTGCCCTTCTCGTGGAGAATTGGCACAAATTTGGTACCTTTGCGGCTTCTGAACCAAAACACCCAAAGTTTGGTTAGAAGTGTAGTCAAAAAAGCTCATTTTAACGCTAAAACACAATAAATCATGGGAAGACCTCCTGTATTACCTAAAAAGAAAAAAGACGGATTTTGGCTGGAAGTGCGTAACAAGGGTGCAAAGACCGGTACCATTTTAATCCGCGATAGCTACCAGGCTATGATGCAAGCTGCCAAACAATACGAAATGACCAAAGATGTGATCATTTTAGGCGAGCATAAAAACGGGAAAAAGGTTGATGACAAGGCTGCCAAAGCCAAAAAGGCAAAGGAAGCCTGATCAGGACGAAATGAAATTGAAAAGCTACCCGACCGGTAGCTTTTTTTATTGGCACCCCATGAACGGTGCTTCAACCCGTTCACTGATCTTCATGCTAGGTTCTTAGCTTTTTAAAAAACTCCTGCAACAATACTTTGCTCTCCGCCTCGCCTACACCTTTCTTAACCTCCGTGCGTGGGTGTAGCAGCGGGCTTGCCACCAACGAGTAGCCGCGTTGCACATCGGCCGCACCAAAAATCAATTGGTGCAACTGCACCCAATGCAAGGCTCCGGCACACATGACACACGGTTCGAGCGTTACATACAAGGCACATTCATTCAGGTACTTGGATCCCAAATAATTGGAAGCAGCCGTGATGGCCAGCATTTCTGCGTGCGCGGTAGAGTCGGTGAGTTGCTCCGTTTGATTGTGCGCCCGGCCGATGATTTTGTTTTGACAAACCACCACCGCCCCCACCGGCACCTCTCCTAATGCCAACGCTTTGCGGGCTTCTTTCAATGCTTCGCGCATGAAGTACGCATCGGTAAACAACTCCATGCTTACCGGATTCGGACGGACTTCATCATGGCGCGGGCCGTGGCTTGCCAATCTTCGCGGACAGCTTTCGGGCAGTTGAACGAAAAAACCAAGGTCCGATCCGGCTCCACCAGGTATTGGATGTAGGTGTATCGATACACCGGCTGCTGCTCACCGAGGGTCATCTTATTGCCATTCACACGCGATTCGAACTCCAGAAATACCAACTTCTTTTTATGGACTTCATGAACCCCTTCATCAATCATATCCACCCGATCATAAAAGCTATAGATGCTGGACTTGAAGAATTGCTGTGCCATTTCCAAATTACCATCCGGCCAATGGGTAGCCGAAATATTGACACTGAAGTCGAGGGTGCGGTTCACATCGGTATACGCTGCCAGGGGTGCGCGTACCGAAGGATAACGCTGCACGATATCTTCCACCGTCATGGGTGAAAGCTCCCTAGGTAAGGATACGGTTATTCCCTCAGCCACTTTTGTTTTAATGAGTTTGGTGGGTGTAAAACCAAAAAGGCTGACGATCGACAGGAAAAGGAGGGTCTTGCTCATAGCGTTTCAAAAACGAAAATAGCCAAAGGCACACTATATAACGTGTAACCTTATTAATTTGCACGCCCAAATTTAAGGATTTTACCATGTTAAGAACTCATACCTGTGGTGAACTGCGGCTGAGCGATGTCAATAAATCGGTGACGCTTACCGGCTGGGCACAACGTACCCGCGATAAGGGCAGTTTGCTGTGGATTGACCTGCGCGACCGGTATGGAATAACACAACTTTTTTTGGAAGAAGGTAAAACAGACGCCCCCACGCTGCAACTGGCCCGCAGCATTGGACGCGAGTATGTGTTGAAAGTACAGGGAACCGTGGTGGAGCGGCTTTCCAAAAATGATAAAATGCCCACCGGGGACATTGAAATAAAAGTGAGCAGCCTGGAAGTTCTGAACCCATCCAAGGTTCCCCCTTTTACCATTGAAGACAATACCGATGGCGGGGATGACCTGCGCATGAAATACCGGTACCTGGACTTGCGCAGAAACCCCGTCCGCGAGAATTTACAGTTGCGTCATAAAATGGCGCAGCAAACCCGAGTCTACCTGGATGGCCTGAACTTTATCGAAGTAGAAACACCCGTTCTGATAAAATCCACCCCGGAAGGGGCCCGTGACTTCGTGGTGCCCTCGCGCATGAACCCCGGTGAGTTCTATGCACTTCCACAGTCGCCTCAAACGTTCAAACAACTGCTGATGGTTTCTGGGTTTGACCGGTATTATCAGATTGTAAAATGTTTTCGCGATGAAGACCTGCGGGCCGATCGGCAACCGGAGTTTACGCAGATCGACTGTGAGATGGCATTCATCTCCCAGGAGGATATCCTCAATACGTTCGAAGGCCTCGTTCGCCATTTATTCAAACATGTTAAAGGGATCGACCTGCCGGCTGTACCCCACATGAGCTATGCCGAGGCGATGAAATCCTATGGTTCTGATAAACCGGACACGCGTTTTGAAATGAAGTTTGAAGAACTCAATGACCTGGCGCAGGGCAAAGGCTTTCAGGTATTTGACAGTGCAGAGTTAGTGGTGGGCATTTGTGCAAAGGGCTGTGCCGAATACACCCGCAAGCAACTGGATGAATTAACCGAGTTTGTGAAGAAACCCCAGATCGGTGCGAAGGGGTTGGTGTATGTTCAATGCAAAGCAGACGGTTCGTTCAAATCATCGGTTGACAAATTCTATTCGGGTGAGGACCTGAAGAAGTGGGCCGGGAAATTCAACGCCCAACCGGGTGACTTGTTGTTGATCCTTTCCGGTGAACGTACAAAAACACAAAAGGCATTGAATGAGTTGCGCCTGAAGATGGGTGACCTGTTGGGCTTGCGTGACAAGAATAAATTTGCAGCCCTGTGGGTGATTGACTTCCCCTTGCTGGAGTGGAACGAAGAAACCAACCGCTGGCATGCCATGCATCACCCGTTTACATCACCCAAACGGGAAGACTTACATTTACTCGACAGCCAACCGGGCCAGGTACGGGCCAATGCCTACGACATGGTGATTAACGGCACCGAAGTGGGTGGTGGTTCCATCCGGATACACGACCGGCCTACACAGCAGTTGATGTTCACAAAACTTGGCTTCAGTGAGGCCGAAGCGAAAAAGCAATTTGGTTTTTTAATGGATGCCTTTGAATTCGGAGCGCCTCCCCACGGAGGAATCGCGTTCGGTTTCGACCGGCTTTGTTCGTTGTTTGGTGGAGCCGACTCCATTCGCGATTTCATTGCCTTCCCCAAAAACAATGCCGGCCGCGACATGATGATTGATACACCATCAACCATTTCACAAGAGCAGTTGGATGAATTAGGAATTGATGTTAAAGAAGCGAAGGAATAAGGCCGTTAGCAATTTGTCGTAGTACGGCTTCAGTGAGCGTGTCCTGAGTAGGGTATAAATAAAAAATGCCGGTCTTTCGATCCGGCATTTTACCCAAACACCCTAACCCAAAATCTTACTTTCTATTGCGCCCGCTTGGCCGTCATCGGGAAGGAACCAAATTGCATGGTTGTCGTTCCGGCAAACTGGTCGCCCGTGATTATTCCCTTCACTTGAATTTCGCTGGTGTTGCCACCGAAGCTCACCTCGTAGGAGAAACTGAGCTCGTTGCCCGTCACTTTTATATTCTTAAGCGAAGTTTCGCGGTTGAAACGAGCATTGATAATTACTCCGCTGTAGGTTTCACCCTCTTTCGTGATCTTAATTGTTCCTCCATTCGCTCCTTGTGGTGACTCTACTGTATACTCCCAATTACCGTCTGCTTTAACAGTAGCATTCGGATCAACGGCTGCCGCAGCTGCCGGCACTACTACGGCTGCAGGCGCAGCGTTACGCTGGTTGCCGCGTTGCTGGGGCTGGCCACTGCCACCGCCCATACCACCGCCCATGTTACCACCCCCATTATCCATGCCCCCGCCATCGCCACCTTCTTTCAAATCATCATTATTCACCGAACGGCCTCTTCTGGGCTGATCAAAGCTCATCTTACCAATGCGGTAACTGAAGTTGATCCGGAAGCTGAAGTTTCTCATCTCCGTAACACTGTTCTGGCTTATAGTAACCGTTTCTGTAGCATTGCGGATTTTCATGGACGGAGCGAGGAAGTTCTCCAACCCCGCACCGATGCTTCCCTTCTTATTCTTAAATTCCTTTCTCGCTCCCAGGCTGTAGATTCCAAAGCCACCCTGGTAGCCTTGCAGTTGTACTCTGCGGCCCCGGTAGAATCCGAAGGCCTGCAACGCCCATCCCTTACCTAAGTCATATCCTCCAAACAAGCGGCCGCTGTATACCCAGCCGGCATTGCTGGCATTTTGCTCCGGATTAGGATCGTTGTTCGACAAGTCTGCATAAAATACATCGCCACCACCATTGACCGACAACTTGCCCAGACTCACATTGGCGAAGAAACTTCCCCCGTACGCATTCTCTTTACCAATGTTGGCATAGGTTGTCACGATGGTGTCACCCGCTACATTGCGCAAACTCTGAATAGCATTGTTGCTGTTGCGCACAAATCCGGTAAAATTCAGTGAAGTACCCTTAATAAACGTACTGTAGCCCATTTCATAATTGTTGGTGTACTCCGGATCCAATTCCGGATTTCCTACCGTGCGGCTATAGGGGTTGGAGGCCTGAATGTTTGGATTCAAAAACTGGATGGAAGGGCGTTGAATGCGTCTGTTAAAAGAGGCCTTTACCGTTCCTTTCTTTAACTTTTTGGATGCGTTGATGCTGGGCACCAACACTCCGTACTCCGGAATATCAATATCCTCTTCCGTTCTGGTGAATGCATTAATAATAGTGTACTCGTACCGGGCACCAGCCTTCAGGCTGTAGCCATTCTTGGCACTGTACGTGTATGACATGTAGCTGGCCAACACATCCTGGTTATAATTCAACTGGTTGGAAAGATTTTGATTGGGTTGCAAAACGAATTCTCCATCGGAACCGGCTGCGGTAAAGTAAGCATAGTCACTGAGCACCTTGCGGGTAATACTTTTACCACCAATCTCAAACATTTGATTATCGGCAACGGGTGTCTGATAATCCAATTGAACCGTGTATTCTTCATTCAACCCATCGTTTTCATTTTTGAAGCGCTGGGTAATATCGTTCGTGGTATAGTCGAAAAGGGTATTGGTAAAATCATTATTGCGGTCATTGCGGCTATACATTGCCAGAAAGCTCAGCTCTTGTTGAGGTTTCGCAAACAGGCGGGTATAGTTAAAGTTGGCATCCATCGTGCCCGATAAGTCCTTGGTGGTTACATCGCGCAAGCTGGCGGCACCCAACGTTCCATTCAAATAAGGGAGTGTCACCAATTGATCTTGAAAGGAATTGCCATTGCGAACACCATACCGCAAGGAAGCCGTCATCGAGTTGTTTTTATTGATGTCGTAATCCCACCCGAGGCTATAGTTCCCAAAGATTCCATTGCTCCGGTTCTCGGCCTTTTGAATGGTTTCGTACACATCCGTTCCGTCCAGGGTGGTTTGTGTATTTTCAAAAGCGCCTTCGATATTATAATTAGAACGGCCAAAGCCGCCCAGTGAAAAACCCATTTTGCCTCTGCGATAGTTACCGCGCAAACCAAGGTTGGAACCCCGGTACCCTACCCCGGCATCCACGTTCAAGGTCAGGCCTTCCAGCGTATTCTTTTTGGTGATGATGTTGATGATCCCGGCAGAACCTTCGGCATCATATTTTGCTGAAGGGGAAGTAATCACCTCCACCGTCTTAATCATATCCGAAGGAATCTGCTTCAACGCATCGGCCACGGAATTGGCCATGATGGTGGAAGGTTTGTTGTTAATCAACACCATGATGTTGGAACTGCCGCGCAAGCTTACGTTTCCGTCCAGGTCAACCGAAAGCATGGGTACTCGCTTCAGCACATCGGTGGCATCACCGCCCCGGGTGGTGGCATCCTGCTCGGCATTGTAAATGGTGCGGTCCACGCGCTCTTCCACCAGGTCTTTCTGACCTTCCACCACCACTTCGCTTAACTGGGTGGCTTCTTCACTGATTTTAATCGTACCCAAATTGAGATCTTTCTTGCCATCCAATTCAATATTGCTTTTGGTAATGGTTTCGTAGCCAATGAAAGAAATCACCACGTTGTAAGTGCCGGCCCCGATTTTCTCAATGACAAATTTTCCTTTGGCATCGGCTATGGTACCATTGATCGTCTTGCCGGTATTATCCGTTAAGGCAATGGTCGCAAACTCAACCGGCAGATTGGATTTCGCATCTGCGATGATACCGGTGATTTTGCTATTATCCTGCGCCATCAGGCGGGTGGACAAACTGACCGTAAGTAGTATAAGGAGTAATTTTTTCATTTCAATGGTTGCTATTAGCGTGTTTTGTGCCCGTAGTTATTCCCGACACTGTATTAAACTGCAAAGGAAATTTTTTGTTCGCTCCCAACAGCGGCTATTAGACCATCGGGGCGTTTGGTTCGACTAACCCCGTGGGTATTCGACATACCCGAATCTGATCAAATCAGGGCCATCGGTCGAGCGATTGGGATGAATGGTAGAATATCCGTGTAAATGTTAATGCCTTGTTAACCCCGGCCTTACTTTTGGCGTTACGTTGAAAGACGAACAGGTCCATGCAGTCATTTTTCAATAAAAATCGGGTTACACTCCTTCACGTATCGTTCTGGTTTGTATACCTGTCCTTTAATTTGTACCAGGCCTCCGTATTTCAAAAGGGCCGCGGGTATGACTGGGAGCGTATGCTTACGTCTCTCTCATTGCAGCTTATCTTTACGATGCTGATTGCCTACCTGAATTACTTCTTTACCTGGCCCCGCTTTCTTAAAAATAAAAATCTCTGGCGCTACCTGCTCGAGTTCTCCGTACCCTTTGCCGCGTTGCTTACCGTGCGGGTGCACCTGCAGCGCTATCTGGTTGACGGATATACGCATCGGGTGGATTTCTTTTACTCCAACTTCTTCATTGTACAGATTGTTGCCATCACGTTATTGATTGTACTGTTTGTTGGAATGTTACGCTTTGCCGTGGATTGGTTTGAACTGGAAGCCAAACGGAAGGAAATTGAAAATGAGAAGTTGATCTCCGAACTGAACTTTCTCAAAGCCCAGATCAATCCGCACTTTCTGTTCAACACCTTAAATAATTTGTATTACCTGGCCTACACCAAGTCGGAAAACACCACGGAAGTGATTGCCAAGCTTTCGCAGATGATGCGGTATATGATTTACGACTCCAACCATCCCAAGGTACTGGTGAGCAAAGAGCTGGAGTACATGCAAAACTATGTGAGCCTGGAGCGGTTGCGGTTAAATAACCAAATTCCGATTACGTTCGAGGTGACTGGCGATGTTGAAAACAAGTGGATCGCGCCCCTCATCTTCATCACGTTTCTCGAAAACGCGTTCAAGCATGGGGTGAGCAACAACAACCCGAAAGCCTGGGTGAAGGTGTCGATCCAGTTAAAAGACAAGGAATGCATTTACACTGTTGAAAACAGCAAGCCTGAAAAACCGGATACCAACGAAAAATCCGGAATTGGTTTACAAAATGTGAAGCGCAGGCTGGAGTTGAGCTACCCGAATCAGTATAAACTGACTACCGAGGACAAAAAGGATGTATATTACGTCCAATTGACCCTCACGTTGTCGTGAAACTGAATTGCGTCATCATCGAAGATGAGCCTCTGGCCCGCAACCTGATGGTGGAGTATGTGAAGAAAGTACCCACCCTCAACCTCCTCAACGCTTTCTCCAATCCCCTCGAAGCTTTGGAAGCCTTGCGCACCTTATCCGTGGACGTTTTGTTTTTGGATGTTCAGATGCCGGAGCTGACCGGAATCTCACTCCTCAAGGTGCTCAAAAATAAACCGTTGGTGGTGCTAACGACTGCCTACTCGGAATATGCGCTCGAAGGCTATGAACTGGATGTGGCCGATTACCTGTTGAAGCCCATCACCTTCGAACGGTTTCTGAAGTGTGTGGACAAGATTACGCAACGGCTTGATGCAGAAAGCAAGCCGGTATCCAATGGCGAACCGGCAACTCCCTCAACACCTCCTTTTGTATTTGTTAAAGACGGCACCAAACTGGTGAAGGTGCGGCTGGATGAAATCCGGTATGTGGAGGGATTAAAAGATTATGTCACCATCCACACTCCCACGCAAAAAATCATTACGCTGCAGCGGATGAAGGCGCTGGAAGAACAATTGCCGGCCGACAAATTCATCCGCATCCATAACTCGTACATCGTGGCCCTTGATGCCATTGATGTGATTCAAAAAAACGAAGTGCAGATCGGCCCGGTCTCCCTGCCTATTGGCGATACCTATCGCAAATCATTCAAAGAGTTCATCGATAAAAATCACATTCAGTGAGTCAGAGTTTCTCTTGCAGGATGGCCACAAAGGTTTTCACAGCATCGATGTAATTGCCCACGCGGATGTTTTCATTTTCAGCATGCTGATTGTTATCGGCATTGACGGTGGGAACGGCCACCGCAGGTATTCCCAACGTAGTGACGAAGGGCGAGATGGGAATGGAACCTCCTGCCGTGCGCACCTTAATCGGCTCTTTACCAAAGGCCCGCACCATCGCCTTGCTTAACCAGATCCCCGTCTCAGATTGGAAGGGCGTTTGAAACGCGGCATACGAAAAACTGGATTGGAACGCGGCTATGCGTGGATGCTGCATGCGCTCTTCTTCCGTTGGCATTTGATCCACCAGGTAATAACCCTGATCCTGAATGTGTTTTTTTACCAATCCAATCAACCGGTCCGGGTCGCTGCTGGGCACCAGGCGAATATCAATCTCTGCCGTGGCGGTGGCCGGAATGAGCGTGCGCGCTTCTTTCCCGATAAACAAAGCGTCCATGCCCCGGATGTTCAGGGTAGGATATTGCAACGACTCCTGAAAGTTATCACCGATCTTATCGGGTGCCGCAATGCCCAGGAATTTACGAATCTCCGTTTCATCATCAGGCACTTGTTTGAGAATGGCTTTCTCTTGTTCCGTTAAGGTAATGCCGTCATAGAATCCGGGAATGGCAACACGACCATCATCGTCTTTCATCGAGGCTAATAATTTTGCCAGGCGCAAGGCAGGGTTGGGTGTGTAGTTGCCATAGTTGCCACTGTGAACGGGCACCCGCGGGCCAAACGTTGTGAGTGTAATCTCGCAAATGCCGCGGGCTCCGAAACTCAGCGTGGGCTGATTGCTTACATGCCGCGGCCCATCATAAATAATGAGGCGATCGGCCGCCAATTCTGTTTTATAAGCTGTGACTGCAGCCGGCAGGTTGGGAGAACCCAACTCTTCCTCAAAATCCATAATCACTTTTAGGTTGTAGTTGGGCACCACCTTTAATTCGTTGGCGGCATCCAGGGCAGCGAGGAAAGCCATGGCGGGACCTTTGGCATCGGAAGTTGACCGGGCAAAGATGCGCCAGTCAGGATTCAGGTCTTCATACAACCGTTCATAGGCAATCGCATGCCATTGACCGGTGCCGTCCTTTTCTTTCAGGGTGGGTTTCCACGGACTCTCCTGTTCCCACTGTGCAGGGTTCACCGGTTGGCCATCGATCTGTAAATAAATCAATACCGTTTTTTGTGCTGCTTTTACTTTGCGTTCGGCCAGCAGCAACGGTACAGTGGGCGTATTCAACCGCTTTGTTGTAAAGCCACGCCTGGCAAAAGCCTGCTCGCACCATTGCACGTTCTTCTCAATATCTGCCGGAAAATGTGCATCGTTTGAGAGGCTGAGTAATTCATTGAATTCCTTGAAGGATCGGATGGCATGCTTTGTGGAAACGGTTGTAAGATCCTGATTTTTTTGAGCCGGTGCTGAAATGGCCAGGCCCATGAACAATGCGAAGAGGTACTTCATTGCGGTGTTAATTTTGAATCCCTACCAAAATACTTTTTTCAAACACGGAGCCGATAATCAGCCGGTTATTATAGACGGCCCCGACAGACGAACCGGAATAGAGCGTGCCATCATTGAGGTAAACTTCTTCTACTGTGAACTCACCCGATCCGCTGGGGGTGAGTTTGATCACCTGCGAAGGTGAAACCTCCGCAGCATCGCTTGCGTGGGCTACAAATTTCAACATCTGCGGATGACATCCAACCCACAAGGCACCGGCTTCGTCTACCTCAATGTTATCCACTCCGGTGTTTACGTTCACTTCCTGCGCCACCTCCAGATTTCCCGTTTCCGGATCGCGGTCATAAACAATGATTTTCCTTCCGGTGGTCGAGGCAACATAAATTTTACTTTCATCGCGCGACCGGTTGATGCCATTGGCATAGGCAATCCCCCCGGCTACTTTCCGAAACTCCTGACCATCGAAGTAATTCACATACGCGATGGAGCGTTGCAAATATTCTTCCAGGGTCCGGTTCAGGCCCTTCTCGCCATGCCCATGATCATTGGTTACATAGAATGTTCGCTCGCCCACAGCTACCACATCGTTGGGGCTGGTCATGAGCGCGGAATCTTGAATTGTTTCAAGGTGCACCAGGCTGTCACCGCGCCACTGAAAGCGCTCGATGGTGTGCCGGGTGTACCGTTGTTGATGATTGACCGCAAAGAGAAACTGTTCACCCGCTTCGTTGGTCCACAGCGAAATACCATGTGGATGAAAATCCGTGAGCTGCGGGGGTGTAACGTTGCGGAGTGTATACGTTGTATCCTGCAGATTCATCATCAGAATAGCGCCCGGTATGAGGTCGGTTTCTTTTAGATTGTTTCTTCGGTCATCGGAAGAAATGAAGGCAATGCCGTGCGAAGCAATGGTAATGTCTTCCGGGCCAGCCACCGGGAGCGTTGCTTTCGTAACCTGACCCTGATAATGCGGTTGAATGGTTTTGAACATCCCGGAAGGGACCAAAACACCAAAGATCACAAAGAGCATCAGCGCGATCAGTGTTCCGGAAATAATGAGCAGTTTTTTATTCATTCTCAGCGTAGGTATTTCTCCGGAAGCGTGAAGCCCATACTTTCTGCACACCAGAAAATGGACAGGATGTAATACCGGTCTTTATCCTTAAATAACTGAATGCTGTTAATGCCGCGATTCGTGACCGGGCCCGCTTTTTGTTCTTTCGTTTCATAGGTGCTAAACACGTGGATAACGGTGCCATACTCTTCCACGGTGCGGCTCAGTTCACGTTCATAAAAGCCGGTGGCGATGCGGGCTGAAAACAGCTTCACATATTCATCGGGCGTGAGCGCCTGGCAGGTAAGGTTGCCGGCTGCATCTTTGCGTGTAGGGATCAGGCGCGCCTCGGCAGCAAACAGATTTTTAAACCGGGGCCAATCGCGGGTACTGCCCGGCTCGCCTGAGATAACCGCATACAGGGTTTCTATTGTACTGTCAAGAGTAGCCACATCCGAAGTCGCTTGACTGAAGGTAGTTCCCCACACCATGACCAACACAAGGGTCCAGAAAATTTTCATCACTTACTTTTTAATATCGATAAAGAAGGTTCCCCGAACCGGATCTCCATAATCCGTAACCCCAATCACCTCTACCTGATAAGTGGTTTCCACATCGGCAGCATAAAAGGAACAGGAAATCGTTTTGAATACCTCATCCATCCGCACCGTGGGTTCCCAATGAATAGTTACCCGGTTGTCGAAACCCGGATCGGACTTTACCGAATAATCGGGCGCATCAAAGGTGGCACGCGCTGCATACCCTGGAATGACTACGGTCTGGAAGAAGGAGGACTCGGTATTTGCTTTTTGATCAATGCCCGTTTTGGTGGTGACCACAATCACGCCATTGGAACCACGCGATCCATAGATGGCGGCCCCTCCATATTTGATTACATCCACACGTTCCACGATCTCCGGATTTATTTGCAACAGGCGGTTATAGTTGGAGTCGCCACCGGCTGTGATCTGCACGCCATCAATGATGAGCATCGGCTCGGTAGAAGTAGGACCCATAAAATTGGAGCTACCCCCCAGGCGCAGCACATTGCCCACCACGACCAATCCCGGAACACGCCCCACCAACACATCCACCAATGACGTGCGGCTGGAGGCTACAATCTCGGCATGGGTGATGGTGAAGTCCGCCCGGCCGTAGGCTTTAGGTATCTGCTCTTTGTTTTTGACTTCGGCTGGCAAGGTCGTCTCTTCCACAATCACTTCCTTCAACAGACGTGCGTCCGTGGGCTTGCTGTTTTTCCGCACGAGGTAGGGTGTTGATTTTATCGTCTGCAAAGGCAAGGCTGGCTTCAGGTATTCCGTTTTGGGAACTTCCCGCGCATGGAAGGTGAGCGTACCTTCCTGCTTCTTTGTTCCTATCAGCCTGAACCCCAACTCGGCCGAGTCATAGAAATGCAAACCACTTACCCAAAACCGGCCCTGGGCATCAGTCTCAAACGGAACAAGGCGTTCATACTTATTTTGTGCCAGGGTAATGGTCTTGCGGGCCGGCTTTCCTTTTCCATTGACATAGGTTCCTGCCAGGCTGATGCCCGATTCAATCGGATATCGGATGGATGTTAACCAGGAACCTGTTGTTGGATCGGACATTGGAAACTGATCGATGATGCCGGGTGCCGGTACCTTTACTGCCTGGTTCACATCCGTTACCGAAACGGTAAACTCACCCGGAATGGGAACGCCCTCCGAATCGCGCAATTCAAATTCCAACTTTACCTTTTCGCGCGGCTGATACGTAGTGCGTTTGGTGTGCAGTCTTAATTCGGGCGTGATCAACTGCACGGAGCTGTCCCCGGGCACAGGCTTTTCATCCAGGTTCAAGAGGGCCATCGACCGGTAATAGATGGCGGCCTCGCCATAGTTGAGCATCCACTTCGTATAGGCCCGCAGCGTATACATACCGGCCGGCAGGGAGGTCGGCAATTCCAGCACGCCATCGCCTGATCCGCCATCGACAAAAAGTGTTTTTGACTGAAGGATCTTTTTGGCCGGGTCTACCAGTTCAACATACAATACGTGGCTGAGCGTATCCATCCGTTGCGGATCGCGGTAATTCAAGAAGGCTTTCAACCACACCCGTTCACCAGGATAATAATAGCCTTTATCCGTGTGCAGATACACCTTCTCTTCCAGGGGCTTGAGCTTCACCACCGAGGACGACTCGATGGGTACCTGCGGTGGGGCACCCGGAGTATAGTTGTAGGGCAGCATCTCCGCCAGGCGGGCTTCGTTCATGGCACCGGATAACACTACATTTACCGGATTCAGTACGATGCCCGTTTGCGTGGTGCGAATAACACCACCATTCACCTGAATCCACGAAACCGGATAATCCACATCGCTGTAGGTTTTGGTGTTGGTGCGGGCGCGGGTGTAATGCACTTCCCACCGTTGCTTTACCGGGATCGTCCACTCGTTCGTACCCTTGCCGGCTGTGACTGTATTTTTCGTGGAGTACAAGTCCACCGTTTTGTCAATTTGTGATTTGAAGTTAGAGGCGCGGTACGGGGTGTTTTCATACCCGCTCTTATCGACATATATATAGAATCCTTCTTCCGCCACGCGGTCGGTTACAATCGCGGTAAGCAAATGGCGGAATGACCCGTAATACGCATTGACCCGGTTGTCGCTCCAGAGCTTCGCCTGTTTGGCATCCTGCGGGTTCAACTCTTCAAAGCGAACCTGCCCCACGATGTTATAGCCCGAGGCCGTGGTGGCGAAGGTCTTTAAATGGTAGTCGATGCGATACCCTAGTGCGTTGTTTTCAATTTCAATGGGTTGTGATGCGGTGGCCGTGAACAAGTCCACATTGTTTACCTGCGACTCTTTGAATTCCAGTGCCCATGGGTTTTTGATTTTGGTTGTGCTGGCCGACCGGGTTGCGCCCAGAAAGATCTTTTCAAACTTTTTGAGTTGCTTCTCCCATTCCTTATCGCGCGAGCCGCTCACCACCACGGTTTCCAGTTGCGTCTCCAACGGCACCAAGCGAATCTCGAGCGTGGTGCTTTCGCCTGCCTTCACCGTTACTTTCGTTTGATAGCCGGTGTAACCGATGAAGGAAAAGACCACTTCGTGCACTCCGGCCGGCAGGTTTTTGAGCACATAGTTTCCCTGGGCATCCGAGGTGGTACCCAGCGTGGTGAGGTTGATGAAGATATGAGCAAACGGCAGGGCTTCCGAAGTTTTCGAATCGAATACTTTGCCCCGCAACTCACCGGTTTGTGCGGTTGCGCGTACAGACAAGCACCCGATCAACGCTACCAAAAAGAAAAACTTCATTCGCATCATCCTATATTACACGTTTTATCATTTATGTTTCAAAAAGCCTGTCTGCCGATAGGCAGGCCTGCCTACTCCGCCTGGCGGATTCGGCAGGTAAACTCAACATGACAGGTATCTTTCAGGTCATGTTTCGACAGGCTCAACATGACAATTTCTTTCAAAGTGTTTCAACAGCGTAGGCAAGATTGCTAAAACAACCTCTCACACACTTGTAACCTGCACCCTGCTCCGCTCACAAACAAGAACATGTCATATTGAAATTGTCGAAATATGACTTCCCTGTGCTTGCCCACCTTCACCGGATGAGAAAGGTATAAAAAGAATGGGGATACCGGAAACGGGATGCGGAGCAACGGTAGTGGGGATTGACTATTTTTACACACATGCTTCCCCGTTATTCCGTTATCATTCCCGTTTACAACCGGCCTCAGGAGGTGCAGGAACTGCTGGAAAGTTTAGTGGCGCAAACATACAAACACTTTGAAGTGATCCTGGTGGAGGATGGTTCGACCCAGACCTGCCGGCATGTGTATGAACAGTATGCCGACCAGCTGACCATCGCCTACTATTTTAAACCCAACAGCGGCCCCGGGCCCAGCAGGAACTTTGGATTTACGCATGCCCGCGGTGAATACTTTGTTGTGTTCGACAGCGACTGCCTGATCCCCGCGCATTATTTTGAAGCAGTTGAAAAATTTATGAGTCACCACCCGGTGGATGCCTGGGGCGGACCGGACCGCGGCCGGGCCGACTTTACCTTGCTGCAACAGGCGATGGGGTTTACCATGGCCTCTCTCTTTACGACCGGAGGTATCCGGGGCGGACAGGCCAGCGGCTTTCAGCCGCGCAGTTTTAATATGGGCATGCACCGCACCGTATTTGAAAAGACGGGGGGCTTTAAGTTTGACCGGTTGGCGGAAGACATTGAGTTGAGTGTACGCATTCGCAAGTCCGGCTTTCACGCTGCCTTGATTGAAGACGCCTATGTGTATCACAAGCGAAGAACTTCCCTGCGGCAATTTTTTGAACAGGTGTCCAACTTTGGGCGCGGGCGGGTGCTGGTAGGGCTGGCTCATCCCGGAGAGATTAAAGTGACCCACTGGTTTCCGGCTTTCTTTCTGATCGGGTTGTTCAGCCTCCCCTTTCTGTTGCTGTTTGCCACTCTATTATATAAGGTGGCCCTTGCGCTGTACAGCATCTATCTGTTGCTGATTTTTATTGACGGTTTGCGCAGCACGGGGTCTCTTCCGGTTGCGTTGCTCAGCGTGCCGGCAGCCCTGGTACAACTTACCGGCTATGGGTTCGGGTTTCTGAGAACGATACTCCGGAACGGCTAATCGACCGCTCATCATTGCAAAACTCCCTTTTTTCCACAATCTTTAGTTGACCAAACGCGCTATACCCATGAAAAGCTATGCACCTGCTACGGCATTTGTGCTGCTCTTTTTTGTATTGCTTTCTACTAAATCCTTTGCCGGGGCCGAACCCACCCCCAAAGGCGAGTACCTCAACAAAGGCTATTACATCGTAGTGGCCGCCTACCGGTTGGGGCAGGAAAAATACATGGAGACCTATACGGAACGGTTAAATAAAACCGGCCTTCACACCCGCTACGGCTATGACCTGGGCCGCAAGTTTTATTACATCTACCTGGATTACTACACCAACTTTGATGAGTCCATTCAAAAAATGCTGGAAGCGCGCAAAGCGGGGGGCTTTACTGATGCCTGGGTGCGGATCATGAAAGAAGGCTATACTCCGCCTCCGGCCGAAGTGAAGCCGGACGTTATCCTCGAGGAAAAGAAACCTGAGCCGGAAGCTGAAAAGAAAACCGAAACGGTGGTGCAGTCCGAACAACAGCAAGTTGTTTCCGAACGGGTAGAAGTAACGGTGGAAGAAAAAAAGGCGGAGGAGAAGCCAACGGCACCGCCCCCCATGAAAGCAGCGATGGTGCTTTTCTATTTATATAACCCCACCAACAGCGAGCCCATTGAAGGTGAAGTGGATGTGATTGACGGGGATGTAGGCCGGCTGATCAAGAAAGTAAAAGCGCATGAGGTGGCCGCCATGATTGACCCTAAAAACAAGACCGGGAAAGTTTCGCTGCTCGGCTCTTCCTTTGGCTTCCGCAAAGTGCAACATGACTTTAACCTTACCACCCTCAAGCCCGACTCGTTGCCGCCTTATATGGAGTGGCGCGGAGATCACTACATCATCAAGTTTGATCTGGCCCGCCTGCACAAAGGGGATATTGAGACCCTCTACAATGTGTACTTTTTCAACGATGCGGCCATCATGCTGCAGGAATCGAAGTATGAACTGGGGCGTTTGCTGGAATTCATGAACTCCAATCCGGAGTATAAGATCATGTTGCACGGCCACACCAACGGCAACAGCCGGGGTAAAATCATTACCATGGGACCGAGCAAAAACTTTTTTGAACTGACATCCGATGTGGTGGAGGGCAGCGGCAGCGCCAAGGAACTCTCCTACCAGCGGGCGTTGGTGATTAAAAACTGGTTGCTTGCCAATGATATTGCTTCGGATCGCATCAATATCCGGGCGTGGGGCGGCAGCCGCATGATCCACGACAAAGACAGCCACCATGCACGCAGGAATGTGCGCGTGGAAGTGGAGGTGCTGGAAGATTGATCGACTTCAGCTTGCATCCGTTTTAATATTCTGTTAACCATTTGGTAATCTCATTCCTTTTTGGAAATTTTCAAGTGCCTTACCGCTATGAAAAAAATCTTCCGCAGCTTTTCGCTCATCATCAATTACAAGACGTTCATCATCACCGCCCTGGCGGTGATTTCCACGTACTTGTGCTACCATTACGGCTTCATTGCCAAATTCCCCGACATGCTGGTGGGGGTAGCCATTGTCTTTCCGGTGGTGTTTTCCATCGGTTCGGCTTATACCCGCAGGGAAACCGCCCTGCAACGCTTTGCTGATTTCAAAGGCCACGTGGTGGCCGTGTATTATGCCACCCGCGATTGGACCAACAGCAAAGAGAATGATCTGCCCGACCGCGTGAAAGTGATCATTTTTGATATGATGAAACTGATGCGCGACATGTTCAAGACTACACATGACCCGGAGTGGAAGAAAAATGAAACCCAGATGTATCAGCTGTTTTCCAAACTCTCGCTCCTTACCATGGAGCTGCGGAACCAGGGCGTGCAAAGCGGAGAGATTTCGCGGATCAGCCAGTATGTGAGCAAGATCATCATCGCCTTTGACAACATGAAGATCATTCACAATTACCGCACCCCGGTAACGTTGCGCGCCTATTCCAAGGTGTTCATCTATGTGTTTCCAATCATCTATGGACCCTACTTTGCCAGTACCGTTGGTGATTACTCGGCTTCGCTGGAGTATGTGATGCCGATTTTGTACAGTTTCATTCTGGTCAGTTTGGATAACATCCAGGACCACCTGGAGAATCCGTTTGATGAGGTGGGCGAAGACGACATCACCATTGATGCGGAGGAGACGAACAAACTGCTGGTGTAGCATAGGTTAGACCTAAGAAATTTGATGGAATGAAAAACCCCGGTCTTGCGGCCGGGGTTTTTACTGTTCTTTCAGCTGGGTCATCACAAATAGGATTTAGTAAACTGAATTTTTCGTACCTGGCTGTACTCATTACTGTTCAGCCCGAATACCGAGCGCAGGTACTTTTTTGCGGCCCGGGCTGTTGCCACGATCGACTGGGCGTCATCATAAAACACCTGGTGTAACGCTACCCGTGCGTGGCTGAAGGCTGCCCGCGCATCCCGCACCGCCTGATTGTGGCCGTGAAGCTGCTTGACCATTTCCTGCAAACCCGCTTTCGACAAGTGGGCTTCATTGGGGCGGTAGTTCGGCTGACGGTTCACCATTTGCACCAACTCGGCAAACTGGTTGGCCATCGCTTCATACCCGCGTTGCGAAAATGGCCTGTTTGGCTTCACAGGCTCTGTCGATTGATCCGATGGAATCGGATCCCGGCCTTTCTTCCGGCTCGACATCTGGCGAAGGAACACACGGATGTCCTTCATGGTTTGTTCACTGGCGCCTGAGGCGGCCAGGGCAAAGGAAATTCCCGATACCAGTTTTTGTAAACCGGCAAAGGTTATCTCCCGTTGATTCGTGGCTTCTTTCATTGCTGACTTAGCCACGTACGTGGCCTGCAACGCATCGCGGGCTTTGCCCGCCAATTCGTATAAGGCACTTAACGTGAGGTTGGGCGATCCGGGGTTGTATCCTCCATACCCGGAGCAGAGCTGTACGAATCCATCGTAACTGTCTGCGGTCTTGCTGTAAGACATAACATGTATTTAGTTATGTCTTTAATACGCAACCGGGGGTGATGTTTGTTTTACTTTTTTCAACGATTTGTAAAACTATATTTATGCGCAGAGCTGAAACACAAAATCGATTGGCACGTTTGTAGGACTTTTTTTGAGTGAATGCGGATTAAATTTTTATTAGAGTTGATGTTGGTTGCTAGTCGCTGGTTAGTGGTGTCTGGTTGCTGGTCTCTGGTTACGGATTGCTCTGGCAGCGATCAAGCCACCATTTTCCGGGAAGGCTCCGCACTTGTGTTGCCACGTTCCTGAATCGTGTTAGGTACTTCCGTGCATTTGTGTTGCTTCGTTCCCGAATCGTATTAGATGCTTCCGTGCATTTGTGTTGCTTCGTTCCCGAATCGTGTTAGGTGTTTCCGTGCATTTGTGTTGCTACGTTCCCGAATCGTGTTAGGTGCTTCCGTGCATTTGTGTTGCTTCGTTCCCGAATCGTATTAGGTACTTCCGTGCATTTGTGTTGCCACGTTCCCGAATCGTATTAGGTACTTCCGTGCATTTGTGTTGCTACGTTCCCGAATCGTGTTAAGTGCTTCCGTGCATTTGTGTTGCTACGTTCCCGAATCGTGTTGGGTGCTTTCGTGCATTTGTGTTGCTACGTTCCCGAATCGTGTTAGGTATTTCCGTGCATTTGTGTTGCTTCGTTCCCGAATCGTATTAGATGCTTCCGTGCATTTGTGTTGCTTCGTTCCCGAATCGTGTTGGGTGCTTCCGTGCATTTGTGTTGCTTCGTTCCCGAATCGTATTAGGTGCTTCCGTGCATTTGTGTTGCTTCGTTCCCGAATCGTATTAGGTGCTTCCGTGCATTTGTGTTGCTACGTTCCCGAATCGTGTTGGGTGCTTCCGTGCATTTGTGTTGCTACGTTCCCGAATCGTGTTGGGTGCTTCCGTGCATCGTAGTTGGTGAGCGGGCCGCGAAGCGACAGCCCGGGTTGAGGATCCTGTAGGTGTACTAACCCCCTATAAGACTGGATAAGAATCTGAAAAGAGATTTATAACAGTTACATTAGGGAACTATGGCAAGAGAAAATAGATCATTCACACCAGAGAAGCGATTTAAGCCTTCGCCAGGAACCAGAACGGGAGGGCTACATGGAAACCTGTCGCAAGTATAAGGTATCACCAACCCTTTTATCGAAATGGAAGCAACGGTATTCGGCTAAGGGAGCCGATTGCACAATATTAATGACATGATGGCTTCGCTATTAGCAATACATTAATTTATGCAGTTTATTAAAAAAAAACCCGCATTTCAGATAAGTTCAGTACGTTTCTAATGGGTATACTGAGCGTCCTGACATTCTTTGCATAAATTTATGGAAATAAATTTTAGTGACTGTCAATTTTACAAAGGCGCAATGGAGTTTAAAAAACAGGAGTTCACCAATCACCGTAAAAAGTAGCAGAAGGAATTATCATTTAACATCAAAACAGAAAGACTACCATGAAAGAATTACTAAAACTTGGATTAACCTTATCAATTATCACCATTACACTGGGATGTGGCTCCCGAGTAAAAGAAAACGAATCACAAATAAGGGAAGAAATACAAATCCAGCTGGACAAGTGTGTTAAAGCAATTGAAACGAAGGACATTGAGTTGTATATGGACCTAATTCCTGAAGACTTTATCATTTATGACGAAAGTGGTGAAATTATAAGTCGAGAAAAGCAGAAAGAATACACAATAAGAGATTGGAGTATTATAGACCGAACTTTAAGTAATAAGTATACTGCTGACAGTATTAAAATTAATGGTGACAGTGCAATTGTTTATACTTCACAACGCTGGGAAAGACTAATGTTTCAAAGAGACGGCAAAACAACAGACACAGTTTTAACTACCCAAAAGCATATAGAAACTTGGAAAAAAACAAATAAAGGCTGGCTGAATTATGACGTTAAAGAGCTTGGCGGACAAGTCTTTGTTAATGGGAAGGAGTATAAAAATTGAAACTAGATCAATTTAATCGTTGTGAAACAACTTCCACAAATCGGACCACTTGTTACTCTTTTCATCTTTACGACAAGTTGTAGCGGGCAAACTAAACTAAGTAATGGGACATCAAACAAGCAACAGGGTGGAAAAAGTAATCAATGAAAAATGCCCCACCGCCAATTAAAATAAATTGTTAACTAACAGAGGACAAAAGACATGGCTAAAATAAGCCTTCTAATCATTGCACTATCTCTTTCAACATTGTTGCGAGCCCAACCGCTACTAACAAAAGACCAGCAGAAAGTACAGCATACTGTTATTAATTTTTTTGAGACTTTAGCAAACAGAGATTCGGTTAACTTAAGGAACTATTGTGCTAACGATGTTTTATTGTTTGAATATGGCCAGGTTTGGAATTTGGATACGCTTATTCGAAAAGCGATTAGGCAAAACACTGCTACCGATTTTAAAAGAGTAAACACCATCGATTTCCTAACCTCATCTGTAGATAAAAAAATCGCATGGGCTACTTATAATCTTCATTCGGATATTATGAGAGAAGGAAAACAAGTAACTATACATTGGATGGAAACAGTCATTTTGGTAAAAGAGAGAAAAAGATGGAAAATTAAAGTATTACATTCAACCCTTATAAAGCGTAATTAAATATTATGAATCATAAAATAGCACTCCTATCATTCTGGCGACCCCTTCTGCGTGCCCGGGGGGGCATGAATATAGGCTGCGAATCAAGTGAGGAAAAGGCCACACAGCCACCAACGACATGTTTGCGCTATGGCCGGGCGACCAGTTAAATTTTAGTAACTTTAAACAACAACGTTTGATTTCACGGGACAATACGCGATTGGTTAACTTTAAATATTGACAGGATGAAGACAAGTAATTACATACCCATATTCGTTTTGAGTCTATTGACTTTCATGGACGCAAAGTCACAATCATATAGCGACCTAAATGAACTTACTGGATCTTCGATTAAGGCATATTATAGTCCAGGTAATGAGGAAAGAGCGAAGGTAATCGTTGGACGATGCGAAAGGACAATTGAGTACGTAAAAGGACTTGTGGGTTTTAAACCAAAAGTAAGTCTCTTCATATTGAATCCTGAGCATTGGAAAAAGTACGCGACATTTCCAGTATATGGAATGCCCCATTATCCAGACAGTGAACGATTGATTATTGCGTCAGAGGACAACGATTTTTGGAAAAGTTTCATCCCACCCCTTGACCAACTCCCAATTGACCTAGCTAACCAGATTCGAAAGGCTTATACGACCGCTGATGGCACACTAAGTATGATGGCGTTCTTCGACTTATTAGCGCTTCATGAACTTGGGCACGGATTCCACGAACAAGGAGGATTAACAATGCAACGACTTTGGATGCAGGAATTGTTCTGCAATATTATGCTTCATACCTATATAGCCGAAAAAGAACCTGCCAATTTACCAGCATTAGAGGTATTTCCTGAAATGGTGGTGGCCGGTGGGGCAACTGGGTATGAGTTTACTACACTGGCTGACTTTGAAAAACGTTATGATAATATGGACCCTAAGAATTATGGTTGGTATCAATGCCGGCTTCATGTGGCCGGCAAAAATATTTACAATGCAGGGGGGCAAAAAACATTTATAAAGCTTTGGAAGGGACTAAAAGAAAATAAAGAGAAAATGACTGACGAACAATTTGCGTCCTTCTTAAACAAAAAGGTAAGCGGAGAAGTGGCAAAAGTTCAAACGGACTGGTGACATGACCTCCTAAACCCCGCTACGTTATATGCATTCACGTTGGCAGTTATGTCCTTCCCGACAAAAAAAGAGTGACTAAAAATGAAAAAGCCGGCTGACGTTCTTTCAAACGACACTCTCCTACAGGGACTAACTACAGGCTTCTGATCGTACGGCAACCAGGAGAGACTATCACCCGCGTATTTGGCACACGTCATAGCCTAGCCCTACCGGCAGACGCCCAAACCCATCGCGACACCAAAGTTTTGGCAAGAGCCAATATCCCATGCAAGCCGTCTGGGATGGGAATGTAAACACTATCTTTAGTCCACAAATGAAATAATCTGTGTCGGCTATCAAGAATTTAATATCCCATTTTGACCGTTATCTTTCTTTGGACGATAACGAAAGTAAAGCCTTAACGAGCCGGCTGACTGAGCGGAAAATAAAACGAAAACAATACATCTTACAAGAGGCGGATATTTGTAAATATTTTACCTATGTTGTGGAGGGTTGCTTCAAAATGTATGGAGTAGATAAATCGGGAACAGAACACAATCTTTTGTTTGCGGCTGAAGACGACTGGATTTCCGACCTTGCGAGTTTGCATAAAGAGAGACCCTCCCATGTATTTATTGAGGCCATAGAGCCATCAACTATACTTCAAATATCAAAAGGCGACCTTTGGTACTTGTACACCAATCATCCAAAGTTTAACAGAATCTTCCGCGTTATTATTGAAGACAAATATATTGAACTTCAAAACCGATTGCTTCAGACTTTTAGTACAACAGCATATGAGCGATACGAAAGTTTTCTGGAGCAATATCCAAACCTGTCCAACCGACTGCCAAACACACAAATAGCATCCTATCTTGGAATTACCCCTGAATTTCTCAGTAAAATAAGGAATGAGAGAAGTTCCAAATAGTGTACCCTTAATCTACATTAAGACTATTTCTTAAACCAGCTTATAAGCCCCGGCAGTTTGCTTACTGCACCTTTGTAATGTCAATTTTGACACAAAACAAATTCAACACTAAGTAAAATGAAAACGGAAAATACAAAAGTAGCCGTTATAGGGCTGGGCAAAATTGGTGAGGCTATTGCCACCAACCTTGTCAAAGGAAACCATTCTGTAATCCTTGCCTCAAGGGATTTAGAGAAGGCAAAGTCACTTGCTAAAAAATTGGGTAGTCTCGTAACAGCCAAAGAAACATCCCCTGCAATCAAAGAAGCCGATGTAATTATTCCGGCCCTTTATTTCAACTCCCTAAAAGAGTTTTTTCAAACCTATGCAGTGGAGTTGGAAGGTAAAATCATTATTGACGTTTCCAATCCAATAGCCCCTGACGGAAATGGAGGATTCAAAAAAATTGTTGGAGAACAGGAATCGGCTGGGCAAATTCTTTCCAACTTAATTCCTAAAAGCGCCAAACTAATTAAAGCCTTTGGAACATTGGGTGTCGGTTCCTTGGCGGGCGCAGCGTTTAACAGTCCTGAGAGGAAGGTTCTATTTTATGCCTCCGACAGCACGAACAGCAATCAACAAATTGATGAGCTTATCGCAAGCAGTGGATTTGAGCCTTTTCATGTTGGAGGCATCGACCAATCTATACGACTTGAAGTTTTTGGCGACTTGCACGAATTTGGCAGAATTGGTAAAACCGTAACACTTCAAGAAGTAAAAGGAATACTAACATACTCGTAATAAACAAAGCGACATGAAACATCTGACTCTACTCATTGGGTTGTTACTATCAGTAGCGGCCTGCCAAAACAAAACGGAAATTCAATCAAACATTTCAAACAAAAATTCTATGGAACAAACAACAGAAAAAACAGCCATCGAGACACTACTATTCTCTTACCGCGATGCACTTAATACTTCTGACGTAAATAAAGTGCTCCCGCTTTATACAAACGATGGAGTATTTATGCCCTCCAATGCACCCTCAGCAATCGGACAAGAGCCAGTAAAAGCAGCTTACGAGTATGTGTTTTCACAAATTCAATTAAACATTGAGTTTTATATTGACGAAATAGTGGTTGCTGGCGACTATGCCTTCGCACGAACAACTTCAAAAGGTACCACATTGATACATGCTAATAAACAAACCGTGGCCGAGGAAAACAGAGAGCTTTTTGTTCTTCACAAATCAAATGGGCAATGGAAAATAGCGCGGTATATGTTTAATAAAATGAAGTAAACAAAGACATCACGCGCACACCTTTTGTCTGGCCGCACATTTTCAATTCCAAATCAAAAGCCAGGGAAAGGGTGTGCTTAGTGTAGTGTTCAGGGAGAAAGCAGAAAGTGAATAAATGCCCACCGAACGAGTGACAAATAAGAAGATTTGTGATAATTAATGAGGGACAATTTGGTACAGTTAAAAAGTATGTTTTTGGGTTAATTATAAAATTAAGGCCAATCCTTTATTTTAGGATTGGCCACCTGTAAAAAAATGGAGCAACACAGTTACCTTAGCCTCACCTGCAAACTGCCCACGTACAGATTATCATTAAGTATCTCAACTTTATATGTTCCTCTATTTAATTTTTTGGTCGGCAAATAAACCATCTCTACCTTGGCTAACTTAGAATTAACACCGTTAAGGGTTGTGGATGATGAGGCTACGTAGCTATCCGAACTTGTTATTACCCTTGAAGCAATGGTGCCATCCTTATGGGTTAAGGGATTTCCTGACGGGTCAATCACCTTGAACGTTAGGTTTTTCAAATCGGCAGGAACATCAAAAGTTGCAACTAATTTGTTTGATCTCCGGGCCTTAACGGTCAACTTTCCCTTACCTTGTAAAGCATCCATCTGTGTATTGTCCAGGTTAGCAAGAAAGGCCCTGTGCAATTCCTCGTTCAAGAGTCTGTTTCTTTGCTCAAGTGATGCAACCGTGTTATTAAGATCACCGTTTTCCTTTTGGAGTCTGGCGAATGAGCTGCTAAGATTCTCTATTTGAGCTTCCAGGTCCTTTTGTAGGGTTAGGAGTTCCTGATGCTGTTTTCTAATTTGTTGCAAAGACAAATTCTCCTTCCGTATCTTGTTGTACTCGGTTTCTTTTGCCTCCAGCTTCATTGAGGTCTGCTTCACCACCTTTTCGAGGTCAGAGTTTTTGCCGGAAAGGGAAGCTAGCCGGTCCTTCAGTTTTGCCATGTCTTTCTCCAGGATCAACTTTTCTGACAGTAGGGATTCTGTCCTTAATTTTTCATTATTTAATCCTACTTCAAGAGAACTGTTAACTTTCTTTACATTCAGCAGCCAGACTACGCTGGCAAAAAGCAATGCCGTAGAAGTTAAGGCCACTGCTTTTGGGTTGTTCAATAAATTTTTCATGTCTTTTGTAATTTTGATTATATGCCAAATAAACGCCAGCCTCATAAGGACGGGGTTAATGTCACATTAAATCGACATTAAAATTGTAAAGTAGGGCTCAGGCCTCAGGAATTGAGATTGTAAACATCGTTTTGCCACCCATCTTTGAAGTAACTTCAATACTTCCTTCGTGCAGTCTGATTATTCTATGTACCAGGGATAAACCTATACCATGTCCCTTTAGATTTCGAGTGTTACTTCCTCTAAAGAAGGGCTGAAAAATAGTATTTAACTCTTGAGGAACTATTCCCATACCCTCGTTTTGAAATTCAATTGTTATTGCCCTTTGAATGGATTTCAGACGAACAAAAACGGAGTTGTTATCTGAATACTTACATCCGTTGTCAAGGAGATTAGAAAATGCTATCTTAAGTAATTGCTCATCCCCCAAGACGGTCAAGGACCTGTCATCTAAATGAACATCCAGATCAATATCTATATTATAGTCAGGATGACTTTTTACTAATTCTTCTTTTGCTTGCCATAGTAATTCATCCACTCGTTGCAGTGCCAGTTCTTGCTTTTTGGGTTCTGCACTTGTTTGCGCCAAAAGGAGAAGTTGATTCGAGAGTTGACTTAGGCTCGCAATTTCCTCTAAAACGGACCGCAGTACATCCTGATACTCCTCCACCGCCCTCGGCCTGATAAGGGTGACTTCAATTTCCCCAGTAATGGAAGTGAGTGGTGTTCTTAGTTCATGTGAAGCATTCGCAATGAAATACTTCTGGGCAAGGAAAGCATTTTCAAGTCGATCCAACATCAGGTTAAACGTTTGAACCAGTTTACCAATTTCGTCTGTCTTGTTATTAGTAACCAATCTCAAGTTAAGATGGGCTGCCGAAATAGACTCGGTTTGCCTGACCAAATTAAAAATAGGGCTAAGCGCTCTGCCGGAATAAATCCATCCGGATATGGGAACAATGATGACGCTCATAAAAAAAATAAGGAGTAAAATGTTGCGTAAATTCTTCATTTTGGAAATCCCATAAATATCTTTGGCTGCAGCCACCACAGTAATACGATCATATCGTTCCGTAAAAAGAAAACCCAATACTTCATATTCGCCACTTTTAAAACGAATTTCCTTTCGAAGGCGGATTTCATCTAACGTGGCAGAATCTATTTTAATCTCATTCTCTGCATCGGAACTGTAAAGTTCCTCATTCTTGTAATCGTAAATTATAATACGTTCATTAGGGAGGTTGCTCGGGTTATCCCTTTCTATCTTCATAAGTAAATTAGCATCTACTTCTTCAACTTCAATTAACAATTGAGCTGCGTTTAAAGCCTTATTCTTAAGTCTTTTATAAAAATCATCTTCCCGGTAATCGGCCGAAAAGAAATAAATACTTAATGAAACGGCCGTGAACAGCATAATCACAACAGCCGAAAACATGAGGGTTAACCTCGTTCTAATTTTCATAACTCCTCACTCATTATATAACCCAACCCTATTCTGGTGTGGATCAACTTAGGCTCAAAGTCTTTATCAATTTTCTTTCGTAATATGTTAATATAAACCTCCACTACATTTGTACCTGTGTCAAACGTTACGTCCCATATTTTTTCCGCCAATTCGGATCGAGACAAGACACGGCCTTTGTTTTTCATAAAATATTCAAGCAACAGGAACTCCTTTGCCGTTAAGGCAATTTTAGTCGCATCACGAATAGCCAATTTTTTATCGAGATCAAGCTCTAGATTGGCAATCTTTAAAATGGTAGTGGAATCAACAGCCTTTTTTTCTGACCTCCTTATCAATGCGCGCACTCTAGCGAGTAATTCCTGAAAATCGAAGGGTTTTAGCAGGTAATCATCTGCGCCAGCCTCCAAGCCAGTAACTTTATCTTCCGTGGTGCCCAGAGCAGTTAGCATTAAGATTGGAAGGCTTGTCTTTTCTTTCCGAATTCGTTTACAAAGTTCAAGTCCATTAACAAAAGGAACAATAATATCCAGTATTACCAGTCCGTAATTCCTTGAAAGACTAAGCTTTTCTCCAAGCTGACCATCAAAAGCAACATCAACCTCATATCCGTTCTCTTCCAGACCGGCTTTAATGAAATTGGCCACTTTGGGTTCATCTTCAACTACTAAAATTTTCATTTTTGCTTACTGGATTTATAAAAAGTTCAGCCCCCCTTTTGAATTACAGTTTCTGCGCGTGAGAATTTAAAGTTACAAATTTCCGGTGTTTAGTGGGAACGTCAGCAATTAACTAACCGTATTTGAGTACGATGGAAATTAATGCTTATTCAATTCTCATATACGAAGTGATTGGCTATGGTATTTTGGATACCTGCCTTTATCGGACTATATAAGCTTTTGAAGAATAAAATGCCCAATTACACCTCCATGGCATTTCTAATTGCAACCTATGAATGTATCAGCGGAGCGAGCTTTGGAATGGTTGGTGTATCTTCGTGCTTGCACTATTATTTAAAACCACAAGCTCCTAGTCCCGTTGAGATAGAAAAAACGCGATGACAAAATTCAGGGCTTCAGAGGACAAAGGGCACAGTGCTTTGATGAGCGGATTGTGCTTCGAGTTGCCCCACGCATTTGGCACATGCCTAGGCACTGCCTGCGGCAAGCAGGCGCATAAATCACTGCGATCCATCCCTATGAAGTTGAGTAGGATAATCAGTCATTAATATCAATCAATGGCTACTTAGCTTTTTTGAGTTGCCCTAAATTGATCAGGGGTTTTTTTTGTATACTTTTTAAAAAACCGTCCAAAGTAAGAGTTGTCTTCAAAGTTAAGCTGGTAGGCTACTTGTGCCACCGGTAGTTGTGTATGCGCCAACAGCCTTTTGGCTTCGAGAATAATTCGTTGCCGTATTAGTTCCCCTGCCGATTTACCCGAACGCTTTTTACAAAAACTATTCAGGTAATTGGGGGTGACGTGCAGCCGGGCGGCATACTCTTTTGGCGTTTTAAGCGTAGCAAAATTTTGCTCAATCAGTTCTTGAAACTGAAAAAGCAAATCCTGTGCGGAGGAATAACCGGAGTTGTCTACTTCGTATTGGCGTGAAGCACGAACGAGCAAGTTACCGATAGCATAAAAGATCGCATCACGGGTATAATCGTCTGAAATATTTATTTCAGCCTCCATCGCTTCAAATTGATCGACCCACTTGTCAAGGTCGGCAGAAGGTATATCGATATAACAGGCCTGACCTGCCCGAAACAAAGGCCAGTTGGCTAGCAGCTTTCTGCCTTTTGATAACGCTACAAAATTATCGGTGAAGAGCAGTACAAAGCCTCTTACATGATTGAGTTCATTCCAGGCATGTACTTGTCCGGGAGCAATAAGAAAGAGTCGGTTGGGTTGAAGTGTATACGTAGTAAAGTCGATGTCGTGACTTCCGCTGCCTGCGGTTACTAAAATAAAGGTAAAGAAGTAGTGCCGGTGCGGCATTTTAAGATGTTCAATATCACGGGCAAAATATTCGAACCGAAACAGGTCAAACTCTCTGGACGGATTATTTTCTCCGGCCAGTAATGTCTCGATGGAATAACTTGGAATCTCCGGGCTTATGTCACTCATAAGTAAATAATGCCATTATCTGATTAATGTGTACCACCATAAAAAGGCAATATACGCTAATTTTGAATTGTTCGTAAATCGCATTACCTAATATCGATGTAAATATGTACATTATGAAAAACTATGAGATAAACAAGATTTTGGTGCCGGTAGATTTTTCTACCCTGGCCAACAACGCCATTCAAACGGCAATAGCCATGAGCAAGCGCCAACTGGCGACCATTACGCTGATGTATGTAGTTGAGAACACTTACGTTCTCTTTCCTCCAGAAGCCAGCGTGGCTGCGGGGGCATTGCTTCCGCAGCTCGTACATGATGCCAACCAAAACCTGGGTACCCTGGCCAAAGAGCTTCGGGTTAAGCACGATATTGTAGTGAATCATATTGTTCAATCGGGTAATCCTGCTGATGAAATATGCCGGTGGGCGTTGCACAAAAAAATGGATTTGATTGTGATGGGCACCCACGGAGCTTCGGGCTTGCGTGAGTTCTTCATGGGTTCCAACGCCTACCGGGTGGTAAAAAATGCACCTTGCCCGGTACTTACGCTTCCTGGTAATAACCAATGGCTAGATTTTAAAAAGATACTATTTCCGGTACGCCTGGTGCCCAATGCACTTGATAAATATGAAATGGTACGGCCCATCATTCGTAAGAATGGCTCGTCATTGCAAATAGCTGGTATAGTCAAGAGAAATGACCCAACAGGTTTAACTGAAACGAAAGCCTTGGTGCATTCATTGAGAAAGCAAATTGTAGAGGATGAAGTTATTTGCGTAAGCGAGGTATACTATTGCGAAGATGTAGCCAAGCAGGTATTAGCAATTTCGGAAGTCGAGAAGCCGGACCTAATAGTCATCACAGCAACATTAGACACTACCCTAAAAGATTTTTTTCTTGGCCCTTATACACAAGACATCGTGAATCACGCTCATTTCCCTGTCCTTAGCATAAAACCTGAAAAATCACCTGACCAGGTAAAATCCCTCACTGATATGGCAAGTTTTAGCAGGAAATTAGAAGCGGTATTATGATTGATGAAATCAATTTGTAAACGACTAAAAACTAAAAAAAATAGAATTTATGCAAATAGAGATAACACATCTGTCGATGACCGACTACCTGGATTTAAAGGAAAGCATGCTGGAAGCATACACCCAATGGGGTGCTTACTGGCGTGATCATCAGATCGAGCACCTGCTCAACATTTTTCCGGAAGGCCAGCTTTGCATAAAAGTAGATGGTAAATTGGTTGGAGCAGCGCTGTCGGTTATTGTTGATTATAAATCATTGGGTGACAATCATACCTATAAAGATGCCACGGGCAATTATACATTCAGCAGCCATACTCCCAACGGAGATGTGCTATATGGAATAGAGATCTTCATTCGTCCTGAGTTTCGGAGTTTGCGCCTCGGAAGGCGTATGTATGATGCGCGGAAAGAACTTTGTGAAAAGTTGAATTTACGATCCATTGTGGCGGGGGCCCGCATGCCCAATTATGCGGAACATGCAGATAGCCTTTCACCCAAGCAATACATCGAGAAAGTGAAAAACAAAGAATTGTTCGATGGTACATTGACGTTTCAATTGAGCAACAACTTTCACGTTCGTAAAGTACTAAAAGGTTACATGCCTGGTGATATAGAATCAATGGAATATGCTGCTTTGATAGAATGGATCAATATTTACTATGAACCAAGACCAACTTTTTTAAGCGAAGAAAAAATGCAGGCCCGGCTTGGGCTGGTACAATGGCAAATGAGGCCCTTCAAAGACTATGAATCACTGTGCGAGCAGATCGAATTTTTTGTTGATGCAGCTTCTGGCTACAAAACGGATTTCATCCTCTTTCCAGAGTTCTTTCATGCCCCCCTCATGGCAGAATTTAATAATGCAACAGAAGCGGAAGCCATTCGCGGATTAGCCAAGTACACAGAGCCCTTGAAAGAGAAGTTTTCTGAACTGGCCATCGCCTATAATTCCAACATTATCACCGGTAGTTTTCCCGTGATGCGTGATGACAAGCTGTACAACATTGGCTTTTTGTGTCAGCGCAATGGAACGGTTGAAGAATATCAGAAATTACACATTACACCGGATGAGCGAAAAGCCTGGGGACTTGTAGGTGGAGATTCCTTGAAAATCTTCGATACAGACTGCGGAAAAATTGGAATATTAATCTGCTATGATGTGGAGTTTCCCGAATTGCCTCGTTTGTTGGCTGAACAGGGAATGGATATTTTATTTGTACCCTTCTTAACCGATACGCAAAACGCCTATCACCGTGTACGCCACTGTGCTCAGGCAAGAGCCATTGAAAACGAATGCTTTGTGGCTATTGCCGGAAGTGTTGGCAATTTGCCTAAAGTAAATAACATGGACATTCAGTATGCCCAGTCAGCCGTTTTCACACCCTGTGACTTTGCCTTCCCCACCAATGGCGTAAAAAGCGAAGCCACACCCAATACGGAAATGGTATTAATTGTAGATGTTGACAGAGAATTACTAAAAGAACTAAATCACAAAGGTTCGGTAAAAAACCTGCGCGACAGGCGCAAAGATTTATACCGATTGGAATTCATTCAACAAACCGTTGACCTGGACAAGCTAAAGTTCGCCATCGCATAAAATTCAATAAAAACAGAATGCCCTGAAAGTTTCAGGGATGATTAAACTAAACCATCATTAATATGACAAATGCAGGAAAAGTAGTAACCGGAGTTTTAGTAGGAACAGCCATTGGCGCAACCCTCGGTCTTTTGTTTGCACCGAAAAAGGGCAGCAAAACCAGGGCCATGATTGCCGACAAGGCAAAAGAACTTGGCGATGCAACGGTTAAATCGTATGCAAAAGCCAAAGACCTCCTGGGAATGAAGAATGATAAGCAGAATGAATTAGCATGAACCAATTCAAATAAAACTGCTAACTTTCTTAATCCAAAAAAAAGCCTCTTCGCACCTGGAGAGGTTTTTTTAGGGCCTTTATACCCAATCTATGGAAATACTTATACTCATCATCTTTATTGCCGGGTACTTGCTCATTGCCCTGGAGCATACTGTTGATATAAATAAGACGGCCACTGCCCTGATTACGGGAGTTCTTTGCTGGACTGTCTATGTTTTTAATGCTGATTATCACCTTGTCAGTCATCAACTGCTGGAACAGTTGGGAGAGATTTCGAGCATCCTTTTTTTTCTAATGGGTGCTATGACTATTGTAGAGTTGATTGATGCCCACGATGGGTTTGAACTTATCAATAGCAGGATAACCACACGCGATCGTAGAAAACTATTGTGGATTGTATGCCTGCTTACATTTTTTTTATCAGCCGTGCTCGATAACCTTACAACCACCATTGTGATGGTAACCCTGGTAGCTAAACTGGTGAAAAGTGCAAAATTCAAGATGCTATTTATTGGCATGATTGTGCTCGCAGCCAATGCAGGTGGCGCGTGGTCACCCATCGGTGATATTACCACCACCATGCTGTGGATAGGGGGTCAGATTTCCGCAACATCCATCGTGGGTAAATTAATCATTCCCAGTCTGGTGAGTTTACTTGTCCCATTAATCATCGCAACCTTTTTGATTAACGGTGAACTTCAGTCATCTGAAGTTGGGTCACTTAAAGATGCGAACGTCAGAGCAAGTGAGCGTGAACAACGCCTTGTTTTCATTTCCGGTATAGGAGCGCTGATGGCCGTACCGGCCTTTAAAATGATCACCCACTTGCCTCCCTTCATGGGGATGCTACTAGGGTTGGGTTTACTCTGGATGCTAACCGAACTCATGCACAAAGGCAAAGACAAGGAACAAAAGCAAAGATTGTCGGTCATGCGGGCGTTGGAAAGGATGGATGTTCCCAGTGTGCTTTTCTTCTTAGGAATCTTGTTGGCAGTAGGTGTCCTTCAAAACACCGGGCAGCTCACTGCGCTGGCGGGCTGGCTCACTCAAACATTTAAACAGGAAGAGCTTATTCTCGCAATGATCGGTGTGCTTTCTGCGATTGTTGACAATGTGCCCTTAGTAGCCGCCACGATGGGGATGTACTCAATAGAAGTTTATCCGGTCGATCATTCGTTCTGGATATTGCTGGCCTATTGTGCGGGCACGGGCGGGAGTCTGTTGATTATAGGTTCCGCTGCAGGGGTTGCTGCGATGGGACTAGAGAAAATTCCATTTGGATGGTATTTAAAAAATATAACATGGCTGGCCATGGTAGGGTATGTGGCCGGTATTGGGGTTTTTCTCATTCAGGAATCATTTGTATAACCGTCACAAAAATTCGTAATAAGTTTTATGAAATCACTCATAGCGCTTCTCTGCGCGTTTATTGGAGGAATCAACTACTGCCATGCCCAATTTAATGAAACCATTCGCACCGGTAGACCCGGCCAGGCGATCGGTGCATTCACTGTAGGGCATACTATATTTCAAGTGCAAAGTGGTTTCGATTACTACAAGTCAACAACATCGGCTTCTATCTTTTCAGAAGGATTTTTGAATAATACCGTTATGCGATTTGGCCTTACTGAGCCCTTTGAAGTGAGTGCCTTGGTAGAATACAAAACTGAAACGATTACTGATAATGATGTGAAAACAGAGGCCAGCGGATTGAGCGCTCTTGATCTTGGTATGCGTTATCATATTTATACCGGAAAAGGCCTGGTTCCAAATGTTGGATTTCAAATTCGCACCCGGCTGCCCGTCTTAAGCGAAGACTATAAGATAAAAGACCTTGCTCCGAGATTTATATTAGTAACCAGTCAAAAACTTTCTGACAAATTCACGCTCATTACCAACTGGGGCGCTGCGTGGAATGGAAATGACAGCGCTCCCAGAGGTACTTATGTGGTTAATTTATCGTTTCCATTTAATGACTCGTTCGGTGCATTTATTGAAACTTTTGGTGGTCTGCAAAAAGGAACCAGTACCATTAACTTTGATACGGGCCTGGCCTGGCTGATTAATCCGGACTTGCAACTCGATCTTTATAGCGGTTATGGAAATAATCAGGGTATCAATGATTTCTTTTTGAGTATGGGTGTATCCTGGCGAACATCTCGGGCTGAATCATCCAAGTAAATAACAGTTAAAACCATTTTTATGAAAAATATTGTACTAATACTTTGCATAATCATAATAAGGAATAATCTATTGGCCCAACAATCTGACAGCCTTATTGCCAATCAAGAGCCGGTCGCTTTGTTAAAGAAAATGGACAGTACGCATCGTGCCGATTCGCTTAAAAGACTGGAGTTAATGCGTGAAATCGAAAACCTGAAAGGCGCACGCACCGATAAGCAACGTTTGGAATTAGAGCAAAAACTAAAAGAAGTAAATACGCAGGACTCCCTTCGAAAAGTAGCCCAGCGGACACAACTTGAAAAACTGAAATCATCGGCAAAAGGTTTTCCGGTCGCACCTTTTGGTGATACGCTATTTACCATTTACACACGAATGGGGAGTTTTTCAGCCAGTGACCGTGCGGAAGCAATTGCCGAGAAAATTGAAAAGTTATATGATGACGTAGTATTTACGCCAGATTCGCTCCTCGTAAGCCAAAGTGAGGCTGCTCCGCAATTAGTCTATAAAGATGTCATTGTCATGAGTATTAATGAAATGGAAGCGTTGTGGTTGGGCGTTTCGCAAGACAGTTTAGCAAAAAGTTATCAGACAAAGATTCAACAAGCTATCCGCGAAGAACGCGAAGCCAATAGTGTGATCAACATTGCCTTGCGTATTGGGGCTATTATCTTAATCATTGTGGGCATCTATTTCGCCATCCGCCTGATCAATATTGGTTTTCGAAAAATTAATGCAAAGGTAATTTCTTTAAAGGAGCGAGTATTAAAGGGTGTAAAATTCAGAGGATACCAGTTCTTGGATAGCGAACGCGAACTTCAGGTTGCATTATTTTTAATTAATGGCTTGCGGATTATCGTCATACTCGTTGCGCTTTACATTGCCTTGCCATTGCTCTTCAGCGTTTTCCCGTGGACTCGCGGCATTGCTGAAACATTGATTGGATGGGTGTTATCCCCACTTAAAAATACAGCCACCAGTGTAATCAATTACCTGCCTAATCTGTTCACCATTTTTGTTATTGGTGCAATCACGCACTACTCCGTGAAATTTCTAAAGTTCGTAGCAGGGGAAATTGAAAGCGGTGCGTTGACACTACCGGGCTTTTATCCGGATTGGGCGAAACCTACGCTTAACATTGTCAAATTCCTGGTGTATGCGTTTAGTTTTATTATCATTTTTCCTTACCTGCCCGGTTCAGACTCGCCCATTTTTCAAGGTGTATCGGTTTTTGTGGGTGTTTTGTTTTCACTGGGTTCTTCTTCTGCCATCGCCAATGCCGTAGCCGGGTTGGTAATTACCTATATGCGGCCTTTTAAAGTTGGCGATCGGATAAAAATTGGCGAGCTATCCGGTGATGTGATTGAAAAATCCTTGCTCGTTACGCGCATCCGAACCATCAAAAATGAAAATATTACGGTACCTAACTCAACCGTATTGGCCGGTTCTACCGTTAATTACACTACCTCGGCAAAAGAATCGGGCTTAATTCTGCATACAGGCGTTACTATAGGTTATGATGTCCCGTGGAAACAAGTGCATGAACTGTTAATTAACGCTGCGCTGGCCACGAAAGGAATTATGAACGATGAAGGTCATAAACCTTTCGTCTTACAAACAAGTCTTGATGATTTTTATGTTGCCTATCAAATCAATGCATATACGGATGAGTCGCACCGGATGGCTGGAATCTATTCGGAACTACATCAAAATATACAGGACAAGTTTAATGAAGGGGGTGTAGAAATTCTGTCGCCTCATTACCGGGCTGGACGGGATGGTAACATGACCACCATTCCTTCCAATTATTTACCAAAGGATTATCAGGCACCGATGTTTAATGTGAACCTCAACAAACCCACGGAGAAATAAAGTATATGCAACACCTGTTAAACGAAATGGGTATTCCAGCACTATGGCACAAGCCCATACTGCTTGTTGTATGGTTCACTGTCGTATGGTTCATTGCATATATCATTCGTAGTCAGATAACAAAGTCTTCCTTAGACAATGATGTTTCTTATAAGGCGAAGAAAGCAGTCACTTTTAGCACCTATGTATTCTTTTCGATAGGCATCGTAATAATATACAGTGCAAGCCTTGGGGGGCTCACAGTAGCATTGGGTGTTGCAGGGGCAGGAATCGCATTTGCCTTACAAGAAGTGATTGCCAGTTTTGCCGGATGGCTCGCCTTGCTGTTTGGGAATTTCTATAAACCAGGAGACCGGGTACAACTGGGTGGAATCAAAGGCGATGTAATAGATATTGGTATACTTCGAACGACCTTAATGGAAATGGGTAATTGGGTAGAGGGTGATTTATACAATGGTAGAATTGTTCGCATTGCCAATAGTTTTGTTTTTAAAGAACCGGTATTTAACTATTCTAGTGATTTTCCATTTCTATGGGATGAAATCAAAGTGCCGGTGCGCTATGGCAGTGATTTTGAATTAGCACGAGAAATTTGCAAAAACGCTGTGGTAAATGAAACGAAGAGCTACTGTGAAGAGGCAGCCTACAAATGGACGGAGATGACACGAAAATACAGAGTGGAGAATGCCACTACCGACCCTATCGTGACGCTTACCGCCAACGATAACTGGATTGAATTTACAATCCGATATGTAGTTGATTTTAAACGCAGGCGAATTACGAAGGATCACTTGTTCACAACCATCCTTCATGCCGTGCAGAAAACCGATGGTCGGGTACAGTTGGCCTCTGCCACATTCGAAATCACTTCTCTACCCACAATAAAAGTTAGTACTACTCCATGAATTCTTTTTTAGACTATACAATACTGGAATGGGGTAATTATAAATTAACTACGGGTACAACTGCCTCCATCATCCTTTTAATCATGGCGGTCAGATTGGCCTTGTTTTTCCTAAAAAGATTTCTGTTTGCCATTTTTAAGCGCAAAGGGGTTGATGAAGGAAGAAAGGAAGCGATTTACTTATTGATTAAATACATCACATGGACGGTAGTGGCAGTGGCCTCCCTTGAAATGGTAGGAATTCACGTTACCATCCTGATTGCCGGCTCGGCAGCTTTGTTGGTTGGCTTGGGATTAGGGCTTCAGCAAATTTTCCAGGATTTGGTATCAGGAGTCTTCATCTTGATAGAAGGTACCATCAAAGTAAATGATGTAATAGAATTGGATGGGATGGTAGGAAAGATATTATCTGTAAATCTACGCACTTCAAAAATACTTACACGTGATGGAATCATGATTATAGTGCCCAACCATAAATTCATTATCGAAAAAATTACCAACTGGAGCCATAACTCAGAGAGTACGCGTTTCAAAGTAGAGGTAGGTGTAGCCTACGGGAGCGATGTGGATAAGGTAAAAAATATCTTACTCTCTTGTGCTAAACAACATGAACAAATAATCAATGACACCCAGCAAGTCGATCATGCACCCTTTGTTCGCTTTACAGATTTTGGCGACAGTGCTCTTAATTTTGACTTGTATTTTTGGACTACCAATATTTTTCATGTCGAATTTATTAAAAGCGACTTACGCTTTGCCATCGATCGTCACTTTCGGGAGCAGGGAATCACCATTCCTTTTCCTCAAAGAGATTTACACATTAAGACAAAACTTCCCTTATGACACCTGTCAAAAAATTAAATCAACTTCATGCCACCGCCATTTGTGGCAATGATATTACATCTTCCTGCTTATATGTTTCAGCACTCACCATAGTGTATGCAGGACAATATGCCTGGTTGGCTCTTCTTATTGTAGCCGCTGTTCTTTTTTTGTTTAGAAAAATCTATGGAGAAGTGGTGGGTGCACTTCCATTAAATGGAGGCGCGTACAATGTGTTATTAAACACGACCAGCAAGAGTAATGCATCTGTAGCCGCCTGTCTCACTATTCTTTCCTATATGGCAACCGCTGTAATTTCGGCTTCGGAAGCCATGCACTACATGCATACGCTCCTCCCATCACTTCCTGTGATTATTGCCACGGTTGCTTTGCTTACTATTTTCTTACTGCTTACCATTTCAGGAATTTCCGAATCCGCTATGGTTGCTACCGTAATCTTTATCTTTCACCTATCCTCAATGGCGTTACTAATATTGAGTGGCGTTTGGTTTGTAACAGTTAATGGGTTAGCAGTTGCCATCGCCAATTTTAAGATGCCGCTTACCGGCAGTGTGAGTTCGGCCGTATTCTTTGGTTTCAGCGCAGCCATGCTTGGTATTTCGGGTTTTGAAAGTTCGGCCAATTTTGTGGAAGAGCAACAACCTGGCGTTTTTCGTAAAACACTCCGCAATATGTGGGTGGCGGTAACCATTATCAATCCACTAATGGCATTGGTAGCTATTGCTGTCCTGTCCAACCAGGAGGTGCTGCAACATCAGGAAGCATTGCTTTCTCACATAGGGTTTAACACCGGTGGGCAATGGTTGAGTACGGTTATCTCTATTGATGCGGTGTTGGTGCTGAGCGGTGCCGTTTTAACTTCGTATGTTGGGGTTGGTGGCCTAATTAAACGCATGGCACTGGATAGAATACTTCCGCAATTCACCTTAAAAGAAAATAAACGAGGGAGTGCCTACCGGATTTTAATCATTTTCTTTCTGCTGTGTCTCTCGGTTTTGTTTGTCACTGAAGGCGAGTTGGGAGCATTGGCAGGCGTATATACCATCAGCTTTCTTGCTGTTATGACTTACTTTGGTATCGGTAATTTCCTGCTAAAAATGAAAAGAGGTAGTCTTCCCCGGCCTGTACATGCTTCTCCTTTTGTAGTGGCCATTGCCGTTGCCGCAGTAGTGATTGCGCTCTATGGCAACATTAAATTGCATCCCGAATACCTGGTAGTTTTTCTACAATATTTTGTTCCCTCAATCGTGTTAATACTTCTACTGCTTAACAGGAAGGAGTTGTTAAAAATGACACTTGTTGTCATTGATAGTTTCTTCGATGCCGTTACAGAACTTGCCCATGTTAGCAAAATTCATGTTACCCGGCTCATGAATCGACTCAGCCGGCAGCAATTCGTTTACTTTTCAAAAGCCAACTCGATTGCAGAGTTGAATAAGGTGATGATGTATGTACAAGAGAATGAAACTACCAACCAATTAAAAATTGTGACTGTATTAAAGGAAGGACAAACAATTTCAGAAGCATTCTTGAAAGACCTGGATGTGCTGGACAGAGCGTACCCGGAAATAAAGATTGAATTTGTTCAATTAACCGGAACATTCAATCCTGAGTTAATTAAAAAGCTTAGTACGGAATGGAATATCCCAATTAATTTCATGTTTATTGCTTCACCAGGCGACAAGTTTCCGTATAAGGTATCTGAATTTGGTGGCGTCAGACTAATAATTTAATCGAAATAAAAATTGATGCTTACTCCGTCCTGATCATGCTCAGTGTAATGGAGGTCATGTCTTACTTTTTAATCATGGTAAGGAAGCCAAAGGTCCTTCATCATGTTGTATTATAACGACCACCCACACTGAATAAAATCGTAAGAGTAAACTACTGATGGATTTCCGTTGCCGGAATAATCAAGAAAAATAAGATGAGGTTTGGGGTCCCACCCCTATTCCACCTTTAACCCCTCCACCGGGTTCGCCTTCAATACTTTTATTATCTGGGTGGACACCGTGGCCGCTAACGCAAGGATGACAATTGCTACGGCCAGTGAAACCCCTGAGACGGTGATGGGCATGTGGTAAGGATAGGTAAACTCAATGATCCACTTTCCAAATGCAAACCCCAATGGAGCACCGATCACTAAAGTTATTGCAAAAAGGATTGCATACGGTTTGGTTACACTGGAGGTTAAATTCTGAAGGCCGGCACCCATCACCTTCCGAATGCTGAATTCTTTTGTACGGCCTTCAATGTTTAACCGAACCATTCCATACAAGCCCAGCGTTGCCAGGGTAACTGCAATGCTGGCGAATACCGTCCACACCAGTTTGTAGATGCCCAATTGTTCAAAGTAAATACCCCAGACATCTTCCTGCAGACTTCCATCAAAGGGAACCTCCGGAAAGAGTTTATCCCAGTTGGCCTCCAGGGCACGGTAGGTATCCAGCTCGGTGCCGGCTCTTGCTTTCAGCGTTACGTACCGGAAGTCCTTCTTGTCAGCCAGGGTGAACAGGGTGGGCGCCACCACCGTGGAAAAACTGTAGTTATGAAAATCCTTCACCACACCAATCACTTCATACGACATGCTGTCCATCCGGAATTGCTGGCCAACCGGATCGGTCCAACCCAGGTTCTTCACCAACAGTTCGTTCACGATCACCGCCTGCCGGTCGCTCCCTTCATGATCGTTGAAAGTACGGCCTGCCTTCAACGGGATCTCCAGCGTGGCAAAGTAGTTTGCATCGATGGCCAGGTGGTCTACTTCATATTCGCGCTGGGGAAGATGCACCACCGTTGTTGAATGACTTTTCCCAACATGATCGCGCGATCCGGCAATGGAAAGCACATTCGGCTCCTGTCCCATCAGCGCACTCAGTTGTTCATAGGCAGCCTGATCCGGAACTTTAGCAAACAGTGCATCGGCTTTATTGTAGCCCCAGCTCCGGTTACTCAGATACTTGTTATTTTGAGAGAACATGATGGAGGTGGTAATAAAAATGCAAGCCATCACCAGCTGGAATCCCAACAGGACTTTCGTAAGCGGATTCCTTTTCCCAAACATCACTGATCCCTTTAAAATGTTTACTACCTGAAACTTTGAAATGTATAGCGAAGGATAAATTCCCGACACAACACTGGTCATCACCAACAGCAGAGGCAGGAAGATCCAGAGTTGCGGATCCAGGAGATTGAAGTCCATGTTAAAGCTCCAAAGTTTCTCGAAGCCGGGAATGAAAAAGGTGTAAGCGAAGATTACCCCAACAAAAAGCGCAAAAAAGGTAATGACCACATTCTCCGCCAGGAATTGCACCGTTACGGTGTTGCGTGTGGCACCTATGCACTTACGCACGCCAATCTCCTTCAACCGCCTGGTGGCTGTAACAATGGCAATGTTAATGTAATTGAAGGTGGCCAGGGCAAGCAGGAAAATTGATATTCCCACCAGAAACATGATCGACAGGTAATTGTCTCTGGAACTCCTGGAGATATCATCGCGGATATATTCCGAGCGTTCGTGCAGCGTTGCCAGTGGTTCGAAGCCAAAGGAAGAAATCGCCCAATCTTCCTTGACGGCTTCATTCTGAAGCGCCTTGTACTTTTCCATCGCCTGGCTGATCAACGGAATGTCGGAAGGCTGCCGGACCTGAATAAACGTGGCGTTTACGAATGCCGTCCAGTCATCATACTTGTAATCCAGGTCAGCCGTGCGGAGGTTTTCAAAATTGATGAGGAAGTCGAAGCGAATGGTGAGTGCCTTTGGAAATTCTTTTGCTACTCCGGTGATTTTAAATTCCTTGCTGTTGTCTTTGGAAAAAATAACGCGGAGGGATTGACCAATCGGGTTTTCTTCTCCGAAATACTTCTGTGCCATGGGCTCGCTCAGGATGATGCTGTTGAGATCGGTGAGTGTGGTGGCCGTGCCCCACTTGAGGGGGAAGGTGAACATTTCCAAAAAGGAAGGATCGGTGAAGCGCATGCGTTCATGGAATACATGATCCGCATGCTTCATAATCACGCGCCTGTCTTCCACCCGGCACATGTTTCTGATCTGCGGAAACTCCGCTTTCAACAATTCGCCCACCGGTCTTGGTGTGCGGCCAAACAGCTGCTCCGCTCCGTCCCGGTTGGCCGTGAACGTGACCAGAAACACCTCATACTTATGCTCATGGAACTGATCGGTGCTGAATGTCCAGCGGGCAAAGGCGTAAGCAAATACGAAAATGCCGATGGCGAACGACAAGCCGATGATGTTGATGAAGGAACTCAACGGATTTTTCATCAGGCCGCGGATGGATACTTTGAAGTAATTTCTGAACATACCAACGTGTTTTAATTGATTCAGGAAGGCCAGGTTTTTAATCAGGGAGAGGCGGAGTAATTTTATTGCCTCCCAGGCATACATCCGGTTTGCCTTGCGCACAGAGTAGCGCGTTGTGTTCTCCAGGAAAATCTCTTCCATATCACCTTCAATTTCTTCGAGGTACTCCGGCTTCAGGAAGAACCGCAGAAACTTTAAAGGCCAGCGGGGTGGTTGCACCGGCTTCATCCGAGTACTTTCAGTTCGTAAGCGAGGTTAGGGATGGCGTTCCAGAGACCGGCCCGAAGATTTTTCATCTCCTCAAGCACGTTGCGCCCATGTGAGGTGGTTGCATAGATGCGCTTTCGCTTGCCGCCTCGTTTCTGGGTGGCCTCGCCAAAACGGGAGGTTAGAAAGCCTTTGTCTTCCATGCGTTTCAGCGCAGACTGTATGGAGCCCACACTGAGCGTATCCTTCAGTCTTGATTCCAGTTCGCGTTTGATTTCCACTCCATACGCATCCTGCTGCAGAGCAGCCACGGTAAGGAGTACCAGTTCTTCAAATTCGCCAAGTTTGGTTTTCTTCATAAGCGTTTAACAGGATATTAATCGTAATTGCAGTATATATAGTTACACTATTTATTCATAATTGCAGTTTATTTCAAATAAACTTTAAAAATCAGCTAATATTGGCGGTTTTTAAGGGATCTTAGTCAATCACCCCCTGAGACAGTCCTGGTTTGCGAACCAGGATGCAAACAAAATCTCAATTAACATGATGGGGCCGTTCATATTGTCCTTGTCCGGACAGGCATGCATGGTGGAAATCTCAAATTTGTATCTTGGCTTGCCACCAAACTCCATATAATATATGCGACATCTCTCCGTCCTCCTTGTCTTCCTTATTCTCTTTTCGTGCAGCCGGCAACCTTCTACCCTCCTCCTTCCTGAAAACTCGGATCTAACACTGGGGCTGGCAGTAAAAGATTCGCTGAAGAAAACGGAAGCCGATACCTTCCGGGTAAATCTGGCCGCCAATGCCTTTGTTACCGGCTTTGCCAATCAAATCACCCTGGATGTGGAATTGCACATCCTCGGTCCGGATAAAAAAGAAACGAACAGTTACGATGAGTCGGCCCGCGGTCATGATTACTTTTTTTTCAATGCCAAGGAAGCCGGCCTCTACGCTATTGTTGTGAAGCCCTTCCGCGAGAATGAAGGTGCCTATGAACTCACGATCACCCAGGCGGAGCCCATCGCCACCGATCCTGCAAAACGGGTGGATCAAATCACTGCGGCCATGATCCCACCCGATGGACCGGGCGCTTCCGTAGCGGTAATGAAAGACAACCAACTGGTGTACAGCAAAGGATTCGGTCATGCGAACCTGGAGTACGACATCCACAATACTCCGCAAACCATCTTTCACATTGCTTCTGTAAGTAAACAGTTTACGGCATTTGCTATTGCTTTACTGGCCGAGGAAGGAAAACTTTCCATTCACGATGACATCCGCGAATACCTGCCCGAGCTCCACGATTTCGGAACTCCGATAACCATCAACCACCTGGTGCATCATACCAGTGGCCTGCGCGACCAGTGGAACCTATTGGCGATGGCCGGCTGGCGGCTGGACGATGTGATTACCCGCAATCAGATTTTGAGGCTGATCAGCAAACAACGCGAACTGAATGCGCAGCCGGGTGAAGAGTTTAACTATTGCAATACCGGTTACACTCTGATGGCCGAGATCGTGAGCCGTGTCTCGGGCAAGCCCTTCCCTGAATGGATGCAGGAACATGTCTTCAAGCCGTTGGATATGAAGTCTACTTTGTTTTACGATGACCATGAAAGACTCGTACCAAACCGCGCGTACTCGTATTACATGAGGGACACCACGTATAAGAAAAGTGTCTTGAGTTATGCCAATGCCGGTGCTACCAGTTTATTTACCACACCCGAAGATCTGTTGAAGTGGGCCATGAACTTCGAAACGATGAAGGTAGGCAACGCCAATGTGATGGCGATGATGGAAGAAAAATTCATCCTGAATAAAGGGGACACCATTAACTATGCGTTTGGACAGGACATTTCAAAATACAAAGGGCTGAAAACCGCAGCCCACGGTGGTGGTGATGCAGGCTACCGGACTTTTCTGGTTCGTTTTCCGGAACAAAAGTTTGCCGTAGCCGTCTTCAGCAACCTGGCAAGTTTCAGTCCCGGTGGGTTGAGTTATTCCATTGCCGATGCCTACTTGTCGGACCTTTATCGCGAAGAACCCCGGAAAGAAGAAACATCGCGGCCGGAGGAGAAAAAGGAACCTTTTGATGCCGCGCAGGTAAAATTGAACGAGTATGAAGGAAAATATTACAGTCCGGAGTTAGAAACATTTTATGAACTGGAAGTAGTGAACGACACGCTGGTGGCACATCACCAACGGCACGATGACTTTAAAATCATGCCCAAGGCGGCTGATGTATTCAGCAGCACGGCCTGGTGGATGGGCGACTTGCGCTTTACGCGGAATAGTGCAAAAAAAGTGGATGGGCTGAAGGCCAGCAATGGCCGGGTGAAAAATCTTGATTTCAGAAAGCAGGCTGACTAGACGATAGACATAAGACATAAGACCTGGGAGATGTAAGATGAAAGAGTAATTAGGATGGCTAATCGCTGGGGCATACCGAATGATGTAGCAGAATTAGTAAAGAAAAGAGACTTGAGTTGCGTCTATTGTGGAATTTCATTTACTAGCTCCATCGTTAATCATAAGACAAGACCTACTTGGGAACACATAGTAAACGACATAAAAATTAATGGACCTGAAAACATAGCCCTTTGCTGTGGTTCATGTAATGCAAGTAAGGGGGCAAAAGTTTTGGCCGACTGGTTGAACACTAAATATTGTATTGCAAAAGGAATCAAAAAAGACACTGTTGCTCATGTGGTAAAGAAACATTTGTTTCACAACAAAAATCAATATCCTACATGAACGATAAGCAGTCTTCAATCCTTATTCAACCTTATGATCAAAATTTGAGGGAACAGCTACTTTCTGTTTGGGAACGGTCGGTGTTGGCAACGCATCACTTTTTACAGCCTGAAGATTTTAACATCAAGGTGATTGTCCACACGATTGACTTCAGTCAGCTAGGAAACGAAGTATTGGTTAAACAAAATTCCGAACTCACATCAACAGTAAACGAAAGCTTATTCCTATGACCGAGGAACTTTTCAATCAAGAATTTAAGGGCCTTGCCCGCCCCTTGAAATCCTTCCTGCTACGCATGACCGCCAGCCTGGCAGATGCAGAAGATCTTGTTCACGACACCTATCTGAAAGCGTTGAACAGCTTGCCCACCTTTCGCGGTGAGGCCTCTTTAAAAACCTGGGTTTTTGCCATCGCTTCCAACCTGGCTAAAGACAACGCCCGGGTACAAAAACGGTGGTCCGAAAACGTAACCGATATCGCGAAAGAGGCGGCCTTATCGAATAACCAGTTTTTTCAGGAGGCCATGAATATTCGAATGACTTCACCTCATGGGCAATTCGAAGTAAAGGAACACATTGCTTTTTGTTTTACCTGCATTTCAAAATCACTCCCCCTCGAGCAACAACTTTGTGTATTCTTAAAAGAGGTTTATGACTTTAAGGTTTCCGAAATAGTTATTATTCTAGGCGTGACAGAGGCTATGGTGAAATATTACCTTCATACGGGAAGGTCAAAAATGATAACCCTATTCGAAGGGAGATGTGCCTTAATTAATAAAAACGGGGTGTGTCATCAGTGTTCAGAACTCAATGGCATTTTCAACCCTAAGCAAGATACACAGGCTGAATTGGTTAAAATTGAACTAGTGAAGGAGGCTGAAAAAGGAGACAAAGAACATTTATTTGACTTGAGGATGCAGATTCTCAGAGAAATCGATCCGCTTCAATCCAAGGCTGCTGATTTGCAACTGCATCATTTAGAACACAATAGACAGGTAATGGAAAAATATTTGGAAAAATCTACTGATTAATCCTATCGTTTCGTTCTGCCCAATCGTCAAACAGAGAGCAAAACAATAGGCAATCACAAATTTTAAAGAATCTCCATTATGACCACCGCATCCTTTACTCAAAACGGAAAAGCCAGTACCGTTAAAACAACCTTTAGCAGGGAAACGTCAGTAACCATTGAAATTGAAGCAGATCCGGCTATCGTATGGGCTTTGTTAACCAAGGCATCAGACTATCCCCGTTGGAATTCGACTGTTACTGCAATTGAAGGTACGATCGCCCCCGGTGAAAAAATTAAATTAAAATCAACCCTGGATGCGAAGCGTACCTTCACATTACAGGTTAAAGAGGTTGAGGTGGAAAAGAAACTAGTGTGGGGAGATGGTCAGGGAAATCGTACCTATACGATCAAAAAAAACGACCGTGGGTCTGTGGTCTTTTCAATGTCAGAAAAGATTGGTGGGTTCATGTTTCCCCTCTACGCCAACATGATCCCACCCTTTGATCAATCGTTTGAACAATTTGCCCGCGACTTAAAAAAAGAATCAGAAACAATCATGCGTACGAAATGATTTCCTCGCTGTAACATTAAAAAGATTTCACAACTTAAATAGAAAATTACTATGAACTATAAAATCGGCACGAAAGAAAAACCGATGGTGTTAAAAACACCTCCGCTGACTTCAGAATATACTATGCACGTTGACGAAAAAGACGGGAAAGAAGTGTTAGTTTGTACTGTAGGAAAAACAGTATTGCTTTACGATCCGAGGTGTATTGCGGACCTTCATGCAATGCTTAAAAAACACGGTGACTGGATGGAACTTGGAAGTGCCGATGAACAAAAGCCCGCGAAGGAAGGAACCGTGGAAGCCTGGGGTCGTTCCCCAAAAAATCCAATCGGTGGCTGGTATGGACTTAAAAAAGGACTACGCGGACGCTTCGGCATGTACCTTCCACCGTTGCTTGAAAAACTTGGACTTGCCGAGGTAACTCACGAAGCCAAGGGAAATAAAATGAGAGCAAAATAGTGGTAGGAAAACGCAATCGGGTTAAACTTCCCTGGGCTGTTGGCTTAAAAATGTAAAAACCCTTCAGTGGTAACATATGGTGAAACAAAGGGGTGTTGGAACGGTTGAAGGGAACCTGCATTTACAGTAAATGGAATTGCTGCGGCCCTTCTGGAACAAGCTATTTTCTCTCAACTGGAAGTTTGGACTCTTTCTGATTGTGCTTATTTGTCTGCCTCGCTTCGGCCTGGTACTGCAGGCAAATGTGACAGGACACTATGGCGCTATCGGACTGATCATGGTCGTCTCGGCCCTTATCCCGTTCCTCTTTCTTACCCCCGCAGGTCGCACGAAGATCGGTTTGGTAAAACCATCCGATGCAAAATGGTTGCTATTCGCAATTTTGTTAGGTCTCGGATTCAGTTTATTGATTCATTTGACCGGGAAGGGCCTGTTCGGCACCTCTTATGAAAACTGGTATCAGTACATTGGCCGGTCGTATAACATTCCTGCCGGAATTAGTACGGAAGATAAACGGGTGATGTTCATAATCACTGCCTTGGTGAGCATGATCTTCAGTCCGGTTGGCGAAGAATTATTCTTCCGCGGCATTGTCCATAGCAGTTTCAGAGAATCGGTTGGTGAATCAACAGCCAGCCGGATTGATGCTTCTGCTTTTGCGTTAACGCATCTCGCTCATTTCGGTTTGGTGTATGTGAATTCGCAATGGCAAATTCTATGGCTGCCTGCGCTGATTTGGGTAAGCAGTATGTTCATTGTGAGTCTAGTCTTCTATGCCTGCCGTAAATATGCGGGCTCGCTGCTGGGGGCCATCATTTGTCACGCAGCCTTCAATCTGGGGATGGTGTATTGTATATTTTATTTGTTGTAGCAAGAGACGCATTCGTACCGCATAAAAAGTAATCTTTCATACCGCTCCTTTTTACTTCCTGGGTTCTGAATTCGATATCCACCATTTATCAAAAGAATGTAACTTTCTTACTGATTCAGAGTTCTGACTTAATACCGCTAACCTCATAGCCATGATCCGGAATTACCTCAAAATCGCCTGGCGTAATCTGCTCAATGACGGTAAGTTATCAGGCGATCAAAGCTTCGTTGATGAATCCGGTCAATAGTTTGCGATCAGAATAAACAGGAGCCGCATTCGCTAAAGTAAGGCGAACATTTTTTAGTCACATTCACCGATTTCGGTGGGATTGTAAAAGACGATGTTGAAATTTTTTTATGAAAGTTTGACATACGCTTGAAGAACTCATTTTTTTCTTTTCTTGGATGCCTTCGCTCGCGTGTTGAAATCAAGACATAAATTAATCCAATAGCCGAACTCCTTTTTTGACTTCATCCCGGAGTCTTCCACCATTACGTACCCCTTCATGGGCCGGCCTGTAAAATCCATCCTGCGACATCCGTTCTTTTCCAACGCTTCCGGTTGAACTGCCGGATCGATGCGGCACATCATCTCATCCTGAATAATGCCCACACACATTTTACCATTTACCATGAAGGTCAAACCGCCCATCATTTCTTTTTCTTTAACCTGTTTTACGGGTAGCAACGCTTCACGAATGCGATTGGCCAGTGCTTCATTGTATGCCATCGTGTAGAATTCTGTTAACGAGTTTATTCAATATCCGCCATCCACTCCAATAATTACGGTAGCTGCTTTTTCCATCCGGGTCCACGCACCACACGACCCGGGCGGGCCCCGGTATGCTCGCCCTCCTTCAGTACGGCTGTACCATTCACCAATACATGCACCATGCCCGTACTATACTGATGGGGTTTTTCAAACGTGGCATGATCCTGAATTTTTTCCGGATCGAAGATGGCCACATCGGCATAGTATCCGGGCGCAAGAAGTCCGCGTTTTTGAATGTTCAAATTCGAAGCCGGTAGCGAAGTAAGCTTGCGAATCGCCTCTTCCAGTGTGATCACCTTCTCCTCCCGCACATATTTCCCCAGCAACCGTGCGAAATTGCCATAGGCTCTCGGATGCGTACTCGATTTTAGAAATATACCTTCGGTAGCCGGTGATTCAGCATCCGAACCAAAACTCAGATACGGCAGGGCAATCTGCCGTTTGATATTTTCTTCGCTCATCATAAAATACGCAGTACTTACCCGCGTGCTGTCGGCAATTACCAGATCCATGGCTGTCTCCTCCGGGCTCTTACCATAAACTTTCGCCACTTCTGCCAATGTCTTTCCAGTAAACTGTTTCAATGAATCGTTGGCAAATCCTAGCAACAGAACCCGGTCGGGGCTCCCGGCCATCAACAGCAGGTTCTCCCATTTATCAGAGGGCTTGCGCATTTCATCGAGAGCTTTCTTTCGGATGGCAGGGTTTTGCAGGCGCTTGATCCATTCTTTCATTCCACCCTCCTGCACCCAGGGCGGCATGGACGCATCCAACCCGGTGGCTCCGGCCGGATAGGTATACATATCTGCGGTGATCTTCAAGCCTTCCTTGTTCGCAGCCTCAATCAGGTTCAGTACAGAATCGAGTTTCCACCAATTGTCTTTGCCGGCCATTTTCAGGTGATAGATTTCGGCCGGCAATTTTGCTTCCCGCGCAATGCGGATGGTTTCATTCACCGCTCCAAAGATGTTGTTGCCTTCGCTGCGCATGTGGGTGATGTACATGCCTCCATAGTCACCCGCTACTTTACAGAGTTCTATCAATTCCTCGGTCGAAGAATAGTTGGCCGGAGCATAAATCAAAGAAGAGCCCACACCCATCGCCCCTTCTTCCATGGCTTGCTTTACCAATGCTTTCATACGTTCCATTTCCGCAGTAGTGGGCAGGCGGTTCGCTTTTCCCAGTTCATGGATGCGTACACTCGTAGCACCAATAAAGGAAGCAACGTTGGGGGCAACGCCCCTGCGCTCCAGCGACTCCAGATATTCCCCCAGGGTTGTCCAATCTACTTCGTATTTGCCATCGGGGTTGCGCCTCATCTCCTTTGCCAGTTCGGCCTTCATCGCTTCATTCATCGGACCCATGCTCATGCCTTCACCAAATACTTCGAGGGTTACTCCTTGCCGGATGTCGGCCTGGGAGTTGCCATCGATGATCAAGGATTCGGTGGCCCAGCTCAGCATGTTGATAAAGCCGGGGGCAACGGCCAGGCCTTTCGCATCAATTTCGGTTTCCGCGATGGCGTTGGAAAGATCTCCGATGGCCGCAATCGTATCGGCATTGATGCCAACATCAGTTACAACCCCAGGTTTACCGGAGCCATCGTATACAGTGCCACCGCGAATAATAACCTCGAATTTTTGTTTTTGACACGCGGCAATGAGGACGAGCACGATCAGCGAGATAAGTAGATTTTTCATACGGGTTGGGAGTTACTGAATTAATAGAAAGGTTCTGGAGTTTGAATGCGTCACGATACGATAGGATAGTTGAATGTCGATTTTATTGATATTCTTTTACCGGATTGCTGTGAAGTTCGGGTTGCCTCAATTATTTCCAATACATGCAAGGCATGCTCGGCAGCAATCAATGGCTCGTTGCCGGAAACCAGACTTTCTGAAATTACCGAAGCTCCTTGCTCCCACACATACGTGCCGGTGTTGGTGGCTTCCCGTCTGGTCATTTCATGTTCGTGCGTGGCTACATCAACGGCAAAAGGTGCCCAGTCATAACCAATCAGTTGCAAGTTGCCGTGGGTACCCCAAATGGATAGGGTGGGTTTATCCTGGCCCTCACCTGCATGTCCATATGGATCGAAATAATTAAAGCCACATTGTACGTGCGAAAGCACACCGTTCCCGTGATCCATCAAGATCATCGCATTATCTTCGGCTTCCACTATTATCTTTCCCTTGTTATCTACGGTTCGTTCGGATGTAACAATGCTTGTCATGCCCATCACAGATTTGGCTGGGCCCAGTAATCCTGTAAGGGTGGCTATATTGTATACACCCAGATCGGGCAAACTTCCACCTCCTTTTTCGTAGAAGAATGCTGACCACGTTGGTCCGAGATGGCCGTAGTGTGCATGGGCCGCAGATACTTTTCCTATTTTACCTTCTTGAATCATTTTTGACATGTACGCAAACTGCGGACTATTTACAACTGCGGGTGCACCCCAAAGGCGTACACCTTGTTGCTTCGATAAATCGAGCAGGGCTTTGCCTTCGGCATAGGTGTTGGCCAGAGGCTTTTCGCTCCATACATGCCTCTTTTTCAGCAAAGCAATCTTGTTGAGGCGACCATGTTCCTGCATGTCGGTAAGGTTGACCAACAAATTAAACGGGGCACCCGCCAGTTGCTGATCGATGTGTGTGTAATAGTTTGGTATGTTATATCGTGTTGCTGCTGCTTTAGCCCTTTCGGGGACGATGTCGCACACGCTTACCAGTTCTACATGTGGGGACTTAAAGAGGTGCGGCAGATACATGCCTGATACGCTGCCACAACCGATAAGCCCGACCTTCACTTTCTTATCCTGAAAGAGAGTTCCCGCGGGGCTGATAAACGGAGCCAGCATGCCGGCCACCATCACTTTACTGCTGTGTTCCAGGAATTGCTGACGTGTGATTTTGTTTGGCATAGGGAGGATAAACGGTAAAAATTAGAACTTCGATTCCTACAGGAAAGTAGTTAATCTGACTGAAATACTGAAACAGAATAATACCAGCGGCTAGTTAATGCGGCCTATCCTTTGAAACATTGGAAATGCTACTGGTAGCGCCTCTCTCCAATTAGACTGTAGTTGGGCTATCAGGGTTTCCACCGGGTTGGCGTGGTTGGCAGCGATATAATTATGCACAGCCGACCAGGTGTTGAGATACCCTTCTAGTTGCTGCAGCGACCATTGAAATGAAAATGATAAAGGCGGAGACTCAAGCTCTTGAAATGGGAAGGGAATTGTGCGATAGTGGTTGTCAATCAGCGTGCGTTCCGGATCCCAGTACGGACCAACGACATTTTTATAGAAGTGATCTATTTTCTGATCGATTGAAGGATTGATTTGCAAGAGTCCATACCCCCACACGGCTATTATCGCATCGGGCTTGGCTACCCGTTTAACTTCGTTGAAGAACACCGGAATGTTGAACCAGTGAATGGCCTGGGCGACCGTAATAAGATCCACGGAATGATCGGACATGGAAGTTGTCTCGGCCCCCACGGCATAAACAATGTTTTCTGTGGGTGTGGCATTTTCTAATTGTTTCGCACTAATGTCCGTTGCCAACACTTTTTTAAATCGCGTAGCCAACACGCGCGCGGCTTGCCCATTGCCTGTGCCCGCGTCCCAGGCAGTATCAAAATTAGTTACGTGTGAAAACAGAAAGGCATAGAACGCGTCTGGATAGACCGGCCGGAATTGTGCGTATTGTTGCGCGTGGTGGGAGAAGCGGTCTTTCATTTAAAATATCATTTGAGTCATGCTTCGACAAGCCTGCTTGCTGAGACGCAGGCTCAGCATGACAATACCTTGTAAATAGTTTTGTCTAAAGTAACGAAGCCTGTCAGTCTGAGCCTGTCGAAGACTGACTTTGTTTGTTCTTCGCCAATACTTTAATCTCTTCCCAATTTTCTTTAAAAAGAGCCTCTTTCTTCTTACGACCCCAGCCCTTAATTTGCTTTTCCCATGCAATGGCTTGTTTAATGTCGGTAAACTGTAGCCAATAGCGAAGAAGTACTGGTCGCCTGCTATAAGTAAAACACTTCGGATCAATCCCTTCATTGTGCTCATACAATCGCCTATCTAAATTGTTTGTTACACCAGTGTAATACAAGCCATCGGCACATTCTGCTATATAGACAAAATAGTTATGATCCCTTGCCATGATATCCTCTAAGTCATACTTCGACAGGCTCAGCATGACAGGTTTCAAAATTAATTATCTACTTCGATACAAAACTTGTCAGTCTGAGCCTGTCGAAGACTGACCCCACCCTGGTCCGCGTATGCAGCGGCCGGGCCGGGCACCCGTGTGATCTCCGTTGTTCAACACTTGTACTCCGTTAACAAACACATGCACCATGCCTTCCGCATATTGGTGCGGATCATCAAAAGTAGCTTTATCGGCAATGGTTCCCGGATTAAACACAACCACATCGGCATAATTACCCACGGCCAGATTTCCGCGTTTACTCAATTTTAGATTCGAAGCCGGTAAGGAGGTCATTCTGCGTATGCCCTCCTGCAATGGCATCAGTTGTTCGTCCCGTACATACTTGCCGAGGAAGCGGGCAAAGCTGCCATAGGCCCGTGGGTGGGTTGGATCGATGTTATACGGTGCCTCATCGGCAATGGATCCGGCATCGGAGCAAATGCTAACATACGATTGCTGCAACATACGCTTCACATTGTCTTCCGACATTAAAAAAAAGATAGCCGAGATCCCCGACCGGTCCGCCACAATTAAATCAAGCATGGTCTCATTCGCACTCTTTCCATGCAAGCGGGCAACTTCATTCAGTCGTTTGCCGCGGTATAACTGATCGAGGGAATCCCGATAGAAATCATTCAGGAGCACATCCTTTGGATCTGAATTTTTGGTGGGGATGCCCATCTCCAACTCGTACAAGACCCGCTTGCGCAAGGCCGGATTACGCAAGCGCTTCCGCATCGCAGGTCCACCCCCTTCCTGCACCCAGGTAGGCAGCCGGGCCGAGAGCGAAGTGCCACTGGCATTGTAGGTGTACATGTTGGCGGTGATTTTCAACCCTGCTTTTTGGGCGCTGTCAATTTTTGTGAGTACGCTATCAACCTTATTCCAATTCCACATATTGTTGATTTTCAAATGATAAATCTCTGCCGGCACCTTTGCCTCCGCGGCAATCTGAAAGACTTCATTCAAGGCCGAAAGTATCCTATCGCTTTCACTGCGCATGTGGGTGATGTACATACCATGGTAGTCAGAGACAACCTTGCACAATGCAATGAGTTCTTCCGTGGAAGCAAAATCAGCCGGGGCATAAATCAGGGACGACCCCAGGCCCATCGCTCCTTCCTGCATTGCCTCGGCTACCAGATGCTTCATTTGTTCCAATTCGGTGGCGTTGGGTGCTCGATCTTCAAATCCCAACACATAGTTGCGGATGGTGGTGGCACCTACAAACGATGCAAAGTTGGGTGTCACTCCTTTCTTCTCGAGCGTTGTAAAATATTCTCCCAGGGTTGTCCATAGGGTGTCCTGAGCATCTTTCTTCCTGCGCGGCCCGGGGCTCCAGCCTTCACCAAAAACTTCCAGAGTAACCCCTTGCTTGAGGTCACTCATGGAACGACCGTCTTTTAGTAACGATCCATCGGCCCAACTGAGCATGTTGATGAACCCCGGGGCAACTGCCAACCCGTTTGCATCCACTTCCTTTTTTCCAATCGCATTCCCCACATCACCCAAGGCGGCAAGGGTATCTCCGAGAATGGCGAGGTCACCACGAACCGGAATGTTGCCACTGCCATCATAAATCAATCCATCTCGAATAATAATATCGTATTCTCTCGGCTTTGTACAGGAAAGCAGTAAGAGCAACAGAATGGGCAACAGCAATCTCATGCCGGTAGCAATTGATCGGACTGAAGCAGCCGGTCCAACAATTCCTTAAATAATTTGGCGGCCAACATGGCCGTAATGCCCGATGGGTCGCGGGTGGGATTGAACTCTACTAAATCAGCGCCTACCAGATTGCCTTTCAGATTCTGGATAATGGAGATTACTTCGCGCGTGCTAAAACCACCGGGCTCATGATGCGATACTCCCGGAGCAAATGCCGGGTCCACTGCATCGAGGTCCAACGACAAATACACGGGGCCCGAAAATTGAAAGACCGTTGCCGGATTCCAATTCTTCATTTCGATGAGCTCTACTCCAAAACGCTGGGCTTGCTCCCGTTGATGGGTATTCAACGTTCGGATTCCCACCTGCACCAACCGCGAAGCGAGGCCCGCTTCCATAATTCGTGCAAACGGACAAGCATGCGAATAGCGATTGCCCTCAAATAAATCATACAGATCGGCATGCGCATCCAAATGCAGGATGGAAAGCTTTCCAAACTTCTCATGAAATGCTTTAACTACCGGATAAGTGATGGAGTGATCTCCACCCATAGTTAACATGCGATGGCCCTGCTGTAGCCAGATCTGGATAGCCGAATAAATTGATTGGACAGGATCCATGCTCAGCGTGATGTCACCTGCATCCTTCCAACCCGGATGATTTTTAAGGTCTATCCCGCTTTCGGTAAAGTAGTTGGATGAATCAGAGTGAAAGGCCGTCCGGATAGTTGCCGGTGCCTGGGCCGGACCGCGCAAAAACGAAGAAGCTGCATCGAATGGAATACCCACTACGGAAATCATTGTTTCAAGATCAGGATTTCAGCGTAAAATGAATAATTTTTACTCCCGGAATTAACTAAAAATCAAGTTGGGTGTCTTTCCACCGGGTTGAAAATTAATTGTGTACCTTTGTCTATCTTTTTGCTTATGAACCGATGGCCCGGCCGTCCTTCCTAAGCAGAAGAAACTAACACATTGTCGTACTAACAAAATAACATGGCCAGACCTCAGGAAACCTTTAACAAAAAAGAACTAGAGAAAAAGAGACTTCAAAAGCGGCAGGAAAAAGAGCAGCGTAAAGAAGAACGCAAAGCCAACGCCAAGAGTGGCAAATCATTTGAAGACATGCTGGCCTATGTCGATGAAAATGGAAACATCACCTCCTCGCCTCCGGACGTTACCAAAAAGAAGGCAATCAAAGCAGAAGATATTGTCATTGGATCACGCAACATCGGTTCGGCCCACCCCGTGGGTGAAGTAAGAACCGGAAAGGTTACTTTTTTCAATACGGCAAAAGGGTTTGGCTTCATCAAAGATTCCGCCTCGGGCGATAGTATCTTTGTTCACGTCAACGGGTTAACCACCCCCATCAAAGAAAACGATCAGGTTTCCTTCGAAACCGAGCAAGGCTTCAAAGGTCCTACGGCCGTTAAAGTGAAGTTAATTCGCTGATTCTTCCACCAGTTTACTGATCGTGAGCACATACTCTTTATTGAGGATGAACTCATAACGTGCGGAACTCATCAGTTCGGCACCTTTTTTTGACTGGGCCAATACCGACAACAATTGTTGCGCTACTTTTGAATCGCGGATATTATTGAGTGCCTTGCCACCGCTTACCTGCATGGTAAACGTGTACCCGCCCTTTTCGCGGGCATTCAACGCCTTGAACTCATGGGGAAAGAACTGGTATTGTTGCGGACCTGTTTCGCAATCCATCATGAGCTTAAGAATCGCAGGGCGGTACTTATTCCAGAGTGAAACGTAAACTTCGGTGGTTGGATTATAGAGTTGGTTCATCTTTTGTCAGGGATCACTTAGCCCAAATATGCTTTCAGGTATTTACTGCGACTTTCATGCTTTAACCTGCGGGTTGCCTTTTCCTTGATTTGCCGTACCCGCTCGCGGGTTAATTTAAATTTGTCTCCGATCTCTTCCAGGGTCATGGGATGAGTTCCGTTCAGGCCATAATAATCAGAAATCACTTCCGATTCGCGGGCCGTTAAGGTTTGCAGTGCGCGCGACACTTCCATTTTTAAGGAGTCCATCATCAAATGGGCATCCGGTTTTTCCTCGAGGTTATTTTCCAGTACATCCAACAAGCGGTTTTCTTCACCTTGTACAAACGGGGCATCCATGGAAATCTGGCGGCCGCCCACGCTCATGGTGCTCTCCACTTCTTCAATGGTTACGTCCATGATCTCTGCCACTTCAGCCGGAGTGGGTTCGCGCTGAAACTTTTGTTCCAGTTCAGAAAAGGCACGCGAGATTTTATTGAGGGAACCAACCCGGTTTAACGGCAACCGCACCACGCGGGCTTGCTCGGCCAGGGCCTGTAAGATCGACTGACGAATCCACCACACAGCATAGGATATAAACTTAAATCCACGGGTTTCATCAAACCGCATGGCAGCTTTAATAAGGCCCACGTTGCCCTCATTAATAAGATCCCCCAGGGTTAATCCGTTGTTCTGATATTGCTTGGCTACTGAAACCACAAATCGCAGATTGGCTTTGGTTAGCTTCTCCAGCGCCATCTGGTCGCCTGCCCGGATACGCTTGGCCAGGTCCACCTCCATCTCAGCCGTGATCAAATCTACTTTGCCGATTTCTACGAGGTATTTATCCAACGACTGACTTTCGCGGTTGGTTATTTGCTTACTGATCTTAAGTTGTCTCATGAAACAAACTGAATTTAATGAATAATATAACTTATTAAGCGGGGCTTCCTAATTGGCGCAACAGCCGGGCGTGGCCGGCCAGCGCCTGCAAAAAGGTGTTTGACGTCTTGTACGGCAAACCGAATTCCTGGGCTGTGCTTTGTACAATGCCCGCAATTTTCCGGTAATGCACATGACAAATATTCGGAAACAGGTGATGCTCGATTTGAAAATTCAAGCCGCCAACATACCAGGAAAACCAGCGGCTCTTGTTGCCGAAGTTCGTGGTGGTATGCAATTGATGCACGGCCCAATTGTTTTCGAGTTTATTGCTGTCATCGGGCAACGGAAATTCGGTGCCTTCAATAACGTGGGCCGGTTGAAAAATAATGGCCAATAAGAACCCTGCAATATAGTGCATGATAAAAATGCCAATCAGAATCTGCCACCAGAGCAAGGGTGTAATAAGAACGGGGATCACAAAAATGTAGCTTACATACACCACTTTCGTGAAAATCAGAATGGCCCACTCCTGCACGACATTCGCATTGTTGCTTTGCATTAACCCGTTTTGATAATACCGCACCACGCGTACAAAATCTTTGAAGATCATCCACACAATGGTCATCAGGCCATACAAAAACCAGGCATAAATAAATTGATATTTGTGAAACCACCTGTACTCCGAATGCGGAGTTAACCGCAATACACCACGCGGACTGATGTCTTCATCTTCTTCGTGTACATTGGTATACGAGTGATGGAGTACATTGTGTTGAATTTTCCAATTAAAAGCATTGGCACCCACCATGTTCAGCGAATAGCCAATCAGATTGTTTAGCCATTTTTTCTTTGCATACGCGCCATGATTGGCATCGTGCATCACCGATAACCCGATGCCGGCCAGGCCCAGGCTCATAATCACTACCAATACAACCATCCAGCCCATGCCGGTTACTACACCCCCCAAAATCAACCCGTAGGGAACAAAGTAGAGGCTAAACATGATGACTGTTTTAATCACCATTTCAGCATTGGCCTGCCTCGAAATCTGATGTTCCTTGAAATAATCGCTGACCCGCCTGTTGAGGGTAGCCGTAAACTCACGTTGGGCGGTAGAAAATGTAATGTTTTTTGGTTTGACTGATGTCATGTTTTAAATATTGATACTTCTAAAAGTCGTACCAGGCCTGTTCACATTGGGCTTACCGCCCGGATTCAATTGAAAAAATCAAGTAGGAGGTTAAAATCTTCGAAAAGATGATGCCTTCAGCAGGATTCAAGGAATTGACCCTTAAAGGTACGCAATTTTATCGAGTATTCTCAGGTTCTTCACGAGCGGTTTTAAGACTGAAAAATAGCTAAAGAAGTAACCACGTACCGATGCGTAAAGTTCACTTCATTAAACAAGCTTGAATCGTGAAGACGATTTCAGAAATGAACCATAAATGGCTCAATACCTCGGAAAATCAAGCAATTGGCTACTCCCTTAAAAAATAGAAACCTGCACAGTGCCACAAACCTTGTTCTTACTTAACTTAGATATCAAGTAAACAGCAAGAATACGCACTCAACTTTCAAGTTTCGACAGTCTCTCGTGGCACCCTTCAATGCGGGTCTTGTTATTATTTCCATTTTTAATGTTAGTTGTTCGCCTACCTACACGGCTAGTTTCCAAAATAATTCGCCCGTTCAATTTACTGCTTTGAGAAGTGATGTGGCCGCTTATGATTATGACTCCCGGCTACAGAGCGATATGCTTGCATCCGATCAACTTACTCCGAAAAACCCAATCACATCAACACTACTTATTCCAACATCTGCAGGAACTTCGGAAATTAAGAAAACATCAAAAGATGTATCTAATAAAGCGAGAAAAGCATCGATGATCGCCTCTTTGTTTAATAAACCGCATGATGGAAACCCCAAGAAAAACTGGGCAGCCTTAACAGGCTTTCTCTTAGGTGTGAGCGGGATACTGGTAAGTTTTTTCTTAGGTCCGTTAGCTCATATTAGTATTTCCTTTATGGCAATCGTATTTATAGTGGCTTTGATCATCAGTCTAATAGGTCTAAAAAGTGAAAGAAGAAGGTTAGCATTCTTAGGAATTATCATCAGTCTGTTGACACTGGTTGCTTTTGCAATCCTATTCAATGGCGTAGCTGCATAATTCCACATTCGAAATTAGTCAAGTCGATCTTTCAGTAAACAAATATCCAAACCCAATCGCTATGAAATTTGTCAGCGGAGCACTTATACTCGTTACCCTGTTCTTTTGCTTTAAACACGGTTGGCCAGGTGTTAGTGGCAACTTAAAACCGGAAGAAGCAAAAATGATGACGGACCTTGGAATTGGCAGAAGCCTGATGGTTGTCATTAGTCTGATCAACCTTGCGGTATGCGTGTTGATCTTGTTTCCCCAAACATTCTTTATCGCTAATCTGAGCAATGCGGCTGTGATCCTGCTCATCATGGCCCTAGGGCTTAAAACAGGGAATGTAAAAATAACCTTGATCGAAATTCCCTTTCTCTTGCTCCCGCTGATTCTGATTTATCTGGGTCATCCCCTCAAAAAATAAACAGCCGGGTGATCAGCGTCCCTATTTGAAGATGTTATAACTGGCGACCATCTTCTTGTACTCCGGAAGGATTTTTTCGTAGAGCGCTTCGTCCACTTTCTTCAAGGAATTCATTAATCCTCCAATTCCCGAATCTTTCAGGGTTACGCGCTGGTTTTTAATGTCTTCCATTTTTCTGCGAATGGTTCCTTCCAGTTTCAACAGTTCTCGTTCGGTCATGGATATTCAAATTTATTCTAAGTACAACGAATAGCTAATATGTCTCGATTGAGAAGATTTTAATTTACGTATTACTGTTTTGTATAATAATCCAATTCGCTCTTTATTTTATCAAAAAGGAAGGCTTTTCGAGAATTTGCAGAATCTGAATTCGTGATCAAATGATGAAGATAATGCACATTTATATCAACAGTTATTTTTCCAATAATGTAGTTAATCTCATAATTATTACTTTTTGCTTTTTGTAGCATATCATTCAATTCTGGGTCTATAGAATTGAAAATTATTTCCGCAATTTCTTCTTGGGTTGCTTCTGCTATCGGTGTACTCATAAATCTCAAAGATACTAGAATTCATATTTTAAGAATTTTCAACCAATGAAGAGTCAATTAAGGAGGGCCGGTAGATGCAACAAACTAACGCTTTATCCCGAAACGGAGACGTCCCTGAGGCCCGAGAATCATTAAATTTGTAATATGAAAACCAATATTAAAATAATTGAATGTATCTCAAATATTAGTGGTGTTGATGTGGCTTTACAACGAATAAAGATACACTGGGTTAATGAAAATGATTCTAATCCATTTAGGAGAGAGGCCACTGAGATCATTTATTTAAAAATAGATTATAATTCGAGAACTAACTGAGCTTAAGAGGCTTGCAAAGTTTGATGACCATTTAAATAAAATTCTATTAACATTAGAACCCTTTACAAGGGAACTTGACTATTATAAAGTTGGAATTAAGTCTTATAGAGATACATACATTGCTCATTATAACAGAGGTAATAATTATAAATATCAATCATTCGGAGAAATCTTATCACCAACATTAGTATTACCAAGAGCGAATGGAGAAGTAGAATTACTAATGATCATTACACACTTATTTTCTGAAATGCTAATTCATTTTTATAAAATAGAATGGTCAAGCTTTCAAAAGAAAATGTTAGATGAGTTTGAGTATTCAATCGTGGAATTTAGTAAGAGCTTCGTTCCTCGTAAACCAGTAAAGTTGGAGGATAGCATTGTCGAGGTTAATCGGCTGGCAATTCAATATGGCCTCATAGCTGTTGGATCTGAACTGATTACAATTGACAAGAGAGACTGAAGATCCTAAAGTAATATTACACATGCTTTTGAGGACACCTACACAAACAATGCATGAAAGTGCAACAATACTTTTGCGCGTTCATTTGTCTTCAGCGGAAACCCGAGATTGGCACAAAAAAACATCGTCCCCGGTGGAGACGATGTTTGAAGTTTGAAGAATCACCGTACAACTATCCCAGCGTTATCCCTTCGCCCAAATAGGGTTGTTGGTAATGCCGTTTGCCGGTTGCTTTATACAGTGCATTGGCCAAGGCACCAATGACCGGTGGGAACGGGGGCTCACCAAGGCCGGTAGGATCTACCGTGCTGGGAACAAAGTGAACGTCAATCGCTCGGGGTGCTTCCTGGTGCCGGATCAGTCGATACTTATTAAAATTAGTTTGATCCGGAGTTCCATTCGTAAAAGTTAAGCCGCTGTACATCGCATGCCCGATCCCATCCACCGAACCACCTTCCACCAGGTTGATGGCAGCAATGGGATTGACAACAATCCCACAATCGACCGCACAATGCACTTTCTCCACCCGCGGCTTGCCATTCTCCATGACTAAATCAATCACATGCGCCACATAACTGTCGTGGCAGAAATAGGCAGACACGCCCCGGTGAACATTGGGCAGATCCTGGCCCCAATTTGATTTGTTTCGCACCAATTCCAACACACCGGCCAATCGTTTGGCTTCATAGTCATTGTCCTTTCCTACCGGTTTGGTGAGGGCACGATCTAACAAATCAAGCCGGAATTGAATCGGATCTTTACCGGCTGCTTCGGCCACCTCATCAAGAAAGGACTGTTCTGCCCCCGCAATAAAGTTCGAGGCCGGAGCGCGGAAAGCACCCACACTGATGTTTGATGAAGCGGTCCAGGATTCTGCGAGGTAATTTTCAACCGCACCGGCCGGGAACCGATTGGCAAACAACGGGCTCTCGGGAATACCTCCGGCCTTTACATGAAATGCAATCAGATTGTTATCGGCATCCAGTGCCGCACGATACAACGCATGATATGCGGGCCGGTATACACCAAACGACATGTCATCCTCGCGGGTGTAAATTAATTTTACAGGCGCTTTAATTTTCTGTGAGATCACCGCAGCTTCCACCAGGAAGTGTCCATACAACCTTCTTCCAAAACCTCCACCCTGCCGCGTCATTTGAATCTCAATTTTTTCCAGGGGCAGGTTAAGCCGGGCTGCCACACTTTTCTCCATGTACTCCGGAGTTTGAATCGGACCCACCAACTCGGCCTTCTCTTCCGTAACATGGGCGAAGAAGTTCATCGGCTCCATCGTATTGTGCGCAAGGAATGGAGCGGAATAGGAACGTTCAACAACTTTTGCGGCCTTCTTGAATACCGCTTCGGGGTTGCCGTCTTTACGAACTACTGTTCCGGCTTTAGCCGATAAGTCGGCCATCACTTTGGCGTGTTGGGTGCTGTTTTCCAACCCGCCCGGTACTTTCACCTTAACGGTAGTACCCCAGAAGGTGGAAGAGGCGATTTCATGATCCTGAAACTGTTCCCACTCCAACTTCAATGCCTTGCGGGCGTTCATTACTTCCCACGTGGTGTTCCCGACTACTACTACCAGCTCGGGGAATGAATCGACATCGCACCACTGCTGGGCATACTCTTCCGGATACGTTTTAATCGTAAATACATCCTTTATGCCGGGCATGCTTCGCGCTTGCGAATCGTCTACACTTTTTAATTTCATCCCAAAGGCAGGCGGATGTGCAATCATGGCAATCAACATTCCTTCCCTGCGATAATCCAACCCGTACAGGGGTTGGCCGGTAACAATCTTCTGACCATCGACATTGTTGCGCGAAGTGCCGATGATTTTGAAGTCGCTGTTGTTTTTCAACTCAACTTCCTTGGGTACTTCTATCTTCGCTGCAGCCGATGCCATCTCGCCATACGAAGCGGACTTGCCACTGGCCTTATGGAAGAGCATACTTGCCTCAGTCGTTACTTCCTCCACCGGAACCTGCCAGGATTTGGCCGCGGCTTCTCGCAACATCGTGCGTGCAGTAGCACCGGCCATGCGCAAACTCTTCCAGCCCTGCCGGATGGATTGACTTCCACCGGCAAGCTGCCGGGTAAATACAGTCGTATTAAGTGGCGCTTGCTCTACGATTACATTTTTCCAGTCCACATCCAGTTCTTCGGCCACCAGCATGGGCATTGAAGTTTTTACATTCTGGCCAATCTCCGGGTTGGGTGACATAATCGTGACCAACCCATTCTCGCCAATTTTTAGATAGCCATTCAATTCAAACCACTCTTTCGGGAGCGTCAGGGTTTCTTCGGCTGCCGGACTGCAACCCGCCAGCCAACTGAAGCTTAACATCATGCCACCGCCCGCCAGGGCTGACGCCTTTAAAAATGACCTACGGTTTATATTCGTTTTTACGATTGTCATGGAAATAAAGGTTATGGTGATTACGATTTAGCCGTAGCTGCAGTTTTGATGGCTGCTTTAATGCGCACATAGGTGCCGCACCGGCACAGGTTACCATTCATAGCGGACTCGATCTGTTCATCGGAGGGAGTAGGATTGGCCTTGAGCAAGGCAGCCGCACTCATAATCTGGCCCGCCTGGCAATAGCCACACTGGGGCACATCGTGTTCAAGCCAGGCTTGCTGCACGGGATGATCCCCGCGTTCGGATAACCCTTCAATGGTGGTAATCGCCTTCTCTCCAACTACCGAAACCGGCAACTGGCAGGAACGCACCGCAGTGCCATCGAGGTGAATGGTACAGGCACCGCATTGGGCAATGCCACAACCAAACTTGGTGCCAACCAGGTTTAAATGATCGCGTAGCACCCAAAGCACAGGTGTTTTTGGGTCTACATCAACGGTTTGCTTTTTTCCGTTTACGTTCAGGTTAATAACTGCCATACTATTGATTTTGATTTTAGAGCAATGATTTATTGATAAATATAACGACTAAAATCGTGCAATTGGTTACAATAGTCAAACTCCGGGTCTCGTCACGATTTTTCGTTGAGCTTGGTGACAAAAGATTGATTGTAAATCCGTGTTCCGGTTGCTTGATACAGGCACTGGCAAGCGCTACCAATGTGGGCGGCTCCGTTGGCACCCCCAGGCCCGTTGGATCAGTTTCACTGCCACCTACATCTTATTAATCTTTTCGGAATTGAGCTTCCACTCGTTTATAAAAGGTTGATTGTAGACCCGTTTTCCCGTGCTTTTATACAAGGCATTGGCCACGGCTGCAAAAACGGGGGGAAAGGGCGGCTCACCCAACCCCGTTGGATCAATCTCATTTTCAACGAAACTGACATCAATTCGTTTAGGCGCTTCCCGGAGTCGGATCATTCTGTAGCGATTGAAATTATTTTGTTCAGGAGTTCCCTTTTTATGAGTTAACGCACCATAGAAAGCATTTCCGATTCCATCCACCACAGCCCCTTGCACCATGTTTATAGCCGCATCTGGATTAATGACCACTCCACAATCCATCGCGCTGAACACCTGCTCCACATACGGCTGACCATCCTTTATTATCATGTCCACCACATGCGCAGCATACGAAGCGTGACAGAAGTAAGCGGCAACCCCACGACTGTACTTTTTATTTTCCGGATTATTCCAGCCCGATTTTTCTTTCACCAACTTCAAAACGCCTGCATATCGGTCAGCATCGTACTCGTTCCGCTCGCCCACCGGTTTTTCTTTGGCGCGCTTTAAAAGTTCGAGCCTGAAATCAATGGGATCCTTGCCCATGAGTTCTGCCAATTCATCGAGGAACGATTGCTCGGCAGCTGCATTGAAGTTTGAGCGCGGAGCGCGGAAGGCTCCGATCGTAATGTTGGAAGGGATTGTCCAACCCTCCGCTAAATAGTTATCCACGGCACCAGCCGGAAACCGGTTTGCATGGATCGGATGTTCAGGAATACCGCCCCCCTTCACATGAAAGGCAATCAGATTTTTATTAGCATCCAATGCGGCACGATAGGTAGCCGTATACATCGGGCGATAAATGCCATAGGTCATGTCATCCTCGCGACTATACACAAGTTTGATAGGAGCTTTTACTTTGCGGGAGATCAGAGCTGCTTCGTACATATAATGACTATAGGCTCTTAGCCCAAAGCCTCCGCCCATCCGCGTCATTTGAATTTCTATTTTTTCGGGCGGCAGATTCAAAAGTTTCGCTAGCGTTGGCTCAGACCATCCTGGTGCCTGAAGGGGTCCAACTAACAGTGCTTTCTCCTCCGTAACATGGGCAAAGAAATTCATGGGCTCCATACAATTGTGCGCCAAAAAGGGAGCCGTGTACGTACGTTCTAAAATCTGGGCTGCATTTTTGAATGCCGTTTCAGGGTCGCCATCTTTTCGTAATTGCTGCGCAGGCATCGTTGCAAATTCAGCCATTTTTGCCAACTGCGCAGGGGTGCTTTCAAGACCGGCAGGAACAATGACTTCTCTTTTTCCGCCTCGGCCGGCCATGGTATCTTTGGTGTCGCTGATCGGTTCCCACTGTACTTTTAGTTTTTTACGGGCATTCATAACTTCCCAGGTGGTGTTGCCTACCACCACCAGCAAATCATTAAATGTGCGCGTATCGAACCCGGCCTGTTCGAAACCATCTTCATATAACTTGAAGCTATACACATCTTTGATGCCGGGCATCTTCAACGTTTCAGTGGCATCAAAGGATTTAAGCTTCTTCCCGAAAGCCGGTGGATGTTCGATCATGGCAACGAGCATCCCATCAAACTGGTAATCCATCGCAAAAAGTGGTTTGCCGGTTACAATTTTCAAGCCTTCCACATTTTTCTGTGAGGTTCCGACTACGCTTAATTTCTTTACATCCTTTAAGGCAACGCCTTTTGGTATTTCGAGGCTGGCTGCCTTGGATGCAACTTCACCATAGGTTGCAGACTTGCCACTTTTTGCATGATACAGCATGGCCGCTTTTGTTGTCACTTCTTCCACGGGCACACCCCATGTTTGTGCTGCAGCATCGCGTAACATTTGACGAGCGGCCGCCCCCGCTTCACGCAGCGGCCTCCAGTACATCCTGATGGAGTTGCTTCCGCCTGTAAATTGAGGACCTAACTTCGCATTATCGTGCGGGCCCATTTCTACAATCACTTTCTTCCAATCCACATCCAATTCTTCCGCTACCATCATCGGAAGGGAGGTCATCACGTTTTGTCCGAATTCAGGATTCGGATTTAAAATCTTTATAACATTGTCGGGTGTAATTTTGATGTACCCGGTAATCTCACTCCATTCTTCCGCAAGCAAGGGGGTGGTGCCGCTGTCAGATGTGTATTTCGACAAGCCGCTGAAACTGATCATGAGGCCGCCACTGGCAAGCAGGGATGACTTTAAAAATGATCGTCTGGTTTGTGATGTTTTTATCTTTTCCATTTTCAATGCTTTAAATGATGGTAAAGGATCGATCTTATTTTTGTGCAGCCGCAGTTTTGATAGCTTCCCGAATGCGCAGATAGGTACCGCACCGGCAAATGTTGCCTGACATAGCATTGTCAATTTGTGCGTCCGTAGGATTCGGATTTGTCTTTAATAATGCCGCTGCAGACATGATCTGTCCTGTTTGACAATAGCCACACTGAGCCACATCCTGCTCCAGCCACGCCTTCTGCACGGGGTGTTCCCCGTTTTCAGAAAGTCCTTCAATGGTAGTGATCACCCGATTTTGTGCAGCTGAAACCGGCAGCGAGCAAGAACGAACGGCTGCCCCATTCACATGGATGGTGCAGGCTCCGCATTGTGCAATCCCACAACCATACTTCGTTCCGACCAGTCCAAGATGTTCTCGTAATACCCACAACAACGGAGTGCCGGGGTCAACATCCATTGTTTGCTTTTTGCCATTTACGTTCAGGTTAATGACTGCCATAGGATTGATTTTGTTAATAATAATTTTACTGTTAAATATAATTACTAAAATTCAGCATCGGGTTACGAAATTCAAACATCCATTTATTCAATTCGACAACTCCCGCCTATTACTCGACATTTTCGTCTCTCACACCAGCGCATGCAGCTCATTTCATCAACCAATTAAGTTATCCAGAACGAAATTTTGTTGGGCTAAATTGAGTGTGCTTTCTGAAGAAGTTGTTGAAATGAGTTGATTCCTTAAATCCTAAGACGTACGCAATTTCAGCTACGCTCAAATTACCAGCCCGCAAAAGAATTTTAGCTTCCTGCAGAATGCGTTCAGAAATTACCTGGGTGGTGGTTTTGTTCAGGGTTGCTTTAATGGCTCTGTTCAAATAGTTGACATGAATGTTCAAATGTTTCGCGAACTGAGATGGATAACGCAACCGGATTGCATGTTGTGCCTGAACTGGAAATTGCGCTTCCAGAACTCTCAAAAAATCAGTTGAGATTCGCTGCGATGCCTTTACTATCCGAGTCTCATTCATCAATTCATCAACCATTCATCAGCTAACTACCGCGTGTGCTGTAATTATTCACATTTCGTAAATGTCTTTCCGACTACATTAAACCTCCTGTTTGAAGGTTTAATGATATTTCAATTTCTGGACAACATCTCTGCAAATACTTTTCGGGCAGCCTCAGCATCTGATTTATTTACTGATTTTGCAACCAAGTCAAATACTTCTTGAATTTGACCTTTTGTGATTCCTTGTCGCATGGTAAGACCCAGGTGTGATGCCAGCATGGGCTCCACCCCACTACCCAGTGCAATCAGTACCGAGATTGTAGTAAGCTCTCGCTCAACAAATGTCAACACATCCCTTGAAAAAAGATCCGCGAACAAATGCTCCTTTAGGAATCTATCAATCTCCGGACTAAATGCGCCATAACCATTGGTCGGTTTTTCGATCGGACCGTCTGTCGGACGTCCGCTAAGTTTTGCAAGATTCTTCCAGCCGGTCTCGTATTTATTCGTATAATTTACGGGAGTGGCTTCTCTGCCAACAGTGTCTTTAATGCCTTTTGCTATTCGTTCGTCAAGCACAGTCATTAATGAATTAAGGCCTTGTATGCTTCTGGGGAATCCGCAGTACGCGTACAAATGAACCAACACTTCCTTGCATTCATTGACGGTAAGCCCGGCATCGAGCCCTGCGTGAAGTGCCTGCTTTAATTTCACCAAATCGCCTTTTGTTGCGAATGACGAGATAAGCACTATGGCTTTTTGCTTTTCAGTCAACGTTGCAATATTCTGAGCTTCTGTCACATGACGATTTGAAAACATGAGTAATGAAAATGCTAAGAAAAAAGTCTGGATTCTACTCATGCTTGTTTAATGCTTAATCACATGTGTGTCGCGAACACTGCTAAATGTAAGCGCTAACATTTTCCAGGTCTTACCGTCTTTCTGGTAAACTTCCGTAACTGTAAATTCAACTTTGGCATCATTCCCTCTTACTTCAGACTCAAGCGTAATCCGATTCCAGACAACAGCCGTTTTTCCAATTAGTTCCATTGCTGTGTCATGCACAGTGGCTTTTTTATACCAGATGCTTCCGGTCTTAATAATTTCGAGTTCTTCATCTCTTCTCCAGGTGCCGCTCATGTGTACAAACTTTGATTGGTCGTGAAAGAGCACCGCAAGTTTATCCACATCCTTGTCGGCCATCCATTGCCACTTGTCTTTCGACAGATTGACAACTTCCTGTTCTTCTTTACTGAGGGATTTGGTTGAAGTTTGGGCGTTGGATGAAACGACTGTCATCACCAGCAAGCAGAATCCAAGCATTGATTGTTTCATAGCGTTTATACAGTTTGTTGTTTAATTTTTATATTCTTCATCGGTCACTTCCTGCAGCCAAAGGGTCTCGCCCAAATGACGATTGGTGATTGCTATCTGCACGAAGCTGCTGTCGGCACTGGCGCCATGCCAATGAGGAACATTGGCAGGGCACTTTATAACATCGCCTTTGCGCAGAATTTTTTTTGTTTGTCCTTTCTCCTGGTAATAGCCAACTCCATCCATTACCAAAAGTATTTGCCCTCCGGGATGTACATGCCACTTCGTTCTTGCACTAGGCTCGAATGTTACATGGCCCACTGTAGTAGGGTTTAGACTATCCGCATCCATCAGCATTTTCAAATAGGCTGTGCCTTTGAAGTTGTCGTTGGTGATTTTTGTTCCTCTCAGAAAAACACCATTCGCTGTCGATTGGTCATTAATGCCTTTCTGTTGCGTGCACGATGAAAGAATCGCAGCGCATGAGATAGCAAGGAGTAAGATATTTTTCATAGCACCCTTAATTATCTACCAACTCGCTCCAGCAAATGCTGTGGGTACCGGGCTCCCTGAATCTGAATTCCTGAAAATACATTTTCAAATTCTATGAGGTCCTCAGTACTCAGCACAAGTGTTTCAGCTTTTAAATTCTCTTGCAGGCGATTCATTTTTGTTGTACCCGGAATCGGAACGATCCACGGTTTCTGTGCCAGTACCCATGCCAGTGCAACTTGTGCCGGTGTAGCGTTCTTCCGTTTTGCAAACGCTGCTATCGTATCAACAACTAGTTGATTTGCTTTTCGGTTTTCTTCGTTGAACCGTGGCACTACATTTCGAAAATCTGTTTGATCAAACTTCGTGTTTTCATTGATTGCGCCCGTCAGGAATCCTTTCCCCAACGGACTGAAGGGAACGAACCCAATTCCTAATTTTTCAAGAAGGGGGAAAATTTCCTTTTCAGGTTCGCGCCACCACAATGAGTATTCACTTTGCAAAGCTGCCACGGGTTGTACCGCATGTGCTCGTCTTATACTTTCTGCACCCGCTTCTGATAATCCAAAATAGTTTACTTTGCCTTGCGCGATCAGTTCCTTGACGGTGCCTGCAACCTCTTCCATCGGAACGTTTGGATCGACACGATGTTGATATAATAAATCGATTCGGTCAGTCTTTAGTCGTTTCAGCGCAGCATCCGTTACCGCTTTGATATTGGCCGGAGTGCTATTGAGTCCTTTGCTGGTGAGGCCACCTTCAAATCCAAATTTTGTTGCCAGCACCACTTGATCTCTGAAAGGAGCGACTGCTTCGCCAAGAAGTTCTTCGTTTACGTAGGGGCCATAGGCTTCTGCAGAATCAAAGAAGTTTACGCCAAGTTCGTACGCAGCGCGAATCAAATTGATGGCATCACGCTTATCTGCCGGTGGACCATACCCGAAGCTTAAGCCCATGCAGCCAAAACCAATGGCTGATACTTCTAATCCGCTGTTTCCCAGTTTTCGTTTTTCCATTACTTCCAATCGAATTACCAGGCAAAGGTGTTGTTCTTTTAAAGCTTTGGACGTATACAGATTACTGAATTGCCTACCAATTTCACAGATTTGCGAAATTCAGTATGTATTCGACATGAATACCCCTTACTTTTGAGTCAATAAGAATGAAGTATGGAAGAGATATTGAAGTTTGATACCGTTGGCCAGTACAATGCATTCAATAGAAATGAAACGCTGCATCCGCTGGTAAGCGTAGTTGATCTCTCAAAAGCAGCACCCCGGCAGATGAAACGAATGAGTTACGGATTTTATGTGGTGTTCCTGAAAGAGATAAAATGTGGCGATCTTAAATATGGGATCAGTAATTACGATTATGAAGAGGGCACCCTTGTGTTTCTTGCCCCCAATCAGGTAATCGGCTCACAGGGTGAAGAATATTATCAACCGCAAGGTCTCGCGTTGGTCTTTCATGCCGATTTTATCCACGGCACTTCCCTGAGTCGCCAAATGAATGACTACACTTTCTTTTCATACTCCACGAATGAGGCCCTTCACTTGTCGGAACGCGAACGACAAATCATCCTCGATTGTTTTGCAAAAATCAAATTTGAGTTAGAACAAGGGGTTGACAAGCACAGTAAGAAGCTGATCGTCTCCAATATTGAATTATTTCTGAACTACTGCATTCGGTTTTACGATCGCCAGTTCATCACCCGCGAGCATGCGATAAAAGGAACACTTGAAAAATTTGAAACATTGCTCCATGATTTCTTTTTAACAGATAAGCCTCAGGAAGTTGGTCTTCCTTCAGTTGCTTACTGCGCCCACGAATTGAACCTTTCGGCAAACTACTTTGGCGATCTCATAAAAAAGGAAACCGGAAAATCTGCGCACGAGTATATCCAATTGAAACTTATTGAAGTGGCCAAAGAAAAAATTTTCGATACCCGAAAGTCGGTAAGCGAAATTGCCTACGAATTAGGATTTAAGTATCCACAACACTTTAGCCGGGTGTTTAAACAACACGTGGGAGTTTCCCCGCAGGAATATCGCTCGCTTAACTAGCAGGTAATTCTGGCTAAAAAATAAATTTCATTTGTACGAATAATCAGCCTCACTAAAATAATGAACACATCTAAGAACAGGCAATCAACAATATGCTTGGCTGCTACCCTTGTTTTATTCCTTGCAAATTTTGAAGCGTCTAGTCAAAGGAAGGATAGTACGTTCTATTTTCATGCCGACCTGAGTGTAACCAATAATGGATTCTCGATTGTGCCTGCCTTTACGCTGGGCGATCCTGCCGCATTCTTAGATATGCGCATGGGCAATAAGCGTCTTAGCTTTGAGCCACAGTTTCGCTATGCGCTGGAAGGACGCCCTTGGTCATTTATCTTTATATACCGGTATAAAGCGATCATAAAACCTAAATTTCAACTGACATTTGGAGGTCATCTTCCCGGACTGAATTTTGTTACCCTCCCGGTAACCATCAACGGAGTTGAAGATAACCTATCCGTCATGAGGCGATTTCTGGCAGCGGAAATTATACCTACTTACAAAATCAAAGATAATATCACTGTAGGTTTATATTATTTGCGGGGTCATGCTTTTCAAAAAAGTGGACCCCAGAATACGAACTTCTTGTCCTTGCAGGGTAACTTCATTAAAATCAAATTGGTGGGCAAAACGTATTTCAGTTTTAACCCGCAAGTGTTCTATCTGAAAGTAGATGCTAATGACGGATTTTATGTGAATGCAACTACCACGTTGGGCATCCGGGATTTTCCATTAACCATTTCCAGCATCGTTAACCAGGCGATTCAAACGGAAATACCGGCCAAAGACTTCGACTGGAACGTGAGTTTGATTTATACGTTCAATCGTAATTTTGCTGTAAATAGGATTTGACCTATTCGGTCAAATCACGATCACCTATGAAAACAGTACCCGTTAGCTTTTAGCCGGGTGTGAACTGGACAGGGTTGGTTGTTATTCGCGGTAGGTTGTTAGTCCTTCCAAAATACTCTCTGCTATTCATTAATCCATCAACCGGCTACCTCGGAGTTTTACTGGGATGTCTGAATTGATCTCCTCTTACTGCTGAAATAACAGGATTTTACATGATACCAACGCATATTTACAGTAAACCGTCACAAAGTTTACCGGTTACAAACACATTATTATAGTAACCTATCACCTATGTTTAAAGAATTAACACATTTTGAAAACAACCTAACAAATATTGGATATGATATTTCCATAATGGTGATCATTTCAACAAATACATAAACAATTCCTTGACTAATTGATAAAAATCCAACAAATTATAACAAGAATTCATCTGGTATTCACAGAATTCTAACAAGAGCTTGCAGTATCTCAACACTATTTAAAAGAATTGTTATGATCACCCTTGATTTGACCCGATTTATGGAAACAAAGGGGATTCAGTACCCGCTTCAGTTTCTCATTCAAGCCGGCTTTACCTATCATACCGCAAACCGGCTGCTCCGGAATCAGATTATCAAGCTGAATTACAAACACCTGGAAAAGCTCTGCCTCCTATTTAATTGTACGCCCAACGATCTGCTGAGTTGGACACCCCCCTCTTCGCTAAACGGTGCGGAAAAGCTAATGCTTTACAAGCTGGCCGGCCGCAAGCGCAAAGGCAGTCTGGTAAGCAAACTGATCCAGTTGCCGGAAGACAAGATTGACCAACTCAGCCAGATGTTGGATAAACTCGCTTCAGAAAATAACAGTTAGTTGAGTAAATCCGCTGCAGTCACTTTATCATGATTCTGCGGTTTACCTCAAAATCGGGTACCCCTCGTTTTAGGCGCAACTAAAAACAGGCGATTCATCTAGTACTTGGTTCATTTCGTCTAATAAAATTGATTCCAAGAAAAAACTTGCTGAAATTCCCTACATCAACTTTAACCCCCTCATCATGAAAAAGCTCCTATCAATCCCCGCCATAGCACTCGTTGGTATTCTTTTTCTGCAAGGAAACTCCGCATCCGAGCCAGGAACCGTACTGACCATCAACACGCATGAAGCCGCCCTGCCCGACAATGTGAAGGCCGTGGTGGATCAAAAATGTTATGGCTGTCACAACGCCAATTCGAAAAATGAAAAAGGAAAAGCAAAACTGGATTGGGATGCCCTCGATAAAATGAAAAAATCAAAGCGCATGGCGGCCATGGGTGAAATTTCAGAAGTATTGGAGAAGGGTGAAATGCCGCCCAAGAAATTTCTGGAAAACAAACCGGAAGCTGCGCTGACGGAAGCCGAGTTGGCTACGTTGGTGGAGTGGAGTGCCGGCAAAAAGAAAAAATCAAAATAATGAAGCGGTGGCACTACATCCTGGGTGGGGTCGGCCTCCTTTTTCTGGGGATCCAATTGATTCCAACGGACCTACCCCCTGTCGTTTCCGATAATCCTGGTGACATTATGAGGACCAGCTTGGTCAACCAGGATGTTGCCGCTCTTTTAAAAACATCCTGTTACAGTTGCCACAGCAACGAAACCACCTATCCGTGGTATTCACACGTGGCCCCTGCTTCGTGGCTGGTGGCCCGCGATGTGCGCGAAGGTCGTGACGAACTTAATTTTTCGATCTGGCAAGACTACGATCCGGATGATATCTTGGGAATACTCGATGATATCTCCGTAGAAGTAGGAGAAGGCCGGATGCCCATGAAAATTTACACCTTCATGCACCCGTCCGCCAGCCTGGATGACGCACAACGGGAAAAGATTGTAGCGTGGGCAGAAGCGGCCATGGATACAGTAGCCGAAGAATTGGATGCGGAGGATACCGGGGAAGAAGATGTGCCAGAAGAAGAGCTTGAATAACAATGAAGTTTAATAATCTACAAGTCACCGTTGAGATCACCCCTGGCGTTCATATGATCTCATGAAGTTAATAATTGAATCCAATCAGATTCCAGTAATTCAGTTGCCATAATGCCACCAGGCTGGTCAGACACAATACGGCATACCCTATTCGCCCCCATACACTGTATCGGGAGTTGGTGACGTTGCGAATGAGGAATACCACCATGAACACCGTGGTAATCATGATCAGGAACGGGATCACCAATACAAATTTCAATGCGCCCGGAACACCGTATACAATTTCGAGTGGATCCGACAACGCCACCATAAAACCCAACAAAAACACAAGTAGCAAGAAATAATTAAGCCAGGCGATCGACTTTCCGGTGAACGGGAAAGGATTCTTCGTGTTTGTTCTGCGCTGGTATTTTCTGCGGAGGAAGTAGGCCAGTGGCCAATACAGGATGGTAAGCAAGGCCGTCACCAGGATGAATACCAAAATCATCGTCTGGCTGGAAGATGTATCCAGGCCTGCCTTCTTATCGCCCGCCAGAATTGGCAAGCCCCCCAGGTAGACATGGATAACACGACCCTCTTTATCGCGTTCAAAGGCGAGTGTCTCGGAAGTAGTTTCTTCGCGAAACGTAGTACTGTCGATAGGAACATAGAGCGACACCTCCTCGCCCAGGGTGAGCCGCAACTTGCTGGAATCCTGAACCGAAACGGTAAGGCGGCTCATCAACGCGCTGATCTTGGTGAGGTCATCGTGTGGGTAGCGATTGATCTCATATTCGCCCGCAAACTTTTGCAACCAGTCCTTGGTCACTTTCATGGGAATTGGAAGCGGTTGCGTTTCCGGAAAGTAGCGGTCCATAAACGCTTCCAACAGCTTCATATAAATCGGGGCCCCGGTATCGGTGTTAGCCGAAAAAAAGATTCCGGTTTGATGATCCGGCATTAATGCCATCAATGAATGAAACCAGAACGTGTCGCCCCCGTGGCCAATCACGGTTACTCCATTTTGACTTAAGTCCATAAACCCATACCGCATCGGATTTACCCGCGGGTGATGCTGATGCGCGTTGGATTTCATCAATGCCAGCGTGGCACTGTCCAGCAACTGGAAGCCGTTGTATTTTCCATGTTGCAGTAAAGCCAACATGAAATGCGTCATGTTTTCGGCAGAAGCACTGGCGGCCCCTACCGGATAGAGCGGCACATACTCAAAGTCTTGTATTTTCACCAGGTGATTGACATCCCGGTAACCCGATGCCATATGCTTTTGCAGGTGGGCGGGTAATGGCTGCTGGAACGAAGTGAAATCCATGTGCAGCGGGGTGAGGATTTTTTGTTGCACATATTGGTAAAAGGTCATTCCGCTCACATTTTCCACTACGTGCGCTGCGATGCCGGTTCCATGATTCGAGTAGGAAGATTGAGTGTAAGGAGGCCGCACGCGGGCGGGTAATTCCTCTTTCAGGATGTCACCGAGGGGCCTGAGCACGGTGGAGTCTTTTGCAAATAAGTTAATCACATGATCTTCAAACCCCGGAGTGTGCGTCATCAGGTGCTTGAGGGTGATGGGTTGGTCATACGTGGGTGGGATTTGAAAACCGGTGAGGTATTGATTCACATCGGCATTGAGATCGAGTTTTCCTTCGGCCACCAATTGCATCACACTTACCCACACAAACATTTTGGAGATGGAGCCGATTCGAAAAAGTGTGCTATCCGGATGAACGGGCGTTTGCGTTTGTAGATCCGCAAAACCATAGCCCTTTTTCAAAACCACCTTGCCCTGGTGCACAATGGCGAGGGTGGCACCGGCCACTTTTTTCTCCTTCATGTGGGCGGTGATCAACCCGTCCATAAATGCTTCCAGCGCTACCGAATCGGTGAGTGACTGGGCGCTGGCAAATTGAACAAGTAGGGAAAAGGCAATGAATAAAATCTTTTTCATGGTAGGGAGTGAAATTCTTCGACCTGAAGATACAACTTTGTCTTCACCGTTTTTTGTAGTCGATTTGGTGTACAGCTTCAATGACGGCAACGGCAGGAATCCAATTGTTTTTGTGGCAATTTTATGGATTCTGAAAGAGGAATATAGGAAATTGTGTACTAATTAACGGCTGCCAACACTGTTTTTGGACAATGTCGGTAGGCATCAAACTATTTAGTAAATTCACGAATGGCGTTTTGGTACGGTTGATAATACCGATTTCACAATCGGCTACATCGGTTCCTGAAAACTGGACAAGGAAGATTGGTAGATAAAGCAATACTCGGACTAGATTGATTCAATCAATAAGAACAAATTCCATAAATTCCGTAGTTCACTGTGGGAGATTACCTGTCTCAAAAATCTACTCATAAGCACAAAGGTTATGCACAAGCAATTTAATAATATATGCTAAAACACATTCTTACATTAGTATGCATTATTACTCTTTACCAGTTGCCCTGGTCTCAAACGCCAGAGTCTGTTCTCACTAAGTACTACGAAGCGATAGGCAACTTGAATAACATCTCATACAATACGCACAATATTGACACCTTTTTAACGGGAACTGTGTGGGACAATCGAGGATATTGTATAATGAAGCGACAAAAATCTGACACATTGTTTGGTTTCTTGTTCAAGGGCAAACGAAATGATATTGATGAGGAATTGATTTACTATGGGTCTGACTATTACCTTATCAATGAGAAATTAAAAAGTTATAAAATAGAAAAGGAGCAAATTCACCGTGGTATGTTAGGCCACCCGGGGGGACAAATGGTTTTATCTGAATTTGTACAAAGAACAGTAGGATATAAACAAATCACGCTTACCCAAACTGACAGTACGTATGTATTGAGATTTGATTACCCCGATAATCAAGAGTACCAAATAACGAATAGATACAAAGAAGTACATATTGATAACAAGACCTATCTCCCTGTATACCGGTACCATACACTAACCAGTTTAGGGGCTAAACAAGTAAATATATCATATATCTATCATCTGAAAATCAACGCTGCCAATTTCATTGATCCATTTTCAAGTAAAGAATTTCTCTTGGCGTATACGTATGAAGCCCCAAAAGATATTCATGTGAATTTAAATACGCTCATTAACAAGATTGCTCCTGATTTTGAACTCGGTGAAACAAGTGATCAAAGTCATAGATTATCAGCATTAAAAGGAAAGACAATACTTCTCGACTTCTGGGAAATTTGGTGTGGTCCTTGTAGACAAAGCATTCCTAAAATTAAAATAATTGCAGATAAATACTCCAGTGATGATTTAGTAATCCTAAGTATTGTTTCGGATAAAAACACATTTAATAAGATACATGCATTTAAGGCTAAAATGGAATTGAATTATTCCGTGTTATTTGGTGACCAGGTGACCTCGAATAAGTATATGGTGAATGCCTTTCCGCTTTACATTTTAGTTGATAAAGAAGGGATAATCAGGCATACGCAATACGGTTGGTCGGATGATCTTGAAAAAGTAATAGTGAAATATTTGTAGAAGTAAACCTACCATTTACAGATAAGATTTGGCAAATCATTAAGGCACTTTGGTCTCGACTAGTCTTCGTATTTCATTAACGATATTATCATTCGAGGATGGCCTCGGGGCCCGTGCTGATACAATCTTACCTGACTTATCAATTAAAAAGTACTTTGGATAACCAATAACCCGGTAGTTTATCCCAAGGGAATCCGTTTGTTCCTTGTTCAAGTTTATATGAATTCCTTTCCACTCCGTTTCCTGGGCAACTTTCTCTTTCCATGCTGCAATATCTTTGTCAACAGAAACATTCAGGAAAACCACTTGATCACTGGCTTTAAATTTTTTGTGTAATTCTATAGCAAAAGGTATTTCCTTAATACACGGTCCACACCAGGTAGCCCACACATCCACATAAACAACTTTGCCCTTAAAATCATGCAAGGAAACCTGTGATTCTTGCGGTGTTTTACCAGTAAAATCAGGGGCTATGCTACCTGGCAATATGGCAAGCTGTTCATCATATGTCTTCTGCAAGAATGATAAGTATTTTGAATCAGAATATTGTCTTTTAAACCTATTAAATACGGTATCTACATTCTCAGAAATACCACGCTCCACCATGAAATTACCAATTTCAGAAGCAATCATGTACTCTTGGATTGCCTGTGGAAATTTCTCCCTTTCAATCTGCTCAACTATTAATACTGGCAATCGAGGATCTGGCTTATCCCAAGCCTTGGGGTCAAATATTGGAAAATGAAATTTCAACATGCGATAAGCATAAAGAACATCTAAATAGTGCGGAAGGTTAATGTCAAGGAATGAAGAATCCAAGGGAACTTGCAGCATGCTATTCTTCAGGTCAAATGGAGCAACGTAATCCTGTATTTCCTTTCCATCCTGATAAGAATAGATTTGTTCTACAAGAAAATTGTTATGATGCAGAAAAGCGTACCATAACTTCACGTCTAATAATGCCACTAAGCGAAAGTTATCTATCAACAACCTTGATTCATTCATCAAGGAAATGCTGTCTAAAAAATGAGCATGATAATTTGTTATAATTGAGGATAATGAATCATAGGTCGTTAAGAATGCTCTGATCTCCTTCTCCATCAATGCATTTGATCTTGTGCGGGAAATAAAGGAGGAGACATCATTGATGTAGTTGTTTATGTGCGCCAGCTCATTTTCTCCTTTATGTCTCAGCTTCAAAAACCTGCCGTTCTCGTTATTGTTTACGGAGAAGTTCAAGTCAACCCCTGGCTTTACGAATACTATGCCATACGCATTACCAACGTCAATTGATGCAAATGTTGGGCGGTCTATATCGATTTCAAACTCGATTTGCGAAGTGGAATCCAAAGACAATTTGGCTAGGAACTTATTATCGAAAATAACAGGTCTGTGGTACAGAAATAATGAATCATTTACTCTTTTATTAAACGAGGAAGAGATCTTTATAATTGAATCAACAGGTTGGGAATTGCAGCCACAAATAGACAAAGCGATAGTAAGAATGTTAATCCAGTTTAAGTAGGTTTTGCCTATCTGCATCTTAATGATGATCTAAGATTATACAAGACTGCCTATTGGATGGAATCTGGTAAATTCAATTTAGTCAAAATTTTACTAATTGATTCATGAAGTACACTCAAATAGGGCTATGAACATGCACAAACTTTGATTAAGTATTAATTTCTCATTATGGAAAGAATATTAAATGATTTACTTAGGAGTTACTCCTAATGGCTTAGGAGGTTTGAAACTGCGCATAACTCATAATTAATACATCTGATTTGATTTAATCAATCTGAATACCAAAATGACCGTTGCTATCATCCCTGAAATGTATATCAGTCGGTAAGCGTTGACAGTCTCAATGAACCAAGTTTTATAGAAACCAGAGGAGGTATATCCTTCCCATCCAGATTTAAAGTGGGCAATTTAAGATTGATTACGACTATGTTGAGCAAAGTGAGACTTTGAATCCATGTTACAACTATTACTCCATATATCGCTCCCATAATAATACTCCCAAATCAAACTCCCTCACCAAAAGTAATTGGTTGTATTCCTGGTATTCCGGAATCAGGAGTTAAGTTTTGTTGGGAATATAGTGCCCTTATTCGCGCTCTTTCCGGGTCTTAAAATCAGGAAACCCGGCTAAGAAATTTTGTGCGCCACCAGGCCGATGCTTCCCCCAATTCCCTTTGCGCTAAAGCAAAAATAATTCGATCCAATTATTTAGAATTATTCTAAAATATATACTTTTGTTTAAAACGATTCTAAATAAACATGAAGAATTCCGCTGTTTTAGCCGTTTTTGCTTCGTTTGCAACACTGGCCCATGCTCAAGACTCCCGGGAGTCGGATACCTTGAATACCAGAATTTTGGCAGAAATTACCGTGGTTGGGCGCGGCAGCAAGTCGGATATTCACCAACTGCCCGAAATCGTGGGCACGAACATCTATGCCGGAAAGAAAAGCTCCCTCATCGTATTGGACAATGTGCAGGGCAACGTAGTTACCAATACCATGCGCCAGGTAATGGCCAAAGTGCCGGGCATTTTTATTTGGGAGAGTGAGAGCAGCGGTCTTCAGATTAACATCGCCAGCCGCGGTTTGAGTCCCAACCGCTCCTGGGAATTCAATGTAAGACAAAACGGCTATGACATTGCCGCTGATCCATACGGTTATCCCGAGGCATACTATAATCCGCAACTGCAATCCGTTCAAAGAATTGAATTCGTGCGCGGCCACGGTGCCTTGCAATACGGACCCCAAATCGGGGGTATGGTTAATTATATTCTCAAGAATGGAAGTGAATTTACAAAGCCCTTTCAAGTAGAAACTTTTCAAACCGTTGGAAGTTTTGGATTGTTCAATACCTATAATGCAATTGGCGGCAAGACCAGGAAGTTGAACTACTATGCGTTCTTCGATCACCGTAATGCCGATGGATGGCGCGACAATAATCAATACAAAAGCAACACCGGCTCCGGAACTTTCACCTATCACTTAAATGATCAGGTTTCCATTACAACGGAATTTACCCGATGGCATTCAACCAGTCAACAACCCGGTGGCCTTACCGATGCACAATTCAATAGTAACCCGCAACAAAGCGTACGAAGCAGAAACTGGTTTGACCTTACCTGGCAGACGGCTGCACTCCGTGCCGATTACAAGATCAACTCCAATCAACACCTCAACCTGAAGCTCTTTAATATTCTGGGCGATCGCAACAGTGTCGGGTATTTCCCCGCTGGCGGGATTACCGTAGCGGATGCAATCAACCCCGCCACGGGTGCGTATAGCAATCGCACGGTAGACATCGATCATTATCGCAACAATGGAGTAGAAGCCCGGTACCTCCTCACCTATCAGGCCGGGGGCCAGGGGCATAACCTGAGTGCAGGTATGCGGCTTTACTCGGGAAGCACGTTCCGTTACCGGGGTGGCCAGGGAACTACCGGCACCGGGTATGATATCAGTTTAGTTAGCGGTACGTGGACAGGCGACATTGACTACCGGAGTAGAAATGCAGCGGTATTTGTTGAAAATCTTTTCAGCATCACGGAGAAGCTATTGATTATTCCGGGTGTGCGTTATGAATACCTGCAGGCCGAAGCAACGGGCTACAACAGCCTGACCAATGGCAATCCGGTTTATTTACAAGATCAGGAACGCGCGCGTGGCTTTGTAATTGGTGGTATCGGTGTGGAGTATTTGCTTACGGGCACAACCAAGTTGTATGCCAATGCTACCCAGTCCTATCGCCCTGTACAATTTGCTGACCTTACTACACCCCCCACAACGGATATCATTGATCCCAATCTAACCGATGCCAAAGGATTAAATATAGATGTTGGCTACCGGGGGGATATACAGGATTTATTTCGCTTCGATGTGAGTGTATTCCATCTTGATTATGACAACCGGATCGGAACCATTAAGCAGCAAAGCGTGGATGGGTCATTTTATAACTACCGCACCAATGTAGGAAGCAGCAATGCCAAAGGCGCTGAAGTTTTCGGAGAGTTAAATGTTACAAAGGTGTTAAGCCGCTCAGCGAAGAATGCAGGGTTAGGCATCTTTGCATCATATTCCTACAATGATGCACGCTATGAGAATTTAAAAGTGGTTACGGTGGTGAACAATGCCTTGAGTGAAACCAACTATAAGGATAACAAGGTTGAATATGCCCCTGAGAATATTTTTCGCACCGGAATAACGTATTCTTTTCGAGCGTTAGAAACAACCCTCCAGTATAGCTATACCGACAAGGTGTTTACCGATGCAAACAATACCGAAGCAGCGACTGCCAATGCACAGAATGGACTGGTGCCTTCGTATTCCATTCTGGATGCTACCCTTGGCTATAAACACAAATCCGGATTCTCTTTGAAAGCAGGGGCAAATAACCTGTTAAATGAACGCTACTTTACGCGCAGAGCCGGTGGCTATCCGGGACCGGGTGTTCTGCCCGCGGATGGTAGAACTTACTTCCTTACCATCGGCTACGTTTTGAGATAATTGAATTTTTTAAAGACCGGAAACAGGAAGTGAATGTTTTCCTTTTTGGTAAAAGGAACAGGCGATTGCGCGGAAATAATTTGAGATCCTATTGGCCGAATACAAATAAAAAATCCTTCAACTCATTTTTGAATTAAAGGATTTATGAATTTGTAGTCCCGGCAGGAATCCCTGCCTGACTGCCTCACGCAGGCAGGGAACCTGCATCAATTATTTTATGAAGATACTTTTTACCGGCAGCGGATTTGAAATATTTTTCCCGTTTGCGAGCATCTGTGGATGTACCCGCCTCTTCAAAGTAAATCAACTTCCAGGGACGATGACCTGAAGTGTATTTTGATTTTCCTGAATTGTGCTCAATGAGTCGCTTCTTTACATCTTGCGACATCCCTACATAAAAAGTTGAATCGATTTCACTTTGAAGCACATAAACAAACCAATTCAAAATCGAAAGATTTGTAGTCCCGGCAGGAATCGAACCTGCATCTTCAGAATCGGAATCTGAAATACTATCCATTGTACTACGGAACCAAAAACTAAATGATCTTACCGTCCGCAAGAATTCCGGCAAAGGTAATTAAAGTCAGGGTTCTGTAAAAACTATTTATTTGACCACGGCAATCGCCTCTATTTCGATCATCACATCGGGATGAAACAAGGCCTGAACCCCTGCCAGCGTACTGGCGGGTGGGTTTTCCTTTGACAGGTATTTTGAACGCACCTCACGGATCACCGTTACATCAGCCGGCTTATAATTCACTACGTACGTATTCATTTTTACTACATCATCAAAAGTAGCCCCGGCCGCTCTCAAAGCGACACTCAGATTTTCATACACCTGGGTCACTTGCGCTTTCAGGTCCCCTTTGCCCACAATTTCTCCGGCTCCATTCGTAGGTACCTGCCCTGAAATGTAAATGGTTTTGCCCGGGCCTGTCACCACCACATGGGTATACCCCGGAGGCTTCGTTCCAAACGGATTAAGGTACTGCTTGTCCTGTGCCCATCCCGATTGACACAGTATGACCGTAAAAAATAATAGCACTCTTTTCATATTTCGCATTTATTTCCAGACATACGTTGCTACGCTACCCCCCGCCAGGTGGGTGGTGGCCGTCTTGTTATTCGAACGAATCGAAAAGGATTGGGGTTGGTCCTCATCGTTTAAAACCAGTAACACCTTTTCTCCTGCAGGCGTTAGAAAGGCCACATTATATAAATTCCCGGCTACATTGGATTTAATCCGCACAGAACCCGCAGGGACAAATTTAGACGCATGTCCAATTATATAGTAAGAAACATTGCGGGTAATCTGGTCACTGATTGTCAGCGCCCCCTGGCAAATGTCACAACCACCATCATTGGTATGCGGATCAAAGTTTTGATCGGCCGCCAGGTTCCATTCCAGCACATTCCGGCTCCAGTTGCGGGTAGCCCCCACCATCAGGTTCTTAACATGCCAACGCAGGTCGCCACCAAACTCCCCGTTCCCGGAAGTCCACTGCTCCGTGAAATAAAGATGTTTATCCGGATGTGCTTCATGCACTTGCGAGAGTGCGGTAATCGCACCCAGGTACATGTGAAAGGCCGAGCCATCTACAAATGGTTTGGTTTCAGGATCATCTAAAATAGAGATCGGATACTCGGGATGATCGCAATTGTGATCAAACAAAATGATTTTAGTAGTAATTCCTGCCGCTTGAAAAGCCGGACCCAGATGCTTCTTGATAAATTCGCTTTGCTCAGCAGCCGTCATCGCCAAGCTGGGTGTATTCTTGGGGTTCTCTGGTTCATTCTGAATGGTGATTGCATCAATCGCAATTCCTTCTTGTTCCATTGCCTGTATGTACTTAACGAAGTAGTTGGCATATGCCGGGTAGTATTCCGGCTTCAACTTTCCCCCTTTCGGTAATTGATTGGTCTTCATCCAAACAGGGGGCGTCCACGGGCTGCCCATGATTTTAATTTTCGGATTCAGGGCCAGAATCTCTTTCAATACCGGAATCAGGTGCAGCGTATCATACGATAAACTGAAGTTGGAAAGCGTGACATCGGTTTTGCCTTCCGGCAGATCGTTGTATGTAAAAATCAGTTCATCCAGATCCGAACTGCCAATGCTTACCCGCAGGTAACTGATGCCGATGCCGTTGTCTTCGGTTAGAAAAAGCTCCCGTAACAAGGCTGCACGCTGATCCGCTGAAAGCTTTGTATTCAATAACATCGCGCTACCACCGGTTAAGGCAAATCCAAATCCGTCCAGGGTTTGATAAAGCACACTCGTATCCACTTCGATAACCGATGTGGCTGACTCCTGTCCATCAAAAAAAAATGCCGGGGCAGGCGATAACAGGGCTGACCGATCGGGTGCTGTGATCCAACTGTTAATTGCTACACGATCCGCTTTTTTATCAGAACAAGACTGGCTGATGATCAGGCCAAGCGATACAATTAGCAAAAAAGGAAGGGGGCTGGTTTGCATTGAATAAAGTTAGCAAAGTGAAGGTTGGTTCAAACGCATGGGTTAGAAATAAAAAAAGGTCACCGTCCGGGTGACCTTTCCTTTACGCGAAGCAGCGATTACTTCTGCTTGCTGCCTAACATCGCCAAATCGTTTACATTGATTTCGGTGAAGAAGCGCTTCTCCCCTTTGTCGGTTTCGTACACCCGGTGCACGAGCTTGCCTTCCACGGCAACCTCGGCACCCTTCTTCAGGTACTGACCGGCAATCTCGGCCAGCTTGCCCCACATCACCACGTTGTGCCACTGGGTGTCTTCCACCTTTTCGCCTTTGGCATTTTTGTAATTATCGGTGGTCGCAATGGAGAAGGTAGCCCGCTGGCTCTTTCCAACGTTTTTTACTTCCGGGTCTTTGCCCAACCGACCGATCAACTGCACGCTGTTTCTAACACTTTTCATACTTGTAGGATTTAATTGTTAAACATTTATTTTTTCAGTTTTACATCAACCGGGTTTGTTGCCGATTGACGATACAAAGGTGTGGGGCCGGAAACCTGCTAGTCGTTTATTAATCAATTAGTTTCGTTTATATTCGTTTATAAACGTTTATAAACGGCTAGCAAAACCCAGAAAAACCCTCAAAACATGTCTAAAAAGCAAGAAAAACTGTGTTTGGAGTGTGGCGGTAAGATTACCGGGCGTTCCGACAAAAAATTTTGCTCAGACCAGTGCCGGGTGGCATACAACAATAAATTAAACCGGGACGAGACCGTTTACATGAACAATGTCACCAACATCCTGCGTAAAAACCGCAGGATTTTGCTGGAGCTGAATACGAGTGGTAAGACCAAAGTCAATCGCGATAAGCTGAATGAAAAAGGTTTTGACTTTACCTACTTCACCAGCCAATACATAACCAAGGAGGGGGCCGTGTATTTCTTTTGCTATGAACAGGGCTACCTGCCCCTCGAAAAAAACTGGTATCTTTTAGTAGTAAAGAGTGAATCACCTAAACAACAACCGTTATGAGTGGCTGGACGCTGCAAGGAAAGAAAGCATTAATTACCGGAGGTACCAAAGGCATTGGTCTGGCCATCGCACGCGAGTTTCTTGAACTCGGGGCAGAAGTACTCGTGATCGCCCGCAATACAAAAGCCATTCAGGGAAAAGTAAAAAACTCAGCCAATCTCTTTACCTACGAAGGGGATTTAACGAATGCTGTTTTTCGGGGTGACCTTGTAAAGCGGGTATCAGAAAACTGGGGCAAACTGGATGTGCTGGTAAATAATGTAGGCACTAACCTCCGTAAAAAATTTGCTGACTACACGGATGCCGAAATGCGCCAGCTGTTTGAAACGAATTTATTCAGCATGCTCCAATTAACCCACGGCTGTTATCCCTATCTGAAAAATTCAACGCATGGCAGCGTGATCAACATTGCATCCGTGGCGGGCTACCTGGATGTGCAAAGCGGCCCCCCGTATGGTATGACCAAAGCAGCGATCATTCAACTCACGCGGCACCTCGCTGCAGAGTGGAGTGCGGACAACATCCGGGTAAATGCCATTTCACCCTGGTATATTGAAACTCCGCTAACGGAACCCGTACTCACTCAAATCGATCGGTATGAAAAAATCGTGGCCCGGACTCCACTGGGTCGCATCGGCAAGCCGGAAGAAGTTGCCAGCCTGGCCGCTTACCTCGCCATGGACAAAAGCAGCTACATTACCGGGCAGAATATTTCGGTAGACGGTGGAATGAGCATCAAAGGTCTTTGATCAGGAATTTCATCCCGGCAGATCTGATTACCGCTCGATGGGTATCTCGCGATGAAAACCATTGGCCAATTCATTGTAGGGTAAGTGCACCCGCAGCACATTTTCTTCATAGGTGGCCTTGATCCGGTTGGCATCAATAAAGTACGGTATCGGCTTATTGTAAACGACATGCGGTACCGGAACCACCTGTCCTCCTATTTCAATTCGATGTTCGTAGTACACAAGTAATTGATTGTTGTTAATCTTTACATGCATTTGATCACTCATAACACCGGGTACCCGCAATTCTATCTGCCGCGCATGCGAAAACCGCGACAACTTAATTGCCGGCTCAGAGATACCACCCTGTAAGGTATTGGCTATATCAATGCTTTGTAAAATTTCTTGGCTAATAAAACCTGCACGTCTCATATCTTCATTTTTTCACCATCCTTCACTCAATCTTCATTCCTTTATGTAAAAAGGGGTCAAAACGGCAGTGAGCTCAAAAAAGGTAAGTCATTATGGCCCAATTTGAATCGGTTTACTGCCACCTTCAATCAAGTTCAACAAAGGGTTTTAACAACTTTTTCGGAAATGTGTTTTGACGAGTTATTCGTTGTTGATGAACGCTACGATGAAACTTCGTTGCAGAAGCAGCAGGATTTTATGTAGCGAAGTTGCAACTACCTACATTTTCAATAAAATCAATTTGATGCTATAACAGGACCCCCTACTTTTCGAGATGAATTCGATGAGCCTTTCAACGGGTGAGGAAAAGAAGTGGTACGATGTAGCATTGGCCCTGGGCATCTTCACCATTGTTTATAATTTGATTGAAGGCATTATTTCCACCTGGTTTGGATTTGAAGATGAAACCCTCGCCTTGTTTGGATTTGGAGTGGATAGCTTCATTGAAATGATTTCAGGAATTGGGATTGTATACATGGTCATTCGCATTCGTCAAAACCCGCACAGCAGCCGTAGCGAATTTGAGAGAACCGCTCTTAAAATCACAGGGTACTCATTCTATATATTGGTGGCCGGCCTGGTCTCCTCTTCGCTTATAACAATGTACCTGGGGCAACATCCGGTTACCACGTTTTGGGGTGTGGTGGTGGCCCTGATATCCATTGTGGTCATGTTCTTCCTCATTTACGGTAAAATTAAAAGTGGAAAGAAACTTCAATCCGATGCCATTCTGGCCGATGCCAACTGTACCAAGGTGTGCATTTACATGTCGTGTGTGTTATTAGCTTCGAGTGCCCTCTACTCCTGGATCGGATTCGCCTATGCCGATGCCATCGGCACCTTGGGATTGGCCTGGTTTTCGTATCAGGAAGGGAAAGAGTGTTTTGAAAAAGCCGCGAGTAATAAACACTGCGGTTGTGATCATTGATCTTTATACCGGATTTTGAATACCAGAATAATACTGGCCAGTATCAGGGTGATGATGTTCCACAGGATGACCGGCAACTCATCGATCATAAATCCATAGATCATCCAGAGAAATACACCCAGGCAATACAACAAGAACATAACAAGTGATAAATCGCGGGCCGACCGCGACCGCCAGGTTTTAACGACCTGCGGCACAAACGAAAGGGTAGTGAGCAACCCGGCCACCAGTCCCAACAATTTGGTATTGTCCATGTCCATCGCTTTTCAAAAGTACACATCTTCCGTACCTTCACATAACTAACATGCAGCTTCAGATCGACACCGCCCAACTTCAGGATGCTCCACAACTGGCAAACTTGCTGGAGCAATTGGGATATCCGGCTTCGGTGCAACAGGTGGCGGATCGGATAGTCGCCCATCAGGCAGCCGGGTATCGCTTGCTGGTAGCAAAAGAAGGCAGTTATGCCTTGGGATTTATTTCCTTACACTTCTACCAGGCGATGCATCACACGCAATGCATTGGGAGGATAACCGCCTTTTGTGTAGACGAATCCATTCGAGGGACGGGCACGGGTAGTCAACTTTTAACGGCTGCTGAAAAGTATTTTCAATCGAATAACTGCATTAAGGTAGAAGTAACCAGCAACTTAAAACGAAATATGACCCATCAATTCTACTTAAAGCGAGGGTATTGCGAAGTAAGCAAGCATTTTATAAAACTCCTTTCACCGAAACGCTAGATATCCGCTCTTTTCAATTTCAGGTAGGCAAAATAATTGAAGAGAATGGTCCACACGAGGGCAATCGCCACCGCGCTCAGGGCTACATAATCCTGAATCTCCTGCAAAGCATACCGGGCAAACGGCAGCGGTACCAGGTTGGTGATTGATTCCAGTGGAAAGAATTGTTTAAGCCACCCGATCTGATCTTCTACACCGGAGCGAAAAATATTCACTTTGATGATGGCTTCAATCATGTGCGAAAGCATCAACAAGACAATGGTTAATCCCGAGCGTTGAATAAAGATACCCAGCATCAGAGCGTAGGATAGAAAGGCAAAGATTTCCAGGAAGTACGCTACAAAAAACTCAGCGCCCATAAAGAAATAGTCCCATTCGATGGTGGGCGTATAAATAAAACCGGTTACCAGGGCAATGGATAAAATCATGACCACACTCATTAAACTGAGCAGCACGTTGGTTAGGATTTTGGATTGTAAAAACTCCCAGCGGCTTAACCCGTCAATAATGTTTTGGCGAATGGTTCGATATTGATATTCATTCGTAATGGAAATTACGACCATCACCGCCAAAACAATTTTAAACAAACCGCTGATCCAGATCAGGTTTTGCCAAATATCCGGAAAGTGATACAACGGAATACGGTTGATGTTGATAGAGGCTCCAAATTCAGCCCCTTTGCTGGCCAACCATTTTAAGATTTCCATGCCACTGGCGGTGGTGAACCCCAGGGTAAGAAAATACAAGCCACAAATCACCCAAAAGGTGCGGTAGCTGGTCATTTTCTTCAGATCTACTTTCAGTAAGTGCAACATGCGTACAATCGATTTACAAAATCAGATGATATTAATGCTTTGTATCTGCAAGGATTTCCAGGAACTGCTTCTCCAGACTTTTCTTACGGGTAGCCAGGTGTGAGGCCACAATTCCTTTATCAAACAAAAACCGATTCAGGTCTTTGCTGTGAAATCCATCCTTCATCATCACCTGAAAAAGTCCATTATCCTTTTTGATCGTGGCACTGCCTGCGAACTCCTGCAACAGTACTCCCAGATCATCATGGTAAGCTTGCACTTCTACAATCTCCTCGCCTTTTCCTACATCATCCACCGGACCCAGATGCATAAGGGTGCCCCGCTTTAACACGGCAAAATGAGTACATACCTTTTGCACTTCATCCAACAAGTGACTGGCAAGAATGATCGTCTTACCGTCTGCAGCAATTTTTTTTATGATTTCCCGGATTTCGGCAATTCCCATGGGATCCAACCCATTGGTTGGCTCATCCAGAATTAAAATGATTGGATCGCTAACCAAGGCGGAGGCAATGGCTAACCGTTGTTTCATCCCTAAGGAATACGTCCGATACTTATCATCTTTGCGGGAAGTAAGTTCCACTGTCTCCAACACCTTAGGGATATTGTTTGGATCAGCGCCCTTGATCATCGCATTAAGCTCCAGATTCTTTTGACCGCTCAGATAAGGATAGAAGATGGGGTGTTCCAATACGGCACCGATCTTCTTGCGGGTATGGTGTGTGGCCGGCTCTCCAAACCACGAGAAACTTCCGGAGGTTGGATTGACTACTCCCATGAGCATACCCAACGTGGTAGTTTTGCCGCTGCCATTGGGGCCCAGCATACCAAATACCTGTCCACGCTTAACTTCCAGATCGAGTTGGTTAACGGCACAAAGCTTTCCAAAATTCTTGGTCAGCTTATGAATGGATAATACAGTCTCCAAAGTAATTCAGTTAATCAATGGTGGGTTCCTTTTTCTTCTTTTTGGAATCTGTGCCCTGCGTAAAATCTTTTATTTTGCTTCCAATGTCCGTGCTTTCATCAATGGCTTTAAAAAAATCAGGCACTTTCGATAATGAAATCTTTCCCAGAATATCCAACACCATCAGGCTGGTGGAGTCATTGGCCAGGATAATGGTGCCCTTTACATCCCCTCCGCTCTCACGCAGGTATACATCAAAGCTTCGGCCTTCCATCCGGCCGCTCATCATCTCTTCATAGGATTCCGACTTATATCCGGTCAACAATTTAGTGTAATCCGCGCTGGTGAACTTTGATTCCTCCTTATTGATCATCAGGAATTTCATCTTTTCAATGTCTTTAATCAGCTCGTCAAATGCGGGGTCATCCGTTTGATTAAGCATTCGAAGCGTGTTGCGATAAAAAAATAAAGATAGCCCCTCCTCATATTTTTCATCGAGAGCTGTTGTTGTTTTCGTTTGCGCAATGGCTGTCAGGGAGAACCCAACAACAATCAAGGTGAGTATTGGTTTCATAGATTATTGATTGAATGCCAGCCTGGTGTTTTCCGGATTTAACAACCGCGGATCAATATAGCCTTTAAGTTCAATGGCAATGATTTCGTCAGGCTCTTCAATCAATGCAAAGTAACGATTCTTATTATTTTTTCCTTCCCGAAGATACAGGGTGATTTCATCTCCATGATCCCGGATGAAGGCGAGTTCCTCAAAACCATCCTTTTTCAACACGTTTTTAAATCCGGTTACAGAAACCTGCTGCTGGCTAAACTCCGAGCGGGGAATCGTGAGAAACCGGATATGATTTAAGTCCTTGACGGCATGACGAAACTCTTGTTCCCCGGCCAGATTAAGCACCATCCGGCCCACCCAGCCGTTAAAAGAAAAGCTGTGTACATTGGGTTGGTCTGTAAATTTTTCCTTTAAGGTCTGATAACTATAGCTTTGCCCTAGGCATGCCATGGATACGAAGATCAGAATAGCGAAGGTATAGAGTGCTTTCATGTTCGGATTTTACACTAAGACGAGTACAAAAAGAAAAAGGATGCACGAACCATGCACCCTTTTTGGATATTTTAAAATCAGTTCTTCTTATCTTTTATTTTCTCCAGGTTCTCCAACCCATCGATGTTCATCTTCTTGCTGATTTTAGAAACCTGCTTCAGGTCAATTTCACCGAATAAGCTCAAGATCATAAATTCATCATTCCCCCCGGCAACCATTACCAATTCACTGATTTTGCCACCTGATTCCTTAATATAGAATTTCATGTCTTTATCTTTATCGCGAACGGACATCAGTTCTTCAAACTCATTCTTCGGAATCATGCTCAATGCTTCCTTATAAAGCTCTCGTGAATCGCGTGCTTCCTCCTTAGCCAGGATCCGAAGACCCTTCAATTTGCTGATCATATTCACCACTTCCTGATCTTCCGGATTTTCCACTTCCAGGTTAGCCATCAGGCTAAACATTTTACTGCTCATATTTACCTGGCTAAACGACACATCGTTCTGATATTTCGTGAAGAACTTCGAGATCGCATCGCCTTGTGCCTGTACTGCGATGGCTGCCGCCATCATAACTACCACCATCATTAACTTTTTCATACCCGTATTCATTTTAATTTTTTTATTTCCTTTTATTGATTCCTTATTAAATCTGGCCGTCCGTCTTCTTTACTTCGTCCAGCACTTTGCCTTGTATTTTTTCCTCAGCCTCGTTAAATACTTTTATTTTTCCCGCTTCTTTTTGTGCTTTGTTAAATCCTTTCGAGATCATTAACAGTGCTTTTTTTGTTTCCTCCAGGGCCAGTTTGGGATCACTGTAGGTATCTGCAATCTCGGGTGGATATGCCTTTCGTACTTCCTGACGTACAAAATAGGTGGCCGCCACCACCACCAACAAACCTGCCGCTATCCGGCTATAGAAGTAAACCAGCTTTACCACTTTGCCTTCCGGACGATGCTGCTTGATTTTCTTTTTCAGAGTCGCATCAAAATCCGGACTGGTTAGCTGTTGCTTTTGCTGACTGTCAAAATACCGGAACATGGCGGCAACATCATTCATGTTTTCGGGCACCGGACCTCGAAAAAATTCACGTAGTTCTTTTTCCTCCTCCAGCGAGGTATCGCAGTTCCAGTACTTCTCCAGCAGCTTTTCAATGTGCTTAGAGTCCATACGCATTCATTTTTACAAATTTTTCCCGAACGGCATTCCGTGCGCGGAACAAGTTTACTTTTACCTGGTTCATGTCCAGTTCCAGAATCTCACAAATTTCGTTGTAACTATACCCTTCCACATCACGAAGGTGTATCACCTGGCGTTGCTTCTCGGGCAACGCTGCTATCATCTCATTTATTCGTTGCATGTTCTCATGAATTTCTGTCCTCTCATGAGGCGTTAACGTTTCGTGATGAATTTCAACTCCTTCTTCAATGGGGTCGGTAGCCCTGCGTTGGCGCGATCGAAGACGATCCAGCGAGAGATTTTTAGTGATGCGCATACACCAGGCCTCCATGTTCTGCACATCCGCCATCTGCTCGCGTCCGTTCCACACTTTAATCAGTACTTCCTGAACCACATCCTTCGCTTCTTCGGAGCTTCCCAAAAGGCGGAAAGCAAATCGAAAAAGCTTGTTTTTTACAGGCAGAACCCGATTTTCAAAGACTTCGAGATTCATCGTTTCAAAGGCAAGACGGTGAGGATAACCAGATGTTACAAGATAGTTTAAAATTTCAAGGCCTCGGGTAGCGAATTCCCTTCAAATTGTTCGGTATCTTCCCAAATCAGGGTATGAATGAGTTTGCTGAATCTTTGGAAAAAATCATCGTTTTCGACTCGTACGATACGGTTGTGGCTGCCAACCTTGCAAAAACCAAGCTGGATGCCTTTGGGGTTCCATGTTTTTTATCGGATGAACATTTTGTTTCCCTCTACCCTTTTCGCAATGAATTATTCCCAGGAGTGAGATTACATATTTTTCAGAAAGACCTGGACCGTGTGAAAGAAATTCTCACTGAAGAGTTACCGATGGTGAGACAATGTCCGGTTTGCTATTCAAAAGATCTGACCTACGAACCCAGTCGCAAAAAACTGATCCCCTATATCATTTCCGGAATCCTGGCCGGCTTATTTCTACCGGTTAAGAAAGTGTATCACTGTGAGCAATGCAACCGGGAATTTGATTCGATCGAATCATCTTAAATCTTCAACACGGTAAACTCCACCCTGCGATTGATGGCACGCCCTTCTTCGGTTTCGTTGGTTTCGACCGGTTTGGATTCGCCATAACCACGCGCCTCCAACCGCGCTGGATCAATGCCTTTGCTGATGAGATAATCCACCACCGACTGTGAACGCCCTTGCGACAGATTTTGGTTATAGGTATCGGAGCCTTTATTATCCGTGTGTCCGGCTATTTCAATCGATACGGATGAATTCCGGTTCAGAAAATCAACCACGCGATCCAACTCCACAAAGGATTCCGACTTTAACGTTGTTTTATCGAAGTCGAAATAAATGTTCTTTAACCGAACGGTAAGCCCCACTTCAATCTGAGTAAGAAATACATTCTTAATAACCGGGGTTACGTCTTCGCTGGCAACCTCCACACTATCGGTGGCATTCAGGTAGCCCTCTGCGGAAGCGGTAAACAAATACCACCCTAACCCATCAATATTTTGTGAATAAGCTCCATCGCCAGCAGTTAGGGAATAACGAACGGACCGGTCGGGCTTGTAGGAAATCTCTACTTTTGATGCAGCCACTTTCTGACTCGTCTTTTTATCGAGAATTTCTCCTGATAGCACTAATTGCTTGGCCAGCGGAGTCAAATAAATATCAACGTGAAGAGTTGTATCGCGGTTGATGCGCGGCACCTTGTAGGTTTGTGTAAACGGAAGAAATCCTGCCAAAGCTGCGGTGATCGTGTACTCCTCTATTTCTGGTACCCGGATCTCAAAAATTCCATTCGGGGTTGTACGCAAGTTTACCGGGCTTTGGTCCTTCATCTTCACTTCAACTAAAGATTGGACCGGCAATTGTGTCTTTTGACTGAAGGTGGTGCCTGTCAACACAATTTTCAAATTGCGTGGCCTTAAAATAAAAAGGTCAAAGTTACCACCATCCACCCGGGCACCCGACCGGGCGGTGAAAATATTACCCTGCGCATCAATAGAAAAGTAGGCATCCCCGACTGGGGTATTGATGGCACGACCGAGGTTTACAGGTTCTGACCAATTTAACCAAGTATCATCAAGTCGGGTTGTTTTGTATATATCGGTGCTGCCAACCTTATCTTTCGAATAACGGTCGCTTGAAAAATATAAGGTCTTTTGATCCGGTGCCAGGAATGGACTATAGTCATCGGCCGGAGAACTGATCTTCAATTTCACAGGTTTGGTCCATCGATCATTTTCCAGTTTTGAGAGATAAAGGTCACTGAATTTATCACCAACTTTTTCTGAAAAATAGAGGATCAGATGTTTTGCATCTGACGAAATAGTGGCCCCATTGAAGATGCCCTTATCCATGTCACCAAATCCAGGGATATCCAGCTCCGACCATCCACCCCCGGCACTTACCAATGAGAATCCTTTTGAATTTTTTGCCCGTCCGCCTCGTACCAACAGCGATCCATCGGCCAGCACATTAAATACCTGGTTGTACCGATTTTGATTCAATGGAGGTCCCACCCGTTTTCCTTCCGACCAGACGCCCTTATCATCCAATGTGGAAACCCAAATATCCTGGCTGTTTTCTTTTCCGTATGTGTTTTGCGGGTGATTGCTTACAAAGTAATACAGCCTCGTTCCGTCCGTGGAGATCACCGGAGATACCTGATGATATAACGTATTGATGTTATCATTCATCTTCACCAATTCGTAGCGCGGACTGATTTCCTGAGCGATTGCGTTGATGCCAACCAGACAAAAGATTAAAGCAATACAATATTTCATCTGTTATGTATTTATCTGTATAGGGAATAGCCAAAGAAGGCTATTTCATGAGTATACTATTCTTATTAAAGGTAGCACAATATCAGTAACCCGGGTTCACTACCAGCCAAAATTAGGCCGGAAATTATGTCGATACAAAGCGTTTACATCGGCAGATTAAAGAATCCGCGTTGGCTTTGGGCAATGGCAACCAGGATAATGATTAGTGCAAGGATATTGAAAATAAAAAGTCTTCTGTGTTTGGCCACGCCCTCGGTTAATTTTTTGGCGCTGATGCGGGCCACGGTAATTAAGATTACTGCGATCAACATCATCGCACTATGCTCCACCAACCAATAGCGCGCCACCGGGTCTTTCATGGAAGTACCACTAAAAATCACCACCGGACTAACAAAAAATAGAATTAAACCGAAAAGTAGTTGGGTATGGGTAAAGATGAATAACCACAAACTCAATTTGTCATCGAGGGGAGCGTAGTCTGATTTACTTTGCCACCCCATCACCGACCGGACAATAACCACCAATAAAAAAATTAAAACGAAATAGCGGACAACCGAATGAGTGAGAACCAGCAAGTCAAGCATAGGTTAATGGAGTTAGATTGGCTCGAAAATTACCCCAAGAATTTGACTTTTTTAAACCGATCGTCCATTAAATTAAGGATTTCAAAGAATACCAACCTGAATCCCTCTGGGAATGGTTAGTTTTGGAACTAATCTCCTCTGTTATGAAAAGAATACTCTATATACTTCTGGTTGCAGTCACAACTGGTTATACTCAGGAAAATCTAACCTACCAGCGGCCCCCGGAAGAAATCGCCAAATTACTGGAAGCCCCGCTGACGCCATTTGTATTATTCTCTCCTGACAAACAATGGATGTTGTTGTTGGAGCGTTCGGATTTTCCAACCATAGAACAATTATCGAGGCCAGAATTGCGCATAGGCGGATTACGGATTAATCCCCAAAATTTCGGTCCAAGCCGCAGCAATTACTCCGTAGGCTTGAAGGTGAAACGACTAAGCGACAATGCGGAGGTGGAAATTAAAAATCTACCCGCTCCGCTCACTGCCAGCAGCATCACATTCTCCCCCGATAGCAAATACATTGCCTTCCTTCAGAACAATCCGGAACAGATTGAATTGTGGTTGATTGATGTGGGTTCGCTTTCTGCTTCAAGGATATCGGATCGGAAATTGAATACTACGATGGGAGGATACACCTGGCTCTCCAATTCACAACAGATCTTATTTACGGCTGTGCCACAAACATTAAAGCCACTCCCTGAAAAGTCAAGAGTACCCACAGGGCCAATTGTGGAGGAGAATCTGGGTAAGAAGGCACCATCCAGAACCTACCAGGATTTGTTAAAAAATCCATATGATGAAGCAGCCTTTGACTACTACACCCAATCTGACCTGGTTTTAAAAAATCTGACAGGTGCGGAAAAGACGTTGAGCTCCGCGGCTATTCATTCTGAATTCAATCCATCTCCGGATGGAGCCCTGATCTTAACCGAAATAATCCAACGACCCTATTCGTATTTGGTACCGGCAGGACTTTTTCCAAAAACGGTAAGCGTCCTTGATCTGTCCGGAAAACTGGTGAAGGAAATTGTCCGCGTTCCATTGTTAGACTATATTCCAACGGGTTTTAATGCAACGCAACGGGAACCCCGGTCGCACCAGTGGCGCGCGGACAAACCCGCGACCCTGGTATGGGCCCACGCGCAAGATGGGGGTGATCCAAAAGCAAAAGCCGAAATACGCGACAAAGTTTTTACGTGGGAGTACCCCTTCTCGGGTTCGCCCAAAGAATTGATCAGTTTACCACTCCGCTATTCGCGTATTGCCTGGGGTAATGATCAAGTTGCATGGGTGCATGAGCGCTGGACAAGCGAACGCAAGGAGCGCGTGTATCAGGTCAATCCTGCAACCGGTCAGAAGAAAATGGTCTTTGATCGCAATTACGAAGATGCTTACGGTGATCCGGGTACTGTAGTTATGACCCCCAATCAATACGGTCGTAATGTCATGTTGATCAATAAAGATAATACGGTCTTTTTAAGTGGTGCAGGATCCTCTCCCACCGGAGATATGCCTTTCCTGGATAAAATGGATCTCACCGCCTTCAAGAAAAATCGCCAATGGCAATGTACTGCACCGTATTATGAATCATTCGTGACGATGCTGGATGCAAAGAAGGGGATTTTCATAACAGTCCGCGAATCCAATTCGGAAAACCCCAATTATTTTCAACGCTCTATTGGCTCACTAAAACTTACGCAAGTAACTTCTTTCCCACATCCTTACCCACAGATAAAAGATGTGAAGAAAGAAGTGTTGAAGTACAAACGAGCAGACGGAGTTGAATTGTCTGCCGATTTGTATTTACCACCCGGCTATAAAAAGGAAGACGGTCCTTTACCAGGATTTGTATGGGCTTATCCGCGGGAATTTAAATCGGCCGATGCAGCAGGACAGGTGAAGGGCTCACCCCATACGTTCACCCGGTTGAGTTGGGGAGGACCTATTTATTGGGTTATGCGGGGGTATGCTGTGCTCGATAATGCATCGATGCCCATCGTAGGCGAGGGCGATCAGGAGCCCAATGATACCTATGTACAACAATTGGTGGCAAGTGCCCAGGCTGTGGTTGACTATGGAAGTTCGATGGGCGTGTTGGATCCAACCCGGGTTGGTGTTGGCGGTCATTCGTATGGCGCTTTCATGACCGCCAACTTGTTAGCTCATTCCGATATTTTTAAAGCTGGGATTGCCCGTAGCGGAGCCTATAATCGCACGCTCACGCCCTTTGGCTTTCAGGCCGAAGAGCGTACCTATTGGCAGGCACCGGAAGTGTATTATGAAATGTCTCCTTTCTCGTATGCCGATCAATTGAAAGAACCGATTTTATTCATTCACGGGGAAGCGGACAATAATTCGGGAACGTTCCCTATTCAGACCGAACGGTTTTACAATGCAATTAAAGGACATGGCGGAACCGCCCGTTACGTAGTGTTGCCCTATGAAAGCCATGGGTATGCTGCCAAGGAAAGTATCCTGCATACACTTTGGGAAATGGATACCTGGTTGGAAACCTATGTAAAAAATCCAAAAGAGAAACCCAAAGATGCCAAGGTGAACCTGAAATACTAATTTATCAAACTGCCGGTACCCGGCAGTTTGATTTTAAGGGGTAGCTAACTTTTTCTACCTTCACAAAACCCAATCACCAACCCCATGAACCGTTGTCTGGTCTTCGTCATTCTTTGCCTACTCGGCTCCAAGTCACTTCAAGGACAACCGGATACGGTGACGGTGGGCGCGTATGTAATCAGTGTGCATGATATCAATTTTCGCGACAAACAATACACGATGCGATTCTGGCTGTGGTTTTTGTACGATAATCCGGATTTTGACTTTTCTAATCAGTTGGATATCCCCAATGCAAAGTCCATAGACACGCCAGAAGTAATGCTCGACAGTATTGCCGGAAAAACCTGGGCGATCATGAAAATGAAAACCACGATGAAGGAAAGCTGGCAGGTTGCGGACTTTCCATTTGATAAGCAACATCTTCGGGTGCAGATCGAAAATGCGTTGTTTGATATCAACAACCTGGTATTTATCCCGGATTTTAAAGGCAGCACGTACGACAAAGCCGAGGCCCTGGATGGATGGGACATTACCAACTTCAAAGTAACGTCTGTACTAAATGATTATGAGACCGGCTTTGGAGACCCGAGCCCACACCGGGACTATCAGAATTTTTCAGCGTTTACGATTGAGATGGATATTGAACGGAGTGCATGGGGGTTATTCCTGAAAATTTTTATTGGAATGTACATCGCCTTTCTCATCTCAGTGATCAGCTTTTCCATTCAGGTTTCAGAACTGGAACCTCGCTTTGGTTTGCCTGTGGGTGGTTTGTTTGCCACGGTCGGTAATAAATACATCATCGATTCCATTTTGCCAGAAAGCTCAGCTTTCACATTAGTCGATGTTTTGCATACCCTTACCTTCCTGGCCATTTTCGCAACCCTTGTAGTGTCTGCGGTTGCTCTCAGGCGATATGACAATGGAAATAAAGACGCAGCCATCCGATTTAATCACATTGGATCTCGGTGGGTAATTGGGTTGTATGTTCTTTCAAACCTCGTTATGGTGGGCATCGCTATCTTTTGAGAAGCTTACACTCTGTTTTTGGTATCCATCAAAATGGTAACGGGTCCATCATTAATTAACTTCACCTGCATATCGGCTCCAAATTCACCAGTAAGTACAGGTCTTTCCAAATGGCCGCTGATCGCATCAACGAATCGCTGATAAATAGGAATGGCAATTTCGGGTTTGGCAGCCTTCAAATAGCTGGGCCGGTTTCCCTTTTTGGTACTCGCTTGTAATGTAAACTGACTGACCAGTAAAATGTCTCCCTGCACATCCTTTACGCTTACATTCATCACTCCCTGGTCATCGTTGAAAACGCGAAGATTTACAAGCTTAGCCGCTAACCAATCAATATCGTCCTGTCCATCCGCATCCTCAATTCCCACCAATACGAGTAAGCCCCGCCCGATCCGGGCTTTCGTCACCGCCTCAATTTCTACCGAAGCCTGGCTCACTCGTTGAATCACTGCAATCATTTACTATTTCTGCTATGCTCTTTCAATATTCCTGAAGCGCAACTGATTCATAGATCTGCAATCCAACTTTATCAGATTTGGCTTCGGTCATCATGGCCCGTGCTACTTTTGCCGATTCGATTCCTTTGTATTTTTTGGGGATCAGAAAACCAAAAAATGAATAAAAGATCTTGGCAGCATCCTCCCCGGCTCGCGCTTCCTTTCGGGGTCCAATCAAAAGGGAAGGTCTGAAAATATGATAACTATCATACGCAAGATTTCCGATGCCCTCTTCGACTATCCCCTTTACTTTGTTGTAAAAAATCCGAGAACTTTTGTCGGCACCCAGGGCTGAGACCAATAGGAATTTTTTTGCTCCAGTCGACTTAAGCGACTTAGCCAGTTGAAGCGGGTATTCGTAATCCACACGTTTAAAGGCTTCTTTCGATCCTGCCTGCTTCATGGTAGTTCCCAAACAGCAAAAGACATCGTCTGCTTTGAGGGTGGAGAGTTTATCCAACGAATGGATGTCAACCAAAACATTCTGCAACCTGGTGTGTGAAACCGGCAAAGACTTTCTGCTAAGGGCAATGACTTTATTGTAATACCCATCTGCCAGGAGTAAATCCACCAGCTGGCTGCCTATTAATCCGGTTGACCCGGCTACAAGCGCAGTTCGGGCCATTAGAATGTTTGTTGAATTTCTTTTCGAAGTTCAGAAAGCGCCATCCCGATCAAATCAACTTTCTTTTCCATTACCATCTCAAAAATCTTCTTCGAAAGATCAATGCTGTTGGCTTCGGTTGGCATTGAAGAGGCGGCTTCATTAATTAAAATCACCAGGTCCTCTTTGGCGTTTCGAATCTGGTTCCAAACCTCCTCCCCCATATACACCTGCTGAGAAACATTGTGGTTGTATTCATTTCTGATTTCATCAAGCAAAGTCTTTTGAAAATCGCGCGCAGAAAACCCCGGATTATTCAATCGAATCAGCAGGTTTTGAGGTGCAATCCGCTCCAGAAAGAGCGTCATACGCTCATAGGCCTGGAGCCGGGCCGGCAAAATGGTTTCAATGCTCCGCGTTCGAATCTCCAATTTTTTTAGCTCGATCTCTTTGATCATGAACGTACGCACCGTGAGGTAAACTGCGTAAAGGACCAACGAGGCTGGGATTAGGATTTTTCCGAATTCAATTAAAGCTTCCATAGGAATTAAATGAGATTCAAAGGTGTTTAAATTTTAGATATTTTTGATGTTATCAACCCCAATATAAAAACGGATGCTTGAAAAACTTAAACCGGTTGGATTGACAGCACGGGCCGCTGCGGAGGTTCGCAAAATCATGCAGACAAAAAATATTCCGGTAGAGTACGGATTACGGGTAGGGATTCGTGGCGGTGGATGCGGGGGAGCCGCTTTAATTATTGGGTTTGATAAAGAAAAACCTTCCGACTTAACCTATACGCTGGAAGGTATCAACCTGCTGGTGGATAAAAAGCACACGATGTACCTGATCGGCAAAGAGGTGGACTTCTATGAAGGAGCGGATGCCAGGGGATTTATGTTTACAGACCCGGGATAGGATATTACCCTCTGCTCTGATTTACAGTTACGGTTGCTTTCCTGCAAACGCCCCCAATGGGTGGATTGAATTTAGAAATTTGCACTTCAACGTGTTTCGCCTCACGAAATGTTTCCAGGGTTTTACTGGCGATGGCATGCCCAACCGTTTCCAGTAACTTAGAGGGTTTGGCCATCTCCTCTTTTACAATAGAATATAAATTTTCGTAATTGATGGTGCCATTTAAGTCGTCATGAAATGCTGAATTAGCAAATTCTGTTTCTACAACGACATCTACTTCAAACTTATTTCCTGAGGATCGCTCATGCGGATAGACACCATGGTAGGCATGAAATTCAAGTCCTTCCAGCGCTACTTTTCCCGTCATTGAATGTCATCAAAGAACGAGCGTTGTTGCGTGCTTTCCACCATTACCGTTTTCACTGTTTCGGTTACGATGGGGGGCAATGATTTCTTTATCTCACTCTCCAACTCTGCATTCGGAAACAATGCCTTTTTACTTTCACGCTTAGCCAGTGCCAGGTGTTGATCCGGATCAAAATCGCGGGCGGCCGACTTGGCCCTTTCAACCCGGTCGATTGTTTCACCCGCCAGTCGTTTCAGATCCGATAATAAATTATCACGATGCAACTCGAGGGTTTTATAATGCTGGCCCATGGTCTTTAAACGCTCCTCCATTTCCTCCAGCATTTGCCGTGAAATCATTTCAGCTTCTTCAATTGTATTCTTTGCCTTCGACTTTGCCTCATTGAGCATGGCTTCGGCCTTTAGCTGATTTTCCCTCAAGATCAACTCAGCAGTTTTATTGGCTTGGCCAATCACATTGGCACCGGTATCCTCGGCTGTTTTTAAGGTTTTAAATAAAGAACTCTCTACTTCGCGCAATTTGCCCACTTCACGTTCGGTGGCCTCTAACTTGATGCGCATCTCTTTGGTTTCATCCAACACCCGCTCCCATTCCTGTGAAAGCGTGAGCAAAAACGCATTTACTTCATCCTTGTCGTAGCCACGAAGTACTTTTTCGAAAGCTTTCTGGCGGATTTCCAACGGTGTGATTTTCATAAAGGGCGTGGTTTAATTACAAGATTAAAAAATAATAAGCCTAAAAAATGGCTGCCAATTCCTAAGGCTTTGACAGCTATAACGTTAATCCACAGTCAAATGTATGAATTTTTGTTAAAAATCTACCGATTTTCAGGACAATGGAACTGGTTAGGTGCACCCCGCTATGTGCCAGGGCCCGGAAAACCGATCTCCCAAACGGAAATCGTTCGGTCGTCACTGGCGCTGATCAACTGATTTTGGTGGGACGTCCATAATAATTTATTGACGGAAGTACCATGCCCTGCATGCCGGGCTTTATCAATTACTTTCAATAATCGAAGTTCCTCGGTTTGCCATACTTTTATCGACTTATCCATGCTGGCCGTGGCAAAGTATTCCCCGGAAGGGCTAAAGGCAATGTGGTTAATGGCAAACAAGTGAGCCACCACTTCCGCTGATTGTTTGTACCCAGAGGTCACATCCCAGGCTTTTAACCGGGCATCGCGCGAACCGCTGATCAAAAATTTATGATCCGGTGTATAGCGAAGTGCAAATACTGAATTTTGATGCGCCTGAAACTCATATTTCAACTGGTAGTCGCGTAGCGAAAAAATCCGGATATAGGAATCGCTATAGCCAACCGCTACTTCTCCCGTCTCTGGATTAACTGCCAATACCCGGGTATTCTTTTCTGACCTGAATAGCTTTCTCTTTATTTGCAAGTTGAGTAGATCAACAACCACCAACGCGCCATCACCAGTAGCAATTAGAATATCCCCTTCAAACGTAATTATATCAAAGATGGCTGCTGAGGTTACCTTGAGTGATGCCGCTTCCTTCTTTTGTCGCCAATTCAACAGATGGATTCCTTCATAATTATGGCCTGCAATAATGAGATCGGAATCTTTGATTGGGTGAAGGGCGTAAATTGAATTGGGTAAGGTGGCGATCAATACACCTTCATTGGGAGTAGTTAAATCCCACTTCACTACCATCCCATCCCCACCGCCCGAAAAGAAAATCGAAGGCATAGTAGAACCAGCCAAAGTGTAAACACAATCGCGATGGCCGTTGAAGGAATGTACCTTCCTTACCTGAATGGAAGACATGCGGTTCGTTTAATCCAATTTTTTTACCAAAATTGTGTGAATAAGAGAGAGAAACCAATGCCCCTGATGAAAATACAAAAAGATGATGCGCAAAGTGGGTGGGCACTTTGGTTCATTTCAGAGGGGGAGGCGGAACTGGGTTCGCTAACCGGGGAAAATGCCGATCCATCCATTGTGAGTGCAACCAAACGGTTGGAATGGCTGGCAGGGCGTTTATTGTTAAGGACGCTGGTAGAGCAGTGTGGAATGGACTTTTATGGACTTGAAAAAGATGAATATGGAAAACCTTATCTGAAAAATCTTCCACATCAAATTTCATTATCGCATTCGTACCCGTATGTGGCGGCACAAATCAATCCAACCTTAGCGGTGGGTATCGATTTGGAACAACCCAAGTCAAAATTATTAAACATCGCTTCGCGGGTCCTGGCACCTACAGAATTAACAGATGCCGGAACGGATGTTCTAAAACATTGTGTTTATTGGTGCGCGAAAGAAGCCTTGTATAAATCCTACGGAAAACGTGGCCTTCATTTTGCTATTCATTTACGCATAGAGCCGTTTACCTTGATGCGTTCCGGTGAATTATCCGGAAAAATTCAAGTTAATGGGTTTACACGTGAATTGACGTTAACATATAGCATTCAACCTGATTATGTTTTGGTTTGCACAAAACCCTAAATTCGACCACATGAAACAAATTCTGCTGCTTATCTTTCTTCTTACCGCCTCGCAATTAGTTGCTCAGGGAATAAAAGACTTCTCGTTAGTGAATACGAAAGACGGTAAAACCGTTACGCTTTCCAATATTAAGTCGCCAGGGATTGCGGTCATATTTACCAGCCATGAATGTCCGTTCGACAATTATTACAAAGAACGTCTAAAAGCACTGGTTACGCAGTATTCCGGTAAAATCCAATTCCTGTTTATCAACTCAAACCAGGAGCCTCAGGAAAGTGCTGACCAGATGGCCATCCACTACAAAGATGTAGACGCGCCCTACCTGGCGGATAAAGATCAGGTAGTGATGGAACTGTTTGGTGCACGAAAAAGTCCGGAGGTCTTTTTAGTGTCCACAGCAAGTGGAAAATACAATGTCGTTTACAGTGGCGCGATTGACGACAATCCGCAGGTAGCACAGGATGTGAAAGAAAATTTTTTAAAAGATGCCATGGATAAATTGCTAGCCGGGCAAAAAATTGAAGCGCCCACTCAACGCGCATCGGGTTGCTCGATTCGAAGAAAGTAATTCAATTGAAAAGATATATCTAAATTATCGAAGCTGCGATTTCTAAATCAATCCCATTAATTTCTCCTCACAACCGTTGCGCTGGCTTGTGCGGTAGGAAGCACTACTAAATCAGCCACTACAACATGGGCGGGCCTGGTTAACGTAAACAGGATTAAGTCAGCAATGTCTTCGCCCCGTAAAGGTTCCAGGCCTTTATATACATTGGCTGCCCGATCTGCATCGCCCTTAAATCGCACGATTGAAAATTCCGTTTCTACCAACCCCGGATGGATACCTGTTACTTTGATGTTATGCGGATTCAAATCAATCCGCATGCCTTTTGTCAACGCATCCACAGCAAACTTGCTGGCACAATACACGTTGCCATTGCCATAGATTTCTTTTCCGGCAATGGAACCAATATTAATGATATGCCCCTGATTGCGGGAAACCATACTTGGCAACACTGCCTTCGTAACATACAGCAGGCCCTTCACATTGATATCCATCATGGCATCCCAGTCTTCAATACTCCCGGTTTGAATGGGATCCAACCCATGCGCGTTGCCCGCATTGTTGATCAATGCGTCTATGTTCTTCCATTTTGCAGGTAGTGATGCGATGCTCTGTGAGACTTCAGGTTCATTGCGCACATCAAAAGAAAGGGTGGTCACGTCAGCTTGTTTACTTAAGTCAGTAGCCAAGGTAGCCAGGCGATCTTGCCTGCGCCCACACAAGATCAGATTAAATTGATTGGCTGCGAGCAAGCGGGCGGTGGCTTCACCAATGCCGGAGGTGGCCCCTGTTATTAAGGCGATTCGTTTGGTAGACATACTTTCAAGTTGAGATTGAGCTATAAAGGTAGCCTACTGAAACACAAAATACACCGCTATGGTATTTGTATTGAGGCGTTTCAGCGGGTCGCGATAGATGCTTGGGTCAGAACCCAACATATTCGAGATTCCTCTCGCAAACCGGATTTCCTGCGAGAATTTGAAAAGCGGGAAATAGAAATCAAAACCAATTCCTCCCTCTAATTGAATGTTGTTCTTTCGAATGTCCAGCGAAGCGGAGGTTGTCTGGATATCATTTTTACCGGAAATCTCAAAGCCCGGGGTAACACCACCAATCATGTACATACGCACATTTCCTCTTCGCATGGATTTGTATTTGACTAAAATCGGAAACTCTACGTGCGCGGTTTCGATGTATTGAAGATTAAAAGTTTCATCAGTATAGTTATAGCGCAATTTGTGGGTATAAAATCCTGCTTTGGGCATTAATCTTAAATCAATAAACTCACTGACCCTAAAGTTGACTAAAAACCCCAACGAAAAACCGGGCGAGAATTCAGCCATAACGGAGTGTACCGTATCGAAGGGAGTTGTGACAAACTGATCAGCATAGGTAACCTGATAGGCTGTTGTGTGCAACCCAATCATAAATCCATAGCTGATTAACCGTTCATCGTAATTAGGATTATTCTGACGCGCCCACTTAAAAAACTGCGCCTGCGCCAGGGATGGTGCCAGCGCGATTACTACTACCAGAATTACTTTATTCCGGTATAAAGCGAACTGATTCCGAATGTCAAAGGCTTGCATGAAGTTTGGTTAAATCCCAGGCGCTTTAATATGCTGGTAAAATCATCACCATCCGGAAAGGCTTGCACGGACTCGGGTAAATACGTGTAGGCAGCCGGATCGCGCGAAATCAATCGGCCTATTTTAGGCAAAATGAAGTTAAAATAAAAGTTATACAGTTGTTTAAAGGGAAATGCACGTGGTTTTGAAAACTCCAGTACGACCATGCGGCCACCCGGCTTCAATACCCGGTGCATTTCAGATAATCCCTTTTCGAGGTTCTCAAAGTTTCGCACACCAAAGGCAACGATCACAGCATCAAATTTATTTTCCTCGAACGGAAGATTTTCAGAGTCTCCCAACCGCAAGTCGATCGTGTGTTCGTAACCACGGGTTTTCATTTTCTTTCGACCTACTTCCAGCATCCCCTCCGATATATCCACACCAATCACCTGCTCTGGGTTTAATTTCAATGTCTCCACAGCAAAATCACCGGTGCCGGTTGCAACATCCAATATTACTTTTGGCTTGCCATCGGCTAAGAGGTTAATGGCCTTTTTTCGCCAGCGGATGTCGATGCCCAAACTTAAAAAATGATTCAAGAAATCATAGTTGCCGCTAATGGAATCAAACATGCGGGCTACCTGCTGCTTTTTTCCAGCCTGGTCTTCTTTGTACGGTACAACAGTCAAAACAGTGTTTATTAAAGTGGCACAAAAGTACCCTTTTTAAACAAGAAGATCATGAAATGGTTTTTGAGTTATTTGGCAATCACTTTAAATTCGACTCTGCGGTTGATTTCGCGCCCACCCGCTTCATCATCATTGGAAACCAGCGGGCGCTCCTCACCATAGCCAATGGACTTGATACGCTTACTGTTAATGCCATTCGAGGTTAAATACCCCTTGACAGCATCAGCGCGTTGCTGAGAAAGCTTTTTGTTAAAGCTGTCACTGCCCACATCATCCGTGTGTCCGCCAATTTCCACCTGCATGGACTGGTTTTGCTTCATCATGGTTACCATCATATTCAATTCTGCGGAAGACTCTTCCTGTAAGGTGGCTTTGCCGAAATCAAAAAATACATGGCGCAACGCGGAAACCTCGCCTACGGCAATCTTTCGTAACAAAACCTTCCGATTAATCGTCTGCTGCTCTTCTGTGGCGCGGCCCAGCAACACTTTTACATTTTCAAAAATGTACCCGTCCATTTCAACAGATACCGTATACTCCTTCGGTACCGTGGATACGATGCCAAATTCAAATACTCCTGTTCCTAAACTGGTTGACCCAATGGCTGAATTATCTTTTCCACGCATGCGCGCCTTGGCTTCAATCGGGGACTTTGTCTCTGAATCAACGATTTCGACAATGAACTTGATGGGTTGAATTTCTTTCTTCTCCGCTACTTTCTTCTCGGGTTCCTGTTTATCAGAAATCAGGTAAATGTCGGAATAACCAACGCCATCGCTGCGTACGGAAGAAAAGTAAAATCGGTTGGGGGTAGCGGTGCCAACAATAAAAACTTCATCGTCTGGTGTATTGATCGGGTACCCGAGGTTTTCCGGATCAGACCATTCGCGCTTTTCCAGATTAATTAAAGTTGATTTGAAAATATCATAGCCGCCCATTCCTTTTCTTCCCTTCGAGCTAAAGTAGAGAGTCTTCCCGTCATAATCGATAAACGGAGCTTCTTCATCGTACTCGGTATTGATGTCCGGCCCCAGATTTCTGACCACTGTCCAGGCTCCCTTTTTGTCCTTCGTACAGGAATAGATATCGAGGCCCCCAAGTCCACCCGGTCGTTCACTCGCAAAAAAAATGGTTGACTCATCCTTCGTAATGCTTATTGATGATTCGTAAAAGGAAGAATTAACGGCCCCCGGCAGGGGTGCCGGCTTGGTCCAGGTACCATCCGGTTGGCGTGTACTCGAAAAAATATCTCCATCACCAACGCCATCTTTATACAGGAATAAAATATTTCCATTCGGTGAGAGCGCTATGTTGGAATCGTTGAAGCGCGTATTCACGGAAGCACCAATATTTTTTGCTGGTTGCCAACTCCCACCTTCTTTCTTGCTTACAAAAATATCTTCAAAGGGTCGGTTGTCATCTCCTACATTCTCATTCAGATTTCCTTCCCGTCTGCGGGTGGTAAAAATCAGCTCGGTTTCATCCGCATTGACTACCGGAGCATAATCATCAAATTCTGAATTTATTTCAGCGCCAACGTTGGTAATGGAATACGGCTGGGGATGCGCTACGAACTCCTTGCCGTTTGCACACTCCTCCATCCTCCGATTAACTTCTTTGATATCCACCCGGTCTTTTCCTGCATATGAGGGGTTTCTGTCTATCTTAAAACGGTATTGGGTATAGAACGCCAGTGCTTTATCGAAATCAAGGCCATACTGATACCCCAGAGCAATCTGATACTCCAGATCAAATCGAAAATTTTTATTCTGTCGATACACACGCTGCAAATACTTGACCGCTTGCTCTTTGTGAATAGTACCTAAGTGCATAAGTCCGGCATCCAGATTGGCGCGCACATTGGTCGTGTCATAATTGGCTGCCATGATCATCAATTCGCGGGCGTCATCCACTGCCTTTGTACTGGCCATGATCTCCGTGGCCATTTCAAAGTATTGACGGGCTTGCTCCTTGTCTTGCTCCTGAGCAAGACCATGTACACTTACCACGATAAAGAGCAGAAGGAGGCCTTTACGAAACAGCATGGATAAAAATAGGATAAGTCGGAAAAAAATATTTACTAATGCCACGAACAAAGGTCTGAAATCAAAATGCACTAAAATTTACAAATTAGAACCGTAAAGCACTCATAAATTACATTTTAGTACTTTGCAAAGCAATAGAAATGCAGATGAATGATGGAAATCACCTCGGCCGAGTTTGTTATCAGTAACACGGACATCGAAAAATGTCCACCCCCAACAAAGCCTGAGTTTGCATTTATTGGCCGCTCAAACGTTGGTAAATCATCACTCATCAACATGTTAACCGGACGCAAGGATCTTGCCAAAACATCATCAACACCAGGGAAAACCCAAACCATCAATCATTTCTTGATTAACAAAAATTGGTACCTCGTAGACTTACCAGGCTATGGCTATGCCAGCGTAAGCAAGGAAACAAAAGGGAAGTGGTCGGATATGATTGCATCGTACTTCGAAAAACGGGAGAACTTGTATTGCACCTTTGTCCTGATTGATTCCCGGTTGGACCCCCAGGCGATAGACATGGATTTTATTCACCGGCTTGGAGCCCAGGGTATACCGTTGGCGCTGGTGCTTACCAAAACGGATAAGATAAAACAAAGCGAGCTGACGCGATCCCGAAGTAAAATCGAAAAGCGCCTGTTGGAACAATGGGAAGAACTTCCGCCCTTGTTTGTTTCTTCTGCCGAAAAAAAATCAGGTCGCTCTGCTATCCTCGACTTTATTGATAAAGCCATTCAGGCAAACCCGATAAAATGATTAGTTTTGCGACCCTGAAAAGAAACTGACTATGGAATTATCTGAAATCGCCTCGATCAGTGGTAAGGGTGGCTTATTTAAAGTATTGAAACCCGGAAAGACCGGTGTGTTACTCGAATCCCTTGATGCTTCGAAAACCCGCATTATTGCCAGCCCCAATCAACGTTTGTCACTGCTGAGTGAAATCTCCATTTACACCACTACCAAAGAAGGAACCGTGGCACTCGAAAGCGTGCTAAAAAAAATCCATCAGGATTTCAAAAATGATTTGGGTGTAGATGCCAACTCGGATAACAATGAACTGAAAGCATTTCTCAAGTCGGTGCTGCCTGAATTTGATGAAAATCGGGTGTATGTCTCAGACATAAAAAAATTGGTGAAGTGGTATTCGGTCCTGCAGGAGCAAGCCCCTGAAATTTTTGTCGAAAAACCCGAAGTCACTAAATAAAGCTAACCGCTTTCTCCACCATCTTTTTTGAACCCACATAAAAGGGTGTGCGCTGATGCAGGTCGCGGGGTTTGATTTCCAAAATTCTTGAAATTCCATTGGAGGCGCTGCCCCCAGCCTGCTCTGCTAAAAAGGCAAGTGCATTGCATTCGTACATCAGTCGAAGTTTTCCGTTTTTATCTTTGGCTGTTGCCGGGTAAATGTAAATTCCTCCCTTTAACAGGTTGCGATGGAAATCCGCGACCAACGAGCCAATATACCGTGCCGTATACTGATTGTCTTTACAAAATTGAATGTATTGCAACACAGGCTTGGAAAACGAATTGGAAGACCCTTCGTTAATCGAATAAATCTTGCCTGCTTCTGGAATTTTCATGTTCGGGTGCGATAATACATACTCACCCAGGGTACTCTCATACGTAAAGCCGTTTACACCGTGCCCGGTAGTATACACCAACATGGTGGATGAACCATAAAGAATGTAGCCGGCTGCCACCTGCTCATCTCCGGTTTGCAGAATATCTTCATCCTGAATAGGCTGGCCCACCGTACTCTTTCTTCGGTAAATCGAAAAAATTGTTCCGATCGATACATTCACATCAATATTGGAAGATCCATCCAATGGATCTATGGCAATTACATAGCGACCTTCGTTGTTCAAATCAACGTACGACTCCGTTTCTTCTGAGATTAAGGCACACGCCTCGCCTCCCTTGGTGAGGGCACGAGTAAACCGGATGTTGGCCAGTACATCCAGTTTCTGCTGTTGCTCGCCACCCGTGTTTTGCGAACCCATCGGGCCCATAATGTCAATCAAGCCGGCTTTGTTTACTTCCCGGTTTACTACCTTGGACGCCAGCGCGATGTCGCGCAGTAGCTGCGATAACTCTCCACTGGCATATTGAAACTGGTCCTGGTTATTTTTAATAAACCGATCAAGTGCCGTTCCGATGGGCAACGCGATACGGGAAGCTTCCATGAAATTAGTCATTGGGTTGGAGGTTTGGCAACCGGAATCCCTAAATTCGGCCCCGGTAAAATTCAGGACAAATATAGCTTTGCAAACGTTTGAAATCAACCAAAACGAGTTATGAAGGTATTTAAGTTCGGAGGCGCTTCTGTAAAAAATGCGCTCGCCATTAAAAATGTGGCCACCATTGTCCAGCAATTTGCTTCCGAGCCCCCATTGATTGTCGTATCGGCCATCGGCAAGACAACAAACGCATTCGAAAAGGTAGTGGCCCTGGCTCACCAACAAAAAGATATTCAACCAACCCTCCAGGAAATTCAACAATACCACACCCAAATCCTTGAACAATTAGGAATCACCGATCCGCAATTTCTTACTGCACTACAGGAACAATTCAATCAGGTTTCTATGGTCGTATCCAAGATCGAAGATTATGACCAATGTTATGATCAAATCGTTTCCAAAGGCGAATTACTTTCCTCCATGATTTTGCATCACTACCTCGTGAAGCAGGGTTTTGAAACCACGTGGATAGATGCCCGGGAATATATTATAACCGATACCACCTACCGGGAGGCGAATGTGGATTGGGTAAAAACTAAATCAGCTATTCAAGCTTTAAAAAAGATTCTGCCCACAAAAATAATCATCACGCAAGGGTTTATCGGAGGTACCGGAAAAACCACGACCACCCTTGGGCGGGAAGGCTCCGACTACAGCGCGGCCATCTTTGCCGCCTGTTTGAATGCACAATCCGTTACCATTTGGAAAGATGTGCCCGGAGTGATGAGCGCAGATCCCAAGCGGTTACCCCATGCCATCGTCTTTGAAGAGCTACCGTATCAGGAAGCGGCAGAAATGACTTACTATGGTGCTTCGGTAATCCATCCTAAAACCATCAAACCGTTAGCCAATGCCGGCATTCCGCTCCGGGTAAAAAATTTCGATGATCCGGGTCTGGCCGGTACCATCATACACGACTGCAAAGTGGACAAACTACCTCCGCTTATTGTATTTAAGGAGAATCAATGTTTGATATCCTGCAAAGTCACCGATTATTCCTTCGTAAACGAACAACAGATGAGTGCTATCTTCGATACACTCTCCAAACACGATGTGCGAATTAACGTCATGCAAAATTCAGCGATTTCCTTTTCCTTTTGTGTTGATTTCCGGGAAATCAAAATTCCCAACTTGATTAAGGCACTCAGTAAAACATTTGAAGTGTATTACAACACGGGCCTCACGCTGATCACCGTAAAGAATTACGATGCTGCAACTTTTGATGAATACCGTACCAGGCCAGGAGTGATTTTGGAACAATCCTCCCGCTCAACACTCCAGGTATTGGTTCGGGTTTAGGCAAGTGTTCGTTTCACTTCCTTCAAAAATCCATCCATCGACCGATCCACGATTTGAAAAACTTCTTGAAAGTCGTCTAGATTGCCCCAATACGGATCCGGAACATCGCCCATACCGAGTGGGTCAAACTCGCGCAGCAAGCGTACCTTATGCTGATGCCGGCCAGCGGAAGGCATTTTTAGAATATTGTCATAATTACTTTGATCCATCGCCAGGATGTAATCAAATTCAGTGAGGTCCTGATCCATCAACTGCCGCGCCTCATGCCAGATGGCGACTCCATTACGTTGTGCCGTTTTAATGGTGCGAGGATCGGGCTGGTGACCAAGGTGATAGTCCCCTGTGCCGCAGGAGTCGGCTTCAATACGATCTGCCAATTGATGTGCGGTAATTTTATGTTTAAAGACAGCCTCGGCAAGGGGCGACCGGCAAATATTGCCCAGACAAACGAAAAGTACTTTCATGCCGTAAAATTAATTTCTCGTCAGGTTACTTTGGAAACGATCCTTGTATATAATCCTGCATAGCACATTTTTTATTCGCCTTTTGGTTAGAAATGGCCTCCTCAAACGAGAGGAGGCCTTTCTTTTTTTCGCCCTTTGATAATGCTTAGTTTTGCCGAAAGTATTATCCGATGGAATTGATAAAAGTGACTGAACAAAAAGAGCCCCACGTTGCCTTGCTGGAGCTCAACCGACCAAAAGAATTAAACGCGTTGAACCGGCAACTCATGCAGGAAGTGTGTGATGCCCTGCAACAACTCGATAAAAATGACCAGGTGCGGGTTATCATCATTACCGGCAATGAACAGGCTTTTGCTGCGGGTGCCGACATTAAGCAAATGGCCGACAAGTCAGCGGTTGATATGCTGTTGCTTGATCAGTTCAGTACCTGGGAACAGATTCGCAAAACCAAAAAACCCATCCTTGCCGCGGTATCCGGGTTTGCCTTGGGGGGTGGTTGCGAGTTTGCCATGACCTGCGATATGATTATTGCTTCTGAGACGGCAAAATTCGGTCAGCCCGAAATCAAACTTGGTACCATTCCGGGGGCCGGAGGTACCCAACGCCTTACGAAAGCGATTGGAAAGGCGAAAGCAATGGAGTTAATTCTAACGGGCCGGTTTCTTTCGGCTGAGGAAGCCCACTTTTATGGATTGGTGAACAAAGTGGTTCCAAAAGAAATGTATTTACAGGAGGCGTTTCAACTGGCCAGGGAGATTGCCCAACTTTCACCAGTAGCTGTTCAATTGGCAAAGGAATCCATCAATCGCTCCTTTGAGACTCACCTGGATGAAGGACTGACGCTGGAACGAAAAAATTTCTACCTCACCTTTGCGTCAGAAGATCAGAAGGAAGGCATGAAGGCTTTTGTGGATAAACGCAAGCCTGAATTCAAAGGGAAATAGGTCGAATCCATACATGCTTTAATACCCAACGGTTGCTATACAATGCCTCCATATTTCTCTTAAGGATCATTTATTTTCTTGCTTCGTTCTTTAATGGCAAAGCCCGGCTGTTTGTGGCCGGTCGACAAGATCTCTTTTCACGGATTAAACATGCGCTTGAAAGTGAACAACATTCCATCATTTGGGTTCATTGTGCTTCCCTGGGCGAATTTGAACAGGGTCGACCCCTTATGGAAGCATTTAAACAGCAATATCCCGACCATAAAATCTTTTTGACATTCTTTTCACCCTCGGGTTATGAAGTGCGTAAAAATTATCCAGGCGCTGATTATATTTTCTATTTGCCATGGGATACACCTGCTCATGCAAGAAAGTTTATCGAATTGGTAGATCCACAGCTGGCGGTTTTCATTAAGTATGAGTTCTGGCTTCATTTTACGATCGAACTTAAACGGAAGTCAATACCGGTCATTTCCGCTTCCAGCATTTTCAGGCCAGATCAGGTTTTCTTCAAATGGTACGGCTCTTCGTTCAGAAAAATCTTAAGGAATTTCGATCACTTTTTTGTACAAACCACTCAATCAATTGCGTTACTTCAATCCATTGGCATTAACCAGGCCTCGCTTGCCGGAGACACCCGGTTTGATCGCGTATTTGCGATTACCCAGCATGTTGCTACCATCGATGTTGCCGAAAAATTCAAAGGCAGCGATCGGGCAATGGTGATTGGCAGCTTATGGCCCGAAGACCTGGAAGTATTGGCACCCTTTATCAATGAACATAAACGTACCTTAAAATTCATCATAGCTCCCCACGAAATTTCAGAAGAGTTCATAACGGAGATAGAAAAAAGTATTAATGCCAAGTGCATCCGGTTTTCAAACGCCCCACAACAGATAGAATCCTATTCCGTTTTGATCATCGATAATGTAGGCATGCTGTCCCGCTTATATCGGTATGGCGAATATGCGTTCGTAGGCGGAGCCTTTGGGAAAGGACTTCACAATATTCTGGAAGCGGCTTGTTTTGGCGTACCGATTTTTTTCGGAAACAAGAATTATGAAAAATATCAGGAAGCAAAAGAACTGATTATGCGAGGTGGAGCTTTTGCTATTGCCGACTATTCAGAGCTCAAAGCCACCTACGAAATGATGGTGAACCGACCCGAGAATTTTCTATTGGCCTGTGAAGTAACAAAGGCTTACGTGCATGAAAATCTGGGCGCCACCCAAAAAATTTTATCGTACTGTCAAAAATACCTGAGGTCATGATTGGGCGGGTGTTGAAATCGACCGGATCGTGGTATGAGGTGGTCGGTGAAAACCAGAAGCAATATACTTGCCGCATTCGTGGCAAACTGCGACTGGAAGGATTCAAAGAAAGCAATCCTATTGCCGTGGGCGACCGGGTGGAATTTGAAGCGGACGAAAAGGAAGGGATTATTATCCGCATTCTCGCACGCGACAATCATATGTTACGGCAATCCGTTAAACGAACAGGGCATGCAAGTGTGCTGGCCGCCAATATTGATCAGGTGCTTGTGATGGCTACCCTCAAACTACCCCGTACTTCGTTAGGATTCATTGACCGGGTACTGGTATCCGCAGAATCGTTTCGCATTCCTCAGGTAGTGGTTATTAATAAAATCGATCTTCTGGATCGTGATGAAGTGGGTGACCTGGAATCCATCACCAACATCTATGAATCGATTGGCGTGAAGGTATTGTCAATCTCCGCGATTAATGATTCGAGTGTTGAACCGTGTATGGAAACATTGAAAAATAAGGTGACGCTTATTTCCGGGCATTCCGGTGTCGGCAAATCCACCTTGTTAAACCGGCTATCGCCACGTATAAAACAACCTACAGGAACAATTTCCGATTATACTGAAAAGGGAACCCATACCACCACTTTTGCTGAAATGTTTCAGCTGGATGAAAATACATTCATCATTGATACCCCAGGGATTAAGGAATGGGGTCTGGTAGATATGGAACCCCAGGAAATTTCAGATTATTTTCCGGAAATGCGCGACCTGCGTTTGTCTTGTAAATTCGGAGCCCGATGCCTGCATCTGAATGAGCCTAAGTGTGCCATCCTGGAGGCTGTGCAAAAGGGATTCATTGCCCCCAGCCGGTACCAAAGCTATTACAGCATGGCTACGGGAGAAGACAACCGGAAATAATCAGGTCATCAGAAAGAAAAGAGACAAAACGGGCACATTCAAAACCATCAAAGCTTTTGAATAATCGATTGTTTCCTGATCAAATTTCTGAGCATACTCCTTAAATGTTACTTGCCTTGCTTCCATTCGCTTCTCGACCATTCTTATTGCCATTCCACTATATGTAGTAGCATGATATCGCAGGTGGTTATCAAGCGGTAAATTGAAATCCGTTAATGGATTAACAATAAAATAAATTAAGTTGATCAAAAAGAAAATAGAAAAGGGTGACATCCATCGCCTCCTTCTACCTTGAACAAAGTCATTGGCCTGTAATCCAGGGCTGATTAATAGTCGCCATAAATTGTTAATAAAACTATTTTCCAGAAAAAACGCTGACTCAAAGAATTGCTTAAAAAAATACAACAACGTACGATCCTTAGCGTCAATTCGCTTTTGCCCGCATGTCGAACAAAATTTGCCAACCAAGGGAGTATCACAATTCAGACAAACTGAATCTGGCTGTTTACTTAATTCGACCGATTCATCAGCCATAACTGAAAGTAATTAATTAACACTTTAAAATTAAGTTGACGCAGACTCGTTTTCATTTCATAAACCAGGCGGGCATCTAATGCACCGCGTTCGGCCTCCGTGCGATTCAATACCCGGATTTTCTGACAAACCTGATAGGTGCTGTAGCTTTGGTCTGAGCCAATCTTCCTTTGCCGTTGTGACAGGGAATATGATACCCTGCGCTTTCGCACTAAAACCTGCGGTGTGTAAATGTACTTGTGAGTTCTTGAAGCCCGGATCCACAAATCAAAATCCTCATAGGTCAACGATTCATCATACCCGTTCATTGCTTCCAATACCTCGCGCCTGAGCATCATGGTGGGCGAACAAATAAAGTATCGATTGATCAAATGGATATAAATATCCCCGGAAGGAATCGTGTGATGCGGATACTTATCGGAATGTCGCCAACGTGTAAGGCCGTTTTCGTCTATGTGCTCAGCATCTGAAAAAGTAACACCGTACTCCCTTCCTGCCTTTTCCAATGCCGCTACCCCCACTTCCACCCGGTTGGGTAATAAAATATCATCGGCCGCCAGATCAATGATATAATGTCCTCTGGCAATTCGAAAAGCCCTATTAAAAGTTTTACAGTACCCTATATTTTCAGCATTTAATAGCAAGGTCGCATTTGGGTGATGGGCCAACCACTGTTTAATAATTTTACCACCGCCATCGGTGCTGGCATCGTCAATGACAATTAACTCGATGGGCTGATAGGTTTGTGCGATTACAGAATCCAATGCCTGTGTCACAAACCGGGCATGATTGTGACAGATGCAGATGATGGAAACCAGCGCGTTCATTAAAAAGATTTAGAATATGTCAATTTATTGGAGGATACACCACCAATACTTTTCTTAAAATGCAAGAGGGAACGATTTACCTGGCCTTCCAACATGGAGGTACCGAGATCAATCTTGGTTATTTTCTTCCGCTTTGAAAAGGAATAAATCCCAGAAATCAAAAAAACAATCGGGCTGATTCGGTCATATTTTTTAGTGTGTGCATAATAAAATGTGTAAAGAATTTCCTTGTGAACATGAATTGCAATGGCAGCCGCAGCAATTTCTTCCTTATTCCCCACTTCAAAAATGTAAAACCGGTTCGGAAAAGCACGGACTACCTTTTGCAAATCCCGCAAGGACATAGATAAAGACTGACCTTTTGCCGCACGACAATCTTGGATGAACGAATAAGCACGCTTCAAGTGATGTCGGTCGCTTTGATAAAACTGAAAGATTGATTTGGATTTCTTCAGCTTCTGTCGTTCCGAGATTTTAATCCCTCGCTCAAATGAACCCTTGCCTACCAAAATGCAACTGTCTACTTCCTGATGACTAGTAAATTTCAATTCCGATAAACCTGAATGAATTAAATGGGCATGACGCTCATTATAGATGGTTGGGAAATTTTTAATAATGACTTTCCGAACTGGCAATTGAGATAATCGCTCCATGACCTCCTTCAAAAAACCATCAAGCTGATGCTTACTGATTTTTCGATAAATCTCGATCGAACCAAAAGGAGCACGAAACGGACTTTCTGCAATTCCTGATTTGAGGTGAAAGGCTATTCGTGCCATCATGATGGCGCTACTTTCATTCTGCAGGGTAAACACGTGCCATCCACTTTTGGATTGTAAATGCAGATGCTTTGGGTCATTGTATAAATACAAAGCCGGTTGCAATTTCCAAGATGAAAAATCCACATGATGATAAATTACGAAACGAGGCACAGATATCGGATTATGCTTTTGTTTTTACATTGGCCCAATCCTTAAATTGCCAATACACCAGGCCGGTAGTGAGGTGATTTCCTTTTGTATCGTGGATTTTAATTTCGCATGGAACCACCACCGATTCCTGACTCTTGAGCGGATGAATTACCTTTTCCTCCAACCATTGTTTTGAAATAGTGAATTCAGCTGTGGCATCCATCTTTCCCTGATAGTGATAATTCATCTCCAACCGCTGCATGATAATCCGGTACTTTTTCATGTTCAGGCTGCTGAGCAATAAAAAGCCGGTGGTGAATTCGGAGATCGTAGCAAGACCGCATGCATGCAACCCCCGAATGTGATTAAAATTATTCCTTCGATAGGGGATAATGGTTTTAAGTCGGTAGTCTGCAAGCTCAATGATTCTAAACCCATGCGGCTTATTGAACGGAATCATGCGATTCAGCGACCAATTCAGCACCATCAAATAAAACGATGAATGTTTTGCTTTTTCCAGTATTTTGGCGGCATCAAACATAAACAGTCGGGTTAGATTTTCGATTTACGACTTTTAAGGCAAATCCAAATGAAAAAAATAGTGGTTTTAGGTGCCGGGTTGGTTGGAAAAGCAATGGCCATTGACCTGGCCCGAACTTTTGAGGTGACGGCTGTGGATATTCACGAGCAATCCTTATCCGAATTAAGCAGCGTTGGCCTTCAAACCCTCAAAGCGGATTTGTCAAATACGACCGTGTTAGCTTCCTTATTGAAGCCATTTGATCTGGTTGTGGGTGCGGTGCCCGGGTTTATGGGATTTGAAACTTGTCGGCAGGTTATTGAGGCTGGAAAAAATATGGTCGACATCTCCTTCTTTCCGGAAGACCCTTTTTTACTTGATGAGATTGCCCGGAAGAACAACGTCACCATTGTTACCGATTGTGGTGTTGCACCCGGTATGGGCAACATTATTCTTGGTTATTATAGCAAGAAATTAAAGGTCAAATCGTATGAATGCCTGGTGGGCGGTTTACCACGGGTACGCGAATGGCCCTATGAATACAAGGCTGTGTTCTCCCCCATTGATGTGATCGAAGAATATGTTCGCCCGGCACGGTATGTACAAAACGGAGTTGTTGTTGTAAAAGACGCGCTGTCGGATCCTGAGTTGATTCATTTTGATGAGGTAGGCACACTGGAATCCTGGAACTCCGATGGGCTGCGGTCGCTCATTAAAACCATGGGTCACATTCCGGATATGATTGAAAAAACCTTGCGCTATCCGGGCTGCATCGAATACCTGCGCGTGCTTCGCGAGACTGGATTCTTTTCGTACCGTGAGGTGGATGTAAAAGGAACCAAAATCAGGCCGATTGACCTGACGGCCAAACTGCTGTTCCCCTTATGGAAGTTGAAACCGGGGGAAGAAGAGTTTACGGTTATGCGGATCCGGATTACGGGGGAAGAAAACGGTCAGGAAAAGAAAATTCAATACAACTTACTGGACCGTACCGATAGAAAATCAGGAACCTTGTCCATGGCCCGCACCACGGGCTATACGTGTACGGCCGTAGTTAACCTGGTTATTAACAATCAATTTACCCGCAAAGGCATTTGCCCTCCCGAATACCTCGGTGAAAGTGAACAAACCTTTGCATTTATTACCGATTATCTTAAAGCGAGGGGGGTGATTTACAAGACTTCCCCCTTCTAACAATCACTTATTCCTATCTTGGCTACCAAAATAAATTGTGATGAATTTAACTAAGAAGCAACCAACGCTCGGCCTTGCCCTTATTCCTATTATAGTATTGATTGCTTTGTTAACCATCAATGTGGTGGTATTGGGAAATGATGCAATTTCAGGTGCCAATCAAATAGCGTTATTGCTGGCATCCGGAATTGCCGGCATCATTTCCTTTCGGTTAGGATTTACCTGGCATGAAATTGAAGGGAGCATCGTTAAGAGCATCAGTTCAGCGATGGCTGCGATGCTCATTCTCCTTACGATTGGCTCTCTCTCCGGAACGTGGCTGCTGAGTGGAATTGTTCCCTCCATGATTTATTATGGACTAAAGATTTTAAATCCTACTATCTTTCTATTAGCAGCCTGCATTGTTTGCAGTATTGTTTCGTTGGCCACCGGAAGCTCCTGGTCCACCGTGGCCACTGTTGGGATTGCCTTGCTTGGCATTGGGAAGGCGCTAGACATCCACGAAGGAGTGATTGCCGGGGCCATTATTTCAGGCGCCTATTTTGGAGATAAAATGTCTCCTCTTTCTGATACCACTAACTTGGCACCGGCCATGGCAGGTACTGACTTGTTCACACACATCCGGTATATGGTGAATACCACCGTACCCACGCTGATCATTACATTAATCATCTTTCTGATCTGGGGTTTCACATTTGATACAACCGAAGTAGCAGCCGATAGTTCAGCTGTACTAAAAGCGTTAGAAGATAAGTTTAACTTAAATCCATTATTGTTCATCGTTCCCGCATTGGTCTTATTCATGATCGTTAAAAAGGTTCCGGCACTGCCAGCACTTCTGGTTGGGGCACTTTTAGGAGGTATTGCCGCCATCATCTTTCAACCGCAAATCATCGGTCAGATTTCCGGAATTGAAGGAAACTATCTGAAGGCGTCCTTTGTGGCCGTTATGAATGCAATGACAACGACCATCAACATCCAAACCAATGATCCAATGATAACGGAGTTGTTAACCGCGAAGGGGATGAGCGGCATGCTCAATACCATTTGGCTCATTCTCTGTGCCATGATCTTTGGAGGCGTAATGGAGTCAGCCGGATTGTTGAAAGTTATTGCCGAGCGGATCATCCGGTTTGCTCATTCTACCGGATCGCTGGTTGGATCCACCGCAGCAACCTGTATCTTCTTTAATTTTACCGCTTCCGATCAATACATGGCCATTGCCGTACCCGGCAGAATGTATGCGGACACCTATCGAAAGCGCGGATACAAACCCGAATTGTTGAGCAGAACCCTGGAAGACTCTGGCACGGTAACTTCCGTGCTTATCCCGTGGAATACCTGTGGCGCCACGCAAGCAAACGTGCTGGGTGTGGCAACAATGGCCTACGCACCTTATTGTTTTTTTTGCATCATCAGCCCCGTGATGACAGTCCTACAAGCGTACTTAAACTACAAGATTCGCAGGTTGAATGACACACAGGCATAATCGGTTTTCTATTACACACGAAGAAATCAACGAGTTACCGCTTGGAGCGTTTAAGGGTAAGGTGGTTATAGTCAGTGAAGACAAAAACGTTTCGCGGGCATTTACCGAAATAACAGAACATTCTGTTGTGGGGTTTGATACGGAAACAAAACCTGTTTTCGTACGGGGGCATCAAAACAAGGTTTCGCTGATGCAGATAGCCACCTACGATACCGTTTTTCTGATAAGGCTGAAGTTTACCGGCATGCATCCAGCCATTATTCACTTTCTTGAAGATAAGAACATTTTAAAAGCCGGAGTTGCATTACGTGATGATATTAAGGCATTACAACGGTTGAAAAATTACGAGCCCCGCGGGTTTATTGAATTGGCTGAGCTGAGTAAACAAGCCGGACTGCAAGTAGAAAGTGTTAAGAAACTGACGGCACTTCTGCTGGGTTTTCGGATTTCGAAAAGCGCTCAAACCAGCAATTGGGAAGCGGAATCGCTAAACGAAAAGCAAATCAGCTATGCAGCCACCGATGCGTGGGTTTGTCTTGAGATATATAAAAAATTACTTAATCAGTAGTCTTCCCCTTCATATACGACCATTCATAAAACCGGACTTCCAACATCCAGGCAAAGCAATGATGTGTTGCATCTTACAAACTCAATTTTTGACCTGATTTAAGCCTCTTACTGTACAGGGTAGGCAAATGCTATGAATTTTTTCTTCCCGATTCTTCATAAATGCCCCTCGGCTGCTCGATTGTGCGAAAATAAAAGGGGCTCATCTGTAACGCAAATGACGATTTTTGCGTCCTAAAGAAGAAAAATTAATCTGCTGAAAAAAATATTGAACGTAAAGGCAACCTCCACCATTGTGCCCAGTCATTCAGACCGAAACTCAATCCTTATGAAAAAAATATTCGCTTCCATGTTAGCCTTGTTAATTGCCCTAACCTTTGCTTTTGGCCAAACCAAGGAAACCAGAAATGTTGACACCTTCACTAAAATATCATTTCGGGTACCCGGTAAATTGTACCTGAAGCAGGGAACCGAACAAAAAGTAATGTTGGAAGGCGACAAATCTGTTTTGAAGAAAATAGAAACCGAGGTGAATGGCGGCCGCTTGAGTATTGGTAATGATAATGATTGGAAAATTTGGGATTGGGACGATGATGAAATCACCGTTTACGTTACTGTAAAGGATATTGAAGGACTGAGTGTGAGCGGATCCGGGGATCTAATCAGTGAAGGGAAATTGAAAGCGAAGGATCTTGACCTTAATGTGAGTGGTTCCGGAAACCTGAAAATTGAAGTTGATGCAAGTGGTGAAATGGAAGCCAATGTTTCTGGATCCGGCAATATCGATGTTAAAGGAACCTGCCGGTCGCTTGAAAGTAAAGTGAGTGGTTCCGGCAAAGTTTACATTGCTGGTACGATCGCTGAAGATGCTGATGTGAGTGTTTCAGGTTCCGGCAAAATAATTGCCAGCGGTACAGCCAGGGAAATCAAAACCACCATCAGCGGAGCGGGGGAAGTGCAGGCTGCCGAACTGGAAGTTGAAAAATGTGAAGTACGAATTTCCGGATCCGGGGATGTTGCAATCAATGTGAAGAACGAATTAGATGCCGTGATTTCGGGTAGTGGTACCGTAACCTATAAGGGTAACCCCAGCCAGGTAAACAGTCATTCTTCCGGTAGTGGAAAAGTGAGAAAAATGTAAACTCAATGTAACGCTACATTAAATCCTTCCACCCGGAAGGATTTTTTTATTCCTTCGGATGAGCCAGAACTCCTTCCACAATTAAAAATTGGGCTGCGATGTAGGTGGCCATTATGCTCAATGAAGCAAATGGCCAAGGCGTCATAAATTTGTTTACAGCCAATAAGGAATCCGAAGTCATAAAAAGCAACGCTCCGATTAAAATGAATGCAAAACTTCGGGTGTTGGTAAACCCGAAACGGAATAAAGCCTGAAGCGTCATGATCGTGATTACCAAGGCATAAATCATCACCGGTACTTTTAAACTACCCAGGAACGGATACAAAACTGTAACCAGTCCGGTTCCTGCGAGGATAATGGGCAATGCATATCGAATCCTTTGTGTTGGCAACAATGTGTTGATGGATTTCCTAAACCTGAACTTGCGATACGCGAAAATGTACAGCATATGCCCAATCAAAAAGGAGGTTAATCCTAACATAAAGAAAATCTCTGCTTGCTGATACATCAGCAAAACGTCACCGGCCCAACAGAACAACATCGCGGTAATAAACAAATAGTCGGACTTAGTAGTTTGCGCCCAATAATAGCCTGCCAGTGTCATCATGATCAACGGCTTGGATAAGAGGCTCACTGACTCCAGACCAAAAGTTACGGCTGCCAAATGGATTGCTCCAATGATGATAAAAAGATAAAAGGGTACTTGTTTCATCATGCCTTAACCAAGTAAGGTTTCAAGAAAAGATAAATGAAGGCTGCTGCCGCCAATCCACTGCTTACAGAAAAGGTAACAAAAAACTGCGAAGGATCATTCCTATAAATCCATCCTGAAATAAATGCTCCCAACCCAATGCCCAACTCCATAAATATATAAAGTGAAGCGATGCCCCGGCCTTTAAACCGGTCATCACTTAGGTCCGTTGCCCAGGCTAACAACGTGGGCGAAGTAGAGCCCTGCGCAAATCCATACACCGTTACGCCTATAATTAGTTGAGTGGTAGTGTTAGCCGTACCAATCACCAACATTGAAATTATGATAAAGAATGTACTAATTCGCAAAACCGAAACCCGACCGTACCGATCGGATGCCTTGCCGGCAACTAAGCGGATGATGAGTGATGCAACGGTAAGGTAAGTAAACAAGAGTCCTTTGTTTCGGATTCCTAAAAACTGACCAAAGTCCGGAATGATCGTAAACACACACCCATAGGCAAAAGCCGTGAGCACCATAACCAGGCACGGTGCCAGCACGAGCGGTTCGAAGATGTCGTCCTTATTGACTTTAATGGAGTCAAGTGAAAAAGGTGATTTCGTCTTTAATGTTTCTTTGGTGCGCCACAAAATCACTATGGCAACAAGGGCTAGAAAGGACGAACTGTAAAATAGGATATCGAGATTGAATTGATTGGCTAACAGGCCCCCCAGAGCCGGACCACCCGCCATGCCAATGGCGCTGGCTGTTCCCAAAATACCCATTGCTTCCCCTCTCCGATCCGAAGGAATGATATCGGCCAGATACGCAGTTGTACCGGTGGGTGTAAATCCGGTAGAAAATCCATGGATGAACCGAAGCAGAAAAAATCCGGCTAGCGAGGAGACAACGGGATAAAACAAGCTGCATGTAAAACACACCGCAGCTCCAAAAATCATAACCGGAACCCGACCAATTTTATCAGCCAGCCGACCGCTAAATGGCCGTGAGATCATGGCTGTTATAGTAAACAACGAAATGATTAATCCCTTGTACTGTGCTCCTCCTAATTGCGTCAGATAATCCGGAAGTTCCGGAATAATCATATTAAAGCTGGCAAAAAACAATAATGTACTCAGGCACAGCCACCAAAAAGAACGGGTATACACGCGATGCGATTTGCTCAACGTCAATTAGGATTGCTCGGATGCAGATTCCTGATCTTCCAATAAATAGGCTTTGATAAAATCATCGAGATCACCATCCAGTACATTTTGAGCATCATGGCGTTCCACGCCCGTGCGCGCATCTTTTACCAGTTTGTAAGGATGCAACACATAATTTCTGATTTGTGATCCGAAATCAATCTTCATTTTACCAGCTTCAATTTTATCGCGTGCGGCATTGCGTTTCTCCATTTCCAACTGGTACAACTTTGATTTTAGCATTTGCATGGCCCGCTCCCGATTGGCATGCTGCGAACGTTCCACCTGGCAAACAATCACAATTCCGGTAGGTTTATGAGTCAATTGTACTTTCGTTTCTACCTTATTCACATTCTGACCTCCCGCGCCACCCGAGCGCGAGGTTTGGATTTCCACATCCGCAGGATTTACTTCGATCTGTATGGAGTCGTCCACTTTGGGATAGACAAAGACGGAGGCAAAGGAGGTATGCCTCCGCTGGTTTGAATCGAAAGGCGAAATGCGCACCAGGCGATGAACTCCGATCTCTGACTTTAACTTACCATAGGCAAAAGGACCTTCAATCTCCAGGGTCGCGGATTTTATCCCAGCCACTTCGCCCGCCTGGTAATCAATCTGTGAAACTTTATAACCGTTTTTCTCACCCCACATGATGTACATCCGGTTAAGCATTTCAGCCCAGTCGTTACTTTCCGTACCACCCGCTCCCGGGTTAATTTCAATCACCGCACTGAGTTGATCTTCTTCTTTACTCAGCATCTTCTTAAACTCCAACTCCTCAATGGCCGTGGCTGCTTTCAAATATTCTTTGTCGAGCTCCTCTTCGGAGACATCCCCGGCTTCATGAAATTCATTCAGTACATCCAGATCATCCAGTAATTTGCTCACCTGATCAAATGCATCGGTCCAGATTTTTTTGGTACGGATATTCTTTAGGATGGTCTCGGCTTCTTTGGGTTTATTCCAGAAGTCCGCCTGGTGGGTAATTCGTTCTTCGTCTTGAATTTCTACGATTTTTCGATCGTAGTCAAAGATACCGCCTGAGGGCGGCAACACGGACTTTCAGATCCTTTAATTGTTCGGAGGTCATGATTTATTAAAATTCAGCGCGAAGGTAACAGGTTCTTCTGAGAATTGATAGTGAGATTCAACTCAATCGTATTTGTAATAACGGGAACTAGAATCTACCCTGCGCAAGGATATCCCCCGAAGCTTTTGATACGGACTTCGGATGTACTTCAAGGCGGCACCCGTGGCAGTTAATGCGATGGAGGCTTTGACAACATCCTGGTCGATTCCGCTTTGTCCCTCCACGAACAACAAGGTATTTACTTGGTCGATTACAAAATATCCTATGCCAGCAATCATCAAAACGGTTCCCACTTTATTTAGGGTCGTAGACTTCCTTCTACCCTTTACATTGATCTTTTCAATAGCGGCAAAATCAACGGTATCGCCCAGAGTAATGACCGAAACATCGGTGAACCGGATGGCCACTCCCTCCAATACGGATTTATCTCGCATTTTAAATTTCATGGTTTCACCTTCGTTGAACCGGGCAATGACGTTTCCCCGCTTCAGCAATACGAGCTGATTTTGGCTACAAGCAACCATGCTGGCAAAGCAAATGCCAACCACGAACAACAACCTGATTTGATAGTGCACAATCACGATTTAAAATCCTTAGGCAAGAAACAAAAAAAGCGGGTTTAGCCGCTTTCGTAAACACTAAATTCTGTGCACCCAACCATATGGATCAGGACTATTCCCTCGCTTTATATCTTCCAACGCTTTGAAAACTTTATTTGCAAACGTTCGCTTAGGAATGGGAGGGAGCTGGTAGTCCTTTCCTTCATACCCAATCAATTCAATGTGTGCAATGGTGGCGGCCGTTCCAACTCCGAAAGCTTCTTGTACATTGCCCTGTTTCAACGCGGTGACCAACTCCTTGACCGGAATCTTTCGCTCTTCAACATTCATGCCCCAGTGGCGTGCCAGTTCTAATACGCTTTGGCGTGTAATTCCGGCTAAAATCGAATCACTCAGTTCCGGTGTTACAAGTACGTTATCAATGACAAACATAACATTCATGGTGCCGCTTTCCTCTACATACTCATGTGACTTGCCATCGGTCCAGATTAACTGATGATAGCCTTGATCTTGGGCTAATTTTGCCGGATAAATGGCGCCTCCATAATTACCGCCCGCTTTTGCGTAACCCGTCCCCCCTTCCACCGCCCGGGTATAATGCGTTTCAATTTTTACTTTTACAGGCGTTGAGTAATATGGGCCCACCGGGCTCAGAATAATCATGAATGTAAAATCCTCCGAAGGGCGGATGCCAATAAACTCATCTGCAGAAAACATAAACGGCCGGATGTATAATGAACTTCCTTCCTGCGTTGGAATCCAGTTTCGATCCAGGTCGATCAGGGCAGTGAGGCTCTCCATAAACAATTCTTCCGGGATTGCCGGCATGCACATTCGCTCAGCCGAAATGTTCATGCGTTTCCAATTTTCGAGTGGTCGAAATACCAGCGCTTCCTTGCTCGGGGATGCATACGCCTTCATCCCTTCAAAAATGGATTGCCCATAGTGCAAGGCGGGTGTAGCCGGGCTAATCGGCATAGAGCCATAGGGCACAATCCGCAAGTTGCTCCAATCTTTCTGACGGTAATCTGCTATGAACATATGATCGGAATAAACCTTTCCAAAGGGAAGATTGGAAAAGTCAATTTGGGACAATCTGGATTGAGCAACCTTGTTGGTTGTTATTTTAAGCGTATCAACCATAATCTGAAATTTTTTGACGCCCAAAAATACAACTATAAAACAGATTGACTAACGGATGTTAGGTTAAAATTAGATTAGATCAATTTTGGTTTCCAGGGCGTTTCTTCGGCCTTCAACTCATGCGCCATCATTCTGCAAAGCATGAATAAATAGTCCGAAAGCCGATTTAAGTATTTGATTACGAAAGGGTCAATTTCCTCAGTCTGGCTCAGGGCAATAACAAGTCGCTCAGCTCTGCGACAAACCGTACGGGCAACATGACCAAACGAAACTGCGGGATGTCCACCGGGCAATATAAACGATCGCATGGGTGGCAATTGTGAATCAATCGCATCCATTTTTCTTTCGAGCAATGCAACATCACTTTCCAATAGAGTTGGAATTTTCACCTGGGCATTTCCAGGTTCGGTGGCAAGAATGGAGCCGATAGTAAAAAGTCGATCCTGAATCTCAATGAGTAGATCCTTTCGGGATTGATTTACTGGTTGATCGCGTAATACCCCCAACCAGGAATTGAGTTCATCTACGGTGCCGTAGGTGTCAATTCGAAGCTCCGACTTCAACACCCGCCTTCCGCTGAAAAGAGAGGTGGTTCCGGCATCACCTGTTTTCGTATAGATTTTCATTACTTAAAGTTCCGGTAATTGTTGTCAAGAAACAAAAACCAAATCTATAGAAAGGCCGACCTGAAACTCTTTTTTACAATCTAATGAGCAACGGCCACTGGGGAAGTGGCACGCGTAATGTTCTCATTCCCCCTATCCCACTCAATCAAACCATCTTTCAAACGAATAATCCGGTGTGCATAATGAGCAATGTCATCTTCGTGTGTTACCATAATGATGGTATTGCCCTTTTCATGCAGTTCGTGAAACAACGTCATGATCTCATACGATGTTTTGGAGTCAAGATTCCCTGTAGGTTCATCGGCCAGAATAATAGAAGGATTGTTAACCAATGCACGCGCAATAGCAACTCGTTGCCGCTGACCACCCGAAAGTTCATTAGGCTTATGATGATGTCGGTCGCCCAGGCTAACGTTTTCCAGCGCAGTCATTGCCATTTCTTCCCGTTCACTGCGACTGTAGCCGGCATAAATTAATGGCAATGCCACATTATCAAGTGCGGTTGCCCGTGGTAACAAATTAAACGTCTGAAATACAAAGCCAATCTCCTTATTCCTGACAACAGCCAGTTCATTCTCGGTCATATCGCTCACCAATTGGTTATTAAGCCAGTATTCGCCCGTGGTAGGCGAGTCGAGGCACCCTACAATATTCATCAGGGTTGACTTCCCCGAGCCTGAAGGTCCCATAAATGCCACATACTCTCCCTTTTCAATGGAGATTGAAATGTCCTGAAGGGCATTTACGATGTTATTGCCCATCTTATATACTTTGGAGATGTGGGTGGTCTTAATTATGTTGGGCATACCTTGTTGATTATTTTTTTGATGATGAAACGTCCAGAAAAGTTTATCCGTCTATCGTTTTACTCGAAATTCCAATTTTGGTTTCAAAAATGAGAAGAAATGTCAATTTGTTCTGATAAACGGTACCGCAATTTTTGAGATTCAGACGCTTTCGAGACCTAAAAGTTACAAAAGGGTCTAATTCCTCACAAAATCCAAGCAAGCTTGTATTACGGTATCATCTTTAAGAATCCTGTTATGCCCTAACCCATTCGTAATTAACATTTTTGTGGGCGGATATTCCTTCGCCAGTGTCTGGGCCTGAATTATCCGCACTTCTTTATCTTCTGTGTCGTGAATAAGCATCAAGTTCAACCCTGTTATTCCCCTAATGATATTCATAGCCGTAAAATCCTCAAAGGGTCGTCCAAATTTCACTTTTATAAATTCTTTAAACCGAAGACCGGTTGGCCATGATCCGTTGATGGCTGTTAAAAAAGACTTGATAATTTCGTCACTTATGGTCGGGCTGGCGATGTTAATCAGCTTGGTTACCGGCAACCCATTTCGAATGGCAAACAAAGCAGCCCCACCTCCAAAGGAATGTGCCAGGATGGCCAAGGGAACTCCTTTCTGTTTCACTATCTCCCTCATTACAGTCTCGAATTCCGCAATCGAAGTTCGCTTTCCTTCCGATTTGCCATGAGCGGGTCCATCAAATCCAACAACCCTTACTCCAGCCTGATTAAAGACTGGAACAAATTTGCGAAACTGAGTAGCACGCCCTGCCCATCCATGCACTACCATGACGTAAGGAGCAGCAGAACTTCCCCACTCATAGAGCTGAATTTTTTTACCTTGACAATCCAAAAGGCCTTTTACTGCTGCTCTCTCGGTCTCAAGCTCTTTAACCGGAGTCTTATATTTTAAGGGAGTAAAGAAGATTTTTTCGAGGTACAGTACTGCCAGTTTAGTGGAAATCAGCTCAATTTTTGGAAAGACCCACCGCACAAGCCGCAATGGAATTGGAATTTTGTGTTTAGTTCTACTCACGGATGTTAGGAAAAAATCTGAAATCTTTGCAAAAAGTACATTTACCAAGGAGGATTAAGCGGTATAAATCAGTTAATTTTAGAGGTTTTAGTTACATTTCTATGATAAAGATTCTCTATTCTTACATAGTGCTTTCTGCCCTTGTGGTTTTATCCACCGGCCAACTCCTGGCTCAAAAAACCTGGGTGGCTGCCGGAGCGTCCAACTGGAACAACGGGGCAAATTGGTCACCTGTTGGTGTACCAGGCCCGGCTGATGCCGTACTTTTTAATGCAACCGGTTTGGGGAATTGCACACTGGATATAGCTCCAAATGTAGCGGGAATTACGGTGAACGGCTATACCGGCACCATCGATCTGAATGGATTTGACCTTACGACCACCGGTAATAATACCTTTACAACCGGAACTATCAATAACGGAGGAGCCACCGGGGCATTAACCCTTAATACAACGGGCAGCACAACCTTCAATGGTACAACATTCGGAGCTAAAGTTAATGGAAGCACAGGCCGGATATTCTTTAACGGTTCCACGTTTAATGGCTCCGTAACTGTTTCTAAAACAGATAACAATAACGATAACAGCACCGGCAACAATGTATTCAATGGAACTACCACTATTACCAATTTAGGAGGCGGCTGGGTATTGCTTGGAAACACCAACCGTGATCAATTTACCGCACCAGCAATATTCAATAACAATGGAAACTATCGCTTCTATTTTGCTAATAACCACGGAGGGCAGACTACCACGTTTACCGATCTTACGCTCAATACCAATAAATCGGGTGGAGCTGATGCCTGGTCATTCCTTGTCAGCGAAGGGAACAACACCAGTTTTTCCGTTTCTGGCACCTTCACCATTAATTGTGCTGGAACGCTGCAAAGCAACCACCGGTTTTTACAAGGAACAGGTTCCTCAGCCACGTTCGGTGGCACGGTAACAATTAATCTTACCAATACAAATTCCGCTACCGATATTCAGATGGGAGTCAATGGTACATCTACCTACAATGGAAATATCGCTATAACCAATACAGGCAGTGCCAACGAAATTTATTTCAACGACAATGCGACAGCCAGTTCAACGCTGGCTGCAGGCAGAACTTTGACCGTTGGTTCATTTCCGGACGGCCGTCTTAGCTTGGAGCGATTTGGAGCTATTGACAACCATACCATTCTGCTAACGGGAACTGCCCGCCTTGATGTTGGTCCGGGAGCTTCCTTTGCCGGTAATGTAAATTTTCGTGCACCCCGAATTTTCCTGAATGGAATGACGGTTGGTGGTGTCTCCACAATGGAGAAGACAGGTGCTACCGATGATGATTCAACCGGAGGCAATACCTTCACAGGGTCATGCACCATCATAAACAGCGGATCGGGTCAGTTTAATTTGGCCAATACCAATCCAGATATCTTTAATGGAGGACTCACGATTAATAATACCGGTACCTCCCGGGTGCAGGTTGGTATCAACTCAGTAGGGAATCAAATTAATGGAGACCTGATCATTAATCATGGTGGCAATACCGCGGGAGCCGTGAATACCATTATTGCCCGGAATGCCGCGAGCACAGCAACGATCACTGGAAATGTTACCCTTACGTGCACCAATGCCAATACCGCTTCAGGAATCATACTAGCAAACGATGGTACGGTTACGATTAATGGAAACATCTCGGTAACTTCGACAAACGGGTCAGGAATTTATTTTGGAAATGCATCGGGTACGGTAACTCAAAGTGCTGGTTTTTCAATAACACAAGGTGCTTTCAATACCGGCACTCTTATGTTTAAAGGATTTACCCAGGGCGCTGCACCGCCCACCACTTTATTGTTGACGGGTTCCAGCACTTTACGGGTAGGTCCCGCTTCAACATTTGGTGGCAATGTTGATCTTCGGGCTCCCCAATTGTTTTTAGATGGAACGACTTTTACCGGAACAGCCTACCTGGAGAAAACAGGGGCGACTAATAATACCGGAACCGGAAATAATGTTTTCAACTCAACAGCTACGATTGTCAACAGTGGTTCCGGTGTGCTGCGCACCAATGGTAACAATACCTTCAACGCAGCCGCAAATATTACCAACAGTGGGTCAGCAGATTTATTGTTGGAATTAACCTCCGGAAGTACCTATAACGGCATCACCACCTTCACCAATACAGGAACTTCTTACATTCGGGCGGCCTTTCTGGGAGCAACCGCCTTCAATGAAAATATTGTTGTTAACAGTACCAATGGAACCGGTGTTCAATTCTGTGAAAATGCAGGCGGAAGCGCCACACTCGCAGCTACAAAAACCATAACCGTTGGCGGTACTGGTTTCTCGGTAGGCACATTAAGCTTGCCACGGTTTACACAAACCGGAGGTACCTTTCAAAATTTATCGTTGACGGGAACTTCCACACTGATTGTAGGACCCGGTTCGGCCTTTGGCGGTGATGTTAACTTTACTTCACCCAGGCTTCAACTGAATGGGTGCACCTACAGCGGAACGGTAACTTTACAGAAAACCGGGGCCGGTGATGATGTCGGCTCAGGTGGAAATATCTTTACAGGTCTTACTACTATTTCCAATTCCGGTTCGGGTTACTTACTTCTCGGTAATGGTACGCGTGATCAGTTTTTAAGTGCCACTACCTTTAACAACACAGGAAGTTATCGGATGTACTTTGGCCACAATCACAACGGACAAACGACCACCTTTGCCTCTGATCTCACTCTCAATTCAAACAAATCAGGCGGTGCTGATGCATGGTCATTTTTCATGGCCGAGGGCACCAATACCGGAATATCGGTGAATGGTACAACTACCATTAATTGTATAGGGTCTGTTCAAAGTAATCACAGGTTGCTGAATGGTGCCGGCTCAACAGCCATTTTCAATGGGCCCGTGATTATTAATGTCACCAATACAAGTTCTGCAACAGTTATTTCCATGGGTGAGAATGGCACCACCACATACAATGGAGATATCACCGTTTCAAATTCAGGAGGCGCTGCAGGAATTACCTTCAATGCAAATGCAACAGCAAGTTCAATTCTCAATGGAATCATCACAGCAGGAACATACAGCAGCGGGTCACTTAATCTCTATCGGTTTACGCAGGTAGGGGCACTCGCTGAAAACATTACTTTAACGGGCACCTCGTTGATGCGCGTAGGACCGAACTCAGCATTCGATGGAAATGTAACCTTCCTTTCTCCCAGGTTGTTTTTAAATGGGGCCACCTACAACGGTTCGGCCTACCTGGAAAAGTCCGGCCCGAGCAATGATGATGGCAATGGCGGGAACGTGTTCAACGGCTCCACCACTTTGGCTGTCACAAGCAGTGGCCATTTACTCACGGCCAACACCAACCCCGATATTTTCAACGGGCCACTGACGGTAACCAATTCCGGAAGTAACTACATTTACCTGGCTCACAATGTGGCCGGCAATGAATTTAACAACGACATCATTTTTAACAACACAGGCAGTGCGTTGGGAATTCTGTTCTCGAATAATGCAACGGGTGCCTCCACCTTCACTAACGGATTCTTACAAGTGGGTGGCAGCGGGTTTTCTACTGGGGATTTGCGGTTACGCAGGTTTAGCCAGGTCGGTGCAGCATTTGATCAGAATCTTACGCTGACCGGTTCTTCCAGGCTTTGGATTGGTCCCAACTCATCTTTCGATGGTGATGTTACATTTGTCTCACCCCAATTATTGTTAAATGGCGCCACTTACAACGGTGTAACCTACCTGGAGAAAAGCGGAGCCAGCCCGAGCGGTGCCAACGATGGAACCGGTGGAAATATTTTCAATCAGCCTACCACGATAGTGAACTCAGGTAGCGCCTACCTGCTTTCCGGATCAACATCACCCGATATTTTTAATAGTAACCTGATCATTACCAACTCCGGTTCCTCTACCATCCGTTTGGCAGATAATTCAGCGGGGAATCAATTTAACGGCAATATTGAATTGAACTCCACATTTGGCGGTGGAATTTATTTTGGTAATAATGCCAATGGCACCTCTACGCTTGCAGCAAGCCGCACCATCGGGGTTGGTATGTCCGGTGTCATTAGCGGAGATATCCGGTTGATCCGGTTCAGTCAGGATGGCCCAACACCACAAAGCCTGGACTTGACCGGTATTGCAATTCTAACTCTCGGCCCCGCCTCCGAATTTGACGGCAACGTAATATTTAGGGCTCCTCAATTGCTGCTGAACGGAACTACCTACAACGGTACAGCGGAACTTGAGAAAAAAGGCGCTACTAACAATGACGGAACCGGTGGAAACACCTTTAATGCAAACACGATCATAATCAACTCGGGCAGTGGCTATTTACTAACTGCCAACACTGCCCCGGATATTTTCAATGCTGCGCTGACAGTTACCAATACCGGATCGAGTATAATCTACCTGGGCCATAATGTGGGCGGCAATCAATTTAATGGGAGCATTACATTCAATTCAACGTTAGGGAGTGGGGGTGTATATTTTTCAAATACGGCAACCGGCAGCTCAAGCCTGGGAACTGGAGCATCTTTACTGGTTGGAGGGTTGGGATTTAGCAGTGGCGAACTCCGGTTCCGGAGATTTACTCAAATTGGAGCGGCCAATCAGACTCTTGTACTTACCGGAACGGCATTATTAAGGATAGGACCCAATTCAACTTTTAATGGCAACATTGATTTCAGAGCGCCACAATTTGCTTTGGACGGAGCCATCTACAACGGAACCACCTACCTGGAAAAGACTGGAGCTACCAACAACGATAGTAATGGTGGAAACGCGTTTAACGGAGCTACCACCATCGCCAATTCCGGAGCAGGATATTTCAGATTTGCACTAACCGCATTGGATACTTTTAATGGAGATTTGACCTTAACAAATACCGGCTCCTCGACCATTAGGATGGCTGATAATATCCCGGGAACCTTATTCAATGGCAACATCACCGTCAATTCAACCTTTGGTGGCGGCATTTACTTCAGTGAAAGTGGAGGCGGAACTGCAACGTTAGCTACTGGAAAAACCATTTCGGTAGGCGGATTAGGTTTCAGTACCGGAGAACTCAGGTTAAGAAGATTTACTCAAAGCGGGGCGACCGCCCAAAATCTTATCTTCACCGGTACAGCCGGACTTGTGATTGGACCAACTGTAACGTTTAACGGTCCCGTTGATTTTCGGGCTCCTCAGTTATTTATTAATAGCGGCACGTACAACAATACTGCGCACCTCGAAAAGACCGGTGCAACGAGCAATGAGTCTTCCGGTGGTGCCTTGTTTACCAACACGACCACCATCCAAAACAGCGGTTCGGGATACCTTAGAACAACTGGCGGTTTTACCTTTCAGGGTACCACCAATCTGGTATGTTCCGGCTCAAACTATTTACTCCTTGAACTTGGAACAGGGAGCACCTACAATGGTAACCTGGTTCTAACCAACACCGGAAGTTCCTATGTTCGCACGGCATATGCTGGAACAACCGCATTCAATGGTAATATTCAGGTCAACAGTACAAATGGTACCGGAGTTTATTTTGGTGAATCCGGAACAGCAGCAGCAACCCTTGCGTCCGGACGGACAATATCCGTTGGAGGCACTGGCTTTACCTTGGGTGAATTAAGAATTCAGCGATTTACTCAATTAGGAGCAGCGACCAGCCAAACCCTTACGTTAACCGGCACATCGACTTTCCGGGCGGGAACTTCCTCGGTTTGGAATGGTAACCTAACCGTCTCAGCACCTGCCGTCTTACTGGAAGGCATTACGTTGAATGGAGCTACCAATAGCATTACCAAAACAGGTGCCACCACCGATAATAGCAATGGTGGAAACACGTTTGGCGGAAGCACAACCTTCGTGAATGCAGGCACCGGTATTTTCAGATTTGCAGTCGGTGCAGCGGATGACTTTACCGGCAATGCAACGTTTAATCAGGCCAGTGGAACCATTCAACCAGCCTATAATGTGGCCAGTACTTTTCGGGGTGATGTAACCGTAAATGGAACAACGGCAATCACGTTCGGAGTCAACAATGGCACCATCACATTTGCTGGAGGTGCCAATCAAAATGTAATCAAGAGCGGATCCGCTTCACCCGTTTTCAGAAGACTGACAATGAACAAATCAGGCGGAGCGGTAACCCTCAACACCGATGCTTCGGTAACCACCACGGCTACGTTTACAGCCGGTGTATTAAACACCACAGCGATCAATTACCTGAACTTTGCAGATAATGCCACGATATCAGGAGGATCAAACAGCAGCCATATTGACGGTCCGGTACGCAAAACCGGAAACGATGCCTTTACCTTTCCGACCGGTGACAATGGATTTTACCGGTCCATTTCGATTACAGCTCCCTCCAATACCGCACACTACTTTATTGCTGAATATTTTAAAGCAAGTCAGGCATTTGGCGGCCCTTCTACCTATCCGGCAGGAATTGTTACAGTTAGCACCTGCGAATACTGGACCCTGGATCGAAGTCCGGGTGGCTCGAATGTCAGCGTTACATTAAGCTGGAACTCACCCGATTGCGTAGGTCCTTACATTACGGATATAACCGATCTGCGTGTAGTACGCTGGAATGGTACCGCTTGGGTAGATCATGGGAATGGTGGCACTACAGGTAATGCAACAATTGGTACTGTTATTTCGGCCGGACCGATTACCAGTTTCAGTCCTATTACCCTGGGTTCATCCACGCTGGACAATCCGCTGCCGGTTGAATTGGTTTCCTTTTCGGCTGACATGATCGATCAATTGGTGCAGCTCAACTGGACCACGGCTTCAGAATTAAACAACGATTACTTCTTCATTCAACGATCAGCTAACGGTACTGAATTTGAAAACATTGGAAAGGTTCAAGGGGCGGGTACAAAATCCAGTACTACACATTATCAATTCGTTGATGAAAACCCGTTACCAGACGTTGCGTATTACCGGCTGCGTCAAACCGACTTTGATGGTAAAACAAGTTTCTCCAGCGTAGTTTCGGTTGATCGATCGGATATCAGTGGGTTTGGTATTTACCCCAACCCTGTGAGCTATGGAACCGATGTAAAACTTTCGCGCAAGGGTAATTATGTGGTGATTAATAACCTGGGCGTGATCGTCATGAAGCTTACGAATAGCAATTCGTTAGAAATTTCTTCTCTGGCTCCTGGTGTTTATTCTATCCGCAATGCCTCCGGTTCGGTTAAACGGTTGGTGATTCAGTGATTCTGAACTTAAACTCCTGTGTTGTGTATTGAAACGTATTGAGGTCATAAACCCGTTCTGCGTACGTTACTTCATTATTGTGGGTTACCAGAACAACGGTTGAGCACCGGGTGCCATAACCTTTCGTTTTGATGAACATGGAGGACAGGGCCCGTTCGCGTTCCAGTCCAATCCCGGTATCCGGCAAGGCGGAATCCGCAGCCCGTTCTTCATCATACAACATGTTCAGCATTGCATCAACCGCTATTTCTTTATTGCTCAATTGGCGCGTAAAATTTTCCTTACCCCGAATCACCTTTGGCCAGGCGGTATCTAACAAATGATTACTAAGACCGTAAATACCAGGTGTTAATGGCTGGATGCCTTTGCCATAATTGGAATAATACCACAAATCGTTGATGGTTCCAGTAATCAGATTGAATCCGTTGTACTGCAATCCTTTTTTTGAAACTTCCTTTATATAATAATCCGGAGAGTCACCATTGACAAGAAAATCCGATACCAGCTTACCCCGGGAGGGTGCAACCGGATTGATGTTGGCCGGATCCCGGTAATTGGTAACCAACCCAATTTTTCCGGTTCTTGTCATGGCCATCCAGGTGCCGGCCGCTTCCAGGTCTCGCCCGCCTACCACAAAGGGATGATCCTCCCAAAAATGAGCCGGAGCCGTTTTGCGATTATAAAATTCATCGCGGTTGCTCGCCAATACGAGTTTGTACTTTGAGTTACGGGATACTGCAATAAAAACTAAACACACAAAAACTTATGTTGGAATTGACAATTACGATTCTCCTTACAACCATGAACCTATTCAAATAATTCCAATTGGCTTGGTAACAATTGAAACGATTTACGATGATAAGGTGTGATGCCCAGCGTGCGGATTCCCGCCCGGTGCTCGTCTGTCGGGTACCCTACATTGGTATGCCAGCCATAACCTGGAAATTGTTCACCCAATTGACTCATCAGGACATCGCGGTAGTTTTTTGCCAAAATCGAAGCGGCTGCAATGGACAGATATATACCGTCTCCCTTTACAACACATTCAAACCGGATATCCTGATAGGGTTTGAACCGGTTTCCATCAATCAACAAAAGTTGCGGGCGGATAGTAAGCCGATCCAGTGCCAGGTGCATGGCTTTAAAAGAAGCATTTAGAATATTGATCTCATCTATTTCTGAATTACTAACCTCCGCAATGGCCCAGGCGTGAGCATCCTTGATGATGTCTTCCTGCAAAAGGATCCGATCTTCCTTTGTAAGCTGCTTGGAATCATTTAAAAGTTCATGCCGATAATTTTTTGGAAGAATGACTGCGGCCGCCACCACCGGCCCCGCCAAACAACCCCGGCCTACTTCGTCACAACCAGCCTCAATCAAATCGGGGGTAAAAGAAGAAATTAACATGGCTTTCAAAATTCAAGAATCGAACCTCAAAATTCAAGCGGGGCCCGTTAATCTCGACAGAATTTCTAATCTTTATTCGAAAACCAACAGTATGGATAATTTGTGGAAGACCCTGGCTGCCACCGAGAAGTACGATAATCCTTGGATTAATGTAACAGAATTTCAGGTGATTAATCCAGCCGGTGGGGAAGGAATCTATGGCAAAGTCCATTTTAAAAATAAAGCTATTGGGATTGTGCCGCTCGACCATGAAAACAATACCTGGTTGGTAGGACAATGGCGCTATGTACTGAACGAATGGAGTTGGGAAATTCCGGAAGGAGGAAGTCCTCTGGATAACGATCCGCTGGATTCCGCCAAACGCGAATTAAAAGAGGAAACCGGGATCTCTGCCAAGCATTGGACATTACTGCAACGGGTGCATCTCTCCAACTCTGTTTCCGATGAGGAAGGTTTGCTGTACCTGGCCGAAGGCCTCGTGCCTGGTGAAAAAGAATTGGAGGCCACCGAAGCGGATATGAAAGTTTGGAAGCTCCCCTTCACCGAAGCCATGCAAATGGTGTTAGATGGAAAAATAACGGATAGCTTGAGCGTGATTGGAATTCTGAAAGTTCACCAATTCCTTACAGAAAAGTCCCAACCGTAACAAATGAACTTTCGGCAACACATAAAGCCCAATTTTCTTTTAGCCTACCCTGTTATGCTCAGCATGTTGGGTCAGGTAATGACAGGCGTGGCCGATAGTGTAATGGTAGGCTGGACAGGAGCTGTGCCACTGGCTGCTTCTTCGTTTGCCAATATCTTCTTCACTATCCCTTTGTTTTTTGGCGTGGGAGTATCCTATGCCATTACCCCGTTGGTGGCACAGGCTGAAGGTGCCAGCGACACAGCCAAAATCATTGCCGTACTCAAGAATGGCTCCATAATAAACTTAACTACCGGCCTGCTGTTGGTGTTACTCATTTTTGCCATCGAACCCCTTATGACGTTGATGGGGCAACCTGAAGAAGTGGTGACGCTTGCCATTCCGTACCTGAGCATCATCGCTGTATCGATCATTCCCACCATGATCTTTCAAACCTACCGGCAGTTTGCCGAAGGCTTGCAACGCACCCGGGTTGCCATGATCATCGTAATCGGAAGTAACTTGTTAAATATTGCCCTTAATTACGTATTGATTTTTGGTTACTACGGTTTCCCAGAATTAGGATTGAACGGTGCAGGCTGGGCAACTTTAATTTCGCGTGTTGTTATGGCCATTAGCATGATGGGGTATGTGTATTTCGGCACGCGGTATCAACCTTTCCGGGCCGTCTTTTCTGTTGGCGGATACTCGCCCTCACTCATATCCAAAATGCTGCATATTGGAATACCCTCAGGCTCGCAATTTATTTTTGAAGCGGGAGCTTTTGGATTTTCAGCCATCATGATGGGCTGGTTGGGGACCACCGCCTTGGCCGCCCATCAGATCGCTATTAACCTGGCTACCATCAGTTATATGACCACCTCGGGGTTGGGGGCTGCCGCCACCATTCGGGTGGGAAATTTCCTGGGGCAACACGATAGAAAGAATTTGCGGTCCTCTGCATTTGCCATGATCTGGATGGCCATTGGAATTATGGCTCTCTGGGCATTGCTCTTTATTTTTGGTAAAGAATCTCTTCCCTCTTTATACATCGATGATCAGGCGGTACTTCAGCTTACATCTTCACTCATGATTATTGCAGCATTCTTCCAGCTGTCGGATGGGATCCAAGTGGTCACAGCCGGAGCCTTACGCGGATTGCAGGATGTAAAGATTCCCTCGGTATTGATCTTTGTTGCCTACTGGATTATTGCCTTGCCCCTGGGATATGTATTGGCTTTTGTTTTTGAATGGGCGGCCATTGGCATCTGGATTGGCTTGCTGATCGGTCTCACCATAACAGCCTCTGCAATGGTTATTCGATTTAATCGATTATCTCAAGCCATTCAGTAAGGCTAAACCAGTGCGTCTTTTATCAAGACTGATAAAATCTTATCTTTCTCCACTAACCCGTTGCCTATGGAATCCGCCCGCCCGGTCAGATACTCCCAAACCACCATCACCGAATTAATGATTCCCTCTTATGCAAACTTCGGAGGCAAAATTCATGGAGGCACCTTGCTTTCGCTGATGGATAAGGTTGCCTATGCCACGGCCAGTAAGCATGCGGGCACGTATTGCGTAACAGTTTCCGTTGATAAGGTTGAATTTTTACAACCCGTAGAAGTAGGTGAACTGGTTTCTATGCATGCATCCGTTAATTACGTGGGGCGTACTTCCTTGGTGGTGGGTATTCGGGTGGAATCGCAAAATGTAAAAACCAGTACCCTCAAACATACGAATTCCTCCTTCTTTACCATGGTGGCTAAAGGCGATGATGACAAACCGGCTGTTGTACCCGAACTGATCCTGGAAAACCGCGAAGACATTAAGCGCTTTATAGAAGCCATGCGAATGAAAGAAATTAAAGACACTGTACGCGAACAAATGGACGATGCCAAATCGCACATTGAAGTAACCAATGCGGGCGAAATTCTGAAAGGCCAACGGTGTAAAATCCAATTAGTCTAGTCGTTACAATTTTTATATTGCTATTCTTATTCCATTACTATGAAATCCATTCTCTGTGCAGTCCTCGTACTCCTCGCTTCGCTTTCCTTCGGTCAGCCGGTAATCCTCTCGCAGCGCGACCAGGCCCGTATCATTGACGAATTGTTGGAGGATCGGTTACGTAACACGTTGCCTGCCCTCATGCGAAGGGAAGGTTTTGACATGTGGGTGATCATTTCGCGCGAGTACAATGAAGACCCGGTAATCCGGACTTTTCTTCCGGCCACCTGGCATGCCGCCCGCAGAACCACCATGCTGATTGCCTTTGACCAGGGTGTTAACCAGGAGATGGAGTACCTGGCGGTGTCGCGCTACGATGTAGGCAAAATGTTTAAGCGCGCATGGGATCCGGATGCAAACCCGGATCAATGGGCACAATTAGGTAAACTGATTGCTGACCGGAATCCAAAAAAAATTGGCATCAATAAGGCCCCCTCCTGGGGTCATGCCGATGGCTTAACTGCCAACGACTACGATAACCTGATGCGGGTGCTTCCGAAAAATTTGCAACCCAAAGTTGCCTCTGCCGAAAAGCTGGCCGTGAGTTGGTTGGAAACCCGAACCGAAAAAGAAATGATCCTGTATCAACAGATCTGCCGAATTGCCCATGACATTATTCAGGAAGGTTTTTCGGATAAGGTGATTCAGCCCGGGGTAACCACGACTGAAGACGTTGTTTGGTGGTACCGCGAGCGCATTAAAGAGCTCAAGCTCGACACCTGGTTTCACACTTCGGTATCCATTCAGCGGAACGAACCGGAAGCTATTATGTCCAAGCGCCCTCAGCCGCTGGTGATTCTGCCAGGTGATTTACTGCATGTTGACTTTGGAATAACTTATCTTCGATTGAATACCGACACACAGCAACATGCATACATTCTAAGAGCGGGAGAAACGGAAGTTCCCAGGTATTTGCGTGATGCTTTTGCGAAAGGTAACCGTCTGCAGGATATCCTTACCAATCACATTAAAGAAGGGCGCACCGGCAACGAAATTTTAAAAGTGACGCGCGAGCAAGCGATAGCCGAAGGCATCACACCATCTATCTACACACACCCGATTGGATTTCATGGTCATGCAGCGGGTACCACCATTGGTATGTGGGATATGCAAGGAGGTGTGCCGTATACGGGTGATTACCCCATGCATTTTAAAACCGCGTATTCCATCGAGTTTAATTGTACGGTTAACATCCCGGAATGGAAAAAGGACATTCGAATTCAATTGGAAGAAGATGGATATTTTGATGAGTTGGGTTTTCGGTATATTGATGGAAGACAACGAGAGATCATAACAATACCCAAACGGGATGCAGTTAACCGATAATGAAAAGAACGGTGTAAATTGATTTGTGTAAGAATTCGATGCAAGTAATCAGAACAATACACACGTATTACGGGTTGCTTGTATTTTCAATCTTGTTTTTGATCTTTTTTCCACTTCTTCTGATCCCGATCGTTTTTCCTTCCAAATTTCGATTGGTCGGGATTTTTAACCGATGGTGGGCTAAACTCCTGTTTTACTTTTCTTTTTTACCTTTCCAGGTAGTGACGGGTTCCGGTTTTGATCCGCGAAAGCAGTATATCTTCTGCCCCAATCATTTCTCATATCTTGATATTCCAACCATGGGCTTAAATCCGGCAAACGCCATCTTCGTTGGAAAAAATGACATGGAAAATATCCCATTATTTGGATACATGTATCGAAAACTTCACATTACGGTAGATCGCTCAAGGCTTAAAAGCCGGATGACCACCCTGCTGCGATCCATGCAAGCAATTGATGAGGGAAAAAGTCTGGTCATATTTCCGGAGGGAGGAATGATTACCAAACGGCCACCCTATATGCATGCGTTTAAAGATGGCGCATTCCGGACCGCTATTGAAAAACAAATCCCCATCGTGCCTGTAACTATTCCCTATAATTGGATAATTTTACCCGACCAAAGTCCGCTGCGTCTCCATCGGTCAAAAATCATGGTCATCTTTCATGATCCGATTGAAACAAAAGGCTACTCACTGAAGCAGGTTGATGAATTAAAGAGAAGAGTCTTTGAGGTAATTGATTCAGAATTGAAACATCATGAAAATCGATCAGGCAACGCTAAATAAAATCGCACACCTCGCGCGGCTCGAGTTCAACGAAAAAGATTCAGAAAAGATGATGCAGGATATGAGCAACATCATTTCCTTCGTTGAGAAACTTCAAGAGGTAAATACAGAGGGCGTGGAGCCGCTCACCACCATGAGCCATGAACTTAATGCAGTAAGGGAAGATGAAGTTCGCCCGCATCTGGATCATACCCAGGTCTTAAGAAATGCTCCAAAAAAAGACGAGAATTACTTTCGGGTTCCCAAAGTGTTAGAATAAGCTTGTTGCATGCATTCTCTTCAATTCTGGAAGTCCTGGCACAAACCTCATCAATACTTTCTTTTTGTTCTGGCATTGATATTCATGTTGTCGATCGGGTACTTTTGGTATTCTTACCTGATTAGTCCGTCTCCGGTCATAACCTGGGAACATTATCAGGAACTTCAAACAGAGGAAATTGCAATCCGCACCTTTCCGGTCGGACTTCATTCGATTTCGGTTAAAGCTGACAATTTTAAAGTGTTTGAAGTCTTGGCGGGCAGCGACTTACAGCCCAACCTTCTGGCACTGCAAATATTTCTGATCTTCTTCGTCATCGCGATCATCACCCTGATCGCGATCATCAGTACACTAAGCCGGTTTTGGTTTTTAATCGGCATGGGGGTGTTTTCACTATTTGCGATCAGCCTGCAACTGGAAGCTCTTGAGATTTTTGGACTGACCAATAAACTTGCTGCGTTGGGATTTATCGTTCCCGTAGTAGGATTGGCCTACTTCTTTCATGCGTTTAATAGCTCCGCTGGATTTCTTAAAAGAATAATTTTTTTTTCTTTTCTTTTCATTTTGCTTGGTGCCGCCATCACATTTATTAGTCCGGTGGCTGATCCGCTTTTGCATATTTCCGTTAATGGGTATACAATTGGCCTGATTCTTACCATTGTATTTATACTCATGATCGGGCATGAAATTCCGGCTGCGTTTATCAATCTGTTGACGCAGGGTACCCGTCAAACCAAGAGCATGAGGCATTTCCTATTTATATCCGGTGCCTATTTGTTAAACCTGTTACTATCGTATGCCATTGAAGTCGGCTATCTTGACTGGGATATCTGGGTGATTGATTTCTTTATTTTATTTACCGCTTCAGCTTTGCTTGGAATTTGGGGGTTCCGGCAACGGGAAGCTCAATACGAAAGCATCCTTCCGGCAAACCCACTAGGCATTTATCTAATCGTTTCTTTGGCTTGTTTGTCTTTTGCTACTCTCGGACTGTTTTTTTCCACTGCGAACGATACCGTTACGGGTGTACTTCATGATATCATTCTTTACAGTCACCTGGGGTACGGTACCATTTTTATCTTTTATATCATCTCCAACTTCGGGGCGATGCTTAGTCAAAACCTGCAGGTTTATAAGGTTTTGTACAAGCCGAAGACGATGTACTATGCAACTTTCCGCATCATGGGATTGATTACGTGTTTTGCTTTTCTGGTTTTTGATACCAGTTATCGAACGGTTTTGGACCAACTCTATGCCTCCTATTACAACATGTATGGCGATCTTTATCTGGGGCAGGGGAACGATACAGTTGCCGAAGCCTATTATAACAAGTCTGTTTTTTACCGAAATCAGAATCACCATGCCCACTATGCGCTTTCAACAATACAAACAGCACGGTTGGAACCTCAAAAGGTACGGTACGAATTAGCCCAGGCGATAGGAGGTGCTTCCTCACCATTCGCCTATGTGCAACTGGCTGAAGCCTTTCAACAATATGGAAGCCCGCTAACCGCCTTGGAAACGCTGAACGAGGGGCTTAAAAAATTCCCTGAAAACGGGCCGCTCCTTAATGAATTGGGGCGTACTTTCTCCCGATTAAATCTTGTCGACTCTGCATTGCTGAGTTTTCAACAAGCCCGTAATTACGGTTCTACAAAAGAGATTGCCGAAACCAATCTGCTTGCCGCAAGTGCTAAATTTAAACTTGCCTATCCTGCCGATTCCCTACTCGAGCTTTTAGGATCTGAAAAACAAAGTCCACGTGCCAATGCCCTGGCGTTGGCTAATCTTCAGAACTTACCCATTGCATTGCCTTTTGAATTGGGTGAAGACACGGTAGTCTCGGCTTCCCGGGCTACGTACCTGTGTAACTATCTTATCAATCAGGCGCACCGAATTGACACAACGCTCCTCCATGATATTATTGCCTTGGCCAACAGACCAACCAATGATTACTTTAAAGAACCGATCCTGGTGGCAGTGGCCCATGTCTACTATGCTCAAGGATGGATTAAACGGGCATTTGACTTAACCCGTGAAGTGGCTTACACGGTTGGCCGTGGTAAATATTTTTCATTGCTCGGTACGTGGGCCTTGGAACAGCACAACCCCACCCTTGCTGCGAACTACTTTTATATTGCCAAGGACAAAAATGTACCGGATGCATTTTACTATGAAACCGTAGCGTACACTGAAGCCGATAGTCTCTTAATCGCCCAACGCTATTGGGATAGCTTGAGTCGAACCGATGATCTTTCCCTTTCCACCCGTGGTAGAAACATGCAAAAAGTATTGAACGCAAACCCGGATCAGATAATGTCTTTATCCGATAGCAATAAATATCAATATTGTCGTTACCGGATCAAAGCGACAGATACGGTCACGTTTTGGCGCGTGGCCGGTTCAATACAAAATGAAGAATTGAAAGCCAACGCCATTCTTGATATAAGCAGGAAATTGTTCTCGATGGATGAACTCGTGGCTGCTTCCAGTATACTGAAGCAGGTGAAAGGATTGCGGCTCACCGACAAAAAAGTATATGAAGAAATCCTGGTATTGAACATGATGATTTTAGCGGAAATCGATCCGGAACAATTTTCAAAACAACCGTTGGAAAGTGCCCTTCCTGTGGATGGCTTTCGCAATGAGATGATCTATTTAAAGGCGCTGCAAGATGAACTTGCCAACCGGGCGGAAGCCCAGGAAAAATATCAATACCTAAGCCAGGCCAACCTTCATTTTGAAGAGGGGTTAGTCGCTGCTGCGCGTTACTTTACAAGTGACTCCACCGACCGGCTCAGGTCCTACTCGATTATCGTTTCCGGATTATTGGTACGGCCGTCTTCCATTAAGCTGTTGAAAGAATACATCAAACAAGCGGCTCTGGTTGGCTTTGACGATGAAGCAGAAGAAAGCCTGAATAAACTTCGGGGCCTCCTGTCACCACAAGCCTTTAACCGGTACGTAGAGGAAAATCCGGATTTTTTCAGCGTTGATGAATAGCTGCAAAATCAGGATCAATGCGTACTTTTGCTGACTTCAAATCACTTCCATGGATAAGAACATACCCCTTCACGATCTTCATGTAAAACTCGGTGGTAAGATGGTTCCATTTGCAGGTTTCAACATGCCGGTACGCTACACCTCCGACATTGAAGAACACATGACTGTACGAAACGGAGTAGGGGTATTTGATGTCTCACACATGGGTGAATTTAAAGTGGAAGGTCATCACGCGCTGGATTTAATTCAGCGAATCACCAGCAATGACGCTTCCAAGTTGGTGGATGGGCAGGCTCAATACACTTGTTTACCCAATGATCAGGGCGGAATTGTTGATGATTTGATTGTTTACCGGATTAAGGAAAATGATTATTTCATTGTTGTGAATGCAGGTAATATTGATAAAGACTGGAACTGGTTCGTAAAACACAATACGAAAAACGCCATACTTAAGAATCTTTCAGATGAGTATTGCTTGTTTGCCGTGCAGGGCCCCAAGGCAACATGGGTGCTTCAAAAACTTACGAAAACCAATTTGTCAGCCATTCAATACTATCACTTTGCCATTGGTGAATTTGCCAATGTACAAAACGTGATGATGAGCAATACAGGATATACGGGAGCCGGTGGTTTTGAGATCTATGTACATAAAGATCAAGCAGAAAAAGTCTGGCATGCCATTTTCGAAGCTGGAAAAAATGATAGTATCAAACCCATTGGTCTTGGTGCGCGCGATACCCTGCGGCTTGAGATGGGATTTTGCTTATACGGAAATGATATTGATGACACCACCTCACCCCTGGAGGCTGGATTGGGTTGGATAACAAAGTTCACAAAGGATTTCACGAACAGCGCGAATCTCAAAAAGCAAAAAGAAGAAGGCGTAAAGAAAAAGCTTGTAGCCTTTAAGATGGTTGATCGGGGTATACCACGTCATGATTACCTCTTAAAAGATAGTAAAGGAAATATAATTGGCAAAGTAACTTCTGGTACACAATCTCCAGTACTGAATGTAGGTATCGGTTTGGGATATGTATCCACGGGGTTTTCAACTGTTGGGTCAGAAATTTTTGTGGATGTCCGTGGACGGGCCCTGAAAGCAATCATCGTAAAATTGCCTTTTATCTGAACCTATGCTGAGGCTTCCTTTCTTACTCCTGTTTCAAACCCTACCGATATCAAACGTATTATCTCAAAACGAGGAATCACTCAATAATAAAGGTTTAGAGTTGATGCAAGAAGAACGGTATGCCGAAGCGCTGCCCTACTTTGAAGATCTAATTGCCATTAATCCCACAGAAACTGTTTATCGGTACAATCGTGCAGTCACCCTTTTCAATTTAAAGGAGTATCAGAAATCTCTTCAAGACTATCTTTATCTGGTTAAAATCGATTCAGAAGAACCGGAGTATTATTTTCAGATTGGTAATATCTATGAGCACCTGGATAACCTTATTGAATCAGAGAAGTATTATTCAAAAGCGATTTCCATTGAAAAAAACTATTCCTTATATTATTTCAAACGAGGCACTGTACGCCTCAAACAATTCCAATGGAATCCAGCCGTAGCCGACTTTAATCGTGTTTTGGAATTAGATCCGGAACATCACAACTCATATCACAATCGGGGTATTGCTTACTACCGGGCCGGTTTTAAAGAAAAGGGTTGTGAAGACTGGTGCCAGGCACTCCTAAAAGGGAATCCAAGATCAGCAGAACATCTTCAAAAGAATTGTAAATCATATCCTAAACCTTGCCTGTTTTTAAATGAAGACGATTGATGTCTGCCTCAGCCCCGAACTGTTGCACCTCTATGATCTAAAAGATCGCACGGTTGTAGTAGTTGATATCTTACGGGCAACTTCGTGCATGGTAACCGCCTTTGCCAATGGTGCCGAGCGCATTGTTCCTTTTGCTAATCAGGAAGAATGTCTCCAAATGAAAAACCGGGGTTACATTACGTCAGGTGAACGGGATGGAAAAAAGGTGGAAGGCTTTGATAAGGGAAATTCTCCCTTTGAATACATGGGTACGCAGGTGGCTGGAAAAAAAATCGCTTTTACCACAACGAATGGAACCCAGGCCATCGAAAAATCAAAGTCTGCCAAGGAAATCATCATTGGTAGCTTTCTCAACCTGTCTTCCATAGTAAAGTATGTATTGTTTAGCCACAACAACATTTTAGTAGTTTGTGCCGGCTGGAAAGGGAAAGTAAACTTAGAAGACTCCTTATTTGCCGGGGCCCTGGTGGAGCGCTTGAAAAATTACATCGAACCGGATTGCGATGCGCCCTTGGCTGCGCAACATTTATACAACCTGGCCAAATCGGATATGGTTGAGTTTCTCCGTCATTCCAGCCATGTGAAGCGGCTACAACGACTGGGTATTCAGAAAGACATCGAATTTTGCCTGACTCCGGATCAATATAATGTGATTCCGAAACTGGTTAACAATGAATTAGTCTGCTGATTTTTCGTTGGAATAAACAACTTCACCACCCACCACTGTCTTCACTACTCTCACATCACGAATTCCAACGGGGTCGATCGAAGTAATATCCCGATGCAGAATTACGAAATCAGCCAACTTGCCGGCTTCAATAGATCCTTTGATATTTTCTTCGAAGGAAGCATAGGCTGCCCGGAGAGTATAGGACTTTAAAGCTTCTTCAACTGAAATCTTTTGCTCGGGAACCCACCCCTCTGGATTCTTTCCATCCAGCGTTTGCCGTGTAAAGGCAGCATAAATACCCTCTAGTGGAGTTGGTGGAGCAACAAACCAATCGCTTCCAAAGGCTAGAATAGCCTGTGCATTGATCAATGATCGAAACGCATACGTAGTCTTACTCCGTTCTTTTCCGATCACCTTCTCCGCCCAACGCCCATCATCGATGGCGTGGTAGGGTTGCATGCTGGCGATCACCTGAAGTTCTGAAAATCTGCGAATGTCATCTGGAGCAATATGTTGTGCGTGTTCAATGCGAAATCGCCTGTCACGGTCACCATTTTCTTTGGCAACCCGCTCGTAAATATTCAACAGGGTGTGAATCGCCTTGTCACCAATAGCATGGGTCATCACCTGAAGTCCGGCACTGTCTGCCGATTTAATTCTCCGATACAGTTCATGTTCGGGTGTAATAAAAAATCCTGAATCCGCAGGCGTATCATCGAACGGTTTGAAGAAGGCAGCGGTATGAGACCCTAATGAACCATCGACAAATTCTTTCAATCCCCCCCAGCGCAGCCATTTATCTCCTCTCCCATGCGCGCTAACTTTCGTTGCTACCCTTTTCCATTCGTTTAACGCTGCCCCGGAGTAGATCCGGGTTTTCAATACATTATTACTTCTGGCGCGCGCAAATACATCCTCGTACCCGCTCATGTTGTGAATTGAGGTTACTCCCCGCTCCGCTACAAAGTTCATGGCCGCCTGCAACGCCTTGTCTTTCTGGTCAGCAGTAGGGTCGGGTAGCGCACGATTAACAAGGCTCATGGCATTATCTTTAAATACACCCGTTATGCGTCCTCGTTTATCCCGCACAATCGTGCCACCCATTACATTTTTTATAGTATTATCAACCCCAGCTAACTTCAATGCAGCAGTATTGGCTAAACTCATATGGCCGTCTAGCCGATTAATCCAAACCGGATTATTTTGAGTTACTGAGTCAATCCAATCGCGGGTCGGCAGTTCACCGCCCCAGTTTTCATGATCCCAATCTCCATTGGTAATCCAACTTCCATGAGGTTGACTGGCTGCAAATTCCTTAATCCGGTTGATAAATTCATCCGGTGTTTTTGCATCGCGCAACTGCACGGAGGCCAATGCGAAACCTCCCTCCATGAAATGGGTATGACAGTCGATGAAACCGGGAACGATTAGATTTTCCGGACTGGCTTCGGTTACCTTCGTATTCGCCCCAATCCATTCTTCTATTTCTGATTTGGTGCCAACGGCCACAATGGAGTCGCCTGTAATTGCGAAACCTTCGGCCCACGCTGACTTATCACTCGCAGTCCAGGTTTTTCCAAACACAACCTGATCGGCCTCTGGATGTTGCTTACACGCAGCAATCAATATGAATAGAATGATAAACTCCAACCGTTTCATTTCAGCTTGGGGTTTTGATGATGCCGGTCTTTATCGCGCACCGTCTTCTTCTCAAGATTTCTGGTAAACGCCTCAGTCAGGTTGATGCCCGTCTGATTGGCCAGGCATAATAAGACCCACAATACATCAGCCATTTCCTCGCCCAGATCTTTGTTCTTATCAGTTTCCTTTTCGGATTGATCGCCATATTGGCGAGCCATGATGCGGGCTACTTCCCCTACTTCTTCCGTAAGGATGGCCAGATTTGTTAACTCACTAAAATAGCGGACTCCATGGGTTTTTATCCACTGGTCCACCTGAAGTTGTGCTTCTTGAAGTGTCATGACAACCTGTTTTACAAAGGAATATTTCCGTGCTTTTTCTTCGGCAGTTTGGCTGCCTTATTTTCCAACATGGCAAAAGCACGAATCAACTTCTCCCGGGTTTGATCCGGGTATATGACTTCATCTATGTACCCCCGATGCGCTGCCCGAAATGGATTGGCAAATTTGCGGGTATACTCCTCCACCTTTTCATTCAACTTAGCTTCCGGATTAGAAGCCTCCGAAATTTCTTTCTTAAAAATAATTTCTGCCGCGCCCTTGGCTCCCATCACGGCAATTTCGGCCGTAGGCCATGCATAATTCAAATCCGCCCCGATGTGTTTGGAGTTCATCACATCATAGGCGCCTCCATAAGCTTTGCGGGTAATTACGGTAACCCGGGGCACCGTAGCCTCTGAAAAAGCATACAGCAACTTGGCTCCATTGGTGATGATGGCATTCCATTCCTGATCCGTGCCGGGTAAAAATCCGGGTACATCTTCCAATACCAACAAGGGAATATTGAAGCAATCGCAAAAGCGAACAAAACGTGCTCCTTTCACACTCGCATCAATATCCAACACGCCTGCCAATGCCGCAGGTTGATTCCCTACAATCCCGATGCTTCTTCCCGCCAGGCGTGCAAATCCTACCACAATGTTCTCTGCAAAATTCTTATGCACTTCAAAGAAAGTCTTCTCATCAACCACTCCGGTGATAACTTCCCGCATATCATAGGGTTGGTTTGGATTGGCCGGGATGAGATCATTCAATCCGGGTCGGGTTTCCTGACCAGGTGAATAAGGTAAGTGCGGTGTGGTATCTTCACAATTTTGCGGTATGTAACTGAAGAGTTGCTTAATCTGATTAATACATTCCGCTTCATTGGCACAGGCAAAATGAGTGACTCCGCTTTTGGTACTGTGTGTCGAGGCCCCGCCTAACTCCTCCGCAGTAACATTTTCATGGGTTACTGTTTTTACTACGTTGGGTCCGGTTACAAACATGAAGGAAGTGCCTTCTACCATAAAAATAAAATCCGTCATCGCTGGGGAATACACCGCACCTCCGGCACACGGGCCCATGATCGCGGAGATTTGTGGTACTACTCCGGAAGCCATTACATTTCGATAAAAAATATCCGCATAGCCACCCAACGAAACAACCCCTTCCTGAATGCGGGCACCTCCTGAATCATTTAATCCAATCACCGGAGCTCCATTCTTCATGGCAAGTTCCATAACCTTGACAATCTTTTCAGCGTGCGTTTCGGAGAGGGAGCCCCCAAAAACCGTAAAGTCTTGCGAGAAAACATAAACCAACCGACCTTGTATCGTTCCATACCCCGTTACCACGCCATCGCCCAGGTAATGTTCTTTGTCGAGGCCAAAGTCTTTGCTGCGGTGCATAACAAATTTTCCAAGTTCCTCAAAAGAACCTTCATCCAGCAGCAATTGAATTCGCTCCCGGGCTGTCAGCTTTCCCTTTGTATGCTGTTGCTCAATGCGTTTCTCGCCACCCCCCAAGAGCGCTTCCAGATTTTTACGTTCCAGCTCATCAAACTTGGGTTGAAGAATTTCTGATTTAACTTTTCGCTTCGCCATAAAGTGTTAGACAACACCCAAATATAGGCATAGTTAGCCCTGAAATTGTATCTTGGATGGATGAATTGAATGAATGAAAAGGGTTGCGATTATTGACATGGGCACAAACACATTCCACCTGCTGATGGCCGATGTGGCACCTCCAGGTTTTAGCATTACCTACCGTGAAAAAGTGCCTGTAAAAATCGGAGTGGGCGGAATCAATCAAGGGATCATCACTCCGGAGGCAATCGAGCGGGCTGTGACCACCATGCGTTCGTTCAAAAATACGATTACAGACGCTGGCATTACCAGCGTGCATGCTTTTGGAACCAGTGCGCTACGGAATGCCCAAAATGGAAAGGCGGTAATTTCCAGGATTGAAGCAGAAACAGGAATCCATGCCAAACTGATTTCAGGACAGCAAGAAGCGGAATTTATTTATCAAGGTACACGAGCCGCCATTCAGTTTGGTAAAGACCCGTGCCTGATTATGGACATTGGTGGAGGCAGCGTAGAGGTTATTATTGGTAATCATGACAAAATCTTCTGGAGCGACAGTTTTGAAATCGGTGGACAACGCTTATTAGAACGATTCCAAAAACACGATCCGATAACTTCGGAAGAAGTTGACACGTTGTTTAAGTATTTTGAGGTAGAATTGAAACCTCTGATGGAGGTACTTAAACAGCATCATCCAAAAACCCTCATTGGCTCATCGGGCACATTTGATACCCTCAGTGATATTTATTGTTTTCGGCACGACATTCCAGTACAGGAAACTCCAGAAACCCCATTTTCAAGAAAAGCATTTGATGAGATCTATGAAGAATTGCTGATAAAGGACCGAACCGCCCGAATGCAAATCCCGGGTATGATTGAAATGCGGGTAGATATGATTGTAGTGGCTTGTTGCTTGATCCGCTATATTTTGGAACGACATCCCTTTAACGAAGTGAGGGTATCTTCCTATTCACTAAAAGAAGGCGTCCTTACCTCATTCCTATCTCATTAGAACCAGGCCGTGAGACTGGCGGCCAACATAAGAGCATTTGAATATAGGCCATTAGGATCCGGGTAGATACTATCCGGGGAATAAAAGTAACGCCCCTCCATTCGGAAAAGTGCATGCGAGTGTAACTTATAATTATAACATAAACCTGTACTGGAAATCATCATACCACTAACACCATCAACATTAGTTATAACTACTGAACCCCGATCAGAAAGGTGCTCCCACCTTGCCGAGAGAGAGGATCGTGCGGAAAAATTATACCGGCCAATTGCTTTGATCAGCCACCAGTTTTGATCATCGGCATTTTCATATTGCTGGTTACCAACAAATGCACAGGCGGTTAACTCCCAATTTTCGGTTAACCGTTTATACCAATTCAACTCTGTAAACAATCGAAGCCGGTAATTGGGGTCTGGATTATTGCGTTCATCGCCTACGTAGGTCGACCAATTGATTACTGTTGTTTTGTCCGGCCTGTATTCTAGGTGGGTACCAATCGACTTGCCCCGATTAGTATCATCAATAACTTGCCAGCCATTAATTAAATAAACGTGTAGATTCAACGTCTCCGTGATCGGAGTGCTTACTTTCAATCCACAAAGGTAATAAGGCACATTTTCCGCTGAGAAAGAACGGGTATACATGAGGTGATCGCGTGATAATGGATTTTCATTGGTATAAGGGGATCCCAGGATACCTGCATCCAACCAGATTTCTTTCTTCCGTGAAAGTTTAATTCCGGCATTTGCCTCAACCAAATTTCTAAGGGTACCTGGTTCCTGTGCGTAATTAAGGTTCATATAGGTTCCAAAGCCTGGTGATAAACGCATTCTAACAAATGGAGACTGATACTTAAAATCAATCATGGCTAGGTTCACTGAAAAACTTTCCTTTCTCGATGAATTAACCAGGTACGGAACGTACTCCGAAAAGTCCGAATTACGGTCACGTGAAAAGTAGGTGTAATACGTATCGATGTACCCACCAATGGTTACTGACCGGGTTGAATCAGGTAAGGGAATGACCAGGTTTTGCCCCGTTGTTAATCCGGGAATCAACAATAGAACATAAAGAATTCCTTTCATCTTAACTAGCAATTTGAAAAGATAGGAAGAATTCTTGTTCCGTACTTTTACAATCCCTGAATTTGTTTGTCTTTGGGATACTTCACTTCAAATTTGTAAAGCAACTTTCTCGTTTCACTGGGTTTCAATTCCAGTTTCCATTGAAGTTTTCCAGTTTGCTTATTGAATTGACCTCCTCCAACATCGATCAGCGTCACTTCTATCTGTGTATTTTGAGAAACGGGAATCTGATCTTCCACCACGATTTTAATGGCCTCAGTCTGGGTATTTCGAACAGAAATCTGCCACGTGTAGCTTTCTTTTTTGGATGTTCCGATCATGCTGCGGGAAGTTAGGTCCGTTAATTTTTCGCGTTTCACAACTATTCGCTTATCCCGACCTAAAGAAACTGCCAGTGTGTCTTTGATGCTATTGGGATCAATAAACGACTTGCCTACAAAGGTACCCTCAAAGAAAATATTCGCTTCACCAGGCAACAGGTTAAACTCTTCCCAACCGGTAGCGCGGGCCATTAAAAAGGCATCGGCATCTAATTTTGGCGCTACCGAGTAAACATACTCCGCTTTCATTTCATGATTCTGAATATCCACTACCGTTGGCTTGGTCGAAGACAGCACCGTATAAGGTAAGGAAATCAAAAATTCAGTATTTAACGATGTCTGAACCGCAGTCACATAGTCTGCCATCGAAGTCGCCTCTGCTACCTCAGCCTCTTCCATCTTTAAATCTTCGCCACTGCGCATGGCTGCCGGAGCCGATGCATAGGATTTCGCCCTGGGCTTGTAGGTTATCGGCTGATAAAAATCTAAATACCAGGAATACAATTCAGGTTTCTGACCACTTTGATTCGGGTTAGCTGTTGAAAGCTTAAGTTTTACATTTTTCCACTCTTCCCCGGTCCGTTGGAAAACATTCGCTTTGTAGCTCAACTGAACAGGCTTCTTTGTGTCTATTGCCCGAAGATCATACACCGCATTCCAACCTGCATTGGCAACCACATAATTAACCTCAAGTTCGGCAGAAGTAGCTGCTTCGGCAGAAACATTCACTAGAATCTCGCTGGTATTTCGTCCATATAATTCATTCTGCTCGTTGATCTGGGCATGAAGGCGTTGGATGCGGCTATTGATTCGCTTTATCTTTTCATCCTGTTTCATTCGTGAGGTAACAATATCGCCTAACCGGGTGCGATAGAAATCCGCCATCGATTTTAATTCAGCAACCGTTAGGTTTTGGCTGGTGCCTCCGATCTTCTGATTACTGAGCAGCATCTGCTCCTCTTTATTCAGAATTTCCTTATGGCTTTGCTCAAGGGTGAGCTGTTGTTGTAAAATCTCCACCGAATCCTTCAAGGCTTTCAACGACTTCGGCATATTCAATTCGCTCAGAAAATTTTGCTGATGGCTGATACCCAAAATCACAAAGTTCCCTTTGCCCGTAACCTGAATACTTTGAGGGTCAAGTTGAGCAGTGAGCCCGGTGACGATCAGACTGGTTTTACCCGCTTCCAATCGCGTCTTCACTTCGCGCGTTACCTGCGCTTTGTTCAAAAACACGGTTACGTCTGTTATCTTCGATTCAACCGGCTTATCCGTTTGGCCAAAAGCCAGCCAGGAACTTAGCGCTAATACTATTGTTAAAAGTAGATTTTTCATGTTGCCTGAGTTTTATAAAGTAGATGCTGGAGCCAGTAAATTTCCACAATACCCGGTATAATTATTAGTAAAATCTTGAAAATTGAGTTGAATCAGGCACTTTTGTCATTATGAATGAATTGACCCTGCCCTATCATCATCTCAGAACATTTGCATTTGAAATTTTCAGAAAGATCGATTGTCCTGAAGCGGATGCTCAATTAGCCTCAGCGGTCTTGCTGAGTGCCGATCTGCGCGGGATTGATTCGCACGGTTTGGCCCGCCTTTCGGGCTATGTTCGCTTATGGGAAGCCAAACGAATAAATAGCCAACCTGATATTCGTGTCGTGCACGAAACCCCCAGCACCGCAGTAGTTGATGGCGATGGGGGATTGGGGTTAGTAGTCGCACCCAAGGCGATGGAAATTGCCATGGAGAAAGCCTCCCAAGTGGGAACAGGATGGGTTGCTGTAAAGAATTCTAATCATTTTGGTATTGCGGGATATCATGCAATGATGGCCCTGGAGAAGAATATGATCGGTATGGCCATGACCAATGCAAGCCCGTTGGTGGCACCTACTTTTTCCGTGGAACGGTTGCTGGGAACTAATCCCATTTGCGTGGCCATCCCGGCCGGCAGGCAACCAGCCTTTGTTGCCGACTTTGCAACCACCACTGCTGCCAATGGAAAACTTGAAATTCTGCAACGAAAAAATGAAGAAGCCCCGGAAGGCTGGATTCAGAAAAAAGATGGCAGCATTTCTACCAATCCTTATGAACTAAAGGAGGGTGGTGCCTTGATCCCCCTCGGCAGTGACCGTGAGCATGGAAGTCATAAAGGATTTTGTCTTGGTGCGTGGGTGGATATTTTCTCGGCTGTGCTAAGTGGCGCCAATTACGGCCCGTGGGTACCACCGTTTGTAAGTTTCCTGTCGCCACCGGCTGATCCCGTAGGGGCCGGCATCGGTCATTTTTTTGGTGCCTTGCGTGTGGATGCCTTTCGGCCGGTTAGTGAGTTTAAAAACCACATGGATACCTGGATTGGTCGGTTTCGTTCTGCCAAAACGGTTGAAGGAGAGCAGCGCGTCATCATCCCCGGTGACCCCGAGCGGGAAGCAGAAACAGAACGGATGGTCAGCGGAATTCCTTTGAATGACAAAGTGGTTGAAGACCTGATTGCGTTGGGAGAAAAACTAAACGTGAAATTTTAGAAGCCAGCAGTGATGCCCGCGCGTAGAATCCAGGGGCTACCATACGGATAGTAATCGTTGGGCCCTGGCGTATTATAGGAAAAGTTGTACAGCGCTACCGCAAAAAAACCAGCATTTCGTCCTACGGGTTGAAAGAACCCACCGCCCGCCAAAAAGCTATTGTAGCTTTGACGAAAGGTTTCGCCTGTATACGTAATATACTGGTAATTCAGATGTTCATATTCCGCATGAAGAAACAGGGGTCCATAAATCTGATACCGCAGGAAGGGGCTGATGCCGTAATCATTGGTACTGAAATTAGGTGTTACGTATTTGTACTTGGTGTATCGATAAATAAAATTAAAACCGGTAGCGAGCCGCTGCGTCAGCCGATAACCCACAATGGGGGAAACCGAAACGAAATCATAGCTCTGGCTAAAACTTAAACCAAGTCCGCCTCCAAAAAACATCCGATCTTGCCAGGAAGGCTTCTCTTGCATGGGTTGATCCCCCCATTGGCCAAATGTAGTTTGAATGGATCCTAACAAGAACATCAAAATCCAAAGGCGCTTCATTCTTCCTGAATTATGAAAATATCCTCGCTTTCCTTTTTCATCAAATACTTCTCCCGGGCAAACTTCTCCAACAGCTCCTTATTCGTCATCAACTCCTGACGGTCCTTCTCCACTTCGCTTATTTTTTCGAGGTAAAATTCCTTTTCATTCTCCAGACTCCGAACCTTGGCCGTCATCTTGAAACGCGAGATCAGATCATTGGAATCCAGGAACATCATCCAGATGAGGAAACAGAAACCCGTCATCAGATAAAAGTTCTTAAAAAATGGGGGAACCTTCTTGAGCATAAGTTTAAAAAATGGTAGGACGAAGATAGCTATTAATACCGGTATATCGCAAATCAGGCCCGAAGGCCTGATTTAGAGTTACGACTTCATGAGTTTCCATTCCTGAACAAATGCTAACTGGTGCGTGTGTCTATCATATGCGGAAAGTCGCATAACTGCCTTTCCCTTCAGTCGCAAGCGAACATCGTATTTCTCCGCAGTCTTGGGATCCACATAGGTACCCTTACACACATTGAAGAAACCCACTTTGAGGTTTTCAACCACCCGGAGGCCCAGGACGGAATTGTTCTGATCATCCGCCCACACAATGGATCCCTGAAAAACAGAATCAACATCGTATATAAGAATACGCACATTCAGATTCTCATTAAACCAGATTCCTACCAGGTTATGCTGAAAGTCTGCACCCGAGAATTGCTCGCGGATTAAGAAAAGAATCAAGCCTGCTACCAAAACTACTACCATTACCGACAACACCATCGACATCTTCATTTCCATAGTTGCGTGAAGTCCAACGGACATTATTTCGTACTCCACGACCAGATAGGGGCAAAAACCAAGCAAGTCACTCGAATAGACAACAAAATTCGATTTTTAAGCGAAAAAGAAGGTTTTTACGATCTTACTCAAATTTCTAAGAGTCGTAAAATTTCCACTAATGGTACTACTTTCCCAATTTAGGAAATAAAAAAGGCCAGAATTTGATTCTGGCCTCTCCTTACTTCGAAGCAAAAAACTATAGATTCTTACCGGGGAAATAGGCTGTTTCCCCCAGTTCTTCTTCAATGCGGATCAGCTGATTATATTTCGCCATCCGGTCGGAACGTGAAGCAGAGCCTGTTTTAATCTGACCCGTGTTTAACGCAACCGCCAAATCAGCAATGGTACTGTCTTCGGTCTCGCCTGAACGGTGCGACATAATGCTCTTATAGCTGTTGCGTTTGGCGAGGTTTACGGCATTGATGGTTTCGGTTAACGATCCGATCTGGTTTACTTTTACCAGAATGGCATTTGCTACACCTTGGTCGATGCCTTTCTGCAGAAATTCAACGTTGGTTACAAATAAATCATCGCCCACTAGCTGTACCTTCTTCCCGATGTTATCGGTGAGTGTCTTCCAGCCTGCCCAATCATTTTCGGCCATACCATCTTCCAGAGAAATAATCGGATATTTTTTCGCCCAATTGGTCCAGTACTCTGCCATCTCCTGCGGCTTTAATTTCTTGCCAGACGATTTTTTGAAGTGATACAATTTTGTCTTTGCATCATAAAATTCAGAGGCAGCCGGATCCAGTGCAATGAAAATATCGGAGCCGGGTTTATACCCTGCTTTCTCAATGGCTTTCAATACAACTTCAATGGCCTCTTCATTCGATTTGATATTGGGAGCAAATCCGCCTTCATCCCCAACATTGGTTGATAAGCCTTTATCGTGCAGCACTTTTTTAAGTGTGTGAAAAACTTCGGCCCCCATTCGAAGGGCTTCCGAAAACGTATCGGCACCAACGGGCATCACCATAAATTCCTGAAAGTCGATGGAGTTATCAGCGTGACTTCCACCGTTTAAAATATTCATCATGGGAACAGGTAGTGTATTGGCATTCACACCCCCAATGTAACGATACAAGGATTGGCCGGCTTCCATTGCTGCAGCTTTGGCAACTGCCAGTGAAGTTCCCAGAATCGCATTGGCTCCCAACTTCCCTTTGTTCGGAGTTCCGTCCAATTCAATCATTACTTTATCAATCAGGTTTTGATCGAATACATCCAGCCCGACAACTTCAGAAGAGATTTTTGAATTCACATTCTCTACTGCCTTCAATACACCCTTGCCCATGTACTGCTTCTTGTCGCCATCACGAAGTTCAACTGCTTCGTGGGTACCGGTCGAGGCACCTGAAGGAACTGCCGCACGGCCAAAAGCTCCAGACTCGGTTACTACATCCACTTCAATGGTTGGGTTGCCGCGACTATCAAGAATTTGCCGGGCGTGAATTCCTTCAATTAAACTCATAACATTTTTTGATTTAGGGTTTGTACTTCGGTTTCAAACTATTTCATACTAACCAAGGAACCTTGCTTCACCAGGTCAACAAATTGATCAAAGAGATATCGCGAATCATGAGGTCCGGGTGACGCCTCCGGGTGGTATTGAACAGAAAAGGCCTTCTTGCTCTTCAATCGAATACCCATGATTGTGTTATCGTTCAAATGGAGGTGGGTGACTTCCACATCGGGGTTCTTCTCAATATCCGTTTCACTTACCGCAAAACCATGATTTTGTGAAGTCATCTCGCCCAATCCGGAGATCAGATTCTTTACAGGATGATTTAATCCGCGATGGCCATGGTGCATCTTATAGGTACTCAATCCGCAAGCCAGGGCCAACAACTGGTGCCCGAGGCATATTCCAAACACCGGCTTATCTGCCTGTAAGATCTCCTGCACGGTTTTTATCGCGTAATCCATTGCGGAAGGATCTCCCGGACCATTCGAAATAAAGTATCCGTGTGGTTCCCATTTCTCCATTTCTGTGAACGAGGTCTTGGCGGGGTAAACCTTTATATAACAATCCCGGTCCGCCAGATTCTTTAAGATGCTTGTTTTAATACCGACATCCAGGGCAGCAATTTTGAAGGTTGCATTCGGGTTACCCACGAAGTAACTCGACTTAGTACTTACAATGGAAGACAGCTCAAGTCCATCCATGGAAGGCACCTTTTTAATCTCCACCTTCATTTGCTCCGGAGTTAACTCCGATGAGATCAGCGCATTCATGGCGCCTTTGCTACGGATATAACGCACCAACATTCGGGTATCTACATCCGAGATGCCCACCACACCATGCTTATCCAGGTAGTCCTGCAGGCTTTCCTTTGCCGTTTTACGGCTGAATTCATCTGAAAACTCATTTACAACCAAACCGCTGATTTTGGGGGTAGCCGATTCCTGTTCTTCGGGGACGGTTCCATAATTTCCAATATGCGCTGTTGTATTGACAATAATCTGACCATAGTAGGATGGATCGGTATAGATTTCCTGGTAGCCGGTCATGCCAGTATTAAAGCAGATTTCACCGCCCGAAGTACCCCGTTTGCCAATGGCCTTTCCTTCAATCAAAAAGCCGTCTGCGAGTAGTAAGTATGCTTTGCTCAAGGTTCGTGGATTTATGGTTAACAAAAATACTCGGTCTGTAAGGGTTGTACGCGATTTGCTAATTTAAAATTTAAACAACCGTTTTCGAAGGACTTAAACGGGTAATAAAAAAGGGATTGAACCGATGTCCAATCCCTCTTCGTATTAGTCCGTAAAGTCACCCTATTCTTTCTTTTTAGAGGTCTTCTTTGCGGCCTTTTTTGGTTTATCTTCGGTTGCCTTCTCCGCTGCAGGTTCTTCGCTTACCCCTTCGCCTTCTGCCTTCTTGGCTTTCCGGCCTCTGCGGGTTTTGGCTTTTTTATCAGCACCATCCTTCTTGTACAAATCGTTAAAGTCGACCAGTTCCAAAAGGCACATTTCAGCAGCATCCCCTAACCGGACATCGCCCAGTTTGATGATGCGGGTATATCCTCCGGCACGCTCGGCAGTACGACCGGCAACTTCCCCAAACAGGGCGATTACTGAGTCCTTATTTTGCAAATAAGACATCACCGTCCTTCTGGAATGGGTCGTATTATCCTTGGCTTTTGTAATCAACGGCTCCACATAGCGCTTCAAGGCTTTGGCTTTGGCCACCGTAGTGGTAATGCGCTTATTTAAGATAAGCGAGGAGGCCATGTTGGAAAGCAAGGCATGACGGTGAGCCGTCTTTCTTCCCAAATGATTGACTTTTTTTCCGTGTCTCATGATTTAATCTTCATCGAGTTTATACTTGGAGAGATCCATACCAAAGGTCAGGTTCTTCTCCGCTACCAATTGTTCCAATTCAGCCAATGACTTCTTGCCAAAGTTTCTGAATTTCATCATGTCTGAAATATCCAACTGCACCAGGTCGCCAAGTGATTTAACATCGGCTGCCTTTAAGCAATTGTATGCTCTCACTGACAAATCCAGATCGTGCAAGGGTGTCTTCAGGAGTTTGCGCATGTGCAGCATCTCTTCGTCCACCTGCTCCACCTCGCTATCCTTGCCGGTCTCCAGTTCAATCGACTTATCGGAGAACAAGCGGAAGTGCTGAATCAAAATGAAAGCAGCGCCTTCCAATGCCTTTTCCGGGTGAATAGAACCATCGGTTTCAATATCCACTAACAGTTTTTCGTAGTCGGTCTTTTGCTCAACACGGGTATTTTCTACGCTGTATTTCACATTCTTTACCGGTGTGAAAATTGCATCAATCGGAATGAATCCGAACACTTGCTCATTCGGTTTATTCTCTTCAGCCGGAAGATATCCTCTGCCCTTTTCTATGGTCAATTCAATTTCAAATTGAGCCGTCTCATCCAGATTGCAGATCACATGATCTGAATTAAGGATTTCAAAAGAGGAAGTATACTTGGCGATGTCACCGGCTTTAAACTGCTTCTGCTTCTTAATGGTAACCACAATCTTGTTATCAAAATTGTCAGACACCTTCCTGAAACGAACTTGCTTTAAGTTGAGGATAATCTCAGCTACATCTTCTACCACTCCTTCAATGGTCGAGAATTCGTGCAGGACGCCCGGGATCTTAATTCCTGTGATCGCATACCCTTCCAACGAAGACAATAAAATTCTTCTTAAGGCATTGCCAATCGTAACCCCGTACCCTTTCTCCAAAGGCTTGAAAGTAAAGAGGCCATGAAAGTCATCCGACTTCTCCATTACCACTTTCTCCGGCATTTGAAATGCTAATATTGACATATCGATTTGATTAATGTTAAGAATTACTTTGAGTACAATTCAACGATCAACTGTTCATTGATATTCTCAGGAATATCAGCACGCAGGGGAAGATTGATTAATTTTCCTTCCATCTCGTTCTGGTTCCATTCCAGCCAGTTGTATTTTTTGGCGCCTTGAACAGATAAGGAGTTGGTAATCGATTCGAGCGATTTTGATTTTTCGCGTACCGCCACCTGGTCACCCGGGCGCAGATTGACGGAAGGGATATTCACTACCTCACCATTTACCGTAATGTGTTTGTGCACCACCAACTGGCGGGCAGCTCTGCGCGTGGGGGCAATACCCAACCGGTACACGGTATTATCCAAACGCGATTCCAGCATTTGAAGCAACACCTCACCGGTTACACCCTTCTTGCGCGAAGCCTTATCAAAAATATTCTCGAACTGACGCTCCAGAACACCGTAGATGTATTTCGCTTTTTGCTTTTCGGCTAACTGCACCGCATATTCAGACTGCTTACGCTTCTTTCCTTTGCCATGCTGGCCAGGAGCATAATTTTTCTTCTGAAGTGCTTTGCTCTCACCAAGAATAGGCTCGTTAAATCTTCTGGAGATTCTCGCTTTGGGGCCTGTGTATCTTGCCATGATCTATTTTCGTTGACATTAATTATTAAACTCTTCTTTTCTTAGGCGGCCGGCAACCGTTGTGCGGGATGGGAGTCATGTCCTTGATCACCATCACTTCGATGCCCGATGCCTGAATGCTGCGAATAGCCGATTCACGACCGGCACCCGGACCTACCACAAAAACCTCCACCTTGCGCAGACCTAATTCAAACGCCTTCGTTGCACATTCCTGTGCGGCTACCTGCGCAGCATACGGGGTGTTCTTTTTCGAACCTTTGAAGCCCATCTTTCCAGCAGAAGCCCACGATACCACCTGACCCGTTGTGTTGGTCATGGAGATAATGATGTTGTTGAATGTGGCACGAATGTGGGCCTGGCCAATCGCCTCCACAGTCACGACACGCTTCTTGCTTTTATCTTTCTTCTTTTCAACAGGTGCTGCCATACGGAAAAGTTGTTATGCTTTTAGTTTTATCGATTAACCCTTAGTTGCCTTCTTCTTGTTCGCCACGGTTTTACGTTTACCTTTCCGGGTACGCGCATTATTCTTGGTAGTTTGCCCACGTACCGGCAATCCCTTGCGATGACGAAGTCCGCGATAACAACCAATGTCCATGAGACGTTTCACACTTAATTGAACCTCTGACTTCAGCGCCCCTTCAATTTTGTACGCTTCTGCAATAGCGGCACGAATCGCATTGGATTCCTCATCGTTCCACTCTTTCGCTTTCTTGTCAAAGCTCACTCCTACTTTCGTAAGAATCCGCTGCGCGGTTCTGCGTCCAATACCATAGATATAAGTAAGGGCGATCTCGCCTCTCTTATTATCGGGAATATCTACACCAGCAATACGTGCCATAATTATCCTTGTCTTTGTTTATACCGTGGATTCTTCTTGTTAATAACAAACAGCTTGCCCTTGCGCCTGATTATCTTGCAATCGGCACTGCGCTTTTTTATAGATGCTCTGACTTTCATAGTCTATTTATATCTAAATGTTATCCTTCCCTTTGTTAAATCATACGGTGACATTTCCAATCGTACTTTGTCGCCTGGTAGGATCCGGATGTAGTGCATCCGCATCTTTCCTGAAATATGTGCCAGTACCTCATGTCCATTCTCCAATTGCACACGAAACATGGCGTTGGACAATGCTTCTAAAATGGTACCGTCTTGCTCTATCGACTTTTGCTTCGCCACTTAAACGAATAGTTTTGTTCTATATACTCGTGAGTCGTTATGACTTCTGTTCTGTCTTTGTGGATCGCAACCGTATGCTCAAAATGAGCTGAGGGTTTACGATCAGACGTGCGGATTGTCCACCCATCCTTTTCCTGCACCACACTCCTGGTTCCGAGGTTGATCATGGGTTCAATCGCGAACACCATTCCAGGTGTCAATTTCACACCCTTACCCCGTTTGCCATAGTTGGGAACCTCCGGATCTTCATGAAGATCTTTCCCCACCCCATGGCCTACCAATTCACGAACCACACCGTATCCGAATTGCTCTACATGTTGCTGTATTGCAAAACTGACATCGCCCATGCGATTGCCGAAACGTGCCTGAGCAATTCCGATCATCAGTGATTCGTAGGTATGCTCCAAAAGCTTCAACACCTCGGGGCTTACCTTCTCCAACGGATACGTGTAAGCCGAGTCGCTGTGGTAGCCTTTGTATTTCACCCCACAGTCTACAGAAACCACATCCGTTTCCTTCAACTCGTAGTCCCCCGGAAAGCCGTGAACCACTGTTTCATTAACCGAGATGCACAAGGCAGCCGGAAATCCGTGGTAGTTTTTAAACGAAGGCGTGCCTCCATGATCACGAATAAATTCCTCGGCCAATAAATTCAGTTCCTTCGTCTTGACGCCCGGTTTTACCCGCTTGGCAATTTCTCCGTGCACCTTACCTAAAATCTGCGCACTCTCTCTAATCAACTGAATCTCCTCGTCCGTCTTGTAGTGAATCATTCAACTTCAAGCCGCAGCAAATTGAGAACGTCCTTTCACTCTACCAGACTTCATCATACCCTCATAATGCCGCATCAACAAGTAGCTTTCGATCTGCTGGAGCGTGTCGAGTACAACACCCACCAAAATCAGAAGCGAAGTACCACCGTAGAACTGAGCAAAATTCTGCGTAATGCCGGCCTTCACTGCAAAGGCAGGAAGTATGGCAACCGCAGCCAGGAAGATGGCGCCCGGTAATGTAATCTTTGATAGTATACTATCGATAAATTCAGCGGTTTGCTTACCCGGCTTGATGCCCGGAACAAAACCACCATTTCTTTTCAAATTATCAGCAATGTCGTTGGAGGGAACCGTAATAGCCGTGTAGAAAAAAGTAAACACGAGAATCAGGATCGCAAACAACAAATTGTATTGCCATGAAGTAAAGTCGGCAAAGGTTGATCCTACATAAGCACCCAGGTCACTGTCTTGCCAGATCTGGGCTATCAATGGCGGAATGAACATTAACGCTTGTGCAAAAATAATTGGCATTACACCGGCCGAGTTCAGTTTCAACGGAATGAAATCACGTTTGCCGCCATACAACTTATTTCCTACAACCTGTTTGGCATACTGAACCGGGATTCTGCGAATCGCCTGCGTTAAGGCAATCACACCCACCACGACAAAGAACAGCGCCAGTACTTCCAGAATGAACAACAACAGGCCATTCATTCCCTTCGCATCAATCTCCTGATAGATAGCAGCCGGGAAGCGCGACACGATTCCAATCATGATCAACATACTGATTCCGTTACCGATCCCTTTATCTGTAATGCGCTCGCCCAACCACATGCAGAACATGGTGCCGGCAATTAAAATGATGATCGAAGAAATCGTAAAGAACATGCCCGGGTTGATGATCGCCTCGTTGGCGATGGTTGCCCGGATGTATCCATACGATTGTGCTGCCGTAATAATGATGGTCAGCACGCGGGTAAATTGATTTAACTTCTTGCGACCACTTTCGCCTTCCTTCTGCAACTTGGTGAAATGCGGAACGGCTACCGTCAGCAACTGCACCACGATGGAAGCAGAGATGTACGGCATGATGCCCAATGCAAAAATTGAAGCCCGGCTAAAGGATCCGCCTAAAAAGGTATTCAGTAAATCGAAAATCCCGCCTTGGTTGCCGCCCATTTGCTCCAAAATGATAGGATCAACCCCGGGCAACACGATGTATGAGCCCAAACGGAAAATGATCAAAAACCCAATCGTGTTCAGAATCCGAACCCGCAGGTCTTCGATGGAAAAAATGTTCTTTATGGTTGTAAAGAAACGCTTCATTACTTAACAGTTGTGGCGGTTCCGCCTACGTTTTCAATTGCTTTTGTGGCGGTTTCAGAGAAAGCATGGGCTTCCACACTTACTTTGGATTTTAGTTCACCCCGACCCAAAATCTTTACGCTGTCGTGTTTGCCTACGATACCATTATCGATCATTAATTGAACGGTAAGGGCACCTGCTTTTGTCTTTTGAGCCAGTTCTTCAAGGGCATCCAGGTTGATGGCTTTGAAGTACACTTTCTCGTTATTCTTAAATCCGAATTTCGGAATACGTCTCTGCAGCGGCATCTGACCACCTTCGAAACCAAACTTCTTATGATAGCCAGAGCGCGACTGGGCACCTTTGTGTCCACGACCCGCGGTACTTCCACCAGAACCTTGACCTCTTCCGAGGCGCTTATTTGTTTTTACCGAACCTTCGGCCGGCTTTAGTGTGTGTAGCTTCATTTTATAATTCGGTTACGGTCACCAAATGCTTTACTTTCTTAACCATTCCTTTAATCTGAGGCGTGTACTCCACTTCTACCGAGTGGTGCACCTTGCCTAAACCCAATGACTGAATGGTTCTCAGTTGGGTCTCCGGTCTTTTAATCGTGCTGCGGGTTTGAGTAATTCTAACTTTTGCCATGACTCTTATCCGTTAAAAACTTTTGACAATGAAACCCCGCGGTTACGAGCAATCGTCTGAGGATCGCGCATGGTGGTAAGCGCCTTGAAGGTAGCCTTCACCACATTATGAGGATTCGAAGAACCTTTTGACTTGGCTAACACATTGTGAACCCCGGCACTTTCCAATACGGCACGCATCGCACCACCGGCAATAACTCCGGTACCTGGCGAAGCTGGCTTCAACAGCACAAAACCACCACCAAACTTACCCAGTGACTCATGGGGAACCGTTCCTTTAATAATCGGAACTTTCACCAGGTGCTTCTTGGCATCATCAATCCCTTTTGTAATGGCATCAGTTACTTCATTGGCTTTTCCTAAGCCATATCCTACTACGCCATTGCCATCACCCACTACCACAATGGCTGCAAAGCTGAATCTTCTACCACCTTTCACAACCTTCGCTACGCGCTGGATAGCAACCACCTTTTCTTTCAGGTCGATCTCGCTTGCCTTTACTGTGCTGACGTTACTTTGTGTCATGCTTTTAGAATTTTAAACCTCCCTCTCTGGCACCTTCGGCCAAAGCTTTAATATTTCCGTGATAGAGATAACCGTTGCGGTCAAATACAATTTCCTTGATGCCGTTGGCCAGGGCCTTTTCGGCTACTTTCTTACCCACACTTTTAGAGATGGTCAGATTCACGCCACCCTTCTTGTCCAACTCAACAGATGAGGATGCCATTAACGTATGGCCCTTGCTGTCGTCAATGATTTGAGCATAGATCACTTTATTGCTGCGGAATACGGAAAGACGAGGTCTGTCCGAGGTTCCCTCCAATTTCTTGCGGATTCCCTTTTTTATCCGGAGTCTTCTGTCCTTAATGTTTGCCATAATGTTTACTTATTTAGCAGCTGCTTTACCAGCTTTTCTACGAACATACTCACCAACAAAACGGATACCCTTGCCCTTGTAAGGTTCAACACTGCGCAACGACTTAATCTTAGCCGCTACCTGACCTAACAATTGCTTATCAATGCCTTCCAGGATAATGGTAGGATTTTGTCCTTTTTCCTGGATGGCTTGCACTTTCAATTCAGAGGGAATTCCAACAATTACACTGTGTGAATAACCCAAGCTAAGATCAAGCACATTGCCTTGAGCCGTTGCTTTGTAACCTACACCCACCAACTCCAATTGTGCTTTGTAGCCTTCACTTACACCCTTCACCATGTTCGCAATCAATGCGCGGTATAAACCGTGCATGGCCTTGTGACGCTTCTGCTCGGTAGGACGATGGACAACGACTTTTCCTTCTTCAAGCGTTACTTTGAAGTCGGTATCGATAACCTGCTTCAACTCACCCTTCGGGCCCTTCACTGTAACTTTATGATCTGCCTCAGAGAAGGTGCACGTAACACCTTTCGGAAGTTCAACGGGTAATCTACCAATTCGTGACATGACGTAATCCGTTTAATAGATGTAACACAATACTTCTCCACCCACATTGAGTGCCTTCGCCTCCTTGTCGGTAATTACACCTTTCGAGGTGGAAAGGATAGCGATCCCCAGACCGTTCAATACCTTCGGCAAACTGTCAGCCGGCTTATACTGGCGTAAACCAGGCGTGCTGATGCGTTGCAATTTGGTAATGGCTGACTCCTTGGTTTCAGGATTGTACTTGAGTGCAATCTTGATGTTCCCTTGCTTATTCGAAGTCTCCTCGAACTTGTAATTCAGGATATATCCCTTGTCGAATAATACCTTGGTCACTTCCTTTTTAATGTTGGAAGCAGGAACTTCTACCACGCGATGGCGGGCCTTAATGGCGTTGCGCAACCGGGTTAAATAATCTGCTATCGGATCAGTTGTTTTCATTTTTCTTATTTAAAAACAAACCCGTTTTTTAGAACGGGCTGCAAAGATATATAACAATTTCTGTTATTCAAACTGTTACCTGGTTTCGGTTTAGCCTGTTTTAGAGGGTGCCCCGACCTTGATACTCAGCAACCAAATATGTAGTGAGTGGCGTCTTACCAGCTTGCCTTGGTCAACCCGGGTATTTTACCCTCGTTGGCCATCTGGCGGAACTGGTTTCTGCAGAGGCCGAACTTGCTCATGTAGCCGCGGGGGCGACCGGTAAGTTTACAGCGACTGCGAAGACGCACAGAAGAGGAACTTCTGGGTAGCTTGTCAAGACCTGCCCAATCTCCGGCTTCCTTCAAAGCCTTGCGCTTGGCGGCATAACGCGCTACCAGTCTTTCTTTCTTCTTGTCTCTTGCGATGATTGATAGTTTTGCCATCGTTTCGATTAATTTTTATTTGCAAACGGCATCCCCAACGCCTTCAACAACTCAAAGCTTTCTTCATCAGAAGCAGCTGTTGTTACGAACGTGATGTCCATGCCATTAATTTTACTCACTTTATCAATGGAAATCTCTGGGAAGATGATTTGTTCCTTCACACCCAGCGTATAATTTCCACGGCCATCGAAGCCCTTATCGCTTACCCCTTTAAAATCACGCACCCGGGGCAGGGCCACATTCATCAGGCGATCCATGAATTCATACATGCGATCTCCGCGAAGCGTAACCTTGGCACCAATGGGCTGATTGCCGCGCAACTTAAAGTTGGAAATATCTTTCTTGGAGCGAGTGACAACCGCCTTCTGACCGGTGATGGTGGATAATTCTTCCACCCCAACGTCAATTAGCTTTTTGTCCGCTACTGCTGCACCAATCCCTTTGTTGATGCAAATTTTTTCAATCTTTGGTACCTGCATAACGGACTTGTACTGAAACTTCTGTTTCAGGCCAGGAACAATTTCCTTGAGGTACTTCTCTTTTAATCTAGGAGTTGCCATTACTTAATAAATTCTCCGGTTTTCTTTGAATATCTCTGCAGCTTAGCTTTCTCATTAAGCTTTCTACCCGTACGGGTGGGCTTGCCGCTGGCCGGGTCAATCAACATCAGGTTGCTGATGTGAATGGTTCCTTCCATCTTTTTAATGCCCCCTTCCGGTTTGCCGGCAGAAGGCTTCTGGTGTTTCGTCACCATATTAATGCCCTCTACAATTGCGCGGTTCTTGTCAGCAAGTACTTCCAGTACTTTGCCTTCTTTATCCTTATCATCGCCAGCCAATACTATCACCCGGTCACCTTTGCGAATGTGAAGCTTCGGCTGCTTGTTATACTTTCTTTCCATAGCTTATAATACTTCAGGTGCCAATGACACAATTTTCATGAACTGCTTCTCCCGTAACTCGCGAGCCACCGGACCGAAGATACGCGTGCCCCGGGGTTCATCCTGGGCATTTAACAATACAGCTGCATTGTCTTCAAAACGAATGTAAGAACCATCCTTTCTTCTGATCTCTTTTTTGGTGCGTACAATAACTGCCTTTGAAACAGTACCCTTTTTGATCTGACTGGTAGGAATGGCTGACTTCACCGTTACCACGATTTTGTCGCCAACGCTGGCAGAAGCGCGTCTGGTTCCACCCAATACGTGCACACAAAGAACTTCTTTGGCACCACTGTTATCGGCTACGGTAAGCCTGCTTTCTGTTTGTATCATGGTTACTTCGCTTTTTCGATTATTTCAACCAATCTCCATCTCTTATTCTTGCTCAAGGGGCGGGTTTCCATGATCCGTACGGTATCACCGATCCCGGCCTCGTTCTTCTCGTCATGGGCCATGAACTTGGTCGTCTTGTTCATGAACTTTCCGTAGATCGGGTGCTTCACTTTGCGATCAATCGCAATCGTGATGGACTTTTGCATTTTATTGCTCACCACTTTCCCGACTCTTTCTTTTCTTAAATTCCTTGCCGTCTCCATGACAACTTATTTTTGAGTTTCTTTTGCTTTCAATTCGGTCTTCAGGCGGGCAATCAACCTGCGGGTTTCTTTAATCCGCATGGGGTTTTCAATCGCGGAAACCTGGTGTGCAAACTTCAGTTTGCGCAACGCTTCCTGCTCGCTGCCAATCTTTTCATTTAACTCCGGAAGAGTCAATCCTTTGATCTCTGCGTTTTTCATTTTGCTGCTTGTTCTACGTAATCTCTGCTAACTGTAAAGCGTGTCTTGATGGGTAACTTACCATCGGCCAATGCCAGCGCTTCTTTTGCTGTGGCCATGGTTACTCCACCCGCCTCGAACAGGATGGTACCCGGCTTAATAACCGCTACCCAATATTCAGGAGCTCCTTTCCCTTTACCCATACGCACTTCAGCAGGCTTGCGGGTAATGGGCTTGTCGGGGAAGATGCGAATCCACACCTGTCCTTCACGCTTCATGGCCCGGGTTACGGCAACACGAGCGGCTTCTAATTGACGGGCTGTAATCCAACCGGGCTCAAGAGCCTTTAATGCAAAGGATCCAAAGGCAATCTGATGACCACGGGTGGCCATGCCTTTTACCTTTCCCTTCTGCATCTTTCTGAATTTCGTCCGTTTAGGCTGTAACATGATTCCTAACTATTTACTGTTCTCAAATTATTTCTTTGCTCTTCTTTCACCACGATCACCACCGCGCTCGCTTCTGCCACCACGATCACCGCCTCTTCTGCGGTCGCCACCACCGGCCTGCCCGGGTTTGTTCTCTCCCGGTGCATTGCTGACCATGCCCACATTCGGGGATAGGTCGCGCTTGCCATACACTTCGCCTTTGAAGATCCATACCTTAATGCCAATCTTTCCATACACGGTTTGTGCTTCTGAAATAGCATAATCGATGTCGGCACGAAGTGTATGCAACGGAATGCGGCCTTCTTTATATTGTTCTGTCCGTGCCATATCGGCTCCGGCCAAACGTCCTGATAACTTCACTTTGATACCCTCTGCTCCTACGCGCATGGTGGAAGCAATGGCTTGCTTCATGGCTCTGCGATACGAAATCCGGGCTTCCAATTGCTGGGCAATAGATTCACCCACCAACCTTGCATCCAACTCCGGACGCTTGATTTCGTAGATGTTGATTTGAACATCTTTGTTGGTAAGTTTCTTCAATTCTTCCTTGATCTTGTCAACCTCATTGCCTCCTTTTCCGATAACAACTCCCGGGCGGGCGGTGTGAATCGTTAAGGTGATGCGCTTTAAGGTACGCTCAATCACTACTTTGGAGATTCCTCCCTTTTGAATACGGGCATCCACATACTTTCTGATCTTCTGGTCTTCCACCAATTTATCAGAGAAGGAGTTTCCACCAAACCAACTGGAATCCCATCCCCGTACGATGCCTAATCTGAAACCTACCGGGTTAATCTTTTGTCCCATTATTCTTTCGTTTCTTTTGATTCTGACTTAGTCACCTCAGCCTTGGCTGGCATACGGTCTACTGTTAATGTTACGTGATTGGATCTCTTCCGAACGCGATGTGCACGACCCTGCGGTGCCGGTCTCAGGCGCTTCAGAATGCGACCACCGTCTACGAATACCTCCTTCACAAAGAGATCAGCCTCTTCCAACTTCACATCGCTGTTCTTGGCCTCCCAGCTGCTGATAGCCGACAACAGCAGTTTTTCCATCTTAGCAGAAGCATGCTGCGCCTCATATTTTAAAATGTTCAACGCCTTGCTCACCCGCTCACCACGAATCAGATTGGCCACCAACCGCATTTTGCGGGGTGAAGTCGGAACATCATTTAAATAAGCAGTAGCAGGTCCTTGTTTCGCGGCTTCTTTAACCGCTTTGATTTTCTCCCGCTTTACTACCGATCTCTTTGTCTTCTTTACTGTTTCCATGTTCAGGAATCTATCGTATTAAAACCTGATTACTTTACTTCCGTCTTGTTGTTGCCCGAATGCCCTTTGAACGTGCGGGTCGGTGCAAATTCACCCAACTTATGACCCACCATGTTCTCCGTTACATACACAGGAATGAACTTGTTACCGTTGTGCACGGCAAACGTGTGACCAATGCAATCCGGAGTAATGGTTGATCTGCGCGACCAGGTTTTGATCACCGACTTTTTGCCAGACTGCTCCATCGCCTGAACCTTCTTGCCGAGGCGGGCATCTAAATACGGACCTTTTTTTACTGACCTTCCCATAATTATTTCTTCCTTCTTGCAATGATTAAACCATCAGAATACTTCTTCGGGTGACGGGTTTTCTTACCCTTCGCCAACAAGCCCTTGCGGGATCTTGGATGACCTCCGGAAGCGCGGCCTTCACCACCCCCCATCGGGTGATCAACCGGGTTCATCGCTACCGCACGGGTACGCGGACGAACTCCTCTCCAACGGCTCCGGCCGGCCTTGCCTACACTCTCGTTCATGTGTTCGGCATTGGAAACTGCACCCACCGTAGCCAGGCAGTTCACCAATACATTTCTCAACTCGCCAGAAGGCATCTTTAGCGTAGCATAAACAGCTTCCCGGGCAACCAACTGGACAAAGGCACCAGCACTGCGTGCAATGGATGCACCTGTACCCGGCTTTAACTCAACATTGTGAACGATCGTACCAATCGGAATCTTTGACAACGGCAATGCATTTCCTACTTCGGGTGCAATGTCGTCTCCAGAGAGAATCGTTTGGCCAACCTTAATTCCTTGCGGAGCCAGGATGTAGGATTTATGTCCGTCAGCATAGAATAGCTTAGCGATTCGGGCCGTACGGGTAGGATCGTACTCAATGGATTTTACAACAGCCGGGATTCCGAAGCGATCGCGCTTAAAATCCACCAACCGAATCTTCTGCTTATGACCACCGCCAATGTAGCGCATGGTCATCCGGCCTACGTTATTGCGCCCGCCCGTCTTCTTGATGGTAGTCACCAGCGACTTTTCAGGCTTGCTTTCTGTAATATCCTCGAAACCGGGTGACAACCGGTGCCGGGTGCCTGCAGTTACGGGTCTAAGTTTTTTCAACGCCATTGCTCAAAAATTATACGTTGCTATAAAAATCAATTACTTCTCCGGAAGCCAGTGTGACAATGGCTTTCTTATAACTGGGCTTACGTCCTGACAATACACCGGCTTTGGTGAAGCGGCTCTTGAATTTGCCCAGCACATTAATGGTGTTAACACGTTCTACGTTTACACCATACATCTTTTCTACTGCATTCTTGATTTCCACCTTGTTGGCAGCGGCATCCACAATGAAGCCGTACTTGCCTTTCTCATTCAGGGCAGAAACTTTTTCAGTAACCAGGGGTCGTTTTAAGATACTCATGAGATTACTGTTTATTTAATAAGCTGTCGATCTTTGATAATGAACTCTCCACCAGAATCAGTTGATCAGCATTCATCACATCGTAGGTATTGATCTGATCGGCAGTGATGATCTTGGAGTTCTGCAGGTTTCTTCCGGCAAGCACAATGTTCTTCTTTACCTCTGGCAACACCAGCAACGTCTTCTTATCCTGCGCAGCGAGCGACTTCAACAAGGTAATGTACTGCTTGGTCTTCGGTGCTTCGAAATTGAAATCCTCCACCACAGCAATCTGATTGTCCTTTGCCTTGTAGGTAAGGGCCGACTTGCGAGCCAGGTCTTTTACCTTCTTATTTAACTTGAACGAGTAGTCGCGCGGGGTAGGACCGAATACACGACCACCACCTTTGAACTGAGGGTTCTTAATATTACCCGCCCGGGCACCACCGGTACCTTTCTGCTTCTTCAACTTCTTGGAAGAACCGGTAATTTCATTACGCTGCTTGGACTTGTGTGTTCCCTGACGGTGATTGGCAAGGAAACTCTTTACGTCTAACCAAATAGCATGATCATTCGGTTCAATACCAAAAACCTCTGTAGTAAGGTTCACTTTGCGGCCTGTGTTTTCACCGCTGGATTTTACAACTGCTATGTCCATTACTTCTGCAGGATTATGGTTGAATTCTTTGCGCCCGGAACAGAACCGCTAACCAAAATCAAATTCTTGTCAGCGAGGATCTTTACCACCTTCAGGTTGGTAACCTTTACGCGGTCGGTACCCATGCGGCCCGGCAAACGCTTGCCCTTGATTACCCGGGACGCAAACGATGCGTTACCCATGGAACCAGGCGCCCGTAAGCGGTTGTGCTGACCGTGAGTCTGACCACCAACGCCACTAAATCCGTAGCGCTTCACTACTCCCTGAAAGCCTTTTCCCTTGGAAGTACCTACTGCATCGACAAAGTCACCTTCGGCAAATACATCTTGTACTTTAATCTCTTTTCCAAGCTCTACAATGCCATCGAACTCCTTGCGGAAGTCTCTGAATTCAACTGTAGATTTTTTAGGGCTGGTGTTGGCTTTTTTGAAATGACCAACCAGCGGCTTGGGAGTATTCTTTTCCTTTCGCTCTGCGAAAGAAAGCTGCACAGCCCGGTAGCCATCAGTCTCAGTGTTTTTAACCTGAGTGACAACACAAGGGCCTGCTTCAATGACCGTTACCGCGATATTCTGGCCATCTGCGCCAAATACGCTGGTCATTCCTACTTTTCGTCCGATAATTCCAGGCATGGTTGAAACCTATTTTACTTGTTTTTAACCCGTTTTGCGGGTTTTGTACCGCAAAAAGGACTGCAAAGATAGGAACTAAAGCTTAGCTACCAAGTGGGCCTTTCAAAAAAATGAGGAAATCACAACAGCAGCGCTATTTCCAACGGTACTTGCTCTTGTAACTCCTTCATTTTCAGTCTGCTTGGCATCGGATCCAATCACTTCAAAAAGGGCGTGATTTGGGCTGTGAAAATCCAATTTCTGCAAACTTTAAAAAGGTCTTACGTTTGCGATCAATTGACCTGATTTTGATGAAACGACCGAATACCGCAAGGGCCCTGATAAGCATGTTCGGGTTGTTGGCCATCACATTTCTTCTAAACATATCCATGGGCAGTGTCACTATTCCGTTGGGCAAATTGCTCCAGAGCTTTGTAGCAGATACTGGCGTTGCTGCGGATATCCTGTGGCAGTTTAGGATTCCCAAAGCCTTGACCTGCGTGTTGGCGGGCGGAGCGTTGGCCACCGGTGGGCTATTAATGCAAACCCTGTTTAGAAATCCGTTGGCCGGTCCGGACGTGCTGGGACTTACATCAGGGTCGAGTTTACTGGTGGCCTTGTTGTTGATGATCGGCACCCTTACCCCGGGTTTAAATAATGCCTTGTTTCAAAGTCCATGGAGTGTTGCTATCGCGGCCAGCGTAGGCGGCATTCTGGTTTTTATCCTGATCATTTTCATAGCGCGTTACGTGAAAGACAATACCGCGCTGTTGATTGTCGGGTTAATGGTGAGTGCCGCTTCCTCGGCACTGGTTAATGTACTGCAATTCACCAGCCAGGCAAGCGACTTGCAGGCTTTTGTAATTTGGATGATGGGCAGTGTGGGTGGTACCGAGTGGCCAGAACTAGTGGTGTTATCAATTCTGGTTTTGGTAGGGGTGGCGATGAGTTACACCCTGATCAAACCGTTAAACAGTTTGCTATTGGGGGAAAACTATGCAGCGGGATTACGGGTAAACATAAAACAGGCGCGGTTCTGGATAGTGGTTGCAACCGGGTTGATGACGGGTGCCGTCACTGCGTTTTGCGGACCCATCGCCTTTGTGGGTTTGGCAGTACCGCATTTGGTAAGACTGATCCTTCCGGTAACCAATCACAAAGTTCTGATTCCGGCTGTGGTCCTGGGCGGTGCGGTGTTGCTTTTGGTTTGTGATGTGTTGGCCCAATTACCCGGAAGCACTCAAATACTTCCCCTCAATGCCGTTACTTCATTGATTGGCGCCCCCGTTGTTATCTGGATGGTCATTAAAGCCAAACGCATCAGTGTCTGATTTACCTGCCATAGCACTTCAAACGACCGACCTGGTGGTTGGATACAAAAAGGAAACTGAAACGATTCAGTTGTTCGAGTCACTTTCCCTCGAACTGCGATCAGGCGAATTGGTGTGCTTTATGGGTTCGAATGGTATTGGTAAGACAACACTGATCAAAACACTGGCAGGAATACACAAACCGTTGGATGGAAAGATACATCGTACACAGGAAGCCGCCCTGGTCCTCACTGACCGGATCAACTCAGCACTCATGACGGTACGAGACCTGGTTACCTATGGCCGCTACCCCTATCTCGATTGGAATCTTTCCTTAACTCTCCGCGATTCTCAAATCATTGATGCTGCCATCCAACAAGTACGGCTGGAACATATTATAGACAAGCGGCTCGTGGAACTCAGTGATGGGCAAATTCAAATGGCCATGATTGCAAAAGCCCTGGCCCAGGATACTACCGTGCTGTTGCTGGACGAACCCACCGCCCACCTTGACCTTAATAATAGAGTGGAGATCATGAACCTGCTGCGAAGCCTTTCGCGCAATGCCGGCAAAACCATTTTGGTGGCCACCCATGAACTGGACCTTGCCCTGCAAACTGCCGACCGGATCTGGCTGGCCACCCCCGATAAAAAAATTGTAGAAGGAATCCCCGAAGACCTGGTTTTGAATGGGACGTTTGATGACGTCTTCCAATTCAAAGGTTTTGATTTAAAAACCGGCAAGATGACCCACACCCCTTATCGAAATATTTCGGTGCAATTAATGGGCTCGGGTTATGAATATTTATGGACTAAAAATGCGTTGGAGCGAAGTGGGTATGAGTTTCGCCAAGAAGCACCTATTAGAATTAATGTACGCGCTCTTGATAATGGATTTGTTTGGACGTTATTTATGGACTCCAAAGAATTTACTTACAGCGCGGTCAGCCAGTTATTAAAGAAGCTTTCCGATTAAAGCCGCTCCACTCCCAATCCCGGTTTCTCCGAACAATACATCACTCCTTCCTTCAAAACAAACCCACCTTTCACTTCATCCTTGGCCAGGTCAAGGCTTCCGTCCAGATCAATGTACTTTGTATTAGCACAGGCAAAGGCTGTATGCAGGGCGGCTGTTATGCTGACAATACTCTCATCATTGCATCCCCAGAATAAATCCACTCCAGCCTGATAGCCGATGTCGGCAATCTTCAAGGCCTGACTGACCCCACCACACTTCATAAGCTTGATATTAAAGATGCCCGTGGCTACGGGAAGCTTTACCAGTTCAAAGGCATCTTTGGGTGTGATGAGCGATTCATCTGCCGCAATCATTTTCCGGATCTCCTCGGGCAGGGCCCGGGTTTCCTCCACCTGTCGGGCTTTCAGCGGTTGTTCGATCAACTCGATATGGAGGTGTTTGGTGCGATTATAAAATGCAATGGTTTGTGCAGGCGTATACCCCTGGTTGGCATCAATACGGATCACAAACTTATTACCGAATGTTTCCCGCAATTTCACCAACCGTTCAATGTCCTCTTCCAGGTCTTTGCCCAACTTTACTTTCAATACGGTGAACCCACGGTCGCCATACTCCCGGGCCTCCTTCAAGGTCTCTTCCACATTCTTAATACCGATTGTATTCGAAGTGGGTAGTGATTTTATTTTTTGCCCGAGGAATTTAACCAAGGGGACATTCAGAAATTTTGTGAAGGCATCGAACAGGGCAATGTCAAGAGCGGCCCGGGCTGCTGGATTGGCCGGCAACTTTTGCCAAACTTCGAATGCGAGTTGATGCACTTCGCGGATATCGCGACCCAGTAAAAACTGGATGTTCTTTTCCTGAAGGGCTTGTTTGCAGTGTTCAAAACTTTCCCCGGTTACGTATTCGCTGGGGTTTCCGGCTCCGATGCCGGTGATCCCGTTCTCCAATGTGATCTCAACAAAGGCATTCAGCACTTCATCCACTGTTTTAAAAGCAATCGTATATGGTTTGGTATTGCCCAGATCGGCTGACCAGACTTTGATATCCTTAATTTTCATGAACGGTTATTTAGTAGCTAAACCTGGGCAATGGATTTGTCAATCAGGTCTTTGAAAATCGGCACAAGCCGCTCCACCCCATCTTCCAACGGAAGCACGACCGGAATATTCAATTCCTTTTCACTTTCAGCAGCATAGGCCCGTGCTTCGGTCGGTGACATCTTATCCGTATTCACGGTGAGCGCCACGGTGGCCGCCCCGTAGATTTTTATTAATTCAATTTCCTCTTTAATGGAGGGTATGTTGGCCGGGTAGTCTTCGAGGCCCTTGTACTTTTTACGCGCAGGATTATGCTGTAAGACCACCACATTGGCATCGGCCGAAACGATCCACTCCGCCCCGGCCGGCCCGCTCGGATTGCGCAGGGACGACTGACCTTCAATAAAAATAATATCGGGCTTGGCTTCTTCCCAGCACTGAACGATAGCGTTTTCCATTTCTCCGGAGATAAAATCGTTGAGGGTGCTGTCAAACACAAACCCGTATTTGGCACCTTGCATCCAACCGGTTTGGCCGGTGTAAATCATCTCAGCTTTATAACCAGCTTTTCTCATCTCCTCAACCAAAAACCGGGTAGTGGTTCTTTTTCCCAGCGCACAATCGGTACCCAACACAGCTACCTTGGGGCAATGCACGTTTTTAATTTTGCCTGACCAGAAATGGAGATCTTTAAATTTCTTGGGTTTACGAACATCGATGATTTCAAGGCCACGCGAACGGGCAAAATCAGCCAACTCGGGTATATCCGAGATGTATTCGTGTAAACCATTCACCAACCCATAACCATGCACCAATCCATCCTTTAGGGTTGCACGTAAAGAATCCGGGATCACACCACCTTTCGTTGCCACCCCAATGATGCAATACTTTGCAGGTTGTTTCGAGGTTTTGGCAAACTCCTCTATGGAGTTGAAGACCGGGATCCCTTTTTTCTTACCATCCAGCACTTCACCGGCATCTTTTCCGGCATGCTTGTTGTCAATTACTCCCACAATCGTATACCGGTCGGTGCCCCGGATTAATCCATGTGCAGTTTTACCATTGTTGCTGTCCAGGAATCCGGCTGTGATGATGATGGCATTACTCTTTTCCATAGGTGATTTAGAGGCCGGAAAAATACGGGGATTATCGCCTAATCTCAAAGACTTTGTAGGAATCCATAAATAGATAAAAGGATCGTTTAATTTTGTAACCCAATTACAACGCCATGAAAACCCAAATCATCATTGTGCTTTGCTTAGTATCTGGTATTTATGCGACAGGACAGTCGCTGGTAGGAACCTGGCAACTCACGGAAGAGAAAACCTGTTTCCAAAGTCAGCTGGAAGAAAGTGAAACGGAAAAAGAACTGAAAGGATCGATGGGTGCATCCCGCAATGCCATCGGCAGGATACTAACCCTGGATGCCAAAGGCAAAGGTGAGGAGACTATTCAATCGCAGGGTAAAAAGAAAGGTTCTGACTTGGCTGCCTTTAAGTACCAATTGTCGGGACAAGAATTGCAGTTTCTGGATAAGAAGTCGGGCATCATTACCCAGCGCTACCTTATCGATGAACTCTCCGCTACCACCCTGCGTTTTCACAATGCCTTGAAAGATTGTGAAACAAGAACCTACATCCGTATTAAATAGCATGACCGAGCTGGTGGTAAGCAAGCGGGATATTCGCAAACTCAAGCTGGAGGAGTTAAAGGCCTTTTTCGTAGAACGGGGCGATAAAGCATTTCGCGCCCAACAGGTGTATGAATGGCTCTGGATGAAGTCGGCCAAGAGTTTTGATCAGATGACCAACCTTTCATTGGAAACCCGGGAGCTGTTGAAGGCGAACTTCGTTATTAATCATATCAAGGTTGATACCATGCAACGGAGTGCCGATGGCACCATTAAGAATGCCGTTACGTTGCACGATGGGTTGGTGGTGGAGTCGGTGTTAATTCCAACAGAGAAACGAATTACCGCCTGCGTTTCATCGCAAGTGGGGTGCAGCCTGGCCTGTGCGTTCTGTGCTACGGCCCGATTAAAGCGTCAACGAAACTTAAGTCCGGATGAAATTTATGATCAGGTGGCGGCCATTAAAGAACAGGCTGAACTTTTCTTTGGCAGACCGCTGACCAACATCGTGTTCATGGGCATGGGCGAACCCCTGCTAAATTATGCCAATGTAACTGCGGCTATTGAAAAAATAACCTCCCAAAAGGGATTGAACATGGCGAGCAGGCGGATTACCGTATCCACCGTAGGCATTGCTAAAATGATTAAAAAAATGGCGGATGATCAGGTGAAATTCAATTTAGCTGTTTCGTTACATGCTGCCCTCAATGAAACCCGCTCGTCCATCATGCCGATCAATGATACCAACCCGCTCGAAGATTTGGGCGATGCGTTGGAGTATTGGTATCAGAAAACAAAAAGCAAGGTTACGTTTGAGTACGTGGTATGGAAGGGAATTAACGATACCCCTGAGCATGCCCAGGCATTGTTGAAGTTTTGCAAGCGTGTTCCTTCCAAGGTGAACCTGATTGAATATAACCCCATTGATGAAGGTGAATTTCAACAGGCGTCCGATGAGGTTCTCGCCATGTACATGGATGTATTGGAAAAGCAGGGCATTACCACGCGCATCCGCAAAAGTCGTGGTAAAGATATCGATGCTGCGTGCGGACAATTAGCCAACAAATCCTGAAACTAAAGCGAGTCGACCGTCATCCTTACTATAAACCACACTGTGAAGTTCTTCCTTATTTGTTTCCTGTTATTAGCGAGCTTAGCAACCCTTGCTCAGCCAGGTGAAATCATCCTCTCCGGTACAGTGTTAGACTCTGCCACATTTCAGCCTTTGCCTTATGTAGCGATTCAAATCAAAGGAAAGAATGTGGGTCAATCCACTTCTGAAAACGGCAAATTTGCGATTGCCTGTTCAATAAAGGATACCCTCATATTTACGCGGTTGGGGTATAAGGCGATCTTCTTTCACTCAAAAAGAAGCGAAGAGAACTTAAAAATCATCCTGGCCGAGGATGCCAGAATGCTGAAAGACGTAACGATCTATAATGATTTGAACGTGGAAGGTGTCGATGACTGGAAAAAAGAGCTGCCAGCCAATACCCAGGTTAAACTAAAGAATCAACCCCTGGAACCGGATCCCAATTCCGTGGCCACCTTTGGCCCCGGCATTACCATAGGGTTGGGCAACAAGGACAAGACCAAACCAAAGCGCGATGAACTTTCCAAAACCGAAGTCTATCGAAAAACGATCAGCTCACCCGAAGTAAAAAAGCAGTTGATGGATCTTTATGGAATCACCGAGGCCACGTATTTGAAAAAACTGGAACGGTTTAATATCAGCAATCCCGAAGCCATGTACCTTACCAATCAGGAAGAAATTGTTAATCTGATGATTCAGTTCTTTGCGTTGAAAGACTGATCACTTTTTGCTCGCATTAAATAGCTTCTCTTTCTCCTCTTTCGTCAGGCTTTCGTAACCCCGGTCGGAAATTTTATCGAGGATGGCATCGATTTCATCCTGGCTTGCCTTGGCAGCTTTTGATGTGGGGGGAGCCGCTTGCTTTTCAGTCTTTCGATACGTCACTTTCACTTTAGGACTTGCGCCAAACAAATTCTTAATCCAATCAATCACCACGGTAATCCAACCGCCCCAGTTAACTCCTACTTGCAGTTGCTTTATATAAATGTATCCCATCAACGCACCGCCCAGGTGCGCGATGTTGCCCCCTGCATTTCCGCCAATGGAACCAAGAAAGGAGATGACAATGTATACCAGCGCAATGTATTTGATCCGTACCGGACCCAGGAATAAAAGAAAGAACGTATAATCCGGCAATAACGTGGCGGTAGCCACCAACACCGCATACACCGCTGCCGAAGCGCCCACCATGCCGCCTCCGGGAATTCGCGTTTCATAAAATGGAATGGTATTATAAACCAGCAAGTAGAAGACGCCCCCGGCCAAGGCTCCCAACACATACAAGGCTATCAACTTATCACTGCCCAGGTATTCCACGAATAATTTGCCGAACCAATAAAGTGCCAGCATATTAAACAGAATATGAAAAATGCCGCTGAGGTCATGAACAAAGGAATAGGTGATGATGGTCCAAGGCTTGATTAAAAACGTTAAAAAGGGAGCCGGAATGGACAGTTGTCTGTGTATCGCGTCAAAGAAATCGGGATACCCGGAAGCTGTTGAAAAAACCAATAACACAGCGAGTACCAAAAACACCAGCACGTTGATGAAAATCAACTGTACATGGGCATTATTGGTCCGCTGAAAAGCATTTTTAAACTCGTCTAACACAATCCCGATCGTTTATTACCTCAAGATAACAGATTTTATTGTGGGAAGTTACCAGCCGCGGTCCCTTCCCTGTCCGCGCCAAATGCTAATGATAATGAAGGCCACAAAGGCTCCCCCAAAGTGTGCTAAGTGGGCAACGGTGCCACTGCGATCCAAGGCATAGGTAATGAACCCCATGATGAAGACCATGTACTTGGCTTTGATGGGCACGGGTGGAAAAAGAAGCATCAGTTCCATATTCGGAAAAATCATCCCGAAGGCCATCAGGATTCCATAAATCGCCCCAGATGCACCCAGCATAATGCCCCCTGCGCTCGTACCAAGAAAATAGTTTACCGCAGCATAGATCACTCCGGCACCGATTCCGGTTGCCAAATAGAACGTTAGCAGCTTCTTCTCACCCCAGTAGCTTTCCAAAATCGGGGCAAACGAAGCCAATGCCAGCATGTTAAAGAAGATGTGACCAAACCCACCATGGGCAAACATGTAGGTAAAAAACTGATACGGTTTAAAATAAGGAGAATGAATGCTCCACAGGGATAAATATTCAGTTAAATGAAGATTGCTTAACAAATTCTGGCTCAGAAAAACAACTACGTTGATAATGATCAGATTTCTGACCAAGGGTGTAAGTCGAAACATGCTCCTGGATTATCGGGTAAAGTAACTTTCTATCTTAGACGTTTCAAAAGTAAAAAATGTTGGGCGTCCATCGGGAGAAAAATTAGGCTTGGAACAGGAAAACAACCCGGCCACAATGGATTGGATTTCCTCCATTTCAAGTTTCTGACCGGATTTCACCGCGGCTCGCTTGGCAAGGGCAAGGGCGAGATTATCGCGAACCGGCAATTGTAATTCAGATTGATTTTTTTTGAATTGCTCTAGCAATCCTTCGAACAGTTCCTTTTCGGATCCGGCAACCCCGGCTGGAATGCCCGTAACCAACAAGGCGCTTTTACCAAAAATCTCGAACCGAAAACCCAGGGAAATCAATTCCTGTTGTACTTCCAGCGCCAAGGCAAAATCCGAAGCCGTGAGTGTAACTGTTTGAGGGAACAGACTTTGTTGCGAATTGCCCGGAGTTCCTTTCAGCCGGTCGATAAATTTTTCAAACAACACCCGCTCGTGCGCGGCCTGTTGATCAATGATCATGAGTCCGCTTTTTGAAGCGCGGATGATGTATTTCTGTTGAAATTGAAAAAGTCCATGTTCCTCCTCTGCTCGCTCCGTCTCATTTTTATTCAATGAACTTTCAAACCGGAGTACGGTGCTGTCAGGTTCTGTCTTTTTAAAGAGTTGTGATTGCGGCACTTCGGTTTCAAAAAGTTTTTCCCAGTGTTGCAGGTTGGAGCGGTTTAATGAAGAGAATTGCTCATCCAGGTATTGCTCCTTGGTAAGGCTTTGATTCAATTTACCTACCAGGTTTACATCGGCTTTAAAATCGATAGCCGGTGCCAGGTTATGGGCCCCCAACGCTTGTTTTACAGCCGACCATACCACGCCATATACCGCCCGCTCATCATCAAACTTGATTTCTGTTTTGGTCGGATGAACGTTTACGTCAATGTGTTTGGGATCAATTTCTATAAACAACACGTAAAATGGAAAATTACCCTCCGGCAACAATCCTTCGAATGCACTGGTAACGGCATGGTTCAAATAGTTGTTGCGGATGTAGCGTTGATTAACAAAAATAAATTGTTCACCCCGGGTTTTGCGAGCCGATTCAGGACGGCCGATGTAGCCTGTTATTTTTACGAGAGAAGTTTCTTCCTGGCAGGGTGCTAATTGCTCTTGAAACGATTTTCCGAACAACGTTACAATTCGCTGACTCAACTTAGAGGGAGTGAGGTCATAGATCAATTCCTCATCGTGACGGAGTTGAAACGCCACGGAAGGGTGTGCCAGCGCAAGTCGCTGAAATTCGTCAATGATATGACGCATCTCCACGGGATTCGACTTGAGAAAGTTTCTGCGGGCTGGAATGTTAAAGAAAAGATTTTTAACACTGATGTTGGTGCCCTTTTCGCAGGCGGTTGGGGATTGGCTCTTTACTTCCGAAGCCTCCACAATCAGATGCGTTCCCAGATCAGAAGCTCCTTGCCGGGTTTTCATCTCAAATTGTGACACCGCTGCAATTGAGGCCAGGGCTTCGCCTCGGAACCCCATCGTGCGCAACCGGAACAGATCATCGGCTGTGCGGATTTTGGAAGTGGCGTGGCGTTCGAGACTCATGCGCGCATCCGTTTCGCTCATGCCGGCACCATTGTCAATTATCTGAATCAGCGTTTTACCAGCTTCCTTTACAAAAACTTTTAGTTGTGTTGCCTGAGCGTCAATGGCGTTTTCCATCAACTCTTTGACAGCCGATGCCGGACGCTGCACTACTTCACCTGCGGCAATCTGGTTGGCGATGGAATCCGGAAGCAAGTGAATGATGTCAGGCATTAATGAGATTACTTGCGTTTAAATTTCAGATAGATGTAAACCGGAATAAAGAGAAATAATGAATACAACGCTGGTTTCCCCCACTCCAGAAAGGCGATAATAAATACGGTTAGAAATAACAACACACCTAATCGGATCATAATGGCATTGGCGCCAATACCAGGCTTACTTCGTTTACGGGCCGCCTGAAACGAACCCGAAATGCGAGAACGATAATCTCCGCTGGATTCTGGGACGATGCCCCGCTCGCGATCCAACTCAAGCTTAATCCGGTTTTCCCGCTCCTGCATTTCTTCTTTCTGCGGATCGTAGAACCGGGGTGTGTAATTGAACCGTTGGTACTGCGGAGTTTTGTTGAATAACGATAAAAACTTCATAGCTTTTCTTTTAATCTAAACGTAGCTTCGCATCGAATAAACCATCCCTTCTTTCGTTATCGTTTATATTTTTGGCGTAAAGAAAGGTAAAGGTATAAAAATCGAACGGGCCGATGTTGAAAAAAGTTTTCTTTGGGGTACTCTCCGTTTTCATTCATTTTACTTCACAGGCACAAGAGGCAAAAACCCGATGGGTGGACAGTGTTTTTCAAACGCTGAATACCCAGGAAAAAATCGGACAGCTCTTCATGATCCCGGTCTCCACCTACGCAGACGCGGATAAAAATGAACAACTGGTCAACCTGATCCAATCATACAAACCAGGAGGTTTGCTTATAACGCAGGGCGGACCTTCAAGTCACGTAAGCCTGGTGAATAAACTACAGGAGCTTTCTCCGCTACCGATGCTGGTGGGCGTGCGCGCGGAATGGGGCCTGGGGCAAACCATGGACAGTACCCTGAGTTTTCAGAAACCCCTAGTGCTGGGGGCTGTTGGTCAGGATGACTTACTGTTTACATTGGGTGGTGAAATTGCGCGTCAAATGAAAATCCTTGGCATTCATCTTAACCTGGCACCGCATGCTGACTTTGAAGAAGCAACACCTGTATATCCGGTTGGCCTGAATTACTTTGGCAATGATGCAAACCGTGCTGCCAGCAAGGCCGTGACCTTTATGCAGGGCTTACAACGCGGGGGAGTGCTGGCAGCAGCGAAGCATGGCCACCGGTATCAACCGGTTGCAGAAGTACTTCGCAAAAAAGATCAATTGACAACCGAATATTTTGGCGAGATAGACACCCTTGGATTAAGTGTCTTTAAGCAGCTTTCAGATAAAGGCGTGGACGCGATTCTTACCAGCCACATCCATCTCACCGATCAATTGTCCGATGATGCAAATCGGGCTACAGAATTATTTGTGAGCGATCTGTTGAAAGCGAAACTGAATTTCAAAGGCTTGGTGATGGGAGAAATTCCGCACCTGCAGCAACTGGTTGGTGATCAGCCAGACGGTGAAATTGAAAAACTCGCGTTGCTGATGGGCCATGATGTTTTGATTGGACCCGATGACTTGGGGGATGCGTTAAAAAAAATCGCACGGGCCATCCGGAGGGACCATGTGCTGGAAGCCCGGTTGAATGAGGCCGTCCTGAAAATTTTGAATGCAAAATATCAGGCTGGGTTATTCGACTATCAACCCGCCAACCCGGATAATCTGGTGAGCCGATTACAAACTCCTACCGGCATTCTCCTAAAACATCAACTGGCCGAAGCAGCAGTAACGGTATTAAATAATGACCATTCGATTCTTCCGGTTGCTTTGATCGAAGGAAGGCAGTTTGCCTCCATTTCCATCGGCAAGTCCGAAATCAATGAGTTAACGAACTACCTTGATAAGTATGCGTATTTCAAACACTACACACTGCAAAATAGTGACGACACAACCTCTTTAAAGAATAACCTCACTCCTGTTGAGGTGGTAGTTGTTGGATTGTTTTATGACGGCAGCCGCATATCCCATGCTGAAATCTCATTCCTTACTCAATTGACAAAAACCAAGCAAGTGATTGTCTGCCACTTCGGGGACCCTTACGAGTTGAATCAACTGGCTCAATTGCCGGTATTAATCACGGCCTATACCGATCAGGATTGGGCTCCGAAAATTACGGCCCAGATTATCTTCGGTGGACTTGCCGCCAGGGGTCAACTTCCGGTGTCCGTCTCTTCCGTGTGGCAAGCGGGCGATGGATTGCAAACCGAAGCACTGAATCGGTTTGCTTACACAGTACCGGAAGCGGTTGGTATTGACAGTAAGACGCTCCTACAAATTGATGCCATTGCCCGCGAAGCCATTGATAGTGGGGCCACTCCGGGCAGTACCGTGTTGGTAGCCAAAGATGGAAAAGTAATTTATGAACGCTCTTACGGTTGGTTAACCTATCAAAATCAAATCCCGGTAACGGACAAAACCATTTACGACCTGGCTTCGGTAACAAAAGTTTCGGCCACCCTGCAAACCGTGATGTTTATGCATGAGAAAGGGTTGATTGACGTGAATAAGAAAATTTCAGTGTACTTGCCTGAACTCAAGAACTCCAACAAGAAAGACTTAATTATTAAGGACATCCTCACCCACCAGGCTGGTCTTTGGCCCTTTCTTCCTTTTTGGGCCCAAACTGTGAAAGATGGAAATCCGTTGCCGGAATATTACAACCATGAAAGTAACGCGGAGTATCCGTATCCGGTAGCCGATGGATTGTACGCCACCAAAGCTATGAAAGACAGTTTATGGAATTGGATTATTAAAGCAAAAATTCGCGAGAAACCGCCCCGTACGGTGTATGATTATCGGTACAGCGACATGGGCTTTTACATCCTTCAGCATCTGGCCGAAAAAATGTTGAATCAGCCGATGGAAGATTTTCTGGAACAAAATATCTATGACCCCCTGGGAGCCTATACGCTAGGGTATCTGCCGCTTCAAAAATTTCCTGCTGAACGGATTGCCCCTACTGAAGATGACAAATTGTTTAGAAAAAAATTATTAACGGGGTATGTGCACGATCAGGGAGCTGCCATGCATGGAAACATTGCCGGCCATGCCGGCCTCTTCGGAACTGCCAATGACTTAGCCAAATTGGGGCAGATGTTGTTGCAAAAAGGAAACTATGGCGGGCAGCATTACTTCAAACCCGAAACCATTGATTTGTTTATTGACAAACAATACGAGACCAGCAGGCGTGGATTGGGGTGGGATAAACCAACGCCCAGCGACTGGGCCGGACCGACCACCTTATTCGCGTCAAGAAAAACCTTTGGTCATACAGGATTTACCGGAACTTGCATCTGGGTCGACCCGGAATTCAATCTTGTCTTTGTCTACTTATCGAATAGAGTACACCCGGACATGGGCAACAATAAACTATTAAATGCCAATATCCGTCCTCGTATTCAGGAAGTTATTTATAAAGCCATCTTCAAATACCGACAGTATTAAAATAACAAGCTTTTAACGAATTCTGAAACTATTGTAACCTGCAACGGGTTTAACTTTGAGCAAAAGTCTGTGGAATGAAAATAGGGATTGTCTGTTATCCCACCTTTGGTGGAAGTGGTGTAGTTGCCACTGAGTTAGGGAAGGCATTGGCCAAAGAAGGACATGAAGTGCACTTCATCACATACAGTCAGCCGAGCCGGTTGGATTTTTTGAACGAGAATTTGTTCTATCATGAAGTTGAATTCAGATCGTATCCGTTATTTGAATACCCCCCCTACGAATTGGCACTGGCCAGTAAAATGGTGAGTGTTGTCAAAAACGAAAAACTCGATTTGTTGCATGTTCATTATGCCATTCCGCATGCATCGGCCGCGTACATGGCCAAGCAAATATTAAAAACCCATGGTATCTACATCCCCGTTGTTACCACCTTGCACGGAACCGATATAACCCTGGTGGGCAAAGATGCTTCCTACGAACCTGTAGTAACTTTCAGCATCAACCAGTCGGATGGTGTTACCTCGGTATCGGAAGACCTGAAACGGGAAACCTATAATTCCTTTAAGATTACACGCGAAATTGAGGTGATTCCGAATTTTATCGATCTGGAGAAGTTCAAAAAACAAAAGAAAGATCATTTTAAAAAGGCCATCTGTCCACAGGGGGAGGCGTTGATCGTTCACACCTCGAATTTTCGGAAGGTAAAACGCGTAAATGATGTTGTTACTGTTTTCAATAATATTCACAAAGAGATTCCATCCAAATTGCTGATGATTGGGGATGGTCCTGAAAGAAACATGGCCGAGAACATGGCGCGCGAACTGAGCATCAATGATGCAGTTCGGTTCTTAGGAAAACAGGAAGCGGTAGAAGAAGTACTATCTGTGGCCGATCTGTTCCTTATGCCCTCAGAAAAAGAAAGTTTCGGGTTGGCGGCCCTGGAAGCCATGGCTTGCGAGGTTCCGGTAATTTCATCCAATACGGGTGGAATTCCCGAATTGAATGTTCAGGGTGTAACGGGTTTTATGAGCAATGTGGGCGATGTGGAAGATATGACCCGCAAGGCCTTATTCGTTTTGGATAAAAATAACCTGCCGCGGTTCAAAGCCAATGCCTTAGCCCGGGCCAAGGAGTTTGATATAACCAACATTTTACCCCTGTATGAACGGCATTACGATGCCGTTTTAAAGCGCACGGCATCCCTCCGGTCGGTTGAAACAACAAGATAACCGACACTCTTTTTCGAAATTATTGGCGATTGCTATTTTTGTGAAAATTTGAGGCGATGAGTAGTGCGATCAAACCCCGGAACACGGGTACCAAACAGCTCTTCAATAATCCCATACTCGAAAAGTTAAGCCGCACCCACATTGCAGTGCCGTTGGTGATTTTTTTTAGTTATGCAACGGGCTTGCTGTACTGGAACGTTACCCATACCAACCTAAATCCTATTACCACAGTGAGTTTGTTCCTGGTGGGATTTATCTTCTTTACCTGGGTGGAATACAATGTGCACCGGTATGTTTTTCATATGAAAACCTATACCGAGTTGCGGGTAAAAATGCAATACACCATGCACGGTGTGCACCACGAGTTTCCTAAGGACAAAGACCGGTTGGCCATGCCGCCCCTGGTCAGCATTACCCTTGGAACAATTCTACTCCTGGTCTTCAAAGTGATCATGGGTGATTTCGTTTTTGCTTTTTTACCAGGATTCATCGTGGGGTATGCATCCTACCTGGCCGTACACTATATGGTACATGCTTATTCGCCACCAAAAAATTTCTTAAAGGCCTTGTGGGTGAACCACAGCATTCATCATTACAAGGACGGAGAGGTGGTTTTTGGAGTCTCTTCCCCCCTTTGGGATTATATTTACGGAACGATGGACATGCCCAAGAAGACAACCGCCTGATTAATTCCGGCTGACCGGAAATCCTTTTACGCTTCGGAAACAGAATGTAGAGATTATTGGTTATAATAGGACGTTATTGTAACCATGCTCGGTCACCGATTTTCCAGCTACACTCCCCCGCCCGATGATGCCAAAAGCGACTTCGAACGGTTGCTGAAGGTATTTATGCAACTCCTACTCATTACTTCGGGGAATGTAGCAGAGGCCTTGCAATGGCTGACCGAAGTTGACAAACAGTATAAACTAACCAACGGGAATTATGGAATTGGGGACTTTATTGAAGACCTCAAACGAAATGGATACATCACCGAAGATGGCCCCACCGGTGAATTCAAATTAAAGGCAAAGGCAGAACAAAATCTGCGACAATCGGCCCTGGAAGAAATTTTTGGGAAACTGAAGAAAACTAAATCCGGGGAGCACAAAACACCTCACAACGGCCGGGGCGATGAACCCACCACGGATAGACGCGACTATGAATTCGGAGACACACTGGAGCAAATCTCCATGACTGATTCAATACGCAATGCGCAAATCAATCACGGTGTGGAAGACTTCTTCATGACGGAAAACGACCTGGAAATTATTGAAAGTGAGTACAAGACACAAACTTCTACGGTGCTCATGATTGATATTTCGCACTCGATGATCCTGTACGGAGAAGATCGGATTACACCTGCCAAGAAAGTAGCCATGGCGTTGGCCGAACTGATTACGAAAAAATACCCAAAAGACACACTCGATATTTTGGTGTTTGGCGATGACGCCTGGCAAATTGAAATCAAAGATTTGCCGTACTTACAGGTTGGACCGTACCACACAAACACCGTAGCAGGACTCGAATTGGCCATGGATATTCTCAGAAGGAGAAAAAATTCCAACAAGCAGATTTTCATGATTACGGATGGGAAACCTACATGCATTAAGCAAGGCATTAACTATTATAAGAACAGCTTCGGCTTAGATCAGAAAATTCTAAACAAAACGCTGGATTTAGCTACCCAGCTTAGGAAAATAAAAATTCCGGTAACTACGTTCATGATTGCTACCGATGCTTACCTGAAAGCATTCGTCAGAGAGTTTACAAAGGCAAACAATGGACAAGCCTATTACAGCAGCTTACAAGGATTGGGAAATCTGGTGTTTGAAGACTTTAAACGAAACCGAACAAAAAATTTATAAGTGCAAGTTGTTTGTTGATGGTTATTCATAAACAACACCATCAGCCAACAAGCATCAATTAACTACCAAAATGAAAATCAAAACACTGGGAGAACTAAAGCAAGCCGGGTATACCTTTAAAACCATTAAAGATGAATTGCGTACCAACCTGATTGCCAAACTGCGCAAAAAGGAAAATGTTTTTGCCGGCATTTGGGGATATGAAGAAACGGTGATTCCTGACATCGAACGGGCCATCCTGGCTGGACATGATATCAATTTGTTGGGGTTGCGCGGGCAAGCCAAAACCCGGTTGGCCCGGTTGATGATTCAGTTGCTGGATGAATACATTCCTGTTATTGAAGGATCCGAATTGAACGATGATCCGCTCCATCCGATTTCGCGTTATGGAAAAGACAAAGTAACTGAGTTGGGCGACCAAACCCCAATCGACTGGCTCCACCGCGATGAGCGGTATTCTGAAAAGCTGGCAACCCCAGATGTCTCCATTGCCGATTTGATTGGCGATGTCGACCCCATCAAAGCGGCTTCGTTAAAGCTTCCCTATTCGGATGAACGCGTGATTCATTTTGGTTTAATACCTCGTTCGCACCGGTGTCTGTTTGTGATCAATGAATTACCCGACCTGCAAGCGCGGATTCAGGTAGCCTTGTTTAATATTTTACAGGAAGGCGATGTTCAGATTCGCGGTTTTAAAATCCGACTTCCCCTGGACATTCAGTTTGTATTCACTGCCAATCCGGAAGATTATACCAACCGAGGCAGTATCGTAACCCCGTTGAAAGACCGGATCGACAGTCAGATTATTACACACTATCCAAAAACCCTTGACATCAGCAAGAAAATCACACAACAGGAGGCCAAAATCAGAACGGAGCAAAAAAATCTGATCGCGGTACCCGAAGTGGCTAAAGATCTGATCGAACAAATTGCATTTGAAGCCCGAAAGAGTGAGTTTGTGGATGCCAAGAGTGGGGTTTCTGCGCGCCTCACCATCTCTGGATTTGAAAATCTGGTGGCGGCAGCCGAACGCAGGGCCTTGTTGAATAATGAAAAAAGCACCACCATTCGGGTTTCGGATTTTGTTGGTGTGGTGCCATCCATTACCGGCAAGGTGGAACTCGTTTATGAAGGCCAACAGGAAGGACCGGGAATTGTGGCCCATAACCTGGTGGGCAAAGCTATCCGAACTCAATTCTTAAATTATTTTCCAGACCCTGACAAATTCAGGAAGCAAAAAGAGAAGAGTCCTTATAAAAAAATTACCACCTGGTTTGGCGATGGAAACGCTATTGATTTACTCAATGAGATGAACCAGGCCGACTATGAAAAAACACTTCGGTCCATACCGGGGCTGCTGGATCTTATAAATGAGTTTCATAAAGGGCAGGACCCCGGATTGAAGTTATTTCTTATGGAATTTGCATTGCACGGTTTGGCTGAATTCAGTTTAATCAGCAAGCACACTCTTACTTCGGGGCTTCAGTTTAAAGATTTACTGAGTGGGATGTTTAGTTTGCCGAAAGATGAAGATGATGAATCGGAGGACGATGAAGCCTTCGGCAACGGCCAGCGCTGACGTTCAACCCCTTCGTGAAATTAAAAAACTGGTGGCGGAAGGCGAAGGCCTACACCTGGAGTTTAAACGAAAAGCCGCGTATCCGGAAAAAATTGTTCGCGAATTAATTGCCTTTGCCAATACCGAGGGGGGCACGTTGCTGATCGGTGTTGACGATGACGGCTCTATTCCCGGGGTTAAATACCCGGAAGAAGAAGTTCACGTTATAATTGAAGCGCTCACGCGGCAATGCCGGCCGTTGTTGATTTACCAGGAATCCGTTTTCTCCATTTCCGAAAATCGGTATGTAGTTCGTTTTGATGTACCTCCCAGTAACAGACGTCCGCATTTTCAGGTGCTTGCCGACAAGCGCGACACGTTTGTTCGTTCGAACGACATGAGCATTAAGGCCAGCGCGGAGATGCAGGAAATTATCAAGCGATCGAAAAAGAAGCGCGACATTCATTTTACGTTTGGCGAACCCGAAAAAAAGCTGATGGAATACCTGGAACACCATGCCACCATTACCCTGGCTGAGTACATGAAGTTCTCGGGCTTAAACCGGTTTCGGGCCAGTCGTAAACTTATTTTACTTGTTCTGGCCAATGTGATGAGAATAACGGCTTCCGAAAAAGGAGATTTATATTCAAGGGTTTAGCAGCTTCTACTTGAACAGTTGGATGATTGGAAACGAAAAGTTTACCGCTGGCTATTGCTTTTTATCAACTCCTTTCAGTAGATTTCGACTATCGAATTGATGTCGCGAAGGTACGTTTCATACTTGCAAGGATTATATACACCCCTGTAAGAAACGTGTCTTCGCTTTTTTTTTAAACTGACCCTATGAGTAAGAAAGACAAGGAGAAGAAAATTTTTGTACTTGACACTTCGGTAATCATTTATGAACACAACAGCATCCTCAACTTTGATGAACACGACATCGGCATCCCCATCACAGTGCTGGAGGAACTGGATAATTTCAAAAAAGGCAATGACACCAAAAATTTTGAAGCCCGTGAATTCATTCGCTTGATCGATAAGCTGGCGAAAGACCAGATGCTCCACCATTGGAATCCCATCAATGGGAAGGGCAAAGGAAACTTTAAAGTGGTGATGGATACGGGTGGAACCAGCCAGGTTGACGCCAACAAAGTCTTCAATGAGGACAAAGCCGATCATCGCATCTTGAATTCAGCCCTCCTTTTGCAAAAAGAAGAGAAAGGACGCAAGGTAATCCTGGTCTCGAAAGATGTGAACCTGCGCTTGAAAGCGAAGGCGTTGGGGTTGCAGTCGGAAGACTACACTACCGGAAAAGTTCAAAATATCAGTTCCCTTCACACGGGTCGCACCGTGGTGGAAGAAGTGGATCCGACCATTATCAACCTGATGTATGAAAAAGGGTATTGCCCACCCGAAGAAGTGCTGGGCAAGGACAAGCCCATGAAGAACCACTATTATATTTTAAAAAGTGGTAAGAAGTCCGTGCTGGCATTTTTCAACTCGGCCAATGGCATGGTGGAGCAGGTGGAGAAGAGAAATGCCTATGGCATTAAACCACGAAATGCTGAACAGGCGTTTGCAATTCATGCTGTGCTAAAACCAGAAATCAAACTGGTGTCGATGCAAGGCGTGGCTGGAACGGGTAAAACCCTGATTGCCTTGGCGGCTGCCTTGGAACAAAAACGGGAGTTCAAACAAATTTACCTGGCCAGGCCGATTGTGCCCTTGAGCAATAAAGATATTGGGTATTTGCCGGGGGATATCAAATCCAAATTAAATCCCTACATGGAGCCACTTTGGGACAATTTAAAATTTATTCAAAACCAGTATAGCGAGAGCGACAAGGAGTACTCGAAAATTACGGAGATGGTGACCAATGAAAAACTGGTGATCACGCCATTGGCCTACATCCGGGGTCGGAGTTTATCGAATATTTGCTTCATTGTGGATGAAGCTCAAAACCTTACCCCGCACGAAGTTAAAACAATCATTACCCGGGCCGGTGAGAATACGAAAATCATTTTTACCGGAGATATTCACCAGATTGATACCCCTTACCTTGATGCTCAGAGTAACGGCCTCTCGTATTTGATCGACCGACTGAAAGACCATGAGCTGTATGCGCACGTTACCTTGGAAAAGGGCGAACGTTCAGAGTTAGCCAACCTGGCGAACGAGCTATTATAAAGTGTCACTATCCACTCTATTAACTGGAGCGATAAGCCATTTCATACACCGACTTCACATGCGGGCCTAGAAATATTCGCGCATAAATTCGGATGATGGCAAGACCATCCAGGATTAGGCTCAACGCAACCGAAGCGGCCAACACAAACTGATTTTCGTGAATGTGCGAGAAGATCAAATCTTCCCCAATGAAGGTTGGGGTGATGGGAAACCCGGATGCACCCAGGCAAGCCAGTAAAAAGACCAACGCTAACTTCGGATGCTTCCACGAGTAGCCATGAAACTGATTCAAATCCACCGTACCTTCCCGTTGTTTCATATTGAACAATATCCAGTAACCAACAATACCTGAAATCGCCACACCGATGAGATACAAATGGATTTCATTGAAACTGAAATTTTCGTTAAAGGCTACTGCCAATGCTACCCAAAAATGATTCATTACTACCAGAAGCCAGCTCATGCGGGCGTGGATGCGTTCCGTAAACGACTTCAGCACAAATACCAGTCCGATGAAACTAAAGCCGATAGGCAACGCGTGTAGTACTGTTTCAGGAATAAGGTCTTTATTATATACACAGAACAATCCGATCAAATACATCGGAATAAGATAATACAACACCTGATTCATTACGAGAAAATTTAGTTTGCGGCCCGTCCATTTAAGAGGGTTCCACAAATACCGGTACATAAAGGAATCGATATTCCACTCCTTTAAACTAAGCATGTAAAGTGTATACTCTAATCGTTTTGGAAAGGAGTCTTCGAGCGTGTGTTGCCGGGGTATAAAGTTGTAAAACTGTTCCCGAATTTGATAGCTGACAACCGAAGGAGAAACCAACAGTTGATACGTGCGCAAAAATGCATTGCCTGCAAAGTGGAACAGTGCCAGGTAATCGAGACCGGCAGCTACTTCAATAAATATAAGTCCAATTTGAGCAATCGAAGAATACGCTATCTGACTTTTTACGGAAGATTGAACTCGGGCAATTGTGGTCGCCACAATACTGGTTAACAATCCCACCGTAGCAATTAAAATGCGTACCGAAAGTTGGTGCTCCCAAAACGGAAAGGTTCGTAAAAGAATAAACACCCCAATGTGCACAGAGAGTGAACCGTAGAAAATCGCACTGGACGGGGTTGGCCCCTCCATGGCCCGGGGCAGCCAGGTAGAAAAAGGCAACTGGGCAGACTTGGCAGCCGCTGAAATCAAGATCATTAACGAAATAAAGATTCCTATCCAGCTATGCGCTTGCAAATGTTCGTGCACCAACTCATAGTTGCTGAGTTTCAAAAAAGTGATGTTCTCATGAAACAAATGGTGGCTCATCCACATCGCCAGGATCAGACCCACATCGCCCACGCGATAGATCGAAAATACTTTCACCGCATTCTTCACCGGCAAGTAACGATCGCGGTAAAATGCAATTAACAAGAAAGAGGAAATACCGAGTACCTCCCAACCGATAAACAGGGTTTCCAGGTTGCCGGAGAAAATCGTGATGGTGTACCCCAGATAGAAGAATAAAATCGTGTTAAAGAATCGCTTATACCCCGGCTCGCGATGCAAATAGTAGCGGCTATAAATTGTAACGAGAAAGGTGAGCAACGAACCAACAAATAAGTAGGTGGCCGTGATCTTATCAAAATAAAAATCAACAAAGAATTCATAATGATCCGTCTCAAAAATCACGATTTCCTTCAGGTTAAGAGTTGGATGGCCTTTCCATAACCAATAGACTAAAAATATCTGAAAGCTAGCCAGGTGCAGGCCTACGGTGCTAAATGCGATCTTGGAAAGCAGCGTCTCCTTATTGCCAGGGATCAACAAACTGATGATGAACCCAAGTACCGGTAGAAAGATGAAGATTTGCAGTAAAAGACTCATACTCCTTACAGGATAAGATGAACCGGTATATTTTCAGTATGAGTTTCAAGAAGCGACATCACATCATCCACCTGAGGAACTGAAATCTTGAGGGTGTTGTACTTCGTAAACTGGCCTTCTTTAAAATAAAACAACTCATGTGTGAGCGGATCAATCGCTACCAGATGGACCCATTCATTGATGAACCACTCATAGGTCTCCGGAGATTTTTGAATGGTCTGGAGAACCACTTCCGGAAAATGCTCCACTACGACCATCAGCCGAACAGGGTCATGTACCTCAATCATCTGGCTGGGTAAACCGGGTCGCAAATCACCATCAATTCCGTTGGCTACGCCAATCAACCCCATTACGTTGTGAGGAAGCTTGGTTCCAGCACCCAACTTTTGGTTATCTACGCGAGAAAAGAAATACTCCAGGTTAATTCCACCACATACCGGGGCTGCTGCTTTCAAAATGGGTAAGAGGTACTTCCCTTCCGGATCCACCCGATAGTCAAAAGAATTCAGAAACGATCTGCGATCAAGAAAAAGATGCTTTGTTAATGATCTGCGCCCTATGATACAAAGTGAGTTGGTAGCATGATTAAGCTCTGGTCGTGGTTCAAAGAGTGATACAGAACGAATGCGAACATGCTCATGAATTTCATCCGGGCTTAAATCCGTATTGATTGATTCAAACCTTCGTGAGCGTTCCTTGGCGTTAAAGTGCAGGGCCTGAACAAATATTTCTTCATTTACCCGATGATTAATTTTATTAGCAGGCACTAATGAATCCTCATCAAAGAACATAATTTCATCGCGGGTGGTATCATGCAACCCTCCTACGAATTGCGTAGCATCCGGAATCGCAATACCGATTTCCCGTAACAGGGCCCGCACTTCAGAATGATTCGCCATGTAGCAAATCACGCGCGAGTTAACAGAACCTGCCCTGCCAGAACAGGCACCGCAATCATAGGCCGCATAATGAGGATTGTTTACACTGCTTGATCCATGACCAATTACATAAATCACCGGTGCAAAATTCTCCACCAATCCGATACTTCGCAGCAAACCCTCCACCCGCGTTACCATCTCCGGAACGGTAAACCCGATTTGTAAATTATTTTCACGGTTCTGTAACGTCTTGTTCTCGATCGTCAATCGGGATTCCTTTTCCATATGCCGAAAGGACGATGCCATAGCCGGACTGACTGAGGGTTTGAAAATATTAAGGAAGAGTTTAAATGCTGACCAAAAACCGAGTGTTTGTGCAATGAGCCATCCCCGGAAAAGCGAGTGGGTATGTTTTGTAAAGTGGGCATCCCTTTCATGCTTCCTGCGAACCCCCACTTCCTTAATCAGATAGTTTGGAGTAACCGGTGCAGGGCAAAGCTTGGTATAAAATTTTCCATGATCCGGTTGAAAGAAAAATTCAACTCCAAAAAAACCAGGAGTACCAAAGGTTTCACAATGAGGGTCTACCTTTTCCAAATACCGTCTCAAGGAACATTCACGGTCATCAATACAAAAGAGGGCCTGAAACGTAGTGCTACTTTGCTTGCCATTACCCGGAGGCACGCTTTGTATTCCGCGTAATACTTCATCATAATAGCTCCATTCAAACGCCTCCTGCCATAGGGTGGTCACTTCATCCAATTCGGTCACGGGCACTTCGGCAAACAGATCAATGGGCGGCTCCCTGACTGTTTCACACAAGGGTTTCCATTCTGTACCAAACACACTATCCAATGCGTCAATCTCTAATAATAATTCAAACGTGATCAGATCGTGCAGAGAAATCTTTTTGTGGTCGAGTAATGTTTGAGGTTGATCCTCTACGGTACTTACCATTCCTGACCAACCCTGATGCGCAAATTGTTGATCAAATAAATATCGCTTATAGAGTTTCTCATCGCCCACCAGGATTTTCAACAAGTGGCGCATATCCGCCTGACCTCCAAGCAAGAGCTTCTTCGCTCGTTTACCGCGGAAAAAACTGGAAAAACTCACTCGCTCCATCTCGCGAATAGAGGCAATCAAGCCCTTGTGCCACACCGGAAAATTCCATATCGAAATTCCCTGATCGAGATAGGAACATAGCACGCGGAATAATAGCGGATGTACCAGCGAGTCGAGATCAATCTGGTATTCGCGTTTCCAGGCTGCGCGCAGCAATCCAATTCTTGGGCTTCCCTTCTGATAGTGGCCCGTTAACATCTTCTCTTTCCAAATTGGTAATTGGCCGGAACCCTTTTTTTGTGTAATGATCCGATCAATCACAGCCTCCTGAATGCGGCCTTGTTTAAAGCAGGCCCGGTATTCTGCCAACGAAAGTGAAACGCGGTATCCGAAAATGGTGGACGCGCTATAAATAGCATGGCTAAATTTTAAATGTTGAAAAGCATGAAGCGTATTGTGATGAATAAAATCTTTAAGGGGAGCTTGTGCAGGCAAGTAATGTTTCAACGCATGCAAAAGTTCATGCTCATTATATAGGGTTTCAGTAGTAGCTTTCATAGTAGGTAGCTTAACGCTATGATTTGATAATGAAAAAAGCAGCCCGCAAGGGCTCACTAAAAAATGAAAGCCTTAATCAAATCAGCAGAGACCTCTTGGAGAGATAAATCGGAGTATCGAAGAAAAAACCCACGTGGTCAATCGTGGGGAACAAGATAATTGAGTCGGTAGATGAAGTCGATAGGGTGGCTACCTCATACATGATGGGGAGCATGGATAAAGCATTCTCGGTACCCTTTTCCTCTTTCTCCTTTTCTTCAAACAAAAACTGGCTGTCGGATTTCGTATGCGAACCCGAGGATTTAGCCAGGGTGTTGTGCTTACTTGGCCCCCCCCAACCTCCACTCAATGAACCTAAGAGTATAGGCGCGAACAGAAAGAAAACCAGCACAAGGCTAATGAGTGTGCGGAAAAAATTTCTCTTGTTCATTAATACAAAGGTATAAAAATCCCTCATCCACAAACAAGGGCTAAACGTTGCTACTAATGGTGGTAATGAGGACCGGGTTCCAAAAGGCCCGCTATTTTTTGCTCCAAATGACTCTCAACAAACGGTTGCTAATCCTATCCAGGACAAGATTTAGCAGAATTCAAAAAAATAATTACACCTTTGTAAAAAATCCTCCGTTTCATGGGGTTTAGGTATAATCGAATTGTGAAAGCCTTTGCCATCCTGCTTTTTTGTGCGGAGTTGTTTGTGCCATCGGTACTGACAGCCGCTACACAACCCCACAATCAAGTCTATACTAAAAATCAGTTAACGGAAACTATACCTACCCTCGACTTACTTGCTCATTTCCTCTTTGAAGAAAATACGAGTGAAGAAAAAGAAGGCAAAGACGATATTCTGACTACCTGTTGCTGTTTTGAAGTATTCAATCAACTACAAAAATTTGAAATTGCCCGCATTACGTGGTCATTGCCCCGCGAGCGATTTAATACCCAACCTGCGTTGTACCAGTTACATCGGGTACTCCTCATCTGATTTTCATTTTTGGTAACAGGCAACCGGCCTGTATTGGTATTCCTGATTATGAATACCCTTTCAAATTGCTTATTTAACAATCTCAAAACGGGTGAAGCAGTTCTCCCACTAAAAAATGAAAACAGTAGAAATTCCGAAAGATGGATGGGCCGGATTGAAGCAACACTGGACAGGCGATGCGGTGTCCGGGTTCCTTGTTTTTCTTCTTGCCCTCCCTTTAAGTTTGGGTATCGCCAAAGCCAGTGAGTTTCCTCCGGCTATGGGGGTACTTACCGCCATGGTTGGCGGATTATTTGTAAGCTTTTTTGCAGGCTCCCGACTTACCATTAAGGGCCCCGCTGCCGGTTTAATCACTATCTGTGCCGGAGCCGTAATGGAAATGGGTGGAGGCCTGGAAGGATGGCATTTTGCTTTAGGCGCCATTCTTGTTGCCGCATTTATTCAAATCTTTTTGGGTTGGCTGCGCTTTGGTTCCCTCAGTGATTTCTTTCCACATTCAGTAGTTCATGGTATGCTAGCCGCTATCGGGTTAATCATCTTTTCCAAACAAATTCATATTCTGTTAGGAATTGATCCCGCAACCCTAAAAGGAAAAGAACCTTTGGAGCTATTTCAGATGATTCCGGATTCCATTGTCCATGAAGACGTGCGGGTTACCCTAATAGGCATGATCAGTTTGCTGATCATTTTTGGTTTGCCCTTATTAAAAGGAAAAGTAGTGAAGAAAGTACCCGCCCCCATTGTGGTGCTGTTGGTCACCATCCCGCTCGCGTGGCTAATGGACTTCAAACATACAGAACCTGCCTTTGACATGGTGAAGATCGGTGACTTCTGGGGTGACGTTGGGTTCAATGCAAGCTTTGGAATGATTGGTACGTTTGTGTTTTGGAAATATGTGCTCATGTTCCTATTTGTTAACAGCCTGGAATCATTGCTTACAGTTAAGGCCATTGATAGTCTGGATCCGTGGAAACGCATTTCTAATCCGAATAAAGATTTGATGGCTGTAGGTGCCGGCAATGCACTCTCAGCGGCATTGGGCGGGTTGCCCATGATTTCGGAAGTCGCGCGAAGTTCGGCCAACATCTCCTTTGGAGCCCGTACCCGATGGAGCAACTTCTTTCATGGATTCTTCCTATTGATCGCGATGCTCCTGTTCATCCCGGTAATCGAAATGATTCCCAATACCGCTTTGGCCGCCTTACTGATTGCCGTTGGCTACCGGTTAGCTTCCCCGAATGAATTTTTTAAAACCTACAAAATTGGATCAGAACAACTTGTCATTTTCGTAGTAACCATCATTGTTACCGTTTCTACTGATTTGTTAATTGGCGTGGCCGCTGGAATATTAATGAAGTTCGTATTTCATGTACTCAATGGGGTTCCATTTCGAAGCCTATTTAAAGCCCATTACGAGCTCAGTGATCAGGGGGATGAATATCTTATAAAGATTAAAGAATCAGCTTTGTTCTCAAATTTGCTTGGCTTCAAAAAGGTGTTCTCCAAACTGGATTTGAGCAAAAAAATTGTGGTCGACTTCTCGGACGCCCATTTGTTGGATCACAGTTTTATGGAGTATTTGCATCACATCGAAGACGAATGCACCCATGCCGGTGGTGCGGTAGTATCGGTCGGGTTCGACCGCTTTAAACCCTTTTCAAATCACCCGCTAGCTGCCCGCAAATTTTCTATCGATCACCAGAACAGGATTGAAATTAAACTTAGTCCACGCCAATTGGAGTTGCGTAAGTTTGCCGAAAGTCAGGAATGGCAGTTCTATCCGCAACGTGTAAGAGCTTCCTTAAAGTATAAAGATTTTCCAATATCCCATGGCAACAAAATACCCTATGAGGAAAATATTCTGATTCAGTATTCAGACATGGCAAAGATGGAAGCTGCAGACATTACCTTACTTGAAGGTGCGCGACAGGCGCAACAAGAACTTTCCATCACCATTATACAGGTTTCTGAGATTGATGCACTGATTCCTGACTTCGCCCTGGAACCGGAAGGATTGTGGTCAAAACTATTTGAAAGTATTTCAGGCAGGGATATAGATTTCGATAATCATCCAAAATTTTCTGAGAAATACTATCTGCGCGGGGTGCATGAAGCGAATGTGCGCCTTTTCTTTTCGGAACCGTTGATCCGGTTTTTAGAAAACCGTGAAGAGATGCATATTGAATGCCATCGCAACCGGCTTCTCTTCTACAAGAAAAGAAATTTACTGGAGCCGGATGAAATTTTGTATACCGTAAAATTTGCTGAAGACTTTGTGTCACTCATACTCCAGCCTCAGCCCAACATAGTCACGCAAGAGTAAAACTTCTCGTCCTTAAAAAAATTAGCCATGAACAAGTTACTTGTTACATTGGCTTTTCTTTGTGCCGGATTTTTAGTCAACGCACAGGAAAAGTCAAAAGATATTACCGAATTAAAACTTAATCTAAATGACGTTGGCGATCATTATATAAAAGCCACCTTCCTCAACCAGATCTGGTTTCGATACAATCAAAGCAACCCGGGAACGATGGTGCTTTCCGTGCCAAAAACAGAGACATTTGACATTGGTTTAAGAAGAACACGTTTCCAGCTCTTTGGTCAGTTGACTGACCGAGTATTCTTTTATTTTCAGTTTGGACAGAATAATTTCAATTACCTATCGCAAAATGCAAGCAATCGAAAATTCCAAGTTTTCTTTCATGATGCCTTGGGTGAATATCGTATTACACAAGGGAGCGAAAATCTGATTGTAGGAGGAGGCCTTACCATTACCAACGGATTATCGCGATTCAGTCAGCCAAGCATTGGCACCATTAGCACCCTGGATGTACCGGTTTTTGCACAGGCCACCGTTGATCAAACCGATGAATTTTCCAGAAAACTAAGTGTGTATGCGCGCGGTCAAGTTGGCAAATTAGACTACAGGATTGCACTCAGTGACCCCTTCCCGATCACAACGAACGGTCAGCCAGCACCTCCGTTATCTTCCAATGCTACATTTAGCCAACGGGGGCATACCCTGCAGTACCAGGGATTTTTTATTTATAATCTCTTTGATAAGGAACCACACACAACTCCATATATGACGGGGACCTATTTGGGTAAAAAGAGAGTATTGAATCTGGAGGCAGGATTTATTTCGCAAGGCAACGCTACCTGGACACGCGAATCGGTTGACACTGTTTATCATGCTATGAATCTTCTTTCTGCTGCTATTTTCTACGATGCTCCAGTTAATAAAGAAAAAGGTACGGCTATAAATGCCTATGCAGGCTACTTCAATTACGATTTTGGTCCTGGCTACCTTCGATACAACGGAATTATGAATCCAGCTTCCTCTGTACCAGTGGGCGGACCCTACCCGGCAGGAAGTCAAGGCAATGCCTTTCCCATGTTTGGAACCGGATCAGCCTGGTATTCACAACTTGCCTACCTGATGAAACGGGACTTGTTGGGCGAGGGAACATTAATGCCCTATTTGTCAATAATGAGTGCTGACTATAACCGCCTGGATAAGCCCATGAATGTGTATCACGTAGGAGTTAACTGGCTATTGAATGGGCATACCAGCAAAATTACGCTGGATGTGCAAGACCGCCCCTATTACAATCAAGTCGGAACAGACCTGATTCGCGAAGGTCGAAGAAAGCAGTGTGTTGTTCAATATCAAATCTTCTTTTAATCCGTTTATAAAACGTCATCCTATCCCTTTTTTTAGGATGACGTTTTCCATTTTATCGTACCTTTGTGACTTCCTTTCGTTATGGACATTAAAGAAGTCTTTTCCGTTTCCCTCATTCTCTTTTCAGTTATTGACATCATCGGTTCGGTTCCGTTTATCATCCTGATTAAAAAACGGGAAGGACGAATTTATGCCGAGAAGGCTACGCTTATTTCAGCAGCGCTCATGGTTGGGTTTTTGTATCTGGGGCAGTCTATTCTAAATCTTTTTGGATTGGATGTAGCTTCGTTTGCTGTAGCTGGAGCCATTGTAATTTTTATTGTCGCCATGGAAATGATTCTCGGAATCACATTAATTAAAGATGATCCTGATGCTAAAGGGTCGGGCTCCGTGGTGCCACTTGCTTTTCCACTCATTGCGGGAGCCGGAACTCTCACCACCATTCTTTCACTCCGAGCGGTATACCAGGAAACCAATGTACTGATCGGAATTCTTGTCAATCTGATCTTTGTTTACCTCGTATTGCGCTCTTCCTCCTGGCTGGAGCGGGTGATCGGAAAATCCGGGTTTGCCGTACTGCGAAGAGTATTTGGGGTTATCCTGTTGGCGATTGCCGTTAAGATTTTTAAAGGTAATGTTTTCCCGGTATGATCCGCATCTACACGGATGGTGCCGCACAAGGAAACCCCGGTCCGGGTGGGTTTGGCACCATATTAAAATGGAATCATCATGTTAAGGAATTGGCGGAAGGTTTTCGTCTCACCACCAACAACCGCATGGAATTATTGGCCGTAATCGTGGGCCTGGAGTCCATAAAAAAGTTGGGCATACCTGTAACGATTTACTCCGATTCCAAATACGTGGTCGATGCCATTGAAAAAGGATGGTTGTGGGGCTGGGAAAAAAAGAACTTTGCCAAGAAGGCCAATGCCGACTTATGGCAGCGGTACATTCCGTTACACCACCGTTTTAAACCAAAATTCGTCTGGGTGAAAGGGCATGCTGGCCATCCTGAAAATGAACGGTGCGATCAGCTTGCAGTTTCGGCCGCCTTGAGTGATGACCTGCAGACCGATCGATGGTATGAAGAAAATCAATCTACTCAGACCGAGTTTTGATTTTACCGAATCCCTATCTTTCGATTTTTAACCCCGGTTCATGCCTGCAGAATCCGTTTCTATCCATTTTTCGTCCGGGAGCCTGACCGCTCTCAATATCTGCCTTGCCATAATCATGTTTGGCGTTGCACTGGATATTCAGTGGAAACACTTTACTCAATTAGCGAATGAAAAGAAAACGGTAGCCACCGGACTGTTGGCACAATTCATTTTCCTGCCATTGATGACCGTGTTACTTATCGCAGTGCTTCCCATCAGCACCGACATGGCGTTGGGTATGCTGTTGGTGGCGTGTTGTCCAGGAGGCAATGTCTCCAACTTTTTTTCTCAACTGGCGCGCGGACATGTGGCGTTATCCGTTACGCTAACAGCATTCTCTTCGCTGGCTGCCTTTATTATTACTCCTATCAGTTTCTTTGTTTGGGGATCGCTGATACCCACCTTATCCAACGAGATAAAATCATTTGAGATCGATTTCCTTTCACTCATGATCAACATGATTTCGATTCTTCTCGTGCCCTTGATTTTAGGAATGTGGGTAACTGCCGCCTGGCCTGCCATGAGTAAGAAAATGGCAGGGTCACTGCGTATAATTTCTATGCTGATGTTGACCGGCTTTATTATTGTCGCGGTGTTGAACAACCAGGACGGGTTCTCCGCCTACCTGGGTGATGTATTCTGGATAGTGCTGCTGCACAATGGATTAGGATTGTTGGGGGCGTATTATTTTAGTGCTGCGCTTAAGAATTCCGAAGCCGTTAACCGAACCGTGGCTATCGAAACCGGAATTCAAAACTCAGGATTGGGATTAATTCTCATTTTTAATTTCTTTGACGGCAATACAGCCATGGCCGTGGTAGCTGCATGGTGGGGTGTCTGGCACCTGATCAGCGGGTTTGCTTTTGCATCCTTCATGCGAAGACGAGCCGTGGTTCAACTTACTCAACCCTAACTGTGTGCTGCAACAGATTCTCTTCCGGACTTTAAAAATATATTGTCAGGTATCGCTCTGGTTCTATTTCAGTCGCTGGCAAATTCAAAAACTTGCACCCATTCCCCGTGGCCCGGTTATTTTTGTTTCCAATCATCAAAATGCTTTTCTGGATGCGGTATTGATCATCTGCAGTTCTTTCCGCAATCCCTGGTCCCTTACCCGAGCTGAAGTTTTCAGAAAACCGTTGGCAAGAAAAATTCTAACGTTACTTCAGATGAGCCCGGTTTATCGCTTTCGTGATGGATTTAGCACCCTTCGAAAAAACGATTCGATGATTGAAACTTGTTCGAATCTGTTGGCCAGGGGCGAATCCATTTTAATTTTTGGTGAAGGCAATCACAGCTATCAATGGTACTTGCGGTCGCTCCAAAAAGGGTTTGCCCGGATTGCCCTCGCAGCCGAAGAAAAAAAGAATTGGACACTGGATGTGCAGATTGTGCCGGTAGGAATTCAGTACGAATCACATACCCATTTTCGATCACGGGTATTGGTCAGCTTTGGAAAACCCATTCCAGCCCGCGAATTAATAAATCGAGAAAACTCACACCAGGAAAACCTGGATCGCTTGATAAAAGTGTGTGAGGAAAATCTTAAACCGTTGATCTTGAACATCCCGGTGGAGCACTATGAACAGGGGGTCATGTATTTACAAACACATCGTCAAAGAAAATCGGATCTGGTGGAGCAACTTGCTTCTGATCAGGCCACCCTTGTGGAATTTATTCATTCACCACAAACTACCCCAACCGGCACGAACCCCACACGATTAAATCCCTTCTCGTTTTACTATACCATCAATCACTTTTTGCCACGCTCTATATTACAGTGGGTACTTACCAATAAGGTGTCCGATCCGCAATTCACGGGATCCATTAAGTTTGCCTTGGGCATGATTTTATTTCCGGTTTTTCAATTGATGCAGTCGGGCGTGGTATTTTGGATTACCGGATCCTTTTCAATCGCACTGTTCTATCTTGCTTCCCTGCTCGTGAGTGTCATCCTGAAAAAGCATTAACCCTCCTTTTCTCTCAAACTGATGCCGAGTTGATTGAGTTCGGCCAGTATGGGGTCGTACCATTCCTTCGTTACAGGAATGATGACACCCGCTGTTCGAACTTTTTTTTGCATCACCAATTTAGCTGCAATGCCTAACGGTAATCCCACCGTTTTTGCCATAGCCGTATTGACTTCGTCCTCACCCGTGGCAGTAAGCCATGCCTGAAGTTCCTTTTGCTCTCCATGAAGCTGATATTTGAACCTGTGCCACATCACAATAAAATCTTTATCTCCCAGGGTAAGTTTCCACTTCTTATTCAAAATGTGCTCCGTAACCTGTGCCGGGCTTCCGTGTTCCAAACCCACCTTCTCCTCAGTAAAAAAACCACTCCATAATAAACACTGCATTTCCGGTCCCTGCTTCGAAATAGTAAACTGATCGATCACCTTCTCCTCTACCGTTTTGGTTGGATGATAATCCAAAAAGGAATTAATAAAATTGCGATGGGTCATGCTCGCCACGGCCTCCATTTGATAACTGTCATCGCAGCAACCCAATTGTACCAACACATTCCATGCACTGCAAAATCCACGGTTCCGCAAAGTTCCACGAACAATTGTTTTAATTCCTTGTAATCCATAGGTTGTCAGGTATTTCAGTGAATCACGATTAGCATAACCTTCATACGCTCCAAGACCGGGAACTGAAACCGGTGTTGTTCGGGTAAATAATTGCTGATAAGGAATGTATTTATAGGTTCCTTCCTGAAGATATTTTGCGGTGCCCTGTCCAGCCATCACTACATTCCGGGGGTTCCAGGTAAACTTATACCTCCACGGATTTCCAGGATCGGTTTCCGGAGCGATCAATCCTCCGGTAAAGGACTCGAAGGAAGTTAGTATTCCCCCCTGCTTTTTAATCTTGTCGATCATTTGCATGGCACTCATGTGATCAATACCCGGGTCCAAGCCACATTCATTTAAAAAAATCAGACCTGCTGATTTCGCAGCGGTATCCAGGCTCTTCATTTCATCCGATACATAGCTGGCGGTAAGCAAATGCTTTTTCTCAGCCAGGCAAATTCTTGCTACTGATCCATGGAAGTGAGCCGGTAAAAGGGACACTACAACATCTGCTTGTTTTACAGCGTTGCGGCTTGCTTCTTCGCTTTCCATATTAAAGTGGATGGCCTTGCCCTCAGGGATGCCCTTTACCCGTTCAGCCGCAACACGTTCATCCAGGTCACCCACCGTTACCATCCAGTGATGTTGCTGAGCCTGCGAAAGCAGGTATTTTATTAGTGCCGAGGATGACCGGCCCGCACCTAACACCAGAATATTCTTGAGTTCCATACGTGAAAAAAGAAATCTAAATTAATGGATTAATCATTGAAAATTTCGGAACCATCCAGCACTTTATTATCTTACCTGATCGTAACCAATTGCAACTATGAAGGGATTTGAAACCTACAAAACTTTGGAAGAACTCGATAATGAGTCCAAATACCTGGTTCATAAAGCCAAAGAAGCAGCCCATCATGCCTATGCACCGTATTCAAAATTTTACGTTGGAGCTGCTCTTATTCTGGAGGATGGTACTTTGGTTACCGGATCGAATCAGGAGAATGCTTCCTATCCGCTGTGCATGTGCGCAGAACGGGTGGCCCTCTATGCAGCTGCTTCACAGTTTCACGGCAAAGCCATCCTGAAAATGGCCGTGGTGGCACATAAAAAAAACCATAAAGAGTTGTCAGCCGCAGCCTCCTGTGGGGCGTGTCGCCAGGTGATGGCGGAATTTGAAGAGCGGCAACGCAAGCCGATTGAAGTCATTATGCATCATACAGATAACCAATGGATAAAATGTCCTTCTGCCAGTTCGTTACTGCCCTTTGTTTTTACAAAAGCGAGTTTAAACGAGCCTGGATAGATCTCTTAAATCACTTCCTTTATTAGAAAAAATTGCGCTGTTTTGAGTTTAAAATTACTGCCGTGCATTCCTTAGAACTGATCCCCACCGAACTAACGCCCAGCGTACTATTCAATCCAGACAAAAACACTTTTATTATTGAGGGAAAATCACTTCAGGATAAACCCGCTGATTTTTATAAAAAAGTGAAAGAATGGCTTCGCGAATATTCAAAACAACCAAATCCTGCTACGTCATTACAGGTTCGGTTTGAGTATTACAATACGGCAACGGCCCGGGAGTTGTTAGACATTTTTAAGATCCTTGAAGCCATTCCGGAGTCAAAAGTGGTGTGGCAATTTTTAGAAGACGATGAAGATATGGAAGAGTCCGGTCAAGAGTTAGCGCATCTGGTATCTGTTCCATTTGAATTTAAAGCCACTTGATTTTTTATTGTTTCGAAACGAAAACCAATCCTTGATCTGATACTTCATGAGTGAAGAAATCCTCAAAGCGCTGACTCAACTCTTTGCCATCATAACCAAGCAAGATGGCGGGGTTTCGGAGAACGAGCGCCAATTCGTTGCGGATTTCTTTCAACAGGAGTTGGAAAAGGCAGCCATTGTCGAATACCTTCAATTATACGATTCCATTTCAGGATATACCGAACAGCAAAAACAACATGTCGATGATAAAAGTAACAAGTTAACGTCCGTCAAAGACTCTCTCAAAACGTTAGCCATTTGTAAGAAAATCAATAAAACACTTACTCAAAAGCAGAAGGTTATTGTCTTGATCAAATTGCTGGAGTTAGTTGGATCAGACAAGCATTTCTCGCCACAACGAATGGAAATTGTAAATACAGTTTCTACTGTATTCAACATTACACAGGAAGAGTATAAGCTCATTGAGAGTTTCATCATCTCGGAGGAGGTTAAGACCCTCAACTTCAAAGACATCCTGGTGGCAGATGAAGGAACTGAAAAATCTGCGCCCCTTCAAAAACACCTGCACACCCACGTTCATGGGCATCTCGTGTTCATGCGCATTGTTAGTGTGGGCATGTACTTTGTGAAATACCAGGGAGAAGATGCCAACAATCTGAATGGTTTCATCATGAAGCCTAACCGGGTCTATCTGTTCTCTCACGGGAGCACCATAAAAACTCCGGATGGCAGTGCGCTCTATTACAGCGACCTGATTGCTGATTACAATGAAGAGATGCAGACTACCAAGCTATCGTTCATAGCACAGGTAGATGAATTTAAATTTGACAACGGGGTTATCGGTATTCGGGATGTGAAAATTGCAGAGGGACCCGGAAAATTAATTGGCATTATGGGTGCCAGCGGGGCTGGAAAGACAACCTTGTTAAATATTCTGGCCGGCCTGGAAAAGCCCAGTGCCGGCAAAATTAAGATCAACGGGTACGACATCCATACCGAAAAGAGAAAGGTGGAAGGGGTGATCGGATACATCTCTCAAGACGATCTGCTCATTGAAGAGCTGACCGTCTATCAGAATTTATATTACAATGCCAAACTTTGCTTCGCGCACCTTAGTGAGGTTGAGATTGAAATGCGTGTGATGAAAGTCCTGGAAGATCTCGGACTTGATCATCGTAAAGATTTGAAGGTAGGCAGTGTTTTGGACAAGCGAATCAGCGGTGGTCAGCGAAAGCGATTGAATATTGCTCTCGAACTTATCCGGCAGCCCGCCATTTTATTTGTGGATGAGCCCACCTCCGGATTATCCTCCCGCGATTCAGAAAACGTAATTGACCTATTAAAAGAACTTTCACTAAAAGGGAAATTAATCTTCGTGGTTATTCACCAACCCAGTTCAGACATCTACAAGATGTTTGATAAAATGTTGATTATGGACACCGGTGGCTACCCCACGTTCTATGGCAATCCGGTGGAGGCAATCACCTACTTCAAAAAAGCAACCCACCAGGTTGACAGCAATCGTGGCCAGTGTGAAATCTGTGGCAATGTTAACCCCGAACAAATTTTCAATATCATTGAAGCAAAGGTAGTGGATGAATATGGTGAGCCTACTAACAAGCGCAAGGTGACTCCGGTTCAATGGCATGAGATGTTTAAAACAACATTTAAACCCAGTCGTATTGAAGAGGTGAAAGAAGTTCCACCGAAAGGACTCCACCTTCCCTCCCGGTGGAAGCAATCGGCTATTTTTGCCACGCGTGATTTATTGGCAAAACTTAGCAACAAACAGTATCTGCTGATCAACCTCCTGGAGGCACCGCTCCTGGCCGTATTATTAGCGTTTATTATCAAATATCGCAGTGCCCCCGATGGTTCTGACTACATTTTCCGGTACAATGAGAACTTCCCGGCTTTTATGCTTATGTCCATCATTGTAGCCCTGTTTATGGGACTCACGGTAAGTGCTGAAGAAATTATCCGTGATCGGAAAATTCTGAAGCGGGAATCCTTTCTGAATTTAAGTTGGAACAGTTACCTGCTCTCCAAAATTTCAATACTCTTTCTTTTATCAGCCATTCAAACGTTAACCTTCATCGTACTTGGTAATTGGATTCTTGAAATTCATGGAATGACCTGGGCGTTTTGGCTGGTATTGTTTACCACTTCCTGTTTTGCCAATGTTATTGGATTAAATATCTCTTCCGCATTCAATTCGGCTGTTACGGTGTATGTCCTGATTCCCTTGCTTCTGATCCCACAAATGATCTTGAGCGGTTTACTCTTTGAGTTCGATAAATTAAATCCCCTGCTGAGTACGAAAGGCAAGGTGCCGCTGGTAGCCGATCTGATGACCTCGCGCTGGGCATACGAGGCCATGGCCGTCCATCAATTTAAGAACAACGAATTCCAACGGCATTATTACGAGTATGAGCGGAACGAAGCGGAAGCCGACTTTAAATCAGCCTACCTGGCAGATGAATTGAAAAAAAGAAATCAATATATTCTTGACCACCTAAGTGACAACCGGGATTCCGTTCAACGACTTGTTTCCTTGAACAGACAGATACTGATTGATGAACTAGGTAATGAATCCTTTCAGTCTGGTCTAACCAAAGCCGACTTCAATAATCTTCACTCCAGCTATTCAAATATCTTGGGCGAGCGTATAGATGCCTATCTCAACGCATATAAAAAACACTATCAGGAAGTTTATAACCAAAACGCTGATTTGGTTGAAAAGAAAATGGCTTTCTTTGAAAAGCAGGGGTTTGATATACAGGAAGATAAAAATCGATACTTTAATCAAAGTTTATCCGACCTGGTACGTAACATTTCTGCAAAAGAACGAATCATCGAATACAAGGGCCGGTTGGTCCAATTGATCAATCCAATCTTCCAAGCGGCAAACCCAGACCATTTTCTTGATTACAGGACTGCCTTTTTTGTTCCTGAGAAAACTTTTGTCGGGCTAACCTTTACTACCCTGCTATTCAATCTGCTTGTGATCTGGGCATTTACCGCGTTTTTTTACATCACTCTTTACTTCGAATGGCTCAGGAAATTTGTTGGGCTTTTTGACAAATTCAGCATTTCAAAGGGCAAATAAGACCAACAGCACATTTGCATAAGAATGTTGAATTGCTATTTTTGTATACAATCCTAGTCGCTATGAGATTATTTGTTTATGGAGTGATTGCGCTACTTGCACTCAGTTGTTCTTCCGGAAAAAAGCCCGATGAACAAGCATTCCTGGAAAGTCTGGACTCCACCAAAACGGCCGGGCCAGGGGTGGATGAAGAGGTAATCAATTCAATTCTGGATCAAATCCCAAGTCCACTGGAAATTTCTTTACTTCTAAAAGAATCTGGTTCTAAGTACAATCCTGAATTATTGAATTCGACTAATAACCTGCCGAAGTACAATAGCAATTATCGCAAAGCATTAAATCTGGGAGTTTACGGCACGGATTTAGGGTATACCAATATTTACGGTCAAAACCAGGATGGAATTAAATACATTTCTTCCATCAAGTCGTTGGCCGATGATCTGAACATAGGACAATTTTTTGACGTGGAGACCATTGGACGCCTGGCAACCAATAGCAAGAATCTGGATTCCCTTTTGTTGATAACGACTCTTAACTTCAACCATATCAATCACTATCTGCAGTCACAAAGGCGAGACAACCTGAGTGTACTGTTATTGACCGGAGGATGGCTTGAGGCCATGCAAATTACATGTCAGGCAGCAGCCAAGAATCCTAGCAACAAAGAGCTTCAGGAAAAAATCGGTGAGCAAAAAATTATCCTGGAGCAGATTTTATTACTTTTCTCGTTCTATGAAAGCGATGAAAACATGGCCAGCCTACATGCCGACCTGGAACAACTAAAAGCTGCCTTTGACAAGATCAACATCAATTATACTTACAAAGAATCCACGATGGAAATTGTTAATGGCGTTGCGGTTATCAAGGACAACAGCACCACAACCATTGACATCACTCCTCAAAATGTTGAGGAGATAAAGAATCTTACCAATTCGATCCGGAATAAAATTATCAGCTAATACTTAATATTGAATTTTCTTATGAAAAATATTCTTTTTGCGTTCTTGTTTACATCTTCCCTGGCGGTAAGTTCAACGGATATCGTTGACCAATGCGACTCGGATAACCTGGCGAATTCCTGCATACCAAAACTCGCCAGCGGTTTTAATTTTTTAAAGAGTTATAAAGTTGACGGCATCGCTAAAGAGAAAGTCGAGTACAGTTATGTTTTTACCAAAGGCACACAGTACATGATAAATGTTTGTGCGAATGGAACGTCAACGGATGGAATTGTGGTGAGTATCTTCGATAAAGAGCGAAATAAGGTGGCTACGAGCAAAATCAATGGGCAGTTTATCAGCGCCATTGCCTACCCATGCAACGCCACCGGTATCTATTACATCCAATACACCTTTGATGAACCTTCGGCTCATTGTGGCGGTAGCGCGCTGGGCTTTAAGCGGTAGCCATACGTTGCGCAGCAAATACCGGCTATTGGCACTCCAATAGCCTTTTTTATTTTTCAATGAACGAAGAAACAATTCATTTCAACTTCCAGGCCCGCTATTTCAAAGTAGGCGATATTCATAGCCAAACCCAACAGATTTGGTTTGTACTTCATGGGTACGGTCAGTTAGCACGCTTCTTTCTTAAGAAATTCTCCTCGTTGGAAAATCCTAACACCTGCATTATTGCCCCCGAAGGTCTTTCCCATTTCTATCTGGAAGATATCGCAAGCCGCAGCCAGTCGGGTAATCAAAAAGTAGGCGCCACCTGGATGACCCGTGAAAACCGATTGATGGATATTAAAAATTACATTCACTACCTGAATACGATCTATCAACGAGAGGTTCCAAACGCGTTTACCGGACAGATTAGTGTTCTCGGCTTTTCACAAGGGGCGGCCACTGCTTCGCGTTGGGTCTTGGATGGAGCCGTGCCATTTCACCGATTAATATTATGGGCAGGTATTTTTCCGCCCGATATGGATTTTGAACAGGCCGCGGTGCTATTTTCTAAGAAGGAGATTATTGAAGTCTATGGCGATGCGGATCCATTCTTGACGGTTGACCGGTTAAAGGAGGTGACGCAAATCAACGAACGATTAGGAATCAATCCCCGTGTCATTAAATTCAAAGGCGGACATGAAATCAATTCAGAGATATTGAATCAACTTAATTAAACTCCAAGATCACCCCCTGCGGAGATCTCCACCAGCAACAGCTTAACCTCTTCGGCCTTGGCATGTTCGCCCATCTTTTCAAATGACATGATCAGATTTCTCAGCGCCCTTCTTATAATTTCAATGTTACTGCACGCCTCAAAAAACGAGGGTTGAGGCACCAGGTGCAGTTCGTGAATGTAATTTTCAATATCCTGCTTCGAAAAAATCAGTCCCCGATTAAATGCATTGATGTAAAATTGGTGGTTATCATCCTTATACGTCAATATAAAAAGATTGGGAAGATTAACTCCCGAAACCGGGAGTTTCAACTTCTGCGCCACCAGCATGTAGATCACACATAATGTGATCGGATTTCCCTTTCGGGTTTCCAGGACTACATTGATCATTGAGTTACCCGGGGAGTGAAAATTTTTTGTATTGGCACCAAACTTCAGCTTATTAAAGATCACGCCATTGATCACCTTAACCTGATCGTACGCATACAAGTCGGGCCGAAATTCAAGCCAGGTCTCGTAATAAATCTGCTCGAGTTCTTGTTTTAGCTTTTCCAGTTCGATATCCGGATACTGATACGTGGCTATGATCCACATGCCAGTCAGCAGATCCTGATTCTCAGAGGAATACCAGGCTTTCAACCGTTCTTTCACTAATTCATATTGAAGGGTATGAATCAACTCCTCGATCCGGCTTTGAACGTCCGGATTAAGATTGCTTTCCCATTCCTTTTCCAAAAAGGGAATAGCCTCGGTACCTAACGAGAGGATCTTCTCCTGTACATGAGCTGCAATTTGCTTATCCTCGTCATCGAGTAGGGACACCAACGCCTTTAATTCATTCTCTGTCATCACTGCAAGAATATAAAAAAAATTGATTCAGTGACAATTCCAGGCAACTAGGTTTGAATAACTCCAACATTGAATTTTTCCACCGGTGCATGGTTGGCTGCTTCGATCCCGATCGAAATTACCTTGCGGGTCTCCACCGGATCGATAACGCCATCCACCCATAGACGGGCGGCTGCATAATAAGGACTCAACTGATCGTTGTACCGGTCGGTAATTTCCTTAAGAAGCTGGGCCTCCTCTTCGGGTGTAATGGTTTTTCCTTGAGCTTTCAAGCTACTTACCCGAATCTGCAACAGCGTTTTTGCTGCCGAGTTGCCACTCATCACCGCAATCTGGGCGGTAGGCCAGGCGTAAATCAATCGCGGATCATAGGCCTTGCCACACATCGCATAATTTCCGGCTCCATACGAGTTCCCGATAATGAACGTAAACTTCGGCACGGTGGAGTTGGCCATAGCGTTCACCATTTTGGCTCCATCTTTAATAATTCCACCTTGCTCAGCTTTACTACCTACCATAAAGCCACTTACGTCCTGCAAAAAGATCAGCGGAATTTTGCGCTGATTACAATTCATTATAAATCGGGCCGCTTTGTCTGCGGAATCAGAATAGATGACACCACCCATCTGCATTTCGCCTTTTTTTGTTTTTACCACCTTGCGCTGGTTGGCAACGATCCCAACGGCCCAACCATCAATCCGGGCAAAACCGCACACCAAGGTTTTTCCATACAAGGCCTTGTACTCATCAAACTCGGAGTCATCCACCAGACATTTGATGATGTCCATCATATCATAAGGCTTAACCCGGTCGTTCGGCAAGAGACCATAAAGTTTATTAAGCTTTTCCTTGGGCGGACTGGCCTTTATGCGACTGAACCCTGCCAGAGTAGGTTGTCCTAGCTTGTCAAATAAATCACGGATGTGGTCAAGGCAGGCTTTATCGTTTGGAAATTTATTATCGGTAACACCAGAAATCTCGCAATGAGTGGTGGCACCGCCCAGCGTTTCATTGTCAATTTCCTCGCCAATGGCTGCTTTTACCAGATAGGATCCTGCCAGAAAAATTGATCCCGTCTTATCCACGATCATCGCTTCATCTGACATGATCGGCAAATAAGCACCCCCCGCTACACAACTGCCCATGATGGCCGCGATTTGAACGATGCCCATGGAGGACATGCGGGCGTTGTTTCGAAACTGGCGGCCAAAGTGTTCCTTATCCGGAAAGATCTCATCCTGCATCGGCAGAAAGACTCCGGCACTGTCTACCAGGTAAATGATGGGTAAACGGTTTTCCATGGCTACCTCCTGCGCCCGTAAATTCTTTTTTGCAGTAATGGGAAACCAGGCCCCGGCTTTTACGGTGGCATCGTTGGCAACGATAACACAAGGTCTACCATGAACAAACCCGATCCCGGTTACGACCCCTCCGGCAGGACAACCTCCTTGTTCTGCATACATTCCCTCACCGGCAAAAAGGCCAATCTCCAAAAACTCAGAACCTTTGTCGATCAGATAGTCAATACGCTCACGGGCTGTAAGTTTGCCCTTTTGATGCTGCTCCACCATTTTCTTCTCCCCACCTCCCAATTTTGTCTTTTTCGCACGCGCCTTTAGCTGCGAACAAAGTTGCTTCAACTGGTCTTCATTTTTGTTGAACTCCAGATCCATGCCTTTCGAACGTATTGGGTAATTACTTATTTTCCTTTGAAGATGCCTTCTGCTGTTCTTCCTGCTTCCGGTCACGATCAATTTTCTTTTTGCTCTTGCCCAGCGGTGCCATGAAGTGTTTCGGGTTATCATCAAAATGACGGGCGAGGGTATCCATACTAAGGATTAATTTGTTGAGGTTAACATAAAGCGAATCCTCTGTTAACAACCGACCCATCGTACTATTTCCCGAACTCAGCTTATCCAACGTAGTATTAAGTTTCGTAAGTGTCTGTTTGGCGGCCGTAATGGTTTGATTCAATTCCATTCGTTTCAATGAATCGGAGAGCTGACGAAAGTTAGCGAGGGTAGGTTTTAGTTCCTGCAAACTACCGTTGAGGTTATCGGCTACTAATTTAAAGTTAACGGAAAGCTCATCCACTTTGCCATTGGCATTAATCAATGTGGCGTTAAGCAAGCGGGGTGTTTCTTGCAAGGTGAGGAACATAGAATCCAATTGTCTGGAGTTCTTGGTCAAGTTATCCAGAATGGTATTGAATTTTCGAAGGGTGGTTTGTAAGTTATCGGCCACAGGGGTCGCGGTCTCCGATAAAACATCAAGCATGCCCTTGGCAACTTCCGCGATTAGCGTGTCTTTCGGTTGAAGAGGCTTGGATATCTTTCCGATCGACAAGAGGATAGATTTACTGCCTAGGAAATCGCTATTTAAAATTGCTTTGGTAGAATCGCCTAACTGAATATCCGAATCAATCATCAATTCAACCAATACTTTGTTTTGTTTTTTCTGCAGGATGGCGATACGACTTACACGACCCACGGCAAAACCGTTGATCAAAACCGGGTTGGAAACTGCTAATTGGTCAATGTTCTCATAAACAACATAGTATTTATTTGTTGTTGAGAAGAAGTCTATTCCCTTTAAAAAATTGAATCCGAAATAAAGCAATACGAGCGACAGGGCTACAAACAGTCCGACTTTAAATTCTTTATTCTTCACATGAATTAATTTATGGATTCGATTTCCTCTTTGTAGTCTCTAAAAGCGCGGTAGATGCCGGATGAAATCAAATCCTGACCTTTTTCACTGGCCAGATATTGCTCTTCCTTGGCATTGGATAAAAATCCGGTTTCAATCAGCACGCTGGGCGTGGTGGTCATCCACAAAACAAGAAACCCGGCCTGCTTAACACCGCGGCTGTGCCTGCCCACCCGGTTCTTGAATTGATCTTCTACCTTTTGGGCAAAGCGCAGGCTATTTTCCTGATAGGCGCTTTGATTTAGAGAGAACAGAATATAGGATTCGGGGCTGTTTGGATCAAAGCCCTCGTATTTCTCCTTGTAGTTTTCATCCATCAGGATAACCGAGTTCTCGCGTTTGGCCACCTCAAAGTTGCTGGTATCCTTGTGCAAGCCCATAACAAATGTTTCCGTTCCGTAGGCATTCGCGCCCACAATGGAATTTGCATGGATGCTCATAAAGAGATCGGCCTTGTTTTTATTTGCCACATCCGCCCGCCCTTGAAAATCAACATACCGATCCGTGTTACGGGTATATAAAACCTTCACACCGGGTATATTATCTTCAATGTATTTGCCGGTTTTAAGTGCAATTTTAAGCACAACATCTTTCTCACGGGCAAACTGGCCAATGGTACCCGGGTCTTTGCCGCCATGCCCGGCATCAATCACCACCGTGCGTACCTTAAACCCCTTTTGTCGAAAGGCAAAAAAAGGCAACGTGGTAAGAGCGGATGATTTCAGGATAAAATCTCTTCTTTTCATACCCACTTTGTTTTTTTTGAGGTCGATAGTGAGTTTAGCAAGGTTATTGCTTTCGGGATGAGCTTAGTTCTGATATTCTTCACTGGGCTACTGATGATTGGAGTATTTGCAATAACTTTGTACAAAGTTGTGAATTTTTCACTAAAAGCTAAACCCCTGAATTTCAATTCAGAGCCCAGAACCGGTGTGTTACGAGTTACTATCGCCTTCCTTTTCATCATTAATTTCGATATTACGGGGTACGCGCAGGTAGAGCGTCCTGTTCGCCCGCCCGCGGGGAGCCTGCCCATGAAACAAGATACCCTGCAATCGGCCGGCCAAAATCCAAACAAAAAGGATACCACCGTGGTACAAACCGATACCACAAAAAACCTGCCCAAGAGTGAAATTGAAACTACCATTACTTACTCGGCCCGCGATTCCATTAATTCGAATTTAGATCAGAAAATCATCAAACTCTATGGTGATGCCAAAGTGAAGTATGGATTAATCGAACTGCAGGCCGAAGAAATCGTGATCGACTATAATCTATCCACCATTTCCGCTAAAAGCAGACTCGATTCAACCGGACGCCATGTGGGGTACCCCATATTCATAAATGGCAATGAGAAGTACGAAACCAAAGACATGGTTTATAACTTCAAAACCAGAAAAGCGAAAATTTCGGAGGTGGTGACCAAACAGGGCGATGGTTTTTTACATGGTGGTGTGGTTTATAAGAACGAAAAGAACGAATTGTTCACGATCAATAACGCCTATACCACCTGCGACCTGGCCCATCCCCACTTTCGCATTATTTCAAAACGGGTAAAGGCAATTCCCGGGGATAAGATGATCTCCGGGCCATTTTATATGGAATTCAATGATGTCCCCACTCCGCTGGGTTTTGCCTTTGGTATGTTTCCGTCTCCGCGCAAAAGTGCTTCCGGAGTTATTATTCCAACGTATGGCGAAGAAGGAAGACGAGGTTTCTTTTTGCGCAATGGCGGATATTTTTTTGACATCAGTGAGTATGTAAAACTGGGTTTGACGGGGGACATTTATTCCAAGGGAGGGGGTGCGGTTTATGTGAACAGCAATTATAATAAACGCTATAATTATACTGGGGCCTTTAATTTTTCCTTCACCAACAACATCAATACAGATGATATAGAGGCACCCACCTACCAAAAAGATTTCCGGATTATGTGGAGCCACAGTCCGCAAACCAAGGGGTCCAGCAGATTCTCAGCCTCGGTTAATGCCGCCAGCTCCACCTACAATACCAATAACTTTTTAGGGGTTAATACCAACACGCAATCCGGCCGCATTGACAACGTAACACAAAACCTGAGCTCCAGCGTCAACTACAGCAAATCGTTTCCCGGAACCCCGCTCAGCCTAGGAGTAAACCTCCGGCATTCGCAAAACCTGAGCACCAACCAGGTTGACCTGCCGATACCCGACCTGAGTTTGAATGTAAACAACATTTATCCGTTTAAGAATGTGCAGAACAACATGTTCCTTCAGAATATCAACGTGCGGTACACAGGCAATGGAGTAAATCAAATTACGAACAACCTGGGCAAGGTAGATGGAAGCCCAACGGACAGCATCGCACCCTTTACCCTGGAAACCCTTCCCTACTTGTTTCGAAACGCAAAAAAAGGAGTCCGGCATGCTATTCCACTTAGTACCTCCTTTAAACTGCTGAAGTTCTTTACGTTTAGTCCTAATTTCAATTATGAGGAGCGTTGGTATTTCGAGCGTTTGGCCTGGTCGTATAACGATAGCTCTCGTGTTTTTACCGCCACGAAAGTGGATGGATTTAACCGGGTATTTAACTATTCGGGGGGCATTGGTATGAATACCCGGATTTACGGAACCTACCTCACCAAAAATCCTAACAAACGGATTCGTGCCATCCGCCATGTAATAAACCCCTCCGTTAGCTACAGCTTTCAACCCGATTTTGGCGACCCCAAATATGGTTACTATCAACGATTTACCACAACCGATGGTGCCGGCAATACAACGGATGTGCTTAAGTCAACGTATGAAGGGTTCGTGTACGGGAACGCAACGTCTGGGAAAAGCAGCGCCCTGGGGATGAGTTTGAACAACAATATTGAAATGAAAGTCCGATCGCCAAAGGACACCGTGGATCGAAAGATTTCTCTCTTCAACACGCTCGCGGTGGCTACTTCCTATAATTTTCTTGCCGACTCATTCAAACTGGCTAACTTCAATCTTTCCGCCAACACCAATGTGCTGAATGATAAAATCAACCTGAATTTCGGAGCCACATTAGATCCCTATGAGTACCGACAGATCATTACCGATTATGAAGATCCGGAACAGAAGCTTGTCCCGATTTATTCAGAAAGAAGGATTAGCCGGTACGCCTGGAATTCCGGATCGTTAGGTCGCATCACCAACGCCAATTTTGCGTTCAGCACAAACTTAAACCCAAAGGGAAGAAACAGTGACAATGAAATGCGTGAAAAGATTTCCAAATCCGACATTTCAGACTCTGACAAACGCTACCTGCTTCAAAATCCAGATGCCTATGTCGATTTCTCCATTCCCTGGAATTTGAGAATCAGTTATAACATCGACTACAGTCATCAGGAAAACCAGGATCCGAAGGTAACGCAGGCGATCCGGTTTAATGGTGACTTATCCATTACAGAAAAATGGAAAATCGTTTACAACTCAGGCTACGACTTCGAGAATAATGAATTCACCCAGACCCAGATCAGCATAAATCGAGACTTGCATTGCTGGCAGATGAGTTTAAACTGGGTACCGTTTGGCCGTTACCAATCCTACAGCTTTTCTATTGGTGTTAAGTCGGGCATGCTGCGCGACCTGAAACTTGATCGCCAGCGCAACTTCTTCGATAATTAAGGGTACTCACTGCTTACCTGAATGATTGGCATAACTACCTATGGCAAAATTTTTGCATAGTGCTCCGTATATCCGCTAACTTTCTGTTGTAAGATCATTCGAATAACGTAACCGATAATCGCTATGAAATTCACATTGACCCTTATCCTGTGCTTTGTCTTCTCATTGACATTTGGCCAGGAATTACCCGACTTAACTAAATACAAGCACGACATTGGATTTAATACAACCATGCTGCTAAATGGAATACTCTACAGTACGACTTCACCTTTTGATATAATGTATAAACGTCAAAAATCGTCCAATGCGGCACTGCGGGTTGGCGGTAGTGTTTATGTTAATACCAACCTTACCACATGGAGTGTAACCCCCAACTATGAAAAGCGGCAAAATTATTCGGGCAGCCTTACCCTGGGGAAAGAGAAGCAAAATCAACTAAGTAAAAAATGGATTTTTAACTACGGTGCAGACATGGGCATCTTCTATGAGCAATCAAATCAAGAGGCTTATTACAACTCGGTGTTAGCATACCGCTCGGTAAATTTAACCGCTGGCGGTATCGCGGCACCCTTTCTGGGCATTCGTTTTCATATTAATGAAAAATTGTATCTGTCCACAGAAGCCTCCTTGCGAATTTCATATGGACGGGAATTGACGCAATGGGAAACATTCAATACAGATGGCAGCCTGGCCACCGAGCGCAAAGAAGGCTTTAATAATCTTACCTTGCAGATTCAACCGGCCGCTGGCATCTTTATCTTTTATCGTTTTTAACCGGCCAGCCAACTTTCGATTTCCTGTAAAGTTGGGTTTTGAACATTTTCCAGTTTTAATTTTTTCCGCATGCCTGGAATGTCGTTAAAGAGCTTTGTAGCTTTCATCGCTTTCAACTGAGTTATTGTGGTGATGCCTAACTTCTGCAGAATGGGCAGCAACTCCGGGCGAATGCCCAAGGCTGTAAAGTCAGCTTCCGCACTCGTTTCCACTTGCTTTTCCGGTTTCATCTGTGGAAAAAAGATTACATCCTGAATGGAGGGAGAGTTGGTCATGATCATGGACAACCGGTCAATGCCTATGCCCAATCCGGCCGTGGGTGGCATTCCATATTCCAGTGCGCGTAAAAAGTCCTCATCCAGGGTCATCGCTTCTTCATCTCCGCGCTTGCCCAACTCAAGTTGTTCTTCAAAACGTTCGCGCTGATCCAGCGGATCGTTCAGCTCTGAAAATGAATTACAAATTTCCTTGCGATTGCAAATGGCTTCGAATCGCTCCACCAATCCCGGTTTGCTGCGGTGCTTTTTGGCAAGCGGAGACATCTCCAGCGGATAATCCGTTATGAATGTTGGCTGAATGAGATTGGGCTCGCATTTCTCACCAAAGATCTGATCAATAAGTTTGCCTTTGCCCATCGTTAAATCCATAGGCACATGAAGTTTCTTGCAGGTATCACGCAAGGTGGCTTCATCCATCGTGGCGATATCGACTCCGGTAAAATGCTGAATAGCTTCATACATGGTAAACCGCTTCCACGGGCGCTTAAAGTCGATGATATTCTCCCCAACTTTCACTTCGGTAGAGCCATGCAAATCAATGGCTACTTTTTCAATCATTTCCTCCACCAGGTCCATCATCCAATGGTAATCCTTATAGGCAACGTACAACTCCACTTGCGTGAATTCCGGGTTGTGAAACCGAGACATCCCCTCGTTGCGGAAATCCTTTGAAAACTCATACACCCCGTTAAATCCGCCCACTATCAAACGTTTTAAGTACAACTCATTGGCAATGCGCAGGTAGAGTGTCATGTCCAGCGTATTGTGATGCGTTTTAAAAGGCTTGGCAGCGGCACCTCCATACAAGGGCTGAAGAATGGGAGTCTCCACCTCCAGGTAGCCCTTGTTGTTCAGGTATTCGCGCATTGAATTCACCAATTTAGTGCGCTTAACAAAAGCATCACGAACCTGCGGGTTTACCACCAGGTCAACATAGCGTTGGCGATAGCGCTGCTCCGGATCCGTAAAGGCATCGTGCAATACAACATTGCCTTGTTCATCTTTTGTCTCTTTCACAACCGGCAAGGGGCGTAACGATTTTGACAATATTTTAAAGCTGGTAACATGGATGGAGATCTCCCCTGTTTGGGTAGTGAACACAAATCCCCGAACACCAATAATATCTCCAATATCCAGATGCTTCTTAAAAACAATGTTGTACAAGGTTTTGTCATCACCCGGGCAAATATCATCCCTTCGAAAATACACCTGAATGCGACCTGATTCATCCTGCAATTCGGCAAAGGAAGCATTGCCCATTACCCTGCGAGACATGATGCGACCTGCAATGGAAACATCTTTGTAATCAATCTTCTGATTTGGGTAGTTCGTATGAATATCTGCGGCAGAGGTATTGATTTCAAATAATTCGGCCGGATAAGGATTAATCCCTAGTTTGATCAACTCCTGGAGACTTTGTCTGCGAATGATTTCTTGCTCGCTTAATTGCATGGCGATTTGGTAATGAGGGGCAAAATTAAACAAATGACTGCTATTGCAGAAAGCCGTATTAAACCAGGTGTACCTAGGTAGCTATGCCGGGAGGGTTACTATGCTTAAGTCCGGTTTCCTCTTCTGCGAGCCAGTTCTTTCCGGATGAGCGTCAGTTCCCGGCTGCTTTGTCCGGCAATGGAGGTATTCTCAGAAGCCCTTCGTATCAAGTAAGGCATGACCAGCTCCACAGGCCCATACGGCACGTATTTCACCACATTGTAGCCTGCCTTGGCCAGGTTGAAAGAAATATTATCACTCATCCCCAACAGTTGAGCAAACCACACCCGGTTATCGCTGGGTTGCATGCTGTGCTTGTCCATCAGCACAGTTAAGTATTGATTGCTGTACTCATTGTGCGAGCCACACATCAGGCTGATCCGCTGCTTATTATCAATGCAGAAAGCTAACCCTTTATTAAAGGAGTCATCGGTAGCCTGCTTATTCGGGTGGATGGGGTTTGGGTAGTTCAATTTCTCCGCCCGTGTGGCTTCTTTTTCCATGTACGCTCCGCGAACCATTTTTACCCCTAAAAAATAATTGTGCATGACTGCATCATGGTGTGCTTTGCGTAGGTTATCAAGCATATCCTTCCGGTACATCTGATACGTGTTGTACACGATCGGGCGCTTTAGGTTGTACTTCCGCATCATCTCGTAGCTGAGTTCATCAATCGGATTCTGAATCCAGCTATCCTCGGCATCAATCATTACGGGCACATCATAAGCAAAGGCCCGCGCGCAAATCGTCTCTACCCGGTCCCGAAAATGTTGAAAAGCTTCTTTTTCGTCCGGTGTTAACTCCGCTTTACTCTGCACTTTCTCCAATACATCCATCATCACCAGGCCGGTTGATTTGAAAACGGTAAACGGAATGGCCGGATTATTTTTGGCTTTGTCCAGGGTCTTGAGAATTTCGCCCATGGTCTGATCAAACCCGGCTTCACTTTGTGCCCCTTCGGCTGAGTAATCGAGGATGGCACCAACGTGGAAGCGGGTTAAGGTATTGATTGTTTTAACACTTTGATCAATGGTTTCACCCCCACAGAAATGCTCAAACACCGTTGCCTTGATTAGCCCCTTCACGGGAAGGTGCAGCGCCAACCCGGCCCGGGCCAGGCTTGTGGCAAGGGTGGAAACCCAGGGATGATTGACAATGGAAAAGATGAAATTGGCCTTTCTTAATTCACCATCACTTTTGTAGGAGAAAGCAACTTCGGTATCATGAAAATGAACGTTGGGTTCAGCGTGCATACGTTTGCAATTGGTGGCACAAATATAAGATTGCCTCACATTTTTGAATGCCCCCACGGCCTAAAGAGGAGAAATGACTTAATTTGTTGAAATGTCTCAGGTAAAAATAGCGGCCAACCCAAACGAATTGATCCGTGGGTTTCTATCCCGTAAGTCGTGGTCGAAAAAAGTGGTGCTCACCGATTCAAATACCCATCGGTTTTGCTGGCCATTGATTAAAGAGAGTCTTCCCGATTCCGAACTTCTTGTCGTACCGGCCGGAGAGGAGCAAAAGAACCTGGAAACATGCAAATTGGTTTGGGAGTACTTTACCCAGCAACAGTTAGATCGACACGCCCTTGTACTGGTGCTGGGAGGCGGTGTGCTGGGCGACCTCGGTGGGTTTTGTGCCGCTACCTATAAACGAGGAATTGATTTCATCTTGATACCCACTACCTTGCTAGCCCAGGTGGATGCCAGCGTGGGTGGTAAACTGGGCATCGACTTCCTCAATTTCAAAAATCATATTGGCGTATTTTGTGAGCCCGTTGCCACACTGATCAGCCCCGTATTTTTGAAGACATTACCCGAACGCGAACTCCGGTCCGGGTTTGCCGAGGTAATCAAGCACTGCCTGATCGCTGACCGTACCATGTGGAATACCCTCCGTAAAAAGTCGTTGCAAAATCAGGACTGGGAGACCCTGCTTGGTCATTCTGTTGATTTCAAGCGCGGGGTGGTGGTCACCGATCCGAAAGAAAAAGGCCTTCGCAAAATCTTAAACTTTGGTCACACCATTGGCCACGCGGTGGAGAGCTATTTCCTGAATTCTGAACACCGCATTTTTCATGGGGAAGCGATTGCGCTGGGCATGTTGGCGGAGTCCTGGATCGCTTTTAATAAGAACATGCTTAAAAAAGCCGAGTTAGAGGACATTGTAGGCTACCTTAAACAAGTTTATCCCGTTATTCCTCTTCCAGCCAAACGCGATGGATTGACGGAATTAATAACTCAAGACAAAAAAAATAAAGGCAGTAAAATTCTCATGGCCTTGCCGGAAGGAATTGGCAAAGCCCGGTGGGATGTGGAGGTTAGCTCCGAAGAAATAAATGCTTCCCTTGATTACTATCAGTCGGTTTACACATAGTGTACGTCTGAGTCGTCAAAATCAGCGTTAGTCTTTTTGTTGATGGCCTGCTTCAGGTCGTCTGCTTTTTTGGAAACGAATTCTTTGGTTTTCTTTCCGCGCTCCCCGGTTAGCAACCAGGCAGCGAGCAAAGCTCCTCCGGCTACTCCCAAACCGATCATTACTTTCTTAGTTGTTGTCATACCTTTATAAACTCCTTTTCAAATTAAAATGTTTCATTGTACCCAAAAAATGTCCGCTAAAATTTATTTTTATCGCACCTTAATAACCATCCTTTGACCTCGTCCCTATCCATCAAAAGAACCTCTTCCATTAAAGGCACCATTCATCGGCTATCTTCTTCTAAGAGCATTAGTAACCGGGCTCTCATCTTGAAAGCGTTGAGTGGGAACCGATCAACTGTTAGTAATCTCTCCGATGCCCGGGATACGGTATTGATGACCCAATTAATTACCAGCACAAACCCCGTGATTGATGTGATGGATGCCGGTACCACGATGCGCTTTCTGACCGCCTATTTTGGAATTACTAATCAGCAGAAAGTTTTGACGGGTACCCCACGAATGAAAGAGCGGCCGATCGGAATCCTGGTAGATGCTTTGCGGATGTTGGGGGTGACGATTGACTACCTGGAAAAGGAAGGCTTTCCACCCATTCAGATCAAAGGATTTGAGCAACAACGGACAAATTCGCTGACGATTGCTGGTAATATCAGCAGCCAATACATCTCTGCCTTAATGATGGTTGCAGCAACCTTACCGCAAGGTCTGAACCTGAACTTGACGGGTAAAATAGGGAGTGTACCCTACATTGAGATGACCGCTGCGCTGATGAAGGATTTCGGGGTGACCGTGAACATTGACCTTGCCGCCCAAACGATCCAAGTTCCTGCCAGGGCCTACCGGCCAGCCCATGTTGTTGTTGAGGCCGACTGGTCGGCCATTAGCTATTGGTACGGATTTACTGCGTTGGCAAAGGCGGCCGAAATCGTTTTACCGAATGTCTCAGAAAACTCACTGCAAGGTGACCGGGTGATTGCCATCATCATGGAGCGAATCGGGGTAACGTCAACGTTCCAAAACAATCAACTCATGCTATCCAAAAAGGAATCAGCGCCTTTCATTCAATGGGATTTTAAGGATTGTCCTGATCTGGCTCAAACTGTAATACCGGTTTGTGCCGCCAAAGGAATCACAGGAGAGTTTACCGGACTCGAAAGTTTGCGGATTAAGGAAACAGATCGAATTACTGCGCTTCAGAATGAGATAAAGAAAATCGGTGCGAGCTTAAACGAGGCTCCCTCAGGAAAATGGGTTTTAACGCCAGGGAAATTGCCGAATCATGAACTAACCATTGAAACCTATCATGATCATCGGATGGCGATGGGCTTTGCGCCCTGGGCTACTCTTTGTGATCTGAAAATTAAAAATCCTGAGGTGGTCAATAAATCTTATCCGGGGTTTTGGGAAGATATGCGTGCGGCTGGATTTACTACACATAATGGTTAACGGAAACCAACCTACAGGTCAATAGCGTTGGAAGAAATGTGTCACTTGACTTTCATGATCTGATTTCTCAACTCCGTAACCTTACCATCTGTCATGGTAATTATCAAATCAAACTTCAAGGTTGTTTCATCGAAGGGCTTTTGATTGAGCTGTAGTTCATACCGGTCCTCGTCATAAATTATCAAGTCCTGGATGAATGTGTTAATGGGTTCGGGATTGGAAGACCCATGAAAAGTCATGACAAATCTGGGGTTCAGATCCGTTCCAACAGGAATGAGATCTGTTTCGCTGGTCAGTGCTATTTCATTTCTGGAGATTAACTGGATACTTTCAATTTTTTGAATGGATTCCACCGGGGCTGGGCTGCATGCATAGGCGGTTGAAATCATATTCCCAACCGATTCTAGTGTTGAAACATACAACCGTTCATCCACCTGGATGACTTTAAGCACTTTATTGTAATCATACACCTTGGTGGTGTCAAGCATCTCAAAATTATGGCCAGCCGTATACACACTCCAGGATTGGATGTCCATCCTTTTTGGAGTGGAGCCTGTATCACAACCACAAGGACAAATCAACGAACAGGAAACTGAAACAGCCTCCAAAAGAAAATAAAGCAAGAAAACAATTCCAAGCCTTCTCATGGTAATAGTATTATTAATCCGCTATCAGGTAAGAGCAGCCTGATAACGGATCATAAATTATTTTATGTACCGGAAATCGTGCCCGGGTTTCACCTGAAGCAACACTTCATATATCAGGTTAATCACATTTTCAACATCCTCTTTGTGCACCGTTTCAACCGTGGTGTGCATGTACTTGAGTGGAAGTGAAATCAATCCGGAGGCAACGCCTTCGGCAGAATAGGCAAAAGAATCCGTATCCGTACCCGTAGAACGGGATACCGCCTGCCGCTGGAATGGAATCTTCTTTTTATTGGCCACATCAATGATCATCTTCAGTACATTGTTCTGTACCGCAGGTCCATAGCACAACACCGGCCCCAGTCCGCATTTCAGATTACCACTCTCCTTTTTATTATACATGGGCGACTGTGTGTCGTGGGTTACATCGGTACAAATTGCCAGATCGGGTTTCAACCTGCGTGAAATCATTTCGGCTCCGCGCAACCCGATTTCCTCCTGCACTGCGTTGACAACATATAAACAGAACGGAAGTTTCTTCTTGTTTTCGCTCAGTCTGCGCGCAACTTCGGCTATCATGTACCCACCCATCCGGTTGTCTAACGCCCGGCCCGTGAGGTAATTCTTGTTCAGCTCAATCAATTCATCTTCAAACACAGCCACCGAGCCAACATGGACACCCATGGCTTCGACTTCTTTTTTAGATTCGGCACCAATGTCAATAAAAATATTCTTTAGCGTGGGTGTTTCTTCTTTGGCCGCATCACGCACGTGAATGGCCGGCCAACCGAATACCCCTTTCACTACTCCCTTATCACCATAAATATTCACCCGCATGGAAGGCGCAATCTGATGATCGGAGCCGCCATTTCTACGTACATAAATGTAACCGTCATCGGTTATGTAATTCACGAACCAGGAGATCTCATCGGCATGCGCTTCGATCACTACTTTATAATTGGCTTTGGGGTTGATGATTCCAACCGCAGTTCCATACACATCCACCATGTAATCATTTGTATAGGGCTTTATGTAATCCAGCCAAAGCTGCTGGCCCGTGTGCTCAAAACCAGTGGGTGATGCATTGTTCAGATAATCAAACAGGAATTTTTTACTCTTTTTATCCATAACACGTAAAATTTAAACGAAACAAAGCTATCAAATTGAACGAATGGAACCTACATCTCCAACTCCTCAAAATCAATATCCATCACGGCAAATTTCTGCCAGCCCACAAAATCGAAATGCCACCATTCCGAAGCATTCACTTTAAAGCCATGCTTTTCCATTGCATCGATTAATGTCTTACGGTTTTTGCGAATAACGGGATCTGCCACCGGTGTTGTTGGCCAGGCTTCTTTCTTAAATGAATCCCACTCGGTTGGCATCGGTAGCTCCTTGCCGGTATTTGAATCAATTAAGGTTAGGTCAAGGGCACAGCCCCGGTTATGCCGCGACCCCTTATAAGGCGAAGCGACATACGTTGTGTCATGGTAGGTCTCATAAAACAGTACGGTTGCCGAGTACGGTCGATACCCATCAAAGATTTTCAACGCCAGGCCCTGCTTTTGTAGATCCGCTTGAATTTTCTTCAATGCCTCGGCTACCGGTTTGCGAGCATATGCCCGGGCCAGGGTATAGATCTTCTTGCCAGTAAAATTATTGGGAGTCGCATAACCGATTTCCAACACAATGCCCGGGATAAATTCCGCGAGATTAACCAACTCGTTGTCAGGATTTGTCTGTACGCTCAATTTGTACTCTTCCAGTTTCATGGTTGTTAAGCCGTACTTATTCTGGGCACTTACGTACACCGGAATGAGCAAGAAAATTATCCAGTATTTCATCGTTGATCCATTGATTCCCCTAAAGTTAATTAGTTAACTTTCGATATTCTCTACTCCCTATGAAAATCATAAAACGAATTCTTATTGGCCTGCTTGGTCTGATCCTAGTCGCAACCCTGGGGCTCTATTTTTATCTTACCTCAACGAAGCCAGTCTATTCAGGCGAGCTTACCTTGTCCGGATTAAATGAGCCTGTGGAAGTTTATTATGATGAGTACGGAATACCACACATCTATGCACAAAACGAAACCGATGCCTATTTTGCACTGGGTTATGTGCATGCCCAGGACCGTCTTTTTCAGATGGAAATGATCAGACGAGCTGCCAGCGGACGGCTATCGGAAGTATTGGGGAAGGATTTATTGAAGGTGGATAAACTTTTCCGCACGCTGGGTATTCATGTCTTTGCCCGGGCGCACGCACAAAAATTTCTGAATGCTGATACTTCAGCTTTTCAAAAGGCCGCGCTCGCCTACCAGCATGGGATCAACGAATTTGTTCGCACCGGCAAAACCCCGCTTGAATTTTCCATAATTGGAATACCTAAAACAGAATTTAAACCGGAAGACATATATCTGGCTGTGGGCTTCATGTCATTTGGATTTGCCGAGGGTCTGCGGGTAGATCCAGTACTCGAAAAAATCAGAACCGAATTGGGGGCGGAATATCTGAAAGATCTTGCCGTTCAAACTCCAGTCAATGCCGTCCTGATCAAAAACTTTGATGGCAAAGGAAACATCCCCACCACTGATTCGCTTATTTCCTTTCTCAGCACGGCACTGGAAAAAATTCCGGTACCCTTATGGCAAGGCAGCAATGGCTGGGCAGTAGCCGGCAGTCGAACGGCTTCGGGCCAACCCATATTAGCTAATGATACTCACATTGGTTTTGCACAACCCGCGGTGTGGTACGAGGCGCACCTCGAATATCCCGGTTACCGGTTCTATGGTCATCACATTGCGGGCATTCCGTTTGGGTTGTTGGGACAAAATCACTTTGCAGGCTGGGGCCTCACTATGTTCGAAAATGATGATACCGATTTCTTTTATGAAGAAACCAATGAAGAGGGGCAGGTAAAGTACAAAGGCGAATGGGTTGATTTAACCTGGCGCAAGGAAATCATTAAAGTAAAAGACGATGTTGATTTTGAATTGACCATCCCGGCTACTCCGCATGGCAACATGATTTCCGGTATTCTTGATCACACCGAAGAACTGAAACCCGCCTCCCTTTGGTGGCTGCTGAATCACGAGACCAACTATGCTTTGCAGGCAGCCTATCAACTTAATCATTCAAAAAATTTTACTGACGTGGAAAGAGCGGCTTCCTTGTTTTCGTCACCCGGGCTTAACCTCATGTATGCCGATGCTCATGGAAACATTGCCTGGTGGGCGGTCGCCAAGTTGCCTGTTCGTCCGGAGCACGTAGTTTCAAAATTTTTTCTGGATGGGAGCAGCGGCCTGGATGAATACCAGGGCTTCTATGATTTTTCAAAAAATCCACATGCGGTAAATCCACCCTGGGGGTATGTGTTCTCGGCCAACAACCAACCCGATACGGTAGAGGGCGTTCTTTATCCTGGTTATTATTATCCGCGTAGCCGGGCAGGCCGGATTGAAGAACTCCTGCAAGAAGAAAAAAAATGGACACGGGAGGATATGAAGGTGATCAACCTGGATGTTACCTCGCATATGCATGCCGAAATTGCACACCAACTGGCTTCTATCCTTAACGAAATTAACAAGCCCGAATTCAAGGAAGTCACTTCGCAACTGGAAACCTGGCAAGGGCAACATGAAACCGACTTAACGGCTCCTGCCATTTATTATAATTTATTATCGCAAACTATGCGCCTGGCAATGGCCGATGAGATCTCCCACCCTGCATTCGAATCGCTTGCTGCAACTTCACTGCTCAAGAATAGCTACGAGCAGTTTATCGGGAATGAACGTTCTCCGTGGTGGGATGATAAAAAAACAGAAGCGAAAGAAACCCGCGCCCAGATTGTTGAGAAAGCTGCTACTACTACCATTCAATTACTGATCTCCATTTGTGGCACAAATCCGGAAGACTGGAAGTGGGGCAAAGTACATACCCTTACCCACAAGCACGCCTTCGATGCGGTGAAACCGTTGCGATCCATCTTTAATGTGGGCCCCTTTAAAGTACCCGGTGGAAGTGAGGTGATTAACAATCTGCACTTTTCATTGGATACCACCGGCTATTTTCATGTGGATGGCGGCCCCGCCCTTCGCAAAATCACCGACTTTGCCGATTTGGAAAACGGGGAAACCGTTTCACCTTCCGGGCAATCGGGTAATGTGATGAGCGCGCATTACAACGACCAGGCCGAAATGTTCGCCACCGGTAAATCACGGAAGATGTTGATGAACCGAGAGGCCATTCAATCCGGTGGCCGCAAATTGGTATTAACCCCAGGCTCATGAACATCGACTTGCTGCGCCAGCAAACACCGGGTTGCCAGACAAAAATTCATTTCAACAATGCCGGTGCATCGCTCATGCCACAATCCGTTTTGGATGCCATGCAGCACTACCTCCAACTTGAGAACGTGACCGGGGGGTATGAAGCAGCCGATTTGAAAGCGAAAGAAATTACCGGGTTCTATTCATCGGCAGCCACCCTGCTTAACTGCAAACCGGTGAATATTGCCTTTACATCCAGTGCCACGAATTCTTTTGCGCGGGCTCTTTCCTGTATCCCTTTTGAGCAAGGAGATACCATTCTGCTCGCCAATGAGGACTATATCTCCAATCAGATTGCTTTTCTTTCGCTGAAAAAACGTTTTGGTGTAGAGGTTGTGCGGGCCAAAAGTTTACCTATCGGTGGAGTAGATGTAGAGGACATGAAACGCCTTATGGACCAGCATCATCCTAAACTGGTTTCATTAACGCACGTGCCCAGCAATACGGGTTTGATACAACCCGTGGAAGAAGTCGGAAAACTCTGTGCCGAACGCGACCTTTACTACCTCGTGGATGGTTGTCAATCGGCCGGACAAATTCCAACGGATATAAAGGATATTAAGTGTGATTTCTTCACCGGAACCTTGAGAAAATTTTTGCGGGGCCCGAGGGGAGCTGGTTTTTTATTCGTCTCCGATAAAATAATTAACCGTAAACTGGAGCCACTCTTCATCGACATGCGGGGTGCGGATTGGGTAACGGCCAATGAATATACTCCGCGTATGGATGCCCGCAGATTTGAAGACTGGGAGTTGCCGTATGCGTTGGTACTGGGCAGCAAGGCAGCGATTGACCTTGCCGTTTCGCTGGGGTTGAAAAATATTCAACAACGAAATGAACATCTATGTAATCGTGTTCGCGCAGGCCTTGCTCAAATTACCGGACTAACCTTATTGGACAAGGGTAAAAATCAGAGCAGCATCATTACCGTGAAGATAGCCGGTAAACAAGGTTCGGAAGTACTTTCCATATTGCGGAACCAACATATCAATACCTCCATCGGGCAAAAAAATTTCGCCTTGATTGATTTTGATGAAAAAAAAGTAGATTGGGCGTTGCGCATCTCTCCCCATTATTATAATACGGAACAGGAAGTAGACATTCTGCTTTTAGCACTTCGTAAAGTAACCGCTTCATGATTTTCAGAAATGCTTTTTTGTTGATGTTAATAACCGAAGTAACGGTTGCCTTGCTGGCGGTAATCAACTATGGTGCTACACTGGAGGCCCTTCAGGCGACCACCCGATTTTCGGGCCGGGTTTCCCTGGCCATATTTAGTTTGATTTTTCTCTTTCAGAGTCATCGGCACCTAAAAGTCAGCTCCCTTCTCTCCGATCGCTATTTTTTGATTTTTGCCATTGCCCATGGGATCCATCTGCTTGAGTTGTTGGCCTATGTCTATCTTTCCGGCAATGATTTGATCCCAGTGCGATTGGCCGGTGGTTTTCTGGCCTACCTGATGATTTTTTTGATGCCTTATGTTCAGCATCTTTTTGAAAAAAATCAGCTTTCTCAAAAACATTTTTCGACTTTCAACCTTTTTTACTTGTATTATGTGTGGTTCATTTTTTTCATGAGCTACTTACCTCGGGTGCGGGGCACGTTACCCAATGTAGGCGGCTCTTATTCTGAATTTGTTGTCCTGCTGGCCTGGGTTTCACTAATGATGGGAATTAAAATTTCTGAACTGTTAACCAAGCGTGCATAAACTATGAATCGTGAGGAATTTTTAAAGAAGTTGAGTGCGACTGCTTTACTTGGTTGCACTTGTGGCTTGGCGGCCTGCTCCAGCGACTCGGAACCTACACCCACAGTTTTTGATTTTAGCTTAGACTTAACCCAAAGCCAAAATGCAGCCCTCAATACTCCGGGTGGCAGCGTCACTGTAGATGGGATTATTATTGCCCGGCTTAGCACAACAGAATTTGCTGCCCTGAGCCGCGCCTGTACCCATGCGGGCACTCCGGTTAACTTTCGGTTTAATGAGAAAGACTTCTTGTGTCCGAATCACGGCAGCATATTCTCCACCAATGGCAGTGTGGTGCGCGGCCCGGCTGTCTCACCTTTGAGACAATTCAATACCGAGTTGAATGGGAATCTGCTACGGGTTTTTTCGTGAATTTGAAGGCGCCAGACTCCTGAAAAGTCGTATCTTCAATCTCAGATTCCAATAAAATTCACCAACATGTTAAGCAAACCTATACAAGACGCTCTGAATAAGCAGGTCCAAATGGAGGCCGAATCCTCACAAGCGTATCTTGCGATGGCCTCGTGGTCAGAAATACAGCCCGGATTGCAAGGCGTGACGGATTTCTTTTACCAACAATCGGACGAGGAAAGAAGTCATATGCTGAAATTGATCCGCTTTATTAACGAGCGGGGTGGTTTTGCATTAACCCCCGCACTGGAGCAACCCATTGTTACCTTCAAATCCATCAAAAATGTATTTGATGAATTTCTGAAACATGAATTGAAAGTGAGCAGCAGCATTAACGAACTGGTGCATCTGTCTCTCACCGAAAAAGATTATGCCACGCATAACTTTCTTCAATGGTATGTAAACGAACAAATGGAGGAAGAACGCGTGGCCCGTACACTCACAGATAAACTGCAACTGGTGGGCGATGACAAAGGTGGCCTGTACCTGTTTGATCGTGACATTATGAACTTTCGTGGAGCGGAGGGGAAAAAGAGTCAATAAAAGCTCAGCGTTTTCAATTTCAATTCAAAGGAATTGATTATTTGCTTGACAGCAATTGACTTACACTTTTGCGGCATTCCGGGGATGAAGGTCGGATTAAATTCGAAGAAATAACTTCTCCATTTCACTCCGATCAAAAAGATCTTTGTAAACAGATATCTTTAGATTTTTTATCAGCCCTGAGATGGTACCCGTTTAAATTAAACAACATAACATCTTTCCAGGCTGCTTCCTTTTCTGGTGTATCCAGGCATTAGAATAGACATTTAACGTCATTCTCCAGCAGAAATCCATAAAAACTCTCATCATACTTAGTAAATTCCGCCTTGCAAGGTCCACACCAGGTGACCCAATGTCAACTAATAACCACGTATTCCATCAGGCTACATCCCCATCATCACAAAGGCACCCCAATAGTAAGGCTCCTTGTATTTCGCCATCAGTTGTAACTGGGCTTGCTTAAACGCTTTAGCCTTGCTACCCCCTTTGGCCAGGTTGGTGTAAAAATTTGTCATCAACGCCTGGGTGGCTGCATCGTCCACTTTCCACAAACTCATCACCATCGCCTTGGCACCGGCCACCAAAAAAGATCGCTGCAATCCATAGACGCCTTCTCCGGCCCGCACATCACCCAATCCGGTTTCGCATGCGCTCAGTACAATCAGGTCCGTTCCCTCCAAGGACAAATTCATCGCCTCATAGGCAGTGAGTACTCCGTTGTCATTGCTCTCCAGGTTGGGAATCACTTCCCCTTTCAACGTGGGTGAAGCTCCTGCCAGCAACAAACCTGAGCGAAGCAACGGATTATTCCGGGCATTCTCCTGATGAACTCCACCGGCTGCAACATCAACATCTTCCTGAAAGTATCCGTGTGTGGCAATGTGTACGATGGATTGACCTTTAACAGATTTTATCACCGCCTCGGTTGCCGCCTTCTGTAAATACGGAGTAGGTTGATAGCCACTGGTTTTTAAAATTTTCGAAATGTTCTCCACTTCCACTTTGGTTCCGGGCAAGGCAGCAACCGCATCGCCACCGTAATCGGGGAATCCTAACAGAAAGGCATTTTTATTGGAAGCCCCTGCCTTTTGACTTTTCAGAACCATCACATCTTTTGAATTCCCAATGTGAAGCAGGTCATACCGATTCAACAGGTAATCCCCATCTGACTTTTTCAGGGTATTTAAACTGATTTGATTGTAAACACCATCGGCTGAGATATACAGAGTCTTCTTTCCGCTTAGTGCGGGATCGATCCGCGACCAAAATTGTTCGTAAGAATAGTTGTCGGCTGATTTAAGTTGAATGGCGTTGCGGTAAAACTTTGCATACCGGGTTTCAAGCTGATTGCCATTGTCCAGCACCACCAACCGGGGGGAAGTGGCGCCCTTGGTAAGAATTAACGCAGCATATTTTGAATCGGCCGTAAAATCTTTGTCATACGATCGGATTCGGATGAATTCAATGACTGCTTCCTGATCGTTCAACAAGGAAGCCACCTGCGTAAAGTTCACTTTTTCAGCAGCATAGCCTTGTGAAAAAACTGCTGATCGTTGAGAAAGCGATCGCTCCATGTCATTCGCTTCTTTCTCAAGGGCAGCGAGATCAATCTTCTGATTGGTCAAATCTTCTTTCGAAAGTGAGTAATAACGAGCCAGTGTCTCTTTCTTATCGAGCCAGGCTATATAATCTTTGATGATCTCATTATTGCCGCTGGCCAAAATCGCCTTTTTGATTTTATTCGTTGAATTGAGCAGCAACCCTTTGGTTGCCATCTGGTAATCATACATCGTTTGTACAACAGCCGGGTTGGTGCTGCTGGCCTCGAGACAATAATTATAGAAACGTTGAAACCGGGGTTGCAGCACATCCCAGTATTTCGTCTTCTCCGCTTCACTCATCGGTGGAAAGTACCGGTTGATAAAATCAAGCGACTTATCCATTGCTACTTTGTAAGCAGTTTCGGCAGTGGCCAGGTCGCCCTTCTTCCAATATAAAATGGCCAGGTCTTCCTGCGACTTTACATAATCCGGGTGATTGGTATCCAGGGCAACACCGCGGATAGCCAGGGATTCATTCAATTGTTGCTCCGCTTCAGCATAGCGGCCTTGCATGCGGTAGAAGTTACCCAGATCGTTAAGCACTTTCGCATAGTTAGGATTCTGAGCACCAAAGCGATCGCGGTACACTGTAGCCGATCGCTTCAAATAGTCTTCCACTTTATCAACCTGATTCGTTTGGATGTACAATAAGGCCAGGTTATTGAGCACACCCGCGTAGAATGGATCTTTACTGCCCAGGGAGCGCTCCAATTTTAAGTAAATGGCTTCCGCTTCCGTAAACTTTCCGGTTTGCTGATAGAGCAATGCGAGGTTTGACTGAAAGCCAACTTTGTTGCGGGTCAATCCGGGTTTTGATTTAATGCCCTCCAAAATTCCGATGGCGGTATTCAGTTTTGATACCGCCTGATCGATTCGGCCAATCTCGGCAAATAAAATAGCCTGGTTGTTGAGCACAATGGCATACTCCTGACTGCCATTCGTGAATTGGCTTTGAACTACTTGAAGAGCTTCTTCAAAGTACTTCTCTGATTCATTGAACCGGGCAATCTCCTGATACAATACTGCCACGTTGTTGAGCGATGCCGCATAGGCCTTACTGTTTTTACCGAGAGTCTGTTCGCGAATGGATAAGGCTTCGGTGGTATAGTATTCAGCAGAATTGTAACGCCCCATGGTGGCATACAATAACCCAAGGTCAGCATGTACTTTGCTGTAATTGATATTTTCTACCAACCCGTTGGCTTCGTAACTCAGTTTTGCATCAAGAAAGTAAAGCTCGGCCGGTTTGTATTGGCGAACTTCATAGAACTTCTCGGCCGCATCCAGTATGGCCCTGCTTTTTTGTGCCGGAGTTTTATCGCTCTCATTTTTCAGTAAAAAATTAGAGGCTGAGTAGGCTGTTTTGGTCAGGGCTTCATCAAAATCGCGGATGTTCATCATCCCCGAGTTGTCGATCACCGTAATTGCGTAATTAAAATCGGTTGAATCCAACCGATCGCGTTCAGCATCGGCTGAACCAGTGGCTTTATCTTTCGCGGCCTTTTGTGCGGATTGTTTTGTTTTCTCCAACAATCGGTTTCCAAGTCCTCCCAGCTGGGCTTTGCACAAAACCGGAAACAACACCAGCCATCCAATAAACAGTGTCTTTTTCATTTCATTCCAAATAAGTAAACTCCTCTAAAAGCTATCCGATTCTCTGTATGCCTGAATAAGGGCTAGCTCCCCCTCTTTGCCTTCTTTTGCATTGCCATGTTCCATCCCCATCACACCCCGATAACCTTTATCGTAAATGTGTTTAAAAATGTTTTTGTAATTCAGCTCCCCGGTCGTGGGCTCTTTGCGGCCGGGATTGTCGCCAATTTGGAAATAGGCAATCTCCTCCCAACAGGCATTGATGTTATTGATGATGTTTCCCTCGTTTCGTTGCATGTGATAAATGTCGAACAGAATCTTGCACGATGGGCTGTTTACTGCTTTGCAAATCTCAAAGGTCTGATCGGAATATCGTAAAAACAGGTCTGGTGTATCGCTAAGAGGTTCCAACACCATAATCAAACCGTGAGGTTCAAAAATTTCTGCTCCTCTGCGCAGTGCCTCCACAACGTTGCTGGTTTGCAACCCCATCGGCATTCTCCGGTCATAGAATCCGGGCACCACGGTCATCCACTTTGCATTCACACGCTTCGCTGCCTCCACCGAAGCCTTACAGGTTTTGATAAAAGTATCTTTAAATTCCTGTTTCCCGGTTGTAAGAGAAGTCTTCCAATTGTCACCCCCATCCACCACAAAAACACCCATGGTCATGTTGAGTTGCGCGAGTGTCTTTCCAATACGCTCCTGATAGTCGACCGGACGTCCTAACAAGCCATTGTCTTCAATGGATCTGAACCCCTGATCGGCCATGAATTTGATCTGATCAATAAAATCAGCACCCGCATGGTTTTTAAACATGCCATCATGCGGAGCATAATTCAACTTAAAGGGTTTGCCGGCAACTGCCGCATTTTGTACACGATTACTAGCCTTCGCGGTGCCCCACCAGGTGCCTGCAAGACCGGTAAATCCTAGTTGTATGAAGTTTCTTCGTTTCATATGTCTGATGATTCGTAATGACCCGATTCTTGATGGAGCAGCCAAGTTAAAAACATTCTATCAAAAAAGCCCTGATTTACCAATGCCCGTTATATCTTGCTTTTATGAAACTTTACCGCAATTTGTCGGCTGCAGTCGTAGATTCTCTTTCAGAGATCTTTGTAAACAAGAAATATGCCGACAAAGTGATTGAAAAAGTGTTGAAGAGCAACCCGAAATGGGGTGCGCGCGACAGGCGGTTTATCGCTGAAACCACGTATGACATTGTGCGGTGGTACCGGTTGTTTATAACCATGTCAAATGCCAAAGAGGATGACTTCTGGAAATTACTCGGAGTTTGGTGTATCTGGAAACAAGCAGAACTACCGGCCTGGGAGGAATTCACGGATCTGAATCGAAAAAAAATCCTGAGCAATTATGAAGAAGCAAAGAAGGATAGAAGGGTACGTGAATCCATTCCAGACTGGCTGGATGAATTGGGCGAACGTGAATTAGGAAAACGATGGGAACCGGAATTGCATGCATTAAATGAAGAAGCGAACGTGGTTCTACGCGTTAACACGTTAAAGACTTCGCGTAAAGAACTTCAGATGGATTTAGAGGAAAATGAAAATATAAATTCGGAAGCACCATTGGATTATCCGGATGCGTTGATCCTGGAGCAGCGGCAGAACATTTTTACACGCCCGCAATTCAAAGACGGGTTATTCGAAGTGCAGGATGCCGGCTCGCAAGTGATTGCCCCTTACTTAAGAGTGGAGCCAGGACAGCGGGTAATTGACGCCTGTGCCGGAGGCGGAGGGAAAACCCTTCATCTCGCAGCCCTTATGCAAAACAAAGGCCGCATTATTGCGCTGGATACGGAAGCCTGGAAACTGGACGAGCTTAAGAAACGCGCCCGCAGGGCAGGTGCCAGTAATATTGAGACACGGGTAATTGAATCCTCCAAGACAATCAAACGTTTGGAAAAATCGGCTGACCGGCTCTTGCTGGATGTACCTTGCTCCGGATTGGGTGTCCTGAGACGCAATCCTGATGCGAAATGGAAGCTTTCTCCGGAATTTATCAGCAAGGTAATCGAACTACAGCAACGCATTCTCATTGACTATAGCTCAATGCTTAAACCCGGTGGTTTGATGGTGTATTCCACTTGTAGTTTGCTTCCGTCTGAAAATGAAAAGCAGGTTGTACTATTTTTAGAAACCAGAACTGAACAATTTGAGAAGGTGGATGAAAAGTGGATCCGACCGTCCGATGGATTTGACGGGTTTTATATGGCCCTGATAAAGAGACTTAAATAGGCTGACTTTAAGAAATTAAGAAAATCATACTGCACGATATGAACAAAGCATTTTATGCATGGCTTTTGTTTTTTATAGCCAATTCCGTTCTGGCCCAGGATTTTAAATCGTACAGCCAATCCATTCCGGGAACTTCAACTGCGTTTAGGCTGGCCGCCATTCCGGCTGGAAAATTTAAGATTGGAAGTCCGGCTACTGAAGGTGGCCGTCAGGAAGACGAAGGCCCGCAAAAAGAAATTCAACTGGCTGCTTTCTGGATGGGCGTAACCGAAGTAACCTTTGGAGAATGGGATCTCTATTTCAAAGACCATTCACTTCCGCAAAGCAAAACCATTGATGGGATAACCCGGGCCACACCCCAATACATTGATTTAACCTGGGGTATGGGACGCGATAAAAAGCATCCTACCAACAGCATGAGCCATACCGCAGCCATGATGTACTGCAAGTGGCTTTATAGCAAGACAGGATACTTTTTCCGATTGCCAACGGAGGCGGAATGGGAATACGCGTGTCGCGCGGGCAGTCAAAGTCCTTATCCGTTTGGCAACGATCCCAGCAATTTGAAAGAGCACGGATATTTTAAGGAGAATAGCGGCAGCAAATATCATCCAGTTGGTGAGCTTAAACCCAATGCCTGGGGCTTGTTTGATATGCTCGGCAATCTTAGTGAGTGGACATTGGATCAATACGATGCTACCTACTATACCAAAATAATTCCAACAAACCCGATAACGACTCCCGGATCGAAACATCCCAAAACCGTAAAAGGCGGATCGTATCAGGATGAAGCGAACGAGTTGCGATGCGCCAACCGACTTGCTTCGGACGTGAACTGGAACATTCGCGACCCGCAAATTCCCAAAAGCAAATGGTGGCTGACGGATGGAATGTTTGTGGGATTTCGGGTGGTTCGACCCTTGGTACAACCTTCGAAGGAGGAGATTGAAAAGTTTTATAACTTGTACCTGAAGTAGTCACGGGCTGCTTATGACTGGCAGCCACAATCAGCAAAACGTAACCAGAAAAGATACTATGAAATCAACACAAAGCCGCAGGGAGTTTGTAAAGAAAACTTCGCTCATCGCTGGCAGTCTTGCCACCTTGCCATTTGTAACAAAAGCGCAGCCCGTAAATACCTCGGTGGACGATGCCATTAAAGTAGCCTTGGTTGGATGTGGAGGCCGCGGCACCGGGGCTGCCATGCAAGCCATGCTTTCCAAGCAAAATGTAAAACTGGTAGCCATGGCCGATGCCTTCCGCGACCGGCTGGATGACTGTTACAAAGCATTAATGAGCGATGACTTGTCAGACTGGTCGGGTGTTGCTGGAAATATTAAGGATAAGATTCAGGTGCCGGAAGAAAATAAGTTTGTTGGTTTTGAGGGTTATAAAAAGGCAATTCCGTTAGCCGATGTGGTGATCTTAACAACCCCGCCCGGGTTCCGGCCCATGCATTTTGAAGAAGCGGTACGACTAGGTAAACATGTGTTTATGGAAAAACCGGTGGCTACCGATCCGGCTGGAATTAAACGGGTGTTGGATGCTGCGGTAGTTGCGCGACAAAAGAAATTAAATGTAGTGGTTGGTTTGCAACGGCATTACCAAAACTCGTATCGCGAATTGTACAAGAAGTATAAAGAAGGAATGATTGGTGAAATCGTCTCCGCCCAGGCATGGTGGAACAATGAGGGGGTTTGGGTCAATCCCCGAAAATACAATCAAACCGAAATGGAATACCAGATGCGCAACTGGTATTACTTCAACTGGCTCTGTGGCGATCACATCGTAGAACAGCACATCCACAACATCGATGTCATCAATTGGTTCAAAGGTGGCTATCCGGTGAAAGCCCAGGGTATGGGTGGCCGCGAAGTACGGAAAGGGAAAGACTTTGGAGAAATCTTTGATCACCACTATGTAGAATTTACGTATGCAGATGGAACCGTCTTGAATAGCCAGTGCCGGCATATCAAAGGTACCATGAGTAAGGTGGACGAATTTATCATGGGAACGAAAGGCAATATCTATTGCGGGCATGCGAACATTACTGACCGCAAAGGCAAAGTCCTGTACCAATTTGATCGCACCAAAGAGAATAACCCGTACCAGACCGAACACGATGAACTCTTTGCAGCCCTTGCTAAGCAAGAATATAAATTTGATGATACTGAAAATGGAGCCAAGAGTACGATGACTGCGATCCTGGGCAGAATGGCTACGTATACCGGTCAGGTTGTGGAATTTGAAAAAGCGTTGAACTCCGGCCTGAACATCATGCCTGCTGAATTCGATTTCAATGCGATGCCTCCGGTTTTACCCAATGCCGAAGGCCTCTACCCGGTCGCAGTTCCGGGGGTTACTCACTATTTTTCCTGATACCACTTATCCCATTCGGCACTGAAATTCCTGAAAGATTCACATCTTTCGGGAATTTTTATTTTACACTAAGCGATTGAAACCACTTCTCAAACTACTCGCATCGATCTACATCTTCTGGGTATTCCTGGTCTTCACGGTCTTCATGCTTTTATTTTTACCCGGGATTGTTGTCCCGGCTTTTTTCGGACCCCGAGCCGTAGCCATTACCTATTTTTTTATGAAGGCCTGGTCATGGGTATTTAGCATGCTCACTTTTATCCGGTACGACATCATTGGTCGGGAACATATTGAAAGGGGAAAAGCGTATATCTATGTGAGCAATCATACCTCCTTTCTGGACTTGCCCGGCATTGCCATGACCATTAAAGGTCAGTTCAGGCCCCTGGCAAAGAAAGAATTATTAAAACTACCGGTGTTTGGTTGGATCACCCGGGCTACCTGTGTCGTGGTAGATCGCAGCAGCAATGAGAGCCGGAAAAAAAGCATTAACCATCTCAAAGAAATTCTGAACCTGGGGATCAATATTTTGATCTTTCCTGAGGGTACTCAAAATCGGACCAAAGAAATTATGCAGCCGTTTAAAGATGGCGCCTTTCGCATCGCTGCCGACACTCAAAAACCATTGCTACCCATGGTTGTGATTGGGGCCGGAAAACTAATGCCACCGGGTACCATCCGATTACGCCCTGGCTTGATCCGGATTTACGTTGGAAAAGAAATTCCGGTTTATCCAGATCAGGATACCCAGGTATTACGAACCAAAACCTTTGAGATCATGAATGCGATGATCTCCGCAAATAGCCTGTAGACATTAGTAATTTATAGTAAAAAAATGACCACGCCTCAATCCATTCTAAGGACCATGAATCTGATTTATTTTGCCATGGTTGGAATCCTGACGGCTTTTGCACTGGTCGTATTCATTCAGAATACAATCGGAATTATTATTCTGGTGGGCCCGGATTTATCGTTGGCGTTTCGATACTTATTATTTACGATTACCCCCCTGAGCCTGTTTATTGGATATTTTCTGTTCAAAAAGCAGCTTACTACGCCCGTATCAGCCTCATTGATTCAAAAACTTAAGAAATACAACCAAGCCATTTTGATCCGGTCAGCCTGTTTCGAATTTCCGGGACTGGCTGCCGGAGTGGCGGCTATTCTTTCAAAGGATAATAGTTTTCTGCTCTTTACTGCCTTGATAGTTGTACTCTACATGCTCTACCGGCCAACGATCAACTCGATTGCCATCGATTTGAATCTTTCCCAGCCCGAACGCAGTCAGCTCGAAAGTCCGGAAAAGCCTTAAAACCTGCTGAAATACTGGATCGACCCAAATCTGTGAGTGAAGGAGACACACACGACTGCTAGTCTTTGGACGTTGACCTACTGGCAGGGTTTTCAAAAAAAAATCCACTTTATGTGAAAATTTAACCAAAAGTTGTAAGTTGCTATTTCCTAACTACTTATGAGATCGAAACTTACTTGTTTCTTACTTGTACTATTGCCTGGTTTGGCATGGACGCAAGCCCGGCAGCAAGTGACCAACCTGGCTGGTTTCGATATCTCTATCCCCAACTACATCGTAACTACATCCATTGGTGAGCCGGCTATTGCTACCCTGGCGAGTACCAACATCATTTTAACCCAAGGCTTTCTGCAGCCGGAAATACTTCCGTGTAAAAACCTGAACTTCTCCTATTACCCCAATCCGGCCAAACGTGAGATAACCATTGAGGCGTATGGCTGCGAAGTTCAGATTCAGAACATGGAGTTGTATGAACCGTCCGGCCGCATCATTACGAAAATGAAACCCGGCAAAGACAACCTCGTGCAGCTGGGCGATTTGAGCCCGGGTATCTACTTTATTAAAGTCTACTTAACGAACCTGGAAAGTAAAACCATAAAAGTGATTAAAGTGGGATCATGATATGAATAAGCGCTTCCTCCTGCTCGTACTGGCTTTATTCACATTTGCTTGCGTAAGCGCTCAGGCACCCAAGGGCATCAATTATCAGGGAGTAGCACGCGATAACGAAGGGAAACCGATAGCAACCCAAACCATTTCGGTTCGCATTAATATTCTTAAAAATTCAGCAACTGGTGAAGTCGAATACTCAGAAATTCATAAACTGCAAACCAATCAGTTTGGGCTGTTTACGCTGGTCATTGGTCAGGGTACAACAACCTCGGGCGACTTTGCCTTTGTCAGTTGGGCAATTGGAACCAAATGGCTTCAGATTGAAATTGATCCTGACGGGGGTAGCTCCTTTCAGTTGGCCGGCAGTCAGCAACTGATGAGCGTGCCCTATGCGTTTTATTCAGAATATTCAGGAAATGGCCTCACTGCAGGAACCGGTATTGACATTTCTAACAATCAAATCCACAATACAGGAGATGGTGACAGCAGTTCGTCCAATGAACTCATCACCGAAGCTACACTTACGAGTGAAGGCAAACTAAAAATTACCGAAGCCGGAACAACGAAAGAAGTTGATTTGAGTCCACTTGCCGGTGGATTCCTCTCAGGCTTACAGGAAGTGCTGAATCAGAGTAACGATGCCGCTGCAAACCGGATTACCAATTTAGGAGCACCTGTTGGTGCCACAGATGCCGCCACCAAAGCCTATGTGGATGCCCATGCCGATGGGGACGCAAGTAACACGAATGAAATTCAGGATTTAACATTCAGCAATAATATGTTGCGAATAACCCAGAATCCGGGCGCCACGACCATCGATCTCACCCCGCTGCTCGACAATACCGACAACCAGGTGCTTTCGCTGATGGGTACCAACCTTTCCATTTCGAATGGCAATCAGGTAAACTTGAGCAGCATTAATACCGATACTCAAAATCTTTTGCTGGGAAGTAATTCGGGTACAAACCGCACGATCAACATTACTAATGGTACCGGGGTAACTATTGACGTTGCCGATAATGATAATAGCGTGACCAATGAGATTCAGGATTTAAATCTAACCGGGAACAATCTGAAGATCACCAATAATACAGCCGCCAGCACCATTGACTTATCGCCTTTTGCCCAAACGCTTACCCTGCTGGGGAATTCGCTCTCCATCTCCAATGGCAACTCTGTTGACCTCAGCAGTTTTGCGACAGATAACCAGAACCTATCACTAGGCACCGCCATTGGCACCAGTAAGGTCATCAACATTTCAAATGGAACTGGCGTAACGATAGATGTAGCTGATAATGATAACAGCAGTACAAATGAGCTTCAGAATTTAAGTCTGGGAACCAGTACTGGCACTAACCGGGTCATCAACATTGCAGGTGGAACCGGGGTAACAATTGATGTAGCTGATACTGACAATAATCCGAGCAATGAAATTCAGGATTTGAGTTTGGTTGGCAATAATCTGCGCATTACCGACAACTCTGGAGCGTCTACAATAAATCTTGCTCCTTATCTGGATAATACTGACAATCAAAATCTTTCCCTATCCGGAACGAACCTCTCGATAACCGGAGGCAATTTGGTGGATATAAGCAGCATTAATACCGATAATCAAACCCTTTCTCTATCCGGAACAAACCTTTCTATATCCAATGGCAATTTGGTGAACTTGAGCAGCATTAATACAGATAATCAAAACCTATCGCTCGGAACAAGCTCCGGAACCAACCGGACCATCAACATTTCGAATGGCACCGGAGTAACCATTGATGTCAACGATGGTGACAATAATTCAACCAATGAAATTCAATCCATCTCAAGATCGGGAGCAACTGTTTCTCTAAGTTTAAGCGGTGGTTCAATTACATTGCCCGATGATAGTCCTACTAATGAAATTCAGGATTTGTCAATTAATCCATCGAATAATGTTCTTAGTTTAACTGGAGATGTGACAACTGTGGATCTTTCATCATACAAACAATCACTGAGCTATGATGTTGGCACAGGCAATTTAACGATCTCCGGAGGGACACCAGTAAACATTTCTCCAACCCTAAATCGGGTATTAACCACCAACGCCAACGCGGGCGGGCTCCGGATCCAGAATTTAGGAACACCAACAATTGATACAGACGCTGTTACTAAGAAGTATGTTGACGATGCCGATGCTCTATTGTCATCGAGGCTTTCCACAACTTATGCATTCAAGGTGAATTTCAGTTACAATAATTCTTCCGGAACAATTACCAACAATCAGGATATGATTTTTAACTCGGAAGAATTCGACAACTTTAATGTTGCCGGGACAAGTGCATTTACCGCAAGTGAAGCTGGTACTTATGTGTTTATGGTAGATGGAATTTATAACACTGGCACGGCTGGCGGCCAGCTTAGCATATTATACAACTCTGTTAAATACCCAATCTCCATTATCTTACCTTTTGGAGCAACACTACCAAGGTATAATGCCACTTTCATGTTTCAACTTACTCCAGGTCAAACTGTGAAATTGGTTGGAGACAATGTTGCTGTCGGAGCAACCTTTACAGGCCAATTTTTCGGCTATAAACTATAGCGGAACATACACTACCCGCTTCGTTTCAAAAAATTCTTCCTTAAAATAGTCCGACAAGTTGTAAACGCTATAAGGTCGTTTCAACTCCTGCATCTCCTCGTCTAAATCCCCACCCTTCAGGTACAGAATGCCATTGTCAAGGCTATGTGCTGAATCCTGCTTTACCTTGTTATGAACCCACCCATAAAACTCGTTCATGCGGGTTACTGCCCGGCTTACGATAAAATCATACTTCCCCTTCAGCTGCTCGGCACGGATTTGTTCGGCTTTCACATTCTTCAATCCCAAGGCTTTGGACACCTCAGCGACCACGGTAATCTTCTTACCGATGGAGTCTACCAGGTGAAACCGGGCTTGCGGAAAAAGAATAGCCAGGGGAATCCCTGGAAATCCGCCTCCCGTACCCACATCCAGCACGTCAGCTTGCGGTTGGAACGTCAGCACCTTGGCAATGCCCAACGAGTGCAATACATGGTTCACATAAATATTTTCAATATCCTTTCGGGAGATGACGTTGATTTTATCATTCCATTCCTGATAAAGGCCACCCAGTTGATTGAATTGATGTAGTTGTTGGTCAGAAAGGGATGGAAAGTAAGCTGAAAGTATGCTGGCGTTGGGCAAGGTTTATGGAATTAATTATCTTAACTGCATGGTTGATTCCAAATCAAAATTAATGAAAGCCAGTTTAAAACTAAGCACCCTGCTCGCATTATTGAGCCTATCCTGGGCATGTTCCACATCAAAACCTGCCGACCCTTTTTATCTCATCCGCAATCAGATTGATTCACTTCTCGCCACCGCTCCAGATTTCAGTGGTGTGGTGCTGGTAGCGGACAAAGGTCAACCCCTCTACCACAAAGCTTTTGGTTATCTGGATTTTGAAACAAAATCACCCATGGATACAAGTGCCATTTTTGAATTAGCCTCGGTGTCCAAACAGTTTACGGCCATGATCATCATGATGTTAAGAGAAGAACAAAAACTGGACTATGATGATGCCGTTGAAAAATATCTTCCTGACTTGCCGTACAAGGGCATCACCATCCGGCATTTACTCACGCATACGTCCGGCCTGCCCGATTACCAGGCCATTATGGATCAGCATTGGGATAAATCAAAGGTGGCCGGAAATGAAGAAATTCTCGCCTATCTGAACCGATATGCACCGCCTGCGCAATTCAATCCGGGTGAAAAGTATGAATACAGCAATACCGGTTATGTTTTATTAGCCAGTATTGCCGAAATCGCTTCGGGGCAAGATTTCATCGAGCTATGCCGGAATCGGATATTCAAGCCTGTCACCATGACGGACACCGACATTCGCAGTCTGGAAGATAAGAAAGCGATAAAAAACTTTGCCTTAGGTCATATTTACGTGGATGAAAAAAAGCGTTTCATCCGGGCCGACTCCTTTCCCGCCTCCAACTATACCATCTGGTTAGGCAATCGAAAAGGTCCGGGCCGCATTAGTTCTACTGCGCAAGATTTGTTGCTGTGGGATCGTGCCCTTTATAGAAACCAGCTGGTATCGCAGGTCACCTTAAAGGAAGCCTTCCAGCCGATGAAATTGAATAATGACTCGCTCTCGTACTATGGATTTGGCTGGTCAGTTAACCGCGATACGCTACATCCGGTTGTTTCCCACACGGGCAGCAATCCGGGGTATGCTACCAAAATAGTACGATTCATCCAACACCATAAAACTCTAATTGTATTGTGTAACAACGACCTTGGCCGCATGGATGAATTGGTAGCAGGTTTGGAAAGCCTGCTCATAAGTAATCATGACTAATTTGATTACTTTTGCCGCCATGCAATTTCTGTTGAAACAAAGAAATTATCTAAGTTTCCTGCTTCAGGGGATTGCTTTAGTCTTTCTTGTCTTGGGTTCCCCTCCCGCATCAAAGCCGGTAAAACTCAATCCCGATTCCAAAACGTTTATCTGTGTTAGTAGTGCCCCGATTATTACTGCACGCGAATCCGGTGAAGGCTCGACTTTGTCGACCATCAAGGATAACCTGTTTGAAAAGACCTGGCTTTGTGTTGAACTAATTCATTCGCTTACCCTCATCACCAATACCGCTTTGCGAGTTTCTGCGAATCAGTTCAATCCCTTTTACAACCTCCTGTCCATACACGCCCCGTAGTAAATCCTGCACCACCAGGACTTCTATCCATCCTCTTAAATTCATTTAATACACTCGCGCATCGTTGAGCACGCATGTGTTTCATGCGCATTACCTTCTTCAATCATGAAAGAACTATTTGAAACAATCAAAAGACTGTGGTTTATCATCCTCATGGGAGTGCTCCTTATTGCATTATTTATTATCTTGAAGATGTCATAACCTACTGGGTTGGTTGAAATTTACTTTTAACCAACCCAATTTTTACTAACCATGAACTTCTCTGCTGAAAACATACTGCTGCTAGGCTCCATCCTGCTATTCATCAGTATTGTTGCCAGCAAAACTTCATTCCGGTTTGGGGTTCCTACACTTCTATTATTTCTAGTAGTAGGCATGCTGGCCGGGTCGGAAGGCCCTGGTAAAATTTATTTTGATGACCCCAAGATCGCCCAGTTTATGGGGGTGATGGCACTTACTGTGATTCTGTTTTCAGGAGGCCTGGATACAAAAATGGAGAGCGTCCGGCCTGTTCTTAAAAATGGGATTGTTCTTGCCACGCTGGGTGTGCTTATTACCGCCATCACGGTTGGATTATTTACGGCCTATGTTCTGAACTTTTCCTGGGTGGAAGGAATGTTGCTCGGAGCCATTGTTTCTTCGACCGATGCCGCTGCCGTTTTCTCCATTCTGCGCACAAGAAATATGGGTTTAAAAGGCAGCCTTCGACCTCTGCTTGAATTTGAGAGCGGCAGTAACGACCCGATGGCCTATTTCTTAACCATTAGTTTTATTGAACTGGTAACCTATCCGGAAGCATCCTTGCTCCTGCTCATTCCAAACTTTCTGAAGGGAATGATTCTTGGTGCCGTTTGTGGATTCGGTGCAGGAAAACTCATGGTTTTTATTATCAATAAAATAAATCTTGATGTTGCCGGCCTTTATCCGGTGTTGCTGATGTCGTTGGTGTTTTTCACGTTCTCGTTTACGGATACCATCGGAGGAAACGGATTTTTGGCGATTTATGGTGCCGGAATCATTCTGGGAAACAGCAATCTCATTCACAGAAAGAGCTTAACTAAATTTTTTGACGGCATTGCCTGGTTGATGCAAATCGTCATGTTCCTTACGCTGGGATTACTTGTGTTTCCATCGAAAATTGTTCCGATTGTTGGGGAAGGACTATTAATCTCAATATTTCTAATTCTATTCGCCCGACCACTGTCCGTCTTTATATCGCTCTCCCGGGCTACCGACCTTAATTTCAGAAAGAAATTATTCATATCCTGGGTAGGTCTTCGGGGTGCTGCGCCCATTGTATTTGCCACGTATCCTTTGATAGCCGGAGTCGGGTATGCGGATATTATTTTCAACCTGGTATTTTTCATTTCGGTGTCTTCGGTAGTATTGCAAGGCACCACGCTCTCCTTGGTCGCTAAATGGCTTCGGGTGGATGTTCCCGAAAAGGTGAAACGCAAGTTTCCACTCGATTTGGAATTACGCGAAAATTCAAAATCAGAATTGATTGAATTGGATATTCTGGCAAATTCAGGTGTCATTGGAAAACAAATTGTTCAATTAAAACTTCCAAAGGCATCCTTGATTGTACTCATTCACCGAAAGGGAAAATATGTTACACCGAGTGGTGAAACCGAAATCCAAAACGGAGACCACCTATTAGTGCTTACGGACAGTAAAGAGTCGCGCGAAAAAATCTATTTGGGATTTGGCATCGATCCGTAGGTAAAAGAAGGCAACCCCTACTGTTGCTGTTGCATCTGCATGTACGCCATGTATGAATTTCGTGGTATCCCTTCGGCCACAGAACCACTTACAAAAGTAGGGGTAGTGATTATTTGGTCCTCATTAAATGGTTGTGATCCAAACTGTACGGTTACCTCCAATTTATGTTCCACGGCCCCTTTGTACGTACCCTTAACCGGAGTACAATCGCTAAAGTTGCGCCCCATGGCCAATCGTACGTGGCGCTCACCGGCCACGCATTTATTGGTGGGGTCAATCCCTACCCACCCCGTATCCGGAAGCCAGGCTTCGGCCCAGGCGTGCGTGGCACCCTCGCCCCGCCATTCACTGCTGCCCGGACAAATGTACCCGCTGATATAGCGTCCTGGTACACCCATTAAACGCAACATGTAGAGCAGCAGGTGGGCAAAGTCCTGGCACACGCCTGCGCGCAGGTTCCATAATTCATCCACACTGGTTTCAATGCTGGTCACTCCTTTCTTATACGTGAAATTATCGTAGATGTAATTCGACAAATCAAGGATGGTATCCATAGGGTGCTGCACTTTGGATAGAATCTCATGAATAGCTTGTTGCACTTCCTGTTGGCAGGTTGCCTCTTCTGCCTTCAGAAAATCATGATACAACAGCTGGTTCTCTTCACTGTGCACTTGCTTCCACACATCCGTGGGAGATTCATTTCTTAGCAGTTCAGGGCGTGGCAGCATCTCCACGGCCATCATATTGTCAACTACCAATTCCGTGTGGGGCGTCAACAAGGTGAAGAATCCGGTCAGGTTGCCAAAGTAATCGCGTACGGTGCTTACAGGCGGATGCATCGAAACCTGCAACCGGTGTTCGCTAACTTTCTGAACCTCGTCATGGATGGGGTATAATTTAATCTGGTTGGCCGAGTCAATTACGTACCCGGAGTATAAATAATGAGTGCGATGGCGTATATAAAACAAAGGCATGGTATTGGGTTAAGAATATCCAAAGTAAAGGGTGGCCAGCTTTTGACTTAACCCTTTGATTTCGGTACGGGTATTGGCCACCAACCCCTTTACCTGTTCAACACTTTTTTGTTCCGGGCCGTTATACCGTAAGGTGCTGATGGCGCGACCTAACAAAAATTCCATCTCTTTAAAGTGTTCTGGTACCGAAATAGCATCGAGTCGTTTAAAGTAACGCTCCACTTGCGAAAGGCAATAAAATACGGAGTGCGGGAACTGGACGTTCATGATCACCTGGTGTAGCACATTTTCCGTTGAAAGAACGTTGCGGTAATATTTTGTGTGGAACTCATAGCCCGACAAAGAATAAAGTAAGTATTTCCATTGTGTCACTTCATTACCCCCCAATTCCAATTCTTTGATCTTTAATTCCAGAAAGTCAAGACTTCGCAGTAATCGTTCAATGTACTTTCCGATGTTCAGGAAGGTGTAGCCTTCGCCCCGGTTCATGGTGATGTCCACCGTCCCGTAAAAGAGTGTACTCTCGCGCAACAGATTGTCAAATGCAGTTACCGGATCTCCGTGTAAAATCAAATATTCCGTATGCGCTTCCCGAACGAGGTGATAATAGTCGTTCATGCATTGCCATAACTCCTTGGTGATGTAATCCTGAACTGACCGTGCATTTTCACGCGCCCGAACAATATTAATCAGCACAGAAGTATCGTTTTCCTTGTTAATAATTAAATGCTGCAATGCCTCCCGGTAAGAACTTACGGTTTTCTGTTCTTGAGCCGTGCCGCCCAGGCCTTCTACCCACATCTGCCAATCAAAATTTTGCAATTCGTCCTGCGAAGCGATGTAGTTCGTTCGTAAGGCCCGAACAACATTATCCGTACGCTCCATGTAACGGGCCATCCAAAAAACTGCATCGGCAACACGACTTAACATTATTTCAACTTAATATCCAGGTATCCTTACTACC
>JAEUTZ010000015.1 GCA_016787725.1 Cyclobacteriaceae bacterium | reverse complement strand
CTCGGCCGAAGACAGCAGCGAAATAGCGGAGTTATCCACCACGGCCCGCATCCTGATCGGGTTGGGCATTTATGTATTCCTGAGCATCTTCGGATTCATTGGCCTCTTTGTAAAAGGCGGCTGGGGTTGGTTCATGTATTTTTTCCTGATCCCCTTCTTCTCCATTTTTCCAGCCTTCGTATTTCCGGAAAACTTGTGGTATGTGCCGGGACTCAGTTTTATCATCCTCTATCCGATTCTTAAAATCTGGGTAGGCCGCACGGACTGGGGCAAGAAGATGTCGAAAAATTTTGAGGGTGGTTCAGGCGGCTCAGGCGGAGGGTGGTCCGGCAGCAGGAGCAGCAGTTGGAGTTCCGGCAGCAGCTCCAGCAGTTTCTCCGGTGGCGGTGGCAGTTTTGGTGGCGGTGGGAGTAGCGGGAGTTGGTGAGGTACTGATTTACAACGGGGCGGGATTTAATTACAAATGTTTTGGGTGAATGATTCCTATATTTCAATATAAGAAGTGAGATGCTTGTATCTCATGGTTGTGCACAATTTATTTTTTTATGAGAGTGAGTTTAGCTGGATTGGTATTGTTGATAACCGGACAGTTATTTGGTCAATCTTCGTTTTCTGACTTTACAAGAAAAACAGACTCATTGAATAATGCATACTACAAAAAACTTAAAGACGTAGGGCAGCCAAAAAGTAATGGATTAAAAACAGGGTTTTGTGTTGAGTATGAATTACAAGTTGACACAGCAGTCAATAGTTCTATCCCGGTGACAATTCAAGGGCTTGATTTCTCTTTGAACACGGAGTTTCCAGCACCATTGACAACTTTAATTAAAAGTGAAGGCAATTTTGTGAATGGACAAATGACATATTTATGGAAATGGTTTCAGGCTAGTTACATCTGGGGAGATACATTAACATGGGAAATTATCCGCGAGACTGAGTATCGCAATGGTAAGAAGCATGGTACAGAGAAAGAATATACTTCAGGTTACCTCTTTCGTCATGCCAATTACTTGGATGACCAAATTACTGGCACAGAAACATACTACATGCCGCTAGACGTAGTTTACCTTAAGGCTCTTTGGAAAAACGGAAGTGCTAAAAATGCAACATGGTATTATCTTAATGGAAAGACCAAGACTATCAAAGACTACAGAAGGTATCCATTGACCAAAGTGACAGACTATCATGAAAATGGAAAAGTAAAAGCTAAATACACGGTTTGGGGAGACGAGGAAGTATTTGATGGGGAATATCAGACTTTTGATGCAAATGGAAAACTGATAAATAAGAAACGGTATGATCAAGGTGTTGAAGAGAAAAAATAAACTGTGCACAACAAAATGCATGTGCCATGGCGTGGGATAACTTCCTTCCCAGCGGAGTCTCGCTTCGGACTCCGCGAACTCCAATGACAAGCTTACAACACCTCCACCGAATTCGTCAACGCTCCAATACCATCAATCGAAATCTCTTTCCCCCGCGGAGTCTCGCTTTGGAATTCGCGTCTATTGGAATACGATCGACTCGGGTTCACACACATTAAATAGTAGCGGAGACTCCGCGAAGAATTGGAAGGAGATGGAGGGTTTGCAGGGCCACTTCTGATAAGCACCATAAATTCCACGTTTACCAAAACATTTAAAAGAACAACAAAATGTTGATCCGAATGATGTCCATCCTTATATTGAGCAGAATGTACAAGTTTTGTAGGCTCGTCTATTCGAGTTTTCTGGATTGAGACACAAATATTACCTAATTTGAACAAAAATGGCGACCACATGCACACACAAAAATTACAAGACCTTGGTGCTTATACTTAGGTTGCTTTTTTAGTTTTTTATCCCTAAACCATACGCTTACAGCTTCATTAAAATCCACCCTATGCCCGCTATCCTCTCTGGTTTTGAATACGATATTTTTGTTAGCTATCGGCACAATGACAATAAGTATGATGGATGGGTAACCGAGTTTGTTGAAAAACTCAATCAGGAACTGGACGCTACATTGAAAGATAAGCTGTCCATTTTTTTTGATAAGAACCCTAAAGAAGGGCTGCAAGAAACCCATCATGTGGATCAGTCCATCCATACTAAAATCAAGTCCCTTATTTTTATTCCGATTATATCACAGACCTATTGCGATACGAAATCCTTTGCCTGGAACCAGGAGTTTAAAGTTTTTAAGCAGGAATCGGAGAACGATTCGATCGGCAGGATGGTAAAATTGCTCAATGGCAATGTTGGCTCCCGAATTCTGCCAATAAAAATTCATGAGATAGAGACGGATGATACCAAATTACTCGAGTCGGAATTAAATGGAGTGTTGCGTTCTATTGATTTCATTTACCGCGATGCGGGCGTAAACCGTCCGCTGCGCCCGATAGATGATGAGATCAGTGTTACCGGTGGAAGGATTCTCTACCGTAACCAGATCAACAAACTGGCCAACGCCATTAAGGAAATCGTTCAGGGCATTAAACTTTCCGAACGCGGAGGGGCAAAACCTGTATCGGCACATGATCTTACCGCCCGTCAGATAATTCCTACAACGTTTACCACTTCGTTACCAGCAGCCATTAAAGTTCAGGTGATCGACCGGCAGCGCCCCAGTGTTTACCTCGCCTGGACATCCTCCGATTTAAAAGAACAACGCGAAGAGATGGCTATCATCTTACAGAAAGCCGGTTTCAATGTGTTGCCGTCAACGGATTGTCCTGCGGATGACGAAATCTTTAAGCAAAGGGTAGCCGAAGAAATGTCGAAGTGTGCGTGTTCCCTCCACATGCTCAGCGGTGAGTACGGAAGACGATTTGAATCCAATGACGAAATTTCATTTCCGCACTATCAATTTCTGGAGGCGAAAAAAAGAATTGATGCCAACGGGGCTGACTTCAATTCGTTCATCTGGCTTTACCCGGATGCCGAATCCATAAAGCCGGCCCAGCAGAATTTCATTAAATATATCCGGAACAACATTACCCGCAACATGATGTTTTCCAACAGCCAGGGACCGATGCAACTGGTAGACGATATCCGTGTGGTCATGATGAAGCAGGATGTGACCGTCTACGATTCAAAAGACACCGACATATTCTTCATCTTCAATCAACAGGATGAAGTGGAAGCCAAGGTTATTACGGATAAGCTCAGCCTGGAGTACCCGGTGGAGATCATGAACATCATGCCCGATGGCGAAGATCAGTACCGCGAGATTAGTACCCAGCAAATTCCAAAGAGCAAACTGGCGGTTGTCTATTTTAAGTATGCAGCCGATTGGGCACTGCCGTTTATTAAACAAGTCTGGAAACAAGTGGGCGGGGCCTCATCTCCAACGCCATTATTTTTGGTCGGGGAGGATGATCCGAAGAGTAACCTGGCGCGGAATTTCAAAGCACCAAAAGTAGTTTCGGTTATTGTTCCCAAAGATAAAGTGCCGGCTGAAGTAAAAAAGGTTTATACAACTGTGATTGATCTTAAATGATTGTGTGGATATGGTAAATCTAAAATCTACATTCTAAAATCCTCAATCACAGATGTTCGAAGATTATCAAATTTGTCCTTACACGGGTTTACGTTCCTTCACAGAAGAAGAATCCCTTTATTTTAAAGGTCGCGAAGAGAACATAGAATCAGCAACAGAACAGTTGCAGCGCAACAAATTTTTGATGCTCACCGGGGCCTCGGGCGATGGAAAATCTTCCTTGGTTTACGCGGGGATTATCCCGAATGCGCGGGCCGGGTTTTTAAAATCCAAGTATACCCAATGGTGCGTGGCCGACTTTCGTCCAGAGCGATCACCGTTCAAGAATCTCTGCAAGTCGGTAGCCAACCAACTGGAGATAGCTAATGTAAACACAGTTGAGTCGGAATTGCAACATGGATTTTCTGCCTTGGTTGACCTGTACAGAAACTCGAAGCGCTATACGGATCCGGATTCTGTTGCATGGCAACTGGCAGACGAAGCCGGCAGGGCAGCATTAAAGCGCGATGCCGCCAACCTCATCATCCTGGTCGATCAGTTTGAGGAATTCTTTACCAATCCGGAAAATTATCACCGGGGAGCGCCTTCGCGTGATTCGAACCTCGTACTGAATATATTACTTGAAACAGCCCGGATAGCGCTGGAAGAAGATCTCCCTATATATATAGTGTTCACCATGCGCTCTGACTTTATCGGTCAGTGTGCCGCGTTCAGGGGGTTGCCTGAATACATTGGATTTTCGCAGTTTTTTGTACCCAGACTTAATCGGTCTCAACTGCAGCAGGTCATTGAAGAGCCCGCCACGCTTAGTGGTAACAGAATTACCCGCAGGCTAACCGAGCGCCTGATTCATGATCTTACCGAAGGCGTAGACCAGCTTCCTATTCTGCAACACGCGTTGAACCAGATTTGGGTGGCCGCCAAGAATGGTAATGAAGAAATGGATTTGATCCACTACGCTATGGTAGGGGGTATGCCGGTGAATGAATTACCCGATGATCATATTGATCGCTTTAAAAATTGGTTTGAATCGTTACCACCGGAAATTAAGGCCTGTTACCACGAGCCCAACCTTCAGAATGTTTTAGATACGCACACCAATAAACTCTATGAGCAGGCAGCCCGGTACTACCAAACCAAAACGGGTAACGTTATTTCCGATGAAGATGCAAAGGTTATTATAAAGGTTGCGTTTACCTGCCTTACTAAAATAGACCAGAGTCGGGCCGTTCGCAACCGGATGACGCTGACAGAGATAACCAACATCCTGGGCGATAAGCGATTCACTTCAAAAGAAATTGCTGCCGTGTTAAATATATTCCGTGAGCCCGGCAATACTTTCATCCGGCCGTTTATTACCGATGCACCGGATACACAAACACTGCGCGATGATGATGTGCTTGATATTACCCATGAGAGCTTAATCCGTAACTGGGAATACCTGGAAGAATGGGCCAAGGAAGAGTTTGACAACTATACGGTGTCGCTTGATTTTGAGCAACAGCTCAGCCGCTGGGTGGAAAGCAAAAAGTCAAATGGTTTTTTACTTTCCATCGGTCAGCTTACTTATTTTGAAAACTGGTACAACAAGGTAAAACCCAATATGTATTGGATTGCCCGCTACCTGCCCGAAGACATCGCGCAGAATAAGAAGCTGGCAAGCGCCAGGCAGGTGCTGGGTAATGCTCAGGAATTTTTGCAGCGCAGCGCGCGTAAGCATGCCGTAACCCGCACCGTAATGCGCTATGGTGCACGAAGAATTGCTGCCGTGTTGGGCGTACTAGCCATTCTTTTATTGAGCTCATTTGCTGTGCGCGATTATTTCAGGCAGCAAAATGATTACGTACTCAAATCAATTCATGAACAAACGTTGGCGTTAGTGTCAAATCCACGGGTTACCTACGGGGACCGGATTAACCTGCTGGCACAAGAACTCAGGCTCGGCAGAACCACTGTTAGCGAAGTAGCCAAGTACATACAAGACCCGTTTGAAAAGGAGCATGTAACGGCCGGTATAGCGGCAGCCCTTGTTATTTTCGGAAAGGATGAACCGAAGGAAGAGATTTTCCAAAGCCTTGAAATAACCGATAGTTTGTTAAGCCAGTTCGATCACACAAAACTTACAACCGAGCAACTGGCTAAAATTCTCAGGCGGATCAACGAGTTTCGGGTTACCCTTGAGTTTGCCTACAAGCATAACCCCGATCCAACCATTGACCACTGGCGAAAACAAAATGCCAAACGATCAGCTGAATGGGTTTCCTATATCCTCGAAAAGCAGCCTGCCGATTTCCACGATATCCAGAATCTTAACCTGGCCATCGAACATGCTGTCAATTATTCAGCCGATGAACAACAGCGTAGCGTATGGCTTTCGGTGCTATCCCCCTTTGAAAATGCAAGCCAATCCGATTGGGTAAAGGCCCATTACCAGAAGGACAAATTTCTGGTCCGAGGCCCTCAGGAGTATGGCTTTTTGCACAATGGACTGTACCAGTTAACTGCCTACCTGTATGCCGCGGAAGGCAACAGTGCAAAGGCTTTGCAATGCATGGATACGCTATTGCGCTACAGTCAGCAAAATTATCAACAGGACTACGCGGCCGGTGTGGATAATGCCGCCCATATTGCTGCGACATTTTTTCAGTATGGTAAAACCGGCAGCGAGCTGGATGATTTTGTGAAAGGCTATTGCCAGCGCAAAGGCCTGTCAACGGAAGAGTTTTACGATCGCATGATCGGCAGGACACTACAGTATTACTTTGGCGCTCCAGCCAACCTGCATCTGTATTGGTTTATGGATGTCAATTCCAATTTACTCCTGCAATTCACCGACCGGGAAATGCTGGGCCACTACTTCAGCAAGTATCGTAATGAGATTGAATCAACCATCAAAAATCCTGACGAACGAAATTTTCAGTTGGCACTATCGTATAAAAATGAGGGAATTTTAAAGTCGTTGAATAAGGAGAAAGCTGATCCGGGTGAAACTTCGCTATCCGCTTACTTTGATAAAGCAGTTAGTTGTTTTAATAAGGTCGATTCTAAATACCGGAATGAACGAATTCCTGTGTTAGGTATATCCGGTGCTGATCAGCTTGTGGTGCCAAGAGAATTTCTATTCGTCTACCCGGATATCCGGTACAAATTTCATCCGCAGGAACCCCGGTCCTTTATGTTCTTTTACTATTCCGATACCTGGATAAATTATGTTCTTGAACAGGACTTGTTTGATTCGTTTTATCCAACTGCGGATGAACTTGCTTATTTTAACTTTTGGTTCAAAGATTACAACCAGAAAATATGGATACCCACCTATTTTGTTGCTGAGCCAATCCGCAAAGAAGTTTTTGCCAAACTGGAAGAGAAGTTATCGGCCCGTCAGGATGTTGCATCGATGGATCTGAACTGGATGCATTTATATGCCGGCTACGATGCCCTGATGAATGGGGATAGCACAGCCATGTTGCGGTATTACCGGAAATTGAAGCCGGGTATTTTTCTGAACCTGTTGCGCTCAAAAGAGTTTCCAAATCAGGCCAACGGTCAGGCCTTGCGCATGATTGCCTATGCGGTAAAGGCCTTTGCCCAGCATGGGTATTTTGATGAAGGCTATAACCTGTTGGCAGCATTCAAAAAACCGATTAACCGGTCTTCGGTGTATGCCTTTGCCTCCGCTACACTTCAACTCGAACGTGGGAATGATGCGGCAGCACAACGCTTGCTGGATTCTGCTTGGGTAGAGCAAAAGCGGGTTGAGGCCATTACCACCGGCCAGCCGCACCGGCAATTGCTGGCGTACGCCCTGATGTTGCGCGATCCGGAGCGGTATACAACGGAGGCCAACCAATTAATCAAAAATTTAAATGCAAAGTCCACTGCGCAGTTACGGATGGCCCTGGCGTACAGCTTTCATGGAAAGTTATTTGGGGGTGTATCCAATTTCCCGCCATTGATCTCCGATACAGACCAGGCTACTTTTATGCGGTTTCTGTTGTATGGTTACGGTAAAGGATTGAACATAAACCCTTCATCATGGTGGCATTATAATAACGCTTTGCCACGGGATCAATTTGAATGGATTATTTATATCGATGAAAATATCTGAGTTGACCAACATTTGTCCCTATACCGGCCTTCGTTCATTTACCGAAGAGGAGAGCCTCTATTTCAAAGGGCGCGATTACCAGGTTGACCAAATCACCGCGCTGCTGGAGCAGAATAAATTTCTGATGGTTACCGGAGCTTCGGGCGAGGGTAAATCGTCCCTGATTTATGCCGGGTTGATTCCAAATGCCCGTGCCGGTTTTTTCAAAGCGCGCTATACCAACTGGGTGGTAGCGGATTTCAGACCCGAACGGAGCCCGGTAAAGAATATGGCTGCTGCCCTGGCAGAAAAGTTTGATGTGCGTGCAGCTACCCTTGAGACCGAATTAAACCGGGGTTTCTCCTCGCTGATTGACCTCTACACCAACTCGGAATTTTACACCGATGAGGAAGAAGCCGATTGGAAGAACCTTTCGGATAGCGACAAGCGGAACCGCAAACGAAAGGCCGCTAACCTGATGGTGATTGTCGATCAGTTTGAAGAGTTTTTCACCAATCCTGAAAATTACCACAATGAAATTCCTTCGCAGGATTCGCAAGTAGTGGTAAACCTGGTTTTAGAAACAGCACGCATAGCCATGAAGCGCAACCTGCCGGTGTATATCGTATGTACGATGCGTTCGGATTATATCGGGCAGTGTTCCGCCTTCCGCGGGCTGCCGGAGTACATCGGGTTTTCGCAATTCTTTGTGCCGCGTTTAAAGCGCAAAGACCTTAAACAGGTGATTGAAGAGCCTGCTACTTTAAGTGGCAACCGCATATCGCAGCGGCTGATCGAACGCCTGGTCTATGATATTGCCGAAGGCGTGGATCAACTGCCCATACTGCAGCATGCGCTGAGCCAGGTATGGCGCGCTGCCGATAGTGGCCGCGAGGAAATGGATCTGATTCATTACGCGATGGTGGGGGGTATGCCGGCCGGTGATTTGCCGGATGATGAACGGGAAAGGTTTGAGGCATGGTTTTCAGCTTTACCCGACAGCCAGAAGAAATTTTACAAGGACACCGGGCTGAATAAAATTATCGAAATACATGCGAGTACACTGTATGAAAACGCCTGGGAGTTCTATAACCACACGCATCCCGACAAGCCGTTAAGCCAGCACGATGCCAAGCGCATTATTGTAAATGCCTTTTGTTGCCTGACCAAAATTGATAACAGCCGGGCGGTGCGCAACCGGATGACGCTCGGTGAGATTACCGAGATAATCAATACGCCTGAATTTACAGCCGAGGTGGTGGGAGAGGTAATCAATATTTTCCGGCAGGAAGGGAACTCCTTCATCCGCCCGTTCATTACCGATGATCCTTCAAGCAGGATATTAGCCAACGAAACGGTATTGGATATCACCCATGAAAGCCTGATCCGCAACTGGAGCAAACTCACGCGGTGGGCCGAAAAAGAATTTGAGTTTTACTCTACTTACCTCGACTTCCGTAAGCAGCTTAATCGCTGGAAGCACAGCGGGAAGAGCAGCGGTTTTTTGTTGCCCATCGGGCCGTTAACCTATTTTGAAAACTGGTACAATACCTGCAAGCCCAACGTAGCCTGGCTCATGCGGTACTCCGATATCCAGGACGATAAGCAGCGGAATGCCCAGGAGGCGGCAGAGACCTTGGGTGATATTCAGTCTTTTCTGAAACGAAGCGCACGGAAAGTGATGGTCACACGGGCTTTTATGAAGTACGGCCCGCAGCGCATTGCCACGCTTACAGCCATACTCATGCTGCTGGTGCTTAGCGGTTTTTACTGGTATGATGCCGAGCAAAAAAAGAATGAACGGGTCATTGAGCGGGTGCGCGCGGAGTCGAATAAACTGATGAAAAGTGAAGAGGTTAACGTCCAATCCAAAGCCTTTTACCTGCTTACGGAGGAACGTTACCAGCCTGGCTCCTTATTGCCTTACCTGAAATCGCTGGATATAAAGACCCGCTTTAAGCTGGCTATTGACGTCTATCGCTTCTTGCTTTATATCGACAAACGTTTGGAAGGGGAATTGAAAACGAACTTGCTTACCCTGATCGATGAAGATTCAAAGAGTCTAAATCAATCGGCTGAGCCGGAAGCCGTGCTTAGCGACCGGAATAACTATATTATTATACTGGCACGCGACCTATACTATAACCCGGATGATTTTAAATCTAAACTTATTCAGAATGCCGTAGAAGCAAACCGGGAACTGGCGCTGCGATTTTACATGAACCCATCCCTGTATAAGCCGGCCACTCCAATTGAACTGAACGTAGCTGTTCACTATTGGCTAACACTCGGCAAGGTTTCACGCGAAAAAATAGACGAACTGGCGGAATCAATTTCACCGTTTGCCACCAGTCAGGCAAAGGCTGCCTTTGCTGTTTATTATCCAAAAGGGAGTTTTGAGCCAAACGGCCGGTCTCCCAGCGATTTCAATAGCGGCTATCACACGGTAGCTTCTTTATATGCCGCTTTAGGTGATATTGAAACTGTTGAGATGTGTTTTAATACGCTACTCGAGCAGGGACAACGAAGTTATTTTGAACTGGGGCGATTGTTTAATAACCATCAGAATATACTGGGGTATTTCTATCAATACGGTCATCGGGATAAGGTAGACAGACTGCTTACCTGGATTGAAAAAAACACGGCAGATAACCCACGCTTGACCGTTTATCGAAATGTAATTTTACGAGGTGGGTATATCAGCCCCCTTTATGCCGAAGCCAATATTGAAAAAAATGCGTTTCGTTCTTACCGGGGATACCTACATCCCAATTTATATTTTCTGGATCGAGAAACATTTGATCAGATTACAGAGGATTACGAAAAAGTAATTCGGAACATTAAGGATCCCAATGAGCGGGAGTTTCAATTGGCCTTTAATGCCAAACGCAAAGCGTTATACCGGCACAAATACTGGTATGATCGAAAACTACCGGTTGACGAAAAATTGCTTGATGCATGGTTGGAGGAGGCATGGGATCATTATCAAAAGGTTAATCCCCAACACCTGCAAGTTAAGGTGCCCTCAACAATTCCCTATTTCAGCGATGGTGTGCGCAATACTGAAGTTACGCGACAGGAGCTATTCGTTTATCCGGACTACCGTGATGGGTGGTTCAGTGCTACCTATCATTCCGATTACTTCTTTCGTTGGCTGAAGAAAACCGATAGACTTGCGCAACATTTTCGTTCTGCAGAAGACTTGGAATTAATTCACGCCTGGATAGCCAGGGCCTTCCTCATACGGCCGTTTCCTCCTCCCTTGACGATTGACAACGACTACGAGCTTTCGGCTGACGTTTTACAAAGCGTGCTCAAATTTGTTGATCAGCACCCAAACGGGAAACTATTTGATAAAAATTTAATACTCCTCGTTCTTGCAAACCGGGCGTTCTCGCGCGATGCTGATGAGGAAGCGTTGAAATTTTATGAGCAAATTGATCTTGGCGCTGTTGAGCGTTCTTACAACCGGTACGAGTATCTCGAAAAAATATTTTTTCTTAACATGCTCAAAGATTTAGCGGTTAACCTGGCATTGTCGGGAGACAAGGATAAGGCCATTCAGGCAGCTGAGCATTTGCGGCAGAAAGAAGAGCGGGTTTATACCTATTTGTTTATGGCTGAGAAAATGTATCAGCAAACCGGAACCCCCGAAACGTTTGTTTATTTGGATTCCGCTTTTTCAAATGCATCCCGGGTGGATTTTACCACAATAACATTGGCGATGGACAGTCGTTTCAACTTGATTTTACTTTTATCACGAATAGGCGGTAATGCGATTGATTCCAAAGCTGTTGAAATTTTACGTGAAATCCCTGAGAACAGAAAGTTCGATGCCATTTTTGCACGGGTTATTGGAGTGGCGTATGAAGGCAATTTTTATAGGGCACGCATGTCCATCCCCAATACGCTTACCGAAAACCAGGATCTGGAATGTCGTACACAGATTCTATTTGAGGCCTGCAAAAAGCAAGACGCCCTTGCCAATAATCAACAATGGGCAGCCATGGATCGCTTTTTTGATTGGAATTGGTATTACATTGATTTCCTGAGTGCATTATGAGTCGTTACAATCCATATTACTACTTGCTTTTTGTGCTGCTCATTTTTGGTGCGTTTGCTTCCATGGCGCAGAATGATTACGGCATTAAAATTCTGGGAGGTGCAGCTTTCGTTTTTGGTTTGTTGTTTTTGATCCAGCTAATTGGTGAGCTGCGGTCAAAGCGCAAAACGGATGTTGTTGTCGTGGCCGAGTTGTTCGGGTTAACAATTATTGCCGTTATACTTTCCATGCGTGTATTTTATATACGCTTCCCGCTTGTGGAAGCCGTGTTTGGTCTGGCTGGTTTAATGCTTTTAGCAGCGTATTCGTTAAAGTTGTTTCAAACGTGGCGAAGGTTGAAAACAAAAAGTCGTGCAATGACAATTCTCATCATGATGTTCCTAGGCAGTATACTGTGCTATGTGGCTTCTATGACATTTGTTCCTTTTATGCCCGCATTGGCTGAGCCATTGGGAGGAGCAGGTTTCTTGTTGCTGCTTTTGTTTTTGGTTATGGGATGGCTAAAACGGGAGATCTTGGTGGATGGTGAAAAGTTATCAGCATTTACTTTTGTTTCACGTGTTCGTGATCGGTCCATAGTGCTTAGTGCGCTATTTCTCCTGTTTACGGCCTATATGGGGTTAACCAGAATTGACTTTATTCCTAAGATGTATTCCGATGAGTTTCCACAAAAGTATTTTGAACTTGTCAATCAGGCTGAAGCAGGGCAGGAGAAGCCAATTGATGGTAAGTATAAGCATGAAGAGTTTAAAGAACTATACGACAAGTTTGTCGAGCGCCAGGTAAACGATAAAGAGTAGTGGGTTTTGGTCGGTTCATCCAACACTCTTAATCTTCGTTACCATTAATGTATGGATGAAATCAAATCGGTGTACTCCGCGAGGAATTTAGCGGACGAACGTTTACAACAACCCCACCGTATTCGTCAACGTCCCGATTCCATCAATCGAAATAATAACTTCATCACCCTCGTGTAGCGTGAAATCGTTGGGTGGCACAATGCCGGTTCCCGTCATCAGAAAGCAACCCGATGAAAACTTGCAGGCTTTAAAAAGCCAGTGCGACAGTTCAGGCAGGGTTCGCTTCATGCGATTGAGGCGAACCGTGTTGCCAAACACTTCATTTTGCTTGCGGAGAATGCTGATCGCGATTTCGGTTTCTGGAGCAAGCGGTGATTCGGGAACGTACAGACATGGGCCTAATGCACAACTGCCCTCATAAATTTTTGCCTGCGGCAGGTACAACGGATTCTCCCCTTCAATGCTGCGCGAACTCATGTCGTTGCCAATGGTGTAGGCTTGAATTTCGCCTGCTGAGTTGATGAACAGCGTCAGTTCAGGTTCGGGAACATTCCACGATGAATCGGATCGAATAAAAACAGGAGCGCCCGGATGGGAAACCCGCAGGGGCAATGCTTTAAAAAACAGTTCGGGTCGCTCGGCTGCATATACTTTTTGATACACATCAGCCGCCCCCGATTCTTTCGATTCTTCCATGCGCGCATCGCGGCTGCGCAAATACGTAACGCCTGCAGCCCACACTTCCTGGCTGCCAATGGGTGCCAACGCATGATTGATCAGATGCTGGATTTGATCGGAGGCAATGACCGGACTGGACTCCGCCAATTGCCGCAGGTGTTGATGCAACGCAGTCCGGTTAATCAGCACATCCCACGAATCGCGCAGCAGGCAGGCACTTGAATGAAATACCAGCAACGGGCCCGATTCAGTTTTGTACAGGTGCATACTATTTCTTTAGGTCAGCCAGATTGACACTCAACACGTGTTGTGAAAGTTGATTCAGTTTCTCAAAGTTGCCCGTGGCATGGAAAGTAAGTTGACGGTAGGTGCCTTTCGCTCCGGGTTTCAATGCCAGGGCGGGTGAAGATGATTCCAATTCGTAGAAAGGACCCAACTGTGATCCATCGGCCAGGGGTCCATCGTTGTAGGAGTTGACGGCATCGCCCCGGAAGGGTTCTTGTTGCAGTACCCACTTGGAGTTGACGTAATCGCCATCGGCATCCACATCAAAATAGATAACCGTTAAAATGTTTTTCTGAAAATCAAAACTGGCCGCCAGCGGTTTGGCGATAGACGGGGGCAATCCAATCTTACTCCGGTATTTTCCATCGCAGGTAAAATAGAGAACGCTGTCGTTGATCGTGAGCCGCTCGCTGGGAATCTCGCCAAAGTAATTGGTGCTGATTAATTCACGAGCGTTTTCAAACGGGTGAAAAGGAATGATGGCCACTGTTTTTTCTGACGGAGTAAACATGCCCAGCAACCAAATAGAAATCAAACCCGAATCTTTTGTCCAGGCAGAAGTGCCTGTGTTTCGAATCGTGTTTTCGGTTTGATAAGCCACCAGGCTCAATTCGTCAGGAATAGAAACCTGTAACGAGGCCTCGATTGCATTCTTTTCAACCAGAGAAATCCTGCGTTCAATTTGTAACTCAAACTGAGTTCCCGAATAATTGGTGAGCACAGTTTGCTTCACAAAAGTGGCAGCTTTGGTAGATTGTTCAGCAACGTCATACGAAACGGTATCGATGAAAGGCGGTACTTGCCAGTTCTCAATCGCAAAGGAATCGCCCGCAGAAAAATAAAGTGAAAACTGCCCGCCTTCCGGACCTAACCAAAAACGTTCTTCACCACCCACCGGATTGAATTGCTTTCGTTTTTCACCCGAGCCAATCAATTCATAATTCAGCCAACCGTAACTCATTCCCTCATCTCCGGTTGAGGTGCTGGTCATTACGCGGCCCTGATAGTCGGCCGAAAGCAGAATTTTAGCCTGGCCGGTTGGATCCTGCAGTTCAATCACCTGACGGGTATTCTTTTTAAGAAATTCGGCATCGTACCGGTACGTGCCCGTCATGGGTTCGGGTTTTTGTTGGGTGCAGCTGATCAGGCCGATAATAAAAAAGATCCCCACTCGCATAGCTAAATGTAATCGGTTCCCACGGAGGAAACAACGGTCAGAGATTCCACCAATACGTAAACTTTATTACCAACGAATGATTTTTGGTAGACATGTTGGAGGGAAGATAATTATCCGTGTACACAATGAACAAATCGGAAGCCGGCCGGTACCGCCATTGGAAGCGGGTGTTCAGATTCATGTTGTTTTGTTGCTCATTGTATTGCAGAAATGTGGTCCAGAAAATTTTATTGGTGAATGTAATATCCAATCGCGGGCCAACCAGCAGAAATGTATTGCGGCCCCAGGGTTCGGGTAAGCGGATGTCGTTATAATTGGCACTTAACGTGAGGCTGCCGAACGGTTGATACCGGTAACCAATGTCGGCACTGACAAACAAACGGGTTCCATCTTCATAATATCCACCATACCGACCGCTGAAGGCATAGGTTAAATTGCTCTGTGGCCGGGATGCGTACTCAAGACCAACGGAATTCCAATAGTGTTCGGTACCGGTTGCCAGTGTATCTTTTCCCGAATTAGTCGGGTCAAACGGCTTGAGCAGCTTCACATAGTCGTGCGCAATCCACACGATAAGACTGCTGAGTTTGCGGTAGTTGAATGCATAGGCGAGGTACGTTTCATTATCGGTGGGTTTGTACGACTGATCGAAAAACAAACTGGTGGCTACCCGCGGTCCATGACTTAAAATGGTTTTACTTTTTGGAAAGAACAGGTAGGCAACCTGCGGATTCATGCGCACATAACTGGTGCGGGGAACATAGCCTACTTCGGCCGTATACCCGGCCCCCACATTTTCATAGGCACCGCTGAGCGTTAATTTACGGGTAGAATATTGCAGGTTGCCGGCAAACACATAATCTCCGGTGTTGATTTGCGGACTGAAGGATCGTAAGTAGAGGGCTTTGCCGGTCCACAGGTTGTTGGACGAAGCGAGATTATATTCCAACCCAATGTTTCGGTTGTACTTGGTGTACACAGGGCCGTTGCCATTCTCGGGCGGGGTATAATTCAACGATTCTTTGTTGACAATCAACATCCCGATGTTTGAACGCGCAAACACTCTTCGTTGTAAGGCTACCACGGCAAAGTTTTGCGAGGGCAATGAATCTTCCTCCACCTTTCCGGTTTGCATGTCCATCATGGCGATGCGCCAGTTCTTGTCAATCTTACCACTGAGCCGTGCACCGGCCTGAATCGGGGCCGTTAACCCGATGCGCCTGGAGAAAAATGGCCGGATGGTTTGGTACCCGAAGTTGTTAAACATGTCTCCGTTTTCGAGAAAGAATTGTCTGCGCTCCGGAAAGAATAGTTCAAAGCGATCGAGGTTGGTTACCTGGCGATCCACATCCACTTGCGAGAAGTCGGGATTGACGGTAAGATCCAAATTGAGTGCGGAGGTAACGGCTACTTTTACATCCAACCCCGGCTCGCCACGAAATTCGGTGGGCGTATCATTCTCATAATCTTTGCTAACGCCCCCTAACACATACGGAATTACCGAAACGTTGGCTCCGGCATCCTTCGGGGGTGTGTCCCAGGCAAGAATCCCGCTATAGGCCAGCGATGCGGTTGGAAATTGCCGGGGTACAGGAGCCCAGCTTGATTTTTCAGTGGTCTTTAAATCCAGCCGACTAAAGTTGATGCCCCATTTGGTGATGCCTTTTTTGTAGCGAATGGTTTTGAATGGAATCGCGGCTTCAAAAATCCATTTGTCCTCGTAATTTTTCACAACCGATTCCCATTTGTTATCCCAGTTCAAATCCACTTTGCCGCCTTCAAACATCAATCCATCCCATTGCGCACCTGCGGCATTCGCACCAAAGCTGAAGCCGTTGGTTTGATCATCGAAGGTGTCCATGAAGAGAAGGAAGTTGTCGTTCTTTCCAAAGTTGAAATCCCTGCGCAGTGATTCTACGATGTAGGGGCCAGGCAAAGCATGATAACAAATCGCCACCAGGTAAAGATGGTCATCATCGTACGTCATTTTCACTTCGGTTTTGACCATGGCTGCACTGGTATCCATCGGGGTTACCATGTAGAAGTCGGTGGCTGTGGCACTTTCAATCCAGTCGGATTCATCGACCACGCCATCGATGGTAATCACGCCAGTTGCTTTGCGAATCGGGAGCTGGTAGGCCTCATTTTTCTTTTGGGCAAAGGCCGCACTGCCTATCATCAAAATGATCCAAACGAGCCCTAAAAATTTCATGCCCGGCAAAATTACCAAAGCCGCAGGTGGCAGCAAGGAAATGTTGACCACTGGTAAAATACTCCAATGTGCCTGAATAGATTGCTGCAAGAACTATGGGCGGTTATGTTACCTTTAAGTACTAAATCGACCGTATGAAAACACAGCTCATCAAAGGCCTAACGCTTGTTTTTATCCTGATCCTCCAGGGTGCTGTTATGGCTGCTCCGCAGGATTATTTTGAATTACGCATCTATCGGTTTTCAACGGCCGACCAACAAGTACGCACGGAAGCCTATTTGGAGAAGGCCTTGCTTCCGGCTCTGCACCGCGCGGGAATAAGTTCGGTGGGTGTTTTTAAGCCGGTAGAAACCGATTCGACTTACGGTAAAAAGTTATATGTGTTAATTCCATACGAGACTCTGGAGCAATTTTCAGGAATCGCTGCAGTGTTGGATAAGGACAAACAATTCGCTTTGGATGGAAAGGATTATCTGGATGCGAAGTTTGACAACATACCCTATGCCCGCATGGAAAGCATTTTAATGAAAGCCTTTTCGGGAATGAGGCAGGTGTCAAAACCAACGCTCAAGTCTCCGGTAAGTGAGCGCGTTTATGAATTGCGCAGCTATGAAGGGCACACCGAAAAAATCTATCGCAACAAAGTGGACATGTTTAATGCCGGAGATGAAATCGGGTTGTTTAAGCGGTTGGGCTTTAATGCCGTGTTTTATGGTGATGTTATCGTGGGCCCGCGGATGCCCAACCTGATGTACATGACCTCCTTCGAAAACCAAGCCGACCGCGATGCCCATTGGAAAACGTTCGTAGATGATCCGCAATGGAAAAAGCTTTCCGGTATGCCGGAGTACCAAAAGAATGTTTCAAAGATCACTATTTACTTTCTGCGCCCCACCGCGTATTCGGATTTTTAGATGGATCGAATGAAGTAGATCGCCTCGAATTACTGATTCATAGTTTTAACTTTTTCGAGTCAAAACTTCCAGTCTATCTGAAAAATCCTTATCTTCATGAGTTACAATACTTGATGTTTATGAAAAGGTTGTCAATAATTTTAATATTTTTTATTTTCATTTTTATTCAGTGCGAAATTGAAAATCCAGTAAGTAGTATTTCAAGTAGCCTCAAAATTGTCACTAACTCGTCAACAAGATTCAATCTGCTAGTTATCATTTCGAATTTGAATCGACCCAAGAACATGGTGTGATTTCTTCTTACCTAGGAATTACCGACAATATTAGAAAGTTTCAAACAAAGAATTTTACAGAGACACTTAAACCAGCATTTAGATTTATTGTTCACGAAAATGTTATTTCCGAATCTAGGAGAATAATTGACGAGGAAGCTTTGACTTCAGATATTACCTTAAGTTTATTTTCACAGTTTGAAGAATTTGCAAAGGAGGTGGTGTTTAACCAGGAAGTAGATTTTTCCGCAGATATTCTCCAGGAATTGTTTGTACATCACGCTATTTTAGGGACTGTAAATAGGAGTGTCGAGTCTAAAACCGAATGTAGCTGTACACCACATCCAAGTTATCTTGTTGGGAATAAGTCTTTCTGGTGCCAAGAAGACTATAAAGTTGACACCAAAAAATTCACTGAAGTAATAATTGAGAGCGGCAAGCAACTGAATCAAAAGGAGTTAGAGGTATTGAATTACTTAATATCCATTAAGGACAAAAGTAAGTTTGTAACCATTGATGTATTACTTGAGATGCTGGAAGATAAGGAGACTTATATGAAAAGAGTTCATGATCAGTATCGCACAGCAAATGGTTTACCCTTGAATTCATCAAAGACGCAGGAATGTTACAATGGTTTAGGGACTGCATTGGGGTGCTGTGGAAATTATTCCGGATGTTGTTGGGTTTGGAGCCTTGCTTGCTTGGAACATGATATTGTTTGTCATGCTTGTGATCGTTGGCATTGCGGCCCGGGATGTGTTCCATCATGGTAATTGAAAGTACATGTGAGAATTATGAAGCTTAGGTTAATATTTGTTGCTGGTGTTTTGGTATTGAATATTTATTATTTCATAGTTTGGTTAGTTGCATTCAATAAATTCACTACACAAGGGGAGAAAGTAAGTTATTTTTTAGAGAGATCACTCTTTTTTAACACTGTCACCACACTTAGCATCTGCATGCTTACTGCAACAATAGTGTCTTTAATTGTACTAAATGCAGTTAGTATGAAAAGTCACCTAGCTCGAATAGGAATCTCGCTAGTTCATGTCTTTTTTATTCTTTACATTTTTTGGGGTATGCTATAGTCTTGTTGATCAGTATCAAAGACAGGTAAATTTCGAAAAGGATACCGTGGACTTCAAAGTTAAAAGACCTTAAGGCATCGTAAGAGCCTGCCGTATTGGCTTTTAGATTATATAGCTTATTCCAGCATTCTTATGCGATTCTCAAATCCACTCGTTGTTGAGCAACGGTAGGTTAGAGCCATCAACCCTGTATGTTTTTTGAGACTCCAATTGCTGAATCCAAGATAAGGTAATTTAGAGGCCTAAATCCTTTGATTTTCTTATGTCATTCCCGTAAGGGTATGAGGTAGAATCTCTATTTTTGGCACCTATTTAGAAACCACTCTTTCCTGTATGAAACGCGATAAAATTGTATTCGATCTTATTGATAAGGAAAAACAACGCCAGGAGCATGGCATTGAGCTGATTGCCTCAGAAAACTTTGTATCCCCCCAGGTAATGAAGGCCCAGGGCTCGGTGCTAACCAACAAGTATGCCGAGGGATTGCCGGGCAAGCGCTATTATGGCGGCTGCGAGGTGGTGGATGAGGTGGAGCAGTTGGCCATCGATCGGATTAAAGAACTGTTCGGAGCGGAGTGGGCCAATGTTCAGCCCCATTCCGGAGCGCAAGCGAATGCCGCGGTGATGCTCGCGTGCCTGAAGCCGGGCGATAAAATTCTGGGCTTTGATTTATCACACGGGGGTCACCTCACGCATGGGTCGCCTGTCAACTTCTCAGGTAAATTATACCAGCCATCCTTTTACGGAGTAGAACAGGAAACCGGGTTAATCGATTTTGATAAGGTTATGGAAACCGCCCAACGCGAAAAACCAAAGATGATCATCTGTGGTGCCTCGGCTTACAGTCGCGATTGGGATTATAAGAAACTAAGAGCTGCAGCCGATAGCGTTGGCGCATTATTGCTGGCAGACATTTCGCACCCGGCCGGGTTGATTGCCCGCGGCTTACTGAATGACCCGATGGAGCATTGTCATATTGTGACCACGACTACTCACAAAACGTTGCGGGGGCCCCGTGGTGGTTTGATTTTAATTGGAAAGAATTTTGATAACCCGTTCGGATTGAAAACACCTAAGGGCGAATTGCGGAAGATGTCATCGTTGTTGGATTCAGGGGTGTTTCCGGGTACCCAGGGCGGTCCGTTGGAACATGTTATTGCAGCCAAAGCGGTAGCCTTTGGTGAAGCCTTGAGTGATGAGTACCTCGCGTACATTGTTCAGGTGGCGAAGAATGCCAAGGCCATGGCCAAAGCATTTGTTGATAAAGGCTATAAAATTATTTCCGGAGGCACCGACAATCATCTGATGTTGATTGACCTTCGATCAAAGAACCTTACCGGTAAGATTGCCGAGGAGGCGTTGATTCAGGCCGACATCACCATCAACAAGAACATGGTTCCGTTTGATACACAATCTCCTATGGTTACTTCGGGGATGCGCATTGGTACGCCTGCAGTAACTACCCGTGGGTTGATGGAAAAAGATGTGATTAAAGTAGTTGACCTGATTGATGAAGCGTTGAAGAAACCTGCAGATGAAAAGCACCTGAAAGCCGTGAAGCGCAAGGTGAATGCGTTCATGAAGAAGTTTCCGTTGTATATGTAAGCGATTGAATGAAGTAAGAGTTTTTAAGTGGGTTGGAGAACCTGGCCCTGTGATGTGATTTATGAGTGAAGAAAAAGAAATGTCGTTTCTCGACCACCTGGAAGAACTTCGTTGGCATGTAGTGCGGTCGGTGGGGGCCATATTCATTTGTATGATCCTGGCGTTTGTCTATACAAACTGGATCTTTGACAACATCATTTTTGCTCCGGGCAGGGTTGACTTTATCACCTTTCAATGGTTATGCCAGTTGGGTGAGAGACTGGGGATCAACGGAATTTGCGTTCAGGAAATCCCCATGAAAATCCAAAGCCGGTTTTTGATGGGCCAGTTCAGCATGCAACTGATGTCCTCTTTTGTGATTGGATTGATCGTGGCTTTCCCCTATGTAGTGTGGGAGTTATGGAGGTTCATCAGTCCGGGTCTTTATGTGCGTGAAAAAAAAGGATCACGGGGCGCAGTGGCGGCCATTTCCGGATTGTTCTTGTTAGGGATTGCGTTCGGGTATTTCATCTTAAGTCCCATGACCATCGCTTTTCTCGCGAATTATACCATCAGTGATATGATTTCAAACGAGTTTGACATCACTTCCTATGTTTCCACAGTAACAGCACTTGTGTTTGGCAGCGGGTTATTGTTTCAGCTACCGGTGGTGGTGTACTTCTTAACGAAGATTGGTATCGTCACTCCGGCTTTCATGCGGCAGTACCGCAAACATGCGGTGGTTGCTATTTTAATTATTGGGGCCATTATCACACCCAGCCCCGATCCGCTCAGCCAGTCGCTGATTTCTATTCCATTGTACATCCTCTACGAAATCAGTATCTTCATTTCAGCAATTGAGTTGCGAAGAAAAGCTAAGCGCGATCTGGAATACGATCTTGCTGAAGCTGTTAAAAAGCAAAACTCCTAAGTATGAAAATAGCAGTAGGTGCCGACCATGCCGGATATGAGTATAAAGAACTGATCAAAAAGCGCCTGCAGCAAGCCGGTCATGAGGTTACAGATTTCGGTACCCACAACCATGATTCTGTCGATTATCCGGATTTTGCACATCCCGTTGCCAGTGCAGTGGAAAAAAAGGAATTTGAATTGGGCGTACTCTTTTGCGGAAGTGCGAATGGAGTAGCCATAACTGCGAACAAGCGCCAGGGCATTCGGGCCGCCATCTGCTGGACGGAGGAGCTTGCCGGGCTGGCCCGCCAGCATAACAATGCCAACATCCTGTGCATCCCGGCCCGGTTTATTCCGGAAGATTTGGCCGAAAAGATTACCGACAAATTTTTAGCTACCGGGTTTGAAGGCGGCCGGCATGAAAGACGCGTGGAGAAGATCAGCTGTTGATCGGGCCGTCCTTACCAATTCAGTTGACAGCGCTTTACTTTTAACCTATCTTGGTTAGATGTTGCCTACCCATCATTTCACTCGGAGAGGATTTATTCAAACCTCTTCAGCCCTTGCCCTTTCGTTAACCGGCCTCCCAGCTTTCGCTAAAGAGATGAAAAGCCCAAAGCTTGCATTCTCTACGTTGGGTTGCCCCGACTGGACCCTTCAGCAAATTGTTGACTTTGCAGTGAAGCATGATTTTACTGGAATTGAAGTTCGTGGGTTGCTGCGGCAGATGGATCTGCCACAGTGCAAGGAGTTTAGTCAGGAGAATATACCGGCCACCCTTCGTCTCTTGAACGACCGTGGGTTGAAGTTTATTAATCTGGGTTCGGGAGCAACGCTTCATTTCTCAGATCCTGCTATTCGCAAGAAAAATATCGATGATGGTAAACGATTCATCGACCTGGCTAGCAAGTTGAATTGCCCTTTTGTCCGCGTATTTCCCAACAACTTCCCCAAAGAGCAAACCAAGTCCCAATCCATGGAGTTGATGGCAAAAGGAATGCTGGAGTTGGCGGAGTTTGCTAAGGGAAGCGATGTTACTGTGTTGCTGGAAACACATGGTGATTTATTATACATCGAGGATTTAGTACAGGTAATGCAAGCCTGCGAACACAAACACACCGGATTGGTGTGGGACATGACCAACATGTGGGTGAAAACAAAAGAGTCACCAGCCCTGGCGTACACGAAATTGAAAAAATACATTCACCACACCCACATCAAGAATGCGCGATTGGTTGACGATAAACTTGTGTACACACGAATGGCACAGGGCGAGGTTCCGATCTTCGAGATGATAGATGCCCTGATGCATGGTGGCTATGATGGCTATTACAGTTTTGAATGGGAAAAAATGTGGCACCCGGAACTGGAAGAGCCCGAACTGGCCATTGCAGATTATGCGAAAGTGATGAAGGACTATTTTCAGAAACAATAACGAGGCCGCCTGAACTGGGATTTAGCGTTTATCCAGCAAGTCCCCAAGGACTAAACAAAATCCAAAGCACAAGCACTGCTGCAATTAAAAGCAGTGTTAACCACAAGTCAGTCTTAAACCCGGTTGACTTTTCTCCACGTTGTTTTTGATACGTTACCAGCTTCAATTGCTCATCGGATTGTTGCGGAGCGGTGAGGCTCACCAGAATTAAGATCACCGCACAGAATAAGAAGAGAAATAAGGCATAGTGTAAAAAGTTTATACCCAACAGGGTATGCAGGAGACTTCCCTCTTCTGCGCGAATCATGCCCTCTTTCGCCATGAACTCCGTTACCAATCGGGTTACACCCAGCACAAATCCAGACCAAAGCGCAACGATGGCCCCACGTGCATTTATTCGTTTAATGAAAAGCCCGAGTAAAAACACGGCAGCAATGGGAGGTGAGATATATGCCTGAATGCTTTGCAGGTAATGGAACATGCCTCCGCCCATCAACGTCTTCATGAAGGGTATCCAGGCTAAACTAACAAGCACCAACACCACCGTGGCAAGTTGACCTACCCGCACTAATTTTTTTTCAGAAGCCTCTGGTTTCCATCGCTTATAAAAATCGATTGTAAAAAGAGTGGAAGATGAATTAAAAGCAGATGACAAAGAACTCATGAGGGCAGCGAGCAACGCGGCAATGGCGAGTCCTTTTAAACCTACCGGCAACAACGTGGTGATCATTGCCGGCATCGCCTGATCGGGATTATCGAGTGAATAGACCAGCAGACCTTTTTTCATCAAAGCATAGGCGATAATACCCGGCACAAGGAAAATGAAAACAGGAAGAAGTTTTAGAAAACCTGCAAAGAGGGAGCCCTTGCGCGCTTCACTCACGTTTTTTGCGGATAATACTTTTTGCACGATAAACTGATCGGTACACCAATACCATACCCCCAGGATGGGAGCGCCAAACAGCATGCCCGTCCATGGGTAATTCGTATCCGACATCGGTCGCCACATGTTAAAGAACTGCTGCACACTCGGGTTGCCCGGCTCGGTACTGGCCGCAGCGATGGTGTTTGTCATTTCATTCCAGCCACCGAGTTGATCCAATCCGATATAGGTTACAGCGATGGTACCGGCCAGCAGAATGAATGTTTGAACCATGTCTGTATAAATCACCGCGGTCAAGCCACCCAACACGGTGTAAAATCCGGTGGACAGCACGATGATGATCGCCCCGGTCCAGAAGGGAATGCCAAACATGTCGAAGATCAGCGCGCCTGAAAAAATAATGAGTGAAATCTTTGTAAGCACATAAGCAAGGATAGAGACTACCGATAAATAGTTTCTGGCCGCAGAAGAATATCGCATTTCCAGAAACTGAGGCATGGTGTACACACCCGTCTTTAGATAAAACGGAACAAACACCCAACCTAAAATGATGAGTACCAGCGAAGCGAGGATTTCAAACTGAGCATTGGGCATATCGGCACGGGCACCGGAGCCGGCCAGGCCCAGAATAATTTCGGATCCGATGTTGGAGGCAAAAAGAGCCGCACCAATCACAAACCAGCCTTCACTTTTTCCGGAAAGAAAATAATCAGCCGTGGCAGCATCGCTGTGACTGTGCGTACGCCTCAGCGTGGCCCAGCGGGCAATGTAAAAGACCACTGCAAAATAGGCGAATACAATAATGAGATCAATCAGGCTGAGGGTGGCGATCATAGGAGGAAGGTTGGGTTGTGGTTTATGGGGAAGTTAATTCATGGCGTGCACATGTCGTTTCTTAAAATGCATTGGGTTTTCCTGGGCATACCGGTTGAAGGTCTTGTTAAAGTAGGACAAATTCGTGAACCCGCTCTCGAAACACGCCTCCGTTACATTGTAATTCTTGAGCAATAGTTTTTTGGCCTGGTTTACGCGATACTGGTTTAAAAATTCGGTAAAAGTCATGTTCGTCATGCGTTTAAAGTAGCGGCAAAACGCAGCGGTGGATAGATTGCAAAGGTCCACGACTGCATGAATTTCTATCTTCTCGTGATAGTGTTCTTGCACATAGTGATAGATTTTTTTTAGTCGCTCCTGCTCCTTAAGATTATAGTTGTGTTCGACCGGCTGAATGTTAAGTACTTCGCTTTCCGCGCTGGTGGCCAGCAACTGAAAAATTTCAAGTAACAGTATCCATTGACGGAAGTGCTGCTCCTGACTCAATTCTTTCAACTTTTCTCCTACCAATTGTTTCGTTTCTCCGGTAAAGGCTATGGCGCTGCGTGCTTTTGCAAAAAGGGATCGGATGTCTGACAGTTCGGGGATATCTGCCAGTGCTTCCTGCAAAAAATCTTCTTGTAACTGGATCACAATTTTTTCGTATTCGGTACGAATACCAAAATCAAAATTCAGGTGTGGAATGTTGGGCCCCATGAACACCAGGTCACTACCCTGAAAGCGTGAGATATGATCTCCGATATGACGGGTGCCATCAGCCCCTGCTATATAAATCAATTCATACTCAGGATGGTAGTGCCAGAAGAAAAGCTCATTTAGCCTGGGATTCTTCAAAATCCGAAATGAACTGCCAGCATCTGGCTGCACCTTCTCAAGTTTTATTTTCATGGACATACCACCACGACTTTTGACCATGAATGTACTGAAAATTGTATTCTTCCGTGAAAAAGATCAATGGAGAACAAAAAATGGCAACTCCAGTAGAAATTTCAAGTTTTCTGCCATTCTACATTTGACTTAACAACAACCCATTACCACATGGAAAAGAAAGCTCCCGCAACGATGGCCCCGACCATGGCGCCTACGATGGCGCCCACCATGGCCCCTGCGCATAAGGAAATTCCCGGCAATCCTTCTGTCGCAAAATCCAGTACCCAGAAATTAAACGATCGCTCGAATGGAAAGCCCCTTCGGGTTCTCTCCGAGGAGGACTGGAAATTCTGGATTCACAATGGATACATCGTCATCAAGAATGCCGTACCAAAGGAAAATTGTGAGCGCCTCGTAAAGTTGCTTTGGGAGTTTGAAGAAAAAGATCCGAACGATCCATCTACCTGGTACACCCCGCCCCGTGCCGAAATGCAGATGAAAGAACTTACCAACACCGGTATGGTGGAAATCTATAACCACCAGTATATGTGGGACAACCGCTCCGTTCAAAAAGTATATGATGCCTTTGTCGATATCTGGGGTACCGAAAAACTATGGTGCACCATTGATCGCGCAAATTTGAATTTCCCGATCCGGCCGGGATTTGAGTACAAAGGATTTATTCATTGGGATTATGATCCTGAAACCAAGCCACAAAATGTACAGGGTGTGTTGGCGTTGGCCGACCAAACCGATGAAAACATGGGCGGGTTTCAATGCATCCCTGAATTGTACAGAACCTATGATACCTGGAAGCTGACCCAACCGGCCGATCGTGATTACTTTAAACCCGATGTAACCGGCTTTGAAAAAGTAAAGGTGAAATTGGAAGCCGGAGACCTGCTGATTTTCAATAGCCTTGAACCGCATGGGATTCGGCCCAATAATTCCAAAGACAAGGTGCGTATTGCCCAATATATCTCGATGATGCCGGCTGAAGAAGATAATGAAGTGTTGCGGCAATGGAGAATCAACTCCTGGCGTGATCGGATAGCCCCGGAAGGGTACGCCTTCCCAGGTGATCCGCGCAAGTGGGAACAAACCCGGTATAAAACAGCTGAGCTTTCACCGCTTGGTAAGAAATTGTTGGGGTTGGAGAAATGGTAAGTCAGTCTTCGAGAGCCTCAGACGGACAGTTGTATTAGACTCAAAAGCGACCTCCAGCTTGAGAAACGAATCTTGTCATGCTAAGGCTCTCGAAGCATGGCTAGCAAGGAAATTGAATTGTCACCCTGAGGCACTCGAAGGGTGACTTGCACTAATTCTTAACAATGAAGCAACTCTACACCACATTAAATAATGGCATCAAAATGCCTTTATTGGGGCTAGGTGTGTATGACATGTACCATCAGGAAGCAGAAGAAGCGGTTCTCAATGCGCTTGAAATCGGCTATCGCCTGATCGATACCGCAGCAGGGTATCACAATGAAACGGAGATTGGAAACGCCATCCGGTCAAGTGCCGTGCTACGCAATGAAATTTTTCTCACCACGAAAGTTGCCGATGCTGACCAAGGTTATGAGCAAACCCTTCGTGCATTCGATGCGAGTGAAAAAAAACTTAATTGCGAATACATCGATTTATACCTTGTGCATTGGCCCATCAAGCGAACCCGCAAAGACACCTGGAAAGCCCTTGAGAAATTATGTGCCGAAGAGCGTGTTCGAGCTATTGGAGTTGCCAACTACCTGGTTCCTTTTTTAAAGGAGCTGGAAACGTACGGCTCCATAACTCCGGCCGTTGATCAGGTAGAGTTTAGTCCTTATTTATTTCTCGAAGACTTGCTAAACGAATGCAAAAGGAGGCAAATTCAATTACAAGCGTACACACCACTCGTTCGCGGCCAACGCTTTACAGATCCCAAGCTGATTACGGTGGCGGAGAAGTACGCGAAAACTCCAGCCCAGATCATTTTGCGCTGGGCATTGCAATTGGGCGTATCCACTATTCCTAAATCTTCCAACATCAAAAGACTAAAAGAGAACTTTGATGTCTTTGATTTTCAAATCAGCCAGGACGATGTACTAACGATCAACGCCTTCAATGAAAACTTCAGAGTGGTGGATGATCCGATGAGTATGCTCTAAGGATCGATTTCATTCTGAGATAATGGATCATTCATCGTCAAGGAAATCCTAAGAGAAGTATGTCTACTATTACGCTAGGTAAAGTCGTATAGTTTTGTCCATTGTCTGAGGTTAGGAAATTTTTTAAATTCGTTCACCTCATTCACTAATCACCCTAAACCCCATCATTATGATCAAGAAAATCCTGCTCTACACGCTGGCTTTTCTGGCGCTGGCCATTGCCTCCGTGTTCATTTATGTGTCACTGACCTGGAATAAAAAGTATGACGACTGGCCGGCTCCCACGTTAAAAACCAGTACGGATTCAGCCGTCATTGCCCGAGGACGTTATCTGGTACTCGGCCCTGCTCATTGCAACTCCTGCCACGTATCCAGCATACAAGACCTGGAAGATTCGGATAAAGGGATGGCCATACCCTTGAAAGGTGGCGTAGGGCTTCCGATGGGCCCCCTGGGAACGATCTATACGCGTAATCTTACACCGGATAAAAATACCGGCATTGGGCGATACACAGATGATCAGATTTTCAGAATGATGCGACACGGCATTCGACCCGATGGCACTGCCTCGTTGCCGTTGATGATGCCCTTTTGGAAAATGGCTGATGATGATATGGTTGCAGTAGTCTCGTACTTACGATCGATGGAGCCAGTCGAACATCCTGTGCCCGAAAACCAATGGACGTTTATTGGAAAAGCCGTTCGATCACTGACGCCTACTTTTAAGCCGATCGAAAACCCGGATGCTCCTGCAACTGCCCCGCCTATGACTCCGCCATCCATCGCTCGTGGCGAGTACCTTGCCCGGTATGTTACTAATTGTGTCGGTTGCCACACTCCTCGCGACATAACAACCTTTGAAGCTACGGGACCGGAATTTTCGGGCGGAATGGAGTTTGAACCATGGGCTGCACTGAACAAGCATTTTAACATGGATACAACCCTTTGGCTGCGGACACCGAACATTACACCCCATCCCAACAGTGTGATGGCGAAGTACAAAACTCCCGAAGATTTTATTCAGCGGTTCCGGCAGGGAAGGACCGTTCCTTTTTCGCCCATGGATTGGGGGCCATTCTCACGGATCACCGATGAAGACCTCACTTCCATCTATATGTTTTTAAACAGCCTGCAACCCGTAGAGCACGAAGTGGGCGACATCGTGTTTAAGAAGGAAAGCGAGTAGATTCGAGAAATTACATACCGTGGTCGGTGTCCCCACCGATCGCGGTATAGGTTTTCCCTAATGATTAGGCAGTTCCGCATTATTTCTTTGGAGGCAATTTCTCATTCAGCTTATCGGAATTCAGATACTTGTTAAACCACTCCAGGTACCGGGTGTAGCGGTCTTTTTGATAGCTCGGCACCACGATGCCGTGATATTGACTCGGATATACTACAAACTGTGTGGGTACCCCTAATGACTTTAATGCCTGGTACATCTGTTCACTCCCGGCAGCGGGCACATTGAAGTCCTTTTCACCCACCATATACAGCGTTGGGGTTTTTATTTTCTCGACATTCAAAAACGGATACGACACCTTCATCCACTTATCAAGATTCTTCCACGGAACCCCCAATTCGGTTTCATATTGAATGGTGTATTGATCGGTTCCATACATCGACAATTGCAATGCGCTGCCCGCCCCACTGGCGGCAGCTTTAAAGCGCGGGTCGGTAGCGGTAACATAGTCAGTAAGAATACCACCATAACTCCAGCCGCCAATCCCTAATTGGTTGGGATCTGCCTTGCCGGTTTTTATGAGATGATCGGTCGCCCCCAATATATCCACCACCTCCTTGTTCCCCCAATCCCCGGCAATAGCTTTGCTGAAGGCAAGCCCACGTCCGTTGCTGCCACGATAATTAACGGTGGCCACGGCATATCCACGGGCGGCTAATAGCTGCGGTATTAAATCAAAGCTAAAATCATCCTGCGAAGTTGGCCCCCCGTGAATCCACATAATCGTTGGGAGCTTTTGATCTTTTGGTTTTCCGGCTGGCCAGAAGAGAAAATTTCCAACCGTTGTTCCATCCTTGCTCTTCGAATTAAATGCTTCCACTGAAGCAAGCGACAACGATTTCATAAATTCATCATGCACATGAGTAAGCCTTCTTGAGGTTTCATTTTCGATGGCAAAGATCTCGAACGGGGTCATCGGGTCGCTGCTCATCGCGATCCAGGCGTTGCCGGCTCCGTGCTGAAGTCCAGTGAACACGCGATCGCCTGTCGTAATAATGTTTTTATTCCCGTCCAGGTCAAACGAAGTGACATGACTTCTGCGATCATCTTCTACGGTAACCCACACCGATTTGCTGTCGGCAGCCCAGCGGGGTGCTGATACATCGCGGTCGAGGGTTGCATTCAGAATTTTAGGTGTTCCACCTGCTGCAGGAATCACAGCAATCTGCGATTGATCATAGATGTCAAATTCCGGTGTTTGTGTTTTCAGATACGCAATCCATTTTCCATCAGGACTCCAACTTGGATTTGTATCGCTGTCGGCCCATGTTGTCAATTGCTTTAGAGGCGCTCCTTTCTTTGCTTCCATCACCCACAAGTCGGTGTTGCCATTGCGATCAGGATCCGCTGTGCGATTGCTCACAAACACAAGCTTTTTACTGTCGGGTGACCACACAGGATTTTGATTATCATAATCTCCGCTGGTGAGGGTATCCAGTTTTTTAGTTTCCACATCAAACACATACAGATGATGACGCTTGCGCTCGAGGTATCCCTCCCCATCCGATTTGAAATGGTACCGATCAATCAGGATCGGCTTTGCGGTTTTATCCTTTTTCTCTTCCTCGTCTTTGGATTCCTGATCCTGAATAATCAGAGCGATTTTTTTCGAGTCCGGACTCCACACATATTCATCAATGCTGTACTTCAAGTCAGTGAGTTTTTCCGCTTCACCACCCCTGCGGTCCATGTGCCAGATTTGTGATTTTTTAGTTTCATAGCGGGACGAAAGAAACGTCAGGTATTTTCCATCGGGCGACCAGCGCGGCTTGCTTTCACCTTCCTTGCTGGCTGTAAGTTTCACGGATTCTTTTCCATCCCAGCTGATCATCCAGATATCGGTATCCGATTTATCTTTCGCTGAATCAGGTGTTGATAGTACGTAGGCTACCCACTTGCCGTCAGGTGAGACCTGTGGGTCGCTGATGGATTTGAGTTTGTAAACATCGGAGGGGGTGATGGCCCGCTGTGCTTCGGAAGAGAATGCAACCAGAAGGAATAAAAGCAGAGATAGTTTTTTCATACTGACAAGATAATGGAAATGAATCTTTGAATGGAGAAAGTCTTCAAGACAATAACAATCTTAATGGCTTTTCTTGACTAAACATTGATTACTTGTTTTTCGAGGCCAATTCTTTTTGATACGAAACAGTTTGTTGCTTTATCAAGTAGTGATGAATGGCCTCCACATCTGCTTCGCTCAGTGAGTTGCTGAAATTGGCCATTCCGTTTTCAGAAAGAATTCCCTTCAGGAGAATATCAGTGAACGTCATGTGCTTCGCTTCGGTGAGTTTAGACAAGTCAGGATGTTGTGAAAGATGCTTATCACCAAAATTACCATGACAGATAAAGCAGTAGAATTCATACAGGGCCGCCCCCTTCTCCAACAGTTCGGTTTTAATTGCAGTTGTGGGCGGTGTTGGAGTTTCAATTGGTTTTTTCTTTGGCGGCAAGGGAGTTTCGCCACCACCTAACTTAAACGTGAGGATACGGCCCTTGTTTTCATATTGAAAAACCACGCCATCGGGTAGATAGGCGCTGGTTTCTGCACCCCCATAACCCGCCATCACGGATACGTATTGTTCGCCATCAATCGAGTACGTAGTTGGGGCCGCCATAATGCCCACGCCCGTAAAAATTGATTTCAACTTCGCACCCGTTTTCGCATCATGCACATTTAAATATCCAGTCCGCGTTCCCTGAAAAACCAGTTCGGGTGTTGACATAATGCCCCCATCGGGTCCCCCTTCTGTAAATTTCCATATCGCCTTTTGTTGCACCGGATCATAGGCCAGCAAACTTTCCGACCGCAGGGTATCTTCTGCACTTTTGATCTGATCGGCCACATTCTTTTTGAATTTGAACATGTTGGCGTAATCGAGGTTGGTGTTATCAACATCGGGTAGCCATTTATACGTATCGAAACTTTTAAACACCTGCGGCACGGCACGCTCGGGAATATAAACTAAACCGGTGTTCGGATTGAACGACATCGGTTGCCATACATGGCCACCACCAAGGTAAGGCACAACCAGTTTGGGCTCTTTATCATACCACTGACCTTGTTCCGTTAGCACGGGTCGGCCGGTTTCTAAATCCACATGACTGGCCCAATTTACTTTCGTGTACTTATCAGCAGAGATCAGTTCACCCGTGGCGCGGTCCAATACATAGTAAAATCCATTCTTCGGAGCCATCATCAACACCTTTCGTATTTTGTTATTGATGTTGAGGTCAGCCAACACAATGTTTTGCGTGGCGGTGTAATCCCAGATTTCTCCGGGTGTGGTCTGATAGTACCAAACCATTTTTCCGTTGTCGGGATTGATGGCGATGATGGAGGAGAGAAATAAATTATCACCACCGGCCGGACTTCTGAACCAAATTGGATAAGGTGTAGAGTTGCCCGTGCCAATGTAAAGTAAATTCAATTCGCGGTCGTATGCGGACTCGCCCCACACGGTGCCGCCCATACCCGTAGGCCAGTGTGAATTTGGATCCCAGGTTTCGGCTGCCATTTCCATCTCTTCATGCTCATAGCCCTTGGAAGGTTCCCCAGGCACGATCCAGAAGCGCCACTTTTGTTCACCCGTTTTTAAATCGTAAGCAGTCACATAGCCGCGTACACCGTATTCTCCGCCCGAGTTTCCAATCATCACAATGTTGCCGGCTACCTGTGGTGGACTGGTGATGGTATAAGCTTTGGTGCGATCTGTAAAGGTATCGATGTTCCAAATCACTTTTCCGGTTTCTGCATCGAGGCATGTTAAATAACCATCGAGTGTACCCACATATACATGGCCTTCCCACACAGCCACTCCGCGATTCACTACATCGCAGCACGCACGTCTGCCGTAAGCGGCATCCACGTTTGGTTTGTAAGTCCAACGCTCTTTTCCGGTTTTGGCGTCCAACGCATACACGGCACCCCACGCTCCGGAGGTGTACATCACGCCATCCACCACAATCGGTGTTGCTTCCAATCCACGCGGCACCGTACCTATATACGTGCTGGCATCATACGCCCATGCAAAGCCAAGATCTTTTACATTCTGTTTGGTGATAAGATTTAGCGGAGAATAATGCTGCATCATCTGGTTGCCACCGAGAGTCAGCCAGTCTTTTGAATCCGGATCGGCCAGGCGGTTGTAGTCGATCCAGCCTTTTGGCTTTTGCGTTTCACAAGCAGTTGCCAGAATAAGTGCAATGAGCAAAAAGCGCGTAATTTCTTTCATGAGCGTAAAATGGTGGCGAGATACAAGATAGCAATTCGTGCCCCAGGAATCTCTTATCCGTAAAAAATACTTACTGTAAAAGGAGGTAGGTTAACTGTTCAAAAATTCCGGATCGCGATATACAGGATTCGGATATCGATAAAAACCCTCACCAGACTTTTCACCCAGTTTTCCTAAATCGATATACTCCTTCAGCATTTTTGCAAAAGCACGGGAAGCTTCATCGGGCCTTTCTTTTACCACGTGCCATGCCGTATCAAGACCAATGTTATCCAGTATTCCAAATGGACCCGTGGGCATGTGAAAGTTTACCATCCACGAGCGATCGATGTCTTCGATGCTCGCAACATCTTTCGTTTTCAGTCTGCCGGCTGCACCCAACACAGCCATGAGCATGAAATTGAAGATGTAGCCAGGAGATTCTCTCTTTACCAGCACCGGCACCTGATTCAATTTCCTCCCGAGGCTTTGCAAAAGCGGTATCAATTCCGGATTGGTTCCCGGGTGTGGCATGATGTCAACCACGCGGGCGTAGAATACATCATGAAAGTGGAAGGCACAGAATTTTTCCGGTCGACCGGATAGCGCTGCCAATTGGGACGGTAGCAAATACGATGTATTGGTGGTGAAAACCGTTTTGACAGGAGCAAGCTCGCCAATTTGTTGCCATACCTTCTCCTTGATAGACAATTCTTCGGTTACACTTTCGCTTACAAAGTCACAATCAGCGAGGGCGATATTCATATCGGTAGTGAAATGAATTCTCGATAGGGCTTGTCCTTGGCTTTCAATGGTGAGCTTGTTGGACTTGACAAGTTGCCGACCGATTTTCATAAGCATGCTTTTTGCGGCATCAAGAATCGTTTCCGAGATATCATAAAACGTAACCTGATATCCTGAAATGGCTGCCTGTAATCCGATTCTGCTGCCCAAGGCACCACTGCCGATGATGGTAATATTTTTTATTTCCATGGTAATTCAATCTAAGGCATAGGATACTGTTAAATTTTATCGAGTTCAATCGCTCTTCGCGCATTTGAACCACAGGCCTGAATTACATGGATCAAGGAAGCAAATCGTGGATCTTTGGTAAGGCCTTGTTTGAACCGATAGTATATCTGCTGACAAATTACGGCCACCTTAAACGCACCAAAGGCATAGTAAAAGACCATATTGCCCACGGGCAGGTTGGATTTTTGTTCGTAATAAGTAACTACTTCGCTCCGGGTAAAATTTCCCGGCATCCAGGTGAGGTTAAAGGGACGTAACGCATCTGAATCATTCTCTTCCGCCCAATAGGCAAGGGTGGTTCCTAAGTCCATGAGCGGGTCGCCTACCGTGGCCATCTCCCAATCCAGAATGGCTACAATTTCCGAAAGGTTGTGTGGGTTGAGTACGAGGTTATCATATTTATAGTCGTTGTGAAGAAAAGCAGTTCGCGAGGAGACAGGAATATTTTTCTTCATCCACTCCGCCACTTCTCTCATGGAGGCGATGTCATCGGTTTGCGAGCGATCATATCGCGTAATCCACCCTTCCACCTGGCGCTGTACATACCCTTCCGGTTTGCCGAGCGTATCCAAACCGGTGGAACGAATATCCAGTTGATGAAGTCGTACAAGCTGATCGATGGTGGCTTTGGATAAGGTGTGAAAAGCATCGTCATTCATGATCACCTCCTTTGGCAGTTTGTTCCGAAGAATCACGCCTTGCATACGGTTCATCAGGTAGAACTTAACACCCATCACATGTTCATCTGAGCACAGGTGAATAGCTTCAGGCACTTTTGTAAAACCCGCAGCATGCAATCTGGAAAGAACGGTAAACTCGCGTTCCATGTCGTGCGCAGATTTTATGTTGGCGCCAAACGGAGGTCTGCGCAACACATATTCATTAACTCCGGCCCGAATCAGGTACGTCAGGTTGGAATAGCCGCCCGGAAACTGCTGGATGATCATTTCTTGCTCAAAGCCCGGCACCTTATCTCGTAAGTAATCCTGTAATTTCCGGACATCCAGTTCTTCTCCGGAACGCGTGGTAGTGGGCTGATCGAGCATCAGGGGAGGTATCGTTTCAAAATACTTTTGGCCAGTGAGGACTTATGTACTTCATCGGGGCCATCGTAAATACGGGCAGCCCGTTCGTGCCGGTACCAGAAGGAGAGCAACGTATCATCGGTTACCCCCAATCCGCCATGCACTTGAATAGCGCGATCGATTACCTTCATCAGCACCTCGGCTACTAAAAACTTAATGGCCGAGATTTCGTCTTTAGCAGCCTTGGCTCCTTCGCGATCAATGGTGTTAGCGGCATTCAGCACCAGCAACCTCGCGGCATTAATTTCCGCTCGGCTTTCAGCAATCCAGAATTGGATTGCCTGTTGATGTGCCAGCACTTTTCCTTCCTTTATTTGTCGCGCTACCGCGCGCTTACACATCATGTCAAAGGCACGCTCGCAGATGCCAATCCAACGCATGCAGTGATGAATTCGCCCAGGGCCTAACCGAGCCTGTGCCAGGGCAAAACCCTTTCCTGCTTCCCCGATTAAATTGGTAATGGGTACTTTACAATCCGCAAACTGAACTTCACCATGGCTCAGGTAATCCTCTCCTGCATCGCCCATGATGGGTATGTTCCGCAATAGTTTATAACCGGGATTATCCAGGGGCACTAAAATCATACTGGCACGCAAGTAGGGATTCTCATTCGCAGAATCAGTAAGGGCCATTACAATGGTAAAGGCAGCCCCATCCGCAGCGGTAGTAAACCACTTATGGCCGTTGATAATGAACTGATTCCCTTCGCGCACCGCAGTCGTTGCCATTTCAACCGGATTTGATCCGGCAAATTCAGGCTCGGTCATAGCGAAACAGGATCGGATTTCACCGCGCATCAACGGCTTCAAATACTTTTCCTTTAATTCCGTGGAAGCGAACTGGTGCATCAGTTCCATGTTGCCAATATCAGGCGCATGGCAATTAAAAATAAAATGACCCAACGGAGATGTGCCTAGCACTTCGCTGATGTGTGCAAATTCGGAGAGGGATAATCCCAGACCACCGTCCTGTTCCGGAAGATGTGGGGCCCATAGCTTTTGCTCTTTTGCCTTCGCCCGAAGCGAGGTCAAAAATGGAAGGGATTGACGAAATGGGTTTGTCAGAATATTCAATTCGAATGGATACACTTCTGTCTCCAAAAACTTTTTATAGACGGGTATCAGGGACTTGACTTTATCCGTTTGAAAAAGATTCATAGCAATCAAATTGTGAAACCACCATCGGCTGTAAAAACCGCTCCTGTAGAATAGGCGGAGGCATCGGATGCCAGGTACAAGGCCAGAGCTGCGATTTCTTCCGGTGTCCCCACCCGTTTCATTGGCAATGATTTCATCATCACATTCATGATCTTGTCGTTGCTCCACAACGCTTCACTGAATTTGGTTTTTATCAACCCCGGACAAATTACGTTGGCCCGAATGTTATCATCGCCCCATTCCTTGGCCAGTACTTTGGTGAGGGAGATGAGTGCAGCTTTACTTACACTGTAAAGTCCCAACCCGTGCTCGGGGCGCAAGCCCCCTACCGAACTGATGTTAATGATCGATCCTGATTTTTTTTCTTTCAATAGGGGATAGACTTGTTTCGCCAGTTCGAAAGGCCCCTTCACATTCACATTTATGATTTTATCGAATGCATCTTCGGTGGTGTTGACGACCGGACCAAAAACCGGATTGGTAGCAGCGTTGTTGACCACAATATCAATCGTTTTATAAATCGCAAGGGATTGATTGACAAGATTGGTAATGTCAGTTACATTGCCCATGTGACAGGCGATGGCGGTAGCCTGCCCACCCTCGTTGCGAATGGCTTGCGCTACCGGCTCCACAGCTTCCATCTTGCGACTGGAAACAACCACGCTAGCGCCAGAGGCTGCGTAGATCCTGGCAATAGCTTCACCAATACCTTTACTGGCACCCGTTATCAAAGCAACTTTCCCGGATAAGTCAAATGGATTCTTCATGAATTGTAAAATTGTTCTAAATAATTTGTGCGATTCAACAAGTTATGGAATCATTTTGATAATTCGGGGTGTTTCAAATCCTTTGGCCCCTCATTTGCGTATAATTGGCTTTCGAATTTTGTAATTTTATCGTTCCAAACAATTTCTTATGAAAGTCAAAAAATTTCTAACCTTGGTGGCAGCACTTTCTGTTGTCGCGTTGGTATCAGAAGCGCAGGTCTTGAACCGCCTGAAGCAAAAGGTGGAAAACAAAACGGAGCAAAAAGCCGGTGAAGAGATTGACAAGCTTTTCAATGGCAAGAAAAAAGATCAGCCGGGTCAACCCGGACAGGGGGGTGCTGGCGGAGCAGGTGGTCAGGGAGGCTCGGGGGGTTCTGGCTCGGGTGGAAACAATCCCTCTAATCAAGGCGGTGCCGGGTTGATTTCAACACCTCCGGATGTAAAACAAAATCTTGCTGATGCCGAAGTGGCCTACAAAAAAAGCAGTTATGGAGAGGCTCGCTACTCGGTGCAGCAAGCCATGCTTGGCGTGGAGATGGAGATTGGCAATCAAATTCTGAAATCGTTACCAGAGTCGGTAAGTGGTTTAAATAGGGATGCAGAATCCGATCAGGTTACCAGCACCGGGTGGGGCTGGGCCGGGCTTACTATACATCGTGAATACACAGACTCAAAGGACAAGCAATTTTCGGTGACCATTGCCAATAATTCCGTCATGATGGCCGGAGTGAATGCGTATTTAACCAGTGGGGGGTATGCGCAGCAAACCAATGGCGCGCAAAACTGGAAACAAACCAAACTGAAAGGCTACCGGGCAATTATTGAATTCAATGAGGGCAGTGGTTATAAATTAAGTGTGCCTATTGGCCAATCGAGCATCATCGTTTTTGAAGGAATCAATTTTGCAACCGAGCCCGACATGATGAAGGCCGCAGAAACATTCAACCTCGATGAGATTAAAAAGGAGTTAGGAGAGCAATAGGACAGTTAAACCAAAATTCATGAAAAAAATTACGCTTACCATAATGGTCTTGATTGCAGCAGGCGCTGCCTGGGCTCAGGACTTTGATAAAAATTTAGCATCCGCACGTTCTACTTATTCTGCCGGAGATTTGCAGGACGCCCGGTTTGCCATGGAGCAAATGTTACGCGACCTGGACATTGCGATCGGAAAAGAAATTCTCAAGCTGCTCCCCACCAAGATTGGGTCATTGGCAGTAAATGAAAAGGAAGACAATCTGTCGGGAACCGGTGCCTATGCCGGATTGTATGTAAACCGGCATTACGGAGCCGACCCCAAGCGGGCTTCCATTGAGATCATCAATAACTCACCACTAATAAATTCATTGAATGCCATCCTGAACATGCCTGTTATTGGCGGGATGATGCAGGATGAAAATCAGAAGACAGTGAAAATTCAGGGATACAAATCAATTCTGAACAAGCAGGTGATAGCGGAAACTGGAAAAACCAATTATGAATTGCAGATTCCAATGAATAACACGCTGGTTACGCTCCGTATAGATGATACGACCGAGGGTGAGATAACGGCTGCGGCCAATACAATTCCGCTTGCCAAAATTGTGCAGATGGCCCAATAAGTAAGGATGAACATCGTGCAAGAGCCAGGGTACACGTGTACTCTGGCTTTTTCTTTTAATGGTTGATTCTATTTTTCCGCTATGATCCCAGTCATACCAATTGTGGAACCGTGGCCGTAGGTTTGATCAGAATTAAAATTCCAATCTTATGACAACTGCATTAACAGACTCTTATTTGGATTATTCAACGGCAACGGTAGCAGACCTAGCCCTTCATTTTCCGCACGCTATTCCCGTATTGAATAAGTACAACCTGGATTATTGTTGTAACGGAAAAACACCCTTTCTTAAGGCTTGTGAGAGTAGCCAACTTGATGCGGTAGAAATCTGGAGGGAAGTTCAGCAGTTCGGTTTGGTCCCAGCCTCTGAACACCGGCTTCGTTTTGAAAACTGGGAGGCAGGGTTGCTCATTGATTTTATCCTGCAGCACCACCATAGCTATGTGCGCGAAGCGATTCCAACCATCCAGGAATTGGTAGATAAAGTTTGCGATGTGCATGGGAATGACAGCCCGCATCTCTTGGAAGTGCGGGAAGTCTTTCAGGCCTTGGCGGAGGAATTGCGGCAGCACCTGCCAAAAGAAGAGGAAGTCCTTTTCCCTGCTATCCGTAAAATTTTGGAAGCTCAATCCCCGGATTTAACGATTCAGTTTGTGCAGGCACCCATGCAGGTGATGGAAGCAGAACACGATCGGGCGGGTGAATTGGTAAAGCGGTTGCGCCAATTAACTGCAAATTATACAGCCCCGGCAGAGGCTTGCCCCACGTATCAAATGACCTACACTCTGTTAAAAGAGTTTGATCGAGACCTTATTCAGCATATTCATTTGGAGAATAATCTCCTCTTTCCCAAAGTGAAGGTATAGTACCTCGGCACCGTGGTTTAAGATACACTGCAGGATCCCTGGCGTTTTGCCACGTCCTGCAGTTTTCTTTTTTAATCAATGTCGAGAATTGACGCAGCGTACAGGTTACCCGGATTCAAAGTTTTTTTCAAATTCTGTGGAAATTGATATTTATTCGGCTGTAGCAGTTTAAGGTTAATTGACTATTTTCATTGTCCATTAAAACTAAATTTCAGTACTATGAAAAATTTCGTTCTTATTCTTTTGATGGTGGGTTGCTGTGCCTTGGTGCAGGCGCAGAGCAACCTCGTTAACATGTCGAATGTGGACATTCCCCATCAAAAATATGTGTTGGATAATGGTCTCACCCTGATTGTCCATGAAGATCATAAAGCACCCATCGTATCCGTCAATATCTGGTATCATGTGGGTTCAAAAAATGAAAAGCCCGGCAAAAGTGGGTTTGCACACTTGTTTGAGCATCTCATGTTTAATGGTAGCGAACACTTCAACACCGATTATTTCAAAGCGCTTGAAAGTATAGGCGCCACTGATTTGAATGGTACTACCAACACCGATCGTACCAATTATTTTCAAAATGTTCCGCTCTCCGCCTTCGACCAGGTCTTGTGGTTGGAGTCCGATCGCATGGGTCATTTATTAGGAGTTGTGGATCAGGCTCGCCTGGATGAACAACGCGGTGTTGTTCAGAATGAAAAGCGGCAGGGCGAAAATCAACCCTATGGCCGCGAATGGGAAATGGCTACCAAGGCCAGTTACCCTGCAGGCCATCCCTATTCATGGACAGTCATTGGCTCCATGGAGGATTTAAATGCGGCCTCGCTGGATGATGTGAAGGAATGGTTTAAGACATACTACGGTCCGGCCAATGCCACATTGGTAATTGCTGGCGATGTAAAACCTGCCGAAGTATTGGAAAAAGTTAAACGGTATTTTGGAAATATCCCCTCCGGACCCACCCTTGCCCGGCACACCGTTAATATCGCCAAGCGATCTGAGGATACCCGGCAACAGTATGAGGACCGTGTTACCGAACCCAGAGTAAGCATGATGTGGAATGTGCCACAATGGGGAACTCAGGAAGGCATGCATCTTTCGCTGGCATCTTCGCTGTTAACCAGTGGCAAGAGTTCGAGGCTCTACAAGAAATTGGTGTATGAGGATCAGACGGCCAGTTATGTGTTTTCGTATGTCGATAAGCAGGAGATCAGTGGAAACTTTTACCTCGGCATTGGAGTGAAGCCGGACGTAGACTTTGCAAAAGTGGAAGCGACTGCCAATGAAGTGCTGAAGGAATTTCTTGATAAAGGAGTTACTGAGCAGGAACTGCAACGTGTAAAGTCGCAGTACTTTGCCAACTTCATAAAAGGCATGGAGCGCATTGGAGGTTTTGGCGGAAAATCGGACATCCTGGCCGAATCACAAGTATATGGCGGCTCGCCCGATTACTACAAGAAAGAGCTGCAGTGGGTACTCTCAGCCACAACAGCGGATATTCAACAGGCTGCGAAAAAGTGGCTCTCCTCTGGGAAGCACACCATCATCTGTACGCCTTTCCCTAATTATCAGGTGAGTGGGAGTGATGCTGACCGCAGCAAGTTGCCTGCGCTCACCAACCAGCCACCCTCTACCTTTCCGGATATTCAAAAGGCAACCCTGAAGAATGGACTCAAGATTGTTTTAGCACAACGCAAAGGCGTGCCTACTGTTTCGGCCGAAATGATTTTTGATGCCGGTTATGCTTCCGATCAGTTTGCCAAGACCGGAACGGCCAACCTCGCTCTTAATTTAATGGACGAGGGAACCCAAAGTATGAATGCTTTGCAGATCAGCGATAAATTGCAAACGATTGGCACCTCCATCTATACCTATTCAGATCTGGATGCTTCGTATGTGAATATGGAAACGCTAAAAGCCTCATTGGATGAATCGATGGATGTGTTTGCCGATGTTGTTCTTAACCCAGCGTTTCCACAAAATGAATTTTCCCGCTTGCAGCAAGAGCAGATCAATGATATCAAACGTGAACGTACCGATCCATTTTCCATGGTGCTTCGTGTGTTCCCTAAGTTTTTATATGGTGAGGGACACGCATACAGCCAACCGTTTACTGGCTCTGGTTATGAGGAAACGGTTAGCAAGATTACCCGCGAGGATATTTTGAAATATTATACCACCTGGATAAAACCCAACAATGCAACCTTAATTGTGGTGGGTGATATTGAGATGAAAGACCTGGTTGCCAAAGTTGAAAAGAGGTTTAATCAATGGAAGCCAGGCGATGTTCCCAAAAAGAACCTGACACCCATTGCATCCAAATCGACCAACAAACTATACCTGCTGGATCGGCCGGAGTCGGAGCAATCAGTGATCATTGCCGGATACCTGATTGAGCCTTACGGAAAATTACCGGAAATAGCACGACAAGCATTCGTGAATGTATTTGGGGGTGATTTTATTTCGCGCATCAATATGAATTTACGCGAAGACAAACATTGGTCGTATGGAGCCGGCACGTTCTTGCCGGGCGCGAAGGGACAACGACCCTTTATTGCCTATGCTCCGGTTCAAACGGATAAATCCAGCGAATCCATGCAAGAGTTGTCAAAAGAATTTAAGGCCATTGTGGGGGATAAGCCGGTTACCCAGGAAGAGTTTGATCGCAATAAGAACAATACCATCATGGGGTTGCCGGGTCAGTACGAAACGAATGGAGCAGTACGCCAATCCCTTAGCACCATGAGCAAGTACTCCTTGCCTGATGATTACTTCAAGACCTATGAAAGCAAAGTGCGGGCTCTTGGGTTGGAGGATGTTCGTAAAGTGGGGAAGCAGATTGTTGCTCCTGATAAATTGAATTGGTTTGTCGTTGGTGATAAAGAAAAAATTCTGGACAACCTGAAGAAATTGGGATTTGATGAAATTATCCTGATCGATGCCGATGGCAACCCGCTACAGCCAACGGAAACCCAGATCAAGAAGAAGAATTAATTGCAGCGAAAAGTAATTTGAGAAGGTCGTCTCATCAAACGAGACGATCTTTTTTGTTTTATTTAGAAACAATAACGATGATAAAGTACCTAATATTCCTCTGCCTGATCGTACTGAGTTGTACACCAAAACCACCACCCGAATCCGGGGCAGTTGATGCCACAGAAGCCGCTCGTGAATTAATCAAACGTGTTGGCAAGTGTGCGTTGATTACGTTGGATGAATCCGGGCAGCCGCAAGTGCGTACGATGGATCCCTTTGAGCCGGAACCGGATTTCACCATTTGGTTGGCGACCAATCCACAAAGCCGCAAGGTGACTCAGATTGAAAATAACCCAGCGGTAACCCTGTATTATGCTGATGGCGACAACGGCTATGTTTCCCTTTACGGGTCGGCAAAATTGATCAATGATCAGACTGAAAAAGACATCCGGTGGAAGCAAGGCTGGGAACAATTCTACCCTAATCGGAAAGAAGGGTATCTGCTGATTAAAGTAAAGCCATCGCGGATGGAGATCATCGATTATAAATCGGGCATTCAGGGTGACTCGATCACCTGGCAACCGGAGGTTATTCTGTTTAAGGAGTAGCGTACCGGAATTATTGACGGGAGGTTTTGCCAACTACACGGAAGCCTGCATCTTTAGTGCATGATTCGATTGCGATTTTTTTTAGGATTGACGTTGTTGGTAAGTATTTCAATGAGTTGCTCCCGTTCTGCCTCTACCCGGCAGATGGCGGAAGTGCTTCAGCAGATTCATCAGGAAAGCCAGGTACGCGATAATTTTTTTGCACCCGAGGCTAAAGTGCGCTTTTATGACTCCCTGGTGCTGGTTGCAACTTCTGAACAGCAGAAAATCACCAATCACTACTTCAAAGGGTATTTCTTGTTGCAAGCCGGGGAGGCCGAGCAAGCCATTGAGATCTATAAGGATTTGTTAGCACGAATGAATCCGGACGAGAAGGAAGCATACCGATTGGTTAATCTTTATTTGGGAGTTGCCTACCTCCGCTTAGGGGAGCAGGTGAATTGTGTATCAAACAAAACTTCTGAGTCCTGTATTTTTCCGATTGCCGGTACAGGAATTCATACTGAAAATTCAGGTTCACAAAATGCCATTCATCATTTTGAGGCTGCCCTTCAACTTGATCTGAATGATTTGGAGGTTCGCTGGCTGTTGAACATCGCTTACATGACGCTGGGTCAGTATCCTGGAAAAGTGCCAACGGAATTTTTGATTCCGGGATTGGATACAGCCAGCGAAAGGCAAGTCAATCCATTTCAAGAAATTTCAGGATTACTGGATATGACCATTCGCGACATGTCCGGTGGGGTGATTGTTGACGACTTTAATCAGGATGGAACGCTGGATATTGTGACCTCCGCCTGGGGGTTGGATGAGCCCATGAAGTTCTGGATAAATAAAGGCGATGGCACCTTCGAAGATGCATCGGAAAAATCAAACCTGGGGTTGTTGACGGGTGGGTTGAACATGATGCAAACCGACTACAACAACGATGGCTTGCTTGATATTTTTGTGTTACGGGGTGGCTGGATGTCGCGTTATGGGCGGCAGCCAAACTCGTTGTTGCGAAACAACGGGGATGGTACCTTTTCAGATGTAACGTTTGAGAGCGGGATGGTTTCTTACATTCCCACACAAACCGCAACGTGGAACGATTTCAATAATGATGGCTGGCTTGATGTTTTTATTGGTAATGAAACCAATCAGGATGTTTACCCGTGTGAATTATACATCAATCAAAAGGATGGAACCTTCCTGAATCTGGCCAATGAATCCGGAGCCGGGATTATTGATTACGTGAAGGGAGTATCCTCCGGAGATTTCAACAACGATGGCTGGCAGGACATCTTTATCTCCACCATGAATCGGAAAAGCTACCTGCTGAAAAATAATGGATTGGAGCATGGGCAACTCTCCTTTCAGGATGTAACCTCAGAAGCAGGGTTAGACCTCGTCACCAGTAAAACCTTTCCAACCTGGTTTTGGGATTATAACAATGATGGCTTGCTGGATATTTTTTTATGTGGCTATGAATTTGAGAAATCATTGGGATACTATGAAGCCGCTGAAAAATTGGGTCTGCCGATGCGCGAGGAATTACAGATGAAGTTGTTCAGGAATAATGGAGACGGAACATTTACCAATGTGGCCCGTGAGGTTGGATTGAACCGGGTGGTGATTGCCATGGGTTCGAACTTTGGCGATTTCGATTACGATGGCAACCTGGATTTCTATTTGGGAACCGGAAATCCGGAAACAAAGTCAATTATCCCCAATCGCTTGTTTAAAAATGAAGGTGGAATGTTTTATGATGTTACCGCGGCTGCCCGGGTAGGACATTTACAAAAAGGGCATGCGGTGGCGTTTGCCGATCTGGATTACGATGGCGATCAGGATATTTTTGCACAGGTGGGCGGATCGTTTAAGGGAGAGAGTTTTCAGAATTCGTTCTACCTCAATCCGGGCCAGGGCGGAAATAATTGGATTGGGGTTCGGCTGGAAGGAGTGAAGTCAAATAAACCGGGAATTGGAAGTCGAATCAAAGTCACTGTTACGGAAGACGGGAAAGAGCGAGTTATCCATCGCGATTTAAGTTCCGGTGGAAGTTTTGGTGCTTCACCGTTAATGGCGCAAATCGGAATCGGCAAGGCAACAAAGATAGATCGCATCCAAGTAATATGGGCGGGCAGTAACACCATCCAAACGTTTACTGAGGTATCACCCAATCAATTCATCAAAATTCAGGAGGATAATCCCGAAATAATTTCTCTCCCTTACAAGCGTATTTCTTTTGTTAAAGAGCCAAATCTCAACCCTTAAAAACAAACTACGGCTTCGCTAAACTTTCATTAACTTGTAAGGCTAAAACCTTACGTCCATGAAAGCCACTGCCTCCACCGATGTGTCCTCCATCCTCCGGAAAGTTGATAGACGAACATTCTTAAAAACTACAGGTCTTACAGCTTCGGGGTTGGTGTTGGGTCTTCAATGGGCCTGCTCTCCGGAAAAATCAACAGCCGTCTTTTCACCCAATGTTTATCTAACTATTAACGGGGACGGTTCTATCATTATCGTTGCGCATCGTCAGGAGATGGGCACCGGTATTCGAACCAACCTGCCGCTGGTATTGGCCGATGAATTGGAAGCAGATTGGACCCGGGTGCGATTGGTGCAGGCGGTGGGCGATGAGAAAAAGTATGGTAACCAAAACACCGATGGCTCGTTTTCGGTACGTATGTTTTTTGAGCCGATGCGTAAAGCGGGCGCCTCGGCACGGATGATGTTGGAGCAAGCGGCTGCCCAGGAATGGGGTGTACCAGTTGATGAATGCAAAGCACAACATCATGAGGTGGTGCACAGCAGTGGCAAGAAAATGGGATTTGGAGAATTAGCAGCAGCGGCCTCAAAGTTAACTGCCCCGACAGAGGATCAGATAAACCTGAAAAGGAAATCCGATTGGAAATACATCGGTCAGAAGACCAACCTGTATGATACTCCTGAAATAATCAAAGGGGCTGCCGTGTACGGATTGGATGTGGTAAAACCGGGGATGAAGCATGCGGTTATTTTTAGATGCCCGGTAGCTGGCGGGAAAGTGAAAAGTTATTCGGATACAGAGGCTTTGAAAGTAGCGGGTGTGGTCAAGATTTTTGAACTACCTGCTTCCGGATTTCCAGCCGATTTTGATAAGCCACAAGGAGGCATTGTGATTGTAGCGGATACGACCTGGGCGGCCATAACGGCCCGCAAAGCCTTGCAGGTGGAATGGGACTTTGGGGTGAATGCCACGTATGATTCGGATGCCTATTTGAATGAATTAAAGGAGAAGGTAAAGAATAAAGGCAATGCCCGCAGAACGAATGGATCTATTGATCAGGCGATGAAGTCGGCTGCCAGTGTATTGGATGCAACCTATGTTACCCAACATCTCTCACATGCTCCTATGGAAGTACCCAATGCTACGGCTGTATTTCAAGATGGAAAGTGTGAGATGTGGGCACCGGTGCAATCTCCACAGTGGATCCGCGATAGTGTGGCAAAAGCGTTGGCACTGGATGCAGCTAATGTAACTGTAAATGTCACTCTTTTGGGTGGAGCATTTGGTCGTAAATCAAAACCTGATTTTGCTGTAGAGGCAGCCCTGGTTGCCAAAGAAATGCCCGGCATACCTGTAAAAGTTACCTGGACACGCGAAGATGATCTGACGCATGATTTCTTTCATGCCTGCAGTGTGCAACGAATACAGGTTGCATTTGATAAATCAAAATTTGTTACGGGTTGGAGTCACCGCAGTGCCTTTCCACCGATTGGAGGCACTACCAATACCAATGAGATTCAACCCAGCGATGGAGAGTTGGGCCTGGGGGCTATTGATTTGCCATTCAACATTCCAAATGTATCGATTGAAGCCATAGAAGCACCTGCCCGTACACGGATTGGATGGTTACGCTCGGTAAGCAATATTCAACATGCCTTTGCAGTTGGCAGTATGATCGATGAGATTGCAGCCTACCGAAAGGTAGATCCGGTACAAAATCTCCTGGGTTTGCTGGGCCCGGACCGCATGATTCCCCTCGACCAATACATCAAGGGGTTTGAAAACTATGGTGAACCATTGGACAAATTTCCTGCTGACACATCACGCCTGCGAAAAGTAATTGAATTGGTGGCCGAGAAATCAGGCTGGGGCAAAACTTTACCAAAGGGACATGGAATGGGCATTTGTGCCCACAAAAGTTTTCTCACCTATGTGGCCTGTGTTGTGCATGTTGCCATTGATGAGAACGGGATGTTAAGCATACCCGAAGCGCATTATGCTGTGGATTGCGGGCAAGTGGTGAATCGCAATTCAGTCATTCAGCAATTTGAAGGTGGATTTATCTTCTCTCTGAGTGGAGCCTTGAAGGGAAGCATTTCATTTAAAGAAGGCCGCAGTGTGCAAACCAACTTCGATACCTATTCAATAGCCCGGTACAACGATGCGCCATCCGAAATCCACGTGCATTTGGTGGAAAGTGAGATCTGGCCAACGGGTGTAGGGGAGCCCCCGGTGCCACCCGTAGCGCCTGCCCTGGCAAATGCAATTTTTGCCGCTACCGGGAAGCGCTATCGCGAGTACCCTATAAAGTTGGGGTAATCGATTATCGATGGTTCATCGCCAGGGTCTTTGAGGCCTACTTGTCACGCTTGTCAAGGGGTGGAGGACCCTCCGGAATCAAACCCTTGTAAACGGTTTCTCCCTTGCGTTGTTTGTACTCCGCTTTTACGGCTTCGAGTTTCTTGGGGTCTTCATATAAATCGACCATCGTCATGGCCAGGGTTTTTGATGCATGCAGCATTCCCTTATGACCGATGGACATACCGCCACAGGCAACCACTGCCCAGGAGTGCCAGGGGGTTCCTATTGGCGCAGTTGCAACGCTTAACCGAATTGTTGGCACCACCCAACTAACATCGCCTACATCCGTAGAGCCACCGCCTGCATTGGGATTGGTTTCTTCCAGTGGTTCCACTTTCGTATGTAAACCAACTTGTGGTTTGCCGGTACTTTCCTGAATTTTTTTGGCGAACGTAACTTCTTCGTCTGTATAAGTAAGCGGTCCGAGCAATCCTAAATTTTTGGTAAGCAAATCGGCACCAGTGCGGTTTACCAACACTTCATAAATTCCGGATACCAACGATACTTTGTGATTTACATTGGCCATGATCGCTGCGCCTTCGGCCATCTTCTGCACACGGGCATATACTTCCTCAAGCCCTTCCCGTTTTGTGTCACGCACCCGTACCCATAGGCGAGCGTAGTCGGGCACTACATTTACTACCTGACCTCCATCCTGAATATGATAATGAATGCGTACACTCGGCTTGATGTGTTCACGATAGTAGTTGATGCCGGTCGTGTAAAGTTCCAGCGCATCACTGGCACTTCTTCCATTCCAGGGATCGGCCGATGCATGGGCCGCCTGACCATTAAATTCAACAACAAAATCCACCAGTGCCAGCCCGGTTTGCACGGCTGCTTTTGTCTCGGCACTCGGGTGCCAATCCATCACCACATCCACTCCGTTGAAGAGTCCGGCCCGAATCATCCACAGCTTGCCAAAGAATTTTTCTTCAGCCGGAGTTCCGAAAAACTTGACAGTGCCTTTCAGCTTTCCTTGGTCGATCATCTCTTTTATGGAGATGGCCGCTCCCAAGCTGGCCGTGCCAAAGAGATTGTGTCCACAGCCATGACCGGGCTCTCCCTCATGCAACGGACTTTTGGTAGGCACTTTATTTTGTGATAAGCCGGGCAAGGCATCAAACTCGCCTAAAATTCCGATCACCGGGCTGCCACTGCCATAAGTGGCAACGAAAGCAGTTGGTATTTCGGCCACCCCTCGTTCCACCGTAAACCCATTGGCTTCGGCATAATCAGCAAGTAATTTTGAAGACTCTACTTCATTGAAGGCTGTTTCTTCTGCCGCCCAGATTTTATCGCTGATGGTGGTCATTTCCGCAGCGTGCGAGTCAATGGATTGAATGACGGATTTTTTGCCGGCACTCATGACGGGAGCTTGCGGTTTTTTTTGCGCAAGGGAAGTCATTACCAGAAGGGAGCAGAAAATGGAAAAAATGAATTTCATAAAGGAGTATGGATTAGGTTAAAACAACGATGTCTTTTCGGTTGACACAACCCCTGCAGGCATAAAGTAGGCAGTGCCTTGCAGCGATCCTTTTACCAGTTGGTGCATGCCTTCAACAGTTTCGGGTGTGTATTGACTTTTGTGGCAATGCCAGGAGGCAAGCGCCTTTTCATAATCGGAATCGGAAACAGAAATTTTTACCGGCAGGTAGGATTTGTCAATCGTGGCGAGTTGCATCGGGCTATCGGCCGGCAGATTGCCGGTAGGGATTGCGCTGTAATACAGCTGCACTGGCTTCTCCCATTTTTGTGTTTGAAACACATCGGTAACAATGGCGTGCACCAACCGATGGTCATGATGGCCGGTCCAGCCCGAAGCATCCCATGTGATGACCACATCGGGTTTCAATGTGGTGAAAAGTTCTTTCACCTTTTCGCGCATCGTGTTGAGTTGGTCATGGACCGGACCAAACCCTTCGGCCATCTTAAGTTGATCGTGCAATCCAAATAAAATCGGAGGTTGGATGCCCAGTTTTTCGGCTGCGCACTTCGCTTCTTCAGCCCGCACTGCGGCCAGGCTATCTCCGGCTGGAATTTTTGCATGCTCAGTAACACCATACCGGCCATCGGTGGCAATGGCCAGATAAACGGTAACTCCTTCGGCTGCATATTTTGCGAGCACCGGACTTACGGTTGCCTCATCATCGGGGTGAGCAAAGATGGCTAAGAGCGTTTTACTGGAAGGAGCCGGAGAGGGAGTTGTGCATTGTATAATCAGGACTCCTGCTAAAAAAACTTTTAAGAGACGTGCTGAAGAGTTCATTGTCTGAAATTTCTATTCCGTTAAAGTTATTGATTTTAAGCTGTTTCAAAAGAACCAATTCTAATGGCGGTAATTTTTACTTCAGCGTAATAGCATAGCAAGAGAGCTTAAAGTTGCTCTAAAGAATTTCTTTGCGTTGCACTTCAATCGGGGCCTTGCTTCCAAGGCATGGAATATCCACCCAAAATTTCTAGTTTAGACGAACAATTCACCGTCATGAATCACACCATCAACCGCAGGGAGTTTATCCGTAAAAGCGCCTTGAGCACACTGGGACTCACCTTCTTGCCCCATTTGATTTCGCGGGGAGCGGTAAATGATCGTCTGCGTATTGCCCATGTCGGCTTGGGCGGCATGGGCAATCAGCACATGGAGTGGTTTGCTGCCTTGCCCGAAGTGGACATCGTTGCTTTGTGCGATGTGGATAAAGATCATCTCCACAGCACGCTTCAAAAGTTAAAGGGCTTAAAGCCCGAAGCGCAGGTGCAGGGCTATGAAGATTTCCGCCAAATTCTCGATCGTAAAGATGTCGATGCGATCACGGTGGCAACACCCGATCATTGGCATGCTCAGATTGCCACCCTGGCCTTCCAGGCGGGGAAAGATGTTTATGGAGAGAAGCCCTTATCCTATTCCGTGAAGGAAGGGCAGATGATGTTGAAGAATCTGAATAGGCACAACCGCATTTTTCAATTAGGTACGCAAATCCATGCGGGCGACAATTACCATCGGGTAGTAGAACTGATTCAAGCCGGAGTGATTGGCAAAGTACACACGGTACGCGTTTGGAAGACAGGATTTTCACCCGGACTCGGTCAGCCCAAAATTCAAACTCCGCCATCTTCCCTGAATTGGGACATGTGGCTCGGCCCTGCCCCGTATGCCGACTATTTCCCCGAGCGGTGTCATTTCACCTACCGTTATTTTCTGGATTACTCCGGAGGGGTCTTTGCCGACTTCTGGTGCCACATCTGTGATGTGGTTTGGTGGGCCGTGCAGCCGAAAGGATTGAAGAGTGTTGTGTCGCGGGGTGAGAGAACGGATGGCATTGCCGATGCCCCAAAATGGCTGGATACAGATATGGAGTTTGACGGGCTTAAACTCTTTTGGACGTCCACCCCGCCCAAAGTGCCGGGGGCAGCCGAACGGCACATCGGTGCCTACTTTGAGGGCGACAAGGGCACGTTGTTGTGCGACTACAGTACGAAACTGATTACCATTAACGGTCAAACAGTTACCGACATTCCCGAGGTGGTACAAACCCTTCCGCGCTCACCCGGGCACCAGCAAAATTTTGTACACGCGGTGAAGTCGCGCAAGCAACCGGAATCGAACCTGGCCTATGCCCGTGAAATGACCTTACCGATGCATCTGGCATTGATCAGCTGGCGCCTGAACCGGCCGATGAAATGGAATGCGACCAAAGAAAAATTCATTGGCGATAAGGAGGCGAATGCTTTGCTTGACAGGAAGATGAGAAAAGAGTGGAATTTGATTTGAGATAGATACTACTGGAAGGTAAATTGTTGATTATAAGCCTGACTTAGCGCAGGCATTCTTAAACAAAATTTGTGGCGATGCATTTTATCTGATCGTTCTCATATTATTAGTACAAATGAATTACGAGATTTAATTTATGAAACAATCGCTTATCTATTTCCTGGTAGTTGTTCTACTGGTCCTCTCCTGTAAGGAAGAAGAAACGTTGGTTACCGGGTTTAACATTGATAAAATAGTATTTACAGAAGGTTCGACTTTGCAAGTTCATGAAGTTACCGTAACCATCGAGGGCGAAATTCATTCGCCTGTACCGGTTCATTACGAGATTCAGCAGGGTTCTGCGAAGGAAGGCCTTGACATAAACCTTACCGAGGGAGTACTGAATTTTGATCAAGATCAGCCCACAGCCACGTTTTCCTTTGAGGTGATTGGAGACAACCATTTCGAAATTACCGAGAGTTGTGTGGTGATGATGGAATATTTGGGTAGCCAGTATTTATTCCCACTGGAGATAAAGGATGATGATGCCCTGCAGCCAATCCAATCAGATGAGGAAGGTTTTTTAACTCCGGATACGTATCCCTCCATGCAACTCAAGTGGGCGGATGAATTTAATGCCACGGCACTTAACACAACCGACTGGACACACGAACTAGGCAATGGATGCAACATCAGCTTGTGCGGATGGGGAAATAATGAATTGGAAGTGTATACGGATAAACCGGAGAATATTAAACTGGATAATGGTAAGCTGGTGATTACCGCCCTGGAGCAAAGCGGTGGTTATACCTCAGCCCGGATAAAAACAGAAAACAAACAGGAACTGCGGTACGGAAGAATTGACGTGCGTGCCAAGCTGCCGAAAGGCCAGGGCATTTGGCCGGCCATTTGGATGTTGGGGGAGAACATTGATGTGGTGAGCTGGCCTGCCTGTGGAGAAATCGACATTATGGAATTGGTGGGTCATGACCCTGCCACGGTTCACGGCACCGTTCATTACCGGGACGATGTGTATAAGTATTCCAGCGGCAGCACCAGTCTACCTTCGGGCGACTTCTCTGACAAATACCATGTGTTTACAATCGTTTGGGATTTTAATACCATTACCTGGTATGTAGACAATGTTCCCTTTAAGCAGTTTGCCAACAGCAATATTGCCGGGTGGCCATTTAATAAATCATTTTACTTTATCATGAACGTAGCCGTGGGCGGCAATTGGCCCGGGCCACCGGATGACACCACCGTGTTTCCACAGCAGATGACGGTGGATTACATTCGGGTTTTTCAATAAAGAAAAATTGAGAATCGATTGGAGTTGTAGTTACCGAACGTAATCGGGATCGACTACCAGCTTTTGCATTTCGTATACCTCTTTCATGCTCATAAGACTTGCATGGAGCAACCGGATCAGGCGGGCATGCTCCTGACTTTCGAATCCCTGTTCCATCACCACCACGGGAATGTTTTTATAACACGAACAGTGCCGGATGGATCGGATCATCTCAATACCAGTAACCACCGGCAAATCGAGTCCACAAATAATCAGGTCGAACCGTTCCGTGCGCGCAGCCAGCAACCCATCTAAACCCGTATGGACACACTGTACGCTCCACGGATCAAGTCGATCCTTGATGATTTTTGTTAACCCTTTTTGCCGATGAACTACCAGTACTTTCATTTGTACTAAACAAAAAACCTAAAACCCTGATGCGGAAGATCGGCAAGATTGAAATACCCAATTTAGAGGGCGACTGTGGAAAAAGGGAAGGGAGCCTAAAGGGTAAGCGGATGGGCTGGTTTTAACCTCGAAATTGACCTATTTTTAAAAAACACTATTTTTTTTCCCAAAGTCAGCTACAGATTTTCTTAGAAAACCCGGAAAATTCTTAACTGGGTTATTTGATGATTCCAAGCTGGTAGGCCGCTTTAATCAGGCCCACGGTGCTTTTCACTTTTAATTTTCCTTGAATATTGAGTTTGTGGCTATGTACAGTTTTCTCACTCACCTCCAGGGCATAGGCAATTTCCTTAATGTTTTTTTCTTCGCAGATGAGGCGCAGGATATCCCGCTCGCGTGGGGTCAATTCGGGAAGTAAAAACTCTGGCCGCTCACTGTGCAGTTTTGTTTTCATGCTCTTGCGCAATACGGAGGCCAACAGATCATTGTGATAAAAGTCTTTATCCACTACGGAATAGATGGCTCGCTCCAGTTCTTCGGGGTCTGTATTTTTTACAAGAAAAGAGTTAACACCCAACTCCAGCATATAAAGCATATACTTCTCGCTGTCATGCATGGTTAGGATAATGATTTTCAGGTCCGGATATTTTTGAATCAACTGACTGGCACAATCGATCCCGTTCATCACGGGCATTTCAAGATCCAGCAGGACTACGTGGGGATTGCTATCCGCCACTTGCCTCAAGCAGGCATTTCCATTCTCTGCTTCAGTCACTTTTCCGATCCGTTTAAACGTAGTGATCAGACTCACCAATGCTTTTCGAAAAATCTGATGATCATCGACCACACAGACGTCAATTTTATTCATAGAGTTCAGGCGGGTTTTTCAAATATAGGCAACCTTCTCAATTATTATGGATAAAACTTCTGAGGGAATAGGGCGGTCACATCAAAGTCCATAATTTTGCAGGTAGGCTAAATTAATCCACATGAAATCTCATTCCACCTCCAAACTTACCCAAAGCGTACATGCTGGCTCGGTGGGCGATCCTCAATTTGGTGGTGTGGTTACTCCCATTTATCCTTCCGCTGCATACGATTACGAATCCGAAGTGCTTTATCCACGCTACTACAACACCCCTAATCAAAAGGCGGGTGTTGAGAAGCTGGTGGCGCTCGAAAACGGGGAGGATGGATTATTATTCAGCTCGGGCATGGCCGCCATCATGACTTCCATTTTTGCAATGATGAAGGCGGGTGATCATATTTTATTTCAACAGGATCTCTATGGAGGCACACACCATGCAGCGTTACATGAACTGGCGCGTTACGGGATGGAGTATTCCATGGTGGATGTATCCGACTTAAAGCAATTTGAAAAGGCCATTCGAAAGAATACCCGGGTGATTTATGTGGAGACACCTTCCAACCCGTTGCTAAGGATTACCGATTTACAGGGAGTTGCAGCGCTCGCAAAAAAGTATAATCTGGTTACCATCATTGACAATACCTTTGCCAGCCCGGTCAATCAGAATCCGATTGATTTGGGAATTCATATTGTAACACACAGCGGTACGAAATACATTGGCGGGCATAGTGATATTTGTTGTGGTGCCGTGGTGTCTTCAAAAAAACTGACAGCACAAATCAGACAAAGTGCCATGCACTTTGGGGGCAGCCTGGATGCCTACACCTGCTATTTAGTGGAGCGGAGTTTGAAGACCATTGTCTTGCGGGTTCAACAGCAAAATGAAAATGCGCTGGCAATCGCTAAGTTCCTGGAGGCCGACTCCCGAATTTCCAACGTCTATTATCCAGGATTGAAAAATCATCCGGGTCATGCTATCGCAAAGCGACAAATGCCGGGTGGATTTGGTGGGATGTTGTCTTTTGAAATCAAATCGGATCCTGCACGATTTACCAAGAAGCTTCAATACATCAAGCGCGCGATAAGCCTGGGCGGTGTGGAATCTACCATCACACAACCGGTGAAAACCTCGCATGCTAAACTCACTGCGGCCGAGCGAAAGGCAGTTGGAATTTCTGACAAATTAATGCGGCTTTCCGTGGGTATTGAATCTGCAGAAGACCTGATTCAGGACATAAGCCAGGCACTTTAACGTTTCAAACCATGATTACAATTCGAACGGCAACACCGGATGACGCCCTGTTCATCATCGATTTTCAATTGAAGATGGCCATGGAAACGGAAGGGATTCTTTTGGATTATCATACGGTTACCGAGGGCGTGCATGCCGTGTTTAAGGATTCTGCGAAAGGAGCCTACTATGTAGCCGTTTCGGATGGGAAGGTGATCGGCAGCTTAATGACCACCTATGAATGGAGCGATTGGCGATGTGGCACCGTGCTGTGGATACAATCGGTGTTTATTGAACCGGAATACCGGGGACAGGGTGTGTTTAAAAAAATGTATGAGTTTATCCAACAGTTGGTAACCCCCGAATCCGGGTATCGCGGCATCCGGTTATATGTTGACAAAACAAATGAACGGGCGCAACGGGTCTATCAGCGACTGGGAATGAATGGCGAACACTATCAGGTGTACGAGTGGATGGTGGGGAAATAAAATCCTGGCTTTCACATTTTCGCCTTTGGTGAGTTCTCTATTACATGACCCTGACATCGGCTTGATTCCTTCCCCACTGATCATGAATTGAATGGGAGGTAAGATTTAGGGTCCTGGCAAAGAACTGGCAACGTTGTTAGTTGAATTACACGCATGGATCTATTAGTGGGCTGCGGGCCTCCGCCTTACTTCTTAATTCCTAAAACAAGTCATAAGCCGGCCAAGTTAACCTAGCGTTGATTTGCCCAGAGACTGTGCTATTTAAATCATCCAGGATTGAATTTGGGCTACTTTCAGTTCTAGTATTAACTAGCACTACAAAACTGAAAGTATCATTCAGTCTGTTTAGTATTGATGATGTTCCTGGTAATGAACCATAGTTTGGCGGTAGCCAATGGCTGGTTAGTAACTTCATTGTTTTATAAAATTCCAATTTCTTGGTATTTTAGATCGTTGGCTTTATCCTTATTGCATAAAATCGTCATCTGCGAGGACCACGAAGTGGTGGTAGAGGGTGTGAAACTCATGCTCGCTAACCAGGAGGAATTTGTGCTTTGCGGCCATGTGCAGAATAAGCACGATCTTTTGCAACTGTTGCAAAAGGAAAAACCCGAAGTTCTGTTACTGGACCTGAATCTGAAGAAGCAGGATGGTTTTTCCATCCTGGAGGAAATAAGACCAGCCCACTCAAGTCTCAGGGTACTTATCTTTACTATGTATGAAGAACCTTTTCTTATAGAGAAAGCCAAAAGACTAAAGGCAAACGGGTATTTACTAAAAAACTCGGTCAATGGTGAATTACATAAAGCACTTAGCCATGTGGTTCACTCAAATGAATTCTATCTTCCGCAAGCGTTACAAAAACAAAAGCAGGAGAATGATGCCTATCGGGATGAGTTTATTGAAAAAATGCACCTCACCGCCCGTGAAGTAGAAATTATCCGGTTGGTGGTGGAGGGTAAATCCGCCAAAGAAATTGCCGATCAGCTTTTTCTAAGTTTGCACACGGTAGATACCCACCGAAGGAATATTTTGGCCAAACTGAAATTGAAAAACATTGCCGACCTGGTGCGTTTTGCCTTTGAGAATCATCTGGTTTAAATACTCATAACACAGTATTGTACAAACGCGTAAAGGTGTCTTTTTTAGTAAATATTATTCTTCTTGAAAGCGATCGCTGTAAGCTTTATTCTTATTGGTCTATTGCCTCTCAATTCGACAGGCCAATCGGATCCGCTGCATTTACCCCCGGGGTTTACACAGGTACAGGTAAGCAACGGGTTCAGCTATTTTAATACCGCCACTGAAATCACGGCAGATTCGGCCTGGCGCGTATTCAAATACGCGCGCACTCCGATTAAACAACTCGATAAAATCAATTTTGGTCCGATCAATGGATTTTATTGGATAATGGGTTCGCTCAAAAATGATTCCGGAAAAGATTTGGATTTATTTCTGGAAATCAGGCAACCGCATATCTACCGGATGAAATTCTATCAGGTACGGAATGATAGTATGGTGGCGCTTTCCGAAACAGGCATAAAGTATAATTTTTTCCAGCGCCCTGCACCCCACCGGTACTTTGATTTCCCGATCACGATCAAATCGGGTGAGACGGTCACCATTATTTTGATGGTGCATCACCTAAACAGTCTCTCCCTGCCAGTTCATTTGCTCACGCAAGCAACGGTGCATGCGAATAACTACACGCAAAACCTGATCTGGGGGTATTGGCTTGGGTTCCTTTCCTTCTGCTCCTTGTTTGCCATCATTGCATCCCTGTTACTGCGTAAGATGGTATTCTTCTGGTATTTCCTTTACATCCTTTCCGCTGCGCTGTATGGCTTTACCGATCAGGGTTTTGCTTTTCAGTATTTATTTCCAGGTTGGGAGGATACGGCTGCCCTGGTCATCATTCAACTGGCTGTTTACAACTTTGTCTTTCTCGTAAAATTCTCACAGGGTTTACTGGAGTCGAAAAAATACTTATCAATTGTTCATCGCATACTCAATGGTATTGTTTATTTTCTTGTGGTTTTGCTGATCGCTGGCGTTGTGTTGCAAGAAATCATGTTTCAACTAAGCACTATTGTATTACCTGTTGTTAACCTGGTGACATTAATCGGTCTGATTTTATTGGCCTACAGTGGCATCAAATCGTTTTTCACCAACCGGATAATCGCAATCTTTTACCTCGCAGCCTATTCTACCTTAGTAGCAGCTGGCATTTTTGCCACCCTGAATTATGGGTTCGGTTTGTATCAGTATTTTGGACCCAACCCCATCTTGATTGCCTATTTTCTGGAGGCCATGATTCTCTCGATTGCATTGGTGATCCTGTTTAAGCAGGTTCAAAATGAACGTACTCGCCTAATGGTGAAGGTAAATGCTCAGCAAAAAGAAATGTATACGCAATACATTACCGGCATTGAAAATGAGCGGAGCCGTATAGCGGGTGAATTGCATGATGATGTGGGGAGTCGCTTGAGCTATTTGAAGCAACTGATAGTGACGCATAGTACGGAGAGTGCAAAGACAGCCGATCAACTGGAACAACTCATTCAGGATGTCCGGCAACTTTCGCATGATCTGGCTCCACCCCTGGCGCACGTTTCAGGTCTTGTTCCTCTTATAGAAAAATTAATAAGCGAAACGCGGCTGGCCACCGGGCTTGAAATAAAATTTCAACAACATAATTACAAGGAAGTTTTGGTCAATAATCAAATTCAACAAGTGTATCGTATTATTCAAGAAGCCCTGAATAATATTGTTAAACATGCACAAGCAAGCCGTGTTGATGTTCAGGTTTTCGGCCATGCACACGAGGTAAGTATTGCTATCGAAGATAATGGCAAGGGATTTAATCCGTCCGGAGTCTCTGATGGTTTAGGTTTAAATCAAATGAAGATTCGCACCGAAAGTTTAGGCGGCAGGATTGAAATCAATAGCCATTCCGGTAAGGGAACTTTGATTTTGATTACGATTCCTATTTAAAGGAGGCAGACCAGTTGATGTTAAGAAAACTGTTAGCCAAATGGAGGGCAGGAATTCCTTTAAGGAATGAAGGGCAAATAACTCAGGAAGATAAAATCATATCCCTCGCTTTCTCTGCAATCATGATCACCGGAGCATTCGTATTGCCGCTGGTCAGGGTGGGCATGATCGAGGCATCAACAACGCGTAGCTTTCCGATTCCATGTACTTGCAATTGGCTGTTTACTACGGCCAGGGCATCGTTCCCCATCTTACATGTTCCTACCGGATGATAAACACATTCAGCACTTCGTTGAATATGATCCAACAGCGCTTCATCGGAATCCCGTTGTGCCGGGCAATGGGTGCGAATCCGAAAGGGATTAAAAGCATCTGCTTCCAGAATTTCCAGCGCGATTTTAGCGCCTTTTACCAACGCGATTCTATCCTCTTCTTCCGATAAGTAGCGAGGATCAATGACAGGCGGAGCCAAAGGATCGGCAGAAGCCAACGTTACATAGCCACGGCTTTTTGGATTGACTTGGGTTGGCAAAACGGTATACCCATCGGTGTGCGGAAATGTTTTCAGATCAAAAAGATTGGTCGAATAGTCATTGCCCGCATGGGTTGGGGTAAATTGAAACTGCAGATCCGGTTTCGGTTGCGAAGAGTCCGATTTTACAAAAGCACAACCCTCCAACGGGCCCACCGTAAGCGGACCCTTTTTAGACAGTGCATATTGTGCAAGCGCCTGAACTTGCCGGTACCAGGGCATCCAATGATTGTTGCTGATGGGCTTGTTACACAAGCTGCTCACGGCATAAAATAAGTGGTCTTGTAAATTCTGTCCCACACCGGGCAATTCCTTTTTTACTTCCCGGTTGTACCTCTTCAGCACATCGGAGGGTCCTACCCCGGAAAGCATCAGAAGTTGGGGTGATGCAAAAGCTCCGCCACAGAGAATCACTTCCTTGTTAGCGAAAATCTGTTCGCAGTCCGTGTCCCGGATCGCACATTCAATGCCAACGGCTTCGTCTTTTGCAATGATAATTTCCTTTACATGCACACCGGTGTAAACAGTCAGATTAGTTCGTGCAAGAACGGGCATTAAAAAAGCCTGTGCAGTACTACACCGTTTTGCATTTTTAATGGTGAACTGCATCCGGCCGGCTCCTTCCTGATGGGCGCCATTGAAGTCTTCATTGTGCGGAATGCCGGTTTGCACACAAGCCTGTACAAAGGCGTTGGCCAACTCCGTCTTATAATGTTGCGAGTGGGTAACGTTCAGCGGTCCGCCCTGTCCGTGGTACTCATTCCTGAACTGCTCGTTATTCTCCGACTTCTTGAAATAGGGGAGCACCTGTTCGTAGCTCCAACCGGGATTGCCCAGGCGGGCCCATTGATCATAGTCAAAACCGTTACCGCGAACATAAGCCATGGCATTGGTTGAACTGCACCCGCCCAATACCTTGCCGCGCGGATGATAGATTTTTCTGTTTTGTAAGAAGGGTTGGGGTTCCGTCCAGTAACAGTTCCAGTCAACCGAACTGTGATGCAGTTTCATATATCCCCCGGGAATGGCCACTTCCAGCTTGGTGTCTTTGGGGCCTGCTTCCAGCAGGAGAACGGAAGTACCGGGATCTTCAGTTAATCGATTGGCTAACACACACCCGGCAGAGCCAGCCCCAACAATGATGTAATCGAATTTCATTCAAAACTTAACGTACGAAAAAAATGCAGGAATTGAAATGATTAATGAGGCGGCTCTGAAAGATTCTGCAAGTTTAGAAGTGCACATTTCGTAATTTTAGAGTACAACCAAATACCTTTCCTATGACACCTGCCAGTAAATCAGTTTACTACTTTGGATTTTATCTGCTTGTGCTCGGACTTATAGTAACGGGGTTCCCAAATCTTTTATTAAGCACATTTCATCTACCCGAAACCAACGAGGTGTGGATTCGGGTGGTAGGCGTAATCGTATTCAACATTGGGTTGTATTACGTGTTTATGGCACCTGAAAAGAATACAACTTTTTTTATGCTCTCAATTTTTACGCGGCTTGCCATTTTACTTTGGTTTATTGTGTTTTCAGTAATTGGCTGGGCTCCGTATACATTGATTTTATTTGGATTGGCCGATGCGGCTGGCGCTGCGTGGACATATTTCAGTATGAAAAAGGAATGAATCCGCTTGATTAGCCTGATGTCACCGTGAGTTGAAGCATTACCAAACGATTGGGAGAACCTTTTGCTATCCGCCTCGTTCAATCAGTTTGTTAATCCTGCCGAATGAAATCAAAACCTGCAAAATCGAAATTACAGGAATGGCGTGATGCCATTGTTTTTTCAATAGTGGTAGCGAGCCTCTTTCGCTGGTCGTTGGCGTCTGCGTTTGTGATTCCTACCTCTTCCATGGAGAACTCGCTGCTGGTAGGTGACTACCTTATCGTTAGTAAAATTCACTTTGGTCCGCGTACCCCACAAACACCTTTACAAATCCCATTAACGCATCAGAAAATCTGGGGAACGGAGATCCCCTCTTATCTCACCTGGATTCAATTACCGGTTTACCGGCTTCCGGGGTTACGCAGCGTGGAGCGGGGCGAGACGGTGGTCTTCAATGTGCCGAAAGATTTACTGGATTCAACGGTCAGGCCTACGGATTTGAAAACCTACCTTATTAAACGGTGTGTGGCCACAGGCGGAGATGTACTGGAAATAAGAGATAAGCAGGTTTATGTGAACGGAGTCGCCATGAAAAATCCGGCAGGAATGAAATTTAGTTATCGGGTTAAAACAAAAGATGAGTTGCAAAAACGCACCCTTATAAATTTGGGTTTGGATCGTGACGACTATCAGTTTCTTGGACGCAATAAGGACGGCAATGCAGTTTATCAAATGGTATTGACCCGGCAGCAGGTAGCAGCAGTTACCGAAGCTCCTTATGTGTTGAGTGCAGAGGAAAATATTGAACAAACGTCAGGTACACCCATTTTCCCGGAAGCCATGATGCCCGACTGGACTGCCAGCCACTATGGGCCCTTGACGATACCCAAAAAAGGAATGACGATGCTGGTCAGTGATTCTACTCTAAACCTCTATGGTGAAATTATTGAAAAGTATGAAGGGCATCATGCTGTTGTCGCGGAACGAGGTAAGTTGACGATTTATGGTAGCGAGGTAAAAGAGTATACATTTCAGCAGGATTATTATTTCATGATGGGTGACAACCGCGACCAATCGCTGGACTCCCGTTACTGGGGTTTCGTGCCGGAAGATCACATTCTGGGCAAACCTTTGTTAATCTGGTTTTCAGTAGATCACCATGCTGACCTGGCGAATAAAATCCGGTGGAGCAGATTATTTACTTCTATTGAGTAAGTCTAATTGGAGTGGAGGAGGGTGGGAAGCCGCATGCGCATGATGATCCATTCGGCAACCAATATATTGGGCACCCAACAAAGCCAGGCAATAACCCGGTAGACTTCCATAAAATCCAATTGGGCAATCTGTGAAAGCGGCAGGTAAATGCGCAACATCACTGCGGCCCAGGTCAGTGCATAACTACGGATCATCCAGGCCTGATGTTCATTAATTTGCCGGTTTCGAATAAATAAGTAAGCCTTCATCGTTGTGATCAGCCAAAACGTTCCCAGCATGCCAAAGCCGAGACTTGAAATTATTCCTCCGGTGGCATGGTAGGCCAGATAAAGAGCCGCGCTTCCGCTCAACAAACAAACGATTACATACACTTTACCCAGCATCCGATGAGTGTTTAAATAATAGGTGCGTATGCGTGTGCTGAATTGCGACCAACCGATCAGCAAGGCAATACCACCAAAAAAAATATGCTGATAGAATGCTCCATACCAAAGGTTGCTCTCCAGCAATTCATCCGGTTTGGATTGAAGGAAACCCATGCGCGCCTGTACAATCAGATAAAGAATGGGATATAGGCCAACACCGATGGCAAGAATGGCAAAGAGTGCCCATTTGAAGATCTTCATGTTTTCTGTTTCTTCTTCTTAGCGGAGGGGAACAAGACATTGTTTAAGATTAACCGATAGCCGGGAGAATGCGGGTGCATCGACAAATCCGTATTTCCCCTTCGCCAGCCGGGTGTTCCTTCAGGATCATGACCGCTGTAGTAGGTCCAATGACCGCGGCCCAATTCTCCATAGATATACCGCACATTATTGACGCGTTTGTTTTCACCCAACACCAGGGCTTCCGGTTTTACTACATCGGCATTGAAGGAAGTAGTTTGTCCACTAAACTCTTTAATAAAATACTCATGATTTTGCGTGAGAAGGGAAGGGACAATATCCCACTTAGCTGAAAATTTAAAGAGTTGGAAAAAATCGTTACTTGACTGGAAGAAATCCGGGCGACCGGTATTGATATTTGAAAATCTGCGACTGCTGGAAGGCTCCAGGGTAAAATTTTCAAAGGCCAGTGATTTCGAAAAATCGAGTCCGGCTGAAGCGTCATCTTCGCCCAATAGATCTTGAAATGAAATTCCGGATCCTTCTGCGGCCAGTGCAATGTCAAACGTTTCTGCTCCGGAGCACATCGCAAAAAGATATCCACCACCGGCTGTGAATGTTTTAATCCTTTTGGCAACAGCCAGTTTCATCTCCGTAACAGATTTATATCCCAGCCGGGTAGCCGTCTCCTCCTGAATTTTGGCCTGGATCACAGCCGATTCTCTCCGCATGAACCGCCCATGTTGGCCGGTGAAGTCTTCATGGTGCAAATGCAACCAGTCATATTTAACAAGCTCGTCTTTTAGCACCTCTTCATCGTACAAAATGGTGTAAGGAATCTCTGCGTAATCAAGTACCAGAATGACCGCATCAGTTTCGTCATTAATCAATTCATTTTTGGGAGAGTAAACGCCAATGCGCGGGGCGGTTTCAAGCCGCACAAGATTCATATTGGCCTCGGGGTGATTAATAGCATTCAGGATCTGATTGGTTTCTGCCGTGGAAATAACGGTAAAGGAAATTCCGCGCACGGTGCATTCACTTTGTATGGCCGCGGAGTAGTCCACCAGGAAACTGCCACCTCTGTAGTTCAACAGCCAATCCACGGGCAGCCCTTCCTTCAACGCGTAATAGGCAAGTCCATACGCTTTCAGGTGGTTGCGCTGGCTTTCATCCATTGGGATTAGTATGGAGCTGGCTTGCGCAACCACTGAAATGAGTACAGAGAAGAGGAGAAAGGAGGATCTTTTCATGAACCCGTTGATTTTTCCTTCCTTTAATCTCCGTCATTTTTACAGAATAAGCAAAAGCGAATTCAGGCTAGCACCGTATTTTTATGGATCATAAGCAAAAATGAACCTCGTTACCCCGTCCATCACTGAGATTTTGCCCGAGTTAATCTTCGTTACCTCGCGTAGCAGTGGGCCGGGTGGTCAAAATGTAAACAAGGTTAATTCAAAGGTTACCCTGAAGTGGGACGTAGCTACCTCCGTGCTGTCGCCCGAGCAAAAGGAAGTAATCTTGAAGAAGCTTCACAGCCAGGTTACCAAAGAGGGAGTGCTTCTTATTTCAGCTCAGGAGGCCCGCTCGCAGCTACAAAATAAAGAAACAGTGATCAGAAAGCTGGAAGAATTGTTGGTCAAAGCGTTTGCCCGTAAAAAGGTAAGGAAGATCACCCGACCCGGTAAAGCAGCCAAGCAAAAACGACTGCAGCAAAAGCAGCGGCACGCTGAAAAGAAGCGTTGGCGACAGCGACCGGAATAGTCAGTTTTTCGGAATTTCAGAACACAGTATATTTGCCTTCTACCTGAACCTTAATACGTATGCGTCTCGGACAATTGGCCAGAAAGCTTGCCATTCGACCCTCCCAACTGGTTGACTATTTATCTACTCGCCAGGTTTATTTTGATGAAGGCTCCAATGCTAAATTGAATGATGACTATGTGCGGGATATTGTTACCCACTTTGCACCGGATCGGCTGACGGAGTTACTGGCCATTCAAAAAGAAGAAGCCGAGGAGGAAAGAATGATAGCGCAGGCGGTGTTGCCTGAGATAACGGCACCCAAGGCTCTGCAAGCTGAGGATTCTCCTGAGATTGTTCAGGAGGAAAGTGTAGAAAAGCCGGAAGTGATCAGAGCACCAAAGGTTGAGCTTAGTGGATTAAAGGTGGTTGGCAAAATCGAATTACCACAACCAAAGAAAAAGGAAACTACATCCGGGCCCTCCGCTACGGAATCTTCAACGGAGATAAAGCGGGAAGAAAGGCCGCGTCAAAAGCACAAGAAAGTAGACCGCAAGGAACGAGGTGAGTCGTGGCAAAATCCCATTGCCCTGCAGCGGGAGCGGGAAGCCCGAGAAAAGGAAGCCCAGCGCAGAGCCGCCATTGAGCGAGCGAAAGAAAAGAAAAAGGAACACTATCTGAAGCGCGTAAAAGGTGGCCAACCCACAAAACCGGCTCGGATTAGTGACGAACCGACCGAACATTACGAGTCTACCCAACAACAGGCAAAACCCCGTACCTGGTGGGGCCGGTTTATGCACTGGCTAAATTCCTGATTTTGTGAAAAAGGAGTGCCCATCCTGCGCCATGGAGGTCGACCGGTCCAGCAAGATTTGCCCGATTTGCGGGTATGAGTTTGCAACGTATTCCTCCTCCATGAAATGGATAGCACTTATTCTAGCCCTCCTGCTCCTATTACTTTGGATTTTTTAGCGAAACATCACGCCTACCTGTAAACTCTCAATTCCTGAACTGACCAATGTCATACTTTGGGTGGTATAAGTATTCTAATCTTATACTAAGAAATCACACATTAAATCAGTTTGTTATGGCCCTCGAGATCAAAAAAACCGAACATGCTGATCTGGATAAGAAAGAAGTGTTTTTTTTCAGCATCAGCTTATTTATAACCATGCTCCTGGTTTGGTTTGCGTTTGAATGGAAGCAATACGATAAACCCATTGTTGAGTTGGTAGCCCGCAGTACCAATACGTTTGAAGAGATGCTGGACGTTCCGGCAACGGAAATCCCCCCGCAACCTGAGGTAGTAATTCAACAACCCCGTTTAGTGGAAGTTCCCGATGAACAGGAGATCAAAGAAGAAATCAAATTTGTATTTGACATTGAGGTGACCGAAGAAACGAAAATTCAAGAAGTCGCGGTAGTGGAGGCACCGGTTATCGAAGAGCATAGCGAAGAGATTTTTTCGATTGTAGAGGAAAATGCAGAGCCCAGGGGTGGAATGTCGGCCTTTTATCAATACGTAAGTAATCAAATCAAGTACCCGGCTCAAGCGCGCAGAATGCGCGTGGAGGGGAAGGTGTTCGTTGAATTTGTAATTGGCAAGGATGGCAAGATAACCGATGTGGTGGCCGTGAAAGGTATTGGTGCCGGCTGTGATGAAGAAGCTGTGCGCATCATTCAGAATTCACCCCCGTGGAAGCCCGGCAAACAACGCGGGAAACCTGTTCGGCAACGCATGGTACTGCCCATCATCTTTAAGTTAGCTAACTCGTAACTCGTTTAGCAGTTGTTTGAGTATTTGAAAAGTCACGGTGAGTGAAGTCGCGGGCAGGCCAAAATGAATTGCGAATCCGAAACCCAGGTATATTCACTCAATCTCCCTACCCATTTTAAGAGTTCCTCCAAGGACGTTAAAATGGTTCATCTAATTCGGCAACAGGGAAACGGCTAAGCGGATGTCGTATCAATGAAATTCGCCAATAGTGTAAAGTTAAACTAAACATTACATCGTTGCTTTTCTGCTACGGGAGTAGCAAAATGTCTAGCGATTTTATGACTATCTTGATCCTATGAAAAAGCTCGTATTCATAATCGATGACGACCCTGTCTACCTACAATTCATGAAGGGCCATTTTATGCAGATGGATAACTATGAGACTCAGATTTTTCAATCTGGACAGGACGCATTGAAGTCCATGGCTACGATCAAACCTGATGTGGTGATTCTGGATCACTCATTTTTAAATGATCCAGTTAAGACCGGCCTCGATTTTCTGCAGGATATCCGTAAACTGAATTCCTCCATTCCGGTGATTTACATCACGGCAACGGATAATGCCGAGTTACGGGCAAAGACACAGAAGCTCAAGGTGAAATCCTATATTCTTAAGAATGATGGATTCCTCATTCACCTGCGCAGTGCGCTTGACAATATTTCAACGCAATCGAAATCGTCAGGCATCCTCAAAAATTTTTTCAGAAAATAGTCTCCAAGATATTTCTGCACCCATGCGCGCTATTTGCTGTCAGGCTTACGGCCCTCCCGAATTGCTGGTTTTTACTGATGTGCCAGCACCTGCTCCAGCACCTGATGAAGTTATCATTCAGGTTAAGGCATGCGGGGTAAACTTTCCGGATCTGCTCATCATTCAAAATAAATATCAGTTTAAACCGCCTTTGCCTTTCTCTCCGGGTGGTGAGGTGGCAGGGATTGTAACAGCCGCTGGCAAGGAAGTGAAACTACTTCATCCGGGGGACCGGGTAGTGGCGTTGTGTGGTTGGGGTGGGTTTGCAGAAAAGGTGGCCGTTAAAGCATCGCGTGTTTTTCCAATTTCCGAGTCACTTGATTTTGTAGAAGCAGCCAGTACATTATATACGTATGGCACTTCATATCATGCATTGAAAGATCGTGCAACCCTGAAGGCCGGAGAGACCTTGTTGGTGCTGGGGGCTGCTGGCGGTGTTGGGTTGGCAGCCGTTGAATTGGGTAAACTGATGGGTGCCGCTGTGATTGCGGCAGCTTCTTCTGACAGCAAACTCGCGATATGTAAAGCGAAGGGGGCTGATCATGGTATTAATTATTCAACCTCGGACCTCCGCACCGAGATAAAAGAGATAACTAAAGACAAAGGTGTCGACATTGTTTTTGATCCTGTGGGAGGTTCCCTTGCCGAGCCAGCCCTTCGTTCCCTTGCCTGGCGGGGTCGTTATCTGGTGGTTGGTTTTGCATCCGGGGTGATTCCCTCTTTTCCTGCCAACTTGCCACTATTGAAAGGAGCTGCTATTGTTGGCGTTTTCTGGGGCAGCTTTTCGGAACGGGAGCCCGCCATAAACGCCAAGAACCTAAATCAACTTGTAGAATGGATTGAGCAGGACAAGATTAAACAACACATCCATAAGGTATACCCTTTAAAGCAAGCGGCCCAAGCATTAAAAGATTTACAGAATCGATTAGTTGTTGGAAAAGCAGTTGTTCAAATTTAGAGGCAGTCTTAGTTGACTTTAATTAACTCCACTTCAAAGATCAACACGGCATGCGGTGGAATTTGGCCACCACCCGCACCACGCTCCCCATAGCCCAATTCGGAAGGAATATACAGCATCCATTTATCGCCTTCATGCATCAATTGAATCGCTTCCGTCCACCCGCGAATAACTTCACTCACACCGAAGGTAGCAGGTTCACCGCGCTCTATGGAGCTATCAAACGGTGTTCCATCGATTAACTTTCCTGTATAATGCACCGTTACCTGGTCGTTGGCAGTCGGAGCTTTTCCCTGGCCAGTAGTAATCACTTTGTATTGAAGTCCGGAGGCGGTTTCCTTAACGCCTTCCTTTAATTTATTCTCCGCCAAAAAGGCAATGCCCTCGGCTTTCATTTTGGCAGCCTTTTGTTCCATGGCTTGCTGCATGTACACTTGTACCGTCATGGAAGCTTCCTGCTCATCACATTTTAATTCACGATTTAAAAATACATCCTGTATACCGATGATGATGGACTCCAGATTCAGGGAATCGCCACCCTGGTTTTTCAGATTGGAAGCCACCAGGATACCAAGACCGTAACTGGCTTTTTGGTGTGGATTGTTGAGATCAACTTCTTTTGGTTTTTTTAATTCTGTCAATTCATTTTTAAGTGCTGCATTCTCCGCTTCCAGCCGGGTGGTTTCTGCTCTTAATTCTTTTTTTGACTGTGCCAAGAGGCAGGTGCTGATGAACAACAGGAAAAACAATACAAACACTCTCATAATCATATTTTTTACGGTGCAAAGAAACAAAAACCTCTGGCGAAAGCCAGAGGTCTTATGTGAAATTGCAGCGTCTTTATTTTACTTAAAGGACAGGGTCAACTCGCTGGTATGTTTAGGATTGTAGGGGGTGAGACCCTCTAGTCGGCTCGTCAACACATCCCAATCGGCACCCGGGGATACGCCTCCGGCAAGAAACCCTTTTTTGTTGTCAAAGTACCCCGGAGCGGAAGTGTTAGTCAGGTAAGCGGTTAACAAATTCTGATCAATGCCCGGCCAAACTGAAGTTATCTCGTTGGTGAAAACATTTTTGATGGAGTACTCTTTCAGTAACACCTCACGATCATTTTCATCCAGGCCACTGGGCGGTAACCCCACCTCCGCAACACCAATGTTCTTTACATCATTGCCGGAGGCCACAAATGCCCAGTTGAATCCAGCGGTGCCTGAGAATAAGATGGCATTTGGATGGTTGGTGTTTCCGAACACGTCAACAACGTCACCTTTCTTACCAGCAAACATTCGCAATGTGCTGATGGAGTAGGGATTTTCTAATGGATTCTCGAGCGGTAATCCCGTAATACTCACTTCCATTTGGGCATCGTAACCCAATGCCCCACCCTCGGTGTAATCAATCCGGAAAATAGCATCTTTAGCGTTTCCATTTTCCAACCGGTTGCAGTTGTAAGGTTTGATGATCGCGATACCCTTAATCACCGCGCTCTTGTTCCAGAATATCTGAAGTGCTTTGCCACCATCAGCCTCACCTTCCGCATCCGCATCGCTCACCGTTAATTGATAATCCCACGATTGGCCTTCAAAGGTTACATCGGAGAACACAATCAGGTTTTTGGTCCGGTTGTCATCCTCGCTGGTGTAGGTCAAGGACTGAATGCGATCGATTTTATGTTTCCGGATACCCTCAATAAATTCTTCCACCAAATGAGCAGCGCCATCACCTACGGCAATGAAGGTATTCAGGTGCATGTAGATGTCATTGCCTTGCAAGGTATCTTCCTTAATTCTTCCGGCAATCCTTCCATTCGAAACACTGTTTTGATTGCTGAGAGAAGAGGGAATGTCCACACTGAATTTAGCAGGCAACAGATCGGGTTGCGGAGCAATCGACTCGTTGTTTTCACACGAGGTGAATAGGATCGTGGTCATCATACTGAGCGCCAACAGACTGATAATCGCTTTTGTTGTTTTCATGGTTATTCGTTTTTGTTTCAGTTTAGTTTCAGGGATTTCTCCCCTTTCATACACTAAAACACGACCGCGAAGCTTTACCCTTATGTTCCAAAAAAATTTTCTCAACGAAGTTTAAATCAAGCTATTGGACGACCGTGGTGTCTGAAACCACAGTGGTAATGGCAAAGAAGCCGGTTGCCCCGGAGGTTAAATTGGAGGTCGGATTCGCCCGATCGACATCAAAAATACCACCCCGCCATTCTGTTTCTGATAAGACAGACCTTAAGTAGGCCCGGTACGCGGCACTGACTGAATGCTTCTTCCGGATGACAGTGGTGCCGGCCGGGAAAAGAAATTGCTTTTTCGCAGGCTTATAAATTTCATTCACGTCAATACTTTTCAGGTCGTAAAACACAACTCTGCCTTCACAAGCTTCATTAGGTAAACAGGCACTTGTATTTTTCCAGGAAAGCTGATGATCGATATAATAAGGGTCATCTCCGGTTTCATTCAAAACAAGTTCAAATTGTTCATCGATGGGTTGAACCTGAAGGGGCCCCATTGGCCCGACAGGCACGGAGCTATCCTGAGCCTGATATTGCCGGCCATTTAAGCCGATCTGCAACGTATAGGTTACTCCAAACACAGCCCGGAATGGGGGGCTGTAATAGGCGCCTGGGGTCGTGGGGTCTTCTGAAAAAGTATACACCGTTCCAGTGCCTTCTTGCACCTGCACAACCGCCCCCGAGGCAGGGGTACCATCGCCATTCAAGGTTCTGTAGGGGAAGGAAAGATTAATTTTATGACTGATATTTTCGTTCGTGAGCACACCCTCTACGGCCAGCAACCCGGTTTCTTCTGATTGCAACTCTGTCATGTACCGCTCTTCACACCCCGGCATGAAAAATACCAACAGCAATATGGCTATCCGGAGTATCATCGCCAGCGGAAATTGTAAGAAATGCAAGGAGTTACCTGGAACAAATAGAATTGTGAGATTGCGTATTGGCTTTCCAGCAAGTTTGCAGGCACCTTAAAGTCCCGATAGGAAACCTCCTCTTTATTGAAGTTTACAAAGAGTGGATTTTTGCGACCGTATAGATTGAAGATTGAAAACGTGAGATCATGCTTGAATTTGTTCTCAGGATTTTTGTTCAACTTCAGATTGGCGGTAACGTCCAACCGGTGATAACTGGGCAGGCGATCATTATTCTTTTGTCCATACACGGGTACCTCTAATCCGTTATACTGATAGAAGCTGACCGGAGAAGAGTAAGGAGCACCGGATAGCAAATTCCAGTTCGCGCTAACGGTCCATTTGAGGTTGAGATCATACGACATAGTAATATTCAGCTGATGCGGCCGATCAAACAGCGCGTTGTAGCTCCGGCCTTGATTCAGATCAGGAAAGGTGCGGCTAACCCGGGAGAAGGTATACCCCGCCAGCCCACGAATACGACCTAGCTCTTTTTTAGCAAGCAATTCAAAACCGTATGACCGCGCTTGACCGAAGCGTAGTTCGCTTTCGAAGAACGGATTAAGTAAGGTTTCGGCATGGGTCTCGAAATCGATTTGATTCTGCATAATTTTTCCAAAGACTTCTCCGCTTAAGGAAATGCCTCGCGTACTGAGCAAGTGATAATACCCCAGTGTAACCTGGTTGGAGCGTTGTGGCTGAATGTTGAAACTACTGGGTAACCAAACCTCCAGGGAGGTAAACGGGCTAATGGAATTTGAGATGAGATGCACATTTTGAACGTTGCGCGCGTATCCGGCTTTGATGCTGGATTCATTGTTGATCAGATATTGAATCGTGAGGCGGGGTTCGGCATTGATAAAATTAATATACGATTCACCACCCGGGTAGATCAGCGTATCGACCGGATTGTGATTTTCATCAAACTTGAATTCAAAAGCTTCTCCATAATTGGTCCAGGACGTAAAGCGCAAACCATAGTTCAGGCCCCACCGGGAATTTAATTTCAAATCTTGATTGCCATACAACAAAAACTCCAACGAGTGGCGTGCCGATACATTTGAATTTTGAACGTTGTTGGTGGTAACATTACCCGGATTGAAATTATAACCATTTACGCCCAGGCCAAACGAAACTTCATTTTCGGGTTTGATGAAGTAACTGAAATCTGATTTTAAATTGACGTTGGAAATATGTGAATTCCAGCGTTGATTGGAGGACACATTTGTATACAGAAAATAGTCATACCCACTGGCCGAAAAAGTGGTGTTAATAAACAAACGCTCGGAGTAAAGATGGGTCCATCGAATAGTGCCAGCAGTATTGGTCCATTTGATTCCATTATTGCCGGCAAAATAGTTATCGCTGCCGGTGTAAAAGGAGAAGTAGGCATGATTCTTCGAGTTGAGTTTAAAATTCATCTTTCCGGTGAGGTCGTGGAACCCAAACTGATTAATTCGATCATCCACCATTTGAAAAAGCCACTTCAGCCGCGAGAACCTGCCCGAGAGTAAAAATGAACTACGCTCTTTTTTCAAGGGACCTTCTATACCAAGCTTGGTTGAAATCAACCCGACATTGCCCCACACCTGTGTAAACTGATCGTTTCCCTTACGGGTATGCACATCCAGCACCGAAGAAAGGCGGCCGCCAAAGGAAGCGGGCATGTTGCCCTTGTAGAGTGTTATATCCGTTGCGGCATCGGGAATAATGGTGGAGAATAATCCTAAAAGATGACTGGGGTTGTAGATAGGGGAGTCGTCAATGAGCACCAGGTTCTGATCGCGATTGCCTCCGCGCACGTAATAAAAAGTGGAGCCGTCTGAGTGGAATTTAATTCCAGGAACGGACTCCAGCGATTTGATTACATCGTTTTCTCCAAAAAGCGCGGGCCGCTCCTCAATGGATTTTGGCCGGAGATTGATTTTGCTCACCTGCGTTTCTGCAATTGATTCTTCCGCCTGGTCCGTGACTAGAACTTCTTCGAGTATCGGCAAATCTTCTTTCAGAACCAGATCTTCGCGCAAGGAAACCTGAAGATCAACCGTTTTGTGAATCGATTGAAAACCGATATACGAAACGCTGATTTCATAATTTCCTTTCGGGAGGGACAGCGAGAAAAACCCATACGAATTTGTGACGGTTCCGGTTTGTAGTTGCTTAAGATAAAGGGTTGCACCAATTAACGCTTCGCCATTGACCTGGTCTTTGACATATCCACTGTAGGTTAATGGTACGGCTTCTGATTCTGATTTTTTTTGGGGAGACAGAATAATCTGATTTTCGATCAAGGCATATTGTAAACCGGCTTGCTCACTCAACGCATCCAAAACATCCTGGATTGACTCATTCGTAACGATGAATGTGATTTTGCGATCGGATTGGATTTTTCGGGGATTGTAAGAAAACCGGACCCCACTCTTATTTTCAATTTCCGCAAGAACGCTTGTTAAAGTTTGATCTTGCACTTGAATGGTCATGCGCTTTCCGGGTAAAACTTGAGCCCGACACGGAATACTTAAAAGAGCCAGTCCAGTGAACAAGGCAAGCGTGAGTTTTTTCATCGGGCACCCGTGTAAAGGGGATAAAATCGATCAGCAACCTGCATGGGTGATTACGATCTTTCCGTTCTCAATCCGGTATGTTAGATTGAGAGTCGTTTTTAAAACGTTCAGTACGGCATCCAGGCTTTGTTGATCAAAGGTTACGGTTACCAGGCACGTGTCGGGTACCTTGGCTTCTAGGATGATGTTGGCGCCATAAGCATGGTTGAGTGTTTCAACCACCGTGTGCAATTCCGTTTCAATAAAAATGATCTTCCGGGTCTTCCAGGCAAGGAAGTTGATGTCTGCGTTCGTGGCATTCGTTAATTCTTTATCCGTACGACTATAAACTCCACGGTCTCCGGCTTGCAGCATGACGGCTTGCTTCATGGTGGGGACTGAAAGTTTGACGGTTCCGGTGGCCACAACTACTTCTATTTTTTTTCCGGTATCATAAGCCTGTACGTTAAAAGAAGTTCCCAATACTTCTATGGTGGCCTCGTTGGCCGAGATAATAAATGGCTTTTGTGGGTCTCGCGCAACATCGAAAAAGGCTTCCCCTTTTAAAGTCAGGGTACGGGTACTCTTTCCAAAGTCAGTCGAATAAGTTAGTTGCGAATTTTCATTTATGGTTACCTGGCTGCCATCGGGTAACGTAATCAATTGTGTGGCATCCGCTGTTTCGATTACGGTAGTTTTATCTGAGACGAAGAGGTTGAAAATTGACCCGACAGCAACTACCAACAATACGGCTGCAGCAACCCGCATCCACAGAGAATACGATTTGGCTGCCGGCCTCAGTTTACGTTCTTTGCCGGAGTCTATTAGCGTGAGAAAATGATTCCATTCCTGATTGATATCGAGATTGGGTTCCTGTTGTTTGGTTTTATAATAGGCATCGCTTAGTGTTAGCACGCGCTTGATCTTTTGAAAACGCTGACGGTTATCATCCGACTGTGCAATCCATGTAGAAAGGCGTTCCTCTTCCTCCGCAGTGGATTCACCGGCCAGCGACCTGGCAATTAATTCGTCAATATCGTTTTGGTTACTATTCACACACCTTTAGCTGATTCTATAACACCATGGACTCATCCTACCCTGATCCATTAAACATAAAAAAAATCAAGGTCAAAAACTCCCGTAAATGCTCGCGCAAAACACGCAATGCTTTTGACATTTGGGCCTCCACGGTCTTCACCGAAATCCCCATTTTTTCAGCAATTTCAGCATATTTTAATCCCTCCTGCCGATTGAGTTCAAACACCTGGCGGCACTTTTCCGGCAACAAATTAATGGCCAGCTCAATTTCCTTTTCGAGTTCGGCAGTCTCCATCATGGACGCCTCGGTGGCAAGCGACTGGTCGGGTACCTTTTCCAACGTCAGATGTTTTTTCTGATCGCGCAGGTAATTTAAGCTTCGGTTGCGTACGGAGGTAAAGAGGTAACTTCGGTAATTGGTATCGCTGGGAAGGGTATCATACTTTTCCCAAACGGTAATAAATACTTCGTGTACCAGGTTCTTCGCTTCCTCCAGATCGCCCACGTACTTCATCGCAAAGCTGCATAAGGGCTTGAATAACTCCCGGAAAAGTTTTTCATATGACGGAAGGTCTTTGGCCACAGCGGTTGAAGAATTTTAAAGGTATCAAAAATTAAACCATTGTAGAAAACTTCATCGGGTAGCATCCCTTACTAGTTTCCGGCATTTTCAAATTCTTGAGTAGATTTGATTTAAGTAACGAACAGCACATGGACAAACGGACTTTTCTAAAAAACCTGGGCATGTTTTCTTTCAGCGGCCTCCCCCTGTGGCAAAGCCTTGATCAGGTTGCGCATGAAACCGCGCACCTATCACCCATGGATCTGGCACATAACGAAGATTTTTGGGAAACCGTGCGGGGTGGTTATCGGTTAAAGCCGGATTATATCAATCTGGAGAATGGTTATTATTGTTTCTTGCCCCAGGAAATTCTCGAGCATTACATCGCTCACATCCGCGAAGTTAATTATCAGGGTTCGTACTATATGCGCACGGTTCAATGGGAGAATAAGCGCAAGATGGCCGCCAAACTGTCGGAGCTGGCCGGATGTTCACCGGAAGAATTGATTATAACTCGCAATACCACTGAATCATTGGATCTGGTGATTGGCGGTGTACCGTGGAAAGCAGGCGATGAGGCGGTGATGGCCGAGCAGGATTATGGCTCGATGCTTAACATGTTTAAGTTGATGGAAAAGAAGCATGGAATCGTTAACAAGATTATTTCTGTCCCCAATCATCCAGCTTCCGATGAAGAAATCGTAAATCTTTATGCGAATGCCATTACCGAAAAAACCCGATTGCTGATGGTTTGTCATATGATCAACATCACGGGTCAGATTTTACCCGTGCGCAAAATCTGTGACATGGCACACGCCAAAGGTGTGGAGGTTTTGGTGGATGGGGCACATGCTTTTGCGCATCTTAACTTCTCCATTTCCGATTTGAATTGCGATTACTATGGGGCCAGTCTTCACAAATGGTTAAGCGTTCCGTTGGGGGCAGGGATATTGTATGTGAGGAAAGGAAAAGCTTCCCGGCTTTGGCCCTTGTTAGCCTCTGAGGTAACGGATCAAAACGACATTTACCGGTTAAATCAGATCGGAACACATCCCGTTCATACGGACCTGACCATTTCCAATTCCATTGATTTCTATTTGAAAATCGGGCGCGACCGGAAGGAAGAGCGACTCCGCTATTTGCAACAGTATTGGACCAGCCGGGTGCGAACCTTACCTCATGTCCTTGTTAATACCCCCGAGGATCCAAAGCGTCATGCCGGTATCGGAAATGTGGGTATCAAAGGAATGAAACCTCAGGTGTTGGCAGAAACACTGTTAAATAAGTACAAAATCTACACGGTGGCCATTGATGGAGCCGGTGTTCAGGGCTGCCGGATCACTCCTAACCTTTACACAACCACCCAGGAACTGGACACTTTTGTGGATGCCATCAAGGATTTAGGCTGATCCATTTTGTACGATTTCAGGTGGAATATTACGTTTCCGTTAAATGAGTGCTTATGGGTTGAACCTCAAGGCATTAATTTCCGTTATTTGTACTGACAACAACCACTAATTGTATGTTACAATCACCCAAACTGGCAATTCTCCAGAGTCTGGATGCCATGGACAAGGTGCAAATGGAAGAGGTGCTCGTTTACATCAAGGGCATTCTCAATCAGCCTGAACGAACCCCGGATTACAAGGCTTTTAAGAAGGAAGCCATGAAGGAAATCCGTCAGGCATTGCGCCAGGAAAACGGCAAGCAGAAACTGCGGATAGCGGTTTAGACGTCCGCGCCCTGCGGCAAAACAGGTGTCTGCACACACCTGAAAGAATATTCTTCCCCCTAAAAATTTGAGATTACCGCCAGGTTAACTGTATATGATGTTACCCTGAACCCAAATAGAGTGGTGTTCTATTTTCATCAATTATACTTCACGTAGTTTTCCCACTTCTCAATTACTTCTTTAAAATCGGCAGGTAATTCAGAATCAAACTGCATGGCTTGTTGCGTTACCGGATGTAGGAAGCCCAGCGTTTTGGCATGCAATGCCTGTCGTGGAATAATTTTAAAACAGTTGTCAATGAATTGTTTGTATTTAGAAAACACCGTGCCTTTAACAACTTCATTGCCGCCATACGTGGCATCATTAAAAATAGGATGCCCGATGTATTTCATATGTGCCCGGATTTGATGCGTGCGTCCGGTTTCCAGCCTACATTCAACGAGTGAAACATAGCGTAAATCCTGAAGCAGCGTATAGTGAGTAATGGCATGACGGCCGAATTCTCCTTCCGGAAAGGCCACCGTTACACGTCTGTCTTTCAAACTTCGGCCTACGTGTACGTTAATAGTTCCCTCGGATGGATCGGGAACCCCCCATACCAGGGCTTGATACGTCCGGTGTATGCTGTGATCAAAAAATTGTTTGGCCAGCGAGTTCATCGCAATCTCAGTCTTGGCAATTACCAACAGCCCGGAAGTATCTTTGTCGATGCGATGCACCAGTCCGGGCCGGCCATCATTTCCAGCCATTTGGGGTAAATTCTGTCCGGGGGGACTCCTATGGAGAAAATGATAAGCGAGGGCATTGACGAGTGTTCCCGTCCAGTTTTGGTAGGCCGGGTGCACCACCATGCCGGCCGGTTTATTGACAATCATCAAGTGATCATCCTCAAACACAATGTTCAGCGAAATATTTTCAGGAACCACATCCGTATCACGGGGCGGTTCGGGCAGCGAAACCGTGATGATATCGTGTGGATGGATCTTGTAGTTGGGCTTGATTAACTTTTCATTCACTTTTATAAATCCATCGCGAATGCCATCCTGAATTTTAGTTCGGGTAACATTGGGCAAGCGATCCATCAGAAATTTATCAATCCGGAGAAGACTTTGTTTGGAATCGGCCACAATGCGGTGATGCTCAAATAAGCCGTCCTCTGCATCGTCCATGAGTTCTTCTTCCTGAATCACCTCTTTTTCGTTTTTTGATTGTAAAGGTATTGATTCAAGATGGCAGCTTCATTCAAGATCTTGCGAAGCTCTTCTTCCTGTTCTTCCAACTCTGCCAGGCTGTGTAACCGGATAAATCCATGTCCTTTACTTCCTTTAATGACTACCTGTGGGTATGTACGATGTATGCTTTTGCCCTGAATCAGCCCCAGGTCAACACCGTCTACAACAGGTTTCAAATACCCTAAGGGACCATGAAAATAAAAGTACGGCACTTTATAGCTTACCTTCTCTTTTGTGTGCGTACCCAGATCCAGGAACCAGGTTCTCAGCACCGACATAATCTCTTTTTGAAGGAGACGTTGGTACGCGATAAATTCTTGTACGGCATTCATGTTCAAAAGTAATGGTTTGAGGTGTGTTTTTGGGGTACCCTCAGGAAGAATCGATCATTTTCCAATCCATCGGAAGACCATAAAAATTGTACCTTTCGGGGTTAACCTAACAAATTCTATGAGGAAGTGGATTTTACTTTTCGCTTTGGCGGCCTGTAGTGAAGAGAAGTCGGAATATCTATTGTCACCGCTGGCATTTGATTCAAAATACAAAGCGACTGAAGATGCAATCTTGTTGGACGTACGTACGGTAGAAGAAGTAAATGCCGGAACGTTGGCCGGTGCCATCAACATTGTATATGATGCGGATTTTGCCGACAAGCTGGAGAATCTTGAACACAAACCAATTTTTATTTACTGTGGTTCCGGCATTCGAAGCGCCAAGGCGGCAAGAATCCTGAAAGAAAAGGGCTATGAATCCATTTATGAATTGGATGGCGGAATAAAGTCCTGGAAGGAAGCCGGCATGCCGATAGAACGATGAATTATTAACATGAGATTGTGGCTAATCGGCCTTGGACTAATCATGGGATGTGGGGGGAAGCAATCCGAGTCAGGATTGTTTTCGTCCGGGATTCCTCTGGGCACTATTGACAAGAAACTGGAAGAAGCCTCCGGACTGGTTGCGAGCGCCAGTAATCCCGGATATTTTTGGACGCATAACGACAGTGGTGATGATGCCCGTGTCTATTTGATCAATACCGAGGCCAACGTGGTAATGACTTGTACTTTGTCCAATGCCCGAAATCGCGACTGGGAAGATATTACACTCGGGCCGGGTCCTGAACCGGGTAAAAACTATCTCTATGTAGGAGATCTTGGAGATAACGAAGCTCGGTATGCTTTTAAGGTGATCTATCGTTTTGAAGAGCCGGTGTTGGCATCCGATAAAGTAGCGATTACCCGGTTTGATACGTTGTTTCTGCAGCTTTCGGATGGCGTTCGGGATGCCGAAGCGTTGTTCATCGATCCGGCTACAGCCGGCTTGTTTGTCGTTTCCAAACGCGAAGATTCTGTTCGCGTGTATCAGATTGATAGAACATGGACATCCGGGGATACCATCACCGCACCGGTAAAAGCAAAGCTTCCCTATATTAATACCGTTGCTGCCAATGTCTCACCGGATGGTAAGGAAGTACTGCTGAAGACCTATGACAAGATTTATTATTGGAAGCGTACCGGATCGGAAGCAATTCCAGATTTGCTTAAAACGAAACCGGTGGAATTGACTTATCGCCCGGAATCTCAGGGCGAAGCGATTGCCTGGGATCGGGAAGGAGCCGGGTTTTATACGCTGAGTGAATCCAACAGGCGTGGACGGGCAAATTTGATTTTCTATAAAAGAAATTAAGATTGCCTGCTGATCAGGTCTTGGGTAAACTGAATCAGATTTTGTTTGTGAGGTGTGTCCGGTAGTGATTCCAGTTTTTGAAACCCTTTATCGAAATACTCGGCAATCTTTTTCTCTGTTAATCCCGCAATTCCTAACCGGTTGTAAATCGCGGTTACGCCATTGACTTTTTTCTGTGTATTGAATTTTTTGGCTTGTAGCCAGTGCGCTAGCTCTCGTTTGTCTTTACCGCGGGCTTTTTCTTTGGCTTTGATCAGCAGGTAGGTCTTCTTGTTGGCGATAATATCGCCACCCACCTGTTTGCCAAATTTTTTCTTGTCGGCATACACATCCAACAGATCATCTTTCAGTTGAAATCCAATGCCGATGTGGGTTCCAAATTCACGCAAAGCGATACGTTCACGTGGCGGAGCTTTTGCTAATAGCGCACCAAGTTCAAGACTAAACCCCAGCAAAACAGCGGTCTTTAATCGAATCATTTCAAGGTATTGAGCTTCCGCAACATTGCCTTTCGATTCGAACTCCATATCCCATTGTTGCCCTTCGCACACTTCGGCTGCGCACTGGTTGAAGAGGGTGAGCGCTTGGGGCAACAGATCGCGGTCCATATCCAGGAACATGTCATAGACCCTCACTAACATTACATCTCCGGAAAGAATGGCGGTGTTAACATTCCATTTCTCGTGTACGGTGGCCTTTCCTCTGCGCAACGGAGCCTTGTCCATAATGTCGTCATGCAGCAACGTGAAATTATGGAAGGCTTCGATGGCCGCAGCATATTTTACAATCTTACCGACATCCGGTTTGTATAAGGAGTAGGCCAGCAAGGTAAGCAGGGGCCGCAGCCGTTTGCCACCCAGGGCCATGATATACCGGATGGGCTCGTAAAGTGATTTGGGCTGCGAGCCAAAGGGCTGGCGCTTGATTTCTGCCTCAACAAGTTTCAAGTATTCCGATACCATTATTCAAAAGTCAAATCAATTAATCTGCGGTCGATGTCGGTTTTTTTAATTCTGACTTTCACCTCATCGCCTAATCGGTAGATTTTTTTTCTACGCCTGCCAATAACACGGTAATTCTTTTCATCAAACTCATAAAAATCATCTTTCATATCGGCCATGCGCACCATGCCTTCGCATTTGGTTTCAACTATTTCCACAAAAACACCAAAGTCTGTCACTCCGGTAATGATGCCATCGTATTCCTTCTTTTCCGCCAGGCTCATAAATTCTACCTGCTTGTATTTGATGGAGGCCCGTTCTGCATCGGCTGCCCGTTTCTCGCGCTCTGAGGAATGAACACATTTATCCTCGTATTGTTTTTTATTCACCGATTTTCCGCCATCCAGATAATGTTGCAGCAACCGGTGAACCATCATATCCGGATATCTTCGGATGGGGGAGGTGAAGTGGGTATAATGTTCAAAGGCCAATCCAAAATGACCGCGTGCATCGGTTGTGTATTTGGCTTTGGCCATGGCCCGGACGGCCAGTGACTGCAACACATTTTGTTCCGGCTTGCCTTCGATTTCATCCATCAGTTTATTAAGCGATCGTGAAATGGAATTGGACTCCACTTGTAATTGATGACCGAATTGCTTGGCAAACCTTGCAAAATCGGCAACTTTCTCTTCGTTGGGTAAGTCATGTGTACGATACACAAAAGTGTTTTTGTCTTCTCCTTTCTTCATTCTGAAAATGAAGGTGGCCACTGCCCGGTTGGCAAGCAACATAAACTCCTCAATCAGCTTATGGGCATCTTTACGAATTTTTGGAACGACTGCCAGCGGTTTTCCCCTTTCATCCAACTTGAACTTCACTTCGGTGGTTTCGAAATTCACCGCCCCTTTCCTGAAACGCTCTTTGCGTAAAATGTGGTGTAATTGATTTAAAATTTTAAGTTCTTCAGCAAAGGTTCCCGTGCCGCTCTCAATAACTTCCTGGGCTTGCTCGTAGGTAAAGCGATGGTCGGAATGGATGACGGTGCGGCCAAACCATTCCTTGTGAACCTTGCCTTTTTCATCCATTTCAAACACAGCCGCGAACGTAAGCTTGTCTTCTTTCGGCCGTAGCGAGCAAAGTGCATTGGAAAGTCGTTCGGGCAGCATCGGCACGGTCCGGTCTACCAGATAGACCGATGTGGCGCGGTCAAAGGCGTCTTCTTCCAGTGCGGTACCGGGTTGAACATAATGTGTTACATCGGCAATGTGAACGCCAATTTCATATCGGCCATTGTCCAGTCTTTTAAACGAGATGGCATCATCAAAATCCTTGGCGTCTTCCGGATCAATCGTGAAGGTGAGGACGTCCCGAAAATCCCAGCGCTTTTTAATTTCATCGGCTGTAATCCCTTCGCTGATCTTTTCTGATTCCCGCAGCACATTTTCCGGAAACCGAAATGGCAATTCAAACTCCGCCATGATGGAGTGAATCTCTGCTTCATTTTCTCCCGTCTTCCCCAGAATCTCAATTACTTTAGCCTCCGGACTCTTGTCGCGGTCGGCCCATTTCACCACTTCAAACAACACTTTGTCATTGCCCGTGGCTCCATTCAGGTTTTCAGGATAAATGAAAAAATCCTGATAGATCTTTTTAAAATCGGGAACAACAAAACCATAATTCCGTGATAGTTCAAGGCGACCTACAAACCGGGTACGGCCCCGCTTGACGATCGACACCACGCGCCCTTCCGGATTTTCTCCGGTTTTGCGTCCGGAAACTTCCACTTCAACCGTATCGCCATGTATGGCAGTGGCAAGATCGGGTGCACGGACATAAATGTCTTTCTGCCCTTCTTCCCCGGTGCTGACATATGCAAATCGCGGGTTGACATGGTCCACAACACCGGTTACGCTTCTTGCTGTACGGGTGCTTTTATAGTGACCCGAGCTGAGTTGTTCAACTTTCCCTTCTTCTTCCAGCGCCTCCAGAATTTTATAGAGGTCTTCGATCAGCGATTTTTTCTTAAGCCCCAGTTTTTTTACAAGTTGTTGCGGGCTGTAGGCTTTGCCAGCCATTTCTTCAAGCAATAAGAGGAGGGAGGAGTACATTCCACCACGCTCCTTCTTATCGCGCTTTTCTTTTCCTTTCTTGAATTTCTTTTTACTCATAAGGGTGTCAGACGGCTCGTTGAATTCTACAGTTGGTACGAATGACAACGCGCCTGATTCCGTTTTAAAATTTTAAAATAGTTACTCTGAATTTGTCTTCTGTTTCTTCACTTCTATGTCTCGGGGCAGCTCAGGATGATTTAAGAGGTTGCGATGCGAGATTGTTCTATTAATGGCAGCCCTTTAAATCGTAAGTACAACTGGGCAATGGCCACCACATCGCCAACACAGTATTCTGCAATTTTTTTCAAATCGCCTTCCTGGTGATATACTTGGCTAACCATGGATCCATCCATGATACTCTTGCTGGTGGGTATATTAAAGAGGGCTGCCAGCAAATCGAGGGATGTGTAATGCTTGTAGTCGCCAAACTTCCACATTTCCATTGTATCAAGATGGTTCACCTCCCAGGGCTTTTTTCCAGCAACATTCAGGACGGACGGAACCGCAATTCCGTTCACCAGCGATCTTCGACACAGATAGGGGAAATCGAATTCTTTACCATTGTGTGCACACAACCGCACGGTTGGGCCCATTCGTTCAAGCGCAGCCCGAAAATCCGTTAACAACCGGGCTTCGTCATGGTCAGCAAAGTACCGGGTTCGGAGTCCGATAGCGCCCTCCTCCTCTGTGTATTTGCCAATTGCGATGACAATGATTTTGCCGAATTCAGCATAGATGCCGGCCCGGTCCTGAAACAGATCTTCATCGGTTTGTCCTTCTTCGCGCTTTAAGAAGCCCGCCTTACGGGCCCATTGGGTTTTTAGTCGTTCACTCAGATTTGAAAAGTGATCGACACACCGTACGGTTTCAATATCGAGAAAAAGAACATCCTTTAAATCGGGGTGCATGACTTGCGAGTAACCTTCTTATAAATGTAAGGATAGAAAGGCGAAGGCAAAAATTAAGAGTGTAGCACACCTTCCTTTTCCAGCTCCTTAATGAAAGTCAGATTGGCTTCGCAGATTGTATCGGGAACAAAAACAAATCTCCGGTCATAAATTTGCGCACCAACATAGTAGCTAACCCAATATTCATTGTTCAAATGGAAAAGGGTTGGGTCAATGGGCTCCACCAAAACCGAACTGTTGGCTGGAACCGTTTCCAGGTAATGTCTTAGCGTAGAGGTTCGTTGTTGTTCACCTTCCTTCTCACCGTACCCCTTGCTGGCAACCAGAGTATTTTCAATGGGAAAAGGGTTGTTATTAATCAGGTGAACTTTCCACTCCTCCTGATTTAGGAGATTCTTTTCGCGAACAACGGCTATGGTTACATTTTTTACTTCCGGAATTTCAATGTCTTTCTTCATCCATCAAAACCTTACAACAGCTAATTTATAATTTCCATTCCAAAATGAGCACTTAGTTTATTCTTAAGTATTGATTTTATCGCGTTCAAATCCTGAGGTTCACCCAACTCGCGTTCCATAGAAGTGACTGCTTTATCCGCAATGCCGCAAGGCACGATGTACTTAAAATAATCCAGGTTAGTATTTACATTAAATGCCAATCCATGCAGGGTTACCCACCGGCTGGTTTTAACCCCCAACGCACAAATCTTGCGGGCGGTGGCCAGGCCGGCATCCAGCCAAACTCCGGTCATTCCTGCCATGCGGCCCGCAGCGATATCAAATTCCGCCAAGGTCTGGATAACGGTTTCTTCCAGCAAGCGCATGTATTGATGGATGTCGGTAAAAAAATTCTCGAGATCGAGTACCGGGTAAACCACCAGCTGGCCCGGCCCGTGGTAGGTAATGTCGCCACCGCGGTTGATGTGGTAATAGGTGGCGTCAATCGAGGGAAGATCTTCCTTTCTGATCAACAGGTTACGTTCGTCACCGCTCTTGCCCAAGGTGTACACATTCGGGTGTTCGCAAAAGAGCAGATAGTTATTGGTGGGTAGTTGGTTGTCGGATTGGTTGCGATTGGTTGCCTTCACATCGAGAATCGCCTGAAACAAATTCGTTTGATAATCCCAAGCTTGTTTGTAGTCAATCAGCCCAAGGTCGAGAAATTTGGTTTTCTTATTTAGAATATCGTTCAAGACTCGGTATTAAAAATGGTTTACCTGTAAGGTGAGTTATTTAATCTTTCCCAACTCTTCTTTCAAAAACTCAACTGCTTCCACAGGCCCGGCCTCTACACCATTTTCTTTGGCGAGGTAAAAAGAAATCCAATCCGTTAAATGGATGAGGTAATAATATTGTTCCAGGAGGGAAGCGCCTTCCGCAACGATGTCAATGATGGGGTGGGAGCGTTTTTCAAAGACAGGTCTGCAGATTTCCATACGTTTTTCCACTCGCTCATGATCATGATCCGAATAGAGATAAATCACCTGGGCATGTGGTAACACGGTTTCAGGAAATTGCCAACCGACAATTTCATTGTGGTTCATCTCGGGAAAGGTGTTGACATGGGCCAGTTGCTTGGCGTTTTCGTTGATCTGATTCTGAAAACGAATGGCCATGGCTTTCAGGCGTTCATCGCAGTAGATGATGGGCAATTTACCTTTTAGCTTCTTGGCGATTAATTCGGCTTCAGACTGAATGGCTTTTTCACCCCGGTCAAGGTATTCAATCGCATTTTCGGTTTCTTTAATAAAGGCCGCCCCGATTAAGTTGGTATGGTAAAGGGCATAAAACAAGGAAACCATCATGTATCCGAGATTTCCACGCGGGCTTTTTGACCCGCCCGGAATCTGAATCCAGAACAAATTATATTCTTTGGCCAGCTCCAGCATTTTACCGCCTGACGTAATGCAGATAATATGGGCCCGTTTAAGCATGGCTTTGTGAATAGCAGCCAGCGTTTCTTCGGTATCGCCACTGTAAGAACACGCAATGAACAGGGTGTGCGGACTTACAAATTGCGGAATGTTGTATCCCTTGCAGACGGTAATCGGTATGGGTACTCTTCCAAAGGTAATCGACTCCACCAGGTTGGCGCCAATGCCTGATCCGCCCATCCCCGTGATCAGAATGTTGCGGATGTCGCTGCCGGGTCTTACCAGGTCAACCGATTGACCAATTTTCAGGGCGCTCGCCAATTGCAACGTAAAGCCCTCAATTAGTTTTTTCATTTTCCTAAATTCATGTCAAAGGTAGAACATATTCATGAGCGATAAAATCCAAAAGGGTATGGAGGCGGAGAACCTGGCTGCCGACTTTTTGAAACAGCAGGGATACGAGATTGTAGCGCGGAATTATCGTTATCAGCGATCAGAAATTGACCTGATCGTTCGAAAGGAAAACTGGCTGGTGTTTGTAGAAGTGAAAATGCGCTCAAGCGATGCTTTTGGGTACCCGGAAGAATTTGTCGATTACCGGAAAGCAAAAAACATTGTGTTTGGGGCTGAGCAGTATACGTTTGAGCATAACTACGAAGGCAATGTACGCTACGATGTAGTGGCGATCAGCCTGCGGAATGGAAAACCTGAAATCCGACACTTTGAAGATGCCTTTTACTGAGCTGATTCAAGAGAAGGTAAACGGATCAGCGATCTATTTTGAATAAATCTCTTTTCCCTTCTCATCCCACTCTTTCCGCACATAGGGTCGGATTGTCTTTTCGAAGGGTTCTTTCGGATAGGTGATGATGCGTTTGCGCTTTCCGTTTGGATAATTTTCTATCCAGTCATTGACACGATCGCCCCAGTGGTATTCACCCTGCACCGCGATCTGACCATTTTCATGAAAGTAATAGTAGTAGCCTTCTTTCTCACCGTATTCAATAGGGGTAATCTCCTTGAGTTTTTTCCGTTCGTTAGGATCATAGTAGGTTACAAGGGACTCCTTTGGCCAGCCTTTATAGTACTTCTCTTTGTCTTCCACCAGGTTTTGGCGATCGTACCGCATCCACCGGCCATGCCGGGTACCTTTGTAGTATATCCCCTCTTCAATTACGTCTTCCCCTACCATTTTTTTATACGGACCGTGTGCCAACACCCCCTTCTTCACATCAAACGCTCCGATACTGGTTTTGCGCAATTCCTTGCGTGTAAAATCATACCAATATACATCGCGGGCAAAGCCAGCGGGTTTATCGGGTCGCTTCAACACATAAAATAATTCTACGGTCATTTTATCACCATATCCTTTTCGGGTAAAGGCCTTTTTGGTTTTAATGCCGTAGTAAACTTTCCGTTTGGGCTTTTTCTTTTTGGTTACGATGGGCTCATCGTTCTGGTCCAGTTCAAGCAGGGTGAACGGTTTATCGGTATCAAATGTAAACTGCCCTTCCTGCACGGTGGGTGTTTGCTGTGCCCGGGCCGTTCCGGTTAGCAGGATCACAAAAAAGAATAAACTTCGCTTCATCTGTCCTTGATAAAACGAAGTTAAATAAAAAATATTACCACGTTAGTCACTCAACGCAGGTAAAGTCGGATCATCCTACCAATTCCACACTTCGCTTAATGAAGCTGGTGAGGTCGGCACCCGTCAGCATGTTTTGCGAAAGCAGGGCCAGATCGTACACTTGCTTAGCCAGTTTCGTCTTCTGTTCTTCGGTTTCTGCCTTCAGAATCTTTTGTACCAGGGCATGATTGCCATTGATGGCCACGTTGTAGTTGTCGGGCATGGCACCCATAAAGCCATACATGCCGCCACCCCCGGTTTTGCTCATGTCTTTCATCCTGCGCATCCATTCACTCATGGTGATGGTTACGGGCATGTCTTCAGGGGCTAGCGATTCAACCGCCAAGGTCATGTTTTTATTATTGATCGCGGTCTCAAAAATTTTCTTGATCGACTCTTCCTCTTCCTTGCTCAAAACGCTGGCGACCTTTTCATCTTTGGCAATCAGCTTATCAATGGTTTCACTGTCCACCCGCTTCAGTTGGGTTTTCTCTAACTTCTGCTCCAGGTGATTAATGAAGTGGCTGTCCAGAATACCGTCTAATACCAATACATCGTACGCCCGGTTGTTGGCAATTTCAATAAAGGCGTGTTGTTTGGCTACATCGGTCGTGTATAAGTATACCGTGTTTTTGTCTTTATCTGTTTGGTTCGGTTTCACCTTATCTTCATACTCCTTGAAAGTGAAGTATTTGCCATCGGTATTTTTAAACAGCGCAAATTCTTTGGCCTTTTCATAAAACTTCTCATCACTGATGATTCCGTATTTTACAAATACGTTGATGTCATCCCACTTCTTCTCAAACTCAGCGCGGTCTTTAATAAACATGTCCACCAATTTGTCGGCCACCTTTTTTGTAATATGGGCGCTGATCTTTTTTACGTTTGCATCACTTTGCAAATAACTGCGCGAAACGTTTAATGGAATATCAGGGGAATCCAAAACCCCGTGCAAGAGCATGAGAAAGTCAGGCACCACATCTTTCACCTCATCGGTAATGAAAACCTGGCGCGAATACAACTGAATTTTATTGCGCTGAATTTCGAAATCGTTCTTTATTTTCGGGAAGTATAAAACGCCCGTCAGGTTAAAGGGATAATCCACGTTGAGGTGTATCCAGAATAGCGGATCTTCGCTGAAGGGGTACAGCTCCTTGTAAAACTTTAAATAGTCTTCATCTTTTAGTTCCAGCGGGGCTTTGGTCCAGATGGGCGCGGTATTGTTAATGATGCGATCGGAAGTGACGGTCTTGTATTTCGGCTTGTTGTCTTTATCAACACCGTCTTCTACGCTTTCTTCTTTCGTGCCAAACTTGATCTCAACCGGCAGGAATTTGCAGTACTTTTCCAGGATCCCCTTCAAGCGCCACTCGTCCAGAAATTCTTCTGAATCGGCATTGATGTGAAGGATTACATCGGTACCCCGGGTGTTTTTTTCAGCGGGGGAAAGTTCAAATTCAGTTGATCCATCACACTCCCATTTGGCGGCATCGGCATCTTTGTAGGATTTTGAAATCACCTCGACTTTGTCAGCGACCATGAATGCCGAATAGAAACCAAGACCGAATTTTCCGATGATGTCCTTGCCATCCATCTTGTCTTTGAATTTCTCAACAAACTCGGTGGCTCCCGAAAAGGCAATTTGATTGATGTATTTTTTGATCTCCTCACCGGTCATCCCAAGCCCCCTATCGCTGACGGTAATCGTCTTTTCTTTTTTATCGAAGCTCACCTCAATTTTCAGATCGCCCAGGTCACCGGTAAACTCGCCCAGGGAAGCCAGTTTTTTGAGTTTTTGGGTGGCATCCACTGCGTTGCTTACCAGCTCGCGCAAAAAGATTTCATGATCGGAATACAAAAACTTCTTGATGATGGGGAAGATGTTCTCGGTATGGATGGAGATGGAACCTTTTTCTGCCGTTGTAGTCATATTTGTCAGCGTTATGTAGAAATAGTTAGGTGCTACCCCCTGACTCAAACCATGTTCCAACCCAGGCAAGGTGACAGGTTGGCAGAATTTGGGCGTTAGAAAATCCCACAATTCCATTTAATTTTGCCCTCCCTTAATCGGAGAAGTAGTTTATGATTGTGAAGACCCGCAACTATCGCCTTGAAAAGAAGGATTATATCAAGATGGCCCTCAAGGCTATTTTACAACAACAATGGTGGGTAGGCCTGATTGTAATCGCTATTTGCCTGGGGTATCTGTGGATACCCAGTTTATGGTGGTTTATCGGAGCCTTGACCGGGGCTGGTCTTTACCTCCTTTTCTGGTGGATCCAGTTTTACGGAGTTACCCAATTGGAACAAGGCAAAATGTTGTTTGAGCGCTTCAGTTATGAAATCACCAGTCAGCAGATTGTCATGAAACTGAATGCCCGCGAGGGGATGCCCATGAAGTGGGACCAGATCAAACGCGCTAAGGTTGGGAAAGATCATTACCTGTTGTTTGTAAACAAGGCTCAACTCATCCACCTGCCCTTTAAGATTTTCAATACGGAGAACGAGCGAAAATTTGTTGGCAGTATTTTAAAGACCAAAGGACTGATCTCATAGTCCACCGCTTTCCCGGGGCGGGCCGGTTTCCGATATTTGTGATATGCCGGTATACCGAATTTCCTCCGATGCAGAGCCCGGATTCCGTAAACGACTGACTCCAGCGGAAGCCCATGCGAAAATTCAGCGTTACTGCGCCTATCAGGAGCGATCGCACAAAGAGGTAAAGAACAAACTTTATGAGTATGGCTTATATCCGGGCCAGGTAGACGAATTGCTCTCGCAACTTATCAGTGAGGGGTTTCTCAATGAGGAGCGATTTGCCAAAGCGTTTGCCGGTGGCCGCTTTCGAATGAAGAAGTGGGGTCGGTTAAAAATCAAGAATGAGTTGGAATTTCACGGGCTTACCAAAAATTGCATTCAACGGGGATTAAAGGAAATTGACTTAGCCGATTATACCCGAACGCTTAAGGCGTTGATCAGGAAAAAGATTCATGAAGTAAAGGAAGAAAATCCATTCAAAAAACGCGACAAAGTAGCCCGGTTTGCCATTGGCAAGGGGTATGAACCTGACCTGGTGTGGGAGTGCATCCGGGATCTTATTTCAGATTGAGTCGTATTTTGCAGTTTATGCGACAAATTGGTTCGATCGAAGAACCGAATTTTGAGGTTATTACGTAAGTAAGAACATGAAGCTGTTAATCCCTATTCTCATTTTAGTAAGCGGTGTGGTGCAGGCCCAGGAGATCAGTATCCGGACCCGTCACTTTAACCTTCAAAAACAAATTGCAATTGGGGGGTATGACCCGGTAAGTTACTTTGAGGGAAAACCGGTAGAAGGAAATGAGAATTTGAGGGTAACCCATGAAGGCATTACCTATTTGTTTGCTACCGTAAGTAACGTGAGCAAATTTAAGGCGGCCCCACAAAAATATGAGCCGGCTTATGGTGGGTGGTGCGCCTATGCCATGGGCGCGAGTGGAGAAAAAGTAAAGGTAGATCCGGAAACGTATAAGATTGTCAATGGCAAACTTTACCTGTTCTACAACTTTTGGGGAAATAATACCCTGGAGGACTGGAACGAAAACGAACAACCATTAAAAGCCAAGGCCGACCAAAACTGGAAGAAAATTGTCCAATAACAGGCAATCGTGCCTCCCGGCAATAACGAAACAAGAATTACCTTATCTTTACCGCGGCTTACATTTTGATTAGCATATGACCCAATTGTTTACTGCCGGTAAAACCATTCTGGCCCAACTCTCGGATGTGGTTTCACAAATCAGCGAAGAGGATTTTAGAAAGCCTTCAGCTGCCTTAAGCCAATCCACGGTGGGTCAGCATCTGCGCCATACTCTGGAGTTTTTTATCTGCCTGGAACAGGGGTATGAATTGGGGGTAGTTAACTATGATAAACGCATCCACAACAAGGCCATGGAGAATGATAAACACATTGCCCTGCACACCATCCGCCAGATTCAGGAATTTGTGGGCATGAACCAAGCCGATAAATCATTGAAGCTGGATGTGGGGTATCAACCGGACAGTGAAGAATGTGTAAGTATTGATACCAATTACCTGCGTGAATTGACGTACAACATTGAGCATGCCGTACACCATATGGCCATTATGAAAATCGGTATTCGCGAAGTTGCCTCGTATGTAAAATTATCGCCTGATTTCGGTATTGCCGTTTCTACCCTTCGATACAAAGAGTCGGCCGTGGCAGCACGCTGATTCACTTTCCTTACTTTTGCACTTTCTTATTCCTTTGTGCAGAGACTTTTACGAAGTAATTTTTTTATTAAACTGAGAAGCTGGGAGTACTGGCCGTTTGGGATTATTCAGGTGCCTCTGATTCTTATGTGGATTTACTATGCGCTAAAGGAACGGGCGCTTTTCTATTTTTCTGCCTCCAATCCCTCCATCCTCACGGGGGGCATGATGGGGGAAAGTAAATTTGAAGTTTTACAAATGGTGCCTGAAGAGGTTAAGCCCAAAACTATTCTGATTAAAATACCCGCCACGGTGACACAGGTTACGGAGGCAATGCATCAAGGCACCTTAACTTTCCCGGTAATTTTTAAACCGGATATGGGCGAACGCGGTTGGATGGTTCGTAGGATTAGAAATGAACAAGAAGCAGCGCAATACCTGGCGGAAATCAAGATTGATTTTATTGTGCAGGAGTTGGTTGATTTGCCTCTTGAATATGGTGTTTTCTACGTCCGGTTTCCTTCGGAGTCCAATGGATTTGTTAATTCAATAACCGGTAAGGAATTTCTTTCCGTTACCGGAGATGGAAGAAAAGCACTCCAGGAATTAATCTTGCAAAAGGACCGTGCAAAAATTCAATGGCAGATTTTAAAGAATGCATATCGGAACCGACTGAATGAAATCCTGCTACCCGGTCAGAAATTGGAACTTGTGTCGGTGGGCAATCATTGCCTGGGAACCACCTTTCTCAATTGCAACCACCTGATCACAGACAAACTATCCGCTTCCTTTGACCGGATTAGCAAACGAATTGATGGGTTTTATTTTGGTCGCTTTGATTTGCGTTGTGCTTCGGAGCGGGATCTTGAAAATGGAAAAGTGATGATCATGGAATTGAATGGTTGTGGTGCCGAACCGGCCCATATCTATCACCCCGGGTCTTCCTTATGGAATGCCATTAAAGTACTGATAGTTCATTGGCAAAACTTGTATCGGGTCAGCCGGGAAAATCATCAACGCGGAGTGCCTTACCTTCCTTTCTTGGAAGGCAAGAGAATTTATTATGACTTCAGAAAGATTAAATATTAATTAGGCGGTAATGCTTTTTCAAGTATTTATTATTGGGGTGGTCTTTAGTTTTCTCGGATCAATTCCTCCGGGTACACTAAATTTGGCCGTGCTCCAATTGGGGATGGAGCATAAGATTAAAACTGCCCTTCGCTTTTCTTTGGCCGTGGCCATTATTGAATATCCCTATGCGTGGATCGCAGTGGTTTTTGAAGATTGGATCACCTCCTCCCCGATTGTGGTCGACAATTTTCAGTTGATTACGGCAGTAGTAATGATCGCCATCGGAGCCTTTTCTATCTGGTCGGCTCGCAAGCCGAGTGAGTTCTCTGTGCGCTTCAACGAAAGCGGCTTTCGAAGAGGATTGATTTTGAGCGTTCTCAATCCCATGGCTATCCCGTTTTGGGTGGCGTACACCGCTTTCTTAAAATCGCAGGGATGGATTGACTTATCTACCTCGTGGTTCGTGCACAGTTATGTTTTTGGCACCTCGGTGGGCGTAATGATATTGCTCGTGCTCTTCACCTTTCTTGCACAAAAACTGTCTTCCTATGTCAAGGATAACCGGTTCGTGAAGTTAATTCCCGGGGTCACCTTACTGGTGTTGGGATTGTATGCCTTTGGTAAGTATATTTTTTAAACTTGGCTATAGCGAAAGCAATCCACAAGGTGATCGTTCACCAACCCACAGGCCTGCATGTGTGCATAGATCACCGTAGAACCAACGAATTTAAAACCCCGTTTACTTAAATCTTTGCTCAGGGCATCCGACTCTTTTGTGGTGGCGGGCAGTTGTTTTAATGTTTTCCAACGGTTGACAATCGGTTGATGATTAACAAACCTCCAGATGTACTTATCAAAACTGCCAAATTCTTTCTGTACTTCCAGAAAGCGTTTGGCATTGTTTACGGTGGCAAGCACCTTTAACTTATTCCGGATAATGCCGGGGTCCTGTAAAATCTTGTGTACTTTCTTCTCAGTATAGCGAGCTACTTTAACCGGATCGAAGTCGGCAAAATTTTTCCGGTAGCCCGCGCGTTTCTTTAGTACAGTAGCCCAGCTCAAACCAGCCTGCGCCCCCTCCAGGATTAGGAATTCGAAATGAACCCGGTCATCATGAACCGGGACACCCCATTCCTCATCGTGGTAGGTAATGTATTGCTCAAATTTTAAGCACCAGGGGCAACGAAAAACATCAGGCATACCAATTTCTATTTGATGGGAAGTTACCAGTTTCAGAAATTTATCTACCTTCCTGATACTAAAATTTAATCATCGTTATGAAAAGTGTTTTCCTATCCCTCGTAATAACCTTTTGTTTTTCGTTTGTGCTTGCGCAACAGAAGATTGACTATGATAAAAAGCTAAAGGAATTGGGTATAGAACTATATGAACCAACCAAGCCCATGGCCAATTATGTTAAGGCGGTTCGAACCGGGAATTTGCTTTATCTGGCTGGTCATGGACCAACCCGGGCCGATGGGTCGAACATTACAGGTAAGGTAGGAGTCGATATGACAACGGATCAGGGCTATCAGGCCGCTAAGCAAACAGGCATATCAATACTGTCAACACTGAAAGGGGAGCTTGGCGACCTGAATAAAGTAAAGCGTATCGTAAAAGTGTTGGGCATGGTAAACTGTACAGACACCTTTACTGACCAACCCAAGGTTATTAATGGGTTTTCAGATTTGATGGTGGCAGTTTTTGGCGAGAAAGGAAAGCATGCACGGTCAGCCGTTGGCATGAATTCGCTTCCGAACAACATCACCGTGGAGATTGAAATTATCGTGGAGGTGGAATAGCCGGGCAGACAGCTGTTAATTATTTCTTAAACGATCATAGCCCGCAGTCCGACCTAACTATTTGCTATATTTGCCCTCTATCATGGCAAAAATCGCTTTTTCATGCCTTGCTATCTTCTGTTTATTGCTGCTCGCCTCAGCGAACGCGATAACAACTTCTATTGAAAAAGAGGTGCGTAAAGAGGTTTGCACTGACCCAGAACGGGGTGCTGATCAAACCGCTCCTTCACCGGCAGAAGAAGATACCGCAGAGGAGGATGATGACAACTCAAAGTTATTCTCATTATATCAGGTAAATTCTGACCTTGATAAAGAGCGTGATTTAATCTTGGGTGGTCACTACCTTACCAGTTTCCTTTTTTTGGAAATTATTTCCCCACCTCCACAAGCCTAACCTGATTTCTTGTTTCCTTTCTGGAAACCCACGGTCAGTTTTTGATTTTCACTTTTTTCGTCTTTATGAATCTAAGAAGTTTCTGGTCTTCGGACTTTCCGTCATCGGTGGTGGTCTTCCTGGTAGCCCTGCCCTTGTGCCTGGGCATTGCCCTCGCATCCGGGGCTCCGCTTTTCTCGGGGTTATTGGCTGGGATTGTTGGCGGAATTGTCGTTGGATCGTTAAGTGGTTCACAACTGAGCGTCAGTGGTCCTGCGGCAGGGCTTACTACCATTGTATTGGCTGCCATACTTGAACTTGGAAGTTATCCCGCCTTTTTGCTGAGCGTGGTACTGGCCGGGGCGCTTCAAATTGTGTTGGGGTTAGTTCGCGCAGGAACGATTGGACATTTTTTTCCGGTAGCAGTCATTCGGGGCATGCTGGCAGGTATAGGCTTAATTTTGATCCTTAAGCAAATTCCCCATGCTGTGGGATATGATGCCGACTATGAAGGAGACGAGAGCTTCTTCCAGGCGGATGGACAAAATACATTTTCAGAAATTATTGAGTCATTTAATTTCCTCAGCGCGGGAGCGGTTATCATTAGTGTTGTATCCGTTCTCATATTGATTTTCTGGAACTCCAATCGACTGATGCGGTATAGATTCTTTAGGATCGTACCGGCTCCGTTAATTGTAGTGATCGTGGGTATTCTTCTGAATACGTTGTATAAGGTCATCTTCCCTGAATTAATCATCGATGAAAAGCATTTAGTTACACTGCCTTCGCTGTCGGATTCAGCCGGGCTGGGGGCTTTCTTAACGTTGCCTGATTTTTCATACTGGCAAGATCCCCGGATCTATACGATCGCCATTACCCTGGCCATCGTAGCCAGTCTTGAAACATTGCTCAGCATTGAAGCGTGTGATAAAATGGATCCCGCAAAAAGAATAACTCCGCTTAACCGGGAACTTCGCGCCCAGGGTGTGGGCAACATGGTATCGGGCCTCCTGGGCGGACTTCCTGTAACATCGGTCATTGTCAGAAGTTCAGCCAATGTTAACTCGGGGGCACGCAGTAAAGCATCCACAATTTCGCATGGCGGAATTTTGTTATTGTCGGTGCTGTTGATCCCGGGAATATTGCAATTAATACCCCTATCCTGCCTGGCCGGCATCTTATTGGTTACGGGATACAAGCTAACCAAGCCCTCCAGTTTTGTAGAAATGTATCGAAAGGGAATGGCTCAGTTTCTGCCTTTCGTGGCCACCGTATTGGCCGTGGTGTTCACCAATCTGTTACAGGGTGTTTTTCTGGGAATCTTTGTGGCCTTATTCTTTATCCTTAAAACCAATTTTCAGAAAGCAATTATTGTGGTGTCCGATAAGGATCGATACCTGGTTAAATTCACAAAGGATGTTTCATTCCTGCACAAGGCCTCCTTGCGCCATGAGTTAGGAAAGATACCCGCAGGGACACAAGTCGTTTTTGATGGAACCAAAGCCGCATTTGTTGATGCGGATGTCATTGAAACCATCAGCGACTTTATTGAAAACGCAAAAGTCAAGAATATTTCAATTGATATAAACGGGATTACCATTCCCCAAAAGACATTCCAATAGTGCACTAAAGCAATCTTAAAACAATGAAAACGTACCAACAGCTTCTTCTTCAAAATCGTGCCTGGGTTCAACAAAAACTCCAGGAGGATAAAGACTTCTTCAATAAGTTAGCCAATGTTCAAAAACCAGATTTTCTTTGGATTGGCTGCTCCGATAGCCGGGTACCGGCCAATGAAATCACCGGAACAGCCCCCGGAGAAGTATTTGTGCATCGCAACATTGCCAACATGGTTGTACATAGTGACATGAATATGCTAAGTGTTCTTGATTATTCAGTCAATGTATTAGAAGTAAATAACGTGATTGTTTGCGGCCATTATGGGTGTGGAGGTGTTCGGGCCGCGATGGGCCATCAGCAAATCGGGTTGATAGACAACTGGATCAGACATATCAAAGATGTTTACCGCATGCATCAGGATGAATTGGAAAAGATTGAGGACATGAAGCAACGCGAAGACCGATTCATCGAACTGAATGTCATTGAACAGGTTTATGACCTGGGGAAAACATCCATTATCCAAAACGCCTGGCAAAAGCGCGGACGGCCTTATATTCATGGCTGGGTTTATGATATTCGGAATGGGTTGATTAAAGATCTGAATGTCTCCATGCACGATGATTCTGAAATGCCTGACGTGTATCGGTTTGAACGGAGAAAATAAGGAGCAAGCAGGCCTAAAAAGCAAAAGCCATCGTTGGGTGGCTTTTTTGTTGATATGGTAAATAGGGGTAAATCTTCTCCGGGTTGTCATAACCTCAACGCCTGAATCCCGTAAATTGCACGTAACTTCTCAAAAAGCGGTGGATTTATCGGAAAAGCAGGTTTTAGACAGGCTCTGTGAGGGAGACGCTAGCGCATTTGAGATGATTTTTAAAACCTATTACCAACCGTTGTGTCGTTACGCCTATTCCTTTTTGCAGGATAAAGAGGAGGCAGAAGAGGTCGTACAGGCCTCGTTGATTACCGTTTGGGAAAAGCGCCAGGCACTTTCCATCGAAACTTCCCTAAAATCTTACCTCTACCGCATGGTTCGCAATAGCTGCCTCAATGTTATCAAGCATGAGCGGGTAAAGCAGCAACATGCCGCCCACGAGTTGTATGTGAAGGAAGTTGCCTACGAGTCAGTAGCGCATAAAATTCAGGCAGCCGAATTGGAAACTAAAATCATGCAAGCCCTGAAAGTACTGCCGGAGCAATGCCGGCTGGTATTTCAGTTAAGCCGATTTGAGGAGTTGAAATACCAGGAGATAGCCGACCAGCTTCAGATTTCTGTCAAAACAGTGGAGAATCATATGGGGAAAGCGCTGAAGCTGATGCGTGAGCAATTGAAAGACTACCTGCCGTTGTTTTTGATTTTTATGAAAGATTGGATTGTGTGATGGAGCCCGTATGGAATGATATGGATGATTTGATTGGGAAGGTGTTGGCCGGAGAAGGGTCTATGCAAGAGGAAGATGCGGTGAGGCAATGGGCACGGCAGAGTGACTCAAACAGGAAGTACTATGAACAGGTGAAATTGATTTTCGAGCGGGCCGCCAACACCCCGGCTGATATTGAGTTTGATGCCGAGGCAGCCTGGAGCAAAGTCCGGCAAAAGATGGAATCGGGCAGGGTAATCCCGATTTGGAAGACCAAACCTGCTGCGTATAATCTGATGTTACGAATCGCAGCCAGTAGCGTGATTCTGATTGGAATTACTTATTGGATTTACCAGGTTACTGCACCGCCTTTGCAAACCCTGGCCGTGGCCTCTGATCAGGTTACTCTTCAGGATACATTACCCGATGGCAGCACGGCCTTTCTCAACAAAAAGAGCGAGCTGAAATACGAATTTAACCCACGCGCCAAAACCCGCAAGGTGATGTTGAAAGGCGAGGCCTATTTTACGGTGAAGCATGAGGAAGAAAAACCCTTTGTAATTGAAGCCGATGAGGTGTTGGTTCGCGATATCGGTACGGAGTTTAATCTTAAGGCCTATCCTGATCAGGATACCATTGAAATCATTGTCACCCAAGGCGAGGTTCAATTCTATACCCTAAAAGACCCCGGCCTGACCTTGCAGGCAGGAGATAAGGCTATTTACAGTAAGCGAACCAGGCAGTTTTATCGGATTGAAAAACCAGATACCAATGCCCTTGCCTATAAAACCAAAATTTTCAGTTTCAATAATACCGATCTGCAGTCGGTGGTGACCCTCCTTAACGATGTTTACAATTCAAAGATCAAACTGGGGAATGAAAAGCTTTACCACTGCCGGCTCACCGCAAATTTTAAGGAAGATAACGCAACCATCATTGCTGAAGTAATTGCCGAAACTATGGGGCTGACCCTTACTAAGAAGGACGATGAAATTATCCTGGATGGAGAGGGGTGTAATCAGTAATCAGGGATGAGGAAATGCTTAGCGATCAGTTTCGTCCTGTTGGCCACGGTTGTGCTGGCACAAAAGCCAGAGGCTCCCCTTCTGGAGCGAAGGGTCTCTATTTCAGTTTCGAATGAAAGTATTCCCGCTGTTTTGAATCGGATAGGGCAGGCCGGTGGATTTTCCTTTTCCTACAACAGCAACCTGATTGACCCAACTCAAAAAATAAACCTAAACGTCAGTAATCAGTCGGTCCGAGATGTGCTCAACGAGATTTTTCAGGGCGCCATGTTGTACAAAACAAAAGGCAACTATTTAATTCTGACAAAAGCCCCACCCGTAGTGGCAAAGAACAATGCGGTGGTAATTGTGATTAACGGCTATGTTCAGGATTATGCAACAGGGGCAAAAATTAATCAGGCTAGTGTTTATGAGAAGAACACCCTGGCATCCGCAGTAACCGATGAGTATGGGTACTTTAATCTCAAGCTTGAGAAGAAGACCGACTCCATAGTAGTATCGGTCAGCAAAAGGGAATATCAGGATACCCTCATAAGCATAACGGCACCAGTCAATCAATATCTTACTATTTCGATCCACCCGATTAAGCGGGATACACTGCAAATCGTTATTCCCACAGAGCCTCAAGATTCGGTTGTGGAAACCTTTCAGGAGCAATTGTTCTTACCCTATGAGTCCGAACCAAACGTTCAGAACATTCGTGATACACTCTATGAATTGGTACAGGTATCGTTTCTTCCTTTCCTGGGAACCAACGGCCGCCTCAGCGGCAACATTATTAATGATTATTCGATCAACTTTTTGGGAGGTTATTCATTGGGAACCCGTCAGATTGAATTAGGATTCTTTTTTAATGTCGACCGGGGGAATGTAAAGTGGCTGCAGATTGCCGGTTTTGGAAACCTGGTGGGGGGTGATGTGTATGGAATTCAGGCTTCCGGTTTTTTTAATATAAACAGGGGGGCTACGGAAGCTGTTCAGCTTACCGGATTTGCCAATACCAACTTAGATGACACAAAGGGTGTGCAACTAGCGGGCTTTGCCAACACCAATTTGGGATCTATGAATGGCGTTCAGGTGGCAGGTTTTACCAATTTTACCCAACGGCCATCGCGTGGAGTGCAGGTTGCTGGCTTTGGCAATATGCAAATTGAAAATTATACCGGTTCGCAGTTTGCGGGCCTCACCAACTTTGCCACGCAACACATTTCAGGATCGCAAGTTTCGCTTTTATTTAATTACGGAGGATCGGTCCAAGGAACCCAAATCGGGCTAATCAACTATGCCGATAGTCTTGGTGGGGCGCCCATTGGGTTGTTGAGTATTGTTAAAAGCGGATATCACAAGCTGGAAGTTTCCGCAGATGAAATCTTTTATGGTAATCTGGCATTTCGTACCGGTGTACGTAAATTTCACACCATGCTGATGGCTGGATTTAAGCCGGAGCAATCCATCACACCCGGTGACACTTCGGTGTGGACCTTCGGATATGGGCTGGGTACCTCTCCAAAATTAGCCCGTTGGTTGTATCTCGATCTGGATCTATCCTCGCAGCATATCAACAAAGGAAGCTTTACCAATGCCTTAAGTTTATTGAATAAATTTTATGTAGGATTTGATTTTCAGATTGCTCCTAAATTCTCGATTGCACTGGGAGCCACCTTGAACGGCTACCTCACCCGCACTACCTATACCGATTATCCCGAAATTTTTACGGACTACAAACCGAAGGTTTTTGTTGATGATAATCTCAACAATGATATCAATTTAAAGATGTGGTTGGGGGGCAAAGTAGCTTTGCGATTCTTGTAGAAAAAATCATTTCCGACATAGGGGTTCAAATCTTTCGGGTTGTCATACCTCCGAAAATCAACAACTATGACACCCCAAAAATTTTTACTTGCCTGCAATTTCTTTCTTTTCAACCTGTTTGCGCAGGGGCAAGTGCTTACTCAAACCATTCGCGGAACGGTGGTAGACAAAATCACCCAGTCTTCACTTCCGGGAGCTTCGGTGGTACTGATAAACTCGAATCCTTTATTGGGTACCACCACCGATGTGGACGGAAATTTCAAACTTTCTCAAATTCCGGTAGGCACTCATTCCATTCGAATTTCATTCATTGGGTATAAGGATATTACCGTTCCCAACATCGTAGTCAATTCCGGTAAAGAGGTGGTATTAACCATCCCGGTTGAAGAGGAAATTACAGAGCTTGCGGAAATCATTATTAGGCCAGACGTTGAAAAGAATAAGCCGCTCAATGAAATGGCTACCGTAAGCACACGCACTTTTTCGGTAGAGGAAACCCGAAAATTTGCAGCAGCCGTGAACGACCCGGCCCGCGCGGCAATCTCCTTTGCGGGAGTCGTGTCTGCCGATGATGGCAACAACTCCATTTCCATTCGGGGAAATTCACCTACCGGGTTGCTTTGGCGCATGGAAGGCGTTGACATCCCCAACCCCAATCACTTTGCAGATGTGGGGTCATCGGGTGGCGGGATTTCCATTCTTAGTTCTCAGCTGCTGAGTAATTCTGACTTTTCCACCGGTGCTTTCCCGGCAGAATATGGCAATGCCCTGGCCGGGGTGTTTGATTTAAATCTTCGCAAAGGGAACAATGAGAAGCGCGAGTATACCGTGCAAGCCGGATTTTTAGGAACGGATCTTGCTGCAGAAGGACCTTTCTCTGAGAATTATCGCGGCTCTTATTTAATCAATTACCGGTACTCAACGCTCAGTATCCTTTCCAAACTGGGTGTAAACGTAGGCGATGCGGTGACCAATTTTCAGGACCTGTCGTATCACATTTTTCTCCCCACCAACAAGCTGGGCAATTTTTCGCTCTTTGGCTTTGGAGGATTGAGTGATCAAAACCAATTTGCTGAGAAGGACTCTGCAAACTGGGAAAATGAGTATCAGCGATACAATGCCAACTATTTTTCCAACACCGGAGCTGCGGGCGTGAAGCATGCGCTAACGCTCAACGGAAAATCTTACCTCCAATCGTCTGTTGTGTTCTCCGGCAATGATCATGGATACCAGGAAGAACGGTTGGATAATTCGTACAACCCTCAATTTAATTTCAAGAGCAACTACATTAATCGCAAAATCACCCTTAGCTCGGTGCTCCATCATAAAGTGAACAGTCAAAGCAGCATTCGCTCCGGGATGTACCTGAACCGCTATTTATTCAACCTTAAAAAGCGCCAGTTAAATCATGAAACGAACCTGGAGGAAGAACCATTAAACTCATTGGCCCATGCGTCCACGCTTCAACTGTTCACCCAATGGAATTACCGGGCAACAGAAGAATTGACATTCAACACCGGAATCCATTTTCTTTATCTGACCGATAATAAAACGTATTCAATCGAACCGCGTGCATCACTGCAGTATAATTTAACCAAGACTAGTGCTATTAGCCTGGGCTACGGATTGCATAGCCAAATGCAAACCATTGGGGTTTACGAAACGCAACTGGAGCAACCGGATGGATCGGTCATTTATCCTAACAAAAATCTAGGATTCAATAAAGCTCACCATGTGGTTGTGGGCTACGATCAATCATTAACACGCCACCTTCGGTTAAAAACCGAAGCCTACTATCAGCACTTGTTTAACATCGCGGTTGAGAATGATCCAACCAGTCCGGTGTCCTCGTTGGTGGTGGAGGAAGGCTATGTGAATGTGGCTATGATCAATGCGGGACTGGGCCGAAATTATGGCCTCGAATTGACGCTGGAGCAATTTTTACACAACAACCTGTATTTCTTATTGTCTGGTTCGTTGTATTCGTCAAAGTATAAATCCCTGGAGGGTATTTGGCGAAACACCCGGTTCAATGGGAATCATGCGCTAAGCTTTACGGCCGGCAAGGAGTTCATCTGGAATAAGAACCGCGTGTTTGGAGTAAACCTCAGGACGATTTATACCGGTGGATTCCGGACCACACCCATCGATATTGAAAAGTCGCAAGCATTAGGTGAAACCCGGTACTTCGAGAACCTGGCATTTACGGAGCAACTGCCCGATTATTTCCGGGCTGATTTGCGGGTGAGCCTAAAGCGAAATCGACCACAGGCAACCCATACGCTTGCATTGGATATTCAAAATGTAACCAACCATCAAAACCTGGGCGGGCAGTATTATGAGCCACGTAGCGGGGAAATTCAAAAGTGGTACATGCTGTCATTGTTGCCCGTTTTAAGTTACCGGGTGGAATTTTAAGAAAAAATTTGGGCCGACTAGGGGTGTCTTAAATCCGGGTTGTCTTAGATCAAAAATCAAAGATATGAAGGCGATTAATGTATTGGGTTTATTGGTTCTGCTTGGCATGAGTTCTTGTTTCGATGAAGATCCGGGCCCCCGGCAACAGGACAAGCGAAATTATTCGGTATTGGATTTTGACCGTATTGAGGCCGGTGGCGCGCTGGTTGTTACGATTCAATATGCAGAAGGTTTTTCAATTGAGGCAGAGGGCGACCGCAGAAATCTGGACGACCTGGTGATTTATAAAAATGGAAATACGCTGGTGGCCGGGTTTCGACAGCACGAGCGCAGGCAGTATGAAACGTTTTTAACCATTACCATGCCCGCCTTATACAGTGCCGATTTTTCAGGCGCAACGCAGGCAACCATCAAGGGATTTGATGCAGTTGATCGGTTTGACATTTCCTTGTCGGGAGCTTCTTTTGTCCAGCTGAACCAGGATGCAAATGAGATTCACATGAACTTAACAGGAGCCTCCCAATTGGGATTGAAAGGAACCGGAGCGATGTTGGATGGGACGATTTCAGGAGCCTCGCTGCTTTCTGCTTTTGATTACCCTGCTGCGCGTGCCAAGTTGGTGGTGTCAGGAGCGAGCAACAGTAAGGTAACGGTAGCTGATGAATTAAATGTGACCGTGAGTGGTGCCAGTACGGTACTATATCGTGGCGAACCCGAGCTGATTATTGATTCATCCGGCTCCAGCATAGTACGGAAAGACTAAAAAGATAAATCAGAGACCCGATCTTATTTTGATCGGGTCTTTATTTTTATCGTTATCGGGAATATTTGCATTTTGCGTAATGCTTTTGGCGTTCGATATCGGCAACAGCGACATTACCGCTGGCTTGTGGAAAGATCATGAATGGAAGCACGTGTGGCGCATTGCCTCCCGCCCTGATTTGCCGGAACTTTATTACGGGGTAAAAATCCGCGATTACTTTTTGGAGACCGGAAATGGCGTAGACCAGGTGCGCACCATCGTGTTGAGCAGTGTGGTGCCTGCCATGACGGAAAAAATCAAGAGCGTATCGCGCACACTTTTTGATAAAGAGCCGGTGGTGATGGGACCAAAAGTGTATGAGTTGATTCCGATGGAAATCCTGAATCCCTTTGAGATTGGATCGGACCTGGTGGCCAATGCCGCTGCTGCTTATTTTAAATACCAGCGCAATTGTATTGTGGTCGACTTTGGCACGGCTTTAACTTTCACTACCGTGTCTGGTGAAGGTGCCATCCTGGGGGTATCCATTGCCCCGGGTTTAAAGACCGCCATTCGGTCGCTGTCGCAAAACACAGCCAAATTATTTGATGTACCCCTGGAAATGCCATCCTCTGCATTGGGTAAGAATACCATTACCGCCATCCAATCAGGAATTCTGTATGGCTACGAAGGGTTGGTAACAAACATGGTTTCCAAAATCAGAAATGAGCTGAATTCCGATTGCCTTGTCATTGCGACCGGTGGGTTAGCCTCCGTCATTACTCCCTTGGCTAGTTTTTTCAATTCGATAGAGCCGCACCTCACGTTGGATGGACTGCGAATCATCGGTGAGTTGATTGATAAGAAAAGCTAACCCTTCTTTCTACGAGTGGTATCCACTCCTGTAACTAATTTCCCTTTCTTCAGTTTCTTATAAACATATCCTGTAATGACTGCGTTTTATTGTAAGCTTTGAGTAAAGCCGAAGATTCTAATGCGATTTCAATGTCTTAGCAGCATCCTGTTGATAGAGGGGTAGGTTTAGGTTAAGGCCTGGTTGAGGAACCAGGCCTTTTTATTTTTCCAGGGCTTGTTTCAAGTCAGCAATCAGGTAGTTCGGATCTTCCAATCCAATATAGAGCCGGATCAGGCGATGATTTGGATTAGCGACATCGAAATCCGTTGCCGGGAAGCCAACAAGGGCGGGGACCACCAATGATTCGTGCCCGCCCCAGGAAACGGCCAGAAAGAAATGCTTTAAGGAATTACAAAACCTCTCTACGTCTTCCAGCGCCTTCGCTTTTAATACAATACTAAATAGCCCCCCGGCATCCAGCATTTGTTTCTTTGCGAGTTCATACTGCGGGAAACTGGGATGAAATGGGAAGAGTACGCGTTCAACGCGCGGATGGTTAGCCAGAAAATCAACGATCACTTTCGTACTGTCACAGACCCGTTGCAGGCGAAGAGGTAACGTGCGTAGTCCCCGAATCAGCAACCAGGCATTCATGGGCGAGATGTTGCCACCGATGTTCAGGAATTCGGCATCAAAAATCTTTTTAATGAGGGCTTTTGATCCGGTAACAACACCTGCCACTACATCGCTATGTCCGCCAATAAACTTAGTAGCAGATTGCGCCACCAAATCGATTCCCATTTTATAGGGTTGTTGGTTAAGGGGGCTGCAGTAGCTATTGTCAATCATGGTCAGGATGTGCTTGCTTTTTGCCAGGGTGGCAAGGGCATTCAAATCCTGAAGCTCATAGGTAAAAGTGTTGGGCGATTCAAGATAGAGAAGTCGCGTATTTGATTGGATGGCTGTATTGAAATTTTCGGTCCGGGTTCCATCCACAAACGTAGTGGTTATACCAAATTTTGGCAGCAGTCGCTCAAACAGTTTCACTGTCCAACTGTAGGGGCGGGCCACGCTTACGATATGGTCACCCTGTTTTAGTAAGGCAAGGATCGGAATCGCAATAGCAGCAATTCCGCTCCCGAAAACCAACGCATCTTCGGCTCCGTCCAGTGCGGCCAGTTTTTTTCTCAGTATATCTACCGTTGGATTGTTGCCACGCGAATAAAGGATGGCTTCATACTCATCGGCTAATGCGTTGCGAAATTCGGCAACATTTTTAAATGTGAAGTTGCTGGTTTGAATGATGGGCGGAGCAACCGCATTGAAGTACTGCTCACGTTCTTCGCCCAGTTCGTTTAATATATAGGATAAGTCCATGATTAGTTAATAAGTTTTACAAGAATTCGGTAGAGCGGGTATCCGGAAAGAAATAGAAGGAAGCCAATCAGTGAGGCTTGCGGGTTGGATACCAGCACGCTGATGTTCACGAGTGAATAAACGATAATGAAAAGTGCGGGCATCCACGGGTAACCATACATTTTATAGATTCCGGCCGGATCTCCTTCCTTTTTAGCACGGTGGCGGAGCACAAAAATAGCAGCGGAGGCCGCGATCAGACTAATGCTATCAAAGAACATTACATACCCCAATACCTGGGTGAAGGAAGAAGAAAAGAACAAGGTTAGCACAATGAATACAACAAATACGGAAACAGCAAACTCTTGTACCTGGGTTCTTGGATTTACTTTTTTAAAGAGGGGAGGCAACACCTTGTCTTCCGCCATCGCATAATATACCCTCGGGTTGGATAAGATCGAGGCATTCACATACGCCATAACAGAAAGAAACATAATCACGGCTACGACTTTAAAAGCGTAATCGCCCAGCAGCACGCGGGCAACATCTGCCGCCAGCGTTGTGGAATTCTTCAGTCCTTCAAATCCCAATACCCTGAAGTAGGAGAAATTCACCAGCAGGTAAAGGGAGAGAATAATGGCAATCCCATAGAAGATTGCCCGTGGCAGGGTGCGCACTGCATTGGGAATATCGCTGCCAAAATTCATCGTTTGTTGATAGCCGCCATAGGTAAAAAAGACCGGCACAAAGCAGAGCCAAAAAGCCTTAAGCCAATCGGTAGTAGATAAGGATGTTGATGGTGCGTTCACCATGGCAGGTGTGGGGGCAACAAAGATGGCAGCAATCAGCAATACAATCAGGCTGATTTTGATGATCATCAACACATTGAGCATGCGGGCACTCATTTTAATTCCCGCCATATTAATTCCATATAAAATAACCATGGCTGTAAGCGTGATGATGCGGATCGCAACAGACGAATCCATCTCCGGAAATAGAATGGGTTGTATGTATTCCGCACCAATAATGGCCACGCTGGCTGTGGAGGCCGCATTGGAGATCACGGTCATCCAGTTCACCATGAATGCAAAGGCAGGGTGATAGCAATGGGAGAAGATGCGATAAAACCCACCCGCTACCGGGTAGCGTGAGCCGATCTCAGCAAAGGTTAAGGCTCCAAAAAAGCTGATCAGGGCACCTCCCATCCAGGCCACAAAAAAAATCTCAGGCAATTGTGCTTTGTTGGCAACCTCCACCGGAGTTCGGAAGATCCCCATGCCAATGACCAAACTCACCACAATCATGGTGAGATCGAACTGGCCAAGTTTGGGTTTAATAGACACGGGTGCGCAAACTGCCGGTGTTTAGTTGAATGCCAATGGCAAATTGAAGGGGTACGTGATCAAAGTAAGCATCGTTGGGGATAGCCACATTCAAACCAAGTTGAAAGATACCCTGTAAATTTCCGACAAGGGGTACTTTGCCAGTTACCGCTGGTTCAATGAAAAATTGCGGGCCTTCATCCGGTTGAATGGTTACAACATTCAAGGCTGGGTTGTTATCATTCGAGGAGAACTCAGTGAAATCCACGAAGGAAAGTCGGGCTGTGAAAGCCATATTGAAGCCACGGTTGTTGGTGCCTAGCGTTGGCTGAATGAAAATTCGATTAAATTTTCCAGTGGCAACCAGATCTTTTTGCCCGAACGTGGGTGTAAAGAAATAATATTGGGCAAAGCTGGTGCCTTCTCCAATCCCATAGCCTGCGTAAAGTTCGGTCCGATACTTTCGGGTGGCATTAAAATAGCCAAGTCCGCCCTCAAAATATTGATGTTTGCGGGTATAATCCTGTTCAGGGATATCATCCGTTAAAAACGATCCATTGGCCATCACCCCTATATGGTCGCTTAATGCAAACGCGAGTTGGCCTTCGATGCCGGTAGTGAGGGTAACAGTTCCCTGAAATTCCCCTTGTTCCCGAAAGAGCGGAGTGTTCCGGGTATTGGGCACATAGATTTGAGGTGCGCACGAACTCAATAAGAGCACGGCAACAAAGAAATTACGCATGGAGGTGTTTTGGGATTCAAAAGTTAAATTAGCCAAAAATCAATACAAATGAATTTTAATGTAGAAGAAATAAATCAGCTTATCCGGTCGCGCAGATCCATCTATCCTAAAGATTATACAGGGGCAACAGTACCCAATTTTATCATTGAACAAATGCTGGAGAATGCCAATTGGGCACCTACCCACAAACAAACCGAGCCCTGGCGATTTGTTGTGTTTTCAGGAGATGGGTTGAAGACGTTGGCAGCTTTTCAAAGTTCTTGTTACAAGGAGGTAACCGAAAGGAATGGTTCCTTTAAAGAAGACCGGTACCAGGCCCTTCAAACCAAGCCCATGGAATCATCGCACATTATTGCGCTGGGCATGAAACGCGATGCCGGTAAACGGCTACCTGAGTGGGAAGAATTGGGGGCTGTGTTTTGCGCGGTTCAGAATCTGTACCTGACCGCTACTGCTTACGGAATAGGTTGCTACCTGAGTACGGGCGGAATCACCAATTTTGAAGAAGCAAAATCATTTTTCGGCCTGGAATCGGATGACAAACTTTGTGGATTTTTACATATCGGCATGCCAAAAGGTACCACCCCCGATGGCCGGAGACGACCCCTTCAAGAAAAAGTAACCTGGGTGAACCACTAAGTTTCTTAACTTGAAATCTCTAACTCCATTTCGTCAATGAGCAATAAGACCTCCTATTTATTTCTGATCGTAGTGGCAATGGTTTTTGCTGCTGCTTGTTCAAGTAACCAGGAACGCAAAGTTCCTACGTTTAGGTTGACCCCTACCGACAAGTTCCTGTTTAATTCTTTTGTGGATTGTAATATGGCGGAGGTTTGGGTGGGCGATACCTTCCGGATTTTTCCCGGAAAGTATGGTGAAGATACTTTGTGGGGCTATTCCGACAATCTCCGGTTTGGTAACGGCACCAATGCTGATGAAGCCTTCGCCAACAAGTTTGAAGATCTTGTTATACCCAACATGCCGAAAAATGTAAAGCCAACAGAAGAAGGATTGCATGGGGCCGTATGGTTTGAGACTGTTTATCAGGATGTAAAAGATCCATCCGGTAAAACTTTGTATGCGGTGTATCATAACGAAAACTATCCGTGGAATTATCCATACAATGAGAAAACGGGGGAAGGATATATTTACAAATACTGGCCACAAGGGTTAACCGGGGTTACTTCACCGGCTGCCGTGTGCCGGATTGGAATTATGAAATCAACCGATGGCGGTTACACCTGGGATAACCGCGGAATTTTTATTGAAGACCTTCAACCACGCATGATTCTAAAACCTCACAACACCTCCAATACGTTTGCGGGTGGTGTGGGCGATCCTTCGGCCGTTGCGAGTGGGGATTACCTGTATTTATTTTATGGGGAGTATGGTTACCCGGGTACTTACGATTCGGCCACTTACGATCCTGCAAAAGAATGGAGTGGTCAGTGCATAAGTGTGGCACGCATTAAATTATCCGATCTGGATAATCCGGTTGGCAAAGCAAGACGGTGGGACGGTGAAGCATTTACGGTACTGCCGGATGGGGTGGGCTCTCCTGTTAAGTCATTGCAAATACCGATGGAGGAAGGGGGCGGCCCGGCCTCGGCCCCGGACAAGATGTTTCACTGGGGACCTTCCGTGAGTTGGAATACGTATTTGAATTGCTGGGTGATGATGATGGGGCGTGTGGAGAGTTCTTCCTGGAAGGGAAGTGCGATTTATATTTCATTCAATTTCAATGAAGATTTGTCAACAGGCGACAACGCGCAACAGTGGACCAAACCCCAGCAAGTGTTGGATATTCCGGAGCATACGTTGTGGTATCCGTCACTTCAACCGATGAACACCCCCGAAGACATTGAGAACAAGTATACGTGCGTGCGGTTGGGCAAGCGTGCCCGTCTGTTTTTTAAAGATATGTTTACCAATGAAGCCGGATTTCAGAGCGAGTACAAGTCAGAATACATCATTGAGTTTGAGAAATAATGACTATAGACAAGCAAACCATTGAGCAGGCGCACGAGCGAATCAAGCCGTACATCCACCGTACTCCGGTATTAACCAGCCAAAGTATCAATGAAGCTACGGGGTGTCACGTTTTTCTGAAGTGTGAAAATTTTCAAAAAGTGGGAGCCTTTAAAGCGCGCGGGGCAATGAATGCAGCCTTGTCACTCTTACCTGAGCAACGGGCCAGGGGAATTGCAACCCACTCATCGGGTAACCATGCACAGGCCTTGGCGCGTGCAGCAAAAATTCTGGGCGTTAAATCGTACATCGTTATGCCACGCACGGCTCCGGAGATTAAGAAACGCGGGGTTCGCGACTATGGTGGTGAAATCTTTGAGTGTGAGCCTACCCTGCAAGCGCGGGAGTCCACCTTGGCGGAGGTGATCTTAAAAACCGGAGCTACAGAAATCCATCCTTTCAATAATTACGAAGTAATTACCGGCCAGGCAACCGCGGCTAAAGAACTTTTTGCTGATGTAAAAGACCTGGATGTGATTATGGCCCCGGTGGGGGGTGGGGGATTGTTGAGTGGCACCGCCCTGGCTGCCAACTATTTTTCTCCAAATACAAAAGTGATTGCTGGTGAGCCGGCAGGATCGGATGATGCTTACCGGTCGTTGAAGAGTGGAAAGATTGAACAGGCACAGTCGCAAACCATAGCCGATGGTTTGCTGACCACCTTAGGAGATAAGACGTTTCCGATTATTCAGGAATTAGTGAGTGAAATCATCACCGTTAGCGATGAGCAAATCATTGCTGCCATGAAATTGGTTTGGGAACGAGTAAAAATCATCATTGAACCTTCGTGTGCCGTACCGCTCGCTGCGTTGATTAAGGAAAAGGATCGCTTTAAAGGCAAGCGTGTAGGTATAATTCTGTCGGGAGGAAATGTTGATTTGGTGAAGGTGCTGACGTTGATGACCAGTCAAAAATGAAAGTAGGATGCCAGAAAATTACCGGCATCCTCCCATCAATTCTTCTTCAGCTGATCAAACTTTGATTCGGCAACTTTCTTAGGAAAAACATTGTCGGCAGGATTTACTTCTCCCGTTTCACCCGCTGGATCAATAACCACATTGGTAACTTCCTTTTCTTTCATGAAAACTTTCTTCACCTCATTTTCATTTAAGCGCCAGATTTCTGCGGGAATTCGTTCAATTTCCTTGCTGCCGTCTTTGTAGGTCCACTCGATTACGATGGGTGTTACCAGCCCGCCTTTATTCTTGAGTGTAACTTCGTAGATGTTCTTATCAGCTAATTGTTTGCGAACGTCCCCATCGTTGATCCGGTTGCGGAAATCACCGTAGTACGTATCCGGAGTATTGATCATGGTAAATTCCTGTGCCCCATTGCTGAAGTCAGTGGCCTTCCCTTTTGAATTGGCGCCTGAAGCCAGGTCTCCGGTTTTTGCTTTTACCCCTTTATTCTCTAGTTCTTTCGTTTCAGCTTTCACCCGATACCATTTTACCTCATCCAGTTCCACATCCACATTATCTACGGTATAAAACCAGCCCCTCCAGAACCAATCCAGATCTACAGCCGAGGCATCTTCCATGGTACGGAAAAAGTCGGCCGGTTTGGGATGTTTGAACATCCAACGTTGGGCATACTCTTTAAAGGCTTTGTCAAATAATTCCGGGCCCATCACGGTTTCGCGCAACAGGGTTAATGCTGCAGCTGGCTTTCCATAGGCATTGGGGCCAAAATCATTACCCGGAATATTATCGGATTGCCACATAATGGGCCGCATCATGTTTTTATCGCCCCGCATATAACCAGACAGTCCTTTTGGCGAACCCCAATTAATATTCACATCCGGATAACGTTCGCGTTTCACTTCGCGCTCGAGAAAGGAATTCAACCCTTCGTCCATCCAACTCCACTGGCGTTCATCGGAGTTCACGATCATCGGAAAGAAGTTGTGCCCCACTTCATGAATAATCACACCAACCATGCCTTCATAAGTGCGTTGCGACCAGGTACCATCACTTTTCGGCCGGCCGCCATTAAAACAAATCATGGGATACTCCATTCCCTGATTAGCCGTGTGAACCGAATACGCGGTGGGGTACGGATAATCAAACGTGCGGGTGGAATAAACTTCTAGGGTGTTCTTAATGGCTTTGGTAGATTCTTTCGCCCACAACGGGTTCCCTTCTTTTGGATACAGGGATTGCGCCAGCGGAGTTTTATCACCCACCTTTACAGCCATGGCATCCCATATAAATTTGCGGGACGTGGCAAAGGCGAAGTCGCGAACATTCTCGGCATAGAAGTCCCAGGTATTTTTTTTACGGGATCGTTCTTTCTCTTTTTTGCGAGCCTCTTCTTCGGTAACAATGAATACCGGAGCATCAAAGGTTTTCCGGGCGCGTTCAAAACGCTCTATTTGTTCTTTTGTAAGCACGTCTTTTGGATTTTGTAACCACCCGCTGGCACCTACAATGTGATCGGCAGGTACCGTAATGCGAACCCGGTAATTACCAAACACCAGCGCAAATTCTCCTTGTCCAATAAACTGTTTGTTTTGCCAACCTTCGTAATCATCAAACACACACATGCGCGGAAACCATTGGGCAATGGTGTAAAGAGCATTTCCGTCCTCCGGAAAAAACTCATACCCACCCCGCTCGGAAAAACGCATCCGGTCTTTTTCGATATAACTCCACTCGACTTTAAAGGCATACTTTTCTCCGGTTTGTAATGGAGCAGGCAAGTCTACGCGCATCATCGTAAAATTGATAGTGTAGGGCAAGTCTTTGCCAGTGGCTACATCTTTAACCGATTTAATTTTGAATCCGCCTTCATAGCCATACGTATCGCTGGCCAGCGGAAAGAATTTTGTTGGAATAGAATCGCGGACCCGGTTGACTTCGGTTTTGTCCGTCATGTTACCGTTGGAAAGGTTGTTTTGATCCAGTTGCAACCAAACAAACCGGAGTACTTCCGGGGCATTATTGTAGTAAGTAATGGTCTCCTTGCCGGTGATCAAGTGAGTGTCTTCATTCAGCTCAACATCAATATCATAATCCGCCCGTTGTTGCCAGTAATTCACACCGGGTGCACCCGATGCAGAACGGTAACTGTTGGGTGTTGGGAGTTGCTGATCGAGTTGTTCAAACTTGCCTTGCCAGGAGGGTTGGGCAAGAGTTGCGAATCCAACCAGTAGAAGGCAAAGTGAAAAAGAGAGATGTTTCATATCAAAATAAGGTAGAATCGAAAAAGTGAACTACAAAAATAAAAAGACCAGCGGAATGTTTATCCGCTGGTCGATGATAAAGTTAAACATCCCCTGCGTAAGGGGAGGCGTTATTTGCCCTTTTTCTTCAATTCATCAAATTTATCAGGTTGCGCCACTTTGGGAAACACATTATTGTCCGCACTGATATCCGAAGTCTCCTTTAATGGGTCAATCACCACATTCACAACTTCTTTGTCCTTGGCAAACACTTTCGTCACCTTGGTTTCATTAATGCGCCAGATTTCAGCGGGCAGGCGTTCAATTTCTTTGCTCCCGTCTTTATACGTCCACTCAATAATGACGGGCATCACCAGACCTCCGTTATTAGAAAGCGTGATTTCATAGAAATTCTTGTTTTCCATCTTCGAGATCACCGCTTTATCGTCCAGCCGATTGGCAAACTCGCCATAGAAACGATTGTCGGTAGGAATGACACTAAAGTATTGTGGCCCCTGGCTGAAATCCGATGGCTTGGTGCCATTGCCTTTCGTAGCCAGGTCTCCTTTGGCAACGGTCTTGCCTTTGTTTTCCACGGTAGCCTGGTCTTTTTTCACTTTATACCACTTCACATCATCCAACGACATATCGCAGTTATCGGTGGTATAAAACCAGCCCCGCCAAAACCAATCCAGGTCAACGGCTGAAGCATCTTCCATGGTGCGAAAGAAATCAGCCGGTTTGGGATGCTTGAAGGCCCACCGCTCGGCATATTCTTTGAAGGCTTTGTCGAAGAGCTCGGGTCCCATAACGGTTTCGCGTAGAATGTTCAACGCAGTTGCTGTCTTGGCATATTGCTCATTCCCAAAATTTGATCGCACCACAGATTCAGAGTTCACCATCAGGGGGCGTTGTATTTCCGGATTGCCTTTCATGTAGGGAACGATTTGATCGGCCGGCCCCCTGCGTTTCGGCATATCTGGATAATTCTCAACTTCTGTTCTGTATTGAACAAAGGTGTTCAGCCCTTCATCCATCCAGGTCCATTGACGCTCATCGTTGTTGATGATCATCGGATAAAAGTTGTGACCTACTTCATGAATGATTACGCCAATCATGCCCCATTTGGTACGATCAGAATAGGTACCATCTTTAGCCGGCCGGCCATAGTTAAAACAGATCATGGGATACTCCATACCCAGGGAGGCAGCGTGAACGGAAGTTGCTTGCGGATAGGGGTAATTGATGGAATATTTGGAATAGGTGACCAATGTGTTTTTTACTGCCACTGTAGATTCTTTTTCCCATAAGGGATTTCCTTCTTTCGGATAATACGACATCGCGAGCGGTGTTTTGTCACCCACTTTTACGGCCATCGCATCCCAAATAAATTTGCGCGAGGTGGCAAACGCAAAGTCGCGCACATTCTCTGCTGTAAAGCGCCAGGTTTTCTTTTCTTTTGATTTGATCTTTTCACGTTGTACGGCTTCCTCCTGCGTGCAGATGATCACCGGTTTGTCAAACGTAGTTTTTGCCTTTTCAAACCGGGCATATTGTTCAGCGGTTAACACTTCCCTCAGGTTTTGAACCATCCCCGTACCCGCCACTACGTGGTCAGCAGGCACGGTCAGGTTTACCTGGTAGTTGCCAAAGTTTAACGTGAATTCACCCTGTCCTAAAAATTGTTTGTTCTGCCAGCCTACCACATCATCGTACACGCACATGCGTGGAAACCATTGGGCAATGATGTAGAGGTAGTTTCCATCGTCAGGAAAAAATTCCATACCACTGCGACCATCATTGGGAGTCATCCGTTTCACGCGATCATTGATATTGAACGACCACTCAATGGAGAGTGACATTTTTTGACCCGGTCCGAGGGATTTAGGCAAATCGATGCGCATCATGGTCTGGTTGATCGTATAGGGCAATGCTTTGCCGGAGGCGTCTTTTACCGATTTGATTTTGAAGCCACCATCAAAGTCGTGCATGGAGGCCATGTTGGCCATGGTGGCTGCATCAATGGAATCGCGCACGGAGTTATTCGTAGTCTTTGCTGTGTTATTTCCTTTCGCATTAATGTTCTGATCCAACTGCAACCACAAATAAGAAAGGGCATCGGGTGAATTGTTGTGGTAGGTGATGGTCTCGGCACCGGTAATGCTTTGATTTTCATCATTCAATTCGGCATCAATTACATAGTCGGCTTGTTGCTGCCAGTATTTCGGACCGGGGGCACCGGACCCGGAGCGATATTCATTAGGCGAGGGGAGCATTTGATCCAACTGCTCAAACTTACCTTTCCACTGAGGTGGTTGCTGTGCCAGAGCAGTTAGCCCAAGCAGCACGAATCCAACAATCAAAACCTGTTTCATACGATCTAGTTTAATTCATTATTGTATTACCAAAAAATCCGATCCTTCATCAGTACCAGCGCAATTCCGCCAATGGCTGACGAAAGCACCAGTCGCAAATCCCTGCGGCTGACTTTCAACAAATCAACGACCAAAAAGCTAACCCCCAGAAATATGCCTACCACAATGATTTGCCCTATTTCCAACCCCACATTGAATGCGAAGAGCGGGGCGAGAATATTTTCGTTTTTGCCCAGAAGTGCCCGCAGGTAATTGGAAAATCCAAGGCCATGAATCAACCCAAAAAACAGAGCGAAAAGGTAATTGAGTTGTATGGGTAATCTGCTTTCCGTACCCTCGTTGCGAAATAAATTCGAGACCGAAGTAATGAAGATGGTGAGTGGAATCAGAAATTCAATAATTCCTGAATCAACGTTCACGATATTGAGCGTGGCAAGTGCCAGGGTAATGGAATGGCCCACGGTAAATGCGGTTACCAGAATCAACACTTTTTTCCAATCTCGAATCAGGTACACGGTACACAGTGCCAGCACAAACAAGATGTGGTCGTACCCATCGATGTAGTCAAGGATATGGTCTTTGCCTAATCCGAAATACAACCCAAATTCACTCACGGGATGCCGTTTTTTTAAAGGCCACAAGTATAACCCTAATTTTGATTTAGGACAATTAGAACTACTTTTGGCGGCACGATTTTCGTACCACATTTTGTATGATTTCTTTGGTTTATTCCTTCTTGTTGTTCTTGCATCCCATTCACTTGTCGGTATCGGAAATTAACTATAGTGAAAAAGACAAGGCATTGCAGATTACCTCCCGGATTTTTCTGGACGATCTGGAGGCCAGCATTCGAAATCAGCGTAACCAACAAGACCTGGATATTCTGGAGCCTGGCGCGGGTATTACTGCAGAGCAACTCATCGGTGAGTATGTATTAAAACGGTTTACAGTGAAACTCGATAGTAAAATCCAAAGAGTGAATTTTTTGGGCTTTGAGCGCGAGGACCCGGCTGTTATTTGTTACTTCGAAATCGAGAACGTAAAACGATTTAAAACCATAGAAGTGAAGAACGAGGTTATTATGGACTTGTATGATGACCAATCAAACATCGTTCACGTAACCTATAAGGGTCCTGTGAAAAGCACGCGCTTGATGCGTGATAAACCAGCCGATGTGTTTATTTTTGAATCGAAATAAAACTATTGTGGGAACTGAACTATTACCAAGATATATCCTTAATCATTATGAAGTTCATGAATGGAAACATGCTTGTGCCATTTTAAAGTCTGATTTTCCTAATGAGTGGAGTGATATAATTGCTTTGTTGCAAAACTTTAAGCTAAGAAAGTCTTGGTTAACTGAAGGAGGAGGCAGAAAATCAAAAGTTGCAGATTCGATTGATCATTTCTTATATAATTTGGGCTGGATAGAGAAGGAATTTGCTACTTCTTTTAAAGTTGATAATGAGGAAATCCAGAGCCCAACACATAAAATAGATTGCTTCAAGAATAAGATAGCACTAGAGATCGAGTGGAATAATAAGGATCCGTTTTTTGATCGAGATTTGAATAACTTTAGATTATTATTTGATCTACGTGCTATTAGTGTTGGTGTAATAATAACAAGATGTGACAACCTTCAAGATATTTTTGATGAACTAGGACGTGGTAGCTCTTTTGGGTCTTCAACCACCCATATGTCTAAACTCTTACCTAGAATTAAGGGTGGTGGTGGCGCAGGCTGCCCAATACTAGTATTCGGCATAAAAAAAAACTTGTACGATGAAAATAGTTGATCCCAAACCTTCAGCAGCACAGGAATTCATTGATTCGATTCCTAAAAAAGGTTATAGAACAATCCTTGCTGATCCACCATGGCGATTTACAAATCGAACTGGTAAGATGGCTCCTGAGCATAAAAGGTTAAATCGTTATGGGACTTTGTCTCTTGAAGAGATTAAGGAAATTCCTGTTTCAGTTGTAGCAGGTGAACAAAGTCATTTGTATTTATGGGTACCTAACGCTTTGCTTCCAGATGGATTGGAAGTTATGAAAGCATGGGGTTTTCAATATAAGTCGAACCTCATCTGGCATAAAGTTCGTAAGGATGGAGGCCCTGATGGTAGAGGGGTCGGCTTTTATTTTAGAAATACGACAGAAGTAATATTATTCGGAGTAAGAGGTCGAATGAGAACTTTGCCGCCAGGAAGGTCTCAGGTGAACTTTTTGGCGACCCGAAAACAAGAGCACTCAAGGAAACCAGATAGGTTTTACGATATTGTTGAGAATTGTAGCCCTGGTCCATATCTGGAGTTGTTTGCAAGAGGTAGAAGGGAAGGATGGGATGTTTTTGGCAATCAATCAGAGGAATATGATATAAAGTGGAAGACCTACTCAAACAACAGCAAGAAAACATCAAAGGAGAAAACACTTTTTCTCAACCTCCATGAACCTGAAGCGAAATATAGGAGGAAGAAAATCGCAGGTAAAAAATAGACAAACACTATGCGTTCAAAAATTGTGGCCGGTAACTGGAAAATGAACAAAACCCTGGAGGAGGCCAAAACATTAACATCCGAGTTGATCGGGATGATCACCGATGAGGTGAAAGGAAATGTGAAAGTGGTTTTATGTACTCCGTTTCCATATTTGCATCCAGTTAAGCAACAGGTAGGCAACCAGGCCCGCATTTCGGTGGGTGCACAAAACTGCAGTGAGCACGATTGGGGCGCCTATACAGGTGAAACCTCTGCTGCCATGTTGAAATCGATGGACATCCCCTATGTGATTGTTGGCCACAGCGAGCGCAGACAATACTTTGGTGAAAACGGAGTTTTGCTGGCAAAAAAAGTTGACAAAGTTCTTGCACAGGGATTGACCCCAATCTTCTGTTGCGGGGAACCGCTAGAAATCCGCGAGAAGGGAACTCACGAGCAAGTAGTAACCGATCAAGTAAAGAAGAGTCTTTTTCACCTGAGTGCCGAGGCTTTGCAAAAGGTGGTGATTGCCTATGAGCCTGTTTGGGCGATCGGAACAGGAAAAACGGCCACCGCACAACAAGCGCAAGAAATGCATGCCGTTATCCGCAAACATCTGTCAGCTAAATATGGGCAGACCATAGCCAATGAAATCACCATTCTCTATGGCGGCAGTGTTAATGCAGCCAATGCAAAAGAGTTGTTTGCCAACCCCGATGTGGATGGAGGCCTGGTGGGTGGGGCCTCGTTGAAAAGCCGGGAGTTTGTGGAAATCATCAAAGCGATAGGATGAGGCAATTGATCCATACTAGCATTGTTCATTTTTGAAACGTTGATAATTGGGTAATCGATCAATCCAGTATACCACCCGCCTGCAGGTGATCTGCGATCCTGAGTTTGCAGAAATTCTCATGGCTGAAATTGCCGAAGCCGGCTTTGACACCTTTATGGAGACAGAGAAGGGATTTGAAGCATTTGTTGAAGGAGAGCATTTTGATCAACAGCATCTTGATCAGGTGAAGGAGAAGTATCAGTACGTTAATCCCTTACTTTTTTTTCATGATCGCATTGAAAAGAAAAACTGGAATGAAGAGTGGGAAAAGAATGTAGAGCCGATCATCGTAGATGATAAATGCCTGGTGCGGGCAGCGTTTCATAAGATTGATAAGAAATACCCATTCGAAATCATCATTACTCCAAAAATGAGTTTTGGTACGGGGCATCATCAAACTACGCATTTGATGTTGAGCGCGCAGATGAAAATTGATCATCGGGGGAAACGAGTAATGGATGCCGGCTGTGGTACGGCCATCCTCTCCATTATGGCCAGCAAACTGGGCGCCACCGAAGTTGAAGCGTTTGATATTGATGAATGGAGTGTGGAAAATGGAAACGAAAATGCAGCGAACAACAACTCCACCAATATTCACATTCAGTTAGGCGCGATCAAGGAGGTACAACTAACGGGCACTTTTGATATTATCCTGGCCAACATCAACAAAAACATTTTACTGGCGGAGATGAAGGAGTATGCATCGTACTTAAAGCTTGGCGGTAAACTCCTGCTGAGTGGATTTTATGTGAGCGATATTCCTGCTTTGATTTCCTACGCTACTCCCTATGGGTTAGCAGAAGTTTCACACCAGCAACGTGATACCTGGGCTTGTTTGCTGTTGGCAAAGCAATAATTGAAGGACCGGATAAGTTATCCTAAGTGATGTGTTGGCGCGTGTAGGATTTCAGCCGTTGACTACCGGGTACGGAGTCATTAGCACATTCACCATTTATTTCCGAATTTCAAGGTTTTTGACCCTGTGAAGCTGATTTTTACCTATATAATCGCCATTCTTTGTGCATGGACCGGGGTCTTGGCTCAACCGAGCAACCCGCCACAGGCATTCAGCTTTCAGGATAGCGTGCGGCTGGTATTGGAGAACACCAAAGCGAATGAGGCAATGGCCGTTGCCGTGGCATTTAATACCGCGTGGAGTTCGCTCGGTCCGGATCAGCAGCTGGCCATTCGCAATCAGGCGCGAATGATGAAAAAAAAGAGTTATAAAGTGCGGCCGCATCTGGTGAATTATTATGGGGCCATAGCCGCGGCCGTTACCATCGAAAATGCAGATCCTTCCCGGATAACTAGTTTTTTATCGGTGGCCGGCAAAGTCATTGAAAAAGAAAATGTTACCCAAGTCAATTATTTTCTTCAGCAGAGCCGTGATTTTTTTGAACACCACTCCCTTCAGTTTGTGCCGGCTTTTCAACTTCAGGTATTGGATGATTCGTATCAGTTTGACTACCTGGAACCCGTAATTATTCCCGACACGGTTCAGGTTTCCTACGAGGAGCAGCCTGTTGATACATCCATGTATAATGCACCGATGTGGCAACAACCTATTTTCCAACCGGAACTATTCGGACCTGTATTAAAATTTGATAAAGCAACGTTGCATTTTAAGACCCCTTATGATTCAGTATTTCTGAAAAACACAAAGGGGACTTTTTCTTTGCGTGATAAACTTTTTGTTGGTGAAGGTGGCCGCTTTGATTGGTCGAACACAGGGTTATCTGCGGATTCCGTGTATTATGATTTCAATAAATACAATTTTAAAACCACACAGCCTTATATCAAGGCGGAGCAAGGCAAGCTTCGTTATATCGGAAAGGTGTCGGGGTTGGTGCCGGGCATTTTCGAATTCCGAAGCATTAATCATAAAACCCCGGAAGCGGCCATTTATCCACGGTTCCGATCGTATGAGACCAACATTAATCTTTTAGGCCTTGGCGATGACCGATTGAAATATACGGGTGGCCTGGGCCTTCAAGGCCGTATGTTAAACAGTAACTCCGCTAACGGCAGTCAGGCAATGATTGAGATTAGTGGTGAAACTGATAAGCGGTTTAAAGCGATAGCGGAATCCTTCGGTTTTAAAGATTCCATAATCGTTTCTTCGCGGGCTCGCATCTCCATTTATCAGCAAAATGATTCCATTGTACATCCGGCCATGGAAATGCGGTACGATTACCGAAATCAGAAAATGATTCTTAACAAGGAGAAAAGCCAGCTGCGAAAGGCACCTTTCTCTTCCTCTTACTTCGATATTGAGTTTACAGCAGACCGCATTGACTGGGATTTAAAATCGGATAGCATGAAACTTTCGGTGCATGGCAGTGGAAAAGTTTCCCCCATGGTAATTGAGTCAAACGATTTTTACGATCCGGAAGGGTATCGGGAACTGCGGGGACAGGGGTTCAATTTTCATCCTTTGGCGTTGATGGTGAATTATGCCAATGAAATTGGCAGCAACGATTTTTACGTATTTGATTTAGTCGTGGAGGGGCAGCGCAGCCTGGAGCAAGTTCGCATGGCGGCTGACTTCCTTTCTCAAAAAGGGATGATTGACTACGATGCCCGCTCGGGTCGTATTCATGTTAAAGAGAAGTCGTTGAATTTTTTGGAGGCCGCCAAAGGAAACTCTGATTACGATAACATGAAGATCCATTCTTTGACGGACACCATTGCCAATGCCTTTGTCAGTTTTTCGGAAGGCCGCATGAATGTCTATGGTGTAGAAGAATTCAACGTTAGTGATTCGCTCAATGTGGTGATTAAACCAGACAGTAGCCGGATTACGTTCCTGCAAAACAGGGATATTAAGTTTAATGGAACAATTAATGCCGGTAATTTTGAAATCACAGGTCGCGACTTCACCCTGAAGTACGATAGTTTTTTCATTAACATGAATCACATCGACTCAATCCGGTTTTATGTTACGGAAAAGAATGGAACCCGAAGAAGAGTGAACAATGCCATGGTGGGGGCTGATTCCACCGCGCAGGCGGCCGGGGGATTGCAAGCCTCGGCAGGCAAGACATCAGGAACGCTGTTCATCAATCGGCCTGATAATAAGTCTGGCAAAATTAAATATCCAAACTACCCACGTCTTGATGCCACTGCCGGAGGTGTAATTTATTTCGATCGTAGCGAGGTACTGAATGGCGCTTATGACCGTTCCGTATTTTTTGTCGTGCCCCCTTTTAAGCTGGATAGTTTGAATGATGCGGATCCAGGGTCTATCAATTTTGACGGGACTTTCGTTTCGAGCGGGATGTTTCCCTCGTTCAAGGAAAAATTGCATACCATGCCTGATAAATCATTGGGATTTACGCACGCAGTGCCAACCAACGGGTATTCCTTGTATCAGGGCGATGGGAAACTCTATGGCGGGATGTCGCTTGATAACGCGGGGATCCGGGCGGTTGGGAGAATCGATTATCTGGCCGCAACGGTGGAGTCCAAAGATTTTGTGTTCTATCCCGATTCGGTAGTGGGTCGTGGTGCTACTGGGGAAATAAATGAGAAGCAATTTGGTGCCGTTTATTTTCCGCAAGTAAAACTTACCGATTATCAGTTGAACTGGCTACCCAAGCGGGACAAGATGAATATCAGGAATCTGAAGGAGCCATTCAGTCTTTACCAGACTACGGCAACCCTGGATGGTAAGTTAATTGTTTCAAAAACCGGAGTGGCAGGTGACGGCCGACTCAGCACCCGGGGTTCTGAAGTAAGATCCAAAGAGCTGAATTTTTCCGCCAAAGAGTTTGGAGCCCGGCACGCGCGCTTTGAAGTGAAGACCGGAAATCCGGATAAACCGGCATTGGCCGGTAGCGATGTTAAGTTGAATTTCAATCTGGATAAAAATATAGCCACCATCAGCCCCGAAGTGGAGGGTGAAGCGGCAATTGATTTTCCTTACGCACAATTCAAAACGTCCATTCCGGAAGCACGGTGGGATTTGAATACCCAAAAGATCGTAATGAGCAAAGCCCCGGATGATCCGCTGGAGGATTCCTATTTCTATACAACCCGCAAAGAGTTGGATTCGCTAAGTTTTAATGCTGAGAAGGCGGAGTATGACATCAAAACCCAGCAATTGAAGGTTAGCGGCATTCCGTACATCATCGTTGCCGATGCCAAGATCACTCCGGAAAACAATGAGGTATTGATTTTGGAGAATGCAAAAATCGGTCAACTTAAAAACACCACCATTGTATTGGATACCCTGAATGGGTATCACATTCTGACGGATGGCGTGGTGGACATTGTTTCGCGGAAGGAATTTACCGGCTATGCTACCTATCAGTACATTAATGCCGTGAATGATACGTTTGCCATTAAAATGACGGACTTCCACCTGGAACCGATCACGGAAGAGACCCGAAACAAAAGACAACGCGGAACCGGCCCCTCCCTGCAAACCGTAGGAAACGGAACGGTATCGGATCTTGCCAATATCCGGGTAGCCCCCCGAATTTTTTATAAGGGAGACATGACCATGTATGCGACCAAACCCGCCTTGCAATTGAAGGGGTTCGTGAAGATGGATCTAAAAAAAATCAAGGACTACAACACCTGGTTGTTGTACACGCAAAGTGGGGATGAGAAGGAAATTTACCTGGACTTTACCAATGCCGTTACAGAGGAAGGTAGAAAACCGGATGCCGGCCTGCATTTTGCGGAAGACAATAGTCTGTATATCACGTTTGTGTTTGATAAAAAAGATCCCAGCGATGATGACTTTTTCTTGCCTTCCGGCTCGCTTTTCTACGATGAGACAACGAAAGAGTTCAGGATTGAAGACCGGGCGAAGTCGGCTGGCGAAAAACTCTCGGGAAAAGTTTTTGCGTACAATGAAGACAAACAAGAAGTGCGATTTGAAGGGCCGGTAAGTTTTTTTAAAGGGAGCAAAGACTTTAACCTAACGGCATCCGCGTTGGGGTCGGGCAATCTGGAGACCGATGAGATTAAGATGAACTCGTTTGTGATGGCGGATATGAATCTGCCGCCTACGGTATTTCAACTCATGGCCACCACTATTTTAAATGTTATTCAGAATGAGGGTGTGGAAGAGGACGGGCTGGGCGACCCAACCGACTTGTTGTATAAAATTGCTGATATCGTTGGAGAGCGAGTGGTAAAGGATTATGAGCAACGGTCACTGCAAAGTTATGTTTCCTTGGCCACGGTGCAGGGGTTGCAAAAGCCGATAGTCATTTCCAATGCGGATTTAAAATGGTCGCAGGAAAATAAATCTTTTTACAGCGAGGGATTGCTGGGCATTAGTCATATAGGACGCACTGATATTAATGGCGCTTTTGAGGGATTTATGGAGATTCGGAAAAATGAGGATGGCGCACCAGTATTCCATCTCTTCATCAAAGCTTCACCCGAAGCCTGGTTTTATTTTGGCATGGAAGATAACCGGTTAATGGTGCATTCATCAATACCGGCCATCAATGACGTTGTTACCAAGAAAACCAATGCCAGCAAGGCGAAACTTGGAGAGCTCGTCTTTATACCCGGTACGGATGACGAAACCCTTGCCTGGATCAATCGATTCCGGCAGATTTATTACAGACTGGAGGCGCCTTATGATCTTTCTTCCGGAAACACTGAAACCAAGAAGAAGGAAAAGAAGAAGGAAGAGGACGATGGTTTTTAGCAATCGTTAACCTTTCATCACAAATTCCCAATCCCAATTTTCTGATTGAGTAATTTTTCAGGGTTAAAAGTTGACCCTATGAAAAATCTTCTCCTTGTATTAGCATTCGCAATTTCAAACACCCTCTTCTCACAAAACAGTTATTTTTTTCCTTCGGGGGTTAGCTTCGATCCAGCGATTCCTTCACCCGAACAATTTTTGGGGTACCCTATTGGGGAATGGCATACACGACATGATCGGATTGTCTCGTATTTTCAGGAGCTGGCCCGCGTTTCACCCAATGCACATTTTCAGATTATCGGATATACCAACGAACACCGGCCACAGGTTGTGTTAACCATTACCAGCCCGGACAATTATTCCCGAATTGAAGAAATCCGCAAAGAGCATCTTAAGCTGGCTGATCCGAAACAATCGGTGAACCTGAAAACCATGCCTGTCATTATCACACACGGCTATAATGTGCATGGCAATGAACCCAGCAGCAGTGAAGCTGCCATGCTAACCGCCTACTACCTGGTGGCATTGCAAGGCCCCGAAGCTGAACGCACTTTACGGGAAGCTGTTATTCACATCGACCCCAATTACAATCCGGATGGTCGCGATCGTCATAGCAACTGGGCCAATATGCATAAAGGATTCCCGCCCGTATCGGATCCAATGGATCGGGAGCACAACGAAGTTTGGCCCGGTGGCCGCTTCAATCACTATTGGTTTGATTTAAACCGCGACTGGTTGCCCTTGGCCCATGTGGAAAGCCGTAATCGGGTTGAATTCTTTCATCAGTGGTTGCCCAATGTGTGTACCGATTATCATGAAATGGGAACGAATGCCACCAATTTTTTTGAACCCACCAAGCCTTATGGTTCTGAGAATCCAGTAGTACCCCGCGCCAACTACGATGTACTGAATCCGCTGTTCGCTAAATATTTTGCCAAGGCGCTGGACGACATTGGCTCGCTCTATTTTTCGAAAGAAAATTTTGATAACTCTTACCCAGGTTATGGTTCTACCTATCCGGATATTCATGGTGGTTTGGGATTGGTATTCGAGCAAGCCAGTTCGCGTGGGCATGTGCAAAAGAGTTCAACGAAGGAAGTAACCTTCGCCTTCACCATCCGCAATCATGTTCGCACAAGCATCGCCACTGTAAAAGCAGGAGTTGATAACCGGGAGTTGCTGTTGAAACATCAGCAGGATTATTTTAAGACGGCACTGGAGGAAGGCCGCAAATCCGCCATCAAATCGTATGTGTTTGGGGAAAGCAAAGATCAAAGTCGTACGCGGGCATTTGCTGATTTATTGATGAAACACCGGATTGAAACCTATCAACTCAATGCGGATGTATCGGTAGGGGCAACCCGATATGATAAAGGGAAAGCTTTTATCGTTCCTACGGATCAAATCCAATACCGGATGGTGCGCAGTTTGTTTGAAAAAGTAACTTCCTTTCACGATAGCGTTTTTTATGATGCCTCAACCTGGACGATGGCGCTCGCGTACGGCTTGCCACACGATGCATTGACGGCAACTGTAAAAGTATCAATGGGCAGTCGGGTAACTCCAGAAAGCCTGGTGCCCATTCCGGCACCACTTGAGAAGGCCGCCTACGCCTACCTGATTGACTGGAATGAGTATCAGGCTGCACGGGCTTTGCATTTCCTGCTCTCGAAAAATGTTTTTGTAAAAACTGCATTCAAACCATTTTCGGCTTCCATCCAGGGAATCAATCGGAAGTTTGGTTATGGAACTCTGCTCATTTCTGTTGCTGACCAAAGCCTGTCATCGGATGAATTATTTTCAGTGATGAAGGAAGCCTCAGTTTCAACGGGATTGGACATTCATGCAGTGAATACCGGATTTAACCTGGAGGGTATCGATTTGGGAAGTAATCATATCCGTACGATACAACCGCCAAAGGTAGCCATGTTGGTGGGTGACGGGGTTGCTGCAACCGATGCGGGTGCGGTTTGGTTTCTGCTCGATTCCAAACTGAAAATGCCGATTACCAAAGTGAACACCACACAGTTTGGCCAACTACGCCTCAGTGAATATAACACGCTCATCATGGTTTCAGGAAACTACAGTGTATTGGGCGAAAGTGGCGTGACTAAAATCAAGACGTGGATGCAGCAGGGCGGCACGTTGCTGCTGGTAAAGAACGCTGTCTCGTGGGCTATTAACAACAAGTTGATTGAAGAGCAGCTGCGAAAAGAGGAGGAAAAGAATGAAGTGAAGAGAATGGACTATGTAACTGCTGGCGATTATCAAGGATCTCGGGCTATCGGGGGATCTATCTATCAGACCAATCTGGACATAACTCATCCGCTGGGGTTTGGCTACACAAATCGTGAACTCCCAGTATATAGGAATACCACAGTTTTTGTTGAAGCAAGCAAAAGTCCATTCAATACTGTGATTAAGTATACAGGCAATCCCTTATTGAGTGGATATATTCATCCCACCAATCTTGGGCGCATTAGAAATTCTGTTTCTCTTCAGGTAAGCGCGGTGGGTCAGGGGCGGGCCATTTTATTTATTGATGATCCTGCGTTTCGGGGGTATTGGTATGGTACGAACAAACTGTTGTTTAATGCCGTTTTCTTTGGCGGGTTGATCTCATCGGGTGGGTTTGGTGGAGCGGAGGAATAAATCAATCAGGTGTGGAGGACTGGATTGAAGCAATTAGTTCTCTACGCTGCCGGTCTGCCCGTTTACCGTGAATAAACATAATGGGGGTGTAAAGAAAGTAAATGAATCCCGAAGCCGGTCCAGCCACCCAACTATTGATAAAAATGATTGACAGAATGACCGACATCAGTGGAACAGAAGCCATTAACAGGTTGGTGCGAATGCTGACTTTTGTATCGAAGCGCTCCAGTTCATTTAATCCCAGTTCATCGGCCTTACTCAAAGCATACCGATACATTTGCATCAAGACCGTAAAAACAAATGTTGCTCCAAGGCCATAAATAATCATCAATTGACCCATATCCTGCGCCCGGATCATCCCACTTAAATCGTTAAGTAAAGCCTGATCATTGACGAGCAGGCCAATGGGGAATAGGATTATGATTTTGGTAAGGAATTTTAGAGGATATACGTAAAACAACACAATCGCCAGAAAGAGCGTGTTTAATACAAGCATTCGGCTATTTCTTAAACCGTAGCGTAGAAAAAACTGAAAGTGCTCGTGCCAGATCAGCATGATCAGGGTGATGCACACCAGGAAAGGAAATAGCTCATAAGCAAAACGCCTTACCTGCTCAAAACTGGTAGGAGGAGAAGTCGAAATCAGCAACAAGGTAATGGCCAATGCAAAAATTGCATCGCTGAAATTTTCAAGGCGGCCAGGTTCTTTGCCACGCATACGAAATTCTGCGTGTTCAAATTTTTTAGTCAAAGCTTCTCGTAGCATATTAATAAGTGGTTACTTCCGGGTGATCAACAAAGTTTTTCTTGTAGAACAATTGTAAGAAAGTCATCACCGCATGGCCTTCGGAATAGGCAACCGGCTTGGCAAAGAAATTTTCAATATCGGTGAATCCGCTCAGTTGAGTAAAATCTGCAGTAGACAAATTTTTAAATCCCATCGACCAGTTTTTGAACAGCCTGTGCGGAGAAGTGCCTTCCAGGATTAGCGTGACTTTTTTATGCATCGGGTCCTCCTTAATCTTTTCCAAGAGGGTTTGCACCTTCTGCTCATTTCCTTCCAGTGCCTGAATAAATCGTTCATGCAGATAAATCAGCATTCCGGTAATCCCTAAGGCTTTGTTATTTTCCCGGCTGCTTTGAAGGATCTTCAGCAAATCCTGATCGGATAATGACCGGGTTGCATAGCTTACATAAACCAGGTGATACATAGCATCAGGGTAAGGGGGAAGCGTTATTTTCAGTGGTTGGATTCGATTCAGCTTTGGGTTCAGGCGTGTTTTTCAAATTAAAGGGGGACGCTATTTGATGGATCCGAATCGCTTTTTTAGATAACCAGATCCCAAGGATCAAAGAAACAAGCGCGCCTAAAACAAGGCCGGGCACCCACGAAATAAACAGGCAGTAATCATAGGCCCCGTGAAATAGGGTTGCTACTGCCAGCGCATGAAGGGCATAGTAGGATTTCTTGTGTTCAAATTTTGCTTTGCCCAGGTAAAAGCCCATTAACACGGCAAAGGCAGCGTGAGCCGGCACCGCTGTAAACATGCGCATGATCGCTGTTCCAAATCCACCATTGATGGCGTATAAAATATTTTCAAAGGTGGCGAACCCCATCCCGACCATTACCGAATAAACGATGCCATCGAATGGTTCATTGAAATGTTTATTGTTGTACAGAATGCCTCGAACAAATATGAATTTGCTGAATTCTTCAACCAACGCGACAATCAGAAAAGCATGTACTGCTTGTTCACTCAGGCTGGCTTCATCAATGGTAATAAATTGCTCAATGATCAGACTGATAATCAGGGTTACGAAAATACTCAACACACCAAAAAGGAAACTTCGGAGCAGAAGGCCCAGGGGTTCACGCTCATGGTGATCTTTTAAGTAGATGTAAACCCCTATGGCAACCCCGGGCGCTAACGCAATGGCGAGCAGAATAAGTATTTCCATTCGGTACGATTAAAGGATGGATAAATCCTTAATAAAGTAGATGCCCAGAAACAATAGTAAAAATCCCCGTATGAATGCACTTTTTAATATAATCAGATTGTCACTCTGTACCGCAATTAGAACAGAGGCAGAAACCAGGCTTATGGCCAGACCACCACAACCGACCAGAAGCATTTCCCTCCCCCCCTCCAGTGAGAGTAGAATAAAAAGGAGCCCAATCAGCGTTACAGCCGCAGCGATGAAGATTAACTTATTTAATGTGAATGCGAATGAGTTGGTCTTACTTTTAGCAGGAAGCGGGACCATCATAAATCCGGTTAGAAAATAACAACCTGCGAGTGTGCTAAAACCAACCAGCAGGACGTCCTGATGTTCGGCAACCTCCATTCGATAAAGTACCAACCCGGTGAGGATCACCAGCAAGCTGATAATTTCAACTTTTGGCAATACCTGGGTTCGAAAGAGCGTGATAAATGTGGTTTCTTTTGAAGCCATAGAAATTCTTTTATTGAAGGTAATGGATTGATCGTAGATGAACAACCTAAGTTCTATGACCCGCTAAAAAGGGAGATTAAGAAAATGACTCAGTCTTCAATGGAGTCTTCCACTTCATCCAGTTTGTCTTCTGTAAATCGGCCTGAGGTAGCATATACAATTTTGCCTTCCGGGTCTAATACGAAAAAGTAGGGGATGTCTTTCTTTTCAAAATCGAGCGCTTCCTTATAGGGCTTGAGTTCACCTTTATAGAATAAGATATACGGCAGCAGTTGAGGGTCTATATTTTTAAGGGCTTTCTTTTTTGCAGTTCCCGTAGCGGCAGCATTCACCCCCGTAAACATGGGTACAAAGAACACATTTACATCATAGCCCATGCCTGCCATTAAACCGGTTGTTTTGCGAACGAATTTATTGAACACGGGACTGAACCAGGTATTCAACTCATCTTCTGATTTTTTTGAATAGGCTAAGCCGAGCAACGTGTACTTGCCTTTGGTGTCTCCGGGAAGGGTCACTTTTTTGTCTTCCACAGTTTCTGCCTCCATCATGGGAAACATAGTACCAATCACTTGCGCGTGGGCCAGATTAAAGCTTACCAATAGAACGAGAATGCCCGCTGTAGTTTTCATAAGTCAAGAACGAAGATAGCAGGATTTATGTATGAATATCCACATACTACTTTAAATGCGTTTCAAACAGCTTAAGAATCCGTTTATACTCATCGGTCCAACTGCTGGGTTCAACAAAGCCGTGGTCTTCTATTGGGTATACAGCCAATTCCCAATTGTCTTTTCCCAGTTCAATCAGGCGCTGCGTTAGTTTTACGGCATCCTGAAAATGAACATTTACATCAACCATGCCGTGGCAGATTAACAGGTGGCCTTTCAATCCTTCGGCATGGTAAAGAGGAGAACTTTTAGCATACGCCACACTATCGGCATAGGGCACATTCAAGATGTTGGCGGTATACGGATGGTTGTATTGAGCCCAATCGGTTACAGGTCTCAGGGCGGCACCGGCTGCAAACACATCGGGTGTCGTAAACATGCCCATCAAGGTGATAAAACCACCGTACGAGCCACCATAAATTCCGATCCGCTTTGGATCGATGCTATATTTTTCAGTCAGCCACTTTGCACCATCTACGTTGTCGGTCAAATCTTTTCCGCCCATGAAGCGATAAATGCCGGTGCGCCAATCGCGGCCATACCCTGCGCTGGCGCGATAGTCCATGTCTAACACCGTATACCCTTGATCAGCCAATAGGTTATGAAACATGTATTCGCGGAAATAGCTGCTCCACCATTTATGGGCATTTTGAAGATACCCGGCACCATGAACAAAAATCACGGCTGCACCATTGGGCGTTTCGGGCCGATAAATGCGCGCGTAAACATCTGCGCCATCGCGTGCCTTGAAAGTAGTGACTTCCGGATCGCGCCAATTGTAGGATTTAAATTCTGAAGACAAAGAGGCGGTAAGTTGTTGCGGTTTGGCTCCGGCCTTGTTCTCCTGTATGTATAGTTCCCAGGGCTTGTTGCTGTAGGAGTAACGATAGGCAAGCCATTTCTCATCGGGTGATAGAGAAACTTCATGGGCTCCTGTTAACGTGGTTAGCTTTTCGGCCCTACCTCCGTTGACGAAAAGTTTATAAAAATGCTTTTCACCCGGATGCACCTCATTGGTTGTTATGTAAAAAAACTTTTTATCGCGCGAAAGCGCAACCGACTGTACCTCATACTTGCCGGAGGTAAGCGCTTGTTTTTTACCGGTGGTGATGTCGGCTACATATAAATGAGAATATCCGCTCTCTTCCGATTGAAACCATACTGATTTATGGTCAGCCAGCCAGCCAATGGTAGCCCCTCCAAAAAATCCACCGGTACCTGGTCCACCAATCCAGGCTTCGTCATGTTGCCGGTCAATCAGGTTGAACTTTCGGGTTGTGAGATCGAGAGATACAATCCAACGGTCTTTGTTGTCTTGCGCGCGCAGCACCATCACATTGTTTTTGCCATCGCCCGACCAAATCAATCCGGAATACGTCACCGCCCGTGGCTCAGGTTTTTTCTCTTTTGCATCTTTTGTTGATTTGGCCGGATAATCTTTTTTGTATTCTGGCGTATCGAAGATGCCGGGAAGATCATCGGTCTTTACTGCCATAATGCTGTCCTGCTTCAAGTCATAAATGAAAAGCTCGGTTGTATTTTGTACACCACCCACTTTAGTACGGGCCGGAATATCTTCTGTGAAACCGGACTCGGTTACATAATTGGGGACGATGGTACTCTTTGCGTTTCCGCTCTTAACTAATTGGTAAGTGATGTAATTGCCATCCGGGCTCAGTTGCAGGTTGTTTATGTTCTTGTCATCCAGATAAACCTCTTTCGGTCGCTTGGTCAAATCTCCTTTTCGGTTTTTCTCGGTGGCCGTGCGGATATCATTGCGTTTTTTAAGCACTTCAAAGTATGCCAACTGATCAGTTTTCAGCCACTTTTCCTGGTCATTGCTTTTGGCCTCCGGCCGTTTCGCGCCACGTTTAAAGTCGGTCAACTGGGCAACCATGCCGGTGGTCATGTCCCACTTGAATAAATTGGTGTTGGCTGTGAAAACAATAGTTCGGTCGTTGTCGGTAAAGCTGGCATTGGATTCGCGATCTACAGTATTTGTAATCTGACTGATTTTTCCGGAAGGAATGTCAAGCAGAAAGAGATCCCCGCCCCGTTCAAAGACTTTTTTGGTGAATGATCTATTATACGATCCTGAGAAAGAAGCTAGCGCTCTTCGCGCGGCCGGTTGTATTTTTTGAGGGGCCCGATTGGTTAGAGAAATACCGTAGAGTGAATCGCCAGGATTGTTTTCAGGATTCCAATTAAAATAGAGCTGCTTGCTATCATCGGACCAATTCAGGTCGGAGGGCGCAACGCCTATCCATTTAGGGTCGCGCATTATTTTTTCGATTGTGAGCGGAGCGAGTGATTGGCCAATCAGGGTGTGACTAATCAGAATCAGCAGGATAATCTTTTTCATGCATTTAGAATTGAATTTGAAGATTAGGAAAAGGTGGCGTTTGAAAGTCGAAAATTGTTTTAAGGGTACAACTATTTTTTAAGGGGTGGTTGAAATGTTCGTAATTCCATACGAGAGGTTTAATTTGCGACTATAAATGAGACGGATATGGAAGAGATCTTAGCAAAAGAGTGGTATGGGAATACTGTACTGCATTACATTATTGCACTGGCCATTATAATCGGCAGTATTTTATTGGTGAGGTTATTCAGAAGTCGGATGCTTCATCAGATCAAGAAATTGACACAGAGAACAGAGACCAAACTGGATGACTACCTCATTGCCGGGATCGAGAAGTTTGGGTTGCCCATACTGATTTTTGTAGCGATCTATTTCGGCTTGAGCTACCTCACTTTTTCCGAGAAGGTGGATGGGTATCTCGACAATGCCATGATTGTGGTAGTCACCATCTATGTAATCAGGATGATCTCTTCTTTCATCCGCCTTACGTTGGAGTCGTTTATCGGACAGCAGGAAGGTGGTCAGGAGAAACTCAAACAACTTAATGGCATCATGTTGATCGTGAATGTGATCATCTGGGCGGTGGGCTTATTGTTTTTGTTTGATAATCTAGGTTACAACGTTACCACCATCATTGCCGGATTAGGGATTGGTGGTATCGCCATCGCATTGGCTGCCCAAAATATTCTGGGCGACCTATTCAATTACTTTGTGATTTTCTTTGACCGTCCTTTTGAAGTTGGCGATTTCATTATCGTGGATGATAAGAAGGGAACGGTGGAGCACATTGGAATAAAAACAACCCGTTTGGTCAGCATCGGTGGGGAGCAACTAGCATTTTCGAATAGTGATCTTACCAAATCGCGCATTCATAATTATAAGCGAATGGATCGGAGGCGGATTGTGTTCTCTATTGGAGTAGTTTATAATACGAAAGCTGAACTTTTGGAAAAAATTCCAGGCATGATTGAGCAGATTATTAAAGAGCAAGCGTTGGCAACGTTTGATCGGGCGCACTTCGCAAAATTCGGTCCTTATAGTCTCGACTACGAAGTGGTATACTTTATTGAATCTTCCGACTATCTGCCGTACATGAATGTGCAACAGGAGATCAACCTGAAGATTTTCAAAGCCTTTGCCGAAGCGGGGATTGAATTTGCCTACCCCACCCAGACGGTATTTGTGAATAAATAAATTCTGTAAATCCGGAGGGGTGCGTCTAATTCCTCTTCTCCTTGGTAAAATCAGTGATCATGCTGTTGAAAATGGATAAGATAATGCTAAAACCCAGGGCCCACCAGAACCCATCCACTTCAAAGCCGGCCACAAAATAGTCTACGAGTAGAATCATACCGGCATTGATAACCATTAAAAACAAGCCCAGGGTAACCACGGTAATCGGAATAGTAAAAATGACCAGGATGGGTTTTACAATCGCATTTACTATGGCCAACACAATCACCACTAAAAGGGCATATCCATAATGTTCAACATGCACACCGGATTGCAGCAGATAGCCGGTGAGCAGTACCGCGAGGCCATTCAATAAAAAGCGAACCAGTCCGTTCATAATTTCAAATTTGCACTTTTAACTCACCATTGCAAAGCCTACCTTCGTCATCCACATGTATGCCATTGTTGATATTGAGACCACGGGCGGCTATGCAGAAAACCATCGCGTAACGGAAATCGCCATTTATCATTACGATGGCCTTCAAATCACGGATCAATTTCATACGCTGGTTAACCCGGGTCGTAAAATTCCAAGCTTCATCACCGGGTTAACAGGCATTACGTCTCAAATGGTGCAAGAAGCCCCTGCCTTTGAGGACCTCGCGAAAGAAATTTATGATTGGCTGAAGGATCGCGTCTTTGTAGCCCACAATGCCCACTTTGATTATAGTTTTTTGAAAAAGGAATTCGAAGAAGTGGGTATTACTTGGAATACAAAAAAATTATGTACGGTGCGCCTCAGCCGCAAAATCATTCCGGGTCTTCATTCTTATAGCCTGGGTAGACTGGCAGAGAGCCTGGGAATAAAAATTCCCGACCGACACCGGGCCGGTGGCGATGCCCTGGCCACCGCGAAGATCTTTGACGTGCTGATGAAGCGCGATCAGGCCGGTGTAATTGCAAAAGCGTTGCGCAGAAATTCGGGTGAAACCATACTGCCTCCGAATCTGCCAAAAGAAGAATTTGACAAGCTGCCAGCACGAGCCGGGGTGTATTATTTTCATGATGTGCGGGGAACGGTTATTTATGTTGGTAAAGCCATTAACATCAAAAAGCGAATTGCGGGTCACTTCACAGGCGAAGCGCGCGAATGGAATCGCTCCAACATCCGCAACGAAATACATCACATCAGTTATGAACTTACCGGCAATGAGCTGATCGCTTTAATTCTGGAGTCGCAGGAAATACGGAGATTATGGCCCAAGTATAATCTGGCACAAAAATACAAAGTCGAAGAGTGGGGCGTGTATGATTATGAAGACCGCAACGGGTATCTGCGGTTTGGAATCAATATAGTTACCAAAGGAGCACGACCCTTGATTACGTTTACATCCAAGGGCGATGCTTGGAATTTTATGTGGGAGAAAGTCAAAGCCAATGACTTGTGCCCCAAGTTAAGCGGGTTGCAAATTGCGAAAGGGTTATGCTTCAGTCATCAATCGGGAACTTGCAAGGGGGCTTGTCAGGGTGTAGAGAAAGTAAAGAAGTATAACAAGCGGGTCCAAAAGGCTATTGACTCATTTTTTGAAGCAGGTCAAACGGTTGCTCTGGTTGGGAAAGGACGAAGGCCAGAAGAAAAATCGGTGGTGCTTGTTGAAAATGGAAACTACCTGGGGTTTGGTTTTTTTGATGAGACGGAGTCGATCTCTAACCTGGAATCAGCCCGTAATTTCATTAAACCCTCGAAGGACAATCGGGTGGTGCAAAATATTGTAAATTCCTATCTGGCAAATCCCCGGGGTGTGGAGTTATTGCTGTTTAATTAATGGTAGCCGAACCCAACAGCGAGTCCTTAGCAGAGTCTACTTGAGTTATACCTTTCCTTCTTGTACTTTCGTTGCCTTACTGTTATCTCATGAATTACATCGACCTGATCGGCTATTTTGGAAGTTTTTTAACCAGTATTACGTTCATCCCGCAGGTTTACAAAACCTGGCAGACAAAAAGTGCGGGCGACCTCAGCCTCACCATGCTGTTCATTGTTTTGACGAGTACCGTAGTTTGGTTGATTTATGCTGTTGCTTTAGTGCTTTGGCCGGTGATTATTGCCAACAGCATCATTGGCCTGCTAAGCCTGATGTTAATTTATTTTAAGCTAACGTTTAAAAAGTAACGCCTCTAAAACAACCCTGTAGCCGCAGGTAAAGGGGTGATCCGGATTCCACAAAAAACTTTACTACCAATTGGTTAATATTGCGTTTTGATTTTAAAAAGGACAGATAGACTATGGCATTTGCAGAAGCAACGGAGATTCAGAAAGAACATCAACTAAAGGTAAAGCAGGTTTATTCCGAGGTGGCCAAAGTCGTGGTTGGGCAGGAGTACATGGTAAACCGCCTGTTGGTTGGACTATTCACTAATGGTCATATTTTACTGGAAGGGGTGCCTGGCCTGGCAAAGACATTAACCATTAGTACGGTAGCCCGGGTTTTACACCTCGATTTCGCACGCATTCAGTTTACACCCGATTTGTTGCCGGCCGATCTGGTGGGTACCATGATCTACAATCAGAAGGAGGGAAAGTTTGAAGTGAAGAAAGGGCCCATTTTTGCCAACATTGTATTGGCGGATGAGATTAACCGCTCACCTGCAAAAGTGCAATCCGCATTGTTGGAAGCCATGCAGGAGAAGCAAGTGACCATCGGAGAAACAACGTTTAAACTGGACAAACCATTTTTGGTAATGGCTACCCAGAACCCCGTTGAGAATGAAGGTACTTATCCGCTGCCGGAAGCCCAGATTGACCGTTTTATGATGAAGGTGTTTGTCGATTATCCCACGAAGGATCATGAGCTTGAAATCATGCGCAGGATTTCCAACATGCAGTTTAGCTTTGAAGTTAACCCGGTGCTTACCAAGGAAGATATTTTTGCGATCCGCGAAGAGGTAAACAAAGTAAAAATATCAGAATCGTTGGAGCGATACATCATTGAATTGGTAACCGCCACCCGTAAACCGAGAGAGTATAAATTGGATCACGAAGCACAATACATCCAGTTTGGCGCATCGCCCCGGGCGAGTATCAACATGAACCTGGCTGCCAAGGCGGTTGCCTTTATGGATAGTCGCGATTATGTGCTACCGGAAGACATCAAAGAAGTAGCGTTGGATGTAATGAACCACCGCATCATTCTTAACTATGAGGCAGAGGCTGATAATGTGCGCACCAAAGACATTATCAAAGCGTTGCTTACCAAAGTGCCAATTACGAAGTAAAACCAATTAAAGAGGCACTTGTTTAGGGTATAATCTCTTCTGAAACCAGAAGGCAAGATTCACAAGCAAAATCAACGCGGGCACTTCAATCAATGGCCCAACCACACCGGCAAAGGCTTGCCCGGAATTTATTCCAAAAACACCAACGGCTACGGCTATCGCTAATTCAAAGTTATTGCCGGTAGCCGTAAACGATACCGAAGCATTTTCTTCATAATTGGCTCCCAGTTCTTTTGATAGAATAAAGCTGAGCACAAACATCATGAGGAAGTAAATGACCAGGGGAATAGCAATGCGAACGATGTCCAATGGGATATCCACAATCATCTTTCCTTTAAAACTGAACATAATCACAATGGTGAAAAGCAGCGCAATCAACGTCAGCGGACTAATTTTTGGGATCACATTTTTAAGATACCATTCTTCGCCTTTGGTTTTTTTGAAAAAGTAACGGGTGAGAAAACCTGCGATGAAAGGAACGCCCAAATAAAGAAAGACACTCTTGGCAACATCACCCATGCTTACTGCCACCACCGATCCTTCGACTCCAAAGTAGGGCGGTAATACGGTGATGAATAGCCACGCAAACAGACTGTAAAATAAGACCTGGAAAATGCTATTCAATGCCACTAAACCGGCAGCATATTCTTTATCGCCCTTTGCCAGATCATTCCACACCAGCACCATGGCAATGCAGCGCGCGATTCCAATAAGAATTAGCCCAATCATATAATCGGGTTTGTCGCGCAGAAAAATAATGGCCAATCCAAACATAAGGATCGGACCAACGATCCAATTCAATAGCAACGACAAGCTGATGACTTTTACATTTGTAAATACTTTACCAAGATGCTCATAACGCACTTTCGCCAGGGGCGGAAACATCATAATGATGAGTCCGGTGGCAATTAATAGGTTGGTAGTTCCATATTGAAAAGGCTGCATCAATTCCTCAACCGGAAGGAAATTTCCAATGCCAACGCCTATGAGCATCGCCACAAAAATCCAGAGCGTGAGGTAGCGATCTAAAAATCCAAGTCTCTTTTGCTTACTCATTTTTCAGTGTGTTAAACAACCATCGAAAAAGCATAACTGATTTCCGTTCCGATCTCCAGAACACGTTCCCGGTATTTCTCAGCTTCCATGGGGGTACCATCGAAATCTTTTGGATCGTTGAAAGGCAGAGAAATTCTATTTTCGGCACCGATCACGAGCGGACAGTTTTCATCAGCCTGCGAGCAAGTCATGATGGCTGCAAAATGAGAAGCAGGATTAAAGGGATCGCTATAGACTTTTGAGAATGCGATAAGGGCCGGATGGAAGTTCGAAAACCTGACTTCATACCGGGGGTTGCCCGACTGGTCGGTGGGAATGATTTTGAAGCCGGCTTCGCGCATGGCGTTTACCGCACGCGGATTAAAGGCCGTGGCTTCGGTGCCTCCGGAATAGCAATGAACCGAATTAATTTGATAATAGGCAGCACAGGCCTGGGCCCACAATTGCGAAATATGGCTCCTGCGCGAGTTGTGTGTGCAAATAAAATTCAACCGGACAAGTTCATTTTTTTGGAGTTTCTCTGTAATGTATGTTGAGATCTCATGGAGCACGCCTTTGCGTTCAGTTGGGATGTTGTGAAAGTCGTTCGTAAATCGCTCGAAGCGCTGAGTCAGTTCCGGGTATACCTGATTTTCCATACTCAAAAGTAGCTATTTATCGTAATATTACGATGGTATTGGCTACCCACATGAATGTTAAGCAAATCTTACTTTCTTTAACTCACTTTTATCCCAATGTTATTTGGATTATCCGGATAAGGGCCTCATTTTCATTTGATTTATCGAAATATTACGATGACTTAAACACAGATTCTGAGCGAGCTCAGGCAGCTTTTTCTTTTGGGCTTTAACAATTCCGTAACATACCCTACCCAAACGGATAATATAGCGGAGTGACCTTTGCGGGAAATAATCCAGCATGATCCGTAAATACTATGTTCTCCTTTTCTTTATGTGCCTGGCAACCTTCGCCTGGGCCCAGAACGGCACCATTACTGGGAAGGTAATCGATGTAAAAACACAGGAGGCAATCATTGGCGCCAATGTGGTGATTGAAGGCACAACCGTAGGCGCTGCCACGGACCTGGACGGCCTATTTTTGATTCCGAACGTAAAACCCGGTACCTATACGCTGGTTATTTCTTCAGTTACCTACAAAACAAACATTGTTAACGATGTGGTTGTGGAAGGGGGCAAGAAAACAACCTTGGAGATTCCCTTGGCTGAGGATGTAGCCGAATTGGAAGAAGTCATTGTCATTGCCCGGAAGGAAATTGCAACGGATTTTAATCTGCTAAAGTCAATTCGTGAAAGCAAGTTGGTTGTGAGTGGAATCTCCTCACAGCAAATCAGCAAGTTGCCAGATCGCGATGTTGCCCAGATTGCCCAACGTGTTCCGGGGGTAACGATTGTGGATAATCGGTTTGTGATTGTTCGGGGCGTACCTGAGCGGTACAACCAGGTGATGATCAATGGATCGATTGCTCCCAGCACAGAAATCGACAGAAGGTCGTTTTCATTTGATATGGTACCCGCTGGGGCCATTGATCAAATGTTGATCTATAAATCCGGTGCGGCAGAGTTACCCGGAGATTTTGCAGGGGGTGTAATTCAACTGGTTACCAAACAGCCCACCTATGAACCCTTTACCAGCTTTGGCATTGGCTTCGGGTATCGTACGAATACGACATTTCAGGATCATCTGTCTTCACAAGGCAGTGACACTGATTTTTTAGGATTCGATAATGGGTTCCGCGCCATCCCTGAAAATTTCCCGACCACCCCTCAGTTGATTTCATCCGCGAAGAACTCCAGTTTACGTGAGCGTGCGGGCAAATCATTAACCAACAATTTTGATTACAATACCCGGCAGGCACCCTTGGATATGGGATTCAACTTCGCGCTGGCCAGGAATTTTAACATCGGCCGGGTGAAATTCAACAACCTCACTTCGGTAGCATATTCCAACTCCTATACCCATTACGAATCAGAATTTTTACGGTACAATGAATTTGATGATGTCTCTGCAACGAAGCGTTTTGAATACAACGATAATTTTTATAGCAACGATGTGCGGATTAATTTAATGCACAATTGGTTAATCGATCTTAATGATCGCAATCATTTTGAATTTAAAAACTTATTTGTTCAGCTGGGAGAACATGAAACCACCCTGCGTATTGGTGATGACAAAATCCAAAACCCTAATTTTGATCGTACCAACTATGCTTACCACTATCTAAGCCGTTCTATTTACTCCGGTCAGTTGGAAGGCAAACATGAATTGGGGGCAATGTCAAATCTGAACTGGGTAGTTGGATTAAATTATATCAATCGGAATGAGCCGGACTACCGCAGGTTCAGAACCTATCGCGATAAAGCATTTGCAGGCACCGAAGAACCCTATACCATGCAATTGCCTGCTGCCGGTAACGTCTTTGAAACCGGTCGTTTCTGGTCGGATTTACAAGACATCGGATATTCAAATGGCTTGAATTTCGAGCAGAAGTTTAAATCTGAAAATGAAAAGGCGCCTTTGATTAAAGCCGGGTATTATGCAGAATATAAAACCCGTGAGTTCAATGCTCGCTATATCAACTATCAATATCCTAACACAGCCGATTTCGATCAGGCGATTGGACAAGAGCTGATCCGTCTTCCGTTAGATCAGATCTTTGCTCCTGAAAATATTAAACGCAGCGATGGATTTGTTATCGAGGAAGGAACACAACCACAGGATTCATACGAAGGAACCAACCTATTGACTGCAGGGTACATTAGCGGGTCTGTCCCCTTTGGGAAAGTAGACTTGACAGCCGGCTTCCGGGGAGAGTATAACATACAAACGATCGATGCTCGTACCAACACGGGGTTGATCAACATTGAGAATCCAATTTTCGCTGCCCTTCCATCTGTCAACGCTGCGTATAATCTTACCGATCGCTCGCTGATCCGGGCTGCTTATGGCCGTACAGTCAACCGGCCTGAGTTCCGGGAATTAGCTCCCTTCCTTTATTATCAATTTGAGTATGAGGCCGCCTTGATTGGTAATCCTGACTTGAAGACAGCCTTTATCGATAATATCGATTTGCGTTGGGAAATGTATCCGAACCCCGGAGAGCTATTGAGTGTAGGCGGATTCTACAAGCGATTTAAAGACCCGATTGAGACCTATCTTGAAATTACTACGGAGAATCCACAACTCTATTATGACAATGCTGTAGGAGCTACTTCCTGGGGCATTGAGTTGGAATTTAGAAAGTCGCTGGCCAGTTTGGGTGTATCCAAACTTCTGAGAAATACTTCCGTGAATGTAAATGCTGCCTACATTGAAAGTAATGTGGATATCGGAACAAACGCTACCAACCAAATTCAAAACCGACCCCTGCAAGGCCAGTCCCCTTATATCATCAATCTTGGACTCTATTACTTTGATGAAGAAGCCGGCTTTTCAGTAAATGCAGCATACAATGTATTTGGCCCAAGAATTTTCTCAGTGGGTGATAAGATATTTCCATCCTGGTGGGAACTGCCCCGCCATTCAGTCGATTTCCAAATTGCAAAAACCTGGAATAAGCGTTTTGAAACCAAACTCAACATTCAAAACGTATTGAACGCAGCCTACCGGTTGTATCAGGACAATAACAACGATAATATAATTAAGGTGGATCAGGAAGCCTTAATCCAGCGTTACACCGTGGGCACCCAGTTTTCAGTAGGATTGTCCTGGAAATTTCAGCCAGCGAATTAATATTGCTGACTTTGTGATTAAAAAGCCCGTTGCCAAACGGGTTTTTTACTTTTGTTAACATAACATGAAGACCTTAACACTGAGGTAATGAATTGTTAAACCACCCCTAATTGATACGGGAAATGACTGACCTAATTTTGGTCCCGAAACTAAAAATTGAAACCATGAAGAAAACACTTAAACTATTTGCGTTTTTCCTCGCAATAGCATCGCTTTTGGTGTTCCAAAGCTGTGAGGACGATGATGAAATAGGGGCTGCCCCAACAGTGGCCGTAGATCCTACTGCAGCTCAGAATATTCCCGGTGGTGTTGTTACTGCCAACCTAACCATAACAGCTCCTAACGGGGCCATAGATCTTGTTATTTATGCTGACGGAACGGAATTTGATACCCAGGATCTTACTACCACAGACCTGAATACTCCGATTCCTTTTGAATATACCATTCCCGAAAATGCCGTGATTGGTTCAAAAATCGTTGTTTCCTTTCAGGTAATCGATGCCAAGAATTTCCCTTCAGCCATTTCAAACTTTGTTATTACCGTGGGTGACCCGGTCATTAGCTTACAAGGAACGCTTGCAACCCAAACCCTGGACGCTAGCAAGCCTTACTTGCTGAAAGGACAGGTATTCATTCCCAGCGGAGTTACGTTAACGGTACCTGCCGGAACGATTATCAAAGGTGACAAGGCAACGAAGGCTACCTTGATAGTACAGCCCGGTGGAAAGCTGATCGCTGAAGGAACGGCCGCCAATCCGATTGTGTTTACCTCTGCTCAGGCGGTTGGTGAAAGAGATCGGGGTGATTGGGGTGGAATCGTGATGTTAGGGAATGCATTTGTAAATCAAACTGCCAAACCTGCTATTGAGGGGATTACGCCCACGCAAAATTTTGGTACGGTTGCAGCCGATGGCGGAACACCTGCTACCAACGCAAATGAAAACTCGGGTTCGTTGAAATATGTGCGTATTGAATATGCGGGTATTGAGTTAACACCGAACAATGAAACCAACAGTCTTACCATGGGGGGTGTTGGAAATGGAACCACCATTGAGTACGTACAAGTTTCCTTCGGTGGCGATGATGGCTTTGAGTGGTTTGGCGGCACTGTGAATGGCAAGTATTTGGTTTCCTTATCTACCTGGGATGATGACTTTGATACGGATTTCGGCTGGGGAGGCAATGTCCAGTTTGGGTTGGTGGTGCGCAATCCTTTCTTCGCGGATCAGTCAGGGTCAAATGCTTTTGAAAGTGACAACCAGGCTAATGGAAATGCTATTGTTGGGTTGTGCGATGATACAACATCGAGTGGATGTACGCGTGGTATCTTCTCTAACATTACAGTATTAGGTCCTCGTGATATTCAGAGCCGCAGCATTTCAGGAAATTATCAGAATGCACTTCATATTCGCAGAAGGTCCGCGATTTCCATCTTTAATTCCTTCTTTGCCGGGTACCGTGTCGGGCTTCGGATTGATGATGCCGGTACGCTTACAAACCTGACAAATGGTGCCGGCAAACATTCTAATAACGTATTGGGTATCCCTTCCACCGCGGGTACGGGCAGTACAACTACGGCTTCAGATGCGTTGTTTGCAACCGGGTTATCCGGAGGAGATGCAACTGCCATTGCTGCTTATTGGACGAATAATGGCAACACTACATTTAATAACGTGACCGCTGCAACCACGTATACGGATCTGGGTGTATCGGCATCCTTGTTCTGGGGTGCTCAGACCTCTTCAAGCTATTCATCGAATCCTAACTTTGCTTTAGTGACAGGCGTGGCAGGAGCCAATAACTTAAATTCAGGGGCCAGCTTCAGTGATGGCAAGTTTACAGGAAACAGTTTCTTTAATACCACCGGTACATTCCGCGGTGCCTTTGGTGCCACGGACTGGACGGATGGCTGGGCTGAGTTCCAACCTTTGAACGCGGCCTATTAAGAAATTATTTGGGGTTTATTTTTAGGATGGAAGACCTGTCGAAAGACGGGTCTTCCTATTTTTACAAGATGAAGCAACGATCGGCTGGAATAATTGCAGTACTGCTACTTGCTGGCGCGTGCAGTTCTAAAAATAATTATGAGGTTAGCGCCTACCTCACCCCGCAACAGCAGGATGAAATGATGGGGAAAATAATCCGTTATCTCGGCCGCGCTCCAGAAGGATTAAGCTTTGATGAGCGCTTTTATACGGCCTATGATTCATTTTACCAGGAGCAGGCTCGTCTGCACAAATTTGACGCCTACTACAAGGATGGAACGTCTCACTACTTCCTCGTAAGCCGCAGGGCTCCCAGCCTGGTCGATAAGCGTGTGGCTACCGGAGGAAAGTTTATTTTGAAGGAAGATAAGGTTACGGATTACGAGGAGGTATTCCGTACCTGGAAGATGGTTCCCGATACGCTGGCTAAACGCGAAATGATACTCTTTGATAAGTTGGTTCGGGGTGAATCGCTGAAACCCTATGAAACGAAATACTCTAACGGTGTGGAGTACATTGAGTTTCCGGATGAGTATACTTTCTTTGATAAGGCAACAAGGCAATGGCGAACAAAGTAGTTAATTGATCTTCCTCAATTTTTCTTTTTGAGTTTCCATCACTTTTTTGATCTGAACATTGACGTTCACCAGAGAGTCCTGCGCCTTTTTATTATTATTTAATCGAATGATCAGTGCAGCATTTTCGAGTTTATTGTTCTCCAGGGTTTTTTCCAGTTGAATCCTTTCCTGTTCGTTGTTGCTTAGCTTCAGCGTTAAATCTTTATTTTGATTTACCATGCGCTGCTGTTGTTTTTCAACGGCATCCAGCGCTTGTTGCGTCTCATCGATTTCTTTCTGAACCTGATCGCGGTAAAAAGTAACGCCAAACTGGTACACCAACTTTTGCAATTCGCGTTTGGCATAGGTTTGATCTTTTTCATCCCATTCTGTGGGATTGATTCCCGCCCAAACGGTAGTCTTTTTTTCATCCCCTTTGCTGTCGGCATACACCACGCCTTTGCTAAAGACGGTTCCATTGATGACCGGTTCACTAACCGACATCGGATTACCGATTTGTTTCAACTTCCCCATATCCTTTAAAAAACGAACCCAGGCATTTTCAATATCTGCTTTTTTGCCCTCCAGTTCGGTAGCAAATACTTCAATAGTTTCACTCTTTACTTTTTCATTTTGTTTATTTACAGTAACGGTTTGACTCAAGGCCGGGCCACCAGTCAACCCCAGGAGCATCAAAAGAAAAAACTTATTCATGTTCATGATGTTATGATGTTTCAAAGCTACTAATAATGACCAAAAAAGTATTAATCACCGGGGCTACGGGCCTGGTGGGCACGCGCCTGACAGACCTCCTCTTGCAAAAAGGCTACCAGGTTTCTCACCTTGGTCGCTCAAAGCGGGCAGGCAACGTCCCAACGTTTACATGGGATCTGGACAAAGGGACATTAGATCCACAGGCGTTGGAGGGAATAGACGCCATCATTCATTTGGCGGGCGCAGGGGTTGCCGATAGGCGATGGACCCACGCCCGCAAACAGGAAATTCTGGAGAGCCGTATCAAGTCCTCTGCATTATTATGCCACTATTTGACAACATCACGTCATTCGGTCAAAGCGGTAATTTCAGCATCAGCGATTGGTTATTATGGATTTGGAATGGGAGACGAAGTCCTGGATGAAGAAGCCAGTCCAGGCGCTGATTTTCTGGCGCAGGTTACACAACAATGGGAGCGCGAAGTAGATAAAATCACATTACTCAATATCCGTGTGGTGAAGCTTCGCATTGGAATTGTCCTGAGTGCGAAAGGCGGGGCGTTGGTGGAGATGGCTAAGCCCATACGTTGGGGCGTTGGGGCACCGTTAGGAACAGGGCAACAGTACCTTTCGTGGATTCACCTGGATGATCTTTGCAACATGTTCATTAAGGCTGTGGAGAATGATGCCATGAAAGGCGCATACAATGCAGTCTCCGGCCACTGGATATCCAATCAGGTATTGACGCGCATGATTGCGAGAGCTATCAGACGTCCGCTTTGGTTGCCAAACATCCCAGGCTTTGTATTGAAGTTGCTGATAGGAGAAATGGCGGGCATGGTGCTTAACGGCAGTAAAATTTCAGCAGATAAAATTAAACAAGCAGGAGTTGAATTCAACTATCCGAATCTGGAAGAGGCGTTGAAGGTGTTGTTATCCAAAACCGAAAAAACCTAAAGCGCATCGGGCACATTGCTCATTACTGCCACACCAATCTTTGAATCGGCAGTTCCATAGTATAGAAACCATTGGCCATTAAAGGGTACCAGGCCTTCAATAAAACAAACCTGGTTCACCTGTCCTTCGATTTCATAAGGTTGATCCGGCTTGAGAAAGTAATTGTTCATTCGGTCGATTAACTGGGTTGGATCATTCGAATCAAACAAGGCCTGTCCCGAGCAATAGGCTCCCGGAGGTAATCCCGGGTCGCCATCCACATCCTTATTCATTCCGTTGTACAAAAGTAAAATGCCATGTTCTGTGCGGAGGGCAAAGGGCCCGCTCTCCACCAGGCGACTGTCAAACATGCCCGGTCGTGGTGCTAACACTGATTTCAGGTTTCCATTCTCATCCAAGATCGGCTCCCACTCAATCAGATTGTCGGAAGCCGCAACGAATAAGTCCGTATCACCAAAGTACATCCAGTATTTACCATTTATTTTTTCTGCGATCACTTTATTGCCCTGTTGCCGAGTAACAATAGCGCCTGATTTGCTCCACTGATCGACAAATTGATTTTTCAGCACCAGACCATGTTTCGTCCAGTTCAGTAAGTCAGTGGAAGAGGCCAGACATAAGCGGGCGGTCTTTCCATCGTATGCCGTATAGGTCATTATGTAAGTTCCCATTTCACTTTCTACGATGCGCGGATCTTCAATTCCGCCTTCCCATTCATATACTTTCATAAAATCTTCAGCCGGGTATAAGACAGGTTCACGCATACGCGTAAAATGAATCCCATCGGCACCAATGGCCAAACCAATACGCGAAGTGCCGGCATGCTTCCCAATCGTATCTTCGGCCCGATAGAAAAGATAGATGGCCCCATTGCGTACAATGGCAGCAGGATTGAACACATCTTTTTCCTCCCATTTTACTTCTTGCTTTAATATCGGGCATATAAAAACGCCATCACTTGCCTGTAAGATGGGGTTCACCTCGTTCAGTTTATTAAAGGGCAGCAGGGCCCATGTGCTGTCGTTATCAAAAGCACCTTTTTCGTCCGGAACACCGCAGGAAGTCAGACCGATCAATAGGCTTGTCAGCGATGCTACCACGGTCCGTGCCCGACTCATCATGGAATTACAATTCATTTAGTAACTTGAAAAAATTTTGAAGAAGAAAGGTATGGCATCTAAGGTTAAAAAGAAAAAGTCAACCGAAGAGATTGATCAGGTGTTGGAAGACGAACATCGCATTCGCAAAGCATTTAAAGATAAAGATTGGGCCGAAATCAAAAGTTCCGACTCGTGGATGATTTTCAAGGTAATGAGCGAGTTTGTAGAAGGTTTTGAAAAGCTTGCGAAAATTGGTCCTTGTGTCACCATTTTTGGATCAGCACGTGTAAAGGCAACCCACCCGTATTATAAAATCGCAGAGGACATAGCAGCCGAATTGGTGAACCATGGCTATGGCGTGGTAACGGGGGGAGGCCCGGGTATTATGGAGGCCGGTAATAAAGGTGCGAAACGGGCGGGCGGTAAATCGGTGGGACTAAACATTTTTCTTCCGTTTGAACAAAAGGGCAACCCCTTTATTGATTCTGATAAGTTGATCACCTTTGATTACTTCTTTGTAAGGAAAGTGATGTTTGTCAAGTATTCGCAAGGGTTCATTATTATGCCGGGTGGATTCGGTACGATGGATGAATTGACGGAAGCGCTTACGCTTATTCAAACAAAAAAAATCGGTCGTTTCCCGATTGTATTGGTAGGAAAAAAGTTCTGGGCCGGGTGGGTAGAGTGGGTAAAAAAGGTGTTGGTTCCGGAGGGAATGATCAGTGAAGAGGACCTTGAACTTTTTAATCTGGTAGACACACCCCAGGATGCCGTTAAAGTAATAGACGAATTTTACGCCCGCTATTTGTTGTCGCCAAACTTTTAGCAATGCAGCGGTTTTTAAATTTACTGGCACCGATTTCAATTGGCTTGTTGCTTGTTTATGTTTTGTTCGACCAATCCGCCCGAACCAGCACGAAAGAATCGGAGCCAGCTTTGGAGCCCATCCCCATCCGGGAATCCGCGCAACCTTTTGTCGCAATTTCTTACGACTTGCCCGAGCAGATTTCCTTTGCGGGTGAACCTGCTCCCCTGCAGGTACCGGATGTTATGGAGCGATTGGATCGTGAGTTGCAGGTTAACATCTACCTGCAAAGCAGTACGTTATTTTTATTGAAGCGTGCGAACCGCTGGCTTCCACGGATCACGGAAATCCTGAAGGCTCATGATATTCCCGAAGACTTTAAGTACTTGCCCTTAATAGAAAGTGGTTTGATGAATGGGGTTTCACCAAAAGAAGCAGTGGGGTATTGGCAAATCCGGGAAGCTTCAGGAAAGGAGTTAGGCCTGGAGATTTCAAGGGAAGTAGATCAACGGTACGATCCCATTAAGTCGACTGAAGCGGCCTGCAAGTATCTCAGAAAGGCGTATGAAAAATTCGGCAACTGGACGTTGGTGGCAGCTTCCTATAACCGGGGCGTTGCGGGTATCCGCAGCGACCTGGAAGATCAGCAGGTGGATAATTATTACGATGCCCATTTAAATGATGAAACGGCCCGGTATGTGTTTCGCATACTGGCGATAAAAGAAATTTTTGAACACCCGGATAAGTACGGGTTTAAACTCAAGGCGGAGCATCTCTATCATCCTGAGCCCTTGCGTCATATTGAGGTGAGTGAAACAATTCCTGACCTTGTCACTTTTGCCAAGGAGCAAGGCAGCAATTATAAAATTCTGAAAAGACATAATCCCTGGTTGCGACAAAATCGACTTACCGTGAAAAAGGGGAAATCGTATCAGATCGCTTTACCATCTTAATAAAGTTATATGCGTCCTTACATTCTTGCAGAAAACAATTGGAAGACCATCAAGGACTCTTCGTTTGAAGTAGCAGTCCTTCCGTGGGGAGCGTGCGAAGCCCATAATTATCATTTACCGTACGGAACCGACATCATGGAGGCTGAAGAGATTGCTGCGGAAGGCGGACGGCTGGCGTGGGAGCAGGGAGCGAAAGTGATTGTGCTTCCGGCCATTCCTTTTGGGGTAAACACCGGGCAGTTTGATGTGTTGTTGGATATGAATATGAATCCGTCTACCCAATTTGCAGTGCTGCGGGATATAGTAGAAGTATTGCACCGGCAGGGGATTCACAAGTTGATTATCTTGAACAGTCATGGTGGCAATGACTTTAAAACCATGATTCGGGAATTGGGCTTGAAATTTCCAGCCATGTTTTTATGTTCCTGCGATTGGTATAAGAGTGTAGATCAAAAAGAGTACTTTGTGAACAAGGATGATCATGCTGGAGAAATGGAAACCAGTGTGATTATGTATTTGCGACCAACCCTGGTGCGGCCGCTTAGTGAAGCAGGTGATGGAAAGGCAAAGAAATTTAGATTCAAAGCTATGCAAGAGGGTTGGGCCTGGGCTGAACGCAAGTGGACACAAGTAACCAATGATACAGGCGTGGGCGATCCGCGTCAGGCTACTTCCGAAAAGGGAGAAAAATACTTCAAAGCTGTTACCCAAAAAGTTGCCCAGTTTTTTTTAGAAGTGGCCAAAACTCCAAAGCAAGACGTATACATCTAAAATTGCTTAAAACGCATCACATTTAACTTCATGTGATTTTTCTGTACCATGATTGAACATATTAAAGAGGCCACCGATTACCTGAAGAAGCATGGGATCATCAAACCAGAAGTGGGAGTGATCCTGGGAACCGGGTTGGGCAACAAGTTTGTTGAGAAAATCAAGAACCAAATCGTCATTAACTATAATTCAATTCCCCATTTTCCGATTTCTACGGTTGAATTTCATAAAGGGAAGTTAATCTACGGGGATGTGAAAGGCAAAAAGGTTCTGGCCATGCAAGGGCGTTTTCATTATTATGAGGGATATTCCATGCAGCAGATCACTTTGCCGGTACGGGTAATGAAATTGCTGGGCATACGCTATTTGTTGATCTCTAATGCAGCCGGCAATCTAAACCGGAAGTGGAGCAAAGGGCAGTTGATGTTGTTGGATGATCACATCAATTTGTTGCCCGATAATCCATTAAGAGGACCCAACTTCGAAGTATTTGGTCCCCGTTTTCCTGATATGAGCCAACCGTACTCAAAAAAACTGAATGATCATTTAATCAGAATAGCGAAGGCAAAAAAGATTAAACTCAACAAAGGAGTATATGTGGCTGTCATGGGTCCCAACCTCGAGACCCGGGCCGAGTACCGGTTTCTGGATCGGATTGGGGCCGATGCTGTGGGAATGAGCACCATACCGGAAGTATTGGTAGCTAACCACATGGGGCTGCCATGTTGCGCTATTTCTGTACTGACAGACGACTGTGATCCTGACAACCTGAAGCCGGTGGTAATCAAGGACATCATCGAAACTGCAGGGAAAACCGAAGGCAAGCTCACGGAATTGTATGTAGAACTAATCGCATCTTTGTGATCAGATCATGAAGCTGTTGAATCTTATATTTTTCTACGGAGCATTAATTCCGATCTCACGACTTCCGTTTAGAGTATTGTACGTAATTTCTGATTGTTTATATTTTATCCTTTATAAAGCACTAGGCTATAGGAAGAGTGTGGTAATACGAAACATTACTAATTCATTCCCTCACAAGTCGAATGAAGAACATATACAATTGATGAGTGATTTCTACCGTCATTTGTGTGACTTGACGGTTGAGAACATTAAGGTTTTTACGATTTCTGAAAAGGAATTGAGTCTTCATTTCAAATTTATCAATCCTGAATTTATCGATCGGTATTATGATCAGGGACGTAGTGTTATTATGGCATTGGGTCATTTAAATAATTGGGAGTTAACAGCGGTAAGTATAGCCAAATCCATCAAACACCAGCCGATAGCTTTGTATAGACCTTTTACCAATAAATTCTTTGATGCAAAAATGCGAGAATCCCGGAGTCGATATGGATTGAAGATGATCCCCACCCGGCAAACCTGGGAAGAATTTAATAAAGGCGAGGGGTTGCGGGCAATCGTCTTCGCTTTCGATCAATCACCAGTAAATCCTAAAAAATGTTATTGGGGTACTTTTCTTAATCAGGATACCGCAATGAATTTTGGAGTGGAAAAGTACAGCAAGGCCTATAACTATCCAGTGATCTATGGACGAATTAATAAGGTAAAACGGGGGCACTATACCTATGAGTTTACAGAAGTAATTGAAGCTCCTCAATCAGAATATGGCTACATCACCCAACGCGTTAACGATTTGCTTGAGCAAGACATCTTAAAAACACCCCAATATTGGCTATGGAGTCATAAGCGGTGGAAATACAAACGACCGGTTGATCAAGTTTTAACGCATCAAGGCACGGCCCGTGAATAGTCGAGAAATGAGTAAAGCCTGCTTCCGAGTATTTTTTAATTCAGGAACTTGTTTGCCAGAAATTAGGGATCATGCGAATTGACTATTAGCAATGCGAATTCTTAACCTGCTTTTCTTTTATGGGCTCCTCCTTCCCATTTCCTATTTGCCATATCCGGTCTTGTATCTCCTGTCGGATGGATTATATGTATTGATGTATAAGGTAGTTGGCTATCGGAAGCAAGTAGTATTTCAGAATATAGTCAATTCCTTTCCCGAAAGATTACCAGCTGAGCATGAACAAATTGCGCAAGGCTTCTATCGTCATTTCTGTGATTTAATGGTGGAAAGTATCAAAGTCTTCACGATTTCCGAACAGGAAGTGAAGCAGCGGATGAAATTATTGAACCCTGAATTTTGCGATCGTTTTCACGACAGCGGACAAAGTGTAATCATTGCCGGAGGTCATTATAACAATTGGGAGCTCTTTGCAGTAGCGATTGACTCGGAAATAAAGCATAAGGCGGTTGCCCTTTATCGAACCCTTAAGAATGAATTCTTTGATGCCAAAATGCGGGCTTCCCGCAGTCAGTACGGGTTGAGAATGGTATCAACCAAGGTTGCAAAGCAGGAATTTGAATCAGGGGAAGGACTGCGGGCTATAATTTTTGGGATCGACCAATGGCCCAGTAAATCCCACAACTGTTATTGGGGTACATTTCTGAATCAGGACACGGCTATGATTTTCGGTGCAGAGAAGTATGCCAAGGAATTTAATTTTCCTGTCTTGTATTTGCGGATAAACAAAGTAAAGCGTGGGTATTATACGTACGAGTTTATCGAAGCAATGGAAGAGCCGCAAAAGACCGGGTACGGGGAGATCACCAGACGTATCAACCATTTGCTGGAATTGGATATTATTGCCAAGCCTGAGTATTGGCTCTGGAGCCATAAGCGCTGGAAACACAAGCGGCCGGAAAACCTGGTACAACCTGTAAATTAATCTTCAACGGGTACTTGCAGGCGTACTGCAACCTTTTGTGCTCACTGTGCGTCTTACCAGGCAAACCCTGATTCGCATGAAATCAATTTTATCCGTAGCAGTTCTTTTCACCGGATTGACTGCATCCGCCCAATCCACAAAAATTGGCGACTATCACCTTGATAAGGAGTACAAAATAAGTCCAGTCGGTATTCTTGAGCTCGAGGCTTCCGATGCGAAAGTTTTTATTGTGGGGTCTGCTCGCACCACGGCTCGTGTAAAAATTGATCGTGAGGTAAATTCCAAGGGATTGGTTTTCGGGGAGGAAGAATTTCAAGTTGATGTTTCCGAGCGGGAAGGGAATCTCACCATTCGTGAGCAAACCCGCAGATCAACGGTGGGAATCATTGGCTATTACAATGAGAAATATACCATCAATCTGGAGATACCCGAAGGCGTGAGTCTGAGAATCGATGGGGATGATGGGGACTATTTCATTAAATCGGTTCACGGTTCAATCGAACTTGATCTCGATGACGCAGACATTGAACTGACCGGTTGCATGGGTAATAGTTTCATGGTGAAATTGGATGATGGCGACTTGCGCATGGATCGTGGCCAGGGTTTATTGGAAGTGGATGCCGATGATGCCGATGTTGAAGTAAAAAATGCAAATTTTTCAACGATCCGGGCGCAAATAGATGATGGTGATTTTATGGTAGAAACTTCATTGGCTGAAAATGGAGATTATACCATTGATGCCCAGGATGGTTTGATTGCTTTGAAAATCCTTGGGGGTGGCGGTCGGTTTGATATCCGTCATGATGATGCCCGCGTAAGTACCGAAGGTGGTTTTGAGATTATTGAACAATCGGAAAGCCGTACAAGATTAACAACAGCCGCACAGGGTACTGCCCGATTCAACATTCGGGCAGATGATGCCCGGGTTCGCTTATCGCGATAAATATATCCGGAATTATTTTGCTAACTGGCGGACATCGCTGATCTCTAGCACTTGCTTATGGTAACCGCGGGTAACCGCGTGCACCATCGCTTCACCTACCTCGTGCAGAGAGAGCGTCTGAGATGGAGATAAAGTCCGGAAAATCCAGATAAAGGGTTTAAAAAACCACCGCACATTTTTCTGACCACCGACAGGCGTCATAACACCAGGTCTGAAATTATACTGACCCCGGAATGGGAGCTGCATTAATTCATTTTCAGTACGACCTTTAACGCGTTGCCACATCTGCTTCCCTTTCGCATCCGTAAGCGCTCCGGATACATAATTGAATACCATGGTCTCATTCAATCGAGCCAGAAGAGCGGCTACAGCAAGGGTAGTTTCATAGGTAATGCGGGTATAATCTGCTTCGCTCATTCCTACAGAACTTATTCCGGCACAAAAGAAACAAGCATCGTAGCCGATTAATGAGTCCTTATACCTTTCGATTTCCAGAAAATTGGGAACGATAAGTTCTTTCAACTTTGGGTGCCTAACTCCAAAGGGTCTGCGGTTGAGCATCAACACTTCCGCAACGGATTCGGTCTGGAGACAATGCAATAAAACACCTTCGCCTACCATTCCGGTTGCTCCGGTGATAATCACTTTTATTTTATTCATTAGAAATTAACACTGCCGTATGAATAGACGTGCGGAAGGGATCCTTTATTTTACAACTCTTCCCATTAATCGGGATCAAAGCGTACTATACATCACAAATCCCTACACCCTGTTTCAGGGACGCCAGCTTATCCGGCCGTTTTGGGATAAATTCCTGGGCAACAAACCCGTTAAACCCAGTTTCTACAATCGCTTTCATTATGGCCGGGTAGTAAAGTTCTTGCGTTTCGTCTATTTCATTTCTGCCGGGCACCCCCCCCGTATGATAATGGCCAATGTATTTTTGATGTTTTCGGATGGTGGCAATTACATCGCCCTCCATGATCTGCATGTGATAGATATCATACAGAAGTTTAAAATTGGGAGAACCTAGTTTTTCGCAAAGTTTAACACCCCACTCGGTATGGTCGCATTGGTAGTCCTTATGGTCTACCTTGCTATTGAGGAGTTCCATTTGAACCAAGACATTGTACTTCTCAGCTACTTTTAAAACAGGAGCTAGCCCAATGGCACAATTTTCCAAGCCTTGTTCGTAACTCAACCCATTGGCATTGCCGCTAAAACAAATTACGCTCTTCAATCCGGCATCGGCTGCTTTGGGGATGTTGGTGGAGAAGTCTTTCAGGAATTTTCCGTGCAGGGAAGGATCATTAAATCCTTTGTTCAACCCCAGGTCAGTAACATACGCCATCGCGCAGGTAAGCCCGTGTTTTTGAACCACTGCCCATTGATCCGGCCCCAGTAATTCAATCGATTTCAAGCCGATCTCTTTGGCAGCCCGGGCAAATTCTTCGAGCGGAATCGAGCCATAACACCATTGGCATACCGAATGATTGATTTTGGTTTTCAATTCGCTTGAAAGAACATCCATACCTTTCGCAAGTTGGGGTATTGCAACGGCACTGGCAGCAGAAGCTGCAAGCGCTTTTAATGCTTGTTTACGGTTCATCACATTGTTATTTAAGTAATCAAAAAAGACTACTTCAAGGTACGTTTTCTATTTCTCATTTCGATAAACCACACCGTCCTTCATTACAAATTTTACATTCCGCACATCTGAAATATTTTTGGAAGGGTCACCGCTAACGACAACCAGATCAGCCTTCAAGCCCTCTTTAATGAAGCCTACCTGGTTCTCCAAATGAAAAGCCCGGGCATTTACACTGGTTGCGGCTTTCAATACTTCAAAAGGGTTCATCCCGTATTCAACCATCAATTCCATTTCCAACACATTGTTTCCGTGAGGAAACACACCCACATCGCCCCCCATACCAATGGTAACCCCGGAAGCCAACGCTTCTTTAAAACTTTTCTTTTTGTTGGTCACGTTGGCAGGTTCTGGTGAGACTCCTTTTTTCCACCCCCGGTATTGTGAGATTACATCAACGGCAGCCAGTGTAGGAATGAAGGTCACATTATGAGCTTTCATCAATTTACCAATTTCCAAATCAATGAAATCGCCATGCTCAATGGTTTCGGCACCGGCCAGCACCGCCCGCTTGATTGCTTCTTTCGATTTGGCATGGCACACCATCACCCGCCCGCTGCTGCGTGTAACTTCATTGATTAGTTTTAGTTCATCCAGTGTGAATGACGGTTGATCTTCGCCTTGCATACCCCATCGGTAGTCCGCATAAATCTTAATAAAATCAGCGCCTTTGCCAATCTGATTGCGCACAACGCGTATTAAATCATCGCCATCAGCGGCTTCTGCTCCCAGCATGATTTGCTGATCGTGGTCATACCCTTTCGGCCCGTAAGAGCCTGTGGAAACAATAGCCCTGCCGGCCACCAGCAAGCGTGGACCCGGAATGATGCCTTCATCAATTGCGCGTTTTAGAGCCACATCGGAATAGCCAGCACCTTCTGTGCCTAAATCGCGGGCGGTTGTAAACCCGGCCATCAAGGTATTGCGGGCATGCACGGTGGCACGGGCAGTTCGATAGGCGTCAGTTTCTTTTAAAACCTGGGTATCCCAATCTGTAATGTTGTAGGGATATAAGAGTAAATGGGAATGCCCCTCAATTAATCCCGGAGTAAGTGTGGAATTAGAGAAATTTAACTGGGTTGATCCGACTGGTTCTCGCACCTGGTTTTTAGGGCCAACGGCAATAATCTTGTTGCCTTCCACCACTACCGCCCAACCTTCGTGCATGGTTTCACCATCAAACACCCGGTCGGCTGTTATATAATAGCGGCCCTGATTTTGTGCAAAAACGCCAACGGAAAGAATGAGGCATGCGAAAAGTACGGTGAACTTTCTCATGGGCTTGGATTTAGATTTCAAAAGGTAATTGAAAAAGTAAGGAAATGAAAAACCCTTCGATTCGAAGGGTCCTAATTTCAATTAATGCCTGGCGGTAAAGAAAAGATATGGGTTAGATTGCTTTCAGTGCATCCTCATAGTTCGGTTCCTGACCAATGGTTGGAACCAGTTCGGTGTATATAACTTTTCCTTTCGGATCAATCACCACCACCGCCCGGGCAAATAAACCGGCAAAGCCGCTGTCCAGTAACTCCACGCCATAGGCGCTGCCAAATCCACGATTGCGAAAATCAGAGAGGGTAATGGCCCGATCGATTCCTTCGGCTCCGCAAAATCTTTTCTGGGCAAAGGGCAGATCTTTGGAAATGCAGAGTACAACAGTGTTATCCACCGAGGCAACCCGCTTGTTAAATTCCCGGACCGAGGTAGAACACACGCCCGTATCCACGCTGGGGAAAATATTAAGCACAATGTTTTTGCCCGCAAAATCGCGCAGGTGAACATCCTTCATTGAATTGGCTGTTAATGTAAAATCAGGAGCCGATGACCCGACAGCCGGAAGATTGCCCACCGTATTCGCATCGGCCGGTCCAAGTTTAGTAAGTGCCATATCGCGTGATATTGATTTGTAATAAAACAATAAGTCAATGAAAAGGTTATCGGATCCGGTCAGAGTCGCGTACCAGCTTTTCATCTCTGCGTATAAACCGGATGGCCAGCCAGTTGCAGGCCACACCGATAAAGGGAATCCATAAACTTAACCCATACCGTCCGTACCCGAATTCTTTGGTTGCGTTGTTGTAGAAGAGGACCACACAAATCATGACGCCTGCAAGAAGAAGTGAATTTAAAGTGCCCAGTTTAATTTGAGTCATCCGGTTGTCATACCTGCGAATTTCCATGACCGCGAGTGTGGCTGCAGCCACCATTAATATGGCTGTAATGGAGTATGGAAAATAGGTGGTGATTCGTTGACCGTTATCGATGGTGGTAAAATGCAACGGATATAATTGATATTCCTTAACACCATCTGCTTCAGCAAACTTCCAGATGGGTAAAAAGAGGCTCAACACCATGCTAATCACCACGAAAATCAGAAACACGGTTTGTATCCTTTGCCACATAGTCAGGTTGCGTTAACTTGCCCGCAAAACTACTAAATCAGAGGTAGGGCATCATTAAATTTTATGACAAAATCCGCATACATTCTGGACATCCTACGGACACCGGTGGGGAAATTCGGGGGTACCCTAGCTTCGGTCCGGCCTGATGATCTGGCGGCCCTGGTCATCAAAAAATTGATGGAGCGCAATCCAACCGTGGACACAACCCTGATTGAGGATGTGGTATTTGGTGCAGCCAACCAGGCAGGCGAAGATAACCGCAATGTGGCGCGCATGGCCTTGTTGTTGGCGGGCTTACCGAAAGAGGTGGGGGGTGTTACCGTTAACCGGCTGTGCGCCTCGGGGTTGCAAGCCATCATGGATGCATCGCGTGGAATCGTACACGGAGACGGTGTGTGTTACATTGCCGGAGGGGTAGAAAGTATGAGCCGGGCTCCGTTTGTCATGGCCAAGGCAGAGGAACCTTTTTCACGCAAAGCAGAAGTGTACGATACAACCATCGGCTGGCGGTTTGTTAATTCCAAACTTTCTCAATTGTATCATCCCTATTCCATGGGCGAAACAGCTGAGAATGTTGCAGCGAAGTGGAAAATAACACGCGAGGAACAAGATCGTTTTGGATTAGCATCTCAACAAAAATATTCTGCAGCCCGAACGTTAAATCGCTTTCAGGAGGAGTTAATTCCTGTACTCGTAAGTAAAGTCAAAGTTTCATATGAGTTTACGAAGGATGAGTATCCACGCGAAACCTCGATGGAGAAGTTGGCTTTGTTAAAGCCGGCATTTAAAGAGAAGGGAACAGTTACGGCTGGAAATTCATCGGGTATTAACGATGGTGCAGCGGCCGCCCTGGTGGTAAATGAGGAGGTATTGAAAAGCCTGAGTCAAAAACCTCTTGCACGGGTTGTGGCAATGGCGGTGGCCGGGGTGGATCCTGCCTACATGGGTGTAGGTCCGGTACCGGCCGTAAAGAAGGCCGTACAACGTGCCGGTATAAAAATATCCGACATTGGCTTGATTGAATTGAATGAAGCTTTTGCGGCTCAGTCAATCGCCTGTATTCGCGATCTGGATCTTAACCCGGACCTTGTCAACGTAAATGGGGGTGCAATTGCGATTGGTCATCCTCTTGGTTGCAGCGGAGTTCGTATCAGTGCCACGCTGATTCATGAAATGCAGAAACGAAACGTAAAATACGGATTGGCAACCATGTGTATAGGCGTTGGGCAAGGAGCTGCGGTTATTTACGAGAATCCAAATGGATAATTGTCAATAGACAATTATGATGAGATACTTTTTCGAAATAACCTATAATGGTACTCCATACCACGGTTGGCAAAACCAGCCCAACGCTGTCAGCGTGCAGCAGGTGGTTGAAGATTGCCTAACCAAAGTGTTCAGAAAGAAAATCAATATTACCGGAAGTGGCCGCACCGATACGGGGGTTCATTGTGTGCAGCAGTTTTTCCATGCGGATATCGAACGTACGCTCAATGAAGCGGAGTGGATTCCGAAGCTTAATTCTATTTTACCTCGCTTCATTGCCATTCGTTCGATTCGGCCGGTTAAACCGGACGCCAGCGCCCGGTACGATGCCCTCGATAGAACCTATGAATACCACATTACCCGTGAGAAGGACCCTATTTTAGTGGGCCGGGCGTATTATTTCTTTCGCGAGTTGGATCTGGTAACCATGGAGCGAGCTACCGCGTTATTGCTGGGGGAGCATGACTTTCAATGCTTCAGCAAGGTAAACACCGATGTAAATCATTTTATTTGCAACATTAAATCGGCAAAATGGAATCAAAGGGGAGACAGGCTCGTTTTTACGATTACCGCCAACCGGTTTTTGCGGGGTATGGTGCGATCGATTGTCGGTACACTTTTAAATGTGGGTTCAAAAAAGATCAATCTGAAACAGTTTCAAGAAGTTTTAAGAAGTAAAGATCGTAAACAGGCCGGCATGAATGTTCCGGCCGATGCCTTATACCTGGTTCATGTCAAGTATCCAAAATCAATCTTCTTATAATCTGTCGCTTAATTCACGCCCCGGTTCATGGAAAAAGAGAAAGTAAGCAGCGGCAACATTATTGACTGGAAAGTGCTGGGGCGGATTATGAAATTCATTCGACCCTATAAAGGCCGGTTTTATTTTTTGGTGCTGCTTACGGTGTTGTTGGGATTGCTGACGCCCTTGCGGCCGATGCTCATTCAGTACACCCTGGATGCGCACGTAGCGTATGGAAAGTATTGGGACATGGTTTATATCATGATTCTGATTCTGGCCTTGCTGGCGATTCAATCTGGCGTGCAGTACGTTCACACTTACATTTCAGGCCGAATCGGCCAATATGTGATTCGAGATATTCGAATTCAATTGTATGAACATATCGTTAAACTGCGGTTAAAGTTTTTTGATAAAACTCCTATCGGCCGGTTGGTAACCCGTACGATTTCCGATGTAGAAACCCTGGCCGATGTATTTAGCGAAGGGCTTGCCGCCATGGCTGGTGATTTATTACAGATCGTTTTCATTCTAATTTTCATGTTTATCACCGATTGGCGGTTAGCCCTGGTAAGCTTATCCACCATTCCGTTGATGTTGCTCTCCACCTACATTTTTAAAGAGAAAATTAAAGTGGCATTTAATGACGTGCGGAATGCGGTTGCCAACCTGAATTCATTTGTTCAAGAGCACTTAACCGGAATGAACATCGTGCAAATGTTTGGTAGTGAAAAGCGGGAGTTTGAAAAATTTCAGGAGATCAATAAAGAGCATCGCGATGCCAACCTCCAGTCAGTTTTGTATTACTCGGTTTATTTTCCGGTAGCAGAAATTATAGCCGCGATGGGAATTGGCTTGTTGGTTTGGTATGGTGCCAAAGGGGTCATCAATCAGGAACAAACCGGCATTACCATCGGAACGCTGACTGCATTTATCATGTATATTCAAATGTTCTTCCGCCCCATCCGGATGATTGCCGACCGATACAATACCTTGCAAATGGGGATTGTGAGTTCTTCGCGAATCATTAACCTGTTGGATGATCAAGCGGATGTTGTAAGCAACGGCAGTTACAAACCCAATTCGGTAAAAGGGGCGGTTCAGTTTGATCATGTTTGGTTTGCCTATAACGATGTGGATTATGTTCTTAAAAACATCACCCTCGAAATTAAGGAAGGCGAGACGATCGCATTAGTAGGTGCCACGGGTGCAGGTAAGTCGTCCATCATCAATTTGCTGAATCGATTTTACGAAATCAATCGCGGCACCATTCGCGTAGACGGGGTGGATATAAAAGAGTATGACCTCGCTGCCTTGCGTAAGAATATTGGTGTAGTGCTGCAAGATGTGTTCCTGTTCTCGGATACAATCCGTTACAACATTACGCTCGGTAATCCGGAGGTGACCGATGATATGATCTTGCATGCTGCCGATTTGGTAGGGGCACGCAAATTTATCGACCGGCTACCCGGTGGTCTGAATTACAATGTGATGGAGCGGGGGTCAACACTTTCCGTAGGTCAGCGACAATTACTGTCGTTCATTCGGGCAATGGTGTATGACCCAAGAATTCTGGTGTTGGACGAGGCTACTTCCTCAGTAGATAGTGAGACGGAGGAAATGATTCAAGAGGCAATTTCCAAGATGATGACCGGCCGAACGTCCATTGTTATCGCCCATAGACTTTCCACCATTCAAAAGGCCAGTAAAATTCTCGTTTTAGAGAAGGGGGAGATCAAGGAAACGGGTACGCATGAATGGTTGCTGGCACAGGAAGGTCTGTATGCCCAACTTCATAAAATGCAATACAAAGAGGTAGTGTGACGTTCACCCCCGTAAAATGTCGGCTCACCCCCAAGTGTCCGCAAAAGAGTTATATTTGCTCTAATGCGTCTCAAGGAATTGGCTTTATTTTTTCTGTTGGCGTTTCTCGGAAGCACTTCAATAACGCATGGACAGGTGCGAAAGAGCCCGAAAAGCAGCACATTTCGGCAACCCAACGTAACACGCAGTAAAGCACGCATCATGTGCCCGATTTTTGAGACCAGTCAATATCCCTATCAAGGCATAGGAATGAAATTAGGAGATCCCTTTGCCTTGACGTACAAGTTCTATCCGAACAAACATTGGTCGTTCGCTGTGGATGGTGGCAAAGCGGCCAGCGGACTTTACAATGAATATTATCGCAACGCATTTCAGACGTACCTGCCCGATACCCTTGAAGGCGCTGAATCAATTCAATACCTTGCCCACAAGACGACCACCGACTGGTTTTTAGAAGCGAAATTTCTTTATCAGTGGAACGCGGAAAAGATTTCTAAGGGATTGCAACTCTATGCAGGTTTAGGATGGCAATGGCGAAGTACTACACTCACGTATGACTACTTGTATGAAGACGGTGCCTTTGAAAGTCGATTTGGGAAATTCGAAGAGAGTCGTTTTACTTATGGCCCGACAGGAATTCTGGGCTTTGAATATTCCTATTTCTCCCTTCCCCTTTCGGCATTCATCGAAATAGAATGGTTTACCGATGTATTATTAGATCCTGGCTATCAGCGATTTCAGGGAGGCGTTGGCTTACGGTATGTATTTTAACGCAAAATTCTTTTAATGCTTTCATAAGTACATAACATTTGCTGTCTTGTTCCGTTTTTGAGCAAGAAGTAAAGTGTGTTATGAACTACTCCTGGATATTACTTTTCGTATTAGTTTCGCTTTCAGCATTTTCTCAGAAGCAATCAGTGGGCGTTCGGTTGGGCGATCCCATGAGCGTTACCTACAAGAAATTTGTGAGCCGCGACCGCGCCTTTGAAATTATGGTGGGTTCGGCTCCGGCTCATTGGCACAACAACTATTACATCAATTCATTTAATGAGTACCCGGAATACGATGAATACCGGTATCAGAATCATACAGTTCAAAGCACCCTTTATTTGCAGGCGCGTTATCTGTTGCACTATCCGGTGCAGATGGAGAATCTGATCGGGAAAGTGGATTGGTATTGGGGGGTTGGCGGAATGCTGAAATCGGCCAAGGTGCAGTATCGCTTTCAGGAGCGGGATGCGCCTTTTATCCAAGGGACAGACATCAAGAATGATCTTGATTTCGGCCCGGAGGGAATAGTAGGATTGGAATACACTTTTCAGGATGCACCCCTTACGCTGTTTGGTGAAGGAAGTCTCCTGCTGGAGATCGCTGACCGACCGCTAACGCCTCGCGGATTTGGATGTCTGGGAGTACGAATAAGTTTTTAAGGTCATTCCGCTACCTCATCCAGCTGCATCTGTTTTTCGAACAATTCGCGGTACGCCCCACTATTGGCCAACAACATCTCGTGCGTTCCTTCTTCAATGATTTGCCCATCGTGCAGCACAATAATCTTATTGGCCAGTTTGGCCGAGGATACCCGGTGCGATATGATGATGCTGGTTCGGCCTTGCATGATTTTTTTCATGCTGTTGAGAATCGTGTTTTCTGTTTTGGTGTCTACGGCAGAAAGGGCGTCATCCAAAATCAGAATCTTTGGTTCACGAACTACTGCGCGGGCAATGGAAACCCGTTGCTTTTGCCCTCCTGAAAGTGTGATGCCTCGCTCACCCACGCGCGTATTAAATCCTTGCGGGAATGCGATGATGTTGTTGTATACATCGGCATCCCTGGCGGCCTGTAAGATTTTATTTTCTTCCGGATGGGTTAAACCAAAAGCAATGTTGTTGTAAATCGTATCACTGAACAAAAAGACATCTTGCGGAACAACCCCGGTTTGACTGCGCAGACACAACAAATTGTAATGACGTATCGGGATATCGTCAATCCGGATTTCTCCTTCGGTAACATCGTACAATCGGCTAATCAAATTGGCGACTGTACTTTTTCCGGAGCCGGTAGTTCCGATTATGGCCAACGACTCTCCCGGTAGAATTTTGAAAGACACATTCCGCAAAGCCCGAATGCCGGTATCCGGGTAGGTAAATGACACCCGATCAAACTCAACCTTTCCCTGAAGCTCTTGTTCCAGATTTTTTTCTGATTGGATATCAGTGCGGGTCCTCAAAAATTCATTGATTCGCTTTTGCGAAGCTTCTGCCCGTTGTACCAGGCTGCTGGTCCAACCCAGTGAGGTTACCGGCCAGGTCAATAAGTTTACATAAATGATAAACTCGGCAATGTTACCAAAGGTGAGGGCTCCGTTAATTACTTCTACACTTCCGGCATATACCGTAAGCACAGTGCTCAATCCGATCAATCCCATGATCAGAGGAAAAAACAAGGCCTGCACCCGCGTTAACTTCAGCGACTGTCGTTTATATTCATCGGTTTCTTTGGTGAAATTAAGCACCGATTCATGCTCCCGGGTAAAGGATTTTAAAACACGGATTCCCGAAAAGGCTTCTTGTACAAACGTACTCAGCCGCGATTGACTTTTCTGAATTTGTTCGGAACGATGCTCAATAATATTGTTTACATAGAATATACTAATGGAAAGCAGCGGCAGCGGAATTAATGCATACCAGGTCAGCTTGGCACTAATTGCAAACATGATGGGGATAAGCATGATAAAGAGCGTAATCAGCTGCAGGCCGTACATGATGGAAGGACCCAGGTACATTCGTACGCGGCCTACATCTTCGCTGATGCGGTTCATCAAATCGCCCGTACTGTTTCTCCGATAAAAGCTCAGCGGCAAACTCTGGTAGTGCTCAAAGATTTCATTCTTTATATCGTACTCGACAAGCCTGCTCATAACTATTAACGTTTGTCGCACGAAATACAGAAAGACCCCGCGCAGCAAGGCCATCACAAGAATCAGTACTGCATACAAGAGAATTCCCCGGGCAAAAATTCCAAAAAAATTATCCTGCGAAGTGCTGCCATTAAAAGAACGATAAACCCGAATATTATCGACCACCAGGTCAATGGAATGCCGCACCATTTGGGCCGGAATGATCTGAAAAATGTTGGAGATGATCACGAACACCAACCCCAGGATCAGGTGCCATTTGTATTTAAGCAGGTATTTATTGAGATACTTAAGTTCCTTCATCGAACATAGTTAGTTTGGCCAGCGCAGAATTCACGAGAAGAAAATTAGGCCGGTCCTCATAAAACGGAAGATTATTGTTTTAGTTATCGCAAACGATTGAATCGTTGAAAAATAAGGGTTTTTAAAATAATTTTGTGCCGCCAATGGTTAAGTCTTGTGGCTTTAATCAAGGTTGGTAAAAGTAGTTAATCCACTAAAACAAATGTCCATGCAGATTAAAGAATTAGAAAAATCCAGCACCGGAGTCTTTGGAGCCGTTACGCAGTGGGGTCATGAACAAGTTGTTTTTTGCCACGATGAAGCAACCGGTCTCAGGGCCATCATTGCCATTCACAATACGACCTTGGGTCCGGCATTGGGGGGTACTCGTATGTGGAGTTATGCCACGGAACAGGAAGCGTTGACTGATGTGTTGCGCTTATCGCGCGGCATGACGTTTAAGGCTGCGATCAGCGGATTAAATCTGGGTGGAGGTAAAGCGGTGATCATAGGCGATGCCAACCGGGTAAAAACGGAGGCCTTCATGCGGAGGTTTGGAAAATTTGTGAACAGCTTAGGTGGCAAATACTATACCGCTGAAGACGTAAACATGAAGACCAGCGATATGGAATACATTGCCATGGAGACAAAATATGTGACTGGCTTACCGGAATCCATGGGTGGGGGTGGAGATCCCTCTCCGGTTACTGCGTATGGGGTTTATTTGGGGATGAAAGCCACTGCCAAAAAAGTGTTTGGCAAGGATGACCTTACCGGAAAGCGCATCGGAGTTCAGGGAGTAGGTCAGGTTGGAATGCACTTAGTTGAGCATTTGATAAAAGAGAATGCCAGAGTTTTTATCACCGACATTTCGCAGGCGAAGGTGGATGCGTTAGCGAATAAGACCGGTGCCATCCCGGTTCCCCAGGATGAAATTTATTCACTCGATCTGGATATCTACGCCCCCTGCGCCTTAGGGGCTACCGTAAATGATGAAACAATTCCACTCCTGAAATGTGCCATGATTGCCGGAGCAGCCAACAACCAGTTGAAAGACGAGGTGAAGCATGGTTACATGTTGGCCGATCGGGGCATTGTCTTTGCTCCTGACTTTTTGATCAATGCCGGAGGACTGATCAATGTTTATAATGAATACCTGGGGAATTACAATCGCCAGCGCGCTTACCAGCAGGCGGAAAAGATTTATGACACGTGTCTGTCAATTCTGGCGTTTGCCGATCAGGAAAAAATCAGCAGCCAGGAAGCTGCGATCCAACTTTCTGAAAAGCGAATCCGAGAAATAGGAAACCTCAGAAGCAGGAATTAGTATTCATCCTATGAAAGCCCGGAGCAGATTTCGGGCTTTCTTCTTTTATGCGGCTTGCGTACTTTTGGGGCCACAAAAAACGTTCTTCATTCATGCTTAACAGACGCACGCTCCGCATCAAGATCATGCAAAGCCTTTTCGCCTTTGGCCAGTGCCGGGAAGCCAATCATCTTTTGGCATTGGATTTAATCGATGAGAAATTTCAGCCGGACTTGAATTCGATGGAGCCTCAGGACAAGGAATTGCTCCGTAAGCAGAAGAAGATTGCCCTTCAACTTTTTGAACGCAGATTTAAGGGCAAGGAGGTAACCGAAAGCCCCGATCCCAGAATTGAAAAGGTTGTTACCGAAGCCCTGGACTTATTTGAAAAGCAGGTCACGAAAGACCAGAATTTTCTTTCCAAGAGTCTGGTGGTGGAAATTGAAAAGCTTACTGGACTTTATTACAATGTCTTAGGGTTGTTGCTTGAGTTTGCGGAACTGGCTGCCGCTGAAAAAAAGGTTAACCACAGTCATTTTGTTAACCACCTCTGGATTACGGCCCTGCGTACTAACAAGGAACTTACTACTCAACTTTTGAAATCCGGCTTTTGGGTGCAGCATAGAGATACCGTACGCGCCTGGTTTCGCGAAGTAATCAAGGAAAACACCAACTATCAGGAGTTTATCGCCACCAAAAAACCGGATGAAGTACATCAACGGGATCTTATTAAACATATCGTGCGTAAGCTGATTCTGGGTGCAGGCCCCATAAATGATTTCTTTGAGGCGGAAGACATTCGATGGGCGGAAGACCGCGACATCATCAGAAGCCTTGTGGATAAGACGATTAAATCGTTTGATACCGATCAGATAACCTTGCAAAAACTTTCCCTTGATTGGGAAGACGATAAACTGTTCATCAGTAAACTTTTCAAAAACACGGTGGATCTGGAAGTACAATACAAGCAACTGATTGCACAAAACACCAAGAACTGGGAGGTCGATCGATTGCCATTAACGGATCGAGTGATTTTGGAAATGGCATTGGCCGAGATGATTCATTTTCCGAACATCCCGGTAAAGGTTACGATCAATGAATACATTGAACTTACCAAGGAATACAGTACCCCCAAAAGTCGCCAGTTTGTAAATGGGATTTTGGACGTAATTGCCAAGTCGATGAAGGACTCAGGAGCGATCAAGAAAAGCGGTCGCGGGTTGATTGACAACAAATAGCTTTTCAAAAAAGGACTGATGTACTATCTTTGACGTCCTAACTCGCTTAGCTATGGGCAAAAAAGGAAGTAATACGCTGATGGCCTTTCTGGCCGGAGCAGCCGTTGGTGCGGTGCTGGGAATCTTGTATGCACCAGATAAGGGATCAAATACACGCGAAAAACTTTCCTTTCAACTGGATAAGTACAAAAAGATTTTGGAAGATTTTCTGGCCGATTTGGTTGCCGGTAAGGAGACCCCCTTAACCACCGAAGCCAAATCGCAAGGCCAAAAAGTAGTTTCTGAAGCACAGGATAAGGCCCAGCGTTTATTGGACGATGTGGACGAGTTACTGGAGCAAATTCGAGGGAACAAGAACAGTTAACGAATTGTTAATCCGGCAAACAAGATGGTAAATCTCGGTGGTCACCTCTAGTTTTGAACGATAATTAAGGAACTAAATCTAAAAGTAACCTATATGAAAATCACATTCAGATTGTTGACAGCTGTGGCGCTGGTGGTTGTGTTGGGGAGTTGCAACGACCGGGCGGCTGAAAAGCGAATTGCCGAGCTGGAAAGCCGACTGGCTCAGATCGAAGGCAATAAGAACACCACGCCTTCAACCACACCCAGCGCTACTCCCGTTTCGGAGGAAAAACCTGAAGGCCCCCTTCCGGTAGCACAATTTGAAAAAATTGAACATGATTTTGGAACGATTACCGAAGGCCAAAAAGTGACCTATGTTTATAAAGTGAAGAATACAGGTGAGGCACCGTTGATCATTCAAAGTGCTCAGCCGTCATGTGGATGTACGGTACCAACCTGGTCGCAAGAGCCGATTCCCGTTGGGGAAACTGGCCAGATCACAGCTGAGTTTGACAGCAGTGGAAAACCCGGAATCAACAATAAGACGATTACCGTTACGGCCAATACCTGGCCCAAAGTAACTACGCTCCGTTTCAAAGCCATGGTTACGCCCAAAGCAGACGGAGCCAATGGTCCGGTGAAGTAAGCAACACTAAACAAGTTCATTAAAGCATCCCAAACCAGGTGGTTTGGGATGTTTCTTTTATTCGGGTAACTTAGCGGCCCAAAATTTTACATGATATGACGTATTCAATCTTATTGCAAGCACAACCGGGTAGTGGAATGACCATGCAGCTGATATTCATGGGCGCCATTATTCTGGTATTCTACTTCTTTATGATCCGCCCACAACAAAAGAAGGCGAAAGATCAAAAGAAGTTTGTGGAGGAAATAAAAAAAGGGGATTACATAGTGACCATTGGGGGCATGCATGGACGCATTGCCGAAATTGAGGATGACACGTTTATCATTGAAGTTGAACGTGGAGGCCGGATTAAATTCTCAAAGTCTTCTGTTTCGATGGAGTCAACAAAAGCAGTAGCCGGTAAAAAGACAACCACAGCGTAGGTCATTACCCACGAGGGTTGCTGCAAGGCAATCCCAAAAATTCCGGTTAGTTTATGAACTTGTTTAAAGTTTTCATTAATCTTTTTCAATTCAACCGGACCAACTGGAGAGCGGTAATGTTATGCTTTTTTGCAGCCACAGTCTTTTGGCTCTTTAATGCATTCAATAAAACGTACTCAACAAACATTAACTTTCCGCTCCGCTTTGAGTACAATCAGGAACAGTTTGCACCGATTGGTACGCTGCCCCATCACGTTAAGCTCAATGTAAAGGGCAATGGTTGGGAACTATTTAGAAAGAGTGTGGGGTTGCGTCAATCCGAGGTGGTTATTCCGCTGGAAAGACCCACCGAGGTAAAGAAGATTGTTGGAAGCACCTTGCCTGTGTTGCTTTCCAATCAATTGGGGAGTTTGCAAATTAACCATGTCGTTACGGATACGCTTTATCTTCAACTGGATGAGCGCGACACACATCAGTACAAACTGTATCCTGATTTAAGCATGGTTACCTTCATTGAAGGGTATGGTCGAATCAGTGCTGTGGTCATCCTGCCCGATTCAGTTGAAATTGAGGGCCCGCGGAAATTACTTCATCAACTGCCGGATTCTTTTTTCATTCCGGTTTCGAAATCAATTCTGGATAATTCCTATCGCGAAGAATTGGAAGTGACGATACCCAATGGGGAGTCCCTGAAGCGCAATCCACCCGTAGTTACGGTCATGTTTGAAGTTGGACCCGTTGAAGTGGTGGAGCGAAAAATTGTGGTTCAGGTTACCAGCGTTCCCTCCCGGGGCCGGCTGGTCAATCTCGACAGCGTGACCATCGTTTGTCAGATTCCCAGAAATCTACGCCCGGATTTTGAATCGCGGGCAGGCCAAATTCAGGCGCGGGTTGAAAGTAAAGGCAGAGCAGGCGGAATGTTCCTGCTTCCTGAAATCGTGGGATTACCGGAATACGCCCAGTTGCTGAGTGTAGATTCGATTGCCATTAAATTTTGATTCATGTTCTCGTGAACAGGAATAAGCATGATTCTGGCCTTGTCTACTCCTAAATTGAATTGAATCAGTATGAACGCTGTTGTTTAGGCATATGCAGACACCACTTCAAATTGGAATTACAGGCGGGATAGGTACGGGTAAAAGTCTGGTCTGTAAAATCTTTCATGCATTGGGTGTGCCCGCATACGATGCCGATAGCCGAGCGAAAAAGTTAATGACCACTGACGGAATATTGATCGGCCAGATCCAAAAAGAATTCGGAACATTGTCTTACGATGCGCGGGGTGTGCTGAATCGTGAATATTTGAGCGCTACGGTTTTTAATGACGAGGCGAAACTCAAACGATTGAACGAACTGGTTCATCCCCGCGTGGGTGAAGATTACAAGCAATGGGTTGCCGCGCGGGGAAATGTTAAATATGTGTTAAAGGAGGCGGCCCTGCTTTTCGAGTCCGGATCGTACCGCTCCTTAGACAAGATTATCGTAGTGTCTGCCCCGGTAGAGGTGCGAATAAAACGGGTTCTGGCGCGGGATCGCCATCGTTCAAAAACTGACATTGAGATGATCATGAATAACCAGTTGCCGGAATTAGTGAAAGAGAGCAAAGCTGACTTTGTTATCCGAAATGATGAAGTGGAGTTGGTTATCCCTCAGGTTTTGAAATTACACGAGCGGCTTAACTCAACGAACTAAAAACACGTTTACATCATTTCATCCTTACACTGCTGAACTCCCCATGAAAAAGAGACTTATTACCATTGCCGTTGTTGTGGTGGTCATATTTTTAATTGCCCTGCCAAAACTCAATCTATTTAAGGATGATCAACCCGTCACGATGCCTGGCCAGGGTGGAGGAGGCGGGCAGGGCGGTAAACTCTCGGTGGATGCCCTTGTGATTGTACCGACTCTCCTCGATAACAAATTGAATGTAACGGGATCGGTACTGCCAAATGAATCCCTGGAAATAAAGAGCGAAGTCTCTGGAAAAATAACAGCTATTCTATTTCGTGAAGGTAATCAGGTGCGCAAAGGAGATCTTTTGATTCAGACGGATGATGATGAAATTGTAGCCCAGCTTGAAAAGCAGAAATACAATCAAAAGTTGAATGAAGACAACGAATTCCGGCAGCGCAAATTGCTGGAGAAAGACGCGATTAGCCAGGAGGAATATGACAATGCGTTGAATCGATTGAATACCACGGTGGCGGACATCCGCTTGCTGCAAGCCCAATTATCGAAAACCCGAATTCGTGCACCGTTTGAGGGGATAATCGGTTTGCGTTTTGTAAGTGAAGGAGCATACATCTCTCCCAGCACAGTAATCGCTACGCTGTATAATATCTCTCCTGCTAAAATTGAGTTTGCTATTCCCGGCAGATACAGCACGCAAGTCACCCCAGGAAAAAAAATCCGCTTTACCATTGAAAGCGACTTGCAGCTTTATGAGGGTGAAGTATATGCCATTGAGCCCCGAATCGATCCGGATACCCGCACGCTTAAGATCAGGGCCTTGGCCGACAACAAAGCGGGGAACCTGTTGCCGGGCCAGTTTGTAAAAGTGGAATTGATTTTGGAATCCATCCCCAATGCTATTCTGGTTCCTACCGAAGCCGTCATTCCTGAGCAAGCCGGGAAGAAGGTTTACATTCTTGAGAATGGTAAGGCTAAGGAAGTATTTATTGAGACCGGTATCCGTACCGCAAACTCATTGGAAGTTATTTCGGGGTTAAAGGCAGGTGATACTTTATTAACAACCGGAATCCTGCAGCTTCGGCAGGGTTTGGATGTTCAGATCGCAAAATTGGATTAAATGATTTTGACTATTTAATTAGTTTATATGGCAAGCTTATCCATTACCAGCATTAACCGACCGGTATTAGCCATTGTAATGTCGTTAGTCATTATTCTATTTGGCGTTATCGGATTTTCCTTTTTGGGTGTGCGCGAGTTTCCGAGCGTGGATCCACCAGTAGTTACAGTATCAACTACGTATGTAGGGGCCAATTCAGACGTAATTGAATCACAAATCACCGAACCCCTGGAAGAAGCAGTTAACGGGGTGCCAGGCGTGCGAACAATAACCTCCGTAAGCCGTGAAGGCCGGAGTAACATTACTGTTGAATTTGAATTAGGCGTTGATCTGGAAACCGCAGCCAACGATGTACGCGATAAGGTTTCAGGCGCCTTAAACCGATTGCCACCGGATGTGGACCCTCCCCGGGTGGAAAAGGCGGATGCGGACTCCAGCCCGATCATCTTCCTGACCATAGGAAGTGATAAGCGAGACTTACTGGAAGTTTCACGCATTGCTGAACTGTATTTTAAAGAGCGGATTCAGACCATTCCAGGAGTAAGTTCTGTGGGCATTTGGGGACAGCGCAGGTACTCCATGCGCTTGTGGATGGATCCCATTAAGCTGGCTTCACTGAAGCTAGCTCCTTCCGATGTGTTGCAAGCAGTGAATCGCGAAAATGTAGAACTTCCTTCCGGCCGGGTGGAAGGATCCAACACTGAACTAACGGTTCGCACCATGGGTCGTTTAACGACCGAAGAGGATTTCAATAATCTGATCATTAAAGAAGATGGGGATAACATTGTTCGATTTAGCGATGTGGGGTATGCCCGATTGGGCGCTGAAAACGATCGTACTATATTAAGACGAGATGGTGTACCCGGTTGCGCGATCGCCATTGTAGCCCAGCCCGGGGCAAATAACATTGAGATTTCGGAGCGACTCTATCAGAAATTAGCACAGATTGAGCGTGATCTTCCTCCTGATGTTACCTATAAAATGAGTTTCGACTCCACCGATTACATTCGGGCTTCCATTGCCGAAGTAGAGGAAACCATCATCATTGCTTTCTGTCTGGTATTGGCGATTATCTTTTTATTTCTGCGTGATTGGCGTACTACGGTTATTCCAATCGCCACAATCCCAATCTCCTTGATCGGGGCGTTTTTTGTCATGTATCTTCTCGGCTTCACAATCAATGTGCTTACCCTGCTTGGGATTGTATTAGCGATTGGACTTGTGGTGGACGATGCCATCGTTGTGTTGGAAAACATTTATGTAAAAGTGGAGGAAGGTGAAGACCCCGTGGAGGCGGCCAAAAAAGGATCCACCGAAATTTACTTTGCCGTTATTTCAACGACCGTATCCGTAGTGGCTGTATTCTTACCAGTTATTTTCCTTCAGGGATTAACAGGACGGTTGTTCCGTGAATTTGGATTGGTGGTAGCCAGTTCTGTGGCCATCTCAGCCTTTGTATCGTTAACCCTTACGCCCATGATGAGCGCTAAGATCCTGAAGCGCAGGGAAATTCAACCTTGGTTGTACCGTGTTACAGAGCCGTTCTTTAATCGCCTTACCGAATTTTACAGTGCCTCTTTGGCGGGGTTCATGCAGCGCAGGTGGCTGGCTTTTGTCATCATCGCTGCTTCCGGTGGGTTGATTTACTTTTTAGGAACAACAATGCCTTCTGAGTTGGCCCCGTTGGAAGATCGCAGCGAGTTCCGCTTGCAGGCCCAGGCCCAGGAAGGAGCCACGTTTGAGTACATGGATAAGTATGTGCAGGAACTGACTGGTTTTGTTGCCGAAGCAGTACCGGAAGTAGCCGGCATGGTAAGTGTTACGGCTCCTGGATTCGGTGGCAGCGGGGTTAATTCCGGATTCGTACGGGTGATTCTAAAGGATCCAAAGGAGCGAGCGAGAACCCAACAGCAAATTGTTGATGATGTAACAAAAAAAGCCCGCAAATATTCGGGCGTACGAACCTTTATTAACCAGGCTCAAACGATTGGCGATCGAAGAGGCGGGTTCCCACTCCAGTTTGTAATCCAGGCAGGAGAGATGGAAAAGCTTAAGGAAGTACTTCCTGCATTTATGGAAAAGGCCAATGCAAGCCCGAAGTTTGCCTTTGTGGATTTGGATTTGAAATTCAACAAGCCTGAAATCAACATTACCATTGACCGTGACAAGGCCCGCAACCTGGGGGTAAATGTTTTAGACATCGCACAAACGTTGCAATTGGGACTCAGTGGCTCGAGGTTTGGCAACTTCATCATGGACGGAAAGCAATATCAGATTATCGGGCAGGTAGAACGTGCCGACCGGAATGAGCCCCTTGATTTGAAGACCCTGTATGTGAAGAACAGACGGGGTGAGCTGATCCAGATGGACAACCTTGTTACGTTTGAGGAACTGAGCAGCCCGCCTCAACTCTATCGGTTCAATAGATATTCGTCAGCGAAAGTAAGTGCTCAACTTGCGAATGGTGTTGCCTTGGGAGAGGGAATTGAGGAGATGGAACGAATAGCAGATGAGGTATTGAATGAAAGTTACACCACCAGCCTGGATGGCGCTTCACGAGAATTTTCTGAAAGTTCTAGCAGCATCTATGTTGCTTTCCTGATCGCCTTGGCCATTATCTATTTGATCTTGGCAGGCCAGTTTGAAAGTTTTAAAGATCCACTCATCATCATGTTTACGGTACCTTTAGCATTGGCAGGGGCATTGATTTCATTGTGGTATTTCGGTCAAACTCTCAACATTTTTAGTCAAATCGGAATCATCATGTTGATAGGGTTGGTGACGAAGAATGGAATCTTGATTGTGGAGTTTGCGAATCAACGGAAGGAACAAGGCAAGAAATTGCTGGAAGCCGTTAGCGAAGCGGCCGAGTCTCGTTTTCGACCGATTATCATGACGAGCCTTTCTACCATTCTGGGAATTCTCCCCATTGCATTGGCATTGGGCGCGGGCTCCGAAAGCCGGGTGTCCATGGGGATAGCGGTTATTGGCGGCATGGCATTCGCCACGGTCCTTACGCTTTATGTTATTCCGGCTATCTATTCTTATGTGAGCAGTAAAGAGGCAAACGTATCCACCCATTAAGTCCAATTACGTTTTTGTATGAATCGGTATCTCGTCCTAATCATTTTACTTGCAAGCAGTATTGTTGCCCAATCTCAGGACACCTTGAGCTTGGCGCGGGCTATTCAGATTGGGCTACAGAATAACTTCGATGTGCGAATCGAAAAGTTGAATGTTGATATTGCCAGGAACAACAATAACTGGGGTCAGGCTGGGATGTTTCCAACCATCAACCTAACGGGGGGGCAACCCAACAGTGTTGTGCAGCGTAAGCCCGCAAACCCTTTTGCAGTAGCCGGTAAAAACGTTTCGGATAACATTAACGGTCAGTTAGATGCTCAATTCACATTATTTGATGGATTTTTTGTTCGACTGAGTAAAGCTCGTTTGGAAAACCTGGAAGAGTTAAGCGGGGGCAATGCGCGCTTTGTTATGGAAAACATTATTCAGGCAATTATCCTCGGATATTATCAGGTGCTGTTGCAGCAGGAACAATTAAACGTGTTGATCAAGAACAAAGAGTTTTCGAAGGAACGATATGATTATATCAAGCTGAGAAAAGAGTTGGGGGGCGCCATAACGTTTGATGTACTTCAGGAACAAAATAACTACCTCACCGATTCGGCCAGCGTCTTGCAACAGGAAATATTCCTGAAAAACTCGATCCGGAATCTGAATCTTCTCATGAGTGAAAACATTAATAAGACGTACCGGCTTACCGACCCGATCCCTTTTGAAAGTGAGAGTTTTCGCTACGAAGATTTGCGCGACAAAATGACAAGTTCAAATACGAACTTAAAAAATCAGTACCTCAGTCAGGAGCTATTCAGAAATGCAACGCGATTAGCGGAGTCTAATTATTCTCCCACCATCACATTAAATGTTGGCGCCACCGGGAGTTTGGATCGCCTCAATGCAAATTTCCGGGCGCCCACTGGCAATGTGATACAAACCACAGTAGGGTATGTCAATGGCGACCTTGGTTTCCCGGTTTATAATAATGTAAATGAAACTGCATTAACCCGCATGACACAGACTGGTAACAGCTATGGAGCCTATGCAAACTTTGGATTGCGGTTTACAATTTTCAATGGAGGCCAAATCCGAAGGGCTGTAGAGAATGCAAGGATCCAGGAAACGATGGCTCAGCTCTCAACCGATCAACTTAAACTCTCCTTAGAAAATGACTTATTGGCCAGCTTTGATCTGTATAACCTTCGGCAGCAGTTGGTACAAATTGCGCAAGTACGCTTGCAGGCTGCTGAACTCAATCTAACCTTAGCTGATGAGCGCTATAAAAACGGGGCACTAAGTGCCATCGACCTTCGTATCGTGCAGGATAACTACCAGCAGGCGGCACTCGAGACCTACCTGGCTATTTTTGCTCGCATTTCCAGTCAGGTGGATCTGGTGCGCCTAACCGGTGGTCTGGTGGATAATCCCCGGCCGTAGATGATTCAAATTTCTCGCCTGTGATCCGATGAAAAAGTTAGAGGATCTTTTATTGCTGGGAAACCCTAAACTTTACCAGGTTTCGGAGCCTGTAGTTCAAACCGAACTTCCTTTAGTACCTTCCTGGGTTGCGGATTTGCATAATGTCATGGAAGAAATCCGGGCAAAATATCACTTCGGTCGCGCCATTGCGGCTCCCCAGCTGGGCATTATGAAGCGGGTGATCTATATGAATATCGATAGGCCCCTTGTTTTTATTAACCCCCGGTTCACCTACTTGAGCGAGGAATTGTTTGACGTGTGGGACGATTGCATGTGCTTTCCAAATTTGTTGGTGAAAGTGAAGCGACACAAGGAGCTAACCATTTCCTATCAGGATATGGACTGGCAAACGCGGGAGTGGACGGTTAAAGGTGATCTTTCCGAACTACTTCAGCATGAATACGACCATCTGGAAGGAATCTTATGTACCATGCGCGCGATTGACGGGCGATCATTCAAGTGGAGACCCACCCCATAGAATTAATTGCCTAATTCAGGCTTACCGAGGCCGGGTTGAGTTCAGGCCGCATAACCCAAAAGTTATTGTACCCCTCGCCAACCTGAATGCTTAGCATACCATTGGCCAGCATTTCGAGGATCGCCAAAAAGTTAAAGATCAGCGCAATGCGCGTAGGTGCTTTTTCAAACAGTTCGGTAAAGGCCACCCGCGGTTTTACAGTTACCTCACTCAGAATAAACTCTTTCTGGCCTTCAATGGTAAAGGGATACTGGATGACCTGATGAACGGGCTTGTTTTTCTCTTCTTCAGCCCGTTTCAGTACTTTTTCAAAAACCGTCAATAGTTTAAAGAGATCCACATCCTGTAGTTCCGCCTCCACGTTGGTACTTTCGGCAAGGGCCCTCAATTCCTTCAGCAGGTTGCCCCGTTTTTCTTTCTGCAGTTCCGTTTCTTCCATTTTATGGAACTGATCTACCACAGATTTGTACTTTTTGTACTCGAGTAAGTGTTTCACCAACTCCTCACGCGGGTCAATCTCATTCCCCTGCTCATCCAATTGTGGCCGTGGAAGCAGCATTTTGGACTTGATCCGCATCAGCGTAGCAGCTACCAGAATGAATTCGCTGGCTACCTCTACATTCAGGGTTTCCAGCCTGCGGATGTACTCCAGGAAGTCACCCGTGATTTTGGAGATCGGAATATCATTGATGTCCAATTCATCGCGTTCTATAAAGAATAAAAGAAGGTCAAAGGGACCTTCAAATAGGGGTAATCGAATCTCAAATTGTTCCTGCTCCATACCTTAATTGCAAGGTCAAAAATAGTCAGGATTCGCAGGATTTTGGCTAGAAATTATCCTCAAACTAAACACAAAATGTTCCACCCGCGATTATTCTTACCTTTGCTTTCTAGAAAACGGCTTGAACAGTTACCTTTTAGCTTTGTTTAAGGATTATCCCCTTAAAAACAGAAAAGATGCTCATTACCCCTGGAAAGTTATTGGCTCAAATCAATAGCCCTGCAGATCTCAAAAAGCTGGATCAGATACAATTGGTTCAGCTGTGTGATGAATTGCGGCATTTTATCATAGACAATGTTTCTGTTTATGGTGGGCATTTTGGGGCCAGTTTGGGGGTGGTTGAACTTACCGTAGCATTACACTATGTGTTTAATACGCCCTATGATCAACTCGTGTGGGATGTGGGTCATCAGGCCTATGGGCATAAGATTCTAACCGGTCGCAGGGATGTATTTCACACCAATCGGGTCTATAAGGGTATTTCAGGCTTTCCGAAGCGAATGGAAAGTGAGTACGACACATTTGGAGTAGGCCATTCCTCCACTTCGGTTTCTGCGGCTTTGGGGATGGCTTCCGCCTCCAAGTACTTAGGACTTACAGACAAGCAGCATATAGCGGTGATAGGCGATGGTGCCTTAACCGGAGGCATTGCCTTTGAAGGGTTGAATCACGCAGGCGTATCCGATACGAATGTTCTGATCATCCTCAATGATAATTGCATGTCCATTGATCCCAACGTGGGCGCATTAAAGGATTACCTCACCGATATTACTACTTCTAAAACCTATAACCGGCTTAAGGATGACGTTTGGAATTTGTTAGGGAAGCTTTCGCATTTTGGTAAAAATGCCCAGGAGATTGTCTCCAAATTGGAAACGGGTATTAAGTCAACCCTTCTGAGTCAGAGTAATCTTTTTGAATCGCTTAACCTGCGTTATTTTGGCCCGGTTGATGGCCATGATGTTGATCACCTGGTGGCAGTTTTGAATGACCTCAAGGAGATCAAAGGCCCTAAGATTTTACATTGTGTTACGGTGAAAGGCAAAGGCTATGGCCCCTCGGAAAAGGGAAACGCCACCACCTGGCATGCCCCGGGTACATTCGATAAAATTTCCGGGGAAATTCATAAGAAGGTTTATGATGTTCCCCAAGCTCCGAAATACCAGGATGTGTTTGGACACACCTTGGTAGAACTGGCCAGGAAAAATGAAAAGATTATTGGGATTACACCTGCTATGCCGTCCGGTTCTTCCTTGAACATTATGATGAAGGAAATGCCGCATCGGGCCCTGGATGTGGGGATAGCAGAACAACATGCGGTAACTTTCTCGGCCGGACTGGCCACCCAGGGACTCGTACCGTTCTGTAACATTTACAGCTCTTTCATGCAGCGGGCCTACGACCAGGTAATCCACGATGTGTGCATTCAGAATTTACCTGTGAACTTCTGTCTTGACCGGGCCGGCTTCGCAGGGGCAGATGGACCTACTCACCATGGCGCCTATGACATTGCTTATTTCCGGTGCATTCCAAACATGATTGTGGCCGCACCAATGAATGAGCAGGAGCTTAGAAATTTGATGTACACGGCACAACTTCCCCGCACACAGAAAGCCTTTACTATCCGATACCCACGCGGACAAGGTGTTATGCCCAACTGGCGCACTCCGTTTGAGAAAATTGAGATTGGCAAAGGACGGATGATCCGTTCAGGCGAACAGGTCGCTATTCTCTCGCTGGGGCATATAGGCAACTATGCAGTTGAGGCCTGTGCGGCCTTGGCTAAAAAGGGAATTTATCCGGCACATTATGACTTGCGCTTTGCCAAGCCCTTGGATGCTGAATTGCTGCATGATGTTTTCTCTTCCTTTAAAAAGGTGCTTACCGTTGAGGATGGGTGCTTGCAGGGAGGCGTTGGCAGTGCGGTGCTTGAGTTTATGGTCGACCACGGGTATCAGGCCAAGGTTGTGCGCTTGGGAATACCCGATGAAATAATCGAACATGGGGAGCAACTTGAACTCCACCGTGAGTGTGGCTTTGATCCAGAAGGAATCGCGCACACGATTGAACTGATGTTGGAACCATCTCCATCACTCAAGGTAATTCAATAACAAATAGAGATCAGATTCTATAGACTGCCGTTGAGGCATGTCCGTTTTAATTCCTGACTACCACAGGGGATGCGGGTTTTTTAAGTCATTTAAGGTTTGCAGCCCCTTGAAAATTTTCTGAATCCCTACTAAATTGTGGTTTATTGCCTATATTTGGAAGCTAAGGATTTTTTTTAAGGACATTGTTACCTATTCTCCGAACAGCTGATTAAACCCAATAAAATTATAAGCACATGGAAGAAATAGACCCTCACAAATATGACGCATGGAATAGCCTGGCGCTAAACCTGGCTTTGGCATGCTGGGCGATCGGTATTCTGGTTGTCCTTGGTTATATCGTGAAATTGAATTCAACTGGAGGAAGCAAAAACAAGTACGATTTTATCAATCGGCACGAAATAAGGGTGCTTTGGATAGCCACCATTATTTTGGTGGTCGGAGGTTGCTTTTTTGGAAATGCCAATGTGGTAGAACTAACAACCCTATGGGTATTTGTGCGTGTTTTTACCACTACCATGCTGGGGATCTTAGTAGCCATGGTCCTGCAAAATCTGTTGAAATTCTATTATCCTTTCTTCATAGAAAGACGCCTCAAGGTATTGCGGTACAAACCCCGGATTTCTCCGAAGTCGGGCAAGCCTATGAAGTTGCTCAGTGAGGAAGAAGAAGATGCCCATTTGGACGAAGGGATGATTGCAGAAGAGAATGTGTATTCAGTTGATTACGATGTTTGGCTGGACGAAGAGACCGGGTACAAGCAAATTGAGAAGTATGCGGGTCACCTGCATGCGATTCAGTGTCCGGAGTGTAATTATCAGACTTTCAAGGTGAATCGGGAAGAGATTATCAGACAACCAACGGCAACGGAAGAAGGTGAATTAATGAAGCACTACGTTTGCAGTTATTGTGGTTACAAAGCGCGTAAAACAGTATCGCTGAAAGCATCTGTTAAGTTGGAGGAATCTTCCACAACAGCAACTGCTTAATATTTAAAAGAGTTTAGTAGGGAACCCTGGTCTTCACAGATCAGGGTTTTTTATTTTACCGGAAGGGCAATCTTAATCTGATCTGAGTAAAATTTCATTCTGCTGTGATGTGGATCCAGCAGTGTAATACGATCGATTGAAGCGTATTTATGGTTCACGAAGACCTCGATATAATCTTGACCGAGTAGGTAGAGATTTATTTTGTAATTGTAATACCGAATGGCCATCACAAAAGCAGCATGCTCATACACCATGCTGATTTTCTTTTCCAATGGCAGATTATTGAGATGTCGCCAGCTAATCATCAGTTAAACTTATATAAAAAGGAAGGTTAATCCATGGTATGAAATAAAAATTCACGGCCGGAATACCGTGCACTAAATCTCGATGGGGAGATGCAGGATGATGGGTAAGCACAAGGTGTTAAATTCATATTTGTATTTTCAAAGGGGTCGGCTAAATTTGCACTCCCTTTCGAAAATGATCGAAAGACTTACGGTGAATGTAGCTCAGTTGGTTAGAGCACCAGATTGTGATTCTGGGGGTCGCGGGTTCGAGCCCCGTCTTTCACCCAAAATGGCCTCAAATTGAGGCTTTTTTTATTTCCTGCTGAATGTTAACCGTTCACCGCGTTTGCCTTCATTGAAAGCTCCAAGTTGATACGCCAGATGCCCCGAAACCCAGGTATGTGTTACCGTTGATTGGAAGGTGGTTCCTTCAAATGGCGACCAACCGCATTTCGCCAGAATGTTTTGCTTACTCACTTGCCAGGGGCGGTTACCATCCACCAACACCAGGTCAGCAAAATATCCTTCCCGAATAAACCCGCGATTTTCAATTTGAAATAAAATGGCCGGATTATGGGCCATCTTTTGTACCAGTTTTTCAAGCGAGATTTTTTTCTGGTGAAAAAATTCCATCATGGCCACCAGACTGTGTTGAATTAAGGGTCCGCCAGACGGGGCCTGGAAATAGTTGTTTTGTTTTTCTTCCCATGTATGCGGTGCATGATCCGTAGCAATCACATCGATCCGGTCGTCCAGAACAGCTTTCAGGATTTCTTGTTGATCGTGAGCAGTTTTAATGGCGGGATTCCATTTGATCAGCATGCCCAGACGATTATAATCCTGATCATTGAACCAAAGATGATGGACACAAGCTTCTGCAGTTATCTTTTTTTGTTCCAGCGGGATGGAGTTGTTGAACAGGAAGGTCTCCCGGGCGGTCGAGATATGCAAAATGTGTAACCGGGTGCCATGTTTCTTAGCCAACTCAATGGCGAAAGAAGAGGATTTGAAACAAGCTTCTTCGCTCCGGATCTGCGGATGATACATCACGCTCATATCCTCACCGTACTTCGCTTTGAAATCGGCTGTGTTCTTCCGGATGGTTGGTTCATCTTCGCAATGGGTGGCAATCAATGCCGGGAACGTTGAAAAAAAGCCCTCCAATACGACTGGATTATCAACCAAAAGGCTGCCGGTGGAGGATCCCATAAAAATTTTCAGCCCGCATACTTTCCTGATGTCCGTCCTCAATGCTTCTTCCAGATTATCATTGGCAGCGCCCATGAAGAATGTGTAGTTTGCCAGTGAAGTTTGTGCGGCAATCTGATATTTGTCTTCCAACAGGCGCTGCGTAAATGCAGGCGGAATCGTATTCGGCATTTCCATAAAACTGGTAACCCCTCCGGCAACAGCTGCCTTCGCCTCGGTGTAAATGGTGGCTTTGTGTGTAAGGCCAGGTTCACGAAAATGCACCTGATCATCAATTACGCCTGGCAATAAAAATTGTCCGCGGGCATCGACTACTTTAGCATGACCAGCAGCAATCGAACCTCCTACCTTTTCTATTCGCTGGTTTTTTATTAACACATCGCCTTCAACAACCTTCCCTTCATTAACAATTTTCGCATTCGTGATTACCGTGGAGTTCATTACCTTGTAAAGTTGTGTAAAGATAAAGGTTAATGAACAGCGCTGCCGACTGGAATGATTTTAAATTGAACAAACAGTTGCTGGATGCAGTGAAGGATGCAGGCTTTCAACATCCCACGGAGATTCAGCAGAAGTGTATTCCGTTAATAACCGGTGGGCAGCACGTTATTGGAATTGCGCAAACCGGGACCGGTAAAACCGCAGCCTACCTGTTGCCGGTGCTACTAAAAATCAGGTATGCGCAAGGAAATGATGCCCGGGCTTTGGTGCTTGTTCCTACCAAAGAACTGGTGGTGCAAGTGGCCGGACAAACCCGTGCGCTCGCGAAGTATACCGATCTGCGGGTAGTTGAAATCTATGGGGGTGTTGGACCTAAAGCACAAATTGAACGGATTCAGGCAGGACTTGATTTGCTGATCGCCACACCAGGTCGGTTTTTAGAACTGTATCAACGGAACGAGTTGACCGTAAAGCAAATTAAAACCCTGGTATTGGATGAAGCTGATCGGATGATGGATATGGGTTTCATGCCCCAGCTCCGGAAGATATTTGAAGTAATTCCTGCCAAACGGCAGAACGTATTGTTCTCGGCCACTTTCCCGGAAAAGGTGGAGCGGTTGGCGCAGGAATTTCTTGATTTTTCAGTACGGATTGAAATTACCCCGCAGGCAACCGTGGCGGTAAAAGTTGCACAGGAACTATATCATGTACCCAATGCTGTTACAAAAATCAATTTTCTGGAACACTTGTTCACAAAGGATACGCAACTGAACCGGGTAATGATATTTACACGCACCAAAGAAATGGCCAATCAAATCTACAGATTTTTGGATCGCAAAAAACTCGGGCCGGTCAAAGTTATTCATTCCAATAAGGGTCAGAACACGCGCATCAACGCGATGAACGAATTTAAAGAGGGGAAGCTGCGGGTACTGGTTTCCACCGATGTGGCTTCCCGCGGTATTGATGTAACCAACGTTTCGCATGTCATTAATTTCGATGTGCCGATTCAGTATGAAGACTATGTCCATCGTACGGGTCGTACGGGCCGGGCGCTACAGGATGGCAAAGCCATCACCCTGGTAACCGATGCGGAGAAGTATCACATCGAGCGGATTGAGAAAATAATACGTGAGAAAATTCCAGTTCGGAAATTACCCCGGGAGATACCGATGGCTGAAACATCCTACGAAGAGGCACAGGCTATGGCCCGGGAGATTGATCGTCAAAAGCGTTACGAAGACCCCGAGTTTAAGGGCGCGTTTCACGAGAAGAAAAATTAGATTCGGCTGGCTGAAAAAAAATAGCCAATGAGAAAATCATTGGCTACCTGACAGTTTTGATATTGCGAATCGAATTACCCGTTCATCGAAGTCAAAAACTCTTCGTTATTGCGGGTGCCTTTCATCTTGCTTTGCAGGAACTCCATCGCTTCAATCGAATTCATGTCAGCCATAAACTTGCGGAGGATCCAAACGCGTTGTAACTCCTCTTCTTTCATCAACAGATCTTCCCGTCTGGTACCCGATGCCGGCACATCAATAGAAGGATAAATTCTGCGATTCGAAAGTTTGCGATCCAGCTGCAATTCCATGTTACCGGTGCCCTTAAACTCCTCAAAAATTACTTCGTCCATTTTGGAGCCGGTATCAATCAGGGCAGTGGCAATAATGGTTAACGAACCACCATTTTCAATTTTACGGGCTGCACCGAAGAAACGCTTTGGCTTGTGCAAGGCGTTGGCATCCACACCACCAGAAAGGATTTTTCCGGAAGAGGGAACTACGGTGTTGTAGGCACGCGCCAGGCGGGTGATGGAATCCAACAGGATAACCACATCATGACCGCACTCAGTCATCCGTTTTGCTTTTTCCAATACGATGCTGGCCACTTTTACGTGGCGTTCGGCCTGCTCATCAAAGGTAGAGGCAATAACCTCAGCCTTTACACTGCGGGCCATGTCAGTAACTTCTTCCGGGCGTTCATCAATCAAAAGAACGATCAGGTAAACCTCCGGATGATTTTCAGCGATGGCGTTCGCGATATTTTTGAGCAGCACGGTTTTACCGGTTTTGGGCTGGGCCACGATCATTCCGCGCTGGCCTTTGCCGATCGGTGAGAACAGATCAAGAATCCGGGTCGACATATTGTCCGGAGTCGTGCTGAGTTTTAATTTTTGTTCAGGGAACAAGGGGGTCAAGTATTCAAAGGCAACGCGGTCGCGAATCTCTTCCGTGGTTTTGCCGTTGATGCTATCCACTTTGAGCAATGCGAAATACTTTTCACCTTCTTTCGGTGGGCGGATTTGACCTTTTACCGTATCCCCGGTTTTAAGACCAAATAATTTAATCTGAGAAGGAGATACATAAATGTCATCCGGACTGGCCAGATAATTGTAATCGGAGGATCGCAGAAATCCGTAGCCGTCCTGCATGATTTCCAATACGCCTTCGTTTGCGACAACCCCATCAAAGTCGCGAATCAGATTTTCTTTTCGCGGTTGTTGCGGGTTGGGGTTTTGATAAGGTTTTTCTTCCCGGGGTTCTTTTGGCGTTTCGGTAATAACGGGTTGTTCATTGGTGTCATCAAAACGGGTCACGCTTTGATCCACCTCCAGGTCGATGCTCTGCAACATTTCTTCGCTGCTAAGTTCTTTTTCAACCTTGGGAGCTTCGGGAGCTACATTCTCGCGTCTGCGGGGCCGCATTTTACGCTCTGGATTTTCGTTGGCTTTAGCAGGAGTGGGTTCACCGGTAACGGCTTGTTGATCCAGAATTTTGTAGATCAGTTCCTGCTTGGCCAGCTTCTTAGCGTTCTTCACGCCCATGCCCTCAGCTATATCTTTCAATTCAGAAAGTAGCCTGACATTCAGGTCATCGATTGTGTACATGTGAGTTTAAAAAAGATTAATTGTAATTCTGAGATTATAAGGTTATTCCGGCTGAAAGACAGCCTATATCAAAATGCATTCAACAGGTCGTTAGCAAGAGATCGTAAAGTACAGGGTTTATATCTAATTGGCCCGAGGAGGCCGCGATTGACGATGCAAGTATAAGGCAAAATTGATTATTATCAAATCCGGTCAGTAAATTATTGGCTAATTTTACCCGCTCAAGAGCCGAATATGCTAACACTTCAACTATTGCGTGACCAGACCCAGACTGTATTGGAAGGATTGAAGAAAAGAAACTTTAAAGAAGCGGAGATTTTGGTACATCAAATCCTGGAAAACGATAAACTCCGCAGAGAAACGCAAAACCTCCTGGATTCCCTCAAGGCAAAGTCAAACGCTGATTCAAAGAAAATTGGTGAATTGATGAAAAGCGGAAAGACGGAGGAAGCAACAGCCGTTCGCTCAGCCATTGCTGCCGATAAAGATAAACTAAAAGTGTTGGAGGAGAGCCTTGCTGAGTTCGAAAAAAAGCAACAAGAGATTCTCTATAAGATTCCCAATGTTCCTGCGCCCCCCGTACCTGCTGGTAAAAGTGGGGAGGATAATATTACCGTGCACCAGCATGGAGTTGTACCCGACCTGCCTGCCGATGCCTTGCCCCATTGGGAACTGATCAAAAAGTATGACATCATTGATTTTGATCTGGGTATAAAAATTTCAGGCGCAGGATTTCCGGTGTACAAGGGGAAGGGTGCGCGTCTTCAACGGGCGCTGATCAATTTCTTTCTGAACGAGGCCGATCGGGCCGGGTATAAGGAAATTCAACCCCCCATTGTGGTGAATGAAGCCAGCGGTTACGGAACCGGCCAACTTCCAGACAAAGAGGGCCAAATGTATTTTGTTAATGAAGATGGCTTGTACCTGATTCCCACTGCAGAGGTGCCCATCACCAACTTGTACCGGGATGTGATTCTATCCGAGGCGGAGTTGCCAATAAAAAATGCCGGTTACACACCGTGCTTTCGCAGAGAAGCCGGCAGTTGGGGGGCCCACGTCCGTGGATTAAACCGGCTGCATCAGTTTGATAAAGTAGAGATCGTTCAAATCACCAAACCGGAAGATTCGTACCACACCCTGGATGCCATGTGTGCCCACGTGCAAGGATTGTTGGAAAAACTGGAGTTGCCGTATCGCAAGCTGTTGCTTTGTGGTGGCGATATGGGATTTAACTCGGCATTAACGTATGATATGGAAGTGTTTTCGGCAGCGCAACAGCGCTGGCTGGAAGTAAGTTCGGTGAGCAACTTTGAGACTTTTCAGGCCAACCGGCTGAAGCTGCGGTATAAGAATAAAGATGGCAAGATGCAGTTACTACACACATTGAATGGCAGTGCGCTTGCACTTCCTCGGATCGTTGCCGCTATTCTCGAAAACAATCAATCAGCTGAAGGCATAAAAATCCCCAAAGTATTAATACCCTACACCGGGTTTGACATCATTAACTGACGATTTCTTTCTGATTACAAAGAAAATAAAGAGGAGCGCGAGGATAATTAGCTCAGCGAAAGCCACCCACGCGATGCTGTTGTTTTCAGTTCCTGTCCATTTGCTGTAAATTCCAAAAAGCGCCCAAATCAACACCAGTAAGAAGGCTGGATCGAGGAAACGCGCAACGATGTAAATTGCCAGTACGGTTGCCACACTCATCATCACAATCGTCCAGGATGTAGCAGACAGGGGCCCGCCTTCCCATGACCAGGAAACCAGTAGAGCCGACAAATTGGCGATGGTGGCTACACAAATCCACGACAGATAGAACGTGAACGGAAGTTTGACAAAGACTTTTTGTACGGGCGTTGACAAAGGCATGGATTGCATCAAGAGAAAGATCCGGACTAACGAAAACAAAAGAGTAATCATGATCACTACGGAAGCAACCAAGTAGTGATAATGCCAGGCAAGAATCCAACCGCCATTGGCCAGGCACGACAGCCAGAACCATAGAGAGAGCTCGTAAAACTTGGGACTTGTGGAAATGGTACGTTGTGCCAACACAAACCCAATCAGCAGCAGGTAGATTACCGACCAAATAGAAAAAGTAAATCCAGCCGGAGTAAACAAGCTGGGATAGAGGGCGGAAATTTCGCCTGTATTCATCCCATTAATGGGCAGGATATTGGCCAGCGCATTGATGATCAAAATAGTTACCAGTGCGATTCCATTTAATAAAATGATGGTTCGTTTATCCATTGGGCAAAGGATTCAGTTTACTGATCAAAGGTAGCTTGATTTATCAAGTGTACGGGGCTATACTTGTCACCTTAAACAAATCCCATGAAACCTATTTCATTATTCCTGATCACTGGGCTATTAGCCAGCCTGGCTGCCTGTACACAAGCCCCCAAACCAGAGACCGTTTCAAATTATCCTGTATCTGCAAAAGTGGATAGCGTGGATACCTATTTCGATGTTCCGGTCGCAGACCCCTATCGCTGGATGGAGAATGACACCACCAAACAAGTGGCGGATTGGGTCACCGCTCAAAACGAGGTTACATTTTCATACCTCAACAACATTACCTATCGCGATGCCGTAAAAAAGCGATTGCTCGAATTGAACGACTATGAGAAGTTGAGTGCACCCTTCAGACGTGGGGAGTATTACTACTTTTATAAAAACAGCGGATTGCAAAATCAGTCCGTACTCTATCGCAAAAAAGGTGAGCAAGGGGAGCCAGAGCTTTTTCTCGATCCCAATACGTTCTCTAAAGATGGAACTACCACCATGCGTGGATTATCCTTTTCCAAAGATGGATCCCTGCTGGCTTTTCAAATTGCCAGGGGTGGGGCCGACCGGGCTGAGGCAGTGGTAATTAGAACGTCAGATAAAACTCTGGTTGAGGATACGATCCGTAACATGAAGCAAAGTGGAATCTCCTGGAGAGGGAATGACGGATACTATATTAATCGTTTTGTAGAAGGCTTGAAGAGCAGCCTGGCTGCCAAGAATGAGTATCAGCAGCTGTATTATCATAAACTGGGAACATCTCCCGCGCAGGACAAAGTAATTTTTGGAGACACGCAGAAAAGAAGATTTGTTAGTGGCTACTTAACCGAAGATGAGCGCTACCTGATCATTACCACCTCGGAGAGCACCACCGGCAATGAGTTGTTTGTTCAGGATTTAGCGACCCCCAACAGTAAAATTCTGCCTATCAAGACAGGATTTGAAAGCGATCAATATGTAATTGATAATGATGGCTCAAAACTTATCATTGAGACAAACTTCAATGCCCCTAATTCCAAAGTAGTTTCGGTGGATGCCGCCAATCCATCGTTTGAGAACTGGAAAAACTTAATTCCGGAAACGGAGAACTCTTTGAGCACTTCTACCGGGGGCGGCAAGATCTTTGCCCGGTACCTGGTGGATGTTAAAACCCAAATCAAACAGTATGACTTAAATGGGAAGTTGGAGCGCGAAATTGAACTTCCAGGAATTGGTACCGCCTCTGGGTTTGGCGGCTGGAGAGATGATCAGGATTTATACTACACGTTTACCTCCTTCACCTATCCGCCCACCATTTTCAAATACAACGTGGCTTCGGGTCTGTCCAGTGAGTATGAGCGACCTGCCGTGAAATTCAATCCGGAGGACTACGAAACCAAGCAGGTTTTTTATACGAGCAAGGACGGCACGAAAATCCCCATGTTCATTGTGCATAAAAAGGGGATTGAGCTGAATGGGAAAAATCCTACCTGGCTATATGCCTATGGGGGCTTCAGCATTAGCTTGACGCCCTCCTTCAGTACGTCAAGAATTGTTTGGTTAGAGAACGGTGGAGTTTTTGCTCAGCCTAATTTACGCGGGGGTGGTGAATACGGTGAGAAATGGCACCTGGCAGGAACCAAGCTCAACAAGCAAAATGTGTTTGATGATTTTATTGCAGCCGGAGAATACCTGATCCAGGAAAAGTATACTTCAAGCGATTACCTGGCCATAAACGGGGGTTCAAATGGCGGGCTATTGGTGGGTGCCGTGATGACCCAGCGACCCGATCTGGCGAAGGTGGCGGTGCCGCAGGTGGGAGTCATGGATATGCTGCGCTACCATAAGTTCACCATTGGCGCAGCCTGGGCTTCCGATTATGGAACGGCCGAAGATTCGAAGGAAATGTTTGACTACCTGAAGGCCTACTCACCGGTACATGCCTTGAAACCCGGTGTCAATTACCCAGCTACCCTGGTTACCACGGCTGATCACGATGACCGTGTGGTGCCCGCTCATAGCTTCAAGTTTGCGGCTACGTTGCAGGAACATCAGGCAGGAACCAATCCGGTTCTCATTCGTATTGATGTTAACTCGGCCCATGGCTCATCGAACATTACCAAAGGAATAGATTTGATCGCTGACTATTATTCCTTCGCCTGGTATAACATGGGCATTGTGCCACCCTTGGCGAAGAAAGATTTATAAGAATGCCGCAAACCTGACAATCCATTTTTATGGAATTATTAATATTTTTTAGTTGACTAGTTTTTTTAAGTCATTTTATTTTTGTGATGAAAACTAAAAATATTTAATGATATGAAAAATAAGAGCTTAATAAATCTCATCGGAGCAGTTGGCATTCTTATCTTTTTTATCGGAGTTTATTTGACCATTGCACATCATGCTTATGGAACGAGAGTACAATTTTTAGGAGTTGGAATTCTGGCCTGTGTATTAGGTCCAGCGTTAATCTCAAAAAGTTATGATCTCCTCATACGGAAAAAGGGCGGCATCGACCAAAAAGAATAATTAATTTAACAGCTTGAATATTTGCGAGGGCTTAAAGCGGATGCTTTAAGCCCTCTAAGTTTTTCCGCTTTCCGCTTTCAGTTTCTGCGCAATTTTTTCTCCCACCACTTCGGTGAGTTCTTCCAGACTGGCTTCCTTGATTTTCTTCACCGATTTGAAGTGCGCCAATAATTTGTCAGCTGTTTTTTTACCGATGCCCGGTATCTGTTCAATTTCGGTAACGAAAGTATTCTGACTTCGTTTTTGCCGATGAAAGGTGATGGCAAACCGGTGAGCTTCATCGCGAATGCGCTGGATCAATAACAGGGCGGGTGATTTTTTACTGATAAGCAAGGGCAGGTTGTCTTCGGGGTAATAAATCTCTTCCAGCTTTTTAGCGATGCCGATGATGGGAATTTTTCCGTAAAGGCCCAGTTCCTGCAACGCTTCACAGGCACTGCTCAACTGTCCTTTGCCACCATCCACAATAATCAACTGGGGATACTCACTTTGTTCTTCCATGATCCGTTTGTATCGCCTGCTCACAATTTCCTTCATGGAAGCAAAGTCATTGGGGCCCGTAACCGTTTTGATATTAAAATGGCGATACCCTTTTTTATCGGGCTTTCCATCCACAAATCTAACCATGGAGGCAACCGGTGAAGTACCCTGAAAATTAGAGTTGTCAAAACATTCGATAATCCTGGGATACTGAAGCAATCGCAAGTTATCCTGCAGAATGTGCAATACTTTGTTCCGCTTTCCTTTTTGTTCTTCCTTGTTGATTTCTTTCTCACGCTTTTGATACAATGCATTCTTTAGCGATAAATCAACCAACTTCTTTTTGTCGCCAATCTGAGGCACCACATTCTCAAAGTCATCGGACTTTACGGGAAGCGCCAGGTTCGTATATACTTCCGGATTGGTACTGTGGTAAGTGCTGCGCACCTCCTGTACCACCATGCTCAGAATCTCATCATCGGTTTCGTCCAGCTTCTTTTTGATCTCCAGGTTTTTTGAAAAGATGATGGCGCCTTCTTTGATCTGAAGGTAGTTGACATAGGCCTCTGTTTCGGTGCCGGTAATGGTTACCACATCTATGTTGGTGAGTTTGCGGTTGACCACCATGGATTTGGTCTGGAATTTTTCCAGCAACTCAAGCTTGTGTTTATAGAGGGCTGCTTTCTCAAATTCAAGCCCATCAGCAGCAGTTTTCATACGGTGGATCAACTCATCCTCTACCACACTCAAATCGCCTTTTAAGATGTTTCGTGCTTGTGCAATGTCTTCCAGGTATTCAGTTTCGTTTTGAAGCCCTTCGCACGGGCCTTTGCAGTTGCCAATGTGAAACTCCAGACACACCTTGAATTTTTTCTGCACAATGTTTTCCTGCGAAAGCAGCAGGTTGCAGGTACGGATGGAGTACAATTGCCGCACAAGCTCCAATACACTTTTCATAGAGACCACACTGGTGTAGGGCCCGAAGTACTCACCTTGTTTGGGAATGTACTTGCGCGTATAGATGATTCGCGGAAAGCGTTCTTTTAAAATGCAGAGGTAAGGAAAGGTCTTATCATCCTTTAACAGGATGTTGTACTTGGGTTGGTATTGCTTGATGAAGTTGTTTTCCAGCAGCAACGCATCGAACTCTGAATTGGCAAGCGTAAATTCAATTTTCTTGATTTCCGAAACGAGTTTTTCAGTTTTACGATTGTATTGCGATTGTTTATTGAAATAGCTGCTAACCCGTTTCTTTAAACTCTTGGCTTTGCCTACATAAATAAGTTCACCGTCTTTATTGTAATAGCGGTAAATCCCGGGCGAATCGGGAAGGGATGAAATGGATTCTTTTACCTGCTCCTGCACGCGGCTAAGTTAAGAGTTTACAAAGATTGGTGGTTCGATTCCTTCGTGCCGGAAGCAATAGGAGAATGACGGCTACCTACTCATTGTCAATATCCCACGGCTCCTCATCCAGAATCTGTAAGGAGTCGGAGATTTCATGTTTGCTGCAATCGAGCGTCATATCCAATCCACTGACAGGGCGTTTGAATTGACCCTTCACGATCCCTGATTCCGGGTCGGCATACACTTTCATCATGAATTTATCCCAGATTGGTCTGGCGGTGCGGCCCCCCTGTCCAAATACCCAGGATGGGAAGTGAATGGCCCGCTCATCACCACCCGTCCAGACGCCCGCAACAAGATCATGTGTTAATCCAATATACCAACCGTCTGAGGCATCGTTCGTAGTTCCGGTTTTTCCGCCAATCTCATTGTCAATACGCAAGTCGCGACTTAACCCCAGGGACGTTCCGCCTTCTTCTTCCGCTCCGCCACGCAGCATGTAAATCATTTTATAAGCCGTTTGTTCGTGGATGGCTTCGCGGGTTTTAGGATTGAAAATATCCAGCACGTTGCCATTCTTATCTTCTATGCGGGTGATGTAAATAGGTTCGGTGTAAATGCCGCTGTTGACGAAGGTGCTATAGGCACCCACCATTTCATACAACGATACATCACTGGTTCCCAAACATAGCGAGGGTACCGCATCCAATTTGCTTTGAATGCCAACGCGATGCGCAAACTCCACCACGTTTTCGGCTTTCAGTTCTTGCATGACTTGAGCCGTAATAGAATTTACCGATTGTGCCATGGCCTTGCGGATCGTCATGCTTTGGCCATGACCGCGCGTTCCATCAGCATTTAAGGGATACCACGCTGGCTGACCCGGTAAATCAAATTGGGGTGCAATGTCTTTTTTTATTACGCACGGTGACCATCCCGTTTCCATGGCCAGGCCATATACAAAGGGTTTGAATGTTGAACCTGGCTGGCGTGTTCCCTGCTTAACGTGATCGAACTTGAAATACTTGTGATTGATGCCCCCCACCCACGCTTTGATATGGCCGGTGTAGGGGTCCATGGCCATAAAGCCCGCCTGGATAAAGCGCTTATAATAATTCAACGAGTCGTAACTGCTGAACAGCGTATCGCGCTCACCATCCCAGGTAAAAATGGACATGGGCTTTTTAAGGTTGAGCATGATTTTTAATGAGTCCGACTTCTCTCCGTATTTCTCTGCATAAATTTTATATGCATCGGTTTGCCGGATCCGCCTCTGTAGGAAATCTTTTATTTCCTTATCGTCTTCACCTACCCAGGGGTTGCGCCCCCGTTTTTTCCATTCCTCATCAAATTGCGCCTGCAGGGGTTTCATGTGTTCCGCCATAGCCTCCTCTGCATACTTTTGCAGCCGGCTGTCAATGGTGGTGTAAATTTTCAATCCCGAGTTCCACAGGTCAATACCGCGTTCGTTGCAGTAGCCCATCAGGTAGTTACTCAATACGGTCCGGAAATAGGTAGCTAGTCCTTCATTCTGGTTCTGAATATTAAAATCAAGACCCAGCGGTAAGGCCTTCAATGAATCAAATTCTTCCTGGGTAGTAATCTTATACCTGTGTTTATAAATTTTAGCCAGCACGGTATTCCTTTTTGCCAGGGCCCTGTCCGGCCACCGTTTGGGATTGTAAAAGGAAGGATTCTGAAGCATCCCCACCAATACAGCAGACTCCTGAAGATTAAGGCTGTCGGGTGGCTTATTGAAGTAGGTTTCGGAAGCAACTTTTATCCCATAAGAGTTACTGCTAAACTCCACGGTGTTCAGGTACATGGCGATGATTTCTTCCTTGGTAAAATTACGTTCAAGGTCAACGGAGATAATCCACTCTTTGGTCTTCTCAACAATTCGTTTCGGATACCCACCCAGTTTAGCAATTAAACCATCCAGACTTTTATCTGGGTTGCGGGTATACAGGTTTTTTGCGAGCTGTTGGGTGATGGTACTGCCCCCGCCCTGCATGTTGAAGGTCAACGCTCCATAAATCACCCGCAGAAAAGCCTCGAAGTCAAGCCCTGAATGATTGTAATACCGATGGTCTTCGGAGATTACCAGCGTATTGACCAGGTCTTCGGAAAGTTCATGGAATTGTGCCTGGCTGCGATTGAAGCGGAAGTAACGACCGAGGGAAACGCCATCCGCAGAAATGATTTCGGAGGACAAATCATTTTCGGGATTTTCAATTTCAATCGTGCTGGGCATTCCCCCGTATAGCCCGAGGAGATCTACGCGCACAGAAAGAATGTACAAAGGGAATCCAATAAGAAATGCAAGGAAGATTACCCACACATAGAATACAGTTTTGCGTATCCAGGGTCTTTCAATCCTGAGCAGGCTATTGATTTTGCTTTTGATAGTTTCGATCAAAGAAGGTGAGGTACTCATCCAGTGCCTTAGTTCGGTAAAAAATTTGAAAATTATCTTTGGTAATTACAAAGCTATAGAATTTATAATTCGAAAAAGGTTTGCCGATAGCGATCTGGGCGAGGAATTTGTCGAAATAACTTAATGCCGCTTCCAGCGTAGGGAGTTCGGTTACGATGGTGATCGTTTTTTCATCATTCAAAATGATATTGCTCGTGTTTAGCTTCAAGTCTTTCCATTGGGAAGCATTGTACTTTTCGAGAGCCGTTGAAACGGGATTCGTTATTTTTTCGGCCGTATTGTAAACGATCACAAAATTATGAGGCCCCTCCAAAGATTGGATAAACTGAATACCCTTGGCGCGCTCTTGCTTTTCCAATAATGATTTAGACGAGGCAAGCAATTGCTCGGCATAGGGTTTCAATGCCTCATCCGGGTATTTCTTAATAAACTCACCCAATTCGAACTGATACCGGGTAACATCTTCCGTTCGGCCGGTCACTAAAATTTTTAACAACTCAATTTGAGGAGTAAAAGCGGTTTCCCCTTCCTGCAAGGCGGCCTTAATTTTTTCCTGAGCCATTCGCAGGTTGTTGGCCTGATAGTAGGCAAACGCTTCCTTGTAAATTAATTTCTGCTTCTCGGCAGCCACACTGGTTTCGCGCTGGTAATCCGGGTTGATCAGCACCCGTGTAAAATGAGAATTCGGATAGTTACTCTTCAGCATGGACGCATACCGTTCGGCCTGGGTGGGATCTTTTTCAAATACGATAAGGTATAACTTATATAAAACCTCGGGTTTAAATTCCGAGTCTGGAAAACGTTGCAATAACTTTTCGTAGGAATCAAATGCATTTTCCTTTTCGTTTAGCTGGAAATAGTACAGATCTCCCAACTTAAAATATCCTTCTTCGATTTTAGCCAGGGCCGCCTGTTGCTGTTCGGCTGTACGTGGAATTTGCTTCAGCAATGCACCCACTTCATCCACTTCTGTGGCGGCTTTCGAGTTTTCCGTGGTTTTTTCCTGTGTAGGCGCGTCTACAACGGAAGCCCCGGGCTCGCTGATAACGGTTGTTCGATTGGATCTACGCCAGTTGTCTTCCAGCGGAATGGCTCCCCAGATCCGTTGAAATTCCGATTGCCCCAGCGCAACCGCAGAGGGATTTCCAAAATACCAATCCGTAGTAGCCGAAGATTCGGACCGATAAAGCGAGCTAACTTGCGAGCCTCCGCTGCCGCCATTACTCCGCTTCTTCTTTTTCTTTCCGGCATCCTCAACAATTTTTCGACTGGCCAATATAGAATCCAATCGCACGCGTACCGTTGCTGTATCCAGTGTTGCGAGCATCAGTAAACTGTCATTCCAGGCAATCGCCTCCGTATACCGGGCAAATTCACCCAGCACTTCTTGTCGCTTTTTAATATTGTCATAGCCTTCGAAGTCTTTTGGCAATGCACCTATGGCACTATCATAGTAAAGTTTGGCGAGCGTGTATTTCTTCAACGAGTCAAACTGCAGCTGGCCAATGCGTAAATAAGAACTGCCCTGAATTCGTTTGTTGGTGCCGGCATGGGCGGCCTGCGTATAACTTTCAATGGCTAGTTTGAGGTTGCCTTGCTTACGATCAAATTCACCCAACTCATAATAGATTTTATCGCGAAACTCAACATTCTTTGCATCGCCCAGCATTTTTTCAAACTGAGCGCGTAATTGTTTAATGTCCCGCTTATCATCCAGCCGGGCAACCTGGGCCATATTCAACCGTGCATAGAAATCAATTTCATATTCAGGACTGGTGCCAATGCATTTGCGATAGTAATTGTAGGCTTCGGCATCAAAACCTAATTTTTGATAGATCTGGCCAATCAAAAAATAAATCCGCCCTTTTCGGTCCTTTCGTTCGAGCAAGGAATCAGCCGCGGTGAGGTTGCGCACCATGTAGTCATAGTCGTTGCGCACTTGGTAGTAGTAAGCTTTTTCGAGAAACAGGTCTTTGCGATTTTGCTTGTTGAGTTTCTCCTTTTCCAAAAAACGAAAAGTTTCTTCTGCCCGGTCAAAATCATTTTGCTCAGTAAATGTTCGTAGCAATTGAACCAGTGCGCGGTGTCGGGTATTGGCATCCGTACTTTTTGTATTAACGTATTTGAATGTTTGAATGGCATTGGTGTAATCCCCAGCAAACAATCGGGCTTTGCCCACGAGGACGTAATTATCATCCACCCATTTGCTGTTGGGATGTCGCTGGATGGAGAGCGATGCCATTTTGATAATTTCATCGGTGTCTTTGGTAAAGCTCTTTGCCAGCACGGTATCAAGTTTTGGGAAAAGACGAAGGATTTGATTGGGATCGTCATCCAGACTTTTTAGGATGATCTTTTCTACTTCCCTTGTTTTTTCAAGCGCATAATAATACCCGTTGTAGTGGGCGGTAGTGTTGTGAAAAAGTGTGCTTGTAATATTGTTCTGTTCAATGGAGCAGCCTGAGATCAGCAGGCTGACGAGCAGCATTACGGCCGGTATAAAAAGGAAGCGTTTGATCAAGGTAAAGCCTATTTTCCCATTACAAACGTAAAAAACAGATATTCAATATTATAATCGTCTGGAATATCTAATTTTGCACAAATATTCCATTGAAACCCAAAAAGACCATATCCGAGCGCCTCACCACCAAATATCAGTTGGTGATTCGCAACGAAGAGAACCTGGCCGAGAAATCCACCCTGGGGTTTACCTACGCCAAAGTATTGGTACTCTCAGTTTCAGTATTTCTCTTACTTTTTGCTTTTAGTCTCTTCTTGTCAAAAACGTTGCTTGCCAAATGGTTTGATCCCAAGCACGCGCAAATGGAAGCTAATAAGAAATTATACGAGCTGGCATTGAAGGTGGATTCCCTGGCGGTGGAAGTAAATCGCAAGGATATGTTTATTCAAAATTTTCAGCGGGTATTGAGCGGAGACACTTCCACTGGATTTACGGATCCGGCTGAAGCCTTTGGTAGCGACAACCAACCGGTGAAGGCCGTTGGAAACATGAAGTTAGCCGCATCCGATTCTCAGTTCAGACAAGAATTTGAGAAAAGTGAATTTTCCCTGGTAACCCTATCCAGCGGCAAGTATCGCGAGTTGCAGGAGATGTTTTTCTTTACGCCCATCACGGGATTTGTTTCGGATCACTATGATATAAAGAAAGGGCACTATGGAGTAGACATAGTGGCCAAGACAAACGAACCCGTGAAATGCGTGGCCGATGGAATGGTGGTCTTAGCATCCTGGACACAAGACTCCGGCCATGTGATTGCCGTACAACACCAGGGCAATTTGGTGTCCGTATACAAGCACAATGCCGGATTATTAAAAAAAGTTGGTAGTTTTGTGAATGCCGGTGATATAATCTCTATAGTTGGCAATAGTGGAGAGATGACCGATGGCCCTCATTTGCATTTTGAAATGTGGTACAATGGGAACTCGCTTAACCCGGAAGATTTTGTAACGTTTTAAAAAACCACAGCCATGTTAACAACAAAAGAACAGAAACGCGTAGCAGACGAGATCAGCAATTCCAGTAACGTTATTGGTAAAGGTACTGTACTGGAAGGCAATGTTGAGACGTATGGCAACATTCGCATTGAGGGAAAGGTAATAGGGAGTGTTAAGTCCAAATCCAAAATTGCATTGGGTCACTCCTGTTACATCGAAGGAAATATCGTTGCGCAAAATGCCGATATTGAAGGTGAAGTAAAGGGCAAACTGGAAATTTCAGAGTTGTTGGTATTGAAAGCCACGGCTAAAATTCATGGCGATATTATTACGGGCAAATTAGTGGTTGAACCGGGGGCCGTCTTCAACGGAAGCTGTAAAATGGGAGCCATTATCAAAGACATAAAGATTGGCGAAAACAATGGGATGCATGCCTTGCGTCCTGAAGGGGCCCAGGCAAACTAAGATTTTTGAAACAGTAGTCAGCCACAATTCTGTTCTGCAGTGTTGTGGCTTTTATAGTTTCATTGCATTGTGAAGAAAGAACCCGATAAACCAGTAAACACGTTTTTAAAGTACAGCGGACTGGGACTGCAAATGCTAGTGACCATCGGTGTGGGAGCCTGGCTGGGCATTAAACTCGACCAATACTTTGAACTGAAATTTCCTGTTTTCCTGATCACCTTTGTATTTCTTCTTTTTGGTGGGATCATGTATCAGCTTTACCGGTCCCTTAATAAAGATTGAGTGATCCGCTACCTGTCAAGTATGCTCGCTTTGTTTGTTGCTGTTGCAACATTCGTTTTCCTAGGTTCCCGTCAGGCCTGGTGGCCGTTGCCTGCGTTTTGGATGGAAATCCTGCTCTTCATTTTGTTTATCACCTTGGTAATTGGGTATAACCTGCTGCGGCTGAGAAAAAAACAGCCGGATGTCTTCGTTCAATTTTACCTGCTCTCCATTGCCTTGAAAATGGGAGCGGGTCTGGCATTCATTTTTTTTCTGGTCATCGATTCTCCCAACGAAGCTTTTGGAAGCGCAGCTTTGTTTATCATTTCCTACATACTATTTACAGTCCTGGAGGTCTTGTTTTTAGTGAGAAGGGATGGGTGATTCCACCACCGCCTGAATGCCCTTTGATTGCCCCAAAATTCAAGCAAAACATTTTTTTGAGAAGGTATAATTGATACTTTTGCAGTCCAATTAAAAGCCTCTGTACTGTTTCCGATGAAAAAGCCTTTTTTTGCAACAAAGTCAACGTTTTTTGGCTTCATTTTAGTTGTTTTTGCAAGCGTTTTTTCACCTGTTTTGGCTGCTGAAGAGCAGGAACATGAAGCCGAGCCTTTTAATGCCAGTGAGGTAATCCTGCATCACGTTATGGACGATCACCAATGGCACTTTGCCGATTGGTTGGTTTTGCCCCTTCCGGTAATCGTGTACTCTGAAGAACAGGGATTAGACATCTTTTCGTCCAGCCGTTTCTATGACGATCACCACCAGGTAGTGGAATACAACGGGTATAAGCTGGAACACAACCATATTTATTTAGCTGATTCAGGCAAGGCCGTATTCGACCTTTCCATCACCAAGAATGTAGCCATGCTCTTCATCAATGCCGGGTTGTTGCTTTTTGTTTTCCTTTCCGTGGCGAGGGGTTTTCAGCGCAATCAAGGCAAAGCCCCGAAGGGCTTGCAGTCATTCTTTGAACCCATCATTTTGTTTGTTCGCGATGAGATTGTGAAGCCGAACATCGGACATCATTACGAGAAGTACCTACCTTACATGCTTACCCTGTTTTTCTTCATCCTGTTCGGAAACTTATTGGGGTTATTGCCAGGGGCCGGTAACCTGACCGGGAATATTGCCGTGACCATGACGTTGGCGGTATTTACTTTTTTGATCACCAACTTCAGCGGCAACAAAGGCTATTGGGGTCATATTTTCTGGACGCCCGGTGTGCCATTGCCTTTGCGGATTGTTATTCTGCCGGTAGAAATCATCGGGATTTTCACCAAGCCATTTTCGTTAATGATTCGTTTGTTCGTAGCGATTACGGCTGGTCATATTGTGTTATTAAGCCTGATCTGTCTGACGTTTATTTTCGGAAGTATTTTGGTTGGATTAGGATCATCGCTGATTGTATTGTTTATCAACCTGATCGAGTTGTTGGTGGCTGGAATCCAGGCCTATGTGTTCACGATGTTTTCATCGATGTACATTGGCATGGCGGTGGCCGACCATGGACATGATCATTGAAAAATAAATTAAAGAAATCCTCCGGTGTGTAACCGAAGGCGTGTTTAACTTAAATAAATAAAACTATGTTGTTCGCTCTGTTATTGGACATTAGCTATGCAATCATGGGCGCGGGTATCGGTGCTGGTCTGGCTGCAATTGGCGCTGGAATTGGTATTGGCCGCATCGGTGGTTCTGCTATGGAAGGGATGGCTCGTCAGCCTGAAGCTTCCGGCAAAATCCAGAATGCTATGCTTGTGATTGCGGCACTTATCGAGGTTGCAGCCCTGTTTGCACTCGTTATTTGCTTGTTGATTTCATTCAAAAGCTAAGGAAAACAAAAGACTTGCCTCAGTACTGGACTGGGGCAGTCTTTTATCCAAATTCTCGTCAACCTAGTGAAGTAAAAACAAAGAAGTATGGATTTACTAACCCCCGGCCCTGGCCTCATTATCTGGCAAGCCTTTGTCTTTTTGTTATTGTTTCTTCTTCTGTCCAAGTTGGCATGGAAGCCTATTCTGGGCTCGCTGAAAGAACGGGAAGCCTCTATTCAACAAGCGTTGGATTCAGCGGAGAATGCCAAAAAGGAAATGGCAAGCCTGAAGGCCGACAATGAAAAACTTTTACGCGAAGCCCGCGAAGAGCGCGACAAGATCTTGAAAGAGGCCCGCGAAGCCGCCAATCGGATGCACGACCAGGCCCAGGCTGATGCCAAGAAAAATGCGGATAAAATCATAGAAGACGCAAAGGCAATCATTCATACCGAGAAGAATGCGGCCTTGCGCGAAGTGAAGGCACAGGTTGCGATGTTCTCACTGGAGATTGCTGAAAAATTGATTAAGAAAAACCTGTCGGATGACAAGGCTCAGAAGGAGCTGGCAGAAACCTACATCAAAGAACTTAAGTTGAACTAATTCATGGCTTATTCCCGGGTTGCTTCCAGATATGTGAAATCACTGCTAAGCCTTGCGGTGGAACAAAAAGCGGTAGAAGCGGTGCATAGCGATATGCAACTGTTTGCTCAGGTTTGCCGCTCCAGTCGTGAGTTTGTCCTGATGTTGAATAGCCCGGTTATTCGGCATGAGAAAAAACGCGTGGTGCTGGAGACCCTTTTCAAGGGCAAAGTGCATGCACTTACCATGGCGATCATTGATATCCTTACCCTGAAGAATCGGGAACCCTTATTACCTGCCATTGCCACCGAGTTTCATACTGCTTATAACGATTATATGGGCATTGGCAAGGCATCGGTCATTACCACACAACCACTGGATGCCAATCTTCGCATGGAGATTGAAACCATTGTACGAAAGCTCAGCAACCTGAAGCAGGTGGAGTTGGATGAAAAAGTGGACAAAGATTTAATTGGTGGGTTTATCCTGAACGTAGGCGACCAGCAGGTGGATGCTTCCGTCCGCAGTAAACTCAAAGCACTGAAGTTAAAATTCAGTGAGAACCCGTACATAAAGGAATTTTAGAGACAATTAAGAATTATTAATAAGTTATGGCAGAAATCAGACCCGAAGAAATCTCGGCTATCCTCCGCGAGCAGCTTTCACAATCCCGTACCGCCACCGAATTACAAGAAGTAGGCACTGTTCTTACCATTGGTGATGGGGTGGCCCGAATTTATGGACTCACCAAAGCACAAGCCGGTGAATTAATTGAGTTTGAGAACGGACTCAAAGCATTGGTGTTGAACCTGGAGGAAGACAATGTGGGGGCTGTGTTGCTGGGCGATGGAAAGGGAATCAAAGAAGGGGCCACAGTAAAGCGCACCGGACAAATTGCTGCCATTCAAGCAGGCGATGGTCTTTTGGGGCGCGTGGTGAATACCCTGGCACAACCCATCGATGGCAAAGGACCGATTGAAGGGAAACTGTATGAAATGCCCTTGGAGCGCAAAGCTCCCGGAGTAATTTTCCGGCAGCCGGTAAATGAACCGCTGCAAACCGGTATTAAAGCGATTGATGCGATGATCCCTATTGGACGTGGACAGCGCGAGTTAATCATTGGCGACCGTCAGACCGGCAAGACGGCTGTGGCGATTGATGCCATTATTAACCAGCGCGAATTTTTTGAAAAGGGACAACCGGTCTATTGTATTTATGTTGCGATTGGGCAGAAAGCCTCTACTGTGGCCAACGTAGCGGCCACCTTGGAGAAGGCCGGAGCATTGAATTATACAGTTATTGTTTCAGCGTCCGCTTCCGATCCGGCTCCGATGCAGTTCTTTGCTCCGTTTACAGGGGCTGCTATCGGTGAATATTTCCGCGATACCGGTCGCCCGGCATTGGTGATCTATGATGACTTGTCTAAGCAGGCTGTTGCCTATCGCGAAGTTTCCCTGTTGCTGAGAAGACCTCCGGGTCGTGAAGCGTATCCGGGTGATGTGTTCTATCTGCACTCACGGTTGCTGGAGCGTGCAGCCAAGATCATTAACAACGATGGCATCGCTGCCAATATGAATGATCTTCCGCCTTCTTTGAAAGCCATTGTAAAAGGTGGAGGCTCGCTTACTGCACTTCCTATTATTGAAACCCAGGCCAATGACGTGTCGGCTTATATCCCTACAAACGTAATTTCCATTACGGATGGTCAGATCTTCCTGGAAACAAACCTCTTTAATTCGGGTATACGTCCAGCAATCAACGTGGGTATTTCGGTATCCCGCGTAGGGGGTAATGCCCAGATTAAATCTATGAAGAAGGTGGCTGGAACCTTGAAATTGGATCAGGCTCAGTTCCGCGAATTGGAGGCCTTTTCCAAGTTCGGTTCGGATCTTGATGCGGCCACCAAGTTAACCATTGAGCGGGGCCGGAGAAACACGGAGGTGTTGAAGCAGCCTCAGTATGCACCGGTTCCGGTAGAGGAGCAGGTTGCAATGATCCTGGCCTCCACCAAAGGCTACATCGATAAGGTACCGGTAGTCAAAGTGAAGGAGTTTGAGAAGGAGTTTATCGGATTGATGAAGGCGCAGCACAGACAGGTATTGGATAATTTCCGTGCTGGTAAATTTGAGGATGCAGATGTAGAGGTAGTTAAAAAGACAGCTACCGAGTTAGCGTCAAAGTATTGATCATTTAAAGTTTCAAGGTTCAACAGTTCAGAAATTTGAATCAGGAACCTTGAATCTTGAAGAATAAAGAGTATGCCAAGTTTAAAGGAAGTAAAAAGCAGGATCACCTCAGTAATCTCCACCCAGCAGATCACGAAGGCCATGAAAATGGTGGCGGCTGCCAAGTTGAGAAAATCGCAGGACCGTATTACCCAAATGCGGCCCTATGCGAAGAAGATGACTCAACTTTTTCAAAACCTTTCGGCAGCCAATCAAGATGGACAAAGTTGGTATAGCCAGCAACGCCCGGAGGAGAAGATCTTGCTGGTAGTGATCAGCTCAGATCGTGGGCTGTGCGGATCCTTTAATAGCACCATTATCAAGGCTGCCATCAAATTGATGACGGAGAACTATGCTGGGCAACACGCAAAGAAAAATGTCACCATTCTCCCGTTAGGGAAAAAGGCGTTTGAGTTTTTCAGTAAACGCAACTACAAAATCGTGAGCGATTACTGGAATATTTTTCACGGTCTCTCCTATGAAGGTGTGGCCTTGGTGGGAGAGTACCTAATGGATGCCTTTAAAAAAGGTGAGTACGACAAGATTGAGATTGTCTATAATGAGTTTAAGAATGTAGCTACGCAAATCCTGCGCACAGAACAATTCCTGCCTGTGCTCCCGTTGAAGAAGCAAGTGAAGGATGCCGAAACAGATTACATCTACCTTCCGAATCAAGAGGACATTGTGGTAGGGTTGGTTCCAAAGGCATTGAAGATTCAATTGTATAAGTCAGTTTTGGATAGCAATGCTGCCGAGAACGGAGCCCGCATGACCGCGATGGATAAGGCCACCGAGAATGCCGGAGAACTTTTGAAGGAGTTGAAGTTAACCTATAATCGTACCCGGCAGGCAGCCATTACGAAGGAGATTCTTGAAATTGTAGCAGGTGCTGAGGCGCTAAAAGCTTCTTAACAATATTGAAAAAACACGTGTACAAAGCCCTCTGGAATCCGGAGGGCTTCTTCTTTACATTTGCACCATGCTGCTACGATTTTACCGTGCTGTGAATTTGCTAAGTCTGGATGTTGCAGGAGGGGCAGTGGTGGTGGCGCTTTATTTTTCAAAAGTATTGCAAGTTGAGCCCCGGTTTCAGGGGATTCTTGCCCTGGGATTAGCCGTTTGGATTATTTATACGGTTGATCGATTGCTGGATGTGAGAAGGATGGAAATGCCAGCGTCTACCAAACGACACCGGTTTCATCAGCAGCATCATCGCACACTTTGGATAATCACCCTGCTTGCCACCGGCATTGTCCTTTCTTTGATTTTCTTTTTACGCCCACCCGTCTTGTTATACGGTTTTGTGCTCGGCACCCTGGTGGGGATTTATCTACTTATCCAAAACAGATTGCCATGGAAAGAGATAATGGTGGCTCTCCTATACACCGCAGGCGTGTTGTTTCCCTCTTCAACCGTACAAGTTGTAACACTTTCGGTTGATCAGGTCTTCGCCATCTTCTTTACATTTTTAATTGCCCTGATCAACTTACTGCTGTTCTCCTGGTTTGAACTAGAAAGCGATCAACAAGATAGACGGTTGTCCTTTGTAACCCGATGGGGTAAGCGAAAAGCGGAGAGAATACTCTTTACTTTGTTTCTTGCCACAGGCACGATGGCGACAGGGATGTTTATTGTTTTTAGATCACCGATGTGGATTCCACTGATGATTATGATAGCAATATTGTTTATCATATTTTATTATCCCGATTATTTCAGGGGGGATGATCGCTACCGCCTCTGGGGCGATTCGGTTTTTCTTTTACCCATGCTGGAAGTCATGCGATGAACAGGCTTTCAAGGGGATATAGCCAGTTGGCTCCATTTTATGATGATCTTGCGAGGATTGTCATAGGCAAAAGTATTCAGGATTCTCAACGGAATTTTATCCCGTACCTGGCTGCAAGGAAGAAGTTGCTCTTGTTGGGGGGAGGCACGGGTTGGATCTTACCTGCCATTGAAAAAGTAAACCAACAATTGGAAATTCATTATATCGATGCATCACCCGGAATGATTACCAGGGCCCGAAAGAATACTGTGTTGCCAAATATCCGTTGGATCTGCGGCACGGAAGGGGACATTCCCGACCGGGATTATGACTGCGTGATGACTAACTTTTATCTCGACCATTTTGAAAATGTGGAGCTTAAGAAATTTACAGGGGACCTTGCAAACCGCATCGTTCCCGGTGCCTGTTGGTTGGTAACGGAATTTACAGCGAATAGTACATGGCAGAGAGTCCAGATAAGAATGATGTACTTATTCTTTTGGTTAATTACCGGATTAAGAACCACTCGATTACCTGCCTGGAAAAACATCCTGCACGAGGCAGGCGGGAAACTAATCGCTGAAAAAAATTGGAGAGAAGGGCTCATTACTTCTTGTGTTTATCTATTTTGACCATGTAAGGGTAAAGGTGTTTGGGGATTTTGAAGCGATCTTCATTTCGGCTTTAGTGATCTTCGCTTTAATTCATCATTCTTACTTAACTCTTACGTAACCCTGTCTATTTATTAAAAAGTATTTATCTTACCCGTTGGGTATATTTTTCGATGAGTACGAATAAGCGAACCGAGACGCTCAGCATGCAACAGATCATTGACAACCTGCCTGTTGTCGTGTTTGAGTATACCGTTTATCCGGATGGAGCGCGCGATTTTACCTATTTGAGCGGGTCGTGTGAAAAGATCCTTGGGATTTCTCAAGACGTTTTGCTCAGCGGGTCCTATCCGATGAAGATTTTCATTCACCGTGATGACTGGACGGAGTTTGAGGCGATCATGGAAGATGCGATAAATGGGGTAAAGCCCATCCAATGGGAAGGCCGGGTTGTTACGGCTTTAGGACAAATTAAGTGGGTGGAGGCATCGTGTGAACCTGTTCAGCTACCGGATGGACGGATCGCGTGGAGTGGCGTGATCAGTGACATTCGTGAACGCAAGGAATTGGAGATCAAACAAAAAGAAGCAGAGGTGCGCTATCGCGAAGCAGCTACCCTTTTTTCAGAACTGTTCAATAGTTCTCCGATGGCCATTGTTCTGTTGGATAGCTCCGGCAATGTTCAACAGGTTAATCCGGGATTTGAGCAATTATTCGGGTATACCATCACCGAACTGAAAGGTAAAAGTCTGAACCAGTTTATCGTTCCTGAGGCGTTGGAATCGGAAGGGAATGATTTAAATACGCTCATCTCGTCAGAACAAGTTGTTCGAATAGAAACAACCCGCCTGCGAAGAGACGACATTCCCGTTTCCGTTATTATTTACGGAGTACCCATCCATTTTGAGAACGAGACCATTGGCATTTTTGGTGTTTACGTAGACATCACCGATCAGAAAAAAATTGAGGAAGAGCTGAAGATCCGGAACTCCGAGTTGGACAACTTTGTCTATAAAGTTTCGCACGATCTTCGCGCTCCGCTTTCCTCGGTATTAGGGTTGGTGAACCTGGCACGGATGCCCGGCAATCATGATAATCCAGCTGAGTATTTAAAAATCATCGGCAACAAAGTGGGACAGCTGGATAATTTCATAAGCGATGTACTCAGCCATTCCAAAAATTTGAAGCTGGATGTTAAAACCGGAGCGATCGACTTTCAGGCTGTAATTGAAAAGACCTTCCAGGACCTTAGTTATATGCACGGGGCTGATCAGGTGAAACGCGAGCTACACATTGAAGGATCCGAATTTTACAGTGACCCCTGGCGGATTGGAGAGATTTTCAGGAATCTGATTTCGAATGCCATCAAGTACCGGAAAATTGACGAAGAAATTTGTCGGGTTTACGTCCAGATAAAGATTGATTCTGTCAAGGCATCTATTATTTTTAAGGATAATGGCATTGGAATCCATGCCGAGAGCTTAAACAAGATATTTGAGATGTTTTACCGAGCAAGTGAGCAATCGGAAGGTTCCGGACTGGGATTGTATATTGTCAAAAACGCGGTAGAGAAGTTGGGAGGCCAGTTAAAGGTTACCAGCAAACCGGATGCAGGAACGACATTTCAAATTACCCTGCCCAATAAATTGGTAGCTGCCAGTTAGTAATCGGCTCATGCAAATCAAGGAGGTACAATCGGAAAGTGACAAGCAGGAGTTTATTCACCTTCCCGTACGTCTCTATAAGAATTCTGAAAAATGGATTCGGCCCCTGGATGTGGATGTGGAAGGAGTGTTTGATAGCCATAAGAATAAGACCTTTCAACACGGATCCTGTAATCGCTGGTTGCTCGTTGATGACCAGGGAAAATCGATTGGCCGGGTAGCTGCATTTGTCAATCAGAAAACAGCCAACAAAGGAAATGAGCAGCCTACCGGAGGCCTGGGTTTCTTTGAATGCATCGATGATCAGCGGGGCGCGTTTATGCTTTTCGACAAATGTAAAACGTGGCTTCAGGAACGCGGAATGGAAGCTATGGACGGACCTATCAATTTTGGAAATCGCGATCGGTGGTGGGGCCTTTTAATTGACGGATTTGACCGGCAGCCAAACTACCAATGCAATTACAATTTTCCTTACTACCAGCAGCTTTTTGAAGCGTATGGATTTCAGGTTTATTTCTACCAACTTACCTTCGGACGACCCATCAAAGGTCCGATAGGGGATCGACTCAATGAAAAAGCAGCGTTGATTGAAAAAGATCCGGAATATTCTTTTAGTTATTTGCGAAAATCGGAATGGGGCAAGTTGCCGGAAATGATTCGTTTTGTATACAACAAAGCATGGGCAAAACGGGGCGAAATCCCCGAACTAACCGAAGTTCAAGCCAAACACCTGATAAAGCAAATGAAGCCGGTCATGGATGAAAAGTTGTTGTGGTTTGGCTATTATAAAAAGGAGCCTATTGCTTTCTTTCTATCCCTTCCGGAAGTCAACCAGATTTTTCAATTTGTGAATGGAAAAATGGATTGGCTTGGCAAACTTAAGTTTGTCTGGCACCGGTTCCGCAGCACCAACAAAAAGGCTTTTGGGATATTATTTGGAATTGTACCTGAACACCATGGCAAAGGTGTAGATGGCGCCATGATTGAAAATTTCAGGAAGTTGGCGCACGGAAAGGGGTTTCCCTATACGGAGTATGAGATGAACTGGATCGGAGATTTTAATCCAAAGATGATTCGGGTGGCGGAACAAATAAACACCCAGGTAGTTAAGAAGCATGCCACCTATCGGAAACTTTTTGATGAATCGAAACCATTTAAACGAATGCCAATTTTGAATTAAGGTATGCAGGAACAAGAAGAGACCCACTCCAGTTTTTTATTCCGCAACCTGGTCAAGGGATTGATTTGGTTCGCCATTATCATCACTGCCTTTATATTACTGGAGGAATATATACAGGATAATTTTCGCAGTCATATTGACGACATCCGGGCCAACCCGGCCATCCTCTATGGTATCTATACGCTGTCAGAAATTATTTTTGGAATCATTCCTCCAGAGCTATTCATGATGATCTGGATTCTGGATGACATTGATGTAACCGGGTTTGTGATCAACCTTTCCATTTTGACGGTGATCTCCTATGGGGCGGGAATATTGGGGTATTCCATTGGAAAAAATTTTTCAAAGACGGAATTTTATCAGACCCGGCTTCGCGAGAAGTATTTAAAGCAGTATGATAAGAGCCTGAAAAAGTTTGGTGGCTTTCTCGTTTTTGTTGGAGCCGTTACACCCGTGCCATTTTCTGCCACCTGTATGCTGGCTGGTTCGGTTAACATGAACTTCAGAATTTTTCTATTGATTTGTATTTCCAGGCTGTTCCGTTTTGCGCTATATGGATGGTTGGTGTGGAGTTCTCCCAATTGGTTTAATGGATAAAAAAATGCCACCCGGTTGAGTGGCATAGTTCTCATCGATAGAAATTCTTCTCAAACCACTTTCTTTGTGGGACACGTATTTAAGCCTACGATCGAGTAAATCGGACAAAAGCCAACCAGGCTGGTAAGAACAAATATCCCACCTAGAATAACCAGTGCGAGGCCCAGGGTTCCGGTAACCGTTCCAGTAAAATAGAGTACCCCAAAAATGATGGAGAGTACAATTCGGATGACTTTGTCCATGTTTCCTACATTCTTTTTCATAACTCAATTTTTTTAGTTGATAAATAATTCGATTGCTTTTACGACTCCATAGGCAAGTCCCACACAGATGACACAAACGATCAGCAGTTTCAGAACTTTGCTCATGGTTGACGTTGTTGATACGAATGTCGGGGATGCTTCCCTTGGAAAGCGGTGACTCTGGTCACCACAGGTTGTAACATGTTGAATGACAGAAGAAAAGAATCAAATCAATTCAATACCTTTTTCTGTTTGCCGAACTTTGCCTTCCTTTTCCAGCTTTTTCAACACCCGCGTAATTACTTCACGCGAAGTGCCCAACTCGGATGCAATTTCGCGGTGTCGCAAATCCAGGAAGCGTGACGTCTTCACCCGACTTTTTTCTTTCAGGTATTCATAGATGCGGGTATCCAATCGTTGAAAGATAAGTTGATTCAGTGTATCAATTAACTCCGAGTACCGGGTATTATAAAGATCATAAAAGAGATTATTGAGGCGGGGAAATTCCTGTATCCAGGTCTCCACATTGCGGGCAGGTAACAATAGCAGCGTTGACGGGGACTCGGTTACTGCAAAGATTTTGCTCGGTTGATTTTTTATTCCAGCCAAAAAAGACATCACACAACTTTCGCGGGGCTCGATATAATAAAGCAGCAGTTCGCGTTCTTCATTGCGGGTAAACACTTTAATGAGACCCTCCAATACCAGTGGAATCATTGTTACATGCTGTCCTTCATGCAGAATTTCAGTTTGAGATGGGAATTCTTTAATCACCCCTTCGCGGGCAAAGGCCGCTTGCAATTCACTCCCAAGGTGAGGCAGGGAGGTTCGAATAAGATCGGGATCGGTCATAATTCAAGGTAGCCAAACTTTTTGATCGGTATTGACATGTGTTACCTGGCCTTCAAGACCCATTTCTCTTTCGATGCCCGTTCAATCTTATCACGGCTAAAGTACACGGGAACGTGTTGATCATTAGCCCAGCGTTCAAACAGGTTTTTATAGTATGGACTTTCCGGGTTTCCACTTTGCCCGGGTGCGTTGGTGAATAATGTTTTGTCCCAATCAGTCAGATCAGCCACCATGCGAAAGGTTGCACCATGGCTTTGGTTGTCGTTATTGCTGGTAACCCCTGGAGTGGAAGATGAACCACCACGGGCAAGCGGACCACATTCTAAAATAGACCGAAGGGAATCATTCACAGCATTGCTTAACGGATGTTTTATCAATACGTGATGGTACGCTGGCTGGCCGTAGTGCCATTTCGACACATCGGTACCAAGCTTCTTTTTCAAGTTCTCCACAGCCTCTTCCAGGCAAGCCAATAAAAACTGATTGCGACCTTGTAGTTCGGGGCGATCAACCTTTACCCAACTGATAACCTTTTTTAACGAAACTGATTTGATAACCTCACGCCCCTGTTCCGGAACAAATAAAGGGTAGGCATTCTCCACCAGTTTCTTTTCCCAGGCAGCATAAATACCGGCCGCTACTGAATTTTTATCCATGATGTAATCCCATGCCAACAGCATTTTGATCAGCTGGCCGGTATCGGAATTTTCGGGGTCTATATTTTTTAGGTAAGGAACTAATTGTTTCGCGGGATTGCTGAAGTAATCAAATTGCAGTTGTTGCATGTCGGTACTACTGACTTTATCCGTTAAACTCAGTACCGAATTGATACGATTGGCCCGGCTGCTGTCGGCCCATTCCCAACCCACGGCATACCGATGCGGATAATCAGGAGCTACTAAGTTTTCGTTGGCGGTAACCCAATAGCCTTTATCAGGATTAAACACATGGGGTAGTTCATTTATCGGTAGAAATCCTTCCCATTCATAGCGACCGTCTCCAGGCACGGGCACCAAGCCATCCCAATTTTTACGGATGGGTGCGATGCCCACCGTTTGCCAGCCAATATTTCCTTGCTTGTCGGCCCAGATCATGTTTTCGCCTGGAATGTGGCTGTAGGAGCAGGCCTCCCGAAATTCTTCCCAGGTGGAGGCCCCATTCATGCGAAGGCTGGCAAGGTAAGGCGCACCGCCCGGCTCCAACCAGGCAGCGCGTACAGCGTAAGCTTTATTTCGTTTTGAATCAATGAAGGTTACCGGGCCGTGTCGTGTATACTTATGGTCAATCCTAACAAGCTCTGAATTTTTGACGTGAATTGTATCCGGAATAATCGTCATTTCCTCCCAGGCACCCCGGTACAGATATTGATTTTGGTTTTTTGGATTCAGGTCATACACCATCAGGTCTTCACTGTCGATATCAAAAATGGTAAGGCCCCAGGATCCGGATTCATTGTGCCCAATGGAAACACCGGGGATGGTGGGTTCGCCACCGCCCACTACATTCCAACCCGGAGCGTTCAGGTGTACCATGTATCGGAGCGAAGGAACGGCAACCGCGCGGTGGGGATCATTCGCGAGCATTGGCAAACCTGTATCGGTTCTGGACCCGCTTACAATCCAATTGTTACTGCCAATGGAACGCAATTCGGTGTCGATCATTTCTTTATAGGCACGCGCATCCTCGGCAGCCAATTGTTGGTATAGTTCATTATTTGTGTTCCGGGCCATTACGAGGTGCTCCGGTTTAAAAGACAGTGGCTTGCGAAAAGCCTCATACACTTCCAGGATATTTTCAAAGAGTCCTTCCGGATCAATGTTGGGATCCAAGGCCAGGCGGGGGTTGCCGGGTTCAAAAACCCGCAGTGCTTTTACTTTTTCTGCGCCAAGCCGCACTACCGCACGGGCGTGGTTTATTTCATCAGGCAGGTTGCCCAACAAACCCTGGTGTCTGGAAATGATCATATCCGGAGTCCAGCGACCGGCAGAAATGCCCAGAAGTTGAAATTCAAGAGGGAGTAGGGTGGGATCTTTTTCTGTTGCCGCGATGTAAGCGTTGATGCCGTCTGTAAAGGCCTTGATAATGGCAGCGCCACGGGGGTGATAATGATTAAACTCCTTTGTCAAATCACCCCGATATTTAAAAAGGCGGGCTCCGATGTCGCGTTTCAGTTCAGCTTCGCCCCAAATTTCAGCCGTGGTTCCAGTGGCCTGCCTGCGCCACACTTCAAATTGAAAGAGCCGGTCTTTGGCAGCACAATATCCCTGGGCAAAAAATAGGTCGTGCTCATTTTGCGCATAGATGTGGTTAACACCATTTTCATCGCGCAGCACTTCAACAGTTCCTTCCAATCCGGAGAGTATTAATTCATTGTCAGAGGATGGGGTCAGGCAGCTTGCCATCAGCAGGAAGATCAGAAGGGGATAAGTTCTTTGCATAAGAAGGAATTCTAAAAAAGTAATTCTACTAGCGGATGGCCGGAATCAAAAGAGGAAAGTGATGAATGGGCATTTGCCCATCAAGAACAGATCTCAGGATGCGGCTATTTTACGAACAGCCTCAATTAACCGATCCAGATCTTTCGTTGAGGTGTACACGTGCGGAGTAACCCGCACAGCATTGACATTTTCCCATTTGATGGGCACCACATGAATCGAGTAATCCGAGTGGAGCTTGTTAGCTACATCGCTGACATCCAATCCATCAATGCTAAAAGTACCCAGAGCACAGGAGTACTCAGGTTTTAGCGAGATGTGTAGTTTAACGCGGGGATGCTGCGAAACCGCATCGCACCAGTACCGCTTCAGATAATGCAATCGCTCTTGCTTGCGTTTAGCACCAATCGCAAGGTGAAAATCAATGGCCTGACCAATGGCTTGTTCAGGGGCAAACGACCGGGTACCTAAGGCTTCAAACTTACGAATGTCGGGGCTTTGAGGTTTTTCAGTAGGGAAAATAGGCCAGGTTTTTTCAATCAACGGTTTGCGGACATACATCATGCCGGTGCCAAATGGCGCACACAGCCACTTATGCAAGCTGGTGCCAAAGTAGTCGCAGTTGAGATCGGAGATTTTATAATCAAGATGCGCAAAGGAGTGGGCTGCGTCTACCAATGTGGTGATGCCGCGTTTTCGGGCTTCAGTACAAAGTTTGGCAGCCGGTAAGATTTGCCCGGTCCACGTAATCAGGTGGGTAATGTGCCAGATTTTGGTTTTGCTGGTGGTGGCATCTATATAGGCTTTGATGACGATATCATCGTTCTCAATAGGTAAGGATAAATTGATCCAGTTGATTTTCACGCCCTCGCGCAGTTCGCGCTGTTTCCACGCGTGAATCATGTTTGGATAATCCTGTTTGGTCATTACAATCTCATCGCCTCGCTTCAAGTCAATTCCCCAGGTAAAGGTACCGAGTGCCTCTGTGGTGTTGCGGTTAATGGCAAGTTCTTCCGCATCAGATCCCGCCAGGTCAGCCAGTTTGCGCCTGAGGGGTTCGCGACCGGCATCCAAAATGCGCCACATATAATAGCTGGGCGCTTCATTGCTGAGATGATAATACCGGTCCACGGCATCCTGAACCACTTTAGGTTGTGGACTTACCCCGCCATTGTTCAGGTTCAGCAGGGTTGGACTTACCGTGTAAGCCTGCGCCATGCGCGCCCACAGCTCTTCATCATTGGCAGCTGCCAACGGACTGAGTTGATTTAAAGAGTACAAGGCATCAGAGATATCTTCGGCTGCAGCCTGCGCGGCCAGGGGAGTTAAAGAAAGGGTGCCGGTTGCACGGATGGCTTTTTGAAAGAAGGATCTGCGGGAGGTCAACATTTTTTCAATGATTATTGAAGTGAAGTTATCATTAATTGCCCAATGAGTTAAAGTAAATACAATATTCTTAGATTAACGGGCAATATTTAATTCATTTAACCTGCTGCAGCCTTCGCAACGAAGGAGCTTTCCACGCAGTTATACCAACCACACTCAGTGTCATCAATCCACCAAAGATAACCGAAGGCACAACTCCTAGAAGTTTGGCGGCAATCCCCGATTCCAACATCCCGATTTCGTTGGAAGAACCAATGAACATGCTATTGACTGCCGCCACCCGCCCTTTCATATTTTCAGGAGTCAAGGTGTGGATCAACGTGCCCCGCACAATCACACTGACACAGTCAAACATCCCACTTACGATGAGCAGTGCCATGGAGAGCCAGAACCAGGTAGACAAACTGAATCCGATCATACACAGCCCGAACCCGGCAACACACCACAATAAAATTTTTCCAATGTTTCGTTTGATCGGATGGTGAGTAATGTATACGGCCATTATGACGGCACCAATTGCCGGAGCTGACCGGAGAAAGCCAAGCCCGATTTCGTTAGTGTGCAGAATATCCGCTGCGAAAATGGGCAACAGGGCCACCGCTCCGCCAAACAACACGGCAAACAGATCGAGGGAAATAGCACTTAAAATGATCTGGTTTTTAAAAACGAATTTGATTCCAGCTTTAATCTTTTCCCACATGCCTTGTTCTTCACTCATCGGAGGCAGGGGCCGGTTTGGAATTGACAAATAACAAAGCAGGGCAGCAACCACCAGGAATGCATCGACCGAATAGGCTGCAGTAATCCCAAAGAATCCATACACAAGACCACCCACCATAGGACCACCCACCGAGGCACTTTCCCAAATCGTGCTGTTCCAGGTAATTGCATTCTGATAGAGGGATCGGTCCACCAGCTGCGGCATAAAAGAGAAATTAGCGGGTGAGAGAAACCCCCGGGCAATACCGCTCACAAAAATGACAGCATAAATGGCAAACGCACTGGTTTGAATTAAATGTGCACCCAGGTGCGTTGTGAAATAAAGCAGTGCCATGGAGCAAAAGGAAAGCAACCCAACACAAGCAAGAATAATTTTCTTTCGTTCCACCACATCCGCCAAATGACCAGCATAGAGCGAAACGGTAATGGCAGGAATGGCTTCGGCTAGTCCGATCAGACCCAGCGACAGCGGGTCTTTCGTTAACTCGTAAATCTGCCATCCAACAACCACCCCTTGAATTTGAATGGCCAGCGTAATGAACAGACGGGAAAGAATGAACAAACGAAAGTCACGTATGCGAATAGCTGCGTACGGATCTGAGGGTATCATGTTTAGGACAAGAGATTATCGATGGCCGTCACCGCTAGTTGTTGCCGGGTTGTTCTGTCTCCCTTTATCTCAACATATGGCACCCCCGTGTTGATGGTTTCATTTTTATAAACCTGCCAAAAATGTTCGCGCTTATCCGGATGTTCGCGTTGTGGATCATTTTCCCACGGCACATCGATGTAACACAAAAGATAGAGATCGTACGGCCTTGTGTGAAGTTGTTTAACTAAATCGGCATCGCAACGGCCAAATTTATGCTCGCTCCAGATTTTAATGGTGAGCAAGTTGGTATCACAGATCATTATCTGGTTTGCTTCCCGCAGCCACTCATCTTCCAGCCGGAGCTGGCCGTGGGCAATTTTAACCAGATCGGATTCAGCATAGGGATGCCCCAGTTTATCCAGGTAAGCCCGGGCATACTCGGGAATCCAGCAGGTGGCATAATGTTGAGCCAGGAATTTTGCAAGCGCTGACTTGCCGGTGCATTCCGGTCCGGTGATGCAAACCTTTTTAATACTGGGTTGTGCCTCTTTGGAAACAAACATGCGCTTACTTTTTTGCCAAATTAGTTATTTACCGGCTAATCGGAAGGCGAAACGAGTACGGGTTTCGCGAATCGGTCCGGTATAATTATCTTTCGCTTAAATCATATTCTGTGAAGCGCAGAAAGGCACTTAAAAAGATTGGTATTGGTTTCACTGCGGGTGCTTTGATGCCCGGCATGATTGTTTCCTGTTCAAAGGATGATCCTGGGCCGGAAGTTCCGTATGATGGTACGGTCATCATCATTGGAGCCGGGGCCGCAGGGTTGTATGCAGCCGATATACTTCATTCAAAAGGAATTTCTGTGAAGGTACTGGAAGCCAGCAATCAATTGGGCGGCCGCATCCGCTCGCTGCGGAATCAAAAAGAAATCTTGGTTCAAACGTCAGCCGATTTTCCTGTAGAACTGGGCGCAGAGATCATATACGGCAACAGTTCAGCCTTTGGAAAGATTATTGAAAAGTACGCCCTGACAAAAATTGAACTGAATACTCAGGCAACGGAACAGTTCATCCTTGACAGTCAGGCTAAGTCGGCTACTGATTGGGGTGGCGATTCCGACCTGGCTGCGGTAAGGAATTTTGTAGCCGCACTACCCACCTATGGTGGGGGTGATGTTTCGATGAAACAGGCAGCCGGTGTAAGTCCCCGCGCAGACGCCTTACTGAATTCAATGGCTGGAAATTTTTATGGATCTTCCAGTGATCAGGTAGGGGCAAAAGGGGTAAGCGAAGCCCTGGGGTTGATTGAACATGAAAACAACCCCTTTATAATAAAAACCAATCCTTTACAGGATATAATTGCTTCCCGGTTCAGTCAGATTACCAACAAGGTTCAATTGAATGCGGTGGTTAAGTCAATTAATTATGCAGGCGAAAAGATACTGATTACCGATAAAGAGGGTATCGAGTATGAGGCCGATAAGGTAATTGTTACCACATCATTAGGGGTGTTGAAAAGTGGTGGTGTAACATTTAGTCCGGGCTTGCCCGCAGCCAAGGTAGCCGGCATGAACAAAATCGGCATGGATCATTGTGTGCGCCTGGCGATCGATTTCAAGAAAAATTTCTGGGGTGAAGACAGCGGCTATATTTGGGGAGCAACCCTGGGTCCGTTGATGTTGAATAGTGGCGTGGATCGCAGTGAATTTTACAGAACCCTCACAGTTACCGTCCACGGTCCAAAAGCTCAGGAGTTATCAGCCATGGGAGATGGCATACTGGATGCGGTATTGGCCGAGTTGGACGCTATTTATAATAATCAGGCATCGTTATTTATCAGTAAGGTGATTAATCCTGATGGTACCGAAGGCAACCGGATTTGGTTTTTGGCTGACTGGGGTAAAGATGAATTTTTCAAGGGGGGGATGTCTTATCTGAAAGTAGGGGCTTCCGTTGCCGACCGGGAAGCACTGGCTGCTCCGATCAACAATAAGATATTTTTTGCCGGAGAAGCCACCGATGTAAAGGGAGATGCCGGCACGATCAATGGAGCATTGAATTCCGCTGAGCGTGTGGCGGAGGAATTGATTCAAACAATCCTTTCGGCCTGATCGATGAAATTAAACTCTGAAATCAATCCTCAATCCTGATTGTTAAAGTTCAGGTTGCGAATACCGGCTGCCCAGTACAACTCAGCCTTTAATTTTTCATACTCGGATTTCAGCTTCAATAATTTGCTTTGGGCCTGAATCAATTTTTCCTGTTGAATATTGAGCTTGAACAAATCACTTTCTCCGTTCTCAAGGTTGAGGAATTCAGCCTGTAACAGCCGGTCGTATAGGTTAACCATATCCGTTTGCTGGCCAATGATGATCGAGGTATTGGTGATATCATTAAACACGGAAGTGATTCCGTTTAGGATTTCCCGCTCGGCCTGAGTTTGCTCAAATTCAGTGGACTGAATTTTCAGGTTCGTTATAGCCACTTTCGACCGCTCTTTGCGCAACAAGATGGGCATCGAAAACTCCAATCCAAACTTGTAATCATTAGCCGGATCAATCACCTTCTCAGCCGATGGCTGACTTAACAAATAATAACTCAGGTCGAGACGCGGTTTGAGAAACTCACGGGCCAATGACCGCTCCAATTCAAGTTGATTGATCTTGGTGCGAAGCTTTATGAGTTCCGGATGATTGACGCGCGCACTGTCTGCCAGCGCACTCAATGTCTGCAAATTGAGACTGCTTAGATCGGAAACTTCGAGTACAGGGGCTACGCGCGAGGTGAGCACCAACGGATAACTTTGATCATCCCACAGGTAATTGGAAAGATGAATACCCGCATTTTGAAAAGCCAGCCAGGCTTCCTGTCGCTCAACCAACCGGGTTTGCAGCGTGATTTTAGCTTGCACCGAGTCGATGGCCGCCTGTTCGCCCAACGCCACATTCATTTTCACCCTGCTGAAAATTTCACGGGCAATATCCGCACCCCGTGTAAGCAACCGGAAATTATAATAGCTATTGTACCAGTTCCAATAATCTTTGGCAGCCGCTAACAAAATTTTGTTGACGAGTTTGACTTGGTCGGCCTCAGCAATAGTTTGAAATAATTCTGCCTGGCGGATTGCTGTTCTGCGATCATCCGTAAATAGTCCGCGTCCGATGGGTATATTAACACCCGCAAAATATTGTCGGTTGCCAGGAATAATGCTCTCGGGGTTCAGCAACTCGCCACTGTTATCTTCGAGACCAATTTTGGGCTCAATAAACGTTCGGTTCGGAAATGATAAGTAAATGTCGGTGTAGTTGTAGTAACTCTTATCCTGGAATTCCTTCTGGTCGATAAGCACCTCCAGTTTGGGATCAAAAGCACCCCGCGCCAATCGAATTTCCTGCCGGGCATTTTCGGGCAGCAGTTTAGCTTGCTTCACCACGGGGTGATATTCCAGAATGGCAGCATAAAACTGCTGTAACGTCATAGCAGTCACCGAATCGGGCAGGACAAAAACCGAATCCATGCTTGGCTGGGCCTGGGCGTTGATCCCCGCGAAGCCCGCTAACAGCGCAACAAGAATGTGCAAAACTTTCTTCATGGCACTCTTATTCGGTGTCTTTACTCTTTTCTTCGTTGGCCTTCTTCATTTCGTACAAAGGATCTTCTGGTTCCTCATACAACGTAGCCGGGAAGCCATTCAGCTGACGCCAGATTTCAAACCAAACAGGTACATCGTTCAGCATCACCCAACCCTTTGTGCCCGAACCCATCCGCAATTGTTTGGGCCAGGATTCTTCAGTTTTATCGGGAATCACCAGAATGCGGAACTCCCCCGGTCTGCTATTCACAAAGTCAATGACTTCAACCTGCCCGCCAAACGTTCCTACCGAAACACTTGGCCAACCTGAAAACTGTATGGCAGGCCATCCATCAAACATCACGCGCACTTTCCGCCCTTTAGCAATGAGCGGTACGTCCATTGCCTTCACATACATTTCTACCGCCAGGTCCTGGGCATCGGGCATGATGGTGCACACGGCTTCCTGTTCTTTAATGGTTTCACCAATACCGGCTTTAAGGGCTTTTACCACCACGCCACTCTGAGGGGCAATCACCTGGTATTGTTCATTTCGAATTTGCATATTGGCGTACTCGTTCTTCAATTTGGCGATCTCACCTTCCGCATCAAAAATTTCTGCCAGTGTATTGCTCAAATCGGATTCGGCTTTACTGATTTTGTCCAGGTATTCGGCTTCTACCCGCGTCAGTTCAATATTCGCATTTTCAAAATCCGCCTTTGCGCCTTGAAACTTATACTCAATGTCCTGGAACTTGGTGAGCGGAATGTTTCCCGCTTCGTAAAGTTTTTTGTTCCGTTGAAATTGGTTCTCAGCATTCTGGTAGCGTACACGCTCAGCCTCCAACTTCGCTTTCGACTGATCGATTTTGTTTTGCATGGCCTCCCGCAACGCATCAATCTGTCGCTGAAGCGCTTTCGCTTTTTGATTTTTGGAACTTAAACTGCTGGTCTTGGCGTTGATTTGCTCGCGCAACCGCAACAAGAGGTTGGGATCAAAAAACTTGTCTTTGATCTCACTTAACACCACCAGGGTATCACCTTTGTTTACATACTGGCCTTCGCGCACATTCCATTTCTGAATCCGACCGGGAATAGCTGTTTCCACTGTTTGAGGTCTGTTGGAAGGATCTAAAGCAGTTACTTTGCCATTTCCCCGGATATTTTGTTGCCAAGGAAGAAAAAGAACTATTAAAAAGATGAGGCCAATACCCATTAGCCAGCGGGCCAGGAGTTTACCGGCCATGGGTGTATCCAGAGAACGCAAGGAATAGAGCCGATCCTGCGGCATCATTTTTTCAACAGACTTCGATGAGATTTTTAGCATAGCCTTACAGGATCATGTCTTTGATAATTTCCATTTTGGTTAATTCTTCCATCGTGCCTTCGGCACGGATCATGCCATCCTCCATGATAATTATCCGGTCACACGCATACATCACGATGGGATCTTTGGATACAATGATGACGGTGCAGGCTTTTTGGGTATTCGTAACACATCTCAGCAAGTTCAGTTTATCGGATTTGGCAAGGGTAACGAAGAAGTCGTTCAAAATCAGAAGCCTTGGCTTTTTGGCCATACAGCGTGCCAGAATAATTTTATGAATCATGGTTTTGGTAAGACCTTTACCGCCACTGATAATGGGTGTATCCAACCCTTTGGGCAAGGCGTTTACCTCATCGCTCAACCCAACAAGATTAATGGCTTCAATTGCATCCTGGATCGTAGTGGTGGACCTTCCAAGGGTAATATTCTCAAGCAATGTTCCGTCAAAGATATCTTCCTGGGAAATGTTCTTGGCCACCTGATCGCGCATGTGGGTAAGATCCAAATCGCGCAATGAATAATTGTTGATCGTTACCACCCCTTCGTAGTCGGCATACAGTCCACTGAGAATATTCATCAGAGTGGTTTTTCCGGAATTGCCCTGGCCGGTAATACAAATCGTTTCACCGGATTTTATTTCCAAATCAATACCTTTCAGGGCGTAGTATCCTGAAGCTGAGTATTTATACTTCAGATTTTTGGTGCGCACATCGAATCCATGCGTTAGCGTAGCCGGAAAATCAAGCCCGCCAACTTTTTCAATGGGAAGATCGGTAATATGAGCCACCTTATCCACTGCGGTTAATAAATCGTAGACCACATCCATGTACATGATTATTTTCTCAACGGCAGTCAAAATCAGGATGATGACGATTTCAGAAGCCACGAACTGACCCAGGGTGATTTGGCGGTCAACGACCAGCAAGGTGCCCATGATGAGCAATCCGCCTGTAATGAGTGCTTTGAAAACAACAATAAATGAAAATTGTGTTACCAGTGTTCGGAAGTGAACCTTCCTGTTTTTTAAGTAGTTGTTGACATTGTAATCTGTTTTGCGCAATGGCAGATCGGTACTTCCTGCCAACTTAAATGAATGCAACGCGCGAGCTAGTTCTTCAAGCCACTGCGCTACCTTGTATTTATATTTAGATTCTTCAATGGAAGAATGTAACCCCCGGGGGCCGGTTAAATAGAAAATCAAAACCAATGTACCCACCAAAAAAAATCCGAAGAAGACAAAAAACGGATGGTAAAGCGAGATCAGCAGCAAGCCGAACAAAATCTGAATAACTGCCGAGGATAAGTCAATCAATAGTTTTGGTAACCCCTTTTGGATGGTGATCACATCAAAAAACCGGTTGATTAACTCGGGGGCATAATTCCGTTGAATGGCTTCCATGCGGATTCTGGGGATACGGAAGGCGAATTCAAGAGAAGCCCGCGTAAAGATTCTACGCTGCAGAAATTCCACTAAACTGATCTGAACCACCTGTAAACCACCGCTCAACAAAACGCCCAGAATGACCAGGGTAATCAACACATACACGGAACTGAAAAATACACCTCCTGAGATGAGTTCCACCGTGGTTTGAATACCCAGCGGAATAACCAGACTGATTAACCCGACAATAATGGCGTAGAAGAAAATATAAAAGATTTCTTTTTTTTCAGTGGCCAACAAGCGGAACAATCGAGTTACCGGGCTCGGCTTTTCACCTTCCAGGGTTTCAATCGTTAACGGACTTTCGTAGGCGAAAATGGCAAAGAACTCCACCTCACCGTTTTCCTGGGTTACCAGACTAAGTTCACTCAGGGAACTTACATCGGCCGAGACATCCGAAGCTTTATCTATGTAAACAACCGGAATCTTCTTTCGTTGGGGGGGCAAGATCAGTACCGGATTAATTCGGGTGCCTTTTGAAAAAGCAAGGATGGGAGACGATTGACTTGCGTGAAACTCCTGCAAGGTTTCTGCATCAACACGGTAGGGCAGGAAGAGAATCCGAAGTTTGTTTCCGGCTTCCACCAGATCGCGTTTAAATTCACTTACCTCGTTATCGGAGTAGGTGCGTTGGTTGATTTCCACGTGATGCAGGTCATCGGTGGAATAATCGTGTTTCAAGTGAAACGCAACTTCACGAAGGCATCGTAATATTTGGTCGTTCGTAAGCACGGTCTATGACTTTTTAATGGATTGAAATATCAGGTTCAATAAGAAATCCTCTAACGCTCCCGCTTGATCAGAAACCTTTTTGAAATCCGTAAGCGAAGGTAAATGATCGGCAAAAAAGATTTGCTGCTTGGCGGTGAGCAGGGTCGTACTGATAAGCGCATGGGGATAAGGATAATCCGGATTGATTTCCTTGATCCACTCAGCAATTTTCTTGCAGATAGATTTAAACCCTCCGAAGAGTCCGTCTTTATTATCCACATCAACTTGCTTGGTTAAGTACGTCTTATCCAGTTCGGCCAGGACAATGCGATATAAGGCCTCTTCATCAATAAAGTCAAAGTTGGTATCATACTTTTTCTTCTCCGCAATTACCCGAATACAGGCTTTTAGTTTTTCCACAGGATCGGTGAGCACACTGGTAAAAAGATCGATTCGGTACTCAAGCCAGTTCCAATACCAGCCAATGAGATACAACAACAGGCGGTGCTTGTTTTCGAAATAGCGGTAGATTGATGCCTCCGTTGAATCAATTTCCTCGGCAAGCTTTTTAAAAGTGAACTGTTCAAACCCAAGCTTATCAATGAGGGTTACGCTGGCGCTGATGATCTTTTGACCGAGCTCCGTATGTTGCGGATCGCGCAAATAGAGAAGCGGGTTTAACTTAAAAGTAAGGGTAGGCATACGTGATAATATTACTTACAAATATAATAGTATTACTATCATAAAACGAAGTAATCTTAACTTTGTTTCATACCCGGTAGGAAACCAAAAGAAATCCCTCTAATTCTTTAGAATTTTAGGTTTTCTTAAGAAAAGTCATAATCTGGTAAAATCCACCAGGAAGGAATCGGGGAATTTGGGCTTTATTTCATTCAGAAATACCTCAGCTTTCGGCCGGGTGGGGAACTGACCGATAATCAAGCTATAATATTTAACCCCGTTCACGACCTTCACCTGAACGGTTACTTTTTTCTTGTAGGAGCTTTTAAGGTTGTCCGAAAGCCGCATCAGATTAACAAGTTCCTGATAGGTTCCTACCTGGATACCAAAGCCCTTGGGTTGCTGTCTGGATATTTCAAAATCGTAAAATTCCTTTTCCTCTACCGTAACATGGTCAATGGTGGTCGGGCTTTGGCCCGTTTTAGTCTTTCCATCACCGGCATCAACTACTTCAATTTTTACTTCGGCCAGACCTTGATTTAGAAATCCTAATCTCTCTGCCGCTGATTTTGACAGATCAATAACGCGGCCCTCGACATACGGACCCCGGTCGTTTACGACTACCTCAACCGTTTCATTGTTGGCCAGGTTAGTCACTTTCACTTTGGTGCCAAACGGCAAGGTCTTATGGGCGGCCGTCAATTTGGAGTGTTTGTATTTTTCACCACTGGCGGTGGGGTGACCTTCAAATTTATCGGCATAAAAAGACGCTTTGCCGGTTTGTACCTGAGCGGCAGCAAATAAGGACAAGCTCAGTAGTCCTGTCAGGATTGCAAATTTCATCATAAACAAAGGTAAGAGGCTTTGGGTAAATATGAATTTACGGATTGGTTAATCATGCAATTCAGTTAACTTTGCCCGGCAAATAATGAATCCTAATCTTATTTGCCATGGCCCTCGATCCTTCTAAATTCCTGTATGAAGCACTCACCTACGATGATGTGCTTTTGGTGCCCGCCTACAGCGAGGTGCTTCCGCGCGAAACCAGCACCATCAGTCACCTAACGGAAAACATCAAACTTAACATTCCTATTGTTTCTGCGGCTATGGACACCGTTACAGAAGCAGAACTGGCCATTGGAATTGCCCTGGAAGGAGGCATGGGTTTCATTCATAAGAACATGACCATCACAGAGCAGGCAGAGCAGGTTCGCAAAGTAAAACGCTCGCAAAGCGGAATGATTCAGGATCCGGTCACCTTACCGATCAATTCTACGGTGCGAGATGCGGAAAAAATCATGCGCGAATATAAGATTGGAGGTATTCCCGTAATTGATGGTCAAGGTAAACTGGCGGGGATCATTACCAACCGCGATTTGCGTTTTCAAAAGGACATGTCGATGCCGATTGAGCGGATCATGACAAAGGAAAATCTGATCACAGCTCCTGAAGGGATAACGTTAGCCAAAGCGGAGTTAATTTTGCAGCAATATAAAATTGAGAAACTCCCAATCGTAAATAAGCGAGGAAAGCTCACCGGCCTGGTTACCTACAAGGATATTTTGAAAAAGAAAAATAAGCCGAATGCCTGCCATGATGAGTATGGAAGATTGCGGGTAGGAGCAGCGGTTGGCGTTACCCCTGATATTCTGGATCGGATCAGTGCATTAAAGACTTCGGGCGTGGATGTCATCAGCATCGATACGGCACACGGCCACTCGCGCGGAGTGATGGAAGCGGCCAAGAGCGTACGGAAGAAGTATCCCGATCTGGAATTGATTGTTGGAAATATTGCCACCGGAGAAGCAGCAAAGGCGCTTGCAAAATCCGGTGCCAATGCGATTAAGGTGGGTGTAGGACCGGGAAGTATTTGTACAACCCGTATTGTTGCCGGAATTGGATTGCCGCAGCTTTCCGCGGTGTATGAATCGGCAAAGGCCCTCAAAGGTTCTCCAGTAAAGGTGATCGCAGACGGTGGAATTCGCTTCTCAGGAGATGTTGTAAAAGCATTGGCTGCTGGAGCAGACAGTGTCATGATTGGGTCGCTCCTGGCCGGTACGGAAGAGGCACCCGGTGAAGTAATCATTTATGAAGGCCGGAAGTTTAAAACCTATCGGGGTATGGGGTCTCTGGAAGCCATGGATGATGGCTCAAAAGATCGGTATTTTCAAGATGCTGAAGATGATATTAAGAAGTTGGTGCCGGAAGGAATTTCAGGTCGTGTTCCATTCAAAGGCTCGGTAGCAGAAGTGTTGTATCAATTGGTGGGTGGCTTGCGGGCCGGGATGGGATATTGTGGTGCTAAAAACCTTGAAAAGTTAAAGACGGCCAAATTTGTAAAGATCACTGCGGCCGGGGTAAATGAGAGTCACCCACACGATGTAACCATTACTCGCGAAGCCCCTAATTACAGTCGGAAGTAAGCCTGAATTATTTCGGGTCCATTTTTCATGTCTTATGGTTATTATTGCATAGTGCAATTTTTTGAAACGAATCGCGAATAAGCGAGCTCCATTGTTGTGTTAAAATCAAAAGCCATCATACGACTAACCTTCCTGGGGTCCATTATCCTGTGGTTCGTATTGGTGTTTTCTGATATCACGGTGCTCTTCAGTGTAATGAAGGGGCTGCCCCCCGGTGTACCTGAATGGTTACCCCGGCTTACGCTTGATCTTTTTATCATTTGTCTTTACTACTATTACAAGTATCGGGTTGATCGCGATGAAAGCCTGAACTTCACTGATTTATTGTGGAAGGTTTTTGCCACCGGGTTGATTGCCACAGTTGTTTCACTGGTCTTCCGTTTAGGCGCGTCTTTGTTAGGAACTACCAAGCTGGTTTCGAACATTCTATTTACCGACTTCATTTACCAGATCAACCTGGCGTTATTCATCAGCTTTTTATTGGCTGCTTTTACTTCCTGGAAGCGACTTATTTTATATCAGAAATCAAAATGGCTCATTCGCACCTGGATGGTGTTTGAGCTTTGCTTGTTTGCCGTCCTGATCTATGACAGCCTGCAGATTTCAATTCCGGAAACCGCCACCACCATCATCCTGGTAGTTATTGGCTTGCTCGTCATTGTGCTTTCGGCCAACATGCGCTGGGTTGCCTACCTTAACTTCAAGCAAAAGTGGACCTCCTTACTGCTGTTGTTGCTTTCCTTCTTCTACCTGGGCTATTTCATGTACACGGTAACCCGCCTGTCCGATTCCATCAGTTCGGAATCGGCAACTTTCATGGGCTTTAACGGGCACATTTTCAATTTGTGCCTGCTTGTATTTGTCTTGGTATACAGCATTTTTTCGTTTCTCGTCATTCTCTTTAATCTTCCCACCTCTTCCGTTTTTGAGCAAAAGCTGGAGGAGGTAGTCAACTTTCAACGGATCAGTCAATCCATCCAGACGGAACAGAATGAAGAGAGTGTTTATAATATTTTATTGGAAAGTTCGGTTAGTTCAGTGTTTGCCGATGCCGCCTGGCTGGAGATACAAAGTGCGAACGATGGCCATAAATTATTTACCTATAAAATCACGGAGCGGGAGTCAAAAGACATTCGTGATCATTTAAAGAGCCACAATGTAAAAGGCGCGTTGGAACAAAGCAGTGACCGGACTAAAAATCTTTCCCGGCACCTGGCCTCCCTCAAAGGATCACGGTTCCGCTCCTTGCTTGCCTTTCCGATTATTGTAAAAGGGGAAACCATCGGTACACTGGCTTTATTGAAAGAACTTCCCGATGGATTTAATAAGGAGATGACCCGCATAGTTTCTGCATTTGCGAACCAGGCGGGTATTTCCATCGAAAACTTCCGGTTAATGGAAGAGGCTTTTCAAACAGAGCGCTATAAAGAGGAATTAAAAATTGCCAAAAACGTACAGAAAAGTTTACTTCCTACGTCTTTAGAAAAGGATGCTGATTTTGACATTTCCGCATTTGCCGAATCGGCCGATGAAGTGGGGGGTGATTATTTTGATACCCTGCGAATCAATGCGAATCAGGTTGCGCTGATCATCGCGGACGTATCCGGAAAAGGAACTACGGCAGCGTTTCACATGTCGCAGATGAAAGGAATTTTCCACAGCCTGGCGCAATTGCAATTGGATCCAAAGGAATTTATGGATCGGGCTAACCGGGCGCTGAGTTTCTGCCTGGAGCGAGGGTCTTTTATCTCGGCCACCTATTTTATTGTCGACTCGCAAGAGAAGGTGATCCGGTATTCGCGGGCCGGCCATTGCCCGGTATTGTATTATGAGGCCGCGACAGGCAAAGCCCAGTTCCTCAAAGACCGTGGTACGGCCCTGGGCATGGTGCGCAATCACGACTATTGCAAGCTGCTGGAGACGAATGAAATTCGATATAAGTCTGGGGATATCATGGTACTCTATACCGATGGAATTACCGAGGCAAAAAATGCCCGGGGCGAAGAATTTGACTATGACCGCCTGGCGGCTGCCCTTATGGAAGTTCCTGAAAAAAGTTCCCAGGAAATAGAAAATCACATTATCCAGCGGCTGCATGAATTCACCGGATCATTAGAAATTAATGATGATTATACATCCATGACCATCAAGTTTAAATAGACAGAACTATAAAAAAAATAAATCGTTAAACACATTGAAACATGGTTCACATAAAGCGACTGCAGGAAGATGGGGCGGATATCATCTCAGTCATTGGAGAAATTGACGCCAGCTCTTCGATTGAACTGGACCTGGCCATTGCCAAAAGCGTGGGTGAGGGTTTTAGAAAAATCCTGGTGGACTGCAGTGCTTTGGAATACATCTCTTCGGCCGGGTTGGGCGTGTTTATGTCCTACATTGAAGAAATGAAGGACAAAAATATACCCCTTGTTTTGTTTGGGTTGAAGGAGAAAGTAGCGAATACGTTTCAAATACTTGGCTTGGCGGATTTGTTGCACATACGCAATACCAAACAAGACGCAAAGAATTTAGCGGATGAATTATCAGTATAACATAGGGTGTAGCCTCAGCAATCTGAAAGGGATTCGCGAGTTTGTACGAAACTCGTTGAAAGACCAGCATATTCCTGAGATTGAAATGAGCGCCATTGTATTGGCCCTGGATGAGATGTGCTCAAACCTGATGATTCATGCCCATCATTGCAATCCCGATCATTTATTGGAACTTCATATCGATATTCCCACCAAGGGAAAATTCATTTTTGAAATTATTGATGACGGTTCGGTGTTTAACATCAATCAGTTTCATGAGCCCGAACTGGATAACCTGATCCATCAAAAACGGAAGGGGGGCTTAGGGATTCGCCTGGTAAAGGCCATCATGGACGATGTGGAATACCTGAAGCGAGATGATAAAAACGTGTGCCGCCTGACCAAACTCATCAAATCAGAGTAGCCATCATTCAGGCACACACCTGACCCCGAATTCCCCCCGAAATATCCTATTTTTGCGATCTTGTCTTTAGTTAATGGACGGATTTATGCGCGTTTTCATGTGGGTAGTATTTTTTGGGAGTGCAATCGCTGCGACCGGTCAACCTAAAACCGAAACGGTACCATTGCCCTTGTTTTCGGTAGGTGAACAGCAGGTAACAACGGATGAATTTTTATATACGTACAAGAAAAATCATCCGAACAAACAGGATTTTACCGAAAACAAGATTGATGAGTACCTGGAGTTGTTCATCAACTTCAAGCTTAAGGTAATGGAGGCCCGTGCCCGGGGCCTGGATACTACCGCCAAGTTTGAAACGGAATTTAAAACGTATCGCGAAGAATTAAAAAAGCCCTATCGCACCGAGCCGGATGCCCTGGAAAAATTAACGAAGGAAACGTACCAGCGGCTGACAGAAGAGATTCGGGCTGCTCACATCCTGGTCGCGTTAAAGCCGGATGCAACGCCAGCCGACACAACAATAGCCTATCAAAAGATTCTGCACCTCAAAAGCAGAGTCCTGGCTGGCGAAGACTTTGAAAAACTAGCCCGTGAACTCTCGGAAGATCCTTCCGCCAAGTACAATGGAGGAGACCTGGGATATTTCACAGCACTTCAAATGGTTTTTCCGTTTGAGGATGCGGCCTATAAAACTCCGGTAGGTGAATTGTCGGACATCGTAAGGACCCGGTTTGGGTATCATTTGATTAAGGTTAAGGATCGAAAACCAACCCGTGGTGAAGTAGAGGTATCCCATATTTTAATTCGGTCGGCACGGGATGAAGCGAAAGTTAAGAACACCATTTTTTCGGTATATGATCAACTAAAAGGTGGCCGCAGTTGGGATGACGTGTGCCAAGAGTATTCCGAAGACACCAACACCAGAGAAGCAGGAGGCCGGTTAAAACCATTTGGGGTGGGTGCACTTTCATCCGTACCTGAATTTGAAGCCATGGCATTTTCCATGCAACAGCCCGGAGATATCTCAGATCCTTTTCAATCGGCCCTTGGTTGGCACATTATTCGGTTGGAAAGCAAGATTCCGTTGCCTTCGTTCAAAGAGATGGAACCTTCTTTGCGAAGAAGAGTTAGTCGCGATGAGCGACTTCAACTATCACAACAAATCCTTCAGGCTAAACGCAGGAAGGAATTTTTGTTTCTTGAGAATGAAGCAATCAAGCAGCAGGTGGTTGCATTGGCCGATTCAAGTTTGATTCGCGGGACATGGAAGTACACCGGTGCCAAGGAGTTGAGCACACAAACATTATTTTCTGTTGAGGGGAATGGCACGCAAGTGAACGAGCTAATACAGTACATCTATACACATCAAAAGCCCACTGCCGGTTCTCCCGTTTCGATACTAACTCAATTGTACGAGGCCTTGGTTGAGGAAAAAATCGCAGAAGCAGAGGAAGCAAAGTTGATGCGTGAGCATCCGGATTTTAGAAATCTCCTGAATGAGTACCGCGAGGGAATTCTCCTCTTTGAAATCATGGAAACGGAAATCTGGGGGAAGGCTTCAGCCGATTCCACGGGTCAGAAACAATACTTTGAACAAAATCAATCCCGCTATCAGGCCGGAGAGCGATTGGAGGCCCGCATTTTTTCTGCCTCTGATAAATCGGTAATTGAAGATATTCAAAACAAGATTGCCCGGGGCGACACGTTAAAAGACAGTGACCTCAAAAAATTCAAGTCTCTTCAAAATTTCCGAACCTACGAGCGGAAGGACAATAAGGTAATTGATCAAATCAGTTGGTCAACGGGGTTGCATAAAGCAGAAATGGAAGGGTTGTTCTACCTTGTGGAGGTGAAACGGTTGATTTCGCCTGGTTTAAAAACCTACGAGGAGGCCCGGCCCCAGGTTATTGCTGATTATCAGGATTACCTGGAGAAAAACTGGGTGACCGGATTACGAGAAACGTATCGGGTTAAAATCAATAAAAAAGGAAAAAAGTTTGTTATGGCTCAGCTAACTACCAAATGAAAATATCACGTTTCGTATTGAATCTATTAATCGCTGGATGGTCGTGCTTTCTCCTGGTTGGCTGTGAGTTTATTCGCATGAAGCAGGAACAAGCCGAGCCGGAAAACGTACGAAAAGCAGTGGCCCGTGTCAGCAACTCATTTTTATATCAGGATGAATTAATTGGAATCACGCCTCCAAGTTCCAGTGCTGAAGACAGCATTGCCCGCGTTACAGCCTACATCAACAGTTGGATCCGGAAGCAGTTGGTGATCAATGAAGCCATGAAGAACATCGATATCAACGAAGCGGAGGTAGAACGAAAAGTGCTTGATTATCGCTATAGTTTAATCGGCTATGAATATCAGAACTACTATATTAAACAGAACCTGAACGACAGTGTTACCGACAAGGAAATTGAAGCGTATTATAAAGAGCGCCTGGACAACTTTATTCTGAAACAGAACATCATACGGGGTACCTATTTAAAGGTGCCTAAGGAAGCTCCGCGTACAAAAAGGATTAAAGAGCTGATGTATTCCACCAAAGAAAAAGATCTTGCTGAATTGAAATCGTATTGTCTCAGTTTTTCAGCAGCCTATCACCTGGCGGATTCATCCTGGATTGAATTTGATAAACTGGTGGTTAACTCACCCCTGGCTGAAATCCCCAATAAGATTCAGTTTTTACGGAGCTATAATTACTACGAAACGAGTGATTCGGAATTTCTCTATTATTTAAAAATTGACGCGTACAAAATTTCGGATAACGTATCACCGTTGGAATTCGTTAAGCAGGACATTAAAAACATTATTTTAAACAAAAGAAAAGTAGAACTTGCGAAGAAATTGGAAGACGAAGTGTATGAGAATGCTGCAAAAAGACAGGATTTTGAGGTATTTGACAAATAATCTGATAATTGGGCTGCTGTTTTTAGCGCCTGCCATCCAGGCCCAGGATACCGGGTTTGTCGTGGATAAGATCATCGCCAAAGTTGATAATTATATCGTCCTCAAGTCGGAATTAGAGCTTGCCTACCAGGCCTATTTGGCAGAGGGGAATCCGAATTCCGATGATGCCCGGTGTGAATTGTTTAACCGGCTCATCTTGAATAAACTGATGGTGGCCAAGGCGGAAATTGACTCGGTGATTGTGACGGACGTGGAAGTGGATGGCAATACAGAGCAGCGGATGGCGATGATCCTTCAAAATTCAGGAAATTCACCCGAACAACTCGAGCGCGCCTATGGCAAGTCACTCGATCAGATCAAATTAGAATTGCGCGAGCAGGTGCGCGAACAGTTAATCGCGCGCGAAATGACGAGTCGCATTACAAAAGGTATTACGGTAACGCCTGCTGAGATTAAGAAGTTCTACAACAAAATCCCGGAGGACAGTTTGCCTTTCTATTCATCGGATGTGGAGGTTGCACAGATTGTGCGGGTGGCCAAAGTAAGTGCGGCCCAGGAACAGGAAGCTATCAAGAAACTCCACGAAATACGAGATCGGATTTTACAGGGGGAGAACTTCAATCAATTGGCCGCAAAATATTCGGAGGATCCAAGTGCTCAGTACAACGGAGGTGAAATGGGGTACGTGGGCCGTGGGGCGATGGTCCCTCAATTTGAGGCGCAAGCTTTCAAATTAAAAATCGGGGATATCTCCCAGCCCTTCAAGTCGCCTTTTGGTTTTCACATCATGCAACTGTTGGACCGCAGGGGAAATGAGTACAACTCCCGCCACATCTTGATTTCGGCTGTTCCATCCGAAGCCGATATTCAGAAAGCTGCCCATGATCTGGACAGCGTTCGTTCCCGCATCATTAATGAAAAACTGAAGTTTGAGCAGGTTGCGAAGGAGTATTCCGATGATGGCAATACCAAAGGCATGGGTGGCTTTTTCACCGATGATGATGGTTCGACCAAGATTTCCATGCGCGACATTGATCCGGTCGTTTACCTGAATATTGATACCATGAAGGTGGGAAACATTTCCCGGCCCCTTCGGTATCGTACCGATGATGGCAAGGATGCCGTGCGGATTTTATATTTCAAGCGGAAGTTACCACCCCACGTAGCCAACCTTACGGATGACTGGAACCGCATTCAATCGGCTGCTTTGGCCGAGAAAAAGGACAAGGCGCTTGACCGCTGGTTTATCAAAGCCCGTCAGGATGTTTTTATCAACATCGACCCGGCCTATAACTATTGCAAAATTCTGGAGTAGTGCCGTTGGTGTAGTTCTGAACAAAGGCCTTAGACAAAAACCTTTATCTTTCGTTTAACGATATTGTATGGCTCAGATTTATTCGAACGATGTGGAGGCTGCCGATGCACTGAAGCAGGCTTATCAAAAATTGAAGGCAGAAATTGCCAAAGTGGTTGTGGGGCAGGATGAAGTTGTTCGTCTGGTGCTTACCGCGATCTTTTGCCAGGGGCACTCCCTGTTGGTGGGTGTACCGGGGTTAGCCAAGACGTTGCTCGTAAACACCATCGCCACCTCCCTGGATCTTCAATTCAAGCGAATCCAGTTTACCCCTGACCTGATGCCATCGGATATTGTTGGCGCGGAGACCATGGATAAAGAGCGCAACTTTCAATTTGTAAAGGGCCCGATCTTTGCGAATATCATTCTGGCTGACGAGATCAACCGAACGCCACCCAAGACACAAGCCGCCTTGCTGGAATCGATGCAGGAGTATGCCGTAACCATTGCTGGCAAGCACTACGATTTGCCAAAGCCATTTTTTGTTTTGGCCACACAAAACCCCATTGAACAGGAAGGTACCTATCCCTTACCGGAAGCCCAGCTGGATCGGTTTATGTTTAATATCTTTTTGGATTACCCGTCCTATCAACAGGAAGTGGATATTGTAAAGAATACCACTACGGATGATCTACTGAAAGTCTCTAAAGTATTGAATGCCGAGGAGATCGTTTCCTTCCAGCATTTGGTTCGCAGAGTTCCAGTGGCGGACAATGTAATTGAGTATGCAGTAAAGTTAAGTCAGGCAACACGGCCCGGCCAGAATGGTGCAACTATAGCGAATGAATTTCTGGAATGGGGTGCAGGCCCGCGGGCTTCGCAATATTTGGTGTTGGGTGCAAAATGCAATGCTTTAATCAATGGCAAATACTCTCCGGATATAGAAGATGTGCAGGCTGTCGCAAGACCTGTATTACGACATCGCATCGTTCGCAACTTCAAGGCGGAAGCGGAAGGGATGACGGTGGATAGTCTGATTGGAAAACTGATTTAATGGCGGGCTGCCTCAACTTCCAGTTTGAACCCCACCCCGTGGTAGTTCACAATTTGAACGCGCGGATCTTCTTTCAGGTATTTTCTGAGCTTGGAAATGAAGACATCCATCGAGCGGCCTAAAAAATAATCATCATTACCCCACACGGCTTTCAGAATCTCTTCCCGTTTCAGCACCCGGTCTTTGTTGGTGCACAGCAATTTTAAAACCTCGGCCTCTTTTTGTGTAAGTGTTTTTTCACCGCTGGTATGGCGCAAGGTAAAATTATGGCAATCAAAGTTGAACTCGCCCAATGCGAAATTTTCATCCTTGATGGGGGCAGCACTCCTCCGCAAGAATACTTCAATACGCAAACAGAGTTCTTCCATGCTGAACGGCTTCACCAGGTAATCGTCTCCACCGCTTTGGAAGCCCGTGATTTTATCCTCCAGCATGCCTTTGGCAGTAACAAAAAGAATCGGAACATTCTGGTCTTTTTCCCGGATTTGTTGTGCGAGGGTAAAACCGTCTTTCTTCGGCATCATCACATCCAGAATACACAAGTCAAATATATTTTCATTAAAAAGACGCAGTCCATCGTCACCGTTTTCAGACAAAGTGACTTCGTATCCCTTTATGGCCAGGTTATCTTTAATGACAAACCCGAGATTCGGGTCGTCTTCCACCAATAGAATTTTTACACGCATGCGGTTGTAAGGGGTAATACGATGGAAAAGCAACTTCCGTTGCCGGGTTCGCTGCTTACTGATATTTTTCCTTTGTGTGCCTCTACGATCAGTTTCACATAGCTTAAACCCAATCCGAAGCCTTTAACATCGTGCAGGTTGCCGGTCGGTACGCGGTAAAACCGGTAAAATATTTTGCGTTGATCTTCCGGACGAATACCGATGCCATTGTCCTGAATGTTGATGCCGATGCTGCCATTGACGTTGTACGTGTAGATGGAAATCATGGGCGCTTGCTGATTGTATTTGATGGCGTTGTCAAAGAGGTTGAAAAGAACATTGATCAGGTGCAGTTTATCGGCCAGCACCGTTGAGTTTTTGGCTTGCAGCGAAAGCGATAGCGTTGCTTTCGAGCTGATGGAGTTGTTCTTTGCTGCTTCCTGAATCAGTTCATGCACATCGTAAATTTCCTTCTTCAGTCCAATGTCTTCCTTTTCCAACCTGGCCATTTGCAGCACGCGCTCAACTTGTTGCTTCAGGCGTTGATTTTCATTTTCGATAATGGTGGCATAGTTCAATAAGCGTTCGGGTGTTTGCACAATGTTGGGATCTTTCAACACAGCCGTTGAAATAGCGATGGTGGACAACGGGGTTTTAAACTCGTGTGTCATGTTGTTGATGAAGTCCTTTTGAATTTCGGATAATCGCCTTTGTTTTAGAATGACCAACAGGGTGTAAATGAAAAAGAAAATAACGATCAGCAACACTGCCGATGAGAATCCCCAGATGCCCATTTGACTGATCAGGTTCGCCTCTACCATCGGAAAGCGCACGCCAAAATAATAGCCATCATTTTGCCACGTAGGGAGTTCCGAAAAACTAACCGGCACGATTCTTTTCGGTGAAACGGAATTTCCGCCCTTCATGCATTTTTCCACACAATCGTAAACACCAAATTCAAAATCAGTCGGCAGGTTCCGTTTTTCAAATTCTGTAACCAGGAGAAATTCAAGCAGGTTGTTGTCGATGGGTCCGTTTACCAACACCACAAAGTAGTTGGTGGACAATTGCTTTACAGGGTTGTTGGCCGGAGAAGGAGTTTTGGTGATATCCAGGATTTTGGTGGAGACATTCGTGAGCGCCCGGGTTACATCCTGATTAAATTGATTTTCTTTCAGATCGAAAGCCCTGCGAACCCAGTACACCTGAATGGCCGTAATACCTAAAATGCTCACGGCAGCCAGGACGATAACAATTCTCAGGGTTAAACGACTCACCTTACAAAGGTAGAGAGTATTCAGAGTCGCGAACGATTGATTAACAAGTCCTTAACATTATTTAGGCCTTCGTTAACACGTGGTCTGGTTTTTGAATCGGATGTTTGTATCGTTCAACAGAACAAACTAAGTTTAACCCTAAAATATTGAAGCAATGAAAAAATTCCTCTTTCTGGCCGTTTTCGCACTTTTTGCAGGCGTTGCTGCTGCACAACAAATTCCTGCCACTACGTTGAGTAAAGATGAAGTGAAAAGCGATGTGGCCGTTTTTGCCTGGGACAACACCACGCATGATTTCGGAAAAATTAAGCAGGGAACCCCGGTTACACACGAATTCAAGTTCACCAATACAGGCAAAGCACCCCTGGTAATCACCAATGTGCAGGCCTCCTGCGGTTGCACCACCCCGGCCTGGACGAAGGATCCCGTGATGCCTGGTGGTCAGGGGTTTATTAAAGCTACCTACAATGCCGCCTCGGTAGGCGCGTTCAATAAAACGGTTACCGTTACTGCCAACATTGAAGCCGGGTTCGTTCAACTGGTCATTAAAGGGGAAGTTCAGCCAACGCAAGCAGGTAAATAGTACCGGATCTCATTCTCAAATAGGGGGTTAGGATTTTTCCTGACCCCTTTTTTGTATCTATTCTTGATAGTAGGAATCAATGATGTGTTGCGAAATGATTTTATAGATTTCTGCAACCGGTTCATCATCTTGAAGAAACTCAATATGGCGGTCTAAAATTTCAAGGTCGCCTCTTTTTGCCGGTCCGGTTTGTGCCTGTTCGGGACCCAAGGTCAGGCTTTTATTGATGGTCTCCGTAATCAAGGGTTTGAGCCATTCAAATTCAAGACTGTTTTGTTTTAAAACATCTTTAGAAATGGTGAGCATATGGTTGACGAAGTTGGAAGCAAAGACAGCGGCCACATGCAATGCCTTTCGTTCTTCGGAGGCAATCTTCCGTACCTGATTGCTTAATGATTTAGCAATCCCCGAAAGTAATGCCTCGGCCTCAGCCGTATTCGTTTCAATAAAGAGGGGGACGGAGCGAAAGTCAACTTTTCGATTTTTGGTGAAGGTTTGGAGAAAATAGAGAACGCCAAGGTGTGGGGTGGCTGCATACTGAAGTTCATTAATCGGTTGGCTCCCGGAGGTATGAACCAGTATGGCCTCATCGGGCAAAATGATTTCCTGCGCCACTTGCCGGATCGCATCATCGGTAACCGCCATAATAAACAACCTGGAGACACTGGTTGAGAAATCCAGAGAGGCTTTTACCTCGGCTTGATAAAGTCGTTCAGTAAGGGCTTCGGCATGACTTGGATTAGGACTATAAACCTCCTTCACAACAAAGCCGGCATTGTCCAGAGCCGGAGCCAGGTGCCAGGCCAGGTTACCCGAACCAATAAATGAAACAAAGGAGGAAGAGGCCACTTTTTATCGACAATGATGTGTGAATAAAAATAGCCAATTAACTGACATAAATCATCCGCTTTAGTAAAACCCGGTTTGTAACTTTCCGGTCTTATCAAAACAATAATGGAACTTCCCTATACAACCCCTGCGAAGGCCGTGAAGCTTATCAAATCCGGAGACCGGGTATACGTGCATGGCAGTGCTGCAACGCCCGGTACGTTGCTACAGGCGCTGGCCGAAAACTCGGAGCAGTTGCGAAATGTGGAACTGATTGCGGTGAGTACGCTGGGTCAATTGGATCTTACCAAGCCTGCCTATAAAGACCGGTTTTACTTTAACTCGCTTTTTGTTTCTGAAAATATCAGGGAATGTGTTAACAGCGACAACGGTGACTATATTCCCATCTTCCTGAGCGAGATCTCAAGACTCTTTGAAAAAGGAATGTTACCGATTGACGTGGCCTTGATTCATGTTTGTCCACCCGATAAGCATGGGTATTGTTCTCTGGGCACATCCGTGGATGTTGCCAAGTCGGCAGTGAAGCATGCGAAGAAAATTGTGGCGCAAATAAATCCGAAAATGCCCCGTACCCACGGAGATGGATTTGTGCATGTGAGCCGGATTGATGCCATGGTAGAAGCCAATGATGTGTTGCCGCAGGTTAATTATGGAAGCAGAATTTCAGAATCGGAGATGACGATTGGCAAAAAGGTTGCAGAGCTGATTGAAGACCGATCCACGTTGCAAATGGGGATTGGGGCGATTCCGGATGCGGTCCTACAATCACTGGGCCATTGTAAGGACCTGGGCATCCATACTGAAATGTTTTCAGACGGGGTGATTGACCTGGTGAAAAAAGGGGTGGTTACGAATGCCTATAAGAAAAAACATCGGGGCAAAGTTGTCACCGCTTTTGCCATCGGTACGGATAAGTTATACCACTTCATTGACGATAATCCCAGTTTCGCTTTCCTGGAAGCAGATTATGTAAACGATACCCGGGTTATCCGATCTAATCCAAAGGTGGTGGCCATCAACAGTGCCATAGAAATTGATATCACCGGTCAAGTGTGTGCTGATTCCATTGGCACCTATCAATACAGTGGCGTGGGTGGTCAGATGGATTTTATTCGTGGAGCCTCCTTATCGGAAGGGGGCAAATCGATCATCACATTGGCATCCACTACCCGAAAAGGAGAATCGAAAATCGTTCCGTTTCTGAAGCCCGGGGCTGGCGTGGTTTCCACTCGGGCGCATGTACACTATGTGGTTACCGAATATGGTATTGCCAATTTGTACGGAAAGAACCTTCACCAACGGGCTTTAGCCTTGATGAACATTGCTCATCCGGCCAACCGTGCGATGTTGGAAAAAGAAATCATTAAGCGCTTCGGATCTCGCCAGTTTGCAGTGAGCTAAACTGATACCTTGTAAATTTCAGCCAGCTTATCAACAACATAATCAACCTCTTCTGGGGTATTATACTTACTGAATGAGAATCGCACGGCACCGCGTTTAGAGCTTGGATACAACGCGCCCAGCACATGCGATCCCGTTGTTGCCCCACTCGAGCAGGCGCTCCCTCCGGAGGCAGAAATGCCTGCCAGATCAAGATTAAACAGCAGCATCTCGTTTTCTTCCGACTCCGGTAATGAAACATTTAAAACCGTATACAAACTGGTTTCAAGATTTCCAGAGTTTCCATGAAAACTCACTCCAGGCATCGTATCATTAAGTTTTTTAATCATCCGTTTCTTAAGTCCTTCAATCAAGGTGCGGTGCTCATCCAGGTGCTGATAGCAAATTTCAAGCGCCTTTGCCAGGCCCATAATTCCGGAAACATTTTCAGTACCCCCGCGCAGGTTTCGCTCCTGGGCACCCCCCTGCATAAAGGGATGTATCTTTTTATCCTTATGGATGTACATGAACCCTACTCCTTTCGGGCCGTGAAATTTGTGGGCCGCAGCGGCCATACCATGAACTTTCAACTTTTTTAAATCATGCCGGTAATGTCCGATCGTTTGGACGGTATCCGAGTGAAAGTAGGCTTTGTATTTTTCACATAATGCACCCACTGCTTCAATGTCCAGCAGGTTGCCAATTTCATTGTTGGCATGCATCAAAGAAACCAAGGCATTGGGATGTGCTTTTAACAGATCTTCCAGGTGATTCAGGTCTACATCGCCCGAAGAAGTCAACTGTACATGGCTAACTTTTAACGCGCCCTGCTTCTCTAATAGGTTAAGGGTATGAGTTACCGCATGGTGCTCAATGGGCGAAGAAATAGCATGTTGAATGGAATACGTTTCAACCGCACTGCGAATGATGGCGTTATCGGCTTCGGTACCACCCGAAGTAAAGATGATTTCCCCCGGGGTACAGTTCAGAAGTTCCGCTATTTTTTTCCTTGCCGATTCAATGGCGGCTCTTACTTTACGTCCATGCGAATGGGTTGAAGAGGGGTTGCCAAAATCTTCCAACAGAAAGGGTTTCATCGCCTCGAATACTTCGGGGTCGAGGGGGGTGGTGGCTGCGTTATCCAAATAAACTCTCATTGCCCAATGATTTCCTTGATGTCGTTGATAATACGCTGGGCCAATTCATTTGCCTTCTGCTCGTTTTCCGATTCGGCATAAATGCGAATGATGGGTTCCGTATTACTCTTGCGCAAGTGCACCCATTCCTTTTCCTTTTCAAAGTCAATTTTTACCCCATCAGTTGTATTGATATTTTCATGCGCATATTTCGATTTTATTTTCTCCAACACGGCATCAACGTTGATCTGCGGGGTTAACTCAATTTTGTTTTTAGAGATGAAATAGGCAGGATAGGTTTTTCGTAATTCAGAGGCTTTCAATTTTGATTTAGCGAGATGACTGAGAAAAAGCGCAATTCCCATCAGGGCATCACGGCCGTAATGAAAATCTGGCACAATTACACCGCCATTGCCTTCGCCACCAATCACGGCACCCGTTTCTTTCATTTTATTGACCACATTAACTTCACCCACAGCCGCTGCATGGTAAAGTCCATTGTGTAGTTCTGTTACATCGCGCAAGGCCCGGGTGGAGGAGAGGTTGGATACGGTATTGCCTTTCTTTTTGCGAAGGATGTAATCGGCAACGGCCACCAGGGTATATTCTTCTCCAAAAGGTTTTCCGTCTTCCTGAATCAACGCCAGCCGGTCTACATCCGGGTCGACTACGATTCCTAAATCACAACGTTGTTTTTTAACAACGCTGGAGATTTTTTTGAGATGTTCCGGCAGGGGCTCAGGATTGTGTGGAAATTTTCCATTCGGCTCACAGTAAAGTTCAACCACATTCTTTACACCCAACGCTTTCAATAACCTGGGTACAGCAATGCCGCCTGTAGAGTTTACAGCGTCTACGGCAATTTTGAATTTTGAATTTCGTATGGCCTTTACATCTACCAGCTTATATTTAAGAATCAGTTGAATGTGTTTTTGGATATAGGTATCATTTTTCAGATAACTTCCTAGTAATTCAACCGGGGCAAAATTGAAACTTTCTTTTTGAGCGAGTTGCAACACCACGGCCCCATCTTCGGCTGAAATGAACTCTCCTTTTTCATTCAGAAGTTTCAGTGCATTCCACTGCACTGGATTATGACTGGCAGTCAGGATGATGCCACCCCCTGCTTTTTCCAATGTAACGGCCAGTTCAACGGTGGGGGTGGTGGATAAGCCCAGATCCACAACATGCAATCCCAAACCCTGTAGCGTAGCGGCCACTAATTGGCTGACCATTTCACCGGAAGGCCGAGCATCGCGTCCGATCACCACTTTCTTTCCCTTTCGGGCTTTGATCCAGGTTCCGAAAGCAGCAGCAAATTTTACCGTATCAACGGGTGTCAGGGCATCTCCGGGTGCACCTCCGATAGTTCCTCGGATACCCGAAATAGATTTAATTAACGTCACAGAGTGAAATTGAATTTTGTGACCGCAAATCTAATAAAATTGAGGGAGGCGAATTATGGCTTCTTGTTAATCGCGGGCAGTTCGGCTCCTGCATTAGCTTTATCGGGATCCCCGCAAGCCTCACCTTCGCCAATAACTTTACCACAGTATCCACAGGTAATCCCTTCTTTTGCAAGAAACGGACTTTGTGTTGCGCAAGTACCCCTAAACTCACCATTCTTTACAAAAAGCAAACGAACTGACATCAGCAGAAAGAAGAGCCCAAATATTCCGAGGGTTAATAGAAAAACAGCCATGGCGAATACAAATTGCGTTCCCTAATTGCGACTTTTACGACACAATATTACAACAGATAACCCTTATTATTAAGTTTCCTGGTTATGAAAAAGACACCTCTTTCTGCTCCGGACCCCCACCGCGAAGCCAAGCTGCAAGCCTTTGATCGGTTGTTGACGGTCATGAATGAATTGCGTGAAAATTGCCCCTGGGATAAAAAGCAAACGATGGAGACCCTGCGGCATCTAACCATTGAAGAAACGTATGAGCTTTCCGATGCTATTCTGGAAAAGAATTATAGCGAAGTGAAAAAGGAGTTAGGCGACTTAATGCTGCACAATGTCTTTTATGCACGCATTGCTGCTGAAGCCGGATTATTTGATGTAGCCGATGTTCTCAACTCGATTTGTGATAAGCTGATAGAGCGCCATCCGCATGTGTATGGTGATGTGATAGCCACTGATGAACAGACCGTGAAGGAGAATTGGGAGAAGATCAAGCTAAGAACGGGAAATAAGTCGGTCTTGGAAGGCGTGCCCAAGTCATTACCGGCCCTCGTGAAGGCCATTCGCATTCAAGACAAGGCACGAGGCGTTGGCTTTGATTGGGAGCGAAAGGAGCAGGTTTGGGAAAAGGTGGAAGAGGAGATGCGGGAGTTTAAAAAGGAATTCAATGCCGAATCCAATGATGCGGTTGACAAAGAGAAGGCCATGGCCGAGTTTGGTGATTTGTTGTTTTCACTGGTGAACTACGCACGGTTTATCAACATCGACCCGGAGGAAGCCCTTGAACGAACCAATAAAAAATTCATTAAGCGGTTTCAATATTTGGAATCGGAATCTGCGAAAGAGGGAAAAAAGATGGGGGAGATGACACTGGCTGAAATGGACGCGTACTGGAATCGCGCAAAAACGCTTTGATCAGTTATTATCCCAATCAAATTCTTCCTCTGATAATTCCAACTCTTTTTTCTTTTTTTGCCCTTTCAATTTAAAGGCGTCTTTCAATTCCTGAACTTCTTTTTTGAAATCAGAGGCAATTTTTTTCTTGACGGCATCTTTGTCCAGACTCACTTCATACTGATCGGTGGTGCCGGTAATTTTTAAAAAAATCTTTGGAGTACCCGTACCGTCATCCTCCACGGCCCCAAAAGCTTCATCGGGATCGATTTTCTTCTTGTTGCGAAAAGGTGCCACCACCCGGTAATCAATGTGTTGATCAAACGTGTGGGTACCGCTTAATTGAATGGTGGTAGCATTACTCTTGATTTCCATTTGCGGTAAATAGATAGTTTGCTTCTCGATGTGAATCTCATTCTTAAGATCAGCAAAACGCATATGATTCAGACTTTCATCATCCAGGTACTTATTCAATTTTTTTAACGGCTCAAAGTTGTTGAGTTCGCCATTCCGTAGGGTGGCACTGATGTCGGCAATTAAGGTGGAGGGAATCAAATTGAGTTTTTCATTCAATACCATTTCCAATTCAACATCCGCAAAGGCTTGTCCTTTCAAATGCTTGTCGATAATGAAATCCTGATAGAAATTTTCAAATACATAGAAAACGCTATCCAAATGAATACCATTTAGTTTGAAGGAAGAGATCACATCGATGGCTTTAGGATTTTTTGCATCTACAATGCCATTCAGCGTCAATTGGCCGCCCATTGTTCGCATGGTAATGTTTCGCGAAACCGCCACTTGATTTTTCACCAGCAAATCACCTTTGATATTCTGCGGCTCAAATCGCCTGTACTTCATACGTTTTACATCGCAATTAAAGTTCATTTGTAAATCGGGTGAAATACTAAACTGATATTCTTTTGATTCTTCCTGTCCAAACCCGATGGCAAATAATTGATCCAGATCCAGAAAATCCGATTTCAAATCTGTTTCAATGCCAATGGGTTGGTTTTCAAAAAGCAGGAACGTGATGATGTTTTTAAAGAACCCATTCAAACGAAAGTCACTATTCTCAAAAAAACCTTTGACATTGCTTAATGCCAGATCATTGTTGTTGAAATGCAGTGCCCCTCCAATGTCTTTGAAATGAATGTTTTGCTTTCCGTAAACAAAATTAATTTCCTTCATGGTGATGGCTCCACTCGTTGAAACTTGCTGCGCGGTTGCTTTTTTTCGAAGCAGCGAGATACGACCCTCAAACAAAATATCGGCATGCAAAGTCCCACTCAGTTCTTTCACCTCTGCAATGGGATAGAAATTATTTATGGAGGCGGCATCTAGTTCACCGTTAAAGTCAAACGTGACATAGGGATCATCAAATTCGCTAATGCTAAGATTGGCTGTGAATATTTTGCCATTGAGTTCACCCTTTATATCCCTTAGAAAAAGTTTTGCATCCGAGAAATTGGTGAGGGAAGGACTTGCAAAGGATCCGTTCAGATTCGCTTTTGAGATTCTGGATTGGTAGTCGGGATGGTACAGGGTAGCCTTGTTACAGCCAAAGGCAGCTGAAATGTAAGGACTTTTTCGATCGCTGATTTCGCCTTTCAGGGTGAGATTGAAGAATACATCCCCCTCGCTTCGATATTGTTTAAGTTTTTTACTGGTTTCCTCCGGCAATAGCGACAGCAAGGTTTGGATGTCGGTGTCTTTCCCTTCTGCCTTTAGGTCGATCAGGTTTTTTTCTTTGAAGAGGTAGTTGCCGGTAATGTCAAATTGTGAAGTGCCTGTTTTTAGCACCGAGGAGTGAAAGATCACCTCTTTTTTTTCATCATCGTAATCCAAATTGGCATCTACTGCAAACGTTTTGTTGGTAAGAAAAAGGGTTTGACCGATGCTAATTTGTTCTGTGATAACATCGCCTTGCGCTGCAATTTTATACTGATCACCATTGACCGCAATTGAGGCCGTGAGTTTATCACTGTTAAAGACATGGTGTTGGCGCACTTGTTGGTCCTGGTAGCTGACAACGGTTTTAAGCAGGTGAACATTTCTTAAATCAAAGCGAACCGTACCGCCTTCTCCCGGAGTGTCTTTGAGAATGATAAAATTCCCTTTCCCGGCTGCATTCACTTTAAAATTGGTTTCACTGTCGGTTACCGTCAGGCCCCGGATGGAATAATTTCCCTTCCACAACTCAATGGGGTTGAGCGTAAAGGCCAATCGCTCCGCAGTTAGTAAAGGATAATTTCCCGGATGGCTGTCTTCAACATAGACGTCCGTAAATACAATGGCCAGGTTAGGGAAATCAGAGAAAGTCGAAATATCGATTTTCCCGATTTTAACAGGTGTATTCAGGTGCTTATTCGCTTCATTTACAAACTGACGAATGATTCTGTCTTTGAATAAAAAAACAGAGATCATAATTCCGCCAATGATCACCGCTATCGAAAGGAAGAAGTAGAGCAGGATTTTCCGAAGTCGTTTCAAAAGTTTAAAAAATGGTTAGGCAAAAATAGGGAAGAATTAAACGATACGGGCAGTGCTCACCGCATTAGAACTGCAAAACGGGCAAAGTGGTCTTTTATTGAAAGCCAGCTTGTTAGAAAATTTATTTTTTTGCACAATTCCAATTCTCTTTTACCTTTGCAGTCCCAAAAGAAGGGAGCTTAGCTCAGCTGGTTCAGAGCATCTGCCTTACAAGCAGAGGGTCGGGGGTTCGAACCCCTCAGCTCCCACAAAAAGCCACCTGCAAAGGTGGCTTTTATTATTTCCAATAATCATACTGCATATACTGTGCAGTCTCCCGGGCTACTTCCGGGCTTTGTAGTTTTGATACTACGTAAAAGGCCATATCCATACCGGCTGATACCCCGGCAGACAAAATGATTTTACCATTGTCAACATAGCGTTTGTCGCTGACAACCCGGGTATTTGGGGCAAGTAGTTTCAATGTGTCAAGGGCCATGAAATGCGTAGTTGCTTCCAGGTTTTCCAATAATCCGGCTTTGGCCAGAATGAGTGCTCCGGTACAAACCGATAAGATCAATTCAGTATGTTTCGCTTGCAACTGCACCCATTGGATCATTACCGGATTATCCATCTCCTTTCTTGAACCAAACGGTCGACCATCGGCATGGTATCCACCCCCTCCGGGAATCAGAAGTATATCCGGGGCAGGCATATCGGCAAAGGTATACAAGGGTTTAACCACGAGTTGATTGCGTGCAGTAATGGTATCTTTTTCAGCTACCGTAACCACTTCATAGGGCTGTCCGGCCTTTCTTTTTCCGGTTACCGAAAAGACTTCAAACGGGCCGGCAAAATCAAGTACTTCAACGTCATCAAAAAGGACAATGGCAATCTTTTTCATGATTGGAATTTTCGGAAGTTAAACCCAAGTGAAGATACGAGTCAAATGAGGAACGATACCCTTATTGGTTGATTGCGAATTTCTTTGTTAATTATTTTTTGGGTAAGTTATCTGTTATTACGATGATCGATACACAGTTATTAATTGAACGAGGGGCCACGTATCTCAACTTGCCACCGGAGGAGGTTTTATTCCAGGAGGGGAGTCAGTGCCGGTATTATTTTCAGGTGGTTAGCGGACAGGTACGTTGGGTGAATATTAATCAGGCCGGGAACGAATATCTGCAAACACTCGTGGAGCAAGGTGAAAGCATTGGCGAGTTACCCTTGTTTGATGGGAAACTGTATGCAGCAACAGCCATTGCGAATAAACCCACCTGTCTGTTAAGGCTTCCGAAAGAGGATTTTCATCGTTTGCTGATCGACTTTCCGCAGATTCACTTTTCTTTTTCTTCCTTGTTAGCGCAACGATTGCGTTTCAAATTTTTCATGCTTAAAAAAATGGCTCAGCATGATCCGGAAGATATCATAGAAACCTTGTTAGAGTATTTATCAGAACAAAAATCACACATCTGCGCCACCTGCAATCAGGTACAACTTACCCGCAGGCAGATTGCGGAAATGACCGGTCTTCGGGTAGAAACCGTGATTCGGGTTATGAAAAATCTTAACTCGAAAGGAGTTCTCCGCATTTACAGGCGTAAAGTGTATTTTGGAGATCCGGCATCGTGTGTCCATGCACAGTGCAAGAGAGTGGGTTTTAAAAGGGATAATCAAAAGCCGGGGAAATTTGTTATAGGGATGAACTATTACTAATCTATGAATCAAAAATTATTTGGCCAGTCAGGCTTGCGGGTGTCAGAATTATGCCTGGGTACCATGGGCTTTGGCACAGAATGGAAGTGGGGCTGCGATAAAGAACAGAGCAAGCAGATCTTTGATGCCTTTGCAAATGCCGGGGGAAATTTCATTGATACGGCCAACCGCTACACCGAGGGCACCTCTGAAAAGTTTGTCGGTGATTTTATTGCCAAAGATCGCGATCATTTTGTGGTGGCCACCAAGTATTCGTTACGCGATCGAACCGGAGATCTCAATTTTGTTGGGAACCATCGTAAAAACCTGATGCGCAGTGTGAAGGACAGCCTGTGGCGGCTCAATACCGAGTACATGGATGTGCTTTGGGTACACGCCTGGGATAGCTGGACTCCCACGGAAGAAATTATGAAAGGGTTGGAAGACCTGATCAGTCGCGGAATGGTGCACTACATAGGCATCAGCGATACCCCCGCCTGGGTAGTAAGTCAGGCAAATACGATGGCACAACTTCGCGGTTGGAATCAATTTGTTGGCTTGCAGATAGAGTACAGTTTAGTTCAACGCACGGTGGAGGCAGAACTACTTCCCATGGCAAAAGCGTATGGGATGACCATCACATCCTGGGCTCCGTTGGCCGGAGGTGCGTTAACCGGAAAATATTTGAAGGGCGAAAAGGGACGCCTGCCTGCGAGCAGCAACCGGTTAGGCGATCGGTCCACATTGATTGCAAAAAAAGTGGTGGAAGTTGCAGAACAACTTGGAGTAACCCCCGGGCAATTGGCCATTAACTGGACCCGGCAACACAAAGGCCAATCGGTTATTCCCATTGTGGGTGCTTCCAAAGTATCTCAGATCGAAGACGTGCTGGGTTGCCTGAAGTTTGAGATCCCGGCAGCGGCCATAAAACAATTGAACGCGGTATCAGAAATTGAATTGCCATTCCCACAAAAGTTTTTAAATGAACCGGGTGTGTTGGATGTGTTGTACGGAGGCATAAAAGATAAAATGATGGACTCACGATATTAAACAATTTCAGATTTCGAATTTCTTTTTTAGCTATTTGACATCTGAAACTTGAAATTCGAAATTTATAATTATGAAAAAGTGGCTATTGATTTTCTCATCCATGCTGATGATGTTTTCATCCTACGCCCAAACCGCTCCGGATAGTTTATACATGGTAATCTATACGACCGGACCAGCCTGGGATGCATCAAAGTCACCGAATGAGCAGCCCTACTTTAAGGAGCATTCCTCCACTCTATCGAAACTTCGACAAGCCGGAATGATAAAAGCAGGTGCCCGATATGCCGAAAAGGGAATGATCGTGCTTTCTGCAAAATCGTATGCGTCAGCCAGAGAAATAATTTTTGCTGATGTAGCGGTTATCAACAAGTTATTTCTGGCAGAGGTGCAGAAATTATCAGTCTTTTACGAGGGTTGTCTTGAGCGCCCCAAATGAATCTACGTGCAGCATGAAATTTAAGGAGCGTAAAATTACTGTCAACTACCATCAGGTAAGTTATTTTGATGAAGGTCAACGACAGGCATTGCCGGTTGTTTTTATTCACGGGTTTCCTTTTAGCAAGGCGATGTGGAGCAACCAACTGGAAGCATTAAAAAAAGACTACAGACCCATTGCCTACGATGTGCGCGGGCATGGGCAGTCGGATAGTGGGCAGGTTGACTTCAGTATCGATTTGTTTGCCGATGACTTGCTGGCGCTCCTGGATGAACTAAACATTCCAAAGGCCGTTGTTTGCGGACTTTCAATGGGTGGCTACATTGTGTTAAACGCCATACAAAAACAGCCGAGTCGATTTGCCGGGTTGGTACTTACCGATACCCAATGCGGAGCTGATACCTCCGAAGGTCGTGATAAACGGATGAAGACAATTGCCTTCATAAAAAAGAATGGACTTGAGGTTTATGCCGATGAATCTTTGAAAAATCTGTTTGCAGAGCAATCTTTTCAGATGCACATGGAAGAAGTTGAATTCATTCATCAGACAATTCTTGCTACACCTACCGAGGTGGTGTGCCGAACACTTCAGGCCCTTGCCGACCGAAAGGAAACCTGTTCGTACTTGCCCAAGATAAATATCCCGGTATGCATCATGGTTGGCGAAGAAGATAGAATCACCCCACTCCCCATGGCAGAGAAAATGGCTGCAGGAATTAGGGAAGCACACGTGGTAGTAGTAAAGGGGGCAGGCCATCTTTCCAGCCTGGAAGGCTCCGATCAGTTTAATCGCATATTGATTAACTTTTTAGAAGCAAACAATTCATAAGTATGTATGAAAAAGTCTTTATTGTTCATTGTTATTTCTTTTATATCCTTCCATGGGGTTGCGCAGAAAACCGAAGTACTTTTCAATGTATTCTTGAAGGAAGAGAACATTGGCCAAATTAAAGCAATTGAAACGAATACCGGCAGTACCATTATCCGCGATATTCAATCGGCAACGGATGCCAGGATTTTTGCATTTTCAATTCACGTGGAGTCGGATACTAAAATCACCAAGGGGAATGAAATAATGACCGAGGGAATTGCGTACAGGCATGCCAACCGGGGGCCAGAAGATGTTCATGCTACAACGAAGCGCGTATCGAACAGAAAGTATGAATGTACCCGAAATGATAAAAAAACCTTCCTTGAGAATACCGAGATTACGTTTTGTGTAGCAGACCTATATTTCAAAGAACCTAAAGGAATGAGTAAAATCTATTCCAATATGTGGGCCGATATGGTAGCGGTTAAAAATCTTGGAAATGGAATTTACCAGGTTACTGCCCCGGATAATAAAAAATCTCTATACACCTATAAGAACTCAAAATTAACTACTATTGAATTGGACACTCCGGCTGGTAAAGTAATCTCCAAGCGGAAATGACACTAGTAGGGCGAAGGACTTACGCTGGTCCAGCCTCCATCGACTACTAATGTTTGGCCTGTAATGTGGCCCGCTTCCGGTGAAACAAGAAAAAGTGCAGCCGTGGCAATGTCCTTTGTGGTAGCCGGTTTACCGATGGGCGTAATCCGCGACCAGGTGGTTTCATAATCAGGATCGCTCTTGGTTCGTTCTGTTACAGTTGCACCCGGAGCAATGGCATTGACCGTGATTCCATAGGGCGATAATTCCAGCACTAAATTCTTTGCCAGCATTTCCAGGGCAGCCTTGCTCATACCGTAGGCAGCCAGGTTTTTATGAGCCTGGTGTCCGGTTACCGAGGACATGAATAGGATTCGCCCTCCGGTTTCCTGCTCTTTCATTTGGCGCGAAGCAAGTTGTGCCAGGAAAAAACTGCCGCCCAGATTCAACCGCATTACTTTATAAAAATCTTCGGGTTTGTAATCAAGAAAATCTCCGAACAGGGTAATCCCCGCGTTGGCGATGACAATGTCCAGGTGGCCAAAACGTTTTACAGCTTCGGTTACCAATCGCTCCAGGAATGAAACCTCACCACTGTCACCGGCCAAGGGAATACAACGTCCATGTTCCAATTTGATTTTATTGGCTGCTTCTTCGGCCAACGCCACTTCAATGTCGTTTAGAATCACATGCGCTCCTTCGCTGGCTAATTGCCGACAAATTTCAAGACCAATGCCTTGCCCCGCTCCGGTTACAATGGCTACTTTATTTTTAAACCGCATTCTAAAAATGGGAGTATAATTTATTGCTCTTACCCAAATCGCAATTCGAAATTCTGAAATCCCAAATCCTTAATGTGAGTCTCTGGATACTTCGCTTCCTGAACTACCCTGTAAAAAATCCAGGTCGGCACCTTCGCTTGCCTGTTGCACATGTTTCTGGTACAACATCACATAACCACGATCATATTTTTTATGAATGGGTTTCCAGGCTAGTTTTCGTTTTTCAAGTTCATCGGCCGGTACGTCCAGTATTAACGTCCGCTTGGTAACGTCAAGTCGAATAGTATCACCGGATTTCACCACCGCAAAGGTACCACCCAGTGCGGCTTCGGGCGATGCATGGAGGATGACCGTGCCAAAACCGGTACCACTCATTCGACCATCCGAAATGCGCACCATATCCGTAACCCCTTTTGTTAAAAGTTTTTTAGGTAACGCCATGTTACCTACTTCCGGCATGCCCGGGTAGCCGATGGGTCCCACATTTTTCAATACCAGGATACTGGTTTCGTCCACCTCAAGATCCGGTAAATCGATCCTTTGTTTGTAGTCATCAATATCCTCAAACACGACTGCCTTTCCGGTGTGCTTCATTAAATGGGCGCTTGCCGCGGAGGGTTTAATCACCGCTCCATGTTCGCACAAGTTACCCTTCAAAATCGCAACACCGGATAGCGGATTAAATGGCTTGGCGCTGGTTGCAATAACTTCGCGGTTATAGCAATGCGCTGTGGAATAATTTTCTTGTATGGATTTTCCGTTTACAGTAATGGCTTCCCGGTGGAGCATTGAGTCCAACTCCTTCAATACAGCCGGCAGCCCGCCTGCATAGTAAAGATCTTCCATGAAGTACCTTCCGGAAGGCTGGAGGTTGGCAATCAGAGGTACGTTCGCTGAAAGTTTGTCAAATTCATCCAACTTCAATTCCACACCAATCCGTTTGGCAATTGCCAATAAATGAATAATAAAATTGGTAGAACCTCCGATGGCTGCGTTGGTGATGATTGCATTCTCAAAGGCTTGTCGCGTAAGCACATCCGAAAGGCGTAAATTTTCTTTTACCATTTCCACAATGCGAATACCTGACCATTGGGCCAGTACTTTTCTTCTGGAATCTGCCGCAGGGATGGCTGCATTGCCGGGTAATGACAGACCCAAGGATTCGACCATGCAAGCCATGGTGGAGGCCGTACCCATAACGGCACAATGACCGCGCGAACGGCACATACATTCTTCTGCTACGGTCAATTCATCTTGTGTCATTTCACCACTGCGAACGGCATCATTAAAGCGCCAAACATCGCTGGTACTGATATCCCGGCCCTGGTATTTTCCGGTGAGCATGGGTCCACCTGAAACCACCAGCGTAGGGAGGTTTACACTGCAGGCTCCCATTACTAAAGAAGGTGTGGTTTTATCACAACCGCATAGAAGCACCACACCATCCATGGGGTTGGCCCGAATGGATTCTTCCACATCCATACTGGCCAGATTGCGGTACAGCATGGCGGTTGGCTTGATCAATGTTTCACCCAGCGACATCACTGGAAATTCCACTGGAAATCCTCCGGCTTCCGAAATACCCCGTTTGACAGACTCTGCTAATTCGCGAAAGTGCGCATTGCACGGGGTGAATTCTGACCAGGTATTACAAATGCCAATGACCGGCTTACCGCGAAATTCATAATCGGGAATGCCCTGGTTTTTCATCCAGGCACGATAGATAAATCCATCTTTTCCGGTTTTGCCAAACCACCCCTGGCTGCGTAAGCTGTCTTTTTTGCTCATTCGAAAATCTTAAAGTTTACGTCTGGCCGAAATTAAAATGAGGTCATCCCGGGTATTCAGCCTTCGAATCAAACCTGTAAGGGGTTGATCGTAACCGGATCATCCATCCAAGTTAAATCGTTTTCATCAACTCTGCACGATATTCACTCAGGATTCGGGCTTTGGATAGAAACCCGAGATAGGTTTTATGGTTAACCACCGGTAAGTTCCATTGACGGGTTTCATCAAATTTTTTAAGAATGTCATGAAGAGAATCGTCCATATCAACAGCATGGGGGTCTGTCATCAGGTCGCGCACCAGTGTGGTATCATATACTTTGGTATTGAAGATCAATTCACGAACATTATCGAGATGAACCACCCCTACCAACTCGTCTGTCTGGGTTACCACAGGAAACGTATTGCGTTTAGAGATGGAGATTACCCGAACTAAGAGCCGAAGTGAATCATCCGGACGAACCGCGGAGAAATTTGTTTCCAGCATTTCTTTCAGGTTGAGTTTGCTTAACAAATACTTATCCCGGTCGTCTACGTTGGCTTTCAGCATCCGCGATAACTTCCGGCCTTCCATGGAGAGTGGTTCGAAGTAGCGAGCCACGGTTAGACTGAGGGCAGATACGAGCATCAAGGGAATGATGAGATCGTATCCACCCGTAATTTCTGCAATCAGGAAGATGGCGCAAAGGGGCGCGTAAAACACACCACTTAAAATCCCGGCCATGGCCACCAGGGTGAAGTTTGTTTCCGGAATGGTGGCTAATCCCGTCATATTGATCAACCGGGCAAACGTAAATCCAAGATAGGCGCCCACAAACAGAGAAGGACCAAAGTTGCCTCCGTTGCCCCCGCTCCCTAGCGTAATGCCCACGGCTATTACTTTAATGAGAATGAGTGCCCCAATGAAAAGTAAAAGACTATAGTCATTTTGCAGAAGCGGAAATAAAATACTCCCCCGGGCAACCTCCAGGGCCTGATGGTTCGCCAGCATTTTTATGCTTTCATACCCTTCTCCAAAAAGCGAGGGGAAGAGTAGAAGCAGAACAGCCAACAGAAGTCCACCCGCCATTATTTTATTCCGATTACTCGCAATACCGGTGAAGATTTTCTCGGTTCGCTCCAACAGCCTGGCGTAGTAAAGCGAAACAAATCCTGCCAGTAAACCTAAAGCGATGTAAAAAAAGAAATTGTGATAGTCAAAAGGTTGGTGTTGCGAGAATGATAATAAGACATTGTCGCCCAAAATGATATTGGAAAGCAAGGCTCCACTGGCCGCAGCGATAATAACAGGAATAAAAGCACCGATCGAGGCGTCTGTCAACAGGACCTCAATGGCAAAGAGTACTCCGGCAACCGGGGAGTTAAACGCAGCGGCAATCCCGGCAGCAGCACCGCTCGCTAATAATACTGTTCTGTCTTTATAGGATAGATGAAAGTAGTTTCCAAAGTTCGAGCCGATGGCCGAGCCGGTACTTACCATGGGCGATTCCAAGCCAACGGATCCCCCAAACCCGACCGTTAATGCGCTGGTGATAACGTGCGAATAAGTTTGGTGAGGGGGAAGTTTACTCGACTGTCGGGCGATTGCGTACCCGATTTCAGCACTGCCCTTTTTAAAGTCACCTTTCAGTATAAGTTTTATGTACACTACGGTAAGTGCGATACCAATGATGGGGAAAAGCGAAAAAAGAAAAAACTGCTCATAATGAGCGGCATAGTAATTTACCCACACGCCAATGGTATGAACAAACGACTTTAGAATAATAGCCGCCAAAGCCGATAGAACCCCCACCGCAAAACTGGAGAGCATAAAGAATTGCCGGGGCGACAATTTCTTTCTTGCATAGAAGAATACCTGCTTCAAAATCCGGCTAATGGCTTTCATCATACTTTTGAAGAAGCTAGAATCCTACAATATTACGGTCATCAGCTTTAAAAGCCTGAAATAATTCTCTGAATGGAATTAATTTCTTCGTAATGTTGTATCTACAATTATTGACTGTGTAATGATTATGTCGTTGGAAAAGGAAATACAACAGGAGAAGTTTTATAACGAATTCCAAAAGGCTTCCATTAACATCCTGTTTACCGGCAGTTGGCTTTACAACCTGAATGCGTCCTATCTGAAGAAATTCGGAATCACGCCTGAACAGTTTAATGTGTTGCGCATTTTACGGGGCAGTGCCCCCAAGCCCATGATGCTGGCAGACATTACCGCCAGGATGATTGACAAGAACAGCAATTGTACGAGGCTGGTCGAAAAGTTGCGTCAAAAGGGTTTTGTCAATCGCCAGATTTGTGAGCACAATCGCAGGCAAGTGGATATTTCGATTACGGAAAAAGGGTTGCAGGTATTAAAGCGTATTGATGCAGACGTTCCGGAATGGACCCGAGCCATGGAGAAAATTTCAAAAGCGGAGGCCAAGGAATTGAACCGATTGTTAGATAAGCTGCGCTGTTAAATTACCAATCGGGGATGGGTGAGTTATATTTCATTATATCAAAGGAGTCGCGCAACGCTAGACTCATTAAAGCCATATCTGGCAAAGCATGCTTCTTAAAGTTTGGACTGCCTTTCTTCCAGACTTCCTTGATATAGAACCCTTTTCTTGGCGGCTTTATCGGATAGTGAGTAGGAGGTTGAGCCTTATTTTCGAAGTATAATCCGTAAATGGTTACACGGTATCGATCGTCCCGTACTTCGATTACAAATTTACCGCTCCATTCTCCATCCCAATAAATTAAGGGAGTATTGGAATAACTTCTTCCGTATCGCTTCGGGTCTATCTGGTAATGTTTTATTTCGCCATTATAGCCTGCTTCGTTTCGAACCACATGTTGTGTAAATACTTTTGATTTGAGCATGCTGACCACTTCTCTACGCAAGCTGTCCTGGGGGCCTTGGTATTCATAGGTGTTGCGCCAGATCAATTCTCCGTTTTCAATTTCAAATAAGTCGAACTTTTGTGCCTGTAAACAGCTGTAAAACCCCAACACAACAAGTGTTAGCTCCCATTTCATACCGGCAAACCTATTAAAACCAATGTTCTTTTTTTTAACCTTTTGAATATTTTCTTGGTCTTGGAAAACTATTTTCTCATCTGCAAAGGAATGGAAGAGAAGTCTTTTTACATTTGCTAGGGCTTACGAGATGAAAAAATCAAAAATTATTGCCTTTTCTCTTTTGATTGCCTTTTTAGGCATTTCATCGATGCCGCTATGGGTGGCACCGGCATCACCCATTGAGCAAGAAGCGACTCGGTTTTTGGTGTTTGAAAATGGAGAAGAACACAGCAGCCATTGGTTGTTGCGTTCAATTTCTGAGAATGAAGAGTTAAACACGAGAAATACCGCAGAACATCATCGGCACTTTGTCAACCCGCACGGTGTTGCATACACATCCGAAGTTTCAAAAGTCAGGTTAATTCAGAATGTTCAATTCAGCGAGGCAAAGCGCCCCAAACAACGACTATACCTGGTCCATTCCTTGTTCTTAATCTGAGCTGAGCGCTCGCCCTTACTTCCGTTTATTTTTAGTTTGTTCCGGACCGGCATTGTGCGTGCTGTTTCTTCAGGATTTTCATTCTGCTAGGCAGTTCGAGACAAACCAAGTTTAAAACTTCATTTTACATGATTAAGAAATTATTGTCAGTCATATGGCTGGCAGGGCTATTGCCGCTTGCCAGCCTGGCTCAGCCCGATACGGTTATATCCTTCCAGGAGGCGAAAGCGCGCTTATTGAAGTCCAACCTTACCCTGTTGGCATCCTATTATGACATCAACATCGCGAAAGCCGCGGTGATACAAGCGCGACTTTGGAACAATCCATACTTCGTCTTTAACGGAGATTTATATTCGAATGAAGCCAATGAATATTTCCATTTTCGAAATCAGCATTTGCTTCAGGTTGAACAGACCTTTTCGTATGCAGGTAAGCATACCAACACGGTGAAATTAGCACGGCTTGGATCAGCGATGGCCGAGAAGCAATTGGAGGATGTGTTGCGTAGCCTGCTATTCGAAACAGGAAATATTTATAACAACTTAGCAGCCCTCCAACAGAAGTCAATCCTATACCAACAGGTAATGAGAAACTATGACAAGCTGATGGAAGCAACACGGAAACAGCTGGAGGTAGGTGCGATTTCAGTAACGGAAGCCATTCGTCTCGAGTCAGAATACCTGGCGGTAAAAACTGAGGCATTAACCAATGTGAATGCCCGTGAAGAAACAATGAAGGACCTTCGTGTATTACTTCGCCTTCCGGAAGACACCGTCTTTTATGTAGAGCAGCGAATTCCGGTGATAGAGCCCCAACTGGATTTGTCAAAACTGATTGAACAGGCAACTGTTTTGAGGCCGGATCTTCAACTTCAAAAATTTGATCTCAAATATCAGGAACGCAACCTTAAACTTCAAAGGTCCATCAGTGTTCCGGATATCAAGCTGGCTTATCAGCCTCGCGATCGGGGTAGTAATTATGTACGTCCCTACCAGGGGGTTAATGTAGAATTTAATATTCCCTTGTTTGATCGCAATCAGGGTGAGATTAAAGCGGCCGAATATTCAATTGCTAAGTCCAATCTGCAATTTGATCAGATTGAAAACCAGGTACGCAATGAAGTAGTGGCCGCTTACAATCAATACAGAAATTCAAACGCGGGGCTTTCAAACTACAGTTCCATATTATTGGAACGATTAAATGAACTCAATAGAACAACAAACGAAAATTTTCAAAAGAAAAACATCAGTCTTCTTCAGTTTATCGATTATCAGCGTATCTACATATTAACAAACACACAGCTTATTGAGCTACGACAACAATTTATTGACAATGCCAACGAGTTGAATTTCGCAGTAGGGACCAACATCATTGATTATTAAAAATGAAAACAAAAATTTTACCTTGGATAATCTCATTGACTTTATTAGGAGCTTTGGGAACGAGCAGCGCACAATCAAAAGAGGAGGTTGTAGCACAGGGAGCTGAGCCGCAGCCATTCGATAAAAAGTTTCGCTGGGGACTTAGCTGGAATCAATACTGGGGAAATGTAAAGGGCAATGCCTTGCCGGAAGAGTATTTTGGAAAACCCTGTCTTGGATTCAATATTCTTGCGCAGTATTACCCCCTATCTTTCGTTGGGATGTCAGTGGGGGCGGGAATTCAGCAACGCGGTGCGGGGATTATCAACCCCGATAATTCCGGAGGTTCATTTACCCACCCCTGGGAGTATCCTCAATTTGATGCCGATTCCACCTATCGGCAACGCCTTCGGTTCACTACCTACGAGATACCGGTTACCCTCCTTCTAAGAACCCCCAAAGATGTAATTAAAGGAATGCGTTTGAGTGGCGCAGCAGGAATTTCCTACATAAAAACAAAGAAGGTCAGCGACTTTTTTATGAGCGTAGAAGACGGATATCATACCGACATACCAGTAACGAAAGATTATTTAACGAATGATCTCGCCTATCAGCTTTCGTTGGGTACTGATATTGACGCGGGTGGTTCAGGCCTGCTTCAGGTACATCTGGTATATACAAAAGGAACGAAGAACATGTTTGCCGTGGGGCAGGGAAGTGGCCACTTGGAAACTTATGGTTTTCGGGTGTCTTGGCTTTATTAATTAGTGTGTAGATCAAATTGAATTTAGACTTATGAAAATAAAGGTGATTATCATTTTGCTGACAACGTTAACAGCATGCAAAAAGGAAGAGACGGTAACCGCTCCTTCAGCCTTTCGATTAACCGATACGATTTCAAAAGGAAAGGAATTAGTTGAAGTAACCAAGCAAACCGTGCAATCGGAATTGATATTGACCGGCAAGATTACGTTTGATGAAGACAAAGTTGCCCGCGTCTTTCCCCTGGCTGGTGGATTTGTTCGTGATCTTAATGTGGAGTTGGGCGATTACGTCCAGAAAGGGCAAACGATGGCCATTATCCGAAGCCCTGAAATTGCCGGGTTCACCCGTGAAGGGGTGGCTGCAGAATCTCAAGTTCGCTTAGCGGAAAAGAATGCCCAAGTAGCCGCAGAACTTTACAAGAGTGGCAATGTATCGGAGGTAGAACTGATCAATGCACAAAAGGATTTGGAAAATGCAAAAGGAGAATTAGCACGAATTCAGGCTGTGTTGGATATGTATGGTGCAGGCACTGGATCAACTTATCCCATTAAAGCACCTGTTTCAGGAGTTATTGTACAGAAGAATATTGCGTTGAACATGGAACTTCGCACCGAAGACATCAGTCCGGTATTTATTGTGGGAAACCTGGATGAGGTTTGGGTAATGGCCAATATTTACGAATCGGACATTACCAAAATTAAAGAAGGTTTTGACGCTGAAATCACAACAATACCCTATCCCGACCGGGTATTTAAGGGAAAGATCGATAAGATATTTAATCTCATGGATGCAGAGAGCAAGGTGGTTAAAGCCCGTGTAACCCTGCCTAACAGAAACTTTGATCTAAAGCCGGAAATGTTTGCCAATGTGAAAGTAACCTACGAGGAGCCGATTCAAAAGCTGGCTGTTCCATCGCAGGCTCTGATTTTTGATAAGAGCCGCTATTTTTTAATGGTGTACCATGCCGATGATAACATCGAAACCCGTGAAGTTGCTGTCTATAAAGATACGGGCATCGTGGCCTATATTGACATTGGTGTTGAAGCCGGAGAACGAGTGATGACCAAGTATCAGCTGCTCGTATACGATGCGCTCAATGATTAATTCACAATAGATACCCGTTTGTTATGGACAAGTTTGTCAAGAACATAATTTCATTTTCCCTTAAGAATAAATTTTTTGTTTTCTTCTCCACGGCTGTACTAGTCATTATTGGGATTTGGAGTTACCTGAAAACCCCCCTGGAAGCCTTTCCGGATGTTACCAATACCCAAATCATTGTGGTAACCCAGTGGAACGGCCGCAGTGCCGAAGAGGTGGAGCGATTTGTCAGCATACCGATAGAAGTGGCGATGAACAGCGTGCAACGGAAGACCAGCGTTCGGTCAATTTCCATGTTTGGACTTTCGGTAATGAAAATCATTTTTGAAGATGATGTAGATGACTTCTTTGCCCGACAACAGGTCAACAACTTGTTGCGCACTGTGAGTTTGCCCGAAGGTGTGGAACCGGATGTTCAACCTCCGTATGGTCCTACCGGTGAGATCTTCCGGTATACACTAAAGAGTGATCGTAACACCAGCGAGTTGTTAGCCTGGCAAGACTGGGTAATCGACAGGCAGTTGCGCGCGGTTGCCGGTGTAGCCGACATCGTTTCGTTTGGAGGTTCAAGAAAAGTATTTGAAGTGAATGTAAATCCCTTGTTGCTCACCAAATACAACATTACTCCCTTAGAAGTGTACGAAGCGATTGCCAAAAGTAATATCAACGTAGGTGGTGATGTGATTGAAAAGAACGGACAGGCTTATGTAGTCCGGGGTATTGGGTTGCTGCAAAACATTGAAGACATTGAAAACATTCTCATTGAGGCCATCAATGATGTCCCCATTTTGGTCAGGAACGTAGCAACGGTAAAGGTCGGATCACTTCCACGTGTTGGACAAGTAGGATTAGACGAGAATGACGATGTGGTGGAAGGGATCATTGTGATGCGTAAAGGCGAAAATCCTGCTCAAGTGCTGGGCCGTGTTAAAGCCCGCATATCCGAAATTAATGAAAAGGTGTTGCCTTCAGATATTAAGATGGTAACATTTTATGATCGCGATAAGTTAATGGATTATTGCCGTGAAACCGTTTTGGGTAATCTCGTGGAAGGCATCCTTTTCGTAACCATTGTTGTTTTCATTTTCATGCTTGATTGGCGTAGTACGGTAATTGTTTCCATCATCATTCCTCTTTCGCTACTCTTTGCTTTTATGTGTTTAAAACTGAAAGGAATGTCGGCCAACCTGCTTTCCATGGGCGCCATTGATTTCGGGATTATCATCGATGGTGCCGTTGTGATGGTGGAAGGATTATTTGTTTTGCTGGCACATCGGGCCCATGAATTGGGTATGCCTCAGTATAACAGTCTCTCAAAATTAGGTCTTGTGAAAAAGGCAGGATCTGAATTAGGAAAGGCAATCTTTTTTTCGAAGCTGATAATCATAACCAGTTTAGTTCCCATTTTTTCCTTTGAGAAAGTGGAAGGAAAAATGTTTTCGCCATTAGCCTACACACTTGGTTTTGCCTTATTAGGTGCCCTCCTTTTTACCCTTACGTTGGTTCCTGTGCTTTGTGGGATTCTGTTTGACAAAAACGTGAAGGAAAAGCGCAATCCGGTTGTGAATTTTTTTAACCGAATAGTTTCCAGGGGGTTTTCCTACACCTTACACCATAAGAACAAAAGTTTTTGGGCTACCATCGTGATTATTATTGTAAGCGCCTACTCGTTTAAATTTTTGGGCTCTGAATTCTTGCCGACATTAAATGAAGGCGCACTGTGGGTTGAAGCCAAACTACCCATGAGCAGTTCCATCCAGGAGACTACCAAGTTTGTTAAAATCTTTCGACATGAACTGAATGAATTTGATGAGGTCGAATCCGTCCTTTCGCAGGTGGGCCGGTCAAATGATGGAACCGATCCATCCGGTTTCTTCTATGTTCAATGTCAGGTTAATTTGAAGTCGAAGAAGGAATGGAACCGGGATATTTCAACAGAACAGCTGATAGAGGAAATGGATAAGAGCCTCCGCCAATACCCCGGAGTAGTGTATAACTATTCTCAGCCAATAATCGATAATGTGGCGGAAGCGGTTGCTGGAATCAATGCAAGCCTGGCGGTGAAAATATTTGGTGATAACCTAGAGGTATTGAACTCGAAAGCTGATTCAATAGCCACTATTTTAAAGACTGTACACGGGGTTAAGGATTTGGGTATTCTTCGTAACATCGGCCAACCAGAACTTAGCATTGTCCTTAATCAACGAAAAATGGCTGCCTATGGCGTAACGATTGCCGATGCTGAAACGGTAATTGAAATGGCCATAGGTGGAAAAACAGCAACTAAGTTCTTTGAGCAGGAGAAGAAATTTGATGTTCGGGTTCGTTATGAAGGCGCCTATCGCAAATCGGAGCGCGAGATCAAAGAGCTAAAGGTGCCATCTATGAAGGGGAATAAGGTGCCATTAAAGGAGATTGCGGAAATTAAGGCTGTTACAGGGCCTGCCTTTATTTACCGGGATAATAACAAACGATTTATTGCCATTAAGTTTTCTATCCGCGAGCGGGATTTGGGTAGCACCATTGCCGAGGCGCAGGAGAAAGTGAATGCAAAAATTACCGTACCGAGAGGTTATTCGGTAGCCTGGACTGGTGAATTTGAAAACCAGGTTCGAGCACAACAACGGTTGCTCGAAGTGGTTCCAATTTGTTTGGTCTTGATCTTCTTCCTGTTGTTTGTTGCTTTTGGCAATGTTCGGGATGCAGGGCTTGTTCTGATTAACGTGCCCTTCGCCATGATTGGTGGGATTCTGGCCTTGCATATAACGGGAACGATATTCAGTATTTCGGCCGGTATAGGGTTTATCGCACTCTTTGGCTTGTGTATTCAAAATGGTGTAATCCTGATTTCAGTATTTAAGAAGAATTTGAGCATTGGAATGAATATGCAAGGAGCATTGATTCGCGGGGTGGCCGAGCGAACCCGACCGGTTGTTATGACCGCGTTGATGGCTGCCATTGGATTGGTTCCCGCGGCAGTTTCAACCGGAATAGGTTCCGAAACTCAAAAGCCCTTAGCCATTGTTGTGATTGGAGGTTTGATTAGTGCTACGATCTTAACCTTGCTGATCTTCCCACTCGTTTTCGAATGGGGCTATCGGTACACAACACCTACTAAAGTCCGGGAAGACATTAGGAAAAAGGATTTTGAGGATTACGAAGGGTAAGAGCATGAATACAATCAGGCTTCCGGGAGTAGTCTTATTATTTATTTCCTTCTACAGTTCAGTTGCCCAGATTCAGCTTAATGAACTTACTGTTGACCGGCCCGGAATTGCCGAGGCGCCTTTTACGGTAACTCCGGGAATGTTTCAATTGGAAACAGGGATTGATTACTATAAGAGAACAGCCGGGGAAATTTATTTTCTCCCGGTTTCTCTTTTTCGCACCGGGTTAAGTCGCAATACCGAACTCCGGGTTTCGATCCGGAACCTGATCGACAAAACCACCACTCAGAAGCTCAAGGGCATTTCGCCCATAACCATCGGTATCAAAACACACATTATTGAACAGAAGGGCTGGATACCCGAAACGGATATCCTGGTGGATTTGATTTTTCCAATGGGAAACTCTGATCTCCAACCCGATCGGGTAGGTCACGATGTACTCCTGCTATTTCAAAATAATTTCTCTCCAAAGGTTGCCATCAACTATAATGTAGGCGTCATCTGGGATGGATTTGTAAACGAGGATCTCTTCACCGCTTCGATGTGTTTTAATTACCTGCCATCAGATAAGCTGGGCTTTTTTATTGAGTACTATAATTTTATTCGAACCAAAGAAACCCAGGAACATGGAGTGGATGGCGGATTTACATTTTTGCTTCACCGGATGATTCAGGCAGATTTATCTGCCGGGATTAGCCGGATTTCAGGCAATACCAATCACTTTATTTCTTCTGGAATTTCATTTCGTATTGAGTAGCATTTCCAAAACATGATTTGATCATTGAGGTGAAAGGCAGAAGATACTTCTGAAAAACGCTGTAAAATCAAAAACTTCAGCAAACGATTGTAACCCTCTTTATGGAGGTGAAATTGAGGTTGGGAATACTTAAATCAACAATAATGTTACTCATAGGTTAAATTTTAATCACATTTTGCAAAAAACAGCGATAAATTTTGAATTATAGTTCAAAAATGACCCATCGTAAACGAATTCAGTAAAAAATATTTAAAACATGACCTTTTTTTAACCTAAAGTGATCAATGTTGTAGGGTAAATCTAAACCTAACCCTATGAAACGATCGATTATCTACCTCGGGCTGTTAGTGGGCTTCAGCGTGCTGGCTATATTCATGCCGGCCGTACCTACAACAATCAACACCGAGGGCATTAACTCCGGTGATGTAGCCTGGATGTTGGCTGCCACCGCCCTTGTACTATTGATGACCCCCGGCTTGGCCTATTTCTACGGGGGTATGATCAACACCAAAAACATTATCTCCACCATGCTACAAAGTTTTATTGCCATGGGGGTAATCAGTGTGCTTTGGATTGTTGTGGGATTCAGCCTTGCTTTTGGCGATTCACTTGGGGGCTTTATTGGTAACCCGGCATCCTTCTTCATGTTCCAGAATGTGTTGGATGGAAAACCGTGGTCCCTGGCCCCTACTATTCCGTTGGTCCTGTTTGCGTTGTTCCAACTGAAGTTTGCCATCATTACACCGGCACTGATCACCGGCACCTTTGCCGAGCGGGTGCGCTTCAAGTCATACATTATTTTTCTGGTGCTGTTCTCACTCCTGATCTATGCACCGCTGGCGCATATGACCTGGCATCCGGATGGATTCCTTTTCAAATTGGGGGTGCTTGACTTTGCCGGGGGTACGGTCGTGCATATGTCCGCAGGATTTGCAGCACTGGCCGCAGCAATTTATTTGAGAAATAAAAAGGAAATCAAAGAGGCGATATCTCCAGCCAACATTCCCTTTGTATTGTTGGGTACTGGATTATTATGGTTCGGTTGGTTCGGCTTTAATGCCGGTAGTGCCTTGGGTGCTGGTCCGTTAGCCGCTTCAGCGTTTGCTACTACGAACACCGCCTCTGCCGCAGCTGGGTTGTGCTGGGTGCTATTGGATTCGGTACGCGGTAAAAAGCCTTCTGCGCTGGGCTTTTGTATTGGTGCTGTGGTTGGTCTTGTTGCGATCACCCCTGCTGCCGGATTTGTAACAATTCCGTCCAGCTTGTTCATCGGTACCATAGCCGCCATCATTAGTAATGTAGTCGTTCATTGGAAATCCAAAACTTCTTTGGAAGATACATTGGATGTGTTCCCTTGCCATGGTGTGGGTGGTGCTGTTGGGATGGTGATGACTGCCTTGTTGGCCAACACCGCAGTTAACGCTGCCAATACCACCGGCAATGGCTTACTCTTCGGTGAGTTCACGCTCTTCAAAGTACACATGATTGCCCTGGGTTTGGCCCTGACGTTCATCATTGGAGGCTCCTTCCTGATTCTGAAAATCACGGATTTGATTTCTCCGATGACAGTTAGCAGTGAAGAGAAATTGGTGGGATCAGATTTCAGCCAGCATGGCGAGAATTTACATCCTTACGAATCACCAAAAGAAACTGCGGCTGCAGCAGCCTAATCACCAAAGCGTCCCGGTGGGTGTAAGAGACCCAGCCGGGACCACTTTAGCTTATTGTTTAAAAAAACACATCTAAAATTATGAAAAAACATGTACTAACAGGTTCAATCATGGGTATCCTGATTGGATTTGCACTACACGCTCAGGAAAATCCGATAGTTGTGGCATCCAATGCTGCCAAACCCACGATTGAGGTGGTACCCACCAAAGGTGATGAACTGGAAGCAAAACTGGAAGAAGAAAAAGAAGCTGAGGAAGGCAAATTTTCGGTAAGCGGGTATATCGACACGTATTACTTTACCAACTTTAATAAGCCCTCCTCACGCGATAACATGGGTCAATCCGGAGTAGGCCGTGGCTTTGACAGGCGAGTAGATCAATTTCAGATCGGCATGGTGCAAACCGTGTTTAAGTATACCAACAGTAAATCCGAAGTAGTGGCAGATTTGGCCTTCGGCCCCAGTGCACAATACGGTAACTACGGAAACGTACCAAACCTTTCTCCGGCTTATGGATATACTTTGGGAAATGATGTATTCTCGGCCGTAATGATTAAGCAAGCGTATTTCAAGTACAATGCAACTGAAAAATTATCTTTCACAGCCGGTCAGTTTGGCACGCACATCGGATATGAATACATCGATGCTCCGCTCAATTTCTTTTATTCCATCAACCACACGTTCAATAGCGGAATTCCTTTTTACCATACCGGGATAAAGGCGAGCTATGCGTTTAGCGACAAAGTTTCGCTGATGCTGGGCGCAGTCAATGGGTTTGATTATGTGCACGACAACAATCGCGCAAAAGGATTGATTGGCCAGCTTTCTCTGTTGCCAGCCGAGGGCCTGAGTGTCTATTTTAATTTTATTAGTTCTAATGAATCGAATGCCGATGCGACCGGAAGCACACCGGATGGAAATTTTACAGTATATGACCTAAATGGCGGTTATCAGGCTACGGATAAGTTATTTATAGGGTACTGGGTTATGTATGGAACGCAGCACGGTACACTGGGATCACCCGGAACATTTGTGCCTGCTGATGGCGATGTGGATGCAACGAAAAGCTGGTATGGTGCCAACCTGTATTTCACCTATGCACTAAGTGACTTATTCAGCATGGGTTTCCGGGGGGAATATTTCAATAACGATTCAGGTGCGCGCGGCTTGCGAAATTTTGACAGCTCGGGCCAGGCGTTGGGAGCATCGGCCACAACCTATACCTTGACCGGTAGCTTTACTTTAGCGGATGGACATCTTTTGTTAAAACCAGAGTTGCGTGCCGATGTGTTCAACAAATTAAGCGGTACCGGCAATGAACAATCCCAGCAATTCATGGATTCGGATGGCCTGTACACAAAAAATGGCCAAACTACATTAGGTCTTGCCGCCATCTATAAATTTTAATTGAATCAATAAACCACTACTACCATGTCGAAAACAAAACTTGAGTACATCTGGCTGGATGGATACACACCCACCCAAAGCCTGCGCAGCAAAACAAAAATTGTAAAAAACTTTGACGGCTCCCTGGAAAGTTGTCCTACCTGGTGTTTCGATGGAAGTTCCACCGAGCAAGCCCCGGGCGGTTCAAGCGATTGTTTGCTGGAACCCGTGGCCATCTTCCCGGACCCAGGTCGGAAGGATGCGTTCTTAGTCATGTGCGAAGTATTAAGTCCCGATGGCACCCCACATCCTACCAATGGTCGTGCTACCATTGAAGATGATGACCGTGACTTCTGGTTTGGTTTCGAACAGGAGTATTTCCTGTGGGACCCGGGCACCAATAAACCGCTGGGCTTTCCGGAGAATGGATTCCCGGCACCGCAAGGACCCTACTATTGCTCGGTGGGGGCAAAGAATGCATTCGGCCGCGCCATCGTAGAAGAACACCTTGATTTATGTTTAGCAGCAGGTATTAATGTGGAAGGGATCAATGCCGAGGTTGCGCCCGGCCAATGGGAGTTTCAGATTTTTGCCAAAGGCGCCAAAGAAGCCGGAGACCAGGTGTGGGTGGCTCGTTACTTATTGGAACGTACCGCAGAAAAATTTGGCATTGCGGTAAACTGGCATTGCAAGCCCATGGGTGCTACCGATTGGAATGGCTCAGGTATGCATGCCAACTTCTCTAACTCGTTGCTGCGCGAAGCTGGATCAAAAGATGTATATGACATGGTGTGCAAGAGTTTTGCTCCTTTTGTTAAAGAACATATTGCCGTTTACGGTGCGGATAATCATTTGCGTCTCACTGGAAAGCATGAAACACAGAGCATCGATAAATTTTCTTATGGTATTTCCGATCGCGGGGCTTCGATCCGCATTCCTATCGCTACCGTTGAAAACGGCTGGAAGGGATGGCTGGAAGACAGAAGACCCAACTCGGCTGCTGATCCATACAAGGTAGCGGCACGCATCATCACTACGGTGAAGATGGCGCCACAGTTGGAACCTGTATTGGTTCACATGAACGGCAACGGAAAAGGGAGGTAGACTTTTCCGTGTGTGAAGTGAACGGGAGGAGCGCAAGCTTCTCCCTTTTTTATTTTTCCATGAGCATTTCAAGATCTTGTAGAATTAGTGCGACCAATGCTTCCGTCACGATTTTTCCCTTCTCTCTGGTCGCGAGCGTGGCATCCCCCCAAACTCCACTCGGTGAATAGATACCCGCTTTGTTATTGGGATCACGGGTAAGTCCGCGACCTGTGGGAGAGTAATCTTTAACCGCTAGCTTCATGTTCACCGCATCCGGTTTCATATATAAAATCATGGAGGTCTCAATTTCGTCCGCATGGGTACCACCTTCCTGTTGGCGGATTTTACTTTCCACAGCTTCAATACTTTTTAGATCGGTAAAATTCAAGGTAATCCCTTCGAGGGCGAGCGTATCCCTCGCAGGATTGAGAGCCCGTACTGTGCTAATGCCCGTATTGAGGATGTAAAATTTTTTTGGGCCGAAGTGAGCCAAACTCCTGACGATGTCCACCACCAGATCACGGGCCGTGTTCAAACGCAAGGAGGTTGATCCCGGATACTCCACAAAAGCAGGATAGAAGTGATAATTGATGGTGGGTGCGATTACAACCTCTGCTTGTTGGCATACACGCATGGTTAGATATTCCGCCAGAATCAAATCATTCTTCAGCAACAAATGGGGCCCATGTTCTTTGGCGGCTGCCCCCAGTGGAATTACCACCACGGTTTCCGGAGTTAATATTTTTTCAGCTTCTATCCAGGTAAGGTTCTCCAGCATAACTCCTTTAGGAGCTTGCGATAAGGAGATTAACGGAAGTAAAAGTAGGGCCGCAAAAAGTTTCATCGCAGGCAGGGATTTGGTACAAGATACACAAGGATAAGAAACCAAACACCAATAAATCCCTGTACAAATTTTATGCTGCCATGAATCTTAAATTGCGTTGCACTTCGTGACTTTGGTTCCCGCACTAAAAAATCTTTACTCACTTCGCAACGAGTTTGCCGGATTCGCCCGCGCAGCTTTCAAGGCCTGCGTACTTACAATCAGTAATGCAAAAGATAAGGCAATCAATCCTGTTAGCGGAAAAATCCACCACGCCACGGTGGTGCGTATCGTATAGCGTTCCAGGTATTCCGTCAGGAACCACCATGCCACCGGTGAGGATATCATAAACGCAATGATGACCAGCACCGAAAAATCGCGCGACATTAACCCCACCAGGTTGGGTACCGAAGCGCCTAATACTTTTCGAATGCCGATTTCTTTGGTGCGCTGTTCAGCAGTAAACGCTGCCAATCCAAATAACCCCAGCCCGGTAATGACAATCGTCAGGGTGGCAAACAAACTGGCTAGTGTGCTGGTGAGATTAATCGTAGTAAATTTTTTCTGGAACTCCTGATCGGCAAACCGGTATTCGAATGGATAAGCAGGAGCATATTTTTCAAAAACGGTTTTAACAGCATTGATGGAGGCCTGCAGGTCACTCGTCTTTTTTAACCGGATGGTTACGGCATCAATCCATTCTGGTTCCAGAATGACAAACATGGGTTTTACCGGTTGAAAGGGGGAGCCCATCAGCACATCATCCACCACTCCAATCAGTTTGCGTTTGCCGCCCCAAAGATCGAGCTCTGTTCCAATCGGATCTTCGAGATTCATCAGCGCCAGTGCGGCTTTATTGATAACAATAGCGGCTGTGTCGCTTTTAAAATCCTCACTGAAATCGCGGCCTTCCAGAATTTTGATGCCCATGGTTTTCGCATAATCGTACTCAGTAGCAATGGTGGTAAATATTACCCGCAGGTCTTCGGGCTTGCCGGGCCAGCCTAAAAAGTTGTTTGAATTGATATCGGTAATCTGGCTATTCGATTTGGTGACGGCTTCCACTACCCCGGTATTCAGCAATTCCAATTTTATTGCCCGGTAATTTTTGCTTACCTCATTGGTATAGCTAACCGCCATCAGGTTTTCCTGATCGTACCCGAGCTGACGGCCTTTGACTAATTGAATTTGCTGGTAGATAACAATCGTACCGATGATTAACAAAATGGAGAATCCAAATTGAAGGGTCACCAATATCTTCCGGGGTGTACTGGTACCCCGGCCCACGGAGGGTTTGCCTTTCAATACTTGAACCGGACGGAAGGACGAAAGATAAAATGCCGGATAACTTCCCGACACAATTCCCACCAGCAAAATCATACCGAGTGAGTAAATCCAGAATTGCGAGGACGTGTAATCGATAAGTAGTTTTTTATCGACCAGATTATTGTAGGAAGGCAATAATAATTGGGCAGCCAAAATGGCAATCGCGAAAGCGATGAAGGCGATGAAGGTGGATTCGCCTATAAACTGTAGGATCAATTCCCTGCGCTTTGATCCTACACTTTTCCGAACACCCACTTCGCGGGCTCTGCGTTCGCTGCGCGCGGTGGCCAGGTTCATAAAGTTGATACAGGCAATGATGATGATGAAGATGGCAATGATGGTGAACATCTGAACGTAATCATTCATGCCGCCAGTTTCCACACCATTATCAAAATTGCTGAATAACCTCCAGCGTTCCATCGGATATAAAAAGTATTCGGGCTTCGTATCCACTTCACCATGTTCCTGCAGCATCATCTTTACACTCTTTTCAACATCCGATTGATTTTTGGGATCATTTAATTCGGCAAACACCTGAAAGGAATAATTTCCCCAGTTGGTTGTATTATCGCGTACCCACTGATTGTTTTGCTCGCGGAATTTCCACGGCATTAGGAAATCAAATTGAAAGGAGGAATTGCCGGGTACATCCTTCAGGATTCCCGTCACTTTCAGATCGTATTCATTGTCGAGCCGGATTATTTTATTGATGGGGTCTTCTTCGCCAAACAACGATTTTGCCGTGGATTCCGTAATCACAATGGAAGGCGGTTCATCCAGCACCTGTTCGGCATTGCCGCTTAAAAGCGGATACTCAAACATCTCCAGAAACTCTTCGCTTACCCAATACCCGTCCTTGATCAACCGGTTTTCGCCAACGGTAATCAAATGTTCACCACCCCAGTCGGTAACAGCCATGCGGGCGATATTGCTGTTGGCAGTTTTAAAGGCTTCATACGTGGGCAGGGGTACGCTGGTCCATGAGCTGATCTTACCATCGAATTGAGCGCGCACCCAAACCTGGTAAAGCCGGTCGGCTTTTGGAATGAAGTTATCGAAGCTTGTTTCATCGGCAACCCACAACAAAATCAGGATGCTGCAGGTGATACCCAAAGCGAGCCCCGAGATATTAATAAATGAATAAAACCCGTTTTTGAACAGGTTGCGGACCATGACGACAAAGTAATTGCGAAACATGCGGGTTGAGGGATTAGACAAGTAGTACTCGGATCCTGTAAAAAGGTATCACCAATGGCACAAATATTTTTTTACTGCCTAAGGATGAGCAGCGGAGTGTCTAAGTTGCAGGATTAGTGAAAAATTTTAAGTCAAACTAAAAAATTGTTCAAGTCCGGACAGTTAGGCCGGACACATGTTCGCTTAACGCTCAGGCATAACAAATGCCATAATGATGTATAAGAGAAGACCGGTACCAAAAAACAGAAAGGCGGCAATGAAGATGATCCGCATGATGGTGGGGTCTATATCAAAGTAATTCGCGAGGCCGCTGCAAACCCCAAATAGTTTTTTTTCTCCTTTTACAAGTCGTTTGGCCATACAGGTGTTATTAGGTTATTAAACGGTTGGGAGTGGCTTGTGGTTTCCCTGGCTAAAGATAATGATGTAGAATGGGTTTGTTTAGCGACCGGGTTGAAATTTTCAGTTTCCTGAATGGAGCATTCCCATTACCTTTGATTTTGGTCAAACTAAAGTATGCGTATAAGAAATTCCTTTTTCATTCTTTTGCTGGTTGGAGTCATGGTTCAGAGTTGCACCCCAACCCGCGAGCAAAAAACAGAGGTGGATTCTCTCCGGATCAACTACTCCATCCGCAGTATGTGGCCGCACGATCCGGAAGCATTTACTCAGGGGCTGCTAATTTATAATGGGGAGCTATACGAGAGCACAGGCCAGTTTGGAACCTCCTGGATTGGGGTGGTGGATATTAACACCGGAAAGGCAACCAGGAAGGTAGAGTTGCCGAACCAGTACTTTGGAGAGGGGATTTCGATTTTGAATAATAAAGTGTACCACCTCACCTGGCAAAACAAGATCGGGTTTGTGTACACGCTCAAGGATTTCAAAAAAATTAAAGAGTGGACGTATGCGTCAGAAGGGTGGGGATTAACCCACGATAATCACAACCTGATTATGAGTGATGGTACCGATCAAATACATTTTCTGGACACCGCATCGTTAGCGATTGTGCGTACAGTTCGGGTTACCGATGAAAGCGGACCTGTGATGAATCTGAATGAATTGGAATACATTGAAGGCTACGTGTTTGCCAATGTATGGCAAACCAACAAGATCATGAAGATTGATCCAGCCACTGGCAAAGTGGTCGGTCGCCTTGATTTGACACCATTGGCAAACGATGCCCGAAAGGCCAGCCCGAAAGTAGATGTACTGAACGGAATTGCGTGGCACCCCGACACCCGGTCTTTTCTGGTAACCGGTAAGAACTGGCCAAATATTTATATTCTGAAAATTGATGAGGCACCATTACCAGGCAAGTAACTCTTCATGCGATTTGCTACACTGTTCTTGTTTCTTGTTAGCCCTGCATATGTTCAGGCGCAAAGTCCTTTTCTTCAAATTTTAGGGGTCGCCCAAGACGGTGGCTATCCGCACATCGGTTGCGAAAAATCCTGTTGCGCTCCCGCCTGGTTAGATCCCACGTTAAAACAATCCGTTGTTTCGTTAGCCCTCACGAATCCTTCCACCAAACAATGGTGGTTGTTTGAAGCAACTCCGGATATTAAAGATCAACTGCACGATTTTCAGAAGCGCACTGGCGGAGAATACCCCTATCTACCCGCGGGGATTTTCATCACGCACGCTCACATCGGTCATTATACCGGTTTAATGCAACTTGGGCGTGAGGCCCTCGGGAGCAAACAGATTCCGGTATATGTACTGGAACGGATGGGACAGTTTTTGAAAGAACATGGACCTTGGTCGCAGTTGGTAAGTCTGAATAACATCACACTCATCACGATGAAAGCTGATCAGCCGGTGACCATAACCACCGGAATTCAAGTAACCGCTTTCACGGTTCCGCACCGCGATGAATTTTCGGAGACCGCGGGGTTTAAAATTTTCACTCCCGCAAAAAAGTACTTATTTATTCCGGATATCGATAAGTGGGAAAAATGGTCAGTAGCGGTAGATGCTGCTGTAGCGACAGTAGATGTTGCACTACTCGATGCTACTTTTTATTCTGCTTCTGAATTACCCAATCGGCCGATGAGCGAGATTCCACACCCGCTGGTAGAAGAAACCATGAACCGATTTGATGGTAAGGCAACCTTAAAACAAAGGATCTGGTTCATTCACTTTAATCACACCAACCCATTATTATGGGATTCCGCAGTCCGGGCATCCGTTCAAAAAAATGGATTTCAGATTGCGAAAGCTGGATTGATTTTCAAGTGATGTCCTCGATCAATTATTTTGTAAACTTAGGCTGGTGGATGGTTGATATGCGTTGGTGTACTGAATTCAGATCACCTATAGATAAGATCAAACAATCCAGAGCAAGCAGACACCGCGTGATCGTTGTAATAAAACCCATCTGTTGCTTACCAGACCTGGGCACATTCAAACACCAGGGATAATAAGCTGTTAATTTTGTTTCTTTTTGTGAGGCTGGATGGGCTGAATAAGTTTTGCGACCAAACCCGTCCACCCGGTTTGGTGGTTTGCACCTAACCCCCGGCCCGTGTCGCCATCGAAATATTCATGAAACAGCAGATTGTTTTGAAAGTGGGGATTCGTTTGCATCAATTCATTCTTGCCATAAATCGGTCGGAGTCCCTGATCGTCTTTTTTAAAGAGGGCAATCATGCGCTTCGAAAGGTCGTTCGCAATTTGCCGCAACGTGAGCAATTGACCCGAGCCTGTGGGATGCTCTATTTTAAAATCATCGCCATAATAATTATGAAAGCGATAGAGCGATTCAATGATCAGGTAATTTACCGGAAACCACACCGGTCCGCGCCAATTGCTGTTGCCGCCAAATAGATACGAATCACTTTCACCCGGCTGGTATCGCACTGAAAACTCGGTACCATTAGCCTGTAGTACATAAGGATTATTCAGGTGGATGTGTGATAAGGCACGTATGCCATACGGAGAAAGAAATTCATTTTGGTCCAACATCCGTTTCAAGAGCCGCTTCATGCGGTGGCCGCGCAACAACGAGAGCAGGTGCCGCTGATTTTTTCCACGGTCGCCCCAGCGCGAAATCAGGTTGGCGAGGTCGGGCCGGTTTTGTAAAAACCAATCGAGCCGCGCGGTGAACTCAGGCATCTTCTGAAAAATATCTTCATCCAATACTTCCACAGCAAATAAGGGGATCAACCCCACCATGGACCGCACTTTGAGTTTGATCCGCTCATTGTTGGGTAAGTGCAACACATCGTAAAAAAATTCGTCTTCTTCGTCCCACAGGTTGATGCCCTCATTGTTCACGTTCGACATGGCGCCTGCGATGTAGAGAAAGTGTTCGAAGAATTTGGTGGCCAGACTTTGGTACGTGGGGTTCCCTTTCGCCAGCTCCAGCGACATGCGCAACATGTTCAGTGTAAACATGGCCATCCAACTTGTGCCATCCGATTGCTCGATGTGCCCCCCGGTGGGCAGGTGCGTGCTGCTGCGATCGAATACCCCAATATTATCCATCCCCAAAAAACCGCCCTGGAAAATGTTGTTTCCGTTAACGTCTTTTTTATTTACCCACCAGGTAAAGTTGAGTAACAGCTTGTGAAAAATTTCTTCTAAGAATTTTCGATCGCGCTTGCCGTCCTGCAGTTTGCTGTCAATCCGATATACGCGCCAGGTGGCCCAGGCATGCACAGGAGGATTCACATCGCTGAACGACCACTCGTAGGCGGGCAGTTGACCGTTGGGATGCATGTACCATTCTTTGGTAAGCAACAAAAGTTGATTTTTTGCAAACTCCGGATCAATCAAGGCGATGGGAATGGCGTGAAAGGCGAGGTCCCATGCGGCATACCAGGGATATTCCCATTTATCGGGCATGGAGATTATATCGGCACTATGATGGTGGTTCCAATCATTGTTGCGACCGCGTTTCCGTTCGTGTGGTGGCGGTGGCATACCCGGATCTCCGCGTAACCATACATCCAGGTCGTAATAATAAAACTGCTTACTCCAAAGCATGCCGCCCAGTGCCTGGCGTTGGATCATCCGGCTTTCTTCATCGGGCGTGTCTCTTTGTAAATCCTGATAGAAGGCATCCGCTTCCTGCCTGCGGGCTTCTACAATAGCATCAAATAGATGAAAGGGTTTTGTATGGAACTCGGGCGAAAGACGGAGGCGCACCGTGTTGGATTTGCCGGCATTCAACGTCCAGTCTATGCGAAATGCAGCTTTGGTGCCTTTGTTAATTTTGTTAATGGCAACCGGGTAGTTGAAGATGATATAATCATTGATACCATCTTTAAAGGTCCCTTCCTGAAAATGTTGGTATAGTCGCCAGGTATTGGTTTCATTTTCGCAAAAGAGCGCTTCCGCTTTCGTATCGCAAAAGAGATAATACGAACCCAGTTGCCGGTGCGATGCCTTCATGGTCCCGGCATCATCCAGGTAGATTTCCGGTTTGTAGCCGTCATAACCCCAGGCCCAGGTATTTCGAAACCAGAGGTGTGGAATTACTTCAATGGAAGCTCTCTCGGGCCCCCGATTGGTTACCGTTATTTGAATAAGCAACTCATTGGCTTCGGCTTTTGCATACGTAACTTCTACATCGAAATACCGGTTATCCGCAAAAATGCCTGTATCGACTAGTTCGTATTCCGGATCTTGTTTGGTACGCTTGCTGCTTTCTTCCACCAGTTGCGAATAAGGATATTCTGCTTGTGGATATTTATAAAGCATCCGCATGTAAGAATGCGTGGGTGTTGAGTCCAGATAATAATAGAGTTCCTTTACATCTTCACCGTGGTTCCCTTCCGGGTTGGTCAATCCGAAAAAGCGTTCTTTGATGATGGGATCTTTCTTGTTCCATAAGGCCACTGAAAAACATAGCAGTTGCTGATCATCGGAGATTCCAGCAATTCCTTCTTCGCCCCAGCGGTAGGCTTTGCTGCGGGCCATGTCGTGCGAGATGTATTGCCAGGCATGACCTTCGCTGCTGTAATCTTCGCGCACCGTACCCCACTGCCGTTCGGTGAGATACGGACCCCATTGCCGCCAGTTTTTTACTTTGTCGCGGTCTTCAATCAGTCGTTGTTTCTCAGCTGTCATACGTTTACAAAATAAACAAAAAACATATCCTGTTTAAGGTAATTTAATTCTAATCAATCATCGCGATAGAATTTGTACTCAATTTGGTTCTCTCTATTTTTAAATAAATAAACAATCAATATGAAAATTGCTGTTATCGGAAGTGGCAATGTGGGCGGTGCGTTAGCCCTGGGGTGGGCAAAAGCAGGTCATCAGGTTGCCTTTGGTGTTCGGAACCCAGGTGAATTTAAAGGGAGCCGGTTGGAGTCTCATCCCAACCTGAATTCAGCCTCGATTGCAGAGGCTGTTTCTAATTCCGAAGTGGTTGTTCTGGCTGCCGTGCCACAAGCCGTTCATGACATCGTAAAGGCGATGGGGGATGTTAGCCAAAAAATAATCATCGATACCATGAACTCGGTGCGCGTAAAACCCGATCCGTATTCAAATACTACTGAAGCGTTGACGAAGTTGACCAACTGTCAAAACATCGTTAAGTGTTTTAACACAACCGGAGCGGAAAATATGGCGAACCCAACCTACCAGGGGCGAGGCATCGATATGTTTTATGCCGGGGACAGCGATCGTGCTAAGCAGGTTGCGGAAACGCTTGCCAAAGACCTGGGCTTTGAAGCCGTGTACAATTTTGGAGGCAGTGACAAATTCAATTTATTGGAACAATTTGCCTTGAGTTGGATCAACCTCGCGATGATGCAGGGATATGGCCGCAACATCGCCTTTAAGGTCGTCAAGCGATAAGGTACTCTGGACCTAAAAACCTTTAAAATTATATGATTTTCGAACTTTCTGTCACTCGAGGAACAAAATAATCCAGATTATTGTATATACAATAGTTGTATGTATCTTTGTTGACCACGAACCACAATGAATCGCAAAGACTTCTTTAAAGCTGCTATTTCAGGAGGTATCCTTCTCGGAACTTCAGAAGTGCCAGCTGCTGAAAACCCAGGCGATAAAAATTTTTCCCCGGTAGGGTTTGAACATTTACCGACTAAAACAGAAAGGACTATGAATACTGTATTGCACAAAGCCAACACCCGTGGCCATGCCAATCACGGATGGCTCGATACCAGCCACACATTCAGTTTTGCACATTATTACGATCCAACACGGGTCCATTTTGGTGCCCTTCGCGTGTTGAATGATGATTTCGTGGATGGTGGCATGGGTTTCGGCCGACATCCGCACGATAACATGGAGATCATTTCCATTCCCTTATCGGGTGACCTAGAACACAAAGACAGCATGGGAAATGTTGCCGTGATAAAACAACATGATGTGCAGATCATGAGTGCCGGCACCGGCATTTACCACAGCGAGTACAACAAGAACAAAGACAAAAAGGTAAACTTTCTGCAGATCTGGGTATTCCCTAAAATTCGGAACATTGAGCCCCGCTATGATCAGATCACCTTTAAACCGGAAGACCGGGTGAATAAACTGCAACAGATTGTAAGCCCTTCCAAAACGGATGAAGGCGTGTGGATCAATCAGGATGCCTGGTTTTATCTTGGCAATCTGAAGCCGGGATTCAAAGCCGATTACGCGGTGAAGCTGAAAGGCAATGGTGTATATGCTTTTGTAATCAGTGGAGATGTTACCATCAACGGCCAGGCTTTGACCAAACGCGATGGATTTGGAGTGTGGGATGTTGAAAAACTCTCTATCAGCGCGGATAGCGATGCAGAGTTGTTGCTGATGGAAGTGCCGATGACCGGATTTGGAGATTGATAATTCTGAAACCATGGACAAGTTGAACATTCTGGTAATCGGCAGGCACTATGAGATTATGGAAACCGTAGTGCGCCTGCTCAATTCACAATCGGGATGGCATGCCGAAGGAGCGTTGAACGACCGGGAAGCGTTGGAAAAGTTTAGTCAAACAGCTTTTGAATGTGTGTTGATTGGTGGTGGAGTGGAAGAAGCTTCCGAAAGGCAACTTACCTCTAAAATTAAAAAGCTGCGGCCACAAACCCGGGTGATTCGTCACTTCGGTGGTGGCAGTGGTTTATTATTTAATGAAATTCAAATGGCCCTCGAAAGGAGTGAGGGATAAAATTACCTTATGAAACCAAGAACAGTTGCTCGTTTACTGTATGCACAGGAAGCAGATATGGGTGGAATGCCGATCCGGCAGCCGTTGCCCACGCAACAAGTGCAACAAATTGATCCATTTCTTTTATTACATCATGCCAACATCAAAGCGCCTGCTCACATCGATCCGGATCATGCAGGGGTAGGACCGCATCCGCATCGTGGATTTTCACCAGTAACGTTTATTTTTCAGGGCGGTGTTCATCATCGCGATAGCCGCGGAAATGACAGTGTCATTTATGCCGGTGGCGCCCAATGGATGAATGCCGGCATGGGCATCATTCATAGCGAGCGACCGCCACACAACATTCAAGAAATCGGTGGCCGTCAGGAGATCATTCAGTTGTGGATCAACACGCCTTCAAAAAATAAGATGGATCAGCCAGCATACTATCCGCTGAGTAAAGAGCAAGCGCCCACCTTTCTGAGTGATGACCAATTGGTTAATGGCCGGGTTTTTTCGGGCGAGATTCTTGGTGCAAAAGGTCCTATCCCTTCTCAAACGGTTGTCAATGCCGCTACGCTTGAATTAAAGAAGAGTGGTACAATCACAATCCCATTACCTACGACTCATAATGCGTTGATTTATCTGTTGGATGGCAAATTGACAATAGAGGGCTTTGGTCTGACTGAAGAATTACACCTCGTCCACTTTAATAATGATGGTGATGGCATCGGCATGACTGCCCTCGAAGACACCCGCGTATTGCTCTTGAGCGGAGAGCCGCTGAATGAAAAAGTAGTTTCCTATGGTCCATTTGTCATGAATTCCCAAACCCAGATTATGGAAGCCATGCGGGATTATCAGGTTGGCAAAATGGGAGTGCTGATCGAAGAATGAAAAAGGAAACCGGAAATTATAAATAAAACAAACCAACTAACTAAACTTTCATGTCAACATCTAAATCTAATTTCTCTTTTATAAGTGCGCTAAAGGCCGGTGCCATTGCCGGTTTTATTGGAGCCGGTATTAATAATGTATGGAGTCTGATTGCAAATTTATTAGGGGCAACCATCCCCCCAGGGTTTGCAATGGCTATTACAATAGCCTCTATTTTTCCCCTGCTGGTAGGGGCCATTTTATTTTTTGTATTGGTGCGGTTTATACCAAAAGGAAATCTCGTTTGGTTGATAGCAAGCGTGGGGTTTCTGCTGGTTAGCTTTTATCCAGTTTTCTTTACTCTCCAATTGCCTGATGGTACCATAACAGATAGTACCTTCCCAATATTAGTGGGTCCGATGCATGCATGTTCAGGTTTTTTAGCAATTTGGGGAATTCCGCGATGGTCAAGATAAACTGTTTTTGTGCGTGGTTGTTAATTTAAAAACAATGAACCTAATGGAAACCCATACAGAAATCATAAAATCCACTGCTATTGAGTACGCTGTAATGAATGAAATCAGCCAGCGCAGAAGCAAACGGGCGTATGCTCCCACTCCGGTGAGCAACGAGATCATTAACTCGCTCTTTGAGGCCGCCCGCTGGGCACCTTCCAGTATGAATGAACAACCCTGGGTTTATCTCTATGCAACTCCGGATCAACCGGAACTTCGTGAGAAAATAATTCAGGCATTAAATGATAGCAATAAGATCTGGGCCAAGCAGGCTCCATTATTAATTGTCAGCCTTGCCAGAAAAACGTTACTGCGTAATGGCGTAATAAATGGATCAGCGCGGTATGATGTGGGTGGGGCCAACGCGTTGTTATCGTTGCAGGCAACACGGGAAGGATTGAATGTCCACCAAATGGGTGGCTACAACCGTCAGGTGTTGATTGACAATTTGAATATTCCGGATTCGCACGAACCCCTGGTGGTGATGGCCATTGGATACCCGGGTGACCTGGAAAGTTTGCCGGAAAATTTAAGACAACGGGAGATCGCTCCACGCGAGCGCTTTCGACAGGAGTTCTTTGTACGAAACGAGTCGTTCTGATGGTCCGGGCAATCATCGGAAAGGAGCATTATCGCACAGAACTTGTTGTTTCTGGAAAAACGGTGATTGCAGATGAGCCGTTGGACGTGGGAGGCACTGATCTGGGTCCGGCTCCGGGTGAATATTTGATGATTTCTTTGGCAGCCTGTACAGCCATTACACTTCGGATGTATGCCGATCGTAAGCAGTGGCCAGCAGATGAAATTAAAGTAGAAGTTGCTTTTGAGAAAATAGAAAACGTTACTCACTTTCAACGCGAAATTGTTCTAACGGGCGATTTAACAAAGGATCAGCGCGAGAGATTGCTTCAGATTGCCAATGCCTGTCCTGTACATAAAACGTTGACCAATCCCATTCAAATCGAGACCAGATTGGTGGAGTAAAGAAGTTTTGGATCGCTTGGATTAACCGGTATCATCGCAGTATCTTCAAATTTTTAAAGCGCAGAAATGAAGGTTGGGATTATTGGATCGGGTGGTATTGGGTTGGCATTCGCCCGGCAAGCAAGCAAAGCCGGGTATGAAATAATCATCAGCAACAGCCGGGGCGCATCCTCACTGGTGGAGGTTGTTAAGGAGTTAGGTGGACGAAGCAAGGCCGGGTCTTTCCAGGAAGCAGTACAAGCCGATGTAATATTTCTAGCAGTACAATGGATTCATTTGCCAACAGTAGCCAGGCAATTGGACTCCTGGACTGGAAAAATTGTGATTGACCCAATTAACCCGGTGGCACCTCCTGATTATAAAATGGTGGACCTGGGCGTCAACACGTCCAGTGAGGTGGTCAAGGATTTGCTGAAGGGAGCACGGATTGTTAAAGCCTTCAATACGTTTACCCCGGAATTGCTCAGTGCATCGCCATCACAAGCGGGGGGTAAACGCGTGATTTTTTACTCGGGAGATGATCATGACGCAAAGCGAGTAGTGCGTTCGATTATTGAAAAGTTTGGATTTGCCGGAATAGATTTAGGCAATCTGGCGGAAGGCGGAAGACTTCAGCAGTATCCTTCCGGTCCGTTACCGGGTCTGAATCTTATCCAGTTATTATAATCTATATAATTTTTCTAAAGATGAAAGACATTACAAAAAAGTATACCAACGGAGAGGTGACCATCGTCTGGAAGCCCAACCAGTGCATTCACTCCACCATTTGTTTTAAAGGGTTAAGTCCGGTCTTCGATCCGCAAAGACGGCCCTGGATAACCCCCGAAGCAGCAACAACGCAACAAATTGTTGATCAGATTAAAAAATGCCCTTCCGGTGCATTGAGTTATTACATGAATAACGAGACGGATCAAAAAAGTGTGAAGGTAGAAGTTGAAACTATTGTAGAGCCTGCACCCAATGGGCCATTAATGGTGTACGGGAATGTGGTCGTGAAAGATTCCACTGGCACTGTTTCTAAAAAGAATAAGGTCACTGCATTTTGTCGTTGCGGAGGTTCGGGTAACAAGCCCTATTGTGATGGCTCGCACAAGCGGATTGGGTTTGTTGGATAATTGAACTTACGCTGTCAACTTCCTGATAATTTCTTCCTGGTCCGGAAACGCTCGTAGCAGACTAGCTCGATCTGCCATTTCAAAATCACGAAACTCAAATCCTGGAGCTACGGTGCATCCACACAAGGAATAACTATCGGATTGCTCCACCCTTGCTCCAAACCAGCAATTTGCCGGAACCAGAACCTGAAATGAATCACCGAGATCAGGATTGGGACCCAGGCGAAATGGGGTAAGACCCGTGTTGGTTAGCACATAAATCACCAACGTTGTTCCTGCATAGAAATGCCAGAGTTCATCCGATTTGATGCGATGAAATACTGACCGATCCTGGGACCGGAGCAAGAAATAGATAGCCGTAGAAAAATTTCGGTCGCCAGCATACCGATTGGGCAATGCGGCTGATTTAATATTTTCTGATGACCGGTACGTTTCTTTATAAAACCCACCTTCCGGATGGGGAAGCAGGTTCAGGGAGGATACCCAAAATTCAACAGGGGTCATGGTGTAACATATATTTTACTTCAAATGAAAAAAATTCATGGTTCATTTAAGCAAAATAAATCATCTTGCGGACTTTCCTCGGGACCTTAGCTCAGCTGGTTTAGAGCACTACCTCGACAAGGTAGGGGTCGTGGGTTCGAGTCCCACAGGTCCCACCACGCTATGACGCGATTTGTACTTTTTTTGCTGTTGTTTGCACAGGCAGCCTGTGCACAGCAAGATCGGCCTTATGTCGTGATGGTTTCGTTTGACGGTTTTCGTTACGATTATGTTCAGAAGTTTAATCCACCCAACTTTAAGGAATTTATTGCTAACGGGTCTCAGGCCGAAGCGCTGATTCCTTCCTTTCCCAGCAAAACCTTTCCGAATCATTACACGCTGGTAACAGGTCTGACCCCCGGCCATCACGGCCTGGTGGATAATTCATTTTACGATCGTCAACGGGATGTGAAGTACAGTATGGGCGACCGATCTAAAGTAGAGGATGGCTATTATTATGGTGGCGTATCTCTATGGGAGCTGGCCAGGAAAAAAAACGTAATCTCGGCTTCATATTTCTGGGTGGGTTCTGAAGTGAGTGATGAAAGCAGAAGACCAAACTATTATTATCTCTTCAATGATACAGTACCCCCACAAAGGAAAGTTGCCCAGGTGATTGATTGGCTGAAACTTCCTGAAAACGAACGGCCTCATCTCATTACGCTCTACTTCTCATCACCCGATCACGAAGGTCATGATCATGGACCCCAGGCACCGGAAACAAGGGCAGCCGTGTTGCGGGCCGATTCTGTTTTAGGCTCCTTAATGGCTGAGATAAAATCTACCCAACTTCCAGTTAATGTCATCCTGGTTTCTGATCACGGAATGCACGAGGTAACACTTCAGGCAGAGACTTCTATTTTTCGTGACGAGTTGATCAATCCGAGAGATCCGACCGTTAAATTCGCAAATGGCGGCACACAATTACACTTGTATTTTACAGACATCAGAAAGCGGGATTCAACCTATGCCGTATTAAAGAGAGGAGAAGGCAACTACACTGTTTATAAGAAGGAGGAATTCCCCAAGCGATGGAATTATCAACATGAACGGGTGGGCGATCTGCTGGTAGAAGCAAAACCTGGATATTTTATCCGCGATCCTTCCCGTGATTGGTTTCTAAAAAATGCGCCCATAGGTGCCAAGCGAGGAGTGCATGGCTATGATCCCGAATCATCTAAGGATGTGTACGGTATTTTCTATGCACAGGGACCAAACATTAAGCCAGGGATTACCCTGCCACCTTTTCAGAACATTCATGTTTTTCCGCTGGTGGCAACCATTCTGGGATTGCCGGTGCCCACCATCGATGGGAATGCAGAAGTGTTGAAAGCGATTTACAGAAAAGACTGAGCGGTGCGCGTTACGCCATGGATTTCAAGGCGAGGTAAACCCCGTTGGTCCAGCCAAAACCATCCTGGTTTGGATATTCTCCACCACTGGCCTCGCCATGACTGTTCCATACGTCATACTTTTCGGTCATTTTGCCGGTGTGCTCATAAACTTTTTCATTTGTCTCCAGCCAGGCATTTTTGATTTTGTTGGCTACTTCATCCAGACCATAATTCTGTAATCCCTTTATTGTTATCCACTGGAGTGGCGCCCAGCCGTTGGGGGCATCCCATTGTTGACCGCTGTTGAAAATAGTCGTGGTGAGCCCACCGGGTTTTAAAAATTGATCCTGTAAAATTCTTTGCGACACGAGTGCCTGTTCTGGGGATGCGATTTCAACAAACAATGGGAATGCAGCTGCCAACGTATAACAATTCTTCAGTCTCTGTGAGACAAAGTCATAGTCAAAGAAAAATTCTCGGGTCGCATCCCAGCAATATTTTTTGATAGCAGCCTTGCGTTGATTGGCTGATCCCAAAAACAAGGCAGCTTGGGAATTATTACCACTTTCTCTGTGGCCTTCGGCAATTAATTGTTCGAGGTGATACAAAAGACAATTTAAGTCCACCGGAATAATTTCTGTAGTATGAATGGTGGAAAAGAGATTTTCATCTTTAAACCAGCGGCTGCTGAAATCCCAACCGGACTCTGCAGCGGCCCGCAAGTGTCGGTAAAGCACCTCCGGTTTTTGTAACGAGTGCCGTGCCAGCTCAACGTCTTCCTTAAAGGATTCGGGCCGTGGCGTTGCGTGTTCATCCCAATACCGATTCAAAATGCTTCCATCCGGCAGGCGCACAACCCTATGCAATACAGGTTGCTGTTCACTAACTTCTTTCGAACCACGCATCCAGAATTGATATTCTTTTTCGAGTGCGCTTAGGTAGTTCGTCAATACATTCTTTTTGGATTCGGCCAGTAGTTTCACCATAAAAGAGAAGAAGGGTGGCTGTGAGCGCCCCAAGTAGTACGTCCGGTTTCCGTTGGGAATGTAGCCGAGCGTGTTGATCAGGTACGTGAAGTTATCAACCATGGATTGAATCAGATCCGCGCGACCTGAAACCTGAAGACCCAGCATCGTGAAGTAACTATCCCAATAATAAATTTCCCGGAAACGCCCACCGGGTACGAGGTAGGGATGTGGCAAGGGAATGAGAGAGCCACCGGCTTGATCGGGTTTGCGTGTAAGAATGGACCACAATTCGTTAATGTGCTCAACTGCGGTTAATGAAGCATCACTGTGATACTCAGTATTGGGTTTTGGTGGAAGTTCAAAGTTTTTTAGAACGAATTGCTTTAAATCAAAGTTGGCAGTGTCTTTTTGATTTTGATACTCCCTGTTGATTTCTTCCAATGCCTTTTTTGGCTGGCAGTCAGGAAAGGTTTTTCCATCACCCAGTATATTTTGAAGTTGCACTTCTTCAAAGAGCTCACCGAGATCGTGTAGTTGATTCATATTAATGTCCGCCTGTGGCGGTAAATTCAACTTTAGCTTCTGATTTTTTCTGAAACCTGTTAAAGAGGAATAGACAAATCAGTAAAATACCAATGGGTACCAGTGAAAAGTAAAAAGCTGTTTCACCGCCATAGGCTTCAAAAATGTGACCGGTAATAATGGATCCGGTGGTTCCACCCAATGCAGAGAAAATAACGATCAGTCCCGACATGGGGCCATGCTGTCGTGCCGGCAGGGTACTTAAGATTACTGAATTGATAGCCGGGTAGATGGGGGCGATGAATAATCCAATCAAAGGAAATATAAAAGCACCCAGGGGGGCCGTACTCCAACCGGTAACCGGCTGGCCTTGAGCCGCTTTTGCCAATGGAATGGCTACCACCACCAAGGTAGCTGCTGCCAGCAGGCAAATAATCAACACCAGAAACCAATGAATTTTTCGAAGCACGATGCCAGCAGAAAATCTGCCCAACGCAGTGGAAGCCGCCAGGATGCTGGCCATTTGTATGCTTAAGGTGGTAGGCAGGCTTAACACTTTACTATTAAACGTTGGTAACCAACTCATGATGCTTTGTTCAATCAATACGTACGTAAAGGCGCTCATAATAAATACAAGCACAAGGGGCTTTATGGCCAGCTTGATCATATCTGCGAAATCTTCCAGAAAGGGTTTTGAATCAGCGGGCTTGATGGAGGTTTCATCCAGTTTTGTACTGAATAAGAGAACAAAAGCAACCGCAGTAAGTGCTGCCAGCAAGTAGTACACCTGGAGCCAGGAAGTGGATTGGGCTTGAGTATCATCTACAAAGGCGCTGAAAATGAAATATCCGGTAAGAATACCAATCATGAAAAAAGATTCGATAAAGTTCATGAAGCTGGCATGTTCTTTCTTGTCAGAAGTTACTATACCAATGGTGGCATAGACGGAGACTTTGATCAGCGCAAAGGAAGTACCGGTGGCGGCAAACAATACCTTGGTCATGGCAAAACTGCCGAGCGAGGGCATTGCAAGGCAAGCGACCGTTACGATGGCCAACGCAAGCAGCATGGCATTTTTATATCCGATACGCACGATAAACGAGGCAACCAGGAACGATACCGCTGCGATGCTTAAATCTTTAAATGCTTCCAGCACACTGGCCGAAGACTCGGAAACTCCATAGTTGCTCTGCACTTGCAAAATCACCGTGCCTACACTATTGAGCAGGATGGCAAAGACAAAGTAGTTGAGAAAGAGAGAGAGTTTGATTTTCCAGTTCGACATAGTTTAGCAGGAGAGGCTAAACAAATCTACTTACTTTCAGTTAATTCCCTACAGCAAAATGATAGCCCACACCTTTGATGGTTATGATTTCAATGGCCGGATCTTCTCGTAAATAATCCCGCAGTTTCGTGATGTACACATCCAGGTTTCGCGAATTAAAAAACGAGTCATCGCCCCATACCCGCATCAGGATAGTCTTGCGATCAATATTCATGTTTTGATTTTCGGCCAGGATGTGCAACAGCATGGCTTCACGATGGGATAATTTTCTCGCAGTTCCGTTTTTTCGCAGTTCGTACCGCTGCGGAACAAATTCGAAGGTGCCTATCTTGAATAACTGGTTGGAGGTTGAAGTCAGTTTTTGTGTAAGCTGTAAGAGATTGTTCACCCGGGCAATTAATTCCTCCATGCTGAAAGGTTTGCGCAGGTAATCGTTTCCACCCACCTCAAATCCTTTTAATAAATCTTCAGTTTGGGTTTTGGCTGTAACAAATATGATGGGAATGGAGCCATTGCTTTGGCGAATGATTTGGGCGATGGAATACCCATCTTTATTTGGGAGCATGATGTCCAGTACGCAGATATCGGGTTTAAATTCTTCAAACACACTCAGCACCAGTTTGCCATCAGCTACCATCCGCACTTCAAAATCGCGTACCTCAAGGCTTTCCTTTACAATCCTCCCCAGGAAAGGTTCGTCTTCCACATAAAGGATTTTCACTTTGCTCACCTTACTTTTTTGGTAATCGAATGGTAAACACACTTCCACTACCCGGGGCGCTATCTACGGCAATGGATCCATGGTGGCTCTTTACTACGCTTTCAACATAGCTTAGGCCCAGGCCATATCCTTTGATGTTGTGAATATCCCCGGTAGGAACGCGGAAGAATTTCTCAAATACTTTTTTCCTGAACTCCGGAGCAATTCCGATTCCTTTATCCTGAACCTTAATAACAAGTCCATCTCCCTCATCAGTCAACGAAATCAAAATCTCCGGATTAATCGGACTGTACTTTAAAGCATTATCCAGCAGGTTATAAATGACACTGGTTAAATGGACCGGGCCACCCAGCAGTTGAAAGTCTTGACCTTTCTTTTCAAACGCAACCGTGGCTTTATGTTTTTCAAACACCAGTTTCATTGAATTGATTACCTGTTCAATCAGTTGATTCATATCAACAGGTTCAGCTTTAAAGTCAACACCCTTGTCTTCGAATATCGCGGTTTTCAAAATTTTATCGGTCAGGATGTTCAGCCGGTTTAACTCATTCTGGGCAATGGTCAGGTACTCTGTAGTTAATTCAGGGTTGTTTTGACCTTTGAAATTTTTAATGGCTTCCAGTGCCACGCCTACCGTGGTTACTGGTGTTTTCAATTCATGGGTTATGTTGCTGATGAAGTCATTCTTTAAATCCATCAATCGCTGTTGTGCCAACATGCTCCTGTACATCACTACGAAGGCAGCGGTGGTTAGCAACGTAAGGAACAATGAGAACAGGATTTGCGGTGTAATTTGTCCCAATAAGAATGTTCGGAAACCGTGCAATTCCACAGCATACCGGTGAATTGGATCAAACCGGACCCAATCCGAATACAACGTATTCGAATAAGCCCGTGCTTCGCCAGGTAATTCCAGCAGTTCATCGCCCGGAGGTTTAAAGAGAGTACTATTACCAGATCCGACCTGAACGGGTGTGGGCACAAAAGAGGAATGTTTAATTACAAAGGGAACAGCAAGACCTACCTTGGTCAACGCATTACTAAAATGGTTTCTCAAGCTGTCTTCCGGCAATGAGTCGGTTCGCATTCGAAAAACAAAGTTGCCACCATCAATTTTACCCTCCTGAATGCGGGTGCCCAGTGGCCGAAGGATAGCAGCTAATGAATCGTTAGCACGGTCTGTTGAAATATAGATTTGAACCTGCGAGGAACGGATGCGCATATTACCCCGGGTTGCTGTATCTATTAAATGCCGGTAGGTGAACGCTCTTGAAAGTTTTGTTTCAGTCGAATCGTTTGGAATTTTTTCAAAGCCTTGAAGCAGAAAGGAATCACGCAAGGCCAGTACCGTGTTTCGAAAAAGTCCATTCGTTTCCCTGCGTAAATCATAGTAGGCCTTTTCGTAGGAATTGGTTAGCCACAACGCTTGCAAGGCCAGCAATAAGACAATGCTGCTGGCAATCAGGATCAAGGTTAACCTGTTCTTTGAAGTTTTCACATTACAAAAGTACAGCTCTCACCGGGTTAGCGATGTTCTTTTAACCTTAATTAACATTGAATTCAGAACTATTAACCACACCCGATACTCTCCAATCGTATGTTTACATGGGAATTAAAACAAATGAAATCCTCCTCTCTTATGAAAAAATTGATTTTACTCCTGGGTATCCTGGTGTCATTAACGGCTGCGCATGTAGTTTTTGGTCAGACGACCGGTGTAATCACCTATGAAATAAAGGTAAACCTGCACCGCAGGCTTCCACCCGAGCGCGCAGATATGAAGGGGATGATCCCGGAATTCCGTACCACCAAAGAACAATTATTTTTTAATGAGATCGAGTCACTTTACAAACCCTTGATTGAAGATGAAGAAGAGGAGATGGGTGGAGGCGGCATGCGCATGGTGATCCGCCAGCCGAACAATGAGCTCTATTTAGATCAAACCAGCGGAAAGATCCTTTCGAAACAGGAGTTTATGGGTAAGAATTATCTCATTGAAGATTCAGTAAAGGTATCGCCCTGGAAATTCGGCACGGAAATAAAAACCATTCAGGGATATGAATGCCGACAGGCATATTATACAGATTCGGTGCAGATGAATATGAACGGAAACCCGGTAACCGAAAAGCGGGAAATCACTGCCTGGTTTACGGATAAGATCCGGCCATTTTTAGGTCCCGAGCGCTTTAATACCTTGCCTGGAGCCGTCCTCGCTGTGGATATTAATGGCGGAGAACGGGTACTGGTTGCCAAAACCATCGAAATGCGGGAGTTGAAAAAGAATGAGTTGAAAATGCCAGCCAGCGGCACTAAAACTACGCAGGAGGAATATCGCAAAATGGTGGAAGAGCAGATGAAGCAGATGGGTGGTCGGGGCATGATCATTCGGAACTAGTTCAGCAGTTGTGTTAAAATCTAATTCACGCTTACTTCAAATTTCATGAAGCATAATTTACTGTTCTTGATTTTAATGGCGGGTTCACTGAGTTCCTTCGCACAGAAATTTTCGATCCACGGGCAGGTAACCGATACCCTCTCCAGTCCGCTCCCTTCTTCTACGATCATGTTATTGAGTCCCAAAGATTCTTCGTTGGTGAATTTTGGTGTGAGTGATGCGAAAGGGGCTTTCGAAATTAAGAATGTAAACAAGGGTGAGTATTTGCTCAAGATCACCTTTGTTGGCTATGTTCCCTTTTCACAAAAAATAACCACGCCCTCCACAGGTTCTATCGTAGAAGTGGGGCGCATAAAAATGCAACCGCTTACGAAGGAACTGGAAAGCGTGGTAATCATGGGCGAGAAGGCTCCGGTTACGGTGAAGCGTGACACCATTGAATTTAATGCCGGATCCTTTAAAGTGCAGGCCAATGCCAATGTGGAAGATCTATTAAAGAAACTTCCGGGTGTAGAAGTAGAAACTGATGGCACTGTGCGTGCCCAGGGAGAACAAGTGCAACGGGTAATGGTGGATGGCCGCGAATTCTTTGGTCGTGATCCGAAGTTGGCCACCCGAAATCTTCCAGCCGATGCGGTGGAAAAGGTTCAGGTGTTTGACAAGAAATCCGATCAAGCTGTGTTCACCGGCATTGATGATGGGCAGAAAGAAAAGACCATCAATCTGGAATTGAAAGATGAGAAACGCAACGGGGCTTTTGGTGCGCTGATGGGCGGTATTGGTACCGATGACCGCTTCCAGGCAAAAGCAAGCGTCAACCGGTTTTCCAAGGGTCAGCAACTTTCTTTTTTGGGAATGGGAAACAACATCAATGAGCAGGGATTTTCCATTGATGATTACATGAACTTCACCGGTGGCTCCCAAGCCATGATGGGCGGTGGGGGTGGTGGCCGTGTTCAACTCACTTTCAATTCCAATAATTCCAGTGGCGTGCCCCTGAACTTTGGCAACCGCCCGAATGGAATTATGACCAGTTATGCAGGGGGTGTAAACTTCAATAAAGACCTCAGCAAAGACACCCAACTTACCTCCAGCTATTTCTACAATCGCCTGGAGCAGGATATTGAGCGATCCATTGACCGTGTCAACTATTTACCCAATGGCAGCTACAACTATTTTCAGGATAGCCGGCAATTCAATAACAACGACAACCATCGGGCAAACCTCACGATCGATCACCGGATTGATTCTGCCAACTCGTTGAAGTTTACCGCCAGCGCCACCTACTCAGAATCGGAATTGAACTCGCAAAGCACAAGTCAAACCATGACGGTAGACAATACCGTCCAAAACGAGAGTGAACAGTATACCTATGCGGCACAAAATAGCTTCAATCTGATTTCATCCTTGTTGTGGCGTCATCGGTTTACCAAGAAGGGTCGTACGTTTTCAACCAACCTTACTTTTGGCGCCAGCCAAACCGATCGCGATGGAAACCAGCAATCCCTCAATCAATTTTATACCAATGTACCCAGCGAGCAGCAGCTCCTGCAAACCAACTATCTGCTGAGCGACAATCTTACGTATGGCGCAACCGTATCCTATACGGAGCCATTGGGTGGAAGAAAATACCTGGAGGCCAATTACAACATCAGTACCAATAGCAATGAAGTTGATTATAAAGTGTATGATGAAAACACCGGAACCCACGTGCTGAATACCCGATTGACCAATGAATACACCAGTGATTATTTATACAGCCGTCCGGGGCTTAACTTCAGGATGAACCGTGAGAAGTACAATTTTGTGATCGGTGCCAGCTATCAGTCTACCCGCCTGAAAGGTGAGTTAATTACTCGCAATGCATTTATCGACCGCACATTTGAAAACATTTTGCCCTCGGCTCGTTTTAACTATGACTTCTCCAACTTCAAACACGTAAGCCTGAATTATGAAACGTCCATGCAGGAACCCACCATTCAACAATTGCAGCCCGTGGTGGATAATTCGGATCCCCTTAATCTTTATGTGGGTAATCCCACGTTAAAACCAGCGTATGGACATCGCGGCACGCTGAACTTCACCACGTTTGACCCAGCCAAATTCATTAACTTTTTTGCCTTCCTTACAGCGGTATACACACAGGATGCCATTACCAACTCACAAACCGTTAGCGATAGCCTGGTGCGGTTAACGCAACCGGTCAATGTGAAGGATAATCTCAACGTTACTGCGAATGTCAACTTTGGGTTTCCCATTAATAAACTGAATAGCCGCTTCAACATTGGGCCCACAGCTTCCCACATGCGTAGCATCAATATTTTGAATGAAACAGAGAGCAGTATAACACAGCAAACCTTAGGCGGCAACGCCCGCTATAACTTTACCTATAAGGAAATCCTTACGATTGACTTAAGTGCCACGCTCAGTCACCAACAGACCAACTATGAATTCGATACCCAACAAGATCAGGTGTATTTCAATAAATCCTATACGGCTGAAGGGAATCTGAATTTTTTGAAAAACTATTCATTGAATGCAACCTTCAATTACCTGATTTACAACAGCCAGACTACCGATTTCAATCAGGAGATTCCCCTGTTAAATTTATCGATCTCGCGTTTTATAATGAAGAATAAGAAAGGCGAAGTAAAAGTGAGTGTTAATAACCTGTTTGATAAAGACCTGAGTGTAAACCAAACGGCTACTTCCAACTACTATCAGCAGGAGACCACCAATAACCTGGGCCGCTACTTTATGTTCAGCTTTACCTATGCGCTGAATAAACATCTGAATCCGATGGGAGGCGGCCGCAGACCGGGCGGACGAATGATGATGATCCGTCAGTAAGGAAACGTGAGCTACTGCTTTCTGGTGTTGTGATCCAGAATCCAGTATCTTGCAACATGAAGGTTGGTGTGTTTTATCTGTGCATGGCGTTGACTTTTTATCAAGGCAATGCACAATCCTATATTCCCAAGTTTGACATTCAGGGACATCGTGGTGCGCGTGGCTTAATGCCGGAAAATTCCATTCCGGCATTTTTATTGGCGTTGGATTCCGGTGTGAATACACTGGAATTGGACCTGGTCATTACCAAAGACAATCAAATTGTCGTTTCGCACGAACCCTGGATGTCGCCTTCGATTTGCCTGACACCTACGGGCGATACCTTGTTGGCGAAGGCGGAGCAGAAATACAACATCTACAAGATGACCTATGCCGAAGTTCAACAGTGGGATTGCGGTTCATTAGGGAATAAAGGATTTCCAGAACAAAAAAAGATGAAGGTTTCAAAGCCGCTGTTGAAGGAGGTTATTGTAGCCGCTGAAAATCACATCAAGAGTTTCACACGATATGAAGTGGATTATAACCTGGAAATTAAATCCAGCCCGGAAGGCGACACGAAGTTTCACCCGAAGCCGGAAGTTTTTTCAGACCTGGTTTTTCAATTGTTGGATGAATATTTACCGCTTGATCGGATCGTAATTCAGTCGTTTGACTTTCGCGTGTTGCGATACTGGCATGAAAAGTATCCGGAAATCAGGTTGGCCGCATTGGTAATGAATAAGAAAACCGTAGATGAAAACCTGACCGACCTTGGATTTACACCCTCCATCTACAGTCCATATTATCAATTGCTAAAGCGTGAGGACGTAAAAAATCTTCATGAGAAAAATATTAGAGTCATACCCTGGACGGTCAACGAAGAGAAAGATATGCTCTCCCTGAAGGGAATGGATGTGGATGGATTTATAACCGATTATCCTAACCGGGCCGCCAAATTCAAGCGAACGCTGAACATTAAGCCAAACGGAAAGAAGTAGAGCGCGTCTGTGACACAGGTTAGCTTCTTACTTCATGAGATGCATTTGCTCAATCTTCCATACTTCCCTATCATTGCACTTCTTTTTAATACCCGGATATGCCCACAACTAAATACGATGTTTACGGAATCGGCAATGCGTTAGTCGATATTGTTACCGAAGTAGATCATGACTTCTTTGAGAAGAACGAAGTAGAGAAAGGACTAATGACGTTGGTCGATGAAAAACGTCAGCAGCACCTGATGAAGGCCATTGACATGAAGCGGAGTAAAATGTCGGGCGGTGGTTCAGCCGGCAATACCGTGGTAGCCATCAACCAGTTTGGCGGTAAGAGCTTCTATTCCTGCCTGGTGGCTAAAGATGAACTGGGCAAGTTCTTTTTGGATGACTTAAAACGCAACGGTGTAGATACCAACTTAACTCATGAAAATTGTCCGGAAGGACATACTGGCCGGTGTTTGGTGATGACCAGCCCTGATGCGGAGCGCACCATGAATACGTTTTTGGGAGTCAGTTCATTTTTGTCGCCCGAGCATTTGGATGAAGCGGCCATTAAGGAGTCTAGTTACATCTATCTGGAAGGATATCTGGTGGCGAGTCCGAAGGGATTGGAGGCGTTGAAAGAGGCCAAGAAAATTGCCGAGCGCAATAAAGTGGGTACAGCCTTAACATTTTCTGATCCGAGCATGGTGAAATATTTTTCTTCGCAGATGGAAGAGATTGTGGGGGCGAGTGTAGACTTGCTTTTCTGCAATGAAGAAGAGGCGATGATCTTTACCGGCACGAATGACATGGGTACGGCCCGCGAAAAGCTAAAGCAGGTGGCCAAACGATTTGCGATTACCTTAGGTGCCAACGGAGCGTTGATTTACGATGGCGATACATTTATACAAATTGAACCTTACAAAGTGCGGGCCATCGATACCAACGGAGCGGGCGATATGTTTTCAGGAGCGTTCATGTATGGAATCACCCACGGCCATAGCTATGCGGAAGCAGGTAAACTTGCTTCCTTGGCATCCTCTAGGGTGGTATCACAATTCGGTCCCCGCCTGGAGCCACAACAGATGAAGAAGTTACTGGGTGATTTGATTGTTTAGCACTATTGAAAATATCCAATGGTCGGTGCAATCTGGATAGTAGTCTTGCTGATCGTAATCTTGATTTTCCCGATTTCTTTCTATGTCCGAAATCTTCAAAAGCGATTTAATAAGCTGGTAGCGGAAAACCGGGATTCCCAGGAACTGATTAGCAATATGAAAGATTTGCTTCAACGAAAAAGTCAACGGAGTGATGCTGACCGTGGATATTGGGAAGCCGTTGCGGTGGAACGCGAACAACGGAGGTTGGCCACGGAACTTCATGATGATACGGTGCAGCGAATGGTAGCCGTTCGGTTTAAGTTGGAACAATTGCTCGATTACCCCAATCATCCACGGGTTAGTCAGGAAGTAGAAGATTTACGAAGAGAAATCGATCAGATTATTGCTACGCTTCGGTTTCTGATCAATAATCAGATTCAACCCCGGTTTCAACAACATTCACTCGAGTACCTGGTTAAGGAATTGGCAGAAAAATTAGGCACGTTGCACCATCAGGAGATAAAGTTAGAAACAGTTTCTCCGGAGCGAGCCTTTACCATCGAGCCCCCTGTGAAGCAGGAGTTGTACTACATGGTGCATGAATTGGTTCATAACTCGCTGAAAAGCTCTACGGGCTTTCAGATAATAATCCGGATGACCTGGGGTAAGGTGTTAACCTTATGGGTGGGCGACAACGGGCAGGGGTTGGGGCGAGGCAGAGGGTATGGAATCGGTATGTTGTCGTTGCAGGAGCGGGCCAAAAAAATTAATGCGACTATTGATTTTGAAAAAGTAACCCGGGGGCTTTCGGTTACCATTCGGTTACCGGAGCAGCAATCCATTACTGAGCACGAAGGCCACTAGCTCGGTTGTATTTTTTGTGTTTGACTTTTTTAGCATTTGCTTTCGATAATCTTCAACAGTATTTTCGCTGAGCTTGAGGACTTCTGCGGCCTGTTTGGTGGAGTATCCCTGAGCGAGCAGGAGTAACAAATCAAACTCCCGTTTGGAGAACCGAATCTTTTCTTTTAATAGGTCGTATCCACCCTGGTTAAACCGGTTCCAGATTTCTGCGGTGTAATAGGATTTACCCGCCAGCACGGCCTCCAGGCAGGTTTTGATTTCAGCTCCTGTGGTATTGCGCTTAAGAATTATTCCGGGTATGCCGGTGCGAAGTAAGTCCAGAATGGTTTCGTCCTCATCAAAGCTGGTCATGCCGATCAATTTTAGTGAAGGCGATTCTTTCTTCAGACGGTGCATCAATTCAACTCCACTGATGCCCGGCATGCGGGCATCAATCATGGCTACCTGAATCCGGGTTTGCTTCAGAATTTCCAATGCGCGTTCAGCTCCATAGGCTGTGTAGCTTTTGACCGGGCATTGCTTTTCAACCAACGCAGCGATACCATCACAGGTCATTACGTGATCATCCACCACCAAAACGCCAGGCTCCATGCAGGTATTTGTGAACTAAAGTTACCCGGAAATCCGGGGGCCAACAACCCCCCATTTATGGGGGTGGGGTTGATTTACACGATAATAAGTTTTTAGTTCATTATGTTTTGCAAAACAACTGCAGCCGGAGCAGGGTTTAACCGGTGAAATTAAATCTAAAGTTATGTTATGAAAAAACTTACAATGGAAAAATCGGAACAGCTTGCTGGAGGTTGTACCTGCCAAGGAGCAGGTATTTGCTGTGAGCATTGGGATTTAGGTGGAGTAACAGGTTTTGGAGATTGGGCGGTTTGTTTTAGTTGTGATGGCACATTACTTTATATTGAACCATGGTAATGAAAAATAAGCTGGTTATTTAACCAGCTTATTTTCTTTTGTGCTAAATTGATTGATATTATGTTAGGAGTTAAATCAATCACCTATAAGGTAAAAGAAAGTACAATTTTAGAAAATGTAACATTTGAAGTTCCAAAAAATGCAATCTGTGGATTGCTTGGTCAGAATGGTGCAGGTAAATCAACCTTAATAAAACTTATTTTAGGGGTATTAGAACCATTATCTGGCTCAATTTCAATTGACGGTCAACAATTGAATGAATTCAACAGAATAGAACATCTTAAAAAGATCGGGTCCTTAATTGAACAAGCTTCATTATACGAACACTTAACTCCTTTGGAAAACCTTGAACTGGCTAGGCGTATCTATCGAGTAGAAAAAGGTTACAGTGAGGAGTTATTGAGTAGTGTAGGTTTAGATGAGAAGAAGAAGCAGAAAGTGAAATCCCTATCGCTTGGCATGAAACAAAGATTAGGCCTTGCGCTGGCTATGATCGGTAAACCAGAATTGGTAATATTAGATGAACCAACAAATGGCTTAGATCCTGATGGTCTCAACGATCTAAAGAACTTAATAATAAGATTTAACAAGGAAAAGGGAGCAACATTCCTAATCTCAAGTCATCATCTTACTGAATTAGAAAAAGTAGCAACACATGTTGTTGTGCTTCATCGAGGAGTTTCCACACAAGCTATTGAGATAAACAGGATGGATAGTGACGACCTGAATAGTATATATTTCAAACTTACCAAAGCGCATTATCAATGATGATTATGCTAGCAATAAAAAATGAGTTTGTAAAATGTCTGAAGAGCCCACTTTCAATAGGATTACTTTTTGTATTAACTCTGCCAGTGCTAACGGTTTTCTTGTTTATTTACCCAATGCCGTATACTGAATTTGAGCAGAGAGTACTAAGTACAAACAGTGATCTGAATCCTTACAACTATTTTTACAAATGGTTTCAATTAATTTTTACATTCCTTCTTATTCCCTACTATTCTGTTTTTCTAATTTGGTTTTTTGAAATAGAGAGAAAGGCAAAAGGATGGAAATATTTAAAGTCATTACCTCTAAGAACCATAAATGTAGTGTGGTCAAAATTGCTTACTGGGATGATTCACATTGCCATATCCAAGGCTTTAGTGATACTAGCGTTGATTGGTGTAATTAATCACCTAAAAAACTTTAAACAGGACTGGTTTTTTGAAAGCTATTCGGGGCTGGATACTGAAACACTCCTGCTCATCATGGGAAGTGTATATCTAGCATCGCTACCCGCATTTATTATTTTGTTTATTATAACAATGATTTTTGATAATCCTGGAATAATAATCACTTGCTCAGTGTTGATAGGATATTTTAACTTTTCTTTAAATCCCTTTTTTTTTCATAAAGAAGCCATTCGCCTGTTTTGGACAATACAATCAGGGGCATCTATAAACTTGGGCGTCTATATTAAAACCGGTGTATTTATATTGATTCTACTGTCTGCGCTCAAGCTTTTTAACAAGCGATTAATCTCAAGCCTTTAAGTCGTATGGATCAATTTATTCTAATTATAGGAAACGACTTGAGAAAAGCGGTCAAACAGAAGTATGTGCAATATTTACTAATTTCTTGTGTACTACTACAGACGGTACCTATGCTGCTTATTGTAAGCAATAGTCAACTATTGTTTCAACTTAGTAAAAGTGGGAGCTATGACAGCCTATTTGCTTCGTTTTACTTAGGACAATATGCATTTATTAGTTCATTAGGAATAATAATTACAAATCTTGTTCTTTTCTTCATATTGAGTAATGAAAGGGACAACAATATGTGGAAATTCCTACTTTCCTTGCCTGTCCCACCTGAGTTTTATGTCTTTGCTAAGTTATCAGCAGCTTTGCTCTTAAATCTTGGTTTAGTGACCATTTTATTTTTACAAACATTGCTTGAAGGAGCAATTTTATCCTATATGTTGCCGAACACCCAATTCATAGAATTTGGTAAATCATTATTGGTTCTTGGAGTTTTCTTATCTAAATTCTATTTAATTGCAACAGCCGCAACGTGCTTCCATTTACTTATTCATTTCTATCTTAGGAATAGAGCGTTATTATTGTTGCTGAGTGTTTTTACACCCATTATTTGCTTATATGACTTTATGAGTTATTTGCCCTATGGTTGGGCAATGAGTAATTTCTGGCTAGGAAAAAAAATTGAAAATGGAATGAGACTTTCGGATTCCTTGATAGGGAGGTATGAAGTGATGAGTATCATATTTTTACTATTAACTGCACTATTGATCACGGCTTTCAAAAACAAAATTTACAAGTATTCAAATTTTTTTAAGTGACAAAATACTTCATTGATAGAATAAATTCTAAAAAAGGACTTGTTCAGGGTATTGTTATTATCATATTTATTTATGTAGTGATAAGCTTTGCTAGCAACGAATTTATTTTGACAGAAGAAACTTACTACCGTTATTTTGAGGAGAAAATTGAGCCAAATAGAATTCATGATGTTACCCAAAGAGTTCTAAAATTCAATGTTCTAAAAGCTATATGGGAACCTGTAAGTCATCTTTTAAATGTTTTAGGAACATCCATATGCTTGTACTTGGGTTGTTTGTACTATAATGAAAGCGTATCCTTTGATAAATTGGTGAGAGTCACATTATGGTCCTACTTAATCTTCGTCATTCCGGCCCTCGTAAAATTTGTTTATTTTGTGATTGCTGAAGATGTCGCGATTGAGGAATTCAATAATTATTCCTTTGGATCTTTAATATTTTTATTGTCTTCAGGCGACCCATTCTGGTTATCATCGCTATTACAAGTTTTTACATTTTTTGAGATAAGTTATTGGGTATTGTTGGGATTTGGATTATCAAAAGTTTTGACATGGGACTTTGATGACTCTTTGAGACTTGTTCTCTCAAGCTACTTTGTCGGATTGGTATTTTGGGTTGTTGCACGAATTTATATCAAAATGATGTTATTTAATGTAAACTGATATGGCTACAAGGAAATTGTTGATAATTTTTTTGTTAACTACAGCTTTGATTGGAATAAGCTTGATCTCATATAAAATTAGAGATGCTAGAGAATCTGTTTCGGAATTTGGAAAGAATTTGTTTGACGGGAAGATCCCAATAGATTACATTACAATTATTGAGGATTATTCTATACTAAAGAATTCAAAGTACAATAACACAATATTGGTACTATTTGATCCTGAGTGTGAAGCCTGTTTTAAGCAGATTGCAAGTATTTCATTAAACAAGCAGCTTTTTAATAGATGTCATTTAGTTTTTGCATCAACAGCAGACCCTTCAGTTATTATTGATTACGCTAATAAATTTGATTTATCTGGCTTCTCGTCATTAAAGATTGGAATTCTAAACGCATCCACCTTAAAGCATTTTGCAATCCCTTACCCAACAGTCATTTTATATGACAAATCGGGATATTTCTTAAAGGGATTTAAGGGTGGCGCTACTATAGAACAAATTGTTCCATAAGTATCAATAGTGTGATCTGTATGATATTTCAGAACTACAAGAAAGGCCATCCTTCATTATGCATACCGGTAAAAACACAGAGAGATCGATCGTACGGCAACATGACCAATCCGACTGTGGCGTGGCCTGTCTTTTATCGATCATAAAATTTCACGGTGGTAATCAAAGTTTAGAACACCTTCGCAAACTCAGTGGCACTTCGCGGCAAGGCACTACCTTGCTTGGTTTAATGCAAGCTGCACAACAACTCGGCTTTGATGCCGAGGGTTTAGAAGCTGAGTCAGTGGCCAATCTTTCTGAACTAACCGAGCCCGCTATTTTGCATGTAGTGATCGATAACCGCTTACAGCATTATGTGGTCTTTTATCCGCAATCCGCCCCCCTCTCCGAGCCTGTCCCGCAAGACGGTGTAGAGGGGCCGGAGGTGAGGCTCCATGACCCCGCCCGTGGCCTAATCACCTGCACCCCTGCTCAACTGGATCAGATCTGGAAAAGTAAAGCCTTACTCAAACTGGTTCCCACGCCTGCATTTGAGAAGGCCACAGAACAAAAAGTAAAAAAGAGGCAATGGATCATTAGCCTGATCAAGGAAGATATCAATCTCCTGCTGATCTCATTGGTGCTGGGTATTCTCATTGCGGGGCTGGGTATTTCATCAGCTATTTTTTCTCAAAAACTGATCGATGATATTCTGCCTGCCCATAATTACCAAAAACTTGTTTTAAGCCTTGTTCTCGTAACCATTCTCTTGCTGGCCCGGAGTGGTCTTGGTTTTTTACGCGGGTTGTTTATGATCCGGCAAGGCATGGATTTTAATAACCGCATCATTCAGAGTTTTTACAACAACTTACTGGCATTGCCTAAATCGTTTTTTGATACACGCAAAACGGGCGATCTAATAGCCCGCATGAACGATACGCGCAGAATTCAAACTGTGCTAGCCGTTTTGTTTGGCAGTGTGAGCATCGACCTGCTGGTGGTCTTGGTTTCACTCGGCTTTGTGTTTGTTTATTCCAGTTGGATTGGTGTATTGATGATATGCTGTTTGCCCGTGTATGCGGTGTTGTGGTATCGGTTTAATTCACCGATCGTTCGTGCTCAAAAAGAAGTTATGAGCGGGTATGCCTTAGCCGAGAGTAATTTTATCGATACTATGCAAGGTGTTGCCGATATTAAGCTATCGAACAAACTTAGTTTTTTCGAAAAATTGAATTCGACAGTCTATGGGTTGTTTCAGCAGAAGATCGCTGATTTGGGCAAAGTGCAAATTCGGTTTTCGATGCTTTCTGAAACCATCGGAGTGTTGTTTACCATGGGTGTATTTGGGTTAGCGGCATGGCTGGTGATCTCGGAACAATTATTGCTGGGTGAAATGGTTGCTTTATTGGGCATAGCTGGTGGAATAATCCCTTCTGTAAACCGGTTAATGGTTTCCAATATACAAGTGCAAGAAGCTTTGGTGGCGTTTGACAGAATGTTTGAGTTTACCTCCATAAAAAAGGAAACCGAGACCGCGCAACATGTGCAACCTGATTATATTATTAAGGAGTTGGTCGTAAAAGAGCTATCGTTTCGTTTTCCGGGTCGTAAGCAAGTATTAAAGGACATAAACCTGCTTGCACAAGCCGGGAAAATGGTTGCTCTATTGGGAGAGAGCGGGCATGGCAAAAGCACACTCCTGCAACTACTTCAAAAATTTTATTCTCCCGAAAGTGGATCCATTCTTATTGATGGAGTTCCATTAACCGAGATTGATACATTGGGGTGGCGTTCAAAAATTGCTTCCGTGCCACAAGAGCCCAAAATATTTAATGGCACATTACTGTACAATATTGTGTTGAGCGATCAACAGGAAGAACTTGAGCGGGCCATAAAGTTTTGTGATGAAACCGGCTTTGGTAAATTCTTTGCAGAGTTGCCCCAAAGTTATTTTACCCTAGTGGGGGAGGAGGGTGTTAATCTTTCTGGGGGTCAGAAACAATTAGTGGTTCTGGCAAGAGCGTTGTTTCGTAACCCCAAACTTTTGCTTCTAGATGAAGCAACTGCAGCCATGGATCGGAAAACAGAAAAATTTGTAATGAACCTCATCATGAAACATAAGGAGAGACGAGTAACTATTCTGGTAACGCATCGGATTTTGATGGCTCAGGAGTGTGATACCATTTATATTTTGGAGAATGGAACTGTGTCAGCCATGGGTTCACCACAACAACTTATGTTGTCACAAAACTTCTTTAGCGAGTCATTCGCGTAGAAGTTGTTTAATTATTGCATTTTATTCGGACAGATGGTTTAAACAACTAAGAAAAACTGAACTTACCGATATTCGTTAGTTTCACTATTATTGTAATCCACAAAAAATCCAAATATGCTTAAAAAACAAAGTTTATTGCTTTGGCTGCTTCTGGTTGCAGGCACAACCAGCTTTGGCCAGGCGCGTAAAATTGAATTCACCGAATACGATTTACCCAACGGGCTACATGTAATCCTACACAAGGATAACACCACACCCATCGTGGCGGTATCAGTCTTGTATCATGTAGGTTCAAAGAATGAAGATCCTAATCGTACAGGGTTTGCACATTTTTTTGAACACCTGTTGTTTGAAGGCTCCGAAAACATCAAGCGTGGTGAGTTTGATAAGTACTTGCAGAATGCCGGTGCCACCAACAATGCCAATACATCAAATGACCGTACTTTTTATTATGAAGTACTTCCTTCCAATCAATTGGAGTTAGGTCTGTGGATGGAATCGGAACGCATGCTACACGCCAAAATTGAACCCATTGGTGTTGAAACTCAGCGCGAGGTAGTAAAGGAAGAAAAGCGCCAACGCATCGACAATCAACCGTATGGTTCCATCCTTACAGAAGTGTTGAAGCGGGCTTATACTGTGCACCCCTATCAGTGGGCGCCTATCGGTTCGTTAGATCACCTCAATGCCGCGTCCCTGGATGAGTTCATTGCCTTCTACAAGACCTTTTATGTTCCTGAAAATGCAACACTCTCCATCGCGGGAGATATTGATATCGAACAAACCAAAGCCATGGTGTCCAAGTATTTCAAAGACATTCCAAAAGGCACCAAGCCGGTACCTCGTCCTACCGTAGTTGAACCACCCCAGAAGGCGGAAGTTCGCGATGTGGTTTTTGATAACATTCAACTTCCGGCCGTTATTCAGGCTTATCACATTCCTGCTCAGGGAACTCCTGATTCCTATGCGCTGGATATGCTGAGTACTCTATTGAGTGGCGGACAAAGTTCACGCATGTACAAAGCCCTGGTGGATGAACAGAAAAAAGCATTCACCGTTCAGGCCTTTCCATTTTCGTTGGAAGACCCCGGGTTGTATTTGACCTTCGGGTTGGTAAACATGGGCGTCAGTCCGGAAGATTTGGAAAAAGCCATGGATGCGGAAATCGAAAAAGTGCAAAAGGAGTTGATCTCTGAAAAGGAGTTTCAAAAAATCCGCAATCAGGTGGAAAGTAATTTTGTACTGCAAAACTCATCAGCCGTGGGCATTGCCGAGCAGTTGGCCAACTATCATGTATATTATAAAGATGCCAATCTGATTAACACCGAAATCGACCGCTACATGAAAGTAACGCGGGAGGATTTGCAGCGGGTAGCCAAACAATACCTGACAAAAGAGAACCGGGTGGTGTTGCAATACTTGCCGAAATCGGCCCAGAGCAAACCCGAGAATACCCAAATCAAAAAAGATAATTGATTATGAAGAAGATAGTAATACTAAGTTGCCTATTGCTCGTTATCGTATCAGCTCAGGCTCAGGTTGACCGTACGAAGGCGCCTAAACCCGCTCCGGCCCGCGAAATTAAAATCGGGGAATATCAGACCTTCACCTTGAAAAACGGATTGCAGGTATTTGTCGTGGAAAATCACAAGTTGCCACGCATTCAGGTTTCGTTGCAGTTAAAGAACGACCCCATTTACCAGGGCGAAAAGGAAGGATATGTGGAGATGGCCGGTACCTTAATTGGTACAGGCACCAAAACCAAAACCAAAGCCCAGTTGGATGAAGAAGTGGATTTCATTGGTGCCAACTTAAGTACCGGATCCAATGGCATTTTTGCTTCGAGCTTAAGCAAGCATACCACCAAGTTGCTGGATCTGATGACGGATGTACTTTACAATCCGGCCTTCGCCCCCGAAGAAATGGAAAAGCTGAAGACGCAAACCCTTTCCGGATTGGCCGCCAGCAAAGATAATCCGAATGCCATTGCCGGCAATGTGCGCAGAGCGTTGGTTTATGGGAAGCAGCATCCGTATGGATTATTTACTACCGAGAAGAGTGTAGGGTCCATTACGCTGGAGGATTGCAAAAATTACTATAACACATACTTCAAACCGAATAATGCCTATTTGATTATTGTTGGTGACATCGATTTGAAGACAGCAAAGTCATTATCAGAGAAATACTTTGCAAAATGGACTCAAGGAGAGGTGAAGAATCCAACCTATGCCCAGCCAAAGGAACCCGCAAAAACCTACGTGGCGTTGGTGGATCGTCCGGCTTCGGTTCAATCGGTAATCAACATTGCTTATCCGGTGGACCTGAAACCCGGAACACAGGATGCCATCAAGGCCCGTGTTACAAACCAGATTTTAGGCGGTGGATTTTCTGCGCGCCTCATGCAGAACCTGCGTGAGAAGCACGGCTTTACCTACGGAGCGAGTTCGCAATTAAATGCAGATCAACTAGTCGGCAACTTTGTGGCTTCGGCCAGTGTGCGCAACGAAGTTACGGACAGCTCGGTGTTTGAATTCATGTCTGAGTTGAAGCGGATGGTAATCGAACCGGTTACCGAAAAGGAATTGGTAGCCGCCAAGGCAGAAATTTCCGGAGCGTTTGGTCGCTCGCTCGAAAACCCGCAAACCATTGCCAACTTCGCGTTGAATACCGCCAAGTATAATCTTCCGAAAGATTACTACAACAACTACGTCAAGTCGATTGATGCAGTAACATTGGCGGATGTCCAGGCCACCGCCAAGAAATTTATCCGCCCGGAAAATGCGCACATTGTAATTGTGGGCAAAGGCGCGGATGTGGCTGATAAGCTAAAGCCGTTTGGCGAGGTGAAGTATTTTGATATTTATGGTGAACCTTATGTACCCGCTAAAGTATCCGCTTTGCCGGCTGATTTGACGGCAGAAAAAGTGATTGCTAATTACCTTTTAGCGATTGGCGGGGAAAAGAAAATAAATGAATTGAAGAGTATTAGGACTACGGCAAAGGGCTCTATTCAGGGAATGGAAGTAAGCATGGTTAGTTCTAAGAAAGCTGGTGGTAAATATTTGATGGAACTATCAGTTGCGGGAATGGGAGCCATGCAAAAAATTGTGAGTGACGGTAAGGACATTTCTCAAGAAATGCGTGGCCAAAAAATGCCTTTGGATGCAGCCCTTAAGGAGCTTAGTTCATTTGAATCTCAAATTGTTCCTGAAGTGGGGTTGGCTTCAATGAAGGTAAAAGCCATTCTTAAATCGATTGAAAATGTAGATGGAAATGAAGCCTATGTGATTGACTATACATTTCCGAGTGGGGGAAGGATTTCAACCTACTTTGATAGCAAGTCGAATTTCAAAATTCAAACTGTTACATATGTAAATACTCCGCAGGGAGAAGTAGCAGTGCCAGTTCAGTATCAGGATTATAAAGAAGTGAATGGGGTAAAGTTTCCCCAAATTATTGTACAATCAATGGGGCCTATGAAACTGAAATTTGAAACAACCTCTACAGAACCGAATGTGGCGTTAGATGACGCATTGTTTAAAGTCCAATAGATTTTGATAATAGAAATGAGAAGGCCGGTCAAAAACCGGCCTTTTTTGTTGAAATAAGGTGCTCTTGGCTTAAAATCGTAGCGGCTACCTTGTAAATCCGGATTATCCTAAGCATTTTTGCAGCCCTTTTAGAATTTAGCATTAGAAGATACTATTATGAAACGCACATTTCAGCCTTCCCGCAAAAAGAGAAAGAATAAGCACGGATTTCGTGAACGAATGGCAACGGCCAATGGCCGCAGGGTGCTGGCTTCCCGCAGAAGGAAGGGCCGCAAGAAATTGACGGTATCAGACGAAGGCACGCCTAAGACCAAATAACCTTTCGGTTAGCCCCGAAAGGGATTAATTTTAATCTCATGGGGAGTTTTACGCTTTCAAAAGCCGAAAGGCTTTCAAAGGAGAAATTAATAAAGGAACTCTTTGACAAGGGTTCCTCTTTTTATTTATACCCGTTTAAGATTCTTTATCTGGCCAATCCTGATAAACGGTCTGCGGCAGTCAATCAACTCCTCATTACAGTTTCGAGCCGGCAATTTAAAAGGGCAGTGGATCGGAATCTGATCAAGCGGAGAATCCGGGAAGCCTATCGGCTGCAGAAGGAAATGATCAGGGATCTTCCTCAAAAAGGTATCTTTTCGATCATCTATACGGCTAAAGAAATACTTCCCTTTGCGCAGATCAGATCAAAGGTCTTTTTAGTGCTGGAAAAAATTAAGAAATTAGAGGTTCAATAAATATTATAAATCCCTTTTTCAGGGTGTGCAGAGGATATGAAGCGACTATCGTATTTAGTAGGATTGGTCTTGCTGGCAGGTACGATCTGGGCCTTTACTGTTCCGGGCGAGAAGTATTTCGACATTGCCAAAAGCCTTGACATTTTTGCCACGCTGTTTAAAGAAGTCAATGCCCATTATGTTGATGAGGTTAATCCCAAAAAATTAATTGAAACAGGGATTAACGGTATGCTGGATCAGTTGGATCCCTATACCGATTATATTCCGGAAGAAGACCTCGAAGCGTTTAGCATTCAAACCACAGGTCAATATGCCGGTGTTGGCGCCTTGATAGGCATTGTGAATAAAAAGACCGTCATCACCAATCCTTATGTTGGGTTCCCAGCCGAACGTGCAGGGATTCGCGTGGGCGATGAAATCATTTCAGTCGATGGCAAACAGGTTCAGGGCAGCCCCACGTTTGAGATTAGTACGTTGTTGAAGGGCAAGCCAAATACCGATGTTGTACTGGAGGTGAAGCGGGTAGGTCAGAAAGAAAATCTGAAGTTTAAGCTAACCCGCGAAAAAATTAAGATTTCAAACATCACCTATCAAGGCATGGTTGCGCCCGATGTAGGGTACATTAAGTTGGATGAGTTCACTCCCGGGGCCGGAAAGGAAGTTGAAGCAGCGGTTACAGAATTGAAAAAGAAAGGCGCTAAAAAATTGATCCTGGACTTGCGCGACAATCCGGGTGGATCCTTGTATGAAGCAGTTAACATTGTTAATCTGTTCATTCCAAAAGGGAAGGAAGTAGTATCAACCAAAGGCAAGGTTCCGGAATGGAATAAAACTTACACCACACTGAATAATCCATTAGATACGGATATTCCATTGGCCATACTCACTAGTGAAGGCAGTGCCTCGGCTTCGGAGATTGTTGCCGGCTCTCTGCAGGATTATGATCGGGCCGTACTCGTAGGACAAAAAACGTTTGGTAAAGGGCTGGTGCAAACCACACGGCAGTTGGCTTACAATGCGCAGCTGAAAGTAACCACCGCCAAATACTATATCCCCAGCGGTCGATGCATTCAGGCGATTGATTACGAACATCGCCAAAGCGATGGTACCGTGCAAAAATTTCCAGATTCATTAAAAAGAGAATTCAAGACGGCCATAGGCAGAAAAGTGTTTGATGGGGCTGGACTGGATCCGGATGTGCTGGTGGAAGCTGCGACCTACAGCGCTGCGATTGTGGAGTTGGTTGGATCGGGGTTGGTTTTTGAATATGCAACCAAATATTGTGGCGAGCATCCCGAAATACCAAACAGCATGAAAGACTTCACACTTTCAGATGCTGAGTACCAACGATTTGTGGCGTGGGTAAAGGAACAGACGTTTACATTTTCTTCCGAACTGGATCAACGAACGGATGAGTTGATTGCTTCGGCCAAGAAAGAGCGATACTATGACGAATTGCAGGGTCAGTTGAAAGAGTTGAAGGCCAAGATCGAACAAAGTAAAAGCACTGCGTTGATTCGGAATAAGCCCGAGTTATCGAGAATTCTGGAAGAGGAGATTGCCTTTCACTATTCATTGGTCAAGGGTCAGGTGGAAGTTTCGATGGAACGGGACAAGGAGATCAGTGAAGCCCGCAAAATAGTATCCGACCTGGGAGCTTATAAGAAAATGCTAGCCCCAAACTAATGGCCTTGCTGCTCAGTTTGGAAACGTCCACACAGACGTGCTCCGTGGCGGTACATAATAAGGGAGTTCTGCTTGCTTACCAGGAAGTGTTGGAACCAAGATCGGCCGCCTCCCAACTCGCAGTTTCCATTCAACACGTCCTGCGAGCGGCAACGGTAAAACCGTCCGAACTTCAGGGCATAATAGTTGCAGCAGGACCAGGTTCTTACACCGGGTTGCGGATAGGCGTTGCAACCGCCAAAGGAATATGTTATGCCCTGCGGATTCCCTTGATCGCTGTAAATACATTGGATGTGTTGGCTTCGCTGGGTCGGGATCAGATTAATATAATGAGCGAAGACGTTTTTCTTTGCCCGATGTTGGATGCCAGACGAATGGAGGTGTATTGTAAGTTAGTAAACCACCGCCTGCAGGAACTTGAACCAACGCAAGCCAAGATCATCGATGAGCAGAGTTTCTTGGATTATTTGATCAAGGGGAGAGTTTACTTTTTTGGCGATGGGGCTTCCAAATGCAGAAGCATAATGAATCATCCCAATGGTATATTTCTTGAAAACATTGTGCCGCTGGCAACCCGACTGGGCGAGATGGGCTATGCAAAGTGGCCAAGCCAGGATTTTGAAGCGGTTGATTCTTTCGAACCCTTTTACCTAAAAGATTTTCTGATTAGAAAACCAACGCTTTCATAATTGTGTTGTAGAAACGATGGAAAGAGAGATTATAAATCGGGTAAGCAACAGTCAACTGGTCACCTTTGATCTCGAGGAACTGTATACATCGGGTGAACGGGTTCTTTTTGATATCAAGGATTTATTATTTCAAGGTCTGGTGTTGCGCGAAAAAGATTTTCGTGATTTTGTTAAATCACACGAGTGGGCACAGTATCAGAATAAATGGGTTGCCATTACGTGTACTGCGGACGCCATCGTTCCTACCTGGGCCTACATGCTTTTATCAGCCTCCCTTCAGCCGTATGCTGGCCTGGTAATTTTCGGGTCGTTACAGGAGTTGGAAATTCGTCTTTACGAGCGCGCATTAATTAAGGTTGATTGGAGCAAATTTGAAAATGCGAAGGTGGTTGTCAAAGGGTGCAGCAAGGTGGAGGTCCCGGTTTCTGCCTATGTAGCGGTTACCAGTCAGCTAAGAAAGGTAGCTACAAGCATCATGTATGGCGAACCGTGCAGCACGGTGCCGATTTTTAAGAAAAAACCCACAGAATCTTAATCTGATTATCAGTTAGTTAGGCGGCAACAGGCCAAAAACCCTCATTTTTGCAAAAAATCTTCATTGCAACTATTGCAGAAACCCACTCAACACCTACCTTTGCACTCCCTTTTGAACGGAAAAAGGCGATTGGTTTAAAAATTTGAAGCTTTTTTAACCACTTCTGTCGGATTACAAAATTCAGCCAAGCTGATTGCGAAACCCGATAAACGTTCTTTGAATAGATGGAGATTGATAGCGGACCCGTTTATGTTCGATGGAGGACATAGACGAGTTAATTTCTTTAAGAGCTTTAGAGCAGCGATGTTTTAGAGTGGACAAAACAATTAATGAGGACCGAGGATTAAATGACATAGGCTGAGGGCCGAAGGTTTCGAAAGAAGCCAGAGCCACGAAGCTGAGTGGGATGGCGAGGAGTTGAGTACTTTGTACTTTAAACTTTAAGCTTTCT
>JAEUTZ010000011.1 GCA_016787725.1 Cyclobacteriaceae bacterium | reverse complement strand
TTAATGCAGGAGTTGTGAACATGCTATTCACTTCCCCAGCCAACGCAGTTCCTCCTGTGGCTACATCGTACCAGCGATAGTTGCCATTGGTGCCGCCACTGGCGGTGAGAGCAACAGAACCCGGGCCACAGGAAGCAGCTGTTGCTACCGTGGGAAGTGCTGGAGTGGTGTCGGTGATGACAAGGATGGGATCGGAGCCAGGACTGGTACAGCTGGCTGCATCGGTTACAGTTACCGTATAAGATCCAGCCACTGTCACATTGATCTGATCCGTTGTTTCACCACTCGACCAGGCATAAGCGGTAAATCCTGCGGGAGCGGATAAGACCAGGGGTGCGGCATCGCACACCGTAACGGTACCTGCACTTGGTAAGATGCTGCTTGTGATGGTTGGTTTGGCGGGCAATGGGTTGACGGTTGCAGTAACAGTCACGCGTAAGCTTTCGCAAAAAGGATCAACCAAAGAGACGAAATAGGAGGTGGTGCTTGTAAGCACAGGTGTAGTAAAGGATTCATTTACTTCGCCCGCAATCAATGTGGGTGAATCCGTATACCAACGATAGTTCCCGGGCGATCCGCCTGAAGCGGTGAGGGTAACAGCACCCGGTCCGCAGTTAAGGCCATTCACCACACCGGGGGGTGCGGGCAAGTTATTAACCACCAAATCGGCAACATCGGTTAGTACGTCCGCTGCAAAATCGCCCGAGATTACGCATTGATATTCACCCGCTTCGGCAGTGGAAACATTGTTGATGATAAGTGTAGCCATCGAAACACCGCTGTAAGTAGCATTATTGGGTAGATCAACAAACACACTTCCATCATACTTCTGCCATTGATAGGTAATGTTGGTCGTGCCGGTGGCAGCAGTAGTAAACGAAGCGGAGCTATTTTCACACGCATAGGTTGGCGAAGCCGGTTGTTGGGTGATGGTGATGGTTGGCCCACAAGAGCTAATAGTGCCCGGCCTCAATTTGACAATAAAAGCCGTAACGCCATTTGTACTGATATTCGTGACACAAATGCCAGGGTCTAAATCTGCTGGTGCATCTTCAATCACGCCAATAAGAATTATGTTTCCGGTGGCATCCAATGAAAGCTCAGGCTGGTAAACACTACTGCCTGCAGCGCCTTGCGAAGCGATCGCCCACATAAAATTTCCGGCAGCATCGAGTCCCGATAAGAAGACCTCCTCACTACCGGTAGGGGTGAGGTTAAACGTTCCAGGCCCCGGGTCAAAATCGGCCGTATTACTGCGGAAATCACCGGTGGTGTAAACGTTATCAAACGCATCGCAGACAATGTCAATACCCTCATCTGCGAACGTGCCCCCCATGCTTTTTGCCCAGTCAAAAATTCCAGCACTGGTGAGTTTCAAAACAAATACATCACCACCACCAACCGAAGTAAGGTTGTTAACGGCTGCCCCAGGATCAAAATCTACCGTTCCATCAAATCTACCGGTAACCAATACATTATCGTTTCTGTCCAGCACAATGCCATTGCCGGTGTCCAGTGAACTTGTGCCGCCTACCCGCCTGGCCCACATATAATTTCCGGCATTGTCCAATTTTTGGATAAACGCATCCGTGGCACCAGCTGAAGTTAAGTTGGCTGTTCCCGCCCCCGGGTCAAAGTCCACCGTTCCATTAAAAGTCCCTGTTATGTGTACATTTCCATTTACATCTAATGCAAGTGCATTCGCCCTGTCAAGCGATGTGCTTCCCATTCGCTTGGCCCAGATAAAGCTTCCGGTAGAAGAGAGTTTCAAAACAAAAATATCGGATGAGCCCGCGGAGGTCAAATTGAATACCCCTGCTCCCGGGTCAAAATCAGCCGTACCTGTAAAGCTACCGGCCAGATATAAATTGTCGGCAGCGTCAACTGCCAATGGAATGTCAAATGATAAGGTACCTGGTAAAGCAATTGCTGAGATGAGAATTCCGTTTGTATCGAACTTGCAAAGAAATTTCCCGCCACCGGTAAGATTTGTCGTTCCGGGTCCGGGATCGAAGTCAACCGTTCCTGAAAACGACCCCGCCACATACACATTTCCGGAAGCATCCGTAGCAATTCCTGTACCCGCATCACTGGTAACGCCCCCCATGCTAAATGCCCAAGCCAGGTCCCCATTGGCGTTGAGCTTAGAAACATAAATATCAGCATTGCCTGCAGAGGTGAGGTTCAATACTCCGGGGCCCGGGTCAAAGTCAGTGGTCTGATCGAATGACCCTGTTGTATAGACATTGCCCGATGCATCCGTGGTCACAGCTTCAGAAAATGTATCCGTAGTTCCTATATGACCTCTTGCCCAAACCAATCCGGGTATCAAGACGGGTGATGTTACGGTGAAAGGTGTAGCACTAATTCCGGTAGCCCCACTTACCGTAACCGATAGTACACCTGTGGTAGCGCCTGCAGGCACGCTGGTCGTGATGCTGGTGGGTGTGCTCGCTGTTACCACAGCAGCAATGCCGTTGAATGTAACCATATTGTTAGCAGGCGTAGGACTGAAATTTTCTCCTGTGATCGTAACGGTAGTTCCAACGGGCCCGCTGGTTGGATTAAATGAAGTTATGAGGGGGTTGCCAACCAGGTTTTCGTACACTACTAATAATCCAGCTGCTCGCGTGAGGATGATCTCGGGCTTGCCATCCAGATTTATATCGCCCGTGGTAATGCCGCGTGGAGCGGTAACGGTGGTGTTGAATGGAGCCGCAAAAGAGGCGGCTGTTAAAGCACCTGATGTGTAAACATTTTTAAAAATCGAAAAACGGTTTCCGCTTTCACTGGTAGTAATGATTTCCGGTTTGCCATCGCCATCCAAATCGGCAATGGTAGCCACGGTGGTTGCGCTTGGGTTAGTCAGATCAATTCGCGTAAAACTGATGTTGCCAACCGTGCTCGTGTTGTGAAAAATGGTGAGCAAAGTAGTGGCAGTGCCGCCATGGTAAAGCATTAAATCGACTTTTCCATCGCCATCAAAATCGCCTTTGTAAATTCTACCGGGGCTATCACCTACTGCCAGATCCAATCGTGAGGCAAATTGTGCAATTGATATTTTCAAGATGCCTGCGTTGCGATAAATGCTGATGTTATCAGTTGCAACATTGGTGGTTGCAACATCGACAAAGCCATCGCCATCAAAATCTTCGCTCACAACCCCACCGCCCGGAGCAGGTTTGTTGAAAATAATATTACCGGAGAATGATCCATAGGTACCTGTAGTAAAGCTTCCGGCAACAGATCTGTTTTCAAGAATTAATAAATCGCCCGAACCACTTAGATCGGTGGTGACTGTTAAGTCGGTTTTACCATCATTGTTAAAATCCGCAACGTCCATCGTACTGGCTCCTAATCCAAGTGTAACGGAAGGCTGAAATGAAATTTCTGTGGAAGTACTGATGTTGCGGTGTGCCAGTCCGTTTACCGATGCTGCATCCAAAAAGCCATCACCGTCAAAATCTTCAAGGCGGGGATTTATGAAAGATCCGGCTGAAAGTGTATCGTCAGCTACTAATGAACTGGTACTGAGTGCACCAGTTATATATGTGTTACGAAAGGCAAATCCACCACTTGCTTCAGCGAGTATATCAGGTTTGCCATCGCGGTTTAAGTCACCTACTTCAATGTCATAATTGGCGTTGGTAAATGTAAAATTTATGGGCGGAGCAAAGTGTGTATTATTAAAAGTTACACCCGGTGAAAAAGTGGTGGCAAAAGGAAGACGATAACGTGACATTAACTCACCTCTTCTTACACTTACTGGTACATAGGTTGCACCGGGTGGTACGCTTACGGTTAACTCATTGGTTGTAGCGGTTAGTACCGTTGCCTGCACCGCCCCAAAGTAAACTTCATTTTCGGTAGAAATCGTAGAAAAGTTACTCCCAGTAATTGTTACAGTGCTTCCTATCGCTCCATTCAGGGGAGATACTGTATTGACTGAAATTACCGGGGCATGCACATTTTTATTTTCATAGATGCTCAGCCGGTCTGGTGAAGTGTTGGTGATGCCCACTACGATATCGGGCTTGTTATCTCCATTTAAATCAGCAGCTTGCGCGGTAGCGGGATAGGTTGAACCTCCATTTCCCTGGAAACGATAACCGGGGACAAATGCATTGGAACTAAAAGCGCCACCGGAAAACACGTTTTCAAAAATGCCAACATCGGCATTGTCGGTGGCCAGAATGTCGGGTTTGTTGTCACCATTAATGTCGGCAATTGAGAGCGAACCATAGGTAGAAACTTCGCTATCCAGAATAATTTCCGTGGCAAAATCAGTATCGGTTAATAGGCCATCGGTATCCGTGTTGAGACGGATATGCACATCATCGTTGCTAAATCCATTTTTCCAAGCCAGATCATTCTTTCCGTCCCCGTTAAAGTCCGCTACATTTATTCCGCCACCAATTCCTTCCGTAATTGAAAAGTTGGTTCCAAAGGAAATGGAACCCGGAGTTGACGTGTTGGTGAAAACAGTGAAAATGCCGCCAAAGCTCCGCACGAGAATGAACTCTGGTTTGCCATCATTATTGAGGTCGCGGATGGTGGCGCTTGATGGAGCGTCATCCAATGTTGAACTGAAATAGAGTATAGAATAGCCAAATTCAATATTGCCTGGTGTACTCATGTTTTGGGTGATCCAAACATTTTGGCCGGCACCTCCCGATCCCTCACCGCTGATTAATTCGGGCAATCCGTCACCATCAATATCTGCAGCATTGTACACAGGACTTTCATCACTTCGACCACTCCAGTATTCAACTGCTTCAAAGGAAACGGTGCCCGGTATACTGGTGTTTCTGAAGGTAGCAAATACACCCGGTCCGCCTGTCCAACCGGAAGTTACCATGTCTAGTTTGCCGTCATTATCGAAGTCGACTACTTGGAGTCCGGAACCATTGGTTCCTGAAAGCAGTGTTGGAAAACTTACTGGAGTGTCAAAGGAAGAGAGCGACAGTGTACCACCTGAGCCCAGGTTTCGGTATATCCAAATCCCGGTATTATCATCTCGCGCCACGACCAAATCATTCCATCCATCGCCATCCATATCGGCAATCGATAGTCCGCCATATCCACCGGTTATCAAAATGTCAAATTTTGGATTGAAGGAGGCGGGTATAATCCTGCCTCCTTCAGTAAACGTTGGTGTGAATGGCTGATCAGTAAGTTTTGAAAGACCTGTGGTTTTATTAGTAACCATGAGTTGGCCGTATTGCGCACCATTCGGAATAGTTACCTTAAGTGAAGTGGCCGTGGCGTTGGTAATGGTGCCGGCCACACCGCCAAAATAAACAACATTGTTGGCAGGTGATGGATCAAAGTTGGTTCCGTTGATTGAGATGGATGTCCCCGGATTTCCGGAAGTGACAGAAATGGAACTAATTGAAGGTGAGGAAGGCACCGTTCGTTGATTGAGAGTAACATTATCAATGGCTCCTGTAAAAGTGGTTACACCGGAGTTATATTTGATGTTGATTCGAAAGGAACTTAATCCGGATAGGTATTGAATCATTTGAGCTTTGGTTGCCACCGGCCCACCGATACTCCCAACCCTCCATCCGGCTGTCTCATCAAGACGTACTGTAAAGTTGGACCATGCAGGAGCTTGTGCCGGAAATGTTGCTAAATTTAATGCGAGAATGCTCCCTGACGGTGCTTTAATTTGTACATCACCGGCTGCCCCATGTACAGTAGCAACGTGATCAACCTGAAGATCAAAACTCAAATCCTGGCCGTAGCAAAAATATGCGATGTTACCTCCGAATTTAGAGGGTGAAGTCCAGAAGTAAGGTTGCGAAGAAGAAGTTTTAGTGGCAGCAACATAACCACCCGGATTTCCACCTGTTGAAAAAAAATTTACAGTTTGAGGGTCGCTGTTGTTGTTGTCGGATAATGTCCACCCATCGGCATCTATGTCAAACGTGCTGGTGATCTGGGCCAGGCTAATTCCTGGTAACAAAAGAAGAACGGCAATCAAAAGTAAATTTCGCATGCTTGCAGGGTATTGGGAAGATGAAGGTACGGATTGAGAGGAGGATCTGAAAACGCTGAGTTCCCTTGTTTTTTCTTAGCTTTGAAGTACTTTTTAAACTGATGGCTGAAAACACGTATAAATCCAACACCTTTAAGAAACCAGAGAAGGAAAAGAAATCTAAGAGTAGCAAATCCAAATCCCGGTTTTCTTTTGATTTTTTTAAAGACCCGCGCTTTATTCTGGCCTTGGGGTTCTTTCTGCTGATCACTTCCATTTATTTATTTGTGGCCTTTCTCTCGTATCTTTTCACGGGCAAGGCCGATCAAAGCGTTGTTCAAGCATTGTTTGATACCAGCTTGACGGAATCGGGTCGTGAAGTGGATAACTGGTTAGGCTTATATGGCGCGGTAACCTCCCATTTTCTGATTCATCAATGGTTGGGTATCTCTGCTTTCTTTATTCCTCCGCTCTTATTTTTAGTAGGGTTTAAACTCGTATTTAAACGCGAACTGGTTTCCATCTTTTCCGCCTTTATTCTTTCTGTGTTTGCCGGTTTATGGTTGAGCTTGCTGTTGGGATACATTACCCACAGCATTACGGGCGTAACCGAACTCGGCTTTATCAGTGGCGGGTTGGGTTTTGAGCTGGCCCGGATTTCAACCGGATTGTTTGGCTGGGGCACCTTTCTGATTCTCGCGCTTACACTTTTTGTTTTCATCATCTATTACTTCAACATCACCGCCATCAACGCCTTTCAGGTGAAAGACCCTAAACCCATGGGCAATGATGCGATTTTACCAGACGATGACTTTGTAATAAAACCAACGTATTCAGACGAGCGCGATAACTGGCCCGAGCAAACGGAAGTAATTCCGGAACCCGTATTGATTGTTAAACCTCCCGCTGATGAAGTCTCTCCGGTCTTACAAGAAGTGAAATTGGAAGTGGAGCCTCCTTCGTCTAAGGTTGAGAAAATGGATGAACCCCTCTTTACCATTGAGGAAACAATAGATGATACAGACGAGTTAGCCGAGCAATTGGTGGAGGCACAAGGTGTCTATGACCCCACCCTGGACCTAAGCAATTATAAACTGCCGCCTCTTGAATTGCTCAACGAATATGAAGCCAGCAAAGTGCAGGTAACGCAGGAGGAATTGAACCAAAATAAAGACCGAATCCTCAGCACGCTAACGAATTTTAAGATTGGCATTCAAAGTATTAAGGCCACGATTGGCCCTACGGTAACCCTCTATGAAATCGTACCCGATGCCGGGATAAAAATTTCGCGAATAAAAAATCTCGAGGACGACATTGCATTGAGTCTGGCTGCATTGGGCATTCGAATTATCGCTCCGATTCCCGGAAAGGGAACCATTGGTATTGAGGTGCCCAACAAAAACCGCGAAATGGTGAGCATCCGATCGGTGTTGAGCACGGAACGCTTTCAAAAGTCTGACAAAGAACTTCCTATTGCCATTGGTAAGACAATCTCAAACGAGTTGATGGTAGTAGATCTTACTAAGATGCCCCACATCCTGGTGGCCGGAGCTACCGGACAAGGGAAATCAGTGGGCCTGAACGTTATTCTCACCTCCCTTTTGTACAAGAAGCATCCTTCGCAACTGAAGTTCATTCTGGTCGACCCAAAGAAGGTGGAGATGTCGCTCTTCAGTAAAATTGAACGACACTATCTTGCCAAACTCCCCAACAGCGAAGAAGCCATCATCACCGATACGAAGAAAGTGGTCTATACACTCAATTCATTATGCATTGAGATGGAAAACCGCTATGAAATTCTGAAGGATGCCGGAGCTAAAAATATTAAAGAGTACAATGCCAAATTTGTAGCGCGTAAGCTTAACCCGAAGGAGGGGCATCGGTTTTTGCCTTATATCATTTTGGTAATCGATGAGTTGGCAGACCTGATGATGACGGCTGGTAAAGAAGTGGAAACTCCGATCGCCCGGTTGGCTCAGTTAGCTCGTGCCATAGGCATCCATTTGGTGGTAGCCACGCAGCGTCCTTCGGTAAACGTAATTACCGGGGTTATCAAGGCCAATTTCCCGGCACGCTTATCTTTCAGAGTAACTTCCAAGATCGATTCACGCACTATTTTGGATACAGGTGGTGCCGATCAGCTGATCGGACAAGGAGATATGTTGTTATCAACCGGGTCAGAAATCGTACGATTGCAAAGTCCATTTGTCGACACCCCTGAAATTGAGCGGATTTGTGAGTTTATTGGCGCACAGCGGGGCTACGATTCGGCTTACTTGTTGCCCGAATTTGAAGGTGAGGACGAAGGTGGAGCGGCAGCCGTAGACCTTTCGGAACGGGATTCTTTGTTTGAAGAAGCGGCTCGTTTAATTGTACAACACCAGCAAGGAAGCACCTCCCTTATCCAGCGCAAGCTAAAATTGGGATATAATCGGGCTGGACGTTTGATAGATCAACTGGAAGCCGCTAAAATTGTGGGCCCGTTTGAGGGCTCCAAAGCGCGGGAAGTGCTGATCAAGGACCCCATGAGTTTGGAACAATTATTGAATGAATTGAAAGAAAAACACACTCAATCCTAACGTACCCTAATGAAAAAGCTTGTTTTTGCTGCCCTTTTGCTGTTTGTCAGTTCAATTTCCTTTGCCCAATACGACCCCAAGGCGCTCGAAATTCTGGAAGCCATGAGCAAAAAGTATAAAGCGATCACTGCTTTTGAAGCTAATTTGACTTCAGGGTTGACCAATGAGACCGAAGGGGTGAAGGAGGAGTTTAAAGGCAAAATCACAGTGAAAGGAGATAAATTTCGCCTCCTGCTCGATGACCAGGAAGTAATTAACGATGGTAAAACGGTATGGACGTACCTGCCTTCCGCCAAGGAAGTGAACATTGATAATTTTGACCCCAGCTCTGATGATGTGAACCCAACCAAGATTTTTGAGATGTACAAGAAAGGGTTCAAGTATTTGTACCTGGCGGATAAAACCGATGGTGGTGTGCTATGCGAAGAGATTGACCTGGTTCCCGAAAAAAAGGATGCTCAATATTTTAAGATTAAAATGATGATTGCAAAAAAGGATAAAAGCATTCAAAGCTGGACCATGTTTGATAAATCAGGTAATCGCTATAAGTATACCATTACCAAGTTTGTTGCAAACATTAAAGTAGACGATGCGTTCTTTATGTTCGATCCCAAAAAATATCCGGGCGTTGAAGTGATTGACTTGCGATAAAGAATCCGGAGGAAACAATAGCAAGGTCATCCAAAACGATGACCTTTTTCGTTTTCGATAAGGCTTAATTTTCTAACTTCATACTTTAAATCTGCTTCCGTGAACCGAGCCGAATTATTCGAACAAATCAAGAAGAAGAAATCGTATCTCTGCGTTGGCCTTGACACCGACCTGGAAAAAATTCCAAAGCACTTGCGCTCATTGCCCGATCCCGTGTATGAGTTTAATAAGCAAATCATTGATGCCACGAAGGAGTTTAGTGTAGCGTATAAACCCAATACGGCATTTTATGAAGCCCTGGGTGCCTCCGGATGGGAGACGCTTCAAAAAACCCTGGACTACATCCCAAAAGATTGCTTCACCATTGCCGATGCCAAGCGTGGTGATATTGGCAATACCTCAGCCTTGTACGCTAGGGCTTTTTTTGAAAAGTTAAATTTTGATGCCCTTACGGTAACTCCTTATATGGGAGAAGATTCCGTTAAACCTTTTCTGAATTTTTCCGGCAAGTGGGTGATCTTACTGATTCATACCTCCAACTCTGGCAGCATTGATGTTCAGCAATTGGAAACCCGTGATGGCCGCTTTGTTTATGAAGAAGTGATTTTTGCTTCCCAGCGTTGGACTTCAGCAGACCGCATGATGTATGTAGTGGGGGCCACAAAGGCTGATAAAATTGGTACGATACGGGCTTTGGCTCCTGATCATTTTTTTCTGGTACCTGGTGTTGGCACACAAGGGGGCGATCTGGAAGCCGTATCGAAAGCGGGGATCAATGCCCAATGCGGCTTGTTGGTTAATTCTTCGCGTTCCATTATTTATGCATCGTCATCGGAGGACTTTGCCGATGCTGCCCGCAACGAAGCCAGCAAGGTGCAACAGGAAATGAATGAATACCTGGATAAATTTATTCGCTAGCCGCAATTAATTAACATCGTCAATTGACAGAATCATTTCTACATTATGTGTGGCAATTTCAATACTTTGATAAGAAGGAATTGTCGCTTACTACAGGAGAAAACCTGACCATTTTAAAACCAGGAATTCTGAATACGGATGCGGGCCCCGACTTTTCGCAGGCAAAAGTGAAAATTGATCAGATCGCGTGGGCAGGAAGTATAGAGATTCATTTGCATTCTTCCGGGTGGTATGATCATCAACACGATGCGGATGCTGCCTATGAAAATGTGGTGTTGCATGTGGTGTGGGAAGAAGATAGACCCGTGTATCGAAAGGATGGATCGCGGCTACCCACCGTTACATTAAATAAAAGAGTTGAACCACACCTGTTGAAATCCTACCTGAATCTGGTCAATAATCCGGCTTCCATACCTTGTCAAAACTCATTTGCCCAGGTGAGCGATTTGATCAGGCATTCCATGATTGATAAGGCCGTCATGCAACGTCTGGAGCGGAAAGCCGGGGAGGTGCTGAAGGTATTGGATCAAAATCAAGGGGATTGGGAGGAGACCGTCTATCAATTATTGGCAGCCAGTTTTGGGTTTAAGGTAAATACCGATCCCTTCCGGCAGTTAGCGAAAGCTTTGCCCTATAAACTCATCTTGAAACACCGCGATCAACCCCACCAGCTGGAAGCGTTGCTTTTTGGGCAGGCAGGATTTCTGGTAGCTCGAAGTAAAGACGCGTATCTTACCCGCCTGGTCAATGAATATCAGTTTTTGGAAAGAAAATACAACTTGAGTACAACCCGGCTGAACGTTGCTCAATGGAAGTTCATGCGGTTACGTCCTGCCAATTTTCCTACCCTCCGGGTAGCGCAATTTGCTGCATTCCTCAGAAGCACAGAAAATATTTTCTCTGCCATTCTTGAAGCCGCTCAATATGAAGTTGTTGAATCTCTTTTGACAATGGAACCATCCTTGTATTGGAAGACTCATTACCGGTTTGGTAAAAAGGCAAAAGCTGAAATTCAGGGATTTGGCGAAGCGAGTCGTGAGATGGTAGTTATCAATGCCATCGCCCCGTTGCTGGTGGCCTATGGGAAAAGCGGAGATGAGCATCGCTATATTGATCAGGCGGTGCGAATTTTGCAAGCAGTTCGTTCCGAGAGTAACAAGATCATAACTCTTTGGAAGAAACTTGGCTGTGCAAGTCAACATGCCTGGGATTCGCAAGGCTTAATTGAGCTTTTCAATAATTTCTGTCAGCGCAGAGAATGTCTGAATTGCTCAATTGGATCAGCAATATTGAAACCTGCCCGGGCATGATGATCATTCACGGTTTCATTATTCTAGGTCTCGTTTATCTGTATTTCAGAAAAGCGGGAACGGAACGGAAGCTTTTGTTTTGGAGCGCCTGGCTGTTCAAGTTGGGGATGAGTGTGGCTGTGGGCCTCATTTATCTGTACTACTACACGGCCAACGATACCTGGAGTATATTTAATGATGCCTGTAGACTTGCCAACCTGGCGAGGTCAGACGGATGGACCTATCTTGATTTCATTCTCAACAGCCATGCTTCGGATACCTTTTGGAGTGAACTTACATTCACGCAATCCCGCACTTTATTTTTTGTAAAGGTGCTGAGTTTCTTCGCCTGGATAGGCGGTAATAATTATTGGATAGCAGCTCTCTATTTTGCAACCCTTTCCTTTTTTAGCAGTTGGAATTTATTCCTGGTCGTTGTGCGGTATGTTGATGGGTCACAACCTGCAGCAATCCTTGCTTTTTTATTTTTTCCTTCCATTGGATTCTGGAGTTCTGGGATCATTAAGGAGACGCTTGCCCTATCCGGAATTTACTGGTTAACGGCTCTCTTCATACAGGTGATGAGCGGCACAAGCATGCGTCCGTGGCATTGGATCGGGGCTGGAGTAGCTGTGTTGGTAGCCTGGAACTTGAAATATTACTGGACGGCCTTGTTCATGGCAGTTACAATTACCTCTACGGGTATTTATTTTATTCAAAAGCAAAGCTCATTTATAGCGAAACACAAAATGATTAGTTGGCTGGCCGTTTTTTTTGTGCTTTGTATCACTGTTAGCCTTTTGCATCCCAATTTTTACTTGAGTCGTTTTTTAGAAGTACTCATTTCCAATCATGATAACTTTGTCCGCATTTCGAAGCCGGAACGCCTGATTCAATTTTATGATCTTCACGCAAGTTGGTGGAGTGTCTTGCTGAATGCGCCCTGGGCGTTATTCTCATCCTTATTCAGACCCTGGCTAGGCGAAGCCACCGGATGGACCAGCTGGTTGGCGGCCTTTGAAAACCTGATGTTGGTTGTGCTGACAATCGCGTTAGCTTTTCGCAAAGATTGGAAAATCACTGATCGAATGATATTGTTATCGGGAGTTGTTTACATTGTTCTGCTTTGCATATTCCTGGCGCTCAGCACACCCAACCTCGGAACTTTGTCCCGGTACCGGGTTGGCTGTTTGCCCTTTTTCGTTTTTTTGATTTCTTATCGCAACCCCCTCGTGAATTATTTTGTAGGTAGCGTTTCATTCTTTAACCGATAGATGAGGTACAATCTGTATTTTTAGGCATGGAAAATCCAGTTATAATTTTTGGAGCAAATCACTTAGGACGTACCGCACGGGAAATATTTGAGGCCAACGGGTTGGTGGTGTATGGATTTCTGGATGACAATAAAAAATTGCAGAATACTGAAATTGATGAGGTCACTATTTTGGGCGAAACGGACAACGATGGGTTTTTGAAGCTAATTGGGAAGAAATGTGAGAGTTTTGTGGCGGTGGATGACAATAAACTCCGCAAGACCATTGTGAGAATGTTGCAGGAGGTAAGGCATGTACAACCGGTTAATGCAATACATCCACAAGCTTCCATCTCTGGCAAAGCCACCCTGGGGTATGGAAACCTGATTGATTGTTATGCTTACCTGGCACCTGGTGTAACCGTGGGAAATCATTGCATACTACATGCCCGGGTATCGCTTGGTGTGGAGGCAGTGGTTGGCGATTTTGTTCAGATCGGGGCGGGTAGTACAATCAATGCCGCAGTTACGGTGGAGGATGAAGTGTTTGTTGGGTCTGGCGTTACCATCGTATCTGGAATAACGATTGGCAAGGGGGCCCGGATCGGAGCGGGTTCGGTGGTGATTGCGCCTGTTAAGCCTGGGGAAATCGTATTTGGCAATCCGGCAACTCCGGTAAAATAATTTTCAGGTTCCAATGAACCGACTCGTACTTAGGTGAAAATGCTGTATGCCCAAAATCTCTGAAACCGATCTCGTCCTGAATCCCGATGGGAGTGTCTATCACTTAAACTTGCTGCCAAAGCATATCTCCGACATTGTCATTGCGGTTGGTGATCCCGGGCGTGTATATTCTGTAAGTCAGCATTTTGATGAGATTGAGTTTGAAATGAACAAGCGCGAGTTCATTACCCATGTAGGAAAATACAAGGGGAAGCGAGTTACGGTAATCAGCACGGGCATTGGTCCTGATAATGTTGAAATTGTATTTACCGAATTGGACGCTTTGGTGAATATTGATTTGAAGACCCGTGAGCCGAAATCCAGAAAGAAGAAGTTAAAAATTATCCGTATTGGCACTTCCGGAGCGTTGCAGGAAGATATCCCGGTGGGGTCACACTTGCTTACCGACTATTCCGTTGGCCTGGATAACCTGATTGGTTTTTATGATTTGGCAATGGATGATTTTGAAGCGGGACTTGCCCATGACATTCAACGCAAAACAGGATTGCCCTTTATGCCCTATGTGGTTCGGGGCTCAGTGTCCTTGTTAGATCAAATTACTGGGAATGAGATGATCAGGGGAAATACCGTTACGTGCCCGGGTTTTTATGCCCCTCAAGGCCGTACGTTGCGCATACCGATCCGGTTTCCAAAGTTGCTGGAGGATTTAAATTATTACCACAAAGGTGATTTTTGGCTTACCAACTTTGAGATGGAAACATCGGCTTATTACGCGTTTGGTCGATTGTTGGGTCACGAAGTACTCAGCGCCAATGCCATCATCGCCAACCGGATAAAAAACAAATTTTCCAAAGACCCACATAAGATTGTAGAAAGTTTAATTAAGAAAGTTTTAGATCGGATCTAATTACTTATTCCGATTGAAACAGCAGTTTCTTGTCTGTCTCTTTTATCAATTCAAGACAGAAGGTATTTAATTCTGCAGTAGCGATTTGCGCAAATTCAAGATGACTTTCGCGGTGGATTATTTTTAACTTGCGTAACCGATCGATCAATGTGGAAGTTTGGGTGCTCGACCCGGGTCTAAAATCGGTTATTTCTTTTTCAAACGCACGGAGTGCGAGGTTAAATTGATTTTCTTGTAATTTTTTAAGGCGGTTTATGGATCTGATATAAAGCGAGTCTGCTGTAATTCCGTAGGTTAATAAATTCGTGTAGGCAACTTCCCAATCGTTCTGGGAAATAATATTCAGGACTTCGGCCCGGTGTTTGTAAAATTTCTCCCACATGTAATCCCGGGCTGTCAAGGGTTCTTTTTCGACAATGGCAATGCGACTCGCCTCTACAATATCCTCTTCAATCAATTCATAAAAAGATAGTTGAATTTGAATCACTTGATTCACAGTGTTCAAGGTCTTGGCGATTTCTACCCGTGTACGGGTAGCATTTTCACGGATTTGGATTTTCTGCTCATTGCGCCAGGTTATCAAAACAGAAATGGCGGAGAAGACGATGGAAACAACGGTCATAAGCTCTCCGATGGTGATTCTCTTGTCAATAGCAAAGAGGGCTTTCATTTGTTAGGTTGCTATGTACTTCCTGAACCAACTTTGAATGGTCATCTGAATAACCCCCAGAAAGGCTTCTTTGAAAATACCAGCTGACATTTTGCTTTGTCCCCGGGTGCGGTCGGTGAAGACAATGGGAATTTCCTGAATCCTGAATCCATATTTCCAGGTAAGAAATTTCATTTCGATTTGAAAGGCATACCCAACAAAACGAATTTCATCCAGCGGAATCGTTTCCAGCACTTTTCTGCGGTAACAAACAAAACCGGCCGTTGTATCGTGCACAGGTATACCGGTAATCAATTGCACATACTTACTCGCAAAGAAAGAGAGCAACACGCGGCCCATGGGCCAGTTTACAACATTCACTCCTGTGGCATACCGCGAGCCAATGGCAAAATCATTGTCCCATTCCGCACAATGCAGGTATAAGGGGATTAGGTCTTTTGGATTATGCGAAAAGTCGGCATCCATCTGCAGAATAAAATCATAATGGTGCTCCAGGCAGTACCGAAATCCCTCAATATAAGCCGTTCCTAAACCCTTTTTTCCTGGGCGTTGCAACAGGTGGAGTCGGGTCTTATCAGAATTGTAGTTCTTTTGCAAATCTTTAACGATCTCAGCTGTGCCATCGGGTGAATTGTCATCCACAATCAGAACGTCAAAATCTTTCGGTAACGAAAAGATAGCATCAATGATCAGGGTGATATTCTCCTTTTCATTAAAGGTAGGTATGATGACGATGGCGTTATTCAAATCCCTTTTGGGTGAGTTCTTGGAATTAAACAAATCTAGAAAAAAGGAATCGGGAAACAATCTGCCCCCACACCATCCTTGGGAGAAATTAGGCTGGTCGTTGATAAGATTAGACGAATGCCTTATCATTGCCACAATCTAATAGCCATGAATAAATCTGTTTTTCTAGATCGGGATGGGGTATTGAACAGGGACAATCCAAACTATACTTATTCGATCGAGAACTTTGAAATTTTGCCTGGGGTCATTGAGGCACTTACCCTCTTAAGCCAAGCCGGGTATCGGTTAATCGTGGTCACCAACCAATCGGGAATTGCCCAGGGGCTATACACCCAACAACAAATGGAGGCTTGCCATCGGTATTTTCAAAAGAAGTGTGAAAACCGAATTGATCATTTCTATTTCTGTCCATACCATCCTTCAGTCACCGCCTCGCTGGCACGCAAGCCAGGCACCCTGATGTTCGAAAAAGCCATTGCCCGGTATACGATTGATGTTAATCGTTCCTGGATGATCGGAGACCGCGGTCGCGATATCATCCCTGCCCGCGTATTGGGTATGAAAACGATTCAAATCGGTCATGAAATTGAAGCCGAGAACCGGGCAGACTATACCGTTGAGAATTTATTGGAAGCTGCTGCATTGATCCTGAATCCGAAATCAGAACGTTAATTTCAATTTGACAATGGGGTTTGCTAGTTGACCGGTAGTATGAAAGAGTTTTTCCGAAGATTGCTTATTGGTTAAGTAGTTTTCGGGTATCACTTTCATACTGAACTGGAGGTTCTTACGATTTAATCGACCTACTTTTAACGACTGTTCAAGATTCTTCATTTTGTATTGATGAAATACAGCCTGGTGTGTAATCAAGGCAAATAGTGCAGGTACTCCGAGAATTACGCCTGCAGATTCTGATTCCAGCAGTGCGGTCAATCCCAAGCCCACCAAGGCTGCGCCCCCGCTTGATAAACTGATAGCACTTCCCTGCTTTTTGGTCAGGTAAGCTCCCCGTACCGATCGCTGCCCCCAGATGGTGCCGGTAATAGCGGTGGCGGCCGGAATCAGTAACAAGCCATAATTTTCATCATTGTCAACTACAGACTCAATCGCGATAGCACCGCCCAATCCGGTAGTTATCCAGGTTAATGAACCAATGGCATCCGCATCGCCCATGCTATAGTTGTATTTCTTTGCCTGCTTATTGCCAATCAGTAAACCGGCAATTCCCCCACCTAAAAGTGCAGCACCATAAATATTTGCATTGTCAGGATTGGCTGCAGCCACGCCAAGAGCCGCAACACCAGGACCCAGAAAGCCGTACAAGCGCATCATTTCAATGTATCCTTCCGGTAAATTTTTTTTCTTCTGACCCTGAAAGGCAACCTCACCCATCGTAATGCTTCCCAGAGTGGAAAAGGCAAGCGCGAGATCCCCGGTTACATCCGATTCACCACCCAGGGCCAGTCCCAATGCGGCTCCATAGCCAAGCCCAAGTATTTTACCAGTATTGCCGGCACGAATTACACTTGGATTGATTCCTTCATATTTTTTTTGATTAATAATGGGGCCAAGTTGCCACAACCCTGCAGTGATAAAAGGAATTCCCACGGCAGCGGCATCTTCCATGCCTGTAATGACCACCAGACTTACTCCGTAATAGCCTCCGTATAACCCATTAACCAGACGATCGCGGGCGCGAAGTTCAAAATCTATGGGTTCCGCTGGTTGGGGCACAAAACGTTGTGCTTCCAGATCCCATTGTTCTTTCATCGATTCAAAGAGTCGTTTTTCATCTTCCGACATTCTTTGATAGTAATTAGCCAGGTATTGCTCGTAGTCCTGCAAGTACAAAGACTCATTGTCAGTTACTACTTCGCCTTTCGACTTCTTTGCCAGAATTTTTTGATACGTTTCCTTATTCAGTTCATTCCAATATCCTTTGGCGGTGTATAAATCCTGCGCGCTGGTTTGAGAAAGGATGAAGACTAAGAGCAGAACAAGGAGGCAGGAACTCTTCATGAAACCGAAGATAATAAATCCCCACACGATCTCAAATGAACCATGTGGGGATTACATTTTGAAGATTACTTAAACAGCTTCAACTTCAGCCAGGTCTTTTGCAAGTCGTTGCTGTAAGTCAAAAGGCACCGGTACATAGTCCACAAACTTTTGTGAAAAACTGGCTCGCCCCTGGGACAGCGAGCGGAGTGAGTTCGAGTATTTGTCTAATTCTGCTAAGGGCGTGCGGGCTTTAATTACCTGGTAGTTGCCGTTGGTATCAATTCCCATAATAAGCGATCTGCGGGTTTGTAAATCACCCATTACATCACCCATAATTTCTTCAGGCACTCGCACTTCCAGGTCATAAATCGGTTCTAACAGCTGCGGTTCGGCCCGCATGAAGGCATCTTTAAAAGCCATCATGCCAGCAATTTTAAACGAGATATCGTTCGAGTCGACCGGGTGCATCTTGCCATCGTGAACCATCACGCGCACATCCCGAACGTAGGATCCTGTAATGGGACCTTCTTCCATTTTTTCCATCACTCCTTTTAAGATGGAGGGAATGAACCGCGCATCAATCACACCGCCCACAATGCAATTGTAAAACACCAACTTGCCACCCCACTCCAGGTCAATCACTTCTTTCCCCCGGATTGGAAATTCATCGGGTTCAGGCATGCCTTCGGTATAGGGTTCGATTTTGAGGTAGACTTCACCAAACTGTCCGGCACCACCGGATTGCTTTTTATGGCGATAGCTGGCACTGGCCGGTTTACGTATCGTTTCCCGATAGGAAATGCGAGGTGTTATAAAGTCTACGTTAAGTTTATAGGTATTTTCCAAAAACCACCGGCAAACGGTAAGGTGTAATTCGCCCTGGGCCGACAAAATCAGTTGTTTCAGTTCTTTGGAGTATTCAACCTCCAAGGTTGGATCTTCCTGATGAATTTTCCCAAGAACCTCGCCAATCTTTTCATTGTCATTTTTGCTCTTGGCGATCACCGCCACGCGAACCCGCGGTTCTGGAAACTCGATGGGGTTAACCGTTACATCAAAGCCTTTTGCATGCAGCGTTTGATTGGTATAGGTCTCTTTTAATTTCAAGGTGGCTCCAATATCACCGGCCACCAATTTATCTACGGTGGTCCGGTTTTTTCCATCCATGATAAACAATTGGTGGATGCGTTCGATGGCACCTGTTTGACTATTGATTAATTCGGAATTCGAAGTTACTTCGCCCGAAATCACTTTAAAGAAAGTCAGTTTACCCAGGTTGGGTTCCAAATGAGACTTGAAGACAAATAAAACAGTGGGTCCATTCGGGTCACAGGGAATTTCTTTTCCTTCGATTGTGTATTCAGGTTTAGATTCGCGCGGGGTAGGGGCAACATTGTCAATAAAACCCATCATGCGGCCAGTGCCCATATTTTTCTTGGCCGACATGACAAATACCGGGAACACATCGTGATGAATCATTCCTTCCTTTAATCCCAGACGCATTTCGTCTTCGTCCAACGTGCCCTGCTCGAAATATTTTTCCATCAGCTTCTCATCATTCTCTGCGGCCTTTTCAACAAGTTCATTGTGCAGCCGTTCTGCTTTTTCTTTTTCTGAGACGGGTATTGGTAATTTTTCAGGCTTCCCACCTTCTGCCGGGAAACGGTACAACACCATTTTTAAAAGATCAATAATTTCGTTGAAGTCTGGACCCTGATTGAGGGGATATTGCATTTGTACGACCTTCGCACCAAAATGGTTTTTTAAGGAGGCTAATGTACTTTCAAAGTCTGCCTTTGGATGATCCATTTGGTTGATGGCAAAAAGTACCGGTTTGTTAAAGCGCTCAGCATAATTCCAGATAAGTTCCGTACTCACTTCCACTCCCTGGTAGGCATTGATTACCACCACACAGGTATCCGCTACACGAAGTGATGCAATCATTTCTCCGGCAAAGTCATCAAACCCGGGGGTGTCAATGATATTGATTTTGTAATCTTTCCATTCGGTGTGCAGCGGGGTGGCAAAGACTGAGTTCCCCCGCTCATGTTCTATCTCATGATAATCGCTGATCGTATTTTTTCCTTCGATGGTGCCTCTTCGGTGAATAATTCCGGCCTCAAACAACATGTCTTCTGCGAGCAATGTCTTGCCGGATTTGGGCGCCCCGAGCAGCGCAATGTTTTTAATATGCTTGTCATCGTAGATTTTCATAGCACGTGGGGTTAAGGGTGAAACATAGGTGGGAATTACTGAAATGAATATACCAGATCATCGGAAGAGATAAAAATGATTTATATCATGCCGTAGCATGATCTCAGTTTTAGATTGATTTTGGCTTTTTCAGCGCATACAACTGGTGAACAGCGGTATTTTTTTGAACGGCCCGCGTCCAATACGGAAAGCAGCCTGCATCAGAGGATCCTTAGGGCAATGCAGATTGTGCTGGCAAAAAGATTTATTTGATGACCTTAACCGTCTCTTCGTTTTGATATCCGAGTAGTTTCATCATGCTATCGCTTGACTGCTCTTTTGCAAACAACTCGGTAGTGATTTCACCATCTTCATTGCGATTGATCAGCACATGCTTGGGTGCAGGAATTAGGCAATGTTGGATGCCGCCATAACCACCCAGCGATTCCTGATACGCCCCGGTATGAAAGAACCCTATGTATAAGGGCTCCTCATCCGTGATCATCGGCAAGAATACTTCCCCGGTATGGGCTTCAGAATTATAGTAATCGTGGCTGTCGCAGGTAAGGCCCCCGATGTTCACTTTATGATAGGGATCATCCCACTTGTTGACGGAAAGGAGAATGTATTTTTGGTTCAAGCCCCACACATCAGGCAGGTGCGTGATGAAGGAGCCGTCAATCATGTACCAAAGCTCCTTATCATTCTGCAGCTTTTGATCCACCATCGAATACAGGACAGCCCCACTTTCACCCACGGTGAAACTGCCGAATTCGGTAAAAATGTTGGGCACGGGAACATTGTTCTTTTCACAAATCCATTTGATGTTTTCCACAATCTGTTCGATCATGTACTTATAATCATAGTGAAACGTGAGTGAAGTCTTGATTGGAAACCCACCCCCAATGTCAATGGAGTCCAGCGTATCACAAATCTTCTTCATTTCGCAATACTTGAAAATGAAGCGACTTAATTCACTCCAATAATAGGCCGTATCTTTTATGCCCGTGTTTATGAAGAAGTGCAGCATCTTTAATGATGCTTTGCTGCTGGGTTGAATTTTTTCCTTGTACAAAGGGATAATATCGCTGTACCGAATTCCCAACCGGGAGGTATAGAATTCGAATTTTGGCTCTTCGTCTGCAGCCACCCGTATGCCCACCTGATAAGGCCGGTTTACATTTTTTTCGTATGTGTCAATTTCACTCAGGTTGTCAAGAATGGGAATGCAATTGAACTCATCATTCAGCAAATCAGTAATGTATTGCTTGTATTGGGGCATTTTGAAGCCATTGCAGATGATAAATGTCACTTTCGATATTTTGCCGCGTTCATACAGGGACCGGACAATCGGGATATCAAAGGCTGAGGATGTCTCGATGTGAACATCATTTTTCAAGGCTTCTTCCAACACAAAATCGTAATGGGAAGATTTGGTGCAATAACAATAGGTGTATTTTCCGTTGTATTTAAACCGTTCAATCGCATTGTTGAATGTGGCTTGGGCAAACCGGATGTTCTCGCTGATTCGGGGGAGGTAGGTAATTTTTAACGGAGTGCCATACTGTTTGATAATGTCCATAAGAGGAACATCGTTGAACAATAACTCATGGTCGCGTACCTTGAATTCTTTCTGTGGAAATTCAAAGGTTTGTTCAATCAGCTCACGGTAACTCTTCATTCATTTATACGTTGTTCGTTGTTTGCGCTTGGCTGTTGGCTTGATCCTAAAACTAACAACGATCAACCGTATACCTTCAACCAATTTAAGAGGTGCAATATTGATATAAATTTGCCATCTTTGCAACACATCCAAACGTGTATGATTAATCACATTTCCAGCATGGTTTTCAACCCCGTACCAACGGGCTTGCATGCATTGCCCGACTTCTAAGGGCAGGAAATGAGGCCATTTTGGCCCTATTTTTCTGATTAATCCATTACCATTAAAAAAATCTTAGTTCCTGTGAAAGAGATAAAGATCATCGAAGTGAAGTCGGAAATCGGGGCCGGTACCCGGGGCGCCAGCCTGGGCGTGGAAGCGATGAAAATTGCCAGTCTTGATTTGAAGTCGGACCTGTTCCGCAAATTTGATTCGATCGAAGTGGAGAACGTAAATGAATTGCTGTTTGACGGAGCCGAACATGCCTACGCGAAATTTATTGATGGCGTTCTTATCATGGAAGAGCGCGTGTGCCTGGAAGTATACGAACAGATTTTTGATGACTTCTTTCCTTTGATTATGGCAGGCGATCACTCAACTGCTTACGGCACCATTGCGGGTATCAAAAAGGCGTTCCCTAAAAAGCGATTGGGCGTTATCTGGATCGATGCGCATGCCGATATGCACACTCCGTTTACAACCCCTTCCGGCAACATGCACGGAATGCCGTTGGCAATGGCGTGCGGATTTGATAACCTGGAATGTAAAGTAAATGACCCACGCGGAGAAACGCTTGATTATTGGGAGCAAATCAAAAATGTGGGCATGCAAGGCCCGAAGATCGTGCCGGAAGACCTGGTCTATATTGCCGTGCGCGATTTGGAGAAACCTGAAAACTACCTCATCAACAAGTATAATATTAACTTTATTGAAGTTGAAGAAGTAAAGAAGTCAGGGGCTACCGCCATCGCTGCCAAAGCTCTTCAGATGCTTGATCATTGCGATTTAGTGTATGTTTCATTTGATGTGGATAGCATCGACAGTCGTTTTTCGACTGGAACCGGTACTCCTGTGCCTAATGGATTAACTGTGGAAGAGGCAAAAAATCTCAATGCCGAGTTATGCAAGGATTCTAAGGTGTGTGCCTGGGAAATTGTGGAGGTAAATCCTACCCTGGACACCGAGAACCGGATGGCCGAAAGTGCCTTTGAAATCATGGAGGCTTCTGCAAAATCCATCATGGGCCGGCCTGTGATGGCGGAATAAATTCGATTAGTTTTTTCTTTCTGCGAGTGTTGTTAACGACTGAATTGTACTCATCAGATTACTGCGGATGATGGGATCGGTGAACATGCGTGGAATGGAACTGGGCATGGAAAGAATCCGATACGTAGCGCGTACCTCATTATTGGCTACTTGCTCCAATTGCCAACTGCCGGATAACTCCATTCGGCTGACTCCTTTTTTTAACGGGGCCCGAACCGGATCCACCACGGATTCGAACTTGATGACAAGCTCTTTGCCTGGAACAATTTCTTTCATGGTGTATTTAAGAAAATGATCCTGATCACTCACTGGCCAGGGAATGTCATGGTAGGAATATTCAAACCAATAAGTAGTATCCGGCTGAAGATAGATTTTATAGTCGGAGATGTGGTCTTGCCAGAGATAGATCTTTGATTCATCCCGTAGGATTTTCAGTACCTCATACATGGATGCCTGAATTGGAAATTCACCTTTCACCTCCCGGGCATTTACTTCGGGTACTTTGCCGGGAAATGTAATCCAACGCTCATAAACAAAAACGGGAGAATCCTCCTTAACCAACACGAAATTTTCCTGGATTGAGCTTTGGGCCAGCGCATTACCCATACCAAATATCAATAAGCAATGAAGCAACCGGCAAGTCATACGATTCACGTGAGCATTAATTTCAATAAATGAATTCACATAACCTAAGACAACCCGACCGGAATACACCCCTGCTGTTCTAGTAATTTTTTTTGAATGGGACATTTAGTGCGCGGCCAGTACTCACCTCCAAACCGATCACCTTACCCTTTTTGTCTTTTTTGAATTCATAATGGTTGAAATCCTCATCGCGGAAGCCATTTCGATAAAGGGGTGTAAGCACCTGAACGAGTCCGGGCATAATGTGTAAGGTTAAACTTTTTTCAGCCAGGGTAATCCGATAGGTGGCATCTGCTTCAGCACTGAAATACAAACCAGTGAATTGCCGCAGTGATTCCGTTTTCAAATCAGCATCCTCCATCTGTTCGTAGGTACCCATTCCCCGGGGCGTCTTCAGAATTATTTCTTTTGGGGAAGTTCGAATCCAATAAAAATGATCGTGATAAAGCGTGTCTTGATGGAGGGCTGAGAGTTCATGACCGTTGGAAATTAGTTTAGTGTCATGATACTCCAACCTAATCACATCAAAGCCATCTACCAGCTTATACACACCGGACCAGGCTTTTTTCTGATCCTCACCTAACGTGATGAAGTGAGTCGGTTTAACCGGTACGGATTGTACGGGAGGGCCGAAGAAAATTGCAGCAACCTGTTGCCAGATGCCTCCCATACCGGCATCGTTACTTAATATGGCAATCGATAATTTTTTCTGAGGGTAATAAGCCAGCCAGGCCCGATAACCCGCGGTGGCTCCGCTATGGCTGATTTCCAGATACTCGTTTACTTCGCCAATGAATAATCCTGCAGCATAAGAAATTTCGGTGCCATCGTTCACTTTGCCTTTTTGAATTCGCCATTGGGCCACCGTTTCGCCAACGATGGTTTTTGTTTCCAACAGTTTATTCCACTTTAATAAATCACCTGTGGTTGTGAGTAATCCACCATGTCCATGGATATTTTCAAAGGGCATAAGTTGTCGGTAATTATTTTCATGGCCACTGTATGCGATCGCTCGGTCAGGCACAACTTCCCTGAAATTATCGCGCCATTGAGTGTGGTGCATGCCCAAAGGTTTAAAGAAAACGGAATCAGTAAATTGCGCCAATGACTTTTTAGAAACGCGTTCCACAATAGTGGCCAGTAAGGAATAATTTGAGTTACTGTACGAATATTTTGACCCCGGTTTGAAGTTCAGGGATGTTTGCTTGCTCATGATATCCAGCGCCAGGGCCTGTGTATAAACGCGTGTGGTTCGGGGCCAGCCGGTGAGTGCACCAACGCTGCCCCAGTCCTTCAATCCGCTGGTGTGGTTTAATAAATGTTGAATGGTAATCGGAGCGTCATAGACCGGAAGTTCTGGTATGAATTTTCGAATATCATCTTGCAGGTTTAATTGGCCATCAACTGCTAGCATTAAGATGGCCGCAGCTGTGAACTGTTTAGCCACCGATCCCGATTCGAAAATGGTTTCCGGGGTGTTTGGGACGTTATGTTCCAAATCGCTTAATCCGAAGGCTTTATTGTAGATGAGATTTTCCCCGCGTTGTATGGCAATGGCAGCACCAGGAGTGGCATTGTTCCACCGCGAAAAAAGGGCGTCCAGTTGCTTTACGGTGTCAATGGGTTGGGCTCCACTTACTGAAGTGGTAATCCATGCCGTTAAAATGGCGACAATTATTTTCATAGAAATTTGATTTTTATTGCTCGGCAACTTTCATCAGCGTTTTCAGAGTGTTCATCATGTTATTTCGAACAATCCGGTCTGTAACAAAGCGCGGATATCCAACCGGCTTGCCGATGACAGTATAAGTCACCAACGTTTGTCCATCGGCTAATTTTTTTAACTCCCATTGCCCGATGGTCGGTTTGCGTTCAATGTCTTCCTGTACCGGGGCTAACGCTTCGTTTGCAGCATGTTGAAAGCGGAGAATGATTAACTCCTGAGTGCGCACCTTCAACGTTTGACCCAGCAAATAGTCCTGATCGTCCATGGGCCAAGGCATGTCGTATAAACTATAGGTATGCCAGGTTGTATCGGAATCCGGGAAGTGGCGGTATTCCAGCAAATGAGATTGCCATTCTCTAATTTTTGATTCATTGGTAATGGTGGTATACATTTTTTCGAGTGTGACTGGAGTTTGAAACACCCCCTTTATCTGGCGGGACTGAACCGTGGTGCCCGGAAATGATGTCCAGCGTTCATACAGGGTAACCCGTTCATCTTGCCGCACTATTTCAAATCCTTCTTCATCGGTTTGTGTGGCATTCAGAAAAAAAATAATGAGTGAGAGGTATCCCCAGATGGTCATTTTATCGAACATTTCGTGATTATAAGCTTTTTTATCCAGCTAACACGCATCCTTTTTTTCTGGATTATAAACCCATCGATTTTATTTAATTTCGCGGCACCAAATTTTAGCACGAATCAACAAAAACCATTATGAGCTCAAACCGCCCCATCTCCGCCTTTATTGAAAAGAATTATCTGCATTTTAATGCGGCTGCCTTGGTAGATGCTGCCAAAGCCTATAAAAAGCACATTGCGGATGGTAAGAAAATGCTTGTTTCTTTAGCCGGTGCCATGAGTACCGGTGAGTTGGGGATCAGTTTTGCCGAAATGATTCGTCAGAATAAAGTGCACATCATTTCCTGTACCGGTGCCAACCTGGAGGAAGATATCATGAATCTGGTTGCCCATTCGCATTACAGGCGCATTCCAAATTACCGTGATCTTACCCCGGAACAGGAGTGGGAGTTGCTTCAAAATCACCTCAACCGGGTAACCGATACTTGCATCCCCGAAGAAGAAGCCTTTCGCAGGCTGCAAAAGCATCTTTTCAAAGTCTGGAAAGATGCCGAAGACAAGGGTGAGCGTCTGTTTCCGCATGAGTTTATGTTCCGCATGATCAACAGCGGTGATTTAAAGCAGTACTATGAGATCGATCCAAAAAATTCATGGATGATTGCGGCCGCAGAACGAAACATGCCCATGGTGGTTCCCGGGTGGGAGGACAGCACGATGGGGAACATTTTTGCTTCGTATGTCCTTACGGGAGAATTGAAGGCATCCACGATGAAGAGTGGCATTGAATACATGGTGTGGTTGGCTGATTGGTACACAGAGCATGCTGGTAAAGAGGGAATTGGATTCTTCCAGATTGGGGGCGGGATTGCTGGCGATTTTCCAATTTGCGTGGTGCCCATGCTACATCAGGATCTTGAACGTGACGGGGTTCCGTTTTGGAGTTATTTCTGTCAAATCAGTGATAGCACTACTTCGTATGGTTCGTACTCAGGTGCCGTACCGAATGAGAAAATTACGTGGGGTAAATTGAGCATTGATACACCAAAGTTCATTGTGGAGAGCGATGCCACGATCGTTGCACCCTTGATGTTTGCCTATATTCTGGATATGTAATCACAGTTGGTAATTCGCAGTTTGATATCGTTCAATTTTCGCGAACAGCCAATAAACGCCCAACAGAATTAAATGAATCTAGACCTCACCCTTCGCTCCGAGATACAGAAAGCAATTCATTCGCTGTTCCAGGTGGAGTTTGATCAATTGCAACTTCAGCCCACCAATGCAGAGTTTGAAGGCTCGCATACATTGGTTTGTTTTCCGCTCACAAAAATTTCAAAAAAAGGTCCTGAAGAAACGGCTCGCCTGGTGGGAGATCACCTGCAAATGCATTCCGGCCTTGTGAATCGGTATAATGTGGTAAAGGGGTTCCTGAATTTGGTCTTGCATGATTCGGTTTGGGTTAACGTTTTTGAATCCATCTATGCGAATGCAAACTATGGCGTTACACCAGCCACCGGCAAGGAGTTAATGGTGGAGTATTCGTCTCCCAATACAAACAAACCCTTGCATCTTGGACACTTAAGAAATAATTTTTTAGGGTATTCTGTAGCTGAAATTTACAAATCGATTGGCTACACGGTTCACAAAGTACAGATTATCAATGATCGCGGTATTCACATCTGTAAATCCATGGCTGCCTGGAAACTCTATGGTGATGGTGAAACACCACACCGCTCGGGTTTGAAAGGTGATAAACTGGTTGGCAAATACTACGTTGAATTTGATCGGAATTATAAAGCCCAATGCAAGGAACTGGAAGCTCAGGGACTGAGCAAGGAGGAGGCTGAACGACAGGCACCGATTATGAAGTTGGCGGTACAGCTTTTACAGCAGTGGGAGCAGAAGGATCCGGAAGTTTGGCAGCTATGGAATTTAATGAATGGCTGGGTGTATGCAGGCTTTGACGTTACTTACCAGCGGATGGGCGTGGATTTCGAGAAACTTTATTACGAATCGAAGACTTATTTATTGGGTAAAGAGGAAGTATTGAAGGGTGTTGAGCGAGGCGTTTTCTTCAAAAAGGAAGATGGTTCTGTTTGGGTTGACCTGACAGCCGATGGATTGGATCAGAAAGTATTATTGCGCTCGGATGGCACCTCGGTATACATGACCCAGGATATTGGCACAGCCATTTTGCGTTTTCGCGACTTTCCAAAAATTGAAGGTCAGGTGTATACCGTTGGCAATGAGCAGGAATATCATTTTAAAGTTTTGTTCCTCATTCTAAACAAACTCGGCTATGAGTGGGCCAGGAAATGCTACCACCTGTCCTATGGAATGGTAGACTTGCCCACCGGTAAAATGAAATCACGGGAAGGGACGGTGGTGGACGCGGATGATTTAATGGAAGAAATGGTTCAGGAGGCGGCTCGCCAAACACAAGAACTCGGGAAGATCGATGACATGTCGCAGCAGGAAATAAAGGACCTTGCCGAAATGATCGGGTTAGGAGCGCTGAAGTTCTTCCTTTTGAAAGTAGATCCCAAAAAGCGAATGTTGTTCGATCCGAATGAGTCCATTCAATTGCAGGGTCACACCGGTCCATTCATTCAATATACCCATGCCCGCATCAAAGCAATTTTGAGGAAAGCGGCATCGATGAATATTTCGGTGGATGCTAATTCAATCAGCAAGGTGTCCACCCTGGAACCTGCTGAACGCGAAGTGATTTTGAAGATCAATCAATACACGAATAAGATACAGGAAGCTGCCCGCGAATATTCACCTGCGATCCTGGCAAACTATGCTTACGAACTGGCCAAAGAGTATAATCAGTTTTATCAGGCCATTCCGATTTTCAATGAGAGTGATCCTGTCGCGCTGAAATTCCGGATTGCCTTCTCAGAAGTTACAGCGGCCACCATCGCCAAAGCCATGGCCTTATTGGGAATTCGAGTGCCCGATCGGATGTAAGCACCGGATGAAGTACCTTCTCCACAACCAACAAACCGAGCGTCTGCTTTTTCGGAGCATTCAGCAATCCGATTTTAACACCTGGGTTGAATTTTTTAAAGACCCAAGAACCTCCCAACATTGGGTGGAGACGAGAAGTACTCCCGAATCCCAATGCAGCCAGTGGTATGAGAAACAATGGCTGCGCGATAAGGAGGATCGCGGAGGAATGAATGCACTCCTCGAAAAATCGACTGGCTTACTGGTGGGGCATGCAGGGTTGTTGGTGCAGGAAGTGGATGATCAGAAAGAGTTGGAAGTGGCCTACTCGCTCTTGCCCCAATTTTGGAATCAGGGGTACGCTAGCGAAGCTGCCCAAAAATGTAAAAATATCGCGTTTGAAATGGGGTATGCAAGTTCCCTGATTTCAATTATTAGCCTATCGAATTTACCTTCACAGCGGGTGGCGATAAAAAATGGTATGATGATTGATAAGCAAACGGAATACCGGGGTAATCCGGTTTACATTTTCCGGGTGCGTAATCCCGCTGATTCAAAAAAGACGTAAATTCAACACGCAGAACATTTTGGTGCATTTAATTGTTAATAAACACATAAACTCACAACCTCATGAAACTTGTCATTACCTTTTTAGCTGCCATTCTGATGAGCGCACCGTCTATTTATGATTTTAAAATCAATAGCCTGGAGGGCAAAACCATTGATTTTACGGCCTACAAAGGCAAAACCCTCCTGATTGTTAATACTGCTTCTAAGTGTGGGTATACACCGCAATATGAGGAGTTGCAGAAGTTGCATGAAACCTATGGAGACAAAGTGACTATCCTGGGCTTTCCAGCCAACAACTTTGGAGGCCAGGAACCGGGTACTAATTTGCAGATTGCTGAATTTTGTAAAGCCAACTATGGAGTAACTTTTCAAATGTTTGAAAAGATTTCCGTTAAAGGGGAGGATCAACACCCGCTGTATGCTTTCCTGAAGGAGAAAACAGGCCAGGAACCTGCGTGGAATTTTTGCAAATACCTAGTGAAACCGGATGGCACGGTTAAATTTTTCAATTCTAAAGTAAAACCACTCGATCCACAGATTGTAGAATCTTTATAGATGTTGCAGCAGCCCGATTTGATCGGGCTGCTTGTTTCATGAATAGCGTATGAAGAAGGGATTGATATTTTTAATTATTATGGCTATGGGGATTAGTGCGTTTTTGTCCAACAAACTTTCCAAAGCAAAGCAAGGCCCCTTGGCCGAGTCGATTTATGAATTCAAAGTTAAGAGTCTGGAGGGGCGGGAAATAGACTTTCAGCAATTCAAGGGTAATAAGCTGTTGATTGTAAATACCGCCTCGAAATGTGGCAAGACCCCGCAGTATGCAGGACTTGAAAAACTGCACGAGCAATTCGGGGATAAAGTTACCGTACTCGGATTTCCGGCCAATAATTTTTTATGGCAAGAGCCTGGAACAAATGAAGAGATCGCAGCCTTTTGTGAAAAAAACTATGGCGTTAAGTTTCAGATGTTCGAGAAAGTATCGGTGAAGGGTGGAGATCAGCATCCGTTGTACCAATGGCTGGAAGCCCGGACAGGTAAAAAGCCCGACTGGAATTTTGCCAAGTACCTGGTGAGTGAAGACGGGAAAACCGTCACCTATCTCAGTTCCAGTGTTGCGCCTCTGAGTGAAGAGTTGCTACAAAAAATCTAAAGACCAAGTTAGTTAGGCATTCCTTTCTATTCGATTATGGGTCCTATTCAATTCTGATTTTATTGCACTTCATCGTTTGACTTACCTGGGGAAATCTCATTCTCAACTAAGCAAATAGGCGGAGAGATTATCGTTTTTAAAGGCATTTGGTAGAAAAAACTTGCCATCTGGTGAAATCGATTGCTCCTGATATTTAATAGGTATGTATGTTTGAGTTTCCAAATTTCAAGCAATGAGAATGACGAAAATTTACTTTGCCGGATTGGTTTTGATATCAACAGGGTTAGTTTCATGTTCTGATAACGACCAGCTTGCGAAATTGGAGGTTCGTTTAACCGATGCACCCGGGGATTATCAGGAGGTGAATGTTGACATTCAGGATGTGCAAATTCACGTCAATGAAGGTGAGCAGTCAACCGGCTGGCAATCGCTGGAGATCAATCAGGGAGTTTATAATCTACTGAAATTGACGAATGGACTGGATACTCTATTGGGTTCTATTGAACTCCCGGCCGGCCGGGTTTCCCAGATCCGATTGGTTTTGGGGAATAATAACACCATCAAAGTGGATAATCAGATATCTGACCTTAAAGTTCCGAGTGGCCAACAATCGGGATTGAAGCTGAATGTGCAAACAACTTTAACTGAAGGAATTACTTATAGTATTCTATTGGATTTTGATGTGGCACGCTCCATAGTAAAGCATGGCAATCGTCCTTATGTAGTAAAGCCGGTAATACGCGCTATAACGGAAGCCACGAGCGGAGCCATTGAAGGTACCGTATCGATACCAGAGGCCACACCTGCGGTTTATGCAATCCATGAATCGGATACCGTAGGTACTACTTTTGCAAATGAACTCGGCAAGTTCATGATTAAGGGTGTTCCGGCCGGAACATACAAGGTATCCTTTCAACCCGCCACCGGCTATCTGATTGATGATATTGATGGAGTGGTTGTTATTACGGGGATTGTGACATCCATGGGGGCGGTAACTGTTGTTGAGGAGTAACATTCGCTGAAGTAGTCTTTAAAAGGATGGTGTACCCACCATCCTTTTTTTGTTTACAGACTTGCCATTTTCACCCGGAATAAATCCGGGTTTCACCGACATTTTGCAGCTGCATGCCTGAATGGTTTAACCTACCGCAATTTTACCCCGTTACTTTGGGTAAATAAAAGCAATTAATTATGAGCACGAACAAAAAATTAAGTAGCAGCCTCTGGGTAGGGGCCATCATCCTGATCATCGGCAGTATTCTTCTATTGGACCGAATGGATTTACTCTACTTTCCACATTGGCTATTTTCATGGAAGACCTTGCTCATTGGTATCGGACTAATCTTTGGTATCAACCGAAAGTTCGAAGGTATTGGTTGGCTTGTCTTGATCTTGATTGGTACGTTTTTTCTCATCGATGATATCCCCGGCTTTCCTTATGACATTGACCGGTATGCATTTCCAGTGGGAATTATAGTCGTAGGCGCATATATCGTTGGCAGGGCCTTGTGGGGTCCTTCGCGGGAAGCACGCAAATCGGTTTCCGGAGATGGCCTAGTGAGTATGGATGAGGGCGGTGAAGATTATTTCGATATCACGACTGTATTTGGGGGCACCAAGAAAAAGGTCTTTTCGAAAAAATTCAAAGGTGGCGAGAGTACCTGTATTTTCGGTGGCACCGACCTGGATTTGACGCAGGCCGACATTGAAGGCACCGTGGTGATTGATGTGGTTCAACTTTTTGGCGGGGTTAAAATGGTAGTGCCTGCCAACTGGGAAATAAAATCTGATATTACTGCCATTCTTGGTGGGTTTGATGATAAACGCAGTACACCTCAAGGCCCGCCCTCCGGTAAGAAGTTGATTGTTACGGGCTTTGTGATGTTTGGAGGGGTAGAAATCAAAAGTTATAGCTAACTATTTACCGTTGCGGGTCCTTGGATCCTTAATCCTGGTGCCAGCGACAAATTTGCAAACCATGAACTGGTACCTTGCTAAATTGGTATTTCAGATTCTGCGGAAGGACAGCAACGGAGTACCGCAGTTTGATGAGCAGTTACGATTGATTCACGCAGATGAAGTGGGATGGGCGGTTGAGAAAGCCTGGGTAGTGGGGTGGCTGGAACAAATTGAAGTAGAACAAAAGGGCTTTCTGTTAGAATGGCGATTTGTAGGAGTGGCAGATATTTGTAAAGTAGATGCGTTTGAAGATGGGGCTCAAATTAGCGCAAGTAGGATTGAGCCTGCGGATGCCCATAAATACATGGAAATGCTTAAATGCAATTCGACAAAATCGCTCAACCTGGTTCGACAGACTGAAAATTTGCGAATGAGTTAAAGCCATTAGAAAGTACTTGAAAAAATAAAAACGGGGAAGATCAATTTTACTTGACTTCCCCGTTTCATTGCATACCAACCGGAGCTGATGTACAATCCTAAACTGCTTTTTAACCTGGTAAAATCTGCCCCGGTTATTTCACAACAACCGTTCTCAACTTCTTCTCAGGACCCACTTTCCGAAGAGAGCTGGCCGCTGAAACAATCTTCCAACTCCGCTTTTTTGTAACCATTTTCCGTAGAAAATAATTGTTTGTTTTTCGGAGCCAGTCGATTACCCTGTCAGAAAATCAACTTAGTGATATGAAGATACTTGTTGGATATAACTACACAAAAAATTCGATTAAAAAGATTCACACAACTTATCCACCTACTTGTCAACAAGGGGTAACTGCAAATCAATCTGTGCCTTGCTTGTATTGATTAAAGCATTGATTGAGTTTAAGGTGGTAGGATCGTATTTTTTGATGTAATACCCTAGGCAGTCCCGTGCAAATTCATTGCCATGTAGGGCACCCCCCTAAATTTTATGATAAAAATCATCTTTTTCGCTAACTCCAATCATATACCCCAAAATCAGTCCATTCTACTTTTAAGCTTGTAAACAGACTAAACCTGGGCCCATCATGCAACTCGAGAAAATCTATTACGACAACAAAATTGTCAAAGCTTTTATTATCGCCACAGTCATCTTTGGCATTGTGGGAATGACAGTCGGCTTGCTCGCTGCCATTCAACTCTTCTATCCATTATTCAATTTTGACCTGCCATACACCTCTTTTGGCCGGATCCGGCCACTCCATACCAATGCGGTAATTTTCGCTTTTGTTGGCAACGCCATGTTTGCCGGTGTGTATTACAGCATGCAACGCCTGCTCAAAACCAGGCTCTTTAATGATACACTAAGTTGGATTCACTTTTGGGGTTGGCAGTTGATCATTCTTGCTGCGGCCATCACCTTGCCATTGGGCCTTACCACTTCGAAGGAGTATGCGGAATTGGAGTGGCCGATCGATATCGCCATTGCGCTCATCTGGGTGGTGTTTGGAATCAATATGATCGGTACTATCATTAAGCGGAGGGAGCAGCACATGTACGTTGCCATCTGGTTCTACATCGCTACGTTTGTTACGGTTGCGGTGTTGCACATTGTAAATTCTTTTGAAATGCCAGTGACCCTTTTCAAGAGTTACTCCTGGTATGCTGGCGTACAGGATGCCTTGGTGCAATGGTGGTATGGTCACAATGCCGTGGCCTTCTTTTTAACCACTCCCTTCTTAGGGATTATGTATTACTTCCTGCCGAAAGCTGCAAACCGCCCGGTGTACTCCTATCGGCTTTCCATTATCCACTTCTGGTCGTTAATCTTTATTTACATCTGGGCAGGTCCGCACCATTTACTATACACTGCATTACCTGATTGGGCCCAATCGTTGGGTACCGTGTTTTCGATTATGCTCATTGCCCCCTCCTGGGGAGGCATGTTGAATGGTTTGTTTACGCTTCGCGGGGCGTGGGACCGGGTGCGTGAAGATGCTGTTTTAAAGTTCATGGTGGTGGCTGTAACCGCGTATGGGATGGCTACACTGGAAGGCCCGCTGTTGTCCTTAAAAAATGTGAATGCGATCGCGCACTATACCGACTGGATAGTTGCGCACGTACACGTGGGGGGCTTAGGCTGGAACGGATTCCTGATTTTTGGAATGTTGTATTGGGCCATTCCCCGCATGTGGAATACCAAGTTGTATTCGGCCAAATTGGCTAACGTACATTTCTGGATCGGAACCCTGGGCATTGTATTCTATGCGCTGCCCATGTACGTATCCGGTGTGGTACAAAGCTTAATGTGGAAAGAATTTGCAGCCGATGGTTTTCTTAAATATCAAAATTTCCTGGAAACCACGACACAGATTTTACCCATGTACATGTTGCGCGCAGTAGGGGGCACGCTGTATTTAACAGGTGTTTTCATCATGACCTACAATTTATTGAAGACCGCAGCGGCCGGTAAATTTATGGCCAACGAGGAGGCCGAAGTTTCACCCATGGTAAAGGTGGCACATTCCGGTGGGTACTGGCACCACATTCTGGAAGCCAAGCCCATTCTGTTTACCGTCTTGGCATTGGTAGCCATTTTGATAGGTGGTATTATCGAACTGGTACCTACGTTCCTCATCAAATCTAATGTTCCTACTATTGCCAGCGTAAAACCTTACACCCCTCTCGAACTTCATGGTCGCGATATTTACATTAGGGAAGGCTGTGTGAGTTGTCACTCACAAATGATCCGGCCATTCCGTTCAGAAGTGCAGCGCTATGACCCCAAAGGGGGCGAGTATTCGAAAGCAGGAGAATATGTGTATGATCATCCGTTCCTCTGGGGTTCAAAACGTACGGGTCCGGATTTACATCGCACGGGCGGCAAATATGCCGATAGCTGGCACTACCGCCATATGTTAACTCCAGGCGAAGTAAGTACGGGTTCGATTATGCCCGCCTATCCATGGCTCTATGACCAATTTATTGATAAGGAATTGACAGCCGGAAAGATTAGTGCCCTTCGTACCATTGGCGTACCCTACGAAGAGGGATATGAAGTACGCGCAAATGAAGATCTTGATAAACAAGCAAACCGGATTGTTGAAGGCTTGCAAATGGAAGGTCTCGAAACCAGCCCGGATGCCGAAATTATTGCATTGATTGCTTATTTACAGCGCCTGGGAGTTGATATTAAGTCGGCAACTGCAAATCAATAATCCGATTCGTTATGTATAAAAATGTACTTCAAGGTATTGATCAGGTTGCCATCTGGCCGGTGATCTCCTTTCTCATTTTCTTTATTTTCTTTTTGGTATTGCTGTGGTGGGTATTTACAGCCGACAAAACATTTATCCAGGAGATGAGTAAGAAACCTCTTCAGGATGGATCGGAACACAATCAGGAAGCTGAACCCTTAAATCGATAATTGCTATGAAAAAGATACTTTCAATTCTCACACTGCTAATCAGCGTTGTAACGATTGGTTATGCTCAACCAATTGAACCGGTTCCGGCTTCCCTTTGGGATGATCCAATGATTACCTTTTACGTTGTGGTTGGGTTCATTTTCGTAGTCGTTATACTCGTCTTGTTTGTGGCCGTGTACATGTTGCAGGTACTGAACTTCATGGTAAAGCAGGCCACACGCGAGCGCTCAGAGAAGTTGGGTATACCTTATAAGGAAGAGCCTTCTTTGTGGGCAAAACTCTGGAGTGAATCAAATGACTTTGTTCCCGTAGAAAAGGAGGGCGACATTATGCTCGATCACAACTATGACGGCATTCGCGAATTGGACAATCACCTGCCTCCGTGGTGGAAGTGGTTATTTTATGGGACCATCGTATTTTCCGTTGTTTATCTAATATTCTATCACTTATCGGACACCTTACCTCTACCTTTGCAGGAATACCAGCAGGAACTTACTCTGGCTGAAGAGCAAGCCCGTAAACTGAAGGCTTCCAACCCGGTGGCTGCCATCGATGAAACCAATGTTCAACTTCTAACGGACGCCACCGCGCTGGCCGATGGGAAGTCCACCTTTTTAAACAACTGTGCTTCCTGCCATCGTAAGGATGGCGGAGGCGATATTGGACCTAACCTAACGGATGAGTACTGGAAACACGGAGGTTCCATTCAGGACATCTTTAAGGTAGTGCGGCATGGAGTACAAGGCACGAATATGATTGCCTGGGAAGGGTTTATCAGTCCTGAAAAAATGCAAAATGTTTCCAACTATGTGCTTACCCTCCAAGGCACCAATCCGGAGAACCCCAAAAAACCAGAAGGAGAACTTTATAAACCTAAAGACACTCCTGCCGACTCGACCAAAGTACAAGCTAGCCTTTAGTGCATAGACATCTCTGAATCTTTTAATGAGAATATAGATTCCGGAAATGTTTTGGAGATGTCTTTTGTTGTGAATGAGACCGATATTTGAAGTATGAAAGAAGTGGCCCACAACCTGTATGAATATGAAGAGGAGTTTCGGAATACGCTGGCAACGGTAGACGAGAAAGGAAAACGGGTTTGGATCTATCCTAAAAAACCATCGGGTTATTATCATCGGCTACGAATTATAGTTACTACGGTTTTATTGGCGATTTTCTTCTTCCTTCCCTTTGTTCAGTTGAATGGCAGACCCTTTATGCTCTTCAATATTTTTGAGAGGAGGTTTATTTTCTTCGGTCAGGTTTTTTGGCCCCAGGATTTTTTCTTGTTGGCATTAACATTAATCACACTTTTTGTATTCGTTATCTTGTTTACAGTTGTTTTTGGTCGGCTCTGGTGCGGATGGGCATGCCCACAAACCCTGTTTATGGAAATGGTTTTCCGCAAAATTGAGTATTGGATTGAAGGGGATGCAAATGCCCAACGAAGACTTAAGGCGGCTCCCTGGTCAACTGAAAAAATCGTAAAGAAAGGAGTCAAGCAATTCTTATTCGTACTCATTTCGGTTATTATTTCACACACCACCATGGCTTACCTGATTGGCATCGATCAGGTAAAGGAAATTATTACTCAGCCTCCAACTGCCCACCTGGCTGGGTTTATTGGATTAATTGTATTTACTGCTATTTTTTATGGAGTGTTTGCCTGGTTTCGTGAACAGGCCTGCATTGCTGTGTGTCCCTATGGCCGCCTGCAGGGTGTCTTGTTGGTGAAAGATTCTATTGTAGTTGCCTATGACTGGTTGCGCGGAGAACCCCGTGGTAAACTGAAAAAGCATCAAACCACGCTAGCCGAAAAACAAGGCGATTGCATCGATTGTAAATTATGTGTTCACGTTTGCCCTACCGGAATCGACATCCGGCATGGTACGCAACTGGAGTGCGTGAATTGTACTGCGTGCATGGATGCCTGTGATGATGTAATGACTAAGATTCACAAGCCAAAAGGGCTTATCCGGTATTCCTCGTTCAATGCCATAAGCGAAGACACTCAAAAATTATTTACGGGCAGAGTGGCGGGTTATTCCGTAGTGTTAATTGCTCTGATCAGCCTGCTCAGCTATTTTGTATTTACCCGGGCGGATATTGAAACTACGCTCTTAAAAGTGCCCGGCACTCTGTATACCAAAACTGAGGATGGTCAAATCACCAATCTTTACAGTATCGAGTTTGTCAATAAGACCTTTGATGATATACAGCTTGAGATCAGAGTGGAAAGGCCAACCCAAGCTACTTTTATGAAAATAGGTGATCCCAACATCCTTGTTCCTAAAGAGGGCATTTTAAAGGGAATGGTGATGGTAAAGCTGCCAGAGGAGGTGATCAACTCCATGAAGACAGAAATTGTACTCGGTGTATATAGTGAAGGGAAGAAAATTGAAATAGCGAAGGCGAAATTCATTGGGCCGATTGTTCGGCCCAGGCCTGATCAAAATAACTAACTTTAAGGTATGAAATGGGTAGTTGTAGCATTTGTCTTTTTTGCATTGTTTATCGGAACATTGGTGGTAATAAGCGTACGTCAGGATATAAGCCTGGTATCGAAAAACTATTACCAGGACGAACTTCGCCATAGTGAAAAAATGACCAAACAGGTCAACGCAGCAGAATTGAGTGAGCAACCGCAAATTACCTTTGAAACAAATTCGGTGAAGGTCATGTATCCGCTCCTGTCCAGTTTTGAATCGGGTCAGTTGATCATTCAGCGCCCCTCCGATGCAAGGCTGGATCATCAGTTTGAAATTCAGTCGGGTGCGGGCGATACGCAAGTGTTTGAATTGAAGGTTTGGGAACGGGGTTTGTACCGTGTTAGTTTAACGTGGTCCATGGAAGGCAAGGAGTATTATTTCGAGAAATTAATGGTGTTGTAAAGGTTTTATGTGGACAGCCTTAGTCATGGGATTAGCGGGAAGTTTGCATTGCGCAGGCATGTGCAGTCCGTTAGCAATGGCCATTACTGCCCGAAAGCCTTTTCTGCAGCATAAAGTCATCTACAATACAGGACGTATTTTCACCTATGCTTTGCTTGGCGCCATGGCCGCAGGGTTTGGTAGTTTGTTTAGCCTTACCTCCTATCAGAATATTCTTTCTTTCACGGTCGGTGGTTTGTTCCTGCTCATCGGGGTTGGCGCAATTTCAGGGATAAATATTCCGTATTTAACAGCAGGCATTGGCAAGTTTACTTCTTGGCTGAAAGGCCTGTTTAGTTTATGGCTTCACAAGAAGGGTTCTCTGGCGGTGTTCGCAATGGGTATGTTAAACGGATTGCTGCCCTGTGGGTTAACTTATTTGGCTATGACTTATTGCTTCATTTTGCCTTCCGCTCAAGATGGAATTATTTTCATGATTTTATTCGGTTTGGGAACCTGGCCGGTAATGATTGGATTTACCTGGTTGATGGGCTTGGGTTTTAAGAAGGTGACACTCAATTATCAAAAAATCACAACCCTTGTGTTTATCCTGATCGGACTATGGATGGTGGGTAGGGTCTATCTCACACATTCATCGGACACGCATCAGCATCTATTTGGCACGATCTCCACACAGGAAGTCGTTTGCCCCTGATTCCATTTTGAAATTGACCTTATTTCTGTATTTTTAATACTGAACTAATTGGGTTATTTAACGAAAATCTCTAATTCAGATGAAAAAAATACTCGTACCAACAGATTTCTCAAAGATTTCCATTAATGCACTGGAAGTGGCTGGTGAGATAGCTAAGAAATCAAATGCTGAGATAATTCTTTTGCATGTAGTGGAAGATGCCACTCCGGATTCATTTTCTATAGCTGGAGAGTGGCGTACACAAGAAAATTGGTCGGACAAATTATTCACCTTAAAGCTTATCGAAAAGGCAAAGACACAACTGGAGAAATTGGTGTTGGATCCACGGTTTTCCGCTGTAAGAGTGAACGGCCAGCTCCGGTTGGGAAACGCTTTTCATGGCATGCGAACCATCATTACCGAACAAAAGGTTGATCTTGTTGTAATGGGTACACGCGGGCGTTCAAGACTGGAAGAGATGGTGATTGGTACAAATACGGAGCGCGTGGTGCGCCACGCCAAGTGTCCGGTACTGAGTATTCATAAAAAGCCTGCCAAAATAGACTTTAAAAATATTGTTTATGCTACGGCCATGCATAAGGATGAAGAGGTGTTTTCCCGCATGGTGAAGCGGACGCAGCAACTTTACAACTCAACTATTCACCTGGTCCGCATCAATACACCGGGCGACTTCCAGCGAGACCATGTAGTGAAGGATTACATGGAAAAGTTTGCTAAGAAATTGGGCTTGAAAAATTATACAATCAACGTGTATAACGATATTACCGAGGAAGATGGGATTATCTATTTTGCCGAAAGCATTGATGCGGACATGATTGCCATGGCTACGCATGGGCGTACCGGGTTTGCGCATGTAATGACGGGCAGCATAGCCGAAGATGTAGTAGGCCATGCAAAGCGACCCGTCCTGACATTTGTTGTAAAACATTGATTTAACGATCTCTGTAAAGCCTCCTGGGCCTCAGGAGGCTTTATTTTTTTAATTACCCGCTTGAAAAATTATTATTTCATATTGGGGTTAAATATTTATTCAAACGAGTACGAAATCAAGCAGGCGTACCGTAAGCTGGCATTGCAATTTCACCCGGATAAAAATCCATCCAAAGAAGCAGAGGCTATTTTCAAGGAGGTGAACGAGGCCTATGAAATCCTGGGCGACCCGCAGAGTAAATTTCAGTACGATCAGTTGTTGATGGGGGTGTCACCACCTCAACCACCCCATCGCGATCCAAGGTATCGGCCACGGCCTCCTGGCACCTATTCACGTACTTCCAAAAGGAAAGAAATGCTGGATACCATGCGTTCTTACCTTACCTATGCACTTATGGCATCTCGCTTGGCGTTGTTGTTTTCCTGTATTTTAATTGCCGATTATTCTCTGCCCCCCATTAAAACCGAACAACAGATTGTTAATGTACGAAGCAGCCTGCAAAGTCGCGGACCCCAATCCTCCCAACTTGAATTGCAAAAAGGGGAGACCATCAACTTAAGTGCAAAAGCCGCCCGGGAATTTCAGCGGGGTTCTGTCATTTTACTTCATCGCACTGCATGGTTTTCGATTCCCCTCACCCTTGAAAATGAGAAGTCACACTTTAAGACAAAAGTACCAGTGTCCATTTATGGAAATTTTATTTTTCTCCCCTTGGTCTTGTTGATTACCTCCTTGCTGGGAACATTTTTTTGGAAGGGTGTCGAGTTTCGGTTTAACTTGGGGGTAGTAAATTTTTTTCTGATGCTGTTGAGTTTCATTTTTCTTAGAATACATAGTTTTTAAACGAAGATGAGTAAAAAGAATAACTGGAAATCAAGAGAAGGAATTGTTTATTCAACCAACGATAATTTTGAGTATACCCAAGAACAGCAACAGGAGCAAGCCACGCTTCAGTCCAACAAGCAAAACCTCAGGGTGATGATGGATAATTCAGGCCGGGCCGGCAAGCAAGTCACTTTAATCACGGGCTTTATAGGAAATTTGGCCGACCTGGAGGCGCTTACTAAACTCCTAAAAACAAAATGTGGTGTGGGCGGGTCTGCTAAGAATGGGGAAATACTCATTCAGGGCGATGTTCGGGAAAAAGTCGTAGCGATTTTGACAAAGGAAGGCTATAAAGCCAGGAAAATTTGATCACCAAATGTTCGAAAATGCAGGGATTGCTTCAAACTTTTCAGGCTGGCGAGTAGTTTTGTATTTATATTTGATTTCTAAAACTTAAATTAACAGACTATGGCTTTTACACTTCCCGCACTGCCCTATGCATTCACTGCCCTGGAGCCACATATTGATGCCCGAACCATGGAAATACACCATGGAAAGCACCACAATGCTTATGTTACGAATCTGAATAATGCCATTGCTGGAAAACCGGAGGAAAATCTAAGCATTGAAGAGATTTGCAAAAGCATTTCAAAGTTTCCGGTTGCTGTTCGCAATAATGGGGGCGGTCATTATAATCACTCTTTGTTCTGGACCATCATGGGCCCGAATGCCGGAGGAGCCCCAACAGGTGCTCTTGCCGATGCAATCAATGCTGCATTCGGAAACCTGGAGGAATTCAAAACTAAATTTAATGCAGCTGCGGTTGGTCGGTTTGGATCCGGTTGGGCATGGCTGATTAAGGATGCTTCCGGTAAGTTAGCCGTCACTTCAACTCCGAATCAGGATAATCCATTGATGGATGTAGCCGAAACTAAGGGTACTCCTATCCTGGGTCTGGATGTGTGGGAACATGCCTATTACCTCAACTATCAAAACCGCAGACCGGATTATTGCACCGCTTTTTGGAATGTGGTGAACTGGAGTGAAGTAGCAAAGCGATTTGCAAAATAAGTCATTCATTATTTTTTTATTGAATAGCCCTGCCATGGTAGGGCTATTTTGGTTTTGCATGAATCCAATTGACAGGCTATGTTGAAAATTCCAGAAGCATCTTCCTTACAGGAGGGGTTAAACTGGGGTGTCCCGTTTGTTATTCGAGGTCTTAATCTCCCCTGCAGTCTGCAAACATGCGAGGAACGTGCTCAAAAGCATGACATGGATCTGTTTGGATACGGACGGAGTGGATCTGAGCTATGGCTGAAAGCGAGTAAAGCCTTTTCGCAATTCCGGCAGGAAGCCCTGTCGATGAACATTGTGGATGCACCTTTTCCTGTCCTGCTCGATCACGAAATCCCTGAAGTGTTGTTGAAGGCAGTTAAAAAATCGCGAAAGAAAATATGTCTTACCCTAACCCGAAACGGGTCGTATACACCGTTGCACGTGGATCCCAATCATGGTGGCGGCTGGATGTACCTCCAACAAGGCATAAAGAAATGGCAACTGGTTGACGGAACCAATAACCCTTTGTCACCCGACAAAAACGGTGACTTTATTGACCCACCACAGAATCTGGATGCAGACTACTTGATGGAGACAACCATCTATCCGGGCGATTTTTTATATTTCAGTCCCTTAACTCCACACCGGGTTTGGACCTATGCCGATAGCTTTGGGGTGAGCGGGTACGCTAAGTTTTGACTATCAGCTTCGCGAATTACTTTAAGGTGCAGATACTTTTCAGATAAGCAATTTGTCCTGCATGGTATAAGTCGTGCTGAAGAATGCCCTGAATCAAATCGCGATGGGTTGCTTTTTCAATGTAAATCTTATCAAGTAAACTGTCTGGTTGCTTTGTGAGTAATTCCAGTAACCGGTTTTGGGATTCGTGAAGAAGTTTCAGAATTGTACTCCAGCCCAATGCTTTAAGTTTTGATTCCGTACTCCAGTTGTCTTCACTTTTCATAGAGCCTTTGTAGGTAAGGTCACCTTCCAATCGTTTAATCAGCGATTGACACCAATACACCATGTGCCACACCAATTGGGCGATGGAGTGAGCCTTTGGGGTGGGAGTCCAGAAAGCAACTTTCTCATCAATTTCCTCCAGGATTTCTTCTATCGAACTGCCGTACCAGGGCGAACCTTGAAACATCGTTTCAAATTGCTTCACCAATTCTTGAACCTGTTTGTTTGCCATTATTTCGTTTTGATGATATAGCTAATGCCCGCTCGAAAAGCAAACTCGGTTCGCTCTACATAAAAATCTCCGAGTGCTTCAAAGCGCCAGTTTTCATGAATGGGCTTGGCCCATCCAGCTCCCAGGGCCACGTCATTCTCACCAATTAACCCCCGCATCCGAACAAACACATGGTCAGCCGGGTACCATCGCATCCCCATCACGAAGGAAGTATTACGTTCAGTCCAGATTTCAACTCCCGCACCCACAGCAAAGTTTCGTACAACAAAGTAATTACCTTCCAATCCCAGTTGCGCTTTCTCTATGAAATTTGAAAAATCTGTCTTGATCAGGTCTACGCCACCACTCACCATAATATCTTGACTGCTTTGAGCCAGCGTGGTTTGAGTTAAGACAAAGAAGATAAAAAGTGCAAGGACTGACGGTTTGCTCATGTTGGTTTACTTTTTCTCCTCTAACATTTTTTGAATGGCAAGATACTCGTCCCGCAGCCGGGCGGCTTCCATAAATTCAAGTTCCTTCGCAGCCTTTTCCATCGCTTTTCGGGTTCGTTCAGCCATTTTCTGAAGATCATCTTTTGAAAGATAGGCCACGACCGGGTCGGCCGCTAACGATTTCTCTTCATCTTCAATATAATAGCGCTTTGTGGACTTCTTTGAATCGGCCACTTTGGTCTGTCCCAAAATAGAATCTTTTGATTTAATCACCGTTTTTGGAATAATGCCGTGGGTCTGATTATACTCAATTTGTATGATTCTCCTTCGGTTAGTTTCGTCAATAGCCATTTGCATCGATTCGGTAATCGTGTCAGCATACATGATCACTCTACCGTTTTCATTTCGGGCAGCCCGACCTATCGTTTGAACCAGCGAACGTTGATTGCGCAGGAATCCCTCCTTGTCTGCGTCCATGATGGCCACCAACGATACTTCAGGCAGATCCAATCCTTCGCGCAACAAGTTAACGCCCACCAATACATCGAATACTCCGAGACGTAATTCTCTTAAAATTTCAACCCGATCTAAAGTGGCTACTTCCGAATGGATGTACCGACATTTTATGGCAGCCCGGCCCATGAATTTGGTAAGTTCTTCGGCCATCCGTTTGGTCAGCGTAGTCACCAGCACGCGCTCTTTCTTCTTTACTCGCTCATCAATTTCTTCAAACAAATCGTCAATCTGATTTCGGCTGGGTCGTACTTCAATTTGAGGATCTAACAAACCAGTTGGACGAATAAGTTGTTCGATTACCACGCCTTCCGATTTCCGAAGTTCATACTCCGAAGGAGTAGCGCTGACATATACAACCTGATTGACCAGGGCTTCAAATTCATTGAAGGTAAGTGGCCTGTTATCGAGGGCTGAGGGTAATCGAAATCCGTAATCGACAAGATTTACTTTGCGCGAACGATCGCCACCCCACATGGCCCGGATTTGCGGTACGGTTACATGGCTTTCATCAATCACCATCAGGAAATCATTCGGAAAATAGTCAATCAGACAAAAGGGGCGGGCACCTGCGGCTCGCCTATCAAAATAGCGTGAGTAGTTTTCAATGCCGCTACAGTACCCTAACTCGCGCATCATTTCAAGATCAAATTCAGTTCTCTCTTTCAGGCGTTTGGCTTCCAGGTGTTTTTTTTCAGCTTCAAACATATCCACCTGCAATACCATGTCGTCCTGAATCTCGCGAATGGCAGTATGGAGGAGCTCCTTACCGGTTACAAACAGGTTGGCCGGAAAAATTACGGCTGTTTGTTCATCTGCAATCTTTTTGCCTGAGATAGGATCAATCAGTTGTATCGCCTCAATCTCGTCTCCGAAAAAATAAATCCGTAGTGCATAATCGGCATAGGCAAGAAAAATATCCACTGTATCTCCTTTTACCCGGAAGGAACCACGCTTGAAATCGGCTTCCGTGCGATGGTAAAGAATATCCACCAGCGCAAATAGTAATTTATTCCTTGGAATGAGTTCTCCTACCCGTAACTCTACCCGGTTTTTCCCAAATTCCTCCGGGTTACCAATACCATATATGCACGATACGGATGCCACCACCAGCACATCTCTTCGTCCGCTAAGCAGAGACGAGGTCGCACTTAACCGGAGCTTTTCAATTTCTTCATTAATAGAAAGATCCTTTTCGATATAGAGGTTCGAGGAGGGGATAAATGCTTCCGGCTGATAATAGTCATAATAGGAGATGAAATACTCCACCGCATTTTCCGGAAAGAATTGCTTGAACTCACCATACAATTGGGCGGCCAGTGTCTTGTTATGACTCAGGACGAGCGTGGGCCGGTTTACCTGGGCCACCACATTGGCAATGGTAAATGTTTTGCCCGACCCGGTAACGCCCAATAAGGTTTGATGGGCTTCACCTTCTTCCAGCCCCTGCACCAATTTTTTTATGGCCTGAGGTTGATCTCCGGTAGGTTGATAGTCACTGGTTAGCCTGAAATCCATAATGGGAAAGTTAGCAGTTATTACGAACCGTTAACTTATTCTATGGACGAATAGTTGTGATTAATTGTTCCAAATTGCCCAGGATTTTTCTGCCTGGATGTGAAGCATTTCAAGGCCATTTTTAATGTGGGCGCCTCGCATTTCTGCTTTTTGCAAGAACAGGGTACGGGCTGGATTGTAGATCAAGTCGTATACGTAGTGATTGGGGGTAAGTAAATCGTAATTGATGGGTGGAAAGCTGTTGGTATCCGGAGACATGCCCAGTGGACTTGTGTTAATAATGAGATTTGCTTTGCTTATCGGACCCCCATCTTTTTCAAGGCTCTCATAGGTGTGTTGTCCTTTTGCATTCTTGCGAGAAACCAGATCAAATGAAATGGAAAGCCGCTTAAGTGCTTCTTGAACAGCTTTGGATGAACCGCCTGTGCCAAGAATCAAGGCTTTCGCATTATTGATTTTTGGGAACCACTTCTCCAACGATTCGTAAAAAGCATCTCCATCTGTATTGTACCCCGATAGTTTGCCGTTTTGAATCTTAATTACGTTCACCGCGCCAATCCGTTGAGCTACACTGTCAACATTGGACAGAAATTTTATCACTTGTTCCTTGTACGGAATGGTTACATTTAAACCCGCCAGTTCCGGATTTTCATCCAACAGTTTCTTCAGGTCATCAATCGTGGGCAACGAGTACAAGTCATAATGATAATCCCGCAATCCTTCTCGAAAGAACTTTTCATCGAAGTACGATTTTGAAAAAGAATGACTTACCGTTCCTCCAATTAAACCAAATTTCTTTTCCATGTTTTACGATTTTGTTTTTAAAATTACCGCAGTCTTTTCAATCGCCACAACCAAGAAAACGCCCACAGCAGCGCAAAGAATTGCTTTGAATATTTGCGGATCTTGCCCAGTTTTTGCCAAATAATCCCAGGGTAAAATACTTCGATCAAATGCGGGAACTTGTACCCCATCTTTATTTAACCGAAAGGAAACGACTTCTTTCCAAGGCCATACTTTATTCAGCGACCCGATCATAAATCCAGCCAGCAAAGCTAATGTTGGGAAGCGATAATTCTTTAAAATCCAATTTAGAAAATGCGAAAAGCCCAATACGCCCAGAAAACACCCTAAAACGAATACCAGAATTACCGGAATGTCGAGTTTTATTAAGGCCGTAATCATGTATTCATATTTACCGATCAGCAAAAGAATAAAGGCCCCTGAAATTCCCGGTAAGATCATGGCGCAAATTGCCATCGCCCCGCAAAAGAATATAAACAGGTAATTTGTAGGGGTTTCAGTGGGTGAAAGAATAGTTATTAGGTAAGCCACTATAATACCACCAACAAACATGAAAGCCGAAGCCATAGTCCATTTACTTATTTCGCGTAGAATTAAGGGGGAGGAGACGAGAATCAAGCCAAAGAAGAATGACCAAATTAAAATCGGATGATGTTCGAGTAAATAGGTCATTAACCTTGCTAATGACACCAAGCTGGTAACAATTCCAGCCAGAATCGAAATTAGAAAACGCCCGTTAATCCGCTCCCAAAATTCAGAAATTCTGAAAGCAAAGAGGAGCCGAAAGGCAGTAGCATCAATGGATTTGATGGAATGAATTAACTCTTCATAGATGCCGGTGATAAACGCAATCGTGCCACCTGAAACACCCGGAATCACATCGGCAGTGCCCATGCTAATCCCTTTCAGGTATAGGAGTAAGTAATCTTTTGTAGTTCTCAACGTTAATTAGTCAGCGTAAAAGGGCGGAGCAGTGTTGTCTTTCTTTCGTTCCAATCCAAGAAAATGAAGAAAGGTATCACCACGTAATCCAAGGCGAATCGTTTCCAGTGGGATCACTTCATTGGGAGCAATATTTCCAAGATTTACATTGGCACCCAGTAGTTTAATGAACCATACTTGCTGCGCTTTTTGAGGAGCTTCCCAGATTATTTTTTCAAAAGGTATTTTGGTAAGAATTTCCTGAACCAAGCCTGATCGTACCTCCCCCGAAGCGCGAAACAACCCAACATTACCGGCTTCCCGCGCTTCTCCGATTACTTTCCAGGCTCCCGCATCCAACTCAGATTGCATGAGTTCTATCCACTTGTAGGGTGGAATGATTTTATCAGCATCTTTTGAACCTACCTCCGAGAGTACGGTCACCTGTTCTGAAAGTTTGGCGATGTAGTCCAGTTTTTTGTCGTGATCCAAATCGATCGATCCATCGGATACTTCTGCAAAAGACATATCATACTTGTCAAGTACTTTGCGGTAATCATCAAATTGATCGCGGATGATGAATGCTTCGAAAAGTGTACCACCGAAGTAGCAAGGAATCCCAGCGTCCTTGTATACTTTTAATTTTTCCTTTAGGTGGGGCGTTACATAAGAGGTACCCCATCCCAGTTTCACAATGTCCACATGGTCGGCAGCAATGCTAACAAAATCTTCTGCTTCTCGTACGCTTAGGCCTTTATCCATGGCCATGGTGAAACCCATTTGCCTGGGCTTAACGGTGCGCTCAGGCAGGTTTTTTAGAGTGTAGTTCATCAGGGGTTGTCGTTTCTAAACTGGTCAATTATTTTTTGAAGGGCTTTCTGTGTTTCGATCTTCGGAAAGAAGTCGTACAAAACTTCATGGCCTTTAAAATCCAAAATTAATGCATTTTCCAAATAATTCAGCGCTTCTTTAAATTGTCCAGCTTCAATCAGGTATACCACTAACCGGTAAAAAAACTCAGGTTCATCCGGTATTTCATCCATGCCCTGAAGTAAAATTTCTATCGCTTTCTGATGTTCTCCCTGCTCATAGTAGATAAACGACCAATTCAACCAGATTTCTTTGTCAGCCGGGCCCAGTAAACTAGCTTCTTCATAGGCACTCATGCTTGAGATGGTATTACCAATTTTAAATTCAGCATGGGCTGCCGCTTTCCAATATTCAGCATTGTGGCTGTTGATTTTAATTGCTTTGTTGAAAAAATGGAGGGCTTGATACCATTTCTCTTGTTTCTCCAAACAGCTTCCCGCGCCAAACCATGCCTCATCATAAAGGGGATCGAGTTTCGAGGATTTTTGAAAGTACTTCAACCCCAGATCATATTGCTGAAGGTTCTCATAGGCTGCGCCCATACAGCAATATACCTCCGGGCTTGGGCCTTCAATCTCAATGGTTTTTGTAAACTCTTCCAGCGCTTTGGAATATTGCTCCAGATTCATAAACGAGTTGCCCATGTTGAAGTGAGCCGAAGCAAAGTTTTCATCGATGGCAATGGCAAACTCGTAGGCTTCGATCGCTTCTTCAAACCGTTCGAGCTTGTTGCAGACTATGCCTAGATTATACCACGCAGCACCCGAATAGGGATCCTCGTCAATAAATTTTTTGTAGTAGGAGAGACTGCTTTCGAGCTGACCGACTACATCCAGGCAGAAGGCGAGTTCATACAAAGAACCTTCGTGACTCAGATTTTCCTCGATCGATTTTTTGTACATCTCAATGGCTTGCTCATACTTCTCCATGCTTTGATGCGCCAGCCCGATATTATAATAGATCTCATCCTTCTCTTCATCGGCAAACAACAAGGTTTCTTCGTATAAGGCAATGGCTTCCTCGTACTTGCCTTGCAGCGACAAGATAGAGCCAATGGATAAATAGATTTCTAAGTCGTGTGGATGTAAGTTGCGCGAACGTTCCAATAATTCAAGTGCTTCCGGATACCGTTCAAGGTTGGTTAGAATCTGAGCTTTTACGGTGAGTAATTCGGTGGAGAATGGAAACTGATCGATTGCTTGTTCTACGGCACCCAAGGCGCGTTTGAATTTGCTTTTATCGAGATAATAACTGATGATTACTTCGTAAGATTCGATGTTGAAAAACTCACCCTGATTATGTTTGAGATTTTCTTCATACCGCTTGATCAACTCCTCCTCTTCCTGACGCTTTCTGAATTCCTGAGCCATCCGCTATAAGGTTTCCCTAAATTAAGTCAAAATTGGATTTTTCCTGAAATCCTGCCTCAAATTTCAAGCAATTATTGTCTGTTGGCAATCTTGATCTTTTTATTTGTTTGTAGTATAAGCCTGCAGGTACTGCGCACAACACCAATCCAGTGTTTCATCCAGTTTTCTGTAGGTAATGCCCAATTCACGAACTGCCTTCTGATTATCGTAGTGAAAACTCTCTTTGGTGATCTTGGCGGTTTGTCGGGTAATTAAGGGCTCACTGCCGGTCAATCGCGACCTAAGTTCTTCCCACACGGCCAAGATCCGGATGATGGTGGGATTCACTTCAATGCCTGGAGCCTTCTTTTTGAAGCGAACCGCTATGTGAGCAAATAATTGCTGGATGGCAATATTCCCTCCATTTACAATAAACCGTTCACCCCTGTAATTTCCTTTATAGATTTTCCAAATCACATCCACTACATCCCGAACATCAACATAGTTGATCAGGGTCCTGGAAAAGAATTTTTTTTCCTGCCACACATAGTGAAATAACCGGGCGCTGCTTTTAGACCAATCAGCAGGTGCGAGAATTACCGTAGGGTTAATGACAGAAACTTCGAGGCCTTCTTCAGCACCACGCCAAACTTCTAATTCTCCCAAATATTTTGATTCGGCATAATCGGTATTTAAATCATTATCCACCCACTTTGTCTCCTCATCCATAAGCGCAACACCTTTCTTTCTGCCCAAGGCTGCGATGGAACTGATGTGAATTAATCTGGGAATTTTCAATGACACGCAGGCATCCACTATGTTTTGTGTACCGGTTACATTGATGTTCAGCATTTTTTTTCGAAGGCGTGGATTGAAAGAGACCAGAGCCGCTGTATGAATGACAACCGTGACTCCGGCCAACGCTGCCTGAATTGAAACCGGGTCTGTAATTTCGCATTCTCTCCAGGTCAATGACACAAATTCCTCCGGAATAGGAGTACTGCTATTTCTGCGAAGGGGTATTACCGGAATGCCCTCGTGCAATAGCCTACGGAGAATATAACTTCCAAGAAGACCATTTGCACCGGTGATGGCAATCATTTTATAAGGTATTATTTAACAAAGGTAATTCTAATGCCTTCCGATAGATCTTATTTTCGGGAGCTTTTTCCAAACTAGTGACATGCTGCAGATGGTGACAATCGCTGCCAATCAGATCGACCAGCTGGTTATCAATTAACCTGGCTGCTAAATGTTGAATGGGCTTTGAATATAACCCCAACATGGAGGGTATATTAACCTGAAGCAATACTCCGCGATCCCGCAATTCACTTGCCTTTTCAAGAGTCATATACGCATATCGTTCCGGGTGGGCCATCACTGGTTTATACCCCTGGGTAATTAGTTGAAAGATAAATTCCTTCAACTGATAGGGCTCCGTTAAAAAGTTGGTTTCAAAAAGTAAGTGATTTTTGCTGAAGGTAAGCAGGCTTTCTTTTGAGTTGACTTTTGCAATCAGATCCTCATCCAGGTAATATTCTGCTGCCGCCACTACTTCAATGGATATTCCTTCTTGCCGGATTAATTCTTTTAATTCTTTGAGTTTACTTTCAATTTGGGCCGGCTCATTTCTATAGTATTCATTATTGATGTGAGGCGTGGTAATTACTTTTTGATAGCCCAGGGCTTCAAATTTACGGAGGATCGCCAGGGATTCATCAAAGGTTTTGACACCATCATCCAACGAGGGCAGCAAATGAGAATGCAGATCAGTAACTAATGGAGGTAATGGTTTTTGCTTTAATCGAAATAGAGAGATCACCGTATGCGAAGTAATTTTTTCCAACCACTCGTTGAGGAGGTTTGTTCCTCATAATATCCGTACCCATAATAATGATTACTTACCGGTACGGCATTGAGCACCGATGATACCCTCGTTAATTTATTAATGCGTACCACCCGAAGCATGTTATCAATAAATTCCCTGCGCGAATAATTGGCCCGGAAAACATAGATCGACAGATCGGAGCGTCTCATCGCCATGATACCATCGGTAACCAACCCTACTGGTGGAGTATCAATGACAACAAAATCGTACTCTTTTTTCAAATCATCCAGCAGTTTCGGGAACTCACCGTTTAATAAGAGTTCCGAGGGATTGGGTGGGTGTGGACCAGCCGGAATAAAATCAAAATTGTCGAGTGGAGTTTTAGCAATACATTCTGTCCACTTATTCTTGTTGATCAGGATGGTGCTCATGCCCATGATGCCATTATTTCCCAGCGGGTTTTTCTCAGACTTTGGCTTTCGCATATCCAAATCCAGGAGGATGACCTTCTTATTGGATAACGCCAGCATTCCACTCAGATTCATGGCCAGAAAGGATTTGCCTTCACCTGAAATGGTGGAGGTAATGGTAATCACCTGATTTTGGCCGTGGGTGTTGAAGAATTCCAAATTGGTACGCAACGTACGGATAGCCTCACTCACCACCGATTTTGGATTCGTAACCACATGGAAAGTGCCGTTCACAGAATTTGACGTTGGGATCGCACCGAGCATAGGAACTTCAGTTAATCGTTCAACTTCCTTTACGCTGGTGATCTTGTTATTGATCAGGTAAAGAATCCCGATAAAGAAGATATTGATAACGATACCGGCAACTATGCCAATCCCAACAATCAGGAATTTTTTGGGGGAAATGGGCTGGCTTGGTAGTGTGGCTGGTGATAAGATTTTAAAATCAGGAGTACTCCCGGCTTGTGCAATTTCAAATTCAGCTTTGGACTGCATCATGGACAGGTAAAACTCTTCATAGAGCTTATAGAATCGTTGATTTTTTGAAAATTCGGTATTCTTATCGGGCATGCTCACGAATTCCTTTTCCAGACTTTCCTTGCGTTCGGTTAATTCCGCCAACGTTTTTAGCCATTCGGTTTTTATATCCGTCAACTGATCAAAGACTTGGTCTTTAATGGCTTTCAATTCCTGTTCTTTTTGTTGGAAAGCAAATGTATTTTCGTTGTAGGCAAGGCTTAGTTTATCACGCTCTTTGGTAATAAGATTGAGTTCTTCGAGACGTTTATTCAGATACTCAGGCAAAAATTTGTAAGGTTGATTGCCGATTGTTAGGGAGTTGGAGTTTATCTTTTCAATTACGTCATTAAGTTCAAGCAGTTTTTTATTCAAGTCATACCGCTGTGAATCAACTCTGTTGATGGCGACAATGGTCTTTTTTAGGTCCAGAGAGAGGTCACTGCTCTTGTTTTTCAAGGTGAAGTTTTCGAAGTAATTCTCGTAATCCTCCATCCGCTGTTCAACCTGTTTCAATTCACGGTTAAGCCAATCGATTTTCTGCTTATTGGCAAGATTTTTCTGAAGGTTGCTGTAGAGTATGTAAAGCGAATCAATCTTATTCACAATGTCGTGGGCCTTTAGTGCATTGTTATCCTGGAATGAGATTCGTATGGTATTGGCATTGAAGTTGAGCGGCTCTACCTGAATGTTGGTGGATAGGTAGTCAATCAAGCGATTTCGACTGTTGAGAACAAAATAATAGTCGTTGTCGTCATTTTCGCTATAGTAAATTGTTTTTCTGATGGACAACACCGTGCCTTCTACATCAATGGTTCTATCATAGTTGCCGATGGCCACGGGTCCGGAATCACCCACCTTGATCCGATATTGATTATTTTCAAGAAAATCAAAGTAAATCGGAATGTCATAATGAGCGGGATTGACAGCAGTGTACTGAACTTCAAACGAGGAGTGCCTGTACATTTCATTTTTGAGAACCTTGCCCACGCTAAAGTAACTCACCTTCAAATCCATGGAGTCAATGAGCCGGTTGAAGAAAAGTTTGGATTTGATTTGTTCAATTTCTCCAGAGACCATATTCAGGTTCTGATCTTCGATTACCGTTTTAATTCCGAGCTCAGTCGCATCTCGTTTTATGTCCAACTTTAATTCTGATTCCGACTCAAATAAATCTTTAGTGTATCGGATGGTGAGGTAAGCAACAAAATTCGAAGCGAGGAAGATCAATATGATCCACCGTAAATTCTTGCGGAATACTGATAAAAGCTTTTCCGGGTCGATGGAATCGGGTGCAGGTTGACGGATGTCGCTTTTAGTAACCATCCTACAGCGTGTTGATAACAGCTAAAAGGGTAGCTAAACTTACCAGAATGCTAACAGCACCCGCGTAGTCGCGCAACGCTTCGCTGTAGGGTCTTCGGATGGGTTCCACATAGACAACATCGTTGGGTTCCACGATAATATTTCCCTGCCGAAATCCTTCAATTGTACTCAGATCGATCTGAAACACACGCTCCCCCCGAATCAAACGAATGGTATGGGCTTTCGAGTCATTTGGTAAACCTTTAGCAAGTGCCAATACCTCAACCAGTTTCGTATTTTCGTTCGTAAGCGGAATGACTTGCCCACCTGTTGCGCCCAACATCACGACACGCTTATTCAGGTATCGCAACAATACATACGGCTCTTTAAAAAACTGGGTATATTCTTTTTTTAGAATATCTTCAGCCTGCCTGAGCGTTAACCCTTCCAATTGTACCTCACCCACCATGGGAAAACGAACAATTCCATTCAAGTCAACCAGGTAACTTGGATCATTTTCTTTATCATCCTGAACGTTTGCGTTCGTGCGGCTTAATTCGGGCACCGGGTCAATGAGTCTTTCCCCTTTATTCGAATGGACTTCCAGCGCTAGCAAGTCGTTCTTTTGGATGACATAATTCTTCTCGACCGACAGTACTTCTTTGGAAACCACTTCTGGCTGAACGTTGTCAGTGGACTTAAACATGATGTTGTATCGATAGGAAGCGCAGGAACTGGCAAGTAAGAGAACTAGTACGGAATAGAAGTTGCGCACGGCCATAATTTTGAACAGGTGAAATTACGGATTTTATCGAATAGGAGCGCAATGGCTCAGGCTGGACTAGCTGACGTCTTGCAGTGAGTCGATCTCCGTGAGGTATTTCGAGATGACAAGATTTTCATCGAATTCCAACTCCATTTTCTTACGACCGTTTTCCCCCAGGCGCTTCAGTTGCTGATCATTCAAATTAAGCATTTCTTCCATTTTGGAGGCGAGGTCCTCAGCACTTCTTAACTCACACAACAGGCCGTTGTATCGATTTTCAACTACATGATGGCAGCCGGGCACGTTGGTGGCTACAATGGGTTTGGCTGAACCGGCCGCTTCCAATAAAGTCCGGGGAATACCTTCACGGTAAGAAGGAAGTACTACGCAATCCGCGGCCTGTATAAATCCCCGCACGTCATCGGTCGTACCTAGATATTCAATGGTCCCGGAACGAATCCAATCTTCAATAATCGGTACTTTAATTCCCCTTCTATGCTCAGGATCTTTGGCTCCCAATAACTGAAAGCGGGCCCTCACTCCCTTATGTGTTAATTTCTTTATAGCTTCGATGTATTCCAGGATTCCCTTATCTGTAATCAAACGGGAGATGAGGAGAAAAGTGAAGGTCTCGTTTCGCTTGAACGTAAGCGGTTGGAACCGGGAAAGATCGATGCCTGAGCCCGGGATTAATCCGGCCACTTCTGGAGACACCAACTTTTTATTCAGAAATAGAGCTTGATCATCGGAATTTTGAAAGAAAACCTTTTTGGGAAAGCGAAAAGCAAATTTGTAAAGAGCAATGGCAACACTCGAAACGAGATTCTTTTTTAAAAAGACCGTACCTAGGCCACAGACATTATTAATGCTCGGGATTCGCAATAAACTGGCTGCCAGCGTGCCGTAAATATTGGGTTTGATCGTAAAATGTAGAATTACATCGGGCCGCAACTTTCTATAAATGGACCACAACTCAAAGATGAGTGCAATGTCCTTTATCGGGTTCACGCCCCGGCTATCCATTTTTACATCATGGTGCACACATCCTGCTTCTTCCAGAAAATGTGTATACATATCGTGGGGGGCGATCGTGTGAACTTGGTAACCTTTGTGGAGCAGGGTTTTGACAAAATTCATCCTGAAATTGTAGATATTCCAAGACGTATTCAGGACAATTGCGATCTTCATGGGCCAACGATTCCGCCTTAATAGGCATGGAATAAGACTAGGTTAAGGTTAAAGCTCTATTATTGTTCAAATATTGCAGTTTTCTTACAAAATACTTACATATATCAGGCAAAAGTGGAAAAAAGTAACCGGCTGATAAAGGCTGAATGGGAATGCGGTAAGTTTGTTTTCTAATTCGAAATAGGTAGAGATGATTAAGGCTGTTTTAGTAGCACTGGCAGATAGAAACCCTGAAATTACAAACGAGCATTTAGATGAATTGGCATTTCTTGCTGAGACTGCAGGTATTGAAACGAAGCAACAATTCGTACAACGCCTTGAGACTCCGGATGTTCGCACGTTTGTTGGCAAAGGAAAGCTCGCGGAAATCACGGCTTTTGTTGTAAATCACGAGATTGAAAATGTCATTTTTGATGATGACCTGAGTCCCTCGCAGTTACGGAACCTCGAAAAGGAGTTGAATACTCCTGAACGGCCTGTGAAAGTCAGGGTTTATGACCGAAGCCTGCTCATTCTTGATATTTTTTCGATGCGTGCACAAACCGCTCAGGCCCGGGCACAGGTCGAACTCGCGATGAATCAGTACCTTTTACCACGCCTTACCCGTTTGTGGACCCACCTGGAGCGGCAGCGTGGGGGAACCGGTACCCGGGGGGGTGCTGGTGAACGTGAAATTGAAACGGACCGTAGGAACATCCGTTACCGGATTTCCTTGCTCAAGGACGAGCTTGAAAAGATTGATAAACAACGGAAAACGCAGCGTAAATCCAGGAGCAACATTGTTCGGGTGGCACTGGTAGGTTATACCAATGTGGGCAAATCCACGTTGATGAATTTATTGTCAAAGTCAGCGGTAAAGGCAGAAAATAAACTCTTTGCTACCGTGGATGCCACCGTTCGAAAGGTGGTGATCGGAGATATTCCCTTCTTGCTTTCTGATACGGTAGGATTCATTCGCAAACTTCCCCATCATTTGATTGAATCCTTTAAGTCCACACTCGATGAAGTGCGTGAGTCAGACATCTTATTACATGTGGTAGATGTTGCTCACCCTTTTCATGACAATCAGATCGAAGTTGTTAAGAATACCCTCACCGAGTTAGGCGCTGGAAACATTACCACTATATTGGTATTAAACAAGATGGATCTATTGGAGAAGAATGACCAATCTGTTCCGGGAGATGAATTGAAGGGATATTACCGGCAGCATGGATTCGAGAAAGTTGTATTTATCTCGGCTGAGAAGAAGGAAAATATAAAAGAATTAAAACGAATCCTGTTTGAGGAAGTGAAGCGAAAACACCTCATGATTTACCCCAATTATGTGGCGGGCACCGAGTTTGTATTTTCCGAATAACCCTTGGTAACATATCCTGATCGGGGTATGGAAATATCAACTATATTTCAAAAGTCAATTACCTTCCTATATGCGTAAAATTCTTTCCTTCTTGTTTCTGTTGTGTGCGTTGTCGATTCCCACACAAGCTCAGAAAAACAGAAAATCAAGTTCTACGATTCAGCCCGCAAGCAAAACTTCCACGGACTTCAACGAACTGTACAAGGTGGCCAGGTGGCGCAGCATCGGACCGTTTCGGGGCGGCCGTTCAGTAGCGGCCTCCGGGGTAGTGGGTGATATCAACACGTATTACATGGGAACCACCGGAGGTGGTTTGTGGAAGACGGATGATCTGGGGATCACCTGGAGAAACATTTCCGATGGTTACTTCAAAACGGGTTCAGTAGGTGCCGTGGCCGTTTCAGAAAGTGACCCTAACGTAGTTTATGTTGGCATGGGAGAACATGCAGTACGGGGTGTCATGACCCATCATGGGGATGGTGTATATAAATCCACCGATGCCGGTAAAACCTGGACAAAACTGGGGCTCGATCAAACACAACATATTTCCCGAATTGTCATTCATCCTAAAGATCCAAACGTAGTGTATGTCGCTGCGCAGGGAGCGTTGTATAGCGCTTCTACGGAACGAGGTGTTTATAAATCTATTGATGGGGGCACTACCTGGAATAAGGTCTTGTATGTTAATGATAAAGCCGGCTGCGTGGAAATCTCGATGGATATGAATAACCCGCGCGTGTTGTATGCCGCCATGAATGAATATGGACGTCTCCCGTGGAAGGTAATCAGTGGCGGAGCAGGTTCCGGGCTGTACAAATCCGTGGATGCCGGAGCTACCTGGGACAAGATTCATGATGGATTGCCCCAGGAACTTGGCAAAATGGCTGTTTCGGTTTGTCGATCAAACTCAGACAAAGTCTATTTATTATTGGAAAGCGATTCCGAAAAGGAATTAGGCGGGTTGTTTGTTTCCAATAACGCAGGTAAGAGTTGGACGCGCGTTACAAACGATCATCGGCTCATTCAGCGGGCGTGGTATTATATTGAGTTATTCACCGATCCGAAAAACGAAAACACTATTTATGTGTTAAGCGCCCCTGCTCTTCGCTCCGAAGATGGTGGTAAAACCTGGGAGAACCTCTCCGGTACCCACGGGGATTTTCATGACTTATGGATCAATCCACACAATCCGAAAAATATGGTGATTGCCAATGATGGAGGAGCCGCCATCAGTGTAAACTATGGAAAGACATGGTCTTCGCAGAGCAATATGCCAACGGCTCAGTTTTATCGGATTAATGTTGATAATCAATTTCCTTACAATATTTATGCAGGTCAGCAAGACAATACATCCGTTATCATTTCCAGTCGAGAATTGGGCGGATGGGGCATTACGTCCCGCAGCTGGACTTCTTCTGCGGGTGGAGAGAGTGCCTTCCTGGCCTTCAATCCGGATGATCCGCGTATTGTTTTAGGGGGCAGCTACCAGGGCACCATTGAAGTGCTGGATACCAGGGCGCGGGCCGGCACTAACATCATGGCTGCACCCATTCAATACCTCGGTATGGATGCCAATGACATGAAGTATCGTTTTAACTGGAATGCCCCCATTATTTGGTCGAAACATGAGCCTACTACCTATTACCATGGATCTCAATATTTACTTCGAACCACCGACCTGGGAAAAACCTGGACAGAAGCATCTCCCGACCTGACAAGAAATGAAAAGTCAAAGCAGGGGAAGGGTGGTGGCCCTTATACGAATGAGGCCGTTGGTGCCGAGAATTATGGCACTCTGAGTTATGTGATGGAGTCACCGCATGAAAAAGGTGTAATCTGGACGGGCAGTGATGATGGTCTGGTACACATCACCCGGGATAACGGTGCCAGCTGGCAAAATGTTACGCCCACGGGCCTTCAGGAATGTTTGATCAATGCCATCGAGGTTTCTCCGCACGATAAAGCAACCGCTTACATCGCCACCACCCGCTATAAGTTTAACGATCATACACCTGCCTTGTACAAAACCACTGACTATGGAAAGACCTGGTCAAGTATAAATTCGGGTATTCCAAATAATGCTTTTACCCGGGTTGTACGTGAAGATGACAAGCGCAAGGATTTATTATTTGCCGGTACAGAATTGGGTGTGTTTGTATCCTTTAATGGTGGTAATGACTGGTCGTCTTTCCAACTCAATCTCCCCATTACACCCATTACTGATCTGCGCATTCATAAAGGAGATTTGATCGCGGCTACTTCGGGACGATCGTTTTGGATTTTTGATGATCTTGAATTGATTCGTCAGCAGAAGCCTCCGTCCGACCTTCATCTTTATCAGCCAGAGAATGCGGTAATTGTCAGTGGCTATAGTGCCATGGATGGCTCATCCGATGGAACCAATCCCTATGTTGGTGTTAACCCGGCTACGGGAGTGGTAATATATTATGCCTTACCGGAATTAAAATCTTCAGAAAATATTCAACTGGAAATACGAGACGCGCAGGGGAAATTGGTGCGATCTTTTAGTTCAAAACGAGACACTACTTTCCAGGAACATGATGGTGGTCCTCCCGCTGAACCCGTACTTTCAAAATCCAAAGGCCTTAACCGCTTTGTATGGAATATGCGCTATCCAACCATGGCAGGGGTAGCGGGCACCTATATTGAAAGCAGTTTCCGCGGTCATAAGGCTCCTCCCGGAAAATACCAGGCCATTCTGAAATCCGGCACACAAACTACAACCACTCAGTTTGAGATACTTCCCAATCCACTATACTCGCTCGATGCTGCTACCTATCAGCAGTATCATGAGGTGATGAGTGCCATGGAGAATGAAGTTACCATTATGCATCAGATGATTAATTCTCTTGATGAGAAACGCAAGCAGTTGGAGCGATTGATGAAACAATTACCGGCCGAAAGTAAATATGATATAATACGCTCGGAAGGCACGGCCTTAGCTTCCCGAATGAGGCAATGGGATGAAGACATGATTCAACGAAAGTCGAAAGCGTATGACGATGTGGAAAACTTTCCCAACAAGTTTACAGCAAACTATTTATTTCTGATCAATCAAACCGAAAGTGACATTCCCCGGGTAAATAAGCCTTCGCTGGAGCTGTTAAACGAATACAATGCGACATGGAAGGCGCTGAAAGCGCGGGCGAATGAATTTGTTGAAAAGGATATACCCGCTCTAAACAAAAAGCTTTGGGATGCCGGCCTGGGAGCCGTTTGGGTAATTTACTAGGAGCTCTATATTCTGAATTGAAGATGAGGCGATTCACTCTTTTACTTCTGGTTGCTGGTTTGGTGGCTTGTCAGAAGTCCAAGGAAATTACAGACTGGCCTACCTACGCTGGTAGTAAAGCGGGAAACCGGTATTCATCCAACACCCAGATCACGCCCGCCAACGTAAGCGAACTGCAAGTTGCCTGGACCTATGTATCAGGGGATAAAGATTCCACGAACCGGTCGCAGAATCAATGTAATCCGATTATGGTGGAAGGGATCCTGTACGGCACCACTCCGCGGTTAAAGCTTTTTGCATTAAACGCAGCAACAGGTGAAGTAAAATGGATTTTTGATCCGGTCTCCATCGATACGGTTTCAAAAAATGACCGGTATGCTTTTTACAAAGTAAACCGGGGAGTTGTCTATTGGGAAGATGACAATGGCTCCGACAAGCGAGTCTTTTTTAATACGGGCTCCAAAACCTGGGCCATCAATGCCGCTACGGGCAGGCATGTTGAAAGTTTTGGGAAGGGAGGCTACATCGAGCTGACGGAAAATCTTGAACGCGATCCCGGCACGTTCAATCCCTTTGTTGCAGCCACTACACCGGGTATTATTTATAAGGATTTATTGATTATGGGTCATCGGGTTGCCGAGTCGGCCGATGCAGCACCGGGACATATTCGCGCGTTTGATGTACATACTGGAGAAGTGAAATGGATTTTTCACACTATTCCACAGCCAGGTGAGGTGGGTCATGATTCGTGGGAGGATCCGGATGCCTGGAAGAAATTTGGGGGTGCGAATAACTGGGCGGGAATGTCGCTGGATGAAGTGCGCGGCATCGTGTATGTACCAACCGGTTCCATTGGAGGCGATTTCTATGGAGGCATCCGACCCGGTGCCAACTTGTTTGGCAATTCGCTCATCGCGCTCGATGCCGCCACAGGCAAAAGGATCTGGCATTATCAGGTAGTGCATCACGATTTGTGGGATCGCGATCTTCCGGCCAATCCTAATCTGGTCACCCTTACCCACAATGGAAAAAAGGTGGAAGCAGTAGCACAGATTACCAAACACGGTTACATATTTATTTTCGACCGCCAGACGGGAGAGCCGTTGTTTCCAATCGAAGAGCGCCCCGTACCCGCCTCCGATTTACCTGGCGAAGTTGCCTATCCAACCCAACCGATTCCAACCTTACCAGAGCCTTTTGCACGCCAGTCATTTTCAGAAGAGGATATTTCAGATCTTGACAGTGCCACCCATGCTGCTTTAGTAGCGAAGTTCAAAACCATTCAGTTTGGAGAGCCCTTTACACCTCCCAGCAAGAAAGGGGTGTGGATTTTTCCAGGATTTGATGGTGGCGGTGAATGGGGCGGTGCGGCCGTTGACCCAGAGACGGGAATATTGTATGTGAACAGCAGTGAGCTGCCCTGGTCACTTACCATAATTGATATTCCCGGTAAGAGAAATGCGGCCTCATTAAAAGGCCGGGGAGAAGCAGTATACGGTACCTATTGTGTAGCGTGTCATGGACCAGATCGAAAGGGAATAGGAAGCTCGTTTCCTGGTGTTTTGAATATGAAAGCGAAATACAACGCCCAGCAATTGTGGAGCATCATTGAGAAGGGGAAAAACATGATGCCGGCATTTGCTCAGATTAAAGGGCCCGATAAGGAAGCGTTGCTTGCATTTTTATTGGAATTGGAGGAAAAAGAACCGGCAAGTAAGGAGCCTACCTCTACAGTTTCAAATACCAAAAGTATTCTTGATTTAGTGCCTTACACGATGACTGGCTACAATCGCTTTCTGGATGCCAACGGCTATCCAGGCATTAAACCGCCCTGGGGAACGTTGAATGCGGTAAACCTTAATACAGGTGAGTTGCTCTGGAAGGTTCCGCTGGGCGAGTATGAAGAATTAACGAAGCGCGGAATACCACCCACCGGTACAGAAAACTATGGAGGTCCATTGGTTACGAAGAGTGGATTGATATTTATTGCCGCCACCAAGGATGAAAAAATCCGGGCTTTTGATAAGGATACCGGTGAGGTTTTATGGCAAGCGAATTTACCCGCGGCAGGGTATGCTACTCCGGCAACCTACATCGTTGATGGACGACAATTTGTTGTGATCGCTTGTGGCGGGGGTAAGATTGGGAGTAAATCAGGGGACAGCTATGTAGCATTTGCTTTACCTTCAGCAAAATAAAACATACATCCTGGAAAAGTCCGTAACCGCCAAATTCACGAATACAAGAATCAATGGCCACCTTTAATATAGGCCCATCCGTTTTCTTGTTTTAAGGTAAGCTCAATAATGGCAGAGGGGACAACCAAGCTGGTCGGTAAAAGTTCTTCTTTGTTGATGTTTCTCCGTTTCATGGTATTATTACAGGCAGCAAATACAATTCCTTTTGCACTCCATTCTGCTACTTGTGCGGCCGCTTTTGATTTCGATGAAACCAGCAAATCCAGCCCGGGACCATGACAAACCACTTCTATCTGCGCATTCGGCCAGGCCGTGCGAATGTTTTTTACCTGACCAACAACTGTTGCCTGCGATACGGAATCGCTGTCACTGAATTGCATCACAATTTTGTGTTTTTTTAGATCGACAACTCCATCATTTTGTTGTGCAAAAGCTGTTGAACTTACGAGGATAATCAGAACCGGTAGAAATTTCATACTGGACTTATTTTAGGTAATCAAGGTACTAAACTTACCTGTAAGATTTAGTGAACTTGTATAAACTCAAAAGCCCGTAACTCCATCCAGTTTTCATGGCGTCCCGCCAGAGTAAAGCCTACGTGGCCACCTACAGCTGGGGTTTCCAGCATGAGTTTTGGATGGTTCTTCGCGATTTCGAAAGGATAACACGCCTCGGGTAAGAAGGGATCGTTCATCGCATTCACGATCAAAGTCGGGATCTCAATGCGTGTCAGAAAGGGAAAACTGGAGGCACGCGTATAGAAATCATCGGCATCCGCAAACCCATGCAGAGGCGCGGTGTACCGATTGTCAAATTCACGAAAGGAGTTAATGGCATCAAATCCCGCTGCTGAAATCCGATCTGGAAACGTGACAGATTTTGCCAGGATTTTTTTTCTGAGTTTTTTCAAGAATCGGTTCAGATAAAACCGGTTTTCAGGTTGATCCAAGGCTTGTGCACTGGCCCCCAGGTGGCAGGGTACAGAAAAGACGACAGCCGATTTCACGATTGTATTCAAATTATCTTTTTTCTCGCCCAGATATTTTAACGTCATACTGCCGCCCATACTGAAGCCCACCAGGGAAATGCTGGTATACCCTTTTTGAATGGCATGATCGACCACAGCAGACAGATCTTCGGTCGCTCCATGATGATAAAACCGGGGTAGCCGGTTCATTTCACCGCTGCACCCTCTGCAATTCCAGGCAAGCGCATCCCAACCTCGTTGAAAAAAATAGCCAGCCATACCCTTCGAATAATGTCGCTCGCTGTTTCCTTCCAGGCCATGTGAGATAATGACCAGGTTTTCGCGTTGAAGAGACATCCAATCAAGGTCCACAAAGTCTCCATCGGCTAACTCGAGCCGTTCACGTTGATAACTACCTTCCACCTTTCTGAATATACTCGGCACAATGGTCTCCAGGTGTCCATTGATGAGATAGAGGGGACGGTTTTGATAGGCCGAGGGGATGAGAGGCATACTTATTGGCTCAGGACATCGTGTATTTCCGGGGTGCGATCAAAAACGGATTTGGCAAAAGGACAAAGTGGAAGAATTTTCCGATCTGATTTTCGTGCAAATTCAACAGCTGCCAACACCAATTTTTTTCCGGCACCTGTACCTCGTAATTGATCTGACACTTCAGTATGGTCGATAATCAGAAGTTTATCGCCTGCTTTGGAATAGGTCATTTCCGCAAGCCTTTCATTATTTTCTTCAACAAGAAAGGCTCCTTTCGAGCCATGCTCAATCTGTTTGATTTCCATATCTTATGATTTATACCGAGCACTCAATACGGTCATAACCACAAATAATATGGCCACCAGGCCTAACGAAATGCGCAAGGAATACAAATCGGCAATCAGACCAATAATCGGGGGCCCAAATAAAAATCCGGAGTACCCCACCGTGGTAACCATGGCTAAGCCGACTCCGGGAGAAAGGTCTTTTGTATTTCCTGAAATACTGTAGGCGATGGGTACCACCGAAGAGAGTCCTACACCCGTGATAAATAGCCCCAGAATTACGGCATAGGGTTGAATAAATGCCAATGTAAATACCAGCCCAAAAGTGGAAATCAGTCCACAGGCAATCATCAATGTTCGGTCACCCATTTTTGCTCGTGCCGAGTCACCAAAAAACCTTCCAATAGTCATGGCCAAAGCAAAAGCGGAAAGCCCAATGGGGGCTAATGCTTTATCTGCGTGGGCTATTTTTTGCATATAGTTGGTGCTCCAATCGGCCATAGCGCCTTCGCCCAGCATGCAACAAAACGCAATAACTCCAATGCTGATCATGCCTGCATTGGGAAGCCGAAAAGCAGGACCTTCGGCCACCTTTTCTTTTGGTTTATCATGAATAAGATGATAGCGTGCCCAGGCTGCGCCAACTAATCCTAATGCGGTAATTGTGCTCAGGTGTATAAATAGGGTTGTATTCAATTTGATAAAGAGTGCTCCAAGTCCCGCACCGGCCACCATCCCAACACTAAACAATGCATGGAATGAAGTCATAATAGGTTTGCTGTGTTGTTGTTCAACCATCACGGCCTGAGAATTCATGGATACATCCAACATCCCGGCTGTTAGCCCCATGATAAAGAAAATGAGGAGAAGCCCCACAATGCCCGGCAACAGCGGAACCAGCGGAACGAAAAGACAGTAAACGAAAACAGAAAAGACAGTAATCCTTCTGCTTCCGTTCCGGATGATCAACCATCCCGTAAAGGGCATGGCCAGCAGGGCACCTACCGAAGAAGACAACAACACGAATCCTAAAAGGCCATTATCAATCGAAAAGAGTTCCTGAATTTTTGGAAAGCGGGAAGCCAGATTGGCGTGTACAAATCCATTAATGAAAAAAATAAGCTTAACAGCGATGCGTGGGGTAGTCACAGACTTATTTGATCGGTGAAATAACCAATTGGTAGTCAGGTATTGAAATATCAGTTCGGATTTATTTTCTACATCGATTGAAATGCAATCCTATCTTTTAACTGTGAAGGCGCTTCGCTGAAACACGGGTAGGCCGGTGGAAGAGATTCCCTGAATTACAACATCATAACTCCCGGGTTGATCGGAAGAATAAAATTCAATCGAATGACCAATCTTTGTAAGATTAATATGGGGTGCCCAATGCAACAAGGTTCGTGCATCCGGAACCCGGCTTTCCAATTGTTGTTTGGTTTCGTATTTCGGGGCAAAAAACTCTTTGGCCGCTTGCAGCCCCTCATAATCCAAAACAAGAGCATGTGGAATAAGCGGGTAACCAGCAAGGTCGCCTTGATACGTTCTATAACTTATAATGCCCTCATACGTTTGGGAGCCCAAAAAGTATTTGGTAGTGATTACATCCAGTTGTTTAATCTTTAAGGGGTCAAACTCCATGATGCCTGCTACATTCATTAAAGGAACTCCATCCAACAGCACAAGGGGCTCCTGATCAAACACGGTATTATTGGCCGTATTCAGGATTTTGAATATAAACTGACCCTCTCTTTTCCTAACCCGCACCCCTTTTACATATTCGCGCATCACTTCTTCCATCAACGGAAATCGTGTGTAGTCATCCAGTTTATATTCTTCCTGCGCCCGGCCATAAAAGGTAGCACTGTCGGAACGGATCGCTGTGGTTTGTGCTTTTCTTTTGAAGGCATCGAGCACTTGCATGGAAACGCTTCGGGTGGTGAGTTGCCGGGTAAGCTCCTTTGACAATAGGAGCTGCGGAATTGCTCTTGCATACTCATTGAAGAAAGGGGTTGTTAATGCAATACGAGCCGTACTATCGGCCAGCGAAGGTTGAATAATAAGTTTTTGTCTTCCTATCAATTGATTTGTTTCGAATCGGATTGTACCGGCATCATTGCTGATCGCCTGAGCAAATTGAATTCTTTTCTGAGGCCAGGCCAGGTAGGTTAATACGTTGGGCAGAGGACTGGAAGTATCCCGATTAAGGACTTTACCATAAATCAGGTGACCCCGATATTCCGGCAAATAAGTGATGTGTATTCTGGCATCCCTCAGATCTTCCCATCGAAACCGACTCCAGCCGTGCGTTAACATCAGGTTGTCCAGGCCTTCGGCAACATCAGGTTCATCTGAAAAATAATATCCGGGAGATTCAATAGAGCCTTTAAGTTCACTCGTTAACCAGAGGAATTCAGGAAAATTCGTATGATCAAATTGCTTGAGGGAATCATTCTTATGAACCGATAGGGAGAGTTGGAGCGAATCAGCAGATTGTAATTCTGAGCGGAGCGTAAGTTTAATTCGCGCGCGGGTGCCATACGATTCCTGATCCATTGTCACTGGCACGTTTGTGGTGGCAGGCTTTATAAAAACCAATCGCTCACATACGGGTTTAAATTCTGAATTGAACACCGTAAGATGGGAAATGCCTTCCCCCAGCGATTTTTTAGGAACACGAATCATTGCCTGGCCCTCCCGCAACGTAACCGCTTCGGCTACTTTAATAACTTGTCGGGTATGTCCAATCAGGTAAATCAAGGGTAAATAAACTTCTTTGCCCTTTCCGGTTATATGAATTTCAAAATTATCGGCTGTGCTGATTACCCGGATAGCATATCCTGACGAGAAGACAGGTCCTAATTCTGCCCGTTGGGTAGAACCATTTATTTCTTTGATGACGACTTTGTATGAATCGGTAGATGAAGGTGTGAATTTGAATTTTCCCACACCGAATTTCCAAGGCTTAAAGTGTTCTACTGTATCTCCGCTATTCGCCAAGATGTATCCATTAAAATCAATGCCGTTCCCGGCAGCATTCACGACCCGGAACGCCACTTGTGACTCCACCCCGGTCAAGAGAGTTCCCCCTTCCGGAAAAAATTGGATATCCAGATTGGAGTTGGAATTGGGCAAGACTTCGATTGTGCGAAATGGATTAATGATCGTTATCGGTTGATGGAAAAAAAACTCCGAACCAAAATTCTTCATCCAGTTCGTATAGGCGCGTACTTGAAAATTTCCCGAATTTAGGGTAGCAGACAGGTCAATCGATCCGGTACCGATTCCGTTCTGGAGTTCAATTTTCAACTGTGCGACTGCCTCATTGGAAGCGTTCAGAATTTCCACATAGGCCACTTTGCTCGAAGCCAGGGGTTGGTGAACGTACCCATCCACCAGGTAAGCCTTCAACCATATTGTCTCACCTGCCATATAAAACGTACGGTCCAGGTGTAGAAAAATTTTTTCTTGGAGGAATTCTTTCTCGTGCTCATGAAACCGGGTTAAAAACTTGTCCATTTCTGGGCGTTGAGTAAATCCCGGTATAACCCCTATACAAAAAATTATAAGGAGTACCTGCTTATGTAATTTCATTCCCAAAAATCAGGTTTCGTTGTTGTTCCGCCCGTTAACCGACAATCTGCACAGCGCTCCGTGGCATAGTAATATCCGATAATACCCGGACCATTTGGATTGGGGATACCGTACAGCAACAGAAAGGGACTGCCATTGAATGTGTAAAAGTTTTCTAATAATATTTCCCAGACTTCACACTGTTCATACGGTGTTTCGTAGACGGATGGCGTGGGGAGTTCCTGCCAGGGGATAAAAAGCCGCTGACGGGAAACGCTTCCGATTGCAAAATATCCCAATACCGGTTCTGATGGGTTGCTGATACACGTGAAGTTACCCACTACTTGTGAGGGAAGCGGGCCAAATAATGTACCCAGATCTTCCGTAGTTTTTTTTATTTGCTGCCAATAATTGTAAGCACTTTGTGTAATGGAATATTGACTTACCAGTATACTATACTTATAGCGAGTTCGCTCCGAAGTTTGCGGAATGTACGTCAGAGGAAATTCGCTGATACGGTTTTCACTCAAACGGGTTGTATTCCCAACCAGAATATCACTGGATCGATCGTTTCTATAACAATGATAAATATCCTCTTCTCGAACGGAAACAGCCCTTGTAACCGGGTCAAAGACGTAGGTAGATTGTCCGGCTGATGTATACAGCCAGGTTTCTTCGAATGTCCATCGGTAGTATCCTTCCCCGGTTTCGGGATCATGGGTGCTTACAAATATTTCAACGCCCTGATCGGAAGTTAATCCCCAACTTAGGCTGTCAATAGGGGGGCTGTTTTTGATTGGCACAAAGTCCGAAATATACTCTTTGCCCTGTGCGGTTCGGATGGATAGACGATATGTTGTTGACAAGAAGGCTTGTTGCGGCAATTCATAGTTTCCATTCCCGGTTTCATTCAGAAATGTTTTCAAGCCTTGTGTGTCTTCCACCCACAGAGTAGCCCCGGTTTCTGTCTGCGAAAGACCTTCTTCCGTCAATCTTTGGGTTCTGGTTAATCGGATCGTGCTCGTACCCTGGGTATCAATAAATCCATCAATCACCAAAATGGGTTCGGTCGATTCTATCTCTGGCGGAAAGTAGGGATCAATACACCCGGTTACCAGAATCACTATAAAAAGAAGTCGCCTCATCAATTAAAACTTAAAGTTATAGGTGATGGTAGGAATCGGATTTCCGAAAATGGAAAGTTTATACCCTTTCACAACGCCATTCTCAGAAGTGAAATACACGGAATATGCATTTCGTCTTCCAGTAAGGTTATACACGGATATGCTCCAGCTGCTGTGTGCCAGTTTTTTTATTTTGTGATTGCCTTCAATATTAAACGAGAAATCGGTGCGGAAGTAGTCAGGAATCCGATATTGGTTTCGATCGGAGTATAACAAACGACCGCTGCCTTCCAGCGTGTATTTGGCAACGGGCAAGGTGATCGGTCTGCCGGTATTGTACACCATGTTTAATGAAAAACTAAACCTGCGATTGAATTTGTAATTTCCGATTAAGTTGATTGCATGCGGTTTGTCATAATTGCTGGGATAGTATTCGCCCCGGTTAATGGTTTCCACTTCGGTATCGCCTACGGTTTTTAATAAGGATCTCGAATACGCATAGCTGAGCCATCCGTTCAATTTACCACTGGATTTCTTTATCATAAATTCCGCGCCATAGGCAATACCATCAGCATTCAACACATCCGTTTCTATATGATGATTGAGAATCAATTCTGCACCGCCTTTGTAATCAAGAAAGTTTTGCATCGTTTTGTAGTACGCCTCAACGGAAAGCTCAATCGATTTTTTGGTGAAGTTCTGATAATACCCGAGCGAGATCTGGTCTCCAATTAGAGGTTTGATATACGAATCACTAAGTTTCCAGATATCGGTTGGGGTGATGGCTGTTGTATTGGAAAGCATTTGGATGTATTGACGCAAGCGGTTAAAACTTAATTTTAGGGAGGCATTACGGGTAACGCTGTATCGGCCGGAGATCCGGATTTCTGGCCCGTTGTAGTTGGCAACATTTTTACCAGAGGCAACAGCCACGGTATCCACAATGGTACTTACATCTTTTGGGCCTTGTTGATAAAGATAAACATCGCGGGGGCCGTAGTTTTTGAAATAGGTATACCGTAGTCCTACGTAAACGGAAAGTTTTGGGGTTACTTCAAAATTATCGCCAACATAAATGGAACCTTCGAGGGCTTGTTCTTTCTGAAGTACATCTGGTAGGATAATCGATTCCGAACCCGTAGGTTGTAAGGTGCCAGGTTCCAAATGATAATTGATAGCGCCAACGCCAAAGCTTACTGTATGTCGGGTGTTGAGAAAATATGTGAAATCTGCCTTGGCCTGAAATTGCTTAATGGAATAAGCCAGTTCAAATGCGTTAACCGGGTTGTTATCGCTGGAAATAGTGTAATCATAACCACTGTAATTGGCAGTAAGTACACCCATCAATTTATGGGTAAAGAGGTGTCGCCACTTTCCTGACAAAACCTGATTTTGATAAGCATATGCAGTGTCTCCTTGCAGCTTAAACCGGTCCTTGCTCAAGTATCCCGACACATACACCGAATTTTTTTCGTTGAACTCGTGATTTAAATTCAGGTTAACATCGTAAAATGATGCTTCACTATTCTTAACAAGCGAGGAGGGTATCTGCTTTAAAAGCCAGTCCGAATAGGTGGACCGAGCGCCAATCAGAAATGAACTTTTATCCTTCACGATGGGACCCTCTAGGGCAAGCCGGCCGGTGATCGGGCTGATGCCACCAGAACCACCAAACTTCCTTTTATTTCCTTCGCGTGTCGAAACATCCAATACCGAAGAAATCCGACCTCCATATTCGGCAGGAATTCCACTTTTATACAATTCGACATTTTTTAACAGATCGGCATTGAAAGATGAAAAGAAACCGAACAAGTGAGATGGATTATAAATTACTGCATCGTTGAAGAGAATCAGGTTTTGGTCGGTTGCCCCTCCACGCACATTAAAGCCCACCGTGGCTTCACCAACCGACTGCACGCCCGGTAATGTGAGCATGGCCTTTAAAATATCTACTTCGCCAAGGGCCACCGGTATTTGCTTCATGGTCTTAATATCAATTTTTTCTAACCCCATTTGAAGCCCGAGCACCCGCTCATCCCGTTCCGATTCCACCACTACTTCTTTCAAGGGCAGCACGTCCTCTTCAAGGTCAATGTTCAACATGCCATCGGAGTGGAGAATGATGGACCGGACGGTGCCTTTCATGCCCATGCTGCGAATCTTCAGTTGGTGGCTCCCCTTTGGAAGGGTGACCGTGTAATACCCATTGGCATCAGTGGCTGCTCCAATCAAAGGATTTTCAATCATCACGGAGGCACCAATCACCGGCTCTCCTGATTTAGAACTGCGTACATAACCCGCCAGACTAGCACTGGTTTTTGTGTTTGTACCTCGTTTGCCAATGACAATAACTTTCTCACTTTTAATTCTTTCAGCTTCTGCAAACTGCGAATTATCAACTTGTCGGGCCAGGCTGTCGGCAGGGCCGCCCGTAAAAAAGTTGGTCGGCAGCTCCGTTAAAATGGGTTCCCGTAAGGTGATGTAGATATAGTGATTATTGTCTATGGCATAGCGGAAGTCGGTATTTCGGAAAATCTGATCAAGAATTTCGGGAACCGTTTGTTGTGCGGCAGTAACGGTAACCACCAGACTGTCAACCAGGGCAGGATTAAAGAAGAATCGATAGTTCGTCTTTTGTTCGATCTCGGAAACAAGCTGCAAAAACGGTTGGGTATTGGATTGAACAGTGATGAGGGGATTGACCTGACCCAAAGTCAATGTGCGGCTACTGATCAAAACCAGAAGGAAGAGAAAAATTTTGATTTTACTCATCGGAGTGATTTAGCTGATCGTAGTAGGCACCGATGCGTTGCAGGGCATATTCTTTATTAGCCCAGTAAGAGATCTTTTCCTGTTTTAAAAATTTACGCAGTTCCGTTTTTCTTTCTGCAAGTACGCTTAGAACAGAAGCTTTTGAGCTTACTTCGTGAAATTGGTGACCCTTCTTTATAAAGAAGTTTGTTTTCAATAGAAACTCGGTGGTTTTGGATTTAGCGTCCATGCTTTCCTGGATGGTTTTATTATATCGAGCGTAAATTTTTAGAGAACCCTCATACAGTACTGCATAAAAGGCGCGATCGGGTTCCGTCAGGCGTACAAAAATCCGGTCCTCGATCTGAAAATTTTCTATCTGATCCTGAATCAATTCAATTTCCCGATGCGAACGCGGATGTTCTACGACCAACACCTTTTGAAACAGGTTGTAGCGAAGAATAACCGAGTTATATTTCTGGCCATCATAAACGATGCTTGCCCTCAGGGGCTCATCCGTTCGATAGTAGGGGTGTCCTTTTAATATCTTATTGGCATACAGGTCGATGTACTCCGGGCCATTATACAAGCGGGAATGTTCGCCCACCGCTTGATCATAGCGGTTCACCAATGCCGTTAACGCGGATTGCCTGACAACACTATCCGGAAGTATTTGTGCACAGGCACATAGACCGCTCAGAAATGCACCGAGGAGCAACACGAACCGAACTATACCCTTATACTCGTTAGGCAACATTTGTTAAAAATAGGAATTCAAAAAGTGAAGATAGCACCGCTCAAAAAAAAGTTGGTTCGAACAGAAAACAAAGAAGCCCCTGATCGGGGCTCCTCCAACTAGTTTGTAAACGCATCGCCTATTTAGCGTAGGCAACACTTCGCATTTCTCGTATTACCGTTACCTTTATTTGTCCAGGGTATTGCATGTCTTTTTCAATCTTTTGAGAAATGTCGAAGCTGAGTTGGGCTGCGCGTTCATCGGTCGCTTTCTCAGCATCCACCATCACGCGCAATTCTCGTCCGGCTTGAATCGCATAGCATTTCTCTACCCCTTCAAAGCTCAGTCCCACCTGTTCCAGTTCTTTCAAACGTTTGATGTATTGCTCCATAACTTCACGTCTCGCCCCGGGCCGGGCTCCCGAAATTGCATCGCAAGCCTGAACGATTGGCGAAATAATGCTGGTCATCTCGATTTCATCGTGGTGGGCGCCAATGGCATTGCAGATGACCGGGTGCTCTTTATATTTCTGGGCTAGCTCCATGCCTACGATAGCATGCGGTTTTTCTAATTCTTCCGGCCACACTTTGCCAATGTCGTGAAGTAAGCCCGCCCGCTTCGCCTGCTTTACATTCAGACCTAATTCAGCGGCCATTATGGCGCAGAGGTTAGCCACTTCGCGTGAATGTTGCAAAAGGTTTTGCCCGTATGAAGAGCGGTAGCGCATGCGCCCCACCATTTTCACCAGTTCAGGGGCAAGACCATGAATGCCCAGATCAATAATCGTCCGTTCCCCGATTTCAACGATTTCGTCTTCAATGTTTTTAGTCGTTTTAGCAACGATTTCCTCAATGCGGGCCGGGTGAATCCGACCATCCTGAACGAGGCGATGCAGGGAAAGCCTGGCAATTTCTCTGCGCACCGGATCAAAGCCTGAAATGATGATGGCTTCCGGAGTATCATCCACTATAATTTCAACCCCTGTAGCTGCTTCCAATGCCCGGATGTTGCGGCCCTCACGACCAATTACTTTTCCTTTAATGTCGTCACTTTCAATATTAAAAATGGAAACACAGTTTTCCACAGCATGCTCGGTAGCGGTGCGTTGAATGGTCTCCACAACAATTTTCTTGGCTTCTTTTGTGGCCGAGAGTTTGGCCTGTTCCATGATGTCTTTAATATACGAGCTGGCCTTGGTCTGTGCCTCTTCTTTTAACGACTCAATGAGTTGTTCACGCGCCTGGTCTGCAGTGAGTTTAGAGATGCCTTCCAGCAAAGCTACTTTCTGGGCGTTGAACTTGTCCAGTTCTTCTTTTCGCTTTTTAACGAGTTCATGCTGGTGGGCAAGGCTTTGTTTCTC
>JAEUTZ010000016.1 GCA_016787725.1 Cyclobacteriaceae bacterium | reverse complement strand
GCCAGTTTAAGCTTTTATTTAAATGGGTGGGTGATTCCGAAATCAAATCAGGAAAGACTTGTTTTTGAGATGCAGTACTTTAAGAAAAGTAACCTGGGCAGCCGTACCAACATCCACATGCAGATCGAGCCCAATGTGATGCTCTTTATACAATTTTTCAATAATCACGCCAACACGGGCAACCAATTCTCACTGGAACGCTTTGAGAATAATCGGTTGGTTGAAAAACTCTCGGCAGAAAATATTCAGTGGGACTCGGTAAAACAAAAATGGACATTACGCTATTGGCGAATGAAAAAGGTGGACACCCTCTTTAAGGTCAGAAATACACCGGGATTACCATTCAGCAGCCGGGGCGAAACCATGGACACCACCCTCTCCATTACGCCAAAAGATTTTGCAGCCAATGACCGTGGCTATGATGGAATGACGATACCGGAGCTAACACAGCATATTGAAAAAATGCGTTTCCGCGGGTCAACCGGGGTAGAAATATATGAGGTAGAAAAACAAATTCGCTTTGCTACTCCATTTACGATTTTTGTTTTGGTGTTTATGGGTGCCATCGTTTCCTCGCAAAAGAGCAGGGGCGGAACCGGATTTCAGATTGCCCTGGGGTTTATGTTATCCTTCGTGTTCATCCTGTTTTTTACCATGACTCGTACTTTTGCGGAAACCGGTTCGCTTCCGCCCTTACTGGCTGCCTGGTTGCCGAATGGGGTGTTTGCATTAATTTCAATGGGTTTGTATAAATATGTACCCCGGTGACCGCCACAACCCAAGATTATTTTAAACTCCATTTCATTGTTTTTCTTTGGGGCTTCACCGCGGTGTTGGGAAAGCTTATTTCCATTCCCTCGGTGGAGATGGTTTTTTATCGGACCCTGTTGGCTGCCGTGGGGATGGGCGTGGTTATGCTGTTCCTTCAAAAACCATTTTCCGTTTCCGGTAACGACCTCCTCAAAATTTTTCTCACCAGCATCATCGTGGCGATTCATTGGATTACGTTTTTCAGTTCCGGAAAAATCTCAAATCCCTCCACCAGTCTGGTTGGGTTTGCCACCTGCTCGTTCTGGGCGGCCCTCATTGAGCCCCTGGTAAAAGGAAAAAAAATTCATTGGTTGGAAATCGGATTGGGATGTGTTGTGTTGATCGGCCTCGGGATCATTCTTGCCTTTAATTTTCAGCATCCACTCGGACTCTTTCTGGGAGTTATTTCCGGATTAACAGCTGCTATATTCAGCGTCATCAATTCAAGGCTTATACACCGGGTAAATGCCTACACCATCACCTTTTACGAAATGCTAGGAGCTTGCTTTGTCATTCTATTGTTCATGCCCATCTACCAGGCACTTGCGCACACTTCATTAAATCTAGAGGCTTCTCTTCTGGATTGGATGTACATCGCCATCATGGCATGGGCTTGCTCCGTCTACGCTTTTTCGGTATCAATCAATCTTTCCAGAAAAATTTCTGTTTTCTTTATCCAGCTGGCGTTGAACCTGGAACCCGTGTACGGCATCCTCCTGGCGTTGATCATTTTTGGAAGCCAGGAAGTGATGAGCCTTAATTTTTATGTAGGCACCTTCATCGTTTTGAGCGCGGTTGTTCTCTATCCGGTATTAAAGAAAAAATTTCAGGATACCGTGCCGGCCCAGTAAGTCATTCCCGCAAAGGTCCTTTTTAGATTGACGGGTGTATTAAAAATGCCAAATACCGAGGCCCCGGATCCACTCATGCTGGCATACAATGCACCCGCTTCATACAGATCGTCCTTGATTTTTCGAATACGTGGGTACTTTTCAAAAACTGATTTCTCAAAGTCGTTAATGAGGGTATTCTTCCAACTGGAAATAGGGCTATCCAACACGTTTGTCAAGAATTGATCAGGTTTTGCAGGTGTTACGTTTTGGTACGCTTCGGCCGTTGAAACATGAATTTCTGGCTTCACAATCACCAGGTATAACCCCGTCAATATAACCGAGCAAGGTGATAAGATCTGGCCCCGGCCACTTCCCAACATGGGGGTATCCTGAATAAAAAATGAACAATCACTTCCCAATTGAGCAGCATACTGGTGGAGTTGCTCGGTGGACAGCCCTAACTCAAAAACCTGACTTAAAAGACGGAGCGTATAGGCGGCATCCGAAGATCCTCCGCCCAACCCCGCCCCGGTAGGCAGCACTTTGTGCAGGTGAATTTTTACGGGTGCTAATTGAAATTCTTGTTGAAGCATCCGATAAGCACCAATGCAAAGGTTGTCTGCTTCTTGCCCGGGAATTGGCAACCCGGATTGTGTAAATGAAAACGAATCCGAACGAACAATCTCTAAAACATCCGTCCAGGGAACCGGGTAAAAACAGGTCTCAAGATCATGATACCCGTCCGGTCGCTTTGAAATTATCCGCAGGCCCAGGTTGATCTTACAAGGTGGAAAGGCGACCACGTCTTACCTGCCTTACTTGGATAATCGTGCCACTAACTCATTTGTTATGCCGGAGGAAGAAAATCCTCCATCGTGCATCAGGTTCTGCATCGTTACCATGCGGGTGTAATCGGAGAACATCACGGTAATGTAATTGGCACAATCTTCGGCAGTTGCATTACCAAGGGGTGACATCATCTGTGCAAAATCAAAAAACACATCAAATCCCGAGATGCCGGTGCCCGCTGTAGTTTTGGTGGGCGATTGAGAAATCGTATTCACCCGCACTTTCTTTTTGGTTCCATAGCGCTGGCCGTAGCTGCGGGCAATCGATTCGAGCATGGCTTTTGCCTGGGCCATATCGGTATAATCGGGATAGGCGCGCTGTGCTGCAATGTAACTTAGGGCAACTACCGACCCCCACTCGTTCATCGCATCCAACTTTTCGGAGGCCTGTAAAACTTTATGGAATGACAGGGCAGAGATGTCAATGGTCTTTAGATACCAATCGTAATTCATATCACCATACTCCTTGCCTTTGCGGATGTTGGGGCTCATTCCAATGGAGTGCAAAACAAAATCAAGCTTGCCGCCCAACACGTCCATGGATTTTGTAAATAGGTTGCTAAGATCCTGTTCGGAGGTTGCATCCGCAGGAATCACCTCTGCCTGGCAGGCTTTTGCTAACTGATTGATGGTGCCCAGGCGCATGGCGATGGGGGCATTTGTAAGTGTAAATTCGCCTCCCTCTTCTTTCACTTTTAACGCAGTTTTCCAGGCGATTGAATTTTCATCCAACGCTCCAAAGATGATTCCCTTTTTTCCTTTAAGCAGATTATTACCCATGACTGTCAGGTTTTAAAGTTTAGGCGCAATATTACGAATTCCTGCCCACAGCCGCTATTTTTGTGGTTCCATGAATAAAAGCGTTAGTGCCCCCATCGGAATTTTTGATAGTGGCATCGGTGGTCTTACCGTAGCGGATGCCATCCGACAATTACTGCCTCATGAAAACATGATTTACTTTGGGGATACCGCCCACCTGCCGTATGGGGATAAATCGGAGGCGGCCATCCAGGCATATTCCATCAAAATTGCTGATGTACTATTAAAGAAGGGCTGTAAAGTAATTGTTATCGCATGCAACTCAGCCAGCTCCGCAGCCTACGAATTATTAAAGGAGTATGTACGGAAGGATGCGCACATCATCAACGTTATTGATCCGATGGTGGATTACCTGACACGGCATTATGGGGGAAAAACCATTGGTTTGATTGGAACGAAGCGAACGGTGCACTCCGGAATTTATGCGCAAAAGCTTAAAGAGGGTGACAAAAACATACTTCTGCATTCGCTGGCCACACCCCTTCTCGCTCCGATGATTGAAGAAGGCTTCTTCAACAATCAAATCAGTCATGAAATCATTGCTCAATATTTATCGGATGCAACGCTGGAAAATATTGATGCACTAGTCCTGGCTTGCACTCATTATCCGCTAATCAAAAAAGAAATCAACGAGTTTTATCAAAATCGAATTGATGTTCTTGATTCGGCAGAAGTAGTAGCGAAAGCACTTTGTGAGTATCTCATTGAAAATCAACTTCTCAATCAAAGCGGTAAACCGGAACGTCACTTTTTTGTTTCCGATTATACCGAAGCATTTGAGGCTTCCACCCGGCTATTCTTTCACGAACTGGTTGCCCTGGAGCGGCACCCGCTCTGGAATTAAGTAATAATAAGTATGTAGGTTTTTCTTCAATTCGGAAGATTTTAAATTGATATAAAAATTCACCTTTGGAGTTAAATTAAAGAACATAGTGCTCACCACGTTACTTTTCATTCTGCCTTTTCTGGTGCTTTACACCGTCATAGCCGTTTATGCAGAACGTAAAATTTCAGCCTTCATGCAAGATCGGCTCGGGCCTATGGAAGTGGGATATTACGGCCTGCTGCAAACGGTAGCCGATCTGATGAAGCTGCTTCAAAAAGAAGATATCGTGCCCGCAGCAGCAGATAAAAAGCTCTTTAAAATTGCTCCGCTCTTAATTTTTGTGCCGATTTTTTTGGGGTTCAGCGTACTCCCGCTTTCACCAGCCTGGTCGGTAGCTCCATTTTCATCCGCCCTTTTCTTCTTATTGGCTATCATCTCGTTAGACGTGATCGGCATTGTGGTAGCCGGTTGGGCATCCAATAATAAATACAGTATGCTGGGTACCATCCGCTCGGCTGCACAAATCATTTCCTATGAAGTTCCCCTCGGTTTGTCCATCTTATCCGTGTGTATCCTCAGTCAGTCTTTGGACTTACAAGAGATTTCTTACCAACAAGGAATTCTGTCTAATCAAACAACCTATTTGTTTGGGATTAAGTCATCGGGTATCGATATTGCCTCCGTGGGTGGATTTCTTTCGTGGAATGTTTTCAGAATGCCCATCCTCTTTTTTGCATGGATTATTTTCTTCATCGCTTCGTTAGCAGAAAGTAACCGGGCCCCTTTTGACTTACCGGAGGCAGAATCTGAATTGGTGGCTGGTTTTCAAACGGAATATTCTGGCTTTCGCTGGGCAGTCATCATGTTGGCGGAATATGCCATGATGCTGTTGGTAAGTTTTGTGGGTGTCATTTTCTTTTGGGGAAGCTGGAACACACCGTTACCTAATTTTGGCTCCGTGGCATTGGCGGATTGGACAACCGGTAGCTCCGGTTCATTCGGTTTTCATGCCTGGGGAATCTTCTGGTTGATCTCCAAAACACTTTTACTGGTTGCCTTACAGATGTGGGTGCGCTGGACATATCCCCGCATTCGTCTTGATCAACTAACAGCTTTGAGTTGGAAATTTTTAACTCCGCTGGCTTTAGCTATCCTGATTATTTGTTCAATTTGGAAATTGTTGTTGCTGTGACCCGGGGCATACGAATACCGATATTTCTATTTTCCATCGGACTTCTTCTGGTTGGAAAGTCATTTGCACAACCCGCAATTGACAGTCTGGAAAATGTGCTTCGTAATGCCACCTCCGATTCTGTACAATTTGTCGCATTATTAAGTTTATCGGAAGAATTTCAATACCGGGATTTTTCGAAGGCCGAAAAATATTCAAATCAAGCCGCAGAATTAGTTGCAACGAACGGGTGGCGATGGGCAAAACCAAAATCCCTTACGCAACAAGCCTTTTTGGCTACGTTGAGTGGTGACTACACACGCGCCATTCGATTGGACAACGAAAACCTGCAATTGGTTATTGCTGATGGCGACAGCTCTGCCATCGCTGAATCGTTGAACTTTTTAGGCAATGATTACAACGACATCGGCAAGTATGATGAAGCCTATTACTATTTTACGCAATCCTATCGCGTAGCTCGGGCCATTGATGATTCGCTTAAAATGACAAAAGCCATCTTCAACATCGGTCGTGTGTTGAATGAGTTGGGTCAATATGATCTGGCTCTCGATCACTTTCATGTAAGCTCAAAAATAAGTGATTTAATAGGGGATGAAGACGGTACTCCTTACACGCAAGAGGTCATTGGCGATGTCTACTTACGAAAGAAGGATTATAAGAAGGCAGAAGAATACCTTCAGCAGGCTCTCAACAGCATTCGTTCACGCAACATCACGGTTATTGAACCCCGCGCATTAAAGCACCTGGCTCAGCTGAATTTTGAATTGGGTGACTCAGAAAAAGCATTGGCGTATTACGATACTGCGGCAATGCTGTATCGGCTTGCCAGCAACGATTTTGGTGTCGCTGAGATCAACCTGGGTGTATCCAAAATTCTTATTTCAGAAGAACGCTTCAACGAAGCGGAGGGGCTAATCGGCCGGAGTTTGGAGACCGCCAAGGGATTTAATGCCGAACGGATGGAAATTGAATGCTACCATCTGCTTTCGGAATTGGCTGAACGGCAAGGGGATTTCAAAACCGCTTTGGACTATCATAAAAACTACAAAGAAATGGAAGACTCTCTTTTCAGCCAGGACATGGTTGAAAAGGTTTTTCAGGATCAGCTCCGGTTTCAAACCGAAACAAAAGATTTCGAAATTGCAGCCCTAAGCAAAGCGAAAACACAACAAGAAACTGAATTAAGAAGAGAGGAATTCCTTCGGAATATTTTGGTCGTGGTAATTGCCCTTGTTGGAATTCTATTGTTCACGGTCTATCGCAGTGGTCAGCGCAGAATCCGGATCAATAACCTGCTGATTGAACACCAGGAAGAAATCAAAAAACGCAGTCTCGAACTAGAACAACTGAATCAGGTTAAGGATAAATTCTTTTCGATCATCTCGCACGATTTGCGATCGCCCATCAATGCGCTTTCCGGGATATTAGACCTGATGGATAACGACCAGATCAGTCGGGAGGAGTTTTCGAATCTTACAAAAGAATTGAGAGTACAATTCAACCATACTCGCACATTGATCAGCAACTTATTGGATTGGGCACTTCTGCAAATGGATAAATTGAAAATCCAGCCCGAGAAAATTAATCTGGCAGCGATGATTGAAGAAAACTTTAAGCTATTGAGCTCTCTTCATTTGAAAGAAATAAAGCTGGTGAATCAGGTTGCTCCTGCCCTTGCCGGAATAGGCGACCAAAACATGATCAACCTTGTATTTCGTAATCTGATCTTAAATGCAATCAAGTTTTCTGAAAAAGGGGGTCTTGTAGAAGTGGCTGCCACCGAAAAAGGAGATACCATTGAAGTATCCATCAAAGATTACGGGGTAGGTATTCGTGCCGATGTCCAAAAAATTCTTTTTGAGAAAACCTCAGGCTACAGCACACGGGGAACGGCCAACGAAAAAGGCACCGGTTTAGGTCTGATTTTATGCAAGGAGTTTGTTGAGAAGAACGGTGGCAAAATCTGGCTTCAAAGTGAAGAAGGTAAGGGCAGTACCTTTTATTTTACGATAAAGAAAGCTTCGTAAAGGCCATAAGCAATTTCCTTCTATTTTTGTTTGTACAATAGATGGAAAGAAAAATAACCTACTGGACTGGCCTCACCCAATCAATTCGCACCCTCGCCCAGGGTTTACGCCTTACCTTTGCGCATATTCTTAAGGCCCGTAAGAGCAGAAGCAAGATCTCCATTCAAGAATCGGGTTATTTTGATCAGCAAACCGGAATTGCCACAGTGCAATATCCCCATGAAACTATTCCTGTTCCGGATAACGGGCGGTATAAATTGCACAATGAAATTGATGATTGCATTGTATGCGATAAATGTGCTAAAATCTGCCCGGTGAATTGCATCACCATTGAACCCATTCGCTCTGCCGAAGAGTTTGGAAAAACCTCGGATGGCACCCCAAAGCGTATCTATGCCGCCAAGTTTGACATCGATATGGCCAAGTGTTGCTTTTGTGGATTGTGCACCACGGTTTGCCCAACAGAATGCCTCACGATGACCAAAGAGTATGACTTTGCAACGTTTGATATTACCAGTCATAATTTTCCATTTGGTTCGATGAGTCCCGATGAAATTGAAAGCAAAAAGAAGGAATGGGAGGAGCACCAACAATTAAAAACACAATCTACAAGCGCAACCACCAGTGCCCCCTCTGCCAAGCCAACATTTAAACCAAAAATTAAACCACCCACTAGTCCCGATATACCTGCATGATTTTGCAAGAGATTATACTTTATGCATTGGCAGGAACCTGCACAGGTAGCGTCCTGTTGATGATTGCTCATAAGAATCTGATGTATGCCGCGTTGGGCCTGATGGGTTGCCTGATTTCGCTGGCGGGCATTTTCGCTTTGCTTCACGCGGAATTTTTAGCCGCTACTCAACTTCTGATTTACGCGGGTGGGGTGCTGGTGTTGATCATTTTCGGAATCATGCTGACTAATCGGATTGCCGGAAAACCGCTGCTTACAGCCGCAACCCATTGGTTTTTTGGAATTGCCCTGACCGTTGGCGTAGCTTCGGTTTTAATAATCTCTTATCATGAAACTCAATTCGAAAGCCGAATTGCTTCCCAAATTTCTATGAATAGCCAGGCCATTGGAATTGAATTGATGAGCACCTATGTAGCGCCATTTGAAGTAAGTGGAGTGCTTTTGTTGGTTTGCCTGGTGGGCGCAGCTTTCACAGCCTCCTGGTTCAAAAAACATCCACATGAATAAAACCGATCTGCTCTTTTATTTGGGTGTTTTCCTATTCTGTTCGGGATTGCTAATGGTTTTCACAAAAAAGAATGCCATTATGATTCTGATGGGCATTGAACTTATGTTGAACGCGGCTAATCTGAACCTGGTTGCCTTTAATCAATCAACTCCCGGATTGGATGGCCAATTGTTTGCCTTATTCATCATCATTGTGGCGGTATGTGAAGCAGCCGTTGGCATTGCAATTCTATTAAAAGCCTATCGGTTTTATCAAACTGTGGTTCCGGATCAGTTTCGGGACTTACACGAAAAATTGTGATCTCAATTTCTGACATATCGTTTTCACAAGGCTTGGCAGTAAGCGTTCTCTGTACACCATTACTCGCAGCAGGAATCGCCAATCTTATCAAGGAAAAATTTTCCTGGTTGACTCCACTCATTAGCAGTTTTTTATTATTGTTGACTGCGTTAGGCACTGCTGTTCTGTTAGCTGATGCGGGCATTCCCGATCAGAAATTTTCGATCCCCTGGTTTACCCTCAACAACAAAATCGTGTCGATTGGATTTCTACTCGACCCAACTACGCTAACAATGGTGACCGTGGTTACCTGGGTTTCCTTTTTTGTGCACATATTTTCTATTGGGTACATGGCCCAAGATAAAAATGTAATCCGGTACTTCAGTCTGCTGGGGTTCTTCACATTTGCCATGCTTGGTCTCGTGATGAGCAATAACTTATTGGTAACGTTTTGTTTTTGGGAATTGGTTGGCTTCAGTTCATACCGGCTGATCGGCCACTGGCATGAAAAGCAAGCAGCGGCTCAGGCTTCCACCAAAGCTTATCTCCTTAATAAAGTTGGTGATCTCGGATTTTTGATTGGATTAATGATTCTATGGTCACAAGCCGGTAATCTGGACATTGACGCCTTTACGGCTATTGACCCAACCTGGTTGACAACAGCCGGGATCTGTATCTTTTTTGGAGTCGTTGGCAAGTCGGCACAGTTTCCACTCTTAAACTGGTTGCCCGATGCCATGGAGGGACCTACCCCCGTATCGGCCCTGATCCACGCAGCAACCATGGTGGCAGCGGGAGTATTTCTTTTAATCCGCATCGAACCAATTTTTACTGCCAATAGCCTTTTGATTGTCGCCAGTGTCGGGGCAATCACGGCAGTATGGGGCGCCCTCGGAGCTTTGGTGCAATTCGATATCAAAAAAATTCTGGCTTATTCAACCATTTCGCAATTGGGTTTGATGGTGATGGCCATTGGATCAGGCGCAATGCAAGGCGCATATGAACACCTTTTACACCATGCGTTTTTTAAAGCCGGCCTTTTTCTTGGCACAGGTTCCATCCTTCATGCCATGCAGCAGGTCATTAAGCATGAACAACCCGCTTTCGATGTTCAGGACATTCGCAGCCTGGGCGGCTTGAGAAAAAAATTACCGGTAACCTATCTTGGCTTTTTGATTTGTGCTGCATCGCTGGCGGGATTGCCTTTGACCGCTGGATTTATTTCCAAAGAAATGATCTTAACAGATGTGCAGACCTGGGCGGGATCTATTTTTTCAATACGGTGGCTGGTTCTTCTTTCTGCCTGGGTAGTTACCTTCCTCACACCCCTCTATACGTTCCGTTTGGTGTGGTATGTTTTCTTTGGCAAGGAAAATCTCACTCCGGTACGGGAAGTGCCTATGATCATGAGAATACCCGTCCTGGCGCTTGCTTTCGGGTCAATTTCGTTTCTCTTTTATCAAGGTCAATTGAACTCTTTAACCAATTGGTTGATGGGCACAACCCATCACACACCCTTTAGTATAACCGTCATATCGGTATCACTTATAATTCTATCTCTGATTATTGGGTATCTGCTCTATCGCAGCAGAAGTGTGAAAGCGGTTGCACCATGGCTGGCTCCGCATCATCTATTAGATTGGATTGATCTCCAAATCATCATCCTGTCGCATCTATTTTCCCGGATCACTTCGTTCGTTGATAAAAATCTGATCGATCTCTTCATCCACCAGCTCATATATGTTCAGGTAACGATGGCCTTTATCACCAATTGGACCGATCGATACATTTTAGATGGCCTAGTTAATGGTTCGGCTAGTGCGGCTCGCGGAGTTGGAATATTCGCGCGATCCATTGTCAATGGAAAAATTCAATCGTACCTGCTTTGGGCAATGGCGGGCCTCCTTATTTTTATACTTTGGATTATTTACTGATGCACTTACTGTCTTACCTCATCTTCATCCCAATAGTCGCAGCCCTGGTAATTCTGGCGATGCCAGCGCGACTATCAAATGCTTTCAGGGCCGTGAGTTTAACAGTAAATATCCTTCAACTGCTGGTCCTGCTGGCCATCGTTCTCAATTTTAAAATCAGTGCGGGTTATCAACTCATTGAAAAAACCCCTTGGATTACCATGAATCTTGGAGCGTGGGGGGAATTACGAGCAGAATATTTTGTTGCCTTGGATGGATTAAGTTTTCCACTGGTGGCCTTGTCTGTTTTCATTATGTTTATCGCCACCGTCTCTTCCTGGACGATTGAACAAAATCGGAAAGGCTATTTTGTGTTGTTGTTGACTTTAAATGGCGCCATTTTGGGCAGCTTTTGTGCACTCGACTTTCTTCTCTTTTACGTCTTCTTTGAATTCATGCTGCTGCCCATGTATTTTTTGATTGGAATCTGGGGCGGTCCAAAAAGGGAATATGCATCGATCAAGTTTTTTCTTTATACGTTGCTTGGCTCCATTTTCATTTTGATTGTATTGGTTGGACTCTACTTATCAACAAAAACACCGGGGCAGGCGGACCTGGTCCACACCTTCAACGTACTCTATATGCAAGATCCTGCCAACCTGATTTCCGGATCAGCACTGGCTTTGGATTCGAATTCTTACCTCGGGCCCTATTCGTTCCGGCTCTGGGCTTTCTTACTTTTATTTGTTGGATTCATCATCAAACTTCCAGCCGTACCTTTTCATACCTGGTTGCCCGATGCCCACGTAGAAGCCCCCACGCCAATATCCGTTATACTGGCCGCCTTGTTATTGAAATTTGGCGGCTATGGATTGTTACGATTTGCCTATCCCATTTTTCCAGATGGTGCCATCTACTTCAGTTGGCTGGTGGGATTCATCGGGTTGCTCTCCATTATTTATGGAGCCCTGAATGCCATGGCCTCCAAAGATCTTAAAAGATTGATCGCTTATTCTTCTGTTTCTCATATGGGATTTGTTCTGTTGGGAATTGCTTCAGCAACGGTGGAAGGAATTACCGGGGCTGTTTATCAAATGTTCAGCCATGGCATCATCTCCGCCATGCTCTTCCTGATTGCAGGTGTCTTGTACGATCGCACCCACGACCGTCTCATTGAAAATTATTCAGGCCTTGCCACCAAAATGAAAGGTTATACTGCCTTTGTATTGATCGCCTTTTTTGCATCGATGGGATTGCCAGGATTTGCCGGATTTATCGGTGAAGTCTTAGTGCTCTTTGGAGCTTTCCAATCAAAGTTCATTAACGGATTGATTCCTTCGTGGATGGCCCTTGCAGCCACGTTTGGACTTTTATTAGGAGCTGGCTATTATCTATGGACCATTCAACGAATGTTTTATGGCCTTTTTTCGGTGAAAAACTACCTCGGGAACCTTGCTGATTTAGATAGCAGAGAGTATAGTTTGCTGATTCCGCTGGCGTTGGCTGCCTTGGTTTTTGGAATCCTGCCACAACTGTTGCTGAATTACATTAATCCGTTTGCCGCTGAATTTGTCATTCGCTGGTTCGCCCCGGAAACATTAATTCCATAAACGATGGGCTTAAATAATCAGCTCGACTCGATTTATGAAAGCCTCGGCTATGTATGGCCGGAATTAATTTTGACTTTTTCAATACTTGTAGTATTAACAACGGGCTTGATCTTTAAAGAAAAAAGTCATGTCACCTTTGTACTTTCAGGAATCGCTCTGGCAGTTGCATTGATTCCGGTTCTGATCACCTGGCCTCAACAACCCGTCTCACTTTTTAGCAACATGCTTCGGGTCGATGACTTTGCAGCTTTTTTCAAGGTGCTGTTTCTAATTGGCGGATTATTAACACTCACTATTACCGGCAAGAAAAAGGAAGCGGCCGAATTTCACCTCCTGATATTGGCTGTTGTATTAGGTGCTTGTTTGCTGGTCATGAGTATGAATTTCGTAATGGTGCTGTTGGCTCTGGAACTTATTTCGTTAAGCTCTTATTTGCTGGTTGGCTTTAGCTTCGATCGAAAAAGCGCAGAGGGAAGTTTGAAATACTTTCTCTTTGGTACCGTGGCAACAGCGGTCATGATTTATGGACTTTCGCTCCTGTACGGGTTAGCCGGCACTCTCGATTTTTCATCTTCTCCGTTTATCGATTCATTGATGCGTACTCAATCGCCATTACTGTTGGTATCGTGTCTTCTGATTCTGGCCGGCTTCCTCTTCAAGATGGCCGCAGTACCCTTGCACCTCTGGGCTCCCGATGTGTATGAAGCTGCCCCGACTGCCGTGGTTGCCTTTTTATCCGTGGTCCCCAAACTGGCAGGGATGGCTGTTTTGATCAAGCTCGTTTTGTCGTTTTACTTGTTCGGTCAGTCGGTATACCTCTGGCCGGAAATGATCGCGGCTGTTTCAATCGCTTCCATACTTGTGGGCAATCTCTCCGCCCTGGTTCAAACCAATCCGAAACGGATGTTGGCCTATTCTTCGGTGGCCCAGTCGGGGTTCATGTTGGTGGGTCTAACAACCCTGCAATTGGAGGGCATTCATTTCGCGATCTTCTATGGTGCGATCTTTCTCCTGATGAACTTCCTGGTATTTGCGGTTCTTACCTACTATGAAAAACATGGCGATATCAATTCTGTAAACTCATTATCCGGTTTGGGGCGCCTATCCTGGTTCCCGGCATTCTCCATGTTGATTGGCATGGTTGCCTTAACCGGATTACCACCCACGGCAGGGTTTACCGCAAAGTTGCTGATCTTCAGTTCCCTTTGGTCCTCCTATCAGGAGACCCATTCCATGATTTTAATTGCTCTGTTTCTGGTTGGGCTGCTGAACACGGTAGTTTCGCTCTTCTTCTACCTTAAAATCCCCTATTTTTTGTTTATCAAGGAGGCGCCCGTAGGGGTCACAATAAAAAGTTCCGGGTTCAGTAATCTTTTACATCTGGTCTTGGTTATAGCTTTAATCTACCTCTTCCTGCAGCCAGACTTGTTGATGGGATGGATTAATCGGATTACCTTTGTACTTTAATTGAATAACTCATTGACAGCTTCCCCGAAAAGGCGGTGAGTTTGGGCGATTTGAACTAAAAATTTATGAGCGATTCCATCCTTCATGAATGTGGCATAGCCCTCATTCGATTGCGCAAACCCCTCTCCTATTACATCGAAAAGTATGGCCCTACCTACGCCATTAATAAGATGTACATTCTGATGGAAAAACAGCACAACCGGGGCCAGGATGGAGCCGGAATCGCCAACATCAAGATTGATCAAAAACCCGGGTTCCGCTTTTTCAGCCGCTATCGCTCCATTAAAGCCCAACCGGTGGCTCACTTATTCAAAAAGATCGGAAAGAAGTACAAGAAAGCTCAAAAAGAAGGAAAAGATAAGTTCCGCGATGAGCACTGGCTGAAAGAAAATGTAGCCTTCAGCGGAGAAGTCTGGCTCGGTCATCTCCGGTATGGTACCCACGGCTTGAATAGTATTGAAAACGTTCACCCCTTTCTCCGCCAAAACAACTGGCGCAGCCGCAACCTGGTCATGGCGGGAAATTTTAACATGACCAATGTTGATGAGTTGTTCAATATTCTGGTGGAGTTAGGGCAGCATCCCAAAGACAAGGTGGATACCGTTACGGTGATGGAAAAGATCGGTCACTTTCTGGATCTTGAAGTTCAGTCTCTCTTCGAAAAATACAAAGATGATTTCACCAACAAGGAGGTATCCGATATCATCGAAAATGAATTGGATCTAACCCGCGTATTAAGGCGTGCCTGTAAGGATTTTGACGGGGGATACACCATGGCAGGCATGACCGGATCCGGCTCTGCCTTTGTGGTACGGGACCCCGGTGGTATTCGCCCGGCTTATTACTATGCTGATGAAGAAGTGGTGGTGGTGGCATCCGAAAAACCAGCCATAAAGACGGCCTTCAATGTCAACTATTCCCAAATTCAGGAAATTTCACCCGGCCACGCCCTGGTGATTGCTAAAAATGGAGAGTTTCAGGTACAGGAAATTCTGAAAGCCACTGAAAAGAAATCGTGCAGCTTTGAACGGATCTATTTTTCAAGGGGTACCGATCCGGAAATTTATCAGGAGCGAAAACAGTTAGGCCGGTTATTGGTACCTCAGGTATTAAAAGCCATCAACTTTGATTTGAAGAACACCATCTTCTCTTACATACCCAATACAGCTGAAACCGCTTTTATGGGAATGATGAAAGGCATTGAAGACTATCTGGTGGCCAAACAAAAAGATATCATCATTGATGCCAAGCCTTCGGTGGACTCGCTCGAAGATATTTTGTCCTTCCGGCCGCGCATTGAAAAAATCGTCATTAAGGATGTTAAGTTACGAACGTTTATTACAGACGATTCGCACCGCGATGATATGGTGGCCCACGTTTATGATACCACCTACGAAGTGGTAAACAAAGGGAAGGATACGCTGGTGGTCATTGACGATTCCATTGTTCGGGGTACCACATTGGAAAAAAGCATTCTGAAAATGCTGGATCGGTTACAGCCCAAGAAAATTGTGGTGATCTCTTCGGCCCCGCAAATCCGGTTCCCGGATTGCTATGGAATTGATATGAGCAAGATGGGTGAGTTTGTTGCCTTCCGTGCAGTTATTCAATTGTTAAAAGACCAGGGGAAAGATTACTTGTTGGGAGAAGTCTACGAGCAGTGTCGTCAGGCCGAACATAATCAGGAGCCGGTTAACTATGTGAAGCGATTGTATGACCAATTCACCTATGATGAAATTTCTGAAAAAATTACTGACATCGTTCGTCCACCCGATATGAAAGCAGACTTGCAGGTGTTATTCCAAACGGTAGAAAATTTACACAAGGCCATTCCCGGTCATTCGGGCGATTGGTATTTTACAGGAGACTACCCAACGCCAGGCGGCATGCGTGTGGTGAACCGTTCGTACATGAACTACATGGATGGTAAGTTAGTGCGAGCGTATTAAGTTCACGTCAGGGAAGGTAGAAATCAAAAACAATTCCATTCATACAATTGAAATGACCCTTCGGGCATTTCTGATACCCGATTTTTGAACAGGGGCGGCAGTCTACTTTTTTGTTTTCCAATACTGTAAATCGCGTTCGATAGGGGTACATACCAAACTCGGGAATGGTATTTCCCCAAATTGAAAAAATTTCTTTCTTAAAAGCAGCGGCAATGTGCATCAACCCGGTATCGTGTGTAAACACATACTTCGCCTGCCGCAATACACTGGCCGATTGGTTGAGATTAAACTTGCCACAGGCATTATACACAATCGCCTGTTTATTCAGTTCTTTCAAGCCAGCTTCATAGTCCTGGTCAGCGGGATACTCAAAGAATTCCTGAAGCTGTTGGCCAACGATTGCATCGTCCGGTCCACCCAATAAAATGATGGGTTTGTTGATTTTATCGCACAGTTCAATCATGCGCTTCAGAGGCAATCTTTTAGTAGCGTGCTGCGCCCCGATGGCATAGACAACATATCCGCTGCGGTGAGTGGCCGGGAGCCAATCAATGGGTACCTCATCGCTTTCCGGAATGAAATAATCGAGTCCCAACGCATCTGCCTTTATACCGAGTGGCGCGGTTGTTGCCAAATAACGTTCCACCAGATGTATGTTGGGGAGTTTATCAATTTTGAAAGTAACCCGCAGCCACTTTTCTATATTCAGCTTATTGAAACTATACGACTGTACCCCCAGCGCCATCTTGATGAAGCGCGTACGTAAATTATTATGCAAATCGATGATGCAATCATAACGCTCTCTCCGCAGTTGCCGGATCAGGGACCAAAGTCCGTTTTCCAATAGAATCAGTTTATCGACATAGGGATTGGATTCAAGAATCACCTTGAACTTTGGTTTTGTTGTATAGTGAATTTCGGCATCCTTCAACTGAGTTTTAAGCGCACGTACCACCGGTGTGGTGAGAACAATATCCCCAATGGACGAAAAACGAATAATCAGAACCTTCATTACCGCCAAATTCTGTGAGTTCCGAAAAATACAAATACAATTTCGCTATTTTAGATGCCTCCTAGAACTTAAAAGATCAAAACTTAATAAATACTGATATGAACTATTGGCTCCTGAAAACCGAACCGGGTACATTTTCATGGGAAGATCTGGAACGAGATAAAAAAGCGGTGTGGGATGGTGTGCGTAACTTCCAAGCCCGCAATAACCTGAAAGCAATGAAAAAGGGTGATCAGGCATTCATTTACCATAGTGGTGATGACAAAGCGGTAATTGGTATCGCGGAAATTATTAAAGAAGCTTATCCCGAACCAAAAGACAAGGATTGGATTGCGGTTGACCTGAAGCCGTTAAAAAAATTGAAGTCGTCTGTAGCACTTGGAATAATCAAAAAAGATAAACGGTTAAGTCAAATGGTACTGGTGCGGAATTCCAGACTATCGGTTCAACCGGTAAAAAAAGAAGAATTTGATTGGGTGATTGAATTGAGTCAATAAACCTATGCAGGCTGCATCCTATGGTATCTGGTCGGGAGGATTGACAATTGTGATGATTGTCCTTTCATCCCTTTCCTTTGGACAGATTTCTCAACCAGCGCGATATGAGCGGGAACAAAAAAACAACGATCACGACTTTATCATTATTTCGATGCACGAATCAGGCATCGCCTTGATCCGGGATAAGGAAAAGTACAAGGAGGGTAAACAGTTATGGGAGTTAACCCGACTGGATACTGCCCTGCAGGAAGTGTGGATGATGGAGCTCGACATCGAAAACAGACACCGGCTTGTTGGTTATGAATTCAAGGACGACTTGATTTATTTATTATATCGCGATGGCGAGCACGAAGCCAATGACCTTACTCTTTTTACCATTCACGCAATCACTCAGGACATTCATCGCTACCTGATTAAGCAGGAACTGTCCTTTCGGGTTACTCATTTTTGCGCCATGACTGGTAATATTGCGTTAGGGGGGTATGTCTCCAACGAGCCTGCTGTTCTGCTTTACAATCTTGAAACAGAAAAAGCGAAACTCGTTCCTGGTTTTTTTGTTTCGGAGACAGAACTGCTCGACTTACGCGTCAATACAAATAATACATTCAATACTCTCATTGCCGAACGAACTAATAAACAGAATAAATTTTTAGTACTCAAAACCTTTGACAGCCAGGGGGCTCTTTTACTGGAAGATCAAATTGAAATCGATCCCAAATTGACTATCCTGACAGGCCTTACCAGTACTTTGATCAATGATGAGATGCTGTTGGCTGGAACGTGGACAGAAGGGAACTCAAAACAAGCAAGCGGAATCTACACCACCCTGGTTGATCCGTTTAAAAAGCAACCTATTCACTTTTACGATTTCGGGCAATTCAATCATTTCGTAGATTATCTATCTTCAAAACGTGCAGCCTCCGTCAAACAAAAATCGGTACAAGCAAAAAAATTAGGTATTGTTCCTGATTTTAAAACTTATGCAGCACCCATGCGCCTTGCTGAACAACCCGAAGGGTTTGCCTTGCTCTCTGAAGTGTACCTGCCTGCCACCAGTTTGAATACTTACCCCAGCTGGAATTATGGAATGCCGTATTACGGATACAACGCCTATGGTTACAACTCCTTCACCAACCGGTATTACAATTCGCCCTACCAATACAACAATACAAATACAGGCGATACTAAAATGCTTCACACCTCCTTTATGATATTTGATCGGCAGGGGAAATATATTCAGGATTACGGAATTAAATTAGATAACAAAAAATTAGTGGGGATGGTGGAGCAAACGGCCGACTTCATTTACTATGAAGACTGCCAGGTGTTGGCCTATAAAAAAGAAAAGGAAATATTCCTGATGGGCAATCTTCCGGATGGATCTGTTCTTTCAGACACCATTCAATCCGAATCGCAAGTGCCAACAGACTTCATCAAGTATGACTCCGACCAAAATACTGCGATCCGGTATTGGTATAAAACAAATTTCTATGTTTGGGGTTATCAGAGTATCCGAAATAAATCAGAAAGTGTGGATGATCCTAACCGGTATGTCTTTTACATCAATAAGATTGAAATTAATTAGTTTCCTTCTCCTCACACTTCTCTGTTTACCGGTCGTTCGGGCTCAGGTTAACCAACTCGATCGACTGGAAATCTTGTTAAATGAACAGGATGATAATGAAAATTACCAGGTCTCCTCCCTGGAGGAAAAAGGACTATTATTATCCCGGAGGCTCCTCGGAAAAACTGACGATATCATAGAACTCATCAAAATAGATACATCTCTACGCGAAACGTGGAAAGGATATATTAACATCCCCAAAGAAAATAAAATCTCACACATTAGAATGAAAGACAGTTTTGTCTTCATTCTAATGAAGTCCATACAATCCACCGGCTTTCAGATAATTTCCATTAAAATTGAGGATGGCAATTATGGAATCGCAACCGTTAAAAATCTTATTCCATTCAACCCCACCGATTTTGTCATCACCGGAACGGGCGTGATGATCGGAGGGTATTTCAACTATCGACCTTTGGTTCTGTACTTCAATTTCAAATCTCAATTGTCAAAAATCCTGCCCGGCTTTTTTTACGAAATGGGGGAACTTACTCAAATAAAACCCTACTCCGATGGAACCGTTGATATTTTGGTAAGCGCCAAGAATTGGGAGCGGGAAAATTGCATTTGGGTAAGAACCTACAACGAAGATGGCGATCTTATTAAAACAATCATCTTGGAGCCGGAAGTAAACCGGAACCTGATTTTTGGCAGAGCGATAAAAATGCCGAATGGCGCTCAGGTAGTGGCTGGTGTATATGGAGGTCGTAACGTAGAGTATTCGCGCGGAATTTTCGTTGCCGAAATAAATCCTTTTGGAGAATACGTCATCAATTATCACAATTTCGGAGACCTTGAAAACTTCTTTAACTATATGACTGCAAGAAGAGAAAAACGGGTAAAAGAAAGAATTGAGCGCAGAAAGATCAAGGGCAAGAAAATTAAATTCAACTACCGTTTCCTGGTGCATGAAGTAATGCCGTATCAAAATTCGTATGTCATGTTAGGAGAAGCCTTTTACCCGCGCTATACATACACCAGCGGCCGTGGAAATATTTATGGTTTTTACTCGAACTCCTTAATGCGGGGTGAGCGGATTTTTGATGGCTATCAATACACCCATGCCATTGTGATCGGATTTAATAGCAGCGGTAACCTGGTGTGGGACAATAGCTTTGAAATCAATGACGTCAAAACCTTTGAGTTGCAGCAAATGGTCAAAATCGCACCCCAAAATCAATCGATCTCGTTGTTTTATCTCCATAAGAATTTAGTCCGGTCAAAAATTATTCAGAACAATGAAGTGTTGGAGGGCGAAGCAACCGACCCTCTGAAGAACCGGTTCGACTTTGATGTTGTAAAGGAGCGTGATACTGAAAGCAGTAAACTCGATTATTGGTATGATCATCATTTTTTTGCCTCCGGTACCCAGATCGTTCGCAACAAAGCCTCTGTGGATAAGGCGTATCGAAAGGTATTTTTTATCGTAAAGCTGGCCTATCCCTAGTTAGAGCCCATGGATTTTTGTTAACTTCGCGCAGGCGTATGCAGAAGAAACTCATCCTCGATTCCGACCTGCTTGACATTACCCTGAGCCGCCTTTGCGAGGAATTGATTGAAAATCACAACACGTTTGCCAATAGTGTTATTCTGGGATTACAACCCCGTGGAATTTTCCTGGCAGAATTGATTCAAAATAAACTACGCGACCTGGCCAAAAAAGAGATTCCCCTCGGTTACCTGGATGCCACCTTTCACCGTGATGATTTCCGCAGACGGGATACTCCGGCCAAAGCCAGTGAAACAAAGGTTCCGTTTGTGATCGAAGGCAAACAAGTGATTTTGATTGATGATGTGTTGTTTACCGGACGCACCGTACGGGCAGCATTGGATGCCATGATTGCCTTTGGCCGACCCGAAAAAGTGGAATTGCTGGTATTGGTGGACCGCACCCACACCCGGGATCTTCCCATTGCCGCGGATTATGTTGGCAAGCATGTAGATACACTGGAGTCGCAGCGGGTGCTGGTGGAACTGGTTGCTCAGGGACACAAACAGAACAGAATCTGGTTAGTCAATACTAAGGATTAAGACAATGTCAAAACTCAGTCAAAGGCACCTGCTCGGAATCAAAAATATCACCGCCCAAGACATTGAATTAATATTTGAAACAGCCGACACCTTTAAAGAGGTAATTAACCGCCCGATTAAAAAGGTTCCTTCCTTGCGGGATGTGACCATCGCCAACATCTTCTTTGAAAACTCCACGCGAACCCGCTTATCATTCGAACTGGCGGAAAAGCGATTATCGGCAGATGTGGTTAATTTTTCCGCCTCCACCAGTTCAGTAAAAAAGGGAGAGACCTTGCTGGACACCGTAAATAATATTCTGGCCATGAAGGTGGACATGGTGGTAATGCGTCATGCCAGTGTGGGTGCTCCGCACTTTTTAGCGCGGCACATTAAAGCCAACATTGTAAATGCAGGCGATGGCACGCACGAACACCCAACCCAGGCCTTATTGGACACGTATTCCATTCGTGAAAAACTCGGGGGTGTAGCAGGCAAAAAAGTGGCGATCATCGGAGATATTTTACACTCACGCGTAGCGCTTTCCAACATCTTTGCCTTGCAAAAATTGGGAGCCAAGGTTATGGTCTGCGGTCCGCCCACATTATTACCCAAGTTCATCAGTTCGCTGGGGGTGCAAGTTGAACTGGATGTAAAAAAAGCGTTGGAATGGTGCGATGTTGCCAACGTGCTGCGTATCCAACTGGAACGGCAGCAAATCAAATACTTCCCATCCCTGCGCGAATATTCATTGTACTACGGCATCACCAAACGCACGCTTGACAATCTTAAAAAGCAAATCGTAATCATGCACCCGGGCCCCATCAACCGGGGGGTTGAATTGAGCAGCGATGCCGCAGACTCGCCACATTCCATCATTCTGGATCAGGTAGAAAACGGAGTGGCCGTGCGCATGGCGGTGCTGTATCTGTTGGCAGGCGCTGCCTAAAAATAATTTTCTCTCAAAAATTGATTTTAAAAGGCTAACTCCCGTTAGTTCTCTTCTTTGTAATTTTACCTCTCAATCTCATGGTATGATTTATAACTCCATTATTGAAACGATTGGCAATACCCCCATGGTGCGCCTGAACAACGTGGTGAAAGGAATTGCCGGAACGGTGTTGGCGAAAGTAGAGTACTTTAATCCCGGCAATTCCACCAAAGACCGTATGGCGCTGAAGATGATTGAGGATGCGGAAAAAGCAGGGTTGTTAAAACCCGGAGGCACCATCATTGAGGGAACCTCGGGCAACACGGGCATGGGCCTGGCATTAACGGCCGTTGCCAAAGGATATAAGTGCATTTTCACGATGGCCGATAAGCAATCGCAGGAAAAAATAAACATTCTGCGGGCGGTGGGGGCGGAGGTAATCGTTTGCCCAACCAACGTGGAACCGGATGATCCCCGCTCGTATTACTCGGTAGCCCGCAAATTGAACAAGGAAATCCCCAATTCAATTTATCCTAATCAATACGATAACCCTTCAAATGCCCAGGCGCATTATGAAACCACAGGACCTGAAATCTGGCATCAAACGGCCGGAAAAATTACACACTATGTTGCTACGGTGGGTACCGGTGGCTCTATGTGCGGCACCGCCAAATTTTTGAAAGAACGAAATCCCAACCTGGTTGCGGTGGGCATTGATACCTACGGCTCGGTTTTCAAAAAGTATAAGGAAACCGGAATCTTTGACAAAAACGAAATTTACCCCTACCTGACCGAAGGGTTTGGTGAGGATATACTGCCAAAGAATGTGGATTTTAATGTGATCGACACGTTTATTAAAGTAACCGATAAGGACGGAGCGATTGCGGCCCGAAAACTGGCCCGAGAGGAAGGGTTGTTTGTAGGTTGGAGCAGTGGCTCAGCCCTGCATGGGGCATTGGAGTACGCCCGGGAAAATCTAAAAAAAGAGGATGTAATGGTGATCTTGTTACCGGATCATGGCACCCGGTATCTCAACAAAGTGTATAACGACATGTGGATGAAAGACCATGGCTTTCTGGAGGAACGTTCGTACGGAACAGCTCGGGAAATTATTTACAAGCGCAATGGAAAAGACAGCCTGCTCACCGTAACAAAACACTCCACCATAGGGGAGGCCATTCGCATCATGAATAAAGAAGGCGTTGACCAAATGCCGGTCGTAGAGGGAAATGAATTTGTGGGCAGTGTTACCACTTCCACCCTGATTGAAAAGATTATTAATGACCCGACTTTAAAAGACAAGGCCGTTGGCGAGATCATGGACAAACCCATGCAGGTAGTAGCGCTGGACAGCACGCTCGATGTACTCTCCTCTTTACTGAACAAGAATAACAGGGCGCTGCTGGTGCGGGATGATCAGGAAAAAGCACACATCATTACCCAACACGACATTTTGCGGGCCATGACAACATAAAAAAATCGCCTGCCGGAATGCCGACAGGCGATTTTCTTTATCCGCAAACGTTAGCGTTTCGTTATTTCTATTTCAACCCGGTCATTATACTGGGCCAAGGTTCCCCCGCTTGGATATAATGGAATTTTTCCGCCATCTCCTTTAACGTCAATGCGCGAGGCGCTGATGCCTTGACTCACCAGGTAGGCTTTCACAGTGGCAGCCCGTTCAGTAGTTAGCTCCTTGGCTGAAAATCTTCCAATCTTATTTTTTGAAGGATCGAGCGCAAAATAATTGGTGCTCGTACCAAGAACAGAGCCTTCGCGGTCCTGCGTGCCATTGCAATGGCCGTGTACACGGATCTTATAGCCAGGTGATTCATTCATCAAATCCACCAATCCGTCTAACTCATTCTGCGAAACCGGTTCGAGAATGGCCGAGTTTCTGAAGAACCTGACGTTCGTGAAATCAACATAATCGCCCCGCTTGGCTTTGCTAAGTTCAATGGGCAAGATTGCTTCGCCTTCACTTCCTCTTTCGGGACTGGGCTCCTGATAATTCACAATGAAACTCTGTGGCTGGAAGCCGGCTGCCTGTGTAACAATCACGTAATTACCCCGGGCATTCTTTGGAGCTTCCAGGTATACGATTTCATTCGCCTTAAATTCCTGATAGCGCGTTGCGTTGGCTGATTCCTGAACATGTATAACACCAGAAACGGGCTCCCCATTTTCTCTATTCTCAAACTTGAATAAGAATGGTTTTCCGGAAGGTTTTTTTACCTCCGGTGTGATTATCGGCTTCTCTTCTACAGGTTTTTCTTCTACCGCTTTTACCGAGTCGGTAACAACCGGGTCAATAACAACCAGCGGCTTTTCCTCAACAGGTTTTTCCTCAACCGGTTTTTCTACCGGCTTCTCCTCCACGACCACCGCTTGTCCTTCGCCCAAGGTTCCGGTAAATACCCAGGCATCCTTATATTCAGTATCTGCCCGCAACCGGATTACAAAGGCATACGCTTTACGCTTGTCTGTAGTTTGAAGCAAATAGACATAATTCCACTTCTGCCGCGGATGAATCGCATATTGCGCATTAAATCCATTTTGATTGGCCTTATTCGTGTACCGGACCGCATTGTCCAGTTTGGCAAATACCCCAATGGTTACATAATAGTTTGTCTGTGATTGCGCCTGCGCCCCCAACGAGGACATCAGCACTACGAAAAGGAGGGTGAAGGTTATTTTCCGCATACCGGTTTATCTTGGAATAACACCCAATTTAATACTTTCCCTAAGTAAACCCCAAATTTTGAAGTATTTCAGGCTTGGTATTCAATATGGATGGACCTCAATGTTCCAGAATTTCAACCTCTACGCGCACATTGGCATGAGCCGATGCATGGTCAACCTCATAAATGGGTTGTTTACCACCCCAGGCTTTCACCTGGATACGGGATGCTTCAATGCCATTTTCGGTCAGGTATCGCTGAATTAGCAACGCCCGTTCCTCAGAAAGCTTTTTGGCTGACCCTACACCTTCCTTATTGTCCTTATTTAGCTGATAAAAATTCTTACTCTCCCCCATTGAAATAATCTTTCCGGCTGAATTTCCATTGGTGTGGCCATGAATCCGGATCTTATAGTTTGGATTTTCCTGCATCATTTCCAGCAAACTATTCACTTCATAGCGAGAATCAGGTCGCATGATGGCAGCATCTTTATAGAAATAAACGTTAAACATAATTGCCTTATCGCCCTTTTGTAATCGCACCAACTCAAAGGGAACAACGATTTGCCCGTTAACAACGTGTACGCCTTCGGTCGCCTCTGGCGAATTATAATTTAACGGCAATTGAGCCTTTCGATACCCAAACACCTCACATTCCAGGAGTATACTTCCGGATTCGTTTACAGGCTTCACATTCACCAGGTCGTTGCCGCGGTAGGTGGCAGCCTTTCGATTTTTGTTGACGGCATCTGCATCAAAGATGTCTACATCACCGGCCAGCGTATCACCATCCACCAAAGCCGTAATTCGAAAAATAAATGACTTGGTAAGAGGCTCACCCGATGCAGATGAGGGTTTTGCCTCCATTGGTTTAACCTGCCCCTGATCTACTATTTGCTCCGGTTGCTGAACTACTTCGTTAACAACCGGAATAACCGCAGCTTGGTCTTTATCCTCTGCTGCAATCTGGGCAATGGCTTCCTTGCGCTCTGCTTCGTCAATCTTTATTACTTGCGGATTATCGCCTAACAATCCTGAATACATCCAGGTATCATGATAAGGAGATTGTTTTTGGAATCGAATTGTTTCGGTAATCGCAACCTTTCGATCTTCCGAATGCAGAACGTAAACGTAAAATAGCTTCCGTTTAGGGTTTAATTCATACTGCGCATTATACCCCAGCGTTCGCGCATTTTCGGTAAACTCAATTGCATTTCGGGGAATGCTAAAGGCTCCAATCACAACGTAGAGCGACTGATCGGTGTGGGGCTTTTCCTGCGCAAATCCAAAAACAGGAAGCATACAAATAACTACCAGGCATAGACGGTACATAGGCTTTTGGCTAGAGTCTAAAAAATAACCGCTTTATTAGTCTAAAAAATCAGGGGCTGACCCCTTTAAATTGCGATGAAGGTAATTATTGTTTAGCTATTACGCAAAGGACACACCAACTCACGTGCCTGACTTCAACGCGTGATATGTTAGTGACTTCTATCGACAACACTAAAATGTTGCTCTACCACTGTACCCCACTCATCCACCAGTGTTAATGTATGCATGCCCGACTCCGGGGCAACCGCCAGCCGATGAGTTCCTTTTGTAACCCCAAGGTATTTACCATCAAGGTGCCAGAAAACAGAGGCCGAAGTTTGCCGGTGCGCCACTTCAAATAAGGCTCTCCCCCCGGTTCCGTCCAATTCGCGCGGGATAAAAATCCGGGCGTTTGCTTTGGGATAGATGAGGTCCATGGTAATCAATGATGCCTGATTGGAACAATCTTTTCGAAGGGGTGGTAGGGCCTTATAACTTAGGTTTTTGGACTTATAATAGTACTCCTGCACCGGGGGCAACACAAACCACGAGGTAGCTTTCAGGTTGCTCAAGGATTCACAATCTGCATGGACCCGATATCGCTCATCGGTAGACATGTGAATCCGTTGATGATAGGGACACGGCAAACTTTGCAACCCGGTATGGGGCACTGATTCGGATTGAACAGAAGTGCATAATTCCGTTGCCCTCATACCGCTGGCAGAACAAACCTTGATTTCAGACAGCTCCGGACGAGGGATTTGAAACCAGGTGTACCCAGGCAGTTGTGAAAAAATATCAAACAGAATGGGTGATGCAGACTCCGTACCCGTTAGCCCGGGCCGGCCCTCGCCATCGGCATTGCCAACCCAAACTCCCACCGCGTAATCCCCGTTTACGCCAATTGCCCACCCATCGCGTAAACCATGACTGGTGCCGGTTTTCCAGGCAATCTTTTTAGAACTGTTAAACAACCGCCATCCTGTTTCCTCCCCCGGTCGAAAAACTTCACTTAGCACTTCAAAGGTCAGGTAACAAGAAGCGGCACTGAGCCATGAGTTTTCTTCCGGGTTCGTGCGCATCACCGAGTCGCGCAACAGATAAATCGGGGGATGGAAATCACTTTTATCATATCGAATCTTACCCGGTGTTTCAAAATAACGATTCAGTGACCGGGCCAGCGAAGCATAGGCTCCGGTAAGATCCCACACCGTGGCTTCTGCCCCACCCAGAATTAAAGAAAGGCCATAATGATCGGGTGGTTGAGACAGTGTTGTAATGCCTACATTGTTAAGCAAGTCATAAAATTTCTCATAGCGATAATCACGCAACTCATGCACCGCAGGAATGTTGAGAGAACGAATCAACGCCTGATCAGCCGGCACCGCACCATCATGATCATTGGAAAAATTCCGGGGAGAAAATCCGTTAATCAGGGTGGGAATGTCGGGTTGAAGAGTGCGTGGTAAAATTTTCCCTTCGTTGAGCAGGGCAGCATAGAGAAAGGGTTTTAAAATGCTTCCGGTACTACGCGGAGATTGAATGATGTCAACATCTTCCCCATGTTCGCGACCTGCAGGCACATTACCGACATAGGCCAACACCCGACCGGAATTTACTTCCATCACAAGAGCAGCCGCATTGTGTACCTGGTTGCCCCGCAACCGTTCTGAATGATCGGCTACAATCTGACTCGTGCGATCTTGCAGGGCAAGGTCAAGGGTTGTACGGATACGTTGTTGTGCTAACCCATTTTTTGCCGCCTGGACAAGAAGGTGTGGTGCGCTGCGAGGCAATGGTAATGGATTTTCCGGAATCGATTCAGTAATAGAAAGTTCAAACGAAAGAGAATCCAGCCTTCCGCGTTGCAACAGGCGCAGCAATAACCGGTCGCGTTTTGCCTTCAATACGTCTCGATTTTTTCCAGGATGAATGAGGGATGGATTGTTTGGCAGTACAGCCAATAAGGCAGCTTCCGCCCAACTTAGTTCTGCAGCATCGCGGCCGAAATAACGCCAGCAAGCTGCTTCGATACCAACCACATTGCCACCAAAAGGTGCGTGCGAAGCATAAAGAGCAAGAATTTCTTCCTTTGAATAGCGAAGCTCTAATCGCGTAGCCAATACGATTTCAAGCAACTTTTCCCACACTGTGCGCGACTTATTTTTACGCGAAAGTCGAATGACTTGCATCGATATCGTACTGCCACCACTCACGATTTTTCCGGCACGAAAATTTTGCCGCACCGCCCGGGCGAGTGAAAGAACATCCACCCCGGGATGTGCATTGAATCGCTTATCCTCAAAAAGAATAATCGATTCCTTAAATTTCTCGGGTATTGGATTGCCTTCCGGGAATCGCCATTGTCCATCCCCGGCTATGGCTGCGCCTAACAATTTTCCAGAACGATCTTCCAAGACCGTTGAAAAGGGATCATGAAAGAGACGTTTGGGCAACGAGAAGATGTAGAGCGCCAGCAGAATTCCGAACATCAAAAGCAGATATCGGTATTTCTTCAAAATCCCCACCGTGCAACCAATTAATTTTCGAACCTAAGGTTCAGCCAGATGCTTAACCCTGTTAAAAAGGAAGGTCATCACTGGCATTGCTCTCCGGCACAAATGAGTCACCTGCAGGCGGTGGAGTTTCCGCATTTCCACTGGCTGATTGTCGCGAAATTTTCCAGGCGCGTACATCTGTGTACCAGCGTCCATTATACTCCCTGCTTTCAATATTGACGGAAGCGGTTATTTTTTCACCAATGGTTAACCGGTTCTCATCCACTTTTTCTCCCCAAAGAGAAAGACAAACTTTTTTGGGAAATTGGCCGGGGGTTTCGAGTATAAATTCCTGTTTCTTCCAAACGCCATTCTTTCCTTGCCCGGTTTGTTGAGGTAACAAGGCCACTACCGTGCCGCTGATATCCATTGCCATAACTCTAGTTTATTACAATAAAAGTACTTACTAATTACGACTTATAGTGCCCCCGATTTAATTTCATCCACAATGGCCGGATCCAAAAGCGTAGAAGTATCGCCTAAATTGGAAGTTTCCCCCTCCGCCACTTTTCGTAAAATTCTTCGCATAATTTTTCCCGAGCGGGTCTTGGGTAATCCACTCACAAATTGAATTTTGTCAGGCTTGGCAATCGGGCCGATGATTTTAGAAACAAGGTCGCGGATTTCCGAACGCAGCTTGTCCTCCTCGTGTGGTTTATCGTAGCAGATTACGTAGGCATAAATGCCCTGGCCTTTGATATCATGCGGGTAACCTACCACAGCCGACTCGCACACGGCAGAATGCTCGTCAATGGCGCTTTCTACTTCGGCTGTACCCATGTTATGACCAGAAACAATGATGATATCATCAACCCGGCCGGTAATGCGGTAATACCCTTCTTCATCCCGCTTGCACCCATCACCTGTAAAATACTTTCCCGGAAAGGTTGAGAAATAGGTGTCCTTAAATCGTTGATGATCGCCATAGATGGTGCGGGCCATGGCAGGCCAGGGGAACTTAAGGGTTAATCTTCCCTCCACACCATTTTCAGTGAGTTCTTTTCCGTTCTCATCCATCACCGCAGGTTGAACCCCCGGCAAGGGCAAGGTTGCATAAGCTGGTTTTAGCTTCGTTACATGGGCAATGGGTGAAATCATAAATCCACCGGTTTCAGTTTGCCACCAGGTATCAATAACCGGACATTGATTGCGACCAATGTGTTCCTGATACCAATGCCAGGCTTCTTCATTAATCGGTTCACCCACGGTGCCCAGCACTTTAATTGTATGCAAATCATACTGATGGATAAAACTAAGCGGGGCTTTTTCCAGCGAGCGAATGGCGGTCGGGGCTGTATAAAAAATATTGACCCGATGTTTTTCTGCTACGTGCCAGAATCGACCCATGTCGGGCCAGGAAGGGATTCCTTCGAACATTAACGAAGTGGCTCCAGAAGCCAAGGGGCCATACAGGATATAGGAGTGACCGGTAATCCAACCTACATCGGCCGTACACCAGTAGATTTGGCCGGGTTGGTATTGGAATGCAGTTTGAAACGTATAGGACGTATACACCATATAGCCACCGCACGTATGCACCATGCCCTTGGGCTTACCGGTGGAGCCTGACGTATAAAGGATGAAGAGCAAATCTTCCGAATCCATCACTTCAGGTTCACAGGTGCTGGTCGCCTTTTTGATTTCATCGTGCCACCAGAAATCCCGACCACTCTTCATTTTCACCGAACTTCCACTCCGCTTATACACAATCGTTTTTTCAACGGAAGGACACTTCAGCAACGCTTCATCAATAATGGATTTTAAATCAATTTTCTTATCCCCTCGGAACGAACCATCCGAAGTCAACACCAACTTACAGCCCGCATCATTAATGCGATCCACCAGAGAGCCTGATGAAAATCCAGCGAAGACCACGGAATGCACAGCACCAATCCTCGCACAGCCCAACATGGCGAAGGCTACTTCCGGAATCATGGGCATATAAATACAAACCCGATCCCCTTTTTTTACACCGTGATTCTTAAGCATGTTGGCCACCCGGCAAACCTGGTCATACAATTCCTGATAAGTGATAGACCGGTACTCTTCTTGCGGATCATTCGGTTCCCAGATAAGTGCCGTTTGATTTGCACGCACCGGGAGGTGTCGGTCAATGCAATTTTCTGTAATGTTCATTTTTCCTCCGATGAACCATTTCACTTCAGGTTTGTGGAAGTCCCACTCCAACACTTTATCCCACTTTTTCCGCCATACAAAATCGGAGGCAACATCCGCCCAAAATTTTTCAGGCTGCTGGACACTCTCCTGATAAACCTGCTGATATTCGGAAGGACTGGTAATGCGTTTCATGGAGGTAGATTGTTAGTACAATTATACTCCTCTAAAATCGATTTCTTCGGGCAGATTTCAAAAGCCGAAGCGGCCAAACGGTTAAATCACATATTCCACGGCCACTGCCAACAAAGCCCCAACCACCGCCACCGCAAGTTTTTTTGCATTAAAGCGATGCTCAGGACTGCTTTCAAAAACAATGGTCGTTGAAATGTGGAGGAAGTTTCCGCTCACCAATGCATACAAATAGATTAGCCCAGTATCGGTTAACACCTGGCGCTCTACAAAGTACGAACTTAAAATCAATCCGATAGGGGCTGCTAATGAAAAGACAATCAGGTGCGGCAATGCCCTTTTCCTGGAGTGAAGTTGGCTTGCCAACACGGTCATTAATGCAAACGCTGCCGGGGCACGGTGTAAGGCAATGCCCAGCAAGACCGCATTAACGTCATATCCAAATCCTTCTGTGGCGGGTTGGGCCAGCATACTTCCTTCCAGAAAGGCATGTACGCAGAGTGCGGAGAGTAAAACCAACGCTGAAACCGTGTGATGGGTGTGGTTGTGACCATGGTGATGCTCATGATCGTGTGTGTGGATATGTCCATGTTCTACGCCTGAAGTGAAATACTCCAGCAGTTGTTGTAAAAAGAATCCTGCTAATACAAACAAACCAATCAATTCAACCTCCAGGTGTTGCCGGTATAACTCAGGCAAAATGTGTGTAACCGTAATGGCGAACAGATACGAACCGGCAAAGACCAACAATAACTTAAAGTTGTTTCCCTTGGCAGAAGGAACCAGGTACACCACTAATCCAGCTAACAGGGGAGTCAAAAAGAGAACGAGTAATTTTAATGTCATAAGTCTGAAGACAATAAACCTTTTAAGGATTAATGGATATCTGCCTGCTTATTTTTTCAGTGGCAAAGGTAGCAATCCCATCCGGGGTTGTATAGATCAGGAAAACATCGAGCTCGGGATGTTTTCCAAGCAAGGCAATGGCCCGTTCATGGCCCATGACCATCAACGCTGTGCCCCAGGCATCGGCTGTCGTACAGTCTTTGGTAAACACCGAAGCGCTTAAAATGGATCGGGTTACCGGATACCCTGACTCCGGGTCAATGGTATGAGAATATTTTTGATCGCCTATTATTTTGTAATTGAAATAATTTCCAGACGTGGTAAAGGATTGGTCTGACAGGGTTACATAGGCTTTGAAAAATTGATTCTCTTCTGTTGAGTTAGGATCGAGTATCCCGAGTTCCCAGGGTTTTCCAGTTTTCAGATTGATGCCGCAAGCCATACCTTCCCCCCCTAACTCCACCAGCATGTTTTTAATTCCCTTCGACTTTAAAAAATCAGTAATCACATCTGCCCCATATCCCTGGCCAATGCCTCCAAAGTCCAGTTGCGAGCGCGGGTCTAACTTCCAAACGCTATCCTGATTAAACTGAATTTTTTCAAACCCGATAATGGCACGAATTGAATCAATCTTGGAACTATCTGGCCGATCCACTTTCTGATACCCAAACCCCCACAAATTAACCAGGGGCATTACGGTAGGATCAAACGCTCCCTGGGATTCTGAAAATACCTTTTGCGCTACTTGCAACGGAGGCAACAGGTAAGGAAGCTGAAACCGGAATCCCTCCGACTTATTAAAAACCGAAATCTCAGAGTTCGGATTGTAGTTGTTAATGGACTGGTTTACCAACACCAGCAACGAGTCTATTGCCTTTTTAAAGTTGCGGCTTTGAGGATCAAAATAAGTAATATGATACGTGGTGGCCATCGTTTCACCCTCCACTTTTATGGGTTCCTGCGGTGCATGGGCTTGCCGCCATTTCCATACCGCCCACATGGCTGCCAACAAGAGCACCGAGTAAATGGCATTTTTCCAACGATTATTCATATCTGGTAGAATTGCCACGCAAGTTATAAGCCTTCACCAGACCCTAAACGTTTGAGCGGTTTATTTGCTTAACTTTCGAATTGAAACAGCCATGCGCGAAGACTATTTAAAAGGCGATCCGGAAGGATTGAGTGCTACCGAAAAAGAAATTGAGAAGGCTCTGCGGCCGTTGTCGTTCAGTGATTTTACCGGGCAGCAAAAGGTAGTGGATAATATTAAGGTGTTTGTGCAGGCAGCCAAGCAACGAGAAGAATCCCTTGACCATGTGCTCCTGCATGGCCCACCCGGGTTGGGTAAAACAACCTTGTCATTCATCATTGCCCATGAATTAGGATCCAACATCAAGATTACAAGTGGCCCGGTACTCGACAAACCCAGCGACCTGGCGGGGCTGCTCACCAATCTCGAACCTAACGATGTGTTGTTTATTGACGAAATCCACCGCCTCAATCCCATCGTGGAGGAGTATTTATACTCAGCCATGGAAGACTACCGGATCGATATCATGCTGGATTCGGGACCCAATGCCCGCTCGGTTCAAATCAGTCTGAACCCTTTTACTTTAATAGGAGCCACTACCCGGGCCGGTTTGTTAACCGCACCGTTGCGGGCGCGATTCGCCATCAATGCCCGGTTGGAGTATTACGATTCTCACTTGTTAACCAAAATAGTGAAACGATCGGCTGAAATTCTAAAAACCCCTATTGTTGATGATGCCGCCTATGAAATCGCCCGGAGAAGCAGAGGCACACCCCGGGTGGCCAATAATTTGTTAAGACGCACCCGCGACTTTGCCCAGATAAAAGGGGATGGCACCATCAACAAGGCGATTGCGCAAATGGCGTTGAAAGCCCTGGATGTTGATGAGAACGGGTTGGACGATATGGATAACCGCATTCTCTCCACCATTATTGAAAAATTCAAGGGCGGTCCGGTAGGCCTTACCACCATTGCCACAGCCGTGGGGGAAGAAGCCGAAACCATTGAAGAAGTTTATGAACCCTTTTTAATACAGGAAGGATATATCAAGCGGACATCGCGGGGAAGAGAAGCTACCGAAAGTGCTTACAAGCATTTAAAAATTGCACCGCCATCCTCCCGTGGGCCAGGGTTGTTTGATTAACCGGGTCTGATGAAGCGCTGGCTCGATACCCAGGAGTATGAAAAGCATTCCATCAGCAACACATTTCATAAAATCCATTGCCACTGAGCTCGGCTTCAGTTATTGTGGCATTGCAAAGGCCGAGTTTTTAGCCGAAGAGGCACCCCGTTTGGAAGCCTGGCTTAAACGCAACTACCAGGGAAAAATGAGTTACCTGGAAAAGCATTTTGATAAACGATTGGATCCTGCGCTGCTGGTGCCCGGAGCTAAATCGGTGATCAGTCTTATTTACAATTACTATCCTGAAAAAGATTTGGGACAGAAGGATACCGATCAGTTTAAGGTTGCCAAATATGCTTACGGGGAAGACTACCACCTCGTTATCAAAGAAAAACTGAAAACCTTTCTCGATAAAATTCAGGAGACAATTGGTTCGGTGTCGGGCCGTGCCTTTGTTGATTCAGCCCCGGTGCATGAACGGGCCTGGGCTAAAAAAGCGGGGCTTGGTTGGATTGGTAAAAACAGTTTGTTGCTTAATAAAAACATGGGTAGTTTTTTCTTTCTGGCTGAATTGATTGTTGACCTGGAGTTGGAGTATGATGGCCCCGTAAAAGACTATTGTGGCACCTGCACTGCCTGTATGGATGCCTGCCCCACCGAAGCCATACCCGAGCCTTACGTAGTAGATGGAAGTAAATGCATCTCCTACTTTACCATTGAATTAAAAGGGGAAATTCCCCAGGAAGTAAAAGGAAAATTTGAAAATTGGATTTTCGGGTGCGATATCTGCCAGGATGTGTGCCCCTGGAATAGTTTCTCGAAACCTCATCATGAACCCCGGTTCAATCCACACCCCCAGCTGGAAAGTCTTACCCGGCAGGAATGGACTGAAATCACGGAAGAAGTCTTTGAGACGATCTTTAAAAACTCAGCCGTGAAGCGTACCCGGTACGAAGGCTTGAAACGCAATATCAGATTCCTTAAGCCAGACAACAATGCCGCACCATCCGCGCGTACGGAATAATGATCGAACCTCCCACCGGATTGAATTTATTTATACCTTTGCAAAACCCTCTGTCCCAGCGTGATCCGAAAATTTTTTCCGCTAGACAAAAACTACTTACTTGAAGAAGCTCAACTTTCTCTTCAGGATATACTCCTCACCCGGCTGGTTGAACAAGTAAAAGAGGTTTATCAGTGCATTCACAACCCACTGGGGCTCGAAGACGAGTTTAGTCTGCGATTAAAAAACCACCATTCAAGAACTTTAAAGCCGCTTTACAACTTCTATCAAAACCTGGCCGGTGTATACCGGTACAAGTATGGTGAAAACCAACTCACCTTCTGTTGGGATGGTCGCGACCATCAGGAAATCTACAAGGAAGAGTGGAAGGCTGCATTTCTGGCCTGGACCACCGACTTCTGTAAGCATGAACTTTTCATTCAGGCCGTTCTGGACCTTACCGTTTTTCTTCCCGACAACCGGCATGCCGAACTTGCCGAAAATCGAATGAACCATTTCATCCTGAAACACTTTGATGTAAAGATTCACCGGAGCAGGGGGATTGTGCAGATGAAAGTGGCTTGAACTCCAGATTCAGGGTTTGATACATCCTTCGAAAATCACTAATTTATCCGACCAATCTAACCCAACCCGTCATGACACCACGTCAATTGTTCGTTGTAAGCTCCCTTCTTACTTCTCTTATAATTATTGTCTGGAGCTATTTCTGGATTGACGTACTGCTTTTGTTTGTAATTGCGGGGCCAATTATTGTTATGGGTATCGTAGACATGATTCAAACCCGGCAGTCCATTCGCAGAAACTTTCCCGTGTTGGGTCGATTGCGGTATGTATTTGAGGACCTGCGACCAAAAATTCAACAATACTTTGTTGAAAGTGATACCGATGGCGCCCCGATCAACCGGAATGAACGATCGGTAATCTACCAACGGGCAAAAAAGCAGGTTGACACGATTCCTTTTGGTACTCAATTGGATGTTTATGCCGAGGGCTATGAGTGGATGACCCACTCTATTGTTCCCATCGACTTTCATAAAATGGATCACAATCCGCGCGTGCGAATGGGCGGAAAAGAATGCAAGCAACCGTACGACATTAGCGTCCTTAATATCAGTGCGATGAGTTTTGGTTCGCTAAGTAAAAATGCCATTCTGGCCCTGAATGGCGGTGCAAAAATTGGAGGCTTTGCCCACAACACAGGCGAGGGTGGATTGAGTCCTTATCATTTGCAACCTGGTGGAGACATTATTTGGCAAATAGGAACCGGTTATTTCGGGGCCCGCACAAGGGATGGAAAATTCTCTGACGAAGCCTTTCAACAGAATGCCACCAAGCCCAATGTGAAAATGATTGAAATCAAACTTTCGCAAGGTGCCAAACCCGGTCATGGTGGAATTTTGCCGGGCAAGAAAAATACTCCTGAGATAGCAGCCATCCGGTTGGTAGAACCTGGTACAACCGTTTTCTCGCCACCTTTTCACAGCGCCTTTGGTACTCCTGTCGAATTAATTCAATTCATCAAGCGCTTGCGCGAGCTATCCGGTGGTAAGCCTGTTGGGTTTAAACTTTGCATCGGACGTAAGAGCGAATTTCTTTCCATCTGCAAGGCCATGGTGCAATTAAATACGTATCCGGACTTCATTACCATTGACGGTGGAGAGGGAGGTACCGGGGCGGCTCCTCCCGAGTTTACCAACTTTGTAGGCATGCCGTTATTGGATGCCATCGCGTTTGCCGACAATGCCTTGCGGGGATTTGGCATTCGAAATGAGATGAAAATTATAGCTTCTGGTAAAATTCTTACAGGATTTCATATCGTTCGGGCAATGGCACTGGGTGCAGACACCTGTAATAGTGCGCGCGCCATGATGATGGCCCTGGGTTGCATTCAGGCGCTGGAGTGTAATAAGAACACCTGCCCTACCGGTGTGGCCACACAAGATCCCTACTTCATGAAAGGTCTGGTGGTGGAAGATAAAACTACACGGGTAGCGAATTATCACAAACATACCGTGGAAAGCTTTGTGGAGTTGTTGTCTGCTTCGGGTATCGATCATCCCGATAAAATCAATCGCACTCACGTTTATCGCAGGGTATTTATGAACATGGTAAAAACCTACGAAGAGATTTACCCCACCGTACCGGATGGCTGCCTGCTGGATGGGGGCGATGTTCCATTTGACTACGAAGATTATTTGAAGCGTGCTTCTGCAGAAAAGTTTGAAGTGCCTGCCTGATTAAAAGCTGAAAAGTTAACGCTTTACATTTCGGGTGAACCATTCTTCTTCAGAATGAGCGACAATCTCACTGCGCACCATCCTTTGGACTTTCTCGCGCGCCCGTTGCATAGAACGGGTGACAAAGGTATGTTCGATGGGCTCTTCCTCCTTCATTCCCAATTTATCCAATAACTCCCCCAACTTGTCAGTGCCAAAGATGGTAAAAGAAGGGTCCTCCATGGACGAGTGGAAGACAAGCGGCCGTTTGGGAAAAGCGGTTTGTAATTTTTGAATGATTATACTTTCTCTTTGTGGCAGCGGATAATGCCCGGCAAAAAAGAAATTCACGCGAGGCAGCCCGTGGTAGACCCAATCAAGAAATTTTTTTGAGTGAATTAATTGAGCATCCGCAACGAATACCCCTTTATCCTCCTGGGCAGCCGTCAAAAATGAGTCAGCAGTAAGGGCAACGTGTGGAACCTGGTTTGTGTTCAGAAAAGTAAGGACCTCTTGACGGGTTTGCTCAAAAAAAGTAAAAACAACCGGGATCTCATTTTGTGTGATGGTCAACATTGCTTCTGCAATCATTCCGCGAAAGGCGAAAGTTCGTGTGCGCCACACTTTATCTGTATAGGTCTGGTTCGAATTTAAAAAAGAGAAGAAACCCATAACAATACTTCATCGAGTATTAACCACTCAAAACAAGTAAAAATCTATCTCAATTTCTTTACATATTCCGCCTCATCAAATCCCAACAACAACACCTTACTATTTTTTTCAACAAGCGGCCGTTTGATAACACTGTTCTTTTCCAACATCAGAGCAATCGCTGCCTTTTCGTTGGTGACTTTCTTTTGTATCGTTTCATCCAATTGTCGCCAGGTGGTGCCGCGTTTGTTTATTAAACTCTCCCACCCCACCTGTTTACACCAACCGGATAGCTTAGCGGGTGTTATTCCTGCTTTCTTATAATCATGAAACTCAAATTGAATTTTGTTTTTGCCCAGCCAGGCAAGTGCTGCTTTAACGGTGTTGCAGTTTTTGATTCCGTATAAAATAACATCCATCCTACACTTTATTTACTGATCCAAGAGAACAATCACGAATGCCCTTCTTATTGCACCAACCGTTTCACTACCTCCACTACCCGTCCCTTTTTGCGTGCATATACGCTGTTGTCATACATGGCTTCGCAACTTACAGCTGGCAAATAGTACGATCCGGCATAACTTGCTGTTAGCAACACCTTAAAGGTTTTACGTTGATTGGCACCCAAGTCAAAGTAGGTATACACCCGGTCATCGCGGATATCCTGGTAGGTTGGAACATCCCCTGTGATTCCCGCAGTCTCATCTCCGGTAAGACGCAGGTTGTTAATCTCCCAACCCGAAGGAAAAATCTGGTTGATCGCGAGGTTCTTATAAATGCCACGAAAACCTGGATTGTAAATGGTAACCGTTGCTACAAATTCTGTTCCTTGCTCCAACCGGACCGGATCAACAACTGCCCCATCCGAATCAGTATAACTTACTGAAATGCTCAAATTTTTTTCGCTGTCCTCTTCCTCGCCCCGTGCCGGAACGCCTTCCTGTATAATGCGGGCAAAAAGCGCACCCTTACTGTTGCTCACTACCTTCAGGTTACCGGCTTTCATTCCATCCATCGGTAAGTTCACCTGGGCAATCGTCATCTCGGTATTCGCAGTAATTTCCTTGCCGTTGTATGTATACGTAAACTTCAAATCACCTTTTTCACCACCTGCATAAGCACCCACCGATTTTAAACTCCATGCCAGGGTTTGTGTGCTCATCCAATAATTGGGGTTACTTAATGCTTCCGACAATGCCTTCACGAGTTCAAACCCAGTTGTACGGTCATTAAGCAACAGCAAAGTTTCCAGGATGATCGCACGATCTCGTAAATCAGAACCGTAAGAATAAGCCATTTCCTGATACGGCTTGACTTGAATCGGTAACTTCTCAATCAGTTTTCTGGCAGCCTCGGGCTGGCCCGCTTTAACATAGGCTGCCGCCAACATCCAGGCGGCTGTTGCGGGCAACACTTGTTCGCGTAAGCGGTTCATCGCGCCTAACTCCGCCTCCCCTGCAAGGGCCAACGTGTATAAACGATACGCTTGTATTAACTCGCTGCTACTATACTCCTGGTTTTTGCGCCAGCTCTGGGCTTTATTTTTCTGATATTTTTTCCATCGCTTCACCATATCATTGGGGATGTAGTACCCCTTCGCTTCCGCTTCGATCAGAAAATGCCCGGCATACGTGGTGCCCCAGCTATCCGAATCTTCATAACCCGGCCAATAGCTGAACCCTCCATCGCGGTTGATGAAAGTTTTCAACCGTTCTACCCCTGCCTTCACATTGCGCTGAATCATGTTTTTTTCATCCTCCGTCAGTGATTTCACCTGGTGGAGATATAATTGTGGAAATACAGAAGAAGTAGTTTGCTCAATGCATCCGTAAGGATACTGGAGCAGGTAGCGCATGCGTTGCCCCAGGTTAACCGGAGGCAAACTCGAAACTTCCAGAGTAGCCCTGTTTGTACCAGTCACACCAAAAGGAGTGACTGAGGTACTCCAGCTTTTTCCTGCTTCAAGCACAACATCCTGCACCCGTGTAATCGGTGGGTTCGGGTTGCGTACCTCCATTTCAATTTCATCGGTAGCGGTGTAACTGCCCGAAGTAGCCGTAACCTGAATTTTGGCAATTCCGGTTTCGCTCTTTACCGAAAGATCAAAGTCCAATGTTAAGTCCGATTCATCCCCCATCGAAACGGTACGAGAGGTTTCTGCCGTCATCGCCACAGGTCCACTTACTTTTATCTCCACTTTTACGTTGTTGATATTCTTTTCGCTCTTGAACAGCGTGATGGGCAGTTTTACCTGTTCTTCCGGTCCCAGCACGCGTGGCAACGTGGCCAGCACCATCAATGGCTTCCGTACGGGGGTTGCCTTCTCGGTTTTACCATACGCACCTTCAAATCCGGCAATCACCATCGTGCGCACCGAACCAATGTATTGGGGCATGATGAACCTATGCTCGTGACTGGTGCCATCCAGGGTAATAGGTCCAAAGAACTTCACTACCGGTTTAAAGCGGTTTGCCTTTGCATCATCTTCCTTCGCGGCAAGTTCAGCATCACCGCCCAGCGCCAATAGTCTTTCCAACCGTCCGCCAAATGAGCCCATTACCTCATCATATAAATCCCAGGTTTTTACACCCAATGCTTCCCGTGCGTAAAACCGGGACCATGCATCCGGAGTTTTAAATCGGGTAAGATCGAGCAACCCCTCATCCACCATCGCCAGGGTATAGGTCATCTTGCGTTTCGATTGCTCAGATACTTTAATCACTACTTCCTTGCCAGGCTCCAATACATCAGGCATGGTAATTATTGGTTCCAAATGGGTTTCCGGATCTTCGACCTGAATCGGGATCACACCATACATACGCATGGGTAAATCGTTGGAAGTCTGAGCATGGGGCTGCAGCAAGGTGATATTAACAAACACATTCGGGGTCATGTCTTTGGTGAGCTCGAACGTGAAAGGATTGTCACCTTTTTGTGTTTCTAGCCAATAGGTTTGCAACACCCGGCTGCCGTTTTCGACACTGATCAACGCACGACCCTGATCGCTTCCGGGAATGACCAGATTAGCCTTTTCTCCGATGTTATAGATGGGTTTGTCGGAAGAGAACGATAACATCGTAGCCCCTTCCCCTTCCTTGCGTGCACGGCCTGCCCAGCCCGGCCAATCGATGTATACAATTTTTCCGGTACTGTGGCCCGACTCCGGATCATATGCCTTAACATAAAATCTTCCCCACTCAGGATATTTAATCTTAAAGTTCCAGGTTCCCTTGCCATTGACTGTACGGATTCGGCCGGTGGATATGGGTTGCGAATAATTCCCACTCATAAAATTCACTGATCCTTGCGAGCTATCCCACCACCAACTCCATTCGATTTTATAAATAGATAATTCAATGGCCTTTGACAACGGATTACCATCAGGATCAATGGTAACCACATCTACCTGATGGGTGGTGTCGGTTAATAACATACCGCGAGCTTTGTCGCCTAAGGGCAATCGAACACCCACCATTGAACGGTAGGGATAATACGGAATGCTAAATCGATCAATGCTGAAGTTGCCACTTTCCTCATAGACCTTGCCCCGGAAAATCGCATTGAGAGTGGCTGGCGCTTCCGTAGTCACCTCGAGGTTGGCATTTACTATTGCGCGGCCTTCGGCATCTGTATACCCGTCAAAAATGGTTTGGGATTCTGAATAAAACTCGATGGCCGGATTATCAAAGACGTATTCCTTATATTGATCAAACTGAGTTGTGCCCGGGGTAAGCAGGACATCGAATTGTGTACGCAGGTTTTTGCCGGGTGCCCCGTGCAGCCAGTTAACTTTTAAGTTACCGGTGGTAGTATTACTGGCTCCCTTTAATTTGTCAACACCAAAATCAAGATTGATTTTAAGCCGATTGGGCTTTACCATTTCAATCTTGAGCGGCTGTGTAAATTCCGTCCCGCCTACTTTTACGCGGCCCATCCAATTGCCGGTAGGCGCATCATGACTCGTTGCGGTTGCAAATTTGTAAAATCCATTTTCGGAGTTGGAACGCACCAGTCGGGCAGTGACCAGACCTTGAGGATTCTGCAATTCAAAAACAACTGGATGCGATGCCGGTAAAAGTTTATTTTTATCCTCCAGAATAAAACTCAGGTAAAGCGAATCACCCGGCCGCCAAACTCCCCGTTCACCATATAAAAACCCTTTTAATCCTTTACGTACAAATTCACCCCCAATGTTGAAGTTGCTCAACGAAAGTGACTCCCCATCCTGCAATTTAAGATAGCCACGCTGCGGGCCGTTTTTGGCAATGACAACAAATGGATTTTGCTTTGAAGAAATGAGCGCCTTACCATCTGTACCGGTTGAAGCTGTTCCAATTAATTGCTGTTGAAAGTCGTATAACTCCAGCTGAACACCAGAAAGGGGCTGGGTGGTCTTCAAGTCATTCACAACAACCAATGTATTTCCATCACTGCCGCGCTTAGCCAACAAGCCAAGGTCGGATGCAATTACATTTCGTTTGATATTGCGATTACCGGTGTAGTACGAGGAATGGCATGGATTATCGCGTTGCTTCCACTCATAGTCCTCACCATAATAGTAGTCATCGTAGGAATCCCAATAACTGTTTTCATTTTCACCTTCATCCCAACTTTCCTCCTCAAGAGCCAGCTGTGAGTTTGTGGTTCCCGACTCAGCGTCTTCTTCGCACACATAGGCCAGGTACGATCGCTTAAAGCCAATGCGTACCTGATAAATTGCCCCTGGTTCAGCATTGATAAGAGTTGCCAGATCCAGGGTGAATCGATTCCACTTTCCCAAATCAGTTACCCCGGTATTTTCAAGGGAAACCGTCTTATTCAACACCGGCTTGCCTACTCTTCTTAGTTCCTGGTTGCCACTTAAATCGTTAACCTGTAAAAACTGCAACATATTGCTTTCATACACCTTGATGATCTGCACATCCACCGACTTCAGATTCACCGCCTCAAACGGCATGATCAAACCATCGCTGGACGGTAGAACATTTCCCTTCCCCGTAAACCGAACAGCCGGAAGCACTTGCTCAAAAGCAATATCAAAAGTGGATGCATCACTCATTTTGTAGTTTAGGATATTTCTTACACCGGCTTCAACGGTAATGGTTCGCGAACCTGTTTGGCGAACGGAGGGAAATACGCGTACCTCATTATCTTTAATTTCAAAATCAAGATTAGCAAGTTCAGCAATGGTCACCAGGCCTTCCAGATTTTGTGTTTCATTGAGCGGATCGGAAAACTGAACCACCACATGTTGGCTGCTTCCCTGCACTACGCGCACATGGGTAACTTTAAAATCACCCAGGGCCGGAATCTCTACCTCCCGATCATCATCACGTTCAACCCCGAGGTGGGCGCCTTGAAAAGTCAGGCTCACTTTGCTGGCGGCTTCCTTACGGGCTACTTCTTCCACAATAAACGAGTGTTGTTTCCCCTCAGAAGTGTGGGTCCAATTTACTTTTAAGGAATTGCCGTCCTGCTGGGCATTAAGCATTTTCTCGATAACCGCGCCATCAGCATAGTCGGCTGTTAATAATACCCCTTCAATTTTTTGCCGCTTCAAATCTGTTTTCACATACGGTTTAATGTTCTCTACGGTCACTTCAAAATTTTGAGGGATTACCTGAAGGGTGTATTCGAATGTGCTCAGGGCTTTTGGAACTTCCATTAAACGCGCCAGATTGAAATTGACTTGATAAATCTGACCGGAAGTCAACCGGGCGTCCGGTCTGAACTCAACCGTGCGTTTATCCAACCAAATTGTGACCCCCTTCACAGCTGGGCTCAACTCAAAAAGCTTTACCGTAGTCTCCGCACCAATGGCAAGCGAATCCACCGCGTCTTGCGAAAGGACCATGCGAATCGGTGAATTCGAGCTGATTACCCCGGCTGTATAGGATGTAATGTATTCGCCAAAAGCCGGGTTGATTGCGGAGTTAAAGGTTTTAGCGCTCTTGCTTGTCGTGTAATAGAAAATGGCTAAAGCCGCAACCCCTACGGCCATTACCCCGATGATTACTTTTTTCATGGTGAATGCTTAATTCGACTGATAACTTTTGCAGATATTAAATATCGTAAAAGCGCAAGAGAAATTGCGAGGAGGCCGTTAAAAATTCTAGATGTAAGATTAGCAAAGGAATTGGAGGAAACCATGCTATCCGTTGTGATTCTCTTTTTCTAATTACATGCAACGCCAGCGACATAGTGGGTAATAACCTGCAGGGACTTAGCCACTTCACTACCGGTAAATCCTTTTATATCCGTGTATTTTATTTTGGATTTATAGAGTTTTAATAACTCACCGCTTAATGGCAAATACGACCAATGCCATTTTTCTTCCTCATACCCCGTGCGACCATTCGTCTTCGATGTGTAGGGTTGACAAAATCCATATTCTGCGGCATGGGCGGTAAGCCACTGGTGCGTCTTCAGGCCATCACCGCTTTCAAAAAAACTATTCTCTAAGGAGTTCAAATCCATATCCGTTCCCCAATGGTGACGGGAGGTGGCCGGCATGGAACTGTATAACAGAATCAGGCGGGCACGTTCGTTCGGGTCATTTACTGTCGTGAGGTCCTTCCCTTCTACCGGCACTTTCCCATTCCATTTGTTCTCCCAAATCCGTTTTTGAGCTTCAAAATTCCGGGTAGCAGAAATGATCACTAGCTTAACCCCATCCTTTCGGGCAGCCTCGCTCATTTTTATAAATGCCTCATATGTTTCCTTTCGTAAATATGCTCCTCGGGCACTGCCCCGGGTATGTTCATCCTGCAACTTGACAAACTGGTTGTGCGTGGTGGGATCAAACTTTCCCAAGAGATAATCCTTATCTGCCGACTGGGCGTATACACCGTGCGCAATCGCAAGAAAATAAAAGATGAAATGTCTCATGGTTGTTCGTTCCCAAATCACATTCCTCCCGCCCGAAGTTCGCGAGAAAAAAACTTATACCCGTTCTGCAACCCGGTTCATCACCTTGGTCTGAATCTGAATAGATTCGTTATGAATCAGCTTTAGCAGCTCTGTGGTAAACTCTTCACTCAACCCCATCGCCTTACACAAGGCAATGCGGGTTTGTATAATTTCTTCCCAGCGATTGACCTGAAGGATGGTTACGTTATTTTCTTTTTTATACTGTCCAATCTTCTCAGAGATTTTCATACGTTGAGAAAGTTTCTGCATGATTTCGTCATCAAGGTGGTCGATCTGCTCACGCAAAATACTAAGGGTATCCTTGAAGCTTTTGTTTTCAACCGTTTGGGTCCGTACCACCAGGTCGCTGATAATTTTACTCAGCACAGCCGGGGTCACTTGCTGCTTGGCATCACTCCAGGCGGCATCGGGGTTGATGTGGCTCTCAATCATCAAACCAGCCATATCAAGGTCAAGTGCTTTCTGAGAGATGAGGGAAATAAGATCACGGGTTCCGGCAATGTGGCTGGGGTCGCAAATCATATCCAATTCCGGTACGCGTGTTTTCAATTCAATGGCTAAATCCCACATGGGTGCGTTCCGGAAGGGTCCCTTTTCAAAGGAAGAGAACCCGCGGTGAATGGCAGCCAGTTTCGTAATGCCGGCTTTGTTTAAACGCTCCAACGCACCTAACCACAATTCCACATCCGGGTTAATTGGGTTTTTTACAAGGACGGGTATATCCACTCCCTTCAATGCATCGGCCACTTCCTGAACTGAAAAAGGATTTACCGTGGTGCGGGCACCCACCCACAAAAAGTCGACTCCCGCTTTTAAACAGGCTTCCACGTGGGCCGCATTCGCCACTTCAGTTGTAACCGGCAATCCCGTCTCCTTCTTGGCACTGATCAGCCACTTCAATCCTTCATTACCGGCACCCTCATATTGACCCGGCCGGGTGCGGGGTTTCCAAATTCCGGCTCGCAAGGCATGAACTTTTCCGGTCGCTGCCACTTGCTTGGCCGTGGCTACGGTTTGCTCTTCCGTTTCGGCACTGCAAGGTCCGCTAATGATAATCGGGCGATTTACCTTCATCCAGGAAGAAATCGGCTCGAGCTGTAATCCTTTCTTTGTCATAAGGCTATAAAATTAACTGGATAATATTTGTTTAGTTTAACGTTGGTTCAGGTTTTTTAGAATCGGGTTGAGTTTGTTGATCGGAATGTTGGTCCAATACCCTGCGAATTTCATTGGCCATTGACATAATGCGATGGATTTCTTTTGTGTCGTGCTTCATCAGGTGATAATGAAACTTTTGCAAGTGCATGATGTATTCCAACAAGGCCTGGCTCAGGTATTCAACATTTTGCTCAAAGATTGGAGTCCACATATCTGGTGAACTTTTTGCCAATCGAACGGTAGAAGCAAAGCCACTACCGGCCAGATCAAAAATATTCTTCTCATCTTTTTCGATGTCCAGAACAGTTTGACCGAGCAGGAAGGAACTTACGTGCGAGAGGTGCGATACATAGGCTACATGTCGGTCGTGCTCTTCTGCTTCCATGAAAATGGTTTTCATTTCCAGAGCATCAAAAATCTGCATGGCTACCTTCAATGCGTCTATGGAGGACTTGCCAGCTTCACATATGATATTGGTCTTACCTTTGAACAAGCCATGAAATGCTGCTTGTGGACCAGAATTTTCAGTTCCGGCAATCGGGTGGGCCGCTACAAATTGAGCGCGTTTAGGGTGGTTTGCCACTGACTTGCAAATGGCCGCTTTCGTAGAACCTGCATCGATCACTACGGCATCCTTCTTAATGGCATCCAGCACGGCAGGTAGAAAAGCATTCAATGCATTTACTGGAATGGATAGTACAATCAAATCCGAGGTAGCCAGGGCAACATCTTCCGTTACGATTTTATCAACCAGTCCTAATTCCACCGCTTTAATTCCATGACCCGGATTAACATCCACCCCAAGGATCTCTTTTGTGAGACCAGCCTTGCGCAACCCCAGTGCGATTGAGCCCCCAATAAGTCCTAATCCAATTACGGTGGCCTTCATAGTACACGCAGGTTTGCCAATACTGATTTGCTCTTAAAAAATTTTGCGATCCGGGTATTTGCTTCCAGAAATTTTTCTTCGGGAGCACACAAGGAAATCCGAATGTGTCGCTTCCCCGCATCGCCAAAAATAAAGCCCGGAGTAATAAACACATGGGTCTCGTATAGGATCTCATCAATCCACTTTTCTACATCGCGCACCCGATCGGGTACTTTTGCCCAACTAAAAAGTCCGGATTGTTTATCAGAATAGTTACATCCCAATGAATCCAATATCTTACTTGCAGCTGCCCTGCGCTTTCTATAGACAGCATTTAAATCATGGAACCACTCCGGTCCATTCTGAAGGGCCTCCACAGCCGCGTGCTGCAGTCCAAGAAACATACCCGAATCCATATTACTTTTTACACGCAGTACGGAATCAATGTATTCCTTCTTACCGGCCACCCAACCAATACGCCAGCCAGCGAGGTTGTGTGATTTACTAAGGGAGTTCAATTCCAAGGCTACCTCTGATGCCCCTGCTATTGCAAGAATGCTAATGGGCGCATCATTCAAAATGAGTGAATACGGATTATCATTAACAATCAGGAAATTATTGGCACGGGCAAGATCTACCAATTCTTTCAATTCTGCCGATGAAGCCACGCGCCCTGTCGGCATGTGTGGAAAATTCACCCACATGATTTTCACATGTGATAAATCCCTGCGTTTCAACTCCTCAATATCAATGCCCCAATCCAGCGACTCCTTTAATGCATAGGTGCTTACCTTAGCCCCCACCAGGTTGGCCACGGAAGCATAGGTAGGATACCCTGGATTTGGGATCAATACCTCCTCACCTTCATTAACAAAGGCGAGTGTAATGTGCATGATGCCCTCCTTGGAACCCATGAGCGGGAGAATCTCGGTTTCTGGATTGAGCCCAACTTTGTATGTGTTCTGATAAAAGTTTCCAATTGCCTGCCGCAACGCAGGTATACCTTTATAGCTTTGGTAACCATGACTATTCTCCTTTTGTGCGGTAGTAATCAATGCCGCGATGGTTTTTGACGTAGGTGCAAGGTCCGGGCTGCCGATTCCAAGATTGATTACCGGAAACTCGGGCGTGTCTAAACCCCGCACTTCTGCCAGCTTCTTACTGAAGTAATACTCCTCTACTCGCTCAATTCTGTTGGCTGTTTTTATCATCACTATACGTATTCAATTTTCGCTTTTTTATACTCACCTAAAATGTTCAGGTTCTTTACTTGCCGCAAAACCGCCTGTATGGCCTGATCATAACTTTTCCGTTTACGCCACTCTACATCGATGTGAATGGAATATTCACTCGGCTTTCCGATAATGGGTATCGATTGGATTTTAGAAAGGTTAATGCTGTTATTTTTGAACGTCATTAACGCTTCCGCCAGGCTCCCTACCTCATTGGCAACTTCAAAACACAACGAAGCTTTGTTGCTTTCGATGTTATCTTTTGACTTGCGGGTTAAAATCAGGAACCGGGTGAAGTTCTTCTTATGCGTTTCAATTCGCTTCTCTAAAATCTGCAGTCCAAACTTTTTTGCTGCATATTCATTGGCAATGGCTCCCGTTGTCTTCAGTTTTTGCTCTTTTACCTTTCGTGCAGAGAGGGCCGTGTCCTCACTCTCCATAATTTGAACACCGTTCAACTTGTAAAGGTAATCTGAACATTGCCTGATGGCCATCGGATGTGATTCAATGGTTTTAATCTCACTCAACCTGACGCCAGGCAATGCCAATAGGTGCATGTGAATGGGTAAGTATACTTCACCGATGATTGAGAAATGGTATTCCTGCAATAGAAAGTAGTTGGGCAAAATGCTGCCTGCAATCGAGTTCTCAATGGCCATGACAGCAAAATCCGATTCTCCATTTTTCAGCGATTCGCACAATGCATGAAAGGTAAGGCACTCGATCGTCTGGATGGGCTTCTGAAAGTATTGCATCGCAGCTACTTCATGAAAGCTGGTAGCGATACCCTGAATGGCAATCGTTGGTTTCTTCTTTTTGGTCATAATCCTGTCAAAAAGAAAGTCCCCCGTTTTGCGGGGGACTTTCTGAGTTTCTTCGTTTATTTTTTAGTTAACAAACCGATTTAATCTCAAGTCCCGCGCGGGATTGATAAAAAAAGTAAAAGAAATAAAATCGGTTGTTCGTCATGTCGTTCAAATGTGCATCCAAGAAAAATGAAAAAATCGGCATCTGCAAAGAAGCTCCCTATTTTTTACAAAAAATCAGTTATAACTAACCCTTGTTAGCCCATTTTTATAGCAATCATCACCCCTTAATTATACCTTTGTAAAACTCTAAATCTTACTCCTATGAACTCCACGAAGGGTCTTGCTTTGATTCTACTCGTAAGTCTAATGGCCTGTGGTAAAGGTGGTGAACACCGTGCCCAAGAGGACTCTTCCACTGAATCGGGCCCAAACCAAGCTTTGTATGATCAGGTAATGGATGTACATGATGAAGTGATGCCCAGGATGGGTGAAATCAACCGGCTTCAGCGCGAGCTCAAGGAAAAGATCGCCTCCTCGCCAGACATGATTGCTGAGCGGAAGGCCGAGTTGGAGCAAGTAATTTCCAATCTTGACTCGGCCAGCAACGCGATGATGACCTGGATGCATGAGTTTAATCCTTTACCAGATTCGGTGGATCAGGAGAAGGCACGTGAATATTTGGAGACCGAGATGGAGCGGATTCGGAAAGTGAAGACGTTGATGTTAGAATCAATTGAAAAGGCGAAGGAAGAAGGGGCTAAAAATTAACCCGCTTCAGTCAGGATTTCTTTTGTCGCTTGGCCGCTTTTTGATGGGGTAATTCCGTCCTGGCTATTCGACCCGCTTTTTCTCTATTCCGTTGTTCTAATCGAATGTTGTACCGGATCACCTGCCAATAGTCTGCTCCATAGCCAACAAGAATTTCAGAGCCGGCCGGAATATCTTTGGTGGCCTCAATATAACAGCGCTTTTTTTCCGTTACATATTCAGAATTATTGGTTATTCCCTTTACCCGCACAATGCCTTTTGCATCATTCGCATAATGGGCGATCCCTTTTTTTGTTTTCCAGGCGTCAATGCAATATAGGTTATTGAAGAAAAAGACATATCCATTGCGGTCGTCCGCCATTTTTTCAACTTCTTTCCACGTGACAACTTCGCCTTTGTATTCCACAATGCGGGTTCCTTTGGGGATGAATACTTTTGTGAAGAGTCCTTTGCCGGCACCCGGCAAGGTAGACTTCTTTATTACCATTTTCTTTTCCAATAACGCCATAAGGGCGCGAAGATAAATGAAATCCTGTGTTAATAAAGGAGATTGATCAGATCGCAGCGAGCGATTTTACCAGCAGCCTAATGCTTACCAGGATGACAACAAAGCCTACAAAAATCATCATTCGCTTTACGGGTAATTTTCGGGTGATGTGGGCAGCTATTGGGGCCGCAATAATACCTCCGATAATCAGTCCAACGATAATTTTAATGTGACTGATACCAATGGTAGCAAAGAAGGTAAGGGAACTGGCCAATGAAACAAAGAACTCGGCCAGGTTAACGGAGCCGATGGTGTAACGGGGATGACGGCCCCGGGCGATTAATGTGGTTGAAACTATGGGACCCCAGCCACCGCCCCCAATGGAATCCAGGAAGCCGCCAATAGAAGCCAGGGCAGGTACATTCTTGGTTTTGCGTCTCTTCCGGATACGCATTAAGACAGCCTTCCGGATAATCGCAACCCCCAGAATGAATGTGTAAACCGAAACCAACGGCCGGATAATGTAGTTGTACTCCTCCAAAGAATACAATACATAAGCCCCCGCCACCGCCCCCAGCATTCCAGGAATCAACAAACTTCTGAAAAGCTTCTTGTTTACATTTTGAAACCGCAGGTGAGTAAGGCCTGAAACCCCACTGGTAAAAATTTCGGCCGTGTGAACGCTGGCACTGGACGCAGCCGGAGAAATACCAAAGGATAACAGAAAAGTTGTGGCACTCACGCCATAGGCCATGCCCAGAGAGCCATCAATCATTTGGGCAATAAACCCTCCCAACACAAACCATAAAAGATCACTGCTGATTAACGAGCTCCAGTCATAAGAAGAAATCGTGTCGGCTCCGTAAAAAATGAGAAGGATGACGGCCATTGAGATAATTACGCCCAATAGAACCCAGATGTGCTGCGGTCTGCTTCGGGGTTCTACCGGTTCGGGGGACTCATCGTAGATGAGTTTCTCGTCATCCTCAATTGAATCGGGGCGCATCAGTCAGTATTTCTGAAATCAAGGTTATGAAACACAAAAAAACGGATCGCATCGATATGAACAAAGGTGTTGGGGGCAGTTAGTTGTTGAAATACAAACAGGTATCCCAACTGGGCATTGAGTTGGTTGGTGAATTGGTATCCCAGTCCGGCAAAGAGGCGATTTTGGTCAAAATAATTGTTTGTAATATTCTTACCGGCATTGATATGAATCTCATCATTTAGAAAAATGAAAGGTGTCTTGGGAGCAACTCCTCCGGATTTTAAAGGAATTGTCAATGCCATACTGTACCGAAACCGCCATGTATATAAATAATCATCACTCAACTCACCCGCTACCAATTGGCCGCGGAAACGTTCCTCCACCCGGAAGTATTGCATCATGTTAAAATGCTTTTTCTTTTCAAACCACTGAATTTGCTGCCACAACCTGTGCTCCGGGATATTCGGATTATCATCTGTATTGTACGCGGTTATGTAAGCATACCCGGCCGTTAGCCGGGTTTGATCAGTCAGGTAATACATTGGGGCAACCCGAATGATGCTGAGGCCTAATCGATCTGCATAGTTGTCTGTAAAGCGAAGGTGTATATCCGTCCACAAACCCCATTTATCTGAGAAGCGTGTCTGATTAAAATAAGCGAGCCAGGCTTGCTCTCGGTATTCAACAACTTTTTCCTGGGCCAAAAGAGTAGAATTGATCAGAGCCAGAAATAGTGCAAACATGATCTTGATTCTTGGTCTCATTATTTTATGCAGATTGTATCGCTCTAAGATAGCAGCTAGCTATTCATGGTGATTTTTAAATAATATAAGTTGTGACTGCTTAATCAGAATCCTTTAGTCTATAACATTAATAGACTTTAACAAAAGTATGTGTCCTTTATGGATTTACAAGGTCCCTACAATAAAAAAGCGCCCCTGGAGGCGCTTTCTGAAAACAAAACTTTACTTATTACTACACTTTGATTTCCACATCCACACCGCTGGGTAACTCCAACTTCATGAGTGCATCTACGGTCTTTGCGCTGTTGGAATAAATGTCCACCAATCGCTTGTAGGTACACAGTTGAAACTGCTCGCGTGATTTCTTGTTCACGTGTGGTGAACGCAATACCGTGAATTTTTCCTTTTCGGTTGGCAACGGAATCGGTCCACTTACTACAGCCCCTGTTGCTTTTACAGCTCGCACAATTTTTTCAGAAGACTTATCAACCAGGTTGTGGTCGTAAGACTTAAGCTTGATTCTGATTTTCTGATTCATAATCTAAACGTCTTTTAGATATTTATTTTGCGGCAACAGCGCCTTTTACTTCATCAATTACTTTTTCTGCCAGGTTCCGGGGTACCGGAGCGTAATGAGAGAACGTTAAGGTAGCAGAAGCACGACCCGATGTAATGGTCCTTAAATCCGTAACATACCCAAACAATTCAGACAACGGTACATCGGCTTTAATTACCTGAGCCCCTCCGCGGGTGTCCATTCCCTTCATAATCCCTCTTCTACGGTTCAAGTCACCGGTTACGGAACCTGTGTACTCATCCGGAGAAATTACTTCCACGCCCATGATGGGTTCGAGTAATTGCGGAGCACACTTCTTGGCTGCTTCTTTGAAGCCCAGGCGTGCCGCTAATTCAAATGACAATGAATCGGAGTCCACATCGTGGTAAGAACCATGGAACAACCTCACCTTCATGGAGTCGATCGGATAGCCGGCCAATGGACCATTTACCATGGCTTGTTCAAATCCTTTCTGTACTGCCGGGATGAATTCGCGAGGGATTACACCGCCCACGATATCGTTCTCAAATTCAAGACCTGGCTTATCTTCCGGTCCAAGTTCGCGAGGTGAAAGTTCAAACACGATGTCCGCAAATTTTCCACGACCACCCGTCTGCTTTTTGTAAACCTCCTTATGCTCCACCGACTTGGTAAGTGCTTCTTTGTAGGCAACCTGAGGAGCTCCCTGGTTGATCTCCACTTTGAACTCACGCTTCAGGCGGTCAATAATAATTTCGAGGTGTAATTCACCCATCCCCCGGAGAATAGTCTGACCCGTTTCCTGATCCGTATTCACGCGCAGGGTAGGATCTTCCTCCACTAATTTGGAGATCGCCATTCCCAACTTATCAGCATCGGCTTGCTTCTTAGGCTCAATTGCGTACCCGATAACCGGCTCCGGGAAGATCATGGATTCCAACACCACCGGACGCTTTTCGTCACACAGTGTATCCCCGGTCTTAATGTCTTTAAATCCTACCACTGCGCCAATGTCACCGGCAGGCAGTCGTTCAATCTGATTCTGCTTGTTAGCGTGCATTTGAAATACCCGCGAAATCCGTTCCTTCTGTCCTGAACGTGTGTTCTGAATATACGAACCTGACTCCAGTACGCCTGAATAAGCGCGCACAAAACATAGACGGCCTACGAATGGATCGGTAGCAATTTTAAAGGCAAGGCCAACAAAAGGCTCCTTCTCATCAGGGCGAATTTCAACTTCAGCTTCTGTATCCGGGTTCGTACCGATGATCACGTCCTTATCCAAGGGAGAGGGAAGTAATTCCATCACATAATCCAACATGGTTTGAACCCCTTTATTCTTAAAGGAAGAGCCGCAAACCATCGGGACGATCTTCATATCAATAACAGCCTTGCGAAGGGCGGTTAAGATTTCTGTCTCCGTGATGGAACTTGGATCTTCAAAGAACTTCTCAATTAAGGTCTCATCGTACTCTGCCACTGCTTCCAGTAACTTCTCACGGTATTCGTGAGCTTCCTCCTTCATATCATCGGGAATCGGCACTTCCTTGAAGGTCATCCCCTTGTCGTCTTCATTCCAGATGATGCCGCGGTTATTAATCAAATCAACAACACCTTTAAAATTTTCTTCGGCACCTATGGGCAATTGAAGCGCAACTGCTTTACTGCCGAGCTTTTCTTTCACTTGCTTACACACGCCAAGAAAATCAGCCCCCGAACGGTCCATTTTATTAACGAAGCCAATACGGGCAACTTTATAATTGTCGGCCAGGCGCCAGTTTGTTTCAGACTGAGGCTCTACACCATCCACTGAGCTAAACAAGAACACCAACCCATCTAATACGCGAAGTGACCGGTTCACTTCCACGGTAAAGTCTACGTGGCCAGGAGTATCGATAATATTTACATGATATTCCTTACCACGGTACTTCCAATGAACGGTGGTAGCCGCTGAGGTAATCGTGATACCACGCTCTTGCTCTTGCGCCATCCAGTCCATCGTGGCCGCTCCTTCGTGTACTTCACCGATCTTATGATTTACACCAGCGTAATAAAGAATCCGCTCCGTAGTCGTAGTCTTTCCGGCATCAATGTGCGCAGCAATACCAATGTTTCTGGTGTATTTTAAATCTCTTGCCATGTAGGATTAGAATCTGAAATGTGAAAACGCCTTATTCGCCTCTGCCATCCGGTGGGTATCATCTTTCTTCTTGATCGCAGCACCTTCTCCCTTGGAGGCAGCGATGATTTCGGCTGCCAATTTATCCATCATGGTCTTTTCGCCACGGGCCCTCGCATAGTCGATGAGCCACTTGATGCTAAGATTGATTTTACGCTCAGGTCTTATTTCTACAGGAACCTGGAAGGTAGCACCCCCCACGCGTCTGCTTTTCACTTCAATAGCAGGCATTACGTTATTCATCGCCCGCTTCCACACCTCAAGACCGGGTTCGCCACCTGCCTTCTTTTCCACTTGCTCGATGGCATCATAGAAAATATTGTAGGCAACGCTTTTCTTGCCCTCTTCCATCATGTAGTTCACAAACTTGGTAACCAGGGTGTCACCGAACTTAGGGTCGGGAAGTAAGTATCTTTTCTTGGGTTTCGACTTTCTCATATGCTATTGACTATTTTTTGCCCTTGGCTGCGGGAGCGCCTTTGGCAGCAGCCGCTGCGGCACCGGCCTTAGGACGTTTTGCACCATATTTTGAGCGGCCCTGAAGACGGCCATTAACACCGGAAGTATCCAATGCACCACGAATAATGTGATAACGAACTCCCGGAAGATCCTTAACCCGGCCTCCGCGGATCAATACGATCGAGTGTTCCTGAAGATTATGTCCTTCGCCCGGAATGTATGCGTTTACTTCTTTATGATTGGTAAGACGAACACGAGCCACCTTACGCATGGCTGAATTAGGCTTTTTAGGGGTGGTCGTGTACACTCGGGTACAAACTCCCCTGCGCTGAGGGCAAGAATCAAGGGCCGGAGACTTTGACTTGAAAGTCAATTTCTTTCTTCCTTTCCTTACAAGTTGCTGAATGGTAGGCATTTATGTTTTGTTTTTAAACCCTTAAAAAATAAGGACTGCAAAGGTATCTAAAGTAAAATAGGATGCAAAACCCGGACTTAAGAATTTTCCACCCTATTTGGGTCAAAAAGCGGTAAAACGGGTTAAGCTTCACCTACCGTACCCCCAAAATTCATTGGAAATTGAGGTGCCTCATTGGTCTGTTTAATGGGACCGAAGGTAGCCTCATACTTACTGATGTTGTCCTTCAATGCGGCCAACAGCCGTTTGGCATGTTCCGGGGTAATGATAATCCTGGATTTTACCCGGGCCTTAGGCACACCCGGCATCAACCGGATAAAATCAATTACGAACTCACTATTGGAGTGGGCAATCATCGCCAGATTTGAATAAATACCCTCGGCAATCTCTTCCGATAATTCGATGTTGATCTGGTTTTGTTGGGGATTGTTTTTCTGTTCGGCCATATGCTTCTTATTAAATCTGAATTGGGATAAAAAAAGTGCGAACAGTCTCGGACTGTTCGCACATTCGATAGTTATTCGCGAAAAGCGGATTTATTATTAATCCTGTAATTCACGCTCTTTTGACTTGCGGTCGGGCGCTTCCACCAATCGCTTATACTCTTCTTCCGAGTTTACGATCAGATCATTGAAGCGTCTCTGACCCGTACCGGCCGGGATCAGGTGACCAACAATTACGTTCTCTTTCAGCCCCATTAATTGGTCAGCCTTACCACGAATGGCAGCCTCACTTAACACCTTGGTGGTTTCCTGGAAAGATGCAGCGGATAGCCAGCTCTCTGTCTTTAACGATGCCTGGGTAATCCCTTGCAACGTAGGTCTCGAAACAGCGGATAAGGCATCGCGAACCTCCACCACCTTCTGGTCTTTTCTCTTCAGGGATGAATTCTCATCGCGCAACTCGCGGGGGCTGATGATCTGACCCACTTTGAAGCGCTGCGAATCACCTGCATCCATCACTACTTTCTTATCCAACACCCGGTCGTTTTCTTCCCGGAATTCGAACTTGTCAACGTATTCCCCTGGCAGGAAGGTAGTATCTCCTGAGTCGATGATTTCAACTTTCTGCATCATCTGACTTACGATACATTCGATGTGTTTATCGTTGATCTTCACACCCTGCAGGCGGTACACTTCCTGAATTTCATTCACCAGGTACTCCTGTACGGCCGTAGGTCCTTTGATCGAAAGGATATCCGAAGGTGTAATGGCACCGTCAGACAACGGCTGGCCGGCTTTTACGAAGTCATTATCCTGAACCAAAATGTGTTTTGACAACGGTACGAGGTAACGCTTCTGCACCCCATCCTTAGATTCGATAAAGATCTCGCGGTTACCACGCTTAATGCCGCCATAGGTTACCACGCCATCAATCTCACTTACCACAGCCGGATTCGATGGATTGCGGGCTTCAAACAATTCGGTTACGCGAGGCAGACCACCGGTAATATCACGCGACTTACCCATGGTACGAGGAATCTTAGCCAACACCTGACCCGCCTTGATTTTATCCCCTGCTTCCACCGCCAAGTGAGCTCCTACAGGAATGTTGTATCCCTTGGAGTCGCTCTTTCCCTTTACGATGATAGCCGGGTTTTTAGTCTTATCTCGGGTATCGGTAATTACCTTCTCACGGTGGCCGGTTTGCTCATCCGACTCTTCTTTATAGGTAATCCCTTCAATGATCGATTCGAATTCAATGTCACCATCGTACTCGGAAAGAATCACTGCATTATAAGGATCCCAATAACATAACTCGGTTCCCTTCTCCACTTTCTGTCCGTCTTTCACTTTTAGGAAAGCACCATAGGGCACGTTGTTGCTGATTAACACCCGCTTCTCTTCATCAAGAATTCGGATCTCACCGGTACGTCCCATCACTACCTTCACTTTATTTTCGTCCCGATCGGTAGTATCCACGGTGCGAACACCTTCAAATTCTACCGTACCCGTAAATTTAGCTTTGATATTGGCATCCACCGCAATGTTGGAAGCAGTACCCCCTACGTGGAACGTACGCAACGTTAACTGCGTACCGGGTTCACCAATCGACTGTGCAGCAATTACCCCCACGGCTTCACCGGCTTGTACCATTTTACCGGTTGCGAGGTTGCGGCCGTAGCATTTCGCGCAGGCTCCAATCTTGGTTTCGCACGTCAATACAGAACGGATCTCAACTTCTTCAATGCTGGTTTCTTCAATCTTTTTAGCAACCTCATCCGTAATTTCTTCATTGGCTGCACAAATCAACTCATCATTGAGTGGATCATAGATATCATGTACGGTAACACGACCCAAAATTCTTTCTGACAAGGGCTCAACAATGTCTTCATTGTCCTTAAGCGCAGTTACTTTCAAACCACGCAGGGTGCCACAATCCTCTTCGGTAATAACAAGGTCCTGGGCAACGTCTACCAACCTGCGGGTCAGGTATCCGGCATCGGCCGTCTTCAAAGCCGTATCGGCAAGACCCTTTCGTGCACCGTGCGTAGAGATAAAGTACTCCAATACATCCAATCCTTCGCGGAAGTTGGAAAGAATCGGGTTCTCGATAATGGATCCAACAGAGCCGGCAAGATTTTTCTGCGGCTTCGCCATCAACCCACGCATTCCACCCAACTGACGGATCTGTTCGCGGCTACCACGAGCACCGGAGTGCATCATCATGTAGATAGAGTTAAAGCCTTGCTGATCCTCCTCCAATTGTTTCATCAGGGTGTTGGTCAGCATCGTATTCGTACGGGTCCAGATATCAATCACCTGGTTGTATCGCTCGTTGTCGGTGATAAGACCCATCATATAGTTGTTCCATACAGAGTCAACTTCTTTTTGAGCGTCTTCCACCAACTTTTTCTTCTCGGCAGGAACTTTAACATCACCAAGACCCATTGACAATCCACCCTTGTATGCCATCTGGAATCCAAGTTCCTTGATGTCATCCAAAAACTTAGCCGTTTTGGCTTGTCCGGCCAACTTAAATACATCGGCAATGATGGTCTGCAACTTCTTCTTTGTTAACAGTTCATCTACAAAGCCTACTTCTTCCGGAACCACTTGATTGAAGATCACACGGCCGGTTACTGTCTCCAGCGTCATTTGCTCGAGTTGACCCGTCTTTTTATCACGTGCCTTCACGCGCACTTTCACGATGGCATGCTTGGAAAGCTTACCCTCATTGTATGCGATGATAACTTCTTCGGCAGAATAGAATTTCTTACCCTCACCTTTCTCACCTTTTCTTCCTTTCGTAAGGTAGTATAGTCCCAATACCATGTCCTGCGAAGGAACCGTAATCGGAGCTCCGTTAGCAGGATTCAAAATATTGTGTGAGGAGAGCATCAGTAACGAAGCTTCCAGAATGGCTTCCTGACCCAGGGGCACGTGAACGGCCATCTGGTCGCCATCAAAGTCGGCATTGAAGGCAGTACATACCAACGGGTGCAACTGAATTGCTTTTCCTTCAATCAACTTCGGCTGGAAGGCCTGGATACCCAGGCGGTGAAGCGTTGGGGCGCGGTTCAGAAGAACCGGATGTCCTTTCAACACATTCTCCAAAATATCCCACACCACCGGATCTTTGCGATCCACTATTTTCTTGGCAGACTTAACGGTCTTTACAATTCCTCTTTCAATGAGTTTGCGGATAATGAATGGCTTGAACAACTCCGCAGCCATATCCTTCGGCAAACCGCATTCATGCAATTTCAATTCAGGACCTACCACAATTACCGAACGACCTGAATAGTCAACCCGCTTACCCAATAAGTTTTGACGGAAGCGGCCTTGCTTGCCTTTGAGCATATCACTCAACGACTTCAAAGCACGGTTACCATCGGAACGGACGGCATTCACTTTTCGTGAATTATCGAACAAGGAATCAACAGCTTCCTGCAGCATGCGCTTCTCGTTACGAAGGATCACTTCAGGGGCTTTAATATCAATCAATCTCTTCAGGCGGTTGTTACGGATAATAACACGTCTGTAAAGATCATTTAAATCCGAAGTTGCAAAACGGCCGCCATCCAACGGCACCAAGGGGCGCAATTCCGGAGGAATAACCGGGACCATTTTAATGGTCATCCACTGCGGTCTGTTTTCAATGCGGGTGTTGGCTTCGCGGAACGCCTCCACCACCTTGAGCCGCTTCAGGGCTTCGGCCTTGCGTTGCTGCGAGGTATCAGTTGCTGCCTGGTGACGTAACTCGTAGGAGAGTTCATCCAGTTTTACGCGTGACAACAGCATTTCTAATGCATCGGCACCCATTTTGGCAATGAACTTCTTTGGATCGTTGTCATCCAGCATTTGATTCTCGCGTGGCAATTTATCCACGATGTCGAGGTATTCTTCTTCCGTTAAGAAATCAAGACGATTAACACCATCTTCTTCCTTCACACCGGGTTGAATCACCACATATCGTTCATAGTAGATAATCTGATCTAATTTCTTGGTAGGCAGGCCTAAAAGATAACCAATCTTGTTGGGCAACGAACGGAAATACCAGATGTGAGCGACCGGAACCACAAGTTCAATGTGACCCATACGCTCGCGTCTTACCTTCTTCTCCGTTACTTCTACACCACATCGGTCGCAAATAATGCCTTTATAGCGAATGCGCTTGTACTTACCGCAATGGCATTCCCAGTCTTTAACGGGTCCGAAAATCCGCTCACAAAACAAACCACCCATTTCCGGCTTGTAGGTCCGGTAGTTGATGGTTTCCGGCTGTGTCACCTCACCATGTGAACTTTCCAGAATGGATTCCGGTGAAGCCAGACTAATGGTGATTTTTGAGAAGTCGTTGTTGATCTTTTTATTTTTTCTGAAAGACATGCTCTGGTAGTTTTCAGTTATAACAATTCTATTTTTTAAAAACTGGCATTGGGTATTGGGCATTGCTGGTTGCTAATGCTCAATACCTTGTGCCTTAACTAATCCATCGTAATTTCAAGTGCCAGGCCGCGCAATTCGTGTACAAGCACATTGAACGATTCCGGAATATTAGGTTTCCTCATGTTCTCACCTTTCACAATCGATTCGTAGGCTTTTGCTCTGCCAATCACATCGTCCGACTTTATGGTAAGAATCTCCTGCAGGATATGCGAAGCCCCAAATGCCTCAATTGCCCAAACTTCCATCTCTCCGAAACGCTGACCTCCGAATTGAGCTTTACCGCCAAGAGGCTGTTGCGTGATCAACGAGTAAGGTCCGATGGAACGGGCGTGCATCTTGTCATCTACCAGGTGACCCAGTTTGAGCATGTAAGCAATCCCCACAGTTACCGGTTGATCAAATTTCTCACCCGTCAACCCATCGTATAAATACGTGCGTCCAAACTCCGGTAAATTGGCCTCTTTCAGTTCAGCAGAAACCTGATCAATTGAAGCACCGTCAAAAATTGGAGTAGCGTACTTGCGACCCAACTTCTTGCCGGCCCAGGCTAACACAGTTTCATAGATCTGACCAAGGTTCATACGCGAAGGCACACCCAGCGGGTTCAAACAGATGTCCACCGGTGTTCCGTCTTCCAGGAATGGCATGTCCTCTTCGCGTACAATGCGGGCAACCACGCCTTTATTACCGTGGCGGCCAGCCATCTTATCACCAACTTTCAATTTGCGCTTCTTGGCTACATAAACCTTCGCCAATTGTACAATACCTGCCGGCAATTCATCTCCCACTTCAAGTGTGAAGCGCTCGCGCTTAAATTCACCAGAGATTACATTTCTCTTATTCAGGTAGTTCTTTACGAGCTCGGAAACCAAATCATTTGTATGGTCATCGGTGGTCCAGCTCTCCAGACTGATATCAGCAATCAGGTTCACTTCCTCGGGGACATTGTAATTACTCTCATCGCGATAAATATTCTTATCCGGGAAGAGGTTATTCTCAATCACCTTCGAAGTAAACTTAACTCCTTTGCTGATTAACTCGTCTCCAAACTTATGTTTAACGCCTTGGCTGGTTTTACCGGTCAACAGCGATGTTAACTTCTTGATCATTTCAGCACGCAACTCGCCTAATTCCTTGCTGTAACGATTCTTCAATGCGTCCAACTCCTTTTTCGACTTTGAACGAACATCTTTGTCGCGCTTCGGTCTTGAAAATAACTTGGTTTCGATGACCACTCCTTTTAATGAAGGCGGTGCCTTCATGGAGGCATCCTTCACATCTCCCGCTTTATCCCCGAAGATCGCGCGGAGCAGTTTTTCTTCCGGAGTCGGGTCGGTTTCACCTTTGGGTGTAATCTTTCCAATCAGGATATCGCCTTCTTTTACCTCCGCTCCAATGCGAATGATCCCATTCTCATCCAGGTGCTTCACGGCTTCTTCGCTCACGTTCGGAATTTCAGAAGTCAATTCTTCTTCACCGCGTTTGGTATCCCGAACTTCAAGTTCAAATTCTTCCACGTGGATGGACGTATAAACATCATCCCGAACAACGCGTTCAGAAATTACAATCGCATCCTCGAAGTTATAACCCTGCCATGGCATGTAGGCTACAAGCAGATTCCGGCCCAAGGCCAACTCGCCATTGGCAGTGCCATAACCCTGGCACAACGGCTGCCCTTTGCTTACCTTATCGCCTTTCTTTACTAACGGAGTCAGGTTGATGCAGGTATCCTGGTTCGTTCTTCTGAATTTGATAAGGCTGTATGATTTTACTTCATCATCAAAGCGAACCAATTGCTGCTCGTCTGACACTTCATATCGTACAACAATCTTCTTGGCATCCACAAATTCAACAGTACCATGGCCTTCCGCCAGAATCAAGGTGCGTGAATCAATGGCAATTCTGCCTTCCAACCCGGTCCCAACAATGGGAGCCTCCGGCCGCATTAACGGAACTGCCTGACGTTGCATGTTCGATCCCATCAAGGCGCGGTTGGCATCATCGTGTTCCAGGAATGGAATCATGGATGCAGCAATCGATACAATCTGATTGGGGGCGATATCCATGTAGCGGATTTCCTTTGGTTCCACCACCGGGAAGTCACCCTCAAAACGGGCTTTTACTTTATCATCCTCCAACTCACCGTTGGATTTGATTTTTACATTGGCCTGCGCAATGTTGTGTGTATCTTCTTCCTCGGCCGTCAGGAATATTACATCCTTACCTTTGATCTTACCATTTTCAACTTTGCGATAGGGGGTCTCGATGAAGCCCATCTTATTCACCTTAGCATGAACGCAAAGCGAAGAAATCAATCCAATATTTGGACCTTCAGGTGTTTCAATGGTACACAAACGACCATAGTGCGTATAGTGCACGTCACGTACTTCAAAACCGGCACGCTCGCGTGAAAGACCGCCTGGTCCGAGTGCCGACATTCTGCGTTTGTGGGTGATCTCAGCTAAGGGATTGGTTTGATCCATGAACTGGGACAACTGGTTGGTTCCAAAGAATGAGTTGATTACAGAAGACAACGTACGCGCGTTGATCAAATCAACGGGCTTGAAGTCTTCATTATCACGCACATTCATTCTTTCCTTGATGGTTCTCGCCATCCGGGCAAGACCTACACCAAACTGAGAATACAACTGTTCTCCAACTGTTCGAACACGTCTGTTGCTTAAGTGATCAATATCATCGACAACCGCCTTTGAATTGATAAGCCCAATCAGGTATTTAACAATGAGGATAATATCCTCAGTAGTTAATACGCGCTGATCGAAGCTTAAGTCAAGGCCTAACTTCTTGTTAATTCTATACCGACCAACTTCCCCCAAATCATAGCGCTTCTCGCTGAAGAACAAGCTCTGAATAATATCCCGAGCCGTTTGTTCATCCGGAGCTTCTGTATTTCGTAATTGACGATAGATCTGCTCTACAGCTTCCTTTTCCGAGTTGGAGTTGTCCTTGGCCAACGTATTGAAGATGATGTGGTAATCAGCCACGTTTACATCTTCACGGTGCAGGATGATGGACTTCACCCCGGAATCCAGAATGACGTCAACATCTTCGGCTGTCAAAACATGGTCGCGTTCCAGCAACACTTCATTCCGGTCGATGGACACAACTTCACCGGTATCTTCATCCACGAAGTCTTCCGTCCAGGTTTTCAAAACCCGGGCAGCCAGCTTGCGGCCTACTGTCTTCTTGAGCGTATTTTTATTTGCCTCGATTTCTTCGGACAAACCAAAGAGATCAAGAATATCTTTATCGGTACCGTACCCAATAGCACGCAGCAAGGTGGTTACGGGAAATTTCTTCTTCCGGTCGATGTAGGCATACATCACCGCATTAACATCGGTAGCAAATTCAATCCAGGAACCCTTGAATGGGATAATCCGGGCTGAATAGAGCTTCGTTCCGTTGGTGTGTTTACTCATGGCAAAAAACACACCCGGAGAACGATGCAATTGCGATACAATCACACGCTCTGCTCCGTTAATTACAAAGGATCCCTTCTCCGTCATGTACGGAATATTGCCCAGGAATACTTCCTGTTCGATGGTTTGAAAATCTTCATTGTCCTCATCATTGCACGTCAGGCGGAGTTTCGCCTTCAACGGTACGGAAAAGGTGAGTCCACGGTCGATGCATTCATCCACATTGTACTTCGGAGGATCGATGGTATAATCCACAAACTCAAGCACGAAGTTCTCGCGTGAGTCGGAGATTGGAAAGTTCTCTGCAAATACTTTAAAGAGACCTTCGTTCTGTCGTTTCTCTGCCGGTGTTTCAATCTGCAGAAAATCCTTAAAGGATTGAAGTTGAATATCGAGAAAATCGGGATAATCAAGAACCTTCTCGATTGAAGAGAAGTCAATCCTGTTATTTGCTGTTGTCTTCTTTGCCAAGGTACGCTAGGTTTAAAATTTTCCTGGACTAGACTAATCCTTTCTACTACTGTGGGTACTATGCTTTGTAAGCTATAAATAGGGAAAGACCCCAGGTCCTCATTAAGGATCTGGGGCCTGAATTTCCGCTCAGACGGTACCCTTCGTCTTCAAGAAGATTACTTCAACTCGACTTCGGCACCCGCCTCTACCAGTTGCTTCTTGAGATTTTCAGCTTCGTCTTTAGGTAAGCCTTCTTTGATGGTTTTAGGAGCTCCGTCAACAACGTCTTTAGCTTCTTTCAAGCCAAGACCCGTCAACTCTTTCACGAGCTTCACGATCTGGAGTTTGTTAGCCCCAGGAGCTTTCAATACTACATCGAAATTGGTTTTCTCAGCAGCAGCAGCGCCACCAGCAGCACCGCCAGCAGCAGGTCCTGCCACTACAGCAGCCGCTGCAGGCTCGATACCATATGTTTCTTTCAGGTAAGAAGCTAATTCATTTACTTCTTTTACGGTAAGTTCTACCAGTTGATCGCCAAGAGATTTTACGTCAGCCATGATTTGTAAGTGTTTAAGATTCTGTTTTTAGTTTTGTTTTCTTTCTTCCAGTGCTTTTACCAACCCTGCTACCGTTTGCTTGCCGCTTAATAAAGCCGACAATACATTCTTGGCAGGTGATTGCAGCAAGGAAATTACTTCACCGATAAGCTCGTTCTTAGATTTCAACTCGCTTAACACGTTCAGGTTCTCCTCTCCGATAAACAGAGTGGATTGAATGGAGGCACTTTTAAAACCGGGTTTGCCTTCCAACTTCTTTCGGTACTCCTTAATAACTTTAGCGGGAACATTACCTGCCTCTTTCGAGAAGATAACTCCGGAAAAGCCCTTCAGTGTGCCAAAAAGTTCTTCATAATTACCTTTTTGCTTTTCCAATGCTTTGCGGATTAACGTGTTCTTGTAAACACGATACTCCACACCGGCATTGAAACACAGTCTGCGAAACGCATTGATTTGCGCTACCGTCAAACCAGAAGCATCGGTAATATAAAAGTGGTTGTGCTGAGAGAATTTCTCAGACAACTGCTCAATAATTTGTCCTTTTTCTTCCCTGGTCATTGCTTTTATTTTGTTAGACCTACAACCGAATTCTTATCCACCATTACACCAGGACTCATCGTGGAAGACAGGGAGATACTTTGAATGTAGGTACCCTTCGATGAAGCCGGTTTTAACTTAACTACCATGTTGATAAGTTCAGCAGCATTGTCTTTGATTTTGTCTGCGCTGAAGGAAGCCTTACCGATGCTAGCGTGAATAATTCCTTGTTTATCAATTTTGAAGTCCACCTTCCCTGCTTTCACATCTTTCACTGCTTTTCCAACCTCCAGGGTAACGGTTCCTGACTTCGGGTTTGGCATTAACCCGCGTGGGCCCAATACCTTACCTAACTTACCAACCTTTGCCATAACGGTAGGCATGGTAATAATTACATCGACATCAGTCCAACCGGCTTCAATCTTTTGAATATAGTCGTCCAGACCTACGTGCTCGGCACCGGCATCTTTTGCTTCCTGTGCTTTGTCAGGGGAGCATAATACCAGCACGCGAACAACTTTACCTAAACCGTGTGGCAGCGATACAACACCGCGCACCATTTGGTCTGATTTTTTAGGATCTACGCCCAGGCGGATATCGACATCTACGGATGCATCAAACTTGGTAAAGGAAATTTCCTTCAACACCTTGGCGGCATCCTCCAATGAGTACTCCTTTTCAGGATTGTATTTGGCGAGAACCGCCTTTCTGTTTTTCGTCAACTTTGCCATTGTCAAATATTATTTATCCCAGGGGGCGTTACCACTTACTGTTACTCCCATGCTGCGTGCTGTACCCGCAACCATTTTCATGGCCGATTCCACTTTGAATGCATTCAAGTCAGGCATCTTCAATTCAGCGATCTTCTTGATCTGATCCCAGGAAATAGAACCCACCTTGGCACGATTGGGCTCCTTGGAACCCTTCTGAATTTTAATGGCCTCCATTATTAATACAGCGGCCGGAGGCGTTTTGATAACAAAGTCGAAAGACTTATCGTTGTAAATCGTGATCAGCACGGGTAATACCTGCCCTTGCTTGTCCTGTGAACGTGCATTAAACTGCTTGCAGAAATCCATGATGTTCAACCCCTTTGAACCGAGGGCCGGACCGATGGGTGGAGCAGGATTTGCCTGACCGCCTTTTACCTGCAATTTCAAATAACCGATTACTTCCTTAGCCATTGTATTACTAGTCTAACTTTTCTACTTGCATATAACTGAGCTCAACGGGGGTGTTTCTTCCAAAAATCTTCACCATCACATTAAGCTTCTTCTTGTCTTCAAATATTTCTTCAACCGACCCGGTAAAGCCACTAAACGGTCCGTCCATCACCTTCACCGACTCGCCTTTAATGAACGGAGTCTCCAGCTTCTCTTCAAACTGGTCGATCTCATCCACTTTCCCCAGAATCCGGTTCACCTCTGTTTGACGCAGGGCAACGGGTTCTTTCGAGGTGGCACTGGATCCATTGGTTCCTAAAAATCCAATCACACCCGGAATGTTATTCACGGTGTGGTAGGCCTCCCCATTGGATAAATCAGCCGAAACAAGAACATAGCCCGGGAAGAAATTTCTTTCACGCACCCGCTTCTTGCCATTTCTCATTTCATACACCTTCTCGGACGGGATGAGAACCTGAGGAATAAACTCGGTTAGTTTAGACCGCTCGATCTCTGTTTCCAGGTAAGATTTTACTTTCTTTTCCTGGCCGCTGATAACGCGTAACACATACCACTTTAGCTCTCCCATCCGGATCTTATGCTTTAAAATTCACCATAAAACCAAGCCAAAGCATTCTTAAAACCTAAGTCTATAAATCCGATGAGGATGGCAAAAATCAGGGAAGCTACCAGCACCAAAATGGCACTGCTTTGCAGCTCATTGAATTTCGGCCATGAAACCTTGTTACGGATTTCATCAATGGATTCTAAAATGTAGTTTTTAACCTTTTCCATCCATTTATTTGTTGCACGGGTGGAGAGACTCGAACTCCCAGCCAACGGTTTTGGAGACCGCTACTCTACCAATTGAGCTACACCCGTATTACCCTGGCTTTCCTTCTGACTCTCTACCCTAAATTCAAAAGGACTGCAAAGGTAGAACAACAGGAAAACAAAACAAAAGCGTTTCCGAGAAAAATCTCAGAAACGCTTTGTATTTGATTATCAGATAATTAAGCCCCTGTTACTGAAGTACTAGGGCTATTCGAATCTTAGTCAAGAATCTCCGTTACCTGGCCAGATCCAACGGTACGGCCTCCCTCGCGAATAGCGAAACGAAGACCTTTCTCCATGGCGATCTTGTTGATCAGCTCTACCTCAATCGAAACGTTATCGCCAGGCATAACCATTTCCACTCCGGCAGGGAGTTTACACTCGCCCGTCACATCGGTGGTACGGAAATAGAATTGAGGGCGGTATTTGTTAAAGAAAGGAGTATGACGACCACCTTCTTCCTTAGACAATACGTAAACTTCAGCCTTGAATTTCGCGTGCGGAGTAACTGAACCGGGCTTGCAAATAACCATTCCACGGCAGATTTGGTCTTTTTCAATACCCCGGAGCAACAAGCCTACGTTGTCACCCGCTTCGCCTCTGTCTAGGATTTTCCGGAACATTTCAACTCCAGTGATGGTCGAAGTCAGGTTCTCAGCGCCCATTCCAAGAATTTGAACAGGATCACCTGTCTTAATTACACCGCGCTCAATACGGCCGGTGGCAACTGTACCACGACCGGTGATTGAGAACACGTCTTCAACCGGCATTAAGAAATCTTTGTCAATCAAGCGAACGGGAAGCGGAATGTAGGTATCAACATGATTCATCAGTTCCTCTACTTTTTCAACCCACTTGGCTTCTCCGTTAAGAGCACCCAAAGCGGATCCTCTCACGATCGGAATAGCATCGCCAGGGAAGTCATAAGATGAAAGCAGTTCGCGAACTTCCATTTCAACCAGATCAAGCAATTCTGCATCGTCAACCAAGTCTACTTTGTTCATGAATACAACCAGTGCAGGTACACCAACCTGACGAGCCAACAGAATGTGCTCGCGGGTTTGAGGCATCGGACCGTCTGTGGCAGCAACCACCAGGATGGCACCGTCCATCTGGGCAGCACCAGTAACCATGTTCTTCACATAGTCAGCGTGACCCGGACAGTCTACGTGTGCGTAGTGTCTGTTTACAGTCTGATACTCAACGTGCGAGGTATTGATGGTAATACCTCTTTCTTTTTCTTCAGGAGCGTTGTCGATGGAAGAGAAGTCTCTCTCAGCAGCAAGTCCTTTCTTTGCTAACACTTTGGTGATAGCGGCCGTAAGGGTGGTCTTTCCGTGGTCAACGTGACCAATGGTTCCAACGTTTACGTGCGGTTTCGAGCGGTCAAATGTTTCTTTTGCCATATTTGAAAATCCCAGTTAAAAGTTTAAAGTGTATAAATAATTAAATAAAGTTACTGACTTCATTTACCCCGATTTTCCCGGAGTACACCCTAAACATTTTAAGCCTTTCGGATAGGTATTTGCCATGCGGCAAGGTGATTGTTTCCCTTACTTATACGATGGTCGCTACTCATCGATAAGAGAAATTCTCACCTACAATCTTTCAAATCTGAAGAGAGTACGTTTACTCTCTCATTACGTTACCAACATCAGTGTGAGCTGTTGATGAGGATTGAACTCACGACCTCTTCCTTACCAAGGAAGTGCTCTACCACTGAGCTACAACAGCAACTCAGGCATCAGGCATTGGGAATTAGAGTTGACCTAATACCTCCTGCCCATTTCCTGGTTTCGAGCGGGAAACGAGGCTCGAACTCGCGACCTATAGCTTGGAAGGCTATCGCTCTACCAACTGAGCTACTCCCGCTTGAGTAATTTCAAAATCTGACATTTCAAATTTGAAACCCTGCGTGGGGAGAACAGGATTCGAACCTGTGAAGACATAAGTCAACAGATTTACAGTCTGTCCTCGTTGGCCGCTTGAGTATCTCCCCTTCAATCTGTTAAAAGAACGTTTTTCAGCACCCGGTTTTACGAGCATGAAATTTCCTACTCTCAAAAAATAGGAGTGCAAAATTATACGCTTTTTCGGTTTAGACAAACCGGAACAAGCTTTTTATGACGAGCATAGTGGTGGGTATTAAACAACCTACATGATCACCAGGTCTTTGATAACCTCGGCACCAAACTCCTTCTGGAATACTTCAATTATCTTGATTTTGTGGATAGAAAGGTCATTTTTCATGGCCGGGCTATCCAATTCAACAAAAAGAACCTGATTGCGCATGTAAAGCCTTTTCGTCCTTTTGGCCACGGGTTTTCCAACCAATCGCTCCCAAGAACTCACCAGGTTGGCCTGATCAAACTTCGATTTGATATGATAACTGTTGAGCAGCTTTTGTATGGCCTGTCCAATGTGCTGGGTGTTTCCGTCTTCGTTTATGCCTCGGGCCATTGGCTATGGAAGGTTTTATTCTCTAACAAAAACATCTGTGCCTTGATTCCAGCTTCACTCAAAATCTGTTCACTGCGCCCGGATCGGGCATCCGTAATGAATAATTGGCCAAAGGTGCCTTGGCTCACCAATTTTATAAGCTGGTGGATTCGGTAATTGTCCAGTTTGTCAAAAATATCATCCAATAAGAGAATCGGTTTAAAGCCCTTTTGTTCAGCCAGGAGTTGAAACTCTGCCAACTTAAGGCCTACTAAAAATGACTTTTGTTGTCCTTGCGAACCCACACGCTTCAACTCCAGTTTATTCAATAGAAAAAGGAAATCATCGCGATGGATACCCGAAGTAGTTCGTTGCAACACCTGATCACGCTGAGCATTCCTCTTTAACAGGTCAGAAAATTCGTTTGAAGCCAAATCGGATTTGTATTCGATGTCTGCCACCTCAGCCGATTCTCCCACCAGAAATTGATAGTGATCCCTGAATCTCGGAAGGAATGTAGTGAGTACCTCCTTTCGTTTTTGGTGAATGTAATTCCCGGTTTCTACCAGCTTCTGATCATAACTTTCCAGTAAAATCAAATCCATCTTCACCCCCTCCCCCGAGGTTCGCAACAAACTGTTGCGTTGCTTCAACTGATGATTATAAACAATCAGGTTTTCCAGGTACCGTTTGTCCAATTGACTGATTAGGCTATCAAAAAACCTGCGTCTGAATTCAGAACCATCCCAAATCAATTCAATGTCCTGGGGAGCGATCAGCACCACCGGAAACTTCCCTACGTGTTCGGAAAAGCGAGTACATTCCTGATCGTCTTCGCGGATCACTTTTTTTTCACCCGCCTGATAAGAACAAACCAGTTCTTTTTGACGATGCTGGACCTCAAAGATTCCTTTAATCAAAAAGCTGTTTTCACCATGCCGGATGTTTTGGGCATCGTAAGGATTGTGCGCACTCTTTGTAAACGACAGGTAGTAGATAGCATCCAACAGATTGGTTTTACCACTTCCGTTTTTACCCAACAAACAGATGATACTATTCTCAAACGTAAGGGAAGCCTCCGGATGGTTTTTAAAATTGTAGAGCCTCAAATTTTGAAGGAACACGGTCGGGGATTGTAATTCTGCTATTTAGACTAACCGCAATTTGGCGATTGGCAACGGGTGGCGTATTTTCGCAACTCACATTTTGAATCAAAATTAGCAATTATGGCCACTGCCCAAGCTAAAGCAACCCCCAAAAAAGACAAGCAGGGATATTCGAAAGAAACCTACATGTTCTGGTTTGAAAGCATGCTGTTGATGCGAAAATTTGAAGAGAAGGCAGGCCAGCTTTACGGAATGCAAAAAATCCGTGGGTTCTGCCACCTCTATATCGGGCAGGAAGCTTGCGCAGCGGGTGCAGTGAGTGCCTTGCGCAAAGGTGACAAATACATTACCGCGTACCGCGATCACGCCCATCCTCTGGCCCTGGGTACAAGTCCGAATGCGGTAATGGCCGAACTATTCGGAAAAGAGACTGGGGTCTCGAAGGGAAAGGGTGGTTCCATGCATATTTTTGATAAGGAACATAATTTCTTCGGTGGCCATGGAATTGTAGGCGCACAAGTGCCACTTGGTGCGGGTATTGGATTTGCCGAAAAGTATAATAAGACCGGAAACCTGTGCATCTGCTACATGGGCGATGGCGCGGTTCGTCAGGGTGCTTTTCACGAAGCCCTGAACCTGGCCATGTTGTGGAAGATTCCGGTAATTTTTGTTATCGAAAATAACGGCTATGCCATGGGTACTTCGGTGAAGCGGACATCCAACGTACATGAATTATATACGCTTGGTGAATCGTATGATATTCCTTCCGAGCCAGTAGATGCCATGAATGTGGAGGCAGTTCATGATGCGGTAGAACGAGCCGCAGAACGAGCCCGTGCGGGTGAAGGCCCGACTTTGCTGGAGTTCCGCACCTATCGTTATAAGGGGCACTCCATGTCAGATCCTCAAAAATACCGGTCGAAAGAAGAAGTAGAAGAATACAAACAGCGCGACCCGATCGAGCAGGTTCGGAAAACCATCTTAGACAAGAAGCTGGCAACCGAAAAGGATCTGGAAGCGATTGAACAAAAAGTGAATGCTCAGGTGGAGGAGAGTGTTCGGTTTTCGGAAGAATCCAAATTCCCCGATCCATCTGAAATCATGAAAGACATTTATGCAGAGCCTGATTATCCGTTTATCTCGGAGTAAGCTGACTTTGTTTAGTAATCCTGAATTCTTAGTTTTGCGTCCCGCTTCAAAGGCGGGACTTTTTATTTAAAGAACATGGCAAAGAAGGAAGAAAATAAGGATTTATTAGAAAACCCGGAGGTACTCCAGGAGAAACTGGTGGATGTCGAAAGTTGGTTTGAAAGGAATCCAAAAATCGTGATCGGTGTTGTGGCCGGACTAATGCTGGTCGTAGGTGGATTTTTCGGATATCGGTATTACCTCACCAATCAGGATGCCCAAGCGCAGACCGAGATGTTTCAGGCGGTTCGGTATTTTGAAGCCGATAGTTTGAATCTGGCCTTGAATGGCGATGGCAATAACTTGGGCTTTTTGCAAATTATTGAAGATTACAGTCAGACAGACGCTGCAAACCTGGCTAACTTTTATGCAGGTGCTATTTATTTAAAGCAAGGAAAATATCCGTTGGCCATTTTCCATCTGGAAGATTTTAATGCCAATGATATGTTGGTGCAAGCGCGGGCCTACAGTTTGATGGGCGATGCCTACATGGAACAAAAAGATTATGAAAATGCTGCCCGCTACTATGACAAAGCGGCCGGCCATAAACCGAATAAAGAATTTACACCGATCTACCTGATGAAGGCCGCACTCGCCTATGAAAAATTGAATCAGAATCAGAAAGCCATTTCGGCTTATCAAACCATCATTGAAAAATATTGGGAGTCCAGTGAGTTGCAAAATGCCCGTAAGTTTAAGGCCAAACTGGAAGGAAACTCCTAACCGCAATCTTAGTACATTTGAAGGGATAGAATTCTATCCCTTTTTTATTCTCTGATCATTATGGCAGGCACCCTCAAACAAGTTTCACAGAAAAGCAAGATTGACCTATCCGGAAAGAAATTTGCAATTGTTGTGGCCGAATGGAACGAGGAAATCACCGAACCCCTCTTCCAGGGTGCCCTGGACGGACTATTGAAACTCGGTGCCAAAAAGAAGAATATCATTCGCAAGACCGTGCCCGGTAGTTTCGAGTTGCCCCTTGCGGCACAATGGATGGCCGAAAAGAAAAATGTGGATGCCGTAATTTGTTTGGGTTGTGTAATTCAGGGAGAAACCGCTCACTTTGATTACATCTGCCAGGCGGTGGCATATGGAACGATGAAAGTTAGTTTGAAGACCAACAAGCCAGTTGCTTTTGGTGTTCTGACAACGTTAAATAAACAGCAGGCCCTGGAACGGGCGGGTGGTAAGTACGGGAACAAAGGCGAGGAAGCTGCGCTAACCGTGGTAAAGATGCTGGAGCAGTGAGGGTTCAATCCAAGTAATAATTTCCAGGTAAAAAAAGAGGGAACCGGATTTGGCTCCCTTTTTTATTGTGCTTCGAGATCACATGTTCTTAACAATCTCATTTCCAAACTCCGAACATTTCAATAACGTTGCCCCTTCCATCTGGCGGTGGAAATCGTAGGTTACACGTTTGGTAGAAATTGCTTTTTCAAGTCCACGGTTAATCAGGTCGGCAGCTTCCTGCCAGCCCATATACTCAAGCATCATTACACCCGAAAGAATCACCGATCCCGGATTTACTTTATCCTGCCCTGCATATTTTGGAGCTGTACCATGGGTTGCTTCGAAAATCGCATGCCCGGTTATGTAATTTATGTTAGCTCCCGGTGCGATACCAATGCCCCCTACTTGGGCGGCTAGCGCATCACTTAAATAATCACCATTTAGGTTCAAGGTTGCAATTACTTCAAAGTCATCCGGACGAGTAAGCACTTGTTGTAAGGTAATATCGGCAATCGAATCCTTGACGATAATTTTACCAGCTGCAACCGCTGCCTTTTGTTCGGCATTTGCTGCCTCTTCGCCTTTCTCTTTTTTGGTCTTCTCCCAGGTATTCCAGGTGTACACCTTATCCCCAAAGTAATTTTCAGCCACCCAATACCCCCAATCGCGGAAAGCGCCTTCAGTATACTTCATGATGTTGCCCTTGTGCACCAGTGTAACCGACTTTCTTTTAAACTTAACGGCATACGAAATCGCGCTGTGGATTAATCGAACGCTTCCACTCCAACTTACCGGTTTAATACCAATGCCCACATTCACTTCATTTTTAACGTTGGGCGCTCCTACCATCTTCCAGAAAGACTCTGATTTTTCCTGAGTATTGAAGCGAATCTTATTATACTCCTTTGGAAATTCTTTGGCTAAGAAGTCCAACACCTTCTGGGCATCCGGGCTGCCGGCAGCAAATTCAATTCCTGCATAAATGTCTTCTGTGTTCTCGCGAAAGATTACCATGTTAACGGCTCCAGGATTTTTTACGGGTGATGGAACTCCCTCATACCAGCGCACCGGTCGAAGACATACAAACAAATCGAGAATCTGACGCAGCGCCACATTCAATGACCGGATACCGCCCCCCACGGGCGTTGTCAATGGTCCTTTGATTCCCACCAGGTATTCGCGAAAAGCATCCAGCGTTTCATCAGGAAGCCAGTTCCCCACTTTTTTAAATGACTTTTCACCTGCCAAAACTTCTTTCCAATTTATTTTTCTTTTGCCTCCATAGGCCTTGGCCACTGCGGCATCAAAAACTTTTTGCGAAGCAGCCCAAATATCCGGACCGGTTCCATCTCCCTCAATGAAAGGAATAGTCGGATTATCGGGTACCGTAAGTTTTCCGTTGCTGATGGTGATTTTCTGATCGCTCATGATAGGTACAGATTTAAGATTAAAATCGATTTTATGGTGGCGAAATTAGAAATTATCGAGGTAATAAAAACAACCGCTAATACTTCTCTTCCTGATTCGGGAAATCCCGGGATTTAACGTCTTCAATATACTTGCCAACCGCCCCGGTGATCACGCTATTCAAATCCGCATACCTGCGCAAAAACCTGGGCTTAAACTCCTTGGTAATTCCCAACATGTCCTGCATTACCAACACCTGCCCATCCACATCCGGGCCTGCGCCAATGCCAATCACCGGAATGTGCAAACTGGTTGCTACCTTCTTTGCCAACTCGGCCGGAATCTTTTCCAACACCAATGCAAAGCATCCACATTCTTGTAATAAGATGGCATCTTCCAGCAACTTATTGGCTTCGGCTTCTTCGCGGGCACGTACCGTGTAGGTGCCAAACTTATAAATTGACTGCGGAGTCAGACCCAGATGGCCCATCACCGGAACGCCAGCACTTAAGATTCTTAAAACCGAGTCCTTGACTTCACTACCGCCCTCCAATTTCACAGCATGGCCACCCGATTCTTTCATGATTCGGATGGATGAACGAAGAGCCTCTCCGGAACTACCTTGGTAATATCCGAATGGAATATCCACCACCACCAAAGCGCGTTTAACTGCCTTCACTACCGAAGTAGCATGATAAATCATTTGATCTAACGTGATGGGCAACGTGGTCTCGTTTCCAGCCATCACGTTTGAGGCGGAGTCGCCCACCAGAATTACATCAATCCCGGCTCCATCCAGGATTCGAGCCATGCTATAGTCATAGGCCGTAAGCATGGCAATTTTCTCCCCTCGCATCTTCATTTCCTGAAGCTGATGGGTGGTGATTTTCTTTACGTCCCGGGCTTTGTGTACTGACAAATTGGAATTAGTTAGATTAATGAAGGTAGACGGCCGATTTCTTACCCAACACTACTTCAACATGATCATTCAATGTAGTGGTAAGTCGGTATCCTGTATAGGTAGGGGTAATGGGAAACAACGTATGACTTCGATTCACCAGCACGGCTACTTCAATTTTTTTTATGTCTGTTATCAAAAAGGGCTTCATCCCGTAGGCAAGAGTGCGACCGGAATTCAAAACATCGTCTGCCAAAATGATGCACTTCCTTTTAAGTTCTTTTGATTCAATATCCAGGATAACTTCGGATTGTTGAGGAGCCAGCTTGTCGAGTGATACTTTTACCACTTTTATATGAAGCGGTGAGATGCCTTCTAGTTCAGCCGCTAATAATTTTGCAAAGGAGTACCCCTGACCATCAATCCCCGCCAGGATGATTGACTTCTCCTTGAAGTTATTTTCATAAATCTCGTAGGCGATACGTTTAATCTTCTGAGTTACTTTTTCAGAATCAAGCACCAACTCCCTGGCAGTGTCAACACTCATGGCAGCGGAACTACTTTGCTATCCTTAAAGGTGGAGAGAATCACAGTCGATTGCATGTTGTCAACCACTTCAATGTTTGTGACTTTTTCCAACATCAGATTCTGATAGGCCGGAATATCGGGGGCTACAATCTTCAGAATAAAATCAGCCTGACCAGTAACGTGGTGACATTCAATCACCTCATCAATGTTGTTTATGGCGTTGATGAACTTGGCTATGTTCTCTTTATTATGCCCTTTTAACGAAACCATTACAAAGGTTGATACCCCCAGGCCAACACTGGCCATATCAATAACAGCATGATAACTCTTAATAATGCCTGCATTTTCGAGTTTTTTCACGCGTTCCAGGGTTGGAGCGGGAGACAGGCCGATCTCCTGAGCTAACTGGGCATTGGTAATGTTTGAGTTGCTCTGCAGGATTTCGAGAATCTTGCGATCGGTGGGGTCAAGTTTTACCTTCATCAGAAGAAAAGATAAGTTTTCAAATAATTACTACAGTAAATTAAAATAAAATTTTGGGAACGTCCAGTATAAATTCAGAATCTTTTCTACCGAACAATTGCCACCCGGTAACTGCTCACCTTCCCGCCTGCGGATAGCGAAACGTAATAGATTCCTTGCCCCAATTTACTTACATCTACTTTCACCTGATTGAGGTTGGGTAATGTGGGATTGAATTCCTGTTGCATCATGATTTGGCCAGCCGAATTATAAATTGCAATGGAGAGTTGGTTGTATTCGGTATTGATCCAATTTACAACTAATTCATCAGATACCGGATTTGGATACGGCAAAATGGTAACCGATTCAGTGGTTAGGTTGGCACATTGTTGATTATCGAAATCATAAAGATCTTCCGCCAATCGAACTTCTGCGCAAGCATACTTCAAATTACTGACAACAAAATTGGAAGACAGAGATTGCGTGACCGATTGATTGGGCTGCAGCGTTATTGGCAGTCGTTCTTTTATTTGTGTAAGCCCTGATAAGTCTACAAATATCTCCGGGTTTGAAATGGCAAGGTTGCTTTTATTCAATACGGTTACTGTGGCTCGCCAGGTACCATCGCCTGCAGGCACTAATTCAAAGTCCGTAACAGCGGCATTCATTTCGGGAACAACAACATGAATTGACTTCACGAAGGTATCGGAGCAACCTACTGAATTGCTTGCTATTAATTGTACCGGATAGGTTCCTAAATCATTAAAGATGAAGGATGGCGAAAACTCTGAACTGGTGGTATTGGCAACATCATTAAACGCCCACGTAAAGCTGGAAGCATTCGTTGACAAATTGGTAAATCCAACAGCGAGAGGAGCCGCTCCTGCATCGGTATATACGGTAAACTGAGCAACCGGTGGTGGAATAATGGGAATTAACTTTGTCACCGTATACGTGCAGCCAGATGCTCGTGTTGAACTCAACTTTACCGGATAGGTGCCTACTGTTGGAAAGGTATGTTGTACCGGAGAGCCATTTCCCGGTTGGCCATTAAAATCCCAACTCCAAGAAACAGCAGGATCGGTACCCGCAGCGGTCAGTTCCGTGAAGGTGGCCGATAGCGTTGCACACGTACTTCCCGCATTGAAGTTGACAGCAACCGGAATAGGAACCTGAACTGGTTTTGTTAGTTGATTGATGCAGTTGTTAGTTCCGGTTACCGTTAACATCACCGTAAATTCTCCGGTTGCATTAAACGTGTGTGTAGGGTTCTTCGAGGTATAGTTGCTATTCTGCATGGACCAAAGCCAGGCTTTTACATCCGCGCTTGAGGCATCGGTAAACCGGGTGCCCTGGCTAAGGCAAGCGGGATCATTGAAAAAGTCGACCGAAGGAGGCTCCGAAATCATAACCGCTTTTTGGACGCTGCTGCTACATCCAAAATTGGAAGTTACCCCCAGGGACACAGTGTAGTCGCCTGAAGCCAAGTACGTGTGCGTTGGGTTCTGCTGGGTAGCGGTGCTACTCGATGGATCGCCAAAACTCCAGGTCCAGGAAGCCAGGTTGCTATCTGGTAAAGGCGGAGTGAGATCGTTGAACCGTGAAGGACTGCCTGCGCAAGAAAAAGGTGGGAGGTCGAGGGAGAAGTTAGGTTGGGGAACAGAGTAGATATTGATAGGCTTTGTGATGGCACTCCTGCAACCGTTCAATCCGGTGGCGCTTAATGTAACATCATAGGCACCTATCGAACTATATACCATTGAAGGATTTATCTCCCCGCTGGAGTTGCCATTGTCAAAGTCCCATTGGTAGCCGGAGATTGATCCAGAGGATTCATTTGCAAATACGATAACTTCATCTTCACATTTACCCGTATAACTAAATTCTACGACTGGTCCGATCTGAACATCCAATAACGTTTGTGACACCTCATCCGAGCAACCCGGTATGGAAGTCCTTAATTTGACCTGGTGGTCTCCTCCGGCAATGAAAGTATAATTAAAATCCCGGGCCGTTGATTCAAGAACGTCATTGACCAACCACTCGTAGGTAAGGTTTCCATCGAAGTTATCAAGCGTGTTGTTGATGAAGCTGAATTCGTTGTTTGTGCAGATGAGGCCAGTGGGCAGCGTGAATGTAGCAGCGGGGGAGTCGTAGATTTTGACAGCCTTTTCTACGAAGTTTTGGCAGCCATTCATGGATTCAACGTTGAGTCGAACCGTGTACTCTCCTACCGAAGAGTATTGATGAGTTGGATCGCCCAGTATCGATGTATTTGAATCTCCAAAATCCCATAGTACTGTATTTAAAGGTTGATCTGTAATAAGTGAAAATTGTACAGGTGCCTCTATGCAGCTACCTAAATTGCTTATCGCTAATTCAGGGGCTGTAAAAGATGAAATAAAAATTTGTTTATGCTGGTCATCAAAAACTGTGTCATTAAATGCTCGAAGGGAAATGGCTTTAGTCCCGCTTTGATCAAAATTCAATTGAATGTTAGTGGTTGTCAAAACTCCAGGTGATTGACAAACTGGTTGGGGAAAGGTTGCTTTATAGATTGCTCCGGTAAAGTAATTTACTGAGAAGCCCAACCACTGAGTTTTATCCTTCACTAGCCTGATTTTTCTAGTGTTTGCAAAGGTTCCGAGGTTTCCAAGGCTGGATACATCAATTGGAGAATTACTGAGATCATCTCCCAAATTGATTCTGACTATATTTCCATTATCATTCATAATAAATAAAAATTGTTGACCATTATCATAGTCCCCATCAACCCCATATGGGTTTAAACTCAACGGCAATACGGCTGAAATATCTTCCACGGAAGGAGTTGAGAATAGGTCCGTTTGAAAATTGATATGAACTAATTTAGAAGGAGAATCGGCAACTGCATACGCATGAAAAGTATCGTTCTGTTTGATGAATTTTATATCGTGCAGATTGGGTGAATCAGCATAAGGTATGACTAAACGATCTGATAGTGTCGGTATCGATTCCAAAGTTGCCAATCTGATAACTTCAGATTTATAGGTAGGTCCTAAACCAATCTGATTATAAATTAAATACCACATGGAACCGTTGAAAATAATGTCCAACCCTGCATCCGTTGCAAAATTAATGTCTTCAATCAAAGAGACTCCTGTCGGGGATGCATTCGTCAAATTGAAGCCAAAGTCAATCCGTGTTATCAGGGAGGTTGATACACTGCTGCTTTGATTACTTACAAATCCAAACCATTTGCCATTGTCAGAGACAATTTTTATTTCTACTGGTTGATTCAATAAATTTCCAATATTTCCAAGATCGGTCACTTCCGTAATTACACTAAAGTCGGAATTGTATTTATACCGAATAATTGAGTTTGAACCGCGGCTGGTAATAAAACCGTACCAAGATGTTCCGTCAAAAACTATGTCAATTCCAAGAGGAATTGTAACATTTGGAATCGGGATAGATGCAGACCCCAGGGGCTGCAGACTCAAATCTCCCTGACACAAGTCCCATTCATAACGATTGCTATTGGTTGAATGGTTAGTCGCTTGAATTTCTTCATTAAGGCAAGCCGAGGTATTTATACTAAATTGGGAGACTGGAAATTGCCCAAACATTTCCTGAGTAGACAGGCTGAGCAGTATAACAAGTATGTACCTTTGAAAGAGCATTTTTTAGATAAAAATGATTGTTGAATGCCCCTATTCGCTACCTTTTATTGCCATTTCAAAAATAGGAATAAGTTTATAGGTAGTTTGCTGGAGTCCAAATTGTTTAGCTACAGATTTTGAAGCATTGTCCGCATAGCTCCTTCTGAGATTTGAATCTCTTAAAAGCTTAGAGAGAGCAATGTTTATTTCTTGTTGAGATCCCAGTTGTACCAGCTCTCCATCAACACCATGAGTAATTATTTCAGTAGGACCACCACAGGCAGTTGCCAATACAGGCCGATTGCAATACATTGCCTCCACACAGGTTAAGGAGAATGACTCTGACTCAGACAAATTAAGTACTAATCCAGCTTGCCGATATTCTTGCGCCACATCCGTTGCAAAATCACCCCAATGAATTCGTCCCTGGATACCTAGTTCCAGAGCCAATTTTTGTAACCTTCTTTTATAAGATTTATTCTTTTCAAGCCCCATGTCACTGCCTATAAAGCGCAACTTCCACTCTTCATAGTCTGGGCCAAGACTTGCCAGGGCAATAAGGGCATACTCCTGTCCCTTACCTTGCATGTAGTTGGATAAATAAAGGATTTCTCTACTGTGCTCGTTGTAAGGGTATACTTTCATTTCGTTTTCAAGAGGAATTTCGCTGTAAACCACAACTACTTTCTGATGTCTTTCCAGTTTTTCCTTTACTGAATTAGACACTGCAATCAATCTATACGAATACCTGAAATGAAGTAAACACCATAAATTCACTAATGGTTTAGGGAACCTATCGGGCATAAATCTTACAAAGGTTACATATGGCACAATTCCTCCCAAAAAACGATATGTTGGAGCCAGCAGATTGTAAAAGTCATTAGATACAATAAGATCAATCTTATTTATTTTCAAAAAATATCTAAGCTTAAAAGCATTTATTAAAAGCATGGGCGTATAGGAAATAAGGGCCTTTATCGATCTTCGTATCTCTACTAGATTAAATTCAGTAACTCTATAACCACAATCGCGTATTACGTTTGTTACAACAGCTCCTCTTGGAACAATGAATTCAAAATGAAAATGCTCTTTCAATGCTATACATGTACGAAGAATCGCTTTAAGGCCCCCGGTTACATGAATACTATTTTCGATTATTAAGATTCTCCGCTTAGTCATTCGTTATAAAATATTGCTTGTTCCTCTCCATAGTAAATGATTAATACACTATTCTCAGTCTTTGCCTCCTATTAACACCCTATACATAATCACTAACTATTCATTTATTACCCGATGCCACTGTTCGAGTATTTTATCTTTTGAAAAATCATTCATTCTTATTTGTGCTGCTTTTGCGAAACTTATCCTTAAATGATCATTATTAAGGAGCCTTAAAATGGTGTGTGCCCACAAATCAATAATTTCAAAATTATCCTCATTTGCCCTGGGCATAAGTACGCCAACAGTGGTGAATTCTGGACTGTTCAGATTATTTATAGCGGAAACAGATGAGGTCATTATTTCTCTCGGTCCATAAGGGCAGTCAGCAGATACGACCGGCAGGCCACAGATCATAGCTTCAGCAAGTCCATTCGGAAATCCTTCTGACGAGGAATTCATCAAATACAAAGTCGCTCCATGCAAATATTTAAAGATGTTCGATTCATTTCGCAAAAAAAGTATTTCAGGTTGATCTGAAACTGATTCACTGGCTACTAGACCCACCTCGAAACATAGATTATAGAGTTTGTTGTATTCGGGTCCATCACCTAGGAGTAGAAGTTTGACGTCTGATTTCCGCGCCTTGATCCTGGCATAAATTTTCAACAATGCGGTTAGTCCCTTTTCAGGGGCCAATCTACCGCTAGCTACTATAATGGGGTGCCGGTAATAAGCTAGCAAAAGACTATCTTTTACTTCTGCTGCTTGCTCGAGTATCTCCTGATTATTATAGAAATTATAGATTGTAGCAACAATTTTTTTCGGCATCTCAAAGTTGTGAATTAATTCACCCTCAATACCCTTATTAACAGCTATTAATTTGTCTGCCATTCTATAGAGAATAGGAATAAGTATGCGTTTTCGCATAAATTCAAATTTTCCGAGCATCGTCTCATCATTTCGCTTAGAACCACGAACACTAATGATTATTTTCTCCGACCTCTTTGAGAGAATATTTATATAGTCTGCTCCTTCCAAAAAACTTATGGCAATTGTAATTCGTAATTGCCTTTTCAATTTTGTGAGGCGCTTGATTCGTTGCAAGAATGAAAATGTTTTTCCAAGTATTCCTGCACGCAGAGGAACACCAAGAGTAAGAAGATCTCCACCAAAGGGATAGGCAATCACTGTGCTGTTGAAAACAGCAATCCAAACTCGATGGCTTTTAGCTAATTCTACACTCAGCTTTGCCAAAGATCGTTGAGCTCCACCCATGGTCATTTCCGGAATAACTAAAAGAATCCGCTTACTCTTCATCTGTCATGGTATCGCTGCCACCATAGCTTAAAACTCAACAATCGCCACATCTTTTCGATATTGTAATCCTTATTACGAGCTTTATATGATATATATTTTTTGTATTCTCGTTGAACCTCACTTCGATTGAGAAAATCAATCCCTTTTAATCCTTCATCCGAAAAGTGCTCAGAAAAAAGACTATCAAGATCCTTTATAAACCAATTAAATATCGGAATACTAAATCCCTGCTTTTGACGATCAAATGAGGTATCTGGCATATAGCGTGAAAGCAACCTCCGCAATGGGTATTTTCCAACACCATTCTTGATTTTAAAGCCGATTGGCATTCTCCAAGATAATTCAACTAATCGGTGGTCTAAAAATGGTTCCCGACATTCCATACTTTGGTGCATAGTCGCTCTATCCACTTTTACCAGTAAATCATCAGGCAAATAGCTAGAAAAGTCACACATCAACATCGCTTGTTGTGTCTGGTCTTTAATGTGATTTGAAAGTGACAATCCTGGAAAGGAGTGATTCAATAACTGTTCTATTTCTGGCAAAGCCTGATTCGCAACAACTGCCTCGAAAAAGGTCTTGATATCGTTGGCCATGAACAATTCTTCTAATGCATAAATCTTATGTTCTAAATTAAGGAAAACCAATTGTTTCCGTGCCTTCTTGTTTAATAACAAATTGGATGTTTTAACCATTAACTTCCTTACAGAATAAGGCAGCCGTTGAATTCGTTGATACAATGCAAATGCTCTCTTGTAATGACTGTAACCACCAAATAATTCATCACCTCCATCGGCTGACAACACTACCTTCATACCTGTATTCTTTGCCAATCGGGTAACAAAGGATGTTGGAATTCCCGAGGTATCTGCAAATGGCTCATCGTATATGGAATAAAAATCGCCCAACAATCCGCGTGCCTCGCTCAATTCAAGTTTACTTTCATAGTGCTTTATTCCCAAGGAGGTAGCTACCCTGCGAGCAAAAGGTGATTCGTCAAATCGTGGCTCGTTAAATCCGATGGTAAAACTATTTATATTGCCATAATGACGCTTTAATATTGCCGCTAAGAGAGAGCTATCAATACCTCCACTTAAAAAAATACCCACCGGTACATCTGATACCATTCGATACGTAAAAGCAGAGATCGCAACAGCCTCTAGTTCTTCAATCCATTCATCCTCATTCCTATTTTCATCAGAACTCATTTCAGGAATCCAATACCTTTGTTTTTTCAAGCCATCCTTCGACACCATGAGAAATGAGCCTGGCTCAAGTTTATTTACGGATTTGTAAATAGAATACTGGTGGGGTATAAATCCAAAACGAAAATATAAAGCAAGTGCTTCTTTGTCAATTCCTTTATCATCAACTAATATGGACAAGGATTTTAGTTCACTTGCAAATCCCAATACACCTTGATGATATGAATAATATAAAGGTTTTATACCAACACGATCTCTGAACAGATAAAGAGCATCAATTTGTTTGTCATAAATGCAAAATGCAAACATGCCAATGAAATGTTCTACAGCCCTTTCTCTCCAACAATGAAAAGCTTTAATGAGTACTTCTGTGTCCGAATTGGAGTCAAAATTGTATCCTTTTGGTATTAATTCTGATCTTACCTCTTTATAATTATACAGTTCACCATTAAATATTAAAACTAGTTTATCAAAATAATATGGTTGTGCACCAAGCTTTGTAAGTTCAATAATTGAAAGACGTGTGTGCAACAGACCTACATGACCATTCTGAAACAAGCCATTGTCGTCTGGACCTCTATGTTGCAAACTCTGAAAAAGTTGCGCAAGCTGATCTGAATGAACTACTTTGTTGTAATAACCAGCTATTCCACACATTAATTATATAATTTCAATACAGATTTGTGATGTTGCAAATGGTTAATGTTCATTGCATTTAGTTAAATTTTGATTGCGAAAATGAACTCATTAATAGTTTTTTTCCACAAGCCCAAAATCGTCTTCTTAACAACACCCGAGGGCTTGTAATTAGTGACTTCCATAAATAATTTGAAGCCTCCTGCCTTCGTTTTGCAAGTAACAAACACAATGAAAAAAATGTATAACGGTCAGCCTCAAAAATTCCTAACCAGGTAAAATATTTATCGCAAAATGCCTTGTCTTGTAGCAGAGAATTTAACAAATAAGTATCTCGCTCTATAATTCTGTCGGGAGAAATGGTCAGGAGACTTCTACTAGTATGTTGGACCATGTGAACCGTAATTATCTGGCACGCTAATAATCTTTCCCGGCTAATAAGTCTAAGCCATAACTCCCAATCTTCGGAAGAAGATAAGATTCGATCAGCATTAAACTGCGTCTGCATGAAAAGTGAACGTTCAACAAATACACTGTCACAACCCAAATAATTTGTTACAATCAATCTTTTCTCAGCTTGAGTCAATTCTCCCAATTCTTCCAATATCATTTCGCCATCCTCATCAACTAGAGCATAACCTGTATGAAACCATGGCGGAAACTTTCGTGAATTAATGAATGTCCAGGCTGTCGCTAAGTGATGTGGCAACATGCGGTCATCTGAATCAAAGAAATTGAAATAGCTGCCATTTGCTAGCTGCGCTCCTTTGTTTCGGGCAGCACCCCGTTCATTGTTTTCAGTGCGAATATATTTTAACCGCGTATCCGTATAGCGTAGTATGACAGCTTCGGTATCGTCTGTGCTGCCGTCATTCACAATAATTAATTCGAATGATGAATATGTTTGTTGTAAAACAGAATCGATTAATGTCGAAACAAATGCTGAACGATTATAAACCGGAACAATAATTGAAAAAAACGGAGAAGAATCGCTTCTCATTGCAACCCTCTATTTAAAGTCTCATATGCGTGCACGACATTGTTTATGTCAAAAAGCCGATGAACATCATTAAATAACTTTTCACCCATTTCCGTCAGAAGATTGCGATTGTCCTTGTTAAGTCTTATTACTGAGGCAGCTTCCATTGCAAACTTATACTGGTCCACTAAAAAGCCATTCTTACCATGCTCTATATATTCATCAAAGTCTCCTATACCAGAACATACTATTACGGGCGTTGAAACTAAACCCGCTTCTTTAACCACCACACAACTTGATTCAAGTATTGATGGATGAATAAGGAAATCAGCGGAAGATATATAATCCAATGGGTTAGAAACAAAACCTAACAAGAAGGCTTTACCCTCCAAACCATTTTCATCAATCATACTCTGCAAAGTTCCCTTCATTTCTCCACTTCCTAGCATTAATAATTTAGCATTTATTCCCAATTTCAAAAGTTGCTTAAGGGTTTCTATGCATACATCTGGTCGTTTGAATTCCGTAAGCCGCAGTGCCGCTACTAATAAAACTTCACAAGGGTATTCATGCTTTATTCTGTCTATTTCCAATATATCAGGGGGGGCATACAACGAAAAATTATAGCCCAAATTAATTGGAACTATCTTATGAGCGGGTATTCGCTCTTTCTCTATCATATATTGCTTTGCATGCCTGGAAACAACAATGATTTTCCTTGCCAGGTGGTAAGTTAGTCTGTAGGATACCGATTTATCAAATTTATAAAGTGAACCCTCGTCAATATGATGTCTGGTAATATAAATGTTTGCCCTGACAAAAAACTGTCCCACTGATGCCACAAAGTTAGCAGGCTCCAAATGACTATATACAATGTCAATATCATGCTTCCAACAAAATCTCACAAAAATTAATAAGTGTTTGAAATAGTATAACCAGCCTGAACGCTGTCCGGATACTATTTCTGAATATGTCTCTATCCCGTGAGATGTTAAAAAATCACTGAACAGGAACCCCTCCTGTTGAGTTAATGAGATCACTTTGAAACCTTGATGGTTGAATGCAAGCATTAAAGACTCCGTATCGCGAGACCTGTGATTAAAGGGGGTATAAAAAAGAATTTTAGTCACAAAAAATTAAACCTCCATCTTCTTAAAAAAATCCGGATTAACTATACCCAAACCTGTCAGATCCCTATGAACTTCACTACTACCCACAAATTTCCTGACTACTTGTTTCAAAAATGACGGCATATACTTCCTATAGTAATAAATCACTTTTCTTTCATGCTTTATGGGAATGTCGTTCTTCTGGGAGCTGAACACCTCCCAAACCATTTCGTAATCGCTTTGAATTGGCTGCAAGGAAATGTTTTCCGTATCGGTAATCTTTTGCGCGATTATCATTATGTGTGTTGGCTGACTGTTCCTTAATGTCACTCTCCTTTTGACCGTCTTTGGATCGTTTACCTGATACCATTCGGTAATTCCTTCAGCATCCTGTTCTACACCCATGGCAAGCAATTTAATTACGAATCCATGCTTCTCAGAAAATACAGAAAAGAACAACTCAGGGCTAAATTGATAAAACCCATGACCACACAGATTATTTGTAGGGGTAATGGAAAGAAAATGACCGCCTACTTCCAACATATCCATACAATTTTTAATTGCTTGTGGAAAGTTAAATACATGTTCCAATGTTCCTCCGTCAAAAACAATAGAATATTTCTTTTGTAAAAATTGTGGCAAGGGCTGATTAAGATCGTGTATGATAGATGCTCCTTCATAATCGGAGTAGTCAATGCTGTCTATTCTGGTAGCCCCAAGTATACTAAATAGTGGTTCTGCAAACTTTTCAAAAGGCAAACTCATTGCCATTTCGGATGAAGCAACTGAGTAATGTTTAATTTGATCTATGAATTCATCCTTATTTACATAAAGTACCTGTCTTCCGAGCATGATCGCCCTTTCGTAGGATACACCTTTAGCCCTTGCATAGACAAGAAACCTGGAACAGTTTTTCGTGATACCCATAAATAAGGATTATTTTCTAACTACATAATACGTTCTATAACCGAATGGCCTTAGTAACCGAGGAGTGTTATGTTTATAGAAATGCTTTGGAATCCGGGCTGGCATTATCAATTCTGATGAATGAAATTTTTCAACGATAAAGCCTGCTTGCCGTATCCAGTGATATACCTTCGGCATCAAGATATAATTTACATATGGCTGGCCTCCTTCGGTATATGGTTTACCAATTAGCCATCGATAAACACACCAGACTCCAAAAAAATTGAAATAGTTAGGGCAAGTTAGGTATAACCTCCCTCCTGGCTTCAAAACTCGGTATAGCTCCTGTATAGCCCTGGAGGGATTCGGCACATGCTCAATTGTTTCACAAGAAATTGCAGTATCTATACTATTGGATTCAAAAGTCATACTCATGATATCTTGTCTAGACCACACAATTTTTGGCGATTGATACTTTTCCGCCCCGATCTTTAATGCAGTTTCTGAATAGTCACAAGCATGTATCATTGACGGCTGATCTTTATGGTTAATGAGATAGTTTGAAAATCCTCCTCGTCCACAACCAATTTCAAGAATCATTTTATTCAGGACATCATTTCCTGAAAGATTTGCCCTCACAAATGAATGCCACGGAGTCGCATGATCATCCTCATGTTCATGATTGCCATGCCATTGGTTATAACCCTTATTAAGCTCGTGCATGATATAAATTCTGATAAACTTCTTTGACGGTATGACGGAACTTCTTCCTTCTAAAAAGCATCCAAAATACAAGCTGAATATTTTGATAAAGCATGATGAAACTATAGAAATTATGCTTACCAAATAACACTCTTGGAAAGAAATGCGTGATCTTTCCCAAGCATTCAATAACGTATCCACTGTAAAGCCGAGAGCTTGTCTGGGATTGATCTTTTACCAGGCGTTCTAAAATATACAGATATATTAGGGGGTAAACATTTAAATGATTTGCTTTAATAAAAGACATTCTTGACAAGCGATGGGCTGAAATAGCATGGTACAATTGTAATTCCGGTGAAAAAAAAATCTTGTATCCGATAAACCTGGCAAGCACACAAATTTCAGCATCGCCACCCGAAGTTTGTTTTGTGCCTACCCTATCACTTAACATGGTGTCTATTCCTCTTCTGGCAAGTTCAAGAAAAATCTCTCTCTTGATTACCATTCCTGCTCCAAAAATCCAATCTACCCAACCCGGAGTTTCTGCCCGTTTCCCAATTGCCAGAGCAGGATAGAAATCAAGGATCCACAATCCTGGATTGAAAGGTAACTTGGGCTTCACCCAAGCACCAACGATGCCTATTTCTTCCCGACTCCTAATTAGGTGATTGCCTGTGGTCACATAGTTCGGCTCTAAATGATTATCATCATCACAAAAAATAACAACATTGTAATTTGCCTCCATTACGCCTCGTTTTCTAGCTGCAGACAAGCCAGGAATTGCTTCATTCACTACTTTTAGAGAAACATTGGTTCGTGTGCTTTTCCAGAAAGTCGCAGCTACCTCGCCAGAATTATCTAATGAAGCATTGTCAACCACAATAATCTCCCAAAACAAATTCGGTTCATACACCTGCTTGCTCAAATAGTAAAGCGTATCCTTAATTCTTGAAGCACTATTATAACAACAGATTATGACTGAAACACCGGAATTCATAAATCATACCAAGCCCAATAGACTTTTAAGCTTATACTTAATGGAGTTAAAAAATATCGCTACAGCAAGTCTTACTCCCTGCCTGCCTTCAACTAAACTTGCGATATATTCATCATGGTTTGAAATTGTTAGCTTGAAAAGGTCTGGATGAACAATAGAAAGCGGTTTATCATTCAAGTTCTCACTACTCTTTCTAACCAAAAATATATTCTGTTTATACCATAAATCAACTTTTTCGTTGTTCCAAATTAAAGGACGTATAACATCATGAAAATAAAATCCATGTTTTATAAACTTCTCTTGCCAGTATTCAGGCCATTGCTCGTTTAAATGGTTTTGACCATCTTGTCCTGGAATAGCCGCAGAAAACAATATCACATTACCATGGCTTATCAAAGCTTCAACGAATAAATCCGCACTCGTTTCAGGTAAATGTTCCACGACTTCAAGTGAGATAACTAAATCGAATTTTCGTTTTAACGTCCATGAATGGCGAAGGTCGAATGCACGAAATCTATCCTGGGAAATTTTCAAGGTTTCGCGATTTACATAACCACCATCTATTCCCAGATAATCATTCACTCCCGCTTCTTCAAATGCTTTTAACCAGGTGCCTGTACCACAACCTACATCCAATACACTTGTGGGCTTTACTAATTCCATTATATACGGCACCACCTCGCGGGGTGCGTTCATATTGTGGACTTCAGCCGTATGAGTATAGGATACTTTCAACTTTTCTTTACAATAAAGGCAACCTGATTGTTCCATTGAAAGATGCGACTTGGAGATTGGGATTCTGAAAGATAATCATGAACCGCCTTTGTGCATCCTTCCCAGGTATAGTAATCATCTAGAATTACCAAGCCTCCATCCACCACTTTGGGAAATAATCCGTTGAGACATGTTTTGATCGAATCATACCAATCCCCATCAAGACGGAGGATAGCGATTTTGTTTCCATCATAGTTCGGTATCGTTTCCGCGAACCAACCCCTCCACAGTCTATAATTAGAGTGCCCTGTCTTTTGCATGGCAGTTATGGCAAATGATTCATCGGCCATACAGTTATTAAAGTAACCTGCGGAGGTCGTATCAAGTTGCCAACGCAAAGCATCTTTCCCATCAATTTCTTTGGCTGGAGGGAGCCCTTCAAAGCTGTCAAATAAATGGATTTCGCGACCAGCCCCTGCTAATTCAGTGATGGCCGCACTCATTCCTCCGCGCCAAACCCCACACTCCACTATGTCGCCATCTATGCTAAGAACGCGACTGCAAAGTTCGAGATTACTAATAAACAGCTCTTCAGGAATCATCGTGAATTCTTTGTACTTTTTAAAAAGCCTACGATATTCCGTGCGTGATTTATTATAGCGCTGAAAATCTAAGCCTCCAAGCTGAGCGATTCTCTTTATTATTTTTCTAGCCATTGATTAGCCGTGATGGTTGTACTAAAAAACCATTATGATGTGAATGCGGAAAATTCCGGCCTTCCATAGGCGAGTTGATGATTTCAAATCCTATTACCTCCCTGTCGAAGCAAAAGGTTTCCGTGTTATGAGGCCCAAGCCAGGCAGATATTTTATACTGATCTGGAATTAATGGTGGCAGCTCAATTTCAGTAATATATTTACGTGCTTCGCGTGAATAATTGATAAACGGAGTCAAGGTTGGAATTGCCTGAAGGATAGGAATGCCCATTGAATTAGTGATATCAAACGCTAAAAAAGCATCATTATGTTTAACTTGTGAGATTACCTCACAATATACAGTAAGCAAGTGAGCCGGCTGCTTTCCCGATAATCCTACTTCTACATTACTAAAATATACGGGCTCATTTCCTAGATGTGACCGTTGCCAGCGCGAAATTTGTTGAGTACTGTATGATCGTTGATAGTGTCTAACTACTTCATTTACGTACCCTGCTGAAATCACCTTACCTTTATCTAACAAGATCGCATTTCTGCATAAGTTTTCAATAGCGCCCAAATTGTGACTTACAAACAAAATTGTGCGGCCACTTTTAGTGACATCTTCCATCTTTCCCAGACATTTTTTCTGAAATTCAGCATCACCCACAGCAAGTACTTCGTCAATTATTAGAATTTCCGGTTCGAGGAAAGCAGCCACAGAAAAGGCCAAACGCAATTGCATTCCGCTTGAATAATGTTTAAGTGACGTATCTAAAAAATTTTCAACACCACTAAAATCAACGATCTCATCAAACTTGTTTTCAATTTCCTTTCGTTTCATACCAAGCAAAGAACCATTAAAAAAGATGTTCTCCCTGCCTGTAAGTTCGGGATGAAACCCTGTTCCTACTTCCAATAAACTAGCAATACGCCCTCTTGAAATAATTCGACCATTAGTTGGTGGCGTTATCTTTGAGAGTACTTTTAACAGGGTGGATTTACCTGCTCCGTTGCGACCAATGATACCAATTGATTCACCCGCATGAACCTCAAATGAAATATCCTTCAATGCCCAAAAGTCTTCTATTTTATTGTTATTAAACTTCAAAACATTGACCATTCTTTCCCTTAAACTCAAATAGTCACCTGCCCGGTGTTGAATCCGAAATTTTTTACCAATGTTCTGAATTTCTAAAATCGGCTTCATATCAGGCAAAATCAGCAAAGAAATCTTCAGTTCTTTTAAAGTAGACAAGTCCTATCAACAGTAGGACTAATCCTGAGATTAAACTAGCGCTCATAAAATAAATGTCAGGGGCAATACCGGTTAGTGGGTAACGGAATAACTCTACCGCAGCATACATGGGAGAACATGCCAGCACATATTGAAGCACCGGATTCTTCAGTACGGAAATAGGGTAAATTACCGGGGTAAGAAAAAACAACACCTGAACCAAAAAGGGGATGACATACCTGAAATCTCGATACTTCACATTCAAGGCTGCGAGCCACGAACCCAACCCCAATGTGGCAATAATACCAATCACTAAGGCCAGCGGCCATAGAATTAGCGCCTCCCAGAGTACTGGCTTGTGGTAATAAACCAATATTCCTATAAATAATACCGCGGCCATCAGAAAATCGAATAAAGCAACCAGGATTGCCGAAACGGGAATAATGAGTCGTGGAAAGTAAATCTTTTTAATAATTGGCGCATTACTCACCATGCTATTTGAAGCATTGGTGAGTCCTGACGAAAACAGGTTCCAAATGAGCAACCCGGAAAAGACATATACCGGGTAAGGAAGGTTTTGAGAAGGTATGTTGAGGGCTCTGCCAAAGAACAAAGTAAAAATTGCCATCATCATTAATGGCTGTAGAATGGCCCATAGAAATCCGAAAATCGTCTGCTTATATTTCACCTTAATATCGCGCCAGGAAAAAAAATAAAATAGTTCGCGATAACGCCACAATTCCCTCCAATCAAAATATTTCTTAGCAGAGGACTCTATAGTATATTCAGTGGAATCGGCCATGACTTTTCTTCCTTATTTCGGTAAATGGATATTTCCAGTCTATCACAATTTCGCCAAGTTACCATGAAATTACTTTCCCTACACAAGCCGTTTAAAGAATCCGCCTCTAATGATTTCGCCTCGATCAAAATTTTAAAGTTCGGACTTGGAATGATGATCGAACAGGATGCAACCATTGTTGAACTTACTGACAACAAGTTTTAAAATTTGAACAAATCTTGGTAAAAATTATAGCTTTTTGAGTTTTTCAAGCTCCATATCAAGCGCATTTATGCCTACCCGGTTCTGATCATTGGCAAAGCCTTTCACGTCAAATAAATTCATCTAAGTTAAAAAATGCACCCCGGTTCTGTTATCCGAACAATTGACTAACTAGCATATTTATGATATTTGCAAAATATATTTGAGTAAAATTGTAAAACTGTTAGCAGGCTTGAAAGTTTCATTAATCACGGGAGGTGCAGGTTTCATAGGGTCGCATGTTACCCGAGAAGTGCTAAAATTAAACCACAAGGTTATTATTCTGGATGACTTAAGTGGAGGATTTGCGGAAAATATTCCTTCGAATGCAACTTTAATACGAGGAAGTATCACTGATAAGGCCCTGGTCGCGTCCCTTTTCCAAACGTATAAGTTTGACTACGTATATCACCTTGCAGCCTATGCTGCTGAGGGTCTTAGTCATTTCATCCGAAGGTTCAATTATGAAAACAATCTGATTGGCAGCATTAATTTAATTAATGAAAGCGTGAAGGGTGGCATTAAGTGTTTCGTTTTTACTTCATCCATTGCCGTGTATGGGAAAGGACAACTTCCGTTGCGGGAAGAAATGACTCCCCAACCAGAAGATCCGTATGGAATTGCGAAACTGGCGGTTGAGCAAGATTTAAAATGCGCACATGAAATGTTTGGATTGAATTACATCACCTTCCGTCCACACAATGTATATGGTGAATATCAGAATCTGGGCGACCGCTACCGGAATGTAGTTGGCATTTTCATGAATCAACTTATGCAAGGACAGCCCCTTACTATTTTTGGTGATGGAAGCCAATCACGCGCGTTTAGTTATGTTGGCGACATTGCCCCCCTCATTGCATCTTGCATCAACAACACGGTCGCCTATAATCAAGTTATTAACATCGGAGCCGATCAACATTTTACAGTGAAGGAGTTGGCATACGAAGTAATGAATGCCATGGATTTGAAAGGCGACTTAATTTTTACTGAAGCTCGTAATGAGGTGGTGCATGCCTGGTCTGATCATTCGAAGTGTAATCAAATATTTGGAATAAAACCCCACACTTCTTTGCCCGTTGGACTTCGAAAAATGGCGACCTGGGCCCGGCAAACAGGTATTAAGCATAGTAAGAAGTTTGATGACATCGAGATTACGCTCAAGTTACCTCGCACTTGGCGTTAAAACCTATCATGAAGTCTATTCTATTTGCCGACATGCACCGCGAGGGACGCTCACCTTCACAACGCTTTCGATATGAACAATATTTGCCCTTATTAAAACAGCTTGGATATGAGGTAACTCATTCCAACCTGCTTAATGAATGGGATGACAAGCAGTTTTATTCCCAGGGACAAATGCTTTCGAAGGGTTGGATCTTGTTAAAATGTATTTTCAAAAGACTTGCAGACTTGTTAGCTGCCAATACCTATGATTTTATTTTTATTCAGCGCGAAGCATTTATGTTAGGCACTTCTTTTTTCGAAAAACAACTCGCCAGATCAAAAGCCAAAATTATTTTTGATTTTGATGACGCCATTTGGTTACCTCAAGTTTCGTCAGGAGGAGCCAATAATCATTTTCTTTTTTTAAAAAAACCAAAAAAAACCAATCAACTCATTTCTATAGCAAATTTGGTTGTTGCAGGTAACCAATACCTCGCAAACTATGCCCGCCAGTTTAATCCAAACGTTCAGATTATTCCAACAACTATCGATACAGATCAATATCAGCCCCGCGAACGAGCGCCTCAATCCCAAATCAATATTGGTTGGAGCGGAAGCACCTCCACAGTTGATCATTTTACTACCATTTTACCGGCCCTGGAAGCTATCAAATCTAAATATGGAAACCGGGTGAAATTTTCCGTTATAGGAGATAGTCGATTCAGACATTCAGCGCTTGACATTCAGGGGAAAAACTGGAACTTAAAATCAGAAGTAGACGATTTGCTGCAATTTGATATTGGAATTATGCCTTTACCTGATGATGAATGGGCAAAGGGAAAATGTGGTCTTAAGGGACTGCAATACATGGCACTGGAAATACCTACCGTAATGTCTCCTGTAGGCGTAAACTCAGAAATTATTAATCATGGAGTGAATGGCCTTCTTGCCTTAACATCAGATGAATGGATCGATCGGCTAAGTCTCCTAATCGATCAAGAGGAGTTAAGAAAACAACTTGGAAAAATGGGCAGAAAAACGGTAGTGGAGAGCTATTCTGTCAAATCAAATTCCGAAAGATTTCTTGATTTATTCAGGTAGTCGATCATAAAAATTAATGCAACCGTGTAAAAGGGAAGTAAAGGTATCTTGTATCGGGCAAGTGTACCGAAGTTAAAAGTCGACACTCCGACTGCAAAAGCAAACGTTACGCTGAAAACCAAACAGAAAAGTATTTGAGGATCTATCAGGGCAAGTATGAGTCTATGTCTTACTCTTACTAAGACATATAGCGTAAATAACACGAGGACCATACTCTCTAAGGCAGAGAAAAGCATCAAAGGGTTTTTGACTTCCCATAAGTAAGGTCGAAATAATGAGACATTAACGGCTTGGGGAAATTTTGAAATCATATTGTTGAATGTCCCATCCAATTCACCTAAACTATAGCCACTGCCTGCATTTCGACCGGTATAAAATCCAATATCATAGGCCGTAATTCTGGCGGTACCAGCAATTTTATCAAGTGAATACCGGGAGTCGTCCTCACCTATGATTTGAACAGAATAGTATCCCGTAAGCGCAAACAAGCCTATCATAAATGGAAACAATAGCAATTTTGGAATGATCGATCTGAATTTTGCGATGCTGTTAGCGTATATCAAAAAGAAACTAGCGGGAACAAAGCATAGTAGAATGTATTTCTTAACGGAATAAAGTATCCAAATACTCCCCATCAAAAAAATTATTCCTGTCCAACTGAATTTACCTCGTATGAAAAGTTGATTAATAGCAAAAGTCAAGATTCCTAAAGCGGCCAACGTGAGCGTGTCTTTTAACAGTCCTGATCCCCAAAAAACAACGGAAGGAATAAAGAGTGTGGCAATCGCCAACCACCGATGTAATCCAGGGCGGAATTGATAAAAGGCAATAAACATTGCCCAGGCACCACAAAACGAAATCACCGAGAATATTACCGCAGTAGCCGAATAGGAAGAAAAAGTAAATAGATCGGCCAATGCTGAGACCCCAACAACGAAAAACGAGGACGGATCTCTATAAAATCGAATTTTAGATGCATATTCAAATGAACCAGTAAAATATTCACCATTTGAAGTGATTAATTTCCATCCAATTCCGGGTGATTCGATGAAGGCTTCCCAAATAACGCGGCTTCCATACGTGTGATAATTATAGGTATCCCCACCTTGATAATAATACTGGTAAAGAAACCCCAACGCAATCGCTCCAAAAATCTTCACCAACAAAGCCGGAAAAAAATAGCGCCTGGTGTTCTCGTCTGTCACCCGCGGACGTATATAGTAGGCTGCTGCCAACACCAGCAACACGACTATCGGAGTAACAATTAAATCCCGGAGTTCCACGAGTATGTTCTTCTTAAAATGGCTATCAATCCCCCTTTTCCAAATTCTTCAACCGCTTCTTGGCATCCTTGTAGGCTTCATCCTTACGGCCGGACTTTTTCTTTACTTCCTTAAAGTACCTCTTGGCCTCTGCTTTTTTTCCCTGCTTTTCATTGATCTCTCCCAGGGCAATTAACGAAAACAAGTAATACCCCGATTCGGTAGCACCAATCTCTTCGGCATACTTCACAGCAAGTTCGTAATATTTTTTCGCCTCCTCCAGCCTGCGCTGATTTTCATATAACTGCCCAAGAAAAAAAGCAGCATACCTGCCACTGGTCGCCTCGTACCCAACATGACCACTGTCAATGCGGGCTAAAATACTTTTTGATTGCCGCTCCATCTCCGGGTAAAAGCCCCGTGCATAAAGCATGCGGGCATAGTAACGGTGGAAATAGGGGTTGTCGGGGTAGGTTTGGTAAAGGTATTCCGAAATTTGATAGGCCCGTGGTTGGTCGTTTTCATAACTGTTCAAAATCCGCATCAACCAAACCATGGCCTCCGTCCGGGTATAGAAGGCATTGTAAGAGACTTCTTTCAATTGTTTTAAGCCGAGAGCCTTATCGCCCTTCCTAAAGAACCACATCATGGGTTTGAGGGATGGATAGTTTTCTGTAACCCAAACCGAAAAGTAATTGTATAGCGCATCGCCAAACAGCAATTCGGGACTCAGGTAATCCTTTTCGCGGCAAACATCCATGTAATTCATCGCTGATTTGGCATCGATTGCAGCCTTACCCCAATTTTTTCGCTCTTCATCAGAATATAAACGGCCCTTAAAGCCATGAGACGCAGCCAGAAAAAAAGCCGCTTCAATTTTGTACTCAGGATTCTTTTTATAAAGCCGCTCTGCCACCATAATGGTACTGTCCATGTAAGCCAAAAATTTCTCGTCATAGCGCGTATCGCGTGTGTTGGGCATGATCTTCCACCATTCGCTAAGGCCCAACAGAAAATAGGGCAGCGGATGCCAGGCGTATTTTTGCTTTACCCACCGGAACTGTTGCTCGGCCTTTTCGAATTTGAAATTGTATAGATCGTTGAGGGCCTGACTGATCTCAAGCTGCATGGCCGTATTGGTAATCAAAATAATGGTCGTGTCTTTCTTCACCTGCGTTCCCTGAGCGAACGCCTGGCCAACACTTCCGGCCCCCCATACCAGGAGCACCAACCCAGTCCTGACTAAAAAGAATCGAACTCTCATTTTCAATTTCAAATAAACAAAAACTTACCTTCGTAACCTTAAAAATCCATCATGACCGAAGAAACCGAAAGCAGCTCTCTGTTTTCCACCGACAAAAAATTGACGTTCGTCATTCTTTGCCTGCTCTCCATCCTGTTGCTCTACATTAAAAAGTCTTTTATAGAAAACGAAACAGCAGCCTTTGAGTTTCTCCAAGACCGGCCTGAAGGAGCGGTCTTACGAATAATCAGTGCCTTGCAGTTTTTTTCCATACCACTCATCTACCTGTGGAAATTTACCGTCATCGGATTTGTCCTATGGGTAGGGTGTTTCACGTTTGGCTTCCGGATTACCTTCAGCCAATGCTGGAGCGTAGTGATGGCGGCTGAGTTCATTTTCATCGCTCCGGAACTGCTAAAAATCGGTTGGTTCCTGTTTATCGAAACGGACCCTACCCTTTTCGAAATCCGCGCATTTTATCCACTCTCGCTCATGAACTTCTTTGATTTTGAAACACTGGACAAACGCTATGCTTATCCCCTGCGGGCGCTAAGCATCTTCGAGATTTTTTACGTCCTTATCCTGGTCAATGGCGTTCACTATTTCGCAAGACGCCAAAAGCAATCGGCCTGGTTAATCGTTTCAACTTCGTACATCCTCATTTTCCTCATTTGGTTGATCTTCTACATTTTGGTTTACAAATAACCCATCCATAACAACTTTTGTTGGGGTTAACTCATCTTCAAGAAAGTTCGAAAACCTGCTCTGAAACGGGGTTTACAGCTAAATGACGAAGGGTATTCGTAATGCCCGGATTTTCTCTATTTTCGCCCTTTAATTTGAACGAATAGCCGATGAATTTTCAGAAAGCGAATAACATTACAGGTTGGTTGGTATTTGGAATTGCCCTGCTCACCTACTGGCTTACCATGGAGGAGACGGCCAGCTATTGGGACTGTGGAGAATTTATCGCGGTTTCTTACAAGCTACAAGTTCCGCACCCTCCGGGGGCACCGTTGTTTTTGCTGATGGGCCGCTTCTTTTCCTTTCTTGCCTTGGGGGATGTCAGCCAGGTGGCATACTGGATCAACTTCATGAGCGTATTGGCCAGCGCCTTTACCATTCTTTTCCTGTTCTGGTCCATTACCTTATTCGGCCGGAAAGTACTGAACCTGAAAAACGATGGCGAAATTTCAGAGACCAACATTTGGCTGCTGATGGGTGCCGGATTGGTAGGTTCGTTGGCCTATACCTTCTCCGATTCATTCTGGTTTTCTGCCGTAGAGGCAGAGGTGTACGCGATGTCTTCTTTCTTTACCGCCTTTGTAGTGTGGGGCATTTTAAAGTGGGATGTGATTGAAGATGAAAGCAAAGCCAACCGGTGGCTATTACTCATGGCTTATATGATGGGACTCTCCATCGGAGTTCACTTGCTGAACCTGGTAACCTTGCCAGCCCTTGGTCTAATCTATTATTTCAAAAAGTTCAAGCCAACTACCTGGGGCGTAATTGCTGCGTTAGGCATTAGTGGGGGTATCGTGCTTTTCATCAATGATTTTATCGTTCCGGGTTTACCTACCCTGGCCGGCCACTTTGAGGTATTCTTCGTGAACACTCTGGGATTGTTCTTTGGCTCCGGGGCTCTGATTTTCTTTCTTCTCTTGATAGCTGCTTTGGTTTATGGAATCTATTACACCCAAAAGCACGGTCATGTTGTCTTCAACACGTTTATCCTGGCCACTACATTCATTTTAATCGGCTATGCCTCGTATACCACCGTTTTGATTCGTTCAAACTATGACACCCTCATCAACGAAAACGCACCGAAAGATGTGATGAGTTTTATCCGCTACCTGAAACGAGAACAATACGGAAGCAGGCCCCTGCTTTTCGGTCCTTACTTTACCGCCCGACCCATCGACATTGAGTATGGTGCACCCATCTACACAAAGGGTAAAGACAAGTACGAGATCTCCGATCGCAAGTTTACCTATGTGTATGAACCCGGTAATGAAACCATTCTTCCGCGGGCCTGGAGTTCAGACCAAGCCGAAGCATATAAAAGCATTATGGGCTTGCGGGATGGAGAAAAACCATCGTTTGGGAAAAATCTCTACTTTATGTTCCAGCACCAGATCGGCACCATGTACATGCGCTACTTCATGTGGAATTTTGCCGGAAGGGAAAGCGATGAACAAGGCGCTGATTGGTTGAAGCCCACCCAATGGTTTTCGAAGGTGCCAACAGCCCTGGCCGAAAATAAAGGCCGCAATAATTTTTTCATGATTCCCTTTGTATTGGGATTGATTGGTATGTTCTATCAGTTTGTGAAGGACACCAAAAATTTTTCGGTGATCGCGCTTCTGTTTGTCATGCTGGGGGTAGCCATTGTAGTTTACCTAAACTCTCCTCCTACTGAACCCCGCGAGCGCGACTACATCTATGCCGGCTCCTACTATGCCTATGCCTTTTGGATCGGCATGGCAGTAATCGGTATTTTCGAAACAGCTAAAACCGTTTTAAAGAATGGAAAAGTTGCGGTTGTTATTTCTACCCTCATCGGCCTCTCTGCCCCCGCGTTGATGGCGGCCGAAGGCTGGGATGATCACAACCGGGCCAACCGTTTCTTCTCTGTTGACTCAGCCTACAATTACCTGAATTCCTGCGGCAACCAGGCTGTAATTTTTACGGGTGGGGATAATGATACTTTCCCGCTTTGGTATGCCCAGGAAGTGGAGGGCATCCGTACCGACATGCGGGCCGTGGTATTAAGTTACTACAATACCGACTGGTACATTGAGCAAACCATGCGCAAAGCGTATGAGTCCGAGCCGCTGCCATATACTCTAACCGCGAAGCAGTATCGCCAGGGCGGACCAAACGACTACCTTCCCTTTGCCGATTTTAAATTAAAGAGCATTGATGCGAAAGAGTTCATCACTTTAATTTCAAAAGATTACCCTCAGCTTCGGGATGGCGACCGCAATGTGGTACCCAGCCGCGTGTTTACCTTGGATATCAACAAAGAAGACTTGCGGACCAGGGGTATCATCCCCAAAAATCTCGATAGCCTGGTAGTTGATCAAATGCAAATCCGGCTGTTAAAAGGTGCTCTGGAAAAGAAGGATCTGGCAATTCTGGATCTTCTGGTGACGACTAACTGGGAACGCCCCATTTATTTGAACAACACTTCGCTTTCCCAAATCAATTTAGACCTAAGTCCTTATGCCGTGCAGGAAGGCAACGCTTATCGGATTCTGCCCATCCGCAACCCGCACCGGGACCGGGATTATCTGGTGGATACTGAGAAGACTTTCGATAATATGATTAATAAATTCCGCTACAGCGGATTGGACGATGAAACGATCTATTTCAGTGAAGACTACCGGGGGTTTGTGCTAAACCACCGCAGTGCCCTGAACTCGCTGGCCGAAGCGCTCATTGATGAAGGTCAGATGGAGAAGGCAAATCAGGTGATTGAATTTTCGCTTACAAAAATGCCTGATCGCGTTATCCCCTATGATCATACACTGGCCACCACGGTTGATTTGCTGTTCAAATTAGGGCAAAAGGAAAAAGCCGGTGAACTCGCGAAACTCCTGGGCGACCGGGCCGATGAAATGGCCACCTACCTGATCGAAAAAGACTATGGATTAACCCAGGAGCTGCGAAGAAACATCTTCATCCTGAACGCCTTGCAACGCACGCTTTACGAAAATGGCGAAATGGAGTTGGGTAAAAAATATGAAGACGCTTTCAATAAACATGTGGCCAGTCTTCAGTTAGGCGGAGCTGTTGAAAGAAGTCAGTATTGATTATTTCTTCACGATCATAAATAAATCCAGCGCTTCCGATGCGTTTTCAGTAACCGGGTAATCCTCCTGCCGGATACTCATTACCAATTCATCGGAAGTGCTTTTCAATTTATTTCGATTGACCCGATTCAGAAGTTCATAGGGAATCCGAAGAACAGCCGCAGGTAGTTTGTGTTGCAAATCAAAAATATCCCACCGCATCAACCGGGCTACGGATTTCCTGTTCCGCTCGTAATACTCCATTACCTTATCGTTGCCGGCAAGCCCTTTCATGGTTATTTGTTGAAAATATTTTTTTGCCAAGTCGGTCAATTCCTGACTGGTATATTCCCGGATGTGCCAGGGGTTGCGTGACAAAGACAAAAGACGATTGGGGGTTGTAATTAAACCAATTCCTCCCGGCTTTAACACCCGGTGGATTTCTTGCATAAAAAGGTGATCGTCCTCAATGTGCTCAATCACCTGAAAGCTTACTACCGAATCAAAACTGTCACTATTAAAAACGGATAAGGGCGGGATGTTGCCGGAATAAAAAACAGCTTGCGGATACTTTCGCTTTAACCCATCAATGATGGGGGCAATTTTATCAATGGCGGTATAGTGTTGAACCTTTGGAAGCAACCAGTCAATTCCCCGGCCTTCACCACAACCAACCTCCAGCAGGTCGCCCTGTACCAGGTCCGAAGCAACAACATAGGCTCGTAACAATCGCTGGTGGATGGGGTTATCGGAAGGAATTGATTTCGAGGTGATTTCCGTAGTATAAACAGCCATAGAAAATTTTATCGGGCAAAATTAACGCAATCAAGTCGAATTATCGTTTTACCTTTAATTGCTGAAAACAGGAATATGAAAGCGTTATTGGTCATATTATCAGTTTTACTACCGATGGGGTCAATCTCACAGCCCCTCACCAGTATCAATTTTAAAGATTGGTATGATCCGGAAAATGAAGTGCAGTTTACCTTCCAGATCATTAAGTCCGATAGCATGCACGTTCATTACCGGTTTGTATCTCGTGCCTTTCCTGCCAACAAATACGCCATTACCTGGGAGAAACGCGATTCTTATACGCAGCGGGAAGGTATTCCCATTCCGGCCAATACGATTGCCTCACCGGTTGACAAACAGTGGCTTGGTAAATTGAGTTTTGCGATTCCGGCCAAGTCGTGGTTATTGGTTACCAAGGTCACCAATACAGAAAGTAAAAAAAGTTGGGTCTATTTTAAGTTAATCGATCCGGCTTACCCGATAAACGGATGGCTTGAAAATGAAGCCGGCCAGGTACACGAACGATATGTTACCATTAACAAAGCCTACACAGTAAATAGTGCGGGGTTGCAACCCCTATTTGTATCCTATTACAAATCAGACTTTCAGGCTGCCACCCCTCCGTTTTCTGACAAAACCATCAAAGCAGATCGTTTCATGTTTTACGATTCGACCTTTAAAGCACCGATAGGAAGCAAATTTATACCCCATCAACCCGGGTTGTACCTCTTTCAACGCGACACCAACGCTGCGGAAGGATTTGCTTTCCGGTGTGTCAGTGAAATCTATCCTAAATTTTCAAAAATTGCCGACCTGGCTGAACCGCTTATCTATGTTACGACCCCAGAAGAGTATGGAGCCCTGGTGAATGCGAATGGCGACAAAGCCAAATTCGATAAAGTTATTCTGGACATCACCCGGGATAAAGACCGAGCGAAGACATTCATGCGGAATTATTTTCGAAGGATCGAATTAGCAAATCTCTACTTCAGCTCGTACAAAACTGGCTGGAAAACTGACCGTGGCATGATTTACACTATTTTTGGCTTGCCGGACGAGGTGAGTATTAACGATGGTTCAGAAAGTTGGAACTACGATACATTTAAGGTGCGGTTCACCTTTGTAAAAAGTGGAAGCGTGTACGATCCAGATAACTATGTGCTCTTGCGCGACAAGCGCTTCACCGAGTCTTGGTTTAGCACGATTGATCTGTGGAGGAAGAGTCGGTTTTAGCAAACGGTCTTTTCCTATCTTTACCAAAACTAATGCATGGAAAAAACGGAAATGATCTTCGGCACACGGGCGGTTATGGAAGCCATTCGTGGAAAGCGGGAGATTGAAAAAATCTTTGTTCAAGCTGGTCTCAACAATGATCTGATCAAGGAATTAATTCAAACAGCTAAAGCGAATGGGGTTCCGTTTACTTTCGTTCCACAGCAAAAACTAAATCGACTTACCAGTAAAAATCACCAGGGGGTTGTATGCTTACTCTCCAGCATTCAATACGCTAACTTGGAGAACATCGTTGATAAGGCCTATGCTGAGGGAAGGGAACCATTTCTATTAATAGTGGATCGGGTCACCGATGTCCGGAACTTTGGCGCCCTTGCCCGTACTGCGGAGTGTGCCGGACTCGATGCCATCATTCTGGGCGATGCCGGCAATGCGCCCATCTCGGGCGATGCCATGAAGACATCAGCCGGTGCCCTCAGTTACATTCCGGTTTGCCGCGTTAAGGACATGCGTAAAACCATTCAATTCTTAAAGGAAAACGGAATTCAGATTGTTGCCTGCACCGAAAAAGGGAGTCAATCCCTCTATGAGCTCAATCTCAATTCACCATTAGCGTTGATTCTTGGATCAGAAGAAGATGGAATCTCACCCCAACTTTTAAAAGATGCAGATCACCTGGCAAAAATCCCTATGAAAGGAAAGATCAGTTCGCTGAATGTATCGGTCGCTGCCGGGGTTTCGATTTATGAAGCAATCCGTCAGAAAAACAATTACAAATAGTCATTTCCATCAGGTCTTGACTTCAGGTCGTTCACGAATCTGCGGAACAATTCTTCCTTTTCCTTCTCACAAACAATGACCACGTTGTCGAATGCGCCTACCAGGTATCCGTTAAGGCCTTGTACCACAATCAGTTTATCCCCCGGTCCCTTGATTACGGAATTGCGGGTTTCATAAATCATAGCTTCAGCGCTTACCGCATTGTTGTTTTCATCCTTGATGGAGTTGTCATGCAGGGAACTCCATGAGCCCAGGTCGGACCAGGGGAACGTACTGAGCCAAACAAAAACATTATCTGCTTTCTCCATAATGCCGTAGTCGATCGAGATACTTTTGGTTTGTGAATAGGCAGCCTGCAATGATTCTCTTTCCGAGGGCGTGCCGAAATGATGCGCGGCTTCTTCAAATACTTCGGCCATTTCGGGTAAATACTTATGGAAGGCAGAAAGAATTGCTTTTATGCCCCACACAAAGATGCCGGCATTCCAAACAAAGTCACCGCTTTGCAGAAATGTTTTGGCCAGCGCGAGTTCCGGCTTTTCGGTGAAGGTCTTAACCTTTTTTAGCGATTGCTTTGCTTCGATATACTGAATGTATCCGTAGCCCGTTTCAGGTCGGGTTGGCTTTATGCCGAGCGTAATGAGTTTGTCCTGATCTTTTGCCCGATCATAACATTTAAGAATAGTCTGCTGAAAATCCTGTTCACCTAAAATGAGGTGATCAGAAGGGCTAACAACAACTATGGCCTCCGGATTCTGCTTGTAAATTTTATGACAGGCATACAGAATGCAAGGAGCTGTATTCTTCCGCATCGGCTCAGTTAAAATCTGACCGGGTGCCAACTCCGGAAGCTGTTCCTGGGTGATGGCTGCATGCTCTTCATTGGTTACCACATAGATATTCTCCCGTGGACATACCGGCAAAAACCGATCGTAGCTTGATTGCAGGAGGGTCTTCCCAATACCCACTACATCTAAAAACTGTTTAGGTCTTGAGTTTCTTGAATACGGCCAAAAACGGGTACCCACACCGCCCGCCATTAGCACAACGTAAAGATTTTGATTCATGATTGCTCCGGAGTTTGGGAGTAGGAGAATTTAAACAATACCTTCTTTTAGCAGATCGTGAAGATGAATGAACCCGGCCACCTGAGCCCCGTCTTTCACCACCAATTGGGTGATATTATTCTCCTGCATTATTTGCAGGGCTTTCACAGCAAACTCACTCTTATCGATGGTCTTGGGAGTTCGGGTCATAATGTCTGTCGCCTTTATGCTCGCAATATTACTTTCTTTTTGCAGCATTCTTCGCAAATCACCATCGGTTATGATTCCAAGCAGGTTTTTATTTTCATCCACCACAGCCGTAGCGCCAACCCGCTTGGAGGAAATCTCCAGGATTACATCGCGCAGGGGCGTGTTGACGGTAACCAGGGGTAACTGATTGTTTGTAAATACATCCGCTACCTTCAGATACAGTTGCTTACCCAACGAACCCCCCGGATGAAACTTGGCGAAGTCTTCACTGGTGAAATTGCGCAGTTCTAACAGGCACACGGCCAATGCATCGCCCATGGCCAGGTGGGCGGTGGTGCTGGTGGTGGGGGCCAGATTATTGGGGCACGCCTCTTCGGCAATGGTTGCATTCAAAACAAAATCCGCCTGTTCTGCCAGGTAAGAATTCTTATTGCTGACTAAAGCAACAAGTTTTGAGCCTCTGCGTTTGAGGAGGGGTACTAAAACTTTGATTTCAGGAGTATTTCCGCTTTTGGAAATGCAGATTACAATATCTTCTTCCTGAATCATCCCCAAATCACCATGAATGGCATCAGCCGCATGCATAAAAAGTGCAGGCGTTCCGGTGGAATTCATGGTGGCAACAATTTTATTGGCAATGATCGCGCTCTTTCCGATACCGGTAACAACTACTCGTCCTCTTGACTGGAGTATTTCCCGTACGCAAGCTTCGAAATCGTTGTCGATAAAATTAGCCAGATTTTCAACCGCCCGGGCCTCATTTATTAGTACTTCCGTGGCGATTTGTTTGATATTTTTTATTATATTCAATGCGGTTAGCAATTAAGAAGGAACGCAAAGATAATTAAATCAAAATTTTATTAGTGGATATCATGGTCGTGGCAGAAGAGAAAGATGAATTAAAGTTAAAACTCAAAGAAATATTTGGATACAGTCAGTTTCGGGGAAACCAGGAAACCGTTATCAGAAATATATTGAATGGGCGAAATACGTTTGTGATTATGCCCACCGGGGCTGGTAAGTCACTTTGTTATCAACTGCCAGCCATGATTAAAGATGGGCTTGCGATTGTCATCTCACCGCTTATTGCGCTGATGAAAAACCAGGTGGATCAGCTTAATGCCTACGGCATCAACGCCCGTTTTTTAAATTCCACCCTTAGCAAAGGCGAAATCACCCGGCTGAAAAAAGATTGCGTAACGGGCATTGTCAAACTTCTGTACGTAGCACCCGAATCGCTCAACAAAGAAGAGAACATCGAATTCCTGCAAAAGGTTAAAGTGTCTTTCGTTGCCATCGATGAAGCGCATTGTATTTCGGAATGGGGTCATGACTTCCGACCTGAATATCGGAAGATCAAAACCATGATCGCACAACTTGGCGATATGAATGTAATCGCTTTAACAGCAACAGCAACACCTAAAGTTCAGTTGGATATTCAGAAAAATCTTCAGATGGAAGAGGCGGATGTTTTCATCTCTTCGTTCAACCGAAAGAATCTTTTTTATGAAGTACGTCCCAAGAAGGAAACAAAAAAACAATTGATTCGATTTCTGAAGGAGCATAAAGGCAAATCGGGAATCGTGTATTGTTTAAGCAGAAAGAAAGTGGAAGAAATTGCTGAGTTGATCAATGTAAACGGCTTTAAGGCTGCTCCGTACCATGCCGGACTCGACCCGGATGTGCGAATGAAAAATCAGGATGACTTTTTGAATGAAGAGGTAGATATCATTGTAGCGACCATTGCCTTTGGGATGGGTATTGACAAACCTGACGTTCGGTTTGTGGTGCATTACGATGTGCCTAAATCACTCGAAGGATACTACCAGGAAACGGGTCGTAGCGGACGGGACGGCCTGGAAGGACATTGCCTCATGTTCTATAGTCACAACGATTTGAACAAACTGGAAAAATTTAATAAAGACAAAGCGGTTCAGGAACGAGAAAATGCCCGGGTTCTCTTGCAAGAAATGGAATTCTATGCCGAATCGCCTGTATGCAGAAGGAAGCAACTGCTCCACTACTTTGGCGAAGAATATAAACAAGACAATTGCGGGTCGTGTGATAATTGTGTGAATCCGCGCGAACGATATGACGGAACCGAGTATGTGAAACTGGTACTCGAAGCGGTGAAGCAAACCAATGAGCGATTCAATCTGAATCATCTGGTCAACGTTATCCGGGGCACCGAGGATGAATATGTGAAGAGTTATGGACACTTCGATCTGCCCATTTTTGGAAAAGGCGATCAACAAGATGCCGACTTCTGGAAATCGGTAATTCGTCAGGCACTCATTTACCAATACCTTGAAAAAGATATCGACAACGTAGGCGTATTGAAGATTTCCAAAAAAGGAGCGGAATTCCTCAAGAAGCCCCATCCGATCGAGTTAGCCCGCGATCATGACTTCACCACCGATGTGGAAGATGAAGAATCCTCCGAGCGGGTCGTAGTTAACTCAAAATCCTATGATGAAAAGCTTTTCGAAATGCTGAAAGCACTTCGAAAAAAAGTGGCAAAGGAAAAAGATTTACCTCCTTATGTGATCTTCCAGGATCCTTCGCTGGAAGAGATGGCCACTACTTACCCCACCACCAAAGAAGAACTGGCTTCGGTGAATGGCGTAGGCATGGGGAAGGTCAACAAGTTCGGAAAAGAGTTTTTAGATTTGATTCAGACGTATGTCGAAGAGAACGACATCGAAACCGCTTCTGATATTGTTGTTAAATCTTCCGTCAACAAGTCGAAAATAAAAATCTTCATCATTCAGCAGATCGACCGTAAGGTAGAGCTGGACGAAATCGCAGATTCGAAAAATATTTCGTTCGATGAATTGCTAACGGAAATTGAGAACATTTGCTATTCCGGCACCAAACTGAACTTGGATTATTATATCGATTCGGTCCTGGATGAGGACAAACAACAGCAGATCTATGATTACTTCCTGGAATCGGAAACCGACAGCATTGAAGATGCCGTAGACGCATTGAAAGATGAAGATTCCGACTTCACAGAAGACAATCTCCGCCTGATGCGTGTAAAATTTTTAAGCGAGTACGCCAACTAATTGAATCTTACAACAAGAACTACTACCGCTCGATAAATAATTGAGGGGTAGTAGTATCTTTGACCTTTCCTAAAGGATCATGAACATATTAATCATTGGCAGTGGTGGTCGCGAGCACGCGCTGGCCTGGAAGATCAGGCAAAGCACGCATTGCCGGAATTTATTCATAGCTCCCGGCAATGCCGGTACGGGCACGGTGGGTACGAACGTGCCGCTAGCAGTTGATGACTTTGTATCCCTGGGCAATTTTTGTCTCGAAAAAAAAATTGACCTGGTCGTAGTTGGGCCGGAGGTACCGCTTGTAAAAGGGATTCGCGATTATTTTGAACAAACTGATTTATTAAAATCAATTTTACTGGTTGGCCCCGGACGCGCGGGCGCCCAGTTGGAGGGCAGCAAAGATTTTTCCAAACAATTCATGATTCGCAACGGGGTGCCAACTGCGAAAGCCCAGACATTTTATACTCATCAAAGCAAGGAGGCCCTACGCTACCTGGATTCCTGCAAGACTCCAATTGTATTGAAGGCGGATGGCCTGGCTGCAGGAAAAGGCGTCATTATCGCATCCACGGTAATTGAAGCCAAAACCGCCATGCGGGAAATGCTGGAAGAAAAAAAATTTGGGGAAGCGAGCTCCAAAGTGTTGGTAGAAGAATTTCTGGAGGGCATCGAATTATCAGTGTTTGTATTAACGGACGGGAAAAGTTATGTTATCCTTCCGGAAGCCAAGGATTATAAACGCATTGGAGATGGGGATACCGGGCCTAACACCGGAGGCATGGGGGCGGTATCACCGGTTATATTTGCCACTTCTTCCTTCATGAAAAAAGTGGAAGAACAAGTGATCAAACCCACCATTGACGGTCTCAAAAAAGAAGGTATTGCCTACCAGGGGTTCATTTTCATAGGCCTGATGAATGTACAGGGTGAGCCCTTCGTTATTGAGTACAACGCGCGCATGGGCGATCCCGAAACAGAAGCCGTTATGACCCGCATTGAAAGCGACCTGGTCGAGTTGCTGATCGCTTGTACAAAAGGTGAATTAAAAGACAAACAGATTGAAATTAGTCCAGCCCATGCCGTTACAGTCGTCATGGCATCCGGTGGGTATCCTGATCAATTTGAAAAAGGCCATGTGATTTCTGGACTTGAAGATCAAACTGGAGCTTACGTTTTCCATGCCGGCACCATTCAAAAGCACAATCAAGTGCTTACGCAAGGCGGAAGGGTACTGGCCATCACCGGCACGGGAAATTCACTGGAAAGTGCAGCCGCCCAGGCGTACGAAAAGGTTAAGAGAATTTCGTGGGAAGGTGCGTATTACCGGAGAGACATCAGTATGGACTTGGCACGCATGAAAAGTAATTTAAAGGCCTGAAAATCAAATTGTTTGATAAAACACAATCATCCTCCTAACTTTAAGTTTTTAACTGTATAAAACCTGTGCGATGGGCTGTGCCTGTGGAACCAAGAAAGACGGAAAAGTAAGCGGTTGTAATAACAATGGTGCCTGTGGTACAGGCGGTTGCAATAAAATGAATGTGTTCGATTGGCTATCGAACATGGAAATGCCTTCGCTGGATCGGTTTTCCGTTGTTGAAGTGCGGTTTAAAAACGGACGCAAAGATTTTTACCGGAATATCGACCGGTTGCCCTTAACTACGGGGGATGCCGTCATCCTGGAGGCACAATCGGGACACCACCTGGGGTATGTGTCCATGCAAGGCGAATTAGTACGCCTGCAGATGCAAAAGAAGAAAGTGGCGAATGATGATGAAATCCGGAAGATTTACCGGTTGGCGAATCAAAAAGACCTTGAGAAATACGATGATGTAAAAAAAAGAGATCTTCCTACCCTGTATCGAACACGCGAAATCATTCGTCAGTTGAACCTGGCCATGAAACTTTCCGATGTCGAATATCAGGCCGATAATACGAAAGCCACTTTTTTTTACTCGGCTGAAGACCGGGTGGATTTTCGGGAATTGATTAAACTGCTTGCCACGGAATTTAAAGTTCGGGTAGAAATGCGGCAAATCAGTCTACGCCAAGAAGCCGGAAGACTTGGCGGTATTGGAGTATGTGGCCGTGAATTATGTTGCTCCACCTGGTTAAGTGATTTTAAAAATGTGGCAACCAGTGCCGCCCGGTATCAGAATCTCTCACTCAATCCGAGCAAACTTTCTGGCCAGTGCGGTCGATTGAAATGTTGCTTGAATTATGAGTTGGAAACCTACATGGAAGCCTTGAAGGGAATTCCGGAAGTGGAGGCTCCGCTGTTGACCGAAAAGGGTGAAGCCCGGCTTCAAAAAACCGATATCTTCCGCAGAATCATGTGGTTTGGATACAAGGAAGAAAATAACTGGTATCCGCTCAACATTGATCGTGTGAATGAAATCCTGGAATTGAACCGAATAGGAAAAAAACCTGCCAGCCTGGAAGTAAACGAAGAAGAAGCAAAAGTACCGATTGCCAAACTAAACAGCGATCTTACCAGTCTGGATAGGAAATTTCAGGATCGTTCCAAAAAGAAAAAAAAGAAAAACAAAAATCGCAATCGCGATCGTAGAAATGGCGGGCCGCAAAATCCAGGTCAGCAGACCCAAAATCAGCCTCCTAAAAACCAAAACAAAAGGCAACCGCCCCGCCACCCAAAAGGCCCGCAATAGCAATGAGACTGGTGCCATTCTTCATTTTGCTGCTCCTATTTGGTTGTGACTCTAATCGGGTCTTTGAGCGCTACGAGGAGTTTAAAGATAAAGCCTGGAAAATTCAGGAACCTGCGGAGTTTGAGTTTACGATCAGCGATGTTTCGAAAAAATATAATGTTCTTTATAACGTTCGTAATTCGTTAGACTATCCGTATGCCCGCCTTTTCATTGAGTATACATTAAGCGATTCAGCCGGTGCGGTGTTATCGAAGAAATTACTCTCCAACTATTTGTTCGACCAAAAAACCGGAAGGCCTCTGGGGCGAAGTGGGCTGGGTGATGTTTATGATCATCAGTTCCTTTTGCTGCAAAATCAATCCTTTCAAACTGCCGGGGTATACCATATGCGACTCGAGCAATTTAATCGGCTCGATACATTAACCGGAATATTGGCCATTGGGGTACGCGTTGAAACAGTGGAGATGGAATAAAAAATGGGGTTGTTGCGAACCCCATTTTTGGAAGAGATTTTAAATCGGTCGTTGGCTTACGTTCTGATTAGACTCACCTCTTCCTTAGAAACCTGTAAACTAAGCTAAACTCAAACAACCTTGAAAAAACTATAAGCAAATGTAGCCGTGAAGTTGATTTTGTATTCTTAAAACTGATTAGAAAGGAATTAGAACCCTACGCTGATTTTAGAACGATTTTAATCCGGGTTCCTTCCCCTGGGGTCGAATCAATCGAAATTGAACCCTTGTGGATAGAAATGATCCTTTGGCTTAAGGAGAGGCCGACACCATAGCCTCGGATTTTTGAGGTTGCATCGGTTCGAAAAAAGGGTTGAAATACGTTTTCAAGGTCTTTCTTTTCAATACCCGGACCACGATCAGTAACTTCAATAATAAAATCCTGGCTCCGGCACGTCAAGGACACAGAAGCTTTTCCATCCATCGAAAATTTGCAGGCATTTTCAATCACATTCTGAAAGGCTGTTTTCAACAAGTAAGGATTGCCATTTACATACAACTTACTTTCGTCTTCGGGCATTTCCAAAATGGTAACAGAAATTGCATAGGAAGGATCAATCAGACTTACAACTTCCCGCGTTTCCCAAAGGATTTCATCCAATCGTACCTTAGACATAGTAAAAGAATCGGATGACCGGGTCAGTCGCGCCAGGTCGAGCAGACTATTGGAAAGATGGTTTAGACTTTTGATGTCTTCCAGCACCGATTCGATGGTTTCCTGGTATTCCTTCACGGTACGTTCATTTAGCAACGTTACCTCCAACTGAGACGTAATGTTGGTAAGCGGATTCTTCAATTCGTGTGACACGTTGGATACAAACATCTTTTGGAGTTGAAATGCATTTTCAATCCGGGTAAGTAAATTGTTAAAAATGTTGATCAACTTTCCCATTTCATCAGGGTGTGGGCTCCGCTCAAGTCGGTTACTGAGGTCTTGTGGTGAAATATTCTCAACATCGTTCATGATTCGTTGAATGGGCCGTAGGGCTCTCCCCGAGTAAACCCAACCCGAAATGGATACAATGGCCATGAGAATGACAAACAATCCGGTTAGCAACCTTCTCAAATCAATGAGCCGATTATATCCTATTACATCTTCGGCAAAGGCAATGATAATATATTCTTTACCACGGTCGGTAAAAGGAATTCCAGCTACAGTAAACTCCTTGTAATGCAACTCAAGCTCGCCCTCCGATCTTACCCGGTCAAATAACACCTGGCTGATGCTAATCTTTGCGGTGTCTCCACTCATGTATATTTCCTTTCCAGTTTCATCATAGACACGTATGCTTTCACGATACAGGTTGTCGCGTTTGGCACGGTCTATGATTTTTAGTAAAACGGTATCAACCTGATCGACCTTAATGAGCAAAATGGCGGACGTGATAGCCCGTTCACGCAATCGTCTGGAGAAGTCCTGATCGGTGAATTGCTGCGTAAAGAAATAGATTGCCAGAAAAGACAATAGTACAATGGTGCTCACCAGTACGGTGAATTGCAGCGTAAGTCGTGTACGGATTTGCACTAGGCCTCTTTTAGGATATACCCCATTCCAAATTGGGTATGAATAAGTTTACTTTCAAAGTCCTTATCAATTTTTTTCCGAAGGTAATTTACATATACCTCCACCATGTTGGTTCCTGTGTCAAAATCAACGTTCCATACATGTTTGGCCAGTTCAGCACGGGGGATCACGCGTCCCTGATTCCGAAGAAAATATTCAAGCAATGAAAATTCCTTACTGGTGAGGTCAATGTTCTTACCAGCCCGGATTACACTTTTCTTGTTAATATCCATTACCAGATCGCCAATGCGTAATTGAGTAACTAGCTGCCTGGGTTGACGTTTTGTTAAGGATCGGATTCGCGCAAGCAGCTCTTTAAACTCAAAGGGTTTCGACAAGTAATCATCAGCGCCACTATCAAGCCCATCCACTACATCGTCCGTCTCTCCCAAGGCGGTGAGCATCAATATGGGGGTTTCAATTTTTGCCAACCGGAGATCACGGCACAATTCCTTTCCATTCAGCTCGGGCATAATCACATCGGTAATAATGATGTGGTACGTATTCTTAAATGCCAGATTTTTTCCTGTTTTACCATCCTCCGCAGAATCTACTTCATGGCCATGCTCTTCCAATCCCTTCTTCAGGAATTGAATGGTCTTCCGTTCATCCTCCACCAACAATATCTTCATTTGTCAAAATTAAAGGCGGTACTTTGAAATACGATTAGAATTTAGTTAAATCCCTGAACAAAGAAGAATAAAAAAGGCAGATGAACTTCACCTGCCTTTTTTTCCTCTGTGTGTTTCTAAGCGGCTGCTTTCGCTTCTGCCCTCTTTGTAGTTTGTGCTGTTGTTTCCAAATCCAACACAATCGGGGATGCAATGAAGATAGAAGAGAATGTTCCTACCACAATCCCTATAAACAGGGCAAAAGAAAATCCTCTTAATACTTCGCCACCAAAGAATAATAAGACTACCACCACAATTAATGTGGTTCCCGAAGTAATCAATGTTCTGCTTAAGGTGCTGTTAATGGCATCATTAAACACTTTGGCGCGATCGTGGGTAGCTCCAAAGCCCAGGTACTCCCGGATTCGGTCAAAAATGATCACCGTGTCATTGATGGAATACCCGATGATGGTCAGCAACGCGGCTACGAAAACCTGATCCACTTCAAAGGAGATTCCAAATGCCCGGGCAATTGCAAAGGAAGCCACCACAAACAGGGTATCATGCACGGTTGCAACAATGGCTCCGGCACTATAGGTCCAACGTTTAAAGCGAATCAAAATGTAAAAGAAGATGAGCACCAGCGAAGCAAGTGCTGCCTCAAATGCTGACCCCTTGATATCATCCGCGATGGTTGCGCCTACTTTGGAGGAGGAGGAAATCGTAAAGTGTTTATCATCGACCTGCGCATCGTGCTCGGTGTATTCAATTCCTTTAAATTTCTGAACACCCTGAATCAATGCATTCTTTACCTTGTCATCGGCCACATCGGATTCATCATCCACCAGGTAGGAGGTTGTCACTTTCATCACTTTATCACTGCCATAATTCTTTACTTCAACACCTGAGTTCTCAAAACTTTCGTTTAAGGCCACTTTCATATCGGTGGCAACAACCGGTTGATGGAAGGAAACCACATACGAACGACCACCCTTAAAATCTACCCCAAGATTTAACCCTTGAATAGCAATGAGAATAAAACCGGTCACAACAATCGCCCCGGAAACCAGATATACCTTTTTACGAGCTCCGATAAAATCAAATTCTCTCCGCTTTTTAACCAAGCGAGCCAAGGGGCTGTCAAACGACACTTTTGTTTCATCGCCTTTACGTACCATCCACTCGACAATTACCCGTGAAATGTAAACCGATGAGAAGAATGAGGTGGCAATACCAATCATCAATACAATCGCAAATCCTTTTAGGGGGCCTTGTCCGAGTACAAACAAAGCAATGGCCGTAATTAAGGTTGTTAGGTTAGAATCAAAAATGGTGGTAAAAGCGCGTGAATATCCTTTATTGATTGCTTCTCTGAGCTTCCGGCCCAATCGCATTTCCTCTTTGATACGCTCATAAATCAATACGTTGGCATCCACAGCCATACCCATGGTAAGCACAATACCGGCAATACCAGGCAAGGTTAACGCTGCGTTTAACTGAGCCAGAATACCCAGAATGAAGAAGATATTGAACAACAATGCAATGTTGGCAACCCAACCACCTTTTGAGTAGTAAGCGACCATAAATAGGACAACAATACCCAACCCGGAAGCCATGGAAATCAACCCTTGATTTTGGGCTACTTTTCCAAGACTCGGGCCAACGATCGCCTCTTCTACGATCCGCGTAGGCGCTGGGAGTGAACCGGCTTTCAGTACGTTAGCCAAATCTTTGGCTTCTTCCAATTCAAAACTTCCTGAAATCTGAGAACTGCCGTTCGGAATTTCTCCCTGGACGGTCGGGGCTGTGTAAACATAATTATCAAGCACGATGGCAATCCGGCCCTGTGGCTGTTTGGCCGCAGCAGCTGCCGTTATCTTCGCCCAGTTGCGCGATCCGGTTGCATTCATGGTCATGCTTACTGCGGGCCGGGCAAATTGGTCATAGTCCAGACGGGCATCATTAATTACTTCACCCGTTAATAAGGGTTTGGCACCACGCCCCAGGTTCACAAAGTTCAATTGAATATCTTCCACCCCTGGTGTTACTTTCGGATCTGGCTTTACATCCCAGAAAAATCCTATCGTTCTGGGCAACATGTTTCTGACTTCAGGCCTTCTGAGAATCCGGTTGATCTCTGCAGTATCCTTTACCTGATATAAAAATGGAATGGATGGATTGCTTAACGCAAAGAGCGTTGAGGATGTAGCAAGTCGTAAAGAGTCTAACGAACTAACCGTACTGTCTCGAACCTGGCTTAGCTGCTGTTCCAATGCTGATTTTGTCGTATCAGCAGCAGATGGTGCCGCGGGAGTTTCGGTCTGGGCTACAACTCGTTTTGAATTTTGTTCGTTCAACAAAAACTGATTAATCGCACCAAAAGATTGTTGTAGTTGCGGGTCATAGGCCTCCACAACTTCCCAAAATTCAAGTCGGGCAACACCCTGCAACAACTTGCGCACCCGTTGCGGGTTATCCGCTCCGGGAATTTCAATTTGAATCCTTCCTTTGTCTTGCAGGCGTTGAATGTTGGGTTGTGAAGTTCCAAACTGATCAATACGCGTTTTAAGAATGGTAAAGGAACGGTCAATCGCCCCATCTACTTCGGTACTCAAAAAGTCTAATACGGTCTCATCGCTATCAGTTAGCTTCACACGGTCTTTATTGGCAGCGGAAGTAAATAATGATGCAAGACTCCGGTCGGGATTCGCCTCTTTGAAAGCCGTATAGAATAACGAAACATAGCTATCCGTGCTGGTCTTTTGCATCTCTCTGGCCTTTTGCAAGGCATCCAGAAATGCAGGGTCTTGATTGTTTCCACTCAGACCCTTAATGATATCGACTGGTGAAATTTCCAGAACCACGTGCATGCCCCCTTGCAAGTCCAGCCCCAGGCTCAATTCGTTTTCCTTCACCTCCTTGTAGGTATACTCTGCACCAAAAAGATTGTACACAGGTTTATTCCAGAGGGAGTCGAGATAATTTTGTTTTTTTAACAGATTCAACGATCCGTTTTTATCGGTTGCATAAGCCTCTGCATCGTCTGTTACTTGATTCGAAACAAATGTAAACGACAAGTAATACAAGCAAAGCAGCGTAATGATTATGCCTAAACCAACAACTACACCTTTGTTACGCATAAGAAAATTTAGTTTTAAGAGAATTAATTAATTACCGATTAAAAGAAACATGGCCAGGAATTATTCCTGTTGGCCAATCAGAAAAGTCTATGTTGAAAAAATCAGGGAGCGTTGGGTGCAATGATAACCCGAAAGATTGTTTTGATGAATGAGTTTACGATCCGATCACATTGCGGAATGTAACGCTGAACCTGTTGTGGCTCAGCCAGAATTTCAATGATGCTCACGGGAACTTGCTCATTCACCCGAACCACCGTGCTTTGTGGCATAGCCTCAGCTGGTGCTTTGATAACCGCGTCCTGGGCTTTTGAAGTATCGGTTTGCTCGGTTGCCGGCTTTGCTACGTGCTCGGCTTGAACTGAAAAAGACTGAGATAATATAATTACCAGCGCAGCCAAGAGGCCGGCAGCAATTAAAAAACCCCTGTAAATTGATCTTTTTCGCACGTTTTAGATTTTCAGAGCCCACAAAAGTAGGGGTTGGTAGTTAATTTCCAACACCCCCCAGGCGGGTTTTCAAATACCCCACCAATACGGCCAGGGCACGTTCAAACTTGCTGTTGTTCGGAACGACCAAATCAGCATCGTGTTTGAGTGGCTCTATCAGTCGCTCGTACACCGGCATGACGTGAAACTGATACCGATATAACACATCATCAATGTCATAACCCCGTTCAACCTGATCCCGCTTGATACGCCTGCCTAGTTTAACATGATCTTTGGCTTCAATGAAAACCCGTAAATCCAACTCATTCGAGATTTCTTCAAAATATTGAACGAACAAACCTTCCACAACAAGAATGGGCGCTGTCTTAAATTCCAAAAGCTTGGTTTTAGCCTGCGGGTTATTAAAAGTGTACTCCTGCTTGATTACATTTTGCCCGGCCTTCAGCTTCAGCAGGTCTTGTTGAAAGGCTTCCCGGTCAATGGAAACAGGTAAATCAAAATTCTTGATTCCGTTTTCGTCAACCGGCTGCTGGGCACGGGGCTTGTAATAATTATCCTGTGAGATCAAACATATTTCATCGGGTTTGAAACAGGAAGACAAACCTTGCAGGAAGTAGGTTTTGCCAGATCCGCTGCCGCCTGTAATACCAATTGTAAAAGGTTTATTCATGCTACACGCGTGTTGCCAAGTTCTTTTGCTTTAAGAAAAGAGTCAAGGCGTGAACTGCCCGGGCCCGGTGGCTAAGCGTATTCTTCTCTGCTAACGACATCTCAGCCAACGTTTTGGTGTGCCCATCAGGTAAAAACAAGGGGTCGTAGCCAAATCCTTCTGTGCCGCGCTTCTCTTTCAAAATTTCACCCTTCAAAACACCTTCAAATTGGTTCACTCCCGCGCCCGTGATGAGTGTGACAACCGTACGGAATTGAGCCTTTCTGTTTTCTTTGGCTGCCAGATTTGCCAATAGTAAATTCATATTGTCTTCAGCACTTCGTTGATGGCCGGCATATCGGGCAGAGTAAACCCCGGGTGCTCCGTTTAATGCCTGCACCTCAAGACCGGTATCATCGGCAAAACATGGCACCCGATAGTGATCATATACATACCGGGCCTTTTGCAAGGAATTGCCCTCCAGCGTATCCTGATCCTCCGCCAGTTCTTCGTTGCAACCAATATCTATTAAACTCACTATCTGAAAGGTTGAACCCAACAGGGCTTGTACCTCCTTTATTTTGTGATCGTTGTTTGTGGCAAAGCAAATTTTCATGCTCACAACACCGCTAACAATTCAATATCAAAAATCAGATTTGCGTTGGAAGGAATAGCCCCATTGGCCCCCCCTTGAGGTCCGTACCCATAACCCGATGGAATATACAGCGTAACTTTGGTCCCGGCCTGCAGCAGCGGCAATACCAACTTCCAACCAACAATCAACCGCTCAAGCGGAAAAGAGACCGGTGTGGCGGATGAATCAAACACCGTACCGCTATAAAGCTTGCCCGTATAGGTTACACTGATAGTGCTTTCCAGGCACGGGGTTGTTCCATCCCCTTGCTTTGTAATCACATACCGCACCCCATTGGGTTCCTCGGTAGCAATAATGCTGTTGGCTGCCAGGTAGGAATCGATGGTGATGATATCGGATGCCAACCGGGTTTGATCTACAACCGATAATTCCGACTCAGGAACTGCTTTGGTACATTCATCCTGGTCATCAAGACAACCCGACACACTTATGCCTACCAAAATAATGAAACTAATTTTCTTCATGACACACTACTTAATATCAACCACTTCCATTTCAAACTTTAAGATAGAGTTCTCACCAATGATTTCGCTTCTTCTCCGTGGACCGTACGCCATGGTGGAAGGAATGTACACCGTCATGCTGGCTCCTTTGTTCATCAAGCCAATGGCTTCTTCCCACCCTGGAATTACCTGTTGTGCGCCTAAAACGAACTCAATGGGTTCATACGGTGCACGCATCTCATTATAAACATTATTGACCCGCGCTACTGACTCAATGCTGCTGTCAAAGCAGGTTCCGTCTAATAAATAACCGGTATAGTTAATTCTTACCGTTTGTCCTGCCTTTGCATTCTCTCCTTTACCCGTTTTATTTACTACATAGCTGATACCCGAACTTGTCTTTTGCGCCTTGATAGCCTTCTCTTTCAAATGAACGGCAATAATGGAAGTATCTTTGGCATGTTGCTCCGCTTCGGCCAACATCGCTTTTTCATTCTGTTTGGCAACAATGTCGCTCTGCATCTGGCGGGCCTGATCTTCCGATAGGATATCGATAACCCCAATTTCAAAAGTAAACTGGCTGGTGGAATCCACTCCGGGGGGAATGTGAGATTGAAATGTTTTTTCAAACAAGGTTTTGGCAGGAAGTTTTAATGTTACACTGTCTCCTTTCGTTAACATTTGAAATACCTCCAGGATGGGATCATTCCCCGGTATTGAATCCTGCACCATGATCATAGTAGGAAACACACTTTTGCGGCTATCATTCCAAACCGAATCCTTACCATCTTTAAATAAAAAGTTCAACACCAAGATCTGACCCTGTTTACTCGCCACACCATCTCCCTTTTTTATCACCGTGAACTTATACCCCGATGGGGTTTCTTTCGTATTGGAACACGACATGAATAGCAACGCCACACAGACCGACAGCAAAAATGATTTTTTCATTGTATAGATTTTATTGTTTAGTTAATCCTCTAGTAGCAAATGCTGATACTCCGGGAGGAGGGCCAGCAATTTTTTTAATGTATCGTCTAACGAGAGTTTGGAAGATCCACCAGAAGCATTGCGGTGCCCGCCACCTGCAAAATGCTTTCGGGCCAGCTCATTCACTGAAAAATTTCCCAACGACCGGAATGAAAGCTTTATCTCTTCTTTCCGGTCATACATCAGCACGGACATCTTTACGTTATTAATAGAAAGACCGTAGTTAACCAGTCCTTCGGTATCACCCGTTTGGGCTCCAAACTTTTTCAGCTCCTCATGACTAAGCATCATGTAGGCCGTGCGGTAAGCGGGTAACACGACCAACTTCTCACTCAATACATAACCTGTTAACCGCAAACGCTCCAATGAATTCGTATCATAAATCTGCCGGGCAATCTGATGCGGATCGGCCCCAAGCCGAACTAATTCGGAGGCAATCTGAAACTCACGATACCGGGTGTTGTTGTGTCTGAACCCACCCGTATCTGTCATTACCCCGGCATACAGACAAGCGGCAATGTTTCGATCGATCAACGATTTTTCTTCCAACTCTTCGATCAACTCAAAAACCAAACCAGCCGTAGAGGCAGCTTCCGCACTCCATTGTTCAAAATCCGCAAAGGCTTCAGGCTCGAGGTGATGATCAATCAATACTTTAACAGCTCCGGATTGTTTAATCATTTCGCCAAGATTGCTTATTCGACTTAAATTCGAGAAGTCGAGGCAGAAAATGAGGGTAGCTTGTTGAATAAGCTTGGCCGCTTGTTGCTCCGGTCCGGGGTCTTTAGTCAACGCGATCACCGAATCGTTCCCTGGCATCCAGGCGAGAAAGTCGGGATAATCGCTGGGTGTAATAACGGAAACCTGATGACCTTTTTTAGTTAAAAACCCTGCTAATCCCAGCGATGAACCGAGGGCATCCGCATCTGGCTTGAAGTGGGTGACAATAACGACCCGTCCGGGACTGGCAAGCAAGGACTTAAAGGCCGCTAATTTTTTCATTGAAGGGGCAAAAATGGCAATTTTAATCCGGAGTGCATAACCCAAAAGTTGAACAGAATGTCAGGTCATCAGCTCCCCCTAAAAATCTATTTGGTTAACCCCTGACCCTATCGACTAAAAAGCTATTTTTGCGGCCGAATTTATACCCTGAAACAATTTAAATTTTTAGATAATGGCTGGAAACAGAACTTTTACAATGATTAAACCAGATGCTACCGGGGCCGGAAATAGCGGGGCCATAACCAAAATGATTGAAGAGGCAGGCTTTCGCATCGTAGCGATGAAGAAAGTGCAACTCACAAAAGAACTGGCTGGAAAGTTCTACGAAATTCATAAGGCCCGCCCATTTTATGGTGAGCTCTGCGAATACATGTCAAGCGGACCGATCGTGCCGATGATTCTTGAAAAAGATAATGCGGTGGAAGATTTTCGAAAACTGATTGGTGCAACCGATCCGAAGAAAGCAGCTCCGGGTACGATTCGGGCCCTGTTTGCCAAATCGATTGATGCCAACGCCATTCACGGTTCTGATTCTGACGAAAACGCAGCGATTGAAGGCAACTTCTTCTTTTCGCAGTTTGAGCGATATTAACGATTGGCTGCCCATTGCTGGTGATAAACCGGCAATGGGTCACCAGTACATTTAATTTTTTTCTACGGGGCAACCTATTTCTTACGCCATGAACATGATCAATCCCACTTATTCCGAAAAATTTGAGACCCGCCACAACGCACCCAGCCATCAGCAGATTCAGGAAATGCTGAAGGTGGTAAAGGCTAAATCAATCGATGAGGTAATTGATCAAACTATTCCCGCCAACATCCGGCTGAAGAAAGCGTTACAGCTCCCCCCAGCTCAATCCGAGTTTGAGTTTCTCACTTCCTTTAAGCAGTTGATTTCAAAAAACAAAATTTACAAATCGTACATCGGCACAGGATATTACAACTGCATAACACCGGGTGTCATCCTTCGGAATGTTCTGGAAAATCCAGGTTGGTATACGGCCTATACCCCGTACCAGGCCGAGATAGCACAAGGCAGAATGGAAGCACTGATCAACTATCAAACCATGATTATTGATCTTACCGGAATGGAGATTGCCAATGCCTCCCTTTTGGATGAAGCTACGGCTACAGCCGAGGCGATGCATTTATTGTATGCTTCCCGCAAAGCGAACAAGAAGAATGCGAGTACCTTCTTTGTTGATGAAAATGTATTTCCTCAGGTAATTGATTTGCTGAAAACCCGGTCAACTCCCATTGGAGTTTCCCTTCAAATCGGGAATGTCAGTACATTGGATCTCACCCGCCCGGATCTTTTTGCAGTTTATCTACAAAATCCGGATAACAATGGCGAAGTAAAAGACCACTCGGCTTTCATTGAATCCGCACACGAGAAAGATGTATTTGTGGTGATGGGAGCCGATCTGATGAGCTTATTGCTAATGAAATCTCCGGGTGAAATGGGGGCGGATGTAGTAGTGGGAAATTCCCAGCGGTTTGGTGTACCAATGGGGTTTGGCGGACCGCATGCTGCCTTCTTTGCTACAAAAGATGAATTCAAGCGCCAAATCCCTGGCAGAATTATCGGAATCTCCATCGATGCTCAGGGTAACCCCGGTTATCGCATGGCCCTGCAAACCCGCGAGCAACATATTCGCAGGGAAAAGGCAACTTCCAACATTTGTACTGCACAGGTGTTGCTTTCGGTGATGGCCAGCATGTATGCTGTATACCATGGGCCGCATGGATTAAAAAAGATCGCAGGTCGTATTCATGGCTTAGCGCAAGTGTTGGAAAAAGGGTTGACTCAGGCGGGACTCAAACAAGTTAACCCATACTACTTTGATACCTTGAAGGTAGCAGTCGCTGACGTGAAAGCAATCCGGCAAAAGGCAGAAGCGGTTGGAATCAACTTCCGGTATTTCTCGAACCATATTGGAATTTCATTGGATGAAACAACAACCTTGAAAGATGTTGAAACCATTGTAGCTCTCTTTGGAAAAGCATCAACTCGTACAACAGAAGTTACCGGGATAGCCTGGCCTGCCTCCTTAATCCGAACCTCGGCATTTTTAACACACCCGGTATTCAACACCCATCATTCTGAGCATGAAATGCTGCGGTATATTAAGCGGCTTGAGAACAAGGATCTTTCGATGGTGCACTCCATGATTTCGTTGGGTTCCTGCACGATGAAGCTAAACAGCACTACCGAAATGATTCCGGTTACCTGGCCCGAGTTGGGAAGCCTTCATCCCTTTGCTCCGGCCGATCAAACCCAGGGCTATCAGGAAATGATTACCACCCTGGAAGCCTGGTTGAAAGAGATCACCGGTTTTACGGGCGTATCGCTCCAGCCAAACAGCGGGGCACAGGGAGAATATGCCGGATTGATGGTGATTCGCGCGTACCATGAGAGCAGAAAGGATACTCATCGCAACATTGCGCTCATCCCGGCTTCGGCACACGGAACCAACCCGGCCAGCGCTGTGATGGCGGGCATGAATGTGGTGGTGGTAAAATCAGATGCAGAAGGAAAGATTGATGTAGCGGATCTGAAAGCCAAGGCGGAACAATATAAACAAAGCCTCTCGTGCCTGATGGTAACGTACCCCTCCACGCACGGTGTCTTCGAAGAATCGATCATTGAAATTTGTGATACCATTCATGCACACGGTGGTCTGGTATACATGGATGGTGCCAATATGAATGCTCAGGTAGGTCTTACGTCACCTGCCATCATCGGGGCAGATGTGTGCCACTTGAATTTGCATAAAACATTCTGCATTCCGCACGGTGGCGGTGGCCCGGGCATGGGCCCGATTTGTGTGAATGATAAATTGAAGCCATTCCTTCCGGGGCATCCGGTAGTGAAGACGGGTGGTGAGCAAGCGATTACCGCGGTGTCTGCTGCTCCTTATGGTAGTGCCAGCATTTTGGTAATCTCGTATGCTTACATTGCCATGATGGGTGGAGAAGGGTTAACCCAGGCTACCAAGCTTGCCATTTTTAATGCGAATTATATTAAAGAGCGATTGAGTGACCATTTTAAGATTCTTTATACAGGCTCCAATGGACGGTGTGCCCACGAGATGATTGTCGACTGTCGCGATTTCAAAAGAGCGGGCATTGAAGTTGAAGATATTGCCAAGCGGTTGATGGATTATGGATTCCACGCTCCCACCGTTTCCTTCCCGGTAGCCGGCACCTTAATGATTGAGCCAACAGAAAGTGAACCTAAATCCGAAATGGACCGGTTTGTTGATGCCCTGATTGAAATCAGGAATGAAATCCGGGAGGTAGAAGAAGGAAGGGCCGATAAAGAAAATAACGTATTAAAAAATGCACCGCACACTGCAGCCATCATTACAGCCGATGATTGGAACCGCCCGTACAGCAGACAAAAAGCCGCTTACCCGCTTGCCTTTGTGAAGGAAGCTAAGTTCTGGCCCAGTGTAAGCCGGGTCGATAATGCCTATGGCGATCGTAACCTGGTTTGTAGTTGCCTCCCCATGGAAGCGTATTCCGTTGAAAACATTACTGCCTAAAGGAAAATCCTTTACTATGGTAATAAAAAGGTGCCCATGTAATAATGGGCATTTTTTTTGGTGAATTTGATCTACCCAAATATAGTACCTTAGTAGTCCATGAAATTGCGGGTCAACGCTACTTCAAACAACAGACTACCCGGTTGGACCTGGTTCGCCCCGTTCATTTTGTTTCATGCGGCCAGTCAAATTGCCTTGCTCTTTAAGTATGACCAGGGAATCAGCACCTTTTATTTGCCAACGGCCATTGCTATTGTTCTGATCAATTGGTGGGGTGTATGGCGGGTACTACCGGCAATGTATTTAGTGGTAACGTTGAATACCTATTTCTGGGGAATAGATGATTGGCGCCTATGGCCGGTCTATTCTCTCTCAGAAGTAATTGGCGTAATGCTCTCCTACTACCTCTTCCGGATCGTTGCTCGTGGCAATTATTGGCTGCCCTCTACGCAGGCATTGATTCAATTTGTCATTTTTGGTTTATTTATCCCGATCACCATTGAACTGATCCTGCTGCAATTCACGTTAATTTATTTCAACCATCAAACATGGGAAACCTTTGGTTCGCTGTTTGCCCGAAACTGGCTTGGGGAATTCATGGCCAACTTTGGTTTTTCAATTCCACTTTTGTATTCAATTACTCCCTGGATGCAACGAAAAGGCTGGTTGCTATATCCACCCCATCAGGAATTATTTCGGTCAGAAACAACACCGATCTTAAAACGTCTTGAGATTACTTTCATCTACATAGGGCTCCTTGTGCTCTCGATCTTTATTCCGTTTGAAAAGTATTGGTTTGCCTTTGGTATCATTTCTCTGTATGTAGCGATCCGTTTTGGTTTCGGGGAGGCTGCTTTTTGTAATCTTTTCGTATTCCTGATAACCTACATAATACCCCTCCTGATCACCGGATCGCAGTCGAGATTATTCAGTTCCGATGAGATGTTGTTTTCAATTTTTCTTGGAAATCTTATGCTATCGCTCTTTGTAGCCGTCACCGGACGAGTGATCAGTGATTTACAATTGATTGAAACCCGGCTTCAATTTCAAAATCAGGAGTTGGAAAATACAAACAAAGAGCTTGATCGATTTGTCTACAGCGCCTCACATGATTTAAGTGCTCCCTTAAAATCAATATTAGGATTAGTTACCATAAGCCGGTTGGAGGCTGGCGGCCAGGTATCACCCGGGTATTTAAATGAAATAGAAAAGAGTGTCCTCAAACTGGATTCTTTTATTGCCGAAATTCTAGACTACTCTCGTAATAAGCGACAACAAGTTGTGGCCGAACAAATTGAACTCAGAAAGTTATGTGAAGAAATTCTGGAAAATCTTCATTACCTGGATAACTACAATACGATAAAGGTTGACCTGAATGCATTGGATCAGGGCATCCTGCAGCAGGACAAGATTCGCGTAAAAATTATTCTCAGTAATCTCATTTCCAATGCCATTAAATTTCAAAAGAGAGAACCCGGCCACCAACCGGTTATTAAAATTTCATCGAAGCGACTTTCCGAAGGAACACTGATCCAGGTGGAAGACAATGGCGAAGGAATAAAACCAGAGCTAAGTCCTAAAATCTTTGACATGTTTTTCAGAGCATCGGACCGGGTAAGCGGTTCCGGGCTTGGGCTCTATATCGCAAAAGAATCGGCCAGTAAAATCGGGGCCACCATCAGTCACCGATCCGAATATGGAAAAGGCTCTGTTTTTATGCTTGAGTTACCTGAATTGGAATCGAACTAGGCATACATCTTTTCAATCTCATTTTGATAGTTGGACACGATCCGCTGACGGATCGGTTTTAATGACGCGGTAAGTTCACCGCTCTCCACGGTCCAGTCTTGCGGACAAAGTACAAATCGTCTTACCCGCTCTATATTGGCTAACGCCTCGTTAAGCGTTTCAATTTCATGTTGAAACCGGGCTATTACTTTAATGTTATGCACCATAAACTGGGGTGAAGTCCAATGGATATGTTCCTGTACACACCAGGCTTCCAATACCTCGTAGTTCGGAACAATCAAAGCTGTAACAAAAGGCCGTTGAAACCCGATGATCAGGCAACGCTGAATAAAAAGCGACTTGGCAAAATGGTTTTGCAAATGCTGTGGTGCAATGTAAACACCCGCGGAAGTTTTAAAGATGTCTTTCTTCCGATCGGTTATCTGAAGGAAACGACCGTTGATAAAACGACCCACATCGCCTGTTCGAAACCAGCCATCCGGTGTAAATACCTCCTGATTTAAATCTGGACGCTGATGGTAGCCCTTCATTATCTGGGGTCCCCTCACTAAAATTTCACCTTGTCCATGCGCATCGGGTTGATCAATTTTTACTTCCGTACCGGAAATCACTAATCCAACAGTTCCGAATTGATTCTGGCCTGGCTCAAACCGATTAATCGAAATGAGTGGCGCTGTTTCGGTCATCCCATACCCCTCCACGATATGAATCCCCGCAGCAGAAAATAATCTTCCAATCTCAGGACGCAAAGAGGCAGCCCCGACCACCATGTACCGAATTTTGCCACCCAACTTCTTGCGCCACTGACTTAATACCAATACCCGGGCTAAGAATAATTGCAGCGAAAACAAAAATGGCATACGACCCTCCGATTGGTATTTCATTCCTATCTCAAACGCCCAGGCAATCAGTTTCCTTTTCAACAGGCTCTTATCCATCAACTGAGCCTGCATATAATCGTACATTTTTTCCAAGACGCGTGGCACGCAGGTACAGAAGTAGGGTTTTACCGAGTTGAAGTCCAGCGCAAACGTGTCCTTTCGTTGACTAAAATAAACCGAAACTCCAAAGGCCAGGTATCCGTAACAGGCCATGCGTTCCAAAATATGACTGAATGGCAAAAAGCTCAGTACGCGGTGTTGCGGTTCCAACGGCAACATCGGAAGGATTGATTTTATGTTATGGACGATGTTCTTATGCGTTAGCGGAACTCCTTTCGGGATGCCTGAGCTGCCGGAAGTGTACAGCATGGTCACCTCATCCTCTTCGCTAATGCTATTCTTAATTCCTTGTAGAAGAGCACGTTCTTCCGAAGCTGGTTCGGCAACCTGCCAGCGAAAGTACCCCCCCTGTGTCGGATCAAGATGATATACTTTTACCTGACCACCAAGGCGTTGATTGGCGTCATGAACAGATGTACATAAATCTACAGTTGCACAAATACACAGCCGCGCAGCCGTTTCTTTCAGAATGAGTTCCAAATCCTGTACGGTAGACGTGACATGTACGGGAATAGTAACGATTCCACATTGTTGACATGCCAGATCAATAATCATCCACTCCGGACTCCCCATTACCGGCATCAAAATGACTCTGTCATTCCGTTCATAACCGTTGCGAATGAACCAACAAGACAGATTATCTGTATGTCGAATCAGGGATTCAATGGAATAATTGCTCCATCGGCCACCCACCCAAGCATTCAATGCGTTGGGATTAGGATACTTCTCCGCCTGATACTGAAGGATGTCAAATATTCTGGTAAAGTCGCTGCTATGATGATGTTTTACTTCCATCAGGCCGATTGACTAACTGGCTTTACGTAAAGTATCTCATATAAGACCTCAAAAAACTCAGGAAAATCCGGAAGGTTATTGTGTCGGGCACCTTCAATAGCATGTAATTTCACTTTCTCCGGAAACAAGGCCTTCAACATTTCACTTTGCGAAAATGAAATCAGCCGGTCTCTGGTACCATGAATGATGTGTACCGGGCAGTGAGTGGTTTTCAAATAGTGATCCGTTCGGATATCATATCGCAAAATCAATCGCAACGGTAAGAAAAACGCATACCGGTTGGTGTTGTAATAAAAACTGAAATAGGGAGAGTCGAGGATCAGCATGCGCGGCTTATTCCACGAGGCAATGCGGGCTGCAATGCCGCTGCCCCACGAGCGACCATAGAGAACAATCTTATCCTCCGGGTAATATTGTGTAAGCCACTTGTAGATAAACTGAGCATCGTTGAACACGCGCTCTTGAGTGCGCTTTCCCCTGCTCTTCCCAAATCCCCGATAGTCCATCATGAAAAAATCATAGCCATTACTGACAAAGTCTTTCGCAAACTTGCCCCACCCTTTGATGCTTTTCGAATTTCCCTTCAGATAATAGACAACCCCACGTGCGTTGGGCACCTTAAAATAAATGGCATTGATGCGGCCGCCATCTTCCATGTCAAAGTCCAATTCTTCAAATGGAAAAGGGTATTTATATTGAAACGTATGTGCTAATCGTTCAGGTCGGAAAAAGAAAAGATGTTGAAAGAAATAAATGAATAAACAGAGAAAGGCATAGGCTGATAGCAGGGCGATCAGGAATACAACCATATCCGAAGGTATCAAATAAAGTTGGACCAGGAAACTATCGTAAGGCGGCTCGTAACGTTTCCTGATACAATTCGAAATGCCGGAGATCGTTATGCCCACCTCCGTCAACAACCACAAACGAGTCAGTAGGCTTTAGTAACGGTTTCAGGCGAAGGGCCGAGCGCAATGGAATTACCCAGTCGTTGGTGCCGTGCGCAATCACAATTCTGCAAGTCACTTTTGGAATCGTTTCCTGATTGGAAAACGTATACCGGGCCGGCATTCCGTAAAGCGCAGCCTTCAATTCATCAAAGGGCGTTTCCAGAAATAACAAAGCTGCCCTGTTGTTAACTGCCAGATGAGAAGCAACAGCCGCTCCCAGTGAACGACCGTAGATTACCAACTTGAAGTGTGGAATGTGATCGCGTGCCCAATCATATACTCGTTGGGCATCCTGATAGAAGGTAGTCTCACCGGGTTGGCCTGAACTTTTTCCATAACCCCGATAATCAATCATTAACACATCATAGCCAAGGGAAGTAAAATCAACGGCATACGTACCCCAACGGTGCAGATTGTCTGCATTTCCGTGGAAATAAAGGATAAGACCTCTCGCATCAGCGGCTGCCTTAAAAAGAATCGCATGAAGTGAGTCCTGATTGGAGACCTTAATAAAGTGCTCTTCAAAAGGCTGACCAAAATCAAACCGGAAATCTTGGGCTAAAGGCTTGCCTTGAAATACAAACTGATCCTGAAAAATGTAAACAACTCCAAAGGTCGTCAAATAGATAAGCCCAACCGTGGCTGCAATTCTTCCGACTAACGCCAGCCTTTTGCGCATGGATTATTTTAAACCGTACTGATCAATTAAATAAACCAATGCCGCCATGGAAGCAGAGCCTAATTCCAATTCGCGCTTATCCACTTTGTCGATCGTATCTTCAGGTGTATGATGATAGTTGAAGTAACGCTGCGAATCGGGTAAAAACCCTAAAAGCGGAACCCCCTGGTTGGCCAGTGGACCAATATCTGCACCACCACCTTCCGTGCTAAAATCCGAAAGACCGTATGGCTCCAGCAACGGCTTCCAACTTCGTACCCGGGCTTTTGCCTTTTCATCGGTTGGAACGGTAAATCCCCGTGGTACAAAACCGCCCCGATCCGATTCGATGGCGGCAATGTGTTTTTCTTTTTTTAGAGCCGCTTGTTCAGCATATTTCAATCCACCCCGCAGGCCGTTCTCTTCATTCATAAACATGACTGCCCGAATGGTACGTTTTGGCCGGTAGCCCATTTGCTTAAATAGGCGTACTACTTCAATGGATTGTACACATCCGGCACCGTCATCATGGGCGCCTTGGGCCAAATCCCAGGAATCAAGATGGCCCCCCACCACAATGATTTCCTCCGGAAACTGACTTCCCCGTATCTCACCAATTACATTATAAGAAGGCACATCCTCCAATGTAACAGAATGATTTTCAAGATAAATTTGTAAGTCAGGTTCTTCTTTGAGCAACCTGCTGAGCTGCTCGGCATGCTTCGTGCTTATGGCGAGGGCAGGAATTTTTACCACGTTTGGTGCATAGCGCATACTGCCCGTGTGCGGATAGTCTTCCAGGTTGGAGCCCATGGACCTAACCAAGGCCGCTACAGCTCCATACTTCGCAGCTTCCGAAGCTCCACTGGCGCGTTGATCTACTGCACCTCCATAGGCAGCAAACGTATTTATTTTTGTTGGATCCAGAGGGCGGTTAAAAAAAACAATCTTTCCTTGTACTCCCTTCGTTCCCAGAATTTTCAATTCGTCAAAACTTTTTACCTCCACCACGTTCGCAGCAATACCATTAGGCCCCGTTCCAATGGAGCCTCCGAGGGCGCAAACATTAATATCCACCGTTCCGCTACGTTTTGAATTAATGCGACCTGTTTCCTTTTGGCCACGCACCCAATGAGGTACCATCAGCGGTTGCAACCAAACCGTATCAAAACCAAAATCAGTCATTACCTGCCGGCTCCACTCCACAGCTGCTGCTGCTCCTGGCGAACCGGAAAGCCGTGGTCCAACATTTACGGAGAGATCATAAAGCATTTCATAGGACTTGCCCTTCCTTAAGGCGTGATCAAAAATCTGCCGGATCACGGCTTCCTCATTGGATTGCGACCAGGCAACAAAACCAACACATAGAAGGAACGAACTTAGAAGCGATTTAATCATGGTGTCACTACGTTGGCTGATTTCATAATATAGATGTGATGGTCGGGGTCCTTTTCGTTAAGCTGAAGAATGCCTTCCATCCAGATTGCTTGGGAAGTAAACTTTATCTTTCGGGCTGTCTCCACCTCTACAATGGTTTCAGGTCCGGCTGCACCACAAAAGTAACATACATTAAAGGGCATTGAAGAAAGCATGAATTTGCTTTCATCGCCAACCTCACTCACTGGAATAATAAAACCCTTCAATTTTACTTTCTTGCCATTCCAACTTTTTAAATGATTGCTGAATACCGGAACTTCCATTTCACCTCCTTGAATTACTTCGCGCTTAAATCCTACTTCCGCCAAAACCTGCCAAAAATTGTTTTGCGCAAAAAGCGGTTCTGCCAGTGCCAGTCCGATCCATAATAATCTCAATCGAATCACAGGCTTAAAGATGGTCAATTCGCTCTAACTCTAAAAACAGTCTTGAAACTGGTAAAGTTGAGTCAAAATTTTCTGCCAAACATTTGAAAACAGTTGTTTTAGAATCGAACTTCGTACAAAATCCAGTATGGCATTTCTTTTTGATTCATTCGAAGGTTGGAAAACGCATTGCACCGAAATGAAGAAACCGGTGGTGACGGCTGTGCTGGAGTATGAACAGGAACAAAAAGGACGCAGCGAAGCTGAAATCTGGGCTGGGCTGGCCAATGCATGGGAAGTGATGAAAGATGCAGTTCGTACCGGATTGGAAGAAGACATGACTTCGCGCTCTGGAATGATCAACAACGGGGCAAAGAAAGTATATCGTCATCCGCAAACCGTGTTATCCAAAGAATTTCAGAATTTGATTGCCCGGGCATTAGCAGCAAAAGAGGTCAACTCGTGTATGGGCCGCATCGTGGCCGCGCCTACGGCCGGAGCGTCCGGCATTATGCCGGGGGTGCTGTTCACGCTACAGGAAATCCATCACATTGAGGATAAAAAAATTTTAGAAGCCATGTTGCTGGCTGCTGGAATTGCGCTGATCATGGAACAAAAAGCGAGCATTGCCGGAGCGGTAGGCGGCTGCCAGGCTGAAACCGGTACGGCTGCGGCCATGGGTGCCGGTGCCATTGTTTATTGTCTTGGCGGCAACATCGATCAGATCTTCAATGCGGTTGCCATTACAGTCCAGTGTATGCTGGGTCTGGTGTGCGATCCGGTGGCGGGCTTGGTAGAAGTACCGTGCGTGGTACGCAACGCCAGTGCCGCGGCCATTGCCAACAGCTCGGCCCAAATTGCCCTTGCCAATGTGAGCAGTGTCATCCCGGTGGATGAGGTGATTGAAGCCATGGGCGAGATCGGGGCCAGCATGGAAACCCGCTATAAAGAAACTGCGCTGGGCGGTTTGGCCGCTACCAAAACAGGTCAGGCAATCGCAAAGAAAGTGCTGATCCACGACATTGAAATTTTACCGGATGAGAGTTGATCGTTACTCGTTGGGGATAATCTTTCCCGGCTGAACTTTATCGATGAATTCCATCAGGGCATCGTACCCAAAATAGACCGCACTGGTTAACACCACAGACCAAACACAGGCGCTGATCAACATATACAGTAAAATTTTTTCGCGATTCGGGCTTACACTCACAGCCAACACAGTTCCGCCAATGGGCGTAAGTATGACCGGGGTAAGAAAGGCAATGCCCACCAGGCCGTATTTCTTAATTATTCCAGATTTTTCCCTGGGTGGTGCCACCGTTGGCTTTGCCTTGCGAAATCGATCGATAATTTTGTTCCGGATGAATTCACCAAAATAGGTAAAGGCAACTACGACTGTCATCATGCCCGCAGCTGTTACTATCATGGTGGTGATCAGATGCAATCCGGCTGCTTTCCCTCCAATGGGACCAAAAATAAATTTAATCATGCTCGACAGGTAGACCGGAAAGGCTTTGAGGATCTCATCCCACATATCCATTCAAGATTAAAATGGATTGACTCATTTTTTCTTGACCGGTTGCTTTACAGCTTCTCCCCATAGCTGAGATCTCCGGCATCGCCCAATCCTGGAACAATATAATAACGACTGTCCAGCTTTTCATCCACAGAAAATGTCCAAAGTGTGTAGGGCAGTTTCATGTTCGCCTGCAGAAGCCGAACCCCCTCCGGTGAAGTGATCAGGGAAGCAATGTGAATATGCTTCGGAGAGCCATGGCGTGTCAATTCATTGACTGACCGAATAAACGACTTGCCCGTAGCCAACATCGGATCAATCAGAATCAATGTTCTATCATTCAATGAAGGTGTTGCCAAATAATCAAAATTGATTTTTATTTCCGTTTCACCTTCTTTTCGATAAGCCCCGATGAAACCAGCATCTGCCTGATCAAAATATTTCAGAAAGCCCTGAAAGTAAGGTAACCCGGCCCGCAACACCGTGATTAATACAGGCTGTTCGGCAAGGACCGAAACCTGTGCCGTTGCCAATGGGGTGATCACCTGCTGCGCTTGGTACTTCAATTTCTTCGAAATCTCATAGGCCATGATTTCGCCCAGTCGATTCATGTTATTGCGAAACCGTTGCCGATCGGATTGCTTTTCCAAATCGCGAATCTCGCTCAGAAATTGGTCGGCTATGGATGGGTATCCGCCCAGATTAATCAACTCCATGAATTCTGAAAAATTTCATTTACCATGGTCTCCTTTCTGTTACTTTAGGATTGGAATCGAAAATTTACAATAAAGTTGACTATGACCCTCGTGAAAAATAAAAAAGGGAACAAGGAAAAATCAAAACTGGATACCCGCCTCCTGAAACAACTTTGTGAACTCCACGGCCCATCCGGATCGGAAGGTGAAATAAAGGCTTTTCTTCTTGACTACATCCATCGGGAAAAAAAGAACTGGAAGCACAAACCTGAAATAATTGAGGGTGAGGAGTTCCAGGATTGCCTTGTATTGCGATTTGGCAAGCCTCGAACGGCCATTTTTGCACACATGGACTCGGTGGGTTTTACGGTGCGGTACTTTAATCAATTAGTAGCCATCGGTAGCCCTGATGCCGAACTGGGAACAAAATTAGTTGGCGCAGATTCCAAAGGCTCCATACTATGCGAACTGGAATTCGATAAGGAAAACCATGCCTTTTATAAATTTGGCCGGGCCATTGAACGGGGTACCACCCTCACCTACCAGGTTCACTTTAAGGAAACCAAAGAGTATATTGAATCGGCCTACCTCGATAATCGGCTCGGCATCTACAATGCACTAAAAGTGGCTGAAAAACTGAAGCATGGATTGATTGTATTCAGTTGTTGGGAAGAGCATGGCGGTGGTTCAGTGGGCTATTTGGCCGAATACCTTTACAGGAAGTGGAACGTACGACAGGCGCTGATCTCTGACATCACCTGGGTATCCGATGGGGTTCACCACGGTAAGGGGGTTGCCATTTCCCTACGCGACCGAAATGTACCGCGTAAGAGTTTTATCAACAAGATTCGTTCGATCGCAGCGGCCAGCAACATTGATCATCAGTTGGAGGTAGAAGGAATGGGGTCCAGCGATGGAGGAGAACTGCAACGCAGCCCGGTACCGTTCGATTGGTGTTTTGTAGGTGCCCCTGAACAACATGCGCATTCCCCACACGAAAAAGTACACAAACACGACATCGAGACCATGATTGATTTATATCACGTCTTAATGAAAGAACTTTAACGGTTTTGCAACCTTGATTGTCGCAAAAATCAACTTATATTTTCAATCCTAAATCTGACTCCTATGACTTCCACCCGAAGAGATTTTATCAGAACCTCTACCACGGCAGGCCTGGGCCTATCCATTCTTCCCTCCGGATTACTTTTTTCAAAAGTCAAGGATCCGAAAGTTCGGCTGGGCTTTATCGGTGTTGGCTTGCGTGGTCAGGGTCATCTCGAACTGGCGCTGAACCGGGCTGATACCGAGGTAGTAGCCATCTGTGATATTCAACAGGTGATGGTCGATGCCAGTATGGCATTGGTTACTAAGTCAGGTAAACCGAAACCGCAGATTATCATGGATGGGCCCTATGGCTATAAGAAACTCCTCGAAAACAAAGATATCGATGCGGTGATCATCTCTACTCCGTGGGAATGGCACACGGTAATGTGTATTGATGCCATGAATGCAAAAAAATATGTGGGGTGCGAAGTAATCACGGGGATGACAGTAGAAGAGTGTTGGCAGCTGGTGCATACCAGCGAACGTACCGGTATGCCCCTGATGATGTTGGAAAATGTTTGTTACAGACGCGATGTAATGGCCGTTATGAACATGGTACGACAAAATGTATTCGGTGAAATAGTACACCTGCAGGGCGGTTATCAACACGATTTGCGTGAAGTGAAGTTCAACGATGGTAAGAATGCTTATGGTAATGGAGCGGAGTTTGGCATGAAGGGATTTTCTGAAGCCCAATGGCGTACCCAACATTCTGTCTATCGCAATGGCGATCTATACCCTACCCATGGCATCGGCCCGGTGGCCATGATGATTGATATAAATCGGGGCAATCGATTTACCCAACTGGTATCCTATTCAACAAAAGCTCGCGGGCTGCATGAGCATGTGATTAAAATGGGCGGGCCAAACCATCCGAACGCCAATGTTCATTTCAAATTAGGAGATGTGGTCACCACCATGATCAGCACCACGAATAATGAAACTATTTTACTGCAACACGACACGAATCTACCAAGGCCCTACTCATTGGGATTTCGTGTGCAGGGAACGAAAGGCATCTGGATGGATGTTAACAAGTCCATCTACATTGAAGGGCAAAGCAAAAAGCCGCACCAGTGGGAAGAAGCTAAAGAGTGGTTGGAGAAATACGATCACCCTCTTTGGAAAAAGTACGGCAGCGATGCCAGCGGGGCAGGCCATGGGGGAATGGATTGGTTTGTTATCAATGCCTTTATTGAATCGGTGAAGCGGAAGGTGAACCCGCCCCAGGATGTGTATGATGCGGTAACCTGGAGCGCCATTACTCCTTTATCCGAAAGTTCTATTCAACTCGGTGGCGAAAGTGTGGAGTTTCCCGATTTCACACAAGGCAAATGGATGAATCGAAAAAATGAATTTGCCCTGACCGATGATTATTGATTTTTCCCCAATTGAAAACCAAGCCCAAGTCGCATCGTTGAGATTGGTACAGATAACTCACTGTTTATTGAGCCGGTATAGGTGTATTTTATCTTCCCAGGATGTATTTGGAATGTGGTGAATAATTTCTTGTATCGAAAAGATGCTCCAAAAACAGTTCCAAATGCAACGCCAACACTTTCAGAATAAAGTTCAGCATAGGAACTACCATCCCAATACCCAGTTCCAGAGACCCCCAGATTTACGCCAACTCTAAAAAAACCATCGATCTTCACATCTGGTGAAACTTCATAGGTACCTAAAATACCCATCTTTAAGTCTGTCGTTAGGAAAGGGGTTCCTTCAAAACTTGTTGACCCCGGCACCCAAGACTCCCAATTGACGCCATTAATGGCTAACCCTGTATTCCAGGAAAAGCCCAGTTTAAATTCATTTGAACTAGCGCTACCAAAATATGAGGCTCCATCAAATGCAAAATAAAACCCAGGCTTTGCACCTACTGCCTCGGTGAAAGGTACAGTTAAATTATTCTCCTTGAACTTTCCTATGGGTTGAGAAAGGCCAACATGCAGCACCGACCAGGAATTTTTCTGGGAGGCCTGTTTAACTTGAACATTTGAAGTTTGACCACCACCGGTCATCTGGGAGAACCCAGAAACATAAGTTGCTAATAGAATAGTGGATGCTGTTATTAATCTTTTCATTAAACTATTTATTAAATTCCATTCTCCACACATTGAATTTGCCAGTCGGGTTTCCTCTCTGAGAAATAAAATAGATGGATTTTCCATCCGGGGCCCATACGGGACTCACATCATGACCAGGGTGAAAGGTTAGTTGAGTCAATCTGGTTCCATCCGGGCGGATCGTATAAATATTTAAATTCTCTGGTGTATTTGTCAGCTTTTCTGTTGACCCCACGCAAACAATTAATTCTCCATCGGGTGATAACTGCGGACTTGAAAAGCCCATTTTTTCGCTGTTTAGAATTAACGTCTCTGTGCCTGTAACGAGGTCAATAGACCAAATCTCCCCCCGCGTAGTTGACTTATTATTTCTGGTAATCACTAACATTTTTCCGTCTTTGGATAAAGCAGGTGTAAATCCTTCTGAGTATTGGGTCAACAGGGAGGATTGTAAATTAACGTTCCATATGTAATACCTTCCCCCATCAGACTTAGTAAAATACAAGGACTTTCCATCGGGAGCGAAGCAAGGGCCCAGTTCGACTAGCGGAGTAGTCGTGACCTGTTGAACAGCCGCGCCTTCCGTGGTATTTATCATATAGATATCACTATCAATAAAATTACCGAGCTGGTCTAAGCGAGAGTCAGTAAACGCTATTTTCGATCCATCAGGGGAGAATGCCATATCATTCACCTGATTCCGGAACGTCCGTTGAATGGTTGATCTTCCTCCAGCGGTATTCTTAATAAAAATATTATCTTTATTATCCTTCTTTCCTAAGAAAGACAATCGCGACCCATCGGGAGAAATGGCGATCAGCGGTGCGGCATACCACTCTAATACGCCAGTTACAGCATTTCTGCGGATGGATGGTCCTAAAGCAACCTCATCATCATTCGTAAACTGAGTAAACTTTATCCCCCCCTCCTCAGGAACTGAAGTAGTTAAGTAATTGATTGAAGGGGCACAAGATAACCAAATCCATGTAGTTAATAATGCCAATACTTTAGAAGTATGCTTCATAAATGATTCTTCGCTTTAATTTGACCCTACCGGTTTGGGAATTGTTAATGAAATCGTTGAGGTTTCAAAATCCTCGGAGGTAATTGAAAAGTCATACGTAATACTTGTGTTGGTACCGAATCTGACACATTGCGAAATGGTAATGTAGTTTGAAGCCGATCCGCTTGACTTACTCCTAAAGGACCCGCCTGTACTGCCACCTGTTTGAATAAATGAAAAACTGGGTATCGCAGTGGAGGTTGATTGGGATGAAAACCGATAGGCCCCGTCTACGAAGTTTACCAGCTTCTGCCCTTGAAGATCAATTTTGATTGAAAAAGTAGAACCGTTTAAGCCCCCAGATTGGATCGTACAATTATTCAGTGCAGTTACGGTAGCTGTGACTTTAGAGGCTTTAAATGGTTGAGAATTTGTGGCTGCACCTTCTATTTCTTCATCTAAACAACCAAAACAAAGTAAAACAAAAACCAGATACAAATACCGTAAAACAATTAAACTTTTCATTAGCAGTCAATCAAACGTGATTTAGCACAATCTTATCGAAAATATCTTAATTTATCAAACTACAGGTTTGATAAAAAAATAATCGCAAACGATGTAGGAATAACCAAAGCGGTATTTCCTTACAAGCCAGTATAAATCTTGTATCGGCTATTTACATTTGCATGAGATTTTAATTATGAATGAAGTTCAACTACTTGGTTTAGTCGCTGGTTCTTGCACCACGATAGCATTTTTACCTCAGGTGATTAAAACCTGGAAGAGTGGTTCGGCTAAAGACCTGTCGTTAGGCATGTTTTCATTTTTTTGCTTTGGCGTATTGCTCTGGCTGATTTATGGAATCATGGTGGGCGATATTCCGGTAATTGTGGCGAACCTCCTCACATTGATTCTCGCATCCTCCCTACTCTTCTTTAAGTTAAAATTTAAAGAATAATCGTTTCAACATTGACGGTTGAATTTCCTATCTTCACAGGAGATCCAGCATCTACGTGAAACTGTTTGCCATTATCTTTTTGTCCGTGGGGCTACTATTTGCCTTTATCGGATTGGGATGGACATACACTATGTTGTCGGAAGCAACTTCCTATGAATTCAAGGAAGAGTGGGTAGGACCCCTGGTATTTGGAGGTGTTGGGATGCTCTTCGCAGCCATCGGTGGTGGAATTCTCTATTCGCAAGCCAAACAAAAAGCCAGACGCGAACTTTTATTGCGCACGGGGCGTAAACTCAAGGCCATTGTTTCGAATGTGTATTTCAACACATCAATCAGCATCAATAACCGTCATCCACGGATTGTTGAGTGCATAACCGAAGTATCAGGGAGGAAGCACACCTTTAAAAGCCATAATATCTGGGGACAACAGACACTGGAGGTGGGTCAGGAGATCTCAGTTTATTTAGACGCCCGGGATGATACTAATTATTGGGTAGAGGTTGGGGGGTAGTTCGTATGAAAAGTATGTATTGAATTTCGGGAAACTTTTCCAGGTGCTCAGGTGCTGCGCCTAAGTAGGTACCTCAAAACCCTTGACTCTTGTTACATTTTGCTTTCGTAACCTGTTCTTCAAAACCGGAGCTTGCCATTGATGATTGGGAAGTAGCCAATGAACTCAATTCGTCAGGTATTCAAATACAGGCTGTGCCCTGGGATGGTGATCCTGTCGATTGGACTTTATTCGATGGTATAATTTTGCGCTCGTGCTGGAATTATCATCTGCAGCCGCAAAAGTTCATTCGATGGTTGGACTTGCTGGAGAAGCAACGGTTACGGGTATTTAATCCGGTGACTACCTTAAAGTCAAACCTTCATAAAAGTTATTTATTAACTCTACAACAAAATGGCGTTCGGATCCCGGAAACTCAATTGATCTCCCAAGGTTCATCGGTTAACCTGCATGAGATCATGAAAAGCAGGGGCTGGGAAAAAGCAGTTGTAAAACCTGCTATTTCTGCTACCGCCTGGAAAACGTTTGTCGCTCACGCGGATGATACCCACGATGAACAATCCTTTCAAAATAACTTACTGGAATGCGATTTACTAATCCAGAATTTTATTTCTGAGATTGAATCCGGAGAGTTGTCACTCATCTTCTTTCAAAAAGAATTCAGTCATGCCGTTATTAAAAAACCGAAAGTCGGTGATTTTCGGGTGCAGGATAACTTTGGCGGAACGATTGAGCCCTTGAACCCTCCGGTAGGAATAGTTAAGCAAGCCCAGTCCATTCTTAATCACATCGCTGAGCCATTACTTTATGCACGGGTGGACGGGCTCGTTGTAAACCACCAATTCCTTCTGATGGAACTCGAACTCATTGAACCAGTCTTATTTTTCAAACAGGCGCCTGCAGCCGCACAACTGTTTACAAAAGCCCTACTTAATCTGTAAGCACGTATTCTTGATTCGGTTGAAGTAAGAGTTGAGATTATTTTCCTGCCAATGCCGCGTTGATGGGTGCCCGATCCAGATACATTATCACGCGATCAATTTTCTCCTGGCTGTCAAAATGAAAGTCGGTGTGGATCCATTGGGTTATTGTTTTTCCACCCTTGTACGTAATAGTAGCACGGAACCAGCCCAATAACCAAACACCCGGAACATCGGGCCCTCGCTGTGATTGGTTGATCTTAATGGCCAACCAGATATCATTATCGTAGTTAAACTTTTCAATTACATTATCCATTCGGTCTTTCCAATATCCTTTAATGGCTTGTTTTCCAGCAACCGAATCTCCACTGTTCCACAGGTAAACAATGTCTTCTGCATAGTTTTCGACAAAGGCTTCAATGTCCTTATTAGCCATGGCCATTAGTCCTTGCTTTCCGATTTCAGCAAAATGTGAACTTGCAAATTCTGCAGGAGGAGTAGTGGCTACTATTTCCGATTCCATAACCTCCGGTTTAGGTTGATTACAACTCCAAAAAATTAAACCGGTAAACAACAATGAAAGAAACGCTCTGGTTTTCATACTGGCGATGATTTGGTGAAAGAATATGTTGGCAAATACAAATGACCGTTCACGAAAATGTTGAACGTCACATCAGCTCCACAAAAAGCCGGTACAAAGACAGGCCGCACAAAACAAGACCGGCTTAAATTCCAAGGAATACAAAGTTTAAGCAATCGCTGTATCAAAAGCAATTATTGCGCACGATCTTTTTATAAAATGAATATCGCAAACTCATCGAGGTGTTGCTTAGTAAGGTCCTCACCCGACCTATTGATCAAGAATTTTGTACAGTTCGTCATTCAAGTTCTTTGGATGTATACCTCAGCCGAAAAGAATCCGTTTAGTTTATCAAATCAATTATCCATTAAACCAATACTAGCATGAAAACAATTCTTATCATCAGCATGTTGTGCTCCTTTATGTCAAATTTAGGAGGTGAACATTACAGCATTTATCTCAATAATAATTTGCTCACTCAACAAGTCATTGCCCATCAGGAAAAGATCCCGGCTTTGCGGATTGGAGCTTCCATTCAGGGAAATATTTCCATTCACTACGATCATTGCGGTCAAATCGGAAAGAGCCGAACACTTTCCCTGCGTACCGGGGAAAACAAGGTGATCAAGACCTGGAATTTTGACGATACCCTGGGTGCTAAATCCAAAATGATTGTGGAAGTGAACGAGATCACCCGGTTGCTGCAAAAACAATCTCCGGCTACACTGGTGTATTCATCCAAAGAATTGCGTGAAGGTCGGGTGTTAGCCACCTTCATCCTTGACAATCAAACAACGGTCGCTAAAACAGAATGAAAGTACGAGGTGGCTGTTTAAAAGAATCAAGCAACCACCTCGCTTTTTAAGCTTCTAATTGATTGGCTCCCCTTTCTCAAGTTTTTTAATTACACCTTCGATGGTTGCTTTCGCATTTGCATTGGTTTCCACCTTCAATGCATCCTGCGCAAACTTTAGGGCTTTCTTGTTATCGTTATTCGCGGAGTACCCGCGCGCCATTCCCATCAAGGCAGTGGGGTTGGTTGGATATCGTTTGTAAGCAATCTCAAAGACTTTCATTGCCTCTTTCGATCGGTTTTGAGTAATCAGACTACGACCATAATTAACAATCTGAGGAGCCGTGGCGTCCGGCAAGCTGATGGCTTCATTCATGACCACATCGGCATCAGCCGATTTGCCCATGGCCATAAGTACGTTGGCTTTGGATTGGTAGATGGGATAATATCTGACATTCCGGTCGATGTAGGTTTGCACCCAACTCAAGGCTTCATCCATGTTTAATTTCTTGGTGGCACAGAAGTTGGCAGCCGCCACGGCATTCTGCCAGGCAAACCCCTTTTGACCTGACATCTCTTCCCGGATTTTTTGAATATACAGCTCATCCCCATTGGATACGGTAATTGTAAAGGGCACTGCCAGCTTCTCCCACTTCAGCCGGGCGGTTGCACTATTTTGCTGACGATCAACAAATTCGTACGTAAGCCATTCATTAAATTCACAAGCTACCGGCTTTATCGTGGCTCGTAGTACATCTTCGGATGGCAAATAACTATAACTTCCCCAAGCACCTGCATTCGAAGACAGTATGACGGTCCATTCGTTCTGTCCTGGAATCATGTGCAAGCCATATGTGCCGGCCTTAACAGGTTTCCCTTCAACTTCAACACTGTGAGAAAATGTAATGGTTGTGTTTTCATTCGCACCGGCACGCCAGGGTGAAGGATTTTGCTCCGTGCTTTTTCCAAAGCCAAGCGAGGTGAGTCCATACGGCACCAGTTTTCCCCAAATCTCACGACCGGCTACATCCGGGCTGCTGTATACAATCGATACTTTTACAAGTCCTAAATATTGGATCACTTCGCTCTTTTGATTGTTGCCACTGGGTGGTAAGGTCATTTGAGACCAGGCGATTGTACTGACCAGGATTCCGATCAGAAGTACTAGTGTGGAAATCTTTTTCATAGCAGTTGAGATTTAATTGGCAGTGAAGTTACCATCTCTTTCCTGATAAAAAATTATTTGATTCAGAACGGTTATTGGATTGGTTTAACGGATGTCTTTAAATAAATCAATCCTTCCTTATCACTCAATTTGAGGGGCTTACTGCCTGCACGCTTTAAAAAAATTTGTAACTAGCGTCATGGCCTTATCAGTAGCATCACTGAATTCAGGAAGCAATGGAAATTGCTACTACTTGGGTACCGATCAGGACGCGGTATTGATTGATGGTGGGCTTTCCTGCCGGGAAACGTTGCGTAGAATGAAACGCTTAGGATTGAACACGGAGCTGGTTCGGGCTATTTTCATTTCCCATGAGCATGCCGATCATATTTCCGGGGTCTCCAAATTGGCAAAAAAAATGAATGTCCCCGTATTTATAACGCCCGATACATTTCGGTACTGCCCTGTAGAAATTCCAGACCCACTGCGGCAAGAGTTCAAGGCGTATTCACCGGTTGTCCTCGGCTCACTTACGATTTCAGCTTTTCCAAAGTTACATGATGCGAGTGATCCGCATAGCTTTATCGTTTCTACGGAAGTAGCCGGCACCGGTGAATTTGTTCGGGTCGGTGTCTTTACGGATATCGGTATCCCCTGCGAGCATGTCATCAAGCATTTTGTTCAATGCCATGCTGCCTTTTTAGAAGCCAACTATGATGAAATGATGCTGGAACATGGCACGTACCCGATCGCTTTAAAAAACCGGATCCGTGGCGGACGGGGTCACCTTTCCAATAAACAAGCATTACAACTATTCACCGACCATCGGCCTGCGTTTATGACGCATCTGTTTTTATCGCACCTTTCGCATCACAACAATTCACCAAAAATTGTTCAGGAATTATTTCAGCCCCTGGCGGGCAATACAAAGATTATCATTGCATCGCGCTATCGTGAATCGGAAGTATTCACCATCGAAGCGGGGGGACCTGTCAATCAGCCGGTTCAGAAAACCCCCACAGGCTTTGCCTATCAATTGGATTTATTTCGCTAATCATGAATCAATCCATTTCAAAAACCCTGGTGATTCAGGAGCAAGCCTATTCAATCTGGAGATATAACGGAATTCCGGAAACCGGGATCACTTTCTTTGAGAACACGAACTGGGGAAGTGCCGGGATGTTATACGAACGAAAAAATGCCCCGGAATTAATCCGGAAATTGAAAGATCCTTATCTGTATGCAGTGCACCAAGAAACCAGGATGGTAGGTACCGCGGTATTTTGTCATACCAAACCACTGATTCTTGGAACCCCTGTTAACACCTTCATCATTCGTTACTTTGCTGCGTCTCCGGAAATTCAAGGAAAGAAGGTGATCAAGCACTATGCAGGAAAAGTTATGGAGGTAGTTCGCGATGCGGAAAAAGAAAAAACCATTTATGTGGGCTGCGTTGAGAAAGGAAATTCCCGCTCCTTTAAGGTAGTAAGCAGTGCCGGGTACGAAGTGCTCGGTTCTCTCCGGGTACAAGCCTTCAGTCGCTTCTTTCCAAAACCACAAAGAAACCTTGAACAAATTCATACCGAATCCGGGCGGCAGCAAATCCTGGAGTTACTAAAACAGTACTATAAAAATCATGTACTCGTCCACTTTGATTATCTCTTTTTAAATGATAATTATTTCGTGATCCGGGATCAAAACAAAATTGTGGCCGGTTGTCAATATCATCGGGTTCATTGGGCGATTAAGCACATGCCCGGGGTGATGGGCATTATCATGAAGGTACTTCCCAGGCTTCCTCTCCTTTCTAAATTATTCAATCCAAAAAAATTTGAATTTCTGGCGATAGAAGGAATTTACTTTCATGCCGGTTACGAAAAAGCGCTGCATCAATTACTGGAAGGTTTGTTGCATCGTGAAAAATTGAACTCAGCCCTGATCTGGATGGGCGAATCCTGTCCCTATCGCATAACGCTGGAACGGTTTGGCCATTTGGGTGTGATGCAAAACTTTGTTAAAGACGCTGGCGTTTTTATCATGACTTCCTATCGCAACATGAGCGAAGGCGATATCGAGCAACTTAAATCAGGGCCCCTTTATGCTTCGGCCTTTGACTATATCTGATTCATCGTCAACGATCAATCAACAGTCCTCAAGCCCTTGTGGTCATCAACAGGCTATGAGTTGCTCTCCCCTACTTTTTGCCATGTCTTTTCTAGCAGGGTTTTCGTTGCAACAATTCCATCGGCTTCACTCATATCGAAGCCTTCAAATTCAACCCCGATATGACCCTGAAAACCGGAGTCTTTCACTAACTTTAACATGCGCGCATAATCAATCCGTGTTTCTTCTCCTGCTTCATTGAATGCGTATGACTTTGCACTCACCCCTTTGGCAAAAGGTAAAAAGTCAGCCACCCCCTGGTAACGATCATACACTTCCGCACATTCAATTTGGGTGGTGCCCCACTTGGCACTTAAACACCAGTTGCCAAAATCGGGTAAGGTTCCGCAATTCGGTTTATTCACTTGCCGCATGATCTCGGCCACCCATGTGCCATCTGAACTGTATAAACCGTGGTTTTCAATGATTACATTAATGTTCGCCTTTGCTGCGTACTCGCACAACTGGCCCATGGAAACAATCATTGCTTTTTGAACATCCTCTTTGCCTCCGTCTCCAAATGCATTAACCCGAATTGAATGGCATCCCAACAAGCTCGCTGCATGAATCCATTGGTAGTGATTTTCAACCGCCTTGACCCGATCCGCATCAAAGGGGTTGCCCAGATCACCTTCCTCATCTACCATGATGAGCAAATTTTGAACTCCCTGATCATCTGCCCTTCGCTTCAGGTTGTTCCAATACGCCTCATCCGTAGCATGCTCGCGATAAAATCCATTCACATACTCAATTGCCGTGAACTCATATTTCTTTGCAATGGCTGCAAAGTCGATTGCTTTTAATGAACCCTCCTCCAATGCCCGATGGATTGACCATTGCGCCAGAGAAAGCTTGAGTGGTAATGAGGTGCTCAAATTATCAGGGATTTGTTTTGTTTTCGATTGGCAGGCGGTCAGCCACGAAAATTGCGAGTAAGCTGTTGCCGTTGCCAGCTGCTTGATGAAGGTTCTCCTTGAATTCATGGCGATCGTTTCTATTTTGATTTCACTTCAGAACACCGAGCTCTTTGCCCACCTCGGTAAATGCCTGGATGGCTTGGTCAAGATGATGACGTTCGTGGGCAGCTGAAATTTGTACCCGGATGCGGGCTTTTCCTTTAGCCACCACCGGAAAGAAAAATCCGATAACATAAATCCCTTTCTCCAGCAATCGTTCTGCAAATTTCTGAGCTAACGGAGCTTCGTACAACATAATGGGTACAATAGGATGCACACCCGGTTTGATATCAAATCCGGCCGCGGTCATCTTATCACGAAAGTATTTTGTGTTTTGCTCCAGCTTGTCACGCAAAGCAGTGGTTTCTGACAACATATTAAATACCTCAACGGATGCTCCTACAATGGAGGGCGCCAGGGTATTAGAAAAAAGATAGGGCCGGGAGCGCTGTCGAAGGAGTTCGATAATTTCCTTGCGTCCGGATGTAAATCCACCGGAAGCACCACCCAATGCTTTTCCAAGCGTGCCGGTAATGATGTCCACACGTCCTATCACCCCGCAATACTCAGGCACACCGCGCCCGGTTTTGCCGATAAATCCAGACGAGTGACACTCATCCGTCATCACCAGGGCTTCATACTGATCGGCCAGGTCACAAATCCTATCGAGTTGAGCGATCGTGCCATCCATGGAAAAGGCCCCGTCCGTTACAATGATGATCTGGTTGGCTCCGGCTTTTTTGGCTTCATCCAATTGCACTTTTAAGTCGGCCATATCATTATGCTTGTACCGATAGCGCATGGCCTTGCATAACCGAACACCATCAATGATGGAAGCATGGTTCAGTTCATCAGAAATGATGGCATCCTTTTCGTTAAATAAAGGTTCAAATACACCCCCGTTGGCATCGAAGGCAGCTGCATACAGGATGGTGTCTTCCGTACCCAGGAATTCAGAAATCTTAGTTTCCAATTCTTTGTGAATGTCTTGTGTGCCGCAGATAAAACGAACAGATGACATTCCAAACCCATGAGTGTCAATGGCGCGCTTGGCGGCAGCAATCACACGTGGATGCGAGGAGAGCCCCAGGTAATTATTAGCACAAAAGTTTATCACCTGCTTGCCATCCACCGTCTTAATATCCGCTCCTTGCGGAGTGGTGATGATTCTTTCCCTTTTAAATAAACCCGCTTGCCGAATCGACTCGAGTTCTTTTTGCAACACTGGCTGTAACTTATTATACATAGACTAATTGATTTTCGGTTTGGGTTTTATTATTGGCTTGGGTGCTGCCACGGGCGTTGAGGCAGGGCCCCCCGCAGTTTGTTTCAAGGGGTACTTTCTACGCACCGGATTAATCAAATACAATTTCTGTGATGTGAAACTGGTGGAGCTCATCTGGTCGAAGAGTTCATTCCATTCATGCCAACGAACGGGTTCTGCCTGCCGAAAAGTGGAACTATCAATCTTTTTCGTGATCAGATACTCTTCAAAATTCATGGCTCAAATCTACAATGGGAATTGACAAATCGTACATCGTATTTTTATATAACTTCGCCCCGCATTCGTTTGATTCATGAAAAAAACCAGGATTCTTCTTATTGGTGCTGGCGGGCAACTAGGCTCTGAACTAACCCAGGGGTTATGGAAAATATATGGGCAGGAAAATGTTGTCGCCTCCGACATCAAAGACGCCCAGGGCATTCTAAAGGAAGGTCCCTACGAGAAATTTGATGTCATGCAGCGCGATAAGTTATTTGAACTGTTGCGGAAGTATGAGATCACGCAGGTGTACCATCTGGCAGCTTTGCTTTCTGCAACCGGAGAAAAAGACCCGCGGTGGGCATGGAAGTTAAATATGGAGAGCTTGCTGTTCGTGTTGGAAGCCGCCCATGAATTAAAGCTGCACAAAGTGTATTGGCCCAGCTCTATTGCTGCGTTTGGTCCTACCACACCCAAGCAAAATACCCCACAGGATACCATCATGGACCCGACTACGGTGTACGGCATTACCAAATTGGCCGGTGAGCTCTGGTGTGAATATTATTTCCGAAGGTATGGTGTGGATGTACGGAGTTTGCGCTATCCGGGCTTGATTGGATACAAGACTCCACCCGGTGGTGGTACAACCGATTATGCAGTGGACATTTATTTTAAGGCGATTAAAGAAAAGAAGTACGAATGCTTCCTGTCGGCCGATACGTACTTGCCCATGATGTACATGGAGGATGCCGTGAAAGCTACGCTCGATTTAATGGAAGCCCCCGCTGAAAAAGTAAAAATCCGTTCAAGCTATAACATTGGAGCCATGAGTTTTTGTCCGGCCCAGATAGCAGCAACCATTAAAAAGCACATTCCCGATTTTACCATCACCTATAAACCCGACTTCCGGCAAGCCATTGCCGATTCGTGGCCCAAATCCATTGACGATTCAGCTGCCCGCCAGGATTGGGGCTGGAAACATCAGTTTGGGTTGGAAGAAATGACAAACGATATTCTGGTTCACTTGGTTAATCAACCCGAGCTACTCATTCACTAGTCTGGAGGAATTGAAGGCGAATCAATCGACTACAACAAATTTCGAAGATCCGTTAAACTCAGGTGAACTTATCCGGACAAGGTATAGGCCGGCACCAAAATTTATATTGGAAACTGACCCCTTGCCACCCGAAAGTAAAAACCTATCCACGAATCTGCCGGATAGATCATGAATGACAACTTCCGCGGGGACTTGAGGCTCAAAATTTAATTCTAGCGTCAATTCATTTCCTTTTCTTAACAGCGATGGATAGACTGAGAAATTCTTTTCGCCCGTAAACTCGGCAAACGTAGCAGGATAGGTAGCTTCTTTACCGTCCACATCCACCTGGCGCAATCGATAATAGGTGCGTCCCAGCCTGGGCTTTTCATCAACCACCTCGTAATCAATTCGAATTTGACTGGTACCTCCACCGTTCACATGTGCTATAACTTCATAGTCAAGGCCATTAAACGAGCGTTGCACCTCAAAGAAATCCGAGTTCAACTCAGAGGCTGTTGCCCATTTTAATTTGATCTGATTGGTTGTGGCTATAGCATTAAAAAATAATAGTTCAACCGGCAATGTACTACTGTTACAAAATGAACTCCCACCTCCCTGAGTACATCCGCCACCTACAGTAAAGCTACCAGGCGGTCCGGTAAGGTTGGAATTGTTCCCTAAGCTAACATCACCATCTACATTTACAGAGCCACCACCTGAAATAGATACATTGGTATTATTACCTCCAATAAAATCGCCTTCAATATCAACGGACCCTGTTACTGAAATAGAGGCGCCATTGTTCATTTGAACATTCCCTTTCACGATCAGGATACCCGAAACATTTAAAACTAAGTTATTATTCACAATCAGATCCCCCCAAATGATCATTGTTCCCGTTACCGTTAGTGTGGCCGAATTGTTTGCCGTGACATCGCGCGGATTACCGGAATTTCCAACATTCAAAACACCCGTTGAATTAATTGTTAATGCCGAAGAATTGCCAAAGTCAAGATTCCCAATGGTGTAAGTTGATCCATTATTGATCAAAGCAGATCGGTTATTACTGATGGTCACATTTTCTGATATCAGATCACCAATGTTGTTTCCAGACCAATTGCCGGGTGTCTCCCAGTTGCCGGTATTGGTAAAGGTGGCCTGGCTCATGGCTACATGACACACCAAAAAGGCCAACACGCTATAAATCAGCTTTTTCACAAACAATTATTATGCTTCTATCGAGGTTTTAAACAACCCCAAATATACTAGTTATCTACTTATCCATTATTATTGATAGCCCGTTGAATTTCAACCAGCGACTAAAAAAACCTGATTATGCAAAAAGTACAACCCCACTCCAAAAACTACTAAGTGAATAAAATAAAGCGACTGGCGGGCGAAACATTGATTTACGGACTGGGAAGCATCCTGCCAAGAGTCCTCAACTTCCTTTTGGTTCCCCTCCACACCATCGACATGTTTAATCGTGTGGAGTATGGCGAGGTAACCAAGTTGTATGCCTTTGTTGGGGTAATCAACATTGTGTACATGTTTGGCATGGAGACGGCCTACTTCCGGTTTGCCACCAAACCCGGAACCAATGCGCAGCGGGTATTCAACCTGGCCCAAACCAGTGTAGTTCTAATCAGCGGTTCGCTTACATTCGTTCTTTTAGTGTTTGCCAACCCGATTGCAGCCAGTTTACAAATTTCCAACCCACAATTTATTACCTGGCTCACCCTCACCATGTTGATCGATGCCGTGGTGGCCATTCCGTTTGCCCGGCTCCGGTTAGAGAAAAAAGCGAAGCTCTTCGCTACGATCAAGATTATCAACGTGCTCACCCTGATCGCGCTGAATTTCTATTTCTTAAAATTAAACTATGACCCCACCGTGGGTATCGGGTACGTTTTCCTGGCCAACCTGATCGCGAACGCGTTGTTTCTCCTCTTCTTTATTAAAACAATCATTTCCTGGCGCCCTGCATGGGATGGGTCCATCTCACTACAAATGTTTCACTATGCCTGGCCGGTGATGCTAACCGGAGTGGCGGGTATGATCAACGAAATGTTTTCGCGTCAGATGCTCGATTGGTGGTTGCCAGAAAACTATTATGCAGGAGTAACCAGCAAAGAGGCTGGAGGGATTTTTGGTGCTTGCTATAAGTTTGCTGTCTTCATGAACCTGGGCATACAGGCTTTTCGATATGCTGCGGAGCCGTTCTTCTTCTCCCATGCGAATGACAAAACCTCACCCCTTCTTTTCGCCAAAGTAAATCACTATTTCATACTCACTTGTTGTATTGTTTTGTTAGCGGTAAGTATCAACGTGGACATTCTTAAACAAATATTTATTGGAGAACAGTACTGGCTCGCCATCCCAATCGTGCCTGTATTGTTACTGGCTTATCTCTTTCTTGGTGTGTACTACAATATGAGTGTTTGGTTTAAACTCACTGATAAAACTTATTATGGTACGTTGATCACGATCCTGGGTGCCATCGTTACGGTAGTAGGAAATTTTTGGCTGATCCCGATCTGGGGATTCATGGGAAGTGCCCTCGCAGCCCTCTTGTGTTATTTCACCATGGTCGTTGCTTGTTATGTATCCGGCCAGCGGTTTTATCCCATTCCGTATACCGTACTTAAAGATGTGGGTTATATTGTGGCAACCTATAGTCTCTTGACTGTCGTTAATTGGATTGCCCTTCCAAATCCCTGGGTAGCCACCACCTTTCATGTTGTGGTTGTTCTGGTGTTTATGGGCATCGTTTACTTGTTGGAAAGGAAAAATTTACTAAGTCCATCCCCCTAGAATTAGTAGTTTTACTCACACAATTTCTACCTATGAACATCATCATTCCTATGGCCGGGCTCGGCAAACGGCTTCGGCCACATACATTAACCACCGCTAAGCCATTGTTACCCATTGCCGGCAAACCCATTGTTCATCGGTTGGTCGAGGACATCGCTGATGTATGTCCGGAAAAAATCAAGTACATCGGTTTTATCGTGCATCCTAGTTTCGGCAAACAGGTGGAAGATGACTTGAAAGCGGTGGCGAAAGCCGTGGGTGCCGAAGGAAAAATTTACTATCAGGAACAAGCGATGGGAATTTCACATGCCTTGCTTTTTGCAAAAGAGTTATTTGAAGGAAAAGTAATTGTTGCTTTTGCAGACACCTTGTTCCGTGCTGACTTTAAACTGGATACCGCCCGTGATGGAACCATCTGGGTTCAGAAAGTTGCCAACCCTGCCCAGTTTGGCGTTATTAAAATGAATGAGAAAGGGGAAATCACCGGGTTGGTAGAAAAACCATCGACTTTTGTTTCGGACCTGGCGATTATCGGGATTTACTTTTTCAAGGAAGGAGAAAAACTCCGCACCGAAATGCAATACCTCCTGGATCATGACATCAAAGAGAAGGGTGAATACCAATTTACAACGGCACTTGAAAATATGCGTAAGAAAGGTGCCCTGTTTGTACCGGGTCAGGTTCAGGAGTGGTTGGATTGTGGTAACAAAGAGAATATGATCCAAACCAATCAGCGGTATCTGGAGTTTATTAAAGCTCAGAAATTGGTTTCCGAAAAAGCAACCCTTGTCAATACGGTGGTGTTGCCACCCGTTTTTATTGATGATTCAGTCGTAATTGAAAATTCGGTGATTGGACCCTATGTTTCGATCGGATCCGGAACCCGGATTGCCGATTCACGAATCTCAAACTCCATCATTCAACGGAACTGCACCTTGCGCACCGCTCATCTTACGAACAGTCTATTGGGAAATTTCGTTAATTTTGAAGGAAAATCTGCCGATTTAGATTTGGGAGATTACAGTTCTATTTGACCCTTCGGCCGTTGACAAAAAGGAAACTCCATTTAAACCTCCTGATCACCATCATTCACCTGATGGCAATCATCATGCCTGCTCAAGCCCAAAAACGAAAAGCTGAACAGGATGTAAAGACCAATGGAGCGCGGCTGCGGGAAGCGGAGTTTTTTTTCACAGAAGCTGAAAAGTTTTTCATCCTTGAAGATTACGCCAAGGCCCTTGTCTATTTTCAGCGTGTAGCGGAATTAAATCCGGAAAATGCCACCGTGCATTATAAGATTGCTGAGATTCTGGCCAAAGGAACGAAGGAAGAGGATATCCAAAAAGCCGGACAAAGTATTGAAATTGCATTGCGTCTGGAAAAAGGGAACAAGTATTTTTATTTGCTCGCCTCGAACATCTATGCAAGCCTGGGCGATTTTGACAAGGCCACCGATGCCCTGGAAACCATGATGACCCAGGTAAAAGGAACCGAAGAATATTTGTTTGAGTTGGCTGCGCTTTATCTCTATAACAAGAAAGAAGATCAGGCATTGAAAGTTTATAGCCGGGCCGAAGAGGTGATGGGCGTCAATGAAGTTTCTTCCCAGCAAAAACAACGCATTTATTTTGAGAAAGGAAAAATCAACGAAGCGCTGGCCGAAGGTGAAAAACTCATGCAAGCCTATCCGGATGAAGAACGATATGCGTTAGCGTTTGCCGAAAGCCTGGCTCAGTATGGACAACGAGGAAAGGCCATTCAATACATAGAACGCTTTATAAACGATCATCCGGACGCGGGCAACGCCAAGATGCTGCTTGCTGGATTCTATAAAGACGATGGTCAGGAGCAAAAATCCAGGAACTATGTGCAGGCGGTTTTTGCTGATCCTCAAATTGATGTGAGCAGCAAGGTGATGATGCTCGGAACCTATAATGCCACCCTGTCGCAGAATAAGAGCAAAAATATTAACGATCCTGAATTAGAATCGTTTGTCGTCAGTCTCTTTGAAAAGTTGGATGCACAGTATACCAAAGAGCCCAATGTGCACCTGGTGGGCGGTGATTTATTCATGACGCTGGAAAAAGATGATCTCGCGAAAAGAGAATATCGAAAAGCGATTGGGAGTGGATCAAGCAGCTTTGAAGTATGGCAAAATTTGTTGTACCTCGAAACACAGTCCGATGAGATTGACAGTGTCATCAAACATTCAGAGGAAGCCCTGGAATTGTTTCCCAATCAAGGGATGATTTACTATTTCAATGGCTATGGACATCTGCGGAAGAAGCATTACCGGGAAGCGTCCTATTCGCTGGAGCAATCCAAAAAGCTTTCGAGTTCAAATCCTGCTTTTGTTGGTGAACTGAATGCCATGTTGGGCGATTGCTATAATGGCGCAAAAGAGTATACAAAATCTGATCAGGCCTATGAGGAAGCGCTCACCTTCAATCCAAACAATGACATAGTGTTGAACAATTACAGCTATTACCTTTCCCTACGAAAAGAGAATCTTGAGAAAGCTGAAAAAATGTCGACCCAGCTTATAAAAAATCATCCTGATAATGCCTCCTATTTAGATACACACGCATGGGTTCTTTATGCGCGCGAAAAATACAAAGAAGCACGCAAGGTGATGGAGAAGGCCATTGCTGGCGGCCAGGCAACGGCAACCCATTATGAGCACTATGGCGACATTTTATTTCAACTCGGTGAAATTGATAGTGCTGTGCTTCAATGGCAAAAAGCCAAACAAAAAAATGGCGATAATGCCAGTCTTGATAAAAAAATTACCAATCGGAGAATAAATTGAAAAAAGCTCCGCTTCCAAAAGCTCATGCATAAAACACTAGCAATACCGGCATTCCTCATCGCTCTTTTTGCGATTCAATCGTGTCAACGAAAGGTTGTACCCACTCTGCCCGAGGCGCCCAAGACCATTGATATAGAAGAGATTGATTTTGGGTATTTACACGGAAAGGCCCGCATGGTATTTAAAGATGAAAAGAAAGAGCGCGACTTGAAAGCCAACATCCGGATCCGTAAGGACAGCGTAATCTGGATGACTTTTTCAGTCATTGGGGTGCAGGGAGGCAAGGCGCTAATCAACAAAGACTCCATCACCATTGTGAGTACCGTTGATAAAGAATATTATGTTTTTGATTACGCAGAATTATCACAGCGATTCAATTTCAAAATTGATTACTCCATTATTGAAGCGGCCATGATGGGCAACCTGATTCGACCCAAACAAGCAGACGATGAAATCGGGAAAGAAGCGGAATTTGATAAACTTTATCAACGGGTAGGGTCGGTTGGCGTTAAGAACCTGATTAACCCGATCACGCGAAAAATTGAACGCGTGGAGATGATCGAACCTTCCACCAATAATTCCTTAAAACTGGAATACGGCAATTTTCAACCGTTGAACGATAAATTTTTTCCATACAACGGATTGGTGAATATATTTTACAAAACAGCCAACGGCACGTTTAACAATACCATTACCTTTGAATATACCAAGGTGGAAGTGGGTGACAAGGAATTGAAATTCCCTTTCAATATTCCGAAGCGATATGACCGCAGGTAAACTAGGTTCAGTCATTTTCATTTTATCCGTACTGATTGTCTTCCCTGCAGCAGCCCAAAAAACAAAGGCGCAACTGCAAAAGGAAAAACAACAGAGTCTTGAAAAAATAAAGGAAACTGAAAAGATTCTGGCCGAAACCGGAGCGCAAAAAGAAAGCTCGATAGGCGAGTTAGTAGCGCTCAATCAGCGCATTCTTCAACAAGAGGCCTTAATCAAATCCATTCAATCAGAAATCTCCTTACTGGACTATGACATCACCGAAAACAACCAAATCATTAATTCGCTAGAAAGCGATTTGAATAAACTAAAAGAAGAATATGCTACGATGTTGTTTGCTGCACAGAAGGCCAGTGGCAAAGTGGATAAGCTAACCTTTCTGTTTTCAGCTTACTCGTTCGATCAACTACTGATGCGCTTGAAATACATGGAGCAATATGGCAGAGCCCGGCAGGATCAGGCCGTAGCGATAAAAAAAGTACAGCGTATCCTGCAAGAGCAGGTGCGCGTAACTGAACTAAAACGGACGGAGAAGAACAGCTTGTTGAATGACGAATTGAAAGAAAACAAACAATTAGGGGATCTTAAACAGAAACAGCGTTCTCTCGTTAGGAATTTGGAAAAACAAGAAAAACAACTTCGGAGAGATCTTGAAGCCACCCGGAAAGCAGTTGCCGAACTGGATAATCTGATCGCCAAAATCATTAAGGAGGAACTTGAGCGGGCGGCCCGCGAAGCCCGTGAACGCGAGAAGCGAAATACCAATAAAGCTGCAGCCGATGCAGCCGGAGCGCTCTCGAGTTCGTTTGAGGAAAACCGAACTAAATTTCCCTGGCCTGTTTCAGGATTTGTGTCACAAAAGTTTGGCCGACAGCAACATCCGGTGTTGAAAGGAATTGTTATCCAGAATGATGGAGTAAATATTCAAACCAAACAAGGCGAAGGGGTACGGTCCATCTTTAATGGTGAAGTGAGTGCGGTTGCCTTTACCCCAGGAATAGGCAACACTGTAATTGTAAAGCATGGCGATTACTTTACTGTATATACCGGGTTGAAAGAAATCGCTGTTAAAAAAGGACAACGGGTAACCACCAACCAGGAGTTGGGAAAAGTTTTGTCAAACACAGAAGGAATTTCAGAGCTGCGATTCCAAATCCGTAAAAATTTTGATGCTCTTGATCCGCAAGAATGGTTAAGAAACTAGGATGAACGGTAAAATCCTTGAAATAACCTTAATTTCATGAGCAATCCTGGATTGCATTATTCATTTTATCATAAATCGCTATCTTTACAGTCTTAACTTTTTAATTATGAGCGCAATTCTTTTGATTGGGATGCCCGGCATGGGCGAGTGGGTGGTAATCGGACTATTCGTTCTTATCTTCTTTGGCGCAAAGAAAATTCCTGAGTTTGCAAAAGGCCTTGGTAAAGGGTTTCGCGAATTCAAGGATGCCGTAAAGGATGTGAAGAAAGAAGTGGATGATGCCGGTAAGGAGATTCCGAAGATTGATGAAAAGTAAGCGTTGAGTACGGGTTCGAACTTAAAAGACTTACAGCGCAATCTCTACAACGGCACTCTTACTTGCGTTGACCGCGTAAATGAATTTCTCAAAACCATTGAAAGCAAAAGACACCTCAATGTTTATTTGAGTGTATACCCGGAGGAAGCGCTTGCGCGCGCCCGGGAAGTGGATCGCAAAATCAAAAGCAAACAAGCCGGCAAATTAGCCGGCCTGGTAGTGGGATTAAAAGATGTGCTCAGCTATCAGGAGCATCCTCTTCAGGCAAGCAGCCGGATTCTAACCGGCTTTATTGCACAATTCAATGCTACCGCAGTTCAGCGGCTGTTGGACGAAGACGCCATCATTATTGGTCGACAAAATTGCGATGAGTTCGCGATGGGCTCTTCGAATGAAAATTCAGCGTTTGGACCGGTTCTGAATGAAATTGATACTACCCGGGTACCCGGAGGTTCTTCGGGTGGTTCGGCCGTGGCGGTGCAAGCCGATCTTTGTGATATCTCCCTGGGATCGGATACAGGTGGCTCGGTTCGCCAGCCCGCAGCCTTGTGTGGTGTCATTGGGTTGAAGCCCACGTATTCACGCATCTCCAGGCATGGGTTAATTGCTTACGGCTCTTCGTTTGATTGTATCGGCATCTTCGGTAAAAACCTGCAAGACATAGGCCTCGTGCTTGAAGTAATAGCGGGTCCGGATGACTACGACAGCACCGTTTCACATACTCCTGTTCCTTCGTATTCAAATGAACTCGCCTCTGTCATCGACCGGCCTTACAAGATCGCTTATCTGAAAGATGCGATGGAATCAGCAGCCTTGCAGCCGGAAATTAAACTTGCGCTGGAAGAAAAAATTGAACAACTGAAAGCAGCCGGCCATCAGGTTGAGGGAATCAACTTTTCGTTAAGCGAATACATTTTGCCTACCTATTACATATTGGCAACCGCTGAGGCGAGTTCGAACCTTTCGCGGTATGATGGCGTACGCTATGGCTTGCGTAGCAACCAGGTAACCAACCTGGAATCATTGTACAAAAAGACGCGTTCGGAGGGATTTGGAAAAGAAGTTCAACGAAGGATTCTATTGGGAACATTTGTATTGAGTGCCAGTTATTATGATGCCTATTACACAAAAGCACAAAAAGTAAGACGGCTGATCCGGCAGGAAACGCAATCCATTTTTTCCAAATACGATTTCATCCTTTCCCCAACCACACCCACTACTGCCTTCAAAATTGGAGCGCATGTTAATAATCCATTAGAAATGTACTTAGCCGACTTATTCTCCGTTCAAGCTAATGTGGCCGGGGTACCTGCCATTTCAATCCCCTGCGGACACGATAAGCAAGGGTTACCGATTGGCATTCAATTGACTGCGGACGACTTCAATGAGTCACGACTCTTTCAGTTCTCGCAAGTTATTATGAACTTAGCGTGATTTTTGGGAATAAAAGAAGTGAAATGAAATTTAGTGTTGCTGTAGTATCTTTTGTTTTCCTGGCATTGAAAGCATTTGGGCAAGATCCCTTGCCTGATTCGATCGCCATTGAAGAGCCTGAGCAAGAAGTACTTCCTGTGGATTCAAGTTTGATCTATTCACTCTTCCTTCCAACGGATCTTGAATATATACCCGGTGACGATACCCCTGAATTATTAGCCGATCGGTTAGGTTGTCTTCAAAAAACCATCCCGCTCACGTACAATACCACGGTGCATGGGTTTATCGATTTTTTTACGGTTCGCAACCGGGAATATACGCGTACCATGCAACGAAAAACCGACATCTATTTTCCGTTGTTCGAAAAATATCTTGAAAAGCATCACCTTCCAGATGAACTGAAGTACTTGTCAATCATTGAATCCGGACTGAATCCGCGGGCTATTTCTCGAGCACGTGCCGTTGGGCTGTGGCAGTTTATGTCGGGCACGGGCCGTTACTTTGGATTGCATACAGATTACTACATCGATGACCGGATGGATCCCGACAAGGCCACCGAAGCCGCTTGCCAATACCTTACCCAACTGCATCGGATTTTTGGCAACTGGGAACTGGCACTGGCCGCTTATAATTCAGGTCCGGGCACAGTACGTAAAGCGATTCGGAGATCAGGTTATAAGAAATCATTTTGGGAAGTGTATCCACACCTGCCGAGGGAGACCCGGGCGTATGTTCCTCAGTTTATTGCCATCATTTATGCATTGAATTATGCCGAGCAACATAATCTGGCAGAAGATGCCCGGGAAGTGTTACCGCCCTATGATACACTTCATGTAAAAACTTATCTTCATTTCGAAACCCTGGCAAAACTAACAGGTACTTGTCTAGAGGATCTTCAAAAATTAAACCCGGCCGTATTGCGAAACGTGTTACCCGATAACAGCCGTTATCCGGTACTAAAAATCCCGGTACACTCAAAAGAAATCTTAAATGGGAACCGGATGGTAATTCTGGATTCTGCTTCACGCGTGGGAAGAAAAGAAACAGAGATGCTCGCCAAAAATTCATATGGGGATACGTATGGCCGTGAGATGATCACCTACAAAGTACAGTCGGGAGATGTTCTGGGATTGATTGCTGAGCGGCATGGCGTTGGTGTACAGGATTTGAAAACCTGGAACAACCTTCGCACCAACACGATCTATCCGGGGCAACGGTTGGTGGTATGGGTAAAATCTGGACGAACCACGGTTGCAAAATCAAACTCGACCGCTGATCCCGTCTTCTTATCACCCGATGCAAAAACTTATATCGTACAACCGGGGGATACCTTGTGGGACATCTCTAAAAAGGTTCCGGGATTAACCATTGAAAAAATCAAGAGCCTCAATAACTTGAAAAGCAACACCTTGCAACCAGGTCAAAAATTAATTGTGGGCTAATCAAATCTTGTGACGAATCTGTCAAAAATGAATTATAGAGTATAATTTCCATCATTGTTCATGAAATACCCGTTGTTGCTTAGCGTCATTGTATTGTTTCTGGTTTCCGCATGTGCAGATGGAGATAAAACGGGAGCCAATCTCCCACCTGCTTCCGGTCGATCGGGTGACATTTTCTTGATCATGGACTCGGCACAATGGAAGGGGCCCTTAGGAAATGTAATTGATTCGCTCTTTAGTGCCGAAATGGAAGGGTTACCACGCAAAGAATCAATTTTTCACATGCGCTGGATTGATCCGCGCAAACTCAACTTTGTTTTAAAGCAACGCAGAAACCTGATTTTTGCTGTTACGTTGGATCAACGGAGCGCAGGGGCCGGTATAATTAAAAGAACGTTTACTCCCGAATCGCTCGAAAAAATCAAAACTGACCCCACCTTGTTCAGTCAAAATGTAAAAAACGTCTTTGCTAAAAATCAGGAGGTGCTGTTTCTCTTTTCAAAAACAGAAAAAGAACTGATTCAACATATTCGTACGCATGGCTCAAAACTGATTGACTACTTTAACCTTCGTGAGCGGGAACGACTCACTACCTCATTATATAAATCCGGGCAAGTGAAGGGGGTTCCGCAAATTCTGCGGAAAGAATTCCAGTGTGAAATGAAGATTCCCTTTGGCTATCAATTGGTACAGCATGAAAGTGATTTTCTGTGGCTGCGCCAGATCAACCCAAGAGACGATAAGGATATTTTCATTGCGAGAAAAAAGTACGTGTCTCCCGATCAATTTAAAAAGGACAGTCTGATAACCTTTCGTGATGAAGTGTGTAAAAAATACTTGTTTGAAGATCCGGAACGATTGGATACCTATCTTGTTACGGAAACCTCTATACCCTTTAAACCCGTTCTGATACGGGAGATCAATTTTAACAAAAAATTTGCCGTTGAAATGAAGGGGCTATGGCGTACCAACAACCTCACCATGGGTGGGCCGTTCCTCGGTTATACGATGGTGGATGAACCTCTGGGCTACTTGTACTATGTGGAAGGGTTTACATTTGCCCCCGGAAAAGACCAACGCGAAATTATGCGCGAACTGGAAACCATTTTATACACGTTCCGAACCAGCAACGAAATCAAAGTTGCCGCCAAATAGTCTGATATAAATCAGTCAATAATTTCCTGCTAAAAAGTTTAATCCTACTCGTCAGGTTGTAAATTGCTTTCCCTAATTTATAACCTTATCTGCTTATGTCGATTAAGATCCGAAAGCAAGATGCTTTAAACTATCATACGCAAGGCCAGCCTGGAAAAATTGAAGTGGTGCCTACAAAAATGTTAAGCACACAATTGGACCTGGCCCTGGCTTACTCACCAGGCGTAGCCGAACCTTGCAAAGAAATTGCCGCCAATAAAGACGATGTCTACAAATATACTTCCAAAGGAAATCTGGTAGCCGTGATATCAAACGGCACGGCTGTACTCGGCCTGGGCAATATCGGTCCGGAAGCTTCCAAACCGGTGATGGAAGGCAAAGCCGTACTCTTTAAAAAGTATGCCGGCATCGACAGCTTCGATATTGAGATCGATGAGGAAGACCCGGATGCCTTCATCAAAATTGTGAAAGCCCTCGAACCCACCTTTGGTGGAGTGAACCTGGAGGATATCAAAGCCCCCGAGTGTTTCAAAATAGAAACCGAGTTGCGTGAAAAGATGCACATCCCCATCATGCACGATGATCAACACGGCACGGCTATTATCTCCAGCGCTGCGCTGCTGAATGCTCTTGAAATTGTAGGCAAAAAGATTTCTGAAATTGTGTTGGTGGTGAATGGGGCCGGAGCTGCGGCCGTATCGTGTTCAAAATTGTATCTCGCACTCGGACTTAAAAAAGAAAATCTGATCATGTGCGATAGCAAGGGTGTGATCACAAAAATCCGGGAAGGCCTCGATACGAGCAAGAAAGAGTTCGCCACCGATCGGAAATTAACCACCCTGCAAGAAGCGATAAAAGGTGCTGATGTATTCGTTGGCCTTTCCATTGCCGACATTTTAAAACCTGAAGACGTTTTGGCGATGGCGAAGGATCCCATCGTATTTGCACTCGCCAACCCGAATCCCGAAATTGATTATGCCCTCGCCAAGAAAACACGTCCCGATCTGATTATGGGTACGGGCCGTTCCGACCATCCGAATCAGGTGAATAACGTACTGGGCTTCCCTTATATTTTTCGTGGAGCCCTGGATGTGAGAGCCACCGAAATAAACGAAGCCATGAAGCTAGCTGCCGTGCGGGCACTTGCCGAGTTAGCCAAAGAACCAGTGCCCGATATTGTTTTTCAGGCTTACGGAATTGACCGCATTCAGTTTGGAAGAGAATACTTAATCCCCAAGCCTCTTGACCCGCGATTAATTACAACCGTTTCACCAGCCGTTGCCAAAGCGGCCATGGATTCGGGCATAGCCCGCAATCCAATCACTGATTGGGGACACTACCATCAGATTTTATTAAAGCGAGTGGGTATCGATCAGAAATTAACTTCACGCATCATCGATTTGGCGAAGAAGAAGCCAAAAACAATCGTTTTTGCTGAAGCTGATCATATTAAAATATTGAAAGCAGCTCAAGTATTACAAGATGAAAAAATTGCCCATCCCATTTTATTGGGAAGTCGCAAGGAAATTGAACGCCTGACTACTGAATTCGGACTCGATCTCAGCGACTGTAAAATCATTGATCCGCGGGAGGAGCAAGAACGAACCGATAAATACGCGCTGGCTTACCATCAAAAACGACAACGCAAAGGAATAACAATCAATGATGCTATCCGCGTTATGCGCGATCGAAATGCCTTTGGTGCCATGATGGTTGAATTTGGAGAAGCCGATGCGCTCGTATCGGGTCTGACGAAGGATTACCCGAAAACCATCCTGCCTTCACTGCAAATCATTGGTATGGCCGAAGGTGTGAATCGCGTGGCCGGTATGTACATCATCATGAATAAAAAAGGTACATTCTTCTTTGCCGATTGTACGGTGAATGTTGATCCGACTGCTCACGATCTGGTGGAGATCATCGGCCTGGCCGCGCGGGGTGTTAAATTCTTTGATATCGAACCCCGCGTTGCGATGTTGTCCTATTCCAATTTCGGTTCGAGCAAAGGGCCTGTACCCGAAAAAACGCGGGAAGCTGTTCGACTGGCTAAAATAAAGTATCCAGACCTTACGCTTGATGGCGACATCCAGGCAAATGTTGCATTTGACACCGATCTTCAGAAAGAAAACTATCCCTTTAGCGCACTTGCCAAAGAGGGCGCAAATACACTCATCTTTCCAAACCTGGCAGCCGGCAACATTGCTTACAAACTCCTGATGGAAATTGGAGGTGCCGAAGCGATAGGCCCGGTCTTACTGGGAATGAAGAAACCCGTACACATTCTGCAACTGGGTAGTTCCATTCGCGACATCATCAACATGGCTGCCATTGCTGTGGTGGATGCCCAGCTGCACGAAAAAAATGAACACTTATAAGCTATAGTAAAACAGCTTTGAATTTTTGTGGAGCCGTTAATACCTGCCCAATACCCTTACTAACCGCCAATAAGGGCAGCGGGTCGATATGCACCTGAATTTGAAATGTCTGAGCAAATCGTTCTTTAATCCCCTTCAGAAGTGCATTGCCTCCGGTGACATGAATTCCGGATTGGTAGATATCCGCGGCTAATTCGGGTGGGCAAATTTCCAATGACTGATGGATGCACTCTTCAATCTGACGAAATGGTTTTTCGAGTACCTTGGTTAGTTCAGTTTGGGTGATGGTACGACTCGCTGGTATGCCCTCCATTAAGTCCTTCCCTTTCACGATGGCCACCATTTTCTTATCGGCTATAGGACTATAAATACATCCAATTTCCTTCTTAACTTTCTCAGCAGATTTAAGGCCAATGGAAAGATTGTATTCTCTGCGAAAGTAATCCTGAATCTCTTCATCCAAGGCATCTCCGGCTACACGGATGGATTGAAAGGCGGCAATTCCGGACAGGGAAATGACAACCACTTCTGTAATGCCCCCACCGATATCGACCACCATTTTGCCTTCAGGCTCCTGAATATTTAACCCTAATCCCAGTGCGGCTGCCAGCGGTTCGTGTACCAAATGCGTATACCGAGACGAAAACTGATCCAGCGCATCGCGCAAGGCCCGCTTTTCTACAGGGGTAGTGTCATACGGAACGCCTGATAAAAGGTAATTGAATCCCGATGGAAAAAGGGATGGCTTTCTCACTTTGCCTACCAGCTCCTTCAACATCTTTTTAGCCGATTCACCATCCGAAATCACGCCTCCCTTCAACGGCTTTATCGGCTTCAGGTTGGAATGTGTCTTTTCCAACATTTCGTAAGCCTGATCGCCCACCGCTTCGATTCTATTATTTAACTCATTCACCACCATGAATGAAGGTTGTGAAAGCAACAGGGAGGATTGATCGCACAGCAGAGTATTGTTGTTGCCTAAATCAATCGCGAGATTTTTTGTCGGAGCGAAGGGATTCATTCCACAAAGGTAAGAGGATTGATTCCAAAACAATTGGCCCTGGTCATTTAAACACAGGTCTGATTTCGACCGCTTTTCTACCCTTGTTTAGGTGGTTAAATCCTCGTAAACTGCAATTTATTTTTTAAGCTTTCATGATTGCATACCTGAAAGGAAAGCTCGTTCACAAAGAGCCTACGTTTGTACTGTTGGAGGTAAATGGAATCGGCTACCAAATTAGTATCTCGCTGAACACTTTTTCGGAGATTAAAGACCGGGAGGATCTTCAACTGGCCACCTATTTACATGTACGCGAAGACGCCCACATTCTATACGGGTTTGCGAGCGAAGCCGAAAAACAGATGTTTCAGCATTTAATCTCGGTGAATGGCGTTGGGCCCAATACGGCCCTGGTTGTACTATCCTACCTTCCCCCACTGGAACTACGGGCAGCCATTATCCGCGAGGATACGGTTGCCTTGCAGGCGGTGAAGGGCATCGGTGGCAAAACCGCTCAACGGCTGATCCTGGAACTGAAGGATAAACTGCGCAAAGATTCGACTGAAGACGGGGCCGGAAAAGGGGGTTTTGGACACAATACCATGCGTCAGGAAGCGTTAACTGCACTAATGACGCTGGGCATCGCTAAAGCGGCAGCCGAGAAAAGTGTTGATACCGTTCTGAAGAAGTCGGGAAACACGATAAGTTTAGAAGAGCTCGTAAAACAAGCACTTAAAAACGCCTGAACCACAATTGATTGTAAGTACGCGGAAGATTAAGCTCATCCTCGGCCTGGGTATTTGTCTCCTATCCGGCTGGACTTTGCCACAAGCCTTTGGCCAGCGTGGTGATACAACACGTATTGATTCTGCCCGATACCAGATTTCGAGCCCCTTCCGACCATCTTTCAGAATCCGCGATCGCTATGGCGACCCCTTCTCCAATTACACGACTGCCTCACCGCTTTATTTGAAAGACCCCAAAAGCCTGAGTACCGACATTCAACTCGATACCGGTCTTCATTATAGCATCTACGAAAAGTTCGGAAAGCTGAACTACCGGGCACCTTCTTCCATGACGTTCGATGAATTCGTGAAACAGCAAGATCAACTGATGAAGCGAACCTATTGGCAAACCCGAAGCAAGGCACTGGATGGCGAAAGTGCCGTTAGCAGCCGCAATCTTACACCCAAGATTTATGTAAGCCCGGTCCTGGATCGAATTTTTGGCGGCAGCTATGTTGAGCTGATCCCCCGCGGCTTTGTCAATCTTGATTTCGGGGGGCAATGGCAACGCATCGAAAACCCATCCATCCCGTTGCGGCAACAAAAGAATGGTGGCTTTGAGTTTGATCAACAGATCAATTTAAGTGTGGTGGGTAAGGTGGGCGAAAAGCTGGCGGTTACCACCAACTTTGATAACAACAATTCCTTCGATTTTCAAAACAACATGAAAGTCGAGTATTCTGGTTTTAAAGAGGACATCTTAAAAAAACTCGAGATTGGAAATGTCAGCCTGCCCCTCAACAACAGTTTAATTACCGGATCGCAAAACCTGTTTGGGGTAAAAGCCCAAATGCAGTTTGGTAAAATGTACGTCACTACGCTCGCTACGACACAGCGCGGTAAGCAGTCTTCAATCAAAGTGAGCGGAAGTACGAATGGGGCAGCCCAGGGTCGGCCGTTTGAAATTGTGGGCTCAAACTATGATGAGAACCGGCATTTCTTTTTAGGTCAGTTTTTCCGAGACAATTTCGAACCCTGGCTCGGAACATTGCCCCAAATTACTTCGGGGGTTAACATTACCAGAGTCGAAGTCTATCTGCTCAATCGACAGAACGATACGCAAACCCTCCGAAATGTGGTGGGCTTCATGGACATGGGGGAATCGGGCAAAGTGTATCGTAAGGATATTCTGACAACCAGCTCCAATCCGAATTTTCCAACGGCCAACAATGCCAACAACCTGTTCGACTTACTGGGTACGGTTTCGGCTAATTCCGATGGAATCAATCAAGCATTGGAGGGGTTAGGTTTTGTTAATGGCATTGACTTCGAAAAAATAACCAGCGCACGGAAATTACTCACCAGTGAATTCTCGTTCAACAAGGAATTAGGCTATTTAACCCTCCAGCGAAAGTTGCAAAACGATGAAGCCCTTGCCATTGCTTTTGAATACACCTACAACGGCCGGGTATACAAAGTGGGTGAACTCTCGGAGGACTATGGAAATAAACCGGAAGACCAAGTTGTATACTTAAAGCTGTTAAGGCCCCGTAAAATCAGCATCAAAGATCCGCAGGGAAAAATCTATCCTACGTGGAACTTAATGATGAAAAACATCTACAACCTGAACGTGAGTCAGCTAACACGCGATGGTTTTCAATTGCGATTAATTTACCGGGATGACCGAACCGGGATAGATAATCCTCAACTACAGGAAGGCGAGTACGCCCGTACACAGCAATTGATACAGGTATTCGGTTTGGACCGGCTGAATCCATACAACGACCCCCAGCCTGATGGCAACTTCGACTTTGTTGAACGCATTACCGTAAACCCGGAAACAGGAGCGATTATTTTTCCGTATCTGGAGCCTTTTGATAAAGCGCTTCGGAATTTGTTTGCAAAAGAAACCAACAACGCGCTACGCGACCAGTTAATTAACAAATACGTCTACGATACACTCTATCGAACCACCAAGGCCGAAGCAGAACTTTTCGCGACCAAGAATAAATTCTATCTGGTGGGCTCTTTCAAAGCCGGTTCAGGTAAAGAAATTATCATTCAGGGATTCAATATCTCACCGGGTTCCGTAAAAGTATATGCCGGGGGTACTCCTTTGCGGGAAGGAACGGATTACACGGTCGATTATACGTTCGGCAAAGTTACCATCCTGAACGAAGGTATCCTTAGCTCCGGTAAAGACATTGATATTACCTATGAGCAGCAAGATCCATTTGCCTTCCAAACGCGGTCCCTGATCGGTACACGGCTTGATTATAAATTGAACGAGGATATCAATCTTGGTTCTACCCTCTTGTATTACAACGAGCGCCCACTCATTAGCCGAAATCCAATCGGAACGGAACCAGCCCGAAATCTGCAATACGGGGTGGACTTAAATATGCGAAAGGACTCCCGCTTCCTCACGAAGATGGTAGATTTCCTGCCTTTCCTTCAAACCAAAGAACAATCTGCCATTACGCTTAATGCCGAATTTGCACAGCTATTGCCGGGCACTTCCAACATTGTTGATGGTGAAGGAACCTCCTTCATTGATGACTTTGAAAATACAGCCACACCCTACAGTCTGCTCAGTCCACAAGCCTGGAAACTTGCCTCGGTTCCGCGAGAATTTGATGAGGCTTCGGGCTCACCGAATGATGTGCGTGCCGGTTTCAAGCGCGCCAAGCTGGCCTGGTATCAGATTGACAATATCTTCTATCGATCCGGAGGCCAGTTTAAACCACAAAACATTCAATCGGAAGACCTGCTCAATCACTATGTGCGTCCGGTCGAACCCCAGGAAATTTTCAGATACTTTGATGCCCAGGTGGGCAACTTCTATGAACAAATCTTTGATGTGGCCTATTACCCTACGGAACGAGGGCCTTACAATTACAACGCCTCTAATCTAAATGGTGACGGAACGCTTCAGAACCCGGCCAATAATTGGGGTGGCATCATTACGGCCATCCGCACAGAGGTTGACTTTGACAAGGCGAACGTAGAATATCTTGAGTTTTGGCTCATGGATCCATTTATCAATTCGGAAAATGGAAAGATCAACGATGGTAATACATCGCAAGTAAATACCACCGGTGGGCGACTTACTTTTCATTTAGGAAGCTTATCCGAAGACGTCATGCGCGATGGCAAGCACGCTTTTGAAAACGGCTTACCGGCCAATGGTGACACCACTGCACTCAATGTAACTTCGAACGATTGGGGCTATGTTACAAATAAGCAGTACTTAAACAATGCTTTTGATAACAACCCGGATGGAAGACCCTTTCAGGACGTGGGGTTGGATGGAGCCAATAATACTTATGAACGAAATAAATTTTCCGGTTTTCTGAATTCGATTGCTAACCCCTCCCTTCGCGATCTGGTTTCCAATGACCCTTCGGCTGATGACTTTCAATATTTTTTAAGCGATGCGTTTGATGCGGCCGATGCACAAATTCTTGAGCGCTATAAAAATTTCAACGGACAGGAAAATAATACTCCGGTGCTAAACAGTTCGGATGAAACGCCAAAATCGGGCACCACTATTCCCGACAATGAGGACTTAAATCAGGATAATACCATCAGCGATCTGGAAGAATATTATTCCTATTCCATCGAACTAAAACCAAATCAACTGGATGTAGGCGACAAATTCATTGTTGATAAAATTTCCAACATTGTAAATGGTGATGAGGTGACCTGGTACCTGTTCCGCATTCCCGTACGCAGTTTTGACGAGAAGGTAGGCAACCTGGAAGGGTTTAAATCGATCCGGTACATCCGGATGTTTTTATCCGAGTTTCAACAACCGGTGGTGTTGCGCCTGGCCAAGTTCCGCACCGTGGGCAACCGGTGGAGACGTTATACCGCCAACCTGCAGGAGTCGCGATTTGGAGAACCTATTGAACCCAACCTCGATAACTTTGCGGTTTCCGTTGTGAATGTGGAAGAAAATGGAGCCGGCAATGACATTAAGCCGGGATACATCGAACCCTTAAGACGCGACCGCGACAATACTTCCACGGTGCAACGAAGACTTAACGAGCAGTCGGTACAAATGTGTGTAAATGAATTGCCGGATGGCGATGCCCGCGCTATTTTCAAAAACGTATCAATGGACTTCTTTAACTATGGTCGCATTAAAATGTTTTTGAGCGCGCATAGCACCAACCTCGCTAAGCCGATTCAGGATGGTGAATTGACAGCCTTCTTACGAGTTGGCACTGACTTCAATGAGAATTATTATGAAATAGAAATTCCGTTGAAGATAACACCTCCGGGTGCAGAGCGGGATGTATCCGTTGTGTGGCCCGATGAAAATCAAATCGATCTTGACCTGGATGAACTGTATGCGCTAAAAGCCAATCGCGATCGCGAAGAGTTTGATTTAGGCGTATTGTATCCACAAGAAGGGCCCAGACAAGTTGATAAACATGGTATCCGGATCCTCGGCCGCCCAGATTTAAGTCAGGTTAAAATGATGATGATCGGTGTCCGCAACCCTCGCAGTGGCGATGGTAAGTCTTTTGATTTTTGCATTTGGGCCAACGAATTGCGCCTCACGGATTTTGACCGCACTGCCGGGTGGGCAGGCAATGTTGTTTTGAATACAAAACTAGCCGATCTGGGAACGGTAACCGGATCTGTTCGTCATATTAGCTTTGGGTATGGTGGCGTGCAATCGAAAATCTCAGAGCGGGCCCGCGGTGAAACCACAACCTACGATGTTTCGGCCAACCTGAGTGTTGACAAACTGTTACCCACCTGGACGGGTTTAAAAATTCCAATGTTCATCAGCTATGAGAATACAACAATAAATCCCAATTACGATCCGGCCAATCCCGACTTACGGCTGGAAGCGGCCTTGAAATCGTACGATACCGATGCAGAACGAGAGGCCTATAAAAAGCTGATTCAGGATCAGTCCATCCGAAGAAGTCTCAACTTCACCAACGTGCGTAGGGTGAAGTTGAACAAGGAAGCGAAAAGTCATATTTATGATATCGAAAATTTTGCATTCACTTATGCATTCAGCGAGGCTACGCAAACCAATTTCAATCTGCAGGAAAACACCAGGCGAAATTACAAAGGGGCTATTGCCTGGCAGTATTCGCCCAAGTTCAAAGGGTTTGAGCCCTTCAAAGACTCAAAGATCTTGTCTTCGCCCTTTCTTCAACTTATAAAAGATTTCAATTTTAACCCGTTGCCCTCCAGTATCTCCATCCGCGGAGAATTAGACCGCTCTTTTAGTAAGATGATTTATCGAAACGCTAATACGGATGCCCTCAGTTCCATCCCGAATTATCAGAAGTTTTTTGTATTCAATCGTTTCTATAATGTACGGTGGAGTTTAGCAAAATCACTAACGTTGGATTACTCAGCCCGGATGAATGCCATCATCGATGAACCGGATGGTGATCTTGATAACAAAGACTCTGTGGATATTGTCATCAACAATCTGAAAAATTTCGGACGCCCGAAGAATTTTGATCAGAACATTTCGGTAAACTACATCGTGCCGCTGGATAAATTACCGCTTACCAACTGGCTCGGTGCCGAATACCGGTATAATGTAGGCTATAACTGGAAAGCAGGACCTCTTGAAACCGTGGATAGTTTGAAACTCGGTAACATTATTCAGAACACACAGGAACAGGCGCTGAGTGGGCGTATTGACATGGTAAAACTCTACAATAAGATCGGTTTCCTGAAAAGCATTAACACACCCAAACCAACCGTAACCTCTCAAAACAAAGCCACCCAACCCGATACCGTAAAGCGGCCTCCGGATTTAAAGGTTCTGAAGGGATTCTTTAGATTGATCATGTCCTTAAGAAACATTACAGGAACGTATTCGCTTAATCAGGGAACGATCTTGCCGGGGTACTTACCCGAGCCCCATCTCTTTGGTTTGGACAAATCCTGGAGTGCTCCGGGTTGGGGCTTTGTGTTGGGGAAACAAGATCCCAACTTCCAACAGAAGGCCGCTGATAACGGCTGGTTATCGACCAGCAACAAATTGACCACCCCCTTTGTACAAAATCAAACGACTGATCTGGGCATGCGGGCGGCCATTGAACCTACCCCCGATTTGAAAATTCAATTGGATGTTAAGAAAAATTCCATGTCTTCCTTTCAGGAAATTTTCCGCATCGATTCCACGGGAACTGCCTATGAATCATTAAGCCCCAGCCGGATTGGATCCTATAAAATCTCAATCCTGACCATTAACACTGCCTTTAAAAATAATGAAAGCCTTACCTCAACCGTGTTCAATCAATTTGAAGATAACATTGGTATTGTTCAGGATCGCTTTACGGGGTTGACCGGTAACTCGTACGAAACCCGGTCGCAAGATGTACTCATTCCAGCCTTTTTGGCTGCGTATACGGGCAAACCCGCTGAGTCAGTCACTCTTTCTCCCTTTCCGGTAATTCCAATTCCGAATTGGCGGCTGGATTATACGGGGCTGAGTAAACTGGAAGGATTAAAGAATATTTTCCAATCCATAACGATTAATCATGCCTATAATTCATCCTATTCGGTGGTGAATTATTCAAATTCACTAGAGTACGAAGATGTGCGGATCAGTAATCCCATTGAAGATTATAATCAAGGACAATTCGCTAGTAAGACGAATGCGAACGGAGAATTGATACCGGTTTATGTAATCAGTCAGGTGATGATCAGTGAACAATTTGCTCCTTTGATTGGAATCAACTTCCGTACAAAGACAAAATTGAATTTCCGATTTGAGTACAAAACCAAGCGCGACCTGGCGCTCAACATTTCCAACTCACAAATAACAGAACTCAACAGCAAGGATTGGTCCGTGGATGTGGGCTATACCAAAAACAACATGAAGTTGCCCTTCAAAAGTCAGGGCCGCGTAATCACCCTCAAGAATGATATTACTTTCCAACTCAATATGAGTGTTGCCAACAACCGAACCATTCAACGAAAAATTGATGAAATCAATACCATCACGAATGGAAACATCAACTTTCAGTTACGTCCAAACATCAGCTACCTGGTCAATCAGAAACTGCGGGTACAAACCTATCTGGAAAGAACAATTAATGAACCCCTGGTTACCAATTCCTACAAGCGCTCTACCACCCGGGCGGGTGTTAAAATCCTCTTTAACCTCGCGCAATAGGCAGGCTCCTTCCGAAGGAAAATAACTGGAATTTGATCCACTAGGTCTATTCTTTCATTATTTTTGGGGCAAATTATCAATCCCTATGAACATTCCTGCAGACCTGAAGTACACCAAAGACCACGAATGGATTAAAATTGAAGGTAACAAAGCAACCGTTGGCATTACAGATTTTGCCCAAGGCGAATTAGGAGACATCGTTTATGTCGATATCTCCACCGTTGGTCAGCAAATCAATCAGCACGATGTATTTGGAACTGTTGAGGCGGTGAAAACGGTCTCCGATTTGTATATGCCCATCAGCGGAAAAATTGCTGAGTTTAATAAAAGTCTGGAGTCTGCACCCGAAAAGGTAAACAGCGATCCGTATGGCGAGGGTTGGATGGTGAAGGTGGAAATCTCAACACCTGCCGAAGCAAGCGGCCTGTTGAGTGCTGATCAATACAAGGAACTTATCGGTAAATAATTATTGTTTTGGAAAGCGGTAGGCATTAACCATCATCCACGCAGCCTGATTATGATCGAACTACCGGTTATATCGAAAGAAGAAACCAGAAAACGCAAACCGGATTGGCTGCGGGTTAAGTTGCCCGTTGGCCCCGAATACGCAAAAGTGCGCAAGCTGGTTGACGAGAATAAACTTCATACGATTTGCGAAAGCGGCAATTGTCCAAACATGGGTGAATGCTGGGGTGCAGGTACCGCCACCTTCATGATTTTAGGAAACGTGTGTACACGAAGCTGCACCTTCTGTGCGGTTGCCACCGGAAAACCAACCGAATACGATGTTGAAGAACCTGCGCGGGTTGCAGAAGCAATAAAAAAAATGGGCGTGAAGCATGCCGTCATTACTTCGGTTAACCGCGATGAGTTGAAAGACCGGGGTGCTGAAATCTGGTATCAAACCGTGGTTCAAACAAAAGCCTTAAGTCCAACAACCACCATCGAAACCTTGATTCCCGACACAAAGGGTAACTGGGATGCTTTATACCACATGATTGAGGGTGGCCAGGAAGTGGTGTCGCATAACATGGAAACAGTAGGCCGGCTTTACCGCCTCGTACGCCCGCAGGCAAAATACGAACGCAGCCTGGAGCAAATAAAAAGGATTCGCGAAGCAGGAAAGCGAACCAAATCCGGAATTATGTTGGGGGTTGGTGAAACCCGGGAGGAAGTGTTCAAGGCCATGGATGATTTAGCGGCCAACGGACTGATGATTCTAACTCTGGGACAATATTTACAACCTACCAAAATGCACCTGGAAGTGGCCGAATTTATCCACCCCGACACATTTTCCATGTATAAAGAAGAAGGATTGAAACGCGGGTTAAAATACGTGGAGTCAGGACCGCTGGTTCGTTCGAGCTATCATGCCGAGCGACATGTGCATGTTCCTTTCTAAACGGACGGAAAATTAATAATCCAGATATTCCGAAGAAGCTAACAAGTTCGTTACTTCCTATCCACCTTTATCCGGTCTTCACGATTTACCAATTCCCAAGCTGTATAAAATAGGGATTTTGCACGGGCAGCCAATAAATCAAACTCAATTTTACTGACTTCATCTGTTACCTGGTGGTAGTCTTCGTGAATTCCATCAAAATAAAATATGATGGGGATTCCGTTCTTGGCAAAATTCCAATGATCCGATCGCTTGTATAGGTTGGTTGGATGATTCTCATCGTTGTAGGTATAATCAAATACCAGTTTTGTATAAGAACTGTTGCTCCGTTCGTTGATCTCGTGCAATTCGGAAGAGAGCTTGTCAGAACCAATTACATATACATAATCCGGCTTTCCTGCATGCTCCCCATCCCTTCGTCCAATCATATCAATATTCAGATTGGCCACAGTTTGCGCCAATGGGTACACCGGGTTTTCAACATAATATTGTGAGCCAAACAACCCTTGCTCCTCTCCGGTTACCGTCATAAACAACAAACTTCTGCGCGGACCATTCCCCTCCTTTTTAGCTTGCACGAAAGCCTCCGCCATTTCCAACACAGCCATGGTTCCGGAAGCATCATCATCTGCTCCATTATTGATGCGATCTCCTGAACCGCTATCACGAATGCCGATATGATCATAATGTGCCGTGATTACGATCACCTCTTCCTTCTTGTCAGTTCCCTCCAAAAAGCCGAGCACATTCTCAGATTTTACGGATCTACTATCCATGGATACCTGATACTCAATCTTACCCGGTTTGAGTTTCGTCAACGACTTGGATTTTGGAGATTCCGTGGCCGCTTTCGTTAGCTTGCTAAACGTAGTGTTAAAGATTTTTTCGGCTACTGGCTGGTTGAGGAAGAATACACCCTTATTGGCATTACCTGAGTTAGGTTTGTCCAATGTAAGATTTCCTTCCGACAAGAATCCCTGAAGCTGAGTCGCAAATTGGCCAAACTCGTTGGAATTTGATGTTGATAAAACCATCACCAAACTGGCACCTTTCTCTCGTGCCAGAGTCACGGGTGTACGCAAAGCAGAAAAAAGGTTGAAGGAAAGCGCGTCACTGAGTAGCACTACAACTTTATCCTTAACGGTCAGCCCCGCATAATCGGCTTCAGTTCCTTTGCCAACAAATACAACTTCACCAGAAACAATCCCATTACTTGGCGCTGAGCCATAATACACCACGTCCTTAAAGTTATTATATTGAATGCCGCTACTCCGTATAAATATCTCACCGGGCGTAACGGAATACAGATCAACCGGTTGATAATACGATCCGTTTACCGGTGCCTGCAGCCCCAATTGTTCGAAATGATTGGCAATAAAGGCAGCTGCCATTTTTTGACCTCGGCTTCCCGTTTCACGACCTTCCAACGCATCCGATGCCAAAATGGTTAATCCATCTTTCAAATCATCCACTGTTATGGTTTCGGCATACTTCTGTGCGGGTGATTTGTATTGACAAAATCCGGTGATTGGCACCACAAAAAAAGAAATCAACAAAATGAGTTGCTTCATAAGCGTGTAGATTGATGGCTATTAAATAAGAACTGCAAGATGTAAAATTTTATTAAACTGCCCCGATAAGAATATTTAAAAGGTGCAGTTGATTACGGGCCCGTACCTTATTTTGATCCGGATAGGAAATATGATAATAGGTGTTGCCTCGTAAAAAATCCGCCAGAAACCGCAGCGCCATTATATAAGTCATCATCTTTCCGGCAAATGGAACCGCGGCTAACTCTGCAGGCGATAAGAATGGTCGCATTTCGGAAAGATACCCCGAAAGCAGGGCATCATAAATCTCCTTGCGAAAGGCAATGTTGGAAACATCGAATTCCTCCTCGCTTACCGGGCTTACACACGTGCGCACCATATCCCCCAGGTCATAAATGAAATAACCCGGCATCAGGGTATCCAGGTCTATAACACATGTTGCCTTACTCAGGGTTTGATCAAATAGAATGTTGTTGATCTTTGTATCATTGTGTGTAATGCGTAGTGTTAACGTACCACTATGAATTAATCTTTTGTATTCATCCACCAGGAAGTTAAACTGTTTGGCCAACGCTATTTCTTCTGAAACTTGTGCCAGAATGGAGTCTGCGGCATTGGCAAGCGCTGATTCAAACTGTTCATAGCGTCTGCTGAGGTCGTGAAACTGCTCCAGAGTGGGCTCAAACATATCACAATTTATTCCTTCAAGATTGCGTGCCAACAATCCAAACCCCTTGGCCGCCTCAAATGCTTGCTGTACGGAGGTGACAAAATCAACCGTTACTGTGTTTTGAATTAATGGATACAACCTCCAGGGAAATCCATCTTCCGCATACACTAAATCATTTCCATGTTGATCCGGAATCGGGGTGGGAAAAAGATACGCTGGATGATTCTTAAACAAATACTCTGCTGCCAGTCGATTATTCCGTGCAATTACCTCGGGCCTGGTAAACACATTTTTGTTGATCCGCTGTAAAATAAATTTCCTCCCATCTTCAACTTGAAAGGTTTGATGGATATGTCCAGACCCTATCGGTTTAATCAAGGCTCCGGATGAGATCCCAAAAGCACCTAAGACTAAATCCGGAACAGGCCTCATCCGTTACCAGAGTTTGGATGGATACAACCCTTCCAGTACCAGGTTCCGGATTTTATGCGACACCTCTTCTTTGTCCTCTTTATAGGTAACCCCGAACCAGGTCTTACCACCCGGTAAAATATGCACCTTGCCCAGGCCACGGTTAATTAATTCCGTTACCATTAATGCGATATAAAATTCAGAAGCAGGATTCTGATAGTTTTTAGAAACAAACTCAACAAAGAGCTTTTCGGTTAATTCAAAAGCTCCAGGCTGAAACCCCCAGCAATTCATTGACACGGGCACAGTAGCCTCTAACTCCATATGACCCTCATTCTTCGAAATAATCTTATCACCTTCCCGAACAATAACCGTATGTTCCTTCATGCTCTTCAAAAAGCCGGCATCATCGCGGGTGGCAATGCCGCGCGAAACACTACCGTGCTCCGACAATACATTTTTTAATGTATACCCCACCATGGCATGGTGATCGGCCGGTGCGGTACGAAAGAAACTCGCCAGGGATTCAAATGCTTCCCTACCATAGAAATCATCTGCATTGATAACTGCAAAGGGTCCTTTGATTACCTCTTTGCCGCACAACATCGCATGGGTGGTGCCCCAGGGTTTCTTGCGATCGACCGGTAAAAACTGATCCGGAACAAACTTCTCCAGAGTTTGCACTACAAAATGGACATCGGCCTTGCCTTGTAGCTTTGGCTGAAAGATTTCCTTTACGGTTTCTTTAATTTCTTCGCGTACAATAAAAACCACCTCCGTAAATCCAGCTCGCAATGCATCATAAAGAGAGTAGTCCATGATAGTTTCGCCATTGGGCCCAAAACCATCAATTTGCTTAATGCCACCATACCGGCTGCCCATGCCGGCCGCCATCACGAGTAAAGAGAGTTTTTGATCCTGTTTCAACTTGCGAGAATTAATTAAAAGTGGGTAATTACCTGATATTTAAAAGTTGTGCAAAAATAGAAGTTTACTGCGGAAAGCCTAACCCCTCCTACCCATGACCCAATCCCGACCTTCCAGCTACCTCATGTCCATTACCATCATTGGAGTCCTGTTTTTCATTTTTGGTTTTGCCACGTGGCTTAATAGCGTACTAATACCTTTTTTAAAGCAAGCCTGCGAGCTTACCGATTCTCAGGCTTATTTCGTTACGTTCGCATTCTATATTTCTTATTTCGTGATGGCAATTCCATCATCATATATTCTAGAAAAAACGGGGTTTATTAAAGGCATGTCAATCGGGTTGGCTGCAATGGCCGTAGGCTCTCTGATTTTTATACCTGCGGCCCAGGCTCGTTCTTACCCACTCTTTCTTTTAGGTTTATTTGCTCAAGGTACCGGACTTACCCTGCTCCAAACCGCATCGAATCCTTATGCGACAATTTTAGGACCCATTGAAAGTGCTGCGAAGAGAATCAGTATTATGGGGATATGTAATAAAGTCGCTGGTATGATTGGAATATATGTTTTGGTGAAGTTACTTTTTAGCGATACCGCTGAAATGTCAGAAAGAATCCAATCTTTAACCGGGAGTGAGTTGGCACTGCAATTAGATGCCCTGGCATCAAGGGTTATTGCTCCTTACACAGTGATGGCAATTATTCTTTTCGGATTATCCATATTAATTCTCAAAGCACCGCTTCCTGAGATCAACCCCGAAAGTTCAGACACTGATTCGAAAGCAGGTAGCCAGAACAAGGAATCAATATTTGCATTCCCTCACCTGATACTCGGGGTAATTTGCATCTTTATGTATGTAGGCGCAGAGGTGATTGCGATTGATACCATTGGACTGTATGGACAATATCAAGGTTTTGATCTTGACACCTCAAGCAGGTTTGGTATTTATAGCTTAATCGCCCTTGTTGCTTGCTATGTCCTCGGCATTTTGGTGATGCCTAAATACATATCTCAAAAAAATGCACTCATTGTAAGTACAGTTCTTGGTATGGTATTTACCTTTTGCGCACTGCTAACCAATGGTGGAGTATCAATTGCTTTTGTCGTGTTATTGAGTTTTGCAAACACTCTAATGTGGCCATGCATTTGGCCGCTATCCTTGGATGGCTTAGGGAAGTTTACAAAAACAGGATCGGCATTATTAATAATGGGTATTGCTGGTGGAGCACTTCTGCCACTTGCATACGGATATTTAAGTGATATAACAAACCGGCAAACGGCATACATGATAATGATCCCATTGTATTTGTATATTTTATATTATGCCACAAAAGGTCATAGAGTCGGCAAAACCGTATGAAATTTTGGGGAATTATATTGATCGTATTCACACCGCTTTCACTCGTATTTCCGCAATACTACGAAGCCCGTGATTTTACGGCCGAAGACATTTTCTCCGAAAATATTGAAGGCCCGAATGTGGACAAGGCCGGTAATCTGCTGGTGGTTAACTATCTGAAAGATGGAACCATAGGATTGGTGAAGCCGAATGGGGAGGTTGAGCTCTATGTTACCTTACCGGAAGGAAGTGTGGCTAACGCCATCATGTTCGATAAAAAGGGAAATTTATTACTGGCCGACTGGAAGGGACACAATGTACTAAAAGTAGATGCGAAAACCAGAGTAGTCAGTACCTATGTCCATAACCCTTCGTTCAATCAACCGAATGATTTATGCATCAACCGGAAGGGACAACTATTTGCCTCGGATCCAAACTGGAAAGAAGGAACCGGAAAACTCTGGCGAATTGATGGCCCGAACAAGGCTATACTTCTGCAAGATGACATGGGCACTACGAATGGAATTGAACTGAGCCCAAATGAAAAAATATTATATGTAAACGAAAGCCTTCAACGAAAAATCTGGGCATTTGATGTCGATTCGAAAGGCAACATTACTAATAAAAAACTTTTCTATGAGTTTACTGACTTCGGAATGGATGGTATGAAATGCGATAAGCAAGGGAACCTGTACGTTACCCGACATGGCAAAGGGACGGTTGCCATCCTATCTCCTGCTGGAGCCCTGATTCGGGAGGTTGTCATGAAAGGAAAGCTTACCAGTAACCTAGCATTTGGTGGACCTTTGGGAACAACCTGTTATGTCACGTTGCAGGATAGGAAGTGTGTTGAAGTATTTGAAAGTGAAATCCCTGGCAAGCGGTATTAATCTGATAGCAGATTGTCGCAATAAGCCCGAAGCCTTGCCTCCCGTTCCTGATAACTTCCCCGAACTTCAATAAAATGTAGTTGCCTTTTTGTTAATTCCTGCCGGAAGATCTGATACATTTCTAACCGCCTGGAGCCTAGGTCACGCAGGTTGTCGGCTACCCACGGAACATCAATATCAAATAAAAAGTATTGGTGATAGGTAACTGCTCGTTCCAACTCGAATAGAACAGGGGGTATCTGCTTCAGATAGTTAAGGCAATAAATTTGAGTTGTAATCAGATCTGAATCACAGAATAAAATCTTGTTAGCTGTTTTTGTTTTGTCCAGAATCCGGTTGGTTTGAGCATGGCCAATGTGAATGATATCTTCCAGCGTAAATTGATTCGAGGTTACCACTTCACGGGCCACTTCAGGAACTATGTTAGTCTGATAAACCCGGGCAAGCGTTTCTGCCAGGGTGGACTTACCCGTACTTTCCGGGCCATAGAAACAAAGTCGCTTCACAAAAAAAGGACGCACAATAGCCGGAATAAAGGACCAATTACGGTACGGATGCTGACGAATGCCTGATGCCGACACCGGATATTTCACTCTGTCAGGATCAAACAAAACAGACGTTGCCGCCAATTGGGTAGCCAAGAAAGGGCCATAGGGTTCTGAACTGACCACCACATCGATCTTTCCATACCGACCTCGTAAAAATTGTGCCCACACCCGGGTCCGATCAGTCCATGCCAGCGCAGGATCATCAAAATCATCTGCTACACTTTCAATCCTGATCCGGGGATCATTTCTGAATAATTCCCGTAACCACGAAATCCGCAACGCTCCGGAAATCGGATCGGTGTCGGTATAACTCATCGAAACAATCAATTCATCGCAGTACGCCAATGCGAAATGGATCAAGGCCACATGACCTTCGTGCACGGGCATGAACTTTCCGATTACCAATCCGCGTCTCATACTTTCACCGCATAACTTTTATATTCCCGAATCCAATTCCACAGGGCTGCACTGGCAATGATGGTAAACACGGCATACTCCACACCAAAAAACATAGCCCCTTTCAAAAAATACAGATAGGTGGCCACAACATCAATCAGGATCCAGATGATCCAGCATTCAATTTTTTTCTGAACCATCAAAAAAGTGGTGATCACACTCATCACCAAAATGAAAGAATCAATAAATGGATAGGCGCTTGGCAGGTTGAATAAAAAGGGAAGCCACTCATGCAGTTTCGATGCCAGCGCTCCAACCACAAAGGTTCCGGCCAGCCCAACGATCAGTAATAGAATAAAATCCGATCGCTTCATGAAGCTAACTCTTAGTTCCTGTTTTCGATCCTCTTCCCCGGGCTTGGGATGAGCCCACCGCCACCACCCCATGATATTGGTCACAAAAAAGAAACCCATGAGAAACATATCCGGGTACAGTTGTATCTGGTAATAAAAGAATGCCGAGAGCACAACATTGATAATGCCAATTACCCAACTCCAGATGTTGGCCGCTGCCGAAAGTGCCACTGCCAGCAATCCAAATACAACGGCAAAAAACTCCAGGTAGCTTAATGGGTAGCCCAGGACCGTAAAGAATACATGCTGGATATCAAAGAATTTCATTAACTATGAAAAATCAAAAATAGTAAGTTCGTGAGGAGTTTGTTTGCTGCCCTGCTCATTTGTTTGTGTGTTCTTGCTGTGCGGGCACAAGATTCATTGCTAGCTCCCCCCAATACAATTAGGTTCTCGTCCGATCTTTATATTGATAAAACCGAGATTGCCAATATCCATTGGCTTGAATACCTGCATTACCTGGAAAAAGATTCGGGAAAAGTATATTACAAGAATGCACTTCCTGATACATCAGTGTGGCTAGCGTACGGAGATTCCCTACGATGGAAACATTACTTAAGGTATCCGGCATATCGATATTTTCCAGTGGTAGGGGTTACGCAGGCTCAAGCCATTAATTATTGTCGTTGGCGGTCGGAGGTGGTTTCCGCCAAAATATCGTCTGAATCAGAAGTATCCTTTGTTTACCGTTTGCCTTCGGAAGCTGAGTGGAATCGGGCGGCATCGGGTGATCTGGATATCCAGCGCTATCCCTTTGGATATGAAATAATTTATGGCTCATCTTCCCTGGTGATGCGGAAATCAAAACAGTACTTCAAACAAGTAAACAAGGAAGTGGAGTTTCGAATCTTTAAGCGTGATCTAAAGTCATTTATTGATAAGAAAGAAGAAATTAAGTTTAATGTCATAAAATCGTTTGAAGACTATTTTCAATACGGAGATTACGCCCCCGCTTATATCTATGATAAACGGACTCAACCGAATCGATTAGGACTCTACCATATGATTGGAAATGTGGCTGAGATGACTGACCAACCCGGAATCGCCAAAGGTGGAAGTTGGTTTCATTACCCCAACGAAAGCACTATTGAGAATAAGATTCCCTACTTCAAGCCAGAAGCCTGGTTAGGCTTTCGGTGTGTTTGCGAAGTGTATTCAGACTAATTCTTTTGTCTATCATCAGACTTATTCAACTTGATCAGAGCTGGCAGTCTCAGAAATAACGACTGGTTTACGCGTAAACAATTCGCGGAAAGGATTAACATAATTAACCCACAGGTACCAACCGGAGGCAGTAAAGATCAGGCAGAGTGTTAGGTAGATTGCAAAGTAGATTAAGTCATTATTGATTGATTGCCGCAATGTTCTTTCAGAACTCAAGCTTTCTGGATCCATCATCATAGTTACATAGCCCGTAAAATTGTTTGAGAAATGTAAGGCTATGCAGAATAAGAGTGATTTTGTTCGCCAATAAAAAACTCCTGCAACCACACCCATCAAAAAAGCACCAATTCCTTGGGCAATATTGCCATGGATTAATGCGAACAAAAAGGCTGAAATTAGTATGCTATTAACGGGGCTGTAATTTTTTAGGTAGCCATCCAGAATTATGCCTCTGAAAAGAAGTTCTTCAAGCAGCGGAGCCAAGACAACTATCATGATGAAAGCGAGCATTGGCATTTGAATCAATTCCGAAAAAGCTTTCTGAAGCCCTTCCGGTGGTGGTATGTTACTCGTCAGTGGCTCTAAAATCAAATGGGAACTAATCAGGAAGGCAAACGCAATAATCAATACAGAAACGGGGAATGTTCCCCACGAAAAAGTGAAGTCCCTCCGGAAATTCAATCCGGCAACAATCGTCAAAGACATGATCACCGAATATACACCCACAATGGCAAGCGTGCTTTCAATAACATGAAAGGCGGCCAAAAATAAAATAGGCACCACGCCTATCGGAATCATAAGTAAAATCAGACCGATTGACTGAACATACGTAGGGTAGTGACGCTTCATAGCAAAAAGTTAAAGCTTAATGCATACATTCTTCGCCTCCGTAAAAAAACGCATGGCTTCCCATCCACCTTCTCTGCCAACGCCCGATTGTTTCATCCCACCAAATGGTGTTCGCAAATCCCGCAACAACCAGCAGTTAATCCAGATGATGCCACTTTTGATCTGATGGGCAACACGATGGGCACGCGTGAGGTTCTGGGTCCACAATGTTGTGCTTAACCCATATGAATTGGAATTTGCATCCTTAATGGCCTCTTCCTCCGAATCAAACGGAGCAACGGTAACCACTGGCCCGAAAATTTCTTCCTGATTGGTACGGCAGTACTGATCCAAACCCACAATCACAGTCGGTTCAACAAAAAATCCACCAGCACACCGGCCCGGTACGATAATCCGATCACCTCCACATAATACAGTTCCCCCTTCTTGTTTTGCCAGGTCGATATAGGATAACACCTTTTTCATATGCGCCTCCGATACCAACGCCCCTACCCGGGTCTGGTCATCCAAGGGATCTCCTACTTTTAAAGCTTTTGCTCGCTTTACAAATTCATCAACAAACTTTGGATAGAGACTTCGCTCCACCAGGATACGCGAGCCACATAAACAGATCTCCCCCTGGTTCGAAAAGGAAGAATGGATGGAAGTACTGACAGCATTTTCAAAATCACAATCAGCAAAAATGAGGTTAGGATTTTTCCCTCCAAGTTCAAGCGAGAGTTTTTTAAACAGAGGTGCAGCGGTGGCCGCAATAGTACGCCCCGTCACGGTGCCGCCCGTAAAGGATATAGCCTTTATATCTGGATGGCTGACGATTGCCTGACCCACTTGGCTGCCAAGACCATGTACTATATTCAAAACACCGGCCGGCAAGCCGGCCTCCATGCACAATTTTGAAAACAGAAAAGCGGTCATGGGGGTAAGTTCAGAAGGCTTGGCCACCACTGTGCACCCGGTCGCCAGTGCTGGGGCTATCTTCCAGGTAAATAAGTACAAGGGTAGATTCCACGGAGAAATACAACCCCCCACCCCTACGGGTGTTCGCGTTGTATAATTAATCGCCTCCCCTTCCATTAAGTGCGACTCGGAAGCAAAATGCTCAGCCGCCATAGCAAAGAACCGCATGTTAGCAGATGCCCGTGGGATATCCACCGCCTTTGCCAACTTCAGGGGCTTTCCCTGATCAACACATTCAGCCATGGCCAGTTTGTCCAGGTCGCGATCAATAAGATCTGCTATTCTTAATAAGATCGCAGTTCTTTTCTGCGTGGGCATGTGCGACCACGCCTTGAAAGCCTGTTGTGCCGCTTCACTGGCAGTGTGAACATCCGAAGCATCAGAATCTGGTAGTTGAGAATAGGAACTTCCCAGGGCCGGATTAATATTTTGCAAAAGCGCCCCCCCCTTGGCTGCGACTAAACTCCCGTTGATGTAATTGTGGATAATCTCCATGCCTGATAAAATCTGGCTCAAGTTAACAATTAGATTTTGTTGAAGATATTGGCTAGTGTATGGTACAACTCGTATAGCATGACCCACTACACTTTCTTTCAAAATAAAAATACCCGGAGCATGAACAAGGCAGAGGAATGAAGAACACTACGCTTTGGTGATTTTAAATTCTACCCGCCTGTTCCGTTGCCGGTTTTCATTGGAATCATTCGGTGCGAGTGGCCTGGAACCGCCATATCCCTTTCCTGTAATCCGATCCTTTTTAATTCCCTTACCCTCCAGATAGGTTTTAACTGCTTGTACCCGTTCCTCAGAAAGTTTTAGCAAGGCCGCTTTATTCCCAACATTATCGGTGTGGCCCTCCAATTCAATCCTGATAGCCGGGTTCTCCATCATGATTTGTACTAACCGGTCAAGTTCAGGATAAGACTCTGATTTTAGCAATGCTTTGCCCTGTACAAAGAAAACGTTGTTCAACAGAATAGTACCTCCTACCTCAATCGGTACCAGTAATAAATCCCTAGTTAATTCCCGATATTCCGTTATCGAAACGAGTTCGAGATTTTCATTTACTGACAGATATCCTTTTGCCTGAGCCCGTATCCCATAGTTCTTCCCATTGGTCAACGCAATCCGATAGGATCCGGTATTCGGATCGCTGATGGCTTCTCCCACTTCTTTGCGAAGGGACAGATCTTCAAAGAAGATATCCGCACTAATGGGCTCCTTTGTTTTTGCATTCAGCGTTCTCCCTTTCAACAATACAACCGGATCGGGCTTAATTGCCTGGGGGAGCTTGATGCGAACCAGATCCGAAGCTCCAATGGAATTGCGATCACTCACCATATAAGCGTAATCCGCAGCAGCTGAAATTGTATAATAAGCATCGAACCCGGTGGTGTTGATTTCCGGGCCCAGGTTGACGGGGTCAGACCACTGTGTCCACGAGGTGCCCGTACGTTTACTCATAAAAATATCATAGTTCCCATAACCCGGTCGGCCATCGGTGGCAAAATACAGGGTACGACCATCGGCAGCCAGAAAGGGTGAGATCTCATCGCCTCTTGAATTGATTTTCGAACCAAGATTGATGGGGCTGGACCATTCTCCATTTTCATTTTGGGTCGTTACATAAATATCCTTTTCCTTACTTTCTGATGATTCATTGTAAAAGAGATTTTGCGTAAGCTTTGCTGTAAACAACAATGCCTTACCATCCGGTGAAAGATTGGCCTCCATATTTTTTGATTCGTTCTTGAAACGCACGTTCAGGTACTCCGGTGGCGTCCAACCCTCTTTCGTCCGCTTTCTTATCTGAAAGCCATCAAGCCGGCAAAATAATAGCAAGTTGTTATCCGTACTGATGGCAGCAAGATTGTTCGCTTCCGAATCATTTATGGGACTACCCATATTTTTACTCCTGGACCATTTCACCCCATCTTCGCTGGTAGTAACCCAAATATCTTCACCATCCTCTTTTCCGCCTATATTCTCGGGGGCATGTTCACGACCAAAAAGAATCATCTTGCCATCCGAAGTAATGTGAGGTCCTAAATCATCATAAACTGAGTTCACTTCCGGTCCCAGATTTTCTTTCGTGAGGCCAGAAGCGAGGTCGGGTGGAAGATTAATCTTTATATCATGCCTGAATATGAAGTTATCCACCTCCAACACCATGTCGGTATAAGTAATAAACCCGATCCGGTTTCCATAAATTGGCAGCGATCCTGTTTCTGCCACTAGATCTGCATTGATTGAGTAAAAAAGACGACCTTTCTTTTGCTCGACTTTCAATACGTTCGGTTGTCCCATGGGCTTTACGTTTTTGTATTCAATCCATTGGTTTAATCCTTCCCCCGTTTCAGGACTTAAGATTTTGTAATACCCATTGATAGTAATCACAAAGTCATGATACTTTCCTCCGGATTCGCCCCACAGCAATCCAAATCCATTATTATCGCTTCCGGACTTTTGTACGAAAGTCGCTTCGATCGAAAAATCCTTTTTACTATCAATGTAAGGACTGATGGTAACATAGCGCCCATTATCCTTTTGAAGGGTTGTTAAAATATACTTACCCTGCTCAATTTTCATGGCGTAATTCTCACCCTTCCCCGTCCACCAACTATTGTTGTTATTCGAAAACTCCTCCTTAACAAGAATAGCAGGTTGCGACCAACTCAGGTAAGAACTCAATAGTAAGCCAAAGACTGCCGGTCGAATACTTGCTGAGATCATAAGCTACCGGTGCGCCCACCATCTACCGGAACATTGATTCCATTGATGTAACCCGCAGCCGGGCTGGCCAGAAAGGCAATGGCAGCGGCTACTTCCTGTGGCTCTGAAATACGACCGGCAGGCACTTCCGTGATCATTTCTTGCTTAACCTGCTCGTAGGTCTTTCCTGATTTTTCAGACTTGCTTTTTATCAAGGCATCCAATCGCCCGGTCATGGTGGTACCCGGAAGCACATTATTAACCGTAATACCGAAAGCACCCAACTCTACCGACAGTGTCTTTGACCAATTCGCTACGGCACCGCGGATGGTATTCGAAACCCCCAGGCCCCGTAATGGAACTTTAACAGAAGTAGAGATAACATTGATGATGCGCCCGTAGCCTGATTGTTTCATTCCGGGTACGACTGCCTGCACCAGCACCTGGTTACAAATCAAATGCGATGTAAAAGCACTTAAAAATTCCTCAATCTTCGCCTCTATTGCCAGCCCTGCTGGCGGCCCTCCTGTATTGTTGATCAGGATATGCACCGGGTTATTGATTACAAATTGTTGGATAGCGGTTCGGACCTGATCGGGAAAATTGAAATCGGCAACGAGGTAATTATGTGTCTGCAAATATGGAACCGGCAACTCCTTTACCGTTGATTTCAGTACTTCTTCATTTCGCGCAAGGAGGGTAACCGTTGCCCCCAACAAAGCCAATTCGATGGCAGCAGCCTTCCCAATTCCTTGCGTGCTACCGCCTACCACCGCCCTTTTTCCGCGCAAATCCAGATTCATAAATTGATTTTTAGTAAAGATAAAAGAACCTTAACTTTCACTATTCAATTCTACCATGAAATATGGAGGCGGTTCATAAAAATTGTCAAAGTTGTGGCATGCCGCTGAAGCGAGATCCGCAACAAGGTGGTACACATGCGGATGGATCGAAGTCAACCATGTACTGCAGCCATTGTTATCAACACGGTAAATTCACTCAACCTGATATTACCGTGGAGGAAATGAAGGTATTGGTAAAAGGGAAGCTTAAAGCGATGGGATTTCCGGGCATCGTAACCGGAGTGTTTACCCGTCATATCCCTAAGCTGGCACGTTGGAAAGTGAACCGATAGAACGTCTAAAAGAATAACTTATGCCCATTCGAAAACCTTTTCATTTAAAAAATTGGATTACTGAAAACCGCGACCTATTGAAACCCCCTGTGGGGAACAAGAACTTGTATGCCGATGCCGGTGATTACATTGTGATGATTGTGGGTGGGCCCAATGCCCGTAAGGATTTTCATTTTAATGAAACCGAAGAATTATTCTATCAGCTGGAAGGAAATATCAATGTTCGCATTCAGGAGGACGGCAAAGCGGTTGATATTCCGATCAAGGAAGGGGAGATATTTCTTCTTCCGGCACGTGTGCCCCATCGCCCTGAACGTCCTGCAGGCTCTGTGGGCCTCGTGATTGAATGCAAACGTCCTGAACAGGAAATACTGGATGGCCTGCAATGGTACTGTGATAAATGCAATCATAAACTTCACGAGTACAGGTTTCACCTGGATAACATCGAAAAAGACTTTCTGCCACGCTTCCGCGAGTTCTATGGTTCGAAAGAATTGAGAACCTGCAAAAATTGCGGAACCTTGATGGAAGCCGATCCCCGCTTTGTATAAACCTACCGCTATGAAATATGCACTTCTTTTGCTGATCGTATCGATCAGCTTCACTACCTCCGCTCAAAAGTTTAATGGCATCGAAACAAACATGTCGAACTTGTTTCGATTATCGGATGCAAAAAGTCGATCCATTTCACCTGAAAATTTCAATGGTGAAAAAGGAAAGGGCGGAATGGCAACTGAAGGGACAGGGTCCAATGCATCTCGTGACCTGGGTCAAGGTTGGAAAGTAAGTCCCAGTGTCCGCATTAAATCAAAAACAACTTTTACGGTGGCGGAGATTGATGGTCCTGGGTCTATTCAACACATCTGGATGACCCCCACGGGCAACTGGCGCCACTCCATCCTCCGGTTTTATTGGGACGATGAAACTGAGCCTTCGGTCGAAGTTCCCGTGGGTGATTTCTTTGGTATGGCCTGGGGAAAATATTCGAATCTTAATTCTTTGGCGGTGGCGGTTAATCCGGGCAGCGCTTTCAATTGCTACTGGCCCATGCCCTTTCGGAAAAAATGCAAAATCACAATGGAAAACATAGGTGACAAAGATATGATTCTGTATTACCAGGTTGATTATGTTCTTACCGAAGTACCTACGGATGCGGCCTACTTTCATGCCCAGTTTCGCAGAGTGCATCGGGTACCCTACAAAGAAGACTATGTAATGGTAGACAACATTAAGGGTCGCGGCCACTATGTTGGAACGTACATGGCGTACGAAATTCATGACAACGGTTGGTGGGGAGAGGGTGAAATCAAATTCTTTATGGATGGCGACAAGCAATACCCTACCATCATCGGTACCGGTACCGAAGATTATTTCTGCGGCTCGTACGATTGGGATACCCGTAAGAAAGTTGCCGAAGGTGTTGAAGTAGTTGAATACACCGAATATACTGGCCCGTACACCGGGCTACATCAGGTAATAAAAGGTGATGGACATTACCAGATCATGCAACGATTTGGCATGTACCGTTGGCACATTAACGATCCGATCCGCTTTGAAAAAGATCTCAAGATCACTATTCAGGATTTAGGTTGGCGAAACGATGGCCGGTACCTGCCCCTGCAAGATGACATTGCTTCCGTTGTATTCTGGTACCAGGCGGAGCCACACAACGCATTTCCAAAACTCCCTTCGCGGGATGACCTAGATGTTTACTGACCTCTTACATGAAATTTGAAAACTCGCTGGCCTTTGCCCGTACCCTTGATAAAAAAGATCCTTTAAAGTCATTTCGGCAGCAATTTCATTTTCCAAAAGTTGCCGGAAAAAAAGCGATTTATCTAACCGGCAACTCGCTGGGATTAGAACCTAAGATCACCCGATCTTTCATTAGTCAGGAACTTAATGACTGGGCAAGGTTTGGCGTTGAAGGGCATGTGCATGCTAAACGGCCCTGGCTCTATTACCACAAATTCAGTAAAAAGGTTTTAGCTAACCTGGTGGGTGCCAAACCCCATGAAGTGGTTTCGATGAACCAACTCACGGTCAACCTTCATCTTATGATGGTCTCGTTTTACCGACCTACTGCTACCCGTTATAAAATCCTTACCGAAGCCGGAGCCTTTTCATCCGATCAATATGCATTCGAATCGCAGCTTCGATATCACAACCTGAATCCAGCCGATGGCTTGATCGAACTCAAGCCAAGGGAAGGTGAACATGTTCTTCGAACGGAAGATATTCTGAAAGCGATTGAAGAACATCGCGAGCAACTTGCATTGATCGTGTTTGGTGCGGTTCAATATTATTCAGGACAATTATTTGACCTGAAAGCCATTACCCGGGCTGGTCATGATAGTGGTGCCTATGTAGGGTTTGATTTAGCACATGCCATTGGCAACGTACCCCTATCCTTGCATGCATGGGGTGTCGATTTTGCCGTGTGGTGTAGCTACAAATATTTGAATTCCGGACCGGGCGGAGTGGCGGGTGCATTTGTGCATGAAAAACACGCAACCGATCTTTCAATGCCCCGGTTCGCGGGCTGGTGGGGTCATGAAGAAAAAGTGCGCTTTCAAATGAAAAAAGGATTCCGTCCTATGACGGGGGTAGATGGCTGGCAACTCTCCAACTATCCGATTCTTTCGGGCGCGGCCCATCTGGCATCGCTTGCTACCTTTGAAAAAGCGGGCATGAATAATCTTCGCAAGAAAAGCATCCTGCTTACAGGGTATCTGGAATACTTGCTGAAATCCATTCCGGATTTCACGCAATTCTTTAAAATAATTACGCCAGCCAGAGCAGAAGCTCGTGGATGTCAACTCTCTTTGCTAACCACGAAAAATGGCGGAAAAATTTTCAAATCAATTTCAAAAGCCGGAGTACTTGCCGATTGGCGGGAGCCGGGAGTCATCCGGGTAGCCCCCGTTCCACTTTATAATTCATTTGAAGATGTTTATCGCTTTGTTAAAATCTTTAATCGTGCGTTATTGAAATGAAGCAGCGAATTGCAATTTCCGGAGCCGGGTTGGTTGGGTCCTTACTTTCCATTTACCTCGCCAGACGAGGCTACTCGGTAACCGTGTTTGAACGCAGGGGTGACATGCGAAAAAAAGGCGCTGAGGGTGGGCGTTCCATTAATCTTGCCTTAAGTAATCGCGGATTGCGTGCTTTGGAGGAAGTTGGCCTGGCTGGAGAAATCAAAAAAGTTGCGATCCCCATGCTAGGCCGGATGATGCACGACCTGCAAGGCAATCTAACTTTTCAGGCCTATGGCAAAGAGGGCCAATTCATTAATTCCGTTTCGCGCAGTGCACTTAATACCGTGTTAATGAATGCGGCCGAACAACTGGGGGTGAATTTCCAGTTCGAAAAACGCATCACCGGGGTTGATTTGGAAAAAACAACGCTTTCAGTACAAGACAGCAAGCCAGAAGCATTCGATCTGATTATCGGTGCCGATGGTGCATTCTCCGTTGTACGCGGTGCCCTGCAGATAACAGACCGCTTTAACTTCTCTCAGGATTATATCGACCATGGCTATAAAGAATTGCAGGTTCCACCCGGCCTGGGCGGAGCCTTTCAATTGGAGCAACATGCCCTTCACATCTGGCCCCGCGAAAGTTACATGATGATTGCTCTTCCTAATCCGGATGGAAGTTTCACGTGCACGCTTTTCTTTCCGTTTGAAGGACCTGCCTCCTTTCAGAAACTCAATACCAATACCGAAGTGGTAACGTTCTTTGAACAGATGTTTCCGGATGCAACCCGACTCATGCCCACCCTGCTGGAGGACTTCAACACAAATCCAACTTCTTCGCTGGTTACGGTGCGTTGTTATCCCTGGGTTAAAAACAAAACTCTTTTAATTGGCGATGCAGCCCATGCCATTGTACCTTTTTTTGGACAGGGTATGAATGCCGGTTTTGAAGATTGTCGCATCCTTAATCAACTGCTGCATTACCACCGCGACAATTGGGATCACGTGTTGCCCGAATTTCAGCAAGCCCGCAAGAAAAATGCCGATGCAATTGCCCAACTGGCACTCGATAATTTCATTGAAATGCGCGACCTGGTTGCCGATGCCGACTTTCTGCTTCGGAAAAAAATTGAAGCAAAGCTGCATGAACTTTACCCGTCAAAATGGATACCGTTGTATTCCATGGTAACTTTTTATGATGAAATGTCTTACGCACATGCCTATGACATTGGACAAAAACAGAAACGCATCATGGACGAAGTGATGAAGACTCCGAATCTGGAAAGTACCTGGCTTCATTTGAATTTGGAAGAAATCGTGAGCAAACTCGAAAGCAGTTAAGCGTCAATCTGAAGCTTGTATTCATCATATCGCTGCAGCACTTCTTTCACATACCGAACCGGACCATCGCACCGGCAATAGCCCACCACCGTAACCGGATCTCTGAAATATTTTGGGTCAGACTTCTGTAACAGAAAATATTCAACGTTGTCAGTCCAAATGGTTGGGTCCTTGCCGTACTTCCGGGTCAGCTTCTGCGCATCAATAACATGGGAAAGTCCGACATTATAAGAGGCCAGGACAAATTTCATTCGTTCTTGCGGATCAGGAACGGTTTTGGCCCAGTGTTTGTCAAGAAATTTGAGGAACTTTATCCCCACCTTTATATTCTGATCCGGATCCCAAAGGTTGCTAACACCAAAATATTCACCGGTGGCTGGCATGATTTGCATTAATCCAATCGCTCCCGCCCATGATTTTACCTGCGGATTAAAATTGGATTCCTGGTATGCGACCGAGGCAATCAGGCGCCAATCCCACCCAATTTGTTCCGCACCGATTTTTATCTGTTCATCATATGGGGATAATCGATTGCCCGACAAGGATGAGAAGTCGCTTTTAATGCGCGCCAAGGAAAGCCGGGGGCTGGCGAAATACTTTCTGTAAACCACCCGATGGTAGCCCGTGCGTTTGCTTTTCTTCATCCAAGTATTAATTGCCTCCAATAATGCCGGTGAATTTTTTCGTACACCCCAGGCAATGTGCTGCGGCTTGCTCAAAACGGTACTAATATCCAGGTTGGGATAATAATAAGAATTCACCATCGCAATGGCCTGGTCGGTAACGGTAAATTTAATCTCTCCGGCTGCCACGTTCCGGATCAAGGATTCTGTTTCGGCACTGGCACTGTCTTCAATGATTTTTATCTGCCCACCTTGCTCCCTGGATAGACTGTCCATCTGTGCTTTAAATGAGGAGCCCCGCATCACATGAACCTCCTCACCTGCTAATTGGCTCGCTTGCCGTACTAATTTCTTCTCAACCACTTCGGGTGGCTGCATACGCCAATTAGCAGGCTTTTTCTGCACCAAAACCTGATGCGTTTCAAAGTGCGGATCCGTAAACGTCAGGTACTCTTTCCGCTCTTCGGTGATGGTAAGCGGAAACGCCAGTATATCGCCCTCCCCTTTATTCAAAAGATCAATGGATTGTTCTATCCCCGAAACCAACTTTATCTTTAACGTGATTTTGTTTTGCGTAGTGAAATTTCGCAATAACTCATACTCATACCCCATGGGGGTTCCTTTGTAGATGAAATAACTGATTGAATTGTTATCGACCAGCGCGGTCAGGTAACCACGCTTACGAATGGCATCCAGGTCCAATTCTACCTCCGGCTCGGTCGCAAAAGCCGGTGGACTGGTCAATTCCTTGCATCCTAATAAAAGAGAATTTAAGAACAGGATTAAAAGAACAGGAATTGACCTTGCGGGCATAAATGGAAGGTACGGCTTTAGCCTTAAAAATAAAAGAGGCCCCGAAGGGCCTCTCTATTGCATTTTAATAAACGTGCGCTTAGTTGAAAATGTAACGAAGCGTCAATTGTCCTTGCCAGGTATTGTTCAGCGTGATGCCTCTTACAAACCGATCACGGGCCAATACTACGGACGTGGTCCCATCTGGATTGGTGATTGTTTGTGTTGCCATTCTGAAGGATGGAACTCCGGCCCCGCTAACGCTAGCCAGTGTAAGAGGGGTAGCTGTCACTGCACTATAAGCAACACCCCACTCATCATTCAGGAGGTTGCCTACATTCAGAATGTCAAATCGAATCTGGAAGGTATTTCTCTTCCCTTTTTCACCCAACTTGATGAAAAAATCCTGAGCAATAGTAAAGTCGAATCGCGTTAGCCAGGGAAACTCCTGACCATTACGTTCTGCATAACTGCCTCTGCGGCTTGATAAATACTCGTCACCATTAATCCACTCATCGAAAGCCGCCTGTTGTTGGGCCGGGGTAAAGGTATTGCCCCCTGCTGTTAAGTTCGCGAATGTCAACTCAGAAGCTGTGTTTGGGACATAAATTAGGTCATTATTCTGGCCATCACCATTCATGTCATTGCTATATACATATGATAATTTAATGCCACTGTTGGCAGTTGCACCGAGCGTAACAGTGGTTGCCCCACCGTACTCCCCACCATATTCCTTGCGGTAGTTGACAAATCCTACGATGCGATGACGTAGATCGTTATCCGCATAAGCTGTGGCTAGATAATTTTGGCCGACTACTGTTGGCATATTCGCTTGAACGGTACTTCCTACAGATTGCATATCGCGTGCATACCCATAGGTATACGCTAACATTCCGCCCAATCCATTGACGGCAGGCCGCTCTAATTTGGCCGTAAGGGTGTAGGAATATCCTTCGCTGGTGTTCTTCAACACAAATACATTGCTTACCTGTGTGTTAATGAAGCGAGGGTTACCCGTTGTGTTAAATCGATCGCGGGTATCAGGGCCGGAGAAGGTTGCAGCCGGTGCATTCAGGTTCGCATCGATATAACGCAACGCCTGGATGTTCTTATTATAGATTGCTTCAAAGGTGCCGATAAAGCCATAGGGCAACTTCTTGTCAACTGCCAGGTTACCTTTAAAGATCATCGGGAACTTTAAATCACTATCGGTAGCATTCACTACAAAACCGGTTGGTGCAGTAGGGTTGACGAATCCGGGTGGTAAGTCTGCCGGATTAAGGCGGAACGGAATATTGCTGTTGCTTAACGTAACCACGGCCGTGTTAACACCATTATTACCCAACTGGTTGGAAACCAACACCTGAGGGATGCGAGAAACAAAGATACCAGCACCTCCACGAACCTGAAGTGTTTGATCGCCCAATGCATCGTAGTTAAATCCGAAACGAGGTGATAGCAACAACTTAGGATCCGGAAACGCACCTGTGCTCACACTGTAGGGCTCTTTGTTTTCATCGAGGAACGTGAGTGCTGACACCGTGGGGTTGTTGTACTGCTCAGTAGTAGAATTATCATAAGCAAATACGTCTCCACGGATACCCGCAGTTAACTTAAGTTTCTCATTCACTTGAAACTCGTCCTGCACATAGAAACTATAGGTTTGGGTCTTCAGATACTGCCAGGGCTTCTCGCCAGCGGGTAATAAGGATACACGTACATTATAGCGAGACACCGTTACGGGTGATGTGGGTGCAGTAGGATTGGCGAGGAAATCATTCATGGCAGTATAGAAATCAGCCAAAGAGCGATACACATAGACACCATTTGAACTCGGGAAGAAAAGGTTATCAGATTTGAAGTATTCAAATGCAACCCCTCCGGTAAGGGTATGCTTTCCTGCAAAATAGGTCAGGTTATCGGTAAAGTTGAATGTGGAATAACGGAGTTTATTGTCCGGTGTAAAAGGATCAAATCCTACCGTGGTATAGGTTGAGGCAGTACCCGGATCTTGAATCTCAATGGTAGGGAATAAATCCGTGCGATACTTTCTATCCTCATTCTGATAGTTGTAAGTAAGGATGGCTTTATTGGCAAACTTACCTCCAAAATTCGAGTTCAATTCTGCGGCCACTGAGCGGGTGTTATCTGAAATGAAATATCCGGTGTTTTCCATGGAAACAGCCGAACTCAGATTATTCCGGTTTCCAAAACCAGCAGTATTACTACTGTTACTATTGCTAATAAGTGATCCCGATTCAGAATCATGATGCGAATAACGCAGTGACAGTTTATGGTCATCGTTTATATTGTAGTCTAAGCGAATCAACGCCTTCTTACTGATCACATCATTGTTGTAGTTGTCAATTTCACCCCCATTCCAACCAAAATTCTGACTCATGAAATCTCGCAAAGCTGTAAGATCGGAAGCCGTGGTTCTCGAAATATTGGTACCACCTGTACCACGATCAGCCGACCAGTTAAGAGCAGGGGCAGAGCTTTCGAATTGCTCTGCATTGACAAAAATGAACAGCTTATTCTTAATGATTGGTGCTCCGATACGGAAACCAAAAGTGTTTTCATTGATATTGACCCCGGTTAAATCCTTTCCGAACACGGTGTTCCCAGTCATACTGTTATTCCGGGTAATGTAATAAACCGAACCGCTTATTTCATTCGTACCAGACCGTGTTACAGCATTGATACCCGCTCCGGCAAAGCCTGACTGCCGCACGTCAAAAGGCGCTACGTTCAACTGAATTTCATCAAACGCGTCCAGCGAAACCGGTGTGGTTCCAGTACGACCCCCGGCTGCGGCAGAACTTCCTAGGCCAAATCCGTTATTGAACACAGAACCATCGATCGTAAAGTTGTTGAATCGGCTATCCTGTCCTGCGAAGGAACGACCATTTCCAAACGCATTGTATTTCACAATATCATCAACCGTTCTTCCAATGGTTGGTAAGCTGTTAATCGTTGACGTGCCATACGAAGCCGCTGCACCGGTTCTATCCGAGCTGAAAATGTCATTCTTGGCTCCTGAAACAATCACTTCCTGCAATTCTGTACTCGCATCGGCCAGCACCGCATTGATGTTGGCGGCAACACCCAAACTGAGGTAAACGTCCTGAAAGACTTGTTCTTTGTACCCAACGAAACTGATCGTAACTGTGTAGGGACCACCGATGCGCATACCGGGTATGGTATAACGGCCATCCACCCGTGTTGCCGTTCCGTAATTGGTGCCCGAAGGAGTGTGGGTAGCTACTACCGTGGCCCCAATCAATGCCTCACCCTTGCTATCAGTGACCGATCCTGAAAGCGAGGATGTAGTAACCTGCGCATAAAGCCCGCATACTGAGATTAATGCCAGGCCAATTGTCAGTAGAATTTTCCTCATAGTCTGTAGTTTAAGTGTTTGATTTTCCGGTCGCAAAAATATCCCTTTTGGGGTATAAAAAATGAGGGACTGGTTTTAAATCTTCCACACATTTTATTAACAATTTCATAACTCCTTAAACCACTAGTACTTTATCGTTTGCACTTTGAGTGAAAAACCAATTACTTCCAATTTTTAATCCCCTGAAATAACAATGAAAAAATGCCTTCTTTTTGCCTTGGCAGTTCTTGCCCCAATGTGGGTTTGCCTGGGCCAAACCGACTTGTCCTATTATTTACCGGCCAAGGTTCAATACAACCCGACAATCCCTACACCACGTTCCGTTATCGGTCATGATGTAGGCGAGTGGCATGTAACCCACGATAAGCTGGTCTATTACATGATGGCGTTGGATAAGGCCAGCGACCGGATTTCACTGGAACAAACCGGCCTTACCCACGAAGCCCGCCCACTTTTGCTTCTCACCATCACTTCGCCTAAAAACCACCAGAATATTGAGGCCATCCGAACCCAACACCTGCAACTAAGCGATGCCTCCAAATCGGGTGCATTGGATTTAAAGACAATGCCAGCCGTATTCTACCTCGGATGCAGCATTCATGGAAACGAGGCCAGTGGTGCGAATGCGGGCTTGCTGATGGCCTACCACCTGGCGGCCGCTCAAGGTCCTGAAATTGAGAAGTATCTTGAAAACACCATCATTCTATTCGACCCCAGCTTTAACCCGGATGGGTTGCAGCGTTTTGCAGGCTGGGTGAACTCACGCAAGAGCAAGGTCATTTCAGCCGATCCAAATGATACCGAGCACAACGAAGCCTGGCCGGGCGGACGGTTTAATCACTATTGGTTTGACCTGAACCGCGACTGGCTGGTGGCACAAAATCCAGAATCGCAGGCGCGGGTGAAAAAATTTCAGGAATGGCGCCCCAACGTGCTTACCGATCATCATGAACAGGGTACCAATGCTACCTTTTTCTTTATGCCCGGTGTGCCCACCCGCGTTCATCCGCTTACACCCCTCAAAAATCAGGAGCTCACTAAGAAGATGGGCGAATACCATGCAAAGGCATTGGATGAAATCGGCTCACTCTATTTTACCCAGGAGGGTTACGATGATTTCTACTATGGAAAGGGTTCCACCTACCCCGATGTTCAGGGATCTATCGGAATCCTGTTTGAGCAGGCCAGCTCGCGCGGGCATGCCCAGGAAAGTGTGAATGGCGTGCTTCGTTTTCCATTTACCATCCGCAACCACTTCGTAACCATGCTCAGCTCGCTCAAAGCCATTCAAGACATGCGCGAAGAGTTACTAAGTTATCAGCGCGATTTTTATAAAAGTGCGGCAGCAGATGCTGCAAAAGATCCGGTAAAAGCATACCTCGTTGGATCGAAAGACAAAGCGCGGTTGTTTCACTTTGCCGAGATGGCGCTTCGCCAGAAAGTGGATGTTTACAAGCCCGCTGGCAATCAAACGATCAACGGAAAAACATTTGAAGCCGAGTCGAGCTACCTCCTCCCAATGAACCAAACACAATACAAGCTGATTCGTGGAATGTTTGACAAACAAGTGAAGTTTCAAGACAGTATTTTCTACGACATCTCCAGTTGGACCTTACCCCTGGCTTTTGGGTTGGACTATGAAGAAGTAAAAACCATTCCTTCCTTAGGTGAAAAAATCACTGAACTGAACATGCCAACTGGAAAAATTATTGGAACGGGGGATTATGCTTATGTCTTTGAACCCTACGGATATTATGCACCACGTGCCATGTACAAATTGCTCGACAAAGAAGTGCGCATCAAAGTGGCCAACGAACCTTTCTACGTGGATGGCAAAAAATTTGATCGCGGCAGCATTATGGTTCCGGTCGATAACCAGAATCTGATTCCTGATCAGATTAATGTGATCATGAAAGAAATTACCGAACGAGATGGGATTGATGTTTTTGCCGTGAGCACCGGATTGGATTACAAGGGAGTAAGCCTGGGTAGCAGTTCCTTTTACGTGTTGCGCAAACCTGAAATTGCCATGCTGGTGGAAGGTGGTATTTCACCCACGGATGCCGGAGAACTCTGGCACCTGTTGGACACACGATTCCAAATACCAGTTACGTTAATTCCCATCAATGTATTCAACTCCGCACCCATCTCTAAGTACAATACCATTCTCATTCCGGAAGGAAACCATGCAGCCATTTCGGATGCCGGAAAAGAAAAATTAAAAGCCTGGGTGCAGGCTGGCGGTATCGTGATTGGATTTGAACGGGCTTTGAATTTTTTGACAAATGCCGGATTAGGAAAGTTTGATGTCAAAAAAGAAGAAGAGAAAAAAGAGCCAGCCAAACCAAGACCTTATGCCTTCATTGATGAATACGGTCGCGCACAGGAAACCAGTGGTGCCATTTTTGAAGCCGAAGCCGATTTAACTCACCCAATTCTCTACGGCTATACCAACCCCAAAGTGGCGTTGTTTAAGTCTAATAATCTTTACGTTCAAAAGGCAAACGGCCCCTATTCCAATCCCCTGTCATATGGTAACAATCCGTTGGTGAGCGGCTATATCACCAAACCTAACCTTGAGAAACTCAAGAACTCCTCGGTGTTGGGTACGGTGGCAATGGGCCGGGGTAGGGTTATCGGCTTCACTGAAAACGTGGCTTTTAGAGCCTTTTGGTTTGGCACTAATAAAATGCTGATGAACGCAATTTTTTATGGCCCGATGATTAGTGCCGAAGCTAGCCGCTAATACAGGATCATTTGGTTAAAAAAAAGAGGGTAGATGTACCCTCTTTTTTTCTCTTTTACATTTTTGAGTTTTCAGGTTCGTACAAAACAGCGATTGAGGATCGCTTCGTGCTCTCTCGAAAAATTGGCATAACACCAATTTTTGAGCTCCTGTACTTCGTCTGCTATCAGCATTTTGATAGCCTTGCGCAACTCTTTCTCAAAAAGCCGCGCATCGAAACTCACCCGGGTAAGGATGTGTTTTACGTAACTAAGCATCTTCATTCAAAAAAATATAAAGTATGATACGAAAACGCAGCGTTCGCGTTACAACCTTGAAAATACAAAAGCAGTTTAACTCTGAAAAGAAAGAAGTTACTTTTGTATACTGCAACGAAGTTGCGATGCTGTTTGCACTATGAAATACATCACCAGAACGACCTTATTTCTTAGCTTATTGTTGTCCAACCTGGGGGCCTGGAGTCAGGAGAACATCCAGATTGTGTTAGGACCAGATGAAATAGGCGAAAATCAGGCCTGGACGATCACTGTTACGGTCAATAATGACCGATTAAAAAGTTATGAGAATTTTCCAGAGATCGAAGGGTTTCGCAAACGGGGCACTTCCACGCAATCGCAAACCAGCATTGTGAACGGGCAAATGAGTTCCTCACAAAGCATCATTATGACCTATTTACCAACCCGGCAGGGGACGTTCACCATTCCTGCCTTTAAAATGAAGGTGAATGATCAGATCCTTTCTGTCAGTGGCAAAAAAGTGAAGGTCGGCCCTGCCGTTCAAAATCAGCAGAGCGATCCTTTCCGCAGCTTTTTCGATCGCGACCCCATGGATGACTTCTTTAGCCGAGGCGAAACCGAGTTTGTGGACATTAAAGAAGATGCTTTGTTCGCCCTCACTACCAGCAAAGACGAAGTGTATGTGGGCGAGGGCTTCACTACCACCTTATCTTTTTTAGTGGCTGATAACAACCGCGCCCCCATGCAGTTTCATGACCTGGGCAAACAACTGGCCGACATCCTGAAGAACCTTAAGCCGGCCAATTGTTGGGAAGAGAATTTCAACATCGAGAACATTGAAGGCGAACACATTGAAATTAGTGGAAAGGGGTATACTCAATACAAAATCTATCAGGCTGCTTACTATCCGCTTAATGCCTTGCCGGTGGTGTTTCCGAGTGTTGGGTTGGAGATGATCAAATTTAAAGTGGCCAAAAATCCATCGTTCTTCGGCCAAAATCGCCAGGAAGATTTCAAAACATTCTACTCCAAAGCAAAAACCATCAAGGTAAAAGAACTGCCTCCGCATCCATTGAAAGATGCTGTAGCCGTGGGTGATTACCGGCTGGATGAAAAAATCGCCTCCACGGATTTACAAACGGGTCAGAGTGTGGCGTATGAATTTCGAGTCTTTGGGGAAGGCAACATCTCGGGTGTTGAAAAACCAACCCTTCGCAAAGACAATATTTTTGATTTTTATGAACCGAATATCCGGCAAAATATCAGTCGCGAAAGGAATCGCGTAGCGGGAACCAAGTCGTTCAATTATTTCATGATTCCGAAAGAACCGGGCACGTATGCCCTGGGCGACTATTTCCATTGGGTGTTTTTCAATCCCAACACAAAAAAGTATGATACATTGAAATCGAATTATGTACTGAACGTATCGGGCGAAAGTCAGAAGAACCAATTTATAGAAAGCACCGACCTGGGTTCGTTTTATGATCGTATGGATGCTACTGATAACACACTTCGTTCTTCACCGACAAATGATTGGGTGAAAGTGGCGTTAAATGCCTTTATTGTAACCCTGTTGGCAGCATCCGGTTATCTAATTTTCAGAAAGAAATGAATTCGTACGGCACGCTCTTTAAGATCAGCACTTTTGGTGAATCTCACGGCCCGGCCATAGGTGTGATCATTGACGGTTGCCCGGCCGGACTGGAGATCAATGAAGCTTTTATTCAATCCGAGCTGGATCGCAGAAAACCGGGTCAATCCAAAATTACTACCCAGCGCAAGGAAGAGGACACCTTTCAGATTCTCTCCGGAGTATTTGAAGGAAAGACCACCGGCACTCCCGTTGCCATTGTCATTCAAAATCAGGATCAGCGCAGCAAAGATTACACACACATTCAAAACACGTTTCGCCCTTCGCATGCGGACTATACCTATGAAGTGAAATATGGTACGCGCGACTATCGTGGTGGTGGCCGAAGTTCAGCCCGCGAGACTGCAGCACGCGTTGCAGCCGGGGCTATTGCGAAGTTGCTTCTAAAAAAAACCGGGATCGAGGTCCATGCGTATGTATCGCAGGTTGGTACGCTCAAAGCTCCCCCCTATCAACACCTCGATTTAAGTAAAACTGAAGACACCATCGTGCGTTGCCCGGATGCTGCGACAGCCGAAAAAATGATTGCCCTGATTGATCAGGTGCGATTGGAACGCGATACTGTTGGCGGAGTAGTGACGGGTGTTATCAAAAATACGCCCGTTGGGTTGGGCGAGCCCGTGTTTGATAAACTTCACGCTGAACTTGGTAAAGCCATGTTGAGCATCAATGCAGTAAAAGGATTTGAGTACGGCAGTGGATTTGAAGGAGTTGCGCTGCGCGGCTCACAACACAACGATGAGTTCTACAAGGATGGCGATCGCATCCGCACCAAAACAAATCACTCGGGCGGGGTTCAGGGTGGCATCAGCAATGGCGAAGACATCTACTTCCAAGTTGCGTTCAAACCGGTGGCAACGATCATGCAGGATCAAACCACGGTAGACAAAGAAGGGAACGAAGCGATTGTTTCCGGCAAAGGCCGTCATGACCCCTGTGTAGTGCCCCGGGCGGTACCGATTGTGGAGGCCATGGCTGCCCTGGTAATGGCTGACTTTCTCTTACGCTCTAAAACTTCGCGAATTTCGTAAGGTTCGAATATTGCCAGCAGGATAATGCAGGTATCATATCCATCATTTTTAGTTTATATTGCCCCGGTTGAAATGTTTCAACTGAAGTGAACATGATAAACTGATTCTCATGGAAGTACCCGCTACACCACCCAAGAAAAGCAGACTTACCTTATACATCATCATTGCGTTGTTTGCCGGGATTGCTGCCGGCTTCCTACTCAACAAAAATTACCTGGCAAAAGAAAACCAGGCGTTAACATCCTTGCAGGTAAAAATCGATGCGATCAATACAACTCTCTCATCAACCTCCGATAGTGTAACGCGCGCGCACCTGCTCGAAACCAAAAAATCATTAAGCAAAGAACAAGGGTCATTAATTTCCGCACGGGATAAAAAAGTGGAACCCTTTTCCATCCTGGCGGATATTTTTCTGCGCCTCATTAAAATGATTGTTGCTCCGCTGGTACTCACTACCCTGATCGTTGGGGTTGCCAAATTAGGAGACATCAGTTCGGTTGGGCGAATCGGTGGTAAGACATTATTGTGGTTCATCGGAGCCTCGCTCACCAGCCTGGTATTGGGGATGATCCTTGTCAACCTGTTCAAGCCCGGCATCGCCATGAACTTGCCGCTTCCCGACCTGTCCGAAGATACGGGCATTGCCCAGGTGGGCTTAACGTTGAAGGTGTTTTTGTATCACGTTTTCCCAACCAGTGTGATCGAGGCCATGGCAAAAAATGAAATCCTGCAGATTGTAGTGTTCTCCTTATTTTTTGGTGTCGCCACTGCCTCCATCGGGGAGCAGGGAAAAATTGTGATCACATTTCTGGATGCGGTGGCGCATGTCATTTTAAAACTGACCGGCTATGTGATGAACCTCGCTCCTATTGCTGTGTTTGGCGCCATGGCCGCCATCATAGCCAAACAAGGGCTGGGCATCCTGACAACGTATTCCATTTTTATCGGAGAATTCTACTTTGGCTTACTGGTGCTTTGGATCGTTCTGGGCCTGGCGGGATTTTTCGTTATTGGCAAGCGCATTGTGCGGCTCATCAAAACCGTTCGCGAACCCATCCTTTTGGCATTTAGTACATCCAGCAGCGAAGCGGCCTTTCCAAAAACGATGGAGTTGCTGCAACGATTTGGGTGCAAGGACAAGATTGTAAGTTTCGTACTTCCTTTAGGATATTCTTTCAATCTGGATGGAAGCATGATGTACATGACCTTTGCTTCACTATTCATTGCACAATCGTATGGCATGGACTTGCCCCTGGCAACGCAAATAAGCATGTTATTGGTGCTGATGTTAACCAGTAAAGGGATTGCCGGTGTGCCCCGCGCTTCGCTGGTAGTGATTGCAGGCACTTTGGCAACGTTTGATATTCCGGAGGCTGGATTGGCGTTGTTACTGGGTATCGATCCCCTGTTGGATATGGGCCGCAGTGCCACCAATGTGGTGGGCAACAGTGTGGCCACAGCCGTGGTTAGCAAATGGGAAAACTCACTAGGGCCGGAAGAGACTGCCCCGAACGAACTTTAATTCCGTAATTTTGTTCTCTCATTATCTGATAAATTATGTTGAAGCCAACACCAAAAAATATTAGCATTTACCTCGAGTCTAATCCTAATCCGAATTCGCTCAAATTTGTTGTGAACGAAATGCTGGTACCGGAAGGAATGAGTTTCGATTTCCCCTCTCCTGCAGAAGCAGAGGAAGCGCCCCTGGCGCAGGAGCTATTTATGTATCCGTTTGTAGACCGGGTTTTTTACATGAGCAATTTTGTAACCGTTACGAAAAAGGAAGACGTTGAATGGCTGGAAATTCAGGATACAATCAAAAATCATATTAAGTCTTTCCTGGAATCGGGTAAACTCTTGCTGGACATGAAGGCTCCGGCCACCCCGGCACAGGAGGAAACAGATACCGTAAAAAAAATCAAAACGATCCTGGACGAATATATTCGGCCTGCCGTTGAACAAGATGGTGGGGCCATCACCTTCCACTCGTATCACGACAAAAAAGTCACGGTTGCGTTGCAAGGATCCTGCAGCGGATGCCCTTCTTCCACGGTAACACTGAAGGCCGGAATCGAAAATCTTTTCAAACGCATGATGCCGGAGGAGGTGCAAGAGGTGGAGGCCTTGTAAAATGGGTCGCTTCCTTCTACTCTGTTTAATCACCTTCAATAGCTTGGTGGGCATGAGTCAATCCATCACCGTCATGTCCTACAACATCCGGCTCGATACCGAATCCGATGGAATTAACCAGTGGAAAAACAGAATCACGAACGTTGGGGATTTGATTAAAAAATACAATCCGGATTTGCTGGGAGTACAGGAGGCATTACCCAATCAAGTACGGGATTTAAAAATAATTCTCCCTGAGTATGACTTTGTGGGTGTTGGCCGTGAGGATGGAAAAGAAAAAGGTGAATATTCGGCAATCTATTTCAAAAAGAATCAATTCGAAGTAACAGACCAGGGTACGTTTTGGTTATCAACTACCCCGCAGGTGCCGGGTAGTAAAAGCTGGGATGCAGCCATCACCCGGATTGTAACCTGGGCCCTGATAAAGGAAAAATCTTCTGGAAAAGAATTTTTCTATGCCAATACGCATTTCGATCACGTTGGTAAGGAAGCCCGTGAACAGAGTGCCCATATAATAAAAAGTTACATCACTGGATTTCAATATGGGATCGGGCGTGAATTGCCCGTAATGATAACGGGTGACTTTAATTCGGAACCGACAGAACCAGCCTACAAAACCATGATTAATGGAAACGAAGTCAAGTTAGTCGATTCACGACCTGCCGATAATAACACCGGTACCTATTGCGGATTTGAACTCAACAAAATTGAATGCCGCACAATCGATTTCATCTTTCACTCCACACACTGGCGTGCTTCCGGTTATCAGGTAATTCAAGACCACGATGGTAAGTTTTACCCATCCGATCATTTGCCGGTGCTGGCAACGCTAACTTTCAACTAAGAAGAGCGGTTAGGATTCGAAAAAGCAAACCGAACCACCTACCCAGGTTTTGTCTTTGTTGTATTTCACGCCAATCATATCGCCCCGGCTCAGGCGGGCCAGATTGGTAATCAATTGCGGGCGGGGCTGGCCGGCATCCCATAAAAATAACAGCCGGATTTCTGTTTTTACCAGTCCATCCGGAGCCTGAATAACCGGTTCATAATGCACCTTTCGCTGCAACATGAAGTTTTTACGCTCGCCCTCGGGAATATCTTTGATGTCCTGCTCCGTAACATGAAAAATCACTCCACTTCCGGAAAATGAAAACAAGGGCTTCAGTACGTATTGATCCAGGTTTTTGGGTAGCGTTTCATATTCGCTCAGGAATTTACACTCAGGCACGGAATTGCTCTCAAGAAAAGGCATGGTGTATTTGCTGATGTAAAAAAACCAATTGGGATGGCCGGCCCATTCTACTTCCACTTCTTCGGTTAAATGGAATTCCGTTTTTAAATCCTTTTGTGCCAACAACTCATCGAATATTACCCGGTTGTAAATACGGTGGATGGGCACTTCTATCCCTTGCTTCTTATAAAATAGTTTGCGATTCCGGATCCTGATGTCGCCCAAATGAACAGGTTCAATCCCCAGGTGTTGCCTGGTAACCAGAAAATCGATGGCGGTATTCTGCTTCATGGGATTGATTTCCAGCAGAATCACGTTGTCCGGATGGTGGTTCTTTATAATGGCCTTTCGAATGCGTTCCCAATATTGATGTGAGTCACTTCCGAAATGAAAATTCAGGTTGGCCGGAATCTGATAATGCTGGCGAAACTTATTGCCGAGAAAATCCTGATACCCAAACAACGATGGAAATCCTTGCATCTCAATTAATTTAGGCACAAGCTCTCTGCTGCCTTCCTCCGAACAAACAGCAAAGTCCAACGCTAAAAACAAGGTATGGTCATCTTCATTCGGAACTTTGAGGTGGGCGGGTAAGGCGCCTGCCATCTTCCCCTTAAATCCCGGCTGGGCAATAAAATCAATAATTTCATCGGCTGCCTTAAAAAGTTTTCCGGCAAACTCCTTTCCAACAAAAACCGGACTTTCCGCTACCCGAAACGGAATTTTGTATTTAAACTCCTGATCCAGGTCGGCTATAAACTGCTGATATTTTTCGGTAGAAAACTGCTGGTTGAATACTTGGCGGGCGGAGGCAATCATGATGGTACCGAGCTTAACCGATGACGGAATGCCATCATTAAAAACCGGGGAACGACTGTAGAATAGGTGAGCATAATCTTATCTGGATCATTTAAATGATCCAGCATGTCCCAATATTTCTTTTCTCCGTATTTATCGATGACATATTCCTTTTTATCATCCCGAAGTAAATACATGCGCATCCCTACTGCATCGGCTTCGGGATGAAACTGCATACCAATAAACGCATCATCAAACCGGATGGCCATGACGGCCCGTTCCAGATCAACATGGGGTCTGAATTTCTCAATGCAGAGCACTGCCCCGCCCCGGGCTTCAATTCTTTCCTGATCGGGTTGCGTAATCTGATAATCCCTGGAGTCGACCGCCCATAGCGGGTCATTCAACGAACGAAACAGCGGATCATGATGACCTTCAAAGGTCTTGTGTACCGGCATCACGCCAAAGGAAGTGGACTTGCGTTTGGACACCAACCCTAATCCATAGTATCGGCAATACACCTGAAAACTATGACAAATTAACAAAACATGCTTTTTGCTTTCGGGGTGCTGATGATTATGCTCACGGATCGAATCCATAAGTGAAAAATATTTTCGCTCCCAGAGCGAGCCCTTACTGTCCAGTGGGCTACCCGGGCCTCCCGAAGAAATGTACGCATCAAAACTTAAGTCCGGAACTTCTGACTTCAGTCGTACATCAAAAACCTGATATTTTACCTGCAGGTGGCAATCGGCTTGAAACTCCTCAATCAGTTGACGGATGCCCCGCATGCCTTCGTTGGCTACCCCCTCGTACAAATCCAGTACGGCAATATTAATTTGACTTTCTGTGATCACTGCGGTTGTTATAATCCCTGCAGGGTTTCATCGAGGATATAATCCACTACTTTTTCCAAGCTTCCGGTTTCGCGGTATACTGCGAGTTGACGATCCGCCCCTGTTCCCTGCTCCAATATGGTGCGAATATAATTGATGGCGCTGCGGCTGCCAAGTTCATCCACGACATCATCTACGAATTCAAGCAATTCAAGAATTAACCCCCGTGTATCCAGTTCTACCTGCTTTCCAAAATCAATTAACCGGCCATCCAATCCATACCGTGAAGCGCGCCATTTATTTTCATTGATCAGCGCCCGCGTGTACATGATGAAACTCATGTTCTGCAACCGCAGTTTATACAACTTCACCACCAGAGCCTGAAACAAAGCTGTAATGGCGATAGTTTCCTCTACCCGCATGGGTACATCGCAAATTCTGAATTCAATCGTATCAAAGAAAGGATGAACACGAACGTCCCACCAAATTTTCTTAGCGTTGTCAATACAATTTGTCTTGATCAACAGGTTAACATAATTCTTGAAGTCATCCCAACTTTCAAACCGGTCGGGGATACCGGTGCGAGGAAATTTATCGAAGACTTTGGTTCGAAAGGACTTGAACCCGGTATTGCGACCTTCCCAAAAAGGGGAATTGCAGGACAATGCATAGATGTGCGGTAAAAAATAGCGCACTGTATTTTGAATATGGATGGCCATATTCTTGTCTTTAATACCCACGTGTACATGCAGTCCAAAAATCAAATTGGAACGGGCCGCTTCCTGCATCTCTTGCACGATCTCATCATACCGTGGATTGGGTGTAATTAACTGTTTGCTCCAATGCGAAAACGGGTGTGTACCCGAAGCTCCGATTTTTAAACCTAACGTGCCGGCAATTTCCGAAACCACTTTGCGAAGCGTTCTGATTTCCTGGTGGGCCTGGGTAACGTCCTGACAAATTCCCGTACCTACCTCCACCACCGCCTGATGCATTTCTGCCTTCACACTGTCCTTAATCACATGGGCAGCCAACTCTACTATTTTCTGATCGTGCGAGGTAAGTTCCCGGGTGGTGGGGTCAATCACCATGTATTCCTCCTCTACCCCCAATGTAAATTTTTCCATACGCCAACTACTGAATCAGGTGATTACTTTTTAAATGCTTTCGGTTTAGCCGGAGCTTTTTTGGTTTCCACTTTGATGGCCGGTGCTGGCTTTATCAATCCTCCTTCGAAGGCAGCGACAGAACTTGTGACAAAGGTACCCCACGTTAAATTATCCTTACCTGGCCTCTGTGCCTGGGCACGTTCAACCGCCATGCGTGACGCGTGCTCAACCACCCAATCAAAATTCTCCTGCCCAACCGAATTTACATCTGCATCGGGAGCGGGGTTACAAAAATCGATGGCATAGGGGACACCGTTGCGAACCGCCATTTCAACCGTATTAAAATCATACCCCAGTGCATTGCACAAGTCTAAGACGTAGTCGTGCACTTTCTTTAGCAATTTCTCGGAAGCAGGTCCCTTAGTACTCTGGTACCGCAAATGATGTGGATTGCGGGGCTCATATTGCATAATGCGTACATACTTTCTGCCCAGGCAATAACAGCGGAAGTAATCTTCAAAAATAATCTCCTCTTGCAGCATCATTACCAATTGGCCGGTCTCCGCATAGGCTTTGAAGAAATCGTCCATGTTGTTGAGTTTGTAAACACTTTTCCAACCGCCTCCCGCATGCGGCTTCATGTAGGCCGGCCAGCCGATGTGATCAAAGATTTTCTCCCAACTCAACGGAAACTTGAGGTTGCTGAAAGAAGCTTCGCCCGTATCGGTTGGGCGCTCGTGCGATGGGAGGATTACAGTTTTAGGAACCGGCACTCCAATCTTGACCGCCAAGGCATTGTTGAAAAATTTTTCATCCGCGCTCCACCAAAATGGATTATTGATAACTGCGGTTCCTGAAATGGCGGCATTTTTTAAGTAGGCCCTATAAAAAGGAACATCCTGTGAGATCCGGTCGATGATGACGGCATAGTCAGTTGGTTCAGCCTGTTGCACCATGTCCACAATAACCGACTCGGCTTTTATGTCTTTTAATCCCATCTTATTGATACGCTCAACAAATGCATCCGGAAAGGAGCGTTCCATGCCGTGTAGGATTCCGATCTTTTTCATAGCTAGTTAATTTGGTTCTTTATGTCAATTACGGTTTGTTCAAATTTCATTGTTTCTGTTAAGTGCGGATTGTGTGCCGATTGCTCAAACCAATATAGTTTTTTTTCAGGGCAAACTACTTGTTGATAATAACTTTCGGTTAATTTATAATGAGTTTGATAGTCGAGCCTGCCCACCAGGAAAAACAACCTGCAAGCGAGTGCAGGTGCAAATTCAAAAAAATTGGTTTGAGAGGCTTCAAGAAATACCGGCAACCAGAGAGTTGCCCACTGTTCAACCCGATGGCGGGAGGGTGGGTTCGTCCCCATCAGGTTGCTTAACCATTTTCGGTGATAATACAGTTGGGTAGTATTGTGGAAAGGAATGGTGACCTGATTCAGTTCGTTTAAGCTTTCCACATTTTTCAACTGGGCCGCTTCCGCTTTCATTAGCGAAAGCGAAAGGGTTTCACTCTCCAATTGATGAATCATCGGGCTGATGGCAATGCACGCCACTAGCCGTTGGGGTATTTCAGCGGCAACGCGTAATGCCAAATATCCTCCCCAGGAGTGCCCCATGACGTAAATTTTATCTTGGGTAAAGTGCCCCGCTAAATAGTGAACCACTTCCACCGCATCCCGCACAATCAAATCAACCGATACCGGAGATTCATTGAGGGTTGCCGTCTTTCCACTTTGTCGTTGATCCCAGTGAACTACTACAAAATGCTGTTTAAGCTGATTGGTAAACTTATCGGCATAAGCCATGACCGAGTTTCCCGGGCCACCGTGAAGAAAAAGTAAAACGGGGGCCTGATCATCGATTCCTTCCCATTTCATCCATTGTTTAATACCTCCAATGGTGACGGCCTCCGCGTGATTAATCGATTTACCAACGGACCCCGTAGAGAACAAACAAATAACCAGGAGGATCCGGAACATACCTATCGGATCAATGACAAATAGTGCGGGAACATTTCACGCCAGGCCGGCCAATCGTGTGGAGCATTGGGGCGAACATCCAGCCAATAGTGCATTCCCTTGTTTTGGAGAATGTTTGCCATCTTAACATTGGCATCCCAACACATGTCGTGGGTGCCGGTGCCCAATACTACATACATATCATAAAAGTAAGGATGGCTGGCGCTCGGCATAAAGTCGGGCGGGTTGTTGAAATAAACATTGTCATCATAATATCCATCCAGTTGATCGCGGATGTCGAACGCGGCCCCCATATTGAATACATACTTGACTACCTCCGGATGTTTGAATGCAAAATTGGTGGCATGATACCCACCAAAACTACAGCCGGCAGTGGCTACGCGGCTCACGCCAGTTTCGCGTTGTGCCAGGGGAACCAATTCATGCAGCAACATTTCATCGTACCAGATGTGGTTCCGTACGCGGTCTGCCGGATGAATCCCTTTATTATACCAACTCATCGCGTCAATGCCATCCGGACAATAAATTTTAACCAATCCTTCATCAAGGTACCAGGCAACGCTATCAATCAACTTGAAATCCTTGTTCTCATTAAAATGGCCCATCGAGGTGGGAAATAAAATAACCGGATACCCCCGGGTACCAAATGCCAACACTTCAATATCGCGGCTTAGTCGGGGTGAGTACCATTTATGGTAATGTTCGTACGGCATAAGGATTCGATTAAACTTCTATTTTTGTGAACCAATTTTCTGCTGAAAATCGGAAATGCCTGATAAAATAGCTACCGAATTCTAATTAATCGTCCTTGTCCGCCCTTCATCATTATCACCTCGAAAAACTTACCGATATCCACTCCAAATTGCTTGAACGCGATACGGTGGTGGATATTTATTTGCCCTTTCAATACAAAAAGGCCGAAAAGCATTATCCCTTGTTGATTCTAAACGATGGCCAGGACGGACAGGCCATTGGCTTAAAAACTACCCTGGAGAAATTAACCCGTAGCAAAGAAATCAAGGATGTTATTGTGGTGGGGGTTCATGCCGGAGACCGAATGCAGGAATACGGAGTCGCCAACAAACCCGATTTTAAGAAAAGAGGTACCCGGGCTAAAAACTATACCCGGTTTATCATGACTGAGTTAATTCCTTATTTGGAATACCAGTACTCCATTTCCAAAGACAAATCGCAACGGGCCATTAGTGGATTTTCGTTGGGGGGGCTGTCGGCACTGGATATTGCCTGGCATCATGCCGATTACTTTGGAAAGGTGGGCGCATTCAGTGGTTCCTTTTGGTGGCGGAAGCGCGATTCGAAAAGCCGGTTTTACTCGGATTACTATGATCGCATCATGCACCAGCAAATCCGCAAAGGTCGCTTTAAGCCGGGATTAACTTTCTGGTTTCAAACGGGGTTAAAAGATGAACACAGCGATCGCAATAAAAATGGAGTCATCGATAGCATCGATGATACCCTCGACCTGATCGTTGAATTGGTAAAAAAAGGGTACCGGCCCTTTCACGACATCCATTACCTGGAACTAAAAAACGGAGAACACAATTTAAAAACCTGGGCCGAGGCAATGCCTCATTTTTTGAAATGGGCTTTTTCAAATGAATCCTGAAGATGAAGAACTCAATCGACACCATAATTTTTGACCTCGGAGCTGTATTAATCGACTGGAACCCCCGGTATCTCTACCGTAAGATCTTTTCCACCGAAGACGAAGTAACCTGGTTTTTGGAAAACATTTGTACGCATGATTGGAATGAAAGACAAGATGCCGGCCGACCTTTTGAAGAGGCCACCCAGGAGCTGGTAGAAAAATTTCCGGAGCACGAGGCCGCCATTCGTGCGTGGTATGGACGTTGGCAAGAAACGATTAGCGGCCCTATTCATGATACTGTTGAAATTCTAAAACAAATCAAAGAACAGGATCAGCATCGCTTGTATGCGCTTACCAATTGGTCGGCCCAAACTTTTCCCTGGGCGTTGCAGCAATTTGAGTTTCTCCACTGGTTTGAAGGCATTGTGGTTTCCGGCCATGAAAAAACCAGGAAACCCTTCCCGGAGTTCTACCAGATTCTGTTTGATCGGTATCGGGTTAATCCTAGAACCGCTTTGTTCATTGATGATAGTCAGCGAAATATTGAAGGCGCTCAGGCTGTCGGATTACCGGGCATTCGCTTTCATTCACCCGATCAATTAAAAACCGATTTAATAAAACTGGGAGTGATCCGCTAAAGCGAATTTTTGGCAAGGCAAGTTGGATTTCTTAATTTCTTCAAAATTCAATTTTGTATGATGAAGTATTCAACTTGCTGATAGTAGTAAAAGGGGTGCGCTTATTTATAATTGAGAACACACCGTTCGATGATGTCGCAACATTCGTGAATCTGCTCTTCGGTAATCACCAATGGGGGTGCTAACCGAATGATGTTCCCGTGGGTAGGCTTTGCCAATAAACCGTGTTGGGCAAACTTCAAACAAAGGTTCCAGGCCGTTTCGCTTTGCGGGGAGTCATTGATCACGATGGCATTGAGCAATCCCTTACCTCGCACTAAGGTTATCAAAGACGATTTTTCTTTCAATTGAGTCATCCGGTCCCGGAATAATGCTCCTAACCGATCTGCCTGTTCGGCCAGGTTTTCATCCTTCACCACCTGCAATGCTTCCACTACAACAGCTGCAGCCAACGGATTACCGCCAAATGTTGAACCATGCTCTCCCGGTTTAAGCACAAGCATAATATCATCATCCGCCAAAACAACGGATATCGGCAGGACTCCGCCTGACAGTGCCTTTCCAAGAATCAGGAGATCCGGATGAACATCTTCGTGCTCGCTGGCCAGCATTTTGCCGGTGCGCCCGATTCCGGTTTGGATTTCGTCCATCATCAACAACACATTGTGCTGTTTGCACAAATCCGCAGCCGCTTTCAGATACCCGTCCTTTGGCACATACACTCCGGCCTCGCCCTGAATGGGCTCTATCCATAAGCCACATACGTTGGCATTGGCCAACGCTTCTTGCAATACTTGGACATTGTCGTACTCCACAACTTCAAAGCCGGGCATAAACGGGCCAAAGCCTTTGCGGGCGGAAGGATCCGAAGACGCTGAAATGATGGTGGTGGTGCGGCCATGAAAATTCTTTCGCACCGCTACAATCACCGCTTCATTATCAGGAATGCCTTTTTTAGTATAACCCCATTTACGTGCCAACTTGATTGCCGTTTCATTGGCTTCCGCTCCACTGTTCATAAATAAAGCCTTGTCGTAGCCGAAGGTTTCGCAAACGTACTTTTCGGCTAGCCCCAGCTTATCATTATAAAAAGCCCGTGAAGTCAACGTCAACTCCTTGGCCTGATCGATCAGGGCATGAATGATGCGTGGATGACAATGCCCTTGGTTAACGGCACTGTAAGCCGAAAGAAAATCGTAATACCGCTTGCCCTCTACATCCCACAAAAAAACTCCATCGCCCCGGTTAAGCACCACGGGAAGTGGGTGATAATTGTGAGCACCAAATTTGTCTTCTAATTCAATCGCCTCCAGGCTGGATGTAATAGTGGAAACCATACTCTTGAAATTCAATGAGTTCAAAGGTAGTCATTCAACCACAAAGTGTCATCACCTTGTTGACCGAATTGAAATGAACTACCTTTGCCATCGATGGACATACTCTTTTTGATTGGCGGATTAGTGGTGGGGGCGGGTGTAGGTTGGCTGTTGGCCCGCTTTAGATTTGCCGCAGAGAGCAAGGGGGATAATTCCGCACTATTGCTGGAGCAGGAAAAGAGAAAAATGGCGATCGAACAGGCCGCACAACTAAAAAGCGAGCTGGAACTTCACCGGAGCAAGGTGATGGAACTAACCAATAGCCTGGCAGCCACTGAAGCGGATTACCGAAATCTGCAAGAAAAACTGCAAGACCAAAAGAAAGAATTGGAAACCTTACAGGATAAGTTCACCTCGCAATTCAAAAATCTGGCGAACGAAATTTTTGAAGAGAAGAGCCGCAAGTTCACCGAGCAAAACCGCAGCAACCTCTCCGAGATGTTAAAGCCGCTGGGAGAAAGAATTGTAGAGTTTGAGAAGAAAATCGACCAAACCCACAAAGACGCCATTGAAAAAAATGCCGGATTGTTCAATGAGCTCAAGAACCTCAAGGAACTGAACGTGCAAATGAGTGAAGATGCCCGAAACCTGACGCGGGCCCTCAAAGGCGATACCAAAACCCAGGGTACCTGGGGCGAATTCATCCTCGAAAGCATTCTGGAAAAATCAGGGCTAGAGAAGGGCCGCGAGTTTCTGGTGCAGGAATCATTTACCACGGCCGAAGGGAGGCGCCAGCAGCCCGATGTAATCTTAAATCTCCCGGAAAATAAGCACATCATCATCGATTCGAAAGTCAGTTTAACCGCTTACAACGGCTACGTGAATGCTGAAACGGACGAACAACGGGCGGGCTTTGTAAAGGCGCATCTGATTTCCATTCGCCAACACATGCGGTTGCTTTCTGAGAAGAATTATCAAAAGAATTACTCAGAAAACGGGCTCGATTTTGTCATCATGTTTATTCCGCTGGAGCCTGCATACTTTCTTGCCATTCAAAGCGACCGCAATTTGTACGAGGAGGCTTTCGACAAACGGATTGTTTTTGTTAGCCCAACCTTGCTCTTACCCTCGTTACAACTTATCAAGAGCGCCTGGCGCCAGGAATATCAAAATCGCCATGTAATTGAAATTGCCAAACGGGCCGGAGACCTTTACGATAAATTTGTTGGATTTACCGAGGATTTATTAACGCTGGGCCGGCACCTGGATGCCTCTAAAAAATTTTATACCGAATCCATGAATAAACTTTCTGTGGGAAGCGGTAATCTTGTAAGCAAAGTTCAAAACCTGAAACGACTGGGGGCCAAAGCAGATAAAAGCATTGACCCCAAATTGTTGAGCCGATCCGAAGATCAACCCGATTTATTTGACCAATAATTAATCTCAATCCCATATGAAAAATCTGTTTTACTTCGCGCTTGTCTCCCTATTCATCACTTCGTGTGCCTCCACAAAAATGGTCAAGGCCCCCTCACCCACGGGTAATTGGGATTATACCATTACCGGAACTCCGGAAGGAGACTTTAACGGAGTCATGACCATTTCTGAAGTGGATAAAGCACTGTCCGCCAAACTGGTAAGCAACGGCAATGAGTTACCCATCGAAAAGTTCATGTATAATAAAGAGACGAAGAAAATGTCGGGCGAGCTATACTATTCCGGAACTCCCGTAATGTTTGATGCGGTGATGAACACCGATCAGATGGATGGAACCATGTCAGCCGGTGGAATGAACTTTCCGTTCAAAGCAACCCGAAAGAAATAGGAATGTCGGTGAAAATAACTGCAGACAATAAACTGAAAAAGTTAATTGTCGTTGGCGATCGGGTGCTGATTCGACCGGTGAAAGATTCCGAAAAAACCGAAAGCGGCTTGTATTTACCACCAGGCGTACAGGAAAAAGAAAAAATCCAGAAAGGGTATATTATTAAAGTGGGCCCCGGTTATCCGCTGCCCCTTCCTGCCGATGAGGAAGACGTTTGGAAAGGCAAGGAAGATCAGGTAAAGTATTTGCCCCTTCAAGCGCAGGAAGGCGACCTGGCTATCTTTCTTCAGAAAGGCGCGATTGAAGTCATGTATGAAAGCCAAAAGTATTTTATCGTTCCACAGGTTTCGATTCTTATGTTGGAACGCGAAGAAGAATTATAGATGGCCGGCCTTTCCTTTGACGTATTGCGGGTTGGTAAAAAATACCGGCTCCAAAATTTTGGTGATACCTACGAGTTTGAAATTGAGCGTATCCTGGCCAATGGCGATTTCAACGTAAAAGATGTGCACACCCTGGAACGATTCCGGCTGAAGGAGGTAATTAAGTTTGGGAAGGGTAAAGATTTTGAAATCCGGGAGTTATCGGAATAGGCTGATTAGAGATTTTGTTTTTTCAGCTCACTCAACACGTAAGCGCATGCCCGCGCAGTCATGGCCATATACGTTAATGATGGATTCACGCACGAAGCGGAGGTCATGAAGGAGCCATCCGTTATAAAAACATTTTTTACGGCATGCATCTGATTGAAGCTATTCAATACCGAAGTTTTTGGATCCCGGCCCATGCGGGCCCCGCCCATCTCGTGGTTGGCATTGCCAGGAAATGAAATGTTGGCGTAGGGGCGAACATTTTTATACCCGGCCGCATCGAGCATTTCAGCCATGGCCGTGGCCATATCTTGTTGCATGGACCGCTCATTGGCTTTAAACTCCACATCGGTGGTCAGCGTATTCCGGCCCCATTTATCTTTCTGATCCGTATTCAAAGTCACCCGGTTTTCTTCATACGGCAAGCACTCGCCAAATCCCCCAAACCCAATTCGCCATCCACCCGGTGCTTGTAAATTTTCTTTTAAAGAAGCACCAATTTCCAAATCATTATGACCACGATTCCAGCCGGTGCGGCTGGCACCCCCCTGGTAACCAAATCCGCGGATGTAGTCTGTTCTTTTTTCAGATAGGTTGCGAAAGCGGGGAATGTAGACGCTATTGGGTCTTCGGCCAAAGTAGTATTGATCTTCAAACCCGTCTACTTCGGCTTCGGCACCTGCACCTTTGTGATGATCCATAATATTCCTCCCTACCTGGTCGCTGTCGTTGCCCAATCCATTCGGGAATCGGTTGGAAGTGGAATTGAGCAAAATGAAAGCAGTCGCCAGCGTTGCTCCATTTAGAAAAATAATCTTCGAATGGAATTCCGATACTTCGTTGGTTTCAATATCGATAATCTCTACTCCGGTGGCCTTTCCTTTTTGCTCATCGTAGAGCACCCGGTTTACCAACGAATTCGGTCGAAGGGTTAGGTTGCCAGTGGCGAAGGCCGCGGGCATAGTGCTCGCATTTGTACTGAAATATGCGCCATAAGGACAGCCACGATGACACAAGTTTCGGTACTGGCACACACCCCGACCTTTTACCGGAGCAGTTAGGTTAGCCACCCGACCAATGGTAATTTTCCGATCCGGAAATATCTCCAACGCTTTGCGCTTGAAATCTTCTTCCACACAATTCATGGTCATGGGGGGAAGAAACTTTCCATCTGGCAGGTGGGGAATTCCTTCTGATTGACCGCACACACCGATAAACTGCTCAACATAATCATACCAGGGTTCAATGTCTTTATACCGGATCGGCCAATCCACCGCAATGCCATCGCGCAGGTTGGCCGTAAAATCCAAATCACTCCACCGGTAGCAGTGGCGGCCCCACAGCACGGAACGGCCACCCACTATGTCCCCCCGGATCCAATCGAAGCGCTTGGTTTCTGTATACGGATTTTCGAGGTCATTGATATAGAAGTGCTTGTTATCTCCACTATACGAGAAGTGCCGGGTTTGAACCGGACAGCGTGTGCGATCTTCCTGGGTTAATCTGCCTGCATGTTCCAGTTGCCAAGGTGTAGCCATTGCGCTGGGGTAATTGGGATGCTCCACATTTTTTCCGCGCTCCAATAAAAGCACTTTTAATCCTCCCTCGCAAAGTTCCTTGGCTGCCCAACCCCCGCTGATTCCAGACCCGACTACGATTGCATCATAAGTATTTTCCGCCTCTGCTTTCAGATTCAAGTTCATATGCTAATTCATTTTTGAAATTATAATTTCTGAAAAAAAATCCGGGCACACATACCTCTTGAATAAATGTAGAGTAATCACCATCGATTTCCTGAAATAGTCCTTATTTTTGCCCGATTTATCCAACCACAACCACGTAAAATGCCAAGAGATCGCAGTATTCGATCCGTGCTCATCATCGGAAGCGGACCCATCATCATCGGACAAGCTTGTGAATTTGACTATGCCGGCTCGCAGGCCGCCCGCTCCCTTCGGGAAGAAGGCATCGAGGTGATCCTGATCAACTCGAACCCGGCCACCATCATGACCGATAAGGTAACAGCCGATCACGTGTATCTGAAGCCCCTTGAAAAAAAGTCGATCCGGGAAATTCTCGAGAAACACCATGTTGATGCGGTATTGCCTACCATGGGCGGTCAAACTGCATTGAATCTCTGCATTGAATGTGAGAAAGCCGGAATCTGGGAAAACTATGGCGTGAAAATCATCGGTGTTGATATAAAAGCCATTGAGACCACCGAAGACCGCGAAAAATTCCGGTTAAAAATGTTGGAGTTGGGTGTTGGGGTGTGTCAGGGTTCAACGGCTACTTCCTTTTTGCAAGGAAAAGAAATTGCTCAGGAAATTGGATTCCCCCTCGTCATTCGGCCGTCCTTTACCCTGGGCGGAACCGGAGGCGGGTTTGTTGAAAAACCGGAAGATTTTGATGCCGCCCTCAACCGGGGCTTACATGCTTCCCCCATTCATGAAGTATTGGTGGAACGGAGCATCATGGGTTGGAAGGAATACGAACTTGAACTGCTGCGCGATGGTCTGGGAAATGTGATCATTATTTGCTCCATCGAAAATTTTGACCCAATGGGCATTCACACCGGAGACTCCATTACCGTAGCCCCGGCCATGACCTTACCCGATACGGTTTATCAGCACATGCGCGATCTGGCCATCCGGATGATGAATGGAATTGGGAAGTTTGCGGGAGGGTGCAATGTGCAGTTTGCCGTGAATCCGGATACGGATGATATCATAGGAATTGAAATCAATCCGCGAGTGTCACGATCCTCCGCATTGGCATCAAAAGCAACAGGGTATCCGATCGCCAAGATAGCCGCCAAACTGTCCATCGGTTACAACCTGGATGAACTCACCAACGCCATCACTGGCTCTACCACCGCTTACTTCGAACCTGCCCTGGATTATGTGATTGTAAAAATTCCACGCTGGAACTTCGATAAGTTTCAAGGTGCCGACCGCAAACTGGGCTTGCAGATGAAATCCGTTGGTGAAGTGATGGGCATTGGCAGAAACTTTCAGGAAGCGCTTCAAAAAGCTTGTCAGAGTCTGGAGATCCGGAGAAACGGATTGGGTGCCGATGGCAAAGAGTTGACCAAGCAAGAAGATCTATTACATAGCCTGCAACACCCCAGCTGGAACCGTCTGTTTCATGTGTATGATGCCATGAAATTGGGCATTTCTATGAAAACTATTCACAATCTCACCCGGATTGACAAATGGTTTTTGGAACAGATCTGGGAACTGATTGAACTCGAAAAAGAAATTGAACAGTATAAACTCGAAACCATTCCCGCTGACTTAATGCGGAGAGCCAAGGAAAAGGGCTATGCCGACCGGCAGATTGCGCATTTGGTGGATTGCCTGGAGAGCGAAGTGCATAAGAAGCGCAGGGAAATGGGTATTAACCGCGTCTATAAGTTAGTGGATACCTGCGCAGCCGAGTTTGAAGCGAAGACTCCTTATTACTACTCCACTTTTGATAAGGAAAACGAGTCGGTGGTATCCAATAAAAAAAAGGTTATTGTGTTAGGATCGGGCCCGAACCGGATTGGTCAGGGCATCGAGTTTGATTATTCTTGTGTGCATGGTATTCTGGCGACCAAGGAAGCCGGATACGAAGCCATCATGATCAATTGCAATCCGGAAACAGTTTCTACCGACTTTGATATTGCCGACAAACTCTATTTCGAGCCGGTGTTCTGGGAACATCTGTGGGATATTATTCAACATGAAAAACCAGAAGGCGTTATCGTACAATTGGGTGGGCAAACGGCCTTAAAGCTTGCAGAAAAACTTCACAAGTATGGAATCAAAATTTTAGGTACCTCTTTCGAAGCTCTTGATCTGGCTGAGGACCGTGGCAGTTTCTCCACGCTGCTCAAAGAATTAAATATTCCTTATCCGGAATTTGGTGTGGCCCGCGATGCCGATGAGGCGATCGAAGTCTCCAAATCCATTGGCTTTCCACTGTTGGTCCGTCCTTCCTACGTGTTGGGTGGGCAAAGCATGAAAATTGTGATCAACGAGAAAGAACTGGAAAATCACATTGTCGACATCTGGAAACATCTACCCGACAATAAAGTGCTGCTCGATCATTTTCTGGATGGTGCCATTGAAGCAGAGGCCGATGCAATTTGCGATGGCGAAGATGTGTACATCATTGGTATTATGCAACACATTGAACCGGCTGGTATTCATAGCGGAGACTCGTACGCGGTTTTACCACCCTATAATTTAGGCGACCTTGTTATTAAACAAATTGAAAGCTATACCAAGCGAATTGCTGTTGCCTTGCGAACCGTTGGGTTAATTAATATCCAGTTCGCCATCAAAAACGACAAGGTTTATATCATTGAAGCTAACCCACGCGCTTCCCGCACGGTACCGTTCATTTGTAAGGCCTATGATGAGCCTTACGTCAATTATGCTACCAAGGTGATGTTGGGAGCCAACAAAGTAAAAGACTTTACCTTCAGCCCCAAGAAGCATGGGTACGCCATCAAGGTTCCTGTGTTCTCATTCAATAAATTTCCGGATGTCAATAAGGAACTGGGGCCTGAAATGAAGTCTACCGGTGAAGCCATCTATTTTATAGATGACCTCATGGACGATTATTTCATGAATATCTACGCAGAACGGAATTTGTATTTAAGTCGCTAAAAGCTTTGTGGTAAACTAATATCTTTGAAGTAACGTTTATCAGAAAAACGTAATTATGAGGATTTTAATCATCCTGGCCCTGGTGGGCTACGTATTGTATAAAGTGGGCGGCCTGTTCTTTCAGGCCGGTGCAGCCTCCCAGCAGGCTCGGTTTAAACAGCGCAGGCCTCAGGACGCAGCCAACACCATGGATTCTTCTCCTGATAAACCCAAGCGGGCCGGCCAGGTGAAGGGCGGAGAATATGTGGATTACGAAGAAGTCAAATAGGCTCTTTAAATATCATTTCGTTTCATCTTTTATGAAAGTCTGGGCAATCATACTATTGCTTGTCATGCCTGCCATGACACAGGCACAGATTTATCAAAAACGCCTCGCTCTCGTTATTGGTAATTCAACGTATGAACATGGAGGTTCCCTTCCTAATCCAGTTAATGATGCCAATGCCATTGCGGTTGCGCTTCAATCCGTAGGGTTTGAAGTGATGAAATACCAGGACCTCACCCAAAAAGAAATGAAAATAGCCATCAATTCCTTCGGCCAGAAACTGAAAGGGTATGAAGTGGGCGTTTTCTACTATGCTGGTCACGGCATTCAGAGCAAGGGCATGAATTACATGATTCCTGTGGAAGCAGACTTACAAACGGAAGAACAGGTGGAATTTGATTGTGTTGCGGCTGACCGGGTACTGGCCTACATGGATGTTGCCCAAATCAAGGTGAACGTCATCATTATGGATGCTTGCCGGAATAATCCGTTTGAAAGGAGTTGGCATCGGAGCGCGAATGGAAATGGGCTGGCAATAATGAACGCTCCTACGGGTACCTTAATCGCCTATGCAACAGCGCCCGGCAGAGTGGCTTCGGATGGAGCAGGTTCAAACGGGTTATATACGAGTGCCTTGTTAAAATATCTGAATGACCCCAAACTAACGATTGAACAAGTCTTTAAGAAAGTACGGACCGAAGTAACAGAAAAATCGCAAGGCGCTCAGGTGCCCTGGGAGACAACCTCCTTAACAGGAGATGACTTTTACTTTGCGATGACCGATCTAAAGCAAGGCACCTTGGTTACGAGTACTTTACCAGCAACTGAGAAACCGAGTAAGTCGGTTTCAACGCGAAGTGTTAATGAAGAAACCAGAAAAAAGGCGATTGCTATAATTGACCAGGGACATGACGCCTACAGTGAAAAAAACTACTCAAAGGCAATCGAGTATTACACCAACGCTCTAACCATCAATCCATTCAGTGATGATGCCTATTACTGGCGAGGCAGCTCAAAATTTGCGCAAGCGAACTATACCGATGCGATAATGGATTACAATCAGGCTACGGAAATTAACCCAAACAAGGAAGAAGCCTATTATTATCGGGCTATGGCTAATCATAATTTAGAGGCGTTTCAAGAAGCCCTTATCGATTATGATAAAGCTATTGAACTAAATCCGGACGTAGCAACCATGTATTATTGGCGCGGTCAATCCAAGTACAAATTAGCTCGATACGAGGATGCCATACTTGACTTTTCAAAATCCCTGCAACTGAATAAAAACGATGGTTATTCATATGGTGGCAGGGGCAACAGTTACTACATGCTCGCCAAGTATAAAGAAGCGAGAATCGACTATACCAAAGCCATTGAGCTGCTGCCCAATGAAGCAGCTGACTATACATACTGGCGGGGTATCGCCAGTTACTATTCAGGTGTATACAGTGAAGCCCTTGATGATTTTATAGAGTATTTGGTGAAAGATCCCAATGATTCCTATTCGCTTCTTATGACTGCTCATTGTCACTATATGCTAAAAAACTACGAGCAGGCCATTCAATACTACTCTCGGTCAATCACCAGCAAACCTGATTATGCTGAAGCACTTTATTGGCGTGGAAACGTTTATTTGATCCTGGGAAAGAAAAGCGAGGCAAAGCGGGATGTTGAGCAGGCAATCTCGTTGGATCCAAAAAATGAAACCTATTTGAGTTTCAAGGCCGCTAACTTCAAGTAACTATCTAACGTGAAAATCCCCTTCCAGAAATATCAGGCAACCGGCAATGATTTTGTCATGATCGATAACCGATCCAATCAATATGCTTTTAGCAAACCGCAAATTGAAAAAATCTGCGATCGCAGGTTTGGTGTGGGTGCGGATGGGCTGATGTTGATTGAAAAACACCCCACATTGGATTTCAATCTCGTTTATTACAACAGCGATGGTTCGCAAAGTTTATGCGGTAACGGAAGTCGCGCGGCTGTGATGATGGCGGCCACACTTGGGTTACTAAAAAACAAAACTGCCTTCAATGCCTACGATGGTGCGCATGATGCCGAACTTCTTCCGTCAGGAATCGTACGGTTAAAAATGAATCCGGTGGAAACCGTAAAAAAAATGGGGGACCAGTGGTTCATGAACACCGGTTCGCCTCACTTTCTGCAATTTGTAGCTGATGTTAAAAACTATCCGGTGGTAACCGAAGGTCGCAAAATCCGCGACAGCGATTCATTTAAACCCGGGGGTACCAATGTGAATTTCATCGAACTGCTGGGAAACAATACCATTTTTGTACGCACCTACGAGCGGGGTGTGGAAGATGAAACCTACTCATGCGGTACCGGAGTTACCGCAGCTGCATTGGCCGCTTCGTTTCGTGGATATGCTTCTCCTGTTAAGGTTCTTGTGAAGGGTGGAGAACTTGCCGTTGAATTTAAAACCGGTCAGGCAGGCACATTTCATGAGATTTTTCTGATCGGTCCTGCCAAAATGGTGTTTGAGGGCACTCTGGAACTATAATTGCACCCCGAAATCCATTAAATTTACGGCCCATTTGGCCGGTTTGATTTTGTGCTGATCCAGACGTTGTCTTGAATCGTAGCCGAGCATCAAAAGCCGCCATTTGACAAATTACTGCCCATGTTAAAACTCCTTGCAAAAATTTTTGGCGATAAGTCGCAGAAAGATATTAAACGCATGATGCCGCTGGTGGAACAAACCAAGCGCGAAGGCGAGAAGCTTCTTTCTATCAGCAACGATGCGCTTCGAAATAAAACAGTCGAAATCCAAAGCGATATAAACGCCCGGTTAAAATCCATTGACGATCAGATTGCCGCATTACACGCGAAAATTACAGATCAACCCCAAATGGATTTAAGTGAAAAAGAATCTGTATTTGGCGAGATTGATAAACTGGAAACAGACCGGAGCAAGGAACTTGAAATAGTTCTGATGGAGGTACTGCCCCGGGCATTTGCGATTGTACGGGAAACCGCCAGACGGTTTAAGGAAAATGAATACCTCGAAGTTACAGCAACAGAACACGATCGCACCCTTGCAGCAAAGCATGAGAATATAAAAATTGTTGGTGATCAAGCGCACTGGCATCGGCAATGGATAGCGGCAGGCAACCTGGTTACCTGGGACATGGTGCATTACGATGTGCAGATCATTGGGGGTATTGCCTTGCACGAAGGAAAAGTTTCTGAAATGGCCACCGGTGAAGGGAAAACGTTGGTAGCGACATTTCCGGCCTTTTTGAATGCCCTTGCTAAACGTGGTGTACATGTGGTAACGGTGAATGATTACCTGGCCAAACGTGATAGCGAATGGATGGCTCCCTTATTTCAGTTCCACGGGTTAACGATTGACTGCATTGACAAACATGAACCAAACTCGGTAGAACGCAGAAACGCCTATCGGGCTGATATTACGTATGGCACGAACAATGAATTTGGTTTCGATTACCTGCGCGATAACATGGCTCGCGAACCGGAAGAACTGGTCCAGCGCGGACATCATTATGCCATGGTGGACGAAGTGGACAGTGTGTTGATTGATGAAGCCCGCACACCCTTGATTATTTCCGGACCGGTACCGCGGGGTGATGAACATGAATTTTATGATCTGAAACCCCGCATTTCCAAACTGGTAGAAGCCCAGAAGAAGTTGGTGAATCAATATCTGAATGACGCGAAGAAGTTATTGGCAGAAGGGCAAGAAAAAGATGGTGGCCTCGCTTTGTTCCGGGCCCACCGGGGCATGCCCAAGTATAAGCCACTCATAAAAATGCTGAGTGAATCAGGGATGAAGAATATTCTGCAGAAAACAGAAAACTTTTACCTGCAAGACAATAAGAAAATGATGCCGGAGGCTGATAAGCCCCTTTATTTTATTATTGAAGAAAAGGATAACAGCGTTGACCTAACTGAAAAGGGAATCGATTTGATTACCGGTGAAGGAGAAGATGCACGGTTCTTCATTCTTCCGGAGATTGGAATTGAGCTTAATAAACTGGAGAAGGATACAACGCTTGCTACGGAAGATCGGTTGAAGAAAAAGGAAGATCTGATCCGCGAATACACAACGAAGTCTCAACGCATTCACAGCGTAAATCAACTGCTCAAGGCCTATACCCTATTCGAGAAAGACACGGAATACATCATCGTTGATGGAAAAGTAAAAATCGTTGATGAACAAACAGGCCGTGTGTTGGATGGCCGCAGGTATTCAGACGGATTGCATCAGGCCATCGAAGCAAAAGAAAATGTGAAAGTGGAAGATGCCACGCAAACCTATGCCACCATCACGTTGCAGAATTATTTCCGCATGTACCATAAGTTGGCGGGGATGACCGGAACGGCCGTAACGGAAGCGGGTGAGTTGTGGGATATTTATAAGTTGGATGTGGTTACCATCCCCACCAATAAAGCCATGATCCGGCAAGACAAGGATGACCTGGTGTATAAAACCATGCGCGAGAAGTTCAATGCCGTGGTAGAAGAAATTGTCAGGTTAACGCAGGAAGGCAGACCCGTGCTGGTGGGTACCACTTCGGTGGAAATTTCAGAGTTGGTAAGCCGCATGTTGCAGATTCGCAAAATCAAACACCAGGTATTGAATGCCAAGCAACACCAACGGGAAGCGGAAATTGTAGCCGAGGCCGGAAAGCCCGGTACTGTCACCATCGCTACCAACATGGCGGGTCGGGGAACGGATATTAAACTTACTCCGGAATCGCGGGCAGCCGGTGGGTTGGCCATCATTGGTACAGAACGTCATGAATCGCGCAGGGTTGACCGCCAGCTGCGTGGTCGCTCTGGTCGCCAGGGTGATCCGGGTTCCTCCCAGTTTTTTGTTTCACTGGAGGATAACCTGATGCGGTTGTTTATGCCCGAGCGTATTGCCCGGATTATGGACCGGTTGGGATTGAAAGAAGGAGAAGTGATCTCGCACTCCATGGTTACCAGCTCCATTGAACGAGCGCAGAAAAAAGTGGAAGAGAATAACTTCGGAATTCGCAAGCGTTTGCTGGAGTATGATAACGTCATGAACTCGCAGCGGGAAGTTATCTACAAGCGGAGGAGGAATGCCTTGCATGGCGAGCGATTGCAGTTGGATATTCTTACCATGTTATTTGACACCTGCGATGATCTGGTGGCGAATGGCAAAGCCGGAGAAAATCTGGAGAATTTCAAACTGAATGTCGTCAGTGTACTTGGCTTTGATTTTGAAATTTCAGCTGATGAATTTGCAAAAGCTGACCAGGCCATTATCAGTGAACGCCTCTATGAGCAATCTTTGAAACACTATGACCATAAAAATCATGTAGCGGCTGAAAAGGCGTATCCGATTGTAATGGATATCTATAAAACGCGCGGAGCTACCATCGAAAATATTCTGGTCCCCTTTACCGATGGCGTTAAGCAGATTGGCGTTTCTGCCAATCTGAAAAAGTGTATGGAGACCAAGAACACTGAGTTGATCAAATCCATGGAAAAGATGATTACCCTGGCCATCATTGATCAACAATGGAAAGAACACTTGCGGGACATGGATGACTTAAAGCAATCTGTTCAAAATGCGGTGTACGAACAAAAAGACCCGCTTCTGATTTATAAGTTTGAGGGCTTTGAAGCCTTTAAACGCTTTATCTCCAAAGTAAATGAGGAGACCATCTCCTTCCTGATGAAAGCAGACATTCCAATTCGCGAAGCCGATCAGGTACAGGAAGCCCGTCAGGCTAAACGACAGAAATTAAGTGAAAAGAAAGAGGAGTCTCGTTCGTTGTTGCAGGGAGGTGGACAACCACAAGCCCCGCAGCGGCAAGTTGAAGAAAAAGTGATGCCAGTAAAGTCAGAAAAAGTGGCTGGCAGAAACGATAAAGTGTCCGTTCAATATCCGGATGGCCGGGTATTAAAAGACGTTAAGTTTAAGAAGGTGGAGGATGACGTAAAAGCCGGAAGGTGTATTGTTATCGAAGGCTAAAACGACAAAAAATCGAGAGCATTGACGTATCAGGTAAATGATCGTGAAAAAATCAGCTATTGGAATAGTTTTGTATCTTCAACGAGTATTTACAATGAAGCGCAATCTTTGTATTGGTTTGTTTCTGCATTTTCTGTTTGGGTGCGCAGCTCAAAAGACTTCTGATAAAACGTATTATGAAGATCTATCAGCGTTGCGTCCAAAAGTGACGGTGCCTATAGATACGCCTGCTAAAAATAACGTTCAGCAGCATAAGGTGGTTGCTTCGGTTACACCGCAGTACACAGTTAATCAAAAGGTAGATGCCGTGCTGGATAGCATTGATCGGTATAACCTCGTGCGCAAGTTTGTTGACGGCTACACCATTCAAATCTACTCCGGCCAAAACCGGGAAGAGGCCATGAATACAAAAAAGAAATTGTCAGAGGCGATTCCGGAATTGACCGCCACACTTCAATATCAACAACCCAAATTCAGAGTTACTATTGGTCGCTACTTTACAAAGCTGGAAGCACATCCTGACCTGGTTAAATTAAGGAACAGCTTTTCGTCCGCCATTTTAGTTCCTGAAAAAATTCAGATTAAGTAACGATTCCGCTATTATTCCAAACTTCATTTTGAGGCTGTATCTTCTTAGGCTTGGAATCACTTTTGCTCGTTTCGAATTAATTAAGATTTCTATCTTTAGAGGAATGATCCAATGAGCATTCCTTTGCATGACAAATGGGAAAAACGCTGGCACCCGTTACGGGAAGAATGGGTTGTCTATTCGGCTCACCGGAACAGCCGACCGTGGCAAGGAGCTGGTCTAATCAAGCCAAAACAATCTTCTGAATACGAACCCACCTGCTACTTGTGCCCAGGCAATGCGCGGGTACACGGAAAGAAAAACCCCGCCTATCGCGATGTTTTTATTTTCGACAATGATCACCCGGTAGTGGGAATGAATGCACCTACCGTATCCCCCTCAGGACAAGACCTGTATCAAAAAGCCAGTGCGAAAGGCATCGCAAAAGTGGTTTGTTACGACCCGCGTCACAACATCACCTTATCACAAATGAAAAGAGAGCAGGTCGAAAAAGTATTTGAAGCCTTTCAGACCGAAATGATTGATTTCGAAAAAAATCCAGTCATCGCCTCGGTGCTCATCTTTGAAAATAAAGGGGAGGCCGTTGGCGTCAGCAACCCGCATCCGCATTGCCAGATTTATGCCACCGATTTTCCGTTTAAACTCGTAAGCCAGCAACTGCAAATTGCAGATGCTTATCAGACTACCCACCATAAAAACATCTACGATGAGATTATAACCCGGGAGAAGTCTGCCGGGACCCGCATTCTTGCAGAAAATGAACATGCCATTGCCTTTATCCCATTTTTCGCCCGCTATGCCTACGAGGTCATGATTTTCCCGAAAGGAAATCACCAAACTCTAATTACACTCAGAAAGGAAGAACTTAAAAATCTGACGGCTGCCTTTCATGAGGTGATCCGGAGATTGGACATGAACTTTCAGATAGACTTTCCCTATGTGATGTCCATTATGCAAGCTCCTGTAAATGGAAATACCTATCCTAATTTCAGAATGCATCTCTGGCTTCAACCACCCTACCGGCAACCCGGGCTAATAAAATACCTGGCCGGCCCCGAGATTGGAGCGGGCAATTTTATGGCCGATACCTTGCCGGAAGACAAAGCAGCAGAACTACAAAGTATTAATCTGAATGAGTATGCACTCGAACGTTAATCCGGATGATTCAGTTCTTTGAAGGTTCCGCGCCCGGCCGGTTGGATGTGATGGGTGGCATTGCCGACTACTCCGGTTCGTTGGTGTTGCAAATGCCACTCGCCAATAAAACGCACGTTCAACTCACCTTGCGAAACGATTATGGGTGCGCGCTGACCAGTCAACTCAGTTCCGGAGAGATCCTTCGCGCATCGTTTGACTTCCGTCATTTTTTGAAAACCGGTACGGTCAACTATTCGTATGCAAAAGAAAAATTCAAAGAACAACCGGATAATGCCTGGAGTGCCTATCTGATCGGGTGCGTATTGGTGCTCATGAAAGAAAAAGGGATTTCATTTACAGGCGGTAACTTCACCATTACCTCAGAGGTGCCATTGGGCAAAGGTGTTTCCTCTTCGGCTTCTATTGAAGTAGCGACCATGAAAGCACTTCAGCAGGCCTTTCATCTGGATTTTAGCCAGACCGAACTACCTCGGTTAGCACAGCAGGTTGAAAATGCCATTGTTGGCGCCCCGTGTGGATTAATGGATCAACTGGCCTGCTACCTGGGCGAACCGAACAAATTACTTCCTATTGTATGCCAACCGGATCTCGTGCAGGATCCCATATCCATACCGGCTGGAATTTCATTCATAGGAATAGACAGTGGCATCCGTCATTCCGTGGCTGGCGCATCCTACAGCGATGTGCGCTGTGCCGCTTTTATGGGGTATACGATGATCGCCATTAAAAAAGGGGCCACTTTTCTGGAATTGGAATCATTCAGTCAATCTGGTAATTGGGAACTGCTACCCTACGAAGGATACCTATGCAATATTCCGGTAGGTACATTTCATGCCTCCCTCCAGGCAAGTCTGCCAGAATCCTTATCCGGTGAAGAATTTTTAGAGCATTATCTGCTTTCCATTGATCCATACACCCCTATTGAGCCAACCAAAAAATATTTTATTAAAGCCTGTACGAGTCATCCGGTGTATGAAAATGAACGCGTGCATCAATTCCAACAATTGCTAATTAACCTGCAACGTGAATCAAATCAAGAACAGAAAATCGCCACACTAACAAAGATGGGATCGCTGATGTACGAATCGCACGAAAGTTATTCTGCCTGCGGACTTGGATCGGACCGGACCAATGAAATTGTTGCACTTGCCAAGAAATCGCCCGGAATCTATGGCGCTAAAATTACCGGGGGTGGTAATGGTGGCACGGTGTGCTTGTTGGTGGATAATCAGGGTATGGAATCAGTGTTCGCCCTCCATAAGTTTCTTTGCAACAAGTATCAACAATCGTTTGTTCTATTCAATCCGTAGTGATTACGTTACTGATTTTTTATACGCATAAACATGGGTACCTTTGTTTCGATGGACGTACTCAAGAAAATCAAGTCACTTTCTGAAAATTATCATCCATTGGTGGTGGATTGGCGCAGGCATTTGCATGCTCATCCGGAACTTTCGTATGAAGAATTTGAAACCTCAGCTTTTGTAAAATCGCATTTATCAGCCTGGGGTATTTCGTTTACGGAATTGGCCACGACCGGAATTGTTGCTTTGATTAAAGGCAAAAATCCAACCCGCAAAACGGTTGCCTTGCGAGCCGACATGGATGCGCTGCCCATCGCGGAAAAAAACGAAGTCGCCTACAAATCAACCCGGAAAGGTGTTATGCATGCGTGTGGTCATGATGTGCACACGTCTTCATTACTGGGCACCGCAAAAATCTTACAGGAAATAGCCGATCAATTTGAAGGAACTGTAAAGCTGATCTTTCAACCGGGGGAAGAAAAAAATCCGGGCGGTGCCTCCTTCATGATTAAGGAAGGCGCGCTGACCAATCCGGCTCCTGCATCCATCATCGGTCAGCATGTGATGCCTCTGGTACCGGTTGGCAAAGTAGGTTTTCGGGAAGGGATGTACATGGCCAGCAGCGATGAGATTTACCTGAAAGTGATTGGGAAGGGCGGCCATGGAGCAGCCCCTGAGTTGGCGATTGATCCGGTGGTTATCGCCTCTCATATTATCATTGCCTTGCAGCAAATCATCAGCCGCAACGCAAGTCCTAAACAGCCCACCGTATTAACCTTTGGTCGTATTATTGGTGATGGTGCTACGAACATCATTCCAAACGAAGTGAACATAGCTGGAACCTTTCGTGCGCTGAATGAAAGCTGGCGGAAAGAAGGCCTGGAGAAAATCAAAAAAATGGCCGAATCCATCGCCACCGGCATGGGTGGAACGTGTGAAGTCACGATTTCGCATGGATACCCGTACCTGGAAAACAATCCCGAATTAACGCGCAGAATCAGAAAAGCAGCAGAAGAGTACGTGGGAAAAGAAAATGTGGTGGACATCGATCTCACCCTTGGCTCCGAAGATTTCGCCTACTATTCACATGTTATTCCGGCATCGTTCTACCGGCTGGGAACCCGCAATGAAGCCAAAGGCCTGATCTCGTATGTACATTCCGCTACCTTTGACATTGATGAGGACGCGCTGAAGCTAAGTGCTGGCCTGATGGCCTGGATGGCCATTACCGAGTTGGCGGCAAATTAAGTAATTGTTACTGCCTTTCATCTTGAACGTACCTCCGTATATTTACAGGTACCGTGATGGAGCAACCCGCTGAGCTGAATTCCACCAATCGCTGGAAGATTGTTACCAAAAACACCGTTTACATTTTAGCGGCTCTGATCATTTTTCTCTTCACACTCGATCTGATGATCGCCTCGCTACAGCATCTGGGCAAAGATGCTGCGGATGTAATTATTCTGGCTACCTCCAATCCTTTCACCGGGTTGTTCATTGGGTTACTCGTCACCGCTCTGATTCAAAGCAGTTCGGCTACCACTTCCATGGTGGTAGCGTTGGTGGCGTCAGGATCCATTTCGATGGAAGGCGCTATACCCATCATCATGGGGGCCAATGTGGGTACAACCATTACCAGTACGATCGTATCGCTTGGCTTCATCACAAAAAAGAAAGAATTCAGAAGGGCCGTGACGATTGGAACCTATCACGACTTTTTCAATATCCTCACCGTGGTAATCCTGTTTCCGTTAGAGTATTACTTCGGATTTTTGTCTGGCCTAGCCCATGCCATCGCAACCGATCTCTTTGATCAACCTGTTGCCTGGAAGGGAAGTTTTACTTTATTGGGGCCGGGTTTTCATCCCATTATTGAATTCATCGTTAATCTGATTGATAACGGGTTTATCCTGGCTATCCTGTCGATCGCTTTGCTCTTTGGGTCCATTCTCTTTTTTCGGAAAGTGTTGTCTCAAACGTTGGGGTTTGGATCACAGGAGCGCTTCCAGCAGTTCTTTTTCAAGAATGAGTTAAAGTCATTCGCCTGGGGATTGTTGACTACGGCCGCCATTCGATCCAGCACCGTAACTACTTCCCTGGTAGTTCCCCTGGTTGCAAAAAAAATTGTAAAGTTAAGGGCTGCCATGCCCTTTGTTTTGGGAGCCAACATCGGCACAACGATTACTGCATTTATTGCCGCCATGTTCAATTCGAATGCTGCGATCAGCATCGCCATTGCGCATTTCCTGTTCAATGCGATTGGTGTATTCTTGTTTTTCCCGATACCCTTTTTGAAAGAAATTCCAATGATGCTTGCCGATGGCTTGGGTCGGTTAACTTTAAAATACCGCTTGGCCGGATTTCTATATGTTCTGTTGACATTTTTCTTCATTCCTTTTTCGCTGATCTACTTTAACAAAAACGCAGTGCAGGTACAGGAACTGGGTTACCGAAACAAAAATCATATAACGGCTCAGGAATCAACGTATACTCTGGTGGTGAAAAAATACAAAAATCAACCGATCAGCAATTGGATGATTTATGATCGGGCAACTGCCCCCACTGAACCCAGTAAAATTCTTTCTGTCTATCGGAAGGAAAATGTTCTTTTAATCAACAAGGAGCTCTTTGAATTTAATAAGCCGGGGTTCTGTCGCGATGGTGAAGATGCGTTTGGAAAATATCAAAACTGCATCATGCAGGTTATCCCTACGCTGGGCCTTACCCCCTCCCTTTCGGCCGATTCCGTTTTTGTGTTTGAAAAACACTGGGAAAATCCGGTAAGAACCGACTCTACGTTCGATCGCCTTTATATCAGTGCCACCCTCAATCTGATGGTGAGGAAAGAAAAAGTGAACCTTAAAAATCAGATTCTTGCCACGGAAGAACTCTTCGAATTAGTAAAGAAATAAGGCTTTTCAACCTGCCTAACCCCTAAATTAAGTATATTCGCGGAGTCAACTTTATGGAGGGCATCAAAGACACCATCTTCAAATTTTTGCGTCTGGATAACCTGATTGAAAATATCTCGGGTTACGTAGAAGCGCGGATTGAACTTCTGAAAATTGAAATTCGCGAGGATGTTGCCAAGGTACTGGCCCGCGCCCTGATGGTCCTGATTATCGTCTTGCTGGCCGTGTTGTTTTTATTGTTCTTCAGTGTTGGGTTGGCTCATTTCCTAAATTCTTTCTTGGCCCAACCATATAGTGGGTATTGGATTGTAGCGGGTATCTACGGAATTCCGTGCCTGATCGTCATTATCTTCCGCAAGCAAATCGGACATTCGATCGAACATCGGATGATGAACATCATCAAACACAAAGTTAAGTGATTATGGAGTTGTTGGAAACCCAGGATCCTGAAAAAAAGCGCTTGATCGAAACCTCCGATCGCCATAAGCACGAAATTCAAAAGGAAGTCCAAGCCCTATCGGATAAAACCGAACAGGTAGTGAAGAACGCATTGATTATTGGCGGGACCTTAGCGATTACCTATTTATTGATCAGTCAATTGGGCTCATCCAAAAAGAAAAATAATAAGTCAAAATCGAAAGTCGCTGAAGAAGATCCTGAGGCAATTGAAAATATTCAACCGGCTACGCCCCCCTCCTTCATGTCGAAACTGGGCGAACGTTTCGTGAGCTCCGCTACCGTCATCCTCCTGGATATTGCCAAGGATAAACTGGCCGAGTACCTCAGCAATCGAAAAACAAAAGTATAAAGGCTGCCTCCGTCATGATATTAGTCTCCATCCGATCTTATCTGATAAATTCATAACCGATGAAAATTCTCGACACGCTTCAGGAACGCAATCGAATCGGGAAGAAATCGATTGCCGTGCTGATTGATCCAGATAAGATTGAAGACAATCACCGACTTGATACCTTAATCCGGTTGGCTGCCGAGAATTGTGTAGACTTCTTTTTCGTAGGAGGAAGTCTGGTAACTACACCCAATCTCTCGGAGGTGGTGAAACAGATCAAAGAAAACAGTTCGATTCCGGTGGTTCTGTTTCCAGGAAGTTCGCTTCAAATCGAGCCTTCGGCTGATGCAATCCTGTTTTTGTCGTTGATTTCCGGCCGCAATCCTGATCTGCTGATCGGTCAGCATGTTATTGCTGCTCCCATCTTGAAAAACAACCGGTTGGAAGTAATGCCTACCGGATACCTGTTGATTAACTCCGGAAAAACAACTTCGGTAGCTTACATCAGCAACACTACCCCAATCCCGGAAGACAAGTATTCGCTGGCCGCTTGCACGGCTATGGCGGGTGAAATGCTGGGCCTGAAACTGATTTACCTGGATGCCGGCAGCGGTGCCGAACGGGAAATCAATTCCAGAATGATAAACACCGTGCGGAAATCCGTGAATACACCCTTAATCGTTGGCGGTGGTATTAATACTTCTCAGAAAGCTTTTGCCGCGCTGGAGGCAGGCGCGGATCTGATCGTCATTGGAAACGCGTTGGAGAAAGATCCTAATTTGTTAATTGAAATCAGCGACCGGGTATACGATTGGAATCAAAGTGTGGAGGCCAGAAAATAACCTATCGCCTTACTTCAAAATTTGTAAATCCCACAAAAGCGCCCGGCACAGCGTCAATTTTTTCAACCTGGGCCCGTGCAGGTCCGAGATTACACCACTTGACAAACTTATATAGTACATCTTCCGGAGCTTCGGCTTCAATATAAACATCGCCATTGCGCTCATTTCTTACAAAACCGCGTACGCCCAACTCATCCGCTTTTGCTTTCGCAGAGGCGCGATAGAAAACTCCTTGAACCTTACCCGAAATTGTAATTTTAAGATGCTGTATTTCCACTTCAGGATCAATTACACAGCTACATTAAAAAATATAATCCGTACTTAAAAAGGCCGATTCACGGTTATGAATGATGGTGCTGATTATTTTTTTATTGGCATCGTTACTCTTAGTGGCTACCAGCGTACGAATCGAGAACACGCGTAAAGCATCTGCTACCGACAAGGTGCCCTCCGCGGAGTCCTTCCGTCCATTGAACGGAAAGGTATCGGGCCCCCGCTGGCATTGGGTATTTAAATTGATGCGCCCCACTTGGCTGGAGAAGGCATCAATCATTCTGGCGATGGTCTTCGAATCATTGCCAAACAAACTCAATTGTTGCCCGAAATTTGAATTGAGCACATAGTGAATGGCCTCATCTTCCTTATCAAAGGGAACAATCGGAATGACCGGACCGAATTGTTCTTCATAATACACTTTCATTTTGCTGTTGACAGGATACAACACGGCTGGATAAAAAAATGTGTGGTGCGTGGTGGCACCCCCTTCGTTAACCACCCGGGCACCATGTTGCTTGGCATCCTCAACCAACCGGGATAGATAATCCGTTTTACCGGGCTCCGGCAACGGTGTAAGGCCAACCCCCGCATCCCAGGGCATTCCTGGCTTTAGCGTTGCTATTTCCACGTTTAGTTTTTCAATAAACTCATCAACAATGGATTTGTGAACAAACAGAATTTTCAATGCGGTACAACGCTGGCCGTTGAAAGACAACGCTCCTAATACACACTCGCTGACAGTATTTGCTAAATCCGCGTCCGGTAAGATGATGGCCGGGTTTTTAGCATCCAGTCCCAGGATGGATTTTAAACGATGTGGTTTGGGGTGAAGTTTTTTTAATTCATTTGCTCCCTTGTTAGTTCCAATAAATGCAAATACGTCCAACTTCCCGGTTTCCATCAACGCACCCACGGTTTCCCGGCCACGTCCGTATATGACATTGATGACGCCTGGTGGGAAACATTGTTGAAACGCTTTTAATAAAGGTCTGATTAGCAGAACCCCATATTTGGCTGGCTTAAAGACAACGGTATTACCCATGATCAATGCCGGGAAAAGCGTACTGAACGTCTCGTTCAACGGATAATTGTACGGACCCATGCAAAGAGCAACACCTAAAGGCACGCGTCTGATTTGTGCCAGAATACCCTGCTCATAGACAAAACCTGAAGACTTGCGATCCAATTCTTTCAGGGAATTGATCGTATCAAGAATGTAGTCACAGGTGCGGTCAAATTCCTTTTCAGAATCCTTTTGCGATTTGCCGATCTCCCACATTAAGAGGTTTACCACCTCCTGGCGTTTCCCCCGCATCTGTTCCAGAAATTTTTCAACGTGTTCAATCCGCTCAGCCACCGACATTAAAGGCCAAACTCCATGCCCCTGATCGTATGCGTTAACGGCAGCATCCAATGCTTCTAATGCTTCCCTGGACGTCAGTAGCGGGGTGCTTCCGATGATCTGTTGCTTCAACGCACCGCCTTCCCTGAGAAATACAGGGCTTGCCACGGGACTCATGTCGCCTTGCCAGGTTACCATTTTGCCATTTAACAAATATTCGCGCTGCTCCAGAAACCCGGGAAGTTGAACTAATGCAGGAACGGAGGTATGCTCGGGAAACAAATTGTCTAAAGAACTCATTGTATTATAATTAGGAAGTGGGGGTGACAAACAAAATACCAGAGGAAGTACCCAGGCGATCAGCACCGGCTTCGATTAGTTGAATTGCCTGCTCCCGCGATTTTACTCCTCCGGAAGCTTTGATTCCAACTTCGGCTGGCACCGCCTGGCGCATCAAACGAATATGATCAACCGTTGCTCCACTCGGAGCAAAGCCTGTTGAGGTTTTGACAAAATCCGCACCGGCATCAGCGCAGAGTTTGCTGCCTTCTACAATTTCCGCATCCGACAGGTAGGCGGTTTCAATAATGACTTTGAGAATTTTCTGATGATCGTGAACAAGTTTACTGCACTTGGCGATTTCAATCTTTGTCCACGGCAGGCCCGTTTTGAAAGAAGAAACATTCCATACTACGTCAATCTCATCGGCCCCGTTGTCGATGGCGCGTTTGATTTCATCCAGCTTCGTTTCCGTGAGGTTATATCCTAGAGGAAATCCTGCAACGGTTACCAACGTAATTTTTTCCTCACCTATTTCGCGTTTGGCTCGCTTTACCCAAAATGGTGGAACACAAATGCCGAGAAAGTTATGCTGCCTGGCCTCATCAACCAGTTTGTCAATCGATGCAATCGTTAACGTGGGGCTGAGATTGGTATGCTCGATGTACCGGGCTAATTCCACTGAATTCCGTTTGAAAAACGAAATTACTTTTTAGGATTCACATTTTATAAGGCTGGCGGCAATCAATGACGGATCCCGCATTCCTTGCAATATTTCATTTTATAAACCGGATTTCTTTTAGGGGGTCGTTTATGGCCGAAATACAATGGGTTGGCATATTGTGGTGCTGCCATCTTTTTCAGTATGCGTTGCTTTTCACGGGCCACTTCTTCCACGCGGGCATAGAACTCATATTGAGCAGTATGTTTAACCTTGGCCTTCTTAAGCAGAATCTTTTGCCTTTTGGATGCCTGATGAGTACGCGCAGATTTGGAAGCGCGTATCTCTGATTCATCAGAGTTTCTATCGCCCAGGGTAGTTTGTGCGTGCGATAGCAACGGAAGACTGCCAACCCATAGACAAAACAGGTACGGAATTGATTTTTGCATAGCCACCCTAAAACGAACAGCCCAAGAAATTATTTTCCTTTTCGTGGGGTAGAAGGCGGAAGTGGTTGTTTAGATACCAGGCTACCCGGCAAGTAGCTGGTAGAGATAATACAGGCCGGTAATAATTGCCACAATTAATATAAGGTACCCGAACATTTTAGCTCGTTGGAAGTACCCTTTAACGGGGATAATGGTCCGATTCCGGTGGCGGCCTTTCAATTTAAAACTCGACAATAAATCGTGTAATAAAGTAAGCCGCCAGGCAGATGACCATCAACGTAAACAGGATGCGCGCCCGCTGATGATAAAACTTAACTGGTAGCATTTTCATAACTCTCTGATTTTTATCTATTTAATCTAAATGTAGCAAAATAAACTTGAAATAACTAGGCCCGCCACTAACGGCCTGAATGCCAGTTAAATTGACATTTAAATTGGCCAGGCAGATGTATCAAAAAAAATCCCCCGGCATCGCCAGGGGATCTCCGTATTGGGATGGAAGCTTTTACAAGTGTATCACCTCGCCATAGGCCGCAGCGGCAGCTTCCATTATGGCTTCACTCATGGTTGGATGCGGGTGCACCGATTTGATTATCTCATGACCGGTAGTCTCCAACTTGCGGGCTGCAACCACTTCGGCAATCATCTCTGTTACATTGGCGCCAATCATATGAGCTCCTAAAAATTCGCCATACTTGGCATCGAAGATTACTTTAACGAAGCCATCCGGGGCTCCAGCGGCCTTGGCCTTACCGGAAGCAGTGAACGGAAACTTGCCTACTTTAATCTGATACCCCGCCTTTTTCGCTGCCTCTTCCGTGAAGCCAACAGAAGCAATTTCCGGTGAACAATACGTACAACCCGGAATGTTATTGTAATCCAGCGGTTGAGGGTTGTGCCCGGCTATTTTTTCAACACATATAATTCCTTCGGCCGAAGCCACGTGAGCAAGTGCCTGACCTTTGGTAATGTCGCCAATGGCATACACATTGGGAATGTTTGTTTTATAAAAATCATCCACAACCACTTTCCCTTTGTCGGTTTTTACACCTACTTCTTCAAGGCCCAGGTTTTCTAGGTTGGTTGTAACGCCCACTGCCGACAGCACAACATCGGTCTCTATTTTAATCTCTCCCGTTGGAGTTTTTACTGTAGCCACACAACCTTTTCCTTTGGTGTCCACCTTCGTCACTTCCGAGTTGGTGTAGATGGTCATGCCTGCTTTCTTGAATGACTTCTCCAATTGCTTTGAAACTTCTTCGTCTTCAACAGGTACAATGCGGGGCAGGAATTCAACGATCGTTACTTCCGTGCCCATGGTCTTGTAGAAGTATGCGAACTCCACACCAATCGCCCCCGATCCGACCACCAGCATTTTCTGTGGTCGATCGGGTAGAACCATGGCTTCACGATACCCTATTATTTTCTTGCCATCAATCGGCAGGGAAGGCAACTCGCGCGAGCGACCCCCTGTAGCAAGAATAATATGCTTCGCCTCGTAGTCTGTTTTCTTTCCGGCAGCATCGGTCACTTCCACCTTATTGCCCTTCTTCAATTTGCCATGCCCGGCAATCTGGTCAATCTTATTTTTTTTGAATAGAAACTGAACACCTTTGCTCATGCCTGCAGCAACATCTCTGCTTCGTTTTATAATGCTGGTATGATCGGGTGCCGCCTCTTTTACTTGGATGCCATAATCATTCGCATGTTGAATGTATTCAAACACATTGGCGCTCTTCAACAAAGCTTTGGTAGGAATACAACCCCAGTTCAGGCAGATGCCACCCAGTTCAGCTTTCTCCACCACACCCACCTTCATACCTACCTGGGAGGCGCGGATAGCAGCCACGTAGCCACCGGGCCCTGAACCAATTACGATCAGATCATAGTTTGCCATAAATTATCGTCTGTTAGCGTTTATTCTCACTAAATAAAGTGCCAAATTAACCCAAAATATTGATGCCAAAAAAAGGTTAGTTTCGCACTGAATTTTATTTGTCTCGACCGTGAATTTGAAAGAACGCTGTATTGCGTTTGGCCGTTTCCGTAAAAGAAATTATTCGAATCTTTACTAGTCTTATTTTATACAACACTACCTACTTTAAATCAGGAACAAAAATGAAACTACTTCAGGGTAAAAATGCTCTTGTCACAGGAGCTTCTAAAGGAATTGGCAGGGCCATTGCCTTGCGGTATGCGGAACATGGCGCGAATGTCGCATTCACCTATTTATCCAGTGTGGAACAAGGGCAAGCCCTGGAAGCTGAGCTTGCTTCCAAAGGTGTTAAGGCAAAAGGCTATCGGTCCGATGCTTCTGATTTTGCACAAGCCGACAAGTTGATTAATGATGTAGTAGCCGAGTTTGGTTCGCTTGACATACTGGTAAATAATGCTGGCATCACGATGGACAACCTGTTGCTGCGCATGACTGAAGAGATGTGGGATAAAATTATGAATGTGAATTTGAAATCCTGCTTCAACACGGTGAAGGCAGTAGCCAAACCCATGATGAAACAAAAGGGAGGCTCGATCATTAATATGACTTCGGTAGTGGGTTTGAAAGGAAATGCAGGCCAGGCCAACTATGCAGCTTCCAAAGCGGGCATCATCGGCTTTACAAAATCCATTGCCCTGGAGTTGGGTTCACGGGGCATCCGCTCCAACGCCATTGCACCCGGTTTTATTGAAACCGAAATGACAGGTAAGTTGGATGAGAAGACGGTACAAAGTTGGCGCGATGCCATTCCCCTAAAACGAGGCGGCAAACCCGAAGACGTTGCCGATGCGTGCGTATTCCTGGGCTCCGATCTTTCGTCTTACATAACCGGTCAGGTAATTCAAGTGGACGGAGGCATGTTGACATAACTATTTCCGCTATCGTTTGATTTCATTTTTTTACAAAAGTGCGAATACTTGTCTCACGCTTTTTTCGTGATCCCTGATTAACTAACATCCGTCAGTAAAAAAATATTTTAACAATTTATTCAATCATAATTTGGAAACTCTACTAAACCGGTATACGTTTGTATCATCATAGTCGGTAGGGCATTTGCCAACCGATTTATAAAGAAGCGTGGAGAGTACAGGCTCTTTGAAACGCTAGCAACCAGCTTCATAATACGAGGAAAACGGTGCTAAATCCTGCTTCCGGCAAGGTGCCGAGGAGAACTATAAACCGGTAAAGTAAAATGAAAACACAACTTTCCATCCGCACAAAGCGATCAGACCTTAAGGTCAAGGTCAGCCGACTCTTCCAAAATCAAAATCATTTCAATCTCATTTGCAGCCCTGCTCTACCGGGTTGTATGTGTTGTTGTTGGTAATTGTTGTCATCAGGCTAGCGTAGCGCTTCCGGCAACAAACTAACCTATGGCCCTGCCAGGTGACAGGCAGTTTTGGTTACGGTTATGTCCATTCTTCGTTACACCATTTTTCAACCAACAAAAACAAAATATATCATGTCTAACTTACTTAAATTCTCGATACAGTCTAAAAGTGAAACGCCTGCTCGCACTGAAATTGAAACGCGGGGATTCAAATTAATTGTGGATGAACCTGCAGAGCTGGGTGGCACCAACCTGGCACCAAACCCCGTAGAGTACATTCTCGCTGGGTATGCCGGCTGTATTAATGTGGTGGCTCACCTTACTGCCAAAGAACTCAATATTGATGTGCAGGATTTGCAAATCAATATCGAAGGCGACTTAAATCCGGCACGGTTGTTTGGCACTTCGCATGAGGAACGGGCTGGCTACCAGTATCTCACCGTATCGCTCAAGACCACCAATCGGATTGACGAGTCTTTAAAAACCCGTTGGCTGGAGGAGATTGAAAGCCGGTGCCCGGTCAATGACAACCTGCGCAATGTAACGCCCGTCAACTTTTCTCTGAACTAAACTATTTAAAAACCATTAATCATAATTGTTATGTCAACCTTCCGTTTCGAAACTTTGCAACTGCATGCCGGCCAGGAGGCCGATCCCACCACCGGTTCACGCGCAGTGCCCATTTATCAAACCACTTCGTTTGTTTTTAAAAACTCAGAACACGGAGCCAACCTGTTCGCACTAAAAGAGTTCGGGAACATTTACACCCGGATCATGAATCCCACCACCGATGTGTTTGAAAAACGCATTGCTGCATTGGAAGGTGGTGTTGCTGCGCTTGCCGTTGGCTCCGGGCAAGCTTCCCAGTTCATTGCCCTCAACAATATTCTTCAGGCTGGAGATAATTTTGTTTCTACTTCTTTTCTCTATGGCGGAACGTACAATCAGTTTAAAGTCGCGTTCAAGCGGCTTGGCATTGATGTTCGCTTTGCCGAGGGCGATACCGTGGAGGCATTCGAAAAACTAATCGACAAGAAAACCAAAGCTTTGTATCTTGAAACCATTGGAAACCCGGGCTTCAACATCCCTGACTTTGAAGCCATTGCTGCCCTCGCTAAAAAATACGACCTGCCGCTGATCGTGGATAATACGTTTGGCGCTGCAGGGTATCTGTTCCGACCGCTTGAACATGGAGCACATGTAGTGGTTGCCTCTGCAACGAAGTGGATTGGGGGTCATGGCACCTCGATTGGTGGCGTTATTGTGGATGGCGGTAACTACAACTGGAACAATGGAAAATTTCCGCAGTTCAGCGATCCTTCCGAAGGATATCATGGACTCAAGTTTGGTGAGGTGTTTGGCTTCAATAACCCCTTGGGGCTACCCAACATCGCGTTCATCATCCGGGCCAGGGTAGAAGGCCTCCGTGATTTTGGTGCTGCGCTCAGCCCCTTCAATTCATTCTTATTCTTGCAGGGATTAGAAACGTTATCCTTACGGGTTCAGCGCGCTGTGGACAATGCACTGGCACTGGCACAATGGTTGGAACAACATCCAAATGTGGAAAGTGTGAACTATCCGGGCCTTGCTTCCAGCACGTACCACCGCCTGGCGAAAAAATACTTGCGCAATGGTTTTGGCGGTGTGCTTTCATTCACCGTAAAGGGAACAAAAGAACACACCACAAAATTGGTGGATCATCTGAAATTGGTAAGCCACCTGGCCAACGTTGGCGATTCCAAAACGCTCATCATTCAACCTTCGGCTACCACGCATCAACAATTGTCAGAAGAAGAACAAATCGCTTCCGGAGTTTTACCTACGTTGTTGCGGGTGTCGTTGGGCATTGAACACATCGATGATATCAAAGCCGATTTTGAACAAGCCTTCGCAAAAGTTTTTGAGAAAGCGCTGGTCGCATAAAGTGTGCTGCATTGGTAGCCTGTAGCTAAAGTCTGAATCTCATTTCTGTGTTAAAAACGGATCAGTTATTTCACTTTGCCAGTGAGTTCGAGTTGGAAACCGGGGGGATTCTCCCGGGCTTCCAACTTAAATACACCACCTTGGGGCAGCTCAACAAAGAGCGTAACAATGTGATCTGGATTTGTCATGCGCTTACCGGAAGTTCGGACTTTACAGATTGGTGGAAGGATCTCTTCACCGAAGGCAGTCCATTTGATCCACGGAACTATTTCATTATTTGTGCCAATACACTGGGCGGATGTTATGGATCCACCGGGCCGTTATCGATCAACCCAACCACCGGTTCCCCCTTCTTTCATTCCTTTCCGGAATTAACCAATCGCGACATTGTTCGAAGCTTTGATTTGCTGAGGCAACATTTGGGCATTTCTGCAATTCACACCTTGCTGGGAGGTTCATTAGGCGGGCAACAGGTTTTGGAATGGGCCCTACTTCAACCTGGCATTATTGAACGAATCATCCCCATCGCCACTAATGCCTTTCACTCGCCCTGGGGCATTGCTTTTAATGAAGCTCAACGGATGGCCATTGCGGCCGATGCTACCTGGAAAGAAAATGATGTGCGGGCCGGTGTAGACGGGATGAAAGCAGCCCGTGCTATCGGCATGATCTCATTCAGAACTTACGATACCTTTTTGCAGACCCAAAGTGAAAAAACAACCGACAAAACGGATGACTTTCGGGCCGCTTCCTATCAACGTTATCAAGGCCAAAAGCTGGCTAACCGCTTCAATGCGTTTTCGTATTGGATTCTCACAAAAGTGATGGACAGCCACCAGGTAGGCCGGGGGCGGAAAAGTGCAGAAGCCGCTCTTAAACTAATCCAGGCGAAAACCTGGGTGATTGGTATTGACAGCGACTTGCTGTTCCCGGTACGCGAACAGGAGTTTTTAGTGAATCACATTCCCAACGCAAGACTGGACATCCTTACCTCGCTGCATGGTCATGACGGGTTTCTGGTGGAGTTTGACCAGTTTAAAGAAAGCGTCAGAAAATTTTTTAAAACAGAAATCAAGAAAAGTACCTTCGTATGAAGAAGAAATTGAAGTTAGGTCTGTTTGGCTTTGGATGTGTTGGTCAGGGGTTGTACCATGTACTTACCGAAACACATGGTGTTAAAGCGGAAATCAAAAAGATCTGTGTCAAGAATAAAAACAAGGCACGCGTCATCGAAGCTTCTTATTTTACCTACGAAGCTGCCGACATCCTCAACGACCCGGAAATTGATGTGGTGGTGGAATTAATTGATGATGCCGAGGCCGCCTTCACCATTGTAAAAAAGGCCATCGAAAATGGAAAACATGTGGTTACGGCCAATAAAAAAATGTTAGCCGAAAATCTGCAGGAGATTTACCAGTTGCAACAAACCTACAACCGCTCTATTCTGTACGAAGGCGCTGTTTGTGGAAGCATTCCGATCCTCCGGAACCTGGAAGAATATTATGACAACGATCTGATCACGAGTATTGAAGGAATTTTCAACGGGTCCACCAATTACATTCTCACGAAAGTATTTGAGGAAAAGAAAAGTTACCTCGAAGCCCTAAAGGCAGCCCAGGATCTGGGATTTGCCGAGAGTGATCCTTCTCTGGACGTAAAAGGATTCGATCCTAAGTTTAAGTTAACCATCGCCATCGCCCATACCTTTGGTGTTTTCATCCGGCCTGAGAACATCATCCATGTTGGTATCCAAAATATTTCAGCGGTTGATTTGAAATATGCCCGTGAAAACAACCTCACCATTAAACTGGTAGCGCGAGCATACAAAATCAATGGCAGCATTGTTGGATTTGTAGCCCCTCAATACATCCCTTCCGATCACATCCTGGCTGCGGTGCGAAATGAGTACAATGCGGTGCTGGTGGAAGGCGCATTTGCGGAAAAACAGGTTTTCATTGGAAAAGGTGCCGGAAGTTACCCAACCGGGTCTGCGGTACTCTCCGACATTTCAGCCCTCACCTTCGATTACCGGTATGAATACAAAAAGTTTACGCAGGACGATGGGCTTCCATTTTGCAATGAGGCAACGGTGGATGTGCTGATCAGCTTCCCGGAAGGCACCTTGATATCGCATCGTGATTTTGAAACCTTCAAAGGTGGCTACCAAGGGAAAGGATATCAATACCTGCAGGGCAGTGTTCAACTACAAAAACTGAAAGAATGGGCAGAATGGGATGAGGTAAGCGTTATCCTGGCACCACAAATCAATCTGACTCCAGCCAGCCAGCCGGCCGCTGTGGAACGCTTGTCGGCCTGATCCCTTCTGAGGTTAAACAACCTACTGGCAATCATGGAGTTGCCCGTTTTGTAAGTTAGCACTCGGTGTAACTTTTCGTATCTCAGATCATGGGGTGTTTTACATTCGATTCCTATATTTGTACCTCAAGGTAAATCGATTCAGTCCATGATAATCTTCACTTCTATTGTTGCCTTTACCGTAGTTATTCTGCTGCTGGTGGGGTTGTTGATTTTTGCTCAAAAAAGATTAGTCCAATCCGGACCGGTTAAAATTGTAATCAATGGCGAAAAGACGATTACCGTTTCTGCCGGCAGTTCTTTATTGAGTACCCTGGCAAACGAGAAAATCTTCTTACCCTCTGCCTGTGGTGGTGGTGGTACCTGTGCCATGTGCAAATGCGTGGTGGAGGCAGGGGGTGGCGATGTGTTGCCTACCGAAGTGGGGCACCTGACACGCAAGGAACAAAAAGATCATGTGCGGCTGGGTTGTCAGGTAAAAGTGAAACAAGATCTGAATATCCGCATCCCGGATGAAATTTTTGGAATTAAGAAATGGGAATGTGAAGTCGTTAGTAATTACAATGTATCCACTTTCATTAAAGAGTTTGTCGTTAAACTACCCCCCGGTGAAACGCTGAAGTTCGAGGCGGGCGGTTATATTCAGATTGATGTTCCACCGCTTACGGTAGATTTTAAAACCATTGACATAACCCCGCACCCCGACTTAGGCCACAAGCAGGATGTGTTCCAATCGGATTGGGATAAGTTCAAGTTGTGGGATTTAAAGATGAAGAATGAGGAGCCTATTTTCCGGGCGTACTCAATGGCGAACCACCCGGCCGAAGGAAATATTGTGATGTTGAACATACGGGTTGCTACCCCACCCTGGGATCGGGCCAACAATAAATGGATGGATGTAAATCCTGGAATTTGTTCCTCCTACGTGTTCTCGCGCAAACCCGGAGACAAAGTAACCATCTCAGGTCCGTATGGCGAATTCCACATCAATAAGACCCAGCGCGAGATGATTTACATTGGTGGCGGTGCCGGCATGGCTCCATTACGCGCGCAAATCTTTCATTTATTTCACACCGAGAAAACCAATCGCAAAGTGTCGTATTGGTATGGTGGCCGTTCCAAAAAGGAACTCTTCTATGTGGAGCACTTCAGAAAAATTGAACAGGAGTTTCCCAACTTCCAGTTTCACATTGGATTATCAGAACCGCTGCCGGAAGACAACTGGAAAGTGAAGCAGAGTTTGGATGATCGGCAAGCCGATGGATACGTTGGCTTTATTCACAAGTGCTTGTACGATAATTACCTCTCGAAGCATCCAGCCCCGGAAGATGTTGAATTTTATCTTTGCGGCCCGCCCATGATGAATGCGGCTGTCCTGAAGATGTTGGACGACATGGGGACTCCGAAGGAAAACATCCGGTTTGACGACTTTGGCGGTTAGATTATCCCCGACTCAAATGAAAAGGAGAGCACACGCTCTCCTTTCTTTTTATAGGCGATCTGACTTCATTTTTTTAGCTTTGTTCAACCTCAGCCTCCATGGACCTTACCATTCTTTTCTCTCCCCTTGACGAATCTATTTATCAGCAGAACTATGCTTTAAATTCTGTCTTTAAAAACATTAAAGTATATGGTGATAAAATGCCTGACTACAAAGGGGCACACATTGCCATTGTAGGGGTTGAAGAAGAACGCGGCACCAAGGTGAACAAGGGCTGCGCAAAGGGCCCGGACGAAATTCGCAAAAAACTTTACAACCTGAAAAAGGGAAACGGAGCGTATCGGATTGTGGATCTGGGCAATCTGAACCCGGGCATTGATCTTGATGAAACCTATGTGCGTATCAGTGAAGTGTGCAGGATGTTGCTGGAGAACAATGTCTTACCATTAATCCTGGGCGGAACGCACGATCTTGATTACGGTCAATACCGCGGGTACGAGGAGATGGAAAAACTGATCAGCCTCCTTAACATTGATGCTTTTCTGGATTTAGAAGACAACAAAGAAGCAGCAGCAGCCAGCCAACACATCCATAAGATCTTATTGCACGAACCTAATTACCTGTTAAGCTATACGCACTTGGCCCATCAGCTTTATCTGATTGACCCCACATCCGTCACCATCCTGGAAAAACTCTATTTTGAAGCCTTCCGTATTGGGCAGATGCGCACCAACCTGGCGGAAATGGAACCCGCTATCCGTAATGCGGATTTGCTCTCCTTTGATGTAACGGCCATCCGTTCCTCTGATGCCCCCGGCAATGCTCATGCGCAACCTTTTGGCCTCACCGGAGAAGAAGCTTGCCAACTCTGTTGGTATGCCGGAATGAACGAAAAACTTAGCTCGGCCGGTTTCTACGAATACAACCCCGACTTTGATGACGGCTCCAAAAAGACTGCCTCCGTTATTGCCACCATGATTTGGTATTTTATTGAAGGATTTTACCATCGCAAGAACGAGCACTCATTTAAGAGCAATGATTTTCTAAAGTATGTGGTGTCGATGCGTTCGGAACCCGAAACGATTGCTTTTTACAAAAGTAAACTGACAGAAAAATGGTGGATGGAAGTTGCCTATCACCAACCAGGCGCCCGCTATGCCCGTAACAGCATCATCCCCTGCAGCTACACTGATTATCAAACCGCAACCAAAGGTGACGTGCCGGAGCGGTACATCAGTACGTTGGCCAAACTTATCTGACCCTTGATAATAGTGGGTGACGATAACCCTGTTGTAATTCAAACTTCAATAAATTAAACTGATCGATTTCTCAAGTTGTAGAGTTGTAAGCCCAGCCCCATAAGAAGGGCAACAGAAATTATTATTACAACTTCAAAATGACTTGACTCAAGTTTAAACCCGTTGGTGATTGCTTTGTCAACATTGCTCAGCCCCATCAACGTGGTGGCTCCGAAGATGACCAGCAACACTAAGTCATACCAGCTCTTATGACGAAAATGGCGCGGAATAAGCCGGTTATCGTTGACCATTAAGATCAGATAATACACCAATAAGGGCAATACAAATCCATTCAAGGCCTGTACAGTAAGGATTACGGGAATGGGCCGCACCCCACTGATCCCAAAAAGAAAGCCAATCAACAGCACAGTTAACCAAACTCCATTAATTGTTCGCTTGCTTTCCGAACCGAGTACAGTGGCTGCAATCAGAGAGGCAGCATAGGGAGACGTTATGGCAGAAGAGAACCCGGCTGCAAATAGCCCAACACCTAATGCCCAAGCACCAACCGGACCCATTTGCGCATGAAGGCGATTGGCTAATTCAGGAAATGAAGAAAAATTCCCGGTTATTGATCCAGCAATCAATATCCAGGCGGTAATCAGTCCCCCAATGATGACAGAGATCGTCAGTCCTAAGCGCATGAGTGGAACCGTACTCCCTTTACTGATGGCAGAGCCGATGAAAATATTATAGGGTACTATGGTAGTGCCCACCAATGCCAGCACCAACCACTCACCTTCGTTGGGAATAACCGGTGTTATAATAGCCTTGAAAAGTTCAGTGAGCGTATAGTCAGTCTGTATGGCCAGTACTAAAAATGCAATTCCCATCAGACCCACCAGTACAGTCATTACCATCGAGATTAAACGGCTTCCTCCTTTCCAGAGAATTATTCCGGCTATCAAAGTAACAACGATGGTAGCTACTTTCCCCGATTGCGGCAACAAAAGGGTGATCCCTGAAACGGCCCCGAGAATATTCCCGGCCTCATACGCTGCGCATCCGAGCAGCACCGGAATGGTCACCAGCCATTGAAGCTTACCGCCTGCTTTCGTACCATATTTATGAACGATCGCCTGTCCAAAGGTTTGACCACTAACGATGGTGATGCGTGCAGAAAGCTCCTGCAACACAATGCATGCCACTGTGGCGAATACAACCGTCCACAACAATTGAATATCAAATTGCGATCCTGCTGTGAACGCAGTGGTAATCGTTCCGGGTCCAATAAAGGCCGCGGAGATTACCGACCAAAGAATGACACTGGTAACTTTACTCTGCGGTTTCATTCAGGTTTAATATTCATCAAAAAAAAATGAATAATGAAATCGCAGAAATTAGACTCGACAGCTTATCTCCTTTGATTGGATAGATTGATCACAAAATTCATACAGATCGCTTTCGTTTTACGGAGTTCCCAAACTGATCATCAATCATACCGGCTTCAAATAACAGCGCCCGGATCCTCCTTTCATCCAGCTGGTGAATTGATTTTACGTACATACAATAAACTTGTTTCCTCCCCTCGCTCAGTAATATCCCATCTTCATTTGCCATTTTATTTCCTTGGCAAAACCCGAGTACAACTCGGTCTTCATTATCGGTTTTCGGTCCCCATCGGATCGAGGGTGGCCAGATAAAACAAATCATTCGGTAACGTCTGTAAAACGGCACTCCGTAGGAATTCTGCTCCTCGGCTTTGGGCAGGCATTCCTGAATTAATTGACGAAGTCGCTTTACAAGAAGTTGTTCCGGCTTCGGAAGTCCAAGAATAATTTCTTCTACTGATTTCTTCAATGCCGAGCGAGTCATGGAGGCAAATTAAGCGAGCGTTCCTGACAACCCTATGTCATCAGCGTTTACCGCATGGCTTTTATCAGGCGGTTTTTTTTCAGGTTTTCATTCACGGCTTCCAGCTTTTGGCCGTAGTGCAAACTGGCATTAATCTCGTATCCAAAAAGAAGAACAAGGGTTACCAGTTGTATCCAGATCATCAGCGCAATTAATGCGCCAATGGACCCATACACCTTATTGTAACTTCCAAAATTGGTGATATAAAAGGAAAACCCGTACGATATCGCCAGTGTGGCCAGCGTGGCAATCAACGAACCAACCGAAAAGAAATTCCAGTTGTAGTGTACTGCCGGACCGAAATAATAGATGAACGAAATCGCTATAAAGAATACAATAAAGATCACAATAAAACGCAACACGAAGATGAACTGGATGGTATAATCATCCAGGTTAAGTGCACTAAATTGGGAAATATTCTCAATCATATATTCGAGCACCAGTTGACCCACAATCAACAACGCTACCGCCAACAGCAACACGAAGGCAAGCATGAGTGTAAGGCCAGTTGCCGTTAACCTCATTTTGAAGGGATTTCGTCTTTCCACCGTACGATAGCAGGCATTGAATGCGCGCATCAACGCCTGCATTCCGTTGGTGGCCAGATACAAGGCAAAGAAGAAGCCGAGGGTCAACAGGCCGCCTCGCTGATTGTTAACGATATCAAGCACTGTTGAAGAGATTACTTCATTCATGCTGGGCGGAAGATAATTTCCCAAAAACACAAGGATCGTTTCATTGGTGATGGATGGAAAAAAACTGGTGATGTAGGGAATTAACGTAAACATAAAAATAACGGCCGGGAAAATGGCCATGATGAAATTGAATGCGACTCCATTGGAACGGTCCAGGATCTCATCTTCATCAATGTTGTGCAGAAAAATCTTTAAGAACTTGTAAAGTGATAGATTTCCAAATCGCCTAAACTTGATTTTCTTTAACCACCGTCTGCTGGTGCGGGCAGTTGAAAACTCCAGGATCCGCTTCCGGGTTACATACTTCATGAAAAGTAAGGCTTCAATACGTTCATAAAAACTTGCGGGGGCCGACAAGGTCTTCCCGTCTTTTTGTCAACAAACGCGAGCATGGTTTCACCCTGATGGATCAATACACCTTCGCCATTGAAAATATCGTACTCAAACTTTATTCGCACACCGGGTTTCTCACGAATGGTCGTAACCACCTTTAAATTGTCGTCATACAAGGCAGCCGATATAAATTTAGATCGGTTTTCAAGTACCGGCATCATCACCCCCATCTCTTCCAGTTCTTTATAAGTTAATCCCAACTTTCGCAGGGCCTCCACCCTACCCACTTCATAATACATTGCATAATTACCATAGTAGACATACCCCATCTGGTCGGTCTCACCGTATCGAACGCGGATGTAGGTTTCAGAAGTATACATTATTTACGGGCTGCGGCTCTTCCTTTCTGAATCTCAATGGTCAGCGCCTGCTGGTATCGTCTTGCATTTCTATTGTGCTCAGTAAGGGTTGTCGCAAAATTGTGAAATCCTGAAAAATCTTCGCGCGCACACATATAGATATAGTCATGCTGTTGGTAATTCAAGACCGCTTCCAGGGTAGCAATCTGTGGCATGTTGATGGGGCCCGGTGGCAAGCCTGCATTTTTATACGTATTATAAGGTGAATCAATTTCCTTGTGTTCGTTTAGCACGCGTTTGATGGTAAAATCTTTGGCTGCAAAAACAAGTGTAGGGTCCGCTTGTAACGGAATTCCCTTTTTCAATCGATTAATATAAAGTCCAGCAATTATCGGTGCCTCTTCTTGCTTCACACTTTCAGCCTGAACGATGGAAGCGAGAGTCGAGATTTCCAAAGGAGTTAACCCGATGGCCTTCGCTTGGCTCTGGCGCTCTTCGTCCCAAAACCGATTATACTCCTCGTGCATCCGATCGATAAGTTCCTCCGGCAAGACATTATAATACACCTCATAGGTGTTGGGCAAAAACAAACTGATGACGTTTTCCTTAGTGAACCCCTCTGTATTGGTTTCCAGAAATTTATCAAGCGCCCTGTCAAATTCAGTGGGTGTTACTCCAAGATTTTTGGTAATCTTCTCCCCCAGTTCATCGATCAGGCGCACATTTGTAAAAGTCACTTTCACCGCCTGTCGCTGGCCTGAATTCAAAACCGCCAGCGCTTCAAGATTCGTCATGTTGCGCCTGAGTTGATACCGGCCCGGCATAATGTGCCGATCGTAGTCTTTCAGTCGTGCTAAAAAGCTAAACGAAACCATATCGTTTACAAAGCCACCCTTTCCTAACTCTTCCTGAACCTTTCTGAAGGTATACCCACTTCGTATGATAAAGGTGCGATCATCACGGTCAACCAGAATGTTCGGGGTGTATACGATCTGATACGCATAGAAGACAAACGTGATCAGCAGCGTAGAGGAAATGAGAAAAAACGCCAGCTTCGTTCTTGAAATATCGGCCATAAAGAAAATTCGAGTTTCAAAGTTAGTAAAATGACGGTAGATGCGACACACCACAGATTTGGTTTAACTTGCACGGGTTATGGCTGCTGAACTGTTGTCCATTCATCCGGTCAATCCTGAACCCAGAAAAATATCCCGGGTCGTGGACCTCCTGAAAGCAGGGGGAGTGATTGTTTATCCTACCGATACCATTTACGGAATTGGATGCGACCTGATGAACCGCAGGGCGGTAGAACGCTTGTGCCACATCACCGGAGTGAAGCCTCAAAAATTAAATCTGTCATTTATCTGCAACGACCTGAGTCACATTTCAAAATACGTGAAACGGCTTGACACACCTGAGTTCAAAATATTAAAAAAACTTTTACCGGGGCCTTTCACCTTCCTCTTTGAATCAAGCAGTCAGGTGCCTAAAATTCTGGATGTTAATAAAAAGACCGTTGGGATAAGAATACCTGCCCACCCAATTCCACTCGCGATTGTCCATCTGTTGAATAATCCGCTCATTACCTCTTCCATTAAAGATGATGATGAGATAAAGGAATATACCACCGATCCGGAAGAAATCCATGAAGATTTCAAACACCGGGTGGACCTGGTCGTTGATGGCGGAACTGGCGGGAACATCCCCTCCACCATTGTTGACTTTACTCTGGGGCAGCCCGAGGTAACACGCCAGGGCCTCGGTGTTTTTGATTGGTAGATTAAGCCATGCGTAAAACCCTGCTCATTGACTTGCACTACCTTCCCTGTCTGGAGTACTTTACCCTCCTGCAACAATACGATCGCATCCAACTGGAGAAGCACGAACACTATGTTAAGCAGAGCTACCGAAACCGGTGTTACATTCACACCGCCCAGGGTGTTGAAATGTTGGTGATCCCCCTCACGGATAAACACGGCAAGGTAACCATCAAAGACGTTCGCATTGACTATTCAATAAAATGGCAAAACAACCATTGGCGCACGCTGGAGTCTGCTTATGGCAAGGCCCCTTATTATGAGCACTACGCAGATGAATTAAACAAAATCATTTACACCGGCCACAAGTTCCTGTTTGACCTGAACAAAGAACTGCTGTCATTCTGTCTGAAATGTATCCGTCACCAGCCGATGATTACAGAAAGCGAGGCCTTCAAAAAAATACCTGACCCCGGCCTAATTGACTTACGCTCAACGATTCTGGCCAAAATTCCATTTTCCAACCGTACTTACTATCAGCCGAAACCTTATTATCAGGTTTTTGGCAACCAATTTGTAGCCAATCTCAGCCTGCTTGACCTTTTGTTTTGTGAGGGACCGCGGGCCGGTTCCCTACTGTTAGCGTCACAGAATAAAGATTGAACAAATAAAATCGCCACTGCGTTAAGTATCCAACGGTTTCGGTGAGATATTTGTCCGGTCTGGCGGTACCGGCTTTTTTGATTAATCACCGTTAAAACTTTACATTTACAATATTAGATATGCCAAATATGGAAGCTAAATTTTCTAACCGTGTGAAAGAGGTCATCTCCTTAAGCCGGGAAGAAGCATTGCGTCTGGGTCATGACTACATCGGTACGGAACACCTGCTGTTGGGAATGATACGCGAAGGGGAAGGGGTTGCTGTTGGAGTGCTGAAGAAGTTGGGGGTGCCGCTGGAAGAATTGCGGAATGAGATAGAGAAAGTTTCCAAGGGCACAGCCACGCATGAAATAAAAAACCTGGCCAATATTCCGTTAACAAGAGCTTCTGAAAAAGTGTTGAAAATCACCTATCTGGAAGCCAAGATATTTAAAGCGCAACTGATCGGCACTGAGCACCTGCTCCTTTCCATCCTGCGCGATCCCGACAATCTGGGCACGCAAATCCTGAATAAGTTTGACGTAGCTTATGATGTGGTGAAAGAAATGCTGGAATACCAAAACGATCAACCGACATCCGCATCGGACACTGATGATCCGGATGATGATTCTTCCAAAATGTTTGGAAGTGCCGCCAACCCGGGTAGCGGCAAAGAGAAAAAAGGAACCGAAAAGTCGCGCACTCCGGTGCTTGATAATTTCGGGCGCGATCTGACCAAACTTGCTGAAGAGAACAAACTCGACCCGATCGTTGGGCGTGAAAAAGAAATTGAGCGGGTTGCTCAGATCCTGAGCCGCAGAAAGAAAAATAATCCGATTCTGATCGGGGAACCCGGAGTGGGTAAAACGGCTATTGCCGAAGGACTTGCCTTGCGCATCATTCAAAAGAAAGTATCGCGGGTGCTGTTTGGCAAACGCGTGGTTACCTTGGATCTGGCTTCACTCGTTGCCGGCACGAAATACCGCGGTCAGTTTGAAGAGCGGATGAAGGCTGTGATGAACGAACTTGAAAAATCGGCCGATGTGATTCTGTTCATTGATGAGTTACATACGATTGTGGGTGCCGGTGGTGCTTCCGGTTCACTGGATGCATCCAACATGTTTAAACCAGCACTGGCGCGGGGTGAAATTCAATGCATTGGAGCCACCACGCTGGATGAGTATCGTCAATACATTGAAAAAGACGGTGCGTTGGCACGCAGGTTTCAAATGGTAATGGTCGATTCAACTTCGGTGGATGAAACCATTCAGATTCTTGAAAACATTAAAGAGAAATACGAAGATCATCATCACGTAAGCTATACCAAGGAAGCCCTGGAAGCCTGTGTGAAGTTATCAGACCGGTACATCAGCGACCGGTTCCTTCCCGACAAGGCCATTGATGTAATGGACGAAGCCGGAGCGCGTGTTCACATCAATAACATTCATGTACCGGAAGAGATCGTGAAATTTGAAGAAGCGATTGAGGACGTGAAGAAAGAAAAAAATCGCGTAGTGAAAAGCCAGAAGTATGAAGAGGCAGCTCAACTGCGCGACAAAGAGAAAAAACTGATTGAACAATTGGACCTGGCGAAGGCCCGGTGGGAAGAAAAAACCCGCACGGAAAAGTATACCGTTACCGAGGATAATGTTGCTGACGTAATCGGCATGATGACGGGTATTCCGGCCAACCGCATTGCTCAAAAGGAAAGTAACAAGCTGTTGGGCATGGGCGATCAGTTGAGCGGTAGGGTCATTGGCCAGGAGGAAGCGATCAAGAAATTGACCAAAGCCATTCAACGCACCCGTGTAGGACTAAAGGATCCCCGCAAGCCAATCGGTTCCTTCATATTCCTGGGACCAACCGGAGTAGGAAAAACGGAATTAGCCAAGGTGTTGGCAACCTACTTGTTCGACAAGGATGATGCGTTGGTGCGCATTGACATGAGTGAGTACATGGAGAAATTTTCTGTATCGCGTCTGGTAGGAGCACCTCCCGGTTACGTAGGATATGAAGAAGGAGGCCAGCTCACTGAAAAAGTTCGGAGAAAGCCCTACTCCGTGGTGCTGCTGGATGAAATTGAGAAAGCACACCCGGATGTATTTAATATTCTGTTGCAGGTGCTAGATGATGGAATTCTTACAGATGGGTTAGGCCGCAGGGTTGACTTCCGGAATACCATCATCATTATGACTTCCAACATCGGGGTACGCGATCTGAAAGATTTTGGAGCGGGCATTGGATTTACGACATCCGCCAAGCGTGAGAACGAGGAGGAACACATGAAGTCCACCATTCAGAGCGCCTTGAAGCGTGCCTTCAGCCCGGAATTTCTAAACCGGTTGGATGATGTGATTGTATTTAACTCACTGCAACGCGAACATATTCATAAGATTATTGACATTACCCTGGGCAAATTGTTTGCCCGGATAATTACACTGGGCTACCATGTGGAGCTTACTGAAAAAGCCAAGGACTTCTTGGCCGAGAAGGGATATGATCCGCAGTTTGGTGCGCGGCCGTTAAACCGAGCCATTCAAAAGTACCTGGAAGACCCGGTGGCAGAAGAGATTCTGAAAGGCGAAGTGCCGGAAGGCGGCACCATTCTGGCAGACTATGAAGGCACCGGTGAGGTGCTAACAATCAAAGCCAAAAAACCCAAAGCCTCTTCGAAGGAGAAGAAGAGTGAATAAGATTATTAATTAGAATAAGAGGCTCACTAATTAAATTTAGTGAGCCTTTTCTTTTAATAAGGGGTTTCATTTCATTTTTGAAACTCGAAACGAATACCGAAGCGAAGTTCCCAACACACCTAACTTAGCTGTATTATTGATTACATCATAAGAGAGGTTGGGATTTAGCACCGTCTCCTTATAAATCTCATGAACAGATGATTGGATAAAAATAACCCAGGTGATTAACCTGCTTTTCTGATGCATTGACATGCCAACTTGAATTCCTGGAAAAATATTCCAAGGACTTACTTGGTCATAGTCAGATAACGTGATTGAATTAACTGTCGAAGTCTGAGCAGTTAAGGTCATTTCTGAATCAATTAGCCGGGCTACGGAGAGGCCTGCACCAACAAAAATTGAGAATGTTTCCTTTTCAACAATAAAATATTCGAAAGACAAGGGCATTTCTAACCACGAAAATCGATTCATGATTTCAAGTTTACCAGCAGAGAGACTTGCGGAATCAGTCAGTAAAAGATGATTCGAAGTAAACGTCCTCTCATGAGCAAAAAGCAAGCCTCCGCTTAAGCCTATCTTACCAGGTAGAAAATAATTCACCCTTACTCCAGTTAAAAATCCTAACCTAACACTTGCCTGCCCTGAAGAATTATTGAGACTCGATACGTTGGTGCCAACCTCCAGGCCCAAAAAGAATTTCGGCACACGCTGCCCAAATGAAAAGCTGCACGATAGAACAATCAATAAAAATGTTATTATTGATTTCACTTCATTGTTACCTTCATAACAAACTAAAGTTAAGTTATCCAAGGATGAATTACAAATGAGCGCTTTAATCAATAACTCCCCAGGTACTTCCTCATAAACCATTCCATGCTGATCAACATCACGAGCAGAAAGAACACCCACTTCAGGTTGATGAGTTGATTGAAGGTTTCTTCGGAATGAATTAAACTCGCTGCTTTCGCTTGCTGCAACTCCGAGGTAAGGGTGCCGATTTGATTGGCCGTATAAAACTTCCCACCCGTTTGCCGGGCCAGGTCGCGCAGCAAGCCGAAGTCGGCCGTCAGGTTTTGTGTTTCGAGATTTTGAGCCTTCACTAAAAACTGACCCGTAACTTCCTCCGTTTTATTGTTGATCAAAGTCGAGGCTTTATAGCGATAGACTCCCTCCTTCAAGCCGCCTATGCGATAGCGCGCACCGCCCGGGCTCGTTACATAATTATACTTGAGTACTTCCCCCTGCTCGTTCCGCACCTCCAGTGTGATCGTGTTTCCATACACAAGCTCAAACAAATCGTTATACACCTGACTTTCAAAAACGACTGGTTCGGCATCAGAAAATTCATTTTGAAGCGGATAGCACCGGAACTTCCGCTTGTCTTCCAGGGTGCTGAGGTATTGCACCAGCTTTGAAAAAAGTTCATCAAATACCAGGGTGTTTCCGGTATCAGCAAATTCATTAAGTCGCCACCGCCAGATTCCTTCGCCCATCAAAACCGCAATTTTCCGGTTGTTGTCCGGCCACACCATCAACAGGGGCCGGTCCGTATTCACACTCCCGATTCGTTGGTACAACAATACATTGGCTGAAGCGGGCCAGGAAAATTTTCCGAAGGGTACATCGGCCGGTGGGTAGCGAGCAAAAACTCCGTTGCTATTTTCTGAAAAGCTAAAGTCTCTAAAGTTACTGTTGACCACGGGAGTAACATCGTCCCACTGCCCTCCGTAGGATTCAAATTGAATAGGCACCTCGTAGGCCGGCAGCTGCCGAAGGTTGGTACCACTTCCGATCATCAACAACACTGAGGAATTACTTTTGTATAGGGATTGGAATAACGTTGTTGTTTTCCCCAATACATCAGCCACCTGATGGAAAATAAAGAGTTCCGCAGCACCCGGCTTTAACAAAGCCGCATCCGCCTCTTCCACCCCCGGGATGTGCACCACAAATTCATAGTTGGAATTTTTTTCGACCACGGTTTTCAGTGCCTTGATATCCGGGTGTGGGGCCGGGGCAATCATGACAATCTTCTTCTTCCCCTCCACGATCTCAATAAAAATACTGGCTGTATTGTTTCGGAGATTGCGTTCGGCTACCACTGGCCGCACGGAAAGATCATACCGTTGCATCCCCTTCTCGGTAGCCTCCAGTTGAAAATCAAAATCGAGCAACGATTTGCCGGCAGCTGGTTTTTGTTGGGTGAAGAGTACCTTTCCAGCCTTGGAAATGGTTACCGCGACATCCTGATTCCCGACCCCTTGCAACAACACCTGCGCCCGCACGGGAAATTTATTTCCTTCATACGCCACTTTATTGTAAGCAACATTCTTCAACACCAGGTCCGTGCGTGCAATCGTGTCGCCAACGCCAATTACGGACACCGGTACACGCACCGGTGAATACAACGGAGAGGCACCCGAATTATAGATTCCATCCGACAGCAACACCACACCTGCGAGGTTACGACCTTCATATTGATGAATGATGTTTTGAATTCCACGGTGGAGATCGGAGGTGGGCATTTTAAATTCAAGCTGTTCCAACGACTCGCCCCCAAGGTCGGTCCACGCTACTTCATAGCCATTATCCTGAAGTGCCATGCGGGCTTCTTGTAATTCGCTCTCGATCCGGGTGATCCCCACGGAATCGACTCCCTGCGCCACAGAAGAGGATGAATCCATCAAAAACACCCAGGTCGGCTTTTCATATTGATTGGTGATTAATTTAATAATAGGCCCCAGCAACAACATGGCCAGCAGGAAAACAAGGAGGGCCCGCAACCCGAAGAGTAAACGATTAACTTGCTTACTCCAGGTGTGGCGCGCGCGGTATAAAATAAAAGCATACCCAAAGGCCACCGCTGCACACAGAAAAATGAAATAGGATGAGGATTCAAATAACAAACGCTGCATAACGGGCTATTGGTAATTGGCTACTGGTACGGCCAGCGCCTTTAAAACTAAATTCTCTGTTAATAATTATACTTCTTATCCCACAATTTCTTCAAATAATTTCGCAGCTCCTCTTCGCGTGGATTTTTTCCAGGTTCATAAAACTTTGTGTTTTTGATTTCGTCCGGTAAAAATTCCATCGGTACAAAGTTGTTACGAAAGTCGTGGGCATATTGATACCCCTTTCCATACTCCAGGTCTTTCATCAATTTGGTTGGTGCATTGCGTATGGCCAACGGTACGGAGAGATCGCCCCATTGCTTCACCGCACCCAAGGCGCTTTCAATAGCCATGTAACTGGAATTGCTCTTGGGTGAAGTGGCCAGATAAATGGCGCATTGAGAAAGGATGATCCTGGCTTCCGGATAACCAATCACATTGACCGCCTGAAACGCAGTGGTGGCCATCACCAAGGCAGTGGGGTTGGCATTGCCAATATCCTCCGATGCCAGAATTACCAGTCTTCGGGCAATGAATTTTACATCCTCACCTCCCTCAATCATACGGGCGAGGTAATAAACGGCCGCATTCGGATCGCTTCCGCGGATGGATTTTATAAATGCCGAAATGATGTCATAATGCTGTTCCCCACTTTTATCATAAAGGGCTATATGCTTCTGTGCCACCTGCATCACCAGGTCATCCGTAATTTCAATATCACCCGTTACCGATTCGCTGATCAGATCTACCAGGTTTAATAATTTGCGGGCATCGCCCCCGCTGATATTGATTAAGGCTTGATGCTCCTTTATTCGAATGGTGCGACTTTTTAGTTCCGTGTCTTTCACCAGGGCCTGTTGTACAAGCTTGATCAGATCGGTTTCATTCAATGCCTTCAGGGTATACACCTGGCATCGGGATAATAATGCCGAGTTCACTTCAAAGGAGGGATTCTCCGTAGTGGCACCAATCAATGTAATTGTTCCCTTCTCAACGGCCCCTAAAAGAGCATCCTGTTGCGACTTATTAAATCGATGAATTTCATCAATAAACAAAATCACCCGGCTGGCCCGTTTGGCATGGTCGATTACCTCGCGCACATCCTTCACCCCCGCACTTACTGCGCTGAGCATATGAAAGGGACGCTTCACTTCATTGGCGATGATGTTCGCAATGGTAGTTTTTCCAACACCGGGTGGACCCCACAAAATCATGGAGGGAACATTTCCGGTAACAATGGCTTTGCGAATTATCCCTTCCGGTCCCACCAGATGCTCCTGCCCAATCAGGTCTTCGAGCTTCGAAGGCCGCATGCGTTCTGCTAATGGAGCTTTTGTGTCGAACATGATCACAGGTAAAACAGAATAATCAGAATATTGGTTGTTACGCCTAACAACAAACAAAATGAAAAAGTAAAAGCAAACAGGAAATACTTGAAAATGGTCTTTCGCCAGCTTTGCTCATACATGCGCTTCATGGCTAACGGCAGGTAAATCAACATCCAGATAATAATGACTGTCGTAAGCAGGCCACCGATCCACGGTATGTAATCAACCAGCAAATAAAGAGTAGCTGCCAGGTAAAAGAAGTTATAGTAGTAAATGGTAAACACCAGGTGCTCGGAATAAAAAAAATCTCTGCGGAAGTAGAGCATCTTCAACAGTAAGGCGAAGATGGGTAGCAAATAAAACAAAACCTTTGAAAAATTGTCGAGAAAGGCCTGCCCGAAATCAGCGCCAAAGCGTTTCCTGGCATCATCGCCACTGTACTTTTGGTTTAACTCAATGCTGCGGATGTTTAATCTTCGCAAAAACCAGCCATCGCGCTCTGATTCAGGCAGGGTGCTTTGTATGGAGTCGTACTGGGCAACAGACGCATATTCAGTCTCCGTCAAACTAAATCCCATATTACCCTTCTTCTTTTTAACCCAATTTCCATCCTGTGTAATTTGTTGATTTGCTGTTTCCGGTAGTGTTGACGCCCGATAGATAGAGTCTACTATGGCGGTATCCAGCCCCGACTTCAAGAGACCTTCGCGCATGCCACGCATCCCCTGCTTAAATTCTACTTTATCTTGCTCCGTCATGGTCTGATTTGTTTCTTTCTCGCCATCCGGTAAGGAAAACAGAAGTAGAAAAAATACGAAGCTGATAAAAACATAAGCCCGCGCTGGGTGGTAATAACTTTCGCGCTTGCCAGTTGTGTATTCTTTCGGTAAAAAGCCAGGTTTGAAAAGGAGATAGCGAACGGTGCGAAAGAACTTGGATTCAAAGCTGTAAAAGGAACCGATGAAATTTTCAATCAGCTCGCGCATGGTTTGCCTGCGCGGAATATCTTTTTGACCGCAATGATGACAGTATTGATCCAGCAACGGAGTGCCGCAATTCAGGCAAAACTCATTGACGTGGGTTTTCTTCGTGCCCTGTTCTGCATCGATCATGCCCTCCGCAGCCGGAAACGATTTACCTAACTCATCCATGTGTTAAAAAGAAAATTTTTAAAGACCTCTATCGTTTTCTCCAGCATGCGATCATCAAAGTCGAGGTGGGTTACCAATCGAATTTCTTTCGGACCAAACTTTATCGCTTTAATCTGGTGCTCGGCCCACTTCGCTAAAACTTGTTCGGGTGTGATTGCATCCCCTACTGTAAAGATCACAATGTTGGTATCCACCGGCATGACTGACTTAACCCATGGGAGTGTGGCGAGTGTTTTTCCCAATACCCGCGCTCGAACATGATCCTCCTTTAGCCGGGTAATGTGGTGATCCAAAGCGTAGATTCCGGCAGCTGCTAAAAAACCCGCTTGTCGCATGCCTCCGCCAAATGCTTTGCGCATTCTTCGGGCACTGGACTCATACTCTTTTTTGCACACCAATACCGAACCTACCGGAGCACCAAGTCCTTTTGACAAACAGATAGAAATCGTATCGAAGTACTTCCCATAGTCGGTTGATTTGTCTCCGGTCTCGGTCAGCGCATTGAAGAGCCGGGCCCCATCCAGGTGCATTTTTAATCCCTTGCTTCGGGCAAAGCCACTGATCGCTTGAATTTGGTCCAGACGATAAAAACTTCCAGCCTCCCGTACCACGGTGTTTTCTACTGCCACTACCGATGAAATTGGTTGATGTGCATCTTGCCCATTATTAATATTGAGTTCAATCTCCGGTACCGAAATCCGCCCCCGATCGCCCTCCAGCAATCGCACACTCACAAGACTATTCCCTGCCAACCCACCCCCTTCATATTTATAGATATGCGATCCTTTGTAACAGATTACTTCCTGATAGGGCTGAGTTAGAACTTTTATGCCAATCTGGTTGGTCATGGTGCCGGATGGGCAAAAGATGCCCGCCTCCATACCCAGGATAGCAGCGGATTTTTCTTCCAGCATTTTTACACTGGGATCCTCCCCAAATACATCATCCCCCACCTCTGCCGCCAGGATTGCCTGGTGCATACCCGAAGTAGGTTTTGTTACGGTGTCGCTTCGTAAATCAACAATCATTGTTTTTTGTAAAAAATTCAAGATACAAAAAGGCGGAGTTTCGTCAGATTCAGGATGGGGTATTTGGTTTTTAACCAAGATGGGTCTACTTTTGTGACCCAAATCGCGGGGTGGAGCAGTTGGTAGCTCGTTGGGCTCATAACCCAAAGGTCACAGGTTCGAGTCCTGTCCCCGCTACTTAGATGAAAGGCTTTCAGAAATGGAAGCCTTTTTTATTTTAGAAGTTGGTTCTTGTTGGGCTCTTATCCGCCAGTTGGCGGACACAGGTTCGAGTCCTGTCCCCGCTACTTAGATGAAAGGCTTTCAGAAATGGAAGCCTTTTTTGTTTTAGAAGTTGGTGCTTGTTGGGCTCTTATCCGCCAGTTGGCGGACACAGGTTCGAGCTCCCGGTACAGGCCTTTCCGAATTGAGATTACTTAATTCACCTTCTCAAACAACTTCTGCATCCCCTCTGTAATCAAAGCCGGAATATTTTTTTGCTTTTCGGGTAGCACACTATCGGCCGAACCCATCCATACCAACTCGTTGGCAGCCCGGTCAACCAGGTGCACCGTTACCGTCCCCTGCCGATACGTGCCCACTTCCACTTCCTGCGATTGCCAGGAATAGCTTCGTTGGCCCATATATACCTGGCGATCGGCCGGGTTGGCAAAACTGGTCTCACGGGTCTGAACCTCGGACGTCACGACAATGCCAATGTTCACCAACAGATCTGGATTATCACCTGTTAAGGTCAGTCCTTTCACACCCATCTCTTTCACAATGGCTTCTTTGATCAACTTCAGGTTTTCCTGATGATTGGGTCCGATGGCATCCCCCCCGGTATTTACTTCATAAAAACTAAAGGTCTTATACTTTGAAATGGAGAAGCTCTCGGCTTTATCAACGCCTTTGATGTTTACAGAACTACAACCGAGCGCGATCAGAATAATGAGTACACTTAACTTTTTCATAGAGGATTAATTTATTCAACACTTGATGGTACACAAAATTGCACAAATACTCCTACAGCGCCACACCCTTTTTACTGGGGAAGTTTCAAAATGTCTCTGAAGCCGCCAGATAAAAGCCATTTGATTTGTCGCCAAACCCAAAGTCGATGGCCAGGTTGGTGCGCGACTGCTTGTCGACCATTACCCGCAGGCCAACACCATAACTGGGCTTAACGGATTCGAACAGTTTCAACGAGAGCAGCGGGTTACTGGCCGTAGTGGCATTCACAAATAAAACTCCGCCAAGTATGCCACTACACGGTGAAATCGGAAACCGATATTCCGCTTCGCCATAGGCCAGGTTATTTCCGCGGAAGCGGCCCTGTGTATAGCCCCGGGCACTGCGGCCTCGCTGGTCGTAGGCTGTGGCTGGCAAAATCATGTAGGGTAAATCTCCCGGACCAGAAAAATCACCCAAAAACCAAAACGAAATCAGGTGTGCCGGATTCTTCCTGGACACCCCATGAAAACTCCGCCACTCTACCTGAACCATGTTGGAGTTTACCCGGTTGCCCATAAATTCGAAAGCACCCCGCCAACTCAATGAAAAATAGTATCCTTTGTAGGCATTAATCATGTTGTCGCGGGTATCCATTACAACCCTGGCATGGATCGCAGAGCTGAAGTACTTATCGGTTTCAAACCCATAATACGTATTGTAAGCATAATGACTGGTGAGGAGCGTATCACCGGGGGTAAGCTTCAGTTTCTCATCAACAATTTTAAGGTAGGAATCAAATTGATACCCAAAACCCAAATACATGCCGGGCATTACCTTGAAGCCCATGGATTGATGCAGCCGAGCAAAATTGAACTCCATGGGTTGAGCTAACGAATCATTTTCTGTTTCAAGACCGCCCAGGTTATACTGTACATCCAGAATGCCACCCTCCGGAGCGGTGGTACCGAGTCCATAGGTAGATTGGGAAAAAATCAGGTACCGCCAATCGCCACTGTAAAAGATTCTATTATGGCGTGAATAAATATTATTCTTTAACATGAAGATAAACTGGTTCTTGGTGGTGTATTGAACGCTACCCGACAAAAATGAGTAGAGTGTACTCTCCGGCATTTTGAAGGCATACTGACCGCCAACCCCAACCATAAATCCAGTAGCCGGGTTGGCACCAATAATGGGAAGCAGTAACAAAGAACCAGCATTGTTCGCTTTAACTTTTGGGGGCTTATTTAATAAGTCCCGCACTACGTCAGAAAGGTCCTGTTGAACACAGGCAGTATCAGTTTCAAGGGCCTCCGGTTCTTGAGCCGCCAGGCCCACCGGAATCATGAAAACCAGTAAGAGAAACAATGTATGCGATCTCAAGGTAGTACCAGACACAGTTTGTAAATATCTTAAATTAACGAATCGGATTGTTGTTCCCTGGCTTTAATTCATGAATCATTTATCCAACCTGGCCAAACAATAATTATTTGGTTGCCGTGGAATAGACTTGCCCGTCTAAATACTATGAGGATCTCATTTTTAATTTATCCGCCAATACCTACCTTGCGTATCAAACATTTCAAAAATGAGTATGAAAAGGTATATACTTCTTGCCGTGCCCTTTCTGTTGGCCTCTTGCAGTTCGCTAAAAGTATCGTACGATTATGACAAGCAAGGCGATTTTTCCAAGTATAAGACGTATGCGTATAGCGAAGATGCCCAAAAGTTACCCGTGGGTGATTTAAACAGAACACGGGTGTTGAATGCCGTGGATACCGAAATGGCAAAGAAAGGTTTCACAAAATCCGAAAATCCGGATGTCCTAATCGACATTCATGTGAAGGCAGAAAAACGTACCGAAGCTACCGCTACTACCACCGGACCGGGTGGGTACGGATACTATGGCCGCTACCGGTATGGCGGTGGGTTTTCAACTACCCAGGTGAACTATAACGAATACATCGATGGAACATTGTTCATTAACCTGGTAGACATGACGACTGAAAAAATTGTGTGGCAGGGCCGGGCTACCAAAACAATTGATGAAGATGCCAATGCTGATAAGCGTGAAAAGAATATCAACTATGCCGTGCAGCAAATCTTCCTGAAGTACCCGCCTAAATAAAGGCAGTATGGTTACCTGAAAAGCCCGGTGATCGGGCTTTTTTTTTGCGAGTTGAACGATATGCTCTCGGTAAAGATGGCTATCTTGAAATGTATAGGAATGTATAAAAATGCCTGAACTAACTTTTCTTCAAACGACCTCTACTTTGCTGGTGGCCGTTGTACTCTTTATTCTATTAATCACATGCTACATTTTAGGATATCGACTACGATTGCGGGTTATCCGTCATCGCGAAAATCAAACGCTGGAAGACCTGGGCGCCATCAATGGAACCCTGCTCGGATTATTAGCCCTGTTATTGGCTTTTTCGTTTGGTATGTCGAATTCGCGGTACGATACCCGTAGAGAATTGATTATTGAAGAAGCAAATGATATTGGAACCGTCATTCTTCGCACTGATTTTTTTCCGGATAGTGTTCGTCAACGAATGCGGAGTTATTTGAAGGAATATGTCGAAGCTCGCATTGAATTCTATAAAGCCGATATGGATTTGGAAAAAGCGTATGCCGCGATGGTTCGCGGAAATGAAATCAGCGCCCACTTATGGGCAATGAGTACCGACTTTGCCCGCAAAGAGCCCATCCTGACCAAAACCTCAGAACTGATTCCTGCCTTAAATGCGATGATGGATATCACGACCACCCGCAGGGCTGCCGGTGAAGCCACGATTCCTGATTCCATCATGTATTTTCTCTTTGTGCTGTGCTTAACCTCCTCTTTTTTATTGGGCTACGATCGAAAAAATAAGTTTGACTGGGTGGTGGTGATTGGCTTTGCCCTGATGCTTTCGACTACTGTATTTACGATCATTGACCTGGATCGGCCCCGGAGTGGCTTGATTGATATGGATAAACCCAATCAACGAATCATTGACCTTCGCGACCACTTTAACTAATCTTCAATGAAGCCGTGGCTCTTCGTATGCTTGATCGGAAATACCCTTGCGGCCTGGGTACTACGAACCTTCCTGCTTTATTTCCGAAATGGGAATGTGATTACCCGGGAAATCAAAAAAATGGAGTTTGGCGTGCTCGACTACAAAACGGATGATGCCGGCACCCTTACCATAAACTGGGATAAAGTTATTCGCCTGCGACTGCGGGCACAACAACAGTTGATTGGGGTACCCCAAACATTGGTTAACCATTTTAATGCATGCAAAACTCAGGCACGATAGGATTCATTGGATTCATTTGGTTGACCCTCTTTGGTTGTAGCGTTGACAATAAGAATGATCGTGTAGTAACTCCCGTTGCTGAGCCTGCCTATGTGGGAAGTGCCGCGTGCCAGTCCTGTCATCAAAAAGAATTTTCCGACTGGCAACGTTCGGATCATTTCCGTGCCATGCAGCATGCTCACGACTCTACCGTGTTGGGTAATTTCAACAACACCACCTTTACGGCCGATGGTGTTACTTCAAAATTTTTTAAGCGCGAAGGCAAATTCATCATCAACACGCAAGGTGATGACGGCCAGAACCAGGACTACGAAGTGGTGTATACGTTTGGTTATTATCCCTTGCAGCAATATCTGATTGCCTTTCCGGGTGGGCGTTTGCAAGCAACCCGGGTTAGCTGGGATTCACGCGAACAGAAATGGTTTCATCAATATGCCGGTGATAATATTCATTATCGCGATTGGCTGCACTGGACGGGCAACGCACAAAACTGGAATACCATGTGTGCTTCGTGTCATTCCACGAACCTTCAAAAGAATTATCAATTCAGCTCCGATACCTATGCCACTACCTGGACCGAGGTAAACACAGGTTGCGAAGCCTGCCACGGTGCCGGCAGCAAACACATCGATTTTATCAATTCGGATAAATATGATGGGGGCATGCGGGTTGAGAATGCTGCTTTATACTACGGTAAAAGTGTGAATCCCCAACTTCAACTCAATACCTGTGCTCCTTGCCATGCCCGCAAGTCGGACATTGCTCAAAAATTTATGAATACTTCTGAAATCCTGGACGATCTGATCCCGCAAATCATTAGTCACGAATACTATTATGCAGATGGACAAATCCGTGAAGAAGATTATGAATACAGTTCCTTCACACAAAGTAAAATGTTTCATCATCAGGTTCGATGCAGCAGTTGCCATAGCCCCCACTCGGGCGAATTGAAGCTTCAAGGCAATGCCTTGTGCATGAGTTGTCATGAACCCAAGTACGATACAGAACAGCATCACTTTCACAAGGTTAACACAGCAGGATCCCAATGCATCAGTTGTCATATGCCCGAGCGAACCTACATGGGCAACGACCAGCGCAGGGATCATAGCTTCCGGATTCCGAGGCCGGATCAATCGGTCACATTCGGAACACCCAATACCTGTGCAAGCTGTCATCAGAAAAAATCCAATGAGTGGGCGGCCAAGGCTATCGAAAAATGGTATGGCCCGAAACGAGGATATCATTTTTCAGATGATTTACTTCCCGGCAGTCAGTTGACTGATAAAAGTGAATCGCATCTCTTGAAATTGTTGGCTGACACAACGCAACCGGAAATTGCCCGCGCCACAGCCGTCTACTATATGAGCAGCATCCAGTCACAAGGTAGTTTGAAGGGATTGCTCGCATCCTTGCAGGATAATAAACCGCTGGTACGTTATCATGCGTTGCGGGGATTGGAAAATTTTTCCCCGGAATTCTGGATTCAGCAGGCGATACCCAGCTTCCGTGATCCGGTACGGGCCGTGCGGATTGCGGCTGCCGATCTATTCCATGGGTTGCCTACAGAAGCTATTCCGTCTGCCGCCCGTGCCGCTTACCAGGCTGCGGATCTTGAAAATAAAAGATACCTGCAATATCAAACCGATTTCGCTGTGGGCAATGTCATGCTTGCCGATTATCAGCTGCAGGAAAATGATCATCTCTCGGCTATCGTGAGTTACATTCGCGGCCTGGAGAAAGACAGCCTGATGAATTATGCCCGCCTCAATCTCTCCGCGGCTTATAACAGTGTTGGAAAAAATGATGAGGCCCTTGCTACCTTGATGGAGGCAGCCGCAATCGATCCGAAGAACGATCGCATCTTTTACAACCTGGCGTTGCTCCAGTATGAGTTGGGGAACATGGCAGCCTCGACAGAAAATTTTACAAAAGCCATTCGTTTGGGTTCTCAAAATTCAAATCTCTACTACAACTACGGACTGTTATTGCAGCAACAGGGAAAACTAAATGAGGCTGAACAAATTTTATTAAGAGGATATTCATTGGATCCGCTTGCATTGAATATCAATTACGCGCTGGCCCTCTTTTACATAGGTCAGAATGTTCCTCAGAAAGCCATGAAGCATGCTGACGTGCTTCGCAGGTTACAGCCTAGCAATCCGGAGTACCAAAAATTGTTTAAGAGTTTGTAAAAACGGCTGTGAAAAGCTTTACATCCTGATGCTTTTATTTTATACTCGTATTTTAATAGCTGACCCTTGGCATTGATATTCAACCATTCCTCCCAATTCTTCCAGCCTGGAAAAATAAACCAACGGATGAACGTAACGATTACTTTCCTGATTGGCTTGTTATTGGGAGCTACGATAACCCGGGCTCAAACAACTGCCGAAGAAAAAACCAGCGCAACTCTTTACGGATTTGGACGGACCAGCATCGTGTGGGACGATCAGAACCTGGGCCGAAGTGATTTATTTGTGCCTGCCAACATTCTTGTAGGGGCAACAAAAAACCCCACCTTCTTTATTGGAGCAAAACAAACCCGTATTGGCTTTGATGTTAATCATGTGATTGGGAGCGAAACACTTACCATTAAATTGGAAGGTGATTTTCACAACGATGCCTCCGATGCAATCGGTCTTTTCAGGATGCGGCACGCATATGCGCGCTATCGATTTGTACTTGTGGGCATGACCTGGAGTAACTTCTTTGATGAAGGAGTTAACCCAATAGCCGTTGATTTTGAAGGCCCGAACAGTTCAACCCTTTCACGCACTCCGCAGATTCGTTTCTCCACCAACAAATCCGGTCATGTTCTCTCGCTCTCCCTGGAGAATCCGATCGAGAATGTAACGGTGGGTGGAGCCGTTGCCGTATTACCGGAGCGCTTTCCTGACGTAATTGCTGCGTATCGTTTCGAGGGTAACTTTGGCTTTATAAAAACAGCAGCGCTGTTTCGAGAAATTCGGTATCAAAGTGATAAAGCCAGAAGTTTGCCGGGATATGGTTTAACCGTTATGACTTCCGTGAAGACAGGGAATAAGGACAAATTAAGATTTCAGGGAGTGATGGGAACAGGAGTAGCCCGATACATTCAGGGCGCGAGCGGTTTAAATTATGATGCGATTTACGATGGAACCACTGAGTTGCAGACATTACGAATGTGGGGCTCAAACATTTCCTATCAACATTTCTGGAAGGATCATATGCATTCCTCCATCACAGCGGGGTGGCTGAAAGCAGAAGAGAACACCAACCTGGCTGCCACCGGATATCAATCGGGGTATTATGGCTCACTGAATTTATTTTGGGATCCGATTAAAAATCTAACGTTTGGATGGGAGGCGCTACTTGGCGAACGGGTAAATGTTAGCGAAGATAAAGGCGGGGCCGTGCGGCTTCAGATGAATGCTACGTATAAATTCAACCATTCAATTCAGTAAAACAAAATCATCAACTTTATGCAATTCAACAGGAAAGCCTTACTTCCATTATTTGTCATCGCATTCGCGGGATGTCGACAGGCAGAAAAACCACAAGAAACATCTGGCGATCGTGATGATTCATTAACGATTGTAAATGCCACGGCTCCGGATGCAGAGACGACAAAAGAACAAGGATACATTCTTCCGGGCCTGGACCATGGCTTTGAACAATCGCCCATCAATATTGTCTCCACAAAAAATGAAGCCGGGAAACACGCCATCACGCTCTTCTTCCAAGATGAAGTGAATAAGATTGAGAATCTGGGGCACACCGTACAGCTGGACTTTGCAGAAGGAAGTACCATTACCCAGGATGACACTACCTTTCACTTTAAGCAATGTCATTTTCACACGCCCTCTGAACATTTAATTGATGGCATGACATACCCCATGGAAATGCATATTGTTAATCTTCTGCCTTCATCCGATAAAAATGCGACACCCCAGTATCTGGTGATTGGTGTCCTGTTTAAAGAAGGCACTGAAAATAGATTTATTAACGATTTCTTAAATGCCATCCCGAAAGAAGAGCATCAGGCAACTGATGTAAAACCGGGCGCGGTGAAATTGTCCGATTTATTCGGTACTATTCCTAAGGAAATTAGGGGTAATTATTACAATTATCGCGGTTCTTTAACCACACCACCTTATACAGAGTCGGTGCGCTGGTACATTACCAAACATATTTTCGAGGCTTCGGCCGAGCAAATAGAAGCTATCAATAAGATTGAAGGTAATAACGCAAGGCACGTACAAGCCCTGTATGGTCGTACTGTAACCACAAAATAACCTTTTCAGGACTGGGTCCTCATGACGGGATAATATGGGTTCAGTCAGTTATGTAGAATACAATTTTATGTTTTCGGTCACGATCCCTATCCGCTTGAGGTTAATTTTCTAATTGATTTAAGTTCCAATAATCTTTTAATAACTTGAAGGTTGTTTTCTTTTCATGAGCCAAGGTAAGACCAGAAATCAGTGGGTAGAAACGGGATTTGAACTGTTTGCCCACGAGGGTCATGAAGGCTTGCAGGTGGAACGCCTTGCACGCATCCTCAATCGTAACAAATCCGGATTTTATCATTACTTCGGAACAATGGAAAACTACATCGGGGCCCTGATGCGCCACCTGACCAAACAAGCGGACATAGTTGTGACTGAAACCAGAAAAGCCAACGAATTTGACCCGGGCTTTTTGAATGTGATGGTTAACCAATCAATCATCATCCTGGCTACCATGCAGTTGGTGAGAAACCGAAATGTGCCCCTTTTTACTGAAACCTTCCGGCAGGTCACGCACAAAATCGATCAGGCATTGCTGCCCTTGTGGGTTACCCATATTGGCATTACCAACAATCCTGATCTTGCGTTGCGGTACTTTGAGATCGTCCGGGACATGTTTTTTTCCCGGATCACATCGACCATGTTGAACTACGAGTATTTACACAACCTGGCACGTGAAGCCCGTACCATCGTCCTTGAATTGAATCAGGATGGCGCAGGAACAAAAAATCCGGAATGATGCCGTCATTATAAAAATAGACGGTCGCGTTCAATTTTTCAGGTAAATAACTATTGCTACTTTTACCTCACACGTTCTCATCCCATTCAAACCCTTCAAAATCCTTACGCTATGAAAGTTTCCCGCATCAAGATTTCCCTATTTCTGACTCTGTTGTGGTTTGCCGCTTGTGAATCTCCCAAACCAGATGCCAAGACACCAGCCGGGGAAGTGGACAGAAGCATACTTCCTATTAAGGAGCCATCCTATCCACCCATCACCGAACTGGATGCGAGAAATTCAACTCCGCCTCCACGTTTTGAAGTGAAGGCTCCCGATAAAGCTCCCAACGTAGTAATCGTCTTGGTAGATGACATCGGCTTTGGTCACTCCAGTGCCTTTGGCGGACCCATTCAAATGCCCACACTGGAGAAGCTGGCCGCGAACGGATTAAAATACAACCGATTCCACACCACCTCGTTATGTTCACCCACCCGCACGGCCTTACTCACCGGCTATAACCATCATTCCAACAATGCCGGTGCGATCATGGAAGTGGCTACGGCCTTCCCGGGCAATACGGGGATTCGTCCGCAAACCATAACCCCGATTGCCGAAGTACTGCGACTGAACGGATATAGCACAGCCGCCTTTGGCAAGTATCATGAAACTCCGCCCTGGGAAGCTTCGGTGTCGGGTCCGTATAATCGGTGGCCTACCGGCTCCGGCTTCGATAAATTTTATGGCTTCATTGGCGGTGAAACGAACCAATGGCACCCGATGGTGTACGATGGTGTCACCCGTGTATATCCAAACATAGATGATCCAAACTATCATTTTACCAATGACATGACCGACCAGGCACTCGCCTGGATGAATACCCAACAGTCGCTTACACCCGACAAACCCTTTTACATGTACTTCGCTACCGGAGCCACCCATGCCCCGCACCATGCACCAAAAGAATATTCAGATAAGTATAAAGGTAAATTCGCACAAGGTTGGGATAAGGTTCGGGAAGAAACCCTGGCCCGCCAAAAAGCATTGGGTGTGGTTCCTGAATCCACGGTGCTGGCTCCCAAGCCCGCAGACATCAAAGATTGGGATAACCTCTCAGCAGATGAAAAAAGATTGTTTGAACGACAAATGGAAATCTTTGCCGGCTTTGCCGAACATACCGATGCGCAAATTGGAAGGTTGGTAGCAGCTCTGGAAGAGCGAGGAGAATTGGATAATACCCTATTCATCTATATCGTGGGCGATAACGGTTCAAGTGCCGAAGGCGGTATGATTGGAATGTTTAATGAAAATACGTATTTCAATGCGGTGCAGGAAACGTTGGATATGCAATTGAGCCGGATTGAGCAGTTGGGAACCGAACACACCTACAATCATTTTGCTGCAGGATGGGCCGTGGCTGGGAATGCACCGTTTACATGGACGAAGCAAGTAGCCTCCAACTTTGGCGGTACCCGCAACGGCATGGTGATGCACTGGCCGGCCGGAATCCAATCGAAGAATGAAGTTCGCTCACAGTTTCATCATGTGATTGATGTAGCCCCCACGATTTATGAAGCGGCCACCATTCCTGCACCGAACGTAGTGAATGGCATTGAACAACGGCCAATGGAAGGTGTGAGCATGAAGTATTCATTCGACAATGCCACAGCTCTGGATGCCCGTAAAACACAATACTTTGAAATGATTGGCAACCGCGCGATTTATCACGAGGGTTGGTTTGCCGGAACCGTGCACAAGGCACCGTGGGAAATGCAGCCGCGAAGACCATTAGCGGAAGATGTATGGGAGCTGTACAATATCAATGAAGACTTTAGCCAGGCGAATAACCTTGCGGATAAAAACCCGGAAAAACTGGATGAACTGAAAAGGAAATTTATGGAGGAGGCCGTGAGATACAATGTGTTACCCATTGACGACCGCAGCATTGAACGCCTGGATCCAGCCATTGCCGGCCGACCGGACTTGATGAATGGGAAGACGAAGCTCACACTTTATGAAGGCGCCACGGGAATTCCTGAAAATGCCTTCATTAACATCAAGAATACTTCGCTCTCCATCACAGCAGAAGTTGATGTGCCCGCCAATGCAAGTGGAGTTATTTTATGCCAGGGTGGCGATTTCGGAGGGTGGAGCTTTTATATGCTTGACGGCAAACTCTTCTACACCTATAATTGGGTCGGACTTGAATTATATTCTATTGCCGCTACGCAAAAAGTGACGCCCGGCAAGCATACACTTACCTTTGACTTTGCCTATGAAGGTGGGCGCGGAGCCGGAGGAACCGGAACGCTTTCACTGGATGGAAATAAAATCGGGGAAGGAAAGATTGACAAGACCAACAGCAACACGTTCGGAATCGATGAATCCGCGGATGTAGGAACAGATGAAAATACACCGGTATTTCTGGGATACGCAAGGAAAGAAAAGTTTACCGGAAAAATTAATAAAGTAACGGTAGAGACATTTCCCGGTAAGAATTAGGGGGGGCCACGGTAAGAAGTTAAAAGTCACCTCCACCAAGTTGGAGGTGACTTCTTTAATCTTGCTGGTCTTAACCCTCCGTATTTTTATAGGACGGTTCTCTTTTAATACAATATGGATTTTAAATTTTAATGAAATGAAAAAAATATTCAACTTCTTGCTATTCGCTGTTGTATTCGCCAACATTGGTTTTGCTCAAATCGACAAAGAACAACTGGCCCTCGCCATCAGCAAAGCCGATGATGCGAATACCGAAAAGCTAAAGGAATTTATCTGGAAGCGAAAGTCAGACGTATTGGTGGATGGTCAGCTGAAACTGACCACCATCACCGAGTTTAGTTTTGATGACCAGGGAAAGCTTCAGGCAAAACTAGTGGATGCGGAAAGTACCGTGAAGCAAAAACCGGGTCTTCGTGGCCGCGCACAACAGAGTGCCGTTGAAGATAAGGCCGATTATGTTGGCAAAGCACTTGAGCTTTCACTCGCCTACACCTACATGACTAAGGGCCAGCTACTGGATTTCTTTTCAAAGGCAACTGTCACGGAAAAGGATGGGATCATTGAAGCAACCGGTGAAAATATATATGTGCAAGGTGATAAACTAACCCTCCATATCGATAAGAAGACCAATCTCTACCTCGATAAAAAATTCTCAAGCCTGTTGGGGAAAGATCCCATCGATGGAGAAATTAAGTATGAGAAATTCAGTTCTGGCGTAAATCACGGCTCAATAACGGTATTGAACATGCCTGCACAGAAAATGAAAATTGATGCGAAGAATCAGGATTATTCACAACGGGTGAAATAAGGTATAAGGTCCTACACTTTACAGTCTACTTGTGGTAGACAAAGGTTGCCATGCTTGCGTCTAATGTGGGTCTAATTTTAGTATTTGTACATGCAACACAAGTTTAAGTCTTCCGGAATTGGACATTGGCCTGTAGTCGTAGCTCAATTGGCCATGGCCAACGGGTGTTTTTGAATCTCCGGAAGGAAATCACCTCCTAACGACAACAATTACCGGCCAGCACTATACTTGCCTATCTACATCGTTATGAAGAAGTGGATCGCGTTAACTTTTGTTTTCCTCCAGCCTCCGCTAGTTCTCCTCGCCCAATCGAGCAATGAGCAAATTTGGTTTGAATATATGCTCAACTACCCGTTTGCCAACTCCTGGAACGTAGAACTCGCAGGTACCTACAGCACTATTTTGGGAGATTCACGATGGCGAGCCCTCGACCTTCAAGTAACCCCCGAATATTCCATCACCCAACATGTTGATGTTATGGGCGCTTTGCTGGTCAGCAGAACTTTTCAGGAAGAATCACTTACCACGTTCGAAGTGCGGGAAATGATCGGAGCTCGTTTTCACTTTACTCCGAACCGGAGAATACTTACCCGACTCTTGGTTCGCTTTGAAAACCGCAACATTCAAAACCGAGAGGCAGATGAATGGGGAAGCAGCAACCGGTTACGGTTTCGGGCTGAGTCAGTTATTCCCCTGAACAAACCAACGATGTTTTCCGGTGACAACCTATGGTACGCTATTCTGGATGCCGAAGCGTTTGTAGTGATGGATCAGGATGCGGAGGAACGCTTTGCCAACCGATTACGGATTCGAACGGGAATTGGCTATCGGATCAATTATGGATTGCGACTGGAGTTTGTCTATACCTTACAACGCTCAAGGAACGCACTCGAAGCTGATTTTCAAACGACTGACAACATCTTCCGGTTTCGGATTAAACAGTATCTGAATAAGGCGAACCCTGCAAAAGAAACCGGAACGGGAAACTAAAAACTACCGATGCTGAGCGCCCCACTCCGAAGCCCTAGGGTCCATTCCTTTCACTGCCCAAGTTAGGCTTATCCTCTTGTGCTACTAAAGCTTTCGCTGCCCATTGGGTTAACACCGTTCCACCCACCGCACTGACCACCATCAGTACCAAAATGCTGTTGAGAAATTTTTCGTCAAGCAATCGTTCACCGGCTGCATTCATACTTTCGTAGGCCACCAGGGCCACGGCCAGCGTTGATGAAACCTGTGGAATCGTCAGAGAGCCAATCAGGATGCGGGTCGTGGGCGAATAGTGATACTGTTTTCCGGCCAGCCAGGCTGCCAGCATCTTGGTAGCCGCTAACGAGGCAATCACCGCCACGACAAGCCCTGCATGTTGCCGGATGGTCGTCAAGATCGCAGCCGGGTCAATGAGTACACCTAACGAAATAAAGAATGCGGGGATGAACAACGTATTACCCAGTGTGTCGAGCTGAGTCCGGATTCCCTTGTCGGGCAGGGTTGAACTGACGGCCAACCCGGCAAGAAATGCACCCACAATCGGATCGATGTTTACCCACTCAGCGCCTTGGGCGGCAATGGCTACGACCGACAGCAGGAAAATCAATTGCTGGGCCGGATCGGTACCTAAATGTCTGAACACCTGATGCCCGAGCCACCGGAAGCTGTAGATGATGACGGGTATGAAAATCACGATGTATACCACCTGAAGCGTAAATTGGCCAAGGAGGAATCCTGTTGTGTGGATGGGCAAACAGATGGCAAACAGGATCAAAGAGGCGATGTCGGTCATCGCAGTAGCGCCTACCGTCACGGCTACCGGTTCAATTTTGGTCAATCCCAGTCGGGTTAAAATCGGATAGGCAATGATGGAGTGCGAGGAAAACAAGACTCCGATCATAAGCGATGACAACATCGAATAGTCAAAGAAATACCCGATCAACACCCCTGCCACGGTTGGAAGTCCAAAACACAGGGCCGCCAGCCGCAATGCCTTACCGGCATTTTTTCGCAATTCATCCACCTCAATATCCAGACCCGAAAAGAACAGCAGCAACAGCTTTCCCAGCACGGCAAAGAACATAAGGACCTCCCCATTCTGCTTGAATAAATGCAGGCCTCGCGGGCCAAACGATACTCCCACCAGGATCAAAGCCAATACCCCCGGTAACCGCATCCGTTCAAAAATTTTGGGTGTCAGGAGTATCAATGCTGTAACTACGGCAAACCGTACTAAATCGGAGGCGCCCTCAAAGAAATGCTGAATTGAATCGATCATAGTTTCGTAAGGTAAGGGTTGAACGGGTTTTGATCAACTCAGCATGCAAATTGCATCACGGCAGTTTGCCTAAACGATCACTTCCCTACCGGAGCCGGAACCTTTCCTTTATACACCGGTTTGCAGTCCCTGCCCACCACCGCATTGACAAAATTAATGACAGAGCCGAACAGGGTTTTTGTGATGTTGAGTTTGCCATGCTGAAGATTATTAAGGTTGCCATATAACTTCTGATCCATCAGGCTGCATCCATTTTTATCGACCACCGCAATGGTAAGACCTGGAATTGAATCACTCGCAAAATCGATCCGTCCATCAAAGGCAATCCGGTTCAAGGGTGTTGCAAAGGCAACATCTTGTGTTATGAATTGGTCGTTTTTAAATTTCCACCCTGCATACAAGGTCTTGATGATTGTCTGTTGTGTTGAATCCAGATTTACCTGGGCCAGTGATACAAAGTCTGATCCCTTGGTAACGGCTAATCCGACCGGCCCTGCTACTACCACCGCTCCCAGATCTGTTAAGTTAAAATTCTGACTCTTCTCATATTTTCTAAGTACATCATCGATATCGACACCATACAAATGCAGGTCTTTACCATCCAATTCAATCGAACCTACCAGGCTCTGCCGAATCGTTGGCCATGTGGAACCTTGCGCTTTCAAATCAAGCGAATAATCAATGTAGCCGTCCATCAGGTTGCGCGTGGAAACTTTCTCAATAAAGAAGCGCAGGTTCGCCTGCTTCGTGTGAAATTGAAGATGATAGTTCCACACTTTATTGGTTAAATCGATTTCCAACTGTCCTTGCTGAAGGTCAGCTTCGGGTGAACTTCGTAAGAAATTAAGGACAAGTTGATCCGATTGACCTTGCCCGGTCATCGTAATATCAAAGGGTTTAAAGGCAGGTATCTTGAGCTTTTTCATTGAGATCACGCCCTGCAATTCCTTTAGTCCTGAAAGAGCACCTGAATTTTCCGGATGCAGGAAATAGAAATGGTTCAAGGTCATGTCAATGTTCTCTGCGGAAATGGTTTCCGATTGCGGCATCGAATAAGCTGCACGACTGTCGCGCACCGTCAGACTGACAATATCAAAAGGGTAGGTGATGACCGCTGCGGATAGATCCAGGTCTGCCGTTAATAAATCCATTTCATTCTTCGAAAGGGTTTTGGCCTGCGGTTCCGCCTCCTCTTTTATTTCGGCCACTAATTCCCGAACATAGGTCCATGGAAATTCCTGTAACTTCAACTTCGCATTAAATCTCCAGGGGCCTATTTTTGGAACCGTCAAATCCCCGCCCACCGCCACGTGCCCATGCGGCAGCACAGCCTGAAATCCGGACACGGTCCAAACCGAGCCTTCCGGAGATTGTCGCCATTCAACTTCAGCATCCACTTGTTTGAGATCCGGTAATTGATCCAGTTTGGCTGAAAGATTTTTTATGGTGAAGTCGATGGCCGGCATTGTGAAATTCATGGAGTCGGGAAGCGTGGTTGTCTTCAATTCAAAGTCAAAGGCCAAATCACGCACCTGCTCCTGAACCTGGGCCGTTAGCAGGGTATCCAGAATAAAGTCCCGGGTATGCAGTTTTTGTGATCGTAGGGAACCGGTTGCCTCAATTTCATTTTCACGATCTACAATAAAATAGAGCAGATTGTTTACCGTAGCATTTACCAGCAATTCACTTTCGCCATAAACGAAGGAGAGGCTTTGAATGGTGGCCTGGTTTTTACGGTTTTCAATTTTTGCCGATAATCCACTTACTGCTTTGTTCGATTTAGTAACCGTAAAGGAGACTCCTTCCAACACCATCGAACTGGTACGGCTGCTATCCATCGGGTGTCCGGCAAAGTGCTTGATAGGCCCGTCAAAGCTGGCTTCCATGGAAAGAGCGCCTTTCAGATTCTTCACCGATTCTATCGGAAAGACCTGATCATAGTTATCCAGTTTTACCTTCGCCTGAACTTCATACTGCAAATAAGGCGTCACAAAATTTTGCAGCCGGAACTGGCCTTTCAAAAAACCTCCGGGCAGATTTCCTCGCAAATTATGAATGCGAATACTGGCGCTGGAATAGTCTGAGGCGGTGCCCGACTGAATCTGACCTTCGAACCCAACCTGACTAATCGTTCCGGCTTGTTGCGGCAACTCGAACCTAAGGTCCTTTAATCCGATTGTAAAATCAAATTGAGGCTGTTGGGCCTTTACGTCTCCGAACACACGTCCCCTAAAATAAATATCTCCTTGTTCTAAAATATCCGGGTTGGCCCTCAACACCTCAGGCTTCAGTAGAGTTGAGAGCAATTCCAAATCGTTGGAGGATGCATCTATCGCGAGTTCCACAGGAAAGTTCCCGGAATGCTGATAGGAGCCATGCAGTGTGGCCAAAAAGTCATTGTAGGTAATGGCTCCCGTAAAGATTGTCAGCAATTTTGTTTTCAATTCATACTGGATTTCAGCAGCCAGGGTAATTTCTCCGGGTGGCAAGGAAGTGTTCTTCACAGACAGCCTTTGAATGAATTGCTTCGCCAGGACTTCGGCATAAATACTCGAGCCCGCATGAACCAGACTTGCTTCGAGCTGTTGGAGCTGAATGCCAGCGAGAGGTTGTCCATGAAAGTTGATGGTTACCAACAGGTTGTTAATCTCCAGCGATTCCAATTCGATCTGCAATCCTTGACTGGATTGAGAAACCGGAGGTGGTTTAACCGGTTCACTTTTTTGTTGAGGCACCCCAGGGATGGGTGTGGTAGCAGAATTGACTTTCGCTGCCGAAAGTTTGGTCGGTTGGACCAAGGCCCGCTGAATGTTCAGCGACTCATCGGAGTATTGCACGATGGAAAACTGACCCTCGTTAAGACTCACTGCCTCAATGTTTAATTCATCGCGGAGCAGAGGCAACAGTTCCAGGGCTACAAAAAGTTGCTCTGCCCTTAAAATCGGTTGCTCTTCGGCAGTCCGAACCGAATCCCAATGTTCATAATAGGTGATTCCACTGAGTTCAAGGGTGACCCGGGGGAAGTTGCGGAACAATTTCAAATCGAGCGCGGTGATGTTCAATTGACCGGATTGGGAATTCTTTACATACGCGTGGATCTGGTTAAGAAGCCAATCATTCTTCTTCTTTACAACTACCCAGGTAACAATACCAAAAACAAGGAAAGTGATCCCCGTTCCAATCAGGAAGATCTTCAGGATACGTTTAACGATTGAAATTCGGTTGGCTTCCATGTTGTAAAGATCTATAGGTTAAGATCATCAAAGCAACCCTTGGCTTGCTAAACATCCAAGAAGGCCATCCTAAAACCTAACAATCAATGACTTTTATCATCGCTTAAGAAATCAATTATTCTCAATTTTACTCTGTGAGGGACTTCCTGAAAAAAATCATTCGTTGGGCTTTTGTTGGGAAAGGACATATGAATGACGAGATTAACTAGATTATTCCTCTTACCCTTAGCTTCAGCCGTTCTTGAATAATGAAAGAAGAAATTTTGCATTCCATGGACACAAATCCGCCCGAGGCTCAAAAGAAGCGGCCCATTGCCAAAATTATATTGGCCTCCCTTTTACTTATTCTCATCGTTGCGGGGATTTATATTTACCGGAATTTTACGCGGCTCCTTTCCGAGTCGCTGGTCAATAGCTTTAATGCCAGTGTCATCTCCGATGTGTACGAATTAAAGTTTGATAAAATCAGGGTAAACATCTTTAGTGGAAGCATCCAGGTAATCAACGCCTCCGTTTTCCCCCGCACCACTCCGTTAAAAGTTTACCCCTATATCAACAGTTCCTTGAGTCTGAAGGCGGAAACCATTGCCCTGGAAGGGGTTGCCTTACGCACGTTGCTGAGAGAAAACCGGTTGTTGCTAAACAAAATAATTATCTCGAAGCCGGAAATCGAATTCCAGTTGAACGGGAAACGAAATATCATTTTACCGTTTATGGATAGCACTTCTGTAACCCCGGCTCAGGAAAGTACCGAGCGTCCCATCGAGTCGTTTGAGCTACTGGAGTTTGAACTGACAGACGCTTCCTTTCATAGCATCAACTCCCATAAACTACGTGAATTCAAGATTGAAAAGTTATCAATGGCCATACACAACCTGATCGTGAGCAAACACTTCGGTGGATACCAAACTATTTTAAGCGCGGTGAGTCTTTCCATAGGGGATTTCCATGGCACTTTAAAAAAAGGACCTATTCAAAGTGTACACTTTATTGACTTTAATATTGGTATCGACTCGCTTGACCTGCGTTTTACCATCGATACGTTAACGTATCAATTCCAGGATATCCATACACGGCTTCAGGCGCTCGACATGCAAACAGCTGATAGTCTCTTCCGGGTTTCCATGAGCGCATTCGATCTTTCTTATCAGAACCAGTCTGTCATTCTGAAGGACATTAGCGTTACCCCAAACGTTAGTCATGCCGTCATTCAACAGGATTATCAATTTCAACACACTGAGTTTTCAGGCACCATCGGTACGCTTGCGATAAACGCTGTGAACTTTGATTCCCTCATCTATTCCAAAAAGTTGCTTGTGAAAGAGATCGCTCTCGATCAGATTAAAGCCGCGATTTTCAAAGACAAAACCAAGCCCATCGATTCTGCGCGGAGGCCCGCCTACCTGGGACAAACCATCAGCACCATTCCCTTACCCGTGCACATCAACGAGGTAAAAGCCACAAACATTACATTGGATAATACGGAACGAAAAACAGACAGCAGTTTAGTCAAAGTCAGTATCAACCGCGCAGCCTTCGTGGCAAAAAACATTACCAATCAGGATCCGAAATCCAACATGGAGATAAATGTCTCAGCTTACATAAACAATAAAATTCATTTTGATGCAATCCTTACTTTTCCCTACAACCGGCCGCGGTTTCTATTTGATGTTCATTTTGATAAATTCAATATGCCCGATCTCAATCCGTTAATCCAGGCCTATACGCCTGCCAAAATTAACGAAGGCGTAGTGGATGAAATATCATTCTCCGGTGTGGCCGAACAAACCTTTGCTACCGGCATGATGAAATTCCTATACCACGACCTGGTGATTGATCTGGAGTTGAACAACCAGGCGAAGTGGAAGAGTGCAATCATTGCTTTAACCGCCAATACCGTGTTAAATTCCAGCAATCCGGTATCCGCAAATTTACCTCCCCGTGAGGTTCAGTTCCGTATTGAACGTGACATGACGAAAGGGTTTGTCAATGTGCTGATTAAGTCTTCGTTAAATGGTTTGAAAGAAACCATGATCATGTCCAAAGAGAATCGAAAAACCCATCAGGAAGCCAAGAAGAAATCGAAAGCTGGAAGATGATGACCCCACCGTGAACCAGCAAATTAAGGCGATAACCAAATCACCGATTACACCATAGGTGAAAGAATACCGGAGTTGCTGGTGAAGAAAGAGCTGATGATATTCCTTTGCTTTTTCCTGTCAGAATGTAAAATTGCAGCCGTTGAAAATGTACTTCGTTAACCCTTAAAGCGTATGAACAAAACAAAAGTGGCCATCCTGGGCTGTGGCTTTATCTCTGATATCCACCTTGAGAGTTATGAACGATTTGTGCCCGAAGCCGAAGTGGTGGCCGTATACAGCCGGGACCTGAACAAGGCAAAAGCGTTTGCCGAAAAGCATCATATTAAGGCCTGGTATGATTCCTTGGATAAAATCATAGCTGAATCGGGCTGTGAAGTTGTGGATATCTGTTTGCCCAATTTCTTACATGCTCAGGCAGCCTTAAAAGCAGCCCGTGCAAAGAAACACATCATCATTGAAAAGCCGCTCGCCATCACCCTCGAAGAGGCGGACGAAATGATCAACGTATGTGCACAGCAAGGTGTGAAACTGATGTATGCTGAAGAGTTGTGCTTTGCTCCAAAATATGAACGGGTGCGTAGCCTCACCAAAGAAGGGGCCATCGGAAACATTTATATGCTCAAACAGGCCGAGAAACATTCGGGCCCACACTCCGATTGGTTTTATGATGTGAACCTGGCCGGTGGGGGCGTATTGATGGACATGGGATGCCATGCGTTTGGTTGGTTTTTCTGGATGCTGAACAACATGAAAGTAAAAAGTGTGCTGGCTACCATGTCCACTGTTTTGCACAAAGGCCGGACAAAAGGAGAAGACAACTCCGTGGTGATTGTTGAGTTTGAAAACGGTACGATTGGCATTGCCGAAAATAGTTGGGCCCGGCACGGTGGCATGGACGATCACTGTGAAGTATATGGTACCGAAGGCCTGATGTATGCCGACTTGTTTCGGGGCAATGCTGCTCTTGCTTACAGTAAAAAGGGATTCGGGTATGCCATGGAGAAAGCCGACACCACCGCAGGCTGGAGTTTCCCAATCTTTGAAGAGGCCTTTAATCAGGGATATCCGCACGAACTGAAACACTTTATCGATTGTGTGCGCAACAACAAGCAGCCGATGGTAACGGGCGAGCTAGGACGGGCCGTATTGGAGGTAATTTACGCTGCCTATGCCTCTGCCCGGCAAGGAAAAAAAATAGAACTTCCGTTTACACCGGTTGTTAAAAAGCCGGTGGATCTGTGGTTGGGTTAATCTCTCGATGGTGCTGGTTATGTATTAATCTTAGCATCATCCAAAACGATTTTAAAGCACATACACCAACACTGCCACCACGTGACACCCTGTACCAGCCATGACAAACAAATGCCAGATGAAATGATGGTACCGAACGCGGTGATCATAGGCAAAAAACAGGATGCCTGCCGAGTACATCACCCCACCGGTCAATAACCAAAACAGCCCCCAGCCCGGCAACGCATCATATAATGGTTTTGCCGCAACCACCGCCAACCACCCCATACTCACATACAGTGCCGTAGAGAATTTTCCGGCTTTTACCGATGCGACTGACTTTAACACTACACCTCCAACTGCAAGGGCCCACACAATTCCAAAAAGAGGCCAGCCCCAGGCAGCCGGTAGTGCAATCAAGGTAAATGGAGTATAGGTTCCTGCTATTAACAGAAAGATGGCACTGTGATCAAAAATCCGAAAGACACGTTTAGCCCGATTTTGCGGAAAGGCATGATACAAGGTGGATGCCACATACAATACAATCATAGTCGCACCAAAGACGCTTACACCCACGATGGCAGCAACACCCAGCGGTATCGCCTTTATGATAAGCAGAGGTGTTACTCCTATCGCAGCCAGAGCCCCGACTCCATGGCTTACACTATTGGCGATTTCTTCACCTAGTGATTGGAAACGTTCAGTTATTATTTTTTCCATCAAGGATGATGTTGTACTTCATTCTGATGTGGAGGCGCTGGCCTCCCCTTTACCAAACCAGGAGCGAGACCAGCCAATGGACAATGATGTAAAATCCTGACCGATGCGAACCACTGCACCGGTACTGGCCGCCAGCTTCAAGGAGTTGCGCTTCCCAACCGGTACGACTCCCGTTACACCAACCCGGACATTCGATTGCCGGTCATCATTGTACAGGTCGTTGACAGACGATGTTCCGCCTACATAATACGTTGCATTAAATGCCACCCAGTGCCGGGGTGTAAGGTTATAACTTAAATGCGCTTGGAATGTGCCCATGGGTTTTTGTGTGCGAAGGGAGGTTCCGGGATAAAACGAATCATTGTTTGTAAAAAACCAGATGCCTGAATACACATCCATGAGCCACCGCCTACCCAAAGGGTGCGAGATCGCCAGTTCCGGACGAAACGACCAACGGTTAGTCCCCAGGTTGATCAGCTTGTCCGGAAAAAACTCGCCCGTAGGTGCCACCACACTCACACTAACACCCACAATAGTTTCTCTCGGGGCTTTTAAAAAATCCTGCAACCCCACCGAAGGTGCCCCATGCACGAGAACGGAAAGTCGCAGCCGGGTATCAGCAAATCCTGATCGTTTAATGCTTTCTGGCTGCCCTACTACCTTGCCCGAAACCTGAGCCCACGAATACGGCAGGGCTACCAACACCTGTGAGGTAAGCCCCAACAAATTAAAGGTATGCGCATACCCCAGGGAGACGGCTTGAACGTCTGCTTTCAGATCTTGAATCGGCAAGGTAGGGTCCGTAACAACGCCTCCGTATGAATAAGAAAATCCAGTAATCAAAGTATTGGTCTTCTCCGGTAAGCGGACATAAGCGCGAGGATCCAGATCCTGCGCAAAAGCACACGATAAAAGGAGTTCAAATCCTGCGGCTATGAGTATCCGGTATTTTAAATGAAAAATTTGGTGCGTCACAAATAAGGATTCTAATTCTAAAAGTGGCCTTCCCCTGAAATAATGAAAATGACTGTACTCATTCGATCCCTACAAGATATTGAATTAACCCCTGTTCTCAATCGGTTGCATCTACACTTGTTGGGGGGAATTAAATTTTAAAAACATACTATGACGATTGTCATTCCGAAAGGACAACAAACGCGTCATCTTGGTGAACGAGTAATCCTGTTGATCCCTATCTTTAGACTTAATTCCTCATGACAAACGCAATTTACCTCACCACCACAGAACCCTATGCCGGCAAATCCATCATAGCGTTAGGACTGATGAATCTGTTGGCCGCAAAGACTGAAAAGATTGCTTACTTCAAGCCTGTCATTAGTCGCGAAAGCTCGGAAAAAGACAATCATCTGGAGATGATGGCCAGTCATTTCAAGATCAACCTGCCCTACGAGGATATGTATGTGTTTAACCGCAACCAGGTGGTGCGGCAAATTAATGCCGGTAAGGAAGCCTCTGTGATTGACTTCATTATTGACCGGTTTAAGAAACTGCAGGAGCGTCATGACTTTGTTGTAGTAGAGGGAACCGACTTTATGGGGGGCAGCACGAACATTGAGTTTGACGGAAACATTTCCATTGCCAAAAACCTGGGAATCCCGGCCGCCATCATTGTGAAGGGCGAAGGAAAATCGGTACAGGAAATTGTAGATACGGCCGTCTCCACCACCAAAGGATTTACGGATGAAGGTGTACAGGTGCTTACGGTGGTTGCTAACAAAATCAATCCCGAACAGGAAGAAGAGATCCGGACACAAATGGCAAAAGCCCTTCCGGCAAGCATCATCGTCACCTCCATCCCGAGCCACAAAGACCTGGGCAACCCTACCCTGAAAGAAATTTATGAATCCGTAGGGGGTAAAATTCTTTTTGGCGAACACTTGCTTTCCAATCCAGTGAACACCTCCATTGTAGGCGCCATGCAATTGCACAATTGCTTAACGCGATTAAGCAAGAACACGTTAATTGTTACTCCGGGCGACCGGGGTGATCTTATTATCGGAGCCTTGCAAGCCAACATCTCCAGAAACTATGAGAAAATTGCCGGGATAATCCTGACGGGCGGCCTGGTTCCCGAACCCACCATCATGAAACTGATTGAGGGGTTGGAGACGGTCGTGCCAATCATTGCCGTGGAGAGTGGTACGTTTAAAACGGTAACCCGGGTAGCGAATACCCAATCCAGAATTTCACTGGAAAATAAAGACAAGATTGCCCTTGCCATTAGTTTGTTCGACAAGCATGTGGATGTGAAAGCGCTCGAGAAAAAAATAATTTCCTTTCGGGCCACCGGCATTACCCCTCGCATGTTCCAATACCAACTGGTGAAGCGTGCAAAAGAACACAAGAAACACATCGTGTTGCCGGAAGGGGATGACGACCGCATCCTGATCGCGGCCGATGCCCTGGTGAAACAAAATGTGGTGGACTTGACTATTCTGGGTAATGCCGATGCTGTTCAATCTTCGTTTAAGAGATTGAATCTTGAATGGGATAAAGACAAAGTAAAGATTGTAAACCCGGCAGCTTCAGAACGTTACTCGGAGTATGTGCAAACCTTGTATGAGTTACGCAAGAACAAAAACCTGTCGATCGAAATGGCGCGTGATTTAATGTTGGATGTTTCCTACTTCGGCACCATGATGGTATACAAGGGCGAAGCCGATGGTATGGTATCCGGAGCGGCCCACACCACACAGCATACCATTCGTCCGGCCTTGCAGTTTGTCAAAACCAAACCCGGCATTACCACCGTGTCTTCCGTTTTCTTCATGTGCTTACCCAACCGGGTTTCCATATTTGGAGACTGTGCCGTTAATCCCAACCCCACCTCCGAACAACTGGCGGATATCGCCATTTCTTCAGCCGAGACCAGCAAGATGTTCGGGATCGAACCGAAAATTGCCATGCTTTCCTATTCTTCCGGTTCTTCGGGTGAAGGGGAAGATGTAGACAAGGTGCGGAAGGCAACCGAATTGGTAAAACAAAGGCGCCCGGATTTAAAAGTGGAAGGACCCATTCAATATGATGCTGCGGTAGATCCTTCTGTGGGAAAAAAGAAACTACCCAACTCCGAAGTAGCCGGCCATGCCAGTGTTTTGATTTTCCCGGATTTGAATACGGGGAACAATACCTATAAAGCCGTGCAACGGGAAACCGGGGCTCTGGCCATCGGCCCGATGCTGCAAGGATTGAACAAACCCGTGAATGACTTAAGTCGGGGGTGTACTGTGGATGATGTGTTTAACACCGTGGTCATTACCGCCATTCAGGCCCAACAATAATCCGCGGTTTCATGAACGTGTTCGTCATCAACTCTGGAAGCAGCTCCATCAAATATCAACTCATTCGCATGCCGGAAGCTGCCGTGGTTTGTTCCGGGTTGGTGGATCGCATTGGTTTGGCCGGTGCGTCCATTCATCACAAAGCATATATCAGGGGTAAGGAACTTGCGCGGAAGGAAAGTATACCCATCCCCGACCACGCATCCGGATTGAAGGCCGTGTCGGGATTATTAACCGATTCAGAAATCGGAGTGATTCGCGATCCAAAGGAGATAGAGGTGGTGGGCCATCGCGTAGTGCATGGGGGAGAGAGTTTTTCAAAAACGATGGTGATCACCTCGGAGGTGATGGAAAAAATTAAGAAGTTATTTCCCCTAGCTCCGCTTCACAATCCTCCCAATTACCTGGGCATTGAAGTGGCGACCCAGATCTTTTCACGTGCAAAGCAGGTGGCCGTATTTGATACGGCCTTTCATCAAACCATGCCGCCCGTTGCCTACCGCATTGCCATCCCCAATGAATTTTATGAAAAGCAGGGTATCCGCAACTATGGGTTTCATGGCACCAGCCATAAGTATGTCTCCGAACGCGCGATTGACTACCTGAACAAGAAAGCGTCAAAAATTATCACCATCCACCTGGGCAACGGGTGCAGCATGAGTGCTGTTAAAAATGGGATGTGCATTGACACCAGCATGGGCCTGGGGCCGATGAACGGGTTGATTATGGGTACCCGCACCGGGGATCTTGATCAGTCCGTGATTTTTCACCTCGTCAATCAATTGGGGTACAGTTTGAATGAGGTAAATACCCTATTGAATAAAAAGAGCGGGATGCTGGGCCTGACCGGGCACAGTGATATGCGCGATGTAAAAGTCGAGTATCAGAAAGGAAATAAGCAAGCCATCCTGGCTTACGAGATGTATGCGTATCACATCAAAAAATACATCGGCTCATTTACAGCCGTGTTGAATGGGTTGGACGCGATCGTGTACACGGCCGGAGTCGGAGAAAATGATTCGCTCACCCGAAAGCTAGCCTCCAGCCAGCTCGAATACCTGGGCATACACCTTGATGAGAAGAAAAACGAGGCCGGAGGGAAGGGCATTTACGAGATTAATAAGGAAGACTCTCCTGCCAAAATTCTGGTGATTCCCACCAATGAAGAGTTGGAGATTGCCTGGCAGTGTGCTACCCTGTTGGTGTAGATACCGCGGTGCTGCGGCCAAACCATTTCATAGAAACCCAGGCAAAGAGCAACATGCAGGGCAAACCCAATCCTACCATGATGATGGCCCGTTGATCGATGTGAGCCACCACAAGCAAAGGTGCAACCGTGGCCCCCAGGTTGCGGGTGGACAGGCCCATGCTCAGCACCAGTCTTTGATCAGTTTGCAGTCCAACTCCAAACCAATAAGGCAAGGCTGTGATGAGGAAGAAAAAAATAATCAGCGATACCAAGGCCCAACCCGGGTCAATCCCCAACAAGCCTTCTCCGTATACCAACACACACAAAGAACACGCGATGATGGCAAACAGGGTTGTGGTTTTCTTGACAACCGGTTGAATGCGGATTGCAAATCCTGAATAGAAATACAAAATGCCCATCCCGATCAAAAAAGGAATTAACATCACCAGCACCAAGGGCTTGGCGATGGTCCACGATTGAATGGCTAATCCCGTGAGCATCCAGGGTACGAGAATGGGCATCAACAACACAGTGGTAAAAGAAACCAATACCATGAAGGCTGCCGTGTAGCCCAGGTCCACATGCGCTTTACGCATCACCATCGGAAGAAACGGGGCCCCGGGTGTCATGCTGAGTAAGTGCAAGCCCATCGCATAAGGAGCTTCTAACGGAAGAACATACGTGATCCCATACCCCAGGGCGGGCCCGACTACAAAACCCCAGAACAGTGTGTGTCCGACAAAGGAATAATTCTTCAACCCTTGCCAGGCCTCCTTTGGATTCAGGCGCAGACCCAGGTCAAGCAAATTACTCGCAATGAAAATGGCCAATGAAATTTTAAAAAGGGTGGTGATCATGCTAACTGGCGCTGACTTCAAAAACATGATAACCCCAGGCCGGCAGATCGAAGTAGATGCCTCGTGAAAGAACTTCATTTCCTTCGTGGTAGTACAGCGCTACACTCATCAGATCGCGGAACTCGACATGGCGATTCGCTACCTCCGTGTAAGGAAGGCGCACATAACATTGACTGGCATGTGGCGCAAAGTTTACCACCACCAACGCTCTCCGCCCGGCCTGTTCTTCCCAGGCAAAAACCAGGTAGGAGTCCCAACTCCCATTTCCGTCCCAGGCGGGTTGGCACGGTACCAATTGCCACTGGGCATGAAACAGCGGTTGCCTGAGCAGGGAGAGCAAGTCGCTGTAAAACAGATGCACCCCCGAATCAATTGTTTCGAGCGGTCCACGAATCAAATGCGGTGAGATGCGCTTCTGTTTGCCCTCCAACTGTCCCTGATGAAAGAAGCGCAAGCCCGGAGCCAAATACGTGATGATGGCTGCGGCAAGATGTTTTCGAAAATCAAACGCTGTTGCTGCGCGGGCTTCGTCATGATTTTCAAGAAATCGCACCAATTTATTTTGATATTCAAGTCCGGCCGCGAAATGATCCCGCACCGGTTTTGCCCGGCCTTCGCGTAACCGGTCATACAATCGCTTGTCGTAGGTGTAATCAAAACCCTCTTGTTGCAAAGTCCACTCCATGTCCCAGTAAACTTCCCCCATAAAGCAAAAGTCCGGATGTTGCTTGCGCACCGCCCGGATTGCCTCCGGCCAAAACGGTTGTGCTTTTCGACCCCAGGTTTTTTCAAACACTTCAGGAAGGATCAACATCGCCATATCACATCGCACCCCATCGCACTGACCGGCCATGCGGATCAGCTCGTGTTGCATCGCTGCAACTACCTCCGGTTTGCTGTAATCTAACTGCACTGTGTCGGGCCATCCGGAAAAGTAAGGATCACGGCCATAAGCAAAAATCGTCTTGCCGAACTTGCCATAGTTGTGCGGATTGTTTTTCAGGTCAGCCCTGGTACCGGAAATAAAATAGTCGGGCTGCGCCTGAACCCAGGGATGATCGGGACCCAGGTGATTCGGAACAAAATCGAGCATCAACTTAAGGCCGCGTTGATGAAGCTTTTCGCGGAGCCGTTTTAACGATGCATCTCCGCCTAAAGCCGGGTGTACATGATAATCGGCTATGGCAAACCCTGAACCTCCGATATCGGCTTCCTGCAAATCCGGCAACGTTTCTTCAAACTCCTTTCGCCAACCCTGATTGGTGCAGGAAACCTGGCGGCCACGCTCACCGGTAGTCCATACGCTTAAAAGCCAGATCCAGTCAAACCCCTGCTCAGCAAGCTGATCCCAGGAAGCGTCCGGGATGTCATCCAGCGTGGCCGTGCGGTGCAGGGTAGCTGAAAGTTCGGTTAACCATACCCGCGTGTTGATCTGATATAAGGAAGCGTGCGGATGCATTACATCGGGGGGATCATGCTCAGGCTATTTTTTCTTCTTTACCGGATATTTGGCAAAAATTTTGGCGGTGTTGTCCATCAGCAACTTCTGAATGTCGTCTGACATTTTAAATTTTTTTTCCGCCATGCCCCACCACACCTGCTTTTTGGTTTCGGTATCGTACATGGCATATTTCAGGGTGCCGTCTTCCTGCGTTGTGGCGGTAATCTTACCACCGGCAACCGGGGCAGAACCCCCAACATAGTAGCCCGGCCCGGCCACCCCTACACCCACGCTGAGTGTAGGACTTTGTGAGTACGTGGTGATTTCGTGTACGCTGGTATAAAAGACAAATATGGCATCCGGATTCGCAGCATCGAGGGTAAAGCCCCGGCTTTTGAGTTCCTGATTAGCCGCGTAGGTGATGGTGCCGCCATAGACTTTGTCGATGCGTTCGCGATTCAATACACTGTCGCCCGGTGCCAGCCAGGCATAGGTTTTGAATTTGGTGAAATCCGTTTGGGTGTCGCGGTCGGTTTTAACAGACTGTGCCTGCAGGGCAATAACAGATCCGAAAAAAAATGCCAGTAAAGTCCTCATTAAACGATTGGGTTATCAAGTTTTATGGTTCGAAGGTAGTTAAAAAGTCTTTTGCGATTTAATCAAGAACTGGTGGCTGAATGCTTTTGCTGATCTCTGGTTTTTTGCCTTGAGAGGGTATGTTAACTCTTTTGCCTTGAGTGGGTTCCCTACTTTCCTGCATCGTAGTTGGTACTCTCCCGAATCGTGTTAGGTACTACCCCGCATCGTAGTTGGTACTCTCCCGAATCGAGTTAGGTACTACCCCGCATCGTAGTTGGTACTCTCCCGTATCGTGTTAGGTACTACCCCGCATCGTAGTAGGTACTCTCCCGCATCGTGTTAGGCACTACCCCGCATCGTAGTTGGTACTCTCCCGAATCGTGTTAGGTACTACTCCACATCGTAGTTGGTACTCTCCTGCATCATGTTAGGTACTACCCCGCATCGTAGTTGGTACTCTCCCGTATCGTGTTAGGCACTACCCCGCATCGTAGTTGGTACTCTCCCGTATCGTGTTAGGTACTACCCCGGGGTCTATTCTGGGTCTATTCTATAAACTGTGTCAGTAAAAATAAATGAATACGGTTTAAGATATTGAAATTGTTAAGTGAAACAGACGAGGGCTCTGCTGGGAAGCAACCTAAGACTGATGGATACGAATTTAAGTAATGTCGCTTACCCATAGTTGACTGGCTTTCTTCTGAGCCATGCGACCCGAAACGATTTCCCTAACCAACCAACGTCTAAAGGCTTCTTTATTGTGGTTCTCTCCTTACTACACGGGCAGAAGAAATCTGCGCGATCAGAAACCCAACGATGATCGTAAAAAAAGTAATGTTCAGCAGTTTGGAGACAGCCTCGATCACCGGAAAATTGAACACCTTGAAAATGGCTTGCGCCACCAGCAGGCTGGCCGCCATCCAACATCTTTTTCCGGTTTCGTTCCAGTCCGGCTTTGGTGGTGATGTACAATACCGAGAAAAGTACCGGATCGATCACCATCTGCCACGAAGCCGGAAAAAAACTGGTGAGGAAAATAGGCGAAAATCTCGGCCAGTACCTGCAAGCCCCAATAGTATTTAAGATCGCGGGTCAACGGTTACTTTTTCTTGCGTCCAAAGAAATACCCTACCTGCAATTGGTACCGGTACCCATAGCCCCAGTGATTTAATTTTCCTTTGGAAGTAATTTCCCCTTCATTCAAGAATTTTTCAAAACCGGGAAATCGGTCAATGAGACCCAGAATCACTTCGTTGTTGACGTTATCCGGATCGAAGGTGTAATTCCCTTCGATGGTTGACTTGAAACTATAGTTCGAAATAGAAGGTCCGACAAATACGAGATCAACGGCCCATCGGTTGTTGATCAGAAACTGATAGCCCAACTGAACCCCTATGTTCAGGATATTCAGATCGGTGCTGAGGGTTGCATTTTCAATTACCCCATTATTGTCTACTTCTATGTCTCGGTCGTTGGCATAATTGTGAAAGGACACGTACGGCCCGATGTAAACGCCATGCGGAGCCTCGAATTTGTTTTCTTTCTGTAAATAGAATCGGTATTCCGCGCCCAACTTAAGACCACGGGCTTTCGTTTCCCGGATCACTTTTACATTATCCGCCAACGTTCCGAGACCCGGTAATTGCTGGATTCCGGCTGTAATACCCCACGATTGCTGCGGGTTACGAACCCGTTCATACGTAAACACTACGGCATTTCGGTATAGCCAATAAGAGGTAAGATCGACCTTGATCCCATTTTTCAGGCCGGTTGTATCGCGCACAGATTGCGCATGAACTGCCAGACTTATGAAAAACAGGAGCAAAAAAATAACGTGTTTCATGGCTATAATTTTAAAATCCAATCCCTGCGCTGAGATGTTTGCTTCCTGACACTATACATTGACATGATAGCCATACTTTATTGACACCATAAATCCTAAAAAGAAAGATAATGCAAGCAGCAAGTACGATAATACCAGGGCTACTGAGAACCGCATCTCCGGATAGGTCTTCTTAAGTGAGGACATATTTTTTGTGTGCTGAACGGTGGCGAACAACAACATGCTAAAAGCGGTCAAAATCAAAAACAATCCCAACTCCCGGCCGGTAATCAAATTCAGCAACGGGGCCTGTCCTTTCTCCAGTCGGTTATAAAAATATTCGTAGGAACCGACACCGATGGTTAACATCGTAAGACTGGTGCGGACCCAGGCCAGTTGCAGCCGCTCAAAGGCTGTCCGTGTGCGCTCCAGCTGAATCTGCTTTTTACCTTTCTTCTTCTCCTTTTGCTCCGGATTCGCTTCCGGATTGAGATTTTCGGTGTTGCTTTCCATCGGAATTCCAGTCTTGTGGGCTACCATCCACCGCCCAGGGCTTTATACAACCGAACGGTTGAGATCAGCTGACTTTGTAAGGCCAGCGATTTCTCAAATTGCGAATTGTATAATTCGCGCTCGGCATCCAGCACTTGCAGGAACGAAGTATATCCATTGTCATACAAGGCTTTTGATAGTAATAAAGAGCGCTCAGTAGCCGCCACCTGCGTTTGGCGCGCAGCAAACTCGTTGCGGTAAGTGCGGATTTCCGCCAGTGAATTTTCTACTTCAGCAAATGCTACCAAGATGGTTTTCTCATACTGATATCCCATCTGCATGGCTTTCGCTCGCTCCGCTTCCACCCTGCGCTTGTTCTGATTAAACCGGAATATCGGCCCGGCTAATTGTCCGGTTACTGAGCCCAGCACGGCATCTCCTGAAAACAAATTGGAAATGTCGGGGCTGGCTACTCCCAATAGGCCTGTAAGACTTAAGGAGGGAAACCGCAAGGCTACGGCAATGCCTACGCGTTCTGTTTGTGCTACCAGCTGTTGTTCTGCCGAACGAATATCCGGTCTGCGCTCCAATAGTTCAGAAGGCAATCCGCTTGGGATCTCCACCGGCAACTGCTGTTGGTCGTTCCGCAACCCCCGGGCAACGGGTGCGTACGTCTGACCTAATAAAACATTGATGGCATTCTCAACAGCAATGATGGCCCGCTCCAGACTAAACAGTTGTGCGTGCGAGCCAGCCGCAATTTGTTCGGCCTGCAGCTTATCCAGCTCGGAGGTTTCACCTCGCTCAAACCGCAGCGTGATGATCCGCAAATATTCCATGCGGGTTTCATAAGTGCGTTGGGTAATGCTGTATCGTTCGTCTAACCCGCGCAGGGTAAAATACAATTCAGCCACCTGGGCGACTAAACTTAGGTAGATTGATTTCCGCCCTTCATCGGTGGCGATGAGATCGGCAAAGGCAGCCCGGTTTGCATGGCGCAGTTTGCCCCATAAGTCGATTTCCCAGGAAACGTTGCCCAACAATGCCACAGAACTTTGCGGGAAGGTTACCCCTGCACCTTCAGCCGTAGAACGAAAATCAGAAGCCCGACCGCGTGCACTATAATCCAAAAAGGGAAAGAGGTTGGCTTGATTATATCCCAGGATAGCTTTTGCTTCATCCACGCGTGCCACGGCCGTCATCAGGTCGAGGTTGGAATCGATCGCAACCTGAATCAAGGATTGCAGCACCGTATCTTCATACACATCCCACCACTTCAGGTTGGTGATGGAATCCGTTTTCGTAGGTGCCTGCACATAGGCTTCCGGTTTTTTGGTTTCCGGCCTGGAATATTTAGGACCCACAGCACACCCTGCCAACCACAACATGGATATAATAAAAACTAACTTCTTCATATTAATGAGCCGGTTCAGAAGGTGAAACAGAATCGGGTTTCTTTTTTGCTCCAATGCTTTCAATCAGCACGAACAATCCCGGTACAACAATGACCCCAATGATGGTAGCAATCAGGGTGCCGCTGAATACGGCCATGCCCATCACCTTCCTTGCTTCTGCCCCTGCACCGGAGGCCGTTAACAACGGAACCACACCCAACATGAAGGCAAAGGAAGTCATTAAGATAGGACGCAAGCGCAACTTTGCCGACTCAAGAGCCGCTTCAAATAATGGTTTGCCTTGCTCTTCGTGCAGCAGTTTGGCAAACTCCACAATCAGAATCGCGTTCTTGGCCGTCAAGCCAATCAACATCACCAACCCGATTTGTGCGAACACATTGTTCACATAACTTGTGCTCCACAATCCACCCAGCCACAATCCAAGGAAGGCACCAAAAATTGCTGCGGGCACACCCAGCAAGACACTGAACGGCAGTTTCCAACTCTCATACTGAGCCGCCAGAATCAAGAACACAAACACCAGAGCCATGAGAAACATGGTGCTGCCGGTTCCTTCGGCTGCTTTTTCCTGGTACGACATGTTGCTCCACGCAATGCCCAGCTCTTTGGGGAGGGTGGCCGCCACTTCTTCGAGGGCACGCAGCGCATCCGAAGAACTATACCCTTCGGCAGGAGCGCCTGAAATTTCGGCCGCACGGAACATGTTAAACCGGTTGGTGTACGCAGGGCCACTGATATCATTTACGTAGGCCAGCGTATTCAACGGAATGATCTCACCCGTTCGGCTGCGCACATAATAGCGGGCAATGTCATCCGGGGTAAGACGGTCTTCAGCTTCCGCCTGCACAAATACTTTGTATTGGCGACCAAACCGGTTGAAATCATTGACATAACTGCTACCGAGATAGGCCGAAATCGTACTGTTGATTTCCGTGAGATCGATGTTCAGCTTTTCGGCTTTGTCATAATCGATCACAATTTGCTTTTGGGGTACGTTGGATCGAAATAACGTAAACGCGTTGGCAATTTCGGGTCGCTTCCTGACTTCGGTTATGAAATTGCGGGCCTGCTGATCGAGGTACTGGGGTGTATTGCCAGACCGGTCCAGCAGCTGTAACGTGAACCCGGCCGAAGTACCTAACCCTTCAATTGGAGGCGGACCAAAGGCGATAGCCGTTGCTTCCGAAATATTCCGGAAGGCCAGGTTGGTTTGTTGAATGAGCTGCTTGGCTGTTTTCTCCCGTTCTTCCCAGGGTTCCAGGGAAATGAATACAAAGGCATTGTTGGTTGAAAAAGATTGGGTGAGCATACTGTACCCCACCACCATGGTTGAGTACGCAACGCCTTCTGTTTCGTTAATAATTTTTTCAATCTTCTGGGCAACCTCATCCGTACGTTCCATGGAGGCTGCATCTGGCAACTGAATATTAACCAGGTAGTACCCTTCGTCTTCCTCTGGAACAAATCCGCCCGGAATGTTGCGGCCTAACAAGGCGGTTACGCCCAGCACCACTCCAATAATGATCACGGACCGGATCGACTTGCGGGCCACGATGCCGGCTACTCCGGTGTAGCCCAATGTAAACTTGTCAAACATGCGGTTGAAGGCATCGAAGAATCGCTGCAGCCAACCCGTAGATTTCTTTTTTGGTTTTAACAAGATTGCGCTCAGCGCTGGACTCAGCGTGAGGGCATTGAAGGCGGAGAACAACACGGAGATGGCTATGGTGATCGCAAACTGCTGATACAATCTTCCGGTAATCCCCCCGGCAAACGCCACCGGCACAAACACAGCCGCAAGAATCAGCGCAATGGCTACAACTGGTCCCCCCACCTCTTTCATTGCTTTTTGGGTGGCCTCCTTCGGATTCATGCCATGTTCGATGTTGTGCATGACTGCCTCTACCACCACAATAGCATCATCCACCACCAACCCGATGGCCAGCACCAGCCCCAACAAAGACAATACGTTCACTGAAAATCCCAACAAGGGAAAGATGATGAATGTACCGATCAGCGATACCGGCACCGTTAACAACGGGATCAATGTGGCGCGCCAGTCTTGCAGGAAGAGGAACACCACGAGAATTACGAGCACGACCGCTTCGAACAGGGTGTGAATAATCTCTTCAATCCCTACGGAAACAGCCCGGGTCGTATTCAGCGAAATGTCATAGTTCAGGTCTTCGGGAAAGCGTGTGCTCAATTCGGCCATCGTACTCTGTACACTGGCGGCAACGTCCAATGCATTGGAGCCGGGCATCTGATACACAACAATGGTGCTGGCAGATTTGCTATTAAGGCGGCTAAAGGAATTGTAGTTCTCCATTCCTAATTCGAGGCGCGCTATGTCTTTGAGCCGGATAATAGAACCCTTCTCATCCGATTTCACAATGATGTCTCCGAATTCTTCTTCTGTTACCAGCCGCTCCTGCAAGAGCACACTGTAGGTGTATTCAACCCCTTTCGGAGTGGGCGGAGCACCAAACTTACCGCCCGGAGAAATCGCATTTTGTTTTTTAACGGCATTCACCACATCGTTTACCGTTAGGTTCAGTTTGGTGAGCTGATCCGGCTTTAACCATACCCGCATCGAGTAATCGGCTCCGCCAAAAAGAATCACATCACCCACCCCTTTCAGTCGTTTTAGCTGATCGACAATGTTGATGTTGGCATAGTTGTTCAGAAAAAGTCCGTCATAGGTAGCTGCGGGCGAGGTCAATGACACCAGCATCAGTGGAAACACCAATGATTTTTTTGTGGTCACGCCAAAGGCCTTTACTTCATTCGGCATTTTGGCGCTGGCCTGCGACACCCGGTTTTGCGTGAGCATGTTGGCATTGTCCAGATCGGTGCCAACCTCAAAGGAAACCTGCAACGTCAAAGAGCCATCGGCTGCATTGATGGACTTCATGTACAACATCTCCTCAACACCATTCACTTGTTGTTCAATGGGGGTAGCCACTGCCTGTTCTACGTTCACCGCATTCGCACCATTGAATAAGGTAGTAACCTGAATCATGGGGGGTGTGATTTCCGGGTATTTGGAAACGGGAATGCCCCGCAACGTAATTAACCCCATGATCACCATCAGGATGGAAATTACCATCGCTACAATGGGTCTTCGAATAAAAAATTCACTCATATCCGGGAGGTGGGTTAATTACTGTTGATTGTTCTTTTCCGTTTCGGGCCATTTCATTTCCACCACCTCAATTTTGGAATTGGGGGTAAGGGCCGCGGTACCGATCACGGCTACCGGGTCGCCCGCGTTAAGTCCTTTCGTGATCACCCAACCATCTCCGATTTTAGGACCTACCTCCACCACGGTTACTTTCAGCGTGCTGGAATCCGTAACCGTAAACACCTGGTTCAGGGTTTGAAGCTGAAACACGGCCCGTTGGGGAATCAGGATGGAGTTAGGTAACGATTTCAACAGCACTCTTGCCTTCACAAACAACCCCGGACGGAGCAAGCCTTTCGGATTTGGGAAGGTGGTTTCGATGGTTAATGTTCCGGTTTTCGGATCGATTTCGCGATCGGCAAAATTCACCTGTCCATTCTCCGGATACAGTGTGCCATCGGCCAGAATTAACTGAACATTTTTGCTGGCAGAAGCGAGCTCGGCTTGTGTCATTTGAGCCAGGCGTAGGTATTCCCGTTCGCTGATCTGGAACCGAACCCGCACGCCACCAATATTGGACACCGTGGTGAGCACGGAAGTTCCTCCAGCGCGGCTTACATAATCGCCTACCCGTACGTTGGAAATTCCCACCACTCCATCGAAGGGTGCATACACCCGGGTATAGCCTAATTCCACGCGGGCATTTTCGAGGGAGGCTTCGGCCGCTTTCACCTGCGCGATTGCAGCTTCGTAAGAAGCTTGTGCATTGTCGAGATCTTTCTGACTAAGTGCCTTGAGCTCCGTTAACGGCTTTACCCGGCTGAGGTCATTTTGCGCGCGCACCAGTTCCGTTTTTGCACGGGCTACTTCACTGGCCTGCCGATCTACCCGGTTTTTGTATTCAATGTCATCGATGGTATACAGCAGCGCCCCCTTCTGAACGGTGGAACCTTCCTTAAAATGCACAGAAGTTACCCAGCCTTCTACCCGTGTGCGGATATCCACATCGGCCTGACCAAAGACCTGGGCCACAAATTCTTCGTACATCGGAACATCGCTTTGGATGGCCCTTACCACATTGACTTTTACTGGGGGCAGAATGACGGTTTCTTTGTTGCTACAACCGATTAGGGTAATACCAATGGCCAGGCTTGCCATCAATCCTGCTTTTGCTCTTGGAAATATCATAGGTACCGGATTTCGAGTTCGAAAGGTAGTAAGATGTAGAATGAAGTAAGTTAGTAGATGGCAGGAAAGCAGATGATTTTTATTACACTTTTTTTTCTTCCATTTGTTTGCCGGGTGCTACAAACTTGAATTTAAAGTTATCCTGTTGCCCTGGTTTTGATCGGAGTTAAAAAAAGGCTTAATTTCGGTTTCTATAACGAATCCATTATGAAACTACTTTTTACTTTTCTGATCAGTTTGATCAGTGTTGGTTTGTGGGCACAAAACCCGGCCGCCAAGCCCACCGCTGCTTCGGCCGCTAAATCCGCAGATTGCTATGACCAGTGGTATGCATTATTTAAAGACCGCGGTGCCAATGCGGTGGCTGATGGAACCCATGATGTCATTATCAGCCTGCAACACGATGGCTATTCAGAGTGCTTTTTAGGAAAAATTGATGTTGCGTCCGGAAAGATCAGCAGCAAACTGCAAATTCAAAAGGTGGATGGTTCTTACGATGAATTCGATAAAAAGCTTAGCTCAACGTATATGAGCCCGGAAGGAACACTAAAATCAGAATTACGCGATGTGGTAAACGGAATGACCGCAGCGTTGACCCTCGCAGACGGTGAGACCATCCGGCTGTTCTTCTACAAGTCATTGGCTGATAAAGCAAAGGCGAACAAAAAAGCGCCTGCCCCCTCCGCGTTGATTAAGAATTAATGATTGAGAAATAGACTAAACAAAATGGCCGGGTACCCCCGGCCATTTTCTTTGCAGGTTTTCGTTGATGGTTTTCAACTCCTTTTCGAATTCCAATGCCTGTTCCAGATAGGTTTTCTCCAATTTAATATTCGTGATAAAGGCCGAATGGGGCATGATTCCAAAGTGATAAATCATTTCCGTCTGCCGCCACTTCCACGTGCTCCGGTTGCCCCACCCTGGTAACTTCCCCCCATGTTGCCGCCTCGGTTCATGTTTTGAAAGTTTGAGTTCTGCTGGGCACTGCGTTGCCGGTTCTGATAATCGCGGTCCATGTTGGCGGGTTGCTGGGTCTTGTTCCATTCGTTTCCGTTGCGTTGGTTCCAGTTACCATCATTGCTGCGCTGGTATACATTCCCGCTCTTGTCGGAATACACATCGTTGTTTCTTTGCGGACCGTTGTTGGCCGGCTGCTGACCGGCCTGCGGGCGATTCTGAGTTGCCTGGTTATCACGATTAGAAACCGAAGGCTGCCGATTTTGATCGCGGGTGGAAACGGAAGGATTGCCGCTATTCTTACCACGTCTTACATCGTTGGTGTTCACATCGTTTCTGCGGTTGTAGATATTGTTGGACCGATCCACATTGATATTGACGTCTCCGTTTATATAGGTGGGTCCTCGGCCTCCATACATACCCCCGCGATAGGGTGGATAATAAGGTGGCCGATGATAGGGCGGACCCCAATAGCCGCCACCACCGTACATGCTGTAATGAAACCAACCGCTGCTGTAGTGAAAGCCCATGCTCCATCCCGTCCACGGATTATAGTGCATACTAAATCCATACGTAACCGGCCGTGGATAATAATAGGGTCCATACCACGGTGAATAATAGTACCCGGTACCATACACCACCGTTGGCCCGTACACATAGCACCCCATGTACCCTGGGGTATATCCGACATAAACTACGTCCGGAGTTGAATCATATACATACACATATTTTACATTGTACGCGGTAGAACTAGCCGGAATGTTATCCACGTCCTTCGGTCGTTCATCGCTCGCCTTCCATGGACCTTTCGCATTGCTAGCAACAAACCAAACGCCCTTATCAACACAATAATATTTACTTCCCGACTTCAACACCGTGCTGCTGGTATTCATGGCCAACTCCAGCGCGGTGCCTTCAATCTTTTCAAATTTGGGTTCGCCATCATACGTTACCGTACACGTGGCGGTCTTGCGATCTACCTTGGCGGTTTGTGGCACCTGGGCATCGCGAATGGCATCCTGGCTGGCAGCCGTGCCGGCCACACTCACCAACACGTTGTCCTTAGCCGATCCTTCCGGAATGTTGGCAAAGTCCTTCGGAAGTTGATCGGCAGCCACGTACGACCAGGGACCCTCCAATTTCATGGCCGTATACCACCGCCCTGAGAGCAACACATAGTAACGCTGGTCATTCATGAATTTGAAAATGTCATCGTCTGAATTGGAAACATAGAGCAGGTAGGTACCTTCTATATTTGAAAAATTGGCTTCGCCTTTGGACTGAAGAAGTTCGGCCGGTTTCACACTTACCAAAATGGCAGGCGGATCGGTTTCGGTAGTCGGAACTTTTTCCGATTGCTTTTTCTTTACCTGTTGATCGAGGGCAGCGATGGATTTCGGTAACGGGGATACCGGTTGATATCCTTCTTTCAGGTTGGAAGAACTATACCAGAATTGTCCACCATACAAATAATACTTTTTGTCTTCTGGGTTCTCAACGATCAGAAAGGGAGTGTTCACTACCCGCTTCATCTTTATTTCTTTGTCGTCCTGAAGTTTCGGTTCACCATCAAGTAATACCAGGGTGGTCGGTTCCTTTACATAGTAGATCGTGGGGGGATCGTTCTTCAGATCTTCACTGCTGACGGACTGCTCCAGCTCGATGGTGGCGGTAATGTCATCCAGCGAACTGGTCAGGTTCCATTGCGGAATCTCCTGTTCCAGGAGCATTTTTAATTTCTCCAGTTTCTGTGAGTCTTCAATACCGGGAAGTTTCACTTCCTCAATATTGATGCTCTCCAGGGTAACCGTCCGTGTGTCGAGATCGGTCATCATGGTGGAGGAGTACCAAAACACGCCAAATACCGGCTCCGCTCCTGCGGTTTCAACAGCTGAGAAAGCAGCCCGACCCTTAAGGATATTGCCCTGCATGGATTCAGGTTGCGGTTGATAAATGGTAATTACGGCACCGCTTTTCGCAACAATTTCTTTCGGCCATTGAGCAAACGTCTCTGCTTCGGGCAATAAAAGAAATAGAATACTATAAAATACAAAACTAGGTTTCATCTTCGTGTAGTTAAAGTTCTATGCTATCCCCAATTTTTGGCAAGAGGGCATTCAATTTATACTTTTTCCTGATCAATTTTGAGAGCTCAGTTCGGGGACCCTCTTCCCCATGGGTGAGCATTACCTTAGGCTTTGCGGGTGCTAAGGTGGAGAACCACTTCAATAAATCCGTTTGCCCGGCATGGGCACTAAACCCATTGAGGGTATGTACCTGGGCCAACACTTTTCTGGATTCACCAAAAATGGTGATGCGGGGAACCCGGTCAACCAATTGCCGCCCCAGCGAACCTTGGGATTGATACCCCACAATCAACACATGGGTGTTTGTATTGCCCAGGTTGTGCGACAAGTGATGGAGGATGCGGCCACCATTGCACATGCCGGCACCGGCCAAAATCATACACGGACCTTTTACCTCATTGAGTTTCTTTGAAGACTCGGCTGTTGCGCTGGGAATAAAATAGCTGGCACTTAACGGGAATACTCCTTTTCGCTGGAGGGTGTGATACTCGTCATCCAACATCTCCTGGTGATTTCGATACACATCAAATGCGGCCAACGCCATCGGGCTGTCGAGGTACACAGGGAAAGCCGGAATTCGTTTATCATGAAACATGTCGGCCAGGTGATAAATGATTTGTTGTGCCCGGCCTACTGCAAAGGTAGGCACCAACATTTTTCCACCCGAAGCATGCGCTTGCTTTACGATGCGTTCAAACTCTGCCAGCGTATCGTCAAACGTTTTGTGATCGCGATCGCCATAGGTAGATTCCATGATCACCAGATCCGCCTGATAAAGTTGTTCGAAGGGCTTCAACAACGGTAAACTCAGAGGACCCAAATCCCCGGAGAAAATCACCACCTTACGCTTTCCTTTTTCAGTAACAGTAAGTTCAATGCTTCCCGAGCCCAACATATGACCAGCTTCCATCCACCGGGCGGTGATTCCCGGTGCCACTCTTACGGGTTGGTTCAACGCTACCGGCTGGTTTAGTTCTTTCATTAACTCTACATGCTCAGAATTATACAATGGTTCTACCAAAGGCATTCCTTTGCGCCACTGTTTCCGATTTTGCCGCACGGCATCCGCTACCTGCAGACGGGCCGAGTCCTGAAGGATGATGGCTGCCAAATCGATCGTTTGCTGCGTACAAAATATCGGACCATTGTATCCATACTTTACCAGCAAGGGCACACGCCCGGTATGATCGAGGTGGCCATGGGTAAGTAGAACCGCATCAATTTCTTTTACTCTTACCCCTGCGGGTATTTTATTTTTTGCCTCCGAGGCTTTACCTCCCTGAAACATCCCCGCATCAATCAGTACAGAAGCCTGATCCGTTTGAACTAAATAGCACGAACCGGTTACTTCACCTCCGGCTGCGCCTAACACTTTTACTTTCATCCCTTGAATGTGGTTATTTTCCGATCAACTCCCGTTTGACTCTGCCAGCACCTTCTCTGCATATAACCAGGCGAATTTCCGGAGTTGCAAGTAATTCATTTTGCCTTTCAATCCCAGACGTGCGACCAGGTCGTTCAGTGCTTTCGTGTACAAATCATAGGTGTTCAACCCTTCAGGCTTCAACGGAAGTTTATGTTCTACAATATAGCGCTTGTAAAAGGCCAGGTACTGATCGCTGTAAATCGGGAAAACCTCGGGTCGGTGATAGTTGCAATACACCGATGCAAAATGCAATAAATAGGTTGGTTTACCCTGGATGGTTGCATGGGCAATGTCCTCCACCACGGTTAGATCTCCCCGCATTAGGCGATCATCGATCTTGAGACTTAAAATATGACTGACGAGTTCATCGGTGTTGCCAAGTTGCTGCAGACCGGGATCATCGCGGATGGCACTGATTTTTGTCCGGATGTCGTCTGCATTTGTGTTTTGCGGATTCTTTTGAAACAGCGCCAGGTTCCGCGTGTCGTTCACGAAATACATTTCCTGGCCGGCAAAAATATCGAGGTACTTTTTCAGAGTGTCTTGAAAGGAGTTCATGCTGCTGATGTGATTTTGATGCTGCCGAATTACATTCAGATGATTGCCTGAAGGTACGGAATCCAGCAAAATATGGGACTAAGGAATATTACCGGATTCGCTGATTTATATCATGAATAAAAGTAACTTTCTATAGTAGATTTCCGCTCGAATTTGATCCGATATGAAGGCGAAACGTGTAGAAACTCAACCCGGCCAACCTTTTCCCATCGGGCCAACCCTGATGGCCGGAGGTGTTAACTTTTGTCTGTTCTCAAAGAATGCAGAACAGGTTGATCTCGTATTATTTGATCACGCTGAGGATGTAAAACCGAGTCAGGTGATCACCCTTGATCCCATTCAGAACAAAACCTATCACTATTGGCATGGGTTTGTACCCCACGTACAGGCGGGACAATTGTATGCCTACCGCATCAGTGGGCCGCATGATGTAATGAAGGGGCACCGGTTTGATCCGCAGTGCTTTTTGTTGGATCCTTACGGCAAAGCGACTGTCACGCCAACAAACAAAAAGGATACCTCCATACCCATGAAGAGTGTGGTGTGCGATCTTCATCAATATGATTGGGAAAACGACCAGCATCCCAAACGACCTTTTGCACAAACCGTCATTTATGAAATGCACGTGGCAGGATTTACCAAAAATCCCAATTCCGGAATACCTGCTGCCAAACGAGGAACGTATAGCGGCCTGATTGAAAAAATCCCCTACCTCACCGAATTGGGAATTACTGCTGTAGAGTTGTTGCCCGTCTTTCAATTTGACAACCGCGTGACACAGGAAGGAAGGAGTAACTACTGGGGGTATAGCCCCATTTCGTTCTTTGCCATCCATCAGGGCTATGGCAGCACAAATAATCCACTCAAGACCCTGGACGAATTTCGCGACCTGGTCAAAGCCTTTCACCGGGTCGGAATTGAAGTGATTCTGGATGTGGTCTTCAATCACACAGGCGAAGGTGGTGAAGGTGGCCCCACCTATTCATTCCGCGGCATTGATAACAGCATTTATTATACGTTGGAGTCAGATAAAACTCATTACGCCAACTATTCCGGGTGTGGCAATACACTCAATGCCAACCATCCCATTGTGCGCAGAATGATCATCGATAGTTTGCACTTCTGGGTAAAGGAGATGCACGTAGATGGATTCCGGTTTGATTTAGCGTCCATATTATCACGCGATGAACATGGACGGCCGATTGAAAATCCACCCATCCTGTGGGACATTGAATCCGACCCGGTGTTGGCCGGCACCAAACTGATTGCCGAAGCCTGGGATGCTGCCGGACTTTACCAGGTAGGTAATTTCATTGGCGACAGCTGGAAGGAATGGAACGGCAAATTCAGAGACGATGTGCGGAGTTTTATGAAAGGCGATTCCGGAGTAGTGAAACGGTTTGTTACCCGCCTGGTGGGAAGTCCGGATTTATTTGCCCATCAGGAACGCGAACCCGAACAGAGCATCAACTTCGTTACCTGTCACGATGGTTTTACCCTCAACGATTTGGTATCCTATAATGAGAAACACAACGAAGCCAATGGTGAAGAAAACCGCGATGGCGGCAATGACAACCTGAGTTGGAACGGTGGCGAGGAAGGCCCCACTTCCAACCCGGACATTGAAGCGTGGCGCAACCGGCAAATCAAGAACTTTTTTACCATCAATTTACTTTCGGTGGGCGCCCCCATGATTTTAATGGGCGATGAAGTGCGCAGAACCCAACAGGGAAATAACAATGCCTATTGCCAGGACAATGTGTTAAGCTGGTTTGATTGGAGCCTGGTAAAAAAACATGCTGACCTGTTTCGCTTTGTAAAACTTTTGCTCGACTACCGGCTCGCCCGCGATTTATCAAAGGCGGAGTATGCCATGAGTTTAAGGGAACTGATGGATCAACGGCTGATCACCTGGCATGGGGTTAAGGTGAATGAGCCGGATTGGGCCGATCATTCGCACAGCATTGCCTTTACCGTACAAGCCTTGAGTGGCACCCTGGCTATGCACTTCATGATCAATGCCTATTCGGAGCCACTTACCTTTGAATTGCCCAAAGTCAGCATCGGACCCGTGACACTCTGGAAGCGATGGATTGATACCAACCGACCAACTCCCGAGGATATAACCGAATGGGGAAAGGCCCCTGCTGTTACAGAATCAACCTATACCGTAAATGCATTTTCGGTTGTGATCCTGGTAAACTGATTCGGATAAGATTGAATCGCCAATTGGCTTTCAAAAAAACAGACGTCTGATTGGCAAGAGGCGGTGCGCATTGGTTGGCTGCCCATTCATTCTCCGGAGGATCAAACCGTCTTACACATAGGCCTGAACTACCGGTATGGGAAACCTGAGCGTGTAATTAAAGTTTATTCAAGACGAAGCCAATCCTGCTTTGAATGGCCAATGGATACGAGTGCTGGATCGGTTCAACCTCTGCGGAAGCACCCACTTCTTTCAAAGCCGAATACAACTTACCTTGTTGTAATTTTATTGTTTGAAGCGTACGTCTCCAAATGCAAAATCTCCTTTCAAACGGATGCCCGTGTTCTGGTTAATTCGAAACTGGGGTTTGATGTTGGTCATTGCATCTTCCACGTTTTCCCTTCGGGCACAGTCCGATACCCAACTCTGGCTCGACTTCCAAACTTCGTATCCGTTTGCCAACCGGTACTTACTGGAAAACACAGCTTCTTATCAGACCTTATTAAGCCAGGAAGGGAAATGGCGGAATATCAGCATCAGTCCGACTTTTGAATATTCGTTGTTCCGAAAACTTGATTTCCTGAGTGAAATTCCATTGGGTTATACCAACCAACAGGAAGGTACCAGTTCCTTTGAGATCAGTCCCATGATCGGAGCGCGGTTTTACGTTACACAAAACAGGCGCTTTGAAACCCGGCTTGTTTGGCGGCATCAGACCCGGGCATTCCGGCAAATTGAAGCCAACGACTGGGACATCAGCAACCGCACGCGGCTAAGAGCCGAACTGTTTCTTTGTCTGAACGGGCCCAATCTCTCCTCCGATAATTTGTGGAGTGCCTTTCTTCACCTGGAAGAGTTCTTTGTCTACGATCAACAAGTGGATGAGCGTTACGCTAATCGCAGACGAGGCCAAACCGGCCTCGGGTACCGCTTAAATTATAAGCATCGCTTTGAAGTAAGTTTTACCCTGCAGTCTTCGCGAAATGAACTGGAGGGTGAATTTATCAGCACGGACAATGTTATTCAGGCAAAATATAAATTGTACTTTAATCAAGCTACACCGGTAAACTAAATGGTTGATCATCCGATTTTTTTTCATGGCCGTGCTGATCTTAGGGTACAGCATCATCTCAAAGCGGGCCGAACAATCCATTATTACGGCACCCATGGTTTTTGTTTTGGTGGGTTTGCTGGTTAGCTTTTTCCCTATTGAAATTCTGAAGGAGGGGCCCAAGGCGGGGTTGGTAAAAGTTCTGGCCGAGTTAACGTTGATCCTGGTGCTGTTTATTGATGCTTCCACCATTGATCGTGAAAAGTTGAAGTTGGATCGGTCGCTCCCCATCCGGTTACTCGGCATTGGGCTTCCTCTTACCATGCTTCTGGGAGCGGTGATCCATTCCGCTCTTTCCTGAAGAGAAAGCCTGGACGCTTATTCTGATGGCCTTCATTCTCTCCCCAACGGATGCCGCCCTCGGCCAGGCAGTTGTAACCGGGCAGCAAGTACCCCAGCGCATTCGGCAAACCATTAATGTGGAAAGCGGATTGAATGATGGAATCGCCTTGCTAATGTCAGCTTTGATAAAACTATTTTCATACTTAGTTATGACGAACGCGCAAACGAACGAAGATATCCTTCACGGCTTTGCGAACATCGGCTTCCACATCACTTTTAGCGGTGAGTTTGGCTTTGGCCCAACCCCCCCAAACCGGAACGCGGGTCTTGGCATCAAACATATCAATATAAAGTAACCCTTCTTCGTATTCATGCCGCGAGGCGCCTGAAGATACCGGAATAGGTGCATAGAATCCACCATAATATCCATAACCACCATACGCGTACCCTAACCCTGCATTCGGAAGCGGACCCTGACTGTAACCCGATTGCTCATGCACCCGGGTGTCGAAGGTGAAGACGGCTTCGGGTTGCAACGTGTCGAGCACAAATCCCTTTTTAAGAAGTTCTGCATTGGCCAGTTCCAGGATCAGTTTTGAATAAATCTTATCATCTCTTCTGAAATCCCCATCCGGATCGCTGGGTTTTATCCAGGCATAGGTTTTATATGTGTTAAGATCTACCCCTTTGGCTTGAGTTGAAAAAGTTTGTACACCCTGGCAGGAGAACAAAGAATAAACGGCCAGTAGTATAATCGTAGAAAAAGATGCTTTCATGAGTAGGGTTCGTGTAGTTAGAAAAGAATTGGCCGCACCAGGTATTCTGATACGGCCAACTTATTATCGATTTAAGGTTTTAATTACCAATAAAAGAGAACCCTATATTCAAAGCGAAGAAGGATTGGGCGGACTCCAGTTCCGAGCCTGCCTTAAATCCAGAATTAAATTTGCCCGATACCGTAATGGCTGTAGCGTCATTGACCATGTATTGAAATCCTACCTCTGGTTGCAACAGGAAATTCCATGCTTCCTGCTCCACTGTGTAGAGATTCATATCCGTATTTCGTCTGGTATACATTGTGCCAATGCCCAGCCCGACAAAGGGATTAAGAGTTTCACCGGGCTTTAGGAAATAGGCCCCGTTTACGACCATGGGAATATGATTGCTATAGCGATACTGCTTTCCGCTCAATGTAGAATTGCCAACTGTATAGGAATCATCGTCTTTAGCTTCATAGAATACATTCCAACCAATCCCGAAACCTACACCCACATTAGGTTGAACCATTTTCCGGAAATCAAGATTGACGCCCCGGAAACTCGCTTGTTGAATAAAGTCTCCTAAGTCTCCGGTACCAAACCCCATGGAATAGGTAAACGTGGTATTGCTCTGTGCAAACAAGGCTCCCACCGAGATCAAACAAATCGTAACTATAAGAATTATCTTTTTCATAGTGAAAGCATTAATTGGTTTTCAGATACGGTGATTGAGCAAAGCCTTTGTCAATGGCTGCGGTTACACGACCAATATCATAGGCCCCCGTGTATAACCCGTTGGCCACCATGACCCAGGCAGCCTGCGACCGTTGGATTGGACTATCGTCAGCGTCCGGATCAGCTATAGTAATGATCAACGATCCGGTAGTGTAACTACTGATCGTATAATAGGGTGGATAATACCAACCCCAATAACCCCCATACCAGCCACCCCAGCCCCCGTACCACCAATCATACCAATAACTATAGAAGTATGTAGTTGAGCTAATCGCAGCAGGCATGATTACCACATCCGGTTGGGTGGTCAAAGGATTTACTTCTTGCCAGCCGTATGCATTCATCTCTGATTTAATGGCATTAAGGATGGGTGCCGCAAATACATCTTTCATAAACTGATAGGTTGTGTCCCCATCATCAATTTCTACATCGACCACAATTTTATCGGGTATGGCATAGGTGCCTTTACCTGCAAAATCAAATTGGTCATCAAAGGTGGTGTATACTACATCCAGGTCCTCCACATACTCCGGTCCTGCAGGGTAACAACCCCACATTAGAAAAGCCGTGAGGCTACCAACAATTAGTTTTTTCATAGAGATTAAATAGTTTTTTTCGAAAGTTGTGCAAATAACGTAAAAAAGTGGAAGGAAATATGGCACAAATCACACGCTGGCAAGAACATTTTAGTCTGCACTACTTACATTTAATAAATGCATTACCATAGCTTCACAATTAATTTAGAGAAATCGTATGAGCTCCGAAACCAAATCCTCTGAAATACCTTATAACCCGGTCATTCATTACGCCATCCAGTTGCTTGCCCTTGCCTTATTACTGGTGTGGTGTTTCAGCATCCTCGAGCCTTTTATTACACCGCTTGTCTGGGGCTCGGTAATTGCCATCACGTTATATCCCTTGCACAAAGGTCTCTCCCGCAAATTGGGGAATAGAAATGGGTGGTCAGCCACCATTATCACTATCCTCATGGTATTGATTATTCTGGGACCAGCCGTTTGGTTGTTGTTTGCCACTGTGGGTGAGTTTAAGGAATTAGGCGCAGCCTATCGCGCAGGAACCTTGCACATACCACCACCCCCTGAGAATGTAAAAGACTGGCCGGTGGTTGGAGCTACAATTTATGGATACTGGACGGATGCGTCTAAAAATTTAACTGCCCTGATCGGTCAACATACCGAAGAGGTGAAGTCGGTATTGCTGAAATTATTTGATCTGTTAAAAAATACCACAACCGGCCTGGTGATGTTTTTCTTATCCCTCATCATCAGCGGTTTCTTATTGGGCTATGCCAAACCAGCCGGTGATTTTGCCCGCTCGCTTTTAATACGGATAGCCGGTAGTGCGGGAGCGAAAATGACTGAAATGGCTGAACTCACGGTTCGAAATGTAGCGAAAGGAGTATTGGGCGTAGCCATTATCCAATCGCTGTTAGCCGGGATTGGTTTTGTCCTGGCCGGTATTCCATTGGCGGGGCTGTGGATTTTAGTGTGCCTGATCCTGGCCATCATCCAACTCGGATTACTGCCCGTCTCGATTGGTGTAATCATTTATATCTGGGGCCATGGCGATACACTGACCGCAACCTTGTTGACCATCTGGATGATTTTTGTTGGCGTGGTGGATAACATTTTAAAGCCGATTTTGCTTGGAAAAGGAGCTCCTGCACCTATGTTAGTTGTTTTTCTGGGTGCGATTGGTGGATTCATTATGTCCGGGTTCATAGGGCTTTTTACCGGTGCCATTGTCCTTACGCTGGGGTATAAATTAATAACCGGTTGGATTGTTCCTGCGGAAGAAACGAACCCTTCCGCACCTATAAGTTCAGAATAGAATAGAATAGCGTTACAACCCCACTACTTTATTTCGGATCGCACTAACCTTCTCCATCAGTTCGTTCACGACCGCATCAGTCATGAGCGCACCTCCTTGATTAGTAGCAAGTTTATCCGCAACATCAAGCCGTTTGTATACGGCTATTAGTTCTTCAAACGCGGTAGCGTAGTATCCAAAATTTGGATTCTTTTCCGGGTTGGTTGGATCGGCAATAGTTTTCAGAAAAGCATAAATGGTTTCCAGATTCTCCTGCTGTGCCAAAATCAGTTGAAAGGCCGGAACCAATACCAGCGTGCGTGCATCTTCGGGCAATAAATCTTTTGGGTACGTTTGAATAATGCCTAATGCGAGATGCAGGTTTTCGATTTGATAGGCGGCCATCACAATCCCGACAAATTTTTCACGATCCGTACCTTGTAGTCCTACCAACGAGTTTTTTAACAGTTCGTCAACCACTTCCTTGACCGAATCATTCTGATGGATGTTTTGCTCATACCGCATCCTTAGAAAACCTAAGACACGCTGCTCAATGCCCACCACTTTACTTAATTCATCCACTGCTTGGAATAATTCCCTGGAAGTGGCGCTTTGCTTGTAAGCAATGCTGTAATTCAAGTCGGATAGATAAATGCCCAGGTTGGCGGCTGCTTTTACTTCATTGGAAGTATAGGATGAATAATACAACGGATCATTCATTAAGCCCGGGTTATAGGCAGCGCCTGTGTCCTGCAACCGGGCGGCCACTTCGGCCGGAGATTGAATCGCCATGAAAAAGCGATTGCGCTCCGCTTCAAAGGTGGTCGAAATTAAATCGTCTTCAACGGGTTTACTTTTCTGACAAGAGGCCGCCATTAATAAAATCAAGGCCAGTAGAATCGAGTTTTTCATGCTCCGGTATTTTGCAAAAACCAAAATTACCGAATCCAGTGAACATCAGAAATGATGAAGTGATGAACATCGTGACAAGAACAATTGAAATCTGTTACTTTTGAAAGTTATTTGAAGTATGAGATTATTCCTTATTCTGTTTCTTCTGACCATTACAACCACCGGCCAGGGACAGGTGCTGATTTCGTTGCTGTTAGGCGATAAACTGAACAGTGGCAAGGTAGAATTTGGCCTGGATGGTGGGGTAAATTTTCCTGATCTCCGCGGCCTCGAGTCGGGATCAATGCAGGGTAATTTTAACATCGGCTTCTATTTTGATATCAAAACCAAAAACCCAAACTGGCTGTTTCACACGGGTGTTTTGGTAAAATCGACACTGGGTGCCGATGCCCTGCCGGTGTACTCCCTCAACGACCCTGATTTGGATAATGCATTCGTTGGCGGAGCCGTACAACGGAAAATCAATTACTTCAATGTACCGTTTGCAATGAAATACAAATTCAACAAGCACTTCTATGCCATAGGCGGAATCATGCCTTCCCTGCGCAACAAAGCCAACGATTTCTTTACCAATGAAATCAACAACGATGAACTGGAATACAAACGGGATATCCGCAAAGAGATTCACCAACTTGATTTTGGATTGGTCGGTGGTGTTGGGTATCGTCTGATGGCAGGTAACGGAATGAATCTGACCCTTCGTTATTATTATGGCCTGGTGGATGTGGTAATTGACGATACCAGCCCCCAACAATATAATACATCCCTCTACCTGGCCGTGGGTATACCCATTGGTGTTGGCAAGGCTCAGGAACGAGCCGCAAAAAAAAGTGCGGAAGAAAAATAATTACAAGCCAAACCGATATTGCAACCCACCCATAAACTGGTTACGTGAACCCAGGAATCCGACTTCAAACCGAAACATGAGGTGTTTATGTACCTGGTATTGTGAGCCCACAATAAAATTCCACGGATCTTTTACTCGCTTATCCATGGAATATTGTACGGTAGAATTTGAGATTGTATTGAGCGCCTGATCGGCAGAATTTAGAATTTCTCCTGCACGGGCCAGGGCGGCATTGGCGGCTTCATATTTGGCTTTGTTAACCGGATTGTTTTGCTGCGCGGGAGGCAAATTGTTCCACCAGATATCAACCTGGTCTTGAGCATCGCCAACTTTCACAATGCCCTGATCAATCTTTATTCCAATTTCACCACCCCCTTCTGGAAATACTTCAGCTAAGTCAAGCGAACCATCGGTTCTGCTGGCAATCGATACGCGAAAACCACCCACCCATACGGCTATGTTGCTCTCCGGATTTTTTAGTTTAAACGATTTACCAAAGCGGGGGCCAAATACAAATGACCGGGCCGGTTTACTTAGCTGGGGTACATCCACCCAGGCCATATTTATATCAAGAGCCAGAAATCCACCTCCCACACCAATGGTTGGTGTCATGCCCAATCCGAAAGTGGTCGTATTAAAATCAACTATAGTGCCGGTCGATAAAATTTCCTTGTCTACCCCCGTTGAATCGGGTACCCAAACACCAAAATTGACTTCGGTGGTGGCAGCCGCTTTTCCAAAAATTCCATACACATTTAAGAAGGGAAAAAGCCAAACATCCGGACGTACAGTAATCGCTTCTGCGGTGGCCCGGGAATCATCAAACCTTACCAGCCCGTCCAAATCATACATGGTTCCATTGTTAAAACCAACCATCAGGTTTTCAATAACAATATCCGATTTCGATCCAAAGTATTGCACACTAACCCCTGCTGAATAGGGCAAGCTATACCCCGCCTTGGTAGCCTTGGCCCCCAAAATGGGGAGCACATACGGGTATTCCGCCTCTTTCAAACTATCCGCCAGCGCCTCATTTTTCTTGCCTACTTCTTTATTGGAAAAAACCTGGGCGGTGGCAATTCCTGAAGTCAACAAAAGGCAAATTAGTAGAGTAATCCGCATACAGTTGCATTGGTAAACAAAGATAACGAGCGTGTCAAGCTAAAACTATTATTCATTATTCATTTCAAGACTTAAAACATCTCCCCGATATTCAGCCAGACGCTCCAGTAATGCTGGCTGAACCCTACGTCTACAGCCAGGTTGGAATTTGAATATTTATTGAATTTAATCCGAATGCCTGCCCCTGCTCCTACTTGCCAGATTTTAAACTGTTGCGTATCGAACTCCGAGGCGGACGAAACATTCATAAACGCGACAAACCCTATCAGGCCATTCTCGGTGAGTTGGTACCGCTGTTCCCCTTCTGCATACACCATGGCATTGGATCGATATCGTCCTGATTGAAAGCCCCGGCTGGCAATACCGGTTGCAGGTGCCCAATTGGAAGCCGGTAAATCAAGATACGGAACATTGCCATTTATGATGGTCCAATAATAACTGCGGATAGCAAGGATGTGGCTCCGAGTATGGCTTAGTGAAAAGTATTTTCTGGCATCCACAAAGAGGCTATGATTGGTATAAGTACTACCCAGGGCTTTGTCATTCCAACGATAACTCAACAACACATAGGCTCCATCCGGTGGATTGATGGCGTTAATGCGTGCATCGTAAACGAAATTAAAGGTAAAGCCTGAAGAGGTGGTAGAGGTGAGTGTTGCTTCTTCATAGCGGTCAAGGTGGCCACGTTCGCCTGTAAACCCGCTTTCGCTGATATTATAATGATAATCCAACGCATAGCCCGGGCCAATAAACCAGGCTCCCTTAATTTTTCGCAAGACGGTTTGGTAAAAGCGTACATAATCCGAATCGATTAACGATTCTGCCCATTCGGGTGAATCACCTCCCAAGCCCCAGGAATATTGTGGAAAGTGTGCCAGGCGATAATCACCAATGAAGTTATAGGTGTTTTTCGATACCCAGATGTTGGGTCGTAGATAAATGCCATAGCGATCGGACAGGTTCGTATAAGGTATTAAATAGACGTTGGATAAATTGGTTTCAGTGGGATCGCCCAAGTAAAAAGCAGCACTGACGGATGTGACAACAGCCCGGCCTCCGCCTGGTATGGTGGTGGCAGCTGGAAACAACGAGAAGTAAACCTTCCTGCCGGACCGGATCGGATTGGTTTTTTGCAGATTTTTTCTCCCGATCACAACGTCAATCAAGTCCACCTTCGAAGAATCGGGTCCTTGCGCATAGACGGAAGCGTTTAACATCAACCCAAATAACAACCCTGTTCGGCATCGAACCATCATCCCTGAAATTACGGCATGAATCAAGAAAAAAAGCCATCCCGATCGATGGCTTTTTATTAATTATTGTGAGCGAACTCTATTTCAACTCGCCTATAAATGGAATGCTCTCAAAAATGGCCGTGCGGATAGCACTGAGAAAATAAGACTCTAACTGAAAAAACTGAGCCGCAGGTTTTGCTCCTACAGCTTTCTCTAATTTTTTATGATAGGTAGAAATCAACTTATCGGTTTCCAAACCCAAAGCAGCCGTTTCTTTAACGATTTGGGAAGTAGTGGCATCATCAATATCAGCATAACTGTTTGCATACCGCTCTAATAAGGCAATTCGTTTTTGTCCAAGTTGTTTGCGTTTTCCTTCATACTCATCATAAAGCTTCCAGAACGCATCTTTTTGGGCTCCTTCCACTTTAATGAAGTCCGCTACGATGGTCTTCTTCTCCTTGCCGTAAATGGATTGAATGAAATCAATATCTTCTTTGTTCGATTGGGCAGTTGCTACCGCAGAGATAAACAAGGCTGCCATAAATACTAGTTTTTTCATTTTTATTAGAATATGTTTTGGGCTCGAAAATAGAGGTTTTTAGAATTAAAACCGCATGATAAAATCATATAATGATCTCAGGAATGGTGGTTTAATATTTATTACTTTTGGGTGCCAAAAAAAATGCGCTATGAAAAAACTATTTATACTCGTCACCATCATCGGTATTTCGGTAACCGCCTGGGCCCAGCCTACAGTTACGCTCCTCACCTTTGAGGGTTACACGTTTGCCGATAAGTTTGATACCGAATACGGTAGCGGGAAAATTCAGGATGGGTTTCAGTGGGGTGCGGGTTTGGAATTCGGTTTAAGCGAAACTTCCGCTATTGAATTAATTTATCAGAACCTGAAAACCGATGTCTATTACCAGGGATTTGATAGACGATATGATGGCAAAGTCGGTATTAACTATGCGATGCTGGGTGGAACACGATATGCACCGGTCAATGATAAGATCAGCGGATTTGGTTCTGTGGATTTGGGGGCCGCCTGGTCCAACCCGGATGCATCGCTCGATTCGGAAAGTGTTACCAAATTTGCTATTGGGGGCCGGTTAGGTGTACGCATTACTGCCTCCGAAAAAGTAAGTCTCCGCTTACATGCCCAATTGCTTTCCCCGGTTCAGTGGGCAGGCGGTGGTTTTTACTTCGGTACGGGTGGCAGTGGAGCCGGTGTGTCTACCGGATCGACCATCTGGCAATTTAACCTGGGCGGCAGTCTTAACTTCCGGTTAAAATAGATTTACTCACATACATTTTAGGTTATGAAATCAGTCCCTTTCGTTTGTTTATTCCTTTTGACAACCGTTGTTTTCGCACAAGACAAAAAGGTATATACTACCACCAGCGGTGAACTCATCTTTTCCTTTGCCGACATCACCAGCAATGGAAGTGATCAAAGCAGTGTGCTGCGGTTCTCTCCTGTTTTTAACATTCAAAACTGGGTGAACATCGATCAATCCGAAAACTTTGGGTTATTCACGGGATTATCGGTGCGCAACATAGGTCTTATTTACAAAGAGCCCACGAACTCCAATGTTAAAATCAAAGCAAGAACCTACAACCTTGGTATCCCCGTAGGCGTCAAAATCGGTAACCTCTCCGACAAGTTCATTTTCTTGGGATATGAATTGGAATTTCCTATCCATTATAAGGAGAAGATCTTCATCAATGATGAGAAGGAAGACAAGGCAACCATCTGGTTCTCCGACCGGGTGCCCGCCCTTAATCATAGTTTAATGGCCGGCATTCAATTACCCTATGGGGCCACGTTGAAATTCAAATATTACCTGACTCCCTTTTTCAAAGAAGGGTATCAGCCCTCCGATGATTTAGGTGTTGTGTACTCCGCAGTGGATGCCAACGTATTCTATTTCTCGCTGAATTTTGGCTTATTGAAAGACACCGGATTTTATTATAACGATAAATAAGTTCTTCCTCAATCAAGGCAGGCATGAAAAAACTCGTGTTACTGGGTATCGTACTCAGGGCGGGCATTTTGTTTGCGCAGGATGTTTCGCTGGATAAGAAATTAGGCGCTGAAAATGCGCTGATGGTAGAACAAGAGATCGGACTTTATCGCCACGATTCGCTCCAACAATTGGTGAGCAACATCGGGCAAAAATTAGTCTCGCGTTTAACGAAAAATCCATTCGAGTTTAAGTTCTTCCTGGCGGATTCACCCGAACCCAATGCTTTCGCCTTACCGGGCGGATACATCTATGTAACCCGGGGAATTTTACCCATCGTTCAAACGGAAGACGAACTGGCCGGCATCATCGCCCACGAAATTATTCACGTCATGCAACGTCATTCGGTAAAGCAGATGAAGAAAGGTATTGTTCCCAACCTGTTGAAGATTCCCGGCAATCTGATTAATACCGTAACGGGAACCCAGTTGGGCAACGTTCTCAACGCTCCGATTGAACTTACCAGCAAAGCTTTCATTGCCAACTATAGCCGGGGTCATGAATCCGAAGCCGATCGGTTTGGCGTTCAGTTGACAGCCAGTGCCGGCTACAACCCTGCTGCACTGGCCGATGCGTTGAATCGGTTGTCAAAAGAAATTGAACTGATGACTGGCCAAGCGGAACAACACAGTTACTTCAGTGATCATCCTTATACGCCTTCCCGCGAATCTGCAATCCGATCCTCGGCTCCCAAATACAAACCGGTAAATCCTTCCCCCATTGCAAAATCACAATCGCAGTTTCTCAGCCGGTTTAATGGATTGTGCTTTGGCAACAATCCGCAACAGGGTGTTTTTTCAAACAGTGTATTCATTCAACCGGATCTTGGCTTTTCCTGGATCATTCCCTCCGCCTGGAAAACCATCAACAAACCAACTGTGGTCGCTGCTTTTGCTGAGAAAGGAGACGGCCTGGTAGCATTGCGATTAACCGATGGCAAGAAGACACCCCATGCGTTGGGCGAAGAAGCGAAAGAAAAGGCAGTAAGAACCGAAGGCACCCAGGTACTTGCCGCCCATGACACCACCCTCCACTCACTGCCTGCTTATATCCTCCGTATGAAAACAACAAATGGAAAAAATGAAGCCCTTGTGGAATTGGTTTGGTTGGATTTTAAAAATAATGTAATCCAGTTGGCCGGCATGAGTACGCTGGCCCTCAGGAACACAATGCATCAATCGGTATGCAGTTTCCGAAATTCGACAGACCAGGAAAAAGAAGGCGTTTTGATTTTTGAAATGCACATCGCACGTTCTGGCGAGAATGAAACCCTTGCAAGTGTGTCGGAGCGGACCCAGAATCGATTGAATCCTGAGTTTACTTCCCTGATAAACAACCTTTCCCACCAGCGATCGTTGGAAAAAGGTCAGGCAATCAAGGTGGTCAAAGCCCGACCCTATCGCCCCCACTGATCACTTGCAGCGGTCAGATTGGCCAACAAAATACCGCACATTGTTGCTATAAATCTTTTCATCTTTAATTAACAACGGTGCCTCGAGTGGTACATGCTTGTTTTTAGCAAAGCTAAAGGTGATCATCGTTTGCGCTCCTTTGCCGCTCACCAACCAGGTTCCGGTACTATTGCCACGGTAGTCGGCATTTTCACTTTTAAACATGCCGGACTTTTTAATAGTTGCCTCAAAGGTACCGTCCTGACAGAGGTGGATTCGATTTTCAGCATTCCCACCCCGTACCGATTCGTAGCTCATCAGTACTTTGTTCGCCAAAAACTCAGTCCAATCGAAATCGGCATACGGTGAATATGAATTAGGTGAATCAAAAGAACTTGCCTTCATAAAATCCGTTACCGTGGCTTTCACCGATTGAAAATACTGGGGTGGAGCTACCAGGAGGGTAATCACACACGGTCCTGCAGGATTACAACGCGCCACAGCAAATCCCTGAAACCCTTTATTAATGAATTCCCCGGTAGCCACAACATCCGCAGTAAGTAGATCTCCCTGAATAGTGGCATTCACTGCTTTCAGGTTGATGGTCTCTGACAGCGCTACTCCTTTTTGCCAGGAGTCGTGTAGGATACTCAACGTGCCTTGTTCCCGGCCGAAAACAAAAATCTCACCATAGGTGGCGGTGGTAGTGGTTAACAGAAACACTTCGCTTTCCCGCGGCAACAAACCTTCCCATCCTGCCGGCACGACCGCTGAGAATCCAAAGCGCGGAGCATACAGGGTTTCTCCCGGTTCATAGATTCGACCCGGCTGAATGCGGCCCTTTTTCTTTTGCGCCCACGCAGGCATGGCAGCCAGCCCAATTAATATAATAAGTACTAATTTTTTCATGATCTAATTATTATACCGCACCAACGAAGGTGCTTTCACAAACGAACCTGTATTTTTTACCCGCAGGTTTTGCCGGAACCCAAAAACAAATTTACTTCTTCCATACTCATCTTCCGGTATATAGGTCATTTTCATTTCCATCGTACCAAAAATGAGGTTTTCGTTCCGGGTACGAATACCAGCACTGTATCCCCACAATAAGTCGGTGGGCCGAACACTAGAAATACAATCCACCCAGACAACATCCAAAGCTGCAAACGGGGCGAACCGGAAGCCCAACAAGGACCCGGGTGTATACAAGGTAGTCTCACCATGTAAAGCCAACCTTTTATCTGCGTACAAACTGTCGGTGCTTAATCCTGCTATCTCATACTTGCCAACACGAAGCCACTCCAGCACCTGATGATTACTGAGTTGTGAATACGTTGCCGATAGCAACGCGCGCATCTTGTACCGATTGAACTGAAGCAATCGGGTAAAGTAAGTCGCTCCTATGGTTAACACAACGTCTTCTGGCTCCCGATTGCGGTAGTACGCTCCTGTTTCCAATTGAAAGCGAAGAAAGTTGCCCTTCTTACTTGCAAATCCGTAATTAAACTTAACGGCACCATAAGGGCGCTCCACATGTACCTGACGAACATACCCGCCTGTAACCCCAACAGTAAATCCGTATGGAATATCTTCGGTGCGCCCAAAACCAAAAACATATCGGGTCTTGTAAAAATTCTGCCGATAGAGCGTAAACTCAGCTAAGTATCCAAAGAGGTTATTATACCTTCGCAATTCCAGATATTGCTCCTGATCCGGTTGATCTAAATAATATCCATTGATATAGCGGAAGGCTAAAAACTGCCGATTGCGATCTTCAAACTTCTTGTTGATTCCAATATTATATCCCAACCAGCTATCAAAAATATCATAGTTGTACTTTAAGAAGACGGAGTCCGGTCTGGAACGTACATTTTCCGACCAATTCCGGCTCGCTTCCAAACCACCCGCCAATCGGGTATAAGGCGAAACCAAAGGCCGGTTGAGCCGTGCGAAAAAGGCAAATTCATCCTCATCCCCTACACTAACCCCTGTATTTATTTGTGAATAGCCCAATTCCAGATTGGCAAGACTTCCAAGTACACTGCTTTTCCGGTACAATAATGAATACCCGTACATCGGAGAGCGTCCCTGGTCGAGCAAGGAGTTAAACTCAACTCGCTGCCCGCGGCCATCCACATTAGCATCGTATATTCCAAACTTGGTTTTCTTAGGCGGAGACCCCCCTAATGTTCCGCCAATACTAAATACATCGCGGGTGATGATGAGTACATCTACAGAATCGGTACCATCAACCGGGGTAATAATTATTCGGCAATCAAGAATAAAATCTTTATCGCGCAAAAAACGTTCGTTATCGGCAAGCTTGGAAGGATTTAATCTCTCATACGGTTTTATAAAGAGATGCTTCCGAACAATACCGTTACGGGTATCCACGTGTAGTGTATTCGACCATTTCGTTACCCACTTAGCCACTTTTTTTGCGGTGTCATATATTGATTTCTCAAAGCCAATGCGGTCAACCTCGATTCGTCTGATGATCCGGCCGCTGAACTCGGAATAGGCGTCACTACTTTTTTCATTTAGTACGGTGTCTGCCTCGTTAGTCGAAATTAACCGTAACCCTTGCTGAAATGCCTTTTTGGTGACCCATTTCCCCGATATTGAATCATGGTGCTGACCCCATGAGTACATCACCGGGAAGGTTATAAATAGGGTAAGTATGATGATTTGCTTTATCACACGAGATGAATCGCAATTTAGTTACCCATTTTTTCGAGCTATGACAATAACTTCCGGTATTTCTATTTATGATAATAGACAGCAATTGGGATGAACAGGTTGGCCAGAGCCAAGGAAATCGATAATCTTGCAACGCATACATCTTTTATGACCCACCGAGCCGGATTTGTGAGTATTGTCGGCAAGCCCAACGTGGGCAAAAGCAGCCTGATGAATAAGCTGGTGGGCGAGAATTTATCCATTATTACCGCCAAGGCCCAAACTACCCGTCACCGCATCATGGGCATTCTCAATGGTGATGATTTTCAGATTGTGTATTCGGATACCCCGGGCATTCTGGAACCAAAATATGAACTTCAGGAAACCATGATGGGCTTTGTTAGGGTTTCCCTGGAGGATGCTGACCTGATCCTGTTGATCGTTGAATTGGAAGAAAAGTACGATGAGAAATTGTTTGAGCTCTTCAAAAAAATCCGTACTCCCATTCTGTTGATCATGAATAAAATTGACCTGGCGAAAGGATCGCAAGTGACTGATAAAATTGAGTACTGGAAAAACCTGATTGCCGCTAAAGAAATTATTCCGGTTTCCGCCAAAGCCGGAACCAATCTGGACCTGCTGCTCACCACCATCAAGAATTACTTACCAGCACATCCTGGCTATTATCCAAAAGATGAATTGACCGATCGCAGCGAACGATTCTTTGCTTCCGAAATCATCCGCGAAAAAATCTTTCTGCATTACGAACAGGAAATTCCGTATAGCAGCGAAGTGGGCATTGAAAGTTTTAAAGAAGAGGAATCGATCATCCGTATTCGTGCCACCATTTATGTTGAACGCGATTCTCAAAAAGGAATTCTGATCGGCAAAGGGGGTAGCTCATTAAAGAAAGTGGGGACCGATGCACGCAAGGCGCTCGAATTATTCTTTGGAAAAAAAGTATTCCTGGAAACCCACGTAAAAGTGGCCGACAACTGGCGTAAACAAAAATTGAAGCTGAGGCAATTCGGGTACTTTAATGATTAGCCAGCAACCCTGCCAATGAGGTGAATTGAAAAGGATTTGGCACCTTTGCACGTTTAAATTCATTTATTGAGTAATGGCAAACATCGTAGCGATCGTGGGGAGACCCAACGTGGGTAAATCAACCTTTTTTAACCGGTTGGTAGAACAACGTCAGGCCATTATGGATGATATGCCGGGCGTTACCCGCGACCGGCACTATGGTCATGCCGAATGGACGGGCAAGTATTTTACCGTGATTGACACCGGAGGGTATGTTACCGGTTCGGATGACAAGTTTGAATCCCAAATCAGACGTCAGGTGGAACTGGCCCTGGATGAATGCACCGTGGTGATCTTTATGTTGGACTGCAAAGATGGATTAACAGGGTATGATAAAGAGTTTGCCAAGATCATCCGCATGTCGAAGAAGCCGGTGCTCATTGCTGCGAACAAAGCGGATACACCCAACAAAGCATCGGAAGCCAGTGAGTTTTATGGATTGGGCATGGGCGAGGTGTACCCCATTTCATCCGAAAACGGCTCGGGCACAGGTGAGTTGCTGGATGCCCTGGTAAAATTATTACCTTCAGAAGGGGTGGAAGATCCGGATGCGGGCATCCCCAAAATAGCCATTCTGGGAAGGCCCAACGTTGGAAAATCTTCGTTCCTCAATGTGTTGTTGGGAAAAGAACGAAGCATTGTAACGGATGAAGCCGGCACGACACGCGATGCCATCCACTCGCGGTATAAAATGTACGGCAACGATTTCATCCTGATTGATACGGCCGGTATCCGAAAGAAAACAAAAGTGACTCAGGATGTTGAGTTTTATTCTGTATTGCGTTCGTTGCGGGCGTTGGAGGAAAGCGATGTTTGCATCGTGCTGATTGATGCTGAACGGGGCCTCGAATCACAAGACGTAAACATCATCGTGTTGGCCCACAAGCAGAATAAAGGAATTGTAATCATGGTGAATAAATGGGACCTGATTGAAAAGGATACCAAGACTGCAGATACGTTTAAAAAGGAGATGCTTGAGAAACTGGCACCCATCGATTACATTCCGATGATTTTTGCCTCCGTGCTCACCAAACAACGGATCTTTCAGGTCGTGGAAAAAGCGGTGGAAGTTTTCAATAATAAGACAAAAAGAATACCCACCTCGGCACTCAATGATGCCATGCTTCCCGAAATTGCTCATTATCCACCACCCGCCCTCAAGGGCAAACTGATCCAGATAAAGTACATCACGCAGGTTCCGGGCAAGGCTCCAGCCTTTGCCTTCTTTTGTAATTTACCACAGTACATTCAGCCCGCGTACATCCGGTTTTTAGAAAACAGACTTCGTGAAAAATTTGACTTTGAGGGGGTGCCGATCCGGTTGTTTTTTAGAAAAAAATAAGTAGAAAACGATTGCACCCGAAAATTTGGGTAAAATCCAGACCTTTTTCTCTAATAATTCTCTAATAATTTAGAATCCGGGGTTTAAAAAACGCCTAGAAAGTGTAATTTTGCGGCCTAATTCAAAACCTGTAAACTATGAAAAAAATTGTTGCATCTCTTATCGTGTGTGGCTTTGCAGTAGCAATGGTCGCTTGCGGTGCTAAAAAAGAAGAAGCTGCTGCTGCGGCTGACTCTGTCGCTACTGAAGTTCAGACGGTTGTTGATTCAGCTGCTACCGTAGTTGATTCTACTGCTACTGATTCAACTGCTGCACAGTAATCAATCTGCAAAGATTGTTCCCGGGAAGGCTTTAGAGATCTAAAGCCTTTTTTATTTTGCATCAGTTTGAATTCAGGTACGTTTCGCGATTTGTTAGTTCAGCACCTGCCCTCCCCGGCAGTGGCGTATTGTCTCCGGCTCTGGGAAGAAAACCCCTTCCACTTTCAGTTGAGTAAGAAACGGATCTCCAAATCGGGCGACTTCACCTGCCGGCATGGGCATACCCCTCGCATCTCCATCAATCGCGACCTTCACCCGCTTGAGTTTCTGATAACCTATGTTCATGAAGTGGCCCACTTGCGGGTACACCAAGTGCATGCTTTCCGGGCCGAGGCGCATGGACGGGAATGGAAACGCACGTTTCAGGAATTACTCAGACCGATGATGCTTCCTTCCATTTTTCCGAGGGAACTCCTGGCGGAACTTGAACGGCACATGGCGAATCCCATGGCATCGACTTATTCCGACAGCGCACTCACCCAGGTTCTGCGCAAGCAGGATCCGAGGGCAGCAAACGTCACCCTCTTATCCGACTTACCGGAAGGAAGTGTCTTTGATCTGAACGGACGCTGGTTTAAAAAAGGGAAACTTCAACGCACGCGGGTACTTTGCCTGGAAGTAAAATCAAGACGTAAATTTTTGGTGCCAGCCGATGTGCCTGTGAGACATGCCCAACTCTCGCTTTTGTATTAAGCGATCAGAAAAACTAATTTAATCTCCGTACGATCAACTGATTAACCCACTCGCAAAACTTAGCAGGATGCAGGGTACGCCAATGATCAATTTGTAAGGTTCCCCCCATGTTGATATAGCAATCAATGCGGTAGCGGGTTAGCTCGTGTTGGATATGTTCGGGGAAACTTACGGCCGCAATCCAACCGTCTTCTATCTCCTCAAACCACTCTTCATAATACAAATCATCCGATCCATGAAAGTTCAGGATGTTCTCACCAATCAATATGAATTTGTTAATCCCCTTGTACATCAGCAGCTCCAGAAAGTCGCGCTTCAAGGTCATGATGTCGTTGTGGAGAGTATCATTCCATTCGCCAATAAATTCCAGTACCACAAAGCCATTCTGATAATCGGCATACAAGGTTTTCAGGTAAAGGGTTTCAGAGCCGAAGGAATCCCAGGCCGGATCGATAAAGTAACCATAAATCGTTTCTGTATACAAATCGTAATTGTACTCTTTGCCATAAAAAGGCGAGTGCTCATCCTGGGAAGAATCGTAATACCGTAGCCAATTCGAAAAGGGCTCAATCAAATGCATGCTGAAATAAGGATCAATTGACCATGGGCAAATTTATCGAGCAATTTATTGCACGTTGGCCGGAAAGGGTATCAAAGGTCTTTTTGATGAAAGAGCGTGAGGCCGGCAATCGGGCCCTCGAGAATATTTTTGACGGTGATCCCCTTATCGTTCGCTACCTGTCGTAAGATATCGCTGAAATAAAATGCGATGGAACCGGTGAAATGTACTTTAGTATTCTGATAGTTCTCGTACTTCATCACGTTGTTCTGATAGAAATCAGAAAAGCTGTCGTATACCAACTTGTAGCAGTAAGGTTCTTTTAAATGCTGGAAAATAAATTTGGCAAAACTGGCCAGAAAGGCACCGGGCTTTTCACCCTGATAAACTTTTTCCAAAACCTCCTCGCGAGAAAAGGGAAACCGGGCTTTGAATTGTTCGGCCAGGGTAGCCGGCATCTCGTTTCGGAAATAATCGAATATAAACTGTTTGCCAATGTAGGTACCCGATCCTTCATCGGCCAGAATCCAACCCAGGTTGGCCACATTACCGATAATCTTTTCACCATCGTACAAACAGGAATTGGAACCGGTACCCAAAATACAGGCAATGCCCCGCTCCCGCCCACACAGTGCGCGTCCTGCTGCCAGCAAATCCCATCCAATTTCGATGCACGCCTTCGGCCAATACCGGGCGAAAGCATCGCGGATAACAATTTGATTCTTTTCTGACGAGACACCCGTGCCGTAGTAAAAGATTTTATCGACCGGCTCGCTTACGTGCGGCACCAGATTCTCCGCTACGATTTTATGGAGGTGATCCAACGGCTGGTAATAGGGATTAAACCCCGGACTGTGCGCCTGGCCAATTGTGCCATCCTTTTTCAAAAACCGCCAGTCAATCTTAGAACCACCACTATCCGCAACGAGTACCATATCCGTGATCGTTTATGTTATGCAAGTTATAAAATCAATCTAGGTTATCGTTTTAAACGACCGATAATGTGAAACTTTTCAAAAACTTCTTCTGTCTGGGGCGCCTCCTTCAATTCGTGCGTAAATCCCGCCCCGCCCATTGTTCGTGGTATCCCCTCGGGCCACAAGTGTGAGTGCGTTACATCATACCCTACCCCGACAGGCAATCCAGATTTCAGGCGTATCCTGACCGCTTCGCAAGGCTAACCGGGCAGGCGCAATTTCCCCCATGGTGTTCATCGCGAAGTGAGGTGATGAAAGTCCTTGATCAGCGTGTACAAAAATTTTACCGGTGGCAGGTCGGTTTGAATCCCTAATTGACGCTTTACTTTTTCTGTTACGGCCAGCATGGGTTTCGCATTTCCCAGATCGCGATTGACCTCCAGCGCTCGTTGAATTAAATCGATGTCATGCTCTGTTAGTTGCAAGGCCTGGCTAAAGACGGGCTCATAATTTTTCTCAGCGACAACAAAAACTTCCTGAGCAGTAATCTCCCTTTGCTCAACCTGTTTGATTACAGTTGTTCCAGCCACGATATCGCCCAGACGTTGGCCTTTGCCGCCTGCCGCTACCAGGATCACCGCGATGGCTCCACCTAATACTCCAAAATCGATCAACGCAAAAATCCATCGTAAAATAAAATCACCCACCGTAGCGGGCGTGCCATTAAGCCGGATCACTTTGATGTTCATCACCCGCTTTCCCGGGGTTTGGCCATTCATAAAAATTTCGAAGAGTACTGAGTAAAGGATAAATGGAATACCAATCACCACAATCCAAATCCATTGCTCGTTTACTTCCAGGTTGTAAAAAATGGTCCCCACGGCTATTGCGAAAGCAATGAGAATAATCCGGTCTATTAAATAGCCCAAAATCCGATCGCCCACGCTGGCTACTGGATAATGAATAAAAACATTTTGTGTTGTACGTACCTGAATGGTTGGCATGACCGCTGCTCCTTTTTATTGACCAATGTTCAAAGCAAAAGTAAATGATTTAGCGTAATGCGTACCTTCGTCTCCAACCTAACAGATCTCAAAACGATGAAACAATCGCGAATATGGATTCTCTTCCTGGGCTTGCTCATTTTTAGTTGTGCGGAGAAGAAACCGGTAGACCGGATGAATGATGAACAACTGCGTGCCTATGCCAATGAACTGGCGCATCAATACATCATTACCGATGGCCATGTTGATTTGCCCTACCGGTTGAAAATGAAAAACTTCCGCGTGGAGCGGGAATATATGGGCATTCCCATTGCCACCACCGAAGGTGATTTCGATTATGAACGCGCCAAAAAAGGAGGCCTCGATGCGCCCTTTATGTCAATTTATATCCCCTCCTCCTACCAGTGGCAACCCGATAATGGCAAAGCGCTGGCTGACTCGTTAATTAATATGGTGCGCGGAATTGCCGAGCAGATCCCGGACAAGTTTGCCATGGCAAATACACCGGCCGAAGTGGAAGCTAATTTTGCCATGGGGAAGATCTCGTTGCCCATGGGTATGGAAAATGGCGCCCCGATCGGAAATGATCTTGCCAACATCAAGTACTTTCACGAGCGTGGGATTCGATACATAACGCTCACGCATGGCAAAGACAATCAAATCTGCGATTCATCCTATGATACCACCCGCACCTGGAATGGGTTAAGTCCCTTCGGAGAAGAAGTAGTTAAAGAAATGAATCGCGTTGGAATTATGGTGGATATTTCCCATGTCTCCGACAGTGCTTTTTTTGATGTGATCAAGCTAACCAAGAGCCCGGTAATCGCGTCTCACTCCAGTTGCCGGGCTTTTACTCCGGATTTTCAACGGAACATGAATGATGACATGATCAAGGCATTGGGCAAAAACGGGGGCGTTATCCAAATCAATTTTGGTTCAGCCTTTCTTGATTCAACGGTGCGTGCAGGAAATGAAATCAACCGAAAAAAACTCCAAGTTTTGTTGAATGAAAAAGGATTAAAACAAAGCGACTCTTTGGCCCAGCCAATTGTGGAGGATTTCCGAAAGAACAATCCTTCTCTTTATGCGGATGTAGAAATTGTTGCCAACCATATTGATCACGTGGTGAAATTGGCCGGTATTGATCATGTAGGCATTGGCTCCGACTACGATGGAGTGGGTGATAGCTTGCCCACCGGGTTGAAAGATGTTTCGCAATACCCCAACCTGATTTACGTGCTTTTAAAACGCGGCTATACGGAAGAGGATATTGCTAAAATCTGCTATAAAAATGTTTGGCGAGTGTGGAATCAGGTGGAAGCAGCCGCGAAAGGATAGCTGAAAAATTTCATACTCGTTATTCTGGATCCGGGTAGTTGGAAGGAAAAGACGTAAGTCCTATCTTCCAACTTCTTTTTTATGCGGGAATCATCCTTTGTAAATCGCAATAAAGCCCGGTGGGAGGAATTTGAGAAGATTGTAAACAATCAAGATCGCTCCTCGCCCGATAAACTGGCGGAACTGTTCATTCAGGTAACGGATGATCTTAGTTTCGCACGGACACAATATCCTACTAGTCGTACTACACAGTACCTGAATTCGCTAGCCAGCAAAATTCATGGTGAGATTTACCAAAATAAAAAGGAGGATAAAAACCGGTTTCTTCTTTTTTGGAAAGAAGAGTTGCCGGCCGTGTTGTACAGTGCCCAAAAACAATTGCTTTATGCCTTTCTCCTGTTTGTGGTGGCGGGCACAATCGGAGCCGTTTCCGCTGCCTATGATGATACCTTTGTGCGTCTGATTCTGGGAGATGGCTATGTGAACATGACCCTGGAGAATATTAAAAACGGAAACCCCACCCATGTCTATTCTGATGGTAGCGAGATGGACATGTTCGTAGGGATCACCCTCAATAACATCATGGTTTCGCTTCGGGTGTTTGTGTTTGGTGTATTTTTCTCGCTGGGAACCGGGCTTTTTCTTTTTTACAATGCCCTAATGGTAGGAACGTTTGTGATGTTTTTCTATCAGGAAAGTCAACTCAGCCAGGCACTACCGGTAATCCTGTTGCATGGCACAATTGAATTGTCATCGATTGTGATTGCGGCAGCAGCCGGTTTCTTAATGGGCAACAGTCTGCTGTTCCCTGGCACCTATTCAAGACTTGCCTCCTTTAAAGCCGGTGCCATCAAAGGCTTAAAAATTGTCGTGGGACTGATTCCGTTTTTTATCCTGGCTGGGTTTATCGAATCGTTTGTTACGCGGTATGCCTTTATGCATTGGGGCATCAAGACTGGTATTATTGGTGCATCTGCCCTGCTCATGATCTACTATTTTATCCTTTATCCGATTCAGTTAAAACGCAATGGAAGAATTTAAAGCGATCGAACTTCAACGGGCCCGCGATTTCAGCCAAAAGATGAACGCCACATTCGAGTTCATCCGCCAGAACTTCAAATCACTGGGTAAATCAATCTTATTCATTGCCGGCCCTTCGGTGTTGGTAGGTAGCCTTCTGATTGGCGCCTTTATGGGTGAGTTGATGACCCTATCAACCGGGTTACAATCCGCAACGGGTAATCCGGAGGCTTTTGGCGACTATTTCTTGTCGGTCAACTTCTGGTTACAATTCATTCTGATGTTTGTATTTCTTTTCATCAGCTTTATTGTCACCATAGCTACCATTAACTGCTATTTGATTCTGTACGATGAAAAGAAATCCAATCAGATAGAGGTATCCGAAGTGTGGGACCGGGTGCGCCATGCCTTTTGGACCTACCTGGGTACCACCTTGTTGTTTTTTCTGGTTCTCATTCTGGCCTATATTATTCTGTTGATACCGGTTGTAGTGCTGGGGGCCATCTCCGGATTCCTTGTATTCGTTGGTGTATTGCTATTCGTTGGCGGGATTGTGTATCTCATCTTTAGTGCTTCTCTCACGTATTTCATCCAATCCTATGAAAAGAAGAATTTCTTGGAGGCCATTGTTCGCTCCTTTCGGTTGGTGAACAACGGAAAGTGGTGGAGTACCTTTGGATTGATTTTCGTACTGCAACTCATCATGGGTGTGTCGTCCTACATTTTTCTGATTCCCTATTACATCATTCTTTTTACTTCCTCCATGCACTCTGTATCCACCGGATCGCCTATGGAATTTTCAGATTCTATGAAGATCTGGTCCATGGTTTTCTTTACCCTTTATTACATGGCTCAAATGCTTTTATATTCATTGCCCAACATCGGCATTGCATTCCAATACTTTAACCTGGTCGAATTAAAAGAAGCTCGCGGATTGATGAGTCAAATTGAGACCCTGGGTGAATCCAAACCAGATACCCGGCCTGAAGAACGTTATTAATCAGAGACAAGTTGCGCATCCTTTGCTTAGTATTTTTTTTGTTTTTGGTAACTTCAGTTGGTCATGCCAAGGAGGGTCGGATTGTGCTCGACTCCCTTGCATCCGATCGTGCGCACAACGAAGATCTGGAAGATCCCGATTTTGCCGGGCCTGCCGATACACTCCGGATAATACACCGAAACTTTTCCAAAGCCCGGGTGGATAGTTTAAAGGCGGATCAAGATCTTAATTATACGCAACCGCCAACGGTAGCCGAATCCTTATGGGATCGCTTTTTGCGCTGGCTCAACTGGATTTTCTCCTCCTTGTTTGAAAAGGCAACGACCACCAACCTGGGCCGGTTTCTCATGTATACGGGTTTATTGATCGCAATCATTATCCTGATCATGATGATCCTGAAAGTAAATGCCTTCCGCGTGTTTTATTCAGGAGCAGACACCGGTAAACTGCCATATCAGGTATTTCATGAAAACATTCATGCAATGGATTTTGACACGCTGATACAAGAGGCTACCGACAAAAAAGAGTACCGCCTGGCTACCCGGCTTGTGTTTCTGCATTCCCTGAAGCTGTTGTCTGATCACCACCTGATCGACTTTGCACCGGGGAAAACCAATCACGACTATGTGGCCGAATTACAACCCGGGGAGCTCAAAACCGGATTGAATGAACTCAGCTATTATTTTGACTATGCCTGGTATGGAAACTTTGCGATAACCGAAGAGCAGTATCAAAAAATAAAAAACACATTCTCCTTCTGGCGAGAGAAAATACTATGAAGGACTGGAAATACATCACCTACATTGGAACTCTGTTGGGCTTGCTGGTCCTGCTGATGCTCATGAAAAGCAAACAATATGACTGGAGCATTACCCTTTCACATGATGATAAAAACCCGTATGGGGCCTATGCACTCAATCAGCTTTTGCCGGAGATTTTTGGTGCCCCGATTAAGAATTCTTATCAAACGCTCTATGAATTAAATGACTCATTGAAAAGTGGTGAAAATCTGTTCCTCCTCAGTACCAGCTTTTCGCCAGGACGGGAGGATACCGATATGTTATTAACCTATGCGGAAACTGGAGGAAATATTTTCATCTCCGCCAATCATTTCTACGGGCCTTTTGCCGACACATTGGGATTGTACACCAGTGACACATTCTTTGAAGGCGAGAATCAATTTGAACAAAATGATTCGGTCTTTCTTCATTTTGTGGGTAGCGTGATGGATTCAACACGACTTTTCCCTTACAAACAAGCCAACATCAATAATTACATCAGCGATGTTGATTCCATTGCAGCTACCACCCTGGCAAAAAACGATTATCATCAACCCATTGCCATTCGGATTAAAAAGGGACAGGGCTCCATCCTTGTGAATTGTACACCGTTGGTGTTTACGAACATTCATCTGCTCAATTCCAGGAATCATGAGTTTGCTTCGGCCTTGCTATCCTACCTGCCAAAAAAGAAAACTATTTGGACCGAGTTCTATCACCTTGGACGGATGGAAGCAGCCACTCCCCTGCGCTTTATTCTCACCAATGAGCCGTTGCGTTGGGCTTACTACCTCACGCTTATCTCACTGTTATTATTCATGCTGTTCGAAGCCAAGCGCAAGCAGCGAATTATTCCCATCATCAAACCTTTACAAAATACCACGTTGGAGTTTATTGCTACCATAGGTAATTTATATTACCAGCGCAGTGATCATAAAAATATTGCTGACAAGAAAATCCAATTCTTCTTTGAGCATGTCCGTTCAAACTACCTGGTTAATACCCAACATCGTGATGAGGGGTTTATTTTAATACTCACTCGTAAGTCAGGGGTACCCGAAAACACGGTAAGAGCCTTGCTTTCAATAATCAACTCCATTTCCAATAAAGAAAAAATCTCGGCTGAGGAACTCCTGGCCTTAAATCAAACCATTGAAAAGTTTTATCAGAAGAAATAACCAAACCTTATGGAAGAGCCAATATTTCACAACCGGGTAGATTTAACCGCCTTAAATGAACAGGTGAGAAAAATTAAAGCCGAAATCGGGAAGGTCATTGTGGGCCAGGAGAACATGATTGATCTTTTGATCACAGCCATTCTCTCAGACGGACACGTATTGATTGAAGGCGTGCCCGGTGTGGCGAAGACTCTGACTGCCAAATTACTTTCCCGCATCATCTCTGTTGATTTTTCACGCATTCAATTCACCCCTGACTTAATGCCTTCGGATGTGTTAGGCACATCGGTGTACAATCTCAAGACATCAGAGTTTGAATTTAAAGCCGGACCCATCTTTTCAAACATTGTGCTGATCGATGAAATCAACCGCGCGCCAGCCAAAACACAGGCTGCTTTGTTTGAAGTGATGGAGGAACGCCAGGTGACCATTGATGGCCATACTCATAAAATGCGAAGCCCTTACCTGGTGCTGGCTACTCAAAATCCCATTGAGCAGGAAGGAACCTACCGCCTGCCCGAAGCACAACTCGATCGCTTCCTCTTTAAAATTGCGGTGGACTATCCAACACAAACCGAGGAAATTGAAATTCTTTCACGCCACCACGACCGGAAAGGATTTCAACCGCTTGCAGAAGTAAACCCGCTGTTAAATGCTGATCAAATTCAGGGCTTCCGGCAATTTGCTCACCATGTGCACATAGAAAAAAATCTGGTAACCTACATAGCCCAAATTATCCAGGAGACCCGCAACAACCCAATGGTTTTCCTCGGTGCATCCCCACGGGCTTCCTTGGCCATCTTAATGGGATCAAAATCTTTTGCCATGATTCATGGTCGTGACTTTGTGAACCCGGAGGATATCAAGACCATCGCTCTACCAGTTTTACGGCACCGAATCATGCTGAGCCCAGAAAAAGAAATGGAAGGCGTGGATGCAGATGAAGTGGTAACTCAGATTGTCAATAAAATTGAAGTACCGCGCTAAGTGAAAGTCATTCGCGATTTATATTTAGGAAACAGGCTCTTTCTTGCAATCGGTGGGGTGGTCTGTGTGTTTATATTCACCTTTGTACTCGGAGCAGGTTATAACATTTCAAAAATGTTATTCGTGTTGCTCTTCGCAGTCCTTCTCACGGACCTGTTACTCCTGTTTCGGGTAAGACGCGGATTACGAGGCGAGCGAATGCTGGCCGATAAACTTTCCAATGGGGATGAAAATGAAATTTCCATTTATCTGGAAAGTTTCTACACGGTACCCATTTGGCTTCGTGTATTTGATGAAATCCCGCATCAGTTTCAGCGCAGAGATCTTGAATTCAATTTGTTTATGGAACCCGGCACCCAACACACTATTAAGTACCATTTGCGGCCGGTGAAACGTGGCGAGTATGCATTTGGATCCGTAAACGTTTTGGTTAGCACCCGCCTTGGCCTGGTAGCCCGCAGGTTTCGGTTCTCTTCGGACAAAGTAGTTCCGGTATACCCCTCCTACATTCAAATGCGCAAGTACGAATTACTGGCGATCAGCCACCGGCTTACGGCAACCGGCATAAAGAAAATCAGACGTATCGGGCACAACCAGGAGTTTGAACTGATCAAGGAATACGTAAGCGGGGATGATTATCGCACCGTAAACTGGAAAGCCACGGCCCGCAAGTCGCGGCTGATGGTAAACCAATATCAGGACGAACGCAGCCAACAGGTGTACTCCCTCATTGACAAAGGCCGGGTGATGCAAATGCCGTTTGAGGGAATGAGCCTATTGGATTACGCGATCAATGCCACCCTGGTGATTTCAAACATTGCCATTAAAAAATCCGATAAAGCGGGAGTAATCACCTTTCAGGATAAGATTGGAAGCTTGTTGCCTGCCGCCCGGCTCAATAACCAAATGGCAACCATTCAGGAAGTGCTGTACAATCAAAAAACCGCCTACCTCGAAACCGATTTTTCAGTAGTGTATTCAACCATTCGCAGAACCATTTCGCAAAGAAGCTTGCTTTTATTATTCACCAATTTCGAAAGTATTCACGGGCTGCACCGCCAATTACCGTATCTGATCAGCCTGGGCAAAGCCCATTTGTTGGTGGTCATTTTTTTTGAAAACACAGAGTTACGTCAGCTTACCGATCAAACGGCCACCACGTTGAAAGAAGTTTATCACAAAGCCATTGCCGAACGATTCAGTTATGAAAAAAAACTGATTGTAAAAGAATTGCACAAACACGGCATTCAATCCATTTTAACCAGCCCCGAAAAACTGACCGTCAACACAATCAATAAATACCTGGAATTGAAGGCCCGGAATTTAATTTGAGCGTTTGATTCTGCTTTTTTGATTACCCTTCCTGCGGACTCGGAATACAAGTCAATTCTTCTTATTTTTAAGATCTAACTTTTTTGAATTATGAAAAAGGTGTTGGCTGCCGTTGTTTGCGGGATGATTTCCTTGAGCGTGGAGGGACAATTGAATAAACAACTCCCACCGCAACAGCAAATTAAGGGGAAGCGGGACATTGTTTGTTACAGTTTACCTCACGATCAACACCTGGTTGTTGACCCCCCACAGGCATACATCGACTGGAAGGACAGCAAAATAGCCAAGACAAGTACCACCACCTTTGAGGTAACATACATTGGTTTTACACCCGAAGCACAGGCCGCTTTCCAGAAAGCAGTGGATATCTGGTCTTCGCTCATTGAAAGCTCCGTGCCGATTCGCGTTACAGCGGTTTGGCAAGCGATCGGATCAGCGGGTGTATTAGGTGGTGCGAGCCCGGGTACCTACATCCGCGATTTTGATGGCGCACAGCGCATCCTTACCTGGTATCCCGTAGCCCTGGCCGAAAAAATGGCCAATCAGGAATTCAATGATCCAGAAGATCCCGATGTGTTCGCCCAATTTAATAGTGCCTATCCCAGTTGGTCTTTTGACCTGAATGGAACTCCCCAAGCCGGAAAGACTGATTTTATAACGGTTGTTCTTCACGAAATTGGCCACGGGTTAGGAATAACCAGAGGATATACGGTAGAAGGAGACAATGGAAATATCTCCAGTATATTCTCCGGCCTTCATGTGATCTATGATCATTTTCTGGAAAATACAGGTGAGCAAAATTTAGTAGCCAATTTTCCACCGCCTTCCGCAGCCTTGAAAACGCAACTTACCAGCGGGGGCATTTGGTTTAAGAGTCCTCAGCTAACAAAAGGCTCTACTACCGATAACCGGGCATTGGTTTACGCGCCTAATCCATTTCAGGCGGGCTCCAGCATTGCCCATTTGGATGAGAATACCTATAACGGTTCCGTCAATGCATTAATGACTCCGCAAATCGGCACGGCTGAGGTTGTTCAAAATCCAGGGCCGGTTACGATGAAAATTTTAGCGGACCAGGGCTGGGTTCATACACGAATTGTTCATACTCGGCTTCCAAATACAGAAAATGTTACTACACCCTATGAGGTAAAAGCCACCATTCTGGCAGATACAAAAGACCAAACGGGTGCTGCTTATGGTTACAATAGCGGGGAAGTGAAGCTGAATTACACGACCGATGGCGCAACATTCACTACCCTTGCCATGACACCCACAGGGAATCCCAATGAATTTTCTGTCAACATTCCCAATACAGGTTCGGCCGTTGAATACGGATACTATATTACAGTTAAGGACAACTTGAACCGAATCATCAGCAAACCCGGTATCCTTGCCGAAGATGGTGAACCGCCATTTAACTTTTATTACTTCTTTGAAGCCGGACCCGATTCACAGGCTCCGTTTATCAACCACACACCACCCCCCTTTCTACAGTCCGATGCAACCGAATTGGAGGTGGAGGCCATTATCTCTGATAACATCGGAATCTTAGAAGCCCTTGTTGATTATAGAATTAATGACGTGGATCAACCCGCAGTTCCTATGACGCTGGTGACGGACACCGACTCGACCTACTTCGTTGCAATTGCATTACCTGTTTTGCAAGATGGCGATAAGATCAGCTATCGAATTCGGGCGAAGGACAGCTCCGTTGCTCAAAATACGGCCGCAAAACCTTCTCCGACAGGCTTTATCGATATAAATGTAGTGAGTCTCGCAGCTACTCAAGATTCGTACTCCAATGATTTCAATTCTGCTTCTGCGGATTTTTTTGGGGATACACAATTCAGCATCATAACTCCGGCCGGATTTTCAAACGGTGCTATTCATACCACACACCCCTATCCTGCGGGAACAGGTTCTGGTTTTACAAGCAATTTCATTTACCAGTTACGCATCCCGATCAAATTGAAATCAACGGAAGCGCTTCTAAAGTTTGATGAAATTGTATTGGTGGAGCCAGGAGAAGAGGGTTCTGTATTCGGAGACGATGATTTTTGGGACTATGTCATTGTAGAAGGATCAAAAGACGGTGGAAGCACCTGGAAACCGTTAGTCGATGGATATGACTCCCGTGCCCAGGCGGTCTGGCTTTCGAAATTTAATAGCAGCACAGACGGTGGCAATCCACCCAACTCGAATGCAGCCGGGGATCCCACTCTGTTCCGCACCCGTACTATTGATATGCTGTCGAACGGAAACTTCGTAGCCAACGATGAAATTGTAATTCGTTTCCGTTTATTAACCGATCAATTAGTTGTGGGATGGGGTTGGGCCATTGATAATCTGAAGATTCAAATTGATGATATCCCCCCGGTGATTTTACATAATCACAGCGACTACCTTGTGCTTGTGTCCCCTACGTTATCCTTGCCTATGAAAGTAACTGACGCTGCTGGTATTGATGCACTGGAGGTAGACTATAAAGTCAACAACGGAACAATAATCACTGAAGATTTACCCGTTATGGATGGCACTGAACAATACACCCTGGAGATTTCTTTCGGTGGGTTAGTAACCACCGATAAGATTGAATACAGGATTCGTGCAAAGGACAAATCCGGCAATGAAACAACCCTGCCTGCCGCAACATTCTTCCAGGTGCCGGTCGTGAACTTCGGTGCACCGATGGCACAATATAGCACTGACTTCAACTCAGGCACGGGCGACTTTGTTGGAAACTTTTTCTCCATTACACAACCTTCGGGCTTTACCAATGCAGCCATTCAAAGTACGCACCCGTATCCGAATGGGTTTGGTCTTACCAGCAACACTTCCAATTACACCTATACCTTGACCAAGCCCATCACCATTAGCGCGAGCAATCCGTATATGATTTTTGACGAGATCGCGATTGTTGAATATACCGGAGCCTCTGTCAAAGATTTGGTGGTAGTGGAAGGATCAAAAGATAATGGGGTGACATGGCAGACTTTTTTGGATCCCTACTCGGCCCTCGCAGCCTTGCCGTGGAAAAATGCCTTTGATGCCGGAGGAAGTGGCAATCCAAGTCAATACCGGTCGCGCCTGGTAAACCTTACCGGGTCAGGAAAATTTGCAGCCGGTGATAACGTGATTATTCGCTTCCGGCTTACTGCCGATGGAGAGAAGAATGGATGGGGTTGGGCCATTGATAATTTGAGCATTCAAGGACCCGTTACCGGGATTGAGCCAACTCCTGGAGTTTCACTCATTGCCTATCCGAATCCGATCCGCAACGGATCGTTGAAGGTGAGTATTCAAGGCGAAGCCGGAGGAAATGCCCAACTTCAAATTATCAATACCCAGGGAAGAATCCTTGTGAAGGAATCCATTCAGCTGCTGGAAGAAGGTCTCCAACGCGAGTATCCGGTTGATGCATGGGCTCAGGGAATGTATCTCCTCCGTTTGGTATTAGCCGATGGCGGCACCATCACTCAAAAATTCGTGAAGGCAGATCAGTAAACCAACCCTAACGTAGCAGTTCGCGGGAGATTACCATCTTCTGAATCTCTGTCGTGCCCTCATAAATTTGGGTGATTTTCGCATCGCGCATCAGCCGCTCTACGTGAAATTCTTTCACATACCCATAGCCGCCATGAATCTGGACAGCTTCGGTGGTTACTTCCTGTGCAATTTGCGAGGCGTAAAGTTTTGCCATGGCCGCAGCTTTCACAAAATCCTTCCCTTGATCTTTTAAATAAGCGGCTTGCCAAACCAACAGGCGAGCTGCATCAATTTTGGTAGCCATGTCCGCCAACTTAAACTGAATGGCTTGATGCTCGGCCAGGTGTTTACCAAACGCCTTTCTTTCCTTTGAGTAGTTAAGCGCCAACTCGTAGGCTCCGGCAGCAATCCCTAATGCCTGAGAAGCAATACCAATACGGCCACCGTTTAAGGTTGTCATCGCAAAACTGAAACCAAAACCATCATCGCCAATACGATTTTTCTTTGGCACTTTTACATCGGTAAACATGAGAGAATGTGTATCCGATCCGCGGATCCCCATTTTATCTTCCTTCTTCCCCACTATAAATCCTTCCATGCCTCGTTCTACGATCAACGCATTGATTCCTTTGTGACGCTTGGTGGCATCGGTCTGGGCGATCACCAGATAAACACTGGCACTTTTCCCATTGGTGATCCAGTTTTTTGTGCCGTTTAACAGGTAGTACTCTCCTTTATCTTCAGCCGTTGTCCGCTGGCTGGTTGCATCCGAACCGGCTTCGGGTTCCGATAAACAAAAAGCACCGATAACCTCTCCGGCAGCCAGTCGCTTCAAATACTTTTCCTTTTGTTCTGCTGTTCCAAATTTTTCCAGGCCCCAGCACACCAACGAATTGTTTACCGACATGCACACAGCAGCAGAAGCATCCACCTTGGAGATCTCCTCCATCGCCAAGGCATACGAAACTGTATCCATGCCACCCCCGTTGTAGACAGGGTCCACCATCATTCCCATAAATCCCAATTCGCCCATCTTCCTGACCTGCTCAACCGGAAACTTCTGTTCAGTATCACGTTCAATTACTCCGGGCAATAATTCATTCTGGGCAAAATCACGGGCGGCAAGTTGTACGGCTGTTTGCTCTTCGGATAATTCAAAATTCATAAGGCATCAAGATAGCTTCAATTTGAAAACAAAAAAAGAGGCCTGAGGTTAACTCAGGCCTGGAAATTACTATTTAATCAAAAATGTGTTTAGTCTCTTCGTCCTAAAAAGATCATGACATAGTAGAGCAACATCGTAATGGCTCCAATGGCTGCCACAACATAGGTCATGGCGGCTGAATTCAAAGCATCTTTTGCCATATCATGCTCCTGGCGGGTTACGATGCTACGGGCTTCAACCCAGGCTAACGCCCGCTTGCTGGCATCAAATTCTACGGGTAAGGTTACAAGCGCGAATAACGCAAACACACCATAACAGGCAATGATGATCATCAAAGCAAAATCATAGGTAAAGATTCCGCCCAACGCATAGGCACCAAACATCATGGCAATAAAAATGAAGTTAATCACCTTCGCACTGATGTTCTGAATTGGCACCATGGCCGATCGAAACTGTAACCAGCTGTAAGCCTTAGCATGTTGCACGGCATGGCCACATTCATGGGCCGCTACTGCGGTGGCGGCTGCATTTCGTCCATGATATACATCGTGGCTAAGGTTGACCGTCTTGTTAGCGGGATTATAGTGATCGGTCAACTGGCCTTCTACTGAAATTACCTGCACGTCCTGAATCCCATTGTCGGCCAGCATAAGTCGCGCAATCTCAGCGCCAGTTAAGTCTTTAGTAAGGCGAATTTCAGAATACTTCTTGAATTTGCCTTTCAGCCGGGAGCTGACGATCCATCCCACCAGCATGAAGAATCCCGTGATAAATAATGCTCCAAATCCCATAATTTATAATAGTTAAGATTTTCTAATTTTTTCCACGATCCGTGTTGTTGAATACCCTGGCACAAAATCAATGGTTTTTACTGCGCCACCAGCCTTTTGAACAACATTTGCGCCAACAATATTTTCTGTCAAATAGTCACTTCCCTTCACTAAAATATCCGGAATCAATTCCGAAATCAAGTCCAGGGGGGTGTCTTCATTAAAATATACCACGCAATCAACAAATTGCATGGCTGCCAATACCCGGGCCCGCGAGGTTTGATCCTGTAAGGGTCTTTCCGGGCCCTTAAACCGGCTTACGGAATCGTCCGAATTCAAACCAACAACAAGCTTGTCTCCCAACATGCGGGCTTTCTCCAGATAATCTACATGCCCCAGGTGAATCAGGTCAAAACATCCATTGGTAAACACCACTTTCAATCCTGCCTTTTTCCACGCAGCCACCCGGGCTTTCGCATCCGGCAAGGTTACGATTTTATGGGAGCTTTTTTCCATCGTACAATCAGGTAACTGATAATGAGAGATACTATACCGCCTATTAACGTGATCAGCGTTTGCCAGGCATGAAAGACAAAGACAAAGGCGATGGCATCGGCTTTTGGTACCTGATAAAGCATGACAAGGCCCAGCGGAACCAGTGTATGATAGGAGCCCGCCCCCCCGGGCAGGGGTGCTGCCATCGCGATGGCTCCAATCGCAAACAACGTCAGGACAGCACTCATGCTCAAATGTTGCGTTTCTGGAAATGCAATCATGACAAGGTAACTCATTAAAAAGTACAATGCCCAAATAGCAATGGAATAAACGATAAAGAGTCCTTTGTTCTTTAACCGAAACACAGCCATCAATCCTTCCTTAAAGCCCAGCATGATCTTTCGGACTTTTTCATTTTTTCTGAGAAAATAAATAGCCACGATCAACCCACCCAGGATCACCACCGCCAATAAAATCCACCACCCAGCTGAAGATCCGGCATCAGACGAAAATTCAAGGGTATCCATAAAAGCTTTCAACCGGGTCCATTCAATAACAAAGGACAATCCTATCAAAAACATCAGTGTAATAACATCCACTATCCGATCCACCACCACGGTGCCGAACGAAACTTCAATGGGTGTTTTTTCCAACTTATACAGGTTGTAGCAGCGTGAAACTTCTCCGCCTCTGGGCACGGCCATATTCACCAGGTAGCCGATCATCAGCGAGAGAAAACTGCTGCCCAAGGATACCTGATTGCCGGTAGGTTCCAAAAGCATTCTCCATCGTTCTGCACGGATTACATGGCTCGTCATAACGGCAGCTACCATTAGAAATAAATAAAATTTGTTCGAGCGTTCCCAGGTATTCCAGATAAACGTGGATTTATCCTCGCCTTCGGAAACCGTAATCCCGCGCAGCGAAAGCCAAAGCAAGGCGACCATGATCACAATCATGACGAGGTACTGTACGAGTGATTTTAGTTTGGTTGGCACGCGCGGTTCAAATTTGCTTCAACTTAGTCGATTCTCCGGGTCAGGAAAAACGAGGGTAGGTTTATATTTCCGGGCCTCTTCCACTTCCATGGAAGCATAGGAGATTACAATCACTACATCGCCTACCTGCGCTTTGCGGGCGGCCGGACCGTTCAGGCAAACGGTTCCTGAATTGCGTTCCCCTTTAATTACATACGTTTCAAGACGCTCGCCATTATTAACGTTCACTACGTGTACTTTTTCGCCTTCTAGCAGATTGGCGGCATCCATCAAGGCTTCATCGATGGTGATGCTGCCTACATAATGCAATTCAGCCTGAGTGATTTTCACCCGGTGGATTTTTGATTTTAAAACTTCGATCCTCATGTCAACAATAAATTATCGATCAACCGCACTTCGCCCACATAGGCGGCAATCAGTAGAATGGATTTATCTCCAACGTTTTCGAGGGGCAATAAGTTTGTGGAATCTACCAACTCCAGGTATTCCAGTTGAATGCCGCCCACAGAATTGAATTGGGATTCCACTTGAGATCGGATGTCAGCCATCGATTTGTTTTTGCTGAGTCCTTCCTTTGCGAACAAAAGTGCCTGGTAAAGTTGAGCAGCCTTCGTCCGGTTTTCCTTACTTAAACGCGCGTTGCGGGAGGACATTGCCAATCCATCGCTTTCGCGCACAATGGGCATGCATTTCAAAGCGATCTCAAATTTCAACTCACTCACGAGTCGTTCAATAATTTTAAATTGCTGAAAGTCCTTCTGACCGAAATATGCTACATCGGGTTGCACGATGTTGAATAGCTTGCTGACCACCAGCGCTACACCGCTAAAGTGGCCGGGCCGATACCGACCTTCCATCTCCGTATTCAGGTACCCAAAATCAAACTTCAGAATGCTGTCGGTCGCGTACATTTCAGCATTGGAAGGGCAAAAAACTGCATCACAACCCTGTTGGCGCAGGAGCTCGAGATCGCGCTCAAGAGTGCGGGGGTATTTTGCTAAATCCGCAGCATTATTGAACTGGGCAGGATTTACATAAATGCTGCAAATTGTCTTGTGGTTATCTTTCTGGGAAGCCTGAATGAGGGAAATATGCCCCGGGTGCAGGGCGCCCATCGTGGGTACAAAACCAATGGTTCCTGACCCCTTTCTGATTTGCTCTAAAAAAGCCTTTAGCGGCCTAATTTCCTGGAAAATATGCATTTCAGGCCTTTTTAAAGGGTCGCAAATATAGGCCTTATCTCCGAAGATTAGTTGAACCCGGGGTTATAATTTCGTACTTTTGTGGTTCGATTTTCCAATCTGAATTAAATAATCACACTATGTCTAAGATCCGGATTCTTTATGTAGCCAGCGAGATCAATCCCTTTTTGCAAACCACGGAAGTCGCTGACTTTGTCAGAAAACTTCCGCAGGCCATGCAAGAGCGCGGGATGGAGATTCGTATTCTGGTGCCGAGGTTTGGTTTGATAAATGAGAGAAAGAATCGGTTACACGAAGTAGTGAGGCTTTCTGGAATCAACATTGCCGTAGGCGATGAAGAGAAGCCTCTGATTATTAAGGTGGCCTCCATTCCCAACGCCAAACTGCAGGTATATTTTATTGATAATGAGGATTACTTCCACCGTAAATCCGTTTTCCACGACAAAGAAAACCGCTTTTATGAAGACAACGATGAGCGGGCCATCTTCTTCTGTAAAGGTGTTATTGAAACCGTGCGCAAGTTAGGCTGGGCTCCGGATATCGTTCATTGCAATGACTGGATCACCAGCTTCATTCCTTTATACCTGAAGACTACCTATAAGAACGATCCGTTGTTCAAGAACACGAAGACCGTCTTTACCATCTACAACAATAGCTTCACACACAAATTTAAGGGCGACCTGATGGGCAAAGTGCGCATGATGGATATTGAAGACAACATGTTGGGACACTTGAAGACCGGAGATTACGAAGGCTTTATTAAATTGGGGGCCCAATTCTCAGATGTTGTTTCAACCGCTGGGGACAATAAAAAGCTGGAAGGTTTAGTTAAGAAGCTAAAAGAGACGAAAATTGAGACCATCGAAAAAGACGATAACTACACAGAATCGTTCTATAACCTTTACACGGACCTGGTGGGTTAAAACCACCAGCCTGTTCTCACTTGTTGCGTTTTTATTTTCTTGCGAAGAAGACCTCAACTACTTAGGATTTAAAAGTAATCAGAAGCGGTTTCAGGTTCATTATGCGGAAATTCCCATAACCAGCAGTGTCCTGTGGATGGACTCTTTGTCCACACAAAATCTCTCAGGCCAAACCAACCGGCTGCAACTGGGGGCTTATACGGATCCGCTGTTGGGAACTGTTCGTGCTGAGACCTATGCACAAATCCGGCCGGTGGTTGTATCCACCATTGTGCCCGACAATGCAATTTTTGATTCACTGGTACTCCAATTGCGATACGATTTCTACTTGTATGGTGCCCCGGGAGAAACGCTGTTAGATTTCACCGTACATGAGCTGACGGAAGAGATCAACAACGAGCTTATCTTCTACTCCAAATCACAAGTAGCATACGATCCGACTCCGCTCGGGAGCGGCCGCACCATAATCAATGCCACCTACTTCAAGCAGGAATTGGAGGATACGGATGCCGACTCTGTGATGAAGGTCAGAATCAAACTCGATCCTGCATACGGCCAGAAATTACTGGATGCGATCAATCCGGAAGATGAGAATTACACGAACTTCAATCTCTTTAAGAGCATTTTTAAAGGATTTGCGATCATCCCGCAGCAGGCCGATAAGATTGTGGGGATCAGCAGCGACAATGTGAATACCGTGCTCACACTGTATTACCACAGCGGTGAAACAAAATACACATCTTTGTATTCGCTTTCACAAGGGATAAATTTTACAAACATTTCCACCAATCGTTCCGGTACGGAATTAGAGTCGCTGAATCAATTTTATTCCGACTTTAGTCCTGCGAGCAACCGATACATTCAGGCGGGAGGCTCGTTGGTCACCAAATTGGATTTTTCAAAATACTACGAATACATCGATACAATTCCCCAGTTGTTATTGAATTCGGTAGAACTGAATATCGAAAATCAGGATGTGGAAGAGCAATACCCCCTGAATAAAAGCCTGGCATTGGCGATGCTAACCAACAACAACCGATACAAGGTTCTTAAGAATCAACAGGATACCCTGGATTATATTTCTTTTGGTGGCATGGCCGTGTTCGGAATCATTGCCAACCCCGATCTGACCCGATCTTTATTTGCAGCTACGGATCAAGGCGACCTTTTGCAACTGGAGTATTCCAACACCAATAAAGCTTACCGGTCCTATCCAACCCTCTTCTTTCAGAAACTCATTGCCCTAAAAGAAAAGAAGTATCCCTACTGGGCCCTGATCTCCTCCAATCCAGGCCCGGGAAAAGCGGTGAATCGTACGCGTTTTTCAAAAGATAACATTAAGCTGAAAATTTACTATACGCGACCCACGTCAAACGAAAATAAATAATCTATGTGCGGAATCGTTGCATACGTAGGCCATCGTCAGGCTCATGAAGTAATTATCAAAGGTCTGAAGCGACTGGAGTACCGGGGCTATGACAGCACGGGTATTGCCCTGTTGAACGGAGGATTAAACGTTTACAAGAAGAAGGGAAAGGTATCAGAATTAGAAGCTTACATAAAGGGAATGAACCTGAATAGCCAGATCGGCATGGGGCATACCCGCTGGGCAACGCATGGTGAGCCCAACGATGAAAATGCGCACCCACATTATTCAGCCACCAAAAATTTAGCCATCATTCACAATGGCATTATTGAAAACTATTCGGCCCTCAAGCAAGAGTTATTAAGAAAGGGACATCGCTTTCTGAGTGAAACAGACACCGAAGTCTTCATCCATTTTATTGAAGATATTCAGGAAAATGAAAAATGTTCATTGGATGAAGCCGTGCGTTTGGCACTTACCAAAGTAGTGGGAGCCTACGCGATTGTAGTCATGTCGATGCACGACCCCCATCTTTTGATAGCCGCCCGCAAAGGAAGTCCGTTGGTGATCGGTGTGGGTCGGGGTGAATTCTTTATGGCATCTGATGCCACTCCCATTATTGAGTATACAAATGAAGTCGTGTACCTGAATGATCAGGAGATTGCCATCATCAACCATGGCAAATTAACCATCAAAGACACTTCGAATTTGCCCCTTACACCCTACGTGCAAACCGTTGACCTTGAGTTAGAGGCCATCGAGAAAGGTGGATTTGAGCACTTCATGTTAAAGGAAATTTTTGAGCAGCCCCGGTCTATTAAAGATTGTATGCGCGGACGCCTGGATTCCTCTAGCGGTCGGTTAATACTTGGTGGCTTACGCGAATATTTAAACAAACTAGTGCAGGCCGATCGTATTATCATCGTAGCGTGTGGTACATCGTGGCACGCAGGCCTGGTGGCCGAGTATTTCTTTGAAGAGTTTTGTCGCATTCCAGTGGAAGTGGAGTATGCTTCAGAGTTTCGCTATCGCAATCCCATTGTACGCGAAGGAGATGTTGTGATTGCCATCTCACAATCTGGAGAAACTGCGGATACCCTGGCCGCTATTGAACAAGCGAAATCAAAGGGGGCTATCATTTTTGGTGTTTGCAATGTCGTAGGATCATCCATTCCCCGCGCCACCCATGCGGGGGCTTATACCCACGCAGGTCCTGAAATTGGTGTGGCCAGTACAAAAGCTTTTACCGCACAATTGACTGTGCTGAATATGATTGCCCTGATTGTGGCTCAAAAGAAAGGGACTATTACCGAACAAAAATTCAATGCGTTGTTGGTGGAAATGGAAACCTTGCCTGCTAAAGTGGAAAAGGTTTTAAAGCTTAATGAGCAAATCAAAAAAATTGCTGAAGAGTTTAAAGACTCGCGTAATTTCCTGTATCTGGGCCGGGGATATAATTTTCCGGTAGCATTGGAAGGTGCGCTCAAATTGAAGGAGATTTCTTATATCCATGCCGAAGGGTATCCGGCTGCGGAAATGAAACACGGCCCGATTGCGTTGATTGATGCGGAAATGCCGGTAGCCTTTATTGCCACAAAAGATAGTTCCTACGAAAAAGTTGTTTCGAACATCCAGGAAGTAAAAGCCCGCAAAGGAAGAGTAATCTCCATTGTTACAGAAGGTGACACGCTGATCCCGAAAATGTCGGAATTTGTAATTGAAGTACCCCCGGTCGCTGAGCCGCTGATGCCCTTAATCTCCGTGGTGCCATTGCAACTGCTCTCCTATCACATAGCCGTGATGCGTGGTTGCAATGTCGATCAGCCCCGGAATCTGGCGAAGTCGGTTACAGTGGAGTAGTTATTCCTTCACAATCTTTCTGACAATTACTCCAGTCTCAAGTAGGATTCTGACCAGGTAAACCCCAGGCGCATATTCACTACCGTCAAGCTCATGGATAACATTGGTACGGCATTCCTGGTGGATCAGTCGTTTTCCCGAAAGATCGAATACAGATATCTCCATGGATTGATCCATAACAGTAGTCACATCAATTATCACCCGGCTACGGAATGGATTCGGGTAGATGGTAACAACCGGGCCTTCTGAAATTTCAACCAAATCTTCTTCTACCATCCAATCAGCACTCACCCGAGCTGCTGGGCTTACTGTAGTAAATGATCTGCGCTGACCCCATTGGCCCGGGGCCAGATTCGTTTGTACCCGGGTATAATAGGTAGTGCCCAGCTGAAGGCCAGCAAAGTTCTGGGTACGGTTACCGGATTTGGTTATCGCGCTTGCCACGTTAAATAGGCTATCCGGATTTAGTTCAATGGTATATAATGTTGCCCCGGATAAGTTGAGATTATTTGCTGTAACATTCACAGTGGTGGGAACACCGCTGCTGCCGTTAGCCGGACTTGATACAAATGCCAAAGATACCGGATTGCCGGTGCGGAAGGTGCGAACCTGCCCATATTGGTTAGGAAGTAAGTTTGTCTGGACTCGGGTGTAATAGTCTCTGTCCGCCAATAAGGTAAATGAATAGGTTCTGCCCGGGCCCGTCCGGCTGATCACCGAACTGAAGTCGGGAGTGGTACTTAATTCAATAGTATACTGTGTTGCCCCAGGTACGTTGTTTGCGGTAACATTGGTAACCATATTTACATTAGTTGCTCCATTGGCCGGGTTTGTGGTATAGGAATAGGTAAGCGGGCTGTTCGTTGTAAACCTGCGCGTTGGCCCCCAGCTTGCATCCAGATTGGTGGATACCCGCGAGTGGTAGAGCGTATTATAGCTCAAGCCAACAAAGCTCATTGTTCTCGAATTGCTTGTTTGTTCTACAACATCCGTAGTAAAAAATTCATCCGGACTCAATTGAATGGTATAGGAAGCAGCCCCGACATTATTGACAGTTATATTGGGGTTGTAAGAAACATTCGTGGCATTATTTCCCGGAGTTACTACAAAGCTCATTTGAGCAGCGGCAGCAGTAGTAAATTGCCGGGTCTGGCCCCAGTTGGGCGACAGATCCGTACGAACCCGGGTATAATAGGTAGTTGCTGGCGCCAACCCTGAAAAATTTCGTGTGCGAGTACCGGTACTGACAATGGAAGTGCTGTCAAAGCCCGGACTCAGGTTCAATTCAATCGTGTATTGCAATGCCCCGATTACATTACTAGAAGTAACATTGAGCGTAAGATTGTTTAGCAACACTCCGGTAGCATTGTTTGCAGGGTTGGTAACGAAGGCAAATTGCTCGGCTGCCCCGGTCGTGAATTGTGTAACCAATCCGAAGTCAGGCGATAAGTTGGTTCGCACGCGTGCAAAGTAGGTCGTGGTATACATCAATCCGGTAAAATTTTGCGTTCTGCCACCCGAACGCTCCAGAACATCCGAACTGAAATCGGGAACCGGACTCAATTGAATGGTATAGGTAATGGCCCCGGTTAGTGCACGCGAGGTCACATTTAACGTTACATTCAATCCGGTGGCATTATTTACCGGTGACGTTACATACACATTTGGCAATGCCAATGTGGAGCGGTTCCCGTCTGCACCGGGTACTTTATAATTCGTCCGGCTGCCCGTGCCATTATATTCAAAAATGGCGACATGGTAGAGTGTGCCCGGTTGAAGACCCGTTATCTGGATAACCGAATCTCTGCTCACTGAAACTATGCGTTGACCATTGACAAGGTTTTGCTGTGCTGAATAAGCTATTCCATCATCCGGAATAAAATCAACTGCTGTAAGCGGCTTGATAATCACGAGATGATTTTCACCATCGCCCGGGTTAAAGCTCAACGTCATTTGTGTTGAATAAACCGGATTGAAAACCAAAGTGGTTGAGTTATTCTGTGGCTCGGGATCCAATGCTGGTTCAATGGTTATAGTCTGACTCACCTCAGGCGCGGGATTGTAGTTGGCATTCCCTGGCTGCGTGGCCGTGATCGTTACTTCACCTGCACCTATTATAGTTGCTGATGTGCCATTAATTTTCAGAATGGTTGAATCGCTGGTGGTAAACCCAACCGGTAAACCTGAACTGGCAGTGGCCTCCAAAAGGAAGGGCGGATCGGTTGGTTCCACCGCACCCAGCGCAGAAAAAGTAATCACCTGGTCTGCAGGGGTGATGGTAAGCGTTCCATTTACATAGGTGAAGGAATAATTGTTGTCTTCGCCATCATTCAAGGTAATGGCATACATGCCTGCATCAGTTGAATCCGATGCAATTGTGTTTGCCACAGGCGCAATATCCAGAACAGCCGCTGTATCCGAATTAACAAAACCCGTATACCTGATTTTGAAAACAGGATTAGGCTGGCCGTAGATTTTTGTGGTATCTGATGCGGTGGCAATAAGGGTCGCCTTGTTTATAGTCAACGGTTGCACCACATCGGGTGCTGCATCATACACCCCGTTACCCGGCTGCTTTGCGGTGATTAAAACGTTGCCTGCTCCTTTAATTACCGCCAGGTTGCCGGTGATGTTAACTACTGTGGTATCACTGCTAACATAGGTTACCGGCAAACCGGAGGAAGCCGTTGCAGTTAATGTTGTTGGTGCATCGCCATAGGAGGCAGCCGCCAGCGCAGGGAAGGTAATGGTTTGCTCACGCCCAGGTGTTCTGGTTACTAGAATGGGGCTATAGGGATAGTAGCCAATCTGATTTGATAGATTCAATAACCGTTCGTAGCCAGTGCCATCCGGTTTGATTTTATAAGCAACTCCGTTGCCATACATACCCCCTTGCCAGGTAGCTCCGTACAAGGTACTGTCCGCTCCTTGTGCCAGGCCGTTAAACGGATACGCGCCATTCGCCCCGGTGAATTCGTAAATTTTCGTATAGTCCGAACCATCGGTGTTGATGCGGAAGATAACGCCATACCCTAAAGAACCACCGGCATAGGCTGTACCATATAATCGGCCATCCAGGCCAAGAATCAAGCCGTTATTCGGTTGAGCCCCGTTGAGGCCATCAAAATTGTATATAGTTGATAATGACGCATCTGTATTGATTTTGTAGATTGAGCCATTGTTATAAGCACCTCCAACTACCGTCAAACCATAAAGTGCTCCATCCGGACCTCTAACAAGATCACCTCGTGGAATAGCGCCATTGGAACTGTTGAATCCATGAATAAACGAAAAATTACTGCCGTCTTTCTGTAGGGAATACAAAGCTCCCTGATAACCGGGCCAGTGACTCAATCCGCCATACAATTTTCCATCATTGCCTTCCATCAGCTTATTGAAATAAGGATGTCCGCCACCGCTGGTCGGAAATGAATAGAGTTCAAGGAAATTGCTGCCGACCGGATCGAACCTGAACACACCACCCCGGCCATTGAGCGAACTATTCGTAGTGCCATACAATCTGCCATCACTGGCGCTGGTTAGTGAAGAGTAAGAATACCAAAGGTTTGATGTTCCAAAATCAAATACCTTGGTTAATCCCTTGCCGTATCTGTTTAATTTATAGATCACTCCGCGGTCATTGATACCACCATTAATGGTTGTACCAAAATATTCACCATTCGCCTGTTCCAGGCCACTTAACGGATAGCTCCCATTATCAATATTGTTTCGGAATTCCTTTAACTTCTGATACCCGCTCCCATTCAACGCCACTTTGTAAACAACTCCCGCGTTGCCGGTGCCGCCCGAATTTGCAGAACCATATAGGTAGCCATCCGGGCCAGTGATAACTCCTTGATATGGGTAAAATCCATTTTGGCTTGTAAAGCTTAGAATCTGTGTAAAATGAAAGGTGATGGGATCAAAACTATAGAGGGTGCCAACGCCTTCTGAACCACCATGCAATGTGGTACCATATAATTTTCCATCAGCCGCCTGAAAGAGTTGACCATAACCCGGATGGCGACTGTCTGTAGTGTTGCTGCCAAACGAATAAAGCATGGCAAAATTTGAACCGTCACGCCCAATCCGGAAAATGGTACCGGTATTATAAGTTCCGCCTGAATGTGTTGTTCCATACAACAAACCATCCTGGCCTATGATTAACTTAGAGAAGGCATAATTCCCATTGGAGCCATTGAGGTTCGCAAGAACCGTATAGCCGGTGCCGTCAGGATTAATAGAATAGACGGTTGAATAGTTTCCTCCGCCATTTCCAAAATAAGTTGTGCCGTATAACCTGCCACTGGCATCCTGCACCAGGCCGGCATACGGATACGCACCCTGGTTTAAATTGAAGTTGTGCAGGGTTGCAAATCCGGAGCCATCTTTTGCCAGTTGGAAAATAGTTCCATAACTATTGTTACCAGAATAGGTTGTGCCGTACAATAACCCATCCTGCCCTTCCAATAACTCACCATAGGGATATGTTCCATTGCTACCACTAAAATCAAAGAGCTTTAAAAAATTTGTGCCATCCGGGTAAATACGAAATACAGTCCCTGCCCCGTGCACTCCACCATTAACGGTGGTTCCGTATAAATATCCATCACTGGCTGCCATCAGTTTTGCCCAGGGGTTTTGACCCGTGTTTACTCCATCAAAATGATACAGCGTATAAAACTCAGACCCATCGGCATTTACCCGGTAAATGGTGCCAAGATTGTTTCGCCCACCCTGTTGTGTGGTACCAAAGAAGGCGCCATCGTAATACACGAGCGTTGCTGTCGGGTAAGTACCCTCCGCATCTCCGCCAAAGGGCATTACGTTCACATTCGAGCCATCGGGGTTCAGTTTCACTACGGAACCCCAACCATTTGCTGAGCCCTGGTACATGGTAATCATCAATCGCTCCTGGCCTCCGATCGGTTCCTCCACCAAAAGATCCTGCGATATTGAAGCGGGTGCATTATAAAATTGATTCCCTGCCTGTGAAGCGGTGATTGTGGCCGTACCCGCACCTACTAATTTTACCGTCTTGCCCTCAAGCTTCACCACAGTTGTATCGCTGCTAGTGTAGGTTAGCCAGAGGTGTGCGGAAGAAAAGGCCTGCAACTCAAAGTCGGCATCCTCCAACGTTTTGGAAGGAATGGGATTAAATGTAATCACCTGGTCAGCCTTATTAATGGTGAGTGAAAGCGCTGCAGGTGTTGCTGCCAGGTAGTCATAATTTCCCGGCTGCACAGCCGTGATGGTTACCGTACCTATTTTTAAAATCGTTAGCGCGTTGCCGTTTACCGATGCAATGGTCGGGTCACTGCTGTAATACAGCACCGGCAAACCGGAGGAGGCGGTGGCATTTAAGGTGACGGTTCCGGTCCCATAAGTTACAGTCATTACACTGTCAATAGCAATGCTTTGTGGTTGGCGTCCATTCGGGTTGTAAAACAACAGTTTGCCGAAGTAAGGATTTGCCCCCGTTGCCGGGTCAAAGTTGCGCAGGGTAACAAAATCACTTCCGTCCGGGTTCAGGCTAAATAGCGTACCTCCGGTTCCTGTTCCACCGCTGAAGGTGGTGCCGTACAGTTGGCCGTTGCTCGTCTGTGCAAGGCCATGAACTGGTGTGTTGCCGTTGCTACCGTTAAACTGACTGAGCATGGTATAATCTGAACCATTCTTATTCAAACTAAAGACAATACCGGAAGGGGAATTACCGCCATGAAAACTGGCGGTGCCGTATAGCCTGCCATCTTGCCCTTCTAACAATTCGCCATAGGGTAATTTTCCATTCGTATCGCTAAAAGTAAAGAGGCGTTGTACATCGGTGCCATCAGGCAACATCGAGACAACGGAACCGAAGCCACCAATATAGGCGGATAGGTCACCACCCTGATAACACGAAGCATACAACCGTCCATCGCTGGCCTGCATGATGGCAGCGGGGTAAAGACCTATGGTGCTGTTCGTAAATTGATAAACTTGGCTATAGCCAGAACCGCCTTTATTCACCTTATAAATGTATCCCCCAAGATTGGGGCCGCCATAAAAGCTTGTGCCTACCAATTCACCGGTTGCTAATTCAATCAATTGCGAAGGAGTATCGCCATAGCCTGCAATGGATAGCGGGTCGAGTGTTGCCAGTTCAGAGTATCCCGTGCTATCAAGAGCTACGCGGTACACATAACCCGGGTACGATGAACTGGGCGAAGTAGCTCCATAGAGCACTCCATCAGAGCCCAACAATAAACCTTTTGAAGGTTGTTGCGCATCAACCGAAGAGGATGCGGAATTAAAATCATGCAACAACTTTAATGTGAAGCCATCGTGATCAAGTGTAAATACGGTGCCCTTGTTTTCTGATCCGCCATAGCGGGCCACACCCGCCAGCTTACCAGCGGGCAACCCAGCCAATGTTCCTTCCGGATTTTTACCAAAAGGGGTTGATCCGAAATTCACCAGTTTTTTGAAATCCGTTCCGTCCGGGTTTAATGTGATAATGGAACCACCGCCTTCTCCCGGTGTATCATTATAATAGGTGGAGAATAACAATTTGCCATCAGGTAACCGCAGCGGCTCTCGGTTAATACGATAACCATCGTTTGCTTGCAGGGTGCGCAGAATCTGGAAAACTCCCGTAGTATCCATCCTAAAGATAGTTCCACCACCCCCAGCCGGTATGGACAAATCTCCGCCATAAAATGTTCCGCCATATAAAAAGCCGTCCGGGCCAATCGCGAGACCGCCATTGAAATAACTGCCCTCCGAATTATCAACTGCCAGCTCATGTAGCACCTGATAACCTTTTGTCTCGGGATTCAAGCGGAACAAGACCCCGGTGTTGGCCGTGGAGCCTCCACCGGTAGTACCTCCATATAAATACCCGTTAACATATAATAACCGCCCCTGCGGACTATGACCATCGCCATAACTAAATGATTTCAATACCTCGAAACCGGTACCGTTGGCATTCAGCCGGAACACCGAGCCATACCCAAAAGCACCTCCGGTATACCCAACACCTGCAAAAACACCTGGCCTAAATTCTGTGAGTTGTCCGGATGGTCGTCCTTCGGAAGGTTGAAAATCATGTAACAGGGTTAAGGAGCCATCCGGTTCAAGGCGATAAACTACACCATCGTCACCAACACCACCGTGGTAAGAATGACCGTAAATTTTTCCATCACTGCCGAGAATGATTTTTCCATTTCCAGTAAAGGTGTAATGGTGGAGCACCTGAAAGGACGTGCCATCCTTTCTGATTCTGAAAAGGGTGCCCAATCCATACTGGCCGCCCTGCATAGTATTGCCATAGAGGTAACCATCATTGCTAAGGGCAATGGACTGTACGATGCTTCCATCGAGTCCGCCAAATTCTTTCAAGTGATAATATTCCGAGAAATCGGGTTTGAATTTAAAGAGTGTCCCATTCTGCACACCATTGGCGCTGTATTGTGTGCTGCCGTATACATAGCCGTCCGTTCCAAGTTCGTATGCTGCATCAGCATACTGACCTAGTTGAGCGAAGTTGTAGAGTACGGTATGGTCGGTCCCATCCGGTTTGATGGAGTAAGCCGTGCCAGTGCCCGTCATGCCGCCCTGCGAGGTGAGGCCGAAGATGCGGGTGGTGCCGGAAGTTACTGTGATGGTTTGTGTTACCGGGACAGCAGCATTGAAAAATTCATCGCCCGGTTGTGTAGAAGTTATGGTAGCAGTTCCGGAACCAACCACGCGCACCTGGTCGCCAGTAACGAGGGCAACCGCAAGATTATCGCTTTGATATGTTACGGGCCTACCCGATGAGGAAGTGGCTTCTAAATAGAAAGGCAAATCGCCCACTTCTTTTGGGGCTATGGGTTGAAAGCTAATGGTTTGATCACCTTTGATTGTTGTAACAATCCAACTGATAGGATTTGCTGCCGAGTAATTTTCATTTCCTGGCTGGCTGGCAGTTATTGTGGCTGATCCAATCCCTTTAACAATTATTGTTGAGCCTGATATTTCAATTATGGAAGTGTTACTGCTGACATAATGAATTGGCAAACCAGCCGTTGTAAACTCTGGTAACGTAGTTAGTTGACCGGCTACCAATGTTGAAATGGTGTCAAGTTGAATTTGTTGGCTATGCCAAACCCGAAACACCTCTACTTCTTCAATTGTCCAGTAAAATGATCCGGCATATGAATTTGTACAAGCTGGCGTTGAATAAGTTCCTTCGCTACAGTTGTATGTATGTCCGAGGTTAGTGTATCCCTCACTTAAGTATCCGTTAATAAAAAGATCATGACCACCACCAAATGTTGGCCCATAATTGATATTATGATATACCGCGTACTGCGATGTCCATTCACCAAGTCCACCCAGTTCGTGTTTGGATTGATTTGAAAAACTAAAAAGAAAAGATCCAGGTGCACTGTAGTAACTATTATTAGAAGTCCAAGGGATAGTAGAAAAGCCGCCAAAAGTTTTATTCAGGTTATTTTTAACAATCGTAATTGTCTTACCCTGATTATCAACTTTATTGTGAAATTCAGTAGCACCATCGCGGGATTTACGGAAGAGCAAAGTCCCAGAAGCTAAAGAATCACCCAACCACAATTTCATCCGATGTTCGTCATAAACATTAGCTAATATTGAACCAGCTAATAATGTTGTTGGCAGAGGTACAGACTCATCAATTATGTGTAATTGATTCGGCAATAGATTTAACAACCGTTGCACATTGCCTGAAGGCCAGTGAATCACTACGGAATCGGCTTGAGTAGCTGTTCCTAAACCCGAATGAACAACGTAACTGTTCTGGCTTTGCAAGCCGGAGCTGGGCATGATCTGCCGGTTAAAACGATTGCCCTCCGCGTAAATATCCACCCGGGCACCGAGCGCAGTTTTGTTGGATTGAACCCCGACCAGCTTAAGTTTAATCCAATTGTTGCCGTTGGTTGCCTGTTGGTTGCGATACAGATAGTTCGGCCTGAAGGTATCAAAACTGCCGATGAATAGATCCAGCGCACCATCGTTGTCATAATCCGCCAGCGATAAACCCGTAAAGGCATCTGAGAACCCGAAGGACTGCTCGGTAACGGGTACGGCAGTAAACTGTCCGTTGCCATCGTTTAAAAACAATTGCGGGATAATGTCCGCGGAAGCCAGCGAGGGCCGGTGAATCAAAAACAGATCGATGTCGCCATCGTTATCGGCATCACCAAAGGCACTGCCGCGGCCACCCCAGCCAGGAACACCTAAGCGGTTGGAAGCAGGTTCCATTGTAAAATTGCCTGAACCATTGTTAATATAAAATTGGCCATGAGCAACACCGGTAGAGCCGGCAGTTTGATTCATGGCAAATAAATCCAGGTCGCCATCGCCATCGATATCGGCCCACGATGAGCCCCGGTGGCTGAAGGTGCCGGTGGGGACAGGCATATTTTCTTCGGTAAATGTACCATTCGTGTTACGGAAGATCTTGATCTGATTAATAGGCATTGGGAAGGGAGTAATGTTGTAATCCGGATCCCCATCGTTGTCAATGTCCATCCAGCCGGCATACCAGGTTCCCGTTACCGGAATCCAGGCATCCACCAAGGTAAACGTACCATCGCCATTGTTTTGATACTTCTTATTGGATACCGGGGTTGAATTGCTTCCGTTCAGAAATAAATCCAAATCTCCATCCTTGTCATCATCCGCCCACAACCCGCCATCTGACTTGAAGGGGATTGCCATTCGGGCAAAAGTTTTATCGCCATTGTTGCGATACAGGCTACTGATGTTATCATTGGAAGGTGAGCCGGAAAGGTTGGCATACTCACCAACAATTAAATCCGGATATCCATCATTGTCATAATCTCCCCAGGAAACATAGCGCGAGCCATCCGGAATGGTCACGATATCACCCGTCATTATTTTTTGAAACGTACCATTGCCCAGGTTTTCATAGAGGAAATTGGGTACATCCGAAAAGTTATTTCCCACAAACAAATCCTCATCGCCATCATTATCGATATCGGCCCAATAGCCACCATGCGAACTGGTTTGCACGTCATTAATTACAACTGACCCGGCAACCATGGCAAACCGGCTCTCCACTGGTTCCACCACACTCAGCAAAAAGTTTGAACTGACCAGGGTAATGCCGGTAACCAGGTTATTGGTCACTTCCAGCCGGTAGGTTCCGGCTTCACTCAGCTCCACTGTGCCCAGATCAAAGGCTATTGCAGTAGCCCCGCCAACCGGTGATCCATTTAAGAACCATTGGTAGTTATTTTGTGTGCCCCCTACTGCTGGCGTAATGTTAAACGGATCGCCCACCAACAATTTAGTTGAAAAGCCAGAAGGGTTGAGATTGAAATTTTTCTGACCGGTATTGATGAAGATTACCGGTGCACCTGTCAACGGTTCAAGGTCTCCGAAGTCGAAGAGGTTGTTGCTGATGTTTGCTGTTAATGCAACCGATGCCCATGAACCGGCAGGAGGAAGTGCTGTAAAATTGCAACCATTGATGTCGAGTACCTGCAGATTCGGTAGCGCAGCTATGCTGTTGGGAAAGGTGACACTGAAGTTGGTGCCATTGAGGTACAATTTTTCCAGGTTCGTTAATGCACCCAGTTCCTCCACGGAGATTCCGGAAGCGTTTATACCGGCATTCAGAGAGAGATTAAGTTCACGTAGATTACTCAGGTTGCTGAAGCCGGCCACGAAAGCACCCTGCAACCGGCTGTTTTGAAGATTTAAGGTTTGGAGTTGTGAAAGGGTAACCACCCATGCGGGAAATGCCTGGAGTGCCAGGAAGGTATTAGTAGCCAATGAAAAGTGTTGAAGATTAGTAAGGTTGCTGAGGTTGGGTATCGTGCCTGTAAACCGGTTATTGGCCAGATTTAAAGTTTGAAGCGCAATCAGGTTGCCGAGCGTGACTGGAATACCCCCGGCTACCTGATTATTGGCGATGGAAAAATTTGTGAGGGCTGTGAGGGCAGATAAGTCGGGCAGAGTGCCGGTTAACTGATTGTTGTTTAACTTGATTTCGGTAACACGCCCGTTTTCCACAATAATCCCGTGCCAGGTACTTACGTTGCCAGTAAGCCAATTGTTTTTCGTTAACCAGGTGCTACCGTTGGTGGAGTTGTAAAGACTGACCAGGGCGAGTGAATCAGACGCATTCGTTGTAGGAATATTAACTGTTACATTGATGAGTTGAGATACTATTGTGAGGTTAGAAATAACCGGACTTGTTACCTGCAGGAAGTACGAACCGGTGTCACTTATTACTGCCGATGAGGAAGTATAGGTATTGGTCACCGCCCCCGGTATAATGGCTCCATTCCGATACCATTGATATTGATTTGCAGAGCCGCTTGTTGAAATAGATATAGAAAAAGGCTGTCCGTAGTCAACTGATAGGTTTGGATTGATTACCGGAATTTCACCTTGCGGTGAGAAAACGAAACCCATTAATCCTGTATTGGTTTCTATATCATCAAATGAAAGGAGGTTATGGGTTACATCAAATGTCATCAAGGAGCTTAATCCAGATAACGGTGGAAGGCCTGTTAGCTGATTATTGTTAAGCAATACCTGTTGAAGATTGGCGAGGCCTGAGATATCCGGAAAGTCCCCCGAAAATGAATTGAATGCAAGGTTTAATGTTTGCAATTGCGTCATTCCTGAAAAAATTGAAGGAACTGTACCCGATAAGCCAGGCGAATAAAATCCCCCTGCCAGAAAGTTCTCACTCAAATCCAATGTAACTAAGTTTACAAGCGTACTCAGAGAGGGAGGAACCAAGCCCGTAAGGCTGTTGTTGTTCAGCCTGAGCGTTGTTAGCTGAGTTAAGTTACCCAACGATGGCGGGATTGAACCCGCTACACTGGTAAAATTAATTTGAAGGATTGAAAGCTGAGTCAGGTTCCCCAGTTGATCGGGAACGACTCCGCTAATGGGGTCACTTCCCAGCAGGAGGGTTGTTAATGCTGTGAGATCACCAAGTCCGGCCGGTAATGAACCGGCCAAATTATTGTCATCCAAATTGATGCCGGTGATTCTGCCCCCGCTTACCGTAATTCCATACCATGTATCTACGGGTCCTGTTAACCAGTTTGAATTATTCGTCCACCCAGGTCCATTGGTATCGGTATACAACTGAACAAGCGCCAATGAATCAGCCAGCAGGGGTGGGGGTTCAATTATAGTGATATTCTGCACCACGGGATCTGCCGCCAGGTATTCATAATTTCCCAATTGGTATGCCGTAATAGTGGCCGAGCCCGCGGCTATCGGCAGCAGTGAGTTACCGTTAACTACTTTTACGGCTGATGGATTACTGCTGACATAAAGTAAATCCATGCCAGAAGATGATGTCCCGTTTATCAGGTACGGCAACGATCCAACCGTGAGGCTGGCCGGCAAACTGAATGTGATGGATTGAGATTGTTGGACAGGGCTATATATAAATAAACTATTATTACTTACCGATCCAAAACCATAAGCTGACGAAACACCAAAATTGCGAAGCACGGTTAAGTTACTGCCATCATTCTCTACACGAAAGATATAGTCGTTGTTGTACCCCGTATTGGGATTAAATGCCGAGGAATTATTATACGTTATAAGAGCTCCGTTCGTGAGCTGACTTAAAACGGCTGATGGCCCAACCGTTCCGGTTTCGGTAATGATTGAAAAATTATTCTGACCCGGATCGAACCTAAACACACCGCCCGTTCCAGAATTTCTTGAAAAAGTTCCATACAAGAGGCCGTCCTGACCTTCCATGAGTTGGCCATATTGAACAAAATGGTCAGGAAAACTTGCTAAGGTTGTATAGTTTGTGGGTGAGCTTAAATCAACCCGGTACAGGAAACCGCGATTGTTGGTTCCGCCCGTCAGGGTTGTACCGTAAAGATTTCCGTCTGATTTAATAATAGGGGTATTGCCAGGCGTATTGCCCGACAACGGTGTCAAGATATCGGCAACAGTAGGGATACGATTCAGGTTGGGATCATTTAACGAATACTTATAAATCTGATTTCCCCCTGCCACTGAAAAAATAATTCTGTTTCCGGGAATCTCTGCTGGAATTCCTTTTACTGACGCAGGCCCTCCGAAATTAAGCAACACCTGAAAGTTTGATCCATCCTGGTTTATCCGGTAAAGCACTCCGCCTCCAAGCGAACCGCCAGATGTTGTGGCACCATAAAGTTTGCCATCGCTGGCCAGCAATAATCCAAAAGCCGGTTTTTCACCGTGTTCGTAAAATCCGGAACTTGCTTTGTTAAATGAATACAGTTTTTGAAAATCAGAGCCGTCTGAATTAATTGAAAAAACAACACCACCGTTGTTTATTGCAAAAGGAGTTCCCGGCACATTTTCATCCCCACCCTGGTAGGTTACGCCCATCAATCTGCCATTTGGTAAACGGGTTAATCTCCCTTGCGGCTGATTTCCGTCCGACTGATTAAAATGATGTAAAACCGTGAACCCGGAACCATCCAGATTCATCGAGTAAACTGTACCCTTGTTAAAATTACCGCCTGCCGAGGTTGTGCCAAATATTGACTGCGCACAAAGGGATAAAGATGCCACTGATGCTAGCAGCAAGAGACTAAGCCTTTTCATAGACGTATAGGTGCCGGGTGTTACCCGGATTTGTTATGTACCCAAAAATCCGCCTATAACCGGATACCCCCTATACCAACAACTAAGTAAACTACAAAGCGGAATCACTTTAAGGAAGATAACTAATTATGATGAATTTTCTTAAAGTTGATTTTTCCAATACCAATTTCTCAGTATTTTCATTGCTGAAGCACGTTGGCTTGGTCACTAAACTGATAATCTGCGAAGATCTCGAGGAAGTTATCAAAGGGGCCTCATTCTTTCGGGAAATGCAGAATTTAGCTTTTGCGGCAGTACTCATTCCCGTATCGGGTTGCAAGAATTGATCAAAATTCACCAACCACCACTCATTTTACTGAATTTGAATCTCCGCAGTGATGGTGGCTTTTCAATCCTTGAAGAAATCAGGAAGAGAATTCTTCAATCAAGGTATTAAAATTTACCATGCATGAAGAGCCCGTCATGATCGAAAAAGCGAGAAAACTCAAGTCGAATGGAGATCTTCTTAAAAACTCATCCCATGCCGAATTTATTGAAGGAAGCACCACAGCTAAAAATTTCGGATCAGTTTTCTATTCCGAAGCTAATCCGTTATAATCGTTCGTTAAACTTTATCGATACTTACTTGCAAAAGGCTCATTTAACCTCACGTGAAATTGAAATTGTTCAACTAAGTGTTAAGGGAAAATCAGCAAAAGAAATCGCACCCGAATTGTTTTTCTTCCATACCGTGGATATTCAACGGAGAAATATTCTGGCTAAATTAAATTGTAAGAATCAGGAGCTAAAGGTGCCATGACTAAACTTCAGTGACTATCGGGTTCCCGGCATTCACCCACTCACTCATACCGGCAGAATAATTTTTCACCTTGATTCCACTCTTCACCAGTAATGAATATGCGATGGCTGTCCGATCACCACTTTGGCAGTGAATAACAATCTGTTTATCTTTTTTAAATTTATTCAGGTTGTTGCCCAGGGTGCCAACAAAAATATTTTCAGCGCCCTTAATGTGGCCCGACTTATACTCAGCCTCTCCCCGCACGTCAACTAATTGGATGTTGTTATTCGTGTAAAGTTGCTTGAACTCTTCTAACGAAATTACTTCGCTTTTTGCCAGTGTCTTCCCTGATTCCAGCCAGGGGTTTACATTCTCGATATATCCTAACACATTGTCCAATCCAATCCGCATTAATTTACGCGTCACGTCTTCCACTTGATTTTCAGCTACCAGCAGCATAAACGGTTCTTCATAATTTAGAAGCCAACCAGCCCACGTAGCGAAGGAATTATTGCCTTGGATGTTGATGCTGCCCGGTATAAAACCGGTTGCGAAGTCAACTTTATTTCGTGTATCAATTAGTTTCACTCCTTTATCAAATGCCGATCTAAATTCCTGGGCAGCGAGTTTCTTTAGCTTGGGTACTGCCGTCAACAGGGGTCGATCCACTTTATTGAGCTTCTTCATCATGGCAAAATACTTGGGCGGTTCAGGTTGATCTTCCAGCAGGTATTTAACAAAGCCATTCTCGTTGTTCGGGTATTGAAATGCCCAGTTGCGTACCTTTTCATAACCCACCGTGGTACTTGGTACCGCCCCCAACGCTTTACCGCAAGCCGAACCCGCTCCATGACCCGGCCACACCTGGATGTAGTCGGGAAGCGCGTTGAACTTTGCAATGGACTTATACATCTCTTTGGCCCCTGCCTCCTTCGTACCCTGTATGCCAGCTGCTTTCTCCAACAAATCGGGTCGGCCTACGTCACCCACAAAAACAAAGTCACCGGTAAATAACATGACGGGCTCGTTACTGGCGGGATGATCCGTCAGCAGGAAACTGATGCTTTCAGGGGTATGGCCCGGAGTATGCAACACCTTCAAGGTAAGGTTACCCACCTTTATCACACTGCCATCCTTTAACCCGATGTGCGGAAACTCATAGAGCCAGCCTTCGCCTCCTTCGTCAGAGAGATACAGTTGGGCTCCTGTTAATTTTGCCAACTCACGCGACCCTGTTAAGAAGTCGGCATGAATGTGCGTTTCGGTAATGTGCGTGATTTGCAAATTATTCTGCTTGGCGATCTCAAGATACGTATCAACATCGCGCTTGGCATCTATGACAATGGACTCCCCGGTTTTCTGACATCCGATGAGGTAGCTGGCCTGCGCCAGAGTTTTGTCGTAAATGTGTTGAAAAAACATAGTGTAAAGTTTTAGTCGTTAATGGTTGTTAAAACGGGTCCATTCAGGCACCGTAATAATTTTGCTATGCAAAGGTACAACCCCGGGCACCCTTACTTCCGTGATTTTGGTTACACAATTCAAAATTTATCAAAATTAACGGGATTTATCACAAAATTAAAGATTCGGAACCTTTCTGCCGGTGACAGATGTTACAGAAAAGCGGATTGAAAAGCCCGAAATTTGTGTCCTTAAATAATCGATCATGACAACCATCAAACTGACTACCGAAGAATTCAAGCAAAAGGTATTTGACTATACAGCTGAAGAAAATTGGAACTATAAAGGAACTCTACCAGCCCTCATTGACTTTTATGCTGACTGGTGTGGTCCGTGTAAAATGGTAGCACCGGTTCTGGAAGAGCTCGCCAAAGAATACGATGGCAAATTGATCATTTATAAAGTGGATACAGAACGTGAGCAGGAGTTGGCGGGTGTATTTGATGTCCGTAGCATTCCTACTTTTTTGTTCATTCCGGTGGAGGGAAAACCGATGATCCAGCCGGGTGCATTCCCAAAAAACGTCTTCAAGAAAGTGATTGATGAACACCTGGTAGTTGAAAAGAAATTTACTTCGGTTGCGAATCCTTCGTAGCCACCATCCTCACAACGTGCGCGGGTCCTGAGTGAAAGAAGCCCTCGCTTAATTCGATCAGGCGTTCCTCCATTAGGTTCATCGTAAGCGGAGCAAAATCCTGTTGAAGAATCTCAAGGGAAGAAAGTAAATCGTAATCTTTCGGGCCTCCGGAATTGTATTGGAGCTGACTTTTTGAAAATACTTCCAGTATGATCCTACCTCCAGGCCTGAGACTTTGGACGCACGTTCCATGCAAATGCTTCCTTATGGATTCGGGTAAGTGCACGAAAATAATACCGATCGCATCAAAGGTATTTTCAGGCAATTCAATTTGACTTAAATCCTGAACATGATATTCTATATTCAGCAAATTTAAATGAAGTGCCTGTTGTAACGTTTTAATTCGGGCAACTTCACTGAAATCATAGGCCGTTACCTGCCAACCTTGTCGGGCGGCATACAGAGCATTGCGTCCCTCCCCTTCTGCCGGTAGCAGTAGTTTCCCCGGAGTCAACTGGTCAAGCTGACTCTTGAAAAAATCATTGGGTTCAATGCCATAGGTGGTTTCGTTGGCCTGATAGCGCTCATTCCAAAAGGTCTTATTCATCAGATAAACTCGTAATCGTAACCTTCCAATTGAGACAATAAATTATTTGGCACATCGGTAGCCGTAATTCTACCTTCCACCTTGGGTGCCACCGGGGAAAATTTTGCCAGGTACTCCCGCATTATTTCGTGCAGCGTACTATTCACGTTGTGAGCCCCGCTTACCCCTTCAATCCGGCAAAGCACTTCTTCCGGATCGCCTTCGCGCTCACAGGCAACAACCGTATAAGACTTTTCAAGATCAATCGGTTTCCCTTGAATCCTTATGTTGTTGACGCGTTCTCCCAATTCTTTGTGTACCGTGAATTTTACTTCCATGCCCTTAAAGCGAATCACCCAGCCACCAAAACGTTTCGCGGGATCGCTAGCAAAAACATTGTGCAACTCCTTCTCCATCCAATTCCAGATTTGCTTACCGGTAACCTCCGCTTGCCGGGCATTGGAATCAACTGGCAACATGCTCCACAGGTAGTCATTGGTAATTTCAGCATAGCCTTTTTTCGGATCGGGAACCAGGGGTGGACAGAAACGAAATCCATTGGAAAGGGCTACATCTGGTTTTAATTTCCACATGAGTGCATCGGTAATCATGTTGTCCATCGGATTTTCGATTACATAATACCGTACGAGGGTATTTTTTGTGCGCCCAATTACCGTATCCAATTCAACCCGGTAAGGTTCGCGTGCTTCTTTTACCAGGCTCTCCATTTCCGTATCGGGTTTATACCGGTCCGGATCTACATCCAGCAAGGCATAGTGTTGGTCTTTTACAATCCCGTCTTCTACAACAAAATCCAACCGGGAAACAAAGGAGCCAAAGGCTCCAGGCTCTGTTACCTTTGAATACTTGCCTTCTATGGGTTTACGAACCCGTTCGTGCGTATCGGCACCTAAAATATAGTCAGCACCTTCCACGTACGGCTTATTAGCAAGATCCACTTGTTGTGCCAACCCCATGTGCGTCACTAAAAATACCATGCTGCACTTCTCATAATCGCGGAGTAAACGAATGTACTTAGCCACATTCAATTCAGGCTTTGTAAAAGTAATTCCATAGCTATAAGCGGGTGACTGACGTTTGGGTGTGAGCGGATCGTTGTACCCGATAAATCCAATCTTAACGCCACCAATTACTTTTGTCCAATACGGTTGAAAAATCAATTCGCCTTTAAATTCATCTTTTGTGTCATGAAACATGTTGGCGCAAATCTTGGCAGCCTGGTAAGCCCCCAGATCCCGTTGCATCATCTCCTTGCCATACACCACTTCCCAATTACCTGGAAGAATCAAGTCATATCCAATGTTATTCATCAAGGGTACAATGGCTCTTCCTTGAGATAAAGCTGCTACACCACCGCCCTGAAAACAATCGCCAGCATCCAAGATGATAGTGTTCTCAGGATTTTCGGCTTTAAGGGTATGAATCATGGTTTTAAGAACTGCCAACCCGCCTCGCTTCTTATATACCGGCTTTCCATTTTCAAGAAAAAACTCATCATGCGTCAAAATCTGTGCATGAATATCAGCTGTATAAAGGATGGTAAACCGGGTTGCTTTACCAGCAGCTATAGCTTGACTTTTGCCGATCGCCTTTACCGGGTCTGCTGGCGATGAAACTGCCCCTGCCACGGTAGTGCCCATCAGCGATAATCCACCGGTCAACAAAGCCGCAGACTTCAAAAAATCCCTTCGGGAACCGGAGGATCCGCAATGATCACAACCACATTCTGCTTGATGTTTGTTTTCCATAGTTTCGATTAATTTGGAAAGATAACCGGTATCGAAATCGATTTCTGTGATCTTTGTCACAGATCTAGTTTGCGGGTAAATTTCTTAAGAGGAAGTCGCGAATGTTACCACCCATGATCAACTCGATCTCAGCGCGATCAAACCCTTCCTGCTCTAAAGCCATTGCCACCAGAGGCAATCCGGCAGCATCCACGTGCGTGCCAATCGCTCCATCAAAGTCCGAGCCCAGGGCTACCTTGTCCACACCAATCAAATCAGCTGCATACCGGATACTTCGAGCTGTAGCACTCACATCCGTTCCACAAACTGCCGTTTCCCACAGGCCAATGCCTACCAGGCCGTTTCGCTTACCGATTGCAATCAAATGCTGATCAGAAAGATTGCGTTGATTATTACATACACCCTTTACGCCCGTGTGCGAAACAATAATCGGACGCTTAGTTAATGCTAATACATCATCGATGGTTTTCATAGAGGCATGCGCCAGGTCGATGATCATATTTGAACTATCCATTTTTCGAATGAGCTGTTTGCCTAAACCGGTAAGCCCTTCCTTTTTCTCACCGTGCGCTGACCCGGCCCATTCATTGTCAAAGAAATGTGTTAACCCGATGTAGCGAACACCCGCATTGTAAAACACCTGCAGGTTGCTTAGATCATTTTCGAGACAATGTGCGCCCTCAAGTCCTAACATTCCAGCGGTCAGTTTTTGATTGGATTTTCGATCTTTAATAAATGTTTGTAATTCTTGCTGGCTGGTAATTACCCGAAACATGCCTTCCGACCGATCAGCATATTCATGTAGTTGACTACACTGGTCCAACGCGCGAGCCTTGGAGCTAAACCACGTAGCGGGGGAGCGTAATTGAGCGAAACTTAACAGACCAATCTGATCACTGGTTGACGGGTTACGCTCAATATTAATTCCTGCGGGTACCTTGCTTACAACAGTAAATGCCTGAAAGGCCATGCTTCCTTGCTGCATGCGTGGTAAATCAACATGTCCATAGCTGTGGTGCTTAAAAAAATCCCGATCCCACAGTAACAAATCACAATGTAAATCCGCAATAAACGGGATGGAATCGTACCAGGTTTGGCGAAGGAATGCTTCCGGATACGTTCCTGTTAAATTTTTGGATTGATCAATGTAACGAGGCGCAAAAGTAAAGAAGGCAAGAGCTCCTGTACCAAGGACAGAAAAACAAAGAAGAAGAAATTTCCTCATAGTCGAAGGTAGTGAAAACTGCTTACTCCTATGAGTAATATCTTATCGACAGGACTTTTTTTCCACTAGAATAAATTATGCGTCTACCGCCATCGGTTACTTCGCGATTGCCTTTCCAGCCCGGGACCAGGAACGAATTCCTCCGGCTAAATCATAAACCTGAAATCCAAGCCCTTTAAATATTTCCGCTGCACTGTTGCTGCGCACCCCAGAAGCACAATAAACAAACACAGGTTTGGCTCGATCCAATTTAGATGCTTTGGATTTAAAATCACTTGCATAATAATCCATGAGGGTAGCTTCTTCTAAATGACCCCCTCTATATTCTTCCGGGGTTCGTACATCAATAAGTACTGGATTTTTTACTTCAACCAACTTCTTTTCAAATTTTTCAGGATCAAGTTTAGTAATGGATTGAGCCTGAAGGGACAAAGTTGTTATCATCCAAATGATGAATAACCCTGGCAGATTACAAATCATACGCTTACCTGTTTACTGCAAAGGTGCAAATAATCTAACCAATAAGTTAGTAACAAATGTTACATGATCTTGCTCATCGTTCGGCATCGAAATACTTAGCTTCCTTTGATTAAAAATAATAATCCAATACCACAGAAAGGTGGTGCATATCAACCTTGTTGTGGTAATATCCTGGTTGAGTTTCCAGGCCCTTCACTAGATTTCCCTTATAGGAATATAATACTTCCAGATTTAATCCTGTCAGAAATCCCTGAAAGCGATAGCGTGATCGGGCATTCAATTGAAAGTAAGATGGCATGGCATATTTATTCAGTCTGGCATCAATAACAGAGGGCATCCAATACATGCCGCCAGCCGCCATTACTTCCCAATGCTTGCCCTTATCGAGATGTCGCGTATGTTGTACGGAGGATGCATGCACATTGCCAGCTCCTTCATTGCGTTCACGTTGTAGAAAGGTATAAAAGGGTTCAATGCCCCACTCCCGTGGAAATAAAAACCGGCCATGCTGGGTTATCCGGGTGTAGTTGAGTGACCATTCATCCTGCCGGCTGTTGGATACGCTAATCCTGGCGCTCACCGTATGGGATTGCTCCTGCACGGTGATGTATTGCTTTTCAATCGCCAGTGTATCATTATTTAGAGATTGTTGCCAGAAGTATTGAACCCCGGCCATCCACAATCGGCTTCCGGATTGCTGTCGAAATTCAATTTTGTTTAGGGCCATGTTGAACAGGCTTGCAACATAATAATTCCAAAGCTGGTAGTCGAACTGTTTAGTTGGCTTAAGCCCCAGGTTTGCGATGGCAATTCCCTCGCTCTGTGTGTGGTTTGAATACGTTGCTTTGTTTCCATTAACGGCCCGCCCGTTTGGATAAACCAGCGATTCGCCTATATGATACCAGCGGATGGTGGAGCGAGGCGAAGAGCGCCAAATCCAACCAGCTTTTAATTTAACCTTATTCCATTCATTCCATTCGCCCCAAACACCCTCTTGTAAATTGGGGCGCATCCGTCCGTCTTGCAGGTTAATCAGGGGTGTCTTTAAATGAAACTTGCCTACCTGGAAGTAGGATTTATTTTTCGAGTTATAGTAGTACCGCAAATAAAGATCTTCCAGCCGGTCCAGATCTTCATGATTATCCGGATTGGTTAGGTCAAACAATCCTACCTCGTACCGGTTGGCAAAAGGCGGTGCCGGTGCCAATGGTGATGATGCTACATTATAAATGATAAAGCCCGACATGCCTAACTGAAATCCTTTTACCACCGGTGAATAGTACCCTAGCCCGCCCCCGATCCCCAACGCATAATAATCCGGAAACCCGGCATGATTGGTTGTCGTCATGAAGAAATTCCGGATATGGCCTTCAAATGTGCCCATGTTGTGAAGCAGGTTGGTGAGGCTGTCCTTCTCCAGGCATTGCTTATCTATCAGAATTCGTTCGGCCGACCAGTTCGGATCATGATGCTGTGCTTGCCCCGACCGCAATCCGCCCAACGCCAGCAAACTGGTTACAATCATCTTTAAAAACTTCATGGATTTACTTCGCCCCGGCTTTTCGTTTCTCCTGTATCGGTTTGAAAGGACCAAATTTATGTTGGGTCTCATCAAACTCATCCGCAAAGGGACCAAAGGGATGATCAATTGGTTTCTTTGAAATATCCGGCCAGTCCTGGCTCAAATCTTTTTCAGGGCGAGGGAGTGCATTAACATAAGCCGCCACATCCCACGCTTCTTCATCGGTTAATTGCGGATTGTCAAAGGTTGCCCCCAAAGGCATGTTTGCTTTTACGTATCCGGCAAAACGAGAGAGACGGTAAAGGCCAGCACCCTGGTTATAACTATGTTCGCCCCACAACGGAGGAAATTGCCAACCGGTACCATCGGCCAATGCAATCCCGTTCCCCTCTTTGCCGTGGCACACAACGCATTGCTTTTCGTAAACCACCTTTCCATTCTCAACATTGGCTGGCCGGTCCAGGAAAGGGAGCTCAACCAACCCTGATCCTTCAGGAGACTTTCCTTTCGGAACATCCTTGCCTACCCAGTTAATGTAGGCCACAATTGCTTTCATCTCTTTGCTGTTTTCTGCCAGAGCTAGGCCATTCAAACTGCGCTCAAAACAATCGTTCACACGCTTTTCAATGGTTTCCTCTGTACCGGACCGGGGCCGGAATTTTGGATAGGTTGCCGCCACCGCACTGTAATTATTTCCAAAAAGTTTGGTGCCGGCATCCAGATGGCAATTCTGACAATTCATGCCATTGCTCATCGCTTTCACCGAACCGTTGGGACCCAGATAGGATGACGTTTGCACAATCAAATCTCGTCCGTAGCGGATAAGCTTTCCCTGTTCATCCTCGGGAACCAGCTTCCAATCCGGGGCCTGCCAAAAATTGGACCCGGTTTCAACCGTGGGCTTAACTGTATCTGGAGTGGCCAACCACGCTGCCACTTTCTTGGGTCCGATTACTACGATGGAGGTTAGCACTCCCATGGCAATCAACAGAAAAACCACCAGCACCAACACCAGGCTGATCATTTTAACAAAAGGACGATCGTGTGGAGAATAACTTTCCATTTGGTGCAATGCAGCATGTGAATTACAGCACTCTTTAAAAATACCCGATTCGTTTACCGATAAGATTTTCTATCGGGGATCGGTTTCTCATTCTGAGTTAAAAGATTTTTTGAGCTGACTTTTTAATGTGGCAACTTCTTTTGAAGCAACCCATACACCCATGTCCCTGCAACAGCGCTCAACAGGGTTACAATTACAACAAGAAATCCACTGCCAATCTGCGCGAAAAGCGGGCCTGGACAGGCACCGGTTATTCCCCAGCCTAACCCAAACATTACCCCACCAATTACATTTCCCCAATGAAATTGCTTGTCATGAAAAACTACCGTTTCGCCCTGCATGGTTTTAATGCCGAAACGCTTGATGGCCCATACGGAAATTGCACCCACAATCACTGCAGTGCCAATAACACCATACATATGGAAGGAATGGAAACGGAACATCTCTTGAATGCGGTACCAGGAAATGATCTCCGCTTTTACAAATACAATTCCAAACACAATGCCTGTAATCAGGTACTTAATGTTCGATCCAATCAGGGTCTCTTTGGTTACCTGATCGTTGGGTGCTTCACACTCAATCGGGTGGGGTACTGCTGAAACATCTACAAACTCATCCTTTGCCTTTTGCATCGCTATCTCTTTATAGTTTTATAAACTCATCAACCAGGGGAAAATAAAATGAATCATCACCATACCACCAACCATGAAGCAACACGTTGCCACCAGTGAGGGCCATTGCAGGTTAGAAAGGCCCATGATGGTATGCCCACTGGTACACCCTCCGGCATAGCGGGTGCCAAAACCCACCAGGAATCCACCGACTACAAAAAACAAAAAGCCTTGTATTGTTAGCAGGTTTTCAAAACTGAAAATGGATGCCGGCATCAACTCGCCATCTACGGTCACATTCAATGCCTGCAGGTCTGTAACGGTCTTTTCAGAGATTACAATTTGATCGGGGTTGCTTAATGCCTGGGCAGCGATAATGCCACCTATCAATACTCCGCCAACAAAAAACAGATTCCAGATTTCCTTTTTCCAGTCATACTTGAAAAATGAAATGTTTCCCGGAATACAGGCAGCGCATACATGTCGCAAGGAAGAGGAAATGCCAAGGTGCTTGTTGCCTAACAACAACAAAGCTGGAACAGTAAGTCCAATAACGGCTCCCGCCACATACCAGGGCCAGGGCTGACGCATCAATTCTATCATAACAGGTAAGGGTTATCTTAATCTAGGAACAAAAATACAGGACAAACATGACTAATGTCAGTAACAAAAGTTACAGAGGGTTAGTTTTATGGCTTATTAAAGGTTTTGTATTGAGGGCGGTCCTTCCGAAAATTATAATAAATGGGATTAAAGGCTTAAAATGGCCTTAACACGCACTAAAATCCACTCCCGCTCAGGCAGGCATTAACACGTTGGACTTTTCGCATTCCGGAGAAAAAATGACTAATCAAGTGCTTCCGGTTTTATAGGAAGAGCTCCTTGACGAGGATGTAAATGCCCATGATCAGCACAAACCAACCAAATGCCGGTTTTAACTTTTCGTTCGGAATGAACCGGGTCAAATAGCTGCCGGCCACAATTCCTACCATAGCAAAAACAGAAAAGAACAACATGAACTGATAGTCGATTTCGAGTCCGGAACCTAAATCTCCGGTAAAACCAATGAGCGATTTTAGGGCAATGATCAACAAGGAAGTACCCACGGCTTGCTTCATCGGCAATCCAGCCAATAAGACCAGTGCTGGAATAATCAGAAAGCCACCGCCAGCTCCGACTAGACCGGTGATTCCGCCCACCAGGATTCCTTCCAGAAAAATGACCGGGTAATTGTAATGAATATGTCCTGACCGTTCCTCTTTCAAGGTGATTTTGCGAATCATCGAAATGCTGGCGACCACCATCAGCAAGGCGAAGAGGACCAGGATAAAAAGGGGTTTGGTTACGACCAGATTACTGATTGTGAAAACAGGATCTGGTATAACGGGTACGACAAATTTTCGTACGGCATACACCGCAAGAATGGAAGGCACACCGAAGATTACAGCAGTTTGTAAATGAACATTGCCTTTCTTAAAATGACTGTAAGAGCCCACCACACTGGTAAGGCCCACTACAAATAATGAATAGGCAGTTGAGAGTACCGGGTCAACATCAAACAAATAAACCAGGATCGGGACGGTAAGTATAGAACCTCCTCCGCCAATCAATCCCAGGGAAAGGCCCATAATGATGGAGGCTGCATAACCAACTATTTCCATTGTTGTCATCAATAAAGGCGCAAAGGTATCGGTTAACACCTGCTAAGTTAGTGACTAAAGTTACAGAAGCAGAAAGTGTTGTCTTGAAAAACTCAAATTTATCAACTCAGCAAGAATCGGGTTTATAATTGTTCACCGGATACTACCTTTGTCAGGTAATGCTCTTTCACTCTTCAATGCACACGAGACTACTATATAAAGCCTTAAAGCAAAAAGAAATTTCATTTGCAGGAAACAAACGGTTAAAAATCTATGGATTGCTATCCTGTACTTCGGGTAAGCGAATGAAAAGACAAAACCGGGTCTTTTTTGTCTCAGAAAAAGAAGCGATCAAACAGGGCTATCGGCCCTGTGGACAATGTTTAAAAAAGAAATATCACGCATGGATTTATTTAACTCGGAAACAATTCTGAACATTCTTCCCTTTGATGGGGATGTGGAGTATCACGGTAGAATTATGAGTACTGCCCAGGCCCACCATTATCTTGAGCAACTCCTCACGACCATCAGCTGGAAAAATGATGAGGCGGTGATTTTCGGCCGGCATATCATCACCAAGCGCAAAGTAGCCTGGTACGGTGATCAGGATTATTCATACACCTATTCTAACATAACAAAACAAGCGTTGCCCTGGACACCCGAATTGCTGAAGCTAAAAGCGTTGTCTGAACGATTAAGTGGCGCCACCTACAATTCATGCTTGCTCAATCTGTACCACACCGGTGAGGAAGGCATGGCCTGGCACAGTGATGATGAAAAGATGCTAGGTCCACATTCGGCAATCGCTTCGTTAAGCTTTGGGGCTGAACGGAAGTTTTCTTTTAAACACAAACAAACGAAAGAAACCGTTTCATTGGTGTTGGAGCATGGTAGTTTGCTGGTGATGAAAGGTGCCACACAAATCAATTGGCTGCACCGGTTGCCACCCACAAAAAAAGTTAGGAGCCCCCGGGTGAATCTAACGTTTCGAACCATAGTGCAAAAAGAAATTGTATCATGAGGTGTGGGTTTTAAAAAACACTTTCACCGGGTCATTCAACGCCATTTTCCGCAACAGACTAAGTGGCTCATGCTTGAAGTTAAGGCCGTATTGAAACGTTTACAACCGGAGTGCGGGTTGCGAGAACTTCTAAAAACCCGGTGGATGCAGATTGGAGATTGCTGCCTATTTCCTGGCCACCATAGAGGTACTCCACCAAGCAGGCGAATCATTCGAAAATATTCGGACCGTGCTATTTGAACTCGTCAATGACTATGTGCGACCAAAATATTATTTACACAGGTTATTAAAAAACTTCCGTCCCAAACTTATTGAAACCCGGGTAGGTATCGTCCTCATCCAGCAGTTAGCGAAAAGGGGCAAAAAACCAAGCCCATCCCAATGGGTTTGTGGTTCAAATTCTCACGGACAAAAATGAGACCCTGGGATTTGGCTATGGAATCGATATACAGGAATGTGGTATTTGCAACCTGTTTCAACGACATCGGATCCAAATATTGACCCGTTAGTCTGTGAAATCGATCACATCACATCGTCTCTGGCAGGACTTACGCTGAAGCGAACGGGGACCCTTGCTTTAGGGGCCAGCAAGTGTGATTTCAGGTTCGAGAAGAAATGAATCTTAAAAGCCCGCTTCTTTTTTCAATAGTGGGCAAATCAAATAACGCTCATCGCGGGTGGTTGTGTGTACAGCCAATAAAACTTCGTAGACTTCATTAAGTCCAATCCGTTCCGCCCATTCAAACGGTCCGTAAGGGTAATTGGTGCCGAGCTTCATGGCCAGATCAATATCCGATCGCGTGGCTGTCCCCTCCGCTACCGTATAATAAGCTTCATTGATAATCATGCATACAATCCTTGGGGTAACCATCCCAACCGTGTCGGCCACGAGGGAATACATTGTATTGAGTCTCCCACAAATTTCCTTCAGTCCAGCAACATCGCCTTCATTGGCAACACTTACTTCCAGCCGTTCACGATTTAGAAAAGTTGGTAATCCACAGAAACCAAAAAAACTTGCCCTTGATGCTGAACTATTCTTCAATAATGTTGAAAGGGTAATGAAGGTGGTATTTAGAAATACGATTTGATGGGTAAAGATCTTTACGTCAAGGGTGGGGCCTGGAATAAAATCAAATATCACCTCAGTCGTCTCCAGGTAATCCTGCGCCTCCTGGTAATTGGACACCCGCCACCAGGTATGCTCCGTCCCAAATTTTTCACGGCATTCCTGTCCGTTCCGTTCATTTCCGACTACCAGGATATTCATGCGCCTGTACAATTGTCTTGCGTTACCAGATTACCGATATTTGATCAAAAGTAACATAACCTCGTTCTATGTCAAAAGCAGTAATTTATTCAGCCAATGCACCGGAACCCATTGGCCCTTACAGCCAGGCTATTAAAGTTGGATCCATGCTATTTGTTTCGGGGCAGATTGCGATTGACAAGGCCTCGGGCAAAATTCTAACAGACAATATCACCGAGGAGACCAATCAGGTGTTGAAAAATATTGGTGAAATCTTGACCGTGGCCGGAATGGACTTTACCAATGTGGTTAAGTGTACAATCTTTTTAAAAGACATGGGTCAATTTCCGGTAGTAAATGAAGCCTACGGAAAAAAATTCGCTACGCAACCACCGGCCCGCGAAACGGTGGAAGTAAGCCGCCTTCCTAAAGATGTCAATGTTGAGATTTCTTGCATCGCAGTGAAGTAAAGTTTCAAATTTACTTGGGTTGTCACGCTAAACAGAGCATCTGTTGGTGGTTTAATTATTCTTACCTTTGAAATTCTTATTCTGTATTCATGCGTCCAGTTCGAGTTCGTTTTGCGCCCAGCCCCACCGGTGCCTTGCACATTGGCGGGGTGCGAACAGCTTTGTATAATTATTTATTGGCCCGGAAGACCAACGGGACGATGATCCTGCGGATTGAAGACACCGACCAAACCCGTTTTGTACCCGGTGCAGAGGAATACATTCTCCAATCGTTGGCCTGGGTAGGGATAAAGATTGATGAAGGGCTGAAAGAAGGCGGACCCCATGCTCCTTATCGGCAATCCGAACGCAAAGCTCTTTACAAACAATACGCGCAAAAGCTGATTGCGGAAGGCAATGCTTATTATGCATTCGATACCGAAGAAGAACTGGAAGCTATGCGTACGCGTCTCAAAGCTACAGGCTCGGTCAGTCAACAATACAGTGCTACTACCCGCATGATGATGAACAACTCGCTCACCTTGCCGGAAGCGGAAGTAAAACAAAAGCTTGAAAAAGGAATTCCCTATGTTATCCGGCTAAAGGTACCGGATGCGGAAGAAATTCAATTACAGGATCTGATCCGCGGAGAAGTAAAGGTGCACTCTTCGCAAATTGATGATAAGGTATTAATGAAATCGGACGGAATGCCTACCTACCACTTGGCCAATGTTGTGGATGATTACCTCATGAAAATCACGCATGTGATCCGTGGGGAAGAGTGGCTGCCATCAGCCCCCTTGCATGTTCTGTTATATCGTTTTCTGGGGTGGGAAACCCAGATGCCACAATTTGCCCATTTGCCCCTCTTGTTAAAACCCGATGGCAATGGCAAACTAAGCAAGCGCGATGCTGATCAAATGGGCTTCCCGATATTTCCCTTGAATTGGAAGGACCCGAAGTCTGGCGAATTGGCAAAAGGATTCCGCGAGTCTGGATATTTACCGGATGCTTTGCTGAACTTTCTAGCCTTCTTAGGCTGGAACCCCGGTACGGAGCAAGAGTTATTCTCCATGAAAGAATTGATTCAGGCGTTTACCATAGAGCGCATCGGCAAGGCCGGGGCTCGCTTCGATATCCACAAAGCACAGTGGTTCAACCAGCAATATTTAAAGGCGAAACCGAACGAAGATTTGGCTGCTTATCTGTTGAATGCCCTGCCAAAGGAAATCTCCTGCTCGAAAGAAAAAGCAGCGAAAATATGTGGTGTGTTGAAAGAGCGAGTCACCTTTACCCAGGACTTCTGGCAACAGGGTAAGTTTTTCTTTGAAGCACCAACTTCTTACGATGATCAAGTCATTACCAAAAAATGGAATGATGAGGCAGTAAAAGTTCTAACGGCTTATGCCCGGGCGCTGTCTGGAATAAAAGATCTTACTGCAGAACTTGCTAAATCAACTCTGGAAAATGTAGCCTCCAACCTTGGAATTGGTACTGGAAAAATTTTGCAGGCGCTAAGGGTGTCGGTTACTGGGGGTGCCTCGGGACCAGACCTGATGCGCTCAATGGAAATTCTGGGTTGTACTGAAGTCGTGTCGAGAATTGAATACGCATTAAAAACTATTAAAAAGGTTTAACATGGCTAAGAAATCGGACAAACCCAGCAAGAAACAAGGCAAGCCGCGGGTTCATAAAGACCTGTCCGGCTTTGAAGTTTCCATTGATCAGTTTGGTGAATTAAAATCAAATATGGCCATCGAAAAGCTGAATGATTTTTTGAATGAGAATGTGGATGACAAGAAACTGGCAGAACGCGATGACTACGAAGATTTGAAAAAGGAGAAAAAGAAAAAAAAGGATTGAGTGATGCGCGCACTTTTTAGTTGCCTGCTAATTTTGGCATCTGCTTCCTCTCCTTTCGCACAAACAAGCTGGCCTGAAGATCTTCTTATCACTCCGGAAAAATCGAATTTTGTCAAAACGTCTACCCATGCAGAGGTAGTTGCCTTTTTAACCGCCATACAAGCCCGTTCTGAATCAGTGCATGTTTTTTCCATGGGAAAGAGTCTGGAAGGGAAAGACATTCCTGTGGCGATCCTTTCAAAAGACAAAATAAAAACAGCTGCCGAAGCCCACGCCACCGGTAAACCTGTGATCTACATCCAGGGAAATATTCATGCCGGGGAGGTGGAAGGCAAAGAAGTGTTGATGATGCTGATGCGTGAAATCCTATTAGGGGACAACGCTCATTTACTTGAAAATCAAATCCTTCTTTTCGCCCCCATTTATAACACGGATAGCAATGATAAAATGGAAAAAGGAAAGCGGCCTTCACAGGAAGACAGTCCTCTGGAAGTTGGACTGCGCGAAAATAGCCAGGGGCTGGACCTTAACCGCGATGGCATGAAGATGGAAGCGTTGGAAACCCGGGCTTTGTTTTCCGAAGTTATTCTCCCTTGGGATCCCCAGGTATTTGTGGATTTACATACTACCAATGGAACCTGGCATGCATACTCGCTTACCTGGGCACCTGGCTATTTGAGTAGCGGTCATGCCGCTCCCTACGAATTTGTTAACAATAAAATGCTGCCCGAAATCACAAATTCTGTAAAAGCAAAATACGATCTCACCTTCGGACCGTTTGGGGATTATTCTCTGCGCGAGGGGTGGCCACCCAAAAATTTCTATACTTATAATCATCACCCCCGCTACCTGGTTAATCAGTTTGGATTGCGCAACCGGATGTCCATTTTGAGTGAGGCGTTTGCCCATGAGCGGTTTTATCAACGTATTCATTCCACCTATCGGTTTGTTTCCGAAATTCTTGAGTACACCAATGCCCATGCTACAGAGATAATTGAAACCAACAAACGGGCAGAAGTAGAAACCCTAACGAGCCTGCAGAATGCAGCAGGGCTGAAGAAGGGAGTCCGGTTCAAGATGGTACCACTCGGAGCTCTAAAGGATTTCCGCTCGTATGAGTACATTCAAAAGAAAAAGGAAGATGGAACGGTGGAATTTGTTCGCACCGGAAAAATAACGACCCTTGAAAATGTAACCTATCATGCTCGCTTTGAGCCCACCGCTGAAAGTGTAGTTCCCACCAGTTACATCATTCCCTCGCAATTTGTTGCGCTAGCCGAGAATCTTAAAATGCATGGCATCATGATAGAAACATTGACAAAATCAATAACGGCACAAGGAGAAGTATTCCAGATTGAAAAGGTCGAAAAGGCAAAGCAGGCTTTTCAGGGCCATGCCTTGGCCCAGGTAGACGGTAAATTTACTCCTGCTACCAGAAAATTCAAGAAAGGCGATTTCAAAGTAACCCTGGCACAACCGCTGGGTAACCTGATTTTCTATTTACTGGAGCCCCAATCCGATGACGGATTGCTTACCTGGAATTTTTTCGATGACTACATAGAAAAACGCAAAACTGAAAACCTGCCGGTAGAGTATCCCGTTTTTAAGGTTATTAACAAAACCCAATAGCATATGGCAACCTCGCACGTAATCGACTATCAGATTAAAGGTGAAAGCATTCAGATTGTGGAAGTGGAGTTGGACCCGATGGAAACAGTGATTGCCGAAGCAGGGGCCATGCTGTTTATGGAAGATGGGATCGTGTTCGAGACGAAAATGGGCGATGGCTCCAATCCCAGCCAGGGCTTGTTTGATAAATTGCTTTCAGCCGGGAGCAGAATATTGACGGGGGAGTCGTTGTTTATGACCCATTTCACAAACCGCGGTAATCGAAAAGCAAAGGTTGGATTTTCGGCTCCTTACCCCGGCACCATCATTCCCGTTGATCTAGCGACCAGCCGGAACAATGAATTGGTAGTTCAGAAGGACGGTTTTTTGTGTGCAGCCTACGGTACAAAATTATCCATCGTGTTCAATCGTAAGATTGGGGCAGGTTTGGTTGGGGGCGAAGGGTTCATTCTCCAAAAGCTTCAAGGAGATGGCAAGGCCTTTGTGCATGCCGGTGGAACAGTTATTGAGCGCACGCTGAACAACGAAACCTTGCGGGTGGATACCGGATGCGTTGTTGCCTTTGAGTCACACATCGATTTTGATGTGGAAAGTACCGGCAGTTTGAAATCGATGATCTTTGGTGGTGAGGGTATTTTTCTTGCCACCTTACGAGGCAGTGGTAAGGTTTGGTTACAATCCATGCCCATTAGAAAGTTAGTGCAGGCACTTGCCCCGTATGGTAGAAATTCAAGAAAAGAAGCCAGCTCCATTCTGGGTAACTTCCTTGAATAATTATCCTTGCTTACAGATTCGAGGGATCAAAGCCGGCACCTCTTTTTTGTATAGACGATAGGCCTCGCCAAACTGCTGAATTAGTTTCTTTTCCTCCAAGGCGATCCCAACTGGCAGATAAGTAAGGATGCAAACCACTGATACCAGGGTGGGCATGGTTGGATTATATAAGAAAAAACCGATCACAATCAGGATGGTGCCGCTGTAGATGGGATGCCGAACCCGATTGAGAATACCATTACGGACAAACCGTTGATCCTCTTCCTTAAACCCCAAAAAACTACTCGCATTATAATACCGGAAAGCGCGGCTGAGAATAATAACTCCGCCAGTAGCCAACATCAAACTTGCATACCACACCCATCCAATGGATTGAAATAAATACTCTTGCTGAAAGGAACTGTTAAAAGCAAGCAAAAAAAATAGTCCAATCGTGGAGACAACTGAATAAAATAACCGATAGTAAGGATAGATCCTGCTATTTCGACCGATAAACGTTTTTACGGAATTGGAAGCAAGCCAGCTATGTATAAAAAAATAAACACCCCATCCGCATACTAATATTGTATAATTTTCCATACCCCACACAAGGTAATAAAACGAGAAAAGCTAAGTACCTTAGAAGGCTTAAAATAGCATCGGCATGTCAATTACAAAGATCGGCTTAATAAAAGAAGGTAAAATTCCTCCGGATAAACGCGTACCCTTTACCCCCGCTCAAACTGAAGAAATAGAACAGCGGTTTCCAACCGTTAAAATAGTTTGTCAGGAAAGTCCGGTGCGGTGCTTTAATGATGATGAATACCGAAATCTGAACATCGAGGTTGCATCGAACCTCAATGATTGCGATGTATTGATGGGCATTAAAGAGGTGCCCATTGAATCGTTGATGGAGAACAAAACCTACTTATTCTTTTCGCATACCATTAAAAAGCAGCCGCATAACCGAAAACTGCTGCAGGCCATTTTAAAAAAGAATATTCGTCTGATCGATTACGAGGCCTTAAAAGATTATCAGGGAAACCGTCTGATCGCCTTTGGCCGATTTGCCGGAATTGTGGGTGCCTATAATGGGTTATGGACGTATGGTAAACGGTACAACTTGTTCTCCGTTAGAAGGGCTTTTGATTGCTTTGATATCAATGATTTGAAGTTAGAGCTTAGAAAAGTTCAATTGCCTCCAATCAAAATCATATTAACGGGTGCTGGTAGGGTTGCGAAAGGAGCGATGGAAACTCTGGATACAGCTGGCATCCGGAAGGTGAGCCCAGGTGATTTTTTAACAAAATCGTTTGATGAGCCTGTCTATGCACAACTTAGCAGTGCCGATTATCACGAACGTATTGAAAGCGGGCACTTTAATCGCGAGGAATTTCATCAGCATCCGGAACGCTACCGGTCTTTGTTCGTAAAATTTACCAAGGTTGCCCAGTTACTCCTGGCAGGCGCATTCTGGAATCCAAGAGCACCCGTGCTGTTTACCCGCGAAGACATGCTTTCTCCGGAATTTAAAATTAGGGTGATTGCCGACATTACTTGTGATATTAATGGATCGGTGCCCAGCACCCAACAGGCCAGCACCATTCCCGAACCCCTTTATGATTATGATCCGGTAACGAATTCCATTCTGCCGCCCCTCAGTGGCGAAAGCTATGTGACCTCGATGGCGGTAGATAATTTGCCCTGCGAATTGCCAAGAAGTGCTTCGGAAGAATTTGGCCGGGATTTGATTGACCGGATTCTTAAGCCCCTTTTGGTGAATGACTCCGAGGGGATCATCAGACGTGGAACTATTACCGAGCATGGCCAGTTAACAGAAGAATTCAGCTATCTTCAGGATTACGTTTCCATAACCGATTAATGTATGCTTCTATACAATGTGACCTTCGGAGTGGATAAGCAGATTGAACAAGAATGGATCGTGTGGATAAAGGAAACTTACATTCCCGCCATGATGGAGACTGGATTATTTGTAGACTACAAGATGTACAAAGTATTAACCCACGATGATGAGACATCGGTATCCTACAGTATTCAATGCTTCGCTACCAACATTGAGAATGTGTTGAATTACCTGAATGAATTTGCGCCCAAAATTACGGAAGCACACCGGCTTCGCTTTAAAGATCAGCACGTAGCGTTTAATACCCTGCTGGACGAAGTTTAACCGAGGATTTTCCGGATATCAGCTGCTTCCAAATGGCAATTGACCCATTCGGAATCCAACCGGGCACCATATCTTTTATAGAATTCAATTGCGGGGGTGTTCCAGTCCAACACTTGCCACATCATTCCGGTACAATTCTCCTCCAAGGCTTTCTTCATCGTTTGATCAAAAAGCATTTTGCCAATACCCCGGCCGCGGTGCGACTGGGTAACTACGATGTCCTCCAGGTAAAGCCGCTTTCCCTTCCAGGTTGAATACCGGTAGTAGTACAAGGATATTCCCAGTATGGTACCCTCCTCTTCCGCTACATAGAATCCATAGATTGGATGGGCCCCAAAACCATCCACTTCCATTAACGCCAGGGTATTGGTAACCTCCTGCGGAGCCTTTTCATATTCGGCCAGCTCTTTTATAAGCTCAAGAACCCGCGGCAAATCCGACTTAACACCAATGCGTATTTGTACCATGCAAAATGAAAAAGCCCCTGTTCGGGGCTTTAAACTTATTCAAATCCTTATTAATACTCCCAGAGATTATGCTCCTTTTCCATCATCCGCATTTCTTCCTCCCAACGGGCAAATACAGCTTCACCCCAGGTGCGTCCGTTGTTCTCATAGATCCGCTGTATGGTAAGGTTGTCAGGGTTCTCAACTTTCTCAATCACACCGTGGAATAATCGTAATTTAAACGCATCAGTAAATGTTCTGTTCTCAGCCGGATTATACCGGTTTCTCCACATGACGCGATCGCGCTCCTTCCAATCCTTACTATGCGCAGTTTTCTCTACCAGGTTAAGGAAATCCTTATAGTAAATAAAGGCAATCGGACTAAAGGCGGTTTCTCCGTTTCTGGAAGCTAACAGACCAATAGCTTGAATATCATAGTACAACCTCGATCTTCTCTTGTCGAAAATCACATCTTCAATAATTTGAAGCCCAACTATATTATTCTTGGTATAATACTCAGTTTGATTTACTGACAAGTTCCACCATTGCGTATCGGTCGGCAAATTTCCTTTGTTAGAAGGGCGGCTTGATGTATAGTTTTTTCCCCGATAACTTACCTCTTCATCCGAAAAGTATTCCTTGTTCTGATCCCAGACCGCAGCAATTACAGCCTGGTTACTAATTAAAATTTCGGCAGCTGCTCGTCTGTTCTTCAACGAATCATCATAAGCAACCAGGGTCTCAGCCTGAATACTTTTGATAATGAAATCACCGATATCAGACACCGAAGACTTGAAGCCAGCATTTTGCTTTTCCCCCAAATCCACCATTCGCTCAACCCGGAAACGGTAGAGCTGCTCATAATAGGGAATTCGTTCTGTTGAGTTGGGATTATAAACCGTATCCTGCTGCCCCAGCGCACTACTCACCAAGCCAAACGACAATAAGAAAAGAAATCCAGACTTCATTTTTAATTTTTTACTTTCCAACATAGTATGTCCCTGACAAGTTAGCAGGAACAGGTTTGTTATCACCGTCATTAGGATCCCAGGTTGAACGAACTACCTGAACATTGTAAATCGAGAAACTATCGTTGACCTTAAGCCCATATTTGCTCAACTCAATTGTTCCTGAGTTCAACGTAATGGGTGTTTTGCCTGTAATTTGAAGTGTCATACTTACAACCCGATAGGAGGCATCCTTTGCATTGTTACGCTTGAATGTCTCATCCGAAATATCCGGTACAAAGCGTACAATGTTCGTTCCCTGAGGAATGCCCCGTTTTACATCGTACTCACCGTTTCCAACCATCAACTTGGCAGAAGGCATAGGGACACCCTTCGCCTTAAACGACTTCACTTCAATCTGGGCTCCGGCCACAGAAACACGAACATCCATTTGCGGGCGAGTTGGAATAAGCACAAACTTACCGGCACCCTGCTGAACTACTTTTCCTTGATCGGCAGGCGCGCTCAACGAAATTCCAGACGCATCAGGCAACCCCTGTACACTTACTGTCATTTCATTTCCGCAATCCAGATAAAGCGTACTGGCGCTTTCGGACTCAAATTTTGCCACCGGACGGGCTACCTTATATCTAACTACTTCTTCGTAAGGATTTCCTTTCACATTGATCTTAACCTTAAATGATTTCTCGGCAAGACCATTTTTATCATACGTGCCTCCGGAGGTGCGAAACTTGATCTTACCCATCTTGATTCCGGTTACGGGATCCACATCTACTTTAACGGGACCACCTTCAAAAAACATCTCTGGCTCTTCATCGCTGGCTGCAGCAATAAATAGGTCAGCGGTATATTCAGTTCCGGCAACCAGCGTATTGGATTCTGCCCGAACCATCGGAACAACCTTATTAAACTTTATGGTTTTGGCATCCGCCCGTGCAAATAAAGTATCTAATGCAGTGCGCTCATACTCCAAAATCTCGGTTTGCATCTGGCTTACCGTAGCAATGGCGCCCATCGTAGGGGTTAGCTCAAAGGAGAACTGCAGGAACGTTTTATCCAATTGGTTCGTATTGTTTTTGAACTGTTCGTAATCCTCTGCCTTTTTTGTTAACTTCTCAAATGGAGTTTTAAGCCCCATAATCTTGTTAAGATTATTTACATAATCTGTCAAACGCTTCTCATACTCAATCCCTTCTTCTGGCTTCTGATGATCCAGCATCAGTTCTTCTGAACGGTTGGTATTCAATACCAATTCCTCGCCTTCAATAGCAGCTCCATCCGCTTCGGTGGACATCTTCTTTTTCAACTCATCCAAATAGGTGAGGGTAGACTTGGTCAGTTCCCGAATCTCCTTTGCCTTTGCTTTTGCGGCCTCCGCCTGCGCATCGGTATTTGATGCCAGAATACTGTTCAGTTTGATCTCGTTTGAAGCATTGGTCTCCGTGATCAGCTTCACCAGCGTTTCATCGATGATGGCAAATTTTTCGAGCACCGCGTTACTTACGTTCAGCGCAAGGAGCGCAGTAAGCACCAGGTACATCATACCAATCATCTTCTGCCTGGGTGTTTCCTTACCACCTGCCATGGTTAATTAATTTTTGGTTAATAAATTAAACTCCGTTTCAATCAATCAGCTGTTACTGCCTTTCATAGCCGTAAGCATGCCACCATACACTTTATTCAATGCCGTGATGTTGCCGGTCAGGCTCCCTAACTCAGTCGTAAACTTGGAGGTATTTTCGCCAACCTTGGACAATCCTTGCATTGCCCCGGTTAAACTCTCATAGAACTTATTCATGTTCTTCACATGCGAATCGGCATCCTTTAATTCCATTTCATAAATGGTATTCAACGCGGCCAGATTCTTGGTTACTTTTTGCACCTGCGCATGGTATTCGCTGGTGTCCTTCGAGGCATCGGCCATGGCCGTAACGGCCTTCATGGCAGTTCCGTACGACTTATTCATTTCCATTAAGGCAGTGGAAGCAGACTGAACATTTTTGGCATATTCGTTCGTAGCCACGGCTGCATTGGAAAGGTTATTCATTTGAGAGGCTGATGTAGCCAGGTTGGTAAGACCTTTGCCCAGGTTATCTAACAAATTCTGGTCGACCTTGGCAGTCTTGAGCATTTCATCAATTTTCAATAAAGGCGATTCGCCACCGGCAGGGCGGTTGCTGATGCGAGTTGCACTAGGATTTACCGGTCCTTCATAGTCTTCAGCCAATTCCGGATATACTTTTGACCAATCTGGTTCTGGATGCGGGGGTTCGAATGCACTCAGGAAGAAGATTCCTGCTTCCACACTTAATCCGATCATCAACATCGCATTCGCTCCTTCTAAGTGTAAGATTTTGAAAAGTGCTCCAATAATTACAACCGCTGCACCAATACCATAAACTTTGGGCATAATGGTTGTGAAGAATAGTGCGACAAATCCGCCTTTTTTCTTTGCCATGGTTCTTTAAGATTTAAGTTTAGTCCGAGATTTTGTTAAATATAGCCAGAGTTTTTAATTATTGAAATTCAGCACCAGACGAGCGGCCCAGGTTGGTCATCGCACACCGAAAGCCAATGTATGCCCGTGTTGAATCTTTATACTCATAGGTTCTTGTACCGGTTTCCAGGTAGTAAGCAACATCCTTCCAGGAACCACCTCGCACCACTTTGCGTGCATTGTAGCGTTCTTTCGAATTCCCTTCGCGGTCGTACGCATTCTTATCAATGAATTGGGGGTTCAGATCCCACACCGTAGGTACCGAGGCAGGGTTGAAGTCATCCAAACACCACTCCGAAACATTTCCAGCCATATCCACTAAACCATAATCATTCGGGAAATAAATACCCACCGGGGCAGTATAAGCAAAACCGTCATCATAAAAATTACCACGGCCGGGTTTGAAGTTGGCCAGCATACATCCTTTTGAATTTCGAATGTACGGGTTACCCCATGGATACTTTGCCATATCACGTCCACCGCGGGCTGCATATTCCCACTCGGCTTCGGATGGGAGCCGGAAAGCAGGCATGGGGGGTTGACCGCCATTTACCTGCCGCCACTCATTTAAGAAGGCCGTTCTCCATTTTCCAAAAAACATAGCCGCTTCCCAGCTAACCCCAACTACGGGATAATCCTGATACCCTGGGTGCTGCCAATAATAGTCCACCAGCGGATCACCCATGTGGTGTGAAAAGTCTTTCATCCAGACTGTCGTATCCGGATAGTACTTTTCCATAAACTCCTGCTGTCCGATTTGATCGAAATTGGTTAACCCCTCGGCCCCATTCGGATCCAGAAAGAAAGTAGTGAACTGGAGATATTCATCATTGGTGATCTCTGTTTCGTCCATGAACAAAGGACCAATCGTGATTTGCTTGTTGAAGTTGATTTGGGTAGAGGCAGGGTCCTCATCGGCTTGACCCATGTGAAAAGTTCCGGCAGGAATCGGCACCATGCCGTATGGAATGACCATGGACCAACCCTCCCTACGCTCCAGGGTTGACTGTCCAACTACCTCGCCTTGTGCATCGCCACCGCCTTTGCCGCCAATGCCCAATAAACCGCAGCCACCCACCAGCGATCCGGCCCCTATAATTAAAGCATAGTACAGAATCTTCGGAGAAACATTTTTCATCATACTCATAGTATTAGAGCTCGCCTTTTAGTCTGATTAAACTAACTAAATAGACCCTAAAGTTATTGCTTTTTGTGTCTTTTGTCTTAATCAAGAATACCAAATTCAACTAAATTCTTAAAAATTCCAAAAAATACCCATCGATTAATGTCTGTACCGAGGGGTTCGAACCACCTTTTTTCCAATTGCCGGGTTTATCGGCAATTCGTAGGTTAATAAGAATTCATGTGAAGTCGGTTGCTTGGCGCTCTGGTCCTTAATTACATAGTCCAAACCATAGCCAATCTTTAACGACTTGTCCTTTAAAATACTATACCCTAGCAAAAGTATGGCGGCTTCTGATTGCCTAAACGCCAAACCGCCCCACATAGTATCTTTCAAGTAAGCGATCGCACCCAGATCGAAGGTTGTCTTGGTAAAATCAGACTTAATCAGCGTGGAAAACTGCAATCGGACGTCAAAATTTACCTGATAATAATATCCGCCCGTTGCATACAAATGGGTTTGCAGTTCGTTGCGTTGACTTAGGCCAAAGTCAAATTCAGATTTAAGCAGGTGATCAAAGCTCACTCCGGCATAAAATTTTTCGCGTTGCAAAAAGACTCCCGCGGCCAGGTCGGGGCGGACTTGTGATTCCTTACCCGAGGCCTGTAATAACGGATCGTTCGGATCGATCGGTCGGTACTGATCGAAGTTAATGGTCTGCGAATAAATTCCTGCCCGCATACCAAAACTGATTTTACTGCCCTTCATTTGTAAATGATAGGCATAGGTGGCCTGTGCCTCTAAATTGTTTTGTGGGCCAAGCCGATCATTCAGGACATACGCTCCAAATCCGCTCCTGATTTTATTGATCGGTGTTGTGACACTAAAGATCTGGGTCGTTGGCGCACCTCCACCTCCAAAGGTGGGTTGATACCCCAGCCACTGACTCCGGTGGATGGCCGTAAATTTTGTAATCCCCTCTGCGCCCGCAAACCCCGGATTAAAATACAAGTTATTAAACATGTAATGTGTAAACTGCGGGTCTTGCTGACCAAAACAATGTTGTGCCAGGGCACTGGTCAGGAGAATAAAAAAATAAAATTTCTTCACGTTGCTAGTTCAACAGGACTTAAAGATAAATCAATTCTCGGTACACTTTCAACGAGAATGTAATTAAAGTGTAATAAAATCAAAGTCCTGTTAAAAACGTAACCCTTAAGAAGTTATTTGATTCCGTTCGCTGCTTTTATATACAGCTCCAATGCGCCTGTCATGGAGGGGGCATTGGGTTGGGGGGCCTCAATGTCCAGGATCAGATTCGCCTCCCGTACGGCCTTGGCCGTGGTGGGCCCGAAGGCCGCGATCCGGGTATTGTTTTGCTTGAATTCAGGAAAGTTTATGAACAGGGAGTTAATCCCAGATGGACTAAAGAAAGCCAGGATGTCGTAGTAAACATTCTTCAGGTCACTCAGGTTGGCCGCCACGGTTTGATACATGATGGCTTCGGTGAACGTAAACCCATTGTCTCCGAGGAAGTCGGGGATATCGCTCTTACGGATGTCGGAGCAGGGGAATAAAAACTTCTCGTTTTTGTGCTTCTTGATAATCTCCAATAAATCCTTGGTGTCCTTCAGACCGGAAAAAATTTTGCGCTTCCGGATTACAATATACTTCTGGAGATAATTTGATGTCTGATCAGAAATGCAGAAGTATTTCATGTCCGCTGGCATTTCGATTTTCAATTCGCGGCAAATATGAAAAAAATGATCCACGGCATGTCGGCTTGTGAAGATGACAGCCGTATGTTGAAGGAGATCAACCTTCTGCTTTCTGAAGTCCTTAATGGGTACCGCTTCAACCTGGATGAATGGACGAAAGTCGATTTTCAGATTGTATTTTTCGGCAAGCTTAAGGTAGGGGGAATTTACATCGGTGGGGGCATCCTGCGTAACCAGAATGCTTTTCACTTTTCGCATTCTGTCAGTAACCGTTTCTGTCATATCAACACGTATCGGGTTCGCCTTACAACAATATCCATTTACCTAAAATCAATAGCGGAATGATTTCGGTTGCGCAAAGGTAGGAAAATAAATGAAAAACCGGGAGTGCCGTTCGGGCCAATAATTTCAGATATAAGAACAGGGTTCCGATTCCAATAAACACCGTTGCCAGGATAAGCAAAAAGTAGAAAGGGCCCGGTTGCTGAGTTTGAATGATAAAATAAACAACGGCCAACATGCACAGGGTAATTGAAACAATGAATAACAAACGAATAAAGTTGAAAAACTGAAAGCGAACAGTATCGCGCAAGCGAAACAACAGCGAGAAGTTAACGATCAGAAGCAACTTGGTCATCAACATGGCAAAAATGATGACCGAAATAAAAAACCAGTCTAGAAACACTCCCTCCGTTGAATCAAAAGTAAATTCTCCTGCCAACCAGATTCGATCCGGAGCCATTCTGAAGACAATCAGAAACAACAATGCCAGGAGAAAACTAATGAATCCAAAAAATAACAGGTTTACGCTGGAGCCGATCCGGCCCGCCACAATCGATTCATCGCGCTCCTGAATTGAGAACAATTTGATGATATTTAAATAGTCAAACGTCAGGCGGGGGTTTATCCGGTACAGCATGACGATCAATCCAACCAATAAAAACGAAGCGATGATCACAAAGTCGGAGAAAAAATTCCGTACCCGGGCCGGATTCTCAAACTCGTCCGGTTGCATCTGCGGAGTTAATAGTATGGTCTTTAACGCGTAGATTGGCTGATCCTGATAAATACTGATGAGCCTGTCACCGGCATAGGTGTGCAAGGAGTCTACCTTCATTCTTAGTGTGTCCTTACCGTTGGCTAAAAGTTTGCCGTTCACGAAAACGGAAAATGGCGCCTTGTCAATGATCACCAGCGTGCTGGCCAAAAATTTGTTTCCAATCGTAAAATGGATCGCCTTCGACTGTTGATTTTGATACGTTGCCCAACCATTGTCTGTATACACTTGCCAATCTTGTCTTGCATTGTATTCAGAAACCGTCTGGGGCCAAGCCGTTAGTGAAGTGAAAAGCAGGAGAAAGGTAAAATACTTCATTAAAAATCAACAAGGCAAAAGTATCAGATTCTTTTGGGATTGGAAATTTCCCGGAAGCAGACTCCTATCTTTGGACTTCATGGCTGGGCTTTACATTCACATCCCTTTTTGCAAACAAGCTTGCTATTATTGTGACTTTCATTTTTCTACCAATCAAAGTCAACGCAGGGAATTGATTGAATTAATTGCCCGTGAAATTGCATTGCAAAGACAGTACCTTAACGCGAACCCGTTGGATACCATCTACTGGGGGGGTGGCACCCCTTCGATGTTGACAGCTTTCGAGCTGGACTTACTCGTTGATGCCATTCACAAGAATTTTTCGATTGTCATGCACCCAGAGGTTACCCTGGAAGCCAATCCCGATGATTTGAGTCCGGAAAAATTAGCCCTGCTGAAAACGGTGGGGATTAACCGTCTCAGCATTGGTATTCAGTCCTTTGATGACAACATTTTAAAATTTTTGAACCGGGCCCATCGGACTTCTGAAGCCATTCAATGCATCCATCAGGCACGGAAAGCCGGCTTTGACAATATCAGCATAGATCTTATCTATTCCATTCCAGGACAAGATGATGCGCTTTTGAATAAAAACCTGGCCACTGCCCTTGCCTTAAATCCGGAACATATTTCCGCCTATTCACTTACCGTAGAAGAGAAAACCGTTTTTGGCCGATGGGCCAGCCAGGGAAAGTTAACGGCCATGGCGGAAGATGTCTCCGCTCAACAATTTTTATTGGTGATGGACACCCTGGGGTTGCACGGGTACGATCACTATGAAATCTCCAACTATTGCCGGCCCGGTTTTGAATCGAAGCACAACACAAGTTACTGGCAACAGAAACCTTACCTGGGCGTAGGGCCCAGCGCACATTCCTTTGATTCGGTGAGCCGCCAGTGCAATGTCAGCAATAATTATCATTACGCTTCGGCCTTACGTGAAAACCGGCTTCCGTTTGATCGGGAAGTATTAACCCCAGCGAACAAGATCAATGAATATATTTTTACTTCGTTGCGAACCCGACCGGGGTGCAACCTGCAACATCTGAAAACTACTTTGAAGTATGATTTAATAGACCAAAACAGGGCGTACATTGAAATGTTAGTTGAAAGCAAGCACATGGAGTTAAAAGATAATTCGTTAGTCTTGACCCGATCCGGTAAATTGTTAGCCGATCAGATCAGCTCGGATCTGTTTGTGATCCTGGAAAAATGATTTTTGATTTTGAGGAAACCATCCCAACTTTAGCAATTCAATGACGTCAGAAGAAAAACGGGTATTCCTCTTGCTGAAAGCTGTGATTTATCACTATCACGGGCTGGATGAAGCTGAGAAAAGAGATATGGACACGGTATCCACCGAGCTGAGTGCTAAGGAGGAACTGGCCTGGGCACTCGATTTTGTGGCAAAGGATTATATTACCGCTTTTGACCGTGCACGCGAATTCTTAAATCACATTATCGGAGATTACCCAAAGCCCCAGCGTGTGGAACTCATTAATATGGTGTGGCAGTCCAATAATGTAAAAGGGTATGTTACCGAAATGGAAGCCACAGCCATGCTTAAATTAGCCCGCGACTGGAATGTGGAGCGGGAATTAATTGACCTGGTGCTTAAGTAAGTTACAAACTCATCATATCCTTGAACTTGGCAGCCTGTCTGCGACTCACCTCTACCTTATCGCCACCGCGCAATTTCACCATTAATCCGCCATTGAACCAGGGTTCAATGCCTTCTACCCAACTTAAATTGATGATGTGTTTGCGACTGGCCCGGAAGAAGGCCCGTTCATCCAGCCGGTCGTCCAGCGCGTTCAACGACTTATGAATCATGGGACGGTTGCTCTCAAAGTAAACTTTGATATAGTTTCCGTCAGATTCGAAGTACCGGATGTTGGCCAGACTTACAAACCAGCATCGCTCGCCATCCTTTACAAAAACCTGATCTTCCAGGCCCAACTTCTTGCCGGCACCACGACCAGCCTTTGCACGCTCCTTCTCCATAATTTTATGGACTGCTTCGCTCAGTCGTTCCGCCTGAATCGGTTTCAACAGGTAGTCCAACGCGTTTACTTCAAACGCCTTTAAAGCAAACTCATCATAGGCCGTGGTAAATACGACCAGGGGCACCGACTCCAATGACTCCAATAACTGGAACCCTGTACGGCCCGGCATTTGAATATCCAGGAATAACAAATCCGGATTAAGTTCATTAATCATTTGTTCGGCTTCATCGGCATTCATAGCCTCGCCCACAACTTCAATAGAAGGATGCTCTTCCAATAATTTGACTAATTCTTTTCGCGCCAGGCGCTCGTCATCAATGATTAATGCTCTCATGTGGTATGTAAGTGTGGAATAGTTATTTCAGTAAGTACAAAATTATCGCTTTCATTGGTTATTGCGAAGCGGGCCTCGTTGCCGTACAACAGCTTTAACCGTTGGGAGGTGTTTACCAGGCCAAGACCACTGCGTTTTTTATGACCGTTTACATAATGCCCGCTGTTGCGGATTCGGATGTTGAGTTTGCCGTTGATAACCCGGGTTTGTAATTGAATCAACCCGCCTTCTGTTAATTTTGAAATGCCATGCTTCACTCCGTTCTCCACCAGCGTTTGGATCATCAAGGGTGGCACCAGGAAATTTTTGGAGGCCGGATCAATATCAAACTCCGTTTTCAATCGCTCTTCAAACCGGATGCTCTCCAGGCCAAGGTAATCATGAACCACTTTTAACTCATCGCCAAACTTCGTGAGGCCTTTCTTTTCCGTTACCAACGAGTTTCTCAGAATATTGGCTAGTTGATTAATTGCCTGTTTTGACTTTTGTGGGTTTTCATCCACCAGTGCCCGGATGCTATTCAGTGCGTTGAATATAAAATGCGGATTCAACTGTGATTTCAGGTTGTTGAGTTCAATCTCTTTCACAGAAGCTTCCAGTTTCAACGACTTGTTATAGCGCTCAAAGTAATTGTAGATAAAATAAAATACCGACCAGAGAAAAAAGAGAATCGCATAGAAAAATGACAGCCCCAGAATGTTCATCGGATCAAATACCACCGCAGCGCTGAAGAGACCCAGCGGTACAGAAACGGGGATTCTGAGGAAGTACATGATAATCCCCAATAGAAACACGCTCAACATTACCCGTGGAATCAACCGGGGCATTCCCAACGCAAGCCAGCGCTGGTTGTTCATGTAGGTGCGAAAGCCATGGGTAATCAGAAAACAAAAGAAAGCTTCGTAGGAAAGGAAAATAATCCGCTCGTTACTAATCGCCCCATTCACCGAAGCCAGCGCAGCAACAATCTGAACGACAGCATAGAGTACCCAGCCGCCCACCTGCAACGACCAATATAATCGCGTCTTGTTTACCATTCTGAACCTCAAAATTAGTAAATCAAAATCCAGTAAGGATTTTTCTTACATAAGCGGGAAAGAAGAAACGAAACGACTCGTACTAATTCAATTCTGGTTTCAGGAATTTTCCGGTATAACTGGCTGGGTTTTTTGAGACTTGTTCCGGGGTGCCTTTGGCGATAATCCGACCGCCACCACCACCACCTTCCGGACCAAGATCCACGATATAATCAGCCGATTTAATAACATCCATATTGTGTTCAATCACCAACACGGTATTGCCTTTATCCACCAGCTTTTGCAGCACATCCAGTAGATGGCTGATGTCTTGAAAATGAAGGCCCGTGGTCGGCTCATCCAGAATGTATAACGTCTTCCCCGTATCCCGCTTGGATAATTCAGTAGCCAGCTTTACCCGTTGGGCCTCGCCACCCGACAAGGTGGTAGCGTGCTGACCAAGAGAAATGTATCCCAGACCCACTTCACTGAGGGTTTGAATCTTGCGCAGAATTCGTGGCTGATTTTCAAAAAAAGTAACGGCTTCTTCCACGGTCATATCAAGCACATCCGAAATCGATTTGCCCTTGAACCGCACTTCCAGCGTTTCGCGATTGTAGCGCTTACCTTTGCAGGTTTCACAGGGTACATAAACATCCGGCAGAAATTCCATTTCGATCAAGCGTAACCCGGCACCTTCACACGTCTCACACCTACCCCCTTTTACATTGAATGAAAAGCGACCCGTTTTATACCCTCTGATTTTTGATTCTGGCATTTGCGAAAATAAATCGCGGATATCGGTAAACACCCCGGTATACGTAGCCGGATTGGAACGGGGTGTACGACCAATGGGCGACTGATCTACTTCGATGACTTTGTCAACGAGCTTAAGTCCTTCCATTTTTTTGTAACTCAGCGGTTCTGTTCGCGAATTAAAGAAATGCTGATTCAGGATCGGGAACAAGGTATCGTGAATCAACGTGGATTTCCCGCTCCCTGAAACGCCTGTTATGCAGGTAAGGGTGCCTAACGGAATTTCCAGATCAACATTCTTAAGATTATTGCCGGTTGCCCCTAACAGCTGAATCTTTTCACCGCTTCCCTTTCTTCGTTCTTTCAAATGATTGATGCGCAGAATTCCATTCAAATACCTTGCTGTAGTGCTGTTGTTCTTCAAAAACTCCTGGGGAATACCTTCGGCAACCACCGTGCCTCCATGCCGCCCTGCCCCGGGGCCAATATCGATAATGTAATCCGACTCAAGCATCATCTCCTTATCGTGTTCAACCACAATGACCGAATTTCCAAGGTCGCGCAAATCCTTTAATGCTTTTATCAGTTTAGCATTATCGCGAGCATGTAAACCAATGCTGGGCTCATCCAAAATATACAACACCCCAACCAACTGGGTACCGATTTGCGTGGCAAGGCGGATGCGTTGCGCTTCGCCTCCGCTGAGTGTTCTGAGCGGCCGATTCAGATGCAGATAATCCAACCCCACATCCAATAAGAATCCTATTCGCTTTCGAATTTCTTTCAAAACTTCCGTGGCAATAACTCGCTGCTTTTCATTCAACCGGTTTTCGAGACCCTCAAACCATGCTTGCAGCGCATTGATGTTTAGCTCGGCCAGCTCCGCAATATTTTTATTGTCAAGCTTAAAGTGAAGCGACTCCTTTTTTAATCGTGCCCCATTACACTCCGGGCAAACTTTTATGATTGTAAAATCTTCTACCCATTTACGCATGGCTTCCGAGCCCTCGTCTTTCTGCTTTTGTAAAAAGTTGATGATGCCTTCAAACTTCGTATTCCACTCCGTACCCGGATATTTTACCGAGGCAACCGCCACCGGCACATCATCGCCATAAAGCAACACCTTCAGCACTTCTTTTGGAATATCTTTTACGGGTGTTGAAAGTGTAAGTTTGTACCGCTTTAGAATGCCCTCTACCTTCTTGAAAATCCAGATGTCGCGGTATTCACCCAATGGTAAAATGGCCCCCCGGCTGATGCTGAGCTTTTTGTCAGGAATGATTGAGTCTTCCGTAATTTCTTCAATAACCCCAAGACCTGTGCAGGTAGGGCAGGCACCGTAGGGAGAATTGAATGAAAAATTGTTGGGAGCGGGTTCGTCATACGATAGTCCTGTTTTCGGGTCCATTAAATATTTGGAGAAGTGATGAACCCGGCCATTTTCTTCCATCACCATAATCACCCCCTTACCCTCCTTCATGGCTGCGGCAATGGATTGACCCAGGCGATGCCGGTCTTTCTCCTGTGGTACGATGCGATCTATAACTACCTCTATATCGTGAATCTTGAAGCGATCCACCTGCATTTTGGCGGTTATTTCCAGCACCTCGCCATCCACACGCACTTTGGAATAACCCTGCTTTCGGATTTGCACAAATAATTCGCGGTAATGGCCCTTGCGTCCTTTTACTACGGGGGCCAGGAGGGTCAATTTCTTTCCGGCAAAATTGGCGATCACGGCATCCAGAATCTGATCTTCCGACTGGCGCACCATTTTATTGCCCGACAGATATGAGAATGCTTCGCCTGCACGAGCAAACAATAAGCGCATAAAGTCATAAATCTCTGTTACGGTACCCACTGTGGAGCGTGGGTTACGAGAAGTAGTCTTTTGCTCAATGGAGATAACGGGGCTCAGTCCATTGATTTTGTCAACATCTGGCCGCTCCAGATTTCCAATAAAACTCCGGGCATAGGCAGAAAAACTTTCCATGTACCTGCGTTGGCCTTCTGCATAAATGGTGTCAAAAGCCAAGGAGGACTTACCGCTGCCACTAATGCCGGTAATTACTACCAGCTGATTGCGCGGAAACCGTAACGTAATGTTTTTAAGGTTATGTTCACGGGCACCGATGATCTCGATGTGTTCATGCCCAGATAGGTCTGTGATTTTTTGTGCTGTGGATTTAGACATTTGTTCGGCTTCGAAGAGGAGTACAAAAATGAGGCAGGAATGGTTGCCTCACAACAAAAAATTGGTGGATTAATATTGATAGACTAAACTAAATAGCCTAAGGGACTTCAAACCCACGGGCCCATTGCAACATTTCAAACCAATCCTGCCGATCGAGCGTAAAGGCTATTGATTTAGCAGCTTCTGTGATTCGCTCAGGTTTGGTGGTGCCAATAACTGGGAAAATTGGAGCCGGATGTCGTAACAACCAGGCCAACGCTAACTGACTATAGGAGGCGTTGTATTTGGAGGCTTTGCTGAACATCTCGCGCTCATTTGCTACGAGTCTCCCACCACCCAAAGGCGACCATGCCATGGCTGATGCCTGTTGTTCCATCAGTAAATCAAGATCTCCGTTAAAAAGAGCATCCACGTGGGTCAGGGAAATTTCAATTTGATTGGTAACCAAAGGAAAGGGTACAAACTTCTGCAACATATAAAACTGGGGCCGTGTAAAATTTGAAACCCCAAAATGCAACACCTTTCCCTGTGCCTTTAATTGACTAAATGCAGATGCCACTTCGTGTGGATCCAGCAGCGGATCGGGGCGGTGAATGAGCAACAAATCCAGGTGATCGGTGTGCAACATCCTCAATGAATTCTCCACTGACCAAATAATGTGCTCTTTTGAAGTATCATAGTGCTTCACCCACGTGCCCGGTCGCTTCGCTGATCGGAATTTGATACCACACTTGGTTACTAACTGCATTTTGTCGCGCAAGGCAGGATTCTTCTTCAAGGCAACACCAAATAGTTCTTCATTGCTATGATCGCCATAAAGATCAGCATGATCGAATGTCGTGATGCCTTCGTCCAGTGAGGTTTGGATCAGACGATCAATTGTATCGGGGGAAACCGTGTGCCAACGCCAGGCACCTGTAATGATTCTTGAAAAGGCAGGACCTTGCGGATGAATTAATCGTTGTTCCATGCTATTTAATTCGTTTAATCAAATCGGAATAAAGCTCAGTAAGATTTTTTTCAGCTCTCCCTGCAACCTCAATTATTTCCTTTATTTCAACTTTTTGGGGCCTGTCAAAATTCGCATCATTGGTAAGCACAGAAATGGCACAACACGGCAGCCCGGTATGGTTAGCAATCAATACTTCCGGTACGGTTGACATCCCCACGGCATCGGCCCCGATTGTATGCAAGTACTTGTATTCAGCCCGTGTTTCCAGGTTGGGTCCCATCACCGCTGCATATACACCCTGATGGAGCGTTAGTTTTTTCTTAGCGGCAATGGATCGTAATAACTTGTTGAGATAGCCAGAGTACGGTTGACTTAATTCAGGAAACCGGGGCCCGTCCGATGGCAGGTTAGCGCCCCGTAGTGGATTATCAGGTTGCAAATTGATATGATCATTTAACAACATCAACTCCCCGTGCTTCCATTTAGCATTCAGATTTCCCGCTGCGTTCGACAGCAAAAGGTATTGTACTCCAAGTCGCTTCATGACTCGTATTCCTAAGGATACTTGTTGCATGGAATAGCCCTCATAGTAGTGAATGCGGCCTTGCATCACCAACACCTTCTTTTTATGCAACGTACCATACACCCACTGCCCTTTATGACTCACCACGGTACTTACCGGAAAGTAGGGAACCTGATTGTAAGGAATCGTTTGCTCAATTTGAATTTTATCAATAAAGGCACTGCCTAATCCAGTGCCCAGCACCACGGCCACGTCAGGCTTTACTTTCCGATCCTTAAAAAACTTTGCAGCTTCCGATATCGCTTGCTCATATTCCTTCCACACAAGCAAAGGATTATTGATGCTGAAAACACTTCTTGTTTTTATTGGCCGTCTTTCTTTTGCACCGGGTACCGTCTGCGGTTTTACCGGTGCACTGATTCAGCTTAGCTTTCCCCAAATCATTGGGTTTGCAGATTTCACAGGCCCCTTTTCCGGCTTTTTTAGCTTCGGCCATCGTTAATGGTCCTGCATCTCCGGAAAGCCGGCAATCGGCTGTGTGGTACTTTTCTCCTTTTGCGGAGGAGTAAACGGTTTGGCCCAGTCCATGCAGGGCAAATCCAAAAATCAATAGGGTAGTGATGAAAATTACCTTCTTCATGGAATCCTTATTATGAATGAGCAAGTTCAACATTTTTATCCTAAAAAAGTCATTTATTGAGGGATGGTGAAATCGACCGCATTAAGTAAAAGCTGAAGTCTCTTATTCCCTGGATTTAGGGTGACGCTTCTTATCACATATATTACTTCAATTATCACATATATTACTTCAATGAAGTCAGAACAAAGATTTTGCGAGCACCTGACCCGATAATATTTGGATTACACCCGTGATCGCATTGACTTAAAAAGTAGTTTCCCTTGGTATGGCTTCGATTTAAGAACAATTCCGTGGATACGGATGCCAATAAAAAGAAGAAAAACTAAAGAGTACCCGGGACGGGAGTTGAACCCGTACAGCTATTACTAGCCACAGGATTTTAAGTCCTGCGTGTCTACCAATTCCACCACCCGGGCAGACTTTAAAAAATAACCCCTCTCGTCTTGAGAGGGGTTTTGAGCGGGAAACGAGACTCGAACTCGCGACCCCGACCTTGGCAAGGTCGTGCTCTACCAACTGAGCTACTCCCGCCTATCAAATGGGACTGCAAATTTAATAGGCCGTCTCAAATATCCAACAAGCCACAGTTTTTTTCAAAAATACGGAGTGCAATGCCTATTTAATCAATACCCTTGAAACAACATTTGACCAGCCACGATATACCGCAATAATGTACATACCTGAAGACAACCCGGATCTGTCTACTTCAATTTCCTTATTTCCAGAGTCATTTGTAACCTCTGTTTGGGTAGCCATTTCCCTGCCCATGGTGTCTATTAGCTTTAGTTTCACTTCTTCATTCGGATTGTACCCCTCCAATCGTATTAAGATATTCTGAGTCGTAACCGGATTTGGATAAACATTAACCCGTGGGTTTTGGCCAGGTTGAAGTTCCACCATCACAATTTTTGAGTAGGAAAAATTCTTGTCAAAATCTGTTTGCTTCAACCGATAATATGATTTACCAGCAAAAGGTTCGGAATCAATAAACTGGTAAGAGGATTCCGTTTGGATAGTTCCTTTTCCTGCCATACGATATAGCTCCGCAAACTCTTTTCCATCTCGTGATCGCTCAACTGAGAAATAATCATTGTTCAATTCAGATGCCGTCATCCATTTTAATTGTACCTGATTTGCAACAGGCTTTGCTTCGAATGAAATAAGTTGGATGGGAAGTGGGTTTGTTCCACCCGTAGCGTTTCCTAACGTGATTACACTAAAGGTTGTAAATGGGTCTGATGTAATGGTGCCTGTACCTGCAGACGACCCTGTGCCTCCTACATCAAACCACACTGTGCCGGCTCCATTGGTTTTCACCACTCTCAAATTGGCTGGATCGGTTACCCCATCACTCGTTCCAATGCCATAGTAAAGAGTTACCGTTGCACCCATTAAGTTAGCTACTGCCGAGCGATTGATCGTCCAATACCGAACGCCAGACACACGCTCAATGGTACCAGGTAAGGTGTACCCCAACGCTCCGGCTGAAGAAGCGAAATGCTCTGCTGTATAAGTTACTGCGGCATTGTCAGAATGTGAAATTGACAAGACGACTGGGCGGTAAGATCCGCTTTTTCCAAGCGGAAAAATAAGGGTAGTTCCAGGCACATTTGACGCTAAATCCATGGTCATGGGGCCGCTGACAAAACTATTTGTACTTCCCAAAGAGCTTGTTGCACCATTCAACAGAGCCAGGTAATTAACACTGGTTGTCTGCAATACGCCTTGTGATAAGGTGATGCTCCCTGGAATTGAGACAATTCCACCCAAGGTAAAGTCAATTGCAAAACCACTGGTATTATTGAACACCACTTGATTATAAGAAATGGCATCACCCCCTGAGCCTGCTGAAGCTGGAATGACTTGTTGGTTGGCTGTGCCATTGAAGTTTAATGTTGACGTGTTGTTAAAGGAAAGCACTCCGTAAGGCGTTCCCCCACGCACAATGTTTCTCTTTATGCTCATGGCCGAAGTATTATTGAAGATCGCCTCAGTTCGTGATGCCGCAGACGATGTAAAAGTCATATCTCGGCCAATCGATAATGTGGAATTATTGTTGAAAGTAAATCCTATTTTCATGCCACCAGAATAGCTCAATGTGAGATCACGGCCAATTGCTAATGAAGATGAATTACTTAAGGTCATCGTATTGTTGGCCACCGTACCACTTGAACTAGTCCAAATCATATCTTGTCCTACTGTTACCGATCCAGAAGGTATATTGATTTGAGTATCACTGTTTCCTCCGCTCCTGGTAACCAATAAATTGTTTGCCACACTAAGGACACCATTATTCTGAACTGTAGTGAGTATTGAATTGTTGGTTGAATTTGTTTGGATAAACCGGCCATTGACAGTTAACGGAGCATTGTCAATGGTGAGAGACGTGTTTGAAGCGCTGGTTGTCAAATTAACTTCGGCTGCCAGCGCGGGAGAGGTGACGGTAATCGCATTATCACGGATATACACGACATTCCCTGCACCCGGGGTAGTCGTGGCCGCAGTACCGCCATATGTGATATTTGACCAAGTGTTTGGATCATTCCAATCCCCACTGCCTCTTGAATAATAGGAGGTCGGATCTACGTTGTTAATGCATAATTTAAAAGTGCCTCGATAGCCTGTCCCTGTCAAGTTATCGACAGAAATATAGTATACAGAACCAATGACCAGGGAAGCATAATTAATGGTTAGATCATTATACTGACCGGCTCTGTTTACGGAGGCTAACCCTGTTGTGCCATTGGCCGCCCACAATGCTAAATAGGGGTATTGTAAATTGCCTTCAGGCGCACCAGTTCTTAATTGAATTGTAACAGATGCTGTTAGTGCAGTAAATTTAAACCACCGGTTGTAATTCGGACCACTGTCCCACGCAGCGCCTTTGTTTTTATCCGCAGTCGCATCCACCGTAGTATAGGCTGCATCGGCCGAACACCAGTTATTAAGGTCTGTCAATTCAATTGCCCCCTCATAAAAATTGTAATCTACCACATCACTCAGACACAACTTGAACGTGCCCCGGTAGCCCGTGCCCGTCAGGTTATCTACCGAGATGTAATAAACAACACCCGGTGTCAACCCATAATAGTCTATTTCCAGATCCGTGTACTGACCATTCCGGTTCACCGAGGTAAGCTCGGTTGTCCCGTTGGTGGCCCACAGCGCCAGGTAAGGGTACTGAAGCGTCCCCTCCGGGGCACCCGTCTTCAGCTGTACTTTCATATAGGTGGTAGT
>JAEUTZ010000009.1 GCA_016787725.1 Cyclobacteriaceae bacterium | reverse complement strand
ATTAAAAAAAGGAGGGTTATGAAACTGATGAAAAAATCGAATTTCCCATCGTTATGGAATGAACGGTGGTTGACCGACTTCTTTGATACGGATCGGATGTTCTTTGACAGTGACTTGTTGAAGCCTGTATCCGTGCCTTCGTTACCGCCTGTTAACATCCGCGAAGAAGAAAAAGAATTCGTGGTTGAGATGGCGGTTCCGGGAATGGAGAAAAAAGACTTTGAGGTTACGGTGGAGAATGGTGTTCTTACCATTACCGCAGAACACAAGGTTGAAAAAGAAGAAACCGAAAAAAATTTCACACGCAGGGAATTCAACTATCAAACCTTCAGCCGGTCATTCACACTTCCTGAAAACGTAAGTGATGAAAAGATCATTGCTAACTATGAGAACGGATTGCTGAAGCTGCAACTTGGCAAGAAGGTAATCACCAAGGTGCCGCCCAGAAAAGAAATCGCAGTTCATTAGAGCCTGAGGGGATGATAAAAGAACCGTAAGACCACAAGCATCTTCGAGGCTCTTAAGAACCTGTTGTCAATGTGCCTGTGAAAAACTTCCGGTTGCGTGGAGAAAAGGAGCCCTGAATTTAGTCGGGGCTCTTCTTTTATTAGAAGGAGTTAGGAGTTAGGAGTTAGAATACAGAATACAGAATATAGAATTTTAGAATTTAGGGGGTGGTTAGGGTTTGTACGAACTGTTTGATGGCTGCAGGGGATTTGTCCTTTTTAAGTTGAGCAATGAAGGAACTGCCTACGATGGCGCCTGCTGCAAACGCGTTGGCTTGCTGCCAGGTTTTTGCATTGGAGATGCCGAAGCCAATCAGGCAGGGATGGTTGAGCTTCATGGCGTGGAGTCGTTTAAAGTACGCTTGTTGGTCCGGAGAAAATTCTGCTTTGGCGCCCGTTGTACTGGAGGACGAAACGGCATAGATGAAGCCCGTGCTCACCGCATCGATCTCGCGGATTCGTTCTTCGGAGGTGGTGGGAGCAATCAAAAATGAAACGCTGAGGTTTAATTCCTCCGTTAAGGCTTTATACTCCTGAAGATATTCAGCCAATGGCAAATCGGGAAGGATCAGGCCATCCACTCCGGCCCGTGCGGCTTCGCGTAAAAATTTTTCCACTCCGTATTGCATCACGGGATTGAGGTAGCCCATCAACACAATGGGCATGGTGATGGTGGGGCGGATGTCGGCAACCTGTTGTAGCAGCAGTGCTACGGTCATGCCCCCGTCCAGGGCGATCTTATTACTTTCCTGGATGGTAGGGCCATCGGCAATCGGATCGGAGAACGGAATTCCGATTTCAATCAGATCCACTCCGGCTGCTTCGAGGGCCTGGGCGATGGAGGCCGTATCGGTTTTTTCCGGAAAGCCGGCTGTGAAGAAGACCGATAAGACCTGCTGTTGTTTTACTTTGAAGAGGTGGGTGATTCGATTTTCCATGTTTGTGGAGGAGATAGGATACAGGAGTTAGGAGTTAGAATACAGAATATAGAATTAGTGGGTGTAACCATAATTTTTTTCGCCTGCGCGGATGGCCAGTGGCAACACATTTTGTGCGGGGGGTAATGGACAGGTGGCATAGGGAGTAAAGGCACAGGGTGGGTTGAAGGCTTTGTTGAAATCCAGGATGGTGTAGCCTTCCGCCTCCGGAAGTTTTGCATAGAGGTAGCGGCCGGCCGGGTACGTTTCTGTGGCGTTGGTCGAATCCCCGAAGATGATAAAGAGCTCCGATCCTTCCAGCAATGCATCGAGTTCATACGTGTTGCCAAACAATTCAAACTCGAGTGTACCCGGTGAATGCTGGGGTATTGTCTGACCCAATACGTTGGTGATGTCAATCTGCTTCGGGCTGGCCGGAACTTTCAATTGGGCCTGCACCCGCCAGGTGGGATCGACCGGATAGCGTTCGATGCCGGCAAAGGATTCGACTTCCGGACTTTCCAAATCGCGCAAGCGGATGCCCAGTTGGTTATCCCGCTTGATGACAAACCACTGCAGCGAGCCGTGGGTCAGCGTTGGGTTGCGAGTGGAATCCGGATGGAAGATCATTTGCTCACGGACGTGTTGACCGTTTGCAACCACTTCTACTTCGGGCCGGACGTTCATGCTCACCACGCCATTCTTGACCAGGAAGAAGCCTGCGCGGGGAACCATTTTATTTTCCGGAAAGACAAGTGTATTGGCGGGATCGCTACCGAACGTATTGATTCCTTCCTGCAACCAAAACAAGCCTGCGAGGTTCAGCCAACCGGTTTCACCTTTCAGGTTTTCGATTCGCTGCTGATGCCACGACTTGATTTCATCTTGGTAGGCGACAGGATCCAGGGGCAAGGGATCTTTTGATGGGGGTTGACAGCTGGTGAAGAATATAGAATACAGAATACAGAATATAGAATGTAGGATGTAAGAGTTAGGAGCAGGGAGTTTGAGAAGAGGCATAATTAATTAGGCATTGGAGTAATCGACATTGGACATTGGGGATTGGGGATTGGGCTTTAATATTTTCCCCAGCGGATGTAGGTTTCGAGGTCTTTGTCGCCACGGCCGCTGAGGTTGATGACCACGATATCGTCCGGGGTAAATTCGAATTTACTCAGGGCTGCGATGGCGTGGGCCGTTTCGATGGCCGGGATGATTCCTTCCAGGCGGCTCAATTCAATGCCGGCCTCCATCGCTTCGTCATCCGTAGCGCTTACAAATTGTACGCGACCCACATCGAACAGGTGGGCGTGCAGGGGACCGATGCCCGGATAATCCAACCCGGCCGAAATAGAATACGGTTCGATTACCTGACCGTCCGGTGTTTGCATCAGCAGCGTTTTGCTACCGTGCAACACTCCGGGTTTCCCCAACGCAGTGGTTGCAGCAGATTCGCCACTATCAACTCCTTTTCCCGCGGCCTCCACGCCTACCAGCGCAACGTGTTCTTCTTGGAGATAGTGATAAAAAGCTCCGGCCGCGTTGCTGCCGCCTCCCACGCAAGCGATTATATAATCCGGATAGGGATTGCCCACTTCCGTTTGCAGTTGGTTACGAATCTCCATGCTGATCACTGATTGAAAGCGGGCGACCATGTCGGGATATGGGTGCGGACCGACCACGGACCCGATGATGTAATGCGTGTCGGTGGGGTGATTGATCCAGTGGCGCATGGCTTCGTTGGTGGCATCTTTCAAGGTCTTGTTGCCGGACATGGCTGGAACCACCGTGGTTCCTAAAATGCGCATCCGTTCCACATTGGGGCGCTGGCGGTCCATGTCGAGCTGGCCCATGTAGACGATGCACTCCATGCCCATGAGGGCACATACTGTTGCCGTAGCCACCCCATGTTGCCCGGCCCCGGTTTCGGCAATGATCTTTTGTTTGCCCAGTCGCTTGGCCAACAGAATCTGGCCGATGGTATTGTTGATTTTGTGCGCCCCGGTATGGCACAGGTCTTCGCGCTTCAGGAAAATGGTAGCGTTGTATTTTTCCGATAGTCGCTTCGCCCGGTACAACGGTGTGGGGCGACCCACGTAATGCTGCAAGAGCTCCTGAAATTCCTTTTGAAACTCAGGTTCGTTCATAATCGCAAGGTATCGCTCGCGCAGGTCTTCTATGTTGGGATACAGCATTTCGGGAATGTAGGCGCCACCAAAGCGGCCGTAGTATCCCTGTTTATTTACCTGAAAGTTCATGAGCGCAGTTGGTTTAATGTATCAGTAATTTTTTTTAGGTCCTTCCTACCGGGAGCTTGTTCCACTCCACTGTTCAAATCCACACCCATCAACCAATCGTGTTTTAAATTCTTCACCAGGCTGATGTTGGCAGGCGTAAGTCCACCGCTTAAGATAAACGGTACGTTTCCTTTGTATTTTTCGAGCAGGGTCCAATCAAAAGGCCGGGCGTTGCCGCCATAGTGCACGCCTTTCGTGTCGAACAAAAAGTAATCCGCTACCGGCAAAAAAACTTCAGTAGCCGAAAAATCAAAATGCGCATCCACCCGAAACACTTTGATGAGGCGCAGCCCTTGCGCTTTGAGTGCTGTACAATCGGCTACTGTTTCCTCTCCGTGCAGTTGTGCCAGGTCGAGGTGATGGTGCTGCACCGTTTTTATAACCTCGTCAAGAGTTTCATCGACAAACACCCCTACCCTTTTCACGGATGGTGGTAAGTCGGCTGGAATTTCAAATCCAGGCCCTACGTACCGCGGTGAACCGGGGTAGAAAATAAATCCCAGCCAATCCGGACGGGTTGCCCCCACCGCGCGGATGTTTTCTGGTTCACGCATGCCACAGATTTTGATGATCATCTGTTGTTTATTTAGTTACTCAGCGTCATGTTTCGACAAGCTCAACATGACAGGTTAATTTAATTTACTCTGAGTCATGTTTCGACAAGCCTACCTGTGCCGAAGCGGCTTCGGCAGGTAAACTCAACATGACAGGTTAGTTTTTAGTTTTTTATTTTCAATCGAATTCCTATTTCATTTTAGTTTATCAATTCAAGTTTTCGCAAGGCGGTGATGAATTGGCGGCATGCCGCTTCCGGCTTTTCATGCTGCATGAAATTCTGGCCCATTAAAAAACCTGTGTAGCCATCCTTCCGGAGTTCGAGGATGGTGTTTGGATCTTCGATCCCACTCTCGGATACTTTCACTACATCTTTTGGAATCCGGGCTGCCAGTTTTCTGGAGATGCCGAGGTCGGTCGTAAATGTTTTCAGGTCGCGGTTGTTCACGCCAATCAGATCTACGGCTGCCGATGACGCTTCCAGTTCTTGTTCGGAGTGAACTTCCAATACTACCTCCAGCTTCAGGGAATGCGCAAACGCTGCCAACTGCTGAATTTTTTTTGGCGGCAACGCAGCGGCAATTAATAAGATGGCATCTGCTCCCATCGATTTCGCTTCCACGATCTGGTATTCATCCACCATAAAATCCTTTCGTAAAATGGGAATGTGGTTGACGCTGCGGGCTGCCATCAAATCTTCGCTGCTGCCTCCAAAGTACGGGGCATCGGTTAACACCGATAAGGCGGAGGCGCCTGCTTCCCGATAGCCTTGCGTGGTTTGTTTCACCGGGGCGGAGGCATTGATCACCCCTTTCGAGGGCGACTTTCGTTTAAACTCGGCAATGATTCCGGTGGCCCCTTCGCGACTCACACTTTCTTTCAGGGAAACCACCGGAGCCTGAAAGTGCGCACTTTGCTCCAATTGCCAAGTGGATCGGAGCGCTTTGCGTTCTGCGACTTCGATCGCTTTATAACAGATGATTTCGTCCAGGATGTTCATGACTTGTTCAACAATTTATGAAAGGCCTGCAATGCTTTCCCGGATTGAAGGGCTTGGGTTGCCTTGATAACCGCTGCTTTCAAACCGGCAGCCCGATTGACACAATAGAGGGCCATGGCGGCATTGGCGATGACCGCTGCCTGCTGGGCCGGAGTACCGTTGCCTTCCAGAACCCGCAGGAAGAGTTGCGCGGATTCTTCTACCGTTGCACCGCCTTTGATTTCCTCGTACTGCACCCGGGGCAACCCGAGGTCAGCGGCATCCGCCAGTCGTTCGCCTTCGTTGAAATAATATTTAAACGGACCGGTGAGCGACACTTCATCAAAGCCATCCAAGGAATGCAGGATGATGAAGTCTTTGGTCGTATTCTGATAGAGGTATCCATATTGGCGGGCCAGTTCCAGACTAAAGACGCCTACCAGCTGGCGGGAGGGCATCGCGGGATTCACCATAGGGCCCAGCATGTTGAAAAATGTTTTCACACCCAACTCCTTGCGGATGGGGGCCACATTTTTCATGGCCGGATGAAATAGCGGGGCGTGCAGGAAGCAGATGTTGGCCCGATCGAGGCTGCGCTTCAGTTCATCCAGGTTGTTGGTGAACTGATAGCCGAAGTATTCCAGCAGGTTGGAAGACCCGCAGGCCGAGGAGACGCCATAGTTGCCGTGCTTGGCCACCGGCTGGCCGGCTGCTGCGACCACAAATGAAGATAAGGTGGATAAGTTGATGGTGTTCTTGCCATCGCCCCCGGTGCCACAGACGTCCATGACGGGTTGATCGAAGTGGGCCGGGATGCAGAGTTCGAGCATGGCATCGCGGAAGCCCTGGAGTTCTTCGACCGTGATGCTGCGCATCATGTAGACGGTCATGAAGGCGGCTGTCTGGCTCAGGTTAAATTTGCCCTGCGCCAGTTCGACCAGCACGCGGTGGGCGGTGTCTTTGGTGAGGGTTCGGTTTTCGATAAGTTCGGTGAGGACTGCTTTCATCGTTGTGGGGTCATGTTTCGACAGGCTCAACATGACAGGTTTCTTAATTTAATTATTCTTCATCTTGTTTCGACAAGCCTGTCTGCCGACAGGCAGGCTCGCTATGACTGGGTACATTTTATTGGTTCAAAATTTCAAATTTGTTTATCGTTTACGGTTAGTCATGTTTCGACAAGCTCAACATGACAGGTTTCTTATTTTAATTTATTCTTCATCTTGTTTCGGCAGGTAAACTCAACATGACCGATTATATTTTTAGTGTTTCAACCAATTTAAAATCATTTTCGGGCCTTCGGGGGTCATGATGGACTCGGGGTGAAACTGGAGGCCTTTGACATCGAAGCGGGTGTGGGTCAATGCCATGATCAGGCCCGCCTCATTCACGGCTGTTACTTTTAGTTGCGAGGGAACCGACTCCGGCAACACCGCCCACGAGTGATAGTGGGTAGCCTGAAAGGCAGTGGGTACATTCTCAAATAAATAATCCGGTTCAAGCACCGAGGCGGTGGAGGTTACTCCGTGCAAGACGTTAGGAATGTTGAACAAGGCTGCGCCATACACTTCGGCAATGCCCTGGTGGCCGAGGCAGATACCCAGCATACTTTTGGTGGGACCGTATTCCTGAATTAGCTGCTTCATGATGCCGGCTTCCTCCGGAATTCCGGGCCCGGGGGACAGCAGAATTTTATCGAAGTGCTTCACCGTCTGCAAGTCGATTTTATTATTGCGATGAACTGCCGGTTCATAGCCATTCGCCCGGAGGATGTGCACCAGGTTGTACGTAAACGAATCGTAATTGTCGAGTACTAAGATCTTCATGGTTAAATTCGTTCGGCCAGGCTTACGGCTTTGCGCAAGGCTTCCAGTTTATTGTTCACTTCCTGCAATTCGCTTTCTGATTTTGATTTCGATACAACCCCGGCCCCGGCCTGGTAGGTCAATTGATTTTTCTGGCTCAAAAATGTGCGGATCATGATGGCGTGATTGAACGAACCATCAAACCCGAGGAACCCCAGGGCCCCGCCATAAAAACCGCGGTTGACATTTTCATACCGATCGATCAGTTTCATCGCCATGTGCTTGGGAGCTCCGGACAGCGTGCCAGCCGGAAAAGTATCTGCCGCCAGTTGAATCACAGAGGCACCGGGTCGCAGCGTGCCTGTTACCTTTGACACCAGGTGGATGACGTGCGAGTAGTACTGGATTTCCTTGAAGACCTCCACGCGCACGGCTTCGGCATTGCGACTCATGTCGTTGCGGGCGAGGTCCACCAGCATGATGTGCTCCGCATTTTCTTTTTCGTCTGCGGATAGTTTTTCAGCCAGCACTGCGTCTTCCTGATCGTTGCCGGATCTGCGGAACGTGCCGGCTATGGGATAAATGTGCGCTTTGCCATTCCGGATCTGAATCTGGGCTTCCGGGGAGGACCCGAACAGTTTGAAGCTGCCATAGTCGAAGTAGAAGAGATACGGGGATGGGTTGATGGAGCGCAGGGCTCGGTACACGTTGAATTCATCGCCCTTAAAGCCCGCAGTAAATCTTCGTGAGAGTACAATCTGAAACACATCGCCCCGGTAGCAATGTTGCTTTCCTTTTTCAATGATTTCTAAAAATTCTGCATCCGTATAATTGGAGGTCTCCGCTCCGGTGCGGGTGAAGCGAAAGGTGGTGACGCGGTTGTTCGTGATCAGTTGTTCCAGGCGATCGAGTGTATGCGGAGCCGGGTCCGATGCCAGGCGATGTTCAAAGAGGGTCATCTCGTTGTGGAAATGATCCACCGTGATGACGTAGCGGTAGAGGGAATAGACCAGATCGGGTAAGTCGGTTTCCCGTTTTTGGATGCTGACGTCTTCCACATGCCGCACGGCATCGTAGGCGATGAAGCCGAAAAGACCATCGTGCGGATATTTGGCGGAGACGGAGGTATCGGGAAGGAAGGACTGCCAGAAGTGCTCCCACTGACGGATCACCTGACCGGACTCGGTGATCGGATGAACTTCCTTTTGTTGGTTGGGATACCGAATCTCCAGGGTTGCCGTGTTGACCTGAAATGTGGCGATGGGATCGCAGCAAATAAAGGACAGACTATTTTCGTTCCCGTGGTAATCGGAGCTTTCGAGCAGGATGCTGCCGGCAAATACATCGCGTAGCTTCAGGTAAATGTTTACCGGAGTGATGGTATCGGCCAACAGGTTGCGTGTATGGGTTTTTAGTTGATATTTCATGGTGTTTGAACGGGTGGTAAAATAAGAAGGCCCACTGTGAACAGCGGGCCTTCGGCATATTTAAACACTAAGCAAGGCTGCTCACCAATCGAAATTCGATTTGTGCCACCAACCTGCCGTATATGTCGTTATTCGGTTCATGCTTCTGCCTTTTTCCGGGACGTCTTTTTCGGTTTTGCTTCCGTGGTGACCGTTGCGGAGACTTTCTTGTTGGATTGAATGCGTTTCAGCCGGGCCTTGATCTTGGTCCGGTTTCTGGACACGCCATAGGATCCCTTCGTGCGTTTTCCCTTTTTAGATTTTTTATCGCCTTTTCCCATCGACCTTTGAAAATATTACGGGGGCAATAATAGTAAAGGGTTTTGGTAACGCCAAATTTAAGTTGAAAGTTGAAGTTGAAAGCTTAAAGCGGAAAGCTTAAAGCAGAAAGCTAAAAGTTGAAAGTTGAAAGTCTAAAGTCTAAAGTTAAAAGTGGAAAGGGATTGACTATTGAGATGTCAAACAAAATCACAGAGACAGATGTTAACTACTGTGATCCGGACCTTTTATTTAAATTGCTATTATGGAACAGCTGTTGAACAAAATGGAAGCTTTGCGAGGCGCTGCTTTCAACATTGAACGCAGTACAACTTATCAATGGGGGCACATGGGGCTTTGCAACTGTGGGTTTCTGGCGCAGGAAGTTACTGCGCTGACGAAGGAAGAAATTCACCGGAGGGCGATGTTGCGCCATGGCGATTGGTCGGAACAATTGAATGACTATTGTGCTACCAGCGGCTTGCCGATGGACGATCTGATTTCGGAACTGATTGCGTTCGGATTTACGCGTGATGAGTTAGCCCATCTTGAACGGTTATCGGATCCGCGGGTCTTGCAAAAGATTCCGCACGCTCAGAAATTAAAACATAATTGCAAGACGGATGTGGTCCGGTATTTACGGGCTTGGGCGGAATTGATTGAGATGGAAGTGATTCAGGGGATTCAGTTGCCGGTGTGGAAAAGTAAAAAGTTGAAAGTTGAAAGTTTAAAAGTATAAAGCTTAAAAGCGTAACGCTGAAAGCTTGAAGGGACTCTGCGACTACGCAGTGGAAGAATTAAGCGGGAACTTGAAGAGGAGGCAATCGCGGGGGTGATTGGATTGATTGGGGAAGGGGCTCCACTCTTTCAGTACGGTTTCCGGTTGCATGCCGGCTTTGATGAGCACCCGTGCGGAGGCGTGATTATCGAGATCCACAAAGGAACCGATGTGGTAGATCTCCGGGGTGGTCGTTAACAAGCGTATCAAGGCAATGGTCGCTTCGGTGGCATAGCCCTGGCCCCAATGGAGCGGGCCCAGGATGTATCCGATCTGCGCTTTCCCTGCATCATTCAGAAATCCACAACTGCCGATCAACCGGTGCGTTGACTTCAGGCGGATGCCGAAAGAAAAATCGAGGCCCTGGTTCCAGCCGCGGATGGTGCGGGTGAGGTAATTGCGGGTATCGCGAATGGATTGGTGAGTGGGCCAGGTAACAAACCGGGTGCATTCCGGCTTGCTGGCATAGGTATAAAAGATTTCTTCTGCATCTTCGTGTTGAAGACGGCAAAGCACCAGCCGGGTTGTTTCCAGACGTTCGGGGATAGGGTGTGAAATCGTGCGAATCATGGCAAAAGAAAACAATATCGTACACCAGTATTTTAAAAAGGAACTGGCAGGAATAAAAATTCTGGTAAAGGTGAATCCCATTCATTTGAAAGGAACCGAAATAACACTGGAAGACGGTACACTTGAAATCCGCGACCTGACGTTTGATGCTGCGATTTTTGAAGACCTGCAAGCTGATGGATTTGAAGCGGTGAGTGCGATGGAATTCAATCTTTATTTATCGGGGTTGGTAGGGCGCTGAGTGGGTTGTCGGCAATTTTGTTAGTTTTGCAGCGGCAAATCGGCACGACCAGCTCCTGCTGAACTCCCCCAGGACCGGAAGGTAGCAAGGGTAGGCAGTTGTAGCGGTGCGATGTTCGGTTTGCCACTTTTTTTATCCACCTTCTCTGTTTAACCCGGGAAGGTTTTTTAGTTTTGAAATCAAAACAACCACCCCCTAATTCTTATGAAGTTTTTCATCGATACCGCTAACCTGAATGAAATAAAAGAGGCCTATGATTTAGGCGTGTTGGATGGCGTGACCACCAACCCTTCGCTGATGGCCAAGGAGGGCATTGCCGGCAAAGAAAAGGTAATCGCGCATTACAAAGCGATTTGCGACATCGTTGATAACAACGTAAGTGCGGAGGTGATTGCCACCGATTTTGAGGGCATTATCCGTGAAGGAAAAGACCTAGCCCGGATCGATGACAAGATTGTGGTCAAGGTGCCGATGATTAAGGACGGCATTAAGGCCATCAAAAAATTTACGAGTGAAGGCATCCGCACCAATTGCACGCTGGTGTTTTCTTCAGGGCAGGCGTTGCTCGCAGCCAAAGCGGGCGCCAGTTATGTTTCACCGTTCATCGGACGGCTCGATGACATTTCGCAGGACGGGCTTGAATTGATTGGCCAGATCCGGCACATTTATGATAACTACGGTTACGGCACGGAGGTGCTGGCGGCCAGCATCCGGCACACCATGCATTTGATCAAGTGTGCCGAAATAGGCGCGGATGTAGCGACCTGTCCGTTGAAAGTGATCATGGATTTGTTGAATCATCCGTTAACCGATAGCGGATTGGCGAAATTTCTGGCTGATCATAAAAAAGCAAATTCGTAAATGTTTTCTTCCGATCCTGTCGTCCGTGTTCACGAAGCCAGCATCTTTCAGGACCACAACACGGTGCTGAGCGATCTCACGTTTGAAATTGACAAAGGTGAATTTGTGTTTTTAATTGGCCGTACCGGTTCGGGAAAATCTTCGCTGCTGAAAACATTATATGCCGACTTGCCGTTGCGCCTGGGCGACATCAGCGTGGCCGGGTTCAACATCCGCGAAATCAAACCTAATCAGATCCCGTTGCTGCGCAGGAAGATCGGCATCATCTTTCAGGACTTTCAGCTCTTTCCGGACCGCACTGTGGGTGAGAACCTGAACTTTGTGATGCGCGCTACCGGCTGGACCGACAGTGCCCGCATGAAGAACCGGCTGGCGGAAGTGCTGATGCACGTGGGTCTTGGCGCGGTGGAGAAAAAGATGCCGCACCAGCTTTCGGGCGGAGAACAGCAACGCGTGGTGATTGCCCGCGCGCTGATCAATGAGCCGCTGATATTAATTGCTGATGAACCCACCGGGAACCTGGACCCGGAAGTCTCGAGCGGGATTTTGAAAATCTTTCAGCAGATCAATAAGAGTGGTACGGCCATCCTGATGGCCACGCACAGCTATGGGTTGATCAAGCGCTTTCCGGCCCGCGTGTTGAAGTGCGAGGACGGGAAGGT
>JAEUTZ010000006.1 GCA_016787725.1 Cyclobacteriaceae bacterium | reverse complement strand
AGAACCCGAAATCGGTTCAATTTTCTGAATAACAGGTGTCTGTGCGGCCACCAACGCGACAACCAGGGAACAAATAAGAAGAAGAGTCAATCGCTTCATTGCAAATCCTGAACCGTCAGCAGCCAGGCATTTTGTAAGATTTTAAACTTTCTGAATTCATCGCGGGCCGACCGGGTCACATTAATATCCGCATGCTGGAAAACGTGAACGTACCAGAGGTTTTTTACCGTTAAATGACCAAATTCAGCGTCAAAACCGAGGTCTATCAAACCCTGGGCAAATTTCTTGGCATTGGCAGGCGATCCAAATACTCCGGCAATCACATAGTTATTGACATGCAGTTCCTGGGCGTGATCACCGCGTTCCACCGTTTCGTGTCGCTCATTCGGATCAACCGGATGAATGGAATCATTGACATGTTCAACAACGTCTGCCTTGTGCTCGTCCAGCAAGACTGCCGCAGCCCGCTCTTCTTCAGCATGTTTAATGGCAAGGGCCTCGGCTGCTTTCCGTTCTTCTTCGGCTTTGGCAGCCTCCGCCAACCGTTGCTCTTCCGCCTTCTTTTTCGCCAACTCCTCTTGGCGCTTCTTCTCAGCAGCGAGTTGAGCGGGAGTGGGGCCTGCCGGTTTCTTTACCTTTGGCTTCTCTGTATCAAGAAAGGAATAGACCGGCAATACTGGTTGCTTTCCGCGCACCCGGCTGTTGGTTTTAGGCACCACATGATAACTTAAGTGAACTTCGAACGAAGGAAAGTTCAGACTGTTGTCGCCTGTATTTTTCAAGGTGTAAGATCCGCCAGCGGCCAGGGAATTATTAATGCGAATTCCTCCAAACGCAGAAATCCCAAATTCCTGCTTGTACGAACCGCCCGCCCAAATCATATGATTCAGGTGAAACACGCCCGCGAACTCATATTGTGAAGGTAGGCCGCTGTTCAAACGATAGATGGCATATGGTTCGAATACATACTTATCCTGACCAAAATAAAACCGGTTGCTGGCCTGGAAGATCAGCGCCTTGAACGGCTGCAATTCGGTAAGGGTAAAGGCATCCGGACTTACATAAGATGGGCTGAACAAATTGGGCATGGCGATGCTGAAATGAAACGATTTCAAATGGGCGGAGATACCTGCATTGCCAATGATGGACGCATTTTGATTCAGCGCATTCATCAATGCCGGATCGCTGCTGAAGGCCTGCAACTTCTGCAAGTCAATCGTGTTCCAACTTCCCCCCACCGACAATCCGAATCGCACAAACATTCCTTCCTCAATTGGTACGGAATACGCATAGGAAAACAACAACCCCGTATTCGAGAGCACCCCCCGCTGATCGTTGGTAGCGCTCATCCCAAACCCCATGTTTTGCTTTACCGGTTTATGAAAACTCAGGTTGGCAATGGTTGGACTTCCTTCAATGCCCGACCACTGATTGCGATACGCTAAAAAGACCGCAGGCTTCCCCTCAATCCCGGCAAAAGACGGATTCAGCAGGTAAGGATTGAAAAAGAACTGGGTAAAATTTGAGATATCCTGGGCTCGTGCCAGCCACACAGTAAAAACGAAAAGACAAGTAGCTGAAAATTTCAGTTTAAACATGGTTAGGCACGTTTATCAAATCTAATTAAAAAAATGGCTCTTTGATTGAATACCAATGAATTAACGGTTGTAAGACAATTAATTCGGCAAATGGTCTATAAGTAAGTGCCCCTAGAATGGATAGCCAATTCCGACATTAAAAATAACCGGCTCTTTGTCCGTGCCGAAGGGTTTGAAAAATCGAAACTGATCCAACACAAAGCGATCGCCTTCTTCCCGTCCGGGATCAATCACTTTGATGCCTGCATCGAGTCGCAGAATGAGAAAAGAAAAATCAAAGCGCAGGCCGAAGCCGGTGCCCACGCCCAGCTGCTTGAAAAAATCTTTGGTGAATTTTGAAACTCCGATCCACTGCGCCCGCGTGGGGCCCTCGGTACTTTGCGGGATCGGCTTGAACGTCCACACGTTTCCATAATCCACAAACACCGCCCCGCTCACAAAGCCAAACAACTTCTTGCGCAGCTCCACACTTCCTTCAATCAGAATATCCCCCGGCTTCTCAAAACTGTAATCAAAGAGTCCGTCCTTCTCCGGGTCTTCACTCAGCTGGGGCGGCACGGTACCAATCCCCAACCTGCGCGGCAACCACGCACGCACACTGTTGCTGCCCCCGGCAAAGAAATATTTTTCATACGGCAACACCTCATTTTCACTGTACGCGTACCCAAAGCCTGTATTCAACCGGAAGGCTACGGAGGTATTCTTGTCAATCACATTGTGCCTGCGCAGATCCACATTAAACCGCACGTATTGGTAAAGTTCCAACCCGGCCCGCGTAATATACCCCGGCTCGGCAAAGTTGAACAACGTACCCCCGGACTCCGCCTGCGCCCGGATGAAATAGGAATTCCGTTCCGTGTTGCCATAATTGTTGGGGTTCCACGTCATCGAAAAAATCATGCTGCTCACAAAGGAGGGATCAAAGGAGTTGATCAGGTTGTTGCCTTGCTGCTGCAACTCAATCAGCTGCGCATTAAACGCGCTGTCCAGCGTAGAGCGGATCACGTTCAGGTTGATGAGCGTAAACGAATACTGCGTGGTTTGTTTATTCTGCCAGGTGTAGGTATCCGAAACGTTGGTGATCGACCGCGTATATTCCGGCCGATTGGTGTAGGTGTATCCGGCCAGCAGCCGGGTACGCGGATTGTAGCGTGCAAGCCGGAAGGCTGCCTTCTCACTGAGGGGCAACAGAAATTGCGGAAACGTAATACTGCCATTAACGTTCGCCTCCGTGCTCTTGTAAAAATTACTTTGGTCCGTGGCCGAAGCAACGCCCTCAAACCCATACCGGCCGCTGAGCTCCAGGATCTCCATGCCGCCAAATAGATTTCGCTTTTTCAAATTAGTGCTGAAGTAGGGTCCCGGAAAGCCCTGCGTCATCGTCAGGCCCGCTTCGTTCGACCACGAGTAGCGGTCCAACGGACTGCAAAAAATATTTCCTAAAAACTGACCTCCGGAAGAATCGTAATTGATGTTGATGAATTTGAAAATATCCAGGTTGGCCAGCTGCCGCTGGGTTTCAAACGTGGCACTCCGGCTGTACAAACTGTCGGCATGAATGAACACGCGCTGGGCTAGCAGTTTCTTGTTGTACTCACTCTCAAAATAATTAAAGGTGATGTTGTACTTCGGGTGCGCCTGCCGCTTCAACGTATCCATACGCATGGCCGCATCGGTGGTGAAGGTGATAGAGTCCAGCCGGAAGAGTTTGTGCGACTCCCTGCGCGGAGGGTTCCGGATCTCCAGCTGCAACGCAATCTGGTATGGCCCGCCATAAGCCGTGTCAATGGCAAACTCAATGTATTGCCGGGTGAAGTCGTAGTACCCGAGGTCTTTCAATTGCAAATCAATTCGCTCGCGCTCTTTGTTCAATTTCCCCTGATCATACCGCTCATTCACCTTGATGAGACTTTGGCTGCGCGTAGCAGAAATAATCCGGGCAACATTGGAATCCGGGATCAGGTAAAAAATCGTATCGTAAAAGGATGCCCGGCCCGGCTGCAACTGATAGGTAACACTCACCCGCTTTTTATATTCCTGCACCTTAAACGCCACCTGGTTTTGAAAGTACCCGTGATTGAAAAGATAGTCACTCAGGCGGTCCACCGTGGCGTGCAACGTGGTTGAATCATACACACTCGCCCGTTCACCCCATTGCATAAAGTCATTGCCATTTTCAATTTTGTCGTTCAGATCATCCACCTTCTTTTGTCTGCGAAACTGCAACGAAGCAATCTTCTTCTCCTTCTTGGTGGCGGCAATTTTTGTATTGAACTTCGCTTCCACCTTCGCCTTCTTGTCGATAAATTTTTGTTGATCGTACCGCTTCTCGCCCTCGTGGTGCATCCACACCAGGCTGTTGATGGGCAGCCCGAGCAGCCTGCGGTTTACTTTCTGCACGTATAAATCGCTGAGCCCATCTTTGTTGAAGCCTTTGGGGGCCTGGATCGTTTGGCGATGCAATAACTTTTGATTTTCTTGGAGATACCGGGTACCAAGACACCCGCTCAACAGCCCGGGAAGAAAAAGCCAGATAAAAGATTTCTTTACCTTATCAATCATGATCTCCAAAGCCAAAATTAAGCATATCAGGGCGCTTCAGGTAAAGAAATACCGAAAAGACGAGCAATGCTTTGTTGTGGAAGGCGCTAAAAGTGTAGTGGAACTCCTCCACTCCGATTTTGAAATCGTGTGGGTCGGAGCCACACCCGAATTCCTGCAACAAACAAAGTCGCTACTCGCAAACAAGAAACCGGAAGTGTCGGAAGCAACCGAAGCCGAACTGATAGCCGCAGGCAGTTACCAAACAAACTCGGGCGCATTGGCCATCGCCCGCATGAAACCCAACACCGCCTTTCCCATCCGCGACAACGAATGGGCGTTGTTGCTGGACGACATCCGCGACCCCGGCAACCTCGGCACCATCATCCGCACGGCCGACTGGTACGGAGTGAACCACATCATCGCCTCCGAAGCCACGGCCGACTTCTACAATCCGAAAGTGATCAGCGCCACCATGGGCTCGTTTTGTCGCGTCCACGTATTCTACACCAACCTGCTCCCATATTTGCAGGCAGCCCGCAAGCCGGTGTACGGCACCTTTCTGGAAGGAACCGATGTGCACCAACTGCATTGGTCGGGTGGTGGGTTGCTGGTCATCGGCAACGAAGCGAACGGAATTTCTTCCGCCATCGAAAGACTCGTGACACAGAAAATCACCATCCCGCGTTATGGCCGGGCCGAGTCGCTCAATGCCGCGTTGGCCACAGGCATCGTACTCGATGTCATCCGCTCAAAGAAATGACTGGCTTCCGGCTGCTGCTTCAGCCGAAATCTTCTCGGCATTCTCCTTGCCCAGATACCGGTCAATGAGATAATGCCCCAGGTAAATCACCGGAGTCAACAAAATGGCCACTGAAAATTTATAGAGGTAGTTCGTAATGCCAATCGCCAGAATCTGCTGCCCGGAAAATACTCCGATGAATGCAATGTAGAGCACGACAAAGCTGTCGATGAACTGCGACACCAGCGTAGAACCCGTGGCGCGCAGCCATAACATTTTCTGTCCCGTAACTTTTTTCAGCCGCTGAAACACAAACACATCCACCAGCTGGCTCACCAGGAAAGCGGTTAGCGACCCAATAATAATGCGCTGTCCTTGCCCCAGAATTTTATTAAACGCAAAGTCCATATTGAAATAATTTCCCTGCGCATCCTGGTTGTTCGAATCAAGCCACCAGCCAGCCGGAGGCAACTTCATCGTCAAAAAAATCACCACAAACGAATAGGCGATCAGAATGGCCGCGAGGTAGCTGATGCGCTTCACTCCGGGCTTTCCAAAATATTCATTGATCAAATCAGACGTGATGAAGACCACCGGCCAGATCACCGCACCGGCCGTCAGGTTGAAGTCCATGGTAAACCCAAGGATTTGCAAATGAGCCGGTTGGAGCCCCAGCGTGGCCTCTCCGGAAAATATTTTCACGCCAATCACTTCGGCCATCAACGCATTGGTGAGGAAGATGCCGACCAGCACCATAAACAGCCGGTGCTTCTTTTGTTCGAGGGTCAGGGTCATGCAGGAAGTTCGAAAGTATTTCCTTCAATCGCTAATACCGTGTTGGTAAACACGGCCCGCGCCTCGGCCAACAACGGCTCCAGATCGCGGTAGCGGGCCGAGAAATGCCCGATCACTAATTTTCCGGCACCGCAGGCGCGCGCCATCCGGGCCGCATCGGCTGCCGTACTGTGTTTCGTGTCAATCGCCTTGTCCTTATCCTCATCCATAAATGTAGCTTCATGATATAAAAGCGAAACCCCGCGCAATTGTTCAACCATCGGTTCATTCCAGCCTGTATCCGAACAGTACGCATAGGAATATACCGGAGTGGGCGGCAAGGTAAAGTCGGCATTCCGGTACAACAACTGCCCCCGCGCATCCAACACATCGGCCCCGGTTTTTAATTGCGCCAGGTGTTGCAACAAAATGCCCGGCTGTAGTTTCGCTTTGTCCAGCTTCCGGGGCTTTTCCTTTTCGCGGAAAAGAAATCCGGCACACGGCAATTTGTGCCGCAGCGGAATCGTCTCCACCGTCAGCACCTCATCCTGATGGAGACAGACGGCCTGCTCCGGATCGAAGGGATGGAAATGAATTTCAAAATTCAACACCGACTTCGAATACTTGAGTTGCAGGAGGAGAATGTCATCCAACCCGCGCGGACTGTACAGATGAAGGTCGGTTTGGCGCCTTTGCAGATGCATGGAAAATAACAGGCCCATCAATCCCAGATAATGATCGCCATGCAGGTGGCTGATGAAGATATGATCAATTTTTTGGATCGGGAGCTGATACTTCATCAGTTGCATCTGGGCACCCTCCCCACAGTCAATTAAAAAATGCCGGTTTTGAATAACGAGGTATTGTGCCGAAGGAAACCGCCCATAAGCCGGCAACGCCCCACTCGATCCTAAAATGGTAAGACTAAAACTCAATAGACGTAACTTGAGTTTTCAAGTAAAAGATAATTCAGGTAAAACAAAAGTGAAGCGAAACATCCTTAAGGCGAACTTTAGCGCCTTTGCGCCTGCCTGCCGAAGGAGCTTCCAAAGGCAGGTCTTTGCGGTGAATTACCCTTTAGTAATAAATAGTGAACCGGGAAGAAAAAATTTTGAATCTGAATTTTGAATCGCCTAATCCTCCTCCTTCATGTCCTTCTCAATCTCATGCATAAACACGGCATCAATACCTTCTTCCACCGTAGGTAAAATGTTGAGCACACTGTCCAGTTGCGAGATCTTGATCAGCTTCATCGTATGGTCCGACAGCCGGGTGAGAATGAAAATGCCGTTGTCTTCCTGCAGGATCCTGTTGCCCACCAGCAGCGCACTCAATCCCGAAGAATCTGTATACTTTACTTCCGATAAATCCAGAATGATATTGCGAACCCCCTCGGCATGCAAGGTTACCATCTCCGATTTCAATTGGGGGGCAATGCTCGAATCCAGCTTCTCTTCGTTCAGGCGGAGCAGGGTATACTTTTCTTGTTTGTCGATCGAATACTTCATACGGGGCTATTGAAAGGCTAAAATTAAGTTAATTTATTGATTTAACGATACTCCGCTCAATTCGTTCCAGAATCGAGTCGTAATTAATCGGAGCAAGTTGTTCACCGGTCATTTGCTGGTACAATTCCTGGTACCGTTCCGAAATCGCGCGCACGATGGCATCGGTCATTTCCGGCACCCGCTGCCCATCTTTCCCCTGAAATCCATTTTCAATCAGCCACTGCCGCACAAATTCTTTCGACAACTGCTTCTGCTCTTCTCCGCGCTGCTGGCGTTCGGCATAACCGGCTTTATAAAAATACCGCGAAGAGTCGGGCGTGTGCACTTCATCGATCAGGTAAATGGTGCCCTGGTGTTTGCCGAATTCATATTTGGTATCGACCAGGATCAACCCGCGCTCAGCCGCCAATGCTTGTCCTTTTTTATAGAGACTGTACGTATAGTGCTCCAGCTGTTCGTAGTCACTGCGGCTCACCAGCCCGCGCTTTAGAATTTCTTCTCTGGAAATATCTTCATCATGCCCCACCTTGGCTTTGGTCGTGGGTGTAATGATGGGGGTGGGGAGGGGATCATTCTCTTTCAACCCGTCCGGCAACGGCACCCCGCACAACAGCCGCTTGCCGGCTTTGTACTCGCGGGCGGCATGCCCTGCCAGGTAGCCGCGCACCACCATCTCCACCGCAAACGGTTCGCACCGAAAGCCAATGGTCACGTTGGGGTCGGGGGTACTCAATACCCAATTGGGCACCAACGATTTTGTTGCCTCCAGATTTTTGGCCGCCATCTGGTTAAGCACCCGCCCTTTGTCGGGAATCGCCCGCGGCAGGATCACATCAAACGCAGAGATGCGGTCGGTGGCCACCATCGCCATCGTATCCCCAAAATAATAAACATCGCGCACCTTGCCGCGGTAAAAGCCGGTCTGGCCGTTGAATTGAAAGTGAGTTTCTTTAATGGCTTGCATGGATGGTAGAGTTACTGGAGACCGTAATACAATGTCAGAGAATCTCCAACTACTTCGCGCTGGTCCTGGTGGCCGCGCGCTTTTTTCTCTTTTTTGAAAAGTATTCTTTAATTTCTTCGAAATCCATATTGGCAATATCCTTACTTATTTTGTCGCGTTGCTTTCTCATAAACGCCACAGCGTCAAAGCCTTTTTCAATCTTTACCGTTTTTGTAGCCATGTTAGATTTCCCTGGGAGTTCTGATTTCTAAAGGTTGATGTCCGAGTTTCAAATTTACTGAATTATAGCCTCTAATTCTATTAATGTTGACAATGTGCTTAAAGTTCCAACTTACCAAAATGTCAACTTTATGAAGTGTTGCAAGAGCAATATGAATGCAGTCGGCTCTGCTGGTTTTTCCGACAACTTTTTCCCGGATATATGTGTCTGCCAGAGTAATGGCTTCTTGAGTAATTTCAACAAATTCCTTTTGATTAGCACGGAGTGCATTCAAATAACTTCGCACCTGTTCGGGGGCATAGGCAAGTTCTTCATTGGTTACTTCAGAATAAACGATTCTTAATTCACCTTTTTCAACCCGATCAAAAAATGATTTCGTAGCATCCGAAAATTCGATGTCGAATAGGCCTCCAAGCACGGACGTATCAATGTATATTCTTTGTGTCATAGGTCAACTTCCGGTGTCACTAACAAGACGATAAAGAAATATAAAATCACTTCTCCTCCAGCAAAATCCCCGCCCGGAACACCAACGTCTTTACCACGTTGCCCTGCTCATCATATTCCTTCCACTCCTTGTGCCGTTTGTTGGCTACATACTCCCCTTGTTCCATAATTTTTCCGCTCGGATAATACTTGGTGTACACCCCGTGCTGGCGACTCCCGCGGTAGGCACACTCCGACAACAGCCTGCCATCTTCATAGTAATTTTTCACCGTCCCCGTAATCAGGTTAAACTTCCAGGTTTCCTCCACCGACTTTTCACCATTGGCATGATACGTGGTGCGCAGGCCCTGCAGTTGCCCGGCTTCATAGTTCTCTTTTAATTTCAGGGTCTTGCCATCGGCCGCATAAAATAACCACGTGCCATGGGGCTTGCCTTCGCGAAACGATTTTTCAAAGACAAGCTTTTCTTCTTCCGTGTACTCAGTGAGTTTGCTGTCGCGGCCATTCAGTGCAAACACTTCTTTTGCCCGCACTTTGCCATTGGGATAATAATCAACATTGGTGCCCACCTTCGCTCCCGATTTAAACTGATACCGGTGCCGCACAGTCCCATCCGCATAGTACCCGGTGTTGTCCCCGTGCAACCGCGCATTCATAAAGTGACCTTCCAACAGTTTATGCCCCTCCTGATCGTAATGCAGAAAGTCTCCTACCTTTTCACCCTCGTTAATCGTGTATACTAATTCCAGCTGGGCATTGGGATAATACAGTTTATAAAATCCGGAGATGAACCCGTCCTGGTAGTTCGCTTCACTTTCCAGCACCCCGCTTTCATAATACGTTTTCGTGATGCCGTTCGGCCGCTGATTTTTATAGGCAATCTCCTTCTGCAGCTTTCCCGAAGGATAATACTCCCTCACAAAGCCATCCGGTTTGCCTTTCACAAACAGGCTCTCCTGCTTCAGCATCCCGTTGGGAAAGTAGGACTTGATGCTGTCTACCAGCTTGTTGTTCTGGTAATAGGCGCGTTGCAGACTGCGCCCTTGCTCATCATACACCTCCACCGGCCCGTGCCGCAACCCGTCTTCATAACTGATTTTCCGGATCAATGTACCGTTGGCATGATATTCATAAAATGTGCCCGACCGCACTCCATTTTTGAACGTCCCTTCAATCGAAAGTTTTCCATTCGGAAAAAACCTCCGGTAAGGCCCTTCCATGGTCTTCCCATCCACCGCAGAAACCGTAAACTCCTCATCTACCTGCATGTGCATCGGGTCGTGAAACGTGCGCACCACCTCCTGGGCCTTCACCGCCAAGGCAAGAAAAACAAACAGAATCCCCATCAATCGCATTGCGGCAATAGAATTAACACCGTTAACGATGTAGTTGTGTAGATGTTGTTTTAAAATATACCGCTGACAAATCCAGCCACCCCTTCAGCTTTCAGCTTTAAAGCTTTAAGCTTTCAACTTTCAACTTTTCAAACTGTTTCCAAAACAAGCGCAGACGCTCCCCCTCCGCCATTGCAAATCCCGGCCACGCCAATAGTCGCTTTATTTTGCTTCAACACGTTCAGCAGGGTAATGGTGATGCGCGCACCGGAAGCTCCCAGCGGATGTCCTAACGCCACCGCACCCCCGTTCACATTCACTTTGTTTCCATTTAGGCCCAACTTGATATTGTTGGCCAGCGCCACCGCTGAAAACGCTTCGTTGATTTCGTAATAGCCAACATCGCCCGCAGCCACTCCGGCAGCCTTCATCGCCTTGGGAATCGCCAGGGCCGGGGTAGTGGTAAACCACATCGGATCCTGGGCCGCATCGGCAAAACCCCGGATCTTGGCGAGTGGAGCAATCCCTACCTCCTTCGCTTTTTCTTTGCTCATCAGGATTACAGCCGCTGCCCCATCATTGATGGTGGAGGCGTTAGCAGCCGTCACCGTTCCGTCTTTCGTAAACACCGGCTTCAAGCCCGGAATCTTATCAAAGTTTACATTCTTGTACTCTTCATCTTCGGCAAAAACAGTCACTTCACCCTTGCGCCCCGTGATCTCCACCGGAATAACTTCATCCTTAAATTTGCCGCCTGCCCACGCTGCCGCAGCCCGCTTGTAGGAGTTAATGGCATAAGTGTCCTGGTCCGCGCGACTGATCTGCATTTCTTTCGCGGTGTTATCGGCACACACGCCCATGGCGCAGCGGTTGTATACATCGGTCAACCCATCGTAGGTTAGCCCGTCCAGCAACTCGCCATTTCCATATTTGTAGCCAGACCGTGCTTTCAACAAATAGTAGGGGATGTTCGACATGCTCTCCGCACCGGCCGCCACCACCACCTCGTTTTGTCCCAGCATGATCGACTGTGCGCCCAGCATAATCGCCTTCATCCCGGAAGCACACACTTTGTTCACCAGTGTGCACGGAATCTCATAGCCCAATCCCGCACCCACGGCCACCTGCGTGGCGGGCGCCTGACCGAGCCCGGCCGAAATCACGTTGCCAAAAAAAACTTCCTGAATGTACTTCGGATCAAGGTTGATTTTATTCAACGCACCCTTCACCGCATGGGAACCTAACTGCGTTGCCGTCACCGAGGCCAACGACCCGCCAAAACTCCCAATCGCTGTCCGCACAGCCGATACGATATAAACTTCTTTCATAACTTTAAATCTTTACCAATAACTTTAACAACCGACCTTCAACCTTTCCTCTTCAAACTTTCAACTTTCAACTTAAATCACCAGTCCGGCTTCCCCTTATCCTTCGGCTTCGTGGCCTTGCGCTTGTTTTGCTGCAGGTACTGGATCTCCTGATTCTTCATCGCCTCCAAAATCATCTGCGCTTTCTCTTCACTCATCTCCATCTCTTTCAGCTTGTCTTTTACCGACTGGGGGATTTCCTTCTTATCCTGTTCTTTCTGTTCCTGTTCTTTTTGCTGTTCCTGCTTTTGTTTGTCCTGCTGCTCTTTCTGCTGCTGATCCTGCTGCTCCTTTTTCTCCTGCTGCTGTTTTTCTTTTTGATCTTGCTGCTGCTGATCTTTTTGTTCTTTGTTCTGATCTTTCTGGTCTTTGTTTTCCTGCTGCTGGTTCGGGTCGTTCTGCTTTTGCTCTTCTTCTTTCTTCTTCTGTTCCGCCAGCTTCTTCTTCACCATCTCATAGTTGTACCGCGCATCTTCGTTGGCCGGGTCCGCCTTCAGCGCCTGCTTAAAGTTGGCCAGCGCCTCTTCGAATTTGTTCTGGCGGTTCGACAACACCCCCAGCTGCTGATGGGCAATCGACCGGATGGCCGGATTGCTGCTTTGCGTCAGCGACTGATACACATTGGCCGTATAGGTTGAATCGTTGGCCTGAAAATAGGCATTGGCCAAATTGAGCCGCACCTCATCCTCTTGCACACCCAGCGAATCCACCAGGAACCGGTACTTGGTAATGGCCGTAGGAAAATCGCCCTTCAGATACGCCTCCTTCGCCTCCGACTTCAAACCATTGATCTGCCCGATCTTCCCCGGGTCTATGACCAATGCCAACACAACAAGTAAGACAACCCCTTTCATCATCATCTTTTAAGACTATCTGCCGAAGCTTTTTTAATCAACGAAGCCTTGGCGTAGTTGATAGCGTAGGCAGACGGATCGATCACCATCATTATCAAGAAAAAAATCACTACCCCTTTCATCATCATATTTTTTGGTTATCTGCCGAAGCTTTTTTAATCAACGAAGCCTTGGCGTAGTTGATAGCATAGGCAGACATCCCCCTTCATTCTAAATTCTATATTTTACTTCCTAACTCCTCCATCCCTTTCAGCTTTACAGCTTTCCGCTTTCTTCTTTAAACTTTCAACTTTGAACTTGTATTCCCACCATTCTCACACTCCAAGTCCTAAATCCTAAATCCTCTATTCTATCCTTCCTCAACCCCCCTTCATTCTAAATTCTGTATTCTACCTAACTCCCAACTCCTCCATCCCTTTCCGCTTTACAGCTTTCCGCTTTAAGCTTTCCTCTTTAAGCTTTCCTCTTTAAGCTTTCCTCTTTAAGCTTTCAACTTTAAACTTTCAACTTTCTCAAATCCTCACCGTCCGCACACTCACCAACACATCCAGCACCAGCAGTATCAGCGCTGCCGTTAAGAAGTAAAAATAGCGATTTGCCGATACATCCACTACCCGCGCATCACGCACCTGGCCTTCAATCTTATTGATGGCATTAATCAACTTGTTCACATCGTTGCGCGATTCATTGATCTCAAAATATTGACCATCGGTCCTGCTCGCCAGGTCTTTCAACGAGCCGGCATTCAGTTTCGTCACCACCGGATTGCCTTGCGGATCGGTCTTATACCCACCGCGTGGGGTGGTAATCTGGCTTCCCCGCTCTGTGCCCACGCCCAACGTAAACAACCGGATGCCCTGCTCTTCCACCAGTTGCAACATCTCTTTGGTCTCCTCCCCAAAATCTTCGCCATCGCTAATCAGCACAATCACTTTTGATTTCTGCTGATTAATGGCTCCTTCTTCTTCATCGAGTTTTGCCAGCGCCATCTTCAGGGGCGGCCCAAAATCGGTACCACTGCCCGGCACCAAACTGGTGTTCATCGTCTCAATAAAAAGATTCAGGGCATTCTGATCATACGTCAGCGGACATTGCATGAACGCCTCCGAAGAGAAAATGATCACCCCCAGCCGGTCGCTGTTAAAAGCCGCCACCACCTTCTTCATTTCAAACTTGATCTTCTCCAGCCGGGTAGGAGGTACGTCAAAGGCATCCATCGACTTCGACAAGTCCACGCAGAACATGATGTCTTTCCCCACCGACTTGATCTCGCGCCTGGCATCTCCAAACGTAGGGCCCAGAATGGAAACGATGATTAAAAAAAGGACGGCCGACCGCAGGATAAGCTTAATGAATACCGTGCCATAGGGAGTATGCAACGACCGGCTGATGCGAATGATGCGAAACAGGTACAACCCATAGGCCAGCACAAACAGGCCGACAAACATTCCTTCCACCCACCCGAAACTTCGAAACAAGGTCATAGCAAAGCACAAATTTATAAAACGGATTTATACCCGTCTGGTTACCTTGCGCAAAGTAAGGATTACAACCATGAATGCAATTGGTATTGATCTGGGTGGCACCAACGTAAAAGGAGTTCGGATGAATGCGGCCGGGGTCGTGTTGAACCAACAAACTATCCCCATCGTGGCGGGCGACTGGAAAGCCGCAGTGCGGACTACATTCGAGGCGTTGTATCCAAAAAGCGATCCAGCAGGAAGAGTTGGTCTGGCAGCACCCGGCTTGCCGGATGAGCACAATCGTAAAATTATGTTCATGCCGGGCCGGTTGCCCGGATTGGAAGGGTTTGAATGGAGTGAATTCCTGGGTCAACCTGTACAGGTGCTCAACGATGCCCACGCTGCCTTGCTGGCCGAAGTGAATTTTGGGGCGGCAAAAAATTGCCGCAACGTGTTTATGCTCACGCTTGGCACGGGAGTAGGCGGGGGGATCCTCATCAATGGCGACCTGTACCAGGGCCGCTTGCAACGGGCCGGAAGTTTGGGCGACATCTCCCTGAATTCCGAAAGTGATGAGATCGGATTCCTGCAGGTACCCGGTACCCTCGAAGATGCCATCGGCAACGAGTCCGTACCGAAACGCAGTGGGGGTCGTTATCAATCGACACGCGAGTTGGTGGCCGCCTATGAGCAAGGCGATGCGTTTGCATCCGAGGTGTGGCTGAAATCGGTAAAGAAATTGGCGGTGGCCATCGCCTCGTTGATCAATGTATTGGCACCCGAAAAAGTAATTCTGGGGGGTGGCATCGCCCAGGCCAATGAGTTGTTATTCGAGCCCCTCAATCAATACCTCTATCACTACGAATGGCGCCCGGACGGAAAGTCCACGCCCATCGTCAAGGCCCACTTCAACGAATATGCCGGTGCCCTCGGTGCAGCCTCCTACGCTCAACAAATCTCCTAACTCCCGTCTCCTAACTTCTAACTCCTGATCAAACTCGCAGCCTCTTCATCAACCATCACCCACGCCTGTGGAATCAAATGCACCACACTCACCGGAATCGCTTCGGTCGCAACTCCGTTCAATGCTTTTCCCAGAATCTCCGATTTCTTTGCCCCACTGGCCATGACAATGGGCAGCTTTGCTTCCCGCAGATGTTTCAAGCCCAGTGTAATGCCCTGCGATAGGGCCGTGGTCTGTTCAAAATACTTTTGCCCCACCGCCTTGGTCTCTTCCGTCAGCGTGCTGAGGTGTGCCACCGAATCAAACGAAGTGCCCGGCTCGTTCATCCCGATGTGCCCGTTCGTGCCCACGCCCACCAGCATAATATCCAGGCCTCCATTTCTCTCAATCAAAACATTCATCCGATCACATTCCCGTGGCAGGTCGGATGCATGCACCTTAAAAAACTCGATTTGATTTTCCGAAATCTGCAAGGGCTGAAAACAGTCGCGCTGTAACATCGACAAACAAGATCCCGGATCGGAGGGATCAATCCCCAGCCACTCATCCAAACTTAAAAACGTACACCGGCTCAGGTCCACCGCACCGGCATCCACCACTTTTTTCAAACACCCAAACACCCCCACCGGGGTATGCCCCGAAGCCAGACAAACCATAGCCGTTGGCTTCCGTTGCACATAGGCAATGATCTGGTCAGCAACCGCCTGACATAAAGCTTCGTAGTCTTTAAAAATTCGAGTAGTCATAACACCAAGTCCTTTGCGCAATATAAATGCTTTTGTCGGGGCAGCCACCCCGCGCCACGCGATACCTGTTCAGGATATGTTAATTCCTAAATCCAAAATGAATCGCGCTGCGCCTTTTGATTTTATTTTCCTTTCATTGACAAAAAGTCTCCGTGCGGCTAGCCAATTCTGATTTCCAAATTTCCCGCTATGGGATACACGGTTTGATTGATTTTGTTTCGCCCGAATTATGTTCAATGAGTCGATAATCAAAATCCTGCGTTTGCCCTGTGTAAAATTTTTTGCAGGATTCGCTATAGAGTATGTAAACCACGAAACTCACAATGCAAAAAGCCCCTCCAATGATGGAGAGGCTTTTGTCGGGGTGGCCAGATTCGAACTGACGATCTCTTGGTCCCAAACCAAGCGCGATACCGGGCTACGCTACACCCCGAATTAGTTTATTAAGTCTTCTAGTTCATTAGCTTTTAGTGAGTTATTCGGAACCTCACAAAAGCTTCGCCCGGCAGGCCGGGCTTTATCCACCTAAGTAAGGAAGGTTAACCTTCCGAAGCTTTAGCGTTGGAGAGGTTTACCTTCCGAAGCTTTAGCGCAGGAAGGGCGCGAAGATAACACAAGTTCTTCAACGACCAATTTAAATTTTTTGTGATCCCAGCTGGACTCGAACCAGCAACCTGCTGCTTAGAAGGCAGCTGCTCTATCCAGTTGAGCTATGAGACCGAAAAGAGCGGAGGGGGGGGGATTCGAACCCCCGGTACGGTTTAACCCGTACGACAGTTTAGCAAACTGCTGGTTTAAGCCTCTCACCCACCTCTCCAAGGCACTTTTTCCTGAAAAAGGAGTGCAAATATAAAGCTAGAATTGGTGTATCCAGCCGTTTTTCTGATTTTTTCAACTCCACCAACACGCGATCGCCTATCCAGACCTGACTGCCAATGTTAAGTAACGAGAACTCCCCTCAGGTCTCCCTAACCTGTCACCAGAGATCCATTCCATCAGCTCGTTCCCGTTGAAGTATGGAAAATAATTCCTTCCAGAACCCCCTTCGACAAAACTGATCCGGAGAAATACACAGACTTACTTTTTTTTAACTCGGTCAATTCCGGACTATAGTTCGCCACAACAACTCCTCGGGTTTTTCCCTTTAACATATCAAGATCATTACCGCTATTACCGGCTGTGATAACCCGTTCCAAGGGCATCTTCCACTTATAACTCAGATACCGAACCGCACTTCCCTTGCTGGCCCGGAAAGGCAACAAGTCGAGAAACCGGTTTTCGGTCAGCAATATTTTTGCCCTCAACTTATTATCGTCTAAAAATTTATGCAGATTGGCCAGGTCATCCTTGCTAAACGACTTGTCAACATAATAGCTGAGTTTGAAACGCCATTGTGCATCGGGCTCCTGCAACCGGATGCCAGGGAATTTCATCAACGCCTCCTGTAATTCATCCTTCTTCCATTGAAAGTCAATATGACTTTCCCAGCCGTTGTCGGGAATGAATTTATCGGTATAATAAATCTCCGACCCGGCCGAACAGATAATGATGTCGGGCATGGGCAACGCATAGTCGGTCAATGCCTGGCGGGTGAGTTCTTTGTTTCGCCCCGAAGCAATACCAAACACCACCTGATGTTTATTTTTTTCTACCCAGGCTTTCAACGCATCAAGCCCCTCTGTGTTACTACCATCCACCAGCGTTCCATCCAGGTCGGAAATCACAAACAACTCCGCTTTTACAAGCCGTTTCCCATAGGCGGTCTTTGGTGCGAACCCATGTGGTTCCGCATCCTGGCGGGTAACCAACTCCTCAATTACCTGCAGGTAATGGGTGGCATGCGTATCCCACGAATACAACTGATTTACATTCTGGATTCCCTGGGCCGAGTACCGTTCCCATACCGCCTGATCGGAGATTATTTTTTTCAACGCATCTGCAATGGCCACCGGATCTTCCACGTCCACCAGCAAGCCATTCTTGCAATGATGGAGAATCTCTTTCGGCCCACCCGTAGGCGAGGCCACTACCGGCAAGCCACAGGCAGCGGCTTCCACCAGCGTCAAACCAAAGTTTTCTCCCGGAGTGGCATTGACAAAGACACCCTTTTTCCGGGCTGCCACCCGATAGATTTCCGGTACCTCCCGGTTCGGATCATTTTTTTTGGGGATGGCCATCTTGCCATACAAGTCATACTTGTCCAGAAGCAACAACAAATTGGTTAACAACTCCTGCTCTTCCGGCAACATCTGTGTGATGTCCTTTCGTACCCCCGCAAAAATGGCCAGGTTGGCCATCGCCTGTAATTCTTTATCCTGCCCAAAGGCCTGAATAATGGTTTCGAAATTTTTTCGCTTGTCCGCCCGGCCAATGGAAAGAATCAACGGCTTGCCGGGATTGAATAAAAAGCGCTCGATTTCAGAGTTGACCCGATACAACGCCTGCTCTTGCTCCAGGGTCATTTTGAAGGACGGCATATCTTGCCGATAGAACGGATAAAACAACTCGGTATTCACGCCCGGTGGAATCACTTTGAATTTTCCCCGGTCTTTGGCATCATAATACGCGTATTGCGAGTCGATTTCATGCTGCGTGCTGACCACAATGGCATCGGCCGTTTCCAGTACCTTTTCTTCTACCGCAATCCGCTTGGTCATATTGAATTTTTCGCGAATCCGTTCCACCGGAATTCCCTGACTTAAGAGCAGGGCCTGTTTGTTGCGCCCCAGCGAATGCCCGGTGGCCAGAAAGGGGATTCCAAAGACTTCACTCAACTGGCTGGCCAGGTAGTTCCCATCGGCATAATGGCCGTGCACCACATCCGGAAAGTCATCCTGCCGCTCGATGAAACGAATCGTCTTATCCACAAACTCATCGAGATAGTCCCACAATTGCTCTTTTTGCCGGTACTGATTGCCGCCACACGCAATGCGAACAATGCGGGCCCGTTCATTCAGCACATCGAACTCTTGCGCATAGGTAGTGGACACCCGCTTGTCAATAATCTTGCGCGTAAAAAGATCAACCCTGCGCACCTGCGGATGGTGCGAGAGCGTCTCCAACAGCTCCAACACGTATTTTACCTGCCCACCCGTATCTTTATCGCGACCAATTTCTGGGTGAGGATACCGGATCAGTCCATGCGGACTGAACAAGAGTACATAATATCCTTCCATAAGATGTCATTTCGTTAACTGATAGGATATTTGTAAAATTAGCCAATTCATCGTAAGGACAAGCAGATTAATTATTGCCTATGTATTCAGGATCCGGGTTCAGTGATTGGGAAATTGGCGACATCACCGTGATCATTCACAAAGGGGTATATCATTTATTCCATCTCATCATACCCAACCACGATTACATTGCCCATGCCGTTTCGCACGATGGCATTTCCTGGAAGCGGGTCAACAATGCCCTGTTCGTAGGCAACCCGGGTGAGTGGGATGATGACATGTTGTGGACCATGCATGTGTGTGAAGTGAACGGCAGGTTTGAAATGTATTATACCGGCTTGCAACGCAAAGACCGGGGTGTCATTTCCAAAGTGGGCCTCGCGGTGTCCGATGATCTGGTGAATTGGACAAAGGTTAATAAGGAGGGTTACCCCATTGAACCCAAAGGCGTCTACTACGAAGCCAGCCATTCCAATCCCCGAAAATGGTTGAGCTTCCGCGATCCGTTTCGGGTTGTTTATAAGAACGATGTTTACCTGCTGATCTGCGCACGCAGCATACACGGCCCGGTCAGCCGAAGAGGCTGTGTGGGCGTGGTAAAAATCACCAACGATAAAGTGGAACGGCTGCCGCCATTGCTCTATCCGATGGTGTATGACGATATCGAATGCCCCTGTGTTTTTAAATTGAATGACCGGTATTACATCATCGGCTCCATCCGCGAAGACATCAAAGTGCGCTATTGGTTTGCCCCGGATTTTTTTGGTGAGTACCACTCCTTCCACGATGATGTTCTCTTGCCGCAGGGGAACTATGCCGCCCGCACCGAACAGGATGGAGACCATGTATTACTATTCAATTTTTTCTATGCCCATGGCAAGATTGACGCCCTGCGCGTGCTGCCACCACCCAAAGAACTGGGCACAGACGATAAAGGCCGGCTTGTCTTGAAGAGCTATTACCGGTGGGATACGATGGTGGTGAAGACCATCCTGCAACCGGAATTTGGCACCATTCAACAAGTATTTCTCAACCCCACCGTGCATTGCCAACAGGATGCCGACAAATGGTTGCTGGGCGCCCGCAGCGGCTATGAAATCTTTACCTTTCAACGACCTTCGCAAGGGTTTATCTGGGAAGGGTTGCTCACGGTAGAAGGCATGGGCAAACTGGGCCTCGTAACAGATATGGACGGGGAGGGGAACGGCTACTTCATCTCCTTCGATGTGGTGAACGGCCTCGTACAAATCCGGGCCTGGGGATTTAATGCCCTCAACAACAAGCAAAATTTTATCTTCAATAATATTCAGTCCGGAATCTTTCCGATCAAACGCGCCTTTACCTTCCGGCTGATCCGGCACGGCCACTACATCGAGTTGTCGATGGATGGGGCAGTAAAACTCACGCTGATGGATTATACCTATGCAGGCCCCAGGCTGGGGTTGTATTCCGCCTCTTCCCAAATCTCACTCCAAAACTCGGTGCTGAAAATCTTACCCGACCCCGAAGAAGAATACGCAAGCCAGGAAGACGCCCAAAAAGTCAGCCCTGCCTTTTAGCTTTTAAGCTTTAATGCTTTTAGCTTTACAGCTTTCAACTTTAAGCTTTCAACTTTTAACTCTAACAAGCGCTCCCGTCAGCGAAGCAAATCCTCCAACAAGCCCTCCCACCAGCAACGTCATCACAAACGCATTCACCGGCAACAGGCGATTGATCTTTTCGGTGAGGATGGAATGCGTCAGCGCATCAATATAAAACGCCATGCCCACCCACAACACCGCCACGCCCAGAAACCCGGCCAGAAAAGAAATCGGTCCCTTGTTGCCCACCAGGTAGGCCACTGTAAACGCACCCACCGCCATCGTCCACCACGGCAGGAAGGACTGCAACACAAAACAAACGAGGATGGTCCCGATCAATTGAACTCCAAACTTCATGGCGCAACAGGTTTTAAGGTAACGGTGGCAAGGGTTGATTTATACGCAGCCGGGTCGGCCCGGAACTGAAACTCAAAATACTTTCCTTCCGCCCAGGTGTTTAACAGGTTGTTGTAATACGGACTCCCCGGGTTGCCACTCTGCCCACCCGGATACACACCCCACGCCCGCACGGTCTTCTCCAAACTCACCACCATGCGCCAGCTCGGCCCATGCCTGCGCGAGGAAGCATTGACAATGTCGTGGTTGCCTCCATGCTGCACATGATAGCTGAAGGCCGGCAGCCCCTGCAATAAATGCCCGATAAACGTATCCTTGTAATCCGCCCACCGCGGCTCCTTTTTCTGCTCCGCCTTCCAGGTTTCAATGGCTTCAACCCCTTTTACAAAGGCCTGCTGCACCACCTCGCGGGCGGTTTCTTTTTCCGGAGTCGCCAGCACATCAAAGAAAACCAGGTCCGGATGTTCTTTCAGGAGCTTGATCGTAGTATAGGTGGTCGGATAATCCAAGATCACCTTCGCCTCCCGGATTTCATCCCACACCAACGGAAACAGCGCATCCCACCATGCTTCATAATACGAGGCCCCCTCCGAATCCACATCGTTTTCATAATTCCAGGCCTTGAGAATTTTATAGGCACTGGCCTGGGCCTGGTTCAACTGCGTGGTGTCGAGGTAACTCAAAAAGGCGGGCAGACTTTCCGCTGCCTTCAGGTTGTAATTGTCAAACTGCAACTCCATCAGGTCGCGGGGCGTGATGTCACTCATTTCCGTCAGCAGCTTGTTGATCCTCCGGTTGCGGTAGGCCTCATAACTGGTAGCATTGATATAATAGGGGTAGGTCGAATCAGCCGGATACTGGTTGGCCGAACTCACAAACCCGCGCACCGGATTTTTATCCATCACATTGTGTTCATTCGGAATAAAGGCCTGCCACTCGGTACTCGTACGCGTGCCATCAAGCAAATACTTGCCTTCCTCTTTCCTGCGCACCGGAAACTTCCCTTGAATCCGCATGGCAATGTCTCCGCTCGTACTGGCAAACACAAAGTTCTGGGCCGGGGACGCATAGTGATCCAACGCCTCCATGTAGTCGCCATGGTTCCGGCTGCGGTTCAGCTTGTAAAACGTGATGATCTCCTCCGAAGGATCATGCGCCACCCACCGCAACGCGTAATGCTTCAACTCATTGTCCTGCTGAAAGCGGTTGTCATACATCACCGGCCCGTGGTGGGTGAAGGTGATCGTATCATACACAGGCGCACTTCCTTTCACCTTAAATTTCTCCACCACCTTCCGCGCTGGTCTCCACTGGTCATCGCTCTTGTATTCGCTTAACGTGTTGTCCTTAAACTCAACCTTATACCAGTCCACCAGGTCGCGTTGGGCGTTGGTCACCCCCCAGGCAATCGAATCGTTAAACCCGCTGATCACCGCAGGCGCTCCCGGCAGCGAAGCGCCCATCACATTCACTCCGGGCGCCTGCAAATGAATCACATACCAGATGGACGGCAAGGTCAGGTTCAGGTGCGGATCGTTGCATAGGAGGGGGGCACCGCTGTGCGTCTTGCTGCCCGCCACCGCCCAGTTGTTGCTGCCAACACCGTGGGTGGTCTTCTCCAATGGCGGCACCGACACCAGTTCATCCGGCAACGCCAGCGGCACACTGTCCAGGGTAACCGGAATAAAATTCCAGTTCCCGGCCCTGTCTACGATCGGATCACCCACCCGCTCATCGTCCGGCCACAACAGGTCAATCATTGCCTTGTCATAAAATTGCAGCGCATTGGTCAGCTCCAGATCCTTGTCCCCGCTGTTCAGCGTCAGGGCCATGTTCTTCAGCAGCAGCCCGCACTTCAGGTTCGTCCAGGGCTCGGGTTCAAAGTCCAGCAGCTTGTATTCCAGCGGCAGGTCTTTATACCGCAAGGATTCGATGTATTGATTAATCCCCTTCGTATAGCTGCTCACCATCGCCTGCGCCACCGGGTCGGCTTCCATGGCTTTCACGGCATTCTCAGCCGCAAACACCATCCCGCGCCTGCGCTGCGTACGGTCGTAGTCCAGGGCCGAAGCCCCCAGCAACTCCGAGATCCTGCCCGCAGCGGCATGGGTCTGCAACTCCATCTGAAACAGTCGCTCGCGGGCGGTGAGGTAGCCCTGTGCCAGGTACAGGTCGGCATCATTCTTCGCAAACACGTGGGGGATCAGCAGACTGTCATAATGGATGACTACCTCTTCCTTCAACCCGCTCAACAGCAGCGTTTCATCCGGCCGCGCAAGCCCTTCTGCATTCTGCCAAAACCCGCCAAACGGATCCAGAAATTTTCCCAAAGGCGGTATGGGCGACCCAAAATTCCACCCCCGGTTCAGACCATAAATCAACGCCCCCGTAATCACCAACGCCACCCCAACTTTTAATACCTTCATTCTATTACCCTTTAACTTTCAATTTCATCCTCCGAAGCTTTTTTAATCAACGAAGCCTTGGCGTAGTTGATAGCGCAGGAGGACTTTAAACTTTTTCACCCGCCTTAGCTTTTTAATCAACGCCTTGGCGTAGTTAATAGCGTAGGAGGACTTTCTACTTTCTACTTTAAACTTTAAGCTTTCCTATTAATCCTTAATTTTAGCCTTTTATTCACAATTTCGCTATCCATGCCTGTAAAAGAAGTCCTCGGCAAGTACACGAAAGAGCAAATTAAGAAGGCTGCCAACATCAAGGCCCTTTTTTTTGATGTCGATGGCGTGCTCACCGATGGGGGCATCATCTATGACGACACCGGCTGCGAAACCAAAAAGTTCAACGTCAAGGACGGCTACATCGTCAGCCACCTGAAGAAGGCCGGCATCCTCGTGGGCATCATCACTGGCCGCGAGTCCCGGGTCGTTAGCAACCGCGCAGCCGAACTCAAGCTCGACTTCTGCCACCAGGGTATCATGGACAAACAGGCTGTGTTCGAAAAGCTGGTCGAATTCCATAAACTCAAACGCAAGCAGGTGGCCTACATTGGCGATGACATCAACGACCTGAAAACATTGCAATCCTGCGGCCTCTCCGCCTGCCCGGCCGATGCCCCCGATTATATTAAAAGCAAGGTAGACATCATCACCAAAGCCAAAGGCGGTGAAGGCGTTGCCCGCGAAATCAGCGACTTAATCTTAGCCTCCAAAGGCCTCCTCGACAAAATCCTGAAAACATAATGTTCAATGCCCAATGTCCAATTACCAATGTCTTATGTCTTGATACTAGCTACTAACTTTACGAACAACTAACAACGATCAACCAACAACGACCCCATGTACCCAGACGAAGAACTTCTTAAACGAATGAAACTGCTGACCTGGGACACCACGCTTACACCGGAATATCTCCTGCACGTTTTGAAGCACGATCAGGCAGGTGTGGATGATAGTGTTCGAAAAGGATTGTACATTAAAATCCTCAACTGGTTTCCGTGGCATGAGGTAAGGCTGATGATTCCACCCGATAAGTTGCCCGAAGTGTTAGCGGATGATGTTATTCAAGGATTATTCCCCAGGGATTTGCGGGATAAATATCGCTATGTCAAATCACTTCTATAAGGATTTACTTTATCCATTACAAGATCGCGTACTTAAACAAGTAGCTGTTTCGGATACTCCCTTTTATATGACCGGTGGCACGGTACTGGGCCGGTTCCTTCTTCATCATAGGTATTCTGATGATCTGGATTTTTTTCTGAATGCAGCTTCTGATTTCCGGGAGCAAATCGAAAAACTGATTGAATTTCTCAGCCTGACCTTTAGGGATATTCGGATGAATAATCTCCAGGATTCGTTTGCACGTTATTACATTGTTGAAGACGATCTCCAGCTTAAGCTTGAATATCCCTCCACGGCTTTGATAATTCCCTATATGGTCGAACTTTGCACTAAAACAAATACCAATGTTCAATGTTCAATGTTCAATGTCCAATGTCCAATGTCCAATGTCCAATGTCCAATGTCTTATGTCTTGATGCTAACTCCCAACTCCCAACTCCCAACTCCTATATACTAACTTTAAACTTTTAACTTTCCACTTTCAACTTCCGTGAATCTCTTTCAAAACAAAGTTCAACTAACCAACACCATCACCCTCGGTGGAGACAGAATGGTTCTCTTCGCGGGTCCCTGCGCGGCTGAGAGCTACGACCTCTGCCTCGAGACCGGCACCGAAGTGAAAAAGATCTGTGCCGACCTCGGCATCGACTACGTCTTCAAGGCCTCGTTCGACAAAGCCAACCGCACCTCCTCCGGCTCCTACCGCGGCCCCTCCATCGACATGGGCCTCGAGATCCTGGCCATGGTGCGCAACGAATTGAAAGTGCCCGTGGTCACCGATGTGCACGAGTCCTACCAATGTGCCGAAGTGGCAACAGTAGTAGACGTGCTCCAGATCCCCGCTTTCCTCTGCCGTCAAACGGATCTTCTGATTGCAGCAGCCAAAACCGGCAAGCCCGTAAAAGTAAAGAAGGGTCAGTTCATGGCCCCCGAAGACATGAAGTTCGCATTAGATAAAGTGCGGGGCGAGGGCAACAAGAACGTCTTCCTCACAGAACGCGGTTCCAGCTTCGGCTACCATAACCTGGTGGTCGACATGCGCTCCCTGCCCATCATGCGCCAATATGCACCCGTGGTCTTTGATGTCACCCACAGCATCCAGCGCCCGGGCGGCCTCGGTGGCAAAAGCGGGGGCGACCGCCAGTTTGCACCGTATCTGGCAAAAGCCGCAGCAGCTGTTGGTGTGGATGGCTTCTTCATCGAAACCCACCCGAACCCTGAAAAGGCCCTGAGCGATGGCCCCAACATGGTACCACTAAAAGAGATGCGGGCGTTTGTAACGATGATCAAAAACTTTTGGGATCTGAACATAAATTCCCCTGCATAGTCTTCACGCCCATTTTCAAATTTTCAAATCAATTCATTTTCAAATCGACAAATCATTTCATTTTCAAATTTTCAATTCGGTAAAATAATTCCAGCCCTATCTTGCACCCATGCCCTCAAAGAACTGGTACGTCTTCTACACCAAAAGCCGCCAGGAAAAGAAAGTCCGCGACCTGTTGCTCAGGCGTGGCTACGAAGTTTTCCTCCCACTTCAAAAAGTGATGCGGCAGTGGAGCGACCGCAAAAAAAAAGTGGAAGTCCCCTTGTTTAATTCCTACCTCTTCGTGCAGGATACCGAAGACAAAATCCCGCTCATTCTTCAAACCCCTGGCATCGCCTGGAACATTCGGCACAACGATAAGCCCGCCATTCTCCATGCCCGCGAACTCGAAACCATCCAACGCTTTCTCAACTCCGGCTTACTATTGGAAAGCCAGCCGGATCAACACCTCGAAGCAGGCGACCCTGTGGTCGTTATGGACGGCCCGCTGAAAGGGATGTGGGGCCGGCTGATGAAAACCGCGGAGGGAGACAAATTTACTGTTGCGCTGGAGTCCATTGGCCAGCTCATGCTCGTGCGTCTCGACCCGGCCCTGCTCCGGAAAAGACCCTGATTTTCAGCGAAATCGAAGAATCTTATGAGTAAAATTATTACTCATAGCCTTTTTTACACTATTTTTAACCCCGTGCTGGACACCCTCATTACTTCCAAGACCCGCATGCGCATGTTGCTGAAGTTCTTTACCAACAGCGCTTCGAGTGCCTATCTCCGGGGGTTGGCCGAAGAATTTGGTGAATCTACCAACGCTATCCGCCACGAACTCAACAACCTTTCAAAAGCCGGCTATTTGGTATCAGTAGAAGACGGTCGCACCATTCGCTACCGGGCCAATACAAAGCACCCGCTCTATAATGAAGTAAAAAACCTGATCCATAAATACCTCGGCATCGATAAGATCATTGAGAACATTGTCTCCAAACTCGGAGACTTGAAAGCCGCCTACATCATTGGCGACTATGCCCAGGGCAAAGACACGGGTACGATCGAACTGCTACTAATCGGCATTATTGATGAAGAATATTTAAATAAACTGGTGGCGAAGGCAAAAACCCTCCTTCACCGCGATATAAAAGTGACCCACATGCTGCCGCACACCTTCCAGGAACCCCTGTACAAGGACGCGCTGCTGCTGTGGACCCATGATTAAGAAACTGGTTTTTGCCCTGATCTAAACGATCAACCAAGAACCAACAACGATCAACTTTTTTAAAAGCTCACTGTGACTGAGGAGGCGGAGCTGTGAGGAGGAGTTGATAGGTCTTAGCTGATAGTTGTTAGATGGTCAATGCATTTCTATCAACTACAAACCATCAACCAACAACTCCTCAGCAAGTGAATTTTAACTTTTGAATTTTAAATCAGATATTGCAGGAATGCCAATTAAGCAATTTACTTTTTTTAGGATTATTTCTCTTATCCTATCAGCTCATTTGCTGTCTTCCTGTGTTACTAATAAAAAGTACGTATATCTCCAAAAAGATGATGTAAATGTGAGAGCATTACCTAAAGATTCAGTAGTCAGAACATATGATTTACATGAGTATGAGTATAAAATCCAGACTGAGGATAATCTTTCTGTTCGTTTTGAGAGTTTAACCCCAGAAGAATACGATATTTTCAATAGGAGCACTGGTGTTACCCCGAATCAGAACATGAATCTTAATGTTGGGAATGCAATTGTTATGGGAGAATTGGTGGATCCACAAGGTGAAATCATGTACCCGGTAATTGGTAAGGTAAAAGTGGCTGGTCTAAGTGTTTATGAGGCCCAGGTATTGTTGCAGGAACTTGCTGATAAATATTTAGAATCACCTGTAGTTAAGGTGCGTTTAATCAACTTTAGGTTTACTATTCTTGGTGAGGCAAAAAGAGAGGGTACTACCATATTGCCAAATAATAGGGTAAGTTTTATTGAAGCCCTTGGTTTGGCAGGGGGATTAACAGATATGGCAGATAAAAGAAATTTGAAATTGATTAGGCAAATTGATGGAAAAACACAAATCCGTTATCTGGATTTATTGGATGAAAATTTCATTGGTTCACCTGAATATTTTGTTCATCAAAACGATATTCTCATTATACCTGCACTACGTCAAAGACCATACCAGACCTACTTTGGAAAGAACTTAGCTCTTCTTATTTCTTCACTCTCCTTACTATTAATTACGGTTACACTTATTAATACAAGTAAATAGCTGAAGTTTTTTAGTCTAAATTATGTATCATTTTTTTTTTAATTAGTAAAAGAGTGTGAACACAACATTTGAAGCAATAAATAGAGATCAGCAAGGTTTGACATTGGATTTCAAACGAATTCTCTCACGTGTCATAAAATATTGGTACCTGGTCGTTCTCTCATTAATGCTTTCAATGGCTGTGGCATTCTATCAGAACCGCTATAGTCTCCGCATTCATCCAGTATCTTCCTCTATATTGATTCGAGAAGTTCAAGAAGTAGGCGGTGCTGAGTTTTTATATAAAAATGTACTTATTGACCCATATAGGAATTATTTAAATGAACCTTACATTTTACGATCAATACCCCTTATTGAGGATGTGGTTCGTAGGTTAAATTTTCAGGTCTCTTTTTATAGAGAGGGTTATTTCCTTACGTCAGAGGCTTATTCTTATGTTCCAATTAAAGCTCATTTGTGCAATCCTAATGATCAATTAGTTGGTCAATTTATTCTAATTCTCCTTGATGAGTATAGTTATTCTATTGGCCCTTATTCATCAGGGGATGATTCAGATGATAATCCGCAAGTATTCAAATTAGCTGATTCTATTAAGGTTGATGATTTTGAATTTTGCATTACGCGCATTCAACAAAGATCTATTAAGGAATTTATTGGAATACCTTTTTTGTTAACGATTCAGAAACCATCAATTATAGCCGAATCATACGTTAACAGACTGAAAGTGGAGTGGGCTGAAAAGGGAGCCGGTGTATTAAATTTAAGTATTACTGGCTCAAATCCTGAAAAGGAAATTGATTTTATAAATGAGCTTATAAGTAGGTACAGTGCCCGCGACCTTGAAAATAAGAATGAGGCGGCTATACATACTATTGATTTTATACAAAATCAGTTAAGGTCAATCAAAGACTCATTACAAATTGTAGAATTCCAGCTGGAACGCTTCGGTAATGAGAGTAGGATTAAAGATATGAGCATAGAATCACAGCGCTTATTATCAAAGCTTGAAACATTTCAGGTACAACAAGCGGAATTATTAATCCGTCAAAATTACTATGAATATTTAGAAACCTATTTAAGTAGGAGTTCAGGGCAATTAGATCAAATTATTTTACCATCTACCATGGGTATTTCTGATCCAATTCTTTCTTCATTAATTAGTAAAATGGTTGATTTACAACTTGAGGTTAAGTCATATGTTCAATCTGAGCATGTAAGTAATCCTTTAATATCTATAAAATTGGAGCGGCTCAAGGAGCTTAGGAAGGATGTTCAAGAGGCTCTCAAGGCATTAAAATCAACAGATAATATCAAGTCCGATTTCTTAGCTAAGCAAATGCATGCTATAGAAAGACAACTAACCTTACTTCCTGCTTCAGAAAGGCAATTGATTTCCATCCAAAGAAACTATGCTCTTCTAGAGAATATGTATGTTTTTTTAATGCAAAAACTGTCTGAGGCAGGAATATCAAAAGCGGCCAATACTTCAGATGTAGAGATGGTTAACCCACCTGTAAAAGGCCCCGCAATTTCCCCTAAACCAGCGCAAAATTATACCGTGGCGGCCATGCTCGGGTTGGCCATTCCCTTGTTGATTTTTGTTTTGTTTGAAATCTTTGATAATAAAGTGCAGTCAAAAGAGGACATTGATAAAATGACCTCAATTCCATTTATTGGGGGTATTGGTCATAATACTTCCTCAAGTAATTTAACTGTAAAGGACCGGCCAAAATCGGGTGTGGCAGAATCGTTTAGGGCGTTGCGCTCAAACCTGAACTATTTTACTTCTAACAAAGTAAAGCAGGTTTTCATGGTAAGTAGTTCTATCAGTGGAGAGGGCAAGACCTTTACTACAATTAACCTGGCAACGGTGTTTGCATTATCGGGAAAGAGAACCCTGATCGTGGGTGCCGATATGCGGAGACCAAAATTGTTTGAGGATTTTGACAGGAGCAATGAAGTGGGTTTGAGTACTTTCCTTTCCGGGTTAAATGAGTTTGATGCAATTATTCAGGATACTTCCATTCAAGATCTTTATATGGTGAGTGGTGGACCTGTACCCCCTAATCCATCTGAATTATTATTGACTGATCGATTTGAGCTATTTATTAGGAAGGCGCTAGAACAATTTGATTTTGTCATTATTGATACACCACCGTTGGCCTTGGTTACGGATGCATTTGTGATATCCAAGTTTGTTGATCACACGGTGTTTGTGCTTCGTCAAAATTATTCCCATAAACTTTTCGTCAGAAATATTGATGAGTACCATCGGTCAGGAAAAATTAAACACATCAGTATGCTGCTGAATGATATCTATAAGTCAGGATTGGGTTATGGGTATGGACAGGATTACGCCTATCACTACGGATATTCTTATGGCCAGGGTAGTGCCGCATACTATACAGACGATGATGATTCAGATGATAGAGTTCTTGCAAAAAAAATTCTTAGATCCTTCCGCAAGCGTTCGTAATACTTTTCATGTTCATTGTTCAATACTGGCTTAATTTTTACAAGTACACTGGTAAGAAGCTTTGGTTAATTATTCTATTGTCTCCCCTGGTCGGGATATTGGATGCGGTTGGTCTGTCATTGATAATCCCATTTGCAGTCAATTTAATTTCAGGGGCCGGAGTTGAATCAGAAAATGTGATTTCATCACTGTTGATTGATTTGGGTTTTGATTTTTCACCCTGGACAATATTTTACCTGATTTTTTTTGTTTTTGTCGCTAAGCTTATTCTTCGGTACGTGCATTTAGTATTATCAGCTCAAATCAGTGCCGATTTTGTATTAAAACTCCGGTCGCAACTGGTTAAATTAATTATCAGTTTAGACTACAGGCATTATACTACCGTAAAAACCGGTCACTTATTAAATACGACAACGGGTGAAGCAACCAAATATGCAACAACTCAAAAAGCCTACGTTGAATCGATTAGTTTTTTGTTTATTCTGGTTGGCTATGCGGTGTTGATTGTTTTGAATAGCTGGAAGTCAAGCCTGGTGTTAGTCTTACTTGGTCTAAGCTTTAATCAGATTTACCGCTTGTTGAACTCTATAACAAAGGGCCTGTCGCGCTCCATTATTACGTATAACCGTGAGTACAATGCCAAGCTTATTGAAATGGTCAGTTATTTTAAGTACTTAAAAAGCACCGCACGTTTTGATTTTTTTGGTAAAAAGCTTGAAACAACAACAGTACAATCAGCGCGTATTCAGTTTCGTAACACCCTGGTGAACGGCATTCCAAATGTTATACAGGAGGTGGTAATTTTGATCATGATTGGCTTGCTCTGGCTTATTAACTATTATGTAATACAGGAGCCAATCGAAATAATATTAATTATTCTGGCCATTGGCTATCGTGCCTCTGGCACGTTGTCACAATTTCAGTCGCGAAAGCAGATGTTCTATTCAGGTGTCGGCAGTATTGAGGCAGTCACGAAACTTGTAAAGGAATTTTCAGCTTTTGGAGAAACTGACTCCGGTCGGAAAGATTTAATTTTTACTAAAAGTATTTCTCTAGAGCGAGTTAGCGTTGTTATAAATAATCTGACAATTCTTCAGGATGTTTCTGTGAAAATTCCCGCTAACAAAATGGTGGCATTTGTAGGCAGTTCGGGTGCAGGTAAAACCACGTTAGTCGATATTATAGCAGGAGTATTAAAGCCTGATCAGGGAAACATTCTTTTGGACGGTAGACAGTATACTGATTTAGCCACAAATGCCTGGCGCAGTCAGGTTGGTTATATTACGCAGGAAAGTATGGTGTTTGACGGATCTGTTCTGGAAAACATTACCATGCACAATGGACCTGAACATGACGTTATTTCTCTAAACCAGGCAATTGCATGGTCGCGTTGTGATGAGTTCTTACACTTGCTCCCTAACGGACTTGAAACGCAATTAGGAGAAAGAGGAATAAAATTATCAGGAGGACAACGGCAGCGAATTGCCATTGCCCGCGAGTTATATAAAATGCCGTCAATACTGATCATGGATGAGGCCACGAGCTCGTTGGATACCGAATCTGAAAAAATAATCCAGCTAAGTATCGATAATCTGAAAGGCAGAATTACTACTATCATTGTAGCCCATCGTCTCTCTACGATCAAGAACGCTGACTTAGTCTATGTAATGAATGCGGGTAAAATCATAGAAAAAGGAACTTATGAAAATCTAATGAATGATGAAAAAGGTTTATTCAATCATTATGTGCGTCTGCAAAAATTGAGTTGATGCAAATTTTTAATTCCGTAAAACTTAATACGAATCTGCTTGTCAGATCATTACAGGACTATGTTTGGGGAACAGTTCCCTACATGGGCTATCCAGCCAATAGCAATCTGGGTGATGTTGAACTCTTTAACCTGGCAAAAAAGTACCTTCCTTTCAAATCGTTCTCATCCACAATACCCGATCGCGGGCGTTACGTAAAATTGGCAGCTGCCCGACATCACTATTTTTTAGTAGGTGGAGGAACGTTGATGTTTTCAGAGGATATCTTGCGGAAGTGTGAGATCATGATTCAAAATGGGTCTGTACCTATTTTTATGGGAACAGGAGTTGGTGATTTACCCAAAAATGAATCCTTGGTAAATCGATGGATAAATATTCTAAAGCAAAGCCCTGTACGAGCTGTTAGGGGAACGTACTCATTTGAAACACTTAAGAAATTGGGAGTTGAATCGTCAATTTGTGGAGACCTGGGATATCTTCTCAATCTTGAGTTTGAAACTCCTGTTCCTGATCAAGGTTACATTGTAATCGTACCCCGATCGATAAGACCTTCTGCGTATCACTTATTTTCTGAAGACTTTGAGATACGGAAAAAACTGGAAGTTTTAATAGATAATTTATTGAGTAAGGGTATCAAGGTAATTGTTTATGCGGTATCTGAAGATGATTATCCGGTAACCAGAGGATGGATAGCTTCGAGAAAAAGCTTAGTTGAATACCGGGAGTATGCAAACAATTTCAATGAATTCAACCGCGTGTTGTCGCAAGCTAGGGTTTTAGTCAGTATGAGAATGCATCCAGGCATTTTTTCACTTTCAATGGGTGTGCTTCCGATTGAGCTTGACAACCGGGTAAAGTACACGGATAGTTTTAGTTTGTTTAACAATGATGGTGGACTAAAAATGGTGGACTTGATTGATCCTTCTTCCATCGCAGCTACCGCATTGGTTGATCGGGTACTTGAACAATACCAAGCAGAGAATCAGGAAACAAGGCGTAATCGATTTGATGCTGTTCGTCCAGTTGCTGTTAAGCAAAAAGAATTTTGTGAATCCTTAATGCGCTATGCTAAGTAAAGCTTTATATACCTTAATCAGAAAGGTAGTCAACTTCTTTTCATCGGGTGACCGGGTAAGTCTTAGCCTTTCTGTTGTTCAGAGCGTTTTACAAAATACAGACTCTGTAGAAGCTTATAAAATACGGAGGAGAATTTTTGATCGATTTTTTAAATCGTATCCTATGTTGTATTCTCATGAAGTAATAAGGATACACGGTTTTGTTTCGCTGTTGGCTTCGCTGGATAAAGTCCAGGGTGACATTGTTGAGTGTGGTGTTGGAAGAGGCAGATTCCTAACTGTTTTTGTGTATGCCAATACTTTTTATAAGTTAAATAAGAAGGTTTATGGATTTGATTCTTTTGAAGGATTTCCGGTAGCCTCTCCTGAAGACTTTGGAACCCGGGTTGTGAAAACAGAAAAAATTTCCGGCTGGGATGATGTAACCCCAGAAATGATACAGTATGTGGTGCAGAGCGATCAGGATGGGGAAGGTTCTCGTTCCATAGGTAACAGTGTAAAAGATGTGATTCTTGTGAAGGGGTTCTTTAATCAAACACTCTCTTACAATTTACCGGATAAAATCGCCTTCTTACATTTAGACGCTGATTTGTATGAAAGTACAAGAGATGCCCTGACGCATTGTTTACCCCGTATGGTAAAAGGCTCAATTATTGTGTTTGATGAATTGCATGAGAAGGAGAAATGGCCCGGTGTAGCTAAAGCCGTTGATGAAATTTGCACACCTCAAAACCTAGTGCCCGAATGGGATGCCGTGCTCCAACGATTTGTGATTAAAGTACAATAAAAATTGAATCTGAAGAACTTGCGAAGGGAGTTGAAAACCAATATATAGAAACAATATTATCTTTTCATTTTTAATTTTAAATCAATATGGTTTATAAAAACCCACAGGTAATTGCTGAAATCGGATGTAATCATATGGGGCAATTCGAAATTGCTAAAGAGCTCATTAAGCTTGCTAAGGAGTGCGGTGCCAACGTGGCCAAGTTTCAAAAGAGAAACCCTAAAGAATTACTGACAGAGGAGCAATACAATGCCCCTCACCCCAACCCGTCAAACTCTTTTGGGAGTACCTATGGCGAACATAGAAACTATCTGGAGTTTGACATTGATGAACATGCCGAGTTAAAAAAATATTGTGAAAGTTTAGGCATAACGTATTCTACATCTGTATGGGACAACACATCCGCAAAGGAAATTATTGAGTTGAATCCTTCCTTTATTAAAGTTCCCTCGGCATGCAATAATAATTTTGAGATGTTGGCTCTTTTACGCGATACATATAAAGGGGATGTTCACATTTCAACCGGAATGACTACACATGCTGAAACTGATTCAGTAGTATCTTTTTTTAAAGACAAGGGACAAAATAACAGACTCGTTATCTATTCTTGTACATCAGGCTACCCGGTTCCTTTTGAGGATGTGTGCTTGCTTGAAATATCCAAATTATCATCGTCACATGGTTCAACAATTGGTTCGGTTGGTTTTTCGGGACATCACTTGGGAATTGCAATTGACGTGGCTGCTTATACATTGGGAGCCACCTGGATTGAACGGCACTTTACAAAAGACAGAACATGGAAAGGTACCGATCATGCCGCTTCCCTTGAGCCAACCGGTTTAAGTAAACTGGTGAGAAACCTGCAGGCAACCTATAAATCTCTGCACTATAAGGAAAAGGAAATTCTTGACATTGAAGAGGTTCAGCGTCAAAAACTGAAATACAGAAAATAGATTTTGAAGATGATACTAAACGAGTTCGATACTGAAAAAAGCTTTTTCTACGAGAATGGCTTTTACGTAACCAGTCAGATTGATAGAATGGGTAAATTTTTGGCCCACTATGAGTTGTATAAACGGATCGTGGATCTTCCTGGACAAATTATTGAGTGTGGTGTTTTTAAAGGCAATTCGTTGCAACGACTGGCAACCTTTCGTGAACTTCTGGAGAACCCCTTTTCGCGGAAAATAATAGGATTTGATATTTTCGGAAAGTTCCCGGACACAAATTTTAAAGATGACAAACAATTCTTAGACAAGTTCATTTCCTCAGCAGGAGATGAAAGTATACAGATTGATGAGCTTGAAAAAGTTTTTGAATTTAAAGGGTTAAAAAATATTGAACTTGTAAAAGGAAATATTAATAATACAGTTCCTGATTACGTGAAAAAACACCCTCAGCTTAAAATCGCTTTCCTTCACATTGATACAGATGTATATGAGCCGGCTGTAACCATTTTGAACACATTTTATAAACACGTGGTAAAAGGGGGGTTAATCGTTTTTGACGACTATGGAACTTTCCCGGGTGAGACCAAAGCAGTCGATGATTTTTTTGCCGGTAAAGATGTAGAGATTAAAAAACTTCCCTTTTATCAGGTCCCTTCCTTTATCGTAAAAAATGAATTTTAAATAATGAATAAGACTGCAAAGGTGATTGGGTTTATTCCGGTGCGTTGCGGGAGTAAATCAATACCACTTAAGAATATAAAAGAGTTTTGTGGAAAACCACTGCTCTTTTGGTCAGTTCAAGCCCTTCAGGAGAGCGCTTCGGTGGATGTTGTTTACGTAGCAACCGATTGTAAAGAAATAATGGATTGCGTAAAGACCTTTAATTTTTCAAAAGTAAAACTGTATGAGCGTGATTCCCTGAATGCGCAGGATCGCTCGTCAACAGAAAGTGTGATGATGGAATTTTTATCAAAGCATCCACAAGCAAACAATGATCTCTTTTTATTGGTTCAGGCAACCAACCCGTTTCTTACGAGTGTAAATGTAAACGAAGCTATAGCGCTGCTTCAATCTTCAAAAGCCGATTCGTTGTTGTCTTGTTGCTTATCAAAACGTTTCTTTTGGAATAAGGATGGAACGCCATTGAACTATGATTTTAGAAAGCGTCTCAGGAGACAAGACTATCAGGGACTTTTTATGGAGAATGGTGCACTCTATGTAAACACGGTTGGTAATGTCCTCCGTGATCAAAACAGATTATCAGGTTCTATTGCTGTTTATGAAATGGAAGAGTTTACCGGGTATGAGTTGGACGAACCCCATGATTGGGTGATTTGTGAATCATTAATGAATGAGCTTATTCTAAAGGATAAAGCACCGGATTACAGCAACATCAAAATCGTGATGACCGATGTGGATGGTGTGTTAACAGATGCAGGCATGTATTATGGTGAGCATGGCGAGGAGTATAAAAAATTCAACACACAAGATGGGAGGGGATTTGAAATTCTGAGAATGAATGGAATTAAAACAGCCATCATCACTTCGGAGAATACATCAATTGTGGAGCGCAGGGCAAAAAAAATTAAAGCCGATTTTCTCTACCAGGGTGTGCAGGATAAACTTTCGATTGCAAAGGAAATATGCACCCTTTGCGGGTTTACGCTTGATCAGGTTGCTTATATCGGGGATGATGTGAATGATTTAGATTTACTACTAAACGCAGGCCTGGCCGCGTGTCCTGCCAATGCGGTTGAAAAAATAAAATCAGTACCAAAAATACTCAAGCTTCAAAGCCAGGGAGGGGAGGGGGCATTTAGGGAAGTAGTAAATATGGTGTGTAGGGCAAAATAACAGGCGTTGACAGAAATGAGTATTCGAGTTGAGGTATATCGTTTTTTAGCAAAAAAACTACGCTATTTCAGGGATGAAAAGTACAGGAATTTTAGAAATGAAGTCCGCGATGACATCAAGCTTACCAGAATAGCAACCCGACAGTGGGGGCAGCTTGGTTCTGATTCACTGGCCACGAAAGGTTTCTTTGTTGTATTGAGTTTTACGAAAGTGCCGATGTATGCAAAGCTGCATACAGTAATTGCTAAGATGGCCCAACTTGCCGGGTATAAGACGCTGATTGTAACCTATCGAGGCAATGCCGTTGCATTTGAGTACTACCGGTTATTGGGAATTAACGATTTTCTTTTTTGGGATGACTTCGAAGCAAAGCATGTTGACCTCGGACGGGTAGATCAATTAGTGTCGGAGTTGTTTCCGCCCTTTATTGATATTGATACCTTGATTTCATTGAGATACGAGCATGTAGATATTGGGAAACATGCATTATCCATGGTGTGCCGTAAAAGATTAGAAGGTCAGTTAGATATCAACGATCAGGAAACCCAGGATGCATTGCGATTCTACTTTCGGAGAGCACTCATTAGTGTGTTAGCTGCCAAAGAAATGTTGACACAGTACCCGGTTAAAAAGATGCTCGTGCGTGATTCCGGTTATGTACCCAACGGAGGCATTTTTGAATCAGCACTTCACCAGGGTGTTGATTGCATTGTGCATGATTTTGGGCAACAGAAGGGCGCCTGGGTGTTTAAAAGACACGATACAAAAAATAAGAATGAACATTACTTTTCTATTTCAGCAAACACATGGGATCATGTGAAGAACTTACCCTGGACAGATGAACATGAGAGGTTGTTAAAGGAAGAGTTTGAGGGAAGGTATAAGGCAGATTCACTTTCCGATACAAGGAGATTGCAGTTTGGTAAAGTGAAAAAGGATCCCGATGAGGTTCGGAAACAACTAGGGCTTGACCCGTCAAAAAAAACGGCTATTATTTTTTCACACATAGCCTGGGATGCGGCTTTCTTTTATGGTACGTGTATTTTTGGCGACTACGAGCGCTGGCTTTTTGAAACTGTTAAATATGTGGCTACTAATTGCTCCGACATCAATTGGGTGGTGAAACTTCATCCTTTCAATGCATTTAAATTGCAGCGGGAGGAGAAAAAGGAAGAATCGGAAATCAGATTATTAAAGCAACTGGATCCATTGCCTGAACATGTTATTATCATGAGGGCCGATACCGATATCAACACACACTCTTTATTTCCGGTGGTGGATTATGTGCTCACGGTAAACGGAACGGTAGGCATGGAGTTTCCTTGTTTTGGCATACCCTCAGTATTGGCAGGCACCGGTCGTTATAATGGACGAGGCTTCACGATTGATACAAACACACAACAGGAATATTTTACTCTGCTGGACAAACTTCATACGATACCGCGATTAACACCTGAGCAGGTATTGCTGGCGCGCAAACATTACTATTACCTCATGAAGCATAAGCAAACGAACATGGAAGACATTCTGCCCATGGAACTTAAGAAGTTTCATGAGGCACAAAGTGAACTTTTTAACAACGTGGCCATCGCACCAAAGTCACTGGACGAATTTAAGAGCAGTGTCTCCTATAAAAAGCTGAGCGAGTGGATGATGAATAGTGATGACTATGATTTACTATAGAAATCACACGGAAGATCTAATTGAGTTATGTAAGAGTGTTTATTTTTTTACATGCAAACTAATATTCTGGTAACAGGCGGAGCCGGTTTTGTTGGACGAAACCTTGTGGCCCGGTTAATAAAAGGCAATGAGACAAAAACCATATGGGTGATTGACGACCTCTCAACAGGTATTTCACCACACCAATGGCCTGAGTTAAAATTAGAAGCTGCCGGCAGGGAAGGTGATATACATATTTTTCAGGCTAAAGGTACGCCCGGCACTATTAAGTTTATTAAATCCGATGTACTTCCTGTCTTTTTGGGAGAACTCGGAAATATTCCAGTTACGATAAGTTTCAAATTACCGAAAATGGATTACGTGTATCACCTGGCATCCATTGTGGGCGGAAGAGTGAAGATTGATGGCGATCCGTTATCAGTTGGGTTGGACCTGGCCATTGATTCCGTTTTTTTTCTGTGGGCCGCAAAAGTAAACCGACCAGACAGAATTTTATATGCTTCATCCAGTGCGGCCTATCCTATATCCCTTCAGGAAGCCGACAAGGATATAGCACTTAGGGAAGAAATGATTGACTTTGAAAAGGGTTTTGCCGCTCCTGATTTTACGTATGGTTGGAGTAAACTTACGGGAGAATTCTTAAGCCGGATAGCTCATCGTAATTACGGACTTTCAGCGGCAGTCATTCGTCCTTTTAGTGGGTACGGGGAGTGGCAGGAACCTGTTTACCCAGTGCCAGCCATTGCCATGCGCGCAGCAGCGAAATACGATCCACTTTACGTTTGGGGTACGGGCGAACAATGCCGGGATTTTGTACACATTGAAGATTGTATTACCTGTATGTTGCTGGCCATTGAAAATATAAAAGATGGTTCGGCAGTAAATATCGGTAGTGGAGTGGCTACCTCGTTTCTTGAATTGGCAACACTGATGGGTGACATTGCAGGATATAAACCTAAGGTAAAAGGTAAAGCCGGAATGCCTGTAGGCGTTGCCAAACGATATTGTGACCCGGAATATACGCGAGAGAAGCTTGGCTTTTATCCAACTATATCATTGAGAGAGGGTATGACAAGAGTTGTTGAAGTGGCCGGGAAGAGAATTGAAATTGGTGTTCCAATCCCAGAATGAAAGCGGTTTTAATTTCATCTTTTCTTCCTCATCCTACCGGGGCCGGGGGTAATATTGGAGCATTTGCTATTGCGAGTTCAATAAGCGCTTCGGGGTATAATGTTGGTATTTGCTATACAGGAACTGGAAAAATTGGCAATGAGGAAAAATTTCATTACAAACTTGCTAATTGTTTTGCGTCAACATTGGAAGAAAGAAAAATCCTCGTGAAAAGATTTTTGGACGAATACCAGCCCGATGTAGTATGGATTCATCCTATTCCTGATTGGGAAAATTTTGGATCACTTAGCCTAAGGTATCCTCATGTGGTTGTTGCAGGAGATCCATTAGATCTCATTAAGAAATTTAGATTTCGTTATGATGGTGGCGCAGAGAAGGGGATTCTAAGAAGAGTAAAGTATTATATTGAAAACCGACTAGAAGCACGGAAAATCTATAAACTAGAAAGAGACTTCTTAAGAGCATGTAAACAAAGGGGAGTTGTAGCTGCATACGGTGTTGGTGATATTAAATACCGTGAAAAACAAATTAATACACGAGTAGAATTATGCGAGTTATCCTTTCCGAACTATATTGAAAAAGTTAGTTATTCGGGTATAAAGAATTTTCTAGTTCTCGGAAACTTTGATACGATTCATACAAGATATGGCGTTGAATTTTTCTTAAAAAGAATTTGGCCTATATGGCGTAAGAGCTCGTTGTTAAATTCGGCAACGGTAAGATTAGTAGGTGGCGGTCGATATCCCGAGAAACGTTTAGGTCCACCTCCTCAAAACCAGGAAGGATTAAAGTTTATTGGATTTGCTGACTCAATTCTTGAGGAATACCGAAATGCAATCGCTGTTCTTGTTTCTGTGCCAATAAAATTAGGATTTAGGACGAGAGTAGTTGAGGCTTGGGCGCATGGAGTGCCTGTAATAATGGATGCTTCTTCTCAAATAGGATTGCCTGAAGCTATCCATGGCAAAAACTGTTTAATTGCAAATAACCCCGAACAATTCATTGAACATTCTTTAAAGCTTATCAATTCAGAAGAATTAAGACAAACACTATCAGATGGCGGAAGAAGTACTTTTGAAAACCATTATTTCAATTCAAGTGAAATTGTTCAAAGGCGTTATGATAAAATTTCAAGAAATGCCATCAGTAAATTCAATAACGGATAAAATTAATGCTGGCAAAGATTAAGACGATTATCAAACTCATCCTTCAGCGTTTAAAAGTTCTTGGTAAGGAACAAAATGAGTATTATCAATTTAAGCGCATAAAATTTATTGAATCAGTTAAGCTAGAAAAGACTTATGTTAGAGCTCATATTGTAGGGTGCGGAGCAATGGGTCGCCAAATTGCCCATGTTATTAACTCTATTGAAGGCTGGCAAATAGTATCTGCCTTTGATAAGAACTTAGAGTCCATTTCCAAGCTATCGCTACAACTTAATAAGCAGATTGCTGCATCCCAAAACTTAGATCAATTTCTGGGCGGTGTGGGAAAAGAAGATGTATTAATTATTGCAACTACTGCTAACTCGCATTATGATCTTGCTTCTCAGGCCTTAAAATCAGGAATAAAAAAAATATTCATTGAGAAACCAATTTGCACATCATTGGCTGATGCTGAGTCATTGATTCAGCTAGCGAAATTAAATTCTGCAACCGTGTATGTAGATCATCTTAGAAGGTGGACAGCCACTGCGGAAAGTATAGATAGATTAATTCGAACGGATAGTATTGGAAAAATAATTACGATCCATTATGTATTTGGTAGAGCAGGATTTGCAATGATTGGAACTCATATTTTCGATTATTGCAGAATGCTCGCAAAGAGTAATATCATGGAGGTTCGCGGACTTTTAGATTCTATACACCGACCCACTTGGAGAGGTGCAGAATTTATTGATCCTTCTGGTAGTTGCGAAGTTAAAATGGAGAATGGTATTAAAGTTATTGTTGACCTGTCTGATAATCTTGAAATCCAACAAGATTTCTTAATCATTTTTTGCGAACGTGGAAGATTGGAAGTTGATCAGAGAAATGAAAGAATACGAATGATTGGACCTTCAGGAGTTGAATGGCAAAAGCATTATCCATGGAAAGAAATGGTGAACTATGGTTTAGGGCTAAGCCTTTCTGAACTCTCAAGAAATATTCCACCACGGTGTAGTTTGATAGACGGCAAAGCTGCATTAGAAGCAACAATTGCAGTTCATGAATCGAGTAAGATTGGCGGCAATTGGATTCAATTGCCCTTGCGTGGCAAGATCATAAATGAAAAATTCAGTTTTGCTTGATGACTGGATCAGATAAAATACGATTACTGATTATTGGCGCGGGCAAAATGGGCCATGAACATGCAAATGCATTTTCAAAAAATATATTAGTTGAAATTGTTGCTGTTTCAAGTCGGACTAGTGAATCTGCAATGAAATTGGCTAAAAGGTTTGGTTTAGCTTTTTATGGAACTGATTGGCGGGAAGAGGCTAGGAGAAGCAACGCAACAGCAGCGGTTATTGCTGTTCCTCACTTACTAACTGAAAAAACTGCTGAAGAAGTCTTAGAATATGGTCTGCACATTTTAGTTGAAAAGCCCGTGTCATTACATAGTGTTGGGACCAAGGCACTTGGGAGATTGGCAGAATCGAAGGGTTTAATTGCAATGGTAGCAATGAACAGAAGATTCTACTCTACGGTATTGGATGCTATTCTTACTTCGAAGTACTATGGGAATATATTAGCCTTGACTGTGATTGCCCCTGACCCGGTTAGCAGTTACCGAGCTGAGGGTAAATATGATCCAATTGTTTATGATGAGTGGTTTAAAATGAACACAATTCATATTATTGATTTGATGCGTTTGATTGCTGGTGATGTGTTGGAAGTTAATGCTATATCAAACAAAGTAGGCTATGAAAAATCAAGAGTTGCTTTAGTTAAATTTAAATCAGGAATTTCTGGATCTTTTGTTTCTATAAATTCAATGGGTGGAATGAATCAATGGGAACTTATTTTACATGGAGAGGGAGTGGAGGTCAGACTTAAGCCATTAGAAAGAGGTAATATTATTTATGCAGATGGATCCAGTAAGCCGATAGTGATATCAAGAAAGGATAATATGAAGCCGGGTTTATTGGCTCAAGCAAATACTTTTGTGAATTCTATTTTGTTAGGGAAAGTTTGCTTCCCTGGATCAGATTTAGATGATCACGCAAGGACTTTAGAGCTTGCAGAATTAATGTGATCAGATGAAAGATACTTTCATAATAGCTGAAATTGCTCAGGCCCATGACGGGAGTTTGGGCATCGTGCATTCTTATATCGATGCGGTAAAAGAATCGGGTGCTGATTCTATTAAATTCCAAACCCACATTGCTGAGGCTGAAAGCAGCATTCACGAACCTTTTCGGGTAAAATTCAGTCGGCAGGATGCTACCCGGTTTGATTACTGGAAGCGGATGGAGTTTTCACCAGAGCAATGGGTGGAAATTAAAAAACATTGTGAGGATGCAGGCCTTGAGTTTATTTCTTCGCCATTCTCTTTGCAAGCGGTTGAATTACTGGAGTCCTTACAAGTAAAACGTTACAAGATTGGTTCTGGCGAAGTTTCTAATTTGTTGATGCTGGAGAAGATTGCGCGTACCCGGAAGCCAGTCATGGTGTCATCGGGCATGAGTGACTGGAAGGAATTAGATGTGGCTATCAATTTTTTGAAGGAAAGAAAAATAGCTGTGAGTGTATTTCAATGCAACACGCAATATCCAACCCCAGCCGAACATGTTGGTTTGAACATGATACCAGCCTTGCGTGAACGTTACCAGATACCCGTTGGTTTGTCAGATCACAGTGGCGAAATATTTCCGGCATTGGCAGCGGTTACCATGGGTGCAGAAATGATAGAAGTTCATACGGTATTCGATAAACGCATGTTTGGTCCTGATGCTACGTCTTCACTTACCCTTGAACAATTAAAAGAAATGGTGCGCGGAGTACGCTTTATAAGTAAGAGTTTGCAGGCTTCGTATCAGAAAGATGATGTGAGTCGCTTTGCGGAGGTAAAGAAAATTTTTGGCAAATCACTTTCAGTCAACCGGGATTTACGCAAGGGAACACCGATTGAGTTTGAATTTCTGGAAAGTAAAAAGCCTGCAGGCTATGGTATTCCGGCAGGAGAGTTTACCCGTATCATCGGCCGCACGCTCACCCGGGACTTAAAGAAGTGGGATTTTTTAAACGAGAAAGACCTGGCATGAGTAAAAGAAAAATATGTGTAGTGATTACGGCACGCCCCAGTTACAGCAGGGTGAAGTCTGCACTGGAGGCAATCAATAAACATGATGACCTAGAACTTCAGCTTGTGGTGGCCGGATCTGCTTTGCTGGATCGCTATGGATCCGCGATTGATTACATCGTGAAGGATGGTTTTCATATTAACGAGCAGGTGTTTATGGTGCTGGAGGGTGAAAACCCTATGTCGATGGCCAAGACTACCGGCTTGGGGGTACTGGAGTTGGCGAACATTTTTTATAACCTCAAGCCCGATGTGGTGATTTCAATTGCCGACCGGTATGAAACGATCGCTACAGCCATTGCTGCATCGTATCAAAATATTCCACTTGCCCATATACAGGGTGGTGAAGTAACAGGTAACATCGATGAAAAGGTAAGACATGCGGTGACCAAGCTGGCGGATATTCATTTAGTAGCTTCCGAAAACGCGCGTGAGCGGGTTATAAAAATGGGCGAAGATCCGGAGTATGTATTTAATACCGGTTGTCCCTCTATTGACCTGGCAGCTGAAATTCAACTAAGCCCGTCTTTAGATTTCGATCCATACGATAAGTATGGTGGTGTTGGTAGCCTTCCGGATTTAAGTAAAAAGTATATCGTGGTCATGCAACATCCTGTTACAACCGAGTACAAGGAATCACGTAACCAGGTTGCGCAAACACTGGAAGCTGTTCATCAGTCGCGATTGCCAGCCTTATGGTTTTGGCCAAACGTTGATGCAGGGGCTGATGGTACTTCAACAGGGATTCGATCTTTCCGGGAGTTTAATCCGAACAACAATATCCATTTTTTCAAAAACATGGAACCCACTGATTTTTTGAGACTGTTGTATAACTCGCGCTGTTTGGTTGGTAACTCCAGTACAGGTATTCGTGAATGTGCCTTTCTGGGTGTTCCGGTTGTTAACATTGGATCACGCCAAAACCGGAGGGAGCGTGGAAAGAATGTGATCGATGTGAATTATTCGAAGGAAGAAATCCTGAGTGCTATACAAAAGCAAATCGTACACGGCCAATATCCTGCCGATCATGTTTATGGAGACTCAAAAGCAGGGCATAAGATTGCCGATGTATTGGCAACAGTTCCGTTGCGATTTCATAAAACAATAACCTACTAAGAAACCTGAATGAAAGTGTTAGCAATTATCCCGGCACGTGGTGGATCAAAAGGTGTGAGGGATAAAAACATTCGCGAGGTGGCGGGACAGCCTTTAATTACGTATGCTGTAGAGGCGGCCTTGCAAAGCAAAAGAATTACCCGGACGATCGTCAGCACCGATAGCCCAAAAATTGCAGCAGTAGCAAAATCGGCCGGGGCTGAAATCATGATGAGACCCGTTACTTTGGCAGAAGATCATTCACCCATCAAGGAGGTAATCGAGTATGTATTGCATGAACTTAAATCTGCTAATGCTGAAGAATTTGATTTAATCGTTTTGTTGCAACCAACATCACCCATCCGAACAGGTCAGAATATTGATGAAGTAATAACCATGTTTGAAGAGGATGCGGTAGATTGTGTGATATCGGTAGTGCCGATGGATGATATTCACCCGGCACGCATGTACACAACGGATCGTGAACAATGGATGAAACCGTTTCTTGATTCTGGAGAGACTTTACAGCGTCAGGAGTTGCCTGTTGTGTATTATAGAAACGGGTGTATTTATGCGGTTAGAACAGAGGCATTTTTTAAAGAAAAGACATTGATGGTCAGGCGGAAGAAAGCATATATGATGAAGCGTGAGCATCTCGCAAATATTGATGATGAGCGCGACCTCATCATTGCCGATGTATTGGTAAAAATGTGGAAGGCTGGTACACTATGAGTTTAAGAATCTTAAACGCTGAACCACATGAGTATAGTCGAAAAGCTTACTCCATTCTGAGTGAACTCGGCACAGTCACAGAACAAGAACTTTCACAACAGCAATTAGAAGAAGAGATTCAGGGATTTGATGTATTGATTGTGAGGTTGGGTTTAAGAGTTACCCGTGAAGTTATCAACAGGGGCAAATCCCTGAAATTTATCTTAAGTGCAACAACCGGTACAGATCATATAGATTTGACAGCTGCCGCTGAGAGAAATATTCAGGTAATTTGCTTAAAAGGAGAGGAAGAGTTTTTGCGCTCAATACCCTCAACAGCTGAACATACGTGGGCTTTGTTGCTGGCTTTGGTTCGTCAGTTGCCGGGTGCTGTCCAGTCGGTTCAGCAAGGCCAATGGAACCGCGATGCATTTAAAGGACACAATCTTTCAGGAAAACGTTTGGGTATTTTTGGTTTAGGCAGAGTGGGAAAGCAGGTGGCTCATTACGCAAGGGCATTTAATTGTGAGGTAGCAGCCTATGACCCCGATCAATCAACCTGGCTTGAGTTTGTGCATCGGTTTCCGGAAGCAAGGGCATTAGCAGGTTGGAGCGACATCATCTGCATTCATATTCCGTACTCAGCCAAAACGCACCATTTTATTGGAAAGGAGTTGTTGCCTCATTTTAAAAAGGGAAGTTTAGTGATTAACACTTCTCGTGGAGGTGTGTGGGATGAACCGTTTGTGGGAGAATATCTTCAACGTGGCAATTTGGCTGGAGTGGCCACAGATGTTTTGGAATTTGAACTGGAAGCTGAAAAGCGCGCCACCAGCCCACTGCTAAAGGCAATGAAAGAAAATTACAATGTAATTATCACCCCGCATATAGCTGGAGCAACGTATGAGTCGATGGAAATGACGGAAATGTTTATTGCTGAAAAATTAAAAAAGGCACTTCATGGTTTACACTGAAATCAAGTATCCCAAACTTGTTAACGACAAGGGTTCATTGACTGAAGTTGAAAAGCAAATCCTTGGAAATTTTATTGTTCTTTCTGGAGGAAATGTGTTGTTGGAGCTGGGACTTTACAAAGCGGTTACTACCAAATTTATTTGTCACTTTCTGGAGATTAACATGATAGAAGGTAAGCTATATGCATTTGATATTCCGGATGTAGTAGAGTCTGTATCAAATGACCCGGAAATAAGGGATTTTATTCACAAAGGTATTTTAGAACTAGTACCCGGATGGCTCCCACATTCCCTAAGCAACTGGATTGAAAATCATCCCGGGGTTCCCATAGATTTTGTGCTCGATGATGCGCTCCACGATTATCCGAGTGTTTATGGGGAACTTAAATTGATTTGGCCCCGGTTAGCAAAGTCTGGTTTTGTTCTGTGTCATGATTATGCAGGTAAATTTCCTGGCGTTGTGTATGCAGTAAATAAATTTACAAACCGTTACAATGCATGCATGGTTCCCATGTTATCATCACCCAAAACACAAGCAGCGGGAATGGGTAGTGTACTGGTTGCTTTGCGGAAAAGAGAATTTTCTGGAAAACTCTCAAGTATGATTAGTAACGAATATTATTTATGGAGGTTGCTGCTCGCAAAAACATGGCTCTGGAAAAAGGTACTTCGACCCATGGTCCGATGATTTTTTAGTATGTGCGGAATTTCGGGTATTGCAGGAGCGAATTGGACAATAGGTCAGCTTGAAAAGATGGTTGCTTCCATGAACCACCGTGGTCCGGATAAACATTCGACATTTCAGAGCCCGGATGGAATTACAGGGCTTGGACACAACCGGCTCAGCATCATTGATCTATCAGCAGCAGGTAATCAACCGATGAAAAGTGCCGATGGTCGCTATGTTATAGTATTTAATGGAGAGATCTATAATTACCAAGAGCTCGCAAAGCAATTGAAGCAATATCCGTTCAAGAGTAACTCCGACACTGAAGTGGTAATGGCTGCATATCAGCAATGGGGTGCGCAATGCCTTGAACGGTTTATCGGAATGTTTGCCCTTGCAATCTGGGATTTACAGGAAAAGATTCTTTTCTGTGCCCGGGATCGATTTGGGGTTAAACCATTTTACTATCACCTTAATCAGGATACCTTTTACTTTGCCAGCGAGATAAAAGCCTTACATGCTTCGGCTATTAAAAAGGAGATTGACGATCAAGTTTGGTCAACCTATTTAAGTGATGGCCTTTATGATCACAGCGAAAATACATTTTGGAAAAATATAAAATCCTTACCGGCCGGTTCATATTTAGTATGGAAAGGAAGCAAGGTAACCATCTCCAAGTGGTATGAACTTCACAAACAGGTTGAGACGGGGTGGGACCAACGCATTGAGGAGGAGTTGATTGATGAGTACTTATTCTTGTTGAAAGATTCGATACGATTGCGGTTTCGGTCGGATGTTCCTGTAGCAATTAATTTGAGTGGGGGATTGGACTCAAGTATTTTGTTAGGGTTGGTAGATGAGTTTAAAGGCCCCGATAATGATTTGCTTGCCTTTACATTTGCAACCGGTGATCAGCGATATGATGAACTCCCCTGGGTGCAGTCCATGATCAATAAGACACGGCATCCTTTGGAGATATGTTATTTAACAGCTCAGGAAATTCCAAAACTCGCTCAGGAAATTACAGTTGCTCAAGACGAACCTTTTGGAGGTGTGCCCACGCTTGCGTATTCAAAAATATTTAAACAGGCAAGAGCTTGCGGAGTGATCGTATTGTTGGATGGCCAGGGATTTGATGAGCAGTGGGCCGGCTATGACTATTATAAGAATTATCTTGGGTCGGCATCATCAGGTGAAGAATTAAGAGGCCCTGTTCAGGCAAGCACAAAATCGGTCAATAGCAAAGATTTTCTGACAACGGAATTTAGAAGCCTATCTGAAAAACCTGATCCGGTAAACTATTATAATGACCCATTACGGAATGTACTTCACCGGGATGCATTCGTAACTAAAATTCCACGGGCATTGCGATTTAACGATCGTATTTCTATGAAGTATAGCACAGAGCTGCGCGAACCATTTTTGGATCACAGGCTATTTGAATTCGCCTTCCGTGTTCCCAATGAATTGAAGATACGCGATGGAGTTCATAAATATTTATTGAGGAAATTGGCTGATCGGGTAGTGCCCTCCACGGTTTCACAAGCTCCTAAACGGCCCGTTCAAACTCCGCAACGTGAATGGCTTAAAGATGATCTTCAATCATGGGTTCAAGACTGTTTGACATTGGTTGAAAATAAATATGAAGGCATCTGGTTCAAGAAAGGAACCATTCAACAATTATGGAAGCAATACCAATCCGGTCAGTTTGATAATAGCTTTTTCATTTGGCAGTGGATAAGTCTCGCACTTTTGATTGAAAAGAAGAATTGATGAGAATTGTTATATCCTTACCGGAGGGACAGAATGTTAGGAATTTATTGGAAAATAATATTCTGAAGGAACTTCAGGCAACGTTTCAAAATCCGGAAATCATAATCCTTACGCCAGCGTACAATATTCAGTCATTTACAGGACGCTGGAGCAATGTGAAATGGGAAAGGATGTTTCCCACTCGCATGAACAAAAAACAAAATTATCTTTCAACGCTGCGAAGAAAGGCCGTAAGATTGGGGTTCAATCGTATAGCAGGTATCTTGTTGAACAGGGAAAGGAATGTTTTGGTTGCCGAAGGACGTTTCTATGAAGACCTGTTGCTTGAAAAGAAGGATGAGACAATAGTATTGTGCACACATATTCACTTGCCATTTGAAATACAGATAGCCAACCATGCCAGAAAATTAGGCATACCTGTTGCAGGCATTGTGAACAGTTGGGACAATGTGTTCAAAGGGATTCAAACTCATCCTGACGTGGTGTTCGTTTGGAGTGAACAAAACAAGAATGATATGATCCGGTTGGAGGGATATCCTCAGGAATTGGTAATCACAACTGGGCCGCCTCCCTTTGATGTTTACTTTCAACAGGAGCACCAGTGGAGCAGGGAAGATTTTTGTAAACGAGTTAGGTTAAATCCCAATCGACCGATTCTTTTGTATGCCTCCATTGGTCAGTTTGTTCCGTTTTTTGAAGAAACCTTTTTATTGGATGAGCTTGTCAAACTATTGGACGACTATCCACCAGACGGGCGGCCACAAATAATTTGCAGGCTGCACCCGTGGTCAAAAAAGGAGATTTTCAAAGTTTATTTAGATCATCCGGATATCATTTTTAACGGATTTGAAAATTATATTCCAACCTTAAATTGGTGTCCAACGCATGAAGAAATGGTCTTTTCAGGAAACCTGCTGAAGCACGCAAATATTTGTATAAGTCCGGGCTCAACTATGGTTTTAGAGGCTGCTATTTTTGATACACCAACACTTGTTCCGGTGTATAACAATTATCAGCCTGAGGTTTGGGAGGATTATTACTCCCGTTTTTGTTTGGCAATGCATTTTGGAAGATTAGTAAAGAATGATTTTGTGCCAGTCGCCAGGAATACCGAGCAATTAAAGAGCTGGATTGGTAGATACTTACAGAACCCAATGTTGTATCATGAACAGAGGAAGACAGTGGTTAAAGAGTACATCACACATACCGATGGTCAATCAGTGAAGCGAATTGTGTCAGGGCTTTATATTTTGTGGAATAAACGAAAGGCCTTATGAATACAATTATTTTGTGTGGAGGTAAAATTGATTATGTACACTTGCCGATTAGTACAAACACCAGTAATGCTATGGTGCCGGTTAACGGTAGGCCGGTGATTGGCTGGATATTGGAGGATCTGATCAAAAAAAAAATCAATGAGGCAATAATAGTACTGCGGGCCGATGACCATCATCTCTATAATTTTTTAACACGGGTTTATGGAAACAGAATAAAATTAGCGTTAAAAATCATCAATGAATCAAAATCAATTCTGCATTCTTTGACGGAGGGACTTTCCGAGATTAGAGGTGAGGGTGTTCGGGTAATTCTTGGCGATACGTTGATAACAGATTCCTATGATCGACAGGAGGACTTTATTTATGCTCAGGAGGTTGAAGATTCAGAACGTTGGTGTCTTGTTGAGCAGGATGAAAATCATCTAGCTGTTTCATATATTGATAAATCACCGGGAGTTCATCATCTGAATATGGCGGTTTGTGGTTACTATCATTTTACACATGCCAGTAGTCTAAAAGGGTGCATTCAAGACTCCGTTCAGAACGGACAAACACAGATAAGTCATGTATTAACTTCGTATCAAAAAATTCACCCGGTTCGGGTAGTAAAAACAAGTCACTGGCTGGACTTTGGAAATATTGATAATTTAATCAAAGCGCGAAGGGAATTATTGCAAGGCAGATACTTCAATAGCTTATCAATTGACCCTATATTAAACACAATTACAAAAGTCAGTGAAATGGATGAAAAACTTCGGCAAGAGTTGAAGTGGTATGAATTAATTCCGGAGAAGTTAAAAGTATTAAGTCCCAGAATAATAAGTAAGCAAGAGGTTAATGGAAAGCTTCATTTGGTTCAGGAGTATTATGGATATCCAACATTAGCCGAACTATACCTGTTTTCTGATTTAACAACTGAGAATTGGATTTCCATCTTAAAAAAACTCATTGTGCTGACACGTGAGTTTCGGAAATTCCAGGTTGAACTTTTACCAGAAGATATGCTTGCTGTTTACGCTACCAAAACTTTTGATCGCCTGGCAGCTTTGCAAAGCCATAACCAGGATTGGAAACAAATTTTGGAAGCTCCGGAGATATCGGTCAATGGCAAGAAGTTAAAAAATATTAGTCAACTGGAATCGTGGGTTAAGAAACGGATTGAGAAGTTAATCAAGAATAACAATAAAGGTTCTGTTATTCATGGCGATTATTGTTTTTCCAATATTCTTTTTGATTACCATAGCCAGATTATCCGTTTGATTGATCCAAGAGGAAGTTTTGGTAAGCCTGGCGTTTACGGAGATCCACGGTATGACTTGGCAAAACTTAGGCATAGCGTGGTGGGTTTATATGATTACATTATAGCTGACTTGTTTGAATTAAACGCACTATCAAACTCGAATTATCGCCTTCAGGTATTTACAAATGAAATACCATCGGGGTTGCAAAAAGTATATGATGGTTTCGTTGCAGGAGAAGGGTATGATAATACAGATATCATGTTTATTGAAGCGTTGCTTTTTCTTTCTATGTTGCCTTTGCATAAGGAGAAGCCATTGCGGCAAGTGGTAATGTTTCTAATTGGAATTTCACGATTGAACGAAATAATCGAATGCGAATAGTTATTGATCTGGACGGTACAATTTGTCCCATTAAAAAGGAAAATGAGACGTATGATCAATTGCTTCCCTTGCCAGGGGCAGTTGAAACTATTTCCAAGTTAAAATCTGAAGGTCACTATATCATTATTCAAACAGCCCGAAATATGGCTACGCAGCAGTCCAATGTTGGTAGGGTCATGAAGAACATTGGGAAAATTACATTGGATTGGCTTGAACGCCATCATATAGAGTATGACGAAATATTTTTTGGAAAGCCTAATGCTGATGTATATGTCGATGATAGGGGCTTTCGCTTTATAAGCTGGGATCAAGTGTCAGCCGTATCATTAAAATCTGCAGCGAAAGACAGATGACCATAATAATGCCCATGGCTGGCAGGGGCAGCCGGTTTTCAGAAAAAGGTTTTGTAATACCTAAACCGTTTATTTCTGTTTTGGGCAAGCCTATTTTTCAGTGGGCTTTGGAGAGTATTTTTGATCTTCATTTTTCAAAACTAATATTGGTTGCCCTTCGTGATCATGCTGATCAATTTCAAATTACTAAATATATACCAGAACAACTTAAAGATAGGACAGAGATTATTCTTTTAGAATCTCCCACTGAAGGTCAGCTATGTACAGTTTTGGCATGTAAAAATGTACTCGATGAGAATGATGACTTGTTGATCATTAGTTCAGATACCTATGTTAAATCTAATCTGAATGACTCCATACTACACCAAAAGCCAGATACAAGAGGAATAATTTCTGTTGCAAATTTGCCGGGCGATCGTTGGTCATTTGCTAAGCCAGACCACACAGGAAGAGTGGTAGAAGTTGCAGAGAAGATCAGGATATCTGATTTTGCAAGTACGGGACTTTATTATTTCAGATTTGTTAAAGATATCATTAGTATTGGAGAAGAGATGGTAATAAAAAAGGAGACTCATAAAGGTGAATACTACATTATACCTGTTTATCAAAAAATGATTCAACGGGGTGACTACATTGGTATTTCGAAGGCAGAAGAAATAATTGATTTGGGTACACCTGAAGCGTTGGCAGATTTTATCAAAAAAAATGAAAGAGACTAAACCTCTTCATGTACTCATTTTACTGAACTCAATTGGGGGAGGCGCAACACAGGGTATTCGTGAGATGATCACCACTATGCCCAAGGATTTGGTAAATTTTTATTTGATATTCCCAGAACAGCCTGTTGCAGACCAGTCAGAATGGTTGCACACCAATGTAAGTGGATGGAAATCTATCAAAATGGACTGGTGGAATAAGAACTTGCACCTCCCCGTTCATTTGAGAGTAATCAAATCACTTGTATCAAATCTAAAGTCAGTTTTTCGATTGCGCCATGTAGTTTCTTTATGCCGTTTGATAAGGGATTGGAGGATAGATATCGTATACACAGGAACCTCTCTCAATATTGAAGGAGCTATCGCTGCAAAAATTACTGGAAAACCACACATCTGGCACATGAAAGAGACATTCGGCAAGGGAGGAAGAGTAAAATTTCCGATACCCGATCATTATGTTCCTCAGCTCTTTCTTTTGTTATCCAATAAGGTAATTGTCATGACGAATTATATCCGGACATTTTTCGGTGATTTGCAAGATCATGATAAGCTCGTTGTGGTTTATGATTCAGTTTCATCTGAGAGATTTACTTCTACTGGAGAAGATTTCAGAAGAAAATTAGGCTTGGAAAGGGATGATCTTTTAATAGCTAAGATTGCAAGCTTGTCCTCAATCTGGAAGCAACATGAGTTGTTTCTTAAAATAGCTGCATTGTTGAAAGACAAGTATCCACATGTAAAGTTTGCATTGTTTGGTCCTGAACCAAAAAAATACGCCAACCCCGTTTATAATACACCCTGGAACTATTATCAAGCACTCAAAGGAACAGCTGATAATTTGAAACTTAACAATTCCATTATTTGGGGAGGTTTTCATAGCAATATTCCAGAACTGATGGCAAGTTTGGATATGTTGGTTCATACCTGTGACACGGAGCCTTTTGGTAGAATTGCAATTGAAGCCATGGTTGCTGGTAAAGCCGTTGTTGGTCCGGACTGTGGTGGAATTGCAGAAACCATACAAGATCGTGAAACAGGATATTTGGCAACATCAGGGTCGGAAAAATCTTTTGCACAGGCAATTGAATTTCTAATTAATAACCCAGACGAACGAAAACGTATTGGAGATCAAGCAAAAGTGGCTGTTAAAAATGGCAGCTATAACCAGCAAACGCATAATCAAAAAATGCTTGATATATTTTCTTTACTAAGGAAGTAAGTATTTGATTTGTTTGATTACATGAAATTGAAGTAATGAAGCAACCCACATTCTCCATTTGTATTCCAAACTATAACTATGAAGGTTATTTGGGGGCCACAATTGAATCTGTACTTGCCCAAACCTATCCTCATTTTGAAATTATTGTTGTTGATAATGCTTCAACTGATAAATCTTTTGAGGTTGCATCCTCCTATCAGGATGCGCGAATTCGGGTTTACAGAAACACGTATAATGTTGGCTTTGCGCCCAATCTACAAATTGCTACAGGATACGCCACGAAGGATTTTATTAATCTGCTTTCTTCTGACGATATCATGAAGCCTGAAGCGTTAGAAACGTATGCAAGGTTAATTGTGGAACATGCTGAATCTTATGATGATCTAATATTGGCAAGCGATAACGAAGTTATCAACAATGACGATGTCCTTACTGGTTATAAGTATTTTGATACTACTGCTTTAAAAGGTAACTGGTCGGACGCCAAACAGTATGAAACATATTTAAAGAACGCAAGTAACAATACCCAATTTATGGGAATTGAGTTGTTGCGTTCACTTGCTCCTGATTTAAATACGCTGGCAGGTTTTTTGACAATAGTTTACTCAAGAAAATTATGGGAAAGAGTTTCTGGTTACAATGCTGTTAGATCCATTGGCCCCGATAAATACTTCAACTATAAGTTGTTGTTGCAAAACCCGAAAACGATTTATGTAAATCAGGCTTTATTTAAATACAGATTTCATGAATCAGCGAACATTAGATCTTATTTCTCTACGCTCAAGCAACAAGTTGATGACTATTTAAATATTCTGGACCTGGGAGATACATTTGAGAAGAAAATTGGCCTGAACAGAGATACATTAATTAATAATTACCTGAATCGGTTTTGCTTCGGCTTTTCACTCAGTAGCATCAAAAATGGCAGATACACGCATGCATGGAGAACCTTTTTCTTCAGCCTGGCTTCTTTTCCTGGACATGCTGTTAAGCAAAAGTTATTTTATATTAACCTGTTGATGCTTCTATTTCTTCCATTTACGATTGTTTTGTTGCGGATGTTACGATTATTTAAAAAAATGTGATCAGTTCATATAAAGAATATTGCTATTATATTGAATGCGACAGGATTGCATCCAAGCGTACCCGGTCATTTTTTGACCACACATTTATCTCGTTGTTTCTTCCTACGGACCTTATTTGGGCTTTTCAAAAATTACTCAGGCTTCATGAATATCATCTGAATTGTAAGCGAGGTTTTTTGAGTTTATTCACAAAGTATTTAGTGCACTACAGATTCAGGGTTCTCTCTGTAAGACTTGGATATACAATTCCACCAAATGTATTTGGCCCAGGCCTTTCAATTGCTCATCGAGGTACTATCGTTATCAATGGTAATGCAAGGATTGGTAGTAACTGCAGGATTCATATTGATGTAAATATTGGTGCGGTAGGAAAGTCGTCACAAGCACCCACGATTGGCAATAATGTGTACATAGGTCCAGGGGCTAAAATTTTCGGTGATATAAAAATTGGTAACAATACATTAATTGGGGCAAATGCAGTTGTGAATAAATCATTTGAGGAGGGTAATGTTGTTATTGGTGGTGTACCGGCAAAAGTTATTGGAGTACCCAAGGTGGATGATCATTTGATCCGTGCTACAGAGATTATAGGCAAGTGATAACCGTAATTTATATAGTATCATTTGTCTTTGTAATCCTGATTTTAAGGAAGCCTTATATTGGTATTGCCACTATACTCGGATTGATATCGTTTCAGGGCTTGATAGGAGATTGGTTGGAGGATAGTGAACTTTTTTTCCAGGTTTTTGGTGCCGCTACAATTTTTGGATATTTTTTAAATTATGTCCATCGCGCCAATAGATCCTTATTTCGGGTAAGCCCTACGGCTTTACTAATTTTGTTTTTTGCCATATTCTTATTGATATCAAATTATGGAGTTGCTTTAAATTCTACGGAACGAAATTGGTTTTCAACGTATCTTCAGTTATTTGCGTTGGTCGTGTTAATTGAAAATGTAATTACTTCAAGAAACGATATTGAAAATCTCATGTTGTGGTTTTCGATTGGCTCAGTACTCTATTTTGCAAATATTATTTTTATTCTTAGCGAAAGCGGGCAAGAGGGTTTGATCGAAGGGGCAAATCTGTATACACGGGCTTTTATTATAGCAGCACTCTTTACCTATTACCATTTAAAAAAAGCATCAAAAAATAAGTACCTGCTCATTATATTATTACTTATACAATGTGCGGGAATTGTTTTATCGCAATCAAGAACTGGAATCATCTTATTGTTTATAGCCTTGATTTATATCTTGTACAAGGACTATAATTTATCATTACGAAGTGTCATCGTTATTCTGCTGGGGGGGCTGTTGATCTATTATTTAGTCCCAGAAGATGTAATCAATTCAATCCAGACTGACTTTTCTGACAAGCCAAATCTGAGAAATCCGGGGAAAGTAGACTACAGTTCAATTGATACTAATATTCGATTTTACTTGTGGGGGATTGGGTACGACTTATGGGTGAATTCAAATATTTTCTTAGGAATAGGAATTGGGCAATTCAAGGCAGTAGTTGTTTCCTATTTACCAGGACTTGAAACTGGAATTGGCCTGCACAACACATACTTAAGCATACTTTTTGAGACCGGAATCTTTGGATTTTTGATTTTTATGGGTTTCATCGTAAGAGCCTTACGAATTTATTTCATTTCTGGAGTGAGTGAAAAGAGAGTTGGGATTTCCACCGTTTGGTTGATGTGCTTTATTGTTATTTTGATTGGTGGTATGACCAAGCACGAGCATTACGATAAAATATTATTTAGTGTAATAGGCATGAGTTATTTTTTTTCGAGGCGATCTGAAGTAAAGCATGCAGAAAATTAAACTCCTGTTTTTGATTGATAGTCTGAATGCGGGCGGAGCACAGCAACAACTCTTTGAACTGGTAAAAGGGCTTGACAAATTGAGATATGATATTACAATTATCTCTTGGTATCCTGGAAACTTTTATGAAGAATTATGTGTGATAACGGGTGTCGAATGGTGGGAGGTAAAGAGAAAATCCAGGTATGATTTCAGTCCTTTAATAAAAGCATTTAAAATAATAAGGTCTCAAAAAATTAATATTATTCATGCTTACCTGGATTCAGCTTGTTTCTATGGGGCCGTTTGTAAATTATTTTTCAGGAGGATCATCTTTATTGCAACGGAAAGAAGTTCATTTAAAAACCTAACGCGGTTACAGAAAATACATAAACCCGTGTCGCACTTTTTAGCAGATATGACAATAGCCAATAGTTACGCTGGTGCGAAGTATCTAGCGCAGCTGGGTGTAAATGAAAGGAAAATCAAAATAATCAGGAATGGAATTGATACAGGTCGACTGAATCCCTCCCATGACCAAATGGAGGATTTCAGAAAAAATGCTTCTTTCCCGCATAACAAAAGAATCATCCTGATGGTTGGTAGAATTACCAGACTGAAAAACCAGTTGTTGGTTCTGGATGCCTATACCAACTCTTCGGCTAAGGATAATTTTATTTTATTGTTTGTGGGAAATTCTGACACTGAGTATGGGGTTATCATAAACAACTTCATTGGCAAAAATGATCTATCTAAAAATGTGTATATACTGAACGCATCAAATAGCATATCACTTTACTATTCAGTTTCAGAAGTAGTGTTGTTGTTTTCGGATTTTGAAGGATCTCCAAATGTTGTTCTGGAGGCGATGGCCACTTCGAGACCGGTCATCTCCAGTGATGTAGGTGATGTCAAATATTTTGTGGATGATTCTTTTGGGTGGATACTCCCAGTGCGGGATCACAATGCACTAATTGAAACGTTTAATTTAATTGCTTGCATGTCTACCAAGGAGCTTATGGATAGAGGTGCGTTAGCCTACCAGAAATTTGAGAGACTTCAGTTAAGTACATCAACAATGGTGTCCCATCATGTGAACCTTTATTCAGAATTGACTTCTGCTTTAGTATGAAAAAGGTAATGTTTGTTAATTCGGGTATTATCAGGGGTGACAGGATTGAGACATCCTCGTTTGTACAGTCGCAGGCCTTGTCACTTTCACATCATTGGGAAGTAATTTGGGGGCTTACGGGTTGGGATAGTACTAGTTTGAAATCGATGTTCCTCAATATTTTAAAACTAAGAGAGCTTAATAAGAATTCTGACTTATCGATTGTGCATGCTCAATATGGATCCATAAATTCTTTCATTGCGATGATGGCAACGAAAGGTAAACCATTCGTTGTTTCTTTTTGCGGAGATGATCTTTTAGGCACTATTCAGCCAGGGATAAAGTGGAGAATTCGAGAGGCTGTTGCAAAGTTTCTTAGTCTGGTAACAGCTTTTGCGGCAGACCATATTATTGTAAAGAGCGAGAACATAAAAAGAGCATTACCGGGAATCTGGCATAGAAAAGTGACTATTATTCCAAACGGAGTAGATACCTCATTTTTTAGACCACTTGATAAACTTGATTCCCGAAAAGAACTTGGACTATCAAATGGTAAGTACTATGTTTTATTTAATCATAGTGTTGGAAATAACCTTCTAAGAAAGAATAAGCCGCTTGCTGATGCAGCTATTAACAAAGTTAAACTTCACTTCCCTGAAGTTGAATTGTTAGTTACAGGTAGAGTTCCACATCATCAAATGCCTCTTTATATCAATTCTGCAGATGTGGTCCTGCTTACATCCTTGCATGAAGGCTCACCTAATATCATCAAGGAAGCCATGGCTAGCAATGTTCCGGTTGTAAGTGTTCCTTGTGGAGATGCATTGGAAAGAATTACAGATGATTCCATTGGATATGTTTGCCCCTACGATGCAGAAGAACTTGCTGATAAAATAGTTTTGATATTAAAAGATAACCGAAGCTCAACAGGCAGGGATAGTTTAATTAAACAAGGATTAAGCACAGAGGATGTGAGTAAAAAAATTGAATTGGTTTATAATCTGGTTTTAAGTAAGTGAGATGTGCGGAATTAGTGGTGTTATTGTAAAACCTGGAAAAGGCGTTAGCGAATCGGTTTTGAAAGCGATGACAGATATTATCAGTCACCGCGGCCCGGATGATTCCGGATTCCAATTTTTTTCAAGTGAAGGCAAAACCTGGCCAGGTGAATCAAGCGATCATTGGCAAGTCGGATTTGGGCATAGACGTCTGTCTATTATTGACCTTTCTCCACGGGGTCACCAACCCATGAACTATGGCAGCGACTATTGGATAGTATTTAACGGAGAGGTTTATAATTATATTGAGCTACGCAATGAATTAATCCAAGAAGGCTTCCTATTTCAAACTCAGTCTGACACCGAGGTTGTACTAGCAGCATATGTTGCTTGGGGCCAAAAATCCTTTAATCGTCTTAGAGGAATGTGGGGTTTTGTGATTCTTGATAAAATAAAAAACCAGGTAATTCTTTGTCGTGACAGATTGGGGATTAAACCACTTTACTATACAGAAGTTGATGCATGTATTGTTGTTGCATCGGAGATAAAACAGTTTTTAAAAATACCTGGATTTGAACCTCGTATGAATTCACATGTAATTATAGAATGGTGTCAAACGGGGTATGAAAATTATAATCAGTCTTTTTTTAGAGATGTTCGTGTTGTATCGCCCGGAAATTATCTAACGGTTAATCTTGAAAATGGAATAACGTCAGAATCTGTTCCATATTGGAACCCACAGGTTACTTTGACTACCCTTAGCCGTCATGAGGCTGGAGTTGCTTTTCGCTCGAAGTTTGAAGATAGCGTGAAGGTACATTTGAGAAGTGACGTCCCTGTTGCGTGTGCATTAAGCGGAGGGTTGGATTCCAGTACGGTGGCGATGGTGATGAATACGTTGAACCCTTCGGCTTTTCATACGTTTAGTACTGTTTTTTCGGGGCATAAGTTAAATGAGCAGCCCTATATAAATGAAGTGTTGTCTAGAATTAATGCAGTACCTCATTTCAACACACCTTCCAGCAGTGACTTCAGTAGGCATGCAAAAGATTTTATCTGGCACAATGACGAACCCCCTGTTGCATTCTCTCCTTTTGCAAGTTTTCTATTGGCTAAAAATGTTCAACAGGAGGGAGTTAAGGTAACCTTGAATGGTCAGGGTGGTGATGAAGTATTAGGAGGCTATTGGCAAAATTATTTAGCCTTTCTGAGGGCATCCTTGAAGAACCTGAACCTAACAGAATTCCTAAAACACACGGCAGGTTCATTATTGCCCAACGGGAATCCGGGATTGATTTCTCAGATGTTTTACTACGCATCAAGGATCAGGAACAAACGCAATTTTCAAATTCCATGGATTTCACTCTCCGATTCTTACATGGGTTCAAATTTCTTGAATCAGTACCTGACATTGAATTCAAATGAAAGAAGATTGTTTGAACTACGGTATCTGATTTTACCCAAGTTATTAAAGTATGATGACAGGAATACTATGGCATTTTCAGTAGAGGGTAGATATCCTTTTCTTGACCATGAATTGATTGAATTTTGTTTGAGTCTTCCACCCGATGCATTATACAATCGGGGATGGACCAAGCAACCCATCAGGAATGGGTTTAAGGATTTACTTCCTCCGGCTGTCGCCAGGCGTAAATCAAAATGGGGTTATCCTGTTCCTCAAGTAGAATGGATTCAAGAATTAAAGGACTATTTCGTGAATTGGGTTGATAATAAATCAAGACCAATTTGGGAATTGGTGCCACAGCAGTATGTAAAAGATATGTTTCATCAGATTCTGACCGGCAAGAAAGCAAACCAGGAAGTTTTTGTGAGATTGCATTTTTTAGACCTTTGGTTGGAAATATTTACGATAAAGCATGATTAATTCTATTGTAAATAAAGTACGTCCGTTAGCGAAAAAAATGATTAGTTCTCGATTAAGACCATTGGTAAACAGGGCTTACTTTTCAATCCTTGGAATTCTCTATTCTGGAAATAGCGTGTACTGCAATTGTTGCAATACGAACTACCGAAAATTTCTTCCTTATAGCACGTATAGTAAACAGGTTAGAAATAATGCACAATGTCCTGGATGTGGTTCGCTGGAAAGACATCGCTTAATGATGGCATTTTTAAGGAAAGACTCACCATTATTTTCCAGGAAAAACCGCCTACTGCATTTTGCTCCTGAAGATGTATTACAGCGTATTTTTAAACTAGACCCCAATCTTTCTTACCTCAGTGTTGACTTGTATTCTCCATTAGCTATGATAAAGATGGATATTATGAATCTTCAACTTGAGGAGCAATCGTACGATGTAATTCTGTGTAATCATGTTTTGGCGCATGTGGAAAGTGACATCAAGGCCATGATGGAGATGAATCGGGTTTTATCGAAAGGTGGATGGATGGTCGTGACTACAACAATAGATTTTACCAAGCCTACTTATGAAGTGCCAGGCCCATTAACCAGTGAAGAAAGGAAAAAAGTATACGGTCAAGAAGATCTTTGCCGTATTTATGGATTTGACATTATTGATCGATTTAGTGGTTGCGGATTTGAAGTTGATAAAATTGATTATGCTTCGAAGTTTTCTCCAGACCAGCAAAAGAAATTTGGTTTCAACAAAGAAATAATTCTTCTGTGCAGAAAATTAGATTGACATGATTTGGCCCGAGGGAAAACAGTTTGCTTTTACGATTATTGACGATACTGACAATGCTACGCTCTCAAATGTTAAACCCGTGTACGACTTTCTGTATTCAATTGGATTAAAAACAACAAAGACAGTCTGGATTTATCCCCCAAAGGATTCTTACACTGGCGACTGCTTGCAAGATGAGGAGTACAAGAAATTTATTCTAGAGTTAGATAACAAGGGTTTTGAAATCGCATCTCATGGCGTTGGGTCTGGCAAATTTACCCGAACAGAGATTATAGAAGGGTTTGACTACTATCAATCGGTTCTGAATCGATACCCTAAGATTCACATCAACCACTCACAAAATGAAAACAACCTCTATTGGGGGGCAAAACGATTTATATGGCCATTGTCATGGTTTATGAAACTTGTGCAAATGGAATTTCAGGGTGAGCGGGAAGGGAGTATTTTTTTTTGGGGCGATTTCGCGAAGAAGCATGTTGCATTCATACGCAACCTTGTATTTAGTGAAATCAATACGTTGAAATGTGATCCGGAAATGCCTTATCGCGAAAGAAGTAAATCATTGTTTTCAAACTATTGGTTTAGCTCTTCGGATGGCCATACGGTTGAGGAGTTTGTAGATTTGATTGATCAAGAGAATATAAACCAACTAGTGAAAGAAGGCGGGTGTTGCATAGTATATACCCATTTTGCCAGTGGATTTGTAAATCATGATGGGAAATTAGACCAAAGGTTCAAATCTAGAATGGAGAATTTAGTGAAACAGAATGGGTGGTTTGTACCAGCTGGTAAAATTTTATCACACTTGCGGTCAAAAAAGAAGTCTGATGACTTTGTTCACCGTAATTATCTGTTGAAGTTAAATGCACGTTGGCTTTTATCAAGGTTAAAGAAGAGAGTGAAATATAATCGTTAACGGATGTCAAAGGAAAGTATGATAGAAGTGAATAAGACTCAAACCGAGTTTTATTCAAAGAAAATTGATACAAGCAAAAATTTAATTTATAGGTTTTGGGATACTTTGCGAAAAAAGGGTTTTTGGGCCTATCGCCAGTTCCTGGGCATCGATGATCATGTTGTACAACTTCACACAAACTGGCTGGGTGATATTCAAAATAAGTCAGTATTGGATTTTGGTTGTGGGGCCGGAAATTTATTGAGCCCTTATTTGGCAAAATATGCCAAACGGTATGTTGCGATGGATTTAAGCGATGTATTAATTCAAAAACTTCAGACGAAATTAAGAAACAAGGGCATTACAAACGGTCAGTTTATTTCTGATGATTTTCTTAATTACCAGTTTAATCCTCCAAAGTTTGATGTGATCTATGCCTTTGGTGTAATGCATCACTTTAAGGATATGGATGTATTGCTTGTCAGACTTGATCAATGCCTCGAAACAGATGGCATTATTCTCACATATGATCCAACCAATGTAAGCCTAGTTTCAAAACTTATAAGAGCATTATACAGACCTTTCCAGCCAGATGCTGAATGGGAATTCCCCTTTACGAATTCAGCCTTTGACAAGATTGTTAATAAATTTAATATCCATGCTGCACAAGGCTACTTTGGAAAATCTGTTATGGGATTTCCGTTTTTCTTTATTAGTAAAAAAAGCCGAATAATTAATAATTGGGCAAACTCGCTTCACAAGAAGGATCTTGCGGATTTAACGAAAGATTCCTATTGGTTCAGAAGAGCGATGAATGTGACCATGCTCCTGGCCAAAAAATGATATTGTGAAAATCTGTATTATAAATTATTTTGCTGGAAACCGGGATTCTGGTTGGGGAGAAAGGCATTTTTTTATAGGCAAAGAGTTGCTGAAGAAGGGGTGTAAGTTATTAATTATTTCTTCAGCTTCAAATCACATGTTTGATCAGGCAATTGAATCAAAGAAGACATTTACTTTTGAAAACTACGAGGGAGTGGATTTTTGTTGGGTGAAAGTACCGAAATACTCCCCAACAAGTGTGATGCGGTTTTGGAGTATGTGGGTTTTTACAATGCGATTATTTTTATTTCCATTTAAAAGGGCTGGAGTGCCTGAATATATAATAGTTTCATCCATGCCCATGTTCCCGGTGTTGCCTGCACTTTATTTTAAGAGGAAATTCAAAGTAAAGAAGCTTGCTTTCGAAGTCAGAGATCTATGGCCGTTAACTCCGGTGTATCTGGGGAATGTCTCAAAGTATAATCCCATGGTTATCTTAATGAAAATTATTGAGCGGATTGCTTATAAACGTTCAGATATTATCTTATCCTTATTACCAAGGGCAGACAAGTACATTAACCCAATTACCGGATACCCGAATAAGTTTGTTTATCTGCCCAACGGAATAAGTGAACAGGTTAATACGAATGAAGAATTGCCGTTTGCATCAATGAACATAATACCTGCGAACAAGTTCGTTGTTGGTTATGCTGGAAGTTTAGGTATTGCAAATGCAATGGAATACGTTGTAGATGCCGCGAGAATATTGCGCAATAATACCAATATTCATTTTGTTATACTTGGGGAAGGATATCAAAAGAAATACTTAGTTGAAAAAGCCAAAGATATTAGCAATGTGACTTTCTTACCGAAAGTAAAAAAAGGAGTTGTCTCTAAAGTTATTTCAAAATTTGATACATGTATTATTAGTTGGAATAAATCAGACTTATATCAATTTGGGGTTTCTGCTAATAAACTTTTTGATTACATGTTGGCATCTAAGCCCATTGTTATTGCGGGTAATCTAGCTGATAACCCAGTAGAACTTTCGAAATCTGGAATATGTGTTGAACCAGAAAGCGGAGATGCAATAGCAAAAGCAATTTTAGACATGTTTAATCTTTCCAAGGAAATGCGTGAAAAATATGGTCGCAATGGTAGATCCTTTCTGGAAAAGAATCATACTTATGCGGTTTTAGCTCAAAGACTTGTTGCCTCCTTAAATGGATAAAGTCTTACTTACAGGGGCTTCTGGATTTTTAGGCAAAGTTATCCAACATGAATTGAACAATGTTCATTTCATTACCTTAGGGCGTTCAGCCGGTAATCAGGTAGTCGTAGATCTTTCAAGAAGCGTCCCATCACTACCTCCTGTGGATAGCGTGATCCATGCTTCCGGACTTGCCCATATAATACCTCTGTCGGAACAAGAAGAAGCACGGTTTTATGATATAAATGTTACTGGTACTAATAACCTACTTTCTGCTTTAGAACTACTCAACCCAGTCCTGGAAAAGTTCGTTTTTATTTCATCTGTAGCGGTGTATGGTCGTGAGTCTGGAACCGGAATAACAGAAGAAGCTCCGCTGGCTGGTACTTCTTCATATGCCAAAAGCAAAATTGAGTGTGAAAAGATCATTGCGGATTGGTGTTTAAAAAACCAGGTCTGTCTTTCAATAGTGCGGTTGCCTTTGTTGGTAGGGAAGGGTGCTCCTGGCAACCTAGGGCGGATGCTGAAGGTGATTAAAGAGGGATGGTACGTTGGCGTAGGTTCGGGGAGTGCCCGAAAAAGCATGGTGCTGGCTTCCGATGTCGCCCGTTTTATTCCGGTAGTGTCTGCGAAGGGCGGAATTTACAACCTCACCGATGGGGTACATCCTTCCATGCGTGAATTCGAGATTGCCTTGTCGCAGCGGTTAGGTAAACGGCAACCCTTTCGATTTCCACCCACGCTATTAAAAGGAGCTGCGAGGGTAGGAGATTGGCTTGGGGCCTGGTTTCCGCTAAATTCCAGCCGGCTGAATAAACTAACTGCTTCCCTCACCTTCAGCGATGTCAAAGCCCGCCAGATAGGCTGGCAATCTCGGTCAGTAATCGAACATTTACCACCCGACCTATAAGTTTAACAGTTTATTATATAGTAACCTTCCTGGGTACAGTCCTGTTGGAGCTGGGATACTTTCGGTGGGCCGGTCGCAAGGGCATCCTGGATAAGCCCAACGCCCGCAGTTCGCACCAAGAACCCACCATCCGGGGTGGGGGCATCATTTTTTTGTTTGCTGCGCTGGCTTGGTTTATCTACTCAGGCTTCGAATGGCCCTGGTTCTTTGTGGGGTTGTGCGGGGTGGCCATCATCAGTTTCCTGGATGACCAACGGCCACAATCGGGGTTGCTCCGTTTTTTCATTCACCTGGTTTCCATGATGCTTTTATTTTATCAGGTTCCCATGCTGGATTGGCCAGTACTGTTACTGGGTTCTGCCCTCATCATTAGCATCGGTTCATTAAGCGCCTTTAATTTTATGGACGGCATTAACGGCATTACCGGCATCTATGCCTTGGTCACCCTCAGTACTTTTATTCTGATCCACGAACGGATCGCGCCCTTTACCGATCCGGGACTTGTCATCACGTTGGTTATGGCAGTTCTGATCTTTCTCTTCTTTAACTTCCGCAAAAAGGCCGTTTGTTTTGCCGGGGATGTAGGCAGTGTTGTTCTGGCGTTTGTTCAGATTTTTCTATTGCTTCAGCTGATTCAAAAAACCCAATACCTTGGATGGGTTTTACTGGTGTTGGTTTTTGGTATAGATTCAGTCCTGACCATTGTTTATCGACTCAGCCGGAAAGAGAATATCTTCAAACCCCACCGCACCCACCTGTACCAATACCTGGCTAACGAATGGGGGTGGGATCACCGGCTCATTGCCATCCTCTACGGTGCCTGTCAGATCCTGATTAATACAATGGCGGTTATCAGCTTCCAGTTTAACCACCTCTGGTTGATATGGGTTACCGGCTTCATGAGTGCTTCCTTCTATCTGGTTATCCGTTTACAAGTCTCCAGCTCCATCAAGCAAGCCGCCAAATAAGATTGCTGGCCGGCAAACCCGATCCCATCGATTTTTACATCCGCGAAATCATGCCCGTCAAACTTGCCCTGAATTTAAAGTACCTCCAAACGCAATCCTTCTGGGGCGATCTTGTCATCATCTTCCGCACCCTGGTCTCCATCTTTAGATAGCACCTCTGACCAAATACCTGAGGAGCCGGACCTAAGTTCTATGAAATGTCATCCCGGCCCTAGTGCCGGGATCCCTTGAGGTTCGCAGCGAAGCGCTATGAAACACAACCCTTCAATCAAGTGATTCCCGTCCGCACTAACACCGTTTCCAACTTCAACTTTTAACTTTCCTCCTATCTCCCAACTCCTACATCCTAACTACTAACTCCATCTTCCTTCAACCTTTACAACCAAAAGTTCGCATGACATTGACACGAACATCACAAAAAATATTTTTCATTTTTCTTAGCACAAATTTTGTTCACCTCTCGTTAATTGCACTATAATGAAATTAATGAATCAACAGTATGAATCGGCTCACCATATATCCCAAAGATATCCAGCGGATCACCGGACGCAGTGATCGCTATGGCCGCATGCTGTTGTGTAAAATCAAGACTCACTTCCACAAACTCAACCACCAGTTCGTCACCATCGAAGAGTTCTGCCTCTACACCGGCCTCAAAGCCGAAGACGTCAAACGACTCCTCTAATCTACTTCTAATCTTTTATAAAACAGGAAAGGAAGTTCAGGTTTAGCCGATTGTCCCCTGCCAACCAACAGCCCATCAATGAAAGGTCACCCCAACCTTAGTGCCTTAATCATGAATTCGTAGCCTGTCATACTGAGCCTGTCGAAGTATGACTACTCGGTATGGAAAAGAAATCTTTTTCAATCTTTCATCGTACAATTACCTTTCAGACTGCCAGGATACCCCGCAAGCAGTAAAAGTCGGTTGGAAAACACCAACCAAGGGCAAAATGCTCTAATCTTTTTCTAATCTTTTGTAAACAGTAAAGGAAGTTTAGGTTTAGTTATTGGCCGCGACCAACAACAAGAGGATTCTAAGTGTCATTCCTCTATTCAAGCAATGTCAGTCACGCTTCGACAGGCTCAGCATGACAAGCTTTGATAGCAGTACACAACTTCAATATCCCCAACCCAGAACAGGGTAGGGTTGAGGCAGCCAGTCCGCCCCATGGCGGAACCTGTCCGCCTTTTGGCGGAAGGATCCCCAATAAGAAGTCCCAGAGAATGCCCTTCGGCCGAGGGGATTCTTCGCTCACTTTCAGCCCTTACTTCAATCTTCTAAACCAAAGTAGGTTCCTTCAAAGCAATGCGGTCTAGCTATCCGCTCTGAATTGTTTCAATTTATTTTAGGGCGGGGTTGATAGAATTGCCCTCCTTTGGAAGCTCTTACGAATTTTCTTCTATGAAATGTCATCCCGGCCTTAGAGCCGGGATCTCCTTGAAGTCTGCAGTGTAGCCGCTATGAAAAGCAGTCTTTGCCTAAGGGGATTCCGGGCCGCGCCAGTTTCCATACGGAATACGATTTCAACCTACATAATGGATTACTTAGAGTAGGTACCCTGACTTGCCCGGAATGACAACAATGGATAAATGCCACTACCATCTATGAAATGTCATCCCGGCCTTAGTGCCGGGCTCTCCTTGAAGTCTGCAGTGTAGCCGTTATGAAAGCAGTCTTTGCCTAAGGGGATTCGGGGTCGTGCGCCAGTTTCCATACGGAATACGATTTCGACTTACATAATGGATTACTTAGAGTAGCTACCCTGGCTTGCCCGGAATGACAACAATGGATTAATGCCACGTACCAACTATGAAATGTCATCCCGGCCTTAGTGCCGGGATCCCCATAAGATCAGCAGCAGCGCGCTATGAAATACTACCCTTCAATCAATTGATTCTCGGACCGTACTAACCCCGTTTCCCTCCTTACAGCTTTTTTACCCACCAAAGCTTTTAATCAATGAATCTTTGGCGTAATTGATAACGAAGGCGGGCCGCTTTTAGCTTTCCGCTTAAAAAACATAAGCCAATCCAGAGCAGGGTAGGGTCGTGGTTGGGGGCGAAGGATCCCCCAATAAGAAGCCGGATAACACGCTTCGGCCGAGGGGATTCATCGCTAGCTTTCGGTTACTTTTATCAATCCCCAAACCCAAAGCCTTTTGTTTTAATAGCAGTGCGGACTCCCTATCCGCTCTGAATTGGTTTCCATTTATTTAGGGTAGGGTTGAAATGATCACCAGTAAAAACCTAAAAAAATCAACCGATATCCAGAGCAGGGTAGGGTCGTGGGTAGGGGCGAAGGATCCCCAATTAGTAGTCCGTAATAAAATGCTTCGGCCGAGGGGGCTCTTCCCGCCAAAAGGCGGGCAGGCAGCTCATGTACCCTAATTACTTCATTCCTCCAAACAGTATGAATTTTTTTCAAATACACTGCGGACTATCGATCCACTCTGAATTGCTGTAAATTTTTTTTGGATTTGACTGTAGGCAGTGTGTAGATCTCCCAGCCAGGTGTGTCTTATCGTAGGTTCTCATCCACAATTTTGAATTGAATTCGCTTTAAGCTTTTAAGCTTTATGCTTTAAACTTTTAACTTTTAACTAAAAAGAAAGTCACCCCCCAATACCAACCTCTTATTTTTTCTTTTCTGGATATCCTCCGTAGATAAGTTGGATTGAGCAGGTGACTTTGCATTACCCCTTCATCGTTAAGCGCCATCCACGCCTACCAATGCCAGGGCATTGAACGCTCCGTTTCGCAACGGATAGTACGTTCCATTCACCTCCTGGGAGAATACGATCCCTAAGGCTAGGAACAACGGGTGGGTACTGTTCGGAAAAAGGTTGACCGTCAATACCTGGGCGGCAGTTGGAACGGTGTCGATCTTTTGGTCGCCACTGTCGGTCGTGCCACTGATATGGGTTCCCTCTCCGAAATCAATTGCTGAACCACCGGCAACAAATTTGAAATGGGTCGAGCCTGGTGGTACGGCAATCAGATTGGCGGCAGTAAACTCCGGAATGGTGATGGTTAACACTCCGGTTGCCCGGTTGATGGTCCAACTGTACGGTGCGAACAGGGTTTGATCCAGCCGCCCGTTTTCATTGAACTCGAAGCCGGTCAAAAGTTCCAGGTCTCCGTCAAGTACATTCCGCTCACCGCGTGGGTTGATCGTGTCGGCTTGAACGACCTTCATCATTTGTTGGGAGAGCCGGTTCGCCATCCGGTTATCTGCCACGTTCATGATGAGTGGTCGAAACGCTTTTTTGAGTACTTTTCCAGCACTCATTGCGCCTTTGAATTCAGCCAGGTTTTCCCGAGTCCGCGCATAGGCCGGATCGTTCTTGATCCGTTCACCGCTAATAGAACTTTTCTTCCGCATGAGATACCCGTCTTGTGTCCGATAGAAGGAAATTCCGTCCATCTGACCCGTTACTTTAATTACCCCATCTTGTCTTGCCATAAAATTTAATTGTTGTTTAAATTGTTCAACCTTGTTCTCAGGCCGGTTGATTCGCCTTGCTGATCAGTTATAGACAAGAACGCCTTCATCATAAATTAGATACAGCGCTGTGCCGTTTGATCCTTCTCTTTCCAACCAATCTGTTTTTGTTGATTACTTCCAGAACACGACAACTGTTCCGTTCTTTCCACCCCTTCCGGTTTTCGCCATACACAACTAGAAAATGATCAGTCTTTACATGGAGTCATGTGCACAAAGCCTGGCAAGAGTTTGGAAGCTTAAAGCTTTCAACTTTCAGCTTTAAACTTTTAACTTTTCTAGCCGGCTTCCCAGGGGCTTCTCTACCCCTTCTCTACACCTTCCCTACACCTTCTCTACCCATACCATAGCCCTGAGGTATCTATATCGAAAGTGGAGTCACCGAAATGGGCCAGTTCACATGCGATCTATGAAATGTCATCCCGGCATCTGGGTCGGGATCCCCATGAAGTTTTGTAACGGAAGCTGCTTTGAAAATACTGTCCCTTACAAATCCTCTGGTGGGATGGAAAGGTAATTGGAGAGGCTCCGCGTCAAGGTTATTTCACAAGGCACCATTACCAAACCAAAAAAAAATGAAACCCATCCAGAGCAGGGTTGGGTAGGGGTTGAGTCCAGTCATTCAGCCTCTGAACGTTCAAATAAAAGGCGGTTGGTTGGTGAAAACACCAACCAAGGGCAAAAATTACTTCAATTTATTTTATAGGTACTGTTCACTAGAAAAAATAGAAAACAATCCAGAGCAAGGTAGGGCTGAGCACAGGCAGCGAAGGATCCCCCAATCGGATGCCGGATAATATACATTGGCAAAGGGATTCTTCGCTCAAGCAATCTGCTCTCTTCAATCCTCCAAGCCGAGTGAGATTGTTTCAAAAAGCTACGCTTTCTTGCTGGCCGCTCTGAATTGCTCTCAGTTTTTTATTGTGCTCCCTTACTGAGAAAAATAAATACACAATCCAGAGCCACTTCCCAGCGGAGTTTCCAGGAAGGATGGATTTGCGTATGAGGAGGGACTCCGCGTCAAGGTGGGTAGTTGGTCGGAAAACACCAACCAAGGGCAGAAGAGACCGGTAATTCTCGTCAGTCTGAGGCTCTCGAAGACTGACTTGATGATTTATCTTAAGGATCTCATTTTTTTATTCAATTCATTGTCAGTCACGCTTCGAGGGCCTCAGCGTGACAAGCTCACTTTCCAGCGGAGTCTCCAGGAGGGAATGGTGAAAGTAGAGACGGAGGCGTTCAGCTTTAAGCTTTCAACTTTCAACTTTGAACTTTAGACTTTCAACTTCTCCACCCGCCATAGCTTTTTTAATCAACGAAGACATGGCGTAGTTGATAGCGAAGGCGGGCATGTATGATATCCCACCAATTATTAAAAATTACCCCGGTATAGAAATTTATAAATCGGGAAATCACCTTCACTTTTTCTTAGAACGTATCACGGAATTCCAAAACTGAATTTCTGAAACCTTCGAAATTCCTTGCTCCGTTTGACTAACAGACATCCGAATGAGTAGAATAAATCCTAAAAAGTCCCATGTAAGAACACCTTCCGATTTTGAAAAATTGACTCCGGTTCAGGGGTTATCATTGTATACATTCTTTCAGATCAAAAAAACCGCCAGATTGATAATGAAAAGAACTGTATTGCTGCTGCTTTTCACACTGCCCGCCCTGGTTTCTTACTCGCAGAGTTTTTTTGCCCAGCCGCAGGTGTGGATAGTCTCCACAGTCACCGATGGCTCCAACAAAAAATCCATTCTCACAAGCACCTTTGTATCCAATAAAGAAACCATTACCTGGAAGCAACCCGGTCTCACCACAGAATACAAAATTCGGGCGGTGGAAGGGACTTGGGCGGATCTGCAAAAACCAGGATCAATCACGTTAACGACAGAAGATAGCGATGGAAAGGTGGTGTTGAAATTTTCAAAGCGCAGTTCCCGGATCACCATTCATATGCAGGTGCTGCCCGAGGGCCTTGAGTACATGTTTGAAGTGGCTCAACGAAAACCTGTTTCAGAATGAGGCAAATTATTTTCATCGGCCTCCTGTTAACTTCAACCCTGACCGGATGGAGTCAATTCTCCGGACCCAATCCCGCAACCGCAGGTCAGACCTATACCTACTCGTTCGACAATGGAAATTTCTATACCCGCGCGCGGTGGGTAATTCAGGAAGGCTCGCTCGTTTCGAACTGGGCTTCGGGCACCACTTACTTTGTTTCAGTAACCTGGAATACCGGTTGTAGTACCATCGGCACACTCACGTTCATGCAAGGGTCAACCAGCACCATTGGAGTATACAACGTTACCGTCTCCCCATCGGCACCCCCGGCACCGGTTGCAACCTTTTCGATTTCACAAGGATGTCAATCAACCACCATCACCTGGAGCGGTACTCCCCCCGGTGGTGTCGGTTGGTATTGGCAAGACCGCAGTGATGGTACCGATCTCTCCTACGCATCACCTTCTTATGTAGTAACCACCTCCAAAAATTATTATCTCCGCGCGTATGCGTGTGGAGTTTGGAGTGATGCCTTGGGTTCAACCCATGTGGTTGTTATTAATCCAGGTCAGCCTTCTGCGTCAGCATGGACAATTTGTGGAACAGGCACCGTCCGCTTTACCGGCACCCCGGGGTCTCAGTCTGATGTAGTGCAATGGTTTACTACGGCTTCGGGTGGTTCTCCGGTGGCAACGGGCAATACGTTTGATGTCTGGCTCTCGTCCTCCACAACCTATTATGCGGGTTCCTATAATTCTACCTATGGCTGCGCCAGTGCTACTCGTGTTGCAGTTACCGGAGTGGTGAATCCGATCCCATCTACGCCATCCATAGGTGTTACCGGCCCAACCTCCACCTGCGAAGGCAGTTACACCACCACCATCCTCACCAGCAACGCTTCTTCCGGCATTCAATGGTATAAAGACGGCAGCCCCATCAGTGGTGCCACGAGTCAGAATTACTATGTTCCATTAGCCGCTTCCAGCACCGGTTCGTATTCCGTCATTCAGTCCGCATCAGGCTGCACCTCTGCCCATTCAAACTCAATCGCTATCTCCACCGGACAATTACCACCAGGCGGAGCCTACATTTCCCCGCAGTCATTTTCACTCTGCGGCAGTAATTCCGTTACGGTACCTGTGTATAATTCGCGGGTAGGAGCAAACTACCGGTTGCAAAGTGATGCCGGAGCCGTCTCTGATCCCGTGGCTGGAAATGGTGGCACATTGTCCATTACAAGTTATACCATCACATCCAGTCGCTCTTTTGTCGTGCAGGCAGTGAACCCGGTAGGCGGCTGCGCCACTTCGCTAACCGGTGAATTTACAGTCACAGTCAATGCCGTTCCACCAACCCCCGTCATAGATACTCCGGGAACCATTGCCGTTTGTGAAGCGAGCGCCACCATTCGCTTAACCAGTTCAGCTGCCTCCGGTAATCAATGGTACTTCAATGGAAGTCCGATCAGTGGCGCCACCAGCCATCTGCTCGACATCACCCGAACCCCGGCAAACAGCGGCAACTATACGGTGATGCAAACCAGCGCAGGCTGCAACTCGGCCATGTCGGCACCCAAGCCGGTAACCATCTATGCAAACCCGTGGACGTCACCAACGGTAAGCCCTGCCACAACTAATCTTTGTGGCAGCGGTATTGCCACCGTAACCATTACCGGTAGTCAATCCGGAGTGAATTATCAACTCTTCAGTGGGAGCACCGCCCTCAGTTCAACCGTGTCGGGCGGAGGCACCATCAACCTGGCAACGTCAACACTTTCAGCAAGTACAACCATCACCGTTCGTGCCACCGATGCCATCAGCGGTTGCTTCGTTACCCTTTCGGGGACAGCTTCCGCTACGGTTAATCCGATTCCAGTCACCCCAACAGTCACGCATGGCTCGCGATGTGGTTCCGGAACGGTGAATCTCAGCGCTGCGTCCGGCACCCATGGAAATAATATCCGTTGGTACACCGCGAGTACCGGGGGTACATTATTGGCAACATCCACAAGTTATACAACCGGTAGCCTGGCATCCACCACCAACTATTGGGCAGCCTCGTACAATACAACCACCGGGTGTGAAAGCCCGACACGCACCCTCGTAACAGCCACCGTCAACAGCGTGCCGGCAAATCCGGGGTACGGTGGTCAAATCAGGTTCGGTACCGGTCCGCTGACATTAACGGGCACCGGTACACCGGCAGGGGGAAGTTATAAATGGTATAACGGTGCAGGTACCTATTTGATCACGGCACTTACCTATCCGGTTCCCTCTGTGTCTGCAAGTGTAAATAACTACATGTACCTGCGGGCAGTCAGTTCAGCAGGGTGCGAAAGTGCGTCAGTGGCAATTAATGTGGTGGTGTATCCGGTTCCCGTAGTGAGCGCGCCTCAAAATTATGTCGTGAAAGAAACCCCGGTAACGCTCGATGCCGGAGCCGGGTATGATACGTACACCTGGCGGAATTCTTCCAATACCGTGGTCGGTACAATCCGCACCTTAACAACAGCCATTCCTTCAACCTACACCGTCACCGTAACAAAGACCGGGGCAACGGGAGTATCAAACCCATTTATACTCAGCGGTTCTCAATTTACGGGCATGAACAAGAATTACGTGGTCACCAATACCACGCAGATACCGGGTATTACGGATCCCACGCTGGTGCAATCCCTGTCTGCCGAAAAGGTAGCACAGCAGGTGGCCTACTTCGATGGACTCGGCCGGCCGTCTCAAACCGTTTCCACGCAAGCCTCGGTTAACAAGTCCGACCTGATAGCACCCGTGGTATACGATGCCTTTGGCCGCGAAGCAAAAAAATACCTGCCCGTAGTTTCCGGAAACACCGGTCGCTACCAGGAGGGGTTGATGGATGCAGCCGGAAATTATCTGGTAAATACCTACAGCAACACCTCCGATAAAATTGCAGACGATACCCGGCCGTTTAGCGAAACAGTCTTTGAAGCTTCGCCCTTGAATCGGCCCGAAAAGGACTATGGGGTTGGACTCGTCTGGTCATCCGCAGCAGGCGGCAGCAACAAGCCTGTTCAGCATGCCTATCAGATCAACAAACATGGTACCGGATCGAATATCACCGAAGAGAAAATTATTGCCTGGAATGTGAATGGCCTCGGTATGCCAGTGCGGGCCGAAATGTTGAACGGGTACATTGTCTCTGGAGGATACTATGACACCGGCCAGTTGAGCATTAAAAGTACAAAAGACGAAGAAGGCAACGAAGTGCGCGAATACACTGATAAACTTGGCCGGGTTGTGCTGAAGAAAGTGCAGGCCACTACTGCCGGTGCAACCAATCTCAATGACGTGATTGGGATTACACCGGGCTGGGCACTCACCTATTATGTGTATGATGACCTGGGCAACTTACGCTACGTGTTTCCGCCTGAGTTAAGTAAACTCCTGCATACCAATGCTGATGCCTACGTAATCTCTACAACCACCGATCTGGATCCCTGGGCATTCCAATACCGCTATGACGAACGCAAGCGGATGAGCGAAAAGAAAGTTCCTGGAGCCGGTTGGGTGTACATGGTGTACGATAAGCGCGACCGCCTGGTGCTTACCCAGGATGCTAACCAGCGTTCAACCAGTACAAAATACTGGACGTTCACGAAGTACGATGTTTTGAACCGTCCAATCCTGACGGGGATCTACGTGAATGCAGGCGATAGAACAGCATTACAAACTGTGGTGAATGCCCACTATGGTACAAATCCGTATTTCGAAACATTCAATTTAACCGGAGCTATTCACGGTTATAGCAATGTGAGTTTCCCCCCGGTAAGTAATCCCCACGATTACCTGACCGTTACCTATTATGATAATTATGATTTCCGTTCGCTCTGGTCTGGCAACTATGCATTCTTGAACGAAAATCTGAGTGAAGTCGCGAATGGTATTACCTACCAACAACCGGCCACAGAAAATCTGCGCGTGGTAGGGCAGGTGACGGGTACGAAAATAAAGGTATTGGATGGCGGAGTGACAGGGGGTTATACCTGGTTGAAATCAGTGAGTTACTATGATGATAAGTACCGGGTTGTGCAGACAGTAAGCGATAATTATAAAGGTGGTACGGATCGGGTGACAAACGTTATTGATTTTGTTGGAAAAGTATTGGAGTCAAAGTCAACGCATGTTGAATCGGATGTTCAATGGAAGAATTTTGTGGCAACTGCTGCAACTGGAAACAAATTAGCCCGGACTACCACAGGTGGAATTTGGAATGCAGGTGCATCATCCATACAGTTTATTCCTGCAGGTCAGTCAGGGTTTATGGAATTTATTGCCACGGAGACCAATACCTACCGAATGATTGGCTTTGCCGATTCTGACGTGGATGCAGTTTATACTTCCATAGATTATGCCTGGTATTTATTAAATAATGGCACCCTTAATATTTACGAGAGCGGTACCAGTAGGGGTTCATTTGGTACCTATAAATCGGGCGACAACTTTAAAATTGAACGCACTGGTTCAACCATTCGGTATTACCAAAACAATGTGCTGAAATATACCTCTACCATTCCATCATCAACGGTGTTGATGGTGGATGCCTCCTTCCACACAACAGCAACAACCATCGCTGATGTCCGTTCTTCATTCAGTTCCACCACCAAAACCATCTCCCGCAGATTCGAATACGACCATGCTGGCCGGCTGATCCGAACCTGGCATCAACTGGATGCTCAACCTGAGATCTTGTTGGCATTAAACGAGTACAATGATCTCGGTCAGCTGGTGGATAAAAAACTTCACAGCACGGTAAGTACCGGCAGCAACGCTAAACAGAGTGTTGACTACCGCTACAACATCCGCGGGTGGCTCGTGTCAATGAACAATGCTCAATTAACCAATGATGGCCAGTTGACCAACGATGATACCAACGATTTGTTTGGCATGAACCTGGCCTACAACACTACCGACCCCGGGTTAGGCAATACGCCTTTGTACAACGGCAACATCAGCGCCATCACGTGGAGCAATCACCTCGCCACCGGCCCCATCAAACAAAATGGCTACACCTACACATATGACCCGCTGAACCGCATAAAGACATCATCCTTCAAAGAAAAGAATACCGCTTGGGTAATCCCTGCCAACAGCGCCTTATCCGAGACCGGCTTCAATTACGATCTCAATGGAAACATCACAACCCTTCAACGCAACGACAAGCGGGCCTCAGGTTGGATGGATAACCTTGCGTACACTTATTCAGGAAATCAATTACTTGGGGTAACCGACAATGGGGATGACTTTGCCGGCTTCATTGACGGACAACCGGGACCCGGTAACGATTATAAATATGACGACAATGGTAATATGACGCACGACCTTAATAAGGGTATTGGGACGTCATTAACAGATGCTGCCAACAGGATCACTTACAACTACCTTAACCTGCCCGAAACCGTCACCAAAGGCAACAACAGCATCCGCTACATTTACGATGCGGGTGGCCGAAAACTTGCGCAGGTAACCACCTTTGGCGGTCAGCAAAAACAGGTAGACTACTCCGGAGAATTTCAGTATGAGAATGATCAGGTTCAGTTCATCAGTCATGAGGAGGGCCGCATCGCGATGGCCGCCAACAAAACCATCTTCACCCATGCAGGGGATGGGCTCACTAATATCACGGCTGTTACCTCAACGCTTGCTGCTATTACTCAAAACGGACAAACCTATATCCGTGGTACTGCCAATGGCACCACGGTTAAACAGGGCATGTTCCCGATCGGAGGTACGATTGCCGTGCAGGCCGGTGAGCAATACAAGATCCGTGCGAAGGGATACCGTACCGGAGCGAATGCAGTTCATCTCTACATTCGCACGAATGGCATCGACCTGAATTGGCCGGGCGGGGCGCTGGCTAATGGGACTGTGGCCGAAGCCTATACCGAACAGATTATTACCATCCCAACAGGTCATACCAGTCTGCAGGCTGGAGTGGTATGGAATACCGTTACGGCTGGACAGCAATTCTTTCTCAATGAATTTGAAATTGTAAAACTGACTGCGAACACAACTCCAGAATACCAATACCACCTCAAAGACCACCTCGGCAATGTGCGGCTCACCTTCACCACCAAAGACGAGACGGAAACCAACACCGCCACATTGGAACCGGCCAATGCCAACACGGAGCGCGGTCAGTTTCTGCGATACGATAATGCGAAGCTGGTGAACACGAGTTTATTCGATCGCACCAACGGCAGCGCACCCACCACGACTACCGGCTATGCCCAGCGGTTGAATGGTTCAGCAAACGAAAAGTATGGTCTCGCCAAATCCCTGAGTGTGATGCCGGGCGATGTGATCAATGCCGAAGTCTTTGCCAAGTATGTGGACCCCAACACCAGCAACTGGACAGCCGCGCTCGCCACGCTCATGAGTCAGATCACTGCCAACACGGCCGGGGTGGTGGTGGACGGGGTGCAATACACCCAAAGCACGGCCAGCTTCCCGGCCGGGTTTGCGGGCTTGCAGGGCACCACCGACAATGGCGCCCCGCGCGCCTACCTCAACTGGCTGGTGTTCGATCGCAACTATGTGTTTATAACCGGAGGCTTCAAGCAGATTACCACGGCCGCCCGCGAAACCGGCACCGATGTCCCGCATGAACACATCTTCAACACCAGCCCCATCACCATTACCCAACCCGGCTATGTGTATATTTACCTGAGCAACGAAAGCCTCACCCCCGTGGAAGTCTACTTCGATGACCTAAAAGTAACCCACACCAAATCCCCCGTCATCCAACAGGATGATTACTATCCATTTGGGTTGACGTTTAATTCTTATCAGAGAGAAAATTCCAGCATCAATCAATTCTTATACAATGGGAAAGAGAAGCAGGATGAGTTAGGATTGGATTGGTTGGATTATGGGGCGAGGATGTATGACAACTTAATTGGTAGATGGTTGGCTGTCGATCCGCTTGCGGACAAGTTCTTAGAATTTAGTCCATATAATTACGTATTCAATAATCCGATAAGGTTGTTTGATCCAGATGGTATGGATCCGGGTGATGTACTCAACAAAGCGATACAATATTTAGGCACAAATTATGAATGGGGTGGAAAAAATCCTCGAGGAAGATTATTAGGGGCACGGGATAGACTTAAAGATGGTAGTGGAACAGAAAAGTATCACACAGGAGCATCGATTCAATTAAGAAATAATTGGGGCTTGGATACCTATTCAGAAGTCAAGTCAGATGTCTATTTTACATTTGGAGTAAAAAGTGGAGCATCTTTCGGTATTGACTGTTCAGGATTAGTGGGGCAGGCGTTCAATTCAGATCCAGATAAACTTATGGGTAATTTAGTTTTAGGAGCCGCGGGAGATCAAATGAATTCTTTTATAAGTGCAGAACTTAGTGGTACTGGAGCTTTACATAATGATTTTAATCTGATTGGAATGGGTGATATAATTTTTAAGCTGGATGAGGATAAAAATGTTTACCATACAATGGTGGCAACAGGAGATGTAAAAAAGGATGCTGACGGTAACGTAACTCGGTTTAGAACAATTGAAGCTACGGAGAGTGGAGATAAAGTTCGATACAAATGGAGGAGAGTAGATGATAACCAACGTATTGGCCATACTTTCAGAAAAACTGATCTGGTTAGGGAAGGTCCTGTAAGAGATAGCAAGGACCGAATACGATTATCAAATTTTGTTCAGAAATATCAAAGGAATTCGAATGAAAATTAGATTAGTTTTAATTTGTATTTACCTATTTTATTCATGCAGTAATTCAAATAGAAAAATTGATACTCATGAAACTAACTCTAATAGTTTAGAATTGCAATTCTTGAAATATTTTGAAAAGCCCAATAATATTATTCCTGACACTATTTGTTATGAAATCTTGGGAATGCCTGATGGAAGAGATCAATACTCTGCTTGTTATTCATATGAGAAGATTCGAAATGGTTCAGTTACTTATTGTATAGCCCGATTGAAATGTTTTGCTGGAGGAAAATGTCAAGAATTATATCTCATTTCCTTCAAGAATGATAGTGCGAAATCTGTACTCTTTGTAGGTGAAGATTACTTAGACTTGGGATATTCGAGATCAACAAAATATAGTTTCAGTGGTGATACCTTAATTTTGACAACACGGATTGCTAGGCCCAATAATGAAGGATTAACTGTGTCGGACTCAATTCGTTTTGTGAGATATTTAGTTGATCAAGAAGGTGGGCTAAAGAAATTAGAGTATCTGAAGTAGATTCATTAATTTATTATTGGTCGCAGTGTCGTCTTCCCGTCCCCTTCCAGCGGAGTCGACTCCGCGTAGAGTGAAAGATATTAATTGATAGTTATAAGTGGTAAGAATAGATGAACGTAAAAGAAGCAAACCGCAGTGAGCATAAAACGTAAGATAACGGAATCAGAAGGTTCCTTCCCAGCGGAGTCTCCGGGAGCGATTGAATGAGTGGGAGCAGGGACCCTTCCTAGCGGAGTCTCCCGTTTCGGGGACTCCGCGTAGAATGAAAGATAGTAAGTGATAGTTATAATAGTAAAAATAAATGAATGTAAAAGAAGTGAACCCACAGTGAGTACAAAGCGTAAGATAGCGGAATCAGAAGGTATTTATTTCGTAACCATCACATGTCATGAATGGTTGCCCTTATTTGAACTCACCAAAGGGTATGATCTTGTCTACAAGTGGTTTGATTACTTAAAGCAGGAAGGTCATTATATAACTGGCTATGTAATCATGCCCAATCATTTGCATGCATTGATCGCCTTCGCGCATAGCGATAAATCGATTAATTCAATAGTGGGAGATGGAAAGCGTTTTATGGCGTATGAGATCGTAAAAAGGCTGAAGGCTTACCCACAAGTAAATGTGCTTAACAAGCTGACGGAGGCAGTCAGTAACCGCGAGAGTAGGCGGGGTAAACTCCATGAAGTGTTCCAACCATCCTTTGATTGGAAGGAGTGTCGAAGCACTAAGTTCATCAACCAAAAGCTAGGGTACATGCATGATAATCCATGCCGGGGAAAGTGGAACCTGGTAGCTAATCCGGTTGAGTATGAGCATAGCTCAGCTCATTTTTATCTTACCGGAGAGCAAGGAGTTTTTGAAGTATTTCTTTGTGGACAGTTGGAAGACGTGGATTTATCAAAAGCAATAGTAGATGAATAAGTCTGTAATACGCGGAGTCCCCGAGGCGGGAGACTCCGCTTGGAAATGGTCTTCCAACCTGACAGTTTTGATTGAAATCAAAGTCCCATTGAAGGGCAGGTATAGTTAAAGGAATGAGGAATTAAATAAGGATCTATTAAACCCAAATGCAGTTATGAAATCACTGCTAACCATTTTGCTTGCACTGAGCCTACACAAAATCTACGCGCAAAACCTGAATGTGCTCAACGCACCGGTGCCCCCTTCCCCCGCTGCGTACGCAATCACCAAGGTGGCTGATCTGCCGGTAAGCTATTATACCGGCACCGCAGATATTTCCATTCCTTTGTTTCAACTCAGCGGCCGTGACCTTAATCTTCCCATTACCCTTACATACAACGCCAACGGGTTTAAAGTGAATGAAACTCCCGGTTGGGTAGGGTATGGTTGGTCACTTTCTAGTTCGGGTGCCATTAGCCGTACCATCCAGGATTCCCCTGATAATTTCGCCTTTGGTTATTATCGGGATGCTATGGATAATTATTACACGGCAGCCGGTAAACCCAAATTGAATGAGTGTGCCGGAGCAACCGGGCTCAACTCCTCTGCCTTTATCTTTTATCAGCTTCTTAATTCAAGTGCAAATGGACAGCCAACATTTTATGATACCGAGCCTGATTTGTACTCGTACGCGCTTCCGGGAGGTGGATCAGGCAAATTTGTTCTTGACCGGAACGGTCGGGTGCGGGCATTACCAAAAACCCGCACGAAAATCGAACTGATTACAACGGGAGGCGGCATTGATGACTTCGAGTTTGCCGTGTATGATGAGGCTGGCACGCTTTATCAGTTTAGTGCTTCGGAGCGGATTCAATCCATTATTCAGTCAACCAATTTTCAGATGAATGGCCAGTCGCGGTTGGGCGAGATGCAACCAAAGAATTCATGGTATGTGAGTCAGATACGTTCTGGCTCTGCCCGCGAAACAATTTCATTTGCCTACGTGCCCGAGACCACTAGTTATCGCACGCCCGATCATGAATCGAAAGGCTTTCTGGTGGTTCCTCCTAATATTTCAGACCCGGTTGGTCCCGACTATGCCAATACAGATTACACTAATCATAGCAACAATACAGTAAGTGGCCAACGATTGAGCAGCATAACCTTCAGAGGGTATACTGTCAATTTTATTGCTGAGAACACTGACCGGCTTGATCTCACAGGAGGACATCGTCTCAAGCAAGTGGTGGTGCTTCATAATTCTGATACTATCAAGAATTTTAAGTTCTTTCACTCCTACTTTACTTCTATTGCGGGTAATGCCGAGTACCTACGTTTAGATAGTCTTGTAGAATTTGGAAAAGGTGGCGTTCGGATGCCTGCTCATAAATTCAGTTATTATGATGCGCTTACCAAACCAACAAAGAACTCGTACAGCATCGATCATTGGGGATATTTTAATGGTGCTAATAATTCTACGCTATTACCCCGGTATTTCAAGCCCAATTTGCTACAGTTTTATAACTATGATTATTTTATAAATTTCAAAGGTGCCAATCGTAATCCTGCATTTGACTATACACAATATGGCATGTTGCAGCAGATCAACTATCCAACCGGTGGGGCAGTTAAAGTAGAGTACGAGCCTAATACCTACTCCAGATTTGGTACAGAATATGAACAGATTGAAAACTCACGCGCTGTATTCATTAATCCCAGTCAATCGGGAAATTCGCAGGAAGGTCTGTTCTATGTAGATGACGAATTTTTTACGCTCACACAAGATACAACGTATTTATGGGTTGATGCCATATCAACTTGTGAAGCGCCAGGTGGTGGACTTCCGGCAGATTGTGGTATCATTATTACAGGTACAAATGTGTCTTATAGTCAGCAGTTAATAAATGGATCAACGGCTGCCTTATACAAGCTTTTCCGGGGTACCTATAGATTGAGGGCCACAATTTCCATTTATCGCGCAGATGTCATTGGTGCCACCATAAAGTGGTACACTAAGGGGAGTCAGATTGTGAATAAGACAGGGCCAGGCCTTCGTGTAAAAAGTATTCAACAATTTGAAAATCCCGCAGTCACAGCCACAACTGTAAGGAAGTTTAAATATGAGTTGACGCCTGGCGTATCAAGTGGGCTGTTGCATGATATACTTCGGTATGACTATGATTACAAAGGTGTAAATAATTCAGTGGGTGGAACAACGGTGCCTACTTGTGAGAATAATTATTACGAGTATAGATTAAGAGTTTTGGAGTCAGGCTCGCTCAATACTTTTGTAAACCAAACTGCTCTTCTTGGTTACGATAAGGTTGAGGAGATTGTGGTATCTTCCCCGAGTGACACTCAAGCACCGGTTGGAAGAACTATCTATGAATTTTATAATGAATTCAATAATTGGGGTTTCATTTCGCCTATTGAAGGTAGCTTAAATTTGCCGATCACAGTATATCCGGGCCTTACTGGCAAGGCTAAAAATCAGAAAGTATATCGTCAGGATAATGTGCTTCTCAGTGCAGTTGACTATACGTATACGATTAGTCAAATTGATTCAATTGTCGGGTGGCAAGCTGCACCGGCAAAATTCGAAAACTGTGGTTATTGCAATTTTGCATTCAGACAATATTGGTTTTTGAGCTATGCGGTTGAATCTGCAACATCCGTAACTAATACTTATCAGCCGGGTGGCTCCACATTAACGGAATCGAAGACAATGAACTATGTCTTCAGGAATGGTCTAACCGACAGGGATTCGTATTATGTAATCCGCAAGATGGATACCCAAAAATCAGATGGCTATTTGATAAGTCAAGAGTTAAGGTATGCATTTGACTTTACTGATCCAGTGGGCTCAACGGTGCTGGCTAATATGTTATCGCGAAATAAGTTAGAGCCTGTACTAAGTCTTACACGAAATACGAAAGATGGAAATGTGCTTCAAGGCAGGCTTTTAAATTATGAGGTTGATAATTTTGATGGCTCAATCAGGATGAAAAGATATTATGATCTCGAAGAACCTGCGCCTTTGAGTTACACTACTGCTTCAACTATCTCTAATATAAACTCCCCACCAATAGTTTATAAATTAAAGGCAACTTACCAATATGATAATGCTGGTAATCTCAGCGCCATTCAAAAGACGGATGACCTTACGCTATCATTTTTGTGGTCAAATTCAACAACCCCTGAACTGATTGCCGAGGGCGTCAATACCCAACCTGGTCAATTTTATTTTGAGGGGTATGAGTATGGAGGTGGAACTTTCGATTCCCAAGCTCGGTCAGGAAGGTTCAGTCGGGCAAGCAACTTCACATTTACACAACCGGCTGGAATAACGGTGCAGGCGAATAGTAAGCTATCGTATTGGTATTGGAGCAATTCAAAATGGAATTATAAGGAGGTTGCATATTCTGGAGGTTCACTGTTGATTCAGGACGGTACAAAAATCGATGACCTGCGCATCACACCTCCCGCGGCCCAGATAACTTCCTACACCTATTTGCCGGGGATCGGAGTAACAAGTGTCACGGATAAAGCACAAGCAGTTCAGCGATATGAGTATGATGAGTTTAATCGCCTGCGAACCGTGCGCGATGAGAGTGGTAATATTCTGAAAACAATGGCTTATAATTTTAAGAAGTGATTAGCTATGTATTTCAAACTTTTTTAGCCATGATGACGCGTTGTTCCTTCCTGATTTTTATCTTGAAATACTAAGGAATGGATAAGATTTATAGACTACAGTTTCACCATTTCAGACCCAGCTCCAAAAGAAACTGGCTGGTCGGGTACTTTCATTTTGGCAACCCTGGTAAGTTAGCTTTATCAGTTGTTCTATTCGCCTGCCTTGCCACCATGTACCAGGAGGCACCGGCTCAATTCACTTTCGATATGTCTCGAAAAGTCGATGGAGAAGGCTCTCCGGAAGATTTGGCAATCGGAGACTTTGATAACAATGGTTTCAAGGACATAGCATACATTACTTCCACGGAGGGTAAGTTGCATGTACTCTACAACAATGGCACTTACGTATATACCAACTCCTCGACAGACGCGGGTGGAGTAAACTTTGATTATCGACTGGTGTCCGCTGATTTTAATGAAGATGGTAAGAGTGACCTTGCGATCGTAAACAGAAACAATCCTGTCAGTGAACGACTGATCATCTTGATTTCAACCGGCACGTCATTTACCAAGTCTAATTTCACTATTCCAGGCCCAACTGATATTTACTCAATATCAACGGATGATTTTGACAACGATGGACACGCTGACGTGGTAGTACCTAATATTGGACAAGCACTTACCTGGTACAAGGGTAATGGACTGGGTGGTTTTTCACAACAAACTGACAACAACGTCATTGGTGGAAGTAGCTTAGTTGTTGCCGATTTCAATAACGACTCTAAAAACGACTTTGCTATCGGGCGGGGTCAGCAAATGGATATTTATCTTTCTTCAAGCACAACCTTTGCTAAAACCACTGTCAGCCTTGGAACTACTCCGATATATATAATTGCATCAGACCTTAACAACGACAACAATACGGATATCGTTGGTTCATTTTCTTCGAGTGGTACAGTGTACATTGCCGGAATGACAAATAACGGGTCTGGCGGGTTTTCGAACCCGGTCCTGATTCCATCTTCTACATCCGCCTCCTCTCGTCTGGCGAGTGCAGATTATAATGATGATGGTCTTCAAGACCTGGCAATAGCCACGTACAATGGCACCGGCCCTGCAATTCTGTTAAACACGGGAGGTGCATTTGTCAAAGATCCATTTTCTGATGAACGTGTAAATGATGTTCTGAACCTCACGTTTGTGGATTTAGACAACAACGGAGGCCCCGAGTTAGTGAGCCTTTCGGGGTTCCCGAGCCTGTCAGTTCTCAAAAGAGTAAATGACAGCTTTGAACTGGTGCACAAAGAAATACTTGGAAACAGCCCGCTCCGTGGATTAGCACGCGATGTAGATCATGATGGGAATATTGATCTGGTTAATGCATCAATCTCAAATGGTGCAGCCACAATAAAGCGTGGCAATGGCAATCTGACATTCGAAAGTAATACGTATCTTCTGGGGGCAGGGTATAGGGTTGAGTATGTAGAAACAGCTGATTTTAACTCAGATGGTTTTGATGACATACTCTTTATGGAACTCTATCTTTCCGGCATATCCAGGGTCAAACTTTCCCTTACCGACAACCAAGGACACCATCAGGCGCCATTCGAAGTCAGTCAGGCATCAGGCATAATGGTAGCGGGTGACTTCAACCTGGATGGTAAACAGGATTTTTTTTGTTGGAATGGTGTCTTCTTCGGAAACGGGGATGGCTCATTTAATCACCAGGCTATGTCACTGGGGGTGTATCCAAATTATGCCAAAATAGCAAATCTGAATGCGGATGGCGCCCCAGACCTTGTGATTGGTGACGCTGTCGATGCGTGGACCTTGCTGAACTCCGGTAATGGTAATTTTGCAGATCCTGTTAAACTTGCGAGTACCAGGCGCGTAGCAAGGCTTGAGGTCGGTCATTACGATACCGATAACCTTACTGATATCTTCACTATATCTGATAACAATACTTTTTCTGTATTCCAAAATACGGGTGTTGGCGTATTTCAGGAATTTGTTTTTTCGGTGCAACAACCCCTCACTATTTCCAGCGACTATTTGTTTACTGTGGCCGATTTTAATCAGGACGGCCGGGGAGACGTTGCGATTCGTGTCAACCGGAATAATGCAGGAATTTATGTTCCTAAAATTGCAATCTATGTACAGAGGCAGAATAATACATACAAACTGAAAACGGAGCTGCTTGCCCAGTCGGATGGGCAACAGGATATCACCTCAGCAGACTTGAACAACGATGGAAGCCCGGACCTCATTGGGTTCTCAGTCATTCATGGTATTGAGGTCTATCCGGGATTCTTCATTGCCGAACCCACCAGCCAGGCGGGGCCAATTACCGTCTTAGACCGCACAGACATATCGGCTAAGCTGGGATTTGGAAAGGGGGCTGGCGATGGGAGAATCGTATTGCTGAGGAAAAATACTTTTCCTGCTGAACTCCCGGAAGACGATGCATTCTATTCCGCCAACAATCAATTCGGCCAGGGAGCGAATATTGGAAACAGCAATTTCGTTGTTTTGAGAGGTGACCAAACGGAAGTAACCATTACCGGACTACAAGCGGGTACAGAGTATGTTGCCACCGTTTTCGAGTACCGCGATGATCTGGCAAGGTTAATTAACAATTACTTGACGTCTTCCTATCCTGCTATTGCCTTTAAAACAAAAAGCACCCAAACCATTTCCTTTTCAGCTTTAACCTCTAAAACAGAAGGGGATCCTTCATTTCTTGTAACCGCACAAGCTTCATCAGGACTGCCGGTTGAGTTTAGTTCGTCAAACACGAATGTTGTATTGAGCCAAGGTCAGGTCAGCATAGTGGGACCTGGTCCGGTTACGATAACTGCCACCCAGGGTGGCAACGAAGAATATATGCCTGCCCCAGCTGTAAGCCAGTCATTTTGTGTGAATCCCGCTCAGCCGGTTATTACTTTAACATCGTCCGGAACCCAAATAATTCTTACCTCGAGCAGCAGTTCGAACAATCAATGGATACTAAATGGCTTGCCGATACCCGGAGCGATTAATCCATCTTACGTTGCAGAATCCGGAGGCACCTATACCGTCCTAGTAAATTATGGTGGCTGTAGCGCGATGTCTGATATAGTTACCGGGATAGAGGAAATGGCGAGAATGGTTGTGTCGCCAATCCCAGCGTCTGGCATAATTATCCTTCATGGGATTGAAGTACGCGTGGTAACATTGACTTCTTCACAAGGGGCACAATTTCAATTATCGGCAGAGGCACATGCCGGGGAAAGCCGGGTTGATGTATCCAATATATCAGCGGGACTTTATTTTTTATCGGCAGGTAATGAGGTATACACCAAGGTACTGATCAGTCGATAACCTTTCATATTTTAAAATGAAAGGCCACTTGGTAAAGAGGAGTCGAGGTTGTTTCATTCAGTAAATGATACATTATCTTCTCTGAATTGCATTCAATGGTATTTCGGACTCAGTTCGTAACTAATAAATCAAAGAAGTGTTTGGTCGGTAACAACACTGACCTATGGTCAAGAGAATAAATCTCAATCGAGAGCTGGACTGGAAATCCATTTGAGGCTGCCATTCCGCCATCTGGCGGAACCTGTCCGACCTTTGGCGGAAGGACCCCCAAATCAGAAATCGGGATAACAGACTTCGGTCGAGGGGATTCTTCGCTCGCTTCAAGGCTACTTCCTTCAGTTCTCAAAAGCCAAAAGCATTATTTCAAAAGTAATGCGGACTTGCTATCCGCTCTGAATTGATCCATTTTTTTATTTGTCACAGTTCGAAAGAAAATAGGAAACAATCCAGGGCAGCGTTTGATTAAGTAAATCAGCTGCTTGTCCGCCCTATGTCGGAAAGGATCACCAATCAAGTGCCACGAAGCTTTAGCACAGCAGACTTTGAACTTTATACTTTTAACTTTCAACTTTCTATATCTTTATCCTAAATGAGTTACAAATCCTTAAAGCCGGTGTTTGACTATATGCTGATTTTACTATTCCTGATCCCCATTCTTATAATTACATTCTTGATTTTAGTTGGGTACTTGTTCCAGGCCCAATTCCCCATCCTGTTTTCCCAATATCGAATCGGCAAAAACGGCAAGCCCTTCATCATGCACAAGTTCCGTACCCTCTCAACCGATACAACCCAATCGTTAACAGCCCGCAGATTTGCCTGGGGCAACCTCCTACGAATAACAAACCTCGATGAGTTGCCGCAACTCTGGAATGTACTGAGAGGGGACATGTCCATCATCGGCCCGCGGCCGTTGCCGCTGGAATACCAACCTTTATTCTCGCCCGAGCAAAACAAACGTCATGAAGTCCGGCCCGGCATCACCGGCCTCGCCCAAATCTCCGGCAAGAACAACCTGCCCTGGCCCGAAAAATTTAAGCATGATCTGGACTACATCACTCGCTGCTCCCTCTGGCTTGACCTAACAATCTTGTTCAAAACCTTCCTACTAGCCCTCTCCCTAAAACAAGACACTTCCCTTAACGAAGAAAAATTTTCCGGATAACACCACACCAGCTTTTAGCCTTAAAGCTTTTAGCTTTCAAGCTTTCCGCTTAAGCATTTTTATTCTTTAAACTTTTAACTTTAGACTTTTAACTTCTAAAATGGTTCTGAAAGACATTGCAATCATAGGCGCAGGCGGCCTCGGAAAAGAAGTAGCCGTCCTGATCCGCCAGATCAACCAGCAACAACTAACCTGGAACCTGGTGGGCTTCTATGATGATGGGCTCCCCAAAGGAAAAAAACTGGCCGGCCAATTGGTGTTGGGTGCGATCGCAGATCTGAATACAATCGATTATCCCCTCGCGGTGGTAGTAGCCATGGGCGATCCCCAAACCAAAGCCACAGTGCTCTCAAAAATTTCAAACCCACACCTCGCATTTCCGGTACTCATTCACCCGGCCGCTACGCTCGGGCTTAATATCAATGTGGGTGCCGGCTCCATCATCACCGCAGGCTGTCACCTTACCGTGGATATCACACTCGGTCGCCACGTGCTGATCAATCTCAACTCCACCATCGGGCATGATGTCACGATCGGAGATTTTTCATCCATTATGCCGGGCGTGCACCTGTCGGGTCATGTGCACCTGGGTAACGAAGTGTTGCTGGGTAGCGGGGCTTCCGTACTGCAGAGCATTTCCATTGGCGATCAGGCGCGCGTAGGGGCGGGGGCCATAGTATTGCAATCAGTTCCATCGGCTACTACGGTTGTTGGTGTACCCGCTAAACCCAAAGCACCATGAAGTCCCTGCCTCCGGCCCTGCGCTTCTTATTGATCTTTATTGTCCTCTACCTGGTGCTCAACGGACTATACGGCCTCTGGATCGCAGGGTGGTACCCGCAAGCCGACCCCGCCACGCGGTGGGTGGGTCAGCAGACTGCCGCTTGTCTCCGCTGGGGAGGGTATCACCTTGAATTGGTTCCGGTTTCCGATAAACCCTTAATTGGTTTTGTAAATAACAACGATGCAGTCATCAATCTTTTTGAGGGCTGCAACGGCATCAACGTGATGATCGTATTCATCTCCTTTGTCATCGCCTTCGGTGGGCCCGTACGGAAGATGATCCCATTTATCCTCGGTGGTCTTTTATTGATTCATGGCTTGAACCTGGTGCGCGTGGGCTTTCTCTTCTGGCTGGCGGAGACGGACAGTACCTGGTTCTATTATTTTCATAAATATCTGTTTACGGCATTTCTGTATGCCTTTGTTTTTGTAGCGTGGTGGATCTGGATCAGATGGCATGACTAATCACCTTACCTGGAAAGCGTGGCTTGTGTTAACAGGCAGTGGCCTCGGCTTATTGCTCATCTATCTGTCGCAGCAATGGACCTACGCGGCTGCCGCGGGCATCGATGCCGGCCCCAACTTCACCTTTGCATTCAACCGCACGGTGCGCTTGCTCCTGAACGATAGTATCTTCCTGCTCGTGTTCCGGGTTTTATTTACGCACCGCCCCGCCTATCTCCGCTGGGCATGGAGCTTGTTTTTGATAGAAATCTTGGTGATCCTCCCCGTTTACCTGGTGGTAAAGTTGATGCTGGAAGGTCCCACCGAAATTTCTTCGCCCTGGCTGTCCACCATCCACCGCATGATCGTCAACCCGTTGCTGATGGGAATTCTACTGGCCGCATGTTACATTCAGGAGTTGAAAACCAAACCCCGTGTATAAAGTACCCCTCTCATACAACCCCATCGATGCGGATGGCTTACACAAACTTTTAAAGCAGTACGAAGGCCGCCACCACGAACAACTCATTTTGGATTTTGAATCGCTCACCGCATCACGCCTCCTAAAGTATCACACCATCGCGGTGACCTCCGGCACGGCTGCACTCCACCTGGCGCTCATGGCCCTGGGCATTAAGGCCGGAGATCATGTGGCCGTCCCCACGTTCAGCTACGTGGCCTCGGTCAATCCAATTCTCTATCAACAGGCCATCCCCGTATGGATCGATTCCGAAGAAACTACCTGGAACCTCGATCCGGAATTACTCGAGCAAGCCTTGAAAAAATCGACCGGTAAAAAACGCCTTAAGGCCATCATCGTGGTGCACAACTACGGAGTGCCTGCCGACATGGACCGGATTATGAAGCTGGCCCGTGCGTACGAAGTACCGGTGATCGAAGACGCGGCCGAAGCCTGGGGCGCCACTTTGCAGGGCCAACCCAGCGGCACCGTGGGCGATATTGGCGTGTTCTCCTTCAATAACAATAAAACGGTAACGGCATTCGGGGGTGGCCTGGTGGTAACCAAAAGCAAGCAGTTAGCCGCCCGCGTCCGACTGCTGTCCACCCAGGCCCGGTTGCCCAGGCCGTATTATCTGTTTAAGGAGGTGGGCTATAATTATAGGATCAGTCCGTTAGTGGCGGCTTATGGCATCATGAGTGTACAACAGGATGATAAGTTGGTTCATGACCGTCAGCAGGTTTTTCGTAACTATTGCAAGTCCTTTGATAAAATTCCTGCGGTAAGTTGGGCCCAGCCGCTCGGAGGGCACATTGCTTCCCGGTGGCTCTCAGCATTTCGGTACCCGATTAAGAAAAAGAGAAGTGCCTGGATTAAAGAGCTTGAAAATCAAGGCATTGAAACGAGGGTTGGGTGGAATCCCTTGCATAAAATGTCCCATTTATCAGGGTACCCATTGTTTTTACGGGGTGTGTCAGAACAATTGTTTAAAGAAACCGTCTGCTTACCAAGCTCGGGTTTTTGTGAGGCGGTTGTAAGCTCCTTAAATAAGCCAAGTTCTTAAAATCGCAAATCTCGGTTACGTTCTTTCTGCCAACCCGTATTTAGTGTAAGGTTTAGGGTAGAATTGATGATTTTTGGTTAATTTTGTAGATTCGTATAAGTTGAATCCTATGATAAGAACATTACTGTCGCTTGTACTATCCTTTGTTCTTGTAAGTGGTGCATTTGCTCAGACAATTACATCCGCAGGATCTGGATTTTGGGATGTTCCTGGTACATGGGTAGGTGGCGTAGTACCCACCAATGCTAACTCAACTCTTGTTTCAATCGCCTCAGGCCATACAGTTACCGTAAGAAATACAGAAAGTGCGGTTGCTGTTTCAATTACATCAAATGTCAATTCTCGGGTCGTAATTAATAATGGGGGGCAACTTAATTTGTCAGGTACATTGACACTGGGCACCACTTCAAATCGTGGCCGTATTGAAGTAGCCGGGATTTTGCAGATGGACGATGGAAGCACGATTGTTAATCATGCATTTCAACGATTAATTATTCAATCAGGAGGAACGTACAGAATGAATTATACTTCTGGTGGAATTATTTATGATGGTGATTTTCAATCAGGTTCTAACTTAGAGTTTACGGGTTATACGAGTGGCTCAGCAGTAGCACCTACGTTGGCAGTCAGTCCTAAAACCTTTCACCATGTAATATGGAATTGCACTTCCCAGGGTAACGATATAGATTTGGATGGGATTTTATCGACCATTAATGGAAATTTCAGTGTAACTTCAACGGGACCGGATTTTTGGTTCCTTCTTTTATCGGATGGTGCTGATAGAACTGTAACGGTTGGTGGCAACTTTTTAGTGAGTAATGATTCTTATGTGTACTTGTCAGGATATTCTGGAGGTGCTAATGTGACGCTGAATGTGTTGGGGAATGCGGATATAAACATTGATCCTGGATATGCTTTTGTTCTGAGCGGCAGCTCAGGAAACGGTACTCTAAGTATAACCGGGAATTTCAATATGAATTCTCCCTCAGCTACAACCTACTTTAATGAATCATCAGGAAATGGTATTATCGACTTACTTGGAAATTTTACTTTACAAGCAGGTACTGTTACAAGAGCTGGCTCAGGAACAGCAAACCTGAATTTTAACGGAGCTGCTACACATACTTTTTCAAATTCAGGAACTATTTCCGGCTCTGTTAATTTCTCAGTTGCTTCTTTATCGACTTTAGACCTTGGCACCTCTATCCTCTCTGGAAGTGGTACCTTCACCTTAAACGGAACACTCCGTGTCGGAGCAACTGATGCAGCAGGCGCCATACAAACAGGTGCCACGGGTGGGAATATCCGAGTTTCGGGTACAAGAACCTATGCTGCAAACTCCACTATTGTCTACAATGGGGTGGCTGCACAATTTATCGGTAACGGCTTCCCTTCCGGAAGCGATGTTAATTTAACAATCAACAACGCTAATGGGGTAAGCTTAAGCACCAGCCTGGATATTGTTGCGCTTCGTACTTTAACATTAACCTCTGGAAATATTTCTATAGGGACCCAAACATTGACCATTAATGGAACTGTAACCGGCTCGGGTGGCCTTGTAGGAGGTCCCTCGTCTAATCTGGTGATCGGGGGTACTGGTGATTTCGGTACACTGACTTTCAACGGTACTACACAACTGAATAATTTTACATTAAACCGCACCGGAGGAGCTGGCCTCGTTACCTTAGGTGGCAACCTCACCGTCCTTGGAACATTTACTCATACAACAGGTACCTTGGCAATTGGCTCAAATACGCTTACGATCAGCGGTGCCTACGGGCCGTCTACACCCGATGACTTGTCAACAACATCGGCATCAACCTTAATCATCAATGGTACAGGAACCCTGCCTTCAGATATCTCTTTGGCTGGCGGTGCACTGGGTACCCTCACAATGGCCCGTGCCAGTACATCGTTTACAACAACTTCAACGAGCACCCTTACAAATCTGAATTTGAATGCAGGAACCTTTGCAAATGGTACGGGTATTTCCATGGCCGCGGGCGGAACGGTAACGCGTTCAGGCGGAACAATGAATTCTCTGCTCGCAAATACTGTGGATACCTATAATGTTGTTTACACAACGGGTACGATTTCATCGGGACCGGAACTACCAGATAATACCACGGCACTGGCCAATTTATCCAAAATCGGATCGGGCACGCTCACCCTGAGCAAGGCTATTACCATCAATGGAATTTTAACACTTTCCAACGGCACTTTTAATGCTGGCTCTAACGCCATTGATCTGAAAGGTAATTTCGTGAGCAATGCAGGCTCAACCCTTACTTCCAGCACCATTACATTCTCGGGTACCACGGCCATTTCAGGATCGGCAACACCAACATTTGGTTCAATCACAATTACGGGAGCATTAACACCTTCGTCCAATTTTCAAATCAACGGCAATCTTGTCAATAACGGCACGCTGAATGCAGGTACTGCAACTACAACCTTTGGCGGCACCACGACAATCTCCGGCAGTAGTACCTCTTCATTTAATAACATCGTCATCTCGGGATCCCTGACAGCACCAACCGGAACGTTTAATGTGGCCGGCAACTGGACGAACAACGGTACCTTTAACAATAACAATGGCGCGGTTAACTTTAACGGCACCACCACCATTGCTGGCTCGAACCAATCCAATTTCTTTACAGTTACCGTGTCCGGAACCCTTACCGCACCAACAAGCTCATTGGGAATAGCCGGGAATTTCACGAACAGTGGAACCTTCAATAATAATGGCGGCACTGTAGTCTTCAACGGAACAGTCTTGGCCCAAACGGTTTCTGGTTCGGCCACTACCTTTAATAATGTTACGGTAAGCAATCCGGTGTCACCGGGCGTTCAAATAGCCAATACTTCCCGGTTAAACGGTACCCTTACCCTGACTTCAGGGGCCTTTATGGATGCCGATGGACCCAGTGGAACCGGTGTTTTTATTGTGAGTTCAACCTCCCAAACGGTGGGGGGGCGGATTGCAGCCCTTCCCAATCCCACGAACTTAACCGGTCAGGTAACCATTGAACGCTACATCCATGGAAAAACCGGGGGCGACTACCGCTACCTCTCCATGCCCATTACTACCAATGCCAACCTGAGCATCTGGCGCAACTTTATCCACGTTACCGGTAATTTCAGCGACCGGAGCACAAACGCTGATAACTCCAACATTGTCGATTCGGGAAATACTAACCCCTCCGTATTTACATACAACAGTACGACTCAGACATTTACAGCCGTCAACGGGTCGGGTGGCCTCACTTCGGCAACTGGCATCAGCAGCCGCCTGGGGTACAGTGCTTATGACTTTAATAATGGCGCAGTTACGGTTTCCTACCGGGGTATACCTGAGCGCGGAGATGTCCCTATTACGATCTCGAATACAAATGGCAATTTTAATCTGGTGCCCAACCCGTATCCATCGTCATTGGATTGGGACAACGTGAATAAAATAAATGTTACCAACGCAATGTATCTGCGTGTGGATAACAATGTATTTTCTTCCTACGTAGGCGGTGTTGCTACGAATCCCCCTTTCGGAGGCTGGACAGGTGAAATCAGTACCGGTCAGGCATTTTGGGTGGTCTCCAGCGGTGGCGGCACAACCTTTACCTTGCGCGAAGCCGATAAAACGGGAAACAACAATTACTTTTTGCGCACCAAATCTCCGGATGATTATTTCCGGATTTCCCTGAATGCGGAATCGGGCCGCAGCGATGAAATTGTCATCCGGTTTGCCGACAATGCCTCGGATGGCTATGATCCCGAATGGGATGCCTTCAAATTGAAGAACGACCAATTGAAAAACCCGACTTCAATTGAAACCACACCGTCATTCAATTTGTCCTCCTACGTAAACAACCCGATGGAGGAGTATGCCATCAACTCGGTGGCAAAACTAACCGGGGAGAAAATCATAAACCTGAACATAGCCGATGTTGAACCGGGCGAATACGTACTGAAGTTTTCGGATCTTGCGCTGTTGTCCTCGGGTTACCGGGTGGTTTTGGTTGACCTTTATGGAAGAAAGGAAACAGACATTACCGATGGATCGGAATATGTATTTCAGATTACAGAGGAAAGGCAAAGTACAGGCATGGGGCGGTTCTATCTCCGGATCAATGGCGAGCCGGCCAAAGACTTCCCTCCTTACCTGACAGAATTACAAGTCTATCCAAACCCGACTACCGATTATGTATACATTGAATTATCAGAAGTGGAACGCAATAACCTTAAGTCGATTGCACTGTTAAATGCGATGGGGGCAAACTTGAGTCAGGAAAATTTTGATTCCACCATCCGTCCTTCCGGTAAACAGGTGCTTGACTTACGGGAAAGACCTGCCGGCTTATACCTGATTGCAATTCAATTGGGCGAACAGAAAAAAGTAATCCGGGTCCTAAAGAGATAGCAGGTATGAGAAAGTATTTGGTCGTGTTATTTCTGATCAGTGCAAATGTGCTGCTGGCACAACCCGGTGACCCAGGGGGTGGGGGCAACCCAACAGTACCCATTTCAGGCATTGAATTGCTCATCGGCATGGGGGTAGCATATGGTATTACCCGAAAATGGCTCCGGAAAGAACAACCAAAAGACTGATCGTCTCCCTCCGCAACCTGCGGATACTTCCGCGTTGGGTCATCATTCTCATTGACTCTACAATCATTTTCTTTTCAGCCTTATTGGGCTATTTGCTTCGTTTTAATTTTTCCACATCGGACTTAGTTCAGCAACAGTATGGCCAGGGCCTCATCATCTATACGGCTTGTGCGGTAATGGCCATCCTGCTGACGGGAAGTTACAAAGGCATCATTCGCTATACGGGCATCCAGGACGGGGTGCGGATCTTTTTTATGTTGTTGTCCAACGGGTTGCTGGTGGTGGCCGCCAATGTATTTTCCTACTATCGCATCGGCCATTTCCTGATTCCGTATTCGGTAGTGATCATCAGCCTGATCGCTTCCTTCCTATTCTTATTCAATTACCGGTTGCTGGTAAAATACATTTTCTCCTATTACCGCAATGCATTGATAAAAAAATCCCGCGTCATCATCTTTGGAGCCGGTCAAACCGGCATCATCACCCGCCACGTCATCGACTCTACCCCCAACATGCGGATTGCCGGCTTCCTCGAAGACGACCAGAACAAAATCGGCAAGGTGGTGGACGGTACCAAGATCTTTGACGCCCGCAGGGAAAACCTCGATTACTTTCTGGACGAACTGAACATTGACGAACTGATCATCACGGTCCGCGACATCTCCCTCGAACGCAAAAACGAATTGGTCGATGCCTGCCTGCGCAACAAGGTAAAAGTCCGGACGGTGCCGCCTGTGGAGAAGTGGGTGGGCGGGGAGTTGAGTTTAAATCAGATCCGCGAAATCAAGATTGAAGAGCTGCTGGGCCGCGAGGCCATCCAACTCAACAACCAGAGTGTTGACCACGACCTGCGCGGCAAGCGCGTCTGCATCACCGGGGCAGCGGGCTCCATCGGCAGCGAACTGGTGCGCCAGGTCATCCGCCACAATCCGGAGCGGATTATCCTCATCGACCAGGCCGAATCGCCCCTCTATGAAATTGAGCGTGAGATCAAAGCCTCCAGTGCTGTAAAGGTACTCGCTTACCTGGCCGACATCACCAACCAACCCCGCATCTCCGCGATCTTTGCCGACAACAAACCGGAGATCATCTACCACGCAGCCGCCTACAAGCACGTTCCCCTCATGGAAGGCAATCCGGGCGAGGCCATTCATTGCAACATTCTCGGCACGAAAAACCTGGCCGACCTGGCCGTGGAGTTTAACGTGCGTAAATTCGTCATGATCTCCACCGACAAAGCGGTGAACCCCACCAACGTGATGGGCTGCTCCAAGCGCATTGCCGAGGTGTATGTCCAGGCCTTGAACGTGCACAACCAGGAAAAGGGCAAGTACACTACCGCCTTCGTCACCACGCGTTTTGGCAACGTGCTCGGCTCCAATGGTTCGGTGATTCCGTTGTTTAAAAAACAGATTGAATTGGGCGGTCCGGTTACGGTTACCCATCCGGAGGTGACGCGGTTCTTCATGACCATCCCCGAAGCCTGTCAGTTGGTGCTCGAAGCCGGCACCATGGGCAAAGGCGGGGAGGTATTTGTGTTTGATATGGGCAGTCCGATCAAAATCGTGGACCTCGCCCGCAAGATGATCTCCTTATCCGGTCTGCAACCCGAAAAGGATATTGAAATTGTGTACACGGGCCTGCGGGAAGGGGAGAAGTTGTACGAAGAGTTGCTGAACAACTCCGAAGATACCCTGCCCACCCACCACGAGAAAATTCTGATCGGCAAGGTGGAACCCTATGCTTATGAGGAGATCAACAAATACATCGAATTGTTTTATGATTTCGTGAACGACCGCAACGAGCTGAAGATGGTGGCCCTCATGAAAGAGTTGATCCCCGAATTTCGCAGCAACTACTCCCGCTACGAAATCCTCGACAAATCCTGATTTCAAAATTCCAATCTCTAGATTCAAAATCACCTAGGTTCATAGTTCTGGTCACGCTCGAATGTTGAACTTTGAGAACTACACAAGGCCAGATAACAAGCTTCTATGGAGGAGATCCTTCGCTCAGTTTATCTTTTTTATTTCATAGACTGAATCGCTACGAATACTTGGTTTCCCCGATGCGTATCCATCCGATCCGCTCTGGATTGACTTTAATTAGTCGGTTGGGTGGGGATACTTTAAGCTTTTAGCTTTGAACTTTCAACTTTCACCGTCTCCTATTCACGCCCCCCTTCTTATTATACCGGTAGAAGGAGCTGCGTTTCTGACTGTAGGTTCGGCCACTGTTGTTACCACCGAAATCCCAAGGGAGATAATATTCGACTTTTACATTAAGTAAAAAATAACCATCATCTGCGTCAGGGTTACCCCTTTTAGTTCCGGGAGGTACAGTAGCTCTTCCGATTTCTGGCCTTCTATCTGATAGGGCAGCAGCAATCGGATCCGAGAAAGAAGATACGTCTAAATGAACTGTACTCACATCATCAATATAGTCAGTAAAAGTTTTACGATACCCCCCTTCAATGGCAATATTAAAATTTGGGCCAGCTTTAAACCTTGCACCCAACCCATATGGAACAACCAATCCAATCCGACTGTAATCTGCACCTTCAGTATTCAAAGGTTGTAACGCATAAGTCTTACCTTGATATTCAGTTTTAGGATTGAAATAGATAAATCCAATTCCTCCAAAAGCATAAATATTGAAGTACGGTCTCCTATAATAGCGATTTCCATTTGGGAATAAACTAATAGCTCCAGTAAAGCTTACTTCAACATTATTACTTTTGAATGATAAATTCCTTTGTATTCGACTAATGTCATCAGCCTTCGAATCAGTCCCCTCTAGTGTAAACCACGTGGCCTCAGCCCGGGCACTGATTCGCGGAGTAAAATACATTTGCAGGCCCACATTGATATTGGGTTTGGCATCAATATAATCCCCGGGGTTGGCAAGCTCTCCAAAGTAAGTGGACGTTCCAGTACCGGCAACCAGAATCATAGACCGGCTCTTCCGGATCGCATAAAAACTCTGCCCCAAAGCCGTGCCCGCAGTGGCGGTGAGAACAACGAAAGCAAGCCATTTCCTCATCTGCAGTCCTTTAAACCTCTAATTTATGCTTTTTACCCCAAATAGGAAACCCTAAGCCAGCACCTCTTTGATTTTTTGAGCCGCATCTTTCAGCAGGATGGCCGAGAACACTTTTAAACCCGATTCCTGAATGATTTTAGCGCCCTCCTCCGCATTCGTGCCCTGCAACCGTACGATAATCGGAACCGGGATGTTACCGACTTTCTTATACGCCTCTACAACCCCATTAGCCACGCGGTCGCACCGCACAATGCCCCCAAAAATGTTGATGAGAATCGCTTTCACATTCGGGTCTTTCAGAATGATCCGGAATCCCGCTTCCACGGTCTCGGCATTGGCACCCCCGCCCACATCCAGGAAGTTGGCCGGTTCACCACCTGATAATTTAATGATATCCATCGTGGCCATCGCCAGCCCGGCCCCGTTTACCATACAGCCCACATTGCCATCCAGCTTCACATAGTTCAAGCCTGATTTCCCTGCTTCCACCTCCAACGGGTCCTCCTCTGAAATATCTCGCAACTCTTCCAGGTCCTTGTGGCGGTACAACGCATTGTCGTCCAGGTTCACCTTGCCATCCACCGCCAGGATTTTATTATCAGAAGTTTTCAGCACGGGATTGATCTCAAACATGGACGCATCCAATCCCATGTAGGCGCTGTACAATGAGTTGATAAACTTCACCATCTCCTTGAAGGCATTGCCTTCCAGACCCAACGCAAACGCCACCTTGCGCGCCTGAAACGGCTGCAACCCGATGGCCGGATCCACCCATTCTTTTACGATCTTCTCCGGGTGCGTGGCCGCCACCTCTTCAATGTTCATCCCGCCCTCGGTGCTGGCCATGATCACCGGTTTGCTTGTAGCCCGGTCCAGCAAAATGCTCATGTAATATTCCTTGGGCTCGCTCTCGCCCGGATAATAAACATCTTCAGCAATCAGCACCTTATTTACTTTCTTCCCGGCCGGCCCGGTCTGGATGGTCACCAAGGTGCCTCCCAGGATCGCCTTCGATTTCTCAAACACTTCGTCCGCACTCTTTGCCAGCACCACACCCTTCGAACCGGTTTCCTGCACCGTCCCCTTACCCCGCCCTCCGGCATGGATTTGCGACTTCACCACGAACCACTTCGACCCCGTCTCGGCACCCAACTGCTTGGCAGCAGCCACGGCCTTGTCGGGCGTGTCGGCAACAATGCCGCGCTGCACGGCTACTCCGAATTTTTTTAGAATGTCTTTAGCCTGATATTCGTGGATGTTCATACCATTAGTTTTGGAGGCAAGCTACTTTTTTTAAACCTTTAATTCAAGAAGTAAAACCATGCTGCACGCAGAAGGACTGAAGAAATCATACGGGGCACTCAATGTGCTGAAGGGAGTGGACCTCGAAATCCGCAAAGGGGAAGTAATCGCCATCGTAGGCGCCTCCGGGGCCGGAAAGAGTACCTTGCTCCACATCCTCGGCACCCTCGATAAACCCGATGCCGGCAAGGTGGAACTCAACGGCCGCGATGTGTTTAGTCAATCCTCAAAATCGCTGGCCGACTTCCGCAATCAGAACCTCGGCTTCGTATTTCAGTTTCACAACCTCCTGCCCGAATTCTCCGCCCTCGAAAACGTGATGATCCCCGGCTGGATCGCAAAGAAGGATAATGTCAAGATTAAAGCCCGCGCCAACCAATTACTATCGACCTTAGGCCTGGAACCCCGGGCCGATCACAAACCCTCCGAACTTTCGGGCGGGGAACAACAACGCGTGGCCGTAGCCCGCGCCCTCATCAACGAACCCGCCCTGATCTTTGCCGATGAACCCAGCGGCAACCTCGACTCCAACAACGCCCGCGACCTCCACCAACTCTTCTTCAAACTGCGCGATGAATTCAATCAAACCTTCGTCATCGTTACCCATAACCAGGAATTTGCTGCCATGACCGACCGCAAACTCGAAATCAAAGACGGTCGCATGCAGGGAAAATAAATGATCAATTATTCGATGCTCAATTGGCCAATTCAAACGAAGCTGTCATCCCGGGCGAGTATTCACATGGGTTAAAGTAGATTGCTCTTCAAACGAGCCCCGGGATCCCCTTATGGTCAGCAGAGCAGCATCAATAAAATGCAATGCCTTCGTAAACAGCCTAGAAATCGTACAACATTGACAATTGAAAATTGATCATTGATCATCGATCATTGCACATTGATCATCGTCACTTCCTCCTCCACCTCCACACACCCGCGCTCATTGATGCCAGTAAGCACGACCTTTTTTGTTTCATTGATCAGTAACGGATCGTAGTGGGCCGCCACCCGGATATAGTTTTCCGTAAACCCATGCATCTTCCCGTCTTCTACATCATTTTCAAACAACACGGTAAACGACTGGTTCAGATTCTTTTCGTAGAAGGCCCTGCGCTTTTTATCCGACAGGATGTGCAGCATCCGCGAACGCTCATTCCGCTCCCGCATGGATACTGCTCCGGGTAACGTACTCGCTACGGTATTCGCACGCTCGGAATAGGTGAACACATGCAGGTACGAAATGTCTAATTCATTCAGGAACTGATACGTTTCTAAAAAGTGCACGTGCGTTTCACCGGGAAAGCCCACAATCACATCCACCCCGATACAACAATGCGGCATCACGGCCTTGATCTTCGCAACGCGGCTCGCATACAACTCGCGCTGATAGCGCCTGCGCATCAGTTTCAGGATGGCATTCGAGCCCGACTGCAACGGAATATGAAAGTGTGGAACAAACCGCTTTGACTGACTTACAAAATCAATGATATCATCACTCAACAAATTGGGTTCGATGGAAGAAATCCGGAACCGCTCAACTGCCACGGCATCCAACGCCCTGATTAAGTCGATGAAGCGTTCATGGCGAATGCCTTGCCGCAACCCAAAGTCCCCGGTGTTCACGCCTGTCAGTACAATCTCCTTCACACCGGCCGCGACAATTTCATTAGCGTGGCCAACCAGATTGGCAATCGAATCGCTGCGACTCGACCCCCGGGCCAATGGAATGGTACAAAACGTACACGAATAGTCGCATCCATCCTGTACCTTCAGAAAGGTGCGGGTGCGATCGTGCAATGAATACGAAGTGTTAAAGGTCTCCACCGTCTCAATTTCAGAAGCATACACGGTGGGTGATGTTGGTCTTACAAACCCGTCCAGCAACTCCACCAGCCGGAACTTCTCCGCGGCACCCAGCACGGCATCCACACCCGGAATTTCAGAAATTTCTTTGGGCTTGAGTTGTGCATAACACCCGATGATGGCCACATAGGCATCCGGGGAAATGGCCCGCGCCTCTTTCACCACCTTGCGGCATTTCTTGTCGGCATTTTCGGTAACGGAGCAGGTATTGATAATGAAAATGTCCGGCCGGTCCGTAAACTCCACCTTCTGATACCCCTTCTCCTCAAACGTCCGCGAAATCGTAGACGTTTCAGAATAGTTCAGCTTGCAGCCCAGCGTATAAAAAGCAACTTTTTTCATACCGAACCGCAAAGATAATTAAATCACGCCTGACTTGGGAATCGGCTTCAGCCTGCGATCTCCTTCGAAAGTTGCGCGATCTTCTGATCCAATTCCTGATCAATTCGTTCGAATTCCTTTTTCGAGGGCAACTTCGTATGCACACTGATATAAAACTTGATCTTCGGCTCCGTACCGGAGGGCCGCACCGAAATTTTGCTGCCATCGGCTGTATAAAACTGCAGCACATCCGAGGCCGGAAGTTGAATCTGGGTTTCTTTTCCGGTAATCAGGTCTTTTTCAATCCGACTCTTATAATCCAACATGCGCACGGTCTTGTGGCCACCGAGCTTCAGCGGTGGTTGTGTTCTGAATTTCTCCATCATACGCTTGATCTCCTGCTCACCTTCCGCCCCTTGGCGCACCAGGTTCACCAACCCCTCTTTATAAAATCCGAAATCAATGTACATCTGAATCAGCCAGTCGTACAAGGTCGCGCCCTCATCCTTGGCCGAAGCAGCCAGTGCTGCAAAGAACGCACAGGCCGACACGGCATCTTTGTCGCGTACAAAGTCACCCACCATGTACCCGTAACTTTCCTCCCCGGCAGCAATAAACTTCTGCGTTCCCTCCAGCTGCCCCATCAACTCAGCAATGTATTTAAAACCGGTAAGGGTATTGTAACAGGCAATGCCCAGCATACTGGCAATCGTGTCAACCAATTCGGTGGTGACGATGGTCTTGGCGATGTACCCGGTCTTCCGGTCTGCCTCCGGCAGGTTCTTCATAATAAACCACATCATCAGACTGAACGCCTGGTTGCCATTCAACAGAAAGAAGGCACCTTGATCATCGCGGATGCCAATGCCTACGCGATCGGTATCCGGATCCGTAGCCATCACCAGTTCAGCCTGTACCGCTTTGGCCTGCTTCAACGCGAGCTCCATAGCCGATTGCTCTTCGGGATTGGGCGAGTGCACCGTTGGGAAATCGCCATCGGGTGTCTGTTGTTCTTCCACCACCCCCAGGTTCCGGAATCCCAGCCGTTTCAAACATTCCGGCACCATGGTGATCCCTGCTCCATGCAAACTGGAATACACCAATGGGATGTTCGCTTGCCGCTGAATGCTGTCTTTCTTTGGAATCAATTTTTCAACCTCGCGGTAATAGGCATCTTCCACTTCCTTTCCAATGGCATGAATCCGGGAAACATCTGCCTTGAACCGGATGTTTTCAAATCCGCCAATTGAATTCACTTCCGTAATCACGTTCTTGTCGTGAGGCGGCACCAGCTGGGCACCATCCGCCCAATACGCTTTATACCCATTGTACTCTTTCGGATTGTGCGAAGCGGTTATCACCACGCCCGAATGACATTTCAAATAGCGGATCGCAAAAGACAACAATGGAGTGGGCCGCAATTCCGGAAAGAGGTAAACCGTAATCCCATTGGCGGAAAATACATCGGCTGTAATTTGCGCAAAAGCCTGACTGCTATTACGACAATCATAGGCAATGGCAACCCGGATTTCGCCTGTAACCGATTTTAGTAAATAATTGGCCAACCCCTGCGTAGCAGCACCTACGGTATACCGGTTCATGCAATTCGAACCCACGCCCATGATACCCCGCAACCCTCCGGTGCCAAATTCAAGGTCTTTGTAAAAACTGTCGATTAACCCTTTTGGGTCCGGATGATTGAGGAGTTGTTGGATGCCCGCCTTTGTGGCCGCATCCATTGCCGCACTGTTCAGCCAGGTTTGTGCCCGGTGTGTTGATTCAGAAAGTAAGTCCATGATGAAGTTCTCCGTAGTATCGAATTAAGATCACAAATTTCCGCGCAGCCCTTGCTCCAACTCAATGGCTTCAAACAAGGCCTTGAAGTTTCCTTTTCCAAACGACTTGGCGCCATTGCGCTCAATGATTTCAAAGAAGAGGGTAGGGCGATCCTGGACCGGCTTGGTAAAGATCTGCAACAGATACCCCTCTTCATCTCGGTCAATTAAAATGTTCAGCTTCTTCAACGCCTGCAGGTCTTCGTTAATGTGCCCCACGCGGTCCAGCACATCATCGTAATATACATCCGGCACCCGCAAAAACTCAACCCCGCGTTGACGCAATTCGCTTACCGTGTGAATAATATCATCGGTGGCAATGGCAATGTGTTGTACCCCGGCACCGTGATAAAAGTCCAGGTACTCTTCAATCTGCGATTTCTTTTTTCCTTTGGCCGGCTCGTTTATCGGAAATTTGATGTAACCGTTGCCATTCGACACCACTTTCGACATGAGTGCACTGTACTCGGTGGAGATATCCTTGTCATCGAACGTAATCAGCAACTTAAATCCCATCACCTGCTCATAAAAATTCACCCACCGGTTCATCTGACCCAACTCCACATTGCCAACACAATGATCAACATACTTTAATCCAATAGGCGTCACCTTCAAGGAACTCGAAACAGGTTTAAACCCGGGCAGGAAAGGACCGCTATAGCGGCTTCGTTCCACGAAGGTGTGCAGCGTATCGCCATACGTTTTAATGGACGAAACAATCACTTCGCCAAATTCATCAGTAAGTTTTTTGGGTGGGGCTGCCGGTTCGGCTCCGCGCAGCGTAGTCTCCCGAAACGAACGCGTGGCATCGTCCACCCACAAGGCCAGCACCTTCACGCCATCGCCATGGGTGCGCACATGATCTGCGATCTCATGATTGGATTGCAAACTGGTGGTGAGCACAAACCGGATCTTCTCCTGTTGCAAGACGTATGAAGCCCGGTCGCGCACACCGGTCTCCGGCCCCGCATAGGCCACCAACTGAAACCCCATGCAATGCTGATAGAACAAGGCTGCCTGCTTGGCATTGCCCACATAAAATTCAATGTGGTCGGTGCCGTTGATGGGTACAAAATCCGGATTCATGGTGCCGCGTGTTTGTGACTTCAAAATTAATCATTCCACTAGTTTTAATTTATCCCCCATTTCTATAATCTTGATAAAAAATTGACGTCATGAACGTGAAGGAACTCGATAAGGCCATTCAGGAAATTGCGATTCGCAGAAATGCGTTGAGCAAGATCGACTACAACAATCCCAAATACGATGACCTGGAAGAAGAACTTCACGACCTTGAAGACTCCCTGCACGTAAAATATGGGGAGTACCTGGAAGACGTACTGCAGGATGTGCACGACAAATATTGCCCCGACACCGATGTGCTCTTTCCTATTGCTTACCTGGCCAAGACCTATGCAATCAACGACAAGAATGAATTTACAGTAGCCGCCAGCGAAGGTGTGTTTGTGGAAGTGGACTCCATTCCCGGAAAGGATACCAAACTCGTTATCGTCCCCAACCCGCTGCGGGTGATTTTAAACGTTGGCAAAGATCAACAGCAAATAGTCTGGACTGCCAAGTAATCAATACCCGAGTTTCGCACGCACCCGCGCCAACACCTCCCGGGCGATGGTCGTTGCTTTCTTCTCGCCCTGTTCCAGTTTCTTTTCAAGCGCAGGCAGGTTGCTCATATAATAATTGAAGGCCTTGCGCTCCTCGGCATATTTCTGAAGAATCAATTCATACAACGCCTGTTTGGCATGGCCATACCCGAAGTTTCCTGCCAGGTAGTTTTGTTTCAATGCAGTAGTTTGTTCAGCCGTAGCCAGAAGTTTATAAATCGAAAACACCGTGTCGGTATCCGGATTTTTAGGTGCCTCCATGGGCGTACTGTCTGTAACGATAGACATAATTTGCTTGCGCAATTCCTTGTCTGGTAAAAAAATGTCAATGATGTTTCCATACGACTTGCTCATCTTCTGGCCGTCCGTGCCCGGGATGGTCATCACCGCCTCTTCAATCTTCGCTTCCGGAATCACAAACGTATCCCCGTAAAGGGTATTGAACGAACTGGCAATGTCGCGCGCCATTTCCAGGTGTTGTCGTTGGTCTTTACCGACCGGCACAAAGTTGGCATCGTATAAAATAATGTCGGCTGTCATCAGCACCGGATAGGTAAACAAGCCCGCATTCACATCCGCAAGCCGGTCCGCCTTGTCTTTAAACGAGTGCGAATTGGCCAGCATCGGAAACGGAGTTAAGCAACTCAGGTACCACGTCAACTCGCACACTTCCGGAATGCGGCTTTGCCGGTACAATAAATTCTTTTCCACATCAAACCCGAACGCCAGCCAGGCCGCGGCTACCGCCTGCACATTGGCTACCCGTTGCTTCGCATCTTTGATGGAGGTAAGCGAATGCAGGTCGGCAATGAAAAAGAAAGACTCATTACCCGGTTGCTGTGATAATTTGATTGCCGGAAGGATGGCTCCCAGCAAGTTGCCGAGGTGGGGCCGGCCACTGCTCTGAATTCCCGTTAAAATACGCGCCATAGTGGATGCAAAGAAAATGAAGTATTGCCAATTGCCAGCACAGCCCATCATAAAGTTCAACAGGTCGTTTAGGATATGACGCCTAACTGCTAGTTTTGCGCCATGAGACGGATCGCATTGGGGTTGTTGTTATTGATGTTTTCAAAGGGCTATGCGCAACTGGTGGAGCCCATTTCATTCAAAGAGAAAATCCACGACTTCGGTGAGATCGTGGAAGCTGCCGGACCTGCCGAACATGAATTTACGTTTACCAACACCAGTACCCGGCCAATAAAAATCCTTTCCGTGCAGGCATCCTGTGGCTGCACAACACCTGGCTGGAGCAAAGACCTGATTCCGCCAGGTCAGTCCGGGTATATAAAAGCCAGCTTTGATCCGAAAGGTCGTCCGGGCTATTTTAACAAAACCCTTTCGGTTACCACCGACTTCGACCGCAATCCGATCGTCCTGCAAATCAAAGGGTCGGTGGTGGATCAACTGTCGGGTGGCGCGTTACTGTCAGCATCGAACGGCCATTTACGCTTCAGGAATAATTCCTTCAACCTGGGAAAAATCTATGTAAACAAAGTCGGGGAACCGAAAGAGTTTGCCGTACAGAATGCCGGTACAGAAGAAATAAGGTTTACAAAAGTAGAAGCTCCGGAGTATCTAAAAGTAACCACACCGGAGTCATTAAAGGCAGGCGAAACAGGAACATTCAGAATTGCTTACAATTCCAAAGCCCGCATTCAATATGGTTTCTTGTCCGACCGAATAGAAGTGGTCACCACCGATAAAGAGAATCCGGTGAAATCATTTTCTGTGTACGCTACGGCCGAAGAGTTCTTCCCGACTCTCAGTGCGGATGAGCTGGCGAAAGCTCCCGCACTGGTGGTGGATAAATACGCGGCTGACTTCGCTCGTGTTAAACAAGGCTCGAACGTGAACCAGGAAAGTATTCTCACCAATCGCGGCAAGCAGAACCTGGAATTGCGCTTTGTGCAAAGCAATTGTACCTGCCTGACAGCTGTAACCGATAAGAATACCTTAAAACCGGGCGAGTCAACCAAACTGCGCTGGACGTTGTCAACAGCCGGCCGGATTGGAACCCAGAACAAAGCCATCACCCTTTATAGCAACGATCCGCGCAATCCGGTTCAACGGATTACCATCAGTGGATTCATCGAAAGTCAATAAGCTCCCGGGCAATCTTGGCAGCGGCATGCCCATCGCCATACAATCCTGATCGCATCGCCACCGGCTGTTGGTAATGTTGCTGAAAGAGGGCAATAATTTTAGTTGAATCTGCGCCCGCCAGGGCATTGGCACCGGCTTTCACCAACTCGACCCATTCGGTTTGGTCGCGCAGCGTGATGCAAAACTTCCCGAAGAAATACGCTTCCTTCTGCAGCCCACCACTGTCTGTTAACACCAGGCTGCAGGCTTGTAACAACGCAAGCATGTCGAAATACCCGACCGGGTCGATCACTTGCGCCTCCAGTTGAATTTGATGGCTGGCAAGAAATGCTTTTGTGCGCGGGTGCAAAGGCAATACAATCGACACCTGCCGGTTAATCGCATTTAAAGCAGAACAGATGGCGCTGAGCCGGACCGGATCATTGGTGTTCTCTGCACGGTGCAGGGTGGCCAGTAAAAAGGGAGCCTTCACGTTTTCTTTACCCAACACGGTAGCGTGCGTATCAATTCTCGACCGGTAATATTCCACGGCATCAAACATCACATCGCCCGACAAAATAAGACGGCTACCAAACGTGCGAAACCCCTCCGCTTCCAGATTATCGACAGCGGTTGTGGTGGGACAGAATAAGAGCGTGCTAATCCGGTCAGTCAGAATCCGGTTCACTTCTTCCGGCATCTTCATTTCAAAACTGCGCAACCCGGCTTCCACATGCGCTACGGGAATGTGCAACTTGACTGCCGCCATCGCCCCGGCCAGCGTAGAATTAGTATCGCCATAGACCAACACCCAGTCTGGCTTTTCGTTCATCAGCGCGACTTCAATTTTCTCCAGCATCCGGCCTGTCATAGCTCCGTGATGGAGGCCACTGATTTCCAGGTTGTACTGAGGCGTAGGAATTTCCATCTCCTCAAAAAACACCTGACTCATATTATGGTCAAAGTGCTGCCCTGTATGAACAAGTACTTCCTCAATCCCCGCGGATTTGAATTCCCTGGATACAGGAGCCGCCTTAATAAATTGGGGACGGGCACCTAGCACGGTTACTACCTTCATGTTACGAGAAGGCCGGAATGCCGGTAATCGAATGACCCAATATTAACAGGTGGATGTCATGGGTGCCTTCATACGTTACCACCGATTCAAGGTTCATCATGTGGCGCATGATGGGATATTCTCCGGTAATGCCCATACCACCATGAATCTGTCGCGCTTCCCGCGCAATTTCCAGGGCCACATGAACATTGTTGCGCTTGGCCAGCGAGATCTGGGCGGTGGTGGCCTTGCCTTCATTCATTAACACTCCCAGGCGCCAATTAAGTAATTGTGCCTTAGTGATTTCAGTGAGCATCTCAGCCAGTTTCTTTTGCACCAATTGAAACGAACCAATGGGTTTACCAAATTGGATCCGTTCAAGGGCATACCTGCGGGCTGAATCATAACAATCCATGGCGGCTCCGATAGCACCCCAGGCGATTCCATACCGGGCCGAATCCAGACACATCATCGGAGCACCCAACCCGTTTTTACCGGGAAGCAGATTCTCTTTTGGAACTTTAACGTTATCAAACACCAACTCTCCGGTGGCACTGGCCCGCAACGACCACTTGCCGTGTGTTTCAGGAGTTGTAAACCCCGGCATGCCACGCTCTACAATCAATCCGTGAATGCGGCCGGCTTCATTCTTCGCCCACACCACAGCTACATCCGCTTTTGGTGAATTGGAAATCCACATCTTCGCTCCATTCAACAGATAATGATCACCCTGATCGCGAAAGTGGGTCACCATGCCGCTGGGGTTGGAACCGTGATCGGGCTCCGTCAGCCCAAAACAACCAAGCCACTCACCGCTGGCCAACTTGGGCAGGTATTTCTTGCGTTGCGCCTCAGATCCAAACTTATAAATAGGATACATCACCAACGAGCCTTGCACGGAAGCCGTGGAGCGCATGCCCGAATCCCCCCGTTCAATTTCCTGCATCAAAATTCCATAGGCGATATAATCCATTCCTCCGCCACCGTATTCCTGAGGAATCGTAGGACCAAAGGCTCCGATCTCACCAAACTTTTTTACGATCTCATAGGGGAAGTGTGCGCGCTGGGCCCAATCTTCAATGTACGGTGAAATCTCTTTTTTCACGAATTCGCGAATGGAACTGCGGATGAGTTTATGTTCTTCGGTAAGCAAGTCGTCAATCCCATAAAAATCGGGATGTTCATAAACGTCTTGCTTTAACGACTTCTTTGCGGGTGCCTCAGCGGTAGGATGAGATGCCATAATTAGTTTGGTTATTCTCGTGAATGGGGTCAAATTTACATAAGAATAACAACTCTATGGACAATTCTTCGCTCGATCCGGCCTTGGCCGAACAATTGAAGAAGCTGCAACAGAAATATGCGGTGATGGGGCAAGACTTGTCGTCCTACCTCGATGGACTTTTGTATTCCGATTACCTCACCTATTGGGACTACATCCACCTCGATACCTTGCTCAGTTTACAAAATCCAAAGACCCGCTTTCCGGATGAAAAAGTCTTTATCATCTACCATCAGATCACCGAATTGTATTTTAATTTAATTCTTTGGGAAACGGAGCAACTGGCAGAACGAGAAAAGTTGGACGAGAACTTCTTCGCAATCCGACTGGATCGCATCAACCGGTATTTTGAAATGCTGGTCGATTCTTTTACGGTTATGGTGGAGGGAATGGAGAAAGATCAGTTTTTGAAATTCAGGATGTCGCTTTTACCCGCCTCCGGATTTCAATCGGCCCAATACCGGCTTATTGAAATCTGCAGTACCGACCTGGTTAACCTGGTGCACGTGGAGTTCCGCGAATCGCTCCTGGAATACAGCGACATCGAACAACAGGTGGAACACCTGTACTGGCGCAGTGGCGCCACCGAACTCGCCTCCGGCAAGAAGACACTCACACTGCAACAGTTTGAGGAGAAGTACATGAAACTGTTTAAGGAAATCGGCATGAAATACCGGAATAAAAATCTTCGGAAACTATATCAGACCAACTTCCCCGACTCCGAGCGTATCAAATCATCCCTAAAAACCCTGGATCAACTAGCCAATGTACTATGGCCTTTGGCGCACTTAAAATCCGCAGGCCGCTATCTGCAACGAGATCCCGATGACATCAAGGCGACAGGGGGTACCAACTGGCAAAAATACCTGCCGCCAAGGTTTCAGAAGATCATGTTTTTCCCGGAATTGTGGACCGAACAGGAAAAGCAGGACTGGGGCAAAGCCGGTGTACTCAAAGCCTTGGACGTCTGACCATTAGGTTGAATTTTTGTACCTTGTCGTGTTTTTACAGCATGAAAAACTTCCTGGTCGGTGCCTGCCTGTTCTTGCCCTTGTCGCTGCTCGCCCAAGGTGTGATGCGCCATACTTATCATGATTCGGAAAAGAAGAACCTGAAGGAGGAATATCAGGTAAAGGATACGCTCCAGAATATTTTGCACGGTCGCTACATCTCCTACTTTCTCAATGGAAACATCGAGTCGAAGGGGCAGTTTGTCAACAACGAAACTTCCGGAGTATGGGAGTTTTACTATGAAACCGGCAATATCAAAATGCGCGGGATTCTCCGGCAGAACTCAAACTACGGCTTGTGGGAGTACTTCTATGAAAACGGGCAGAAAAGCATGGAGGGCACCATCAACAACAAACTGCGCGAAGGCGTTTGGAAGCTCTATTACGAAAGTGGCAAGTTGAAAGAGACCGGAGAATACAGCAACAACAAACGCAACGGACTGTGGAAAACATTTTTTGAAGACGGCACCTTGCGCGGAGAAATTGAATACACCGATGATCACGGTCGCTATACCGAATATTATCACTCCGGCAAAGTGTTGGCCGAAGGTCCCAAATCCGGTGCCCGCAATGTTGGACATTGGCGCTACTATTCCGAAACCGGAACCCTGGAAAGTGAAGGGGAGTTTATGGGAGGCAAGAAAAACGGAGAGTGGAAAAATTATTACCCTTCGGGAAAAGTTGCTGCGGAAGGTCTGTATGAAAATGATGAACCGACCGGACCCTGGAAATATTATTTTGAAGACGGTACCATCAGTGCTCAGGGAGAGTACGTGGGCGGAACGAAAAATGGATACTGGAGTACCCATGGCGCAGGGGGTAAGTTGATCAGCGAAATTACCTATCAGTTAGGCAGTGGTGAATACCGGGAATATTACCCCAGCGGCAAGTTGAAATTGAAAGGCCTCATTCAGAACGGAAAAAGTCAAGGCTTGTGGAATTATTACTATGAAGATGGCAAGCTGGAAGGAGAATGCGAATTTGTTGAGGGCAAAGGAAACTATACCGGCTATTATCCTTCCGGTTCGCTGCAAACAAAAGGTCGCATTGAAGATGATTTACGGGTGGGTACCTGGGAATTGTATGAAGAGGATGGAAAATTGACGGGGTACTACAAACCGATTTATGAAAATAATAAACTCGCGAACCAAATCAACGCGCTGGCAACGGTTCAACGCGAGGCAGCCCCACAGGGTCGCAGGGGATTTAGTTATTTCAACCCCCGCTATTCTGAATACCGCGGAGTGATTATCCAAGGCAACCCGGCCTTCAGCTTTATCGGCTTTATGCCCTTTGGAATTGAATTCTACAACGAAGAACGCCTGGGACACGAATTTGAGTTTGAAGCGATCCGCAAACCATTTTATACGGCCGACTCCGATGTGCCGATGAACGAAGTCTTCGACCGGGGCTATGCCATTGCCGTCAAACAGAAATTTTATAATCCGATGAAAACCGGCATGTGGTACTTCGCACATGAAGCACGGTTCACCAACCTGAGTCATTTTGCGAACATCGATTTTCCATTGGCACCCGGAAATACCTTGACGGTAAGTTCCTCCGAGCAACGGGCAGAGTATGGAATTTTACTGGGCAGTCGTTTGATGCAGCGCAATGATGGCGATGGCTTTACCATCGATGCATTCATCGGGTACGCCATTGGCTACCGCATGTACGATGTCGAGCCAAGCTATGAAGCTGTGTTTAGTTCGGTCAATCAGGATAAGTTTTCTCAAACCTTCCGCTTCGGATTGAATTTTGGCTATTCATTTTCGTTTGATGGCCGCAGGTAGTGAATTCGCTTTCACAGACTATCTTTACAAACGAATTGAAAGGATAAATACCTTTCCCCATGAAACGAACAGCCGAAGTACAACTAAGCCCGCAAGAGGCTTTTGATGAAGAACAATTCAAACCCGCCCTGTATAAGTCGTTGGGATTGAAGGACGATGGAAGTTTGTTCATCACCCCACTCAAACGCTCTGTCGATGCCCGTGGGAAAAAGATCTGGGTAAAAATTCAGGTGGAGATCACTCCGGCTGAAGAACGCAAAGATCACATCATCTTTAGAAAAGAATATCCGGACGTACGCTCAGCCGAAGCTGCCATCATCATCGGGGCCGGCCCGGCAGGATTGTTTGCGGCCCTCAGGCTGATTGAACTGGGAATTAAACCCATTGTGTTGGAGCGGGGCAAAGATGTGCAAGCCCGCAGGCGCGACATTGCGGCCATCAATAAGGCGCACCTAGTCAATCCCGAATCAAATTATTGCTTTGGCGAAGGGGGAGCCGGTACCTATTCGGATGGGAAGCTGTATACCCGGTCGAAGAAACGGGGTGACGTTCGGAGAATTCTGGAAATTCTGGTAGCCCATGGCGCGCAGGAGGATATCTTATTTGATGCACATCCGCACATCGGAACGAACAAGTTGCCCAAGTTGGTGACGGAGCTCCGGCAGTCCATCGTACAGGCAGGCGGGGAGGTTCATTTCAATACCCGTGTGGTGGATCTCCTGGGCACCCAAAATGAAATTAATGGAGTGGTTACCCAAGCCGGCCACCGGTTCGAAGCTAAGGCAGTGATTCTGGCGACCGGTCATTCAGCCCGCGACATTTTTCAATTGTTGCATACAAAGAGAGTTATGCTGGAGGCCAAACCCTTTGCCCTGGGCGTGCGGGTAGAACACCGGCAAAATCTGATCGACCAGATTCAATATCATTGCGCAGTGGAGCGGGGCCCCTACCTTCCGGCATCATCGTACGCCCTCGTCCATCAGGCTACGCATCAGGGAAAGGAGCGGGGTGTGTTTTCCTTCTGTATGTGTCCGGGTGGGTTTATTGTACCGGCCGCCACCGCTCCGGGAGAAATTGTTGTGAATGGAATGAGTCCCTCCCGAAGGGATTCGCGCTTCGCAAATTCTGGAATCGTGGTGGCAGTGGAAGAAATGGACTATAACAAATATGAAAAAGAGGGTCCTTTGGCCGGTATGTTTTTTCAGGCCGAAATTGAACAACGGGCGTGTGAACTGAGCGGGGGAACTCAAACCGCACCGGCCCAGCGATTGATGGATTTTCTTTCCGATAAAGTATCGGCTTCCTTACTCGAAACTTCCTATCAACCGGGTATCCGATCGGTGTCGCTCGATGCCGTGCTCCCGAAATTTGTGAGTGCGAGTTTGCGTCAGGGTTTTACTAGCTTTGGAAAAAAGATGAAGGGCTACCTGACTAACGAAGCACAGATCGTAGGCGTGGAGAGCAGAACCTCATCACCCGTTCGAATTCCACGCGACAAGGACACGCTGGAGCATGTGCAGATGAAAGGTCTTTTTCCGTGTGGCGAAGGGGCAGGGTATGCAGGAGGCATTGTTTCGGCCGCGATGGATGGTGAACGTTGCGCGGAAGCGCTGGTAAAAAAATATTATGTTCGATGAGTAAGAAAACCGTCATCATCGGGGCAACCCCCAATCCTTCTCGTTACGCCTACCTCGCGGCTGGCATGCTGAAGGAATACGAACACAACATTGTACCTGTGGGAATTAAAAAGGGCGAAGTGTTTGGCAACCCCATTTTATCCATTGCCGATCGGCCCGAAATCACAGACGTGGATACAGTAACCTTGTATATCGGTCCGCACCACCAACCCGAGCTCTATCAGTATCTTCTCAGCTTAAAACCAAAACGCGTGATATTCAACCCAGGTACCGAAAACCCTGAATTTGAAGAACTGTTGGAGAAAAGCGGAACGGAAGTGATGGAAGCCTGTACCCTGGTGCTGCTGCGCTCAGGCCAATATTGAATTACTCTTTTGGATAGGCAGCAATTGCACCCACACAGGCAATGCGCCATTTACCATCTTTTCCCTTTTCCAGAATCCGGATCTGAGAAGTCTCATCGCGGTCAATGTCATCCTTCACATGCTGTGTGTATCGCACAAAGGCACCATTTCCATATACCCGGATTTGGACCCAGTTGCGGTTAATTTTTACCTCGCCCTTTTGCTTGGCCACATCAATAGTCCGGCTGGAAACCTGGGTCTTAAAATATTCATCAAAAGACTTGTTGATCGCATCCCAACCTTCAATAAAACTGGTGCCTGTGGAGTCGGAATAGGACCAATACGAATACGGTGCATGCAGCCAGGTGTCTTCCCAGTCTTTTCGATTTACCGTATGAAAAGCGTACGTTTCTTTTTCAATCACAGCTTTTATTGCGGCAACATCCTTGGAATCCTGAGCGGATACCGTGGCCATAACCAATGAAAATAACCCGGTAAAAAATAGGCTGGTAGCTTTCATAAGTAAAAGGGATTAGGACTAAAAGATACCAAACTTTCAGAAAAAGTTATATACTGCTAATGGAATTTTAATCAGTTTTTAGCGGCTGCCTTCATGCAGACAATCTTCCAGGCGCCATCCTTTTTTTCAAGGACCCGCACCTGTGAAGTGACTTGCGTGTCAAAATCGTCAACTACCTTTTGATTAAAGCGGACGAAAGCCCCGGTTTCATATACGCGGATTTCGATCCAGTCGTTGGTGATTTCCCCGAGCGATGGTTTTGAGTTTTTAAAGTAATCGGCAAAGGACTGGTTCATAGTATTCCAGCTCTCCAACACGCGACTGGTTTCGTTATCAGAATAGGCCCAGAAAGCGTACGGTACCTGAAGCCAGGTGGCAGCCCAGCTTTTATAATCCACGTTCATGTACGAAGAGGTTTCCCGGGCAATAACGGCCTTAATTTGTTCGACATCGGATTGGCCATAGGTTAGCGCAGGTCCGCTGCCGGCCAACAGGGTTAATAAAACAACATAACGGAACTGAAATTTCACGGGTTCAGGAAGAGTTTCAAAGGTACGCGTAGTCGTGGAATAAAGTCCTAAAAAGTGATATAAATCATAAGGCGGTAAAGGGCTAATTGTTAGCTTCGGGAATTAAACTTACCCACTATGCTTACGGATGAAAAATTGATTTCACTGAAATCACTGCTCGTTAAACCAGGAAAAAATATCAAGCTGAAAGACTTTGATACCGAGTACAAAGGGAAGCTGCTCAACAAAGAAGATTCAGAACTGCTGTTGGAAAATGGCCGAAAGCATCTGGCGGAGGTACAAGACGAACTGTATGCACACAACCGTTACAGCGTACTGATTATTTTTCAAGCCATGGATGCAGCCGGCAAGGATGGAGCCGTGAAACACATCATGTCCGGATTTAATCCATTAGGGGTAAAGGTGTACAGTTTCAAAGCCCCGAACTCGGCCGAACTGGACCACGACTATTTCTGGCGCCACCAGCTGGCACTTCCTGCCCGGGGAGAAATAGCGATTCATAATCGCTCGCATTATGAAAATGTGTTGGCCACCCGGGTTCATCCGGAGTGGATTTTAAATGAACATATTCCGGGAGTCGAATCCGTTAAGAAAATTGATGACAAGTTTTGGGAGCAGCGCTATAAGCAAATTCGAAGGTTCGAAAAGAACCTGGCTGACAATGGTACCATCATCCTGAAATTCTTCCTGCACGTTTCCAAGAAGGAACAAAAGAAGCGCTTCCTGGAAAGAATTGACGACCCCAGCAAAAACTGGAAGTTTTCGTTGTCGGATTTGAAAGAGCGTGCCTTTTGGGATGATTATCAACGGGCCTATGAAAAAGCCTTAAGTGCCACCTCAACGGACTACGCCCCCTGGTTTGTAATCCCTGCCGATGACAAGTGGTTTTCACGACTCGCCATAGCAGCCATCATCACCCGGCAGTTTGCCAAGTTGGAAATCAAATACCCTACGGTTAGCCAGGCCCAGAAAGAAGAGCTCCAAAAGGCCAAGCTTCAATTGATGAGCGAAAAGGATAACGGGAAGAAGGGGAAGGAAAAATCGAAAAAGAAGAAGGCCTAAGGTTCCGGGCCCTCCTCTACATGCACGATTATCTCTTTGCTGCGAAGCAATCCGGCCAGTTCGGTGAGGTAGAGCCGGGTAGGGTCGTCCCACGGGTTGTTGATCATCACCAGCAATTTCAGGCGGGGCAGTTCCGTGATCCCGGAAGGCATCTCGGCAAACTGATTTCCGGAGATGTCAAGGCTCTCGAGATTCGTTAACCGTGGTAAATTATTGGGGAATTGACTTAACTGGTTGTTATTTACACGTAATACTTTCAGCTTTTGGAGGGAAAAAAGGGATGAGGGAAGCTCCACCAATCGGTTATTGGAAAGATAAAGTTCCTCCAGGTTGGGCAACGTTGTAACCGCTTCAGACAAACTGATTAACCGGTTGTTGGATAAATAAAGAACCTCCAAGCGTTTGAGGTTCCCGATCCGGTCATCAACCCGTTCAATTTGGTTATAGTACAGGTCAATTTCCCGCAGGGCTGGCAGCGCGTAGATTCCTTCGGGGATGGATGTGAGCTTATTCCGGTAAAAGGAGAGTTCCTCAAGCTTCTTTAATTCTGCAATGGCGGGACTTACCGTAACGATCGAATTCCCGGTAAGAGTAAGCCGTTTTAAGTGGGGCAAATTCCTAATGGCTTCCGGCAGGTGCTCAATCTCATTTCCTTGTAGCTCCAGTTTCTCCAGGCTGGGAATGAATTCAATTTTACCAGCTTTCAATGTGATCCGATTACTGCCAAGTCTCAACTCCTTCAGTTGTTTATTACTTTCCAGGCCTCTTGGAAATTCCTCAAGCCCACAGGTAGCCAGATCAAGTGTTTCAAGGGTCTCAAGCTTTTTAAACGAGTGAGGCAGGGCATTGTCTTGGTTCATTCTCATCACTACCGTTTTGACACTTTTGCTCTTTGATATTTTCAATGGGCGGGCCGGGGTATTGTTGAGTACATGAATCGACTTGAGGGAAGGCAATTGCTTCAACTTATTGAGTCTTTTCACCCGGGTGTTGACGAGTTCCAGCGCTTCGAGGTTTTTACATTGAAGGATAGCGGCCGGTAACCGTTTTGCTGATCGATTGGAAAGCGTCAATTTTTTAACCCGGCTATAATCAGAAATGAACTGTAAACTATCATAGGGAAAGAAATCGCGCGACCCATGAAATACTTTCTTCCGGCCGGTTATTTTGGTTTCCATCTGCCTTAATTCACGCATCAAACTGTCCACCGCTTCTGGCTGGGCGTTGGTGGTGAAAGCAAGTCTTAGGGACTGTTGAAGGCGTGCGTACCGAACGGAATCCGAAGCAGTGGAAAACACTGGAACTTCCGCGATGCTAAAGCCTTGTTGCCCCCAGCAGAGAGTTCCAATCAATAAAGTGCTAACCAGGGCCAGAACTGCCTTCATAGTCGAGTGTTTATACACTAAAACTAAGTATTTAGTTATTGATTCCCAAGAGCGTCTTACAACGTCCGGAATGCCGGGCAAAAATACTTGGGGTTTTTCCTAAAAAAATGCGGTAAACGCTAGTAAAAACGTTATTTTTGACGGTTTATTAAAAGCCCAAATGAGCGTAGAAAGAGCAATCAAGGAAACCAATTATTCAGCTAGTAATATTCAGGTTTTAGAAGGTCTGGAAGCCGTGCGGAAAAGACCCGCCATGTACATCGGAGATATCGGGGTAAAAGGCCTGCATCACCTGATCTGGGAGGTGGTGGACAACTCCATTGACGAGGCCCTGGCCGGTTACTGCGATGAGATCAATGTAACGATCAACGAGGACAATTCCGTAACCGTGGAAGACAATGGCCGAGGCATTCCTACCGACATGCACGAGAAAGAAAAACGTTCTGCGTTGGAGGTGGTGATGACCGTACTCCATGCCGGAGGAAAATTCGATAAGGATACCTACAAGGTTTCCGGAGGGTTACATGGAGTGGGCGTCTCCTGCGTAAATGCATTGTCATCCGTATTGAAGGCAACCGTCTATCGGGAAGGAAAGATTTTTGAACAAGAATACCATCGTGGCGTGCCGCAGTATCCGGTTCGCGTGGTTGGCAATTCCGAACGGAGAGGAACCACTGTTCTTTTTAAGCCCGATGCAGACGTGTTTACATTAACTACCGAATACAATTACGAAACAGTAGCTACTCGTTTGCGTGAGTTAGCATTCCTCAATCCGGGAATTAAGCTTAACCTCAAGGACCAGCGCGATAAAGATGAAAACGGGGTGGCGAAAAGTACTTCTTTTTTATCCGTTGGCGGGTTGCGCGAATTCGTTGAATACCTGGATTCCACCCGTGAGAAACTGATTCAAACTCCGATCTACATCGAGAATACCAAAAGTGAGATACCGGTACAGGTGGCATTAGGCTACAATACTTCTTACAGCGAAAACCTGGTCTCCTATGTGAATAATATCAACACCCATGAGGGCGGAACCCACGTGGCTGGATTCAGACGGGCCTTAACACGTACGCTGAAAGGCTATGCCGATAAGTCGGGATTGTTGGAAAAAGCCAAAGTGGAAATCAGTGGCGATGATTTTAGAGAGGGGCTAACAGCTGTCATCTCTGTGAAAGTGGCCGAACCCCAATTTGAAGGGCAAACGAAAACCAAACTCGGAAACTCAGAAGCCATGGGCGCGGTCGATATCGCGGTGGGCGAGGTGTTGCAAAACTTCCTGGAAGAAAATCCGAAGGAGGCAAAACTCATTGTAAGCAAAGTGATCCTGGCGGCACAGGCCCGGATCGCAGCGCGCAAGGCACGCGAAATGGTGCAGCGTAAAAACGTGCTTTCCGGAACCGGACTTCCAGGCAAGCTGGCCGATTGTGCCAGTTCAGATCCCGGTATTTGCGAATTGTATTTGGTGGAGGGCGATTCGGCCGGTGGGTCAGCCAAACAAGGGCGCGACCGGAACTTCCAGGCCATTCTTCCGTTGCGCGGAAAAATCCTGAATGTGGAAAAGGCGCAGGAGCATAAGATTTATGAAAATGAAGAGATCAAGAATATGATCACCGCGTTGGGGGTTTCGTTTGGAACGCAGGATGACAACAAAGCACTGAATCTTTCCAGGTTACGCTATCATAAAATAATTATTATGACCGATGCGGATGTGGACGGTAGTCACATCCGAACCTTAATTTTAACTTTCTTTTTCCGCTACATGCGCGAGCTAATAGAACAAGGCTATGTATACATTGCGTTGCCACCGCTCTACTTATTGAAGAAAGGCCGCGAAGAGCGTTACTGCTGGACGGAAGAAGAGCGGGATGCCATTATTAAAGAACTTAGTAAAGGTGGTAATGAAGATAGTGTAGGCGTGCAGCGGTACAAGGGATTAGGAGAAATGAATCCCGAGCAATTGTGGGCAACCACGATGGACCCGGCCAGACGCACCTTGAAACAGGTGACGATTGAATCTGCAGCGGAGGCCGATCACTTGTTCTCCATGCTGATGGGAGATGAAGTAGCCCCCCGCAGGGAGTTTATTGAAAAGAATGCCAAATATGCCCGAATCGACATTTAAGGGTTGATTACTATGATCGAAAGTGCGGGAGTGAAGCCACTGGAGTTGGCGAATAAGCATATACAGGAGAGTAATTACATCAGTCGCGATTTAAGCTGGCTGAAGTTCAATTATCGCGTGCTGGATCAAGCCAAGCACATCGATCGCAGCATTTTTGAACGACTTAAGTTTCTGGCCATTACCGCTTCCAACCTTGATGAGTTTTGTACCATTCGACTCGGGAGTCTGTACAATTACATCGACTACGGCAAAGAACGGTATGATTACAGCGGCCTTCGCGAAACCCCGTTCCGTCAGATTCTTCTGGCGGAGACACAGAAGTTCGTCCGCGATCAAAACGAATACTACATCCGCAAGCTGAAGCCAAAGTTTGAGAAAAATGGATTCAGGATTGTTACCTGCGATGCCCTGCCGGTGGAGGACTGCGCGCGCGTAGATCAGTACTTTCAACGGACGATCTATCCGATGCTAACCCCCATGTTGTTCGATAGTTATCACACCTTTCCGGTACTGAAATACAACCGGATTTTATTTGGAGTGATAACCAAAGCCCCGCATGACCTGAATAATCAACAACGTTTTTCTTTTATTCAGGTGCCGAGTAACATCCCCCGGTTTTTTGAAATCAAAAATGCTGACGAATCAATTTCCTTTGTACCCATCGAGGACATCATTCGCAGAAACATGCAACATCTCTTTAGAAACATTGAGATCGAGGCCATCAACCTGTTCCGCATTAATCGCAACGGTGATTTTACCCTGGAGGAGAGTGAGGATATTGAATCCAATTTCCTGGAGGAATTGAAGAAGAAATTGCAAACGCGCAGAACGGGTCGTGTGGTGCGGATAGACATTGAAGAAAATCCTGATCCGAGCCTGATCAGGATGCTCAAAATACAATGGGACCTGGACGATGCGAATATCTTCCAGATTCCTAAAGCGGGTATGATCGACTTTACAGGCATTAACCAGATCATCAATCATCGCGATTTTAAGGATAAGCGCTTGCATCCGCGGCCTCCTGTTAAGCCTCTTTCTTTTCCGGAACAAGGCGAAAGTGATTTATTCGATATCTTGAAGCAACGGGATATCCTTTTGCACCACCCCTACAACTCGATGGAACCCGTTCTGGAGTTGCTGGAAAAGGCGGCTGATGATCCACTGGTGCTATCGATTAAGATCACCATCTACCGGTTATCAAAGGAATCCCGTGTCAGTGCTGCCCTGTTACGCGCGGCTGAGAACGGGAAACATGTGTCCGTTCTCTTTGAAGTAAAAGCCCGCTTTGATGAAGAAAATAATTTGCGCGAAGCTCAACGACTTCAGAAGGCGGGCTGCTTTGTGATTTATGGTGTCAGCAGTTTGAAAACCCATACCAAACTATTGTTGATCGTACGCAATGAGCCGGATCGGGTGTACCGCTATGTTCATTTATCGAGTGGAAACTACAATGAGATAACCTCTCAATTCTATACCGATATTGGTTTATTAAGTACGAATGAAGCGTATGCCAATGATGTGTCCGACTTTTTTAATGTCATCACGGGCCATTCGCAACCGGCCGCCTATCGGAATCTGATCACCTCCCCCCGGGACATGCGCATTCAGTTGTGTAACTTGATCAGGCGTGAGGCGGAAAATGCCCGTCAGGGGATTCCGGCAGGCATTGTCATCAAACTGAATTCGCTGCAGGACAGGGAGTTTATTGATACGCTTTATGAAGCTTCTCAGGCGGGAGTACCCATTAAGTTAAGCATTCGGGGCATGTGCTGTTTGCGACCAGGGCGTAAAGGCCTGAGCGACAACATCGAGGTGATTTCCATCGTAGGCGATTACCTCGAACACTCCCGCATTTACTATTTCCATAATGCCGGGAACCCCAAAGTGTACATTGGCAGTGCCGATGCGATGGTGCGCAGTTTTGACCGAAGAATAGAATCGCTGTTTTTGTTGGAACAAGACATGCTCCGCAAGCAAGTAATGAACATCCTCCGGTATAACCTGAAGGATAACGTAAATGCCTACACGATGCGCGAAGATGGCACCTATGTGATCAAAGAACAGAATGGAGAACCGTTATTTAACGTGCACCGCGAGTTTTATGAGGTTACCCGGGAGACCATCATGGATGTGAGCCTCTTTTAGAACTTCCTGGGAATGATCTGAGTCTTACTTCCTTTGCTTTGATCCTCTTTGTTGACAAACTCAATTTTGGATTGACGACTATTCCGCTCGAATAGGTGTAACATCATCCCATCTTTCAGCCCCACTTCAGGGACAAACATGTATTTGGCTTTGGCCCATTCCATAACCCGCATATAAATGGTACTGGCCGGCAGGATCACATCGGCCCGGTCGGGGTTCATCTGAAGTTTATAAATCCGCTCTTCAATGGAATGTTCAGCGATCATATCTTTCACCTCGGCCATCTTCTTCAGCGACATGAGCCGGTGTGGTTTGAGCTTCGCGAGCTCATAAATTTTACTGATGTTTCCGCCTGTACCAACAGCCGTCACTTTGCCCATGTTAGGCTTAATGTTTTCACGAACCCAATGCTCCATGTCACTCCATACAACTGGCAGGTCATGGTTCTCCAGAATTCGCACGGATCCAACCCGGAACGAGCGGGTCTTCATTTTTTTTCCACCGAAGTAAACATTCAATTCGGTGCTACCGCCACCCACATCAATGTGTAGATAGGTTTGACTGCCCAAGTAAGAACGGATGGCCGAATTGATCAATTCAGCTTCACGTTGCCCTTCAATAATTTCAATGTTCAGCCCCAATTCTTTGCGTACTTCATCAGCCAACGCCATACCATTTTCTGATTCACGCATGGCCGAAGTAGCGCACAACATGTAATCGTCCACTTCGTAGAGTTCCAGCAAGAGTTTGAAGGCTTCCATCAGCTTTTTAAACTTGGCTACACTCTTTTCACTGATGCGATTGGTGGTAAACACATCGTGACCCAAACGCAAGGGGAAACGAACGTATTCCATCTTCTTAAACAAAACCTGGTCCTTGCTTTCCAACACCGAAGAAACCTGAAATCGGATGGCATTGGAACCTATGTCGATGGCGGCTAGTTTCAAAGAGAGTCGTACTTTATTCCACCCAAAATTAAGGGTTCCTGATTTTATTATTATTACCTAATTGTGTTTCTTTGCACCGCTTATCCAGAAAGACTGAGGGACCGGGCCCGATGATGTCTTAGCAACCTTGCCAACAACTTGGTGCTAATTCCCTTCCTGATCAATTTCAATCGGATTAGGAGAAGATAAGCAGCCCCCAACGGCTCTTTCTGGATAAAAAATTAAAACGCAGAAAGAGTGAAATTACAAGACATCTTAACCAAGAGAATTTTAGTGTTGGATGGTGCCATGGGCACCATGATTCAGCGCCATCCTTTGACGGAAGCCGATTTCAGAGGGGAGCGATTCAAGGACCATCCTTACCCGTTGAAGGGGAACAATGACTTGTTATCGCTCACCAGACCCGATATTATTAAAGATATTCATCGCCAGTACCTGGAAGCCGGGGCGGATATCCTGGAAACCAATACGTTCAGCAGTACTTCCATTGCGCAGGCGGATTATCACCTGGAGTCTGCGGTTTACGATCTCAATTATCAATCGGCAAAAATTGCGCGTGAAGTAGCGGATGAGTTCACAAAAAGAGACTCTTCCAAGCCTCGGTTCGTAGCAGGGTCGATCGGGCCCACGACTAAACTGGCCTCTATGTCACCGGATGTCAACAACCCCGGGTTTCGGGCGGTCACATTTGATCAACTGGCAACTGCTTTTAAGGAACAGGCGCGCGGTTTAATGGAGGGAGGAGCGGATGTCTTGTTGTTGGAAACCATTACCGACACCCTGAATGTGAAGGCCGCATTGTTTGCTATCCAGGAATTGTTTGAAGAGATTGGAAAGGAGATACCAATCATGGTTTCAGGAACGATAACCGATGCAAGTGGTAGGATTCTCTCGGGCCAAACCGCAGAAGCATTTCTGATCTCAGTGGCCCATGCTCCGTTATTAAGCATTGGGTTGAATTGTGCTTTGGGTGCCTCCGCCCTCCGGCCCTACCTGCAAGTGTTAAACGAAAAAGCTCCCTTCTTTGTGAGTGCCCATCCGAATGCCGGCTTACCGAATGAATTTGGTAAGTATGATCAAACCCCGGAGGAGATGGCCAGCCAGGTGGAAGAATATTTGAAGGAGGGGTTGGTAAATGTTGTTGGTGGCTGTTGTGGTTCAACGCCCGATCACATTCGGTTAATTGCACAAGCTGCAAGCAAATACGCACCCCGTAAATTAGAAGTTGAACATGTCTAAATCTCTTCAACTCAGCGGCCATGAAGCCGTAGTCATCTCAACCAATTCCAACTTTGTAAACATCGGTGAGCGTACCAACGTTACCGGTTCAGCCAAATTTCTGAAACTCATCAAAGAAGACAAATTTGATGAAGCGCTCGAAGTTGCCCTGGATCAGGTACGGGGTGGGGCGCAAGTCATTGATGTAAACATGGACGAAGGCATGCTGGACTCGAAAGCCGCCATGGTCAGATTTCTAAATCTGATGGCCTCGGAACCTGAGATTGCCCAGTTGCCGGTCATGATAGATTCCTCTAAATGGGAAGTAATTGAAGCCGGATTAAAATGCCTGCAGGGGAAGGGGATTGTTAATTCCATTAGCTTAAAGGGGGGTGAAGATGAGTTCAGGCGTCAGGCTAAATTGGTTAAGCGTTACGGGGCAGCTGCCGTGGTTATGGCGTTTGACGAACAAGGCCAGGCGGATACCTTCCAACGCAGAATCGAGATCTGTAAACGAGCGTATGACATTTTAGTTAACGAAGTAAAGTTTCCTCCGCAGGACATCATCTTCGATCCCAATATTTTCCCGGTAGCAACGGGTATTGAAGAACACCGGAATTATGCCTTGGATTTTTTTAAAGCTGCTCAATGGATTCGCGAACACCTTCCACATGCTCATGTAAGCGGGGGAGTGAGCAATGTTTCCTTTAGTTTTCGCGGAAATCAAAAGGTCCGGGAGGCCATGCATTCGGTCTTCCTGTATCATGCTATTCGCCACGGTATGGACATGGGCATCGTCAATCCAGCCATGCTAGAGGTATACGATGAAATTCCAAAAGATTTGTTGGAACGGGTGGAGGATGTGCTATTGAACAGACGCGATGATGCTACCGAGCGGTTGCTGGAATTTGCGGAGACTGTAAAAGGCGCTGCCCGAAAAAAGGAAACCGATGATGAATGGCGCAAAGGAACCGTTGAAGAACGGATCACCCATTCCCTTGTGAAAGGCATCATCGATTTTATTGAAGCCGACACCGAAGAGGCACGACTGAAGTATGGCCGGCCGTTATTTGTGATCGAAGGTCCGTTGATGGCCGGAATGAATGTGGTGGGAGATTTATTTGGAGCAGGTAAAATGTTTTTGCCGCAGGTGGTGAAGAGTGCCCGGGTAATGAAGAAATCAGTAGCCTACCTGACTCCCTTTCTGGAAGAAGAGAAACGCGCCACCGGCAATGCCGGACAGGCTGCCGCCAGGATTTTACTGGCAACGGTGAAAGGCGATGTGCACGATATCGGAAAGAATATTGTGGGGGTGGTACTCGCATGTAACAATTATGAAGTGATTGATCTGGGCGTAATGGTACCCGCTGAAAAAATTCTGGAGGCTGCCAAACGCGAAAAGGTGGATGTGATCGGACTCAGCGGGTTAATCACACCGTCTCTGGACGAGATGGTGCATGTGGCCAAAGAAATGGAGCATGATAAAATGGATCTTCCGTTGTTGATTGGGGGAGCAACTACTTCGCGCATTCACACCGCGGTCAAAATCGATCCGGTCTATTCGGGTCCGGTGGTGCATGTGCTGGACGCTTCGCGTTCGGTACCAGTGGCCAGCGAACTCATCAATCCGCTATCGCGCACCGCGTTCCAGGCGAAAGTAAAAGCAGAGTACAGCGCCATGCGCAAGGACCATGAGGGGCGGCAACAGTTGAAGAATTATATTTCCATAGCGGATGCAAGGAGCAATCCTGTTAAGATTGATTGGACGCACGTCCATTTTACCAAGCCAAGTTTCGTTGGAAGACGCGAGTTAGTGGCCTTTCCATTGGCGGAATTGCGGAAGTACATTGATTGGACTCCCTTCTTCCAAACCTGGATGTTGGCCGGTCGGTATCCCGGCATTTTTCAGGATGAAATCGTTGGGAAGGAGGCAAAAAAATTATTTGATGATGCCAACAAGATGTTGGATGAAATCATCGCATCCAGGAGCCTTCAGGCGAACGGGGTGATCGCTTTTTACCCTGCTGTCAGGAAGGGGGATGATGTTCAATTAATCTTGCCGGACGGCCAAACATCTACCTTTCATTTCCTGCGCCAGCAAAACAAGAAAGCGAAAGACCTCCCGAATTTCTGCCTGGCTGATTTTATTTCGCCTGATGCGAACCAGGATTACCTGGGAATGTTTGCCGTTACTACCGGCCTCGGCCTCGAGAAATTAGTGGCGCGACACAAAGCCAAGCACGATGATTATTCTGAGATTATGGCGAAAGCATTGGCCGATCGGTTGGCGGAAGCGTTTGCTGAGTGTTTGCATGAGAAAGTCCGGAAGGAGTTATGGGGGTATGCGAAAGGAGAGCAGCTAACAACTGAACAATTGATTGCCGAGGAGTATGAAGGTATTCGTCCGGCCCCGGGCTACCCAGCCTGTCCGGATCATACGGAGAAGAAGCTATTATTTGAATTACTCCAGGCTAATCGGGTGGGCATAACCCTAACCGAATCGTATGCCATGTATCCGGGTGCAGCGGTTAGCGGCTTTTATTTTTCTAATCCGGCCAGCAAATATTTTGGATTGGGTAAAATTGAAAAAGACCAGGTAACCGATTATGCCCAACGAAAGGGGATAAGTGTACAGGAAGTGGAGAAGTGGTTAGCACCCAATTTGAGTTATAACATTTAATTATTGAGAATGAAAGTAGTTGATCATTTAAAGAACGCACAGGGAAAAACCCTATTTACGATTGAGATCCTTCCCCCCCTTAAAGGGGAGAATATCAAGAATCTGTTTGATAACATGGATCCGTTAATGGAGTTTAAGCCCCCGTTCATTGATGTAACGTATCACCGGGAAGAGTATGTGTACCGGAAGAAGGAAGGTGGGCTGTTGGAAAAAATTTCAACCCGGAAGCGCCCGGGTACGGTGGGCATATGTGCGGCTATTCAAAATCATTACAAGGTAGACACAGTTCCCCACATAATCTGTGGAGGATTCAATAAAGAGGAAACTGAGAATGCGTTGATCGACCTTCATTTTTTAGGTGTCGATAATGTGCTGGTGTTACAGGGAGACGCCATTAAAAGTGAATCAAAGTTTGTGCCCGAACCGGACGGACATCGCTTTGCATCCGAGTTATTGGATCAGGTGGTTAAAATGAACAAAGGACTTTATCTGGATGAGGAACTGGAGTTGGCCTCGCCTACGAACTTTTGTATTGGGGTGGCCGGATACCCGGAGAAACACTTTAACGCCCCCAACCTGAAAACGGACTTAAAGTATTTGAAACTGAAAGTGGACATGGGAGCGGAGTACATTGTTACCCAGATGTTTTTTGATAATAATAAATATTTTGATTTTGTTGATAAGTGCCGGGAAGCAGGCATTACCGTTCCCATTATCCCTGGAATAAAGCCCTTAACCGGAAGAGCTCAATTAACGGTTCTTCCGAAAACGTTTCACATCGACATTCCGGAGGAATTAGCCGATGAAGGAGAGAAGTGCAAAGATAATGCATCCGTAAAAGAACTCGGAATACAGTGGGCAATACAACAATCGAAAGAGTTAATCAGGAAGGGTGTCCCTACGCTTCATTTTTATTCGATGGGTAAATCCGATCCAATCTATCGGATTGCAAAAGAATTGTTTTAAATGAAAAAGGGGCCGTGGGCCCCTAATTTTTAGTCAATTAATGATTGATTCACTCATTCATGGGTTGATGGGTAACCCGGTTCCGACATACTTAGAAAGGTCAGCCTTCGGAATAGTGGCACCGAATTTAGCATTGATCGCATCAATGAACACATTGGCCGTGAAGGCGTTTCCGCGTGCATTAGGATGCAGTCCATCTTCGGAGAATGCACCGGTCGGTGGTGCAAAGCTGGGGGTGATAGTTACGCCATTCAAAACTGCAGCCTTTGCCGTTACAAAATCGCTGTACGCTTTATTAATGTCAGCAAGTGCAAGCCGGGTACTGTTTGCCGTTACCAAGTTAGAAATGGCTGTATTAAACTCAGCAGTTCGTGTAAGTATTTCGGCTGTTTCCGTTGCGGTAACAATAAATTGGTCTGCAACAGGGAAGCTCACCCCCCATACGGCTTGGGGATTTCCTCCGTTGCATGTGCCAAGGATTGACCCGGCTGCCAAAGGAACCAAATCTGTTGATGTTGCCTGGCGGGCACGGGCATATGGCAACAGGGCAGCAGCTGGTCCGGCCATGTAGGGCGATAGATCAGTCAACGTTTCATCTGTTAGCAAAACACCATTTTTTCCTGCTATATAAGTTAGTCTTCGCTTGTTCCTTTCTTCAGAGGTGATGATAGCGTTGGCCACCATTTGATCTAAGAAACCATTGTAGTTTGCTGCAAGGCTGCTGGTTAACGTACTGGCAGTGGCTGCATCAAGTGTAATTGTATTCCAAGGTACGGTGTAGAAGTAAGGTAAGTCGGTGAACTTAGGAATGTTTCCTATAACTGCCTTGAATGAAGTACCGGAAAGCAATCCAATTGTAGGATCATTTAAGGCTGCGGTCATTTGCCCTGTAAATGCCCCTGTGGAGGTCATTGGGTATGTGCCGGAAGGTACTCCTGGAGAAGTGTTGGCAGCTCCGGTGGCAGCATATAATAGCACATCATCAAATCCCAACCAGATTAAATAGAAAGTTCCGGCCGCTGCTTTGGCGTCAGTTATAATTCTCGAACCATTTACACCATCTACACTAGGGCTGGATGCAAATCTGGCATAGAAAGGACTGTAGGCAGGATTGGTTGGTGAGGCGGGCCCACCGGTGGCAGGAGTTAATGCCTGACCTAAATAAATTAGGGGTACCGCAAAATTATTAAGTGTTGCTTTGTTACCGGTGAAGGCTGCAGGAAAATCAGCAGTGTTGTAAGGAGCTGGTAGTGCAGGTGTAGAAGGTCCGGCCGAGGGACATGTAGTGGCTGGCGAACCAGGAAACTTGGCGGCAAAGGGTGCTGCGCTTCTTGGTCCGGTGCCATCCGGATCAAATAACACCAACCGGCCTAATATCAATCCCACTCCCGGATTGGACAAGATAGGATTAAAACCGTTCACTGAACCAATATCCGGTTGATTGAAAGTTGTGTTGCCACCGGCATATCCAAATTGGGTTGCAACTATCTTGGCGAGTGAATTTGCCTGTCCATCGTTAAACAAGGCCTGCCCTTGCATACCTGCCACAAATGAATTTCCGATTGCGACAAACTTGCTGAGATCAGTGGAACCGGGAGCACCAGACGGTGGAGGAACCTCAATAACCGGAGGAGACTCTAATGTGATAACCTGTTGTTCGCACCCCAAGTTTATAACTATAGCCAGGGGAAGTATGTATAGAAACTTAAACGTTTTCATAGGTATCTGTTTTGAATCTTATTTTAAAAACTCATCGAACGTGATGGAGAGATAATACATCTGTCCTACAAAAGGAGCTCCGAGGTTGGTTCGATAGTCACCCCCGCCCAGGTTGGTTGCACCCACTTTCAACATGGAACGTAAGGCTGAAAGTTTGTAGTTGATTTGTGCATCCAATACACCAAACTCAGGTACATTCCACACTCCGTAAGAAGATTCCCACAGGAAGCCTTCCTGCCACCGGAAGTTGATATTGAAGCCAAAGTTGTTAAACAACTTACGGTTGCCTATCCCAATATTGTACTTGTTCTCTGGTGTATTGAAGCCCGCCCTAAAGTCTGGGTCTTCCGATTCTTCGAAGGTGGCATAACTGTAACTTCCGTTGATGGAGAAGTTTCGGGGTAAGGAATACGTAAATCCAATGCCCGCCCCATACGAATTCACATTCTCCAACGAGTTGTTATACAAACTATAAAGGCCACCCGGCACGACAGGATTACCCTGATGGGTCGTTGGATTTTTCAACGCCACGATTTGACCGCCAATGAAGTCCGTATAGCTGGTATAGTAAGCATTAAGATCAATCAATAGCTTTTGAGAGAAAACACCCTTGTAGCCAATTTCATAGGACTTAAGCCGTTCGGGTTGCACATAAGGGATATCGGCTGTAACAAGTAAACTCGCATTTCCTCCGGTAGGAGTCCCGTCTGCAGCGAGAGCACCACCGGAGCCACGGTAGGCTAAGTAAGATTCGTAACTCCAGGCGCCACCATTATGTACTCCATAGCGTGATGCGTTGGCTTCCGTGCTGCCAAGTAAGGTACCACTGGACGAAGGGAAGTAGATAAACTGAGCCTGCGTATCCGGATTCCGGAAACCGGTTTGGAAAGAAGCCCGGAGGTTATGATTTTCTGAAACCGTGTACACAGCAGAAATGCGGGGCGTAACCTGGCCATCAAAGTTTTCATTTTTATCATACCGCAAAGAAGCGGTTATTTTCAAGGCATCGGCAAAGGTCTTGGCGATTTGAGCATAGCCGCCAAATTCATTGATGCCAATGCGTTCAAAATTCACGCCATCATCCGGTGCTTCGTTGAAAACAGTTCCATCGGAAAATAAATCATACCGCCTGAAATTTCCACCGATCTGAATTTCAGCAAAGTCAATCTCATTCATGAAATTATAATTGAACTCGGCATGATATAACCTTGAGTTATCGACAAAACTCGCTCCGGGAGGAGTGCGCTGAAAGAGCGAAGACCGAACGTCCTCGATCAAATCCGTAAAAGCTTGTGTGCCCGGAACTGGCCGGTCGCGATCGGCATGGGCGCGCGCTGCAGCATGTGCCGCAGTAGGATTACCTGCGGGTACTCCCGGAATATATCCCTGCAAGGCGAGAACATACCGCTGAGCGTATTCAGGAGCCCATTTAGCTGCGGTTGGGCTGTAACGCTCGTTGGCAAAACCACCTAAGGCCGACATATTCCAAGAATCACCATCTTTTGTTTCAGTACGATAGGCACGAACAAAGAAATTATCAGATTTCAATTCCAGCTTATGAAATTGTTGCGTGAAATCACGCAAGGCATATTTTTCTGTTCCCTGGTAGATAGAACTTCCGCCCCCAAAGCGGTAGTTATAGGAGAGCTCCATTTTATCGGTAATACGATAATGCAACGCTCCATCGGCTTTAATGCTCTTCGCATCCTGATTATCAAGAATATCTTCTTCCTTAAACCCAGTTCTGCGAAGGTCAAGGGTGCCAAAGGTTCCGCCAATCGGCACCGGAATGGGTGTCTCGTCACCGTAAAGGTTCAAGCCGTCAAAATTTGGATTGCCACTTAAATCGGTGGTCGATTCCGGATCAACCCGGGAAGTAAGATAATCATTGCTCGTCCAGTCGGTGGCTTGCATCAGCGAAAAATTCACTTTGAAAGCAAGCTTATTATTGAAAGCTTTGGCGTAACGCAGCGCATATTGAGTATACGGGTTTGAACCTCCTGCATCAGAATCGGTCATACCCACTTTCACCTGTGCACTCAAGCCCTGGTATTCGAACGGACTTTTGCTTTTCATGAGGATGATTCCATTAAAGGCATTCGGCCCGTAAAGGGCTGAGGCTGCCCCGGGCAAAAGTTCAACACTTTCTGTATCCAATTCGCCAATACCAATGATGTTGCCGGTTGGAAAATTCAAAAGGGGCGCTTGTGTATCCATGCCATCCACCTGTTGAACAAACCGCACATTGGCAATGGTGGCAAATCCCCGGGTATTGATGGAGGTTAAATTCAAACTGCCGCTGGTCACCTGAACACCTTTAATGTTGGCAAGAGCATCGTAAAAGTCGGGGGTGGCCGATTGTTTAATGGCCAACAAATCCATCTTCTCAATGGTAACCGGAGATTTCAGAATGCTTTCCTCAACCCGGGAAGCGGACACCACCACCTCTTGTCCGAGGAGTGTCTGTTCTTCCAGGCTAATAGTTAATCCTGTTGTGTTGGCATCTTTCACTTCAACCTCCTGAGTAGCAAACCCGATGAAGGAAAACACCAGGGTAAAAGGGGGCTCCTGATTGACCCTTAGACTGTATTCACCGCTGGTGTTCGAGATCGTTCCTATCACGCGCCCTTTCACCACAATGTTAACACCGGCCAGAGGTTCTCCGCTGGTGCCATCTTTTACCGTACCCGAAACGGAGGTTTGGGCCATGAGTGTTGCTGACCCGCAGAGCCAAAAGAGCGCGGGTAGCAACGCCTTTCTGTAGAATTTATTCATAAGAATTATGGGTTTAATCCTTAAATCTACAAGAAAAGGGCTAATTACAAACGTTTGTGTAACGTCTTTTTTGATTTTGGGAGAGCTTTCGAACCCTGATCCGGGGGGCGAAAGCAGAAGCTGGTTTTTTGTGCTCATGCGAATAGTGTATTTGATTGTTAGACTAAGGTAGGGGCTACCTTCCATCAGGGGTTTTCGATCTTCACTACCAGCCAATTACAGTTTTGTGACCCTCAATAATTGCAAGGTCCGAACCCCATTTTGTTACGGAATTTTGCAAATGCCCGGTACTAGATTGCCAATATTTACTAACGCGGCAGCGGCAGCCAATACAGCTTCTAGCACCACGGAGTCACCCTCTCCGGAACCAACCTATCGTTGTTCTTGCCTTACCTGAGTAACAAGCCGATCGCATAGGGAGGAAATCTCGTTCGCCATTCGTTCATCTCCTGTTGAACTTAAGACACTTTGTGCAATGCCACCTAGACATTCGATGTAAAATCGTTTCATTTCGTCTACCGGCATGTCTTTCGTCCATAAATCAATACGCATCGTATTTTTCTGTTGGCTATCCCAAAGCGATACCGATATGGATTTTGTATCGTCCGGAGTGCCGGCCGGTTTGTCGGTAGCGTTCCAGGTAATGCGTTCAGGAATGTTATTGGAATCCAGTTCTACTGAAAATTCTATTGTCGATTTTTTCATTTTCCTTTTTTGTAACTAAAACACCATCTCAGGGATTTCTCCTTCAATAATCAGCTTGCCTGCGGTTGCCTGTTGGATTTCTGTTACGGTAACGCCCGGGGCACGTTCCAGTAACTTAAATCCTCCTTCGGGTAATACATCCAGCACTGCCAGGTCGCTCACTATTTTTTTTACACATCGTATACCGGTGATCGGCAGCGTGCATTGCCTCAATAATTTAGAGGCACCTTCTTTACTGCAATGTTGCATGGCAACAATTATATGTTTAGCCGATGCCACCAGGTCCATAGCTCCGCCCATCCCTTTCACCATTTTGCCAGGTACTTTCCAATTGGCAATGTCTCCGTTTTCTGATACCTCCATGGCCCCCAAGATGGTAAGATCGACATGGCCCCCACGGATCATCGCAAAACTTTCGGCCGAGCTGAATAAAGCTGACCCGGGCATCATGGTAATGGTTTGTTTCCCGGCATTAATCAAATCCGGATCCACTTCCTGTTCTGTCGGGAAAGGACCAATACCCAACAATCCATTCTCTGACTGCAGTACAACGTTTAGCGAGGTGGGAATGTAATTAGCCACCAAGGTAGGAATTCCGATCCCGAGATTGATGTACATCCCATCCTTTACCTCTTTGGCAATTCTTTTCGCGATTCCGGTTTTATCCAACATAGTTATTTAGAAAGAGTACGTTGCTCAATTCGCTTCTCATAGTTCTTTCCCTGGAAAATACGCTGTACATAAATGCCAGGGGTATGAATATAATTCGGGTCCAACTCACCGACGGGCACCAATTCTTCAACTTCGGCAATCGTTATTTTCCCGGCTGTCGCCATCATGGGATTGAAATTTCGGGCGGTGCCGCGGTACACCAGGTTGCCGGTTGTGTCGCCCTTCCATGCTTTTACAATTGAAAAATCGGCACGCAGCCAGGCTTCCAGTAAGTATTTTTTACCATGAAATTCACGTACTTCTTTTCCGGTTGCCACTTCCGTACCTACACCAGCCGGAGTAAAAAATGCCGGAATACCAGCACCCCCTGCACGTATCCGTTCAGCAAGGGTTCCTTGTGGTATTAATTCCACTTCAAGCTCTCCGGATAAGAGCTGTCGCTCAAACTCTGCGTTTTCCCCAACATAGGAGGAGATCATCTTTTTTACCTGACGGGTTTTGAGGAGCAGGCCAATGCCAAAGTCATCAACACCTGCATTGTTGGAAATGCAAGTGAGTCCTTTAATCCCTTTTTTCAGCAAGGCGTGAATACAATTTTCGGGGATGCCGCATAATCCGAACCCGCCCAGCATGAGCACAGCATTATCCCCAATATCCCGTACGGCCTCCTCGGCCCCGAATACAACTTTATTAATCATACCGATAAACGTTCAAACAAATCTCAACTTCCTGATTCAAAATCCATAACACCTACTCCGAAAGGGCCTTCAGGGCAGCCACTTTATCTTTTTCCAATTGTCGTTTTAACGATTCAAGATCTTCAAATTTAGAATCACTACGCAATAATTTTTGAAAGGACACCTGAATTGTTTCCCCATAAATATCTTTCTCAAAATCGAAGATATTTACTTCGATCGATCTTCTGGAACCATCCACTGTGGGGCGGTTACCAATATAAAGCATTCCTCCATACTCGATATGTCCATACAGGACGGTAACCGCATAAATGCCTTCAGCCGGTACCAACTTGTCATGGGAATCCAAATCGATGTTGGCGGTTGGAAATCCTAATACACGGCCCAGTTTATCACCCTTAACAATGCGACCGGAAAGGAGGTAAGGCCTGCCCAAAAAGTGATTAGCCGTGTCGATGTCACCGCTCTCCAATGCTTTTCGGATTTTCGTGGAGCTCACACCTACATGATCAACATCTTGGCGAGGTATCTCTTCCACCTCAAAACCATAGGTGGGTCCATTAAGTTTAAGTTGCTCAAAGCTTCCTTCACGATTTTTTCCAAACCGATGGTCGTACCCAATAACGAGTTTTTTTGTTCCCATCGTTTCTACCAGAATCTGGGTGATGAATTCCATCGATGAGATCTGCGAGAATTCTTTTGTAAAGGGTATCCGCAAAAGGTGTTGAACACCGTGCTTGCGCAGCAGTTCAGCTTTCTCTTCAAATGTATTCAAGAGTTTCAAAGCCGGTTCTTCAGGCCGAAGAATCAGACGGGGATGTGGCCAAAAGGTAATCACTACGGATTCGCCACCATGTTTGGAGGCGATTTCACGTACCCGTTGTAAAATCTTTTGATGCCCAAGGTGCACTCCATCGAATGTGCCACTGGTAACCACGCCAAAGGAGAGTCTGGTAAAATCTTCCAGCGAATGATAGATCTTCATGGCAGTTCCGGATTAATGTCATCCAGTGACAGGGCTTGCTCCAGTCTGAAGTCACCGATCCGGGTTCGGCAAAGTTCACTGAGATAGGCACCAACTCCTAATTCATTTCCAAAATCGCGCGCTAAACTCCGGATGTAGGTTCCTTTGGAGCAAACGATTCTGAATGTGATGGTCGGTTTTTGCACTTCCGTGATTTCAAAAGCGGATACGACTACTTCACGGGGTTTTAATTCGACCTCTTTACCTTTTCGCGCAAAAGCATAAGCCCGCTTGCCGTCAATTTTTATAGCCGAGTGGAGGGGTGGGACTTGCTGAATGGTACCTTGAAATTTTTTCGCAGCCGTTATCAATTCACTTTCAGAAAGATGTTCTATGCTCACCGGTTCGGTAACGGGTGTCTCCAGATCATGAGAGGGAGTTGTTTGGCCAAGGATTAGCTTTCCGGTATACTCTTTCTCTTGTGCCTGGTAGCCATCGATCTGTTTAGTCATCTTTCCGGTGCAGATCACCAAAAGTCCCGTGGCGAGCGGATCCAGGGTGCCCGCATGTCCGATTTTTTTAATCTTCAGCTTTTTGCGAAGCTTATTCACGACATCAAACGAGGTCCACCCCAAGGGCTTGTTCAACAACAGGACCTTATCCAGGTAGTTGTTCATACCACCTGCAGGTCAATACCCAGCCAATACAAAACAAGAATGACGAGTCCAAGGGAAATCCGATAGTAGCCAAATACCCGGAAGCCGTGACCGGTAAGGTAGGCGATGAATGACCTGATCGCGAGAATAGCAACGATAAAGGCAGCCACATTGCCAAAGACTAATACTATGATTTGATCAGCGTCAACAGAATTTCCTTGTTGATAAAACTGCCAGAGTTTATAAGCCGTGGCAGCCAACATGGTAGGTACCGCAAGAAAAAATGAAAATTCAGCAGCAGTTTTTTTGGTGAGTTTTTGGGTAAGGCCGCCAATGATGGTGGCAGCAGACCGGGAAACACCGGGGATCATGGCGATGGTTTGAAACAGGCCGATTACAAAGGAAGTTTTGTAAGTAACTTCCGTTTGGCCATGCTCTTCCGATCCTTTAAAGAGATTGTCAATAAAGAGAAATACCACACCTCCCAAAATTAACATCACAGCAACAACCTCGACCCGTTCCAGCAATGCGTCAATCTGGTCACTCAACAGAAAACCCAGCACCATGGCAGGAAGAAAGGCTACCGCTAATTTAAAAAAGAAATTGAGGGACTGAAAGAATCGTTTCCAGTAAAGAACGACCACGGAGAAAATGGCTCCCAACTGAATGGATACAGTAAAGGTTTTTGTAAAGGGATCGGTTTCAATGCCAAGAAGGGAAGATGCGATGATCATATGGCCTGTGGACGATACCGGCAAAAACTCAGTAAGGCCCTCTACTACGGCAAGCACGAGCGCTTCGAAATACGTCACGGTAATTACTTCTTTTCTTTAGGCGTATAAAGAATGGCAAAGATTTCAGTTATAAATCCACCCAGCACGATGATCGGACTTAGCGTAAGACCTAAAAAACCAAAGCCATAGGGTTCCTTGTCCATGGCCATCACAGTGAAGCCAACGGCTAACAGGATTACGCCAAGCACCATCAATTGATAATTTCTTCTTCCAAAAGCAAGTTTGCTCATATTTAGTAAAGTTCGTCTAACGATAATTTCAAGTACTTACTGACTGCCCGGTAGGTGCTTGCGATTGCTACAGTCATACCCAAAATCAAAAGGGCTGTCAGCAACAGTAAAAGTCGATTGTTATTTTGTATCAATTTTAAGTCTTCGATGCGTTGGGTAGCGAAACTGATAAGACCGATTAACAGAAGGCCAGACAAGATGCCGGCCAGCAACCCGTGGAAACCGGCCCGGTAGATAAAGGGACGATGGATGAACCAGCTTTTTGCCCCCACCAATTGCATACTGCGGATCAGAAAGCGTTGTGAGAATAAGGCCAGGCGCAGGGTGTTGTTAATCAACAAAACAATGACGACCAGCAAGAGAACTACCAGGCCCATCAGGATTAATCCGATCTTCGTCACGTTCCGATTAATGGAGTCAATTACATTTTCAACATAATACACCTGAAAAACACCGCTGATTTGTTCCAGTTCTGTCTTTATTTTTTTTAGACTTTCAGGATCATGATATCCCTCGTTAATCCGAACCAAATAAGCATCTCGCAACGGATTTTCACCTAAAAATTGCTTGAAGTCTTCTCCGGTTTCCAAAATAAACTGCTTTGCCGCGTCTTCCTTGGAGATGAACTGAATGGCATTTTTGTCTTTGCTGACGTAAGCTTTTACGGCCAGTCCTTTTTCAATTTGGGATCGTTGGGCTTCGGTGATTTGATTTTTTAAATACACCTGTATCTTCACATTCTCCCGCACGATACGTTCCAACTCTTTTGAGTAAATCACCAGGGCACCAAACACCCCAATCACAAACAGGGCCAGGGTGATACTCAGTACGACACTGATGTAGGGGTAAGACCCCAACTTCTTCTTTCTGACCTTAAATTTCTTATCGCCCTCCATACTAATCAGCAAAGATAAGCTGATTTTCCAGTTATTTTAATGGCTAGAACACAAAACGAAAGAGCCCCTGGGGGAGCTCTTGATTGTATTTTTAAGAAAGTCGTAACGGCTTATTTCGACCGGTATTCTCTTAATAGTTGGATTAAGGCTTTGTCCGTTACTACTTGAAGCGGGGTAACCTCTGTTTGAGTTTCATCCAGGCGATAATAGTTCTGTTTATAGTAAAGAAATAGGGAATGTACTTCGCCATTTATTTCGATAATTTCAAATAATGACTTATCAAAATCCCCAAACAGAACCACGTTCTCTTTTACAAACTGGTAATGGAAGCCGTATTTCTTGTTCGTTGAGTCAATGTCCACATCCACCTTGGAAGGAGAGATCGCTGGCTTGGCAGTTAGTTCGGTTCCCTTGCTGGGGGTACTTTCATTAAGATCGGCCGAAGGGTCAATCACGTCAATGGTTGGCTTAGCAACCTGGGTTTTTGACGGAACCGGCTTTTCTGATTTTACTGATTCTTGCTTCTTTACCGCTGGCTTAACCTCCTCTTTTTTGGATTCTTCAGTCTGTTCTGGTGTGGACTCTATCGGTTCGGGTTTCTGATCTTCTGCAATCTTTATCGAGTCCTCCAGGGAGGTTGAAATCTTGGGCAACGGTTGCTCGTTGTTACGATAATAAAAATAAGCAGCAGTAATAAGGACGGCCGCACCGACCAGGCCGGCAGCAATACGCAGGGGTGTAAGTTGAATGGAGGATCCACCAACCGGAACTTTATTAAGCATGGCCTTCAGTTCGGCAATCCGAGCTTGTTTCAAGCCTTCGATAATTTGGCTCTGAAATTCAACGTCTGCTTTTAACGCTGGATCGGATTGCAGTTGCTGCTCAAAGGTTTTGCGATCGGCTTCGCTTAACCGGTTGCTCAAATAATCGTCTATCAATTCGAAATTACTCATTCCTGTTAGTCTAAAAAGTCATGTTCAGTATACTGGGCTTTCACCAACTCATCCAATTTCTGTTTGCACTTATATTTTTTGGTCTTGGCAGTGTCGGTGTTGGCGAATCCAAGTTTCTCCGCTATTTCCTGCATCGACATCTCGTCAAAGTAATAATACATTAGCACCTTCCTACAAGTTTCACCCAGTTGATCCAAACACCGGGCAATGATCTTTTCTCGTTCCGGGCTGTCCATATCCATGGATTGGGCAGCATCTTTTTCCTCGTTCGACAGCCTCTTTTTGCGGTCCAGTTCCTTTCTCCACAGATTTTGGCAAATGCTGTAAATATAGGTACTCATTTTGGCTGTCATCACCAGGTTCCCCGATCTGGCCTTTTGCCAGAATACAACCAGGGCATCCTGGTAAACATCCCGCGCTTCATCTTCCGTACCACTATTGGTGATTACCAACTTGGTCATCATCCGATAGTATTTTTTATAGATTAACTCCAGAGCCTTTTCGTCACCTTGTTGGATCCGATCGAAAATCTCCTTTTCGTCCATCTGCGCGTTCGATTTGAATACCCTTAAAGCCACAATTGGTAACCGTTAGTATTGGATGAGTGGAGTTAATGCGGGTTTAATGTCGCTATTTTTCCGTTCAGATGGTACCCTTACTGACCGGGTACCCAGGTTTGGGTACGGAAGAAGGGTCCCCAATATCCCCGAAGCATTAGATTGTTTCCTTCGAGCCAGATTTTGCACTTATAAATTTTGCCATTGTTGGGATCCAGAATCGTTCCTTCGGAATACTCACTCCCTGACTTTTTCATGTCCCTTAAAATCTCCATGCCGATGATTTTTTTCATGTACCGGCCATCTTCCGGGTCGCATTCATCACACACCGGGTCCTGATCTTCCTCAGGGCTTCTAAACAGCTTGATTATTTTCCCGGAGAATATGCCATTCTTTTCAGTTATTTCGACAATGGACTTGGGTTTGTTGGTTTCGTCATCGATGGTTTTCCATTTTCCAACAATCTTCTCCTGTCCAAACGCACAACAGCAAGAGAATAATCCGATAATTGTCAAGATGTATTTCATACGCATTCGATTAAGATACTAAAATAAAAAAAAGAGCGGGGATTAGGACACCGCTCTTCTTTGGCTTTTATAGAAAACGAAACTATTTTATCTCCGGAGTTGGTTTCACTGAAGAAATGACAACTTCGCTTTTGACAGTTGGAACTTTCACCTGCGTAGCCGGGTCGTCTTTTTGTACAAGGAAGGGGGCAATTACCAAAGCCACCACCGACATGAGCTTCAACAAGATGTTTAAGGATGGACCCGAGGTATCTTTGAAAGGATCACCCACAGTATCCCCCACCACAGCCGCCTTGTGAGGATCAGATTTCTTATAATACATCTTGCCGTTGATCTCAACACCTTCCTCAAAGCTCTTCTTGGCATTGTCCCAGGCACCCCCTGCATTGGATTGGAAGATTGCCATCAATACCCCGGATACCGTAACCCCCGCAAGCATACCGCCCAATGCTTCAACCCCAAATCCAGGAAGGAAGGCAATCACAACCGGAACCACCACCGCCATCAAGCCGGGTAGAACCATTTCGCGGATGGCGGCTTTGGTCGAAATCTCGACACACTTGCCATATTCCGCTTTGCCATCTGCGTCATGGAACGTTTTTTGATCTTCGGTCGACCATTCACTCATTTCTTTTTCGCCATTCTTTTTCATGACTGCCAAAGCGGCTTTTAAAGCGGGGATGTCGCTAAACTGTCTTCTAACTTCTTCAATCATGGACATGGCTGCACGGCCAACCGCCCCCATGGCAAGAGCAGAGAAAACAAATGGCAGCATACCTCCAATAAACAACCCAGCCATAACATTTGCTTTAGACACGTCAATGGTTTTCAAATTGGCCGTAGTCATAAAGGCTCCAAATAAGGCAAGAGCAGTAAGCGCGGCTGAGGCGATGGCAAATCCTTTACCGATAGCAGCCGTGGTGTTCCCTACAGCATCCAACTTATCCGTGCGGGAACGAACTTCTTTCGGCAACTCCGACATTTCAGCTACGCCACCGGCATTATCAGAAATTGGTCCATAGGCGTCAACCGCCAATTGAATTCCCAGATTCGATAACATACCTACCGCTGCAATGGCAATACCGTACAGTCCACCAAAGTGAAATGCTCCAATGATGGATAAGGCAATAATGATAATGGGCCACATGGTTGACATCATGCCAACCCCTAAACCCGCGATGATATTAGTCGCAGCGCCCGTTGACGACTGTCTTACAATAGAAAGGACGGGTTTTTTACCCATGCCGGTATAGTATTCTGTAATCAATCCAATAACAACACCAGCCACAAGCCCAATCACAGTGGCAAAGAAAATGCCAGTCGATGTGTAAATGGTAAATTCTCCTTCTTTGTTATAAAGTGGATCATTGTATTGCCAGGTTTCTGGCAACATACCTTTGATAATGAACCATGAGGCAACGATCATAATGAGGGAGGAAACAATTTCACCCGTATTCAACGCGGTTTGAGGATTGCCACCCTCTTTAACCCGAACGAAAAATGTTCCGAGGAAAGACATAATAATTCCCACCCCCGCCAAGGCCAACGGCAGCAAGACCGGAGAGAGGCCGTATCCAAATTGGTCATTTGCGAATTCTGGCAAGACAAAAAAAGCAGCCCCCAACACCATGGTACCAACAATCGATCCTACGTACGATTCAAAAAGGTCAGCACCCATACCGGCAACATCCCCTACGTTATCCCCAACATTATCGGCAATGGTGGCCGGGTTCAAGGGGTGGTCTTCCGGGATGCCCGCTTCTACTTTGCCCACGAGGTCTGCGCCAACATCAGCCGCTTTGGTGTAAATACCTCCGCCAACGCGGGCAAACAATGCAATGGAAGAGGCACCAAATGAAAATCCGGTTAACACGGTAATCACCTGATTGATGTCCGTGAACATATTTCTGTATAGAATGAACAGGGTACTAAGTCCTAACACACCCAAACCAACAACGCCCATTCCCATCACGGAGCCTCCGGTAAACGCTACCTCAAGTGCTTTTCCTAAACTGGTACGGGCCGCATTGGTGGTGCGTACATTGGCCTTCGTGGCAACGCGCATTCCAATAAATCCGGCTAAGGCCGAGCAAAAGGCTCCTAACACAAAAGAGAGACCCACCAAGGGTGAGGAAGTTTCACTACTGGCAGTAAAGGCCAACAATAAGGCAACACAAATCACAAAGATGCTGAGGATTTTATACTCGGCTTTTAGGAAAGCCATGGCGCCTTCTGCAATGTGACTGGCAATCTTTTTCATTTTGTCGGTACCTGCATCCTGCTTGGATACCCAGGCACTTTTCCAGATTACATAGATGAGCCCCAACACACCAAAGAGGGGCAAGGCGTAAAGTAAATTTTGCATAGAGTGAGTTAGATTTATTAAACAACCCGGCCAAAACACAGAGGCAGGGGCTTTAAAAAGCACCGCAAAGATAGAAGAAGGCCTAAATAATTAAAATATGAGCAAATACAGCCAAATCAAACAGAAAATAGTTGTTTCAGGGCATTCCAAAGGAGTTTTCGAGCAGCCTCCTTGGCCAGTAGTGTGGTCAGATCCTCAGCGGCTACCAACGCCAGATTGTGTGTTTGAATTAGTTCATAATACGACAGGCCGGCCGGCAATGCCCCAAAGTAAATTACCCGCTCAGGTTTAACTGGTAACCTAGCCAGATTAAGTTCCGGTTGATAGTGTATCTGCACCTTATCCAGCGATAGTTTAAGGGCTGCCAGGATTTTAGAGAGCAGTTCTTTTTCAGTTTCAGAAATTTCCGACCAGATTTTTGTAAGTACCACGGTGGGTAAGGATTTAATCCGGTATAGTTCCTCCCTGAAAATAATCTGATCCAATTCGGTCATTCTTTCTCTTTGATATGAAAGATGGATTTCAACTCATTGGCTTCGGTTGGGTTCATCCTTCCGGCCAGGATCAACCGAAGTTGCCTTCTGCGTAAAGCCCCTTTATACAATTCAATTTCTTCGGGCGTTTCGGGTACAATTTCAGGGATGGCTACCGGTTGTCCATTTTTATCCACTGCAACAAATGTGAAGTAGGCAGAGTTGCTGTCGATCTTCCGGCCTTCCGGAATATTTTCTGCATCCACATCAATCCGGATTTCAACTGAAGAATTAAAGGCACGTGTGGCGCGTGCCCGTAACGTAACCACATCCCCTAAGCGAATGGGGGAGCGAAAGGAGATGTTGTCAACAGAAGCGGTGACCACAATGCTTTCGCAGTGTTTTTGCCCGGCAATGGCAGAAACAATATCCATCCAATGCATCAAACGCCCACCCATTAAGTTATTCAGCGTATTGGTGTCGTTCGGCAACACCAACTCAGTCATGCTTACAAATGATTCGCGAGGGTGCTTTTGCTTACGCTCCATGGTGGCTACTTACTGTTAGTTTGTTTTCTGCGCAGCAAAAATCATAAAAATATTTTGCAATACCCGAGCCCAATGTGCTTCTTGCGTGAAATAATCGTACTTCGTGTTTTTCTGCATGACCCTTCTTTTGTACCCGGCCTCAATCTCTATTGAGACAACCACCACCACGATTACGGGGTAGCTCCCGACATATTTCTGCTTTCTCATAACATCCTAGTACTTAATTCCAAAATCAAAATCTGAAGTGATTTCAGACGTTTATTATGAAAATTTTAAAATTTGGTGGTTCATCGGTAGGGAAATCGGAGCGCATACGTTCGGTCATTGAAATTATAAAGCCCGGCCTCAAGGAAGATAGCATTGCCGTTGTATTCTCTGCCTTCGGTGGAGTAACCGATGTGCTCATCACGATGAGCGCATTGGCGTTGGCGGGAAACAGTGAATACAAGACCCACCTGCAAGCCCTGGAAACCAGACATCTGGATGCGGTGCGTGACTTAATCGGGATTCAGAAGCAAAGTGGAGTAATCGCGCAGGTGAAGTTCATGATCAATGAACTGGAAGATGTGTTGCATGGAGTATTTCTCGTGAAGGAGCGAACGCTGCGAACCCTCGATTACATCATGAGTTTTGGCGAGCGATTATCGGCATTCATTATTGCTGAGGCGATAAAAGATCAGGGATTGGCAGCAGAATTTCTGGATGCCCGCCTGGTAGTTCGAACGGATAATCATTTTGGGAATGCCCGGATTGACTTTCAAACGACCAACCGGTTGATTCGTGAATACTTTGATGTTCATGGAGAGTTGCAAGTGATTACGGGCTTTATCGGATCATCCTCGTCTGGAGAAACCACCACCATTGGTCGGAGTGGTTCCGATTACACGGCTGCGATTTTTGCGGGAGCCCTGAAGGCATCTACATTGGAAATCTGGACCGATGTGGACGGCATGATGACAGCCGATCCCCGTAAGGTAAAGAAGGCATTTACGGTAAAAGAAATGTCCTATGAGGAGGCCATGGAGCTTTCTCATTTTGGAGCTAAAGTAATTTTTCCGGCTACCATGCAACCGGCCATGGTGAATCATATTCCCATCTGGATCAAGAATACATTCAATCCAACCTTTGCGGGCACCGTGATCAGCGATCAATCCAATGGCCGTGACCTGATCATTAAGGGAATTTCTTCGATGGATAAGATTAGTTTGCTTAGTGTACAGGGTAGTGGCCTGGTTGGTGTGGTAGGTGTTTCCATGCGTTTGTTTGGCACCCTGGCCAAAGAAAACATTAGCGTGATTTTAATCAGTCAGGCATCCTCCGAGCACTCCATCTGCTTTGCCATCGAAGGCAGCAAATCGAACCAGGCAAAACGCGCCATCGAAAAGGAATTTCAATATGAAATCCGAAGTCAGGAGATGGATGAAGTGAAGGTGGAGGAACATCTATCCATTGTGGCGATTGTAGGAGAAAACATGAAACACAACCCCGGTACCAGCGGACGGATGTTCGGTGCATTGGGAAAAAGTGGGATTAATATCAATGCCATTGCACAAGGGTCTTCTGAACTGAATATTTCGGCTGTGATTCATCAACAAGATATTGCGAAAGCATTGAATGTTTTACACGAGGCATTCTTCCTGTCGGATCGTAAGGTGTTAAATGTGTTTCTGGTAGGAACAGGTCTGATTGGGAAGTCATTATTAGCCATGATTCAGAAACAATACAACCAGTTGGCCAGCCAAAACCATATCGAGGTACATGTGGTGGGGATAGCCAACAGTAAAAAGTTGTTGTTTAATGAAGATGGCTTAGGTCTTGAAGTCGCAGTTGCCCAAATGCTGGAAGTAGGAGAGGCGATGAACCTGAATACCTATATGGGTACGATGATGAGCCTGAACCTGTCGAATAGCATTTTCGTAGACTGCACGTCCAGCACAGAAGTTACTGATCATTACGAAGCCATACTTTCTTCCAACATCTCGATTGTAACGCCTAACAAAAAGGCGAATTCAGGGTCCATGCAGAAGTACCAAACGCTGAAGCAAGCGGCTCAAAAGCGTGGCGTTAAGTTTTTGTACGAAACCAATGTCGGTGCCGGACTTCCTGTCATCAACACACTTAATGACTTACTGATCAGCGGGGATGCGGTGATTGGAATTGAAGCAGTACTAAGCGGAACATTGAACTACATCTTCAGCACCTTTCAGCCTGGCGATCAATTCAGTGAAGTGGTTAAAGCGGCAAAAGCGAAGGGGTATACCGAGCCCGATCCCCGCGATGATCTTAATGGCATGGATGTGGCCCGAAAAATTCTGATCCTTTCGCGGGAAGCAGGATTGTCTCTGGAGTTAGGGGATATTCAGGTTGAAAGCTTAGTGCCCGAGGATTGCCGGGGTGAGTTGGCCGTAGATGCATTCTTTACAAAATTGGAGAAGCACAATTCCTACTTTGAGAAATTGGCAACGGAGGCAGCTTCACGCAATGAAAAGTTGAGGTATATGGCGGTTTTGAAAGATGGGAAAACAAGTATTCGTTTAGGATCGGTCAATGCACAACATCCGTTTTACTCTCTTTCCGGAAGTGACAATATTATTTTATTAACCACGGAGCGCTATAACGAGCGGCCCATGGTTATTCGGGGTCCTGGCGCGGGAGCAGAAGTAACAGCGGCTGGGGTTTTTGCGGATATAATCCGGATTGGTAACTATGCAAACAACTAACCTTCCATGACCTCAATAAAAGCCTTTGCTCCGGCCACCGTAGCTAATGTATGTTGCGGGTTTGATATACTAGGCTTTGCGGTGGATCATCCTGGTGATGAAGTGCGTATAACGTTGCGGAAGGATGAGTTGATTCAACTAGTATCAATTACCGGAGACGGTGGAAAGCTCCCACGTGAGGCTATGAAAAATACAGCCAGTGTTGCTGTCGCATCATTCCTGCGCTCCTTAGGGTTAAACCAGGGCGTTGATATTGAGTTGAATAAAAACCTGCCGCTAGGAAGTGGCATGGGATCCAGTGCAGCCAGTGGAGTAGCAGCTTTGGTTGCAATAAATGAACTGATGGGTAATCCGCTTACGCGTGAACAGTTGGTGCCGCATGCGATGGAAGCGGAACGCGTAGCCTGTGGGTCGGCACATGCCGATAACGTAGCTCCTTCGTTATTGGGTGGTTTTGTGCTGGTCAGGGATTATTCCCCACTCGATGTAATCCGGATTGATGCTACGGAAAAAATGTACTGTACCCTTGTTCATCCTCATCTTGAACTGAAGACAGAAGATTCACGGAAAGTATTGCGGCAATCGATTTCATTAAAGGATACCATCACGCAAAGTGGAAATATTGCCGGCCTGATGATCGGGTTAATGAAGCCGGACTACGCTTTGATCGGTCGATCCTTGAAGGATGTGATTGCAGAACCCATCCGCGCTGCCTTCATTCCCGGGTTTGATAAAATGCGTACCGTAGCCCTGGAGTCGGGTGCCCTGGGATTTGGAATTTCGGGTTCTGGTCCAACGGTATTTGCCTTGAGTGAATCACGTCCCATCGCAACACGAGCAGGCGAGGCGATTCAACAGGAATTCGAAAGGCGGGAGCTAATAGCCGATGTGTATGTATCAAAAATTAATCAACGCGGGGCCTATATTACTGAGCGCACATGAAGTATTATAGTACCAACAACCGACATCGAAAAGTTAGTTTACGCGAGGCTGTGATCCAGGGGTTGGCTCCGGACAATGGGTTGTACATGCCCGAGTATATTCCGGTTCTACCGGAGTTTTTTATCAACGCTTTAGCAGACTTAACACTCGGACAAATTGGGTTTGAAGTGGCAGTACGATTTCTCGATGATGATGTGCCCGAGGATGAGCTAAGGAAAATCATTGCGCACACGATTCAATTCGATGCACCGTTGGTAGCGATTGAGAAAAATGTTTACTGCCAGGAATTATTTCATGGACCTACCCTGGCCTTTAAGGATTTTGGGGCCCGGTTTCTATCCGGGTTGCTTGGCTATTTTGCCCAACAGGAGAACAAAACAATAACAATTTTAGTAGCCACATCGGGCGATACAGGCAGTGCGGTTGCAAATGCGTTCTTAAATGTACCCGGTACCCGTGTGGTAGTCTTATATCCAGCCGGCAAAGTGAGTGAGGTACAGGAAAAACAATTCACCACCTTGGGTAAAAACATTACCGCACTGGAAGTGATGGGTACTTTTGATGATTGCCAGCGGTTGGTGAAAGCGGCTTTTATGGATGCGGATCTGAAGCAAGTTTTTTTCCTAACTTCAGCCAATTCCATCAACATCGCACGGTTGATTCCTCAATCATTCTATTACTTCTATGCCTATGCACATCTTGCGAAAACCAGACGGCCATTGGTGGTATCCGTACCGAGCGGCAATTTCGGGAATCTGACAGCAGGATTAATTGCCAAAAGGATGGGACTGCCAATTGCTAAATTTGTTGCGGCTACCAATGTCAATGCAGTTGTTCCTGAATTTTTGAAGTCGGGTGTGTTTCTGCCACGTATCTCCAAACAAACAATCAGCAATGCGATGGATGTTGGCAATCCCAGTAATTTTGTGCGAATGCTCGATTTGTATAATCAGGAGGCGAAGGCGTTCTCGAATGATGTAGCAGGATATTCATTTACCGATGCGGAGACGAAAGGGGCGATGAAATCAGTTTTTGAGAAGAGCCAGTATGTCTTGGATCCACATGGAGCCGTGGGATATCTTGGTTTGAAAACGTTCCTACAGGCGCATCCTGAATACTCGGGAGTGTTTCTGGAGACGGCACATTCTGCCAAGTTTATGGAGGTAGTGGAAGAAGCTATTCACACCAAACCCGAACTACCTGAACGATTGAACAAGTTTCTTGCAGGTAAGAAAACTTCCATTCCTGTCTCTGCCAAGTTTGAAGAATTAAAATCATTGCTTCCATCCCTGCTCGCCTAAGAGCGGTACGAAGGCAAAGAATTCAAATTCTTCTTGCTTGAGTTTACCATTTAGCTTGGTGATGCGCAGCATTTTTTGACGTTCGCGATCCCCCACAGGGATAATCAGAATTCCACCGTCTGCCAGTTGATCGGTAAGCGCGGTAGGCACAACAGGGGCTCCGGCAGTTACGATAATTTTATCATACGGGGCTTTCGCAGGAATTCCTTTGGATCCATCTCCGTAAAAAAAGAAGGGTTGGTAGCCCAGAAGGGGAAGAAATTTCCGGGTGCGCTCGTAAAGTTTATTATTATATTCAATGGTATACACCTTGGCCCCCATTTCAACTAAAATTGCGGCCTGGTAGCCGGATCCGGTTCCAATTTCAAGCACCTTCTCGCCAGGCTTTATTTTTAACTTTTCGGTCTGAAAGGCTACTGTAAAAGGCTGTGAAATCGTCTGACCTTCCCCAATTGGAAAAGCCTTGTCTTCGTAGGCATGGACAAGCAGGGCATCATCAAAAAATGCATGGCGAGGCACTTTTCCAATGGCGCTTAAAACCCCCTCATCGAAAATGCCCTTTTCACGGAGTTTTTTGACCAGTTTATTGCGCAATCCGCGCTGTTTGTAGTTGTCCTCAATCATCTATAAAAGCGCCATTTTGGCACTAAAAACGCCATTTTTACCAGGGAAACAAAGTTTTGGAAAATGTTTAGGAAAATTGAAACTCATGCCCCTACTTTACGGTTCTCTAAAGCACAGTAAATTCTATTTTGCCATAGCGTTAAACTGTGTTACAACCTGACCCTGACAGTAGGAGTGGCGAACCCACCCACTACTGCAAGGGCGGGTTAAAAATCCGCTCCAAGTTTAAAATCCTATCAATATAAACGGTGCCCAATAATAGGGAGCCGCATAGGTATCCTGTCCGATCATTTCCAGTTTTGCTTCTCTTAATCCCGTAGTAAATGTACGGCCTTGATTCTGTAATAGGATTTGATAAAAACGGGTCATGAATTCTGCAGTGGATTCATCGGCTACGCTCCAAAATGAGACAATGAGATTTTTTGCCCCCGCATAAACCAATGCCCGCGACAATCCGATTACGCCCTCACCTTTGGAAATCTTACCCAGGCCGGTTTGACAGGCTGACAGGGTCACCAGATTTGCATTCAAATGGAGGTTATAGATCTCGCCTGAATATAAGTTGCCATCTTCGGCTTCCGAATCATTCTGCAAAAAGATGCGCGACAATTCCGGATTATCTTCATCAACAATGCCGTGGGTGGCGAAATGAATCAAGGTGAAATTCTTCAGATCTTCCTCCTTAACCATGGTTTCGTTAGCCTGTTTACTGATTAGTACATCACATGTGATATTTTTTGTTTGCAGTAATTTTGCAATTTCATTTACTTCCAGTTCAGTGCCCGGTAAATTATTGAGGTTATCTTTTTCGGGGAACGAGATCGGTGCCAACAGACGGGCAGAAGTAATTTGAAGGGGCTCCTTTGAGATTTTCTTTTGAAGCAATAAACCGGCTGAAAACTCATAGCGGATGCTATACTCTTTAATCAGGTAGGGCAGGTTTTTGAACGAGGCTGCCTGAGCATTGCTTACCGCTTTCGTCAACAATGCTTCAAAGGGAATAACACTCATTCGGCCGGCCGGAAGGATAACCAGGTTATTAATGGCAGTGGGCAACCCCTTGGGAATGAGCAGCCGGTAGAGACTTCTGCTGGTTGGGATAAATGTGTTTAATGAGGAGAAATACAAACTGTTCCGATAGCCGCTTAAGAACTTGTCATATTCGACAGGTATTGCCTGATCTTTAATGACAAAACTTTTTTTGGTAATCGTATAAGTGTACAATCGGCTGGCCCCTTCTTCATTCTCGTCAATAAAATAAGAAAGGAGGCCAGTGTATTCATCCAGCAATTCCTGAATTTGTTTAACAGAAGGCAAAGTAGAGTTGAATTTAAGATTAAAGTAATCCGGAAAGTTTTGTTCTAATTGTTGCGTGAATTCAACATAACTTTGATTTAAATGAAAAGCAGTTTCGCGCAGATACTTTTCTTCCTCTTCGGAAGGCTTTTGTGCGAGTTTTTGATTGACCATGGCCATCGCTGCTTTCAGACTCTTTTCTTCCTCCAGTAAGTGGGCCGGGATATTGGCGAACGATTTCGCATTAGCATCGGAAATTGCTTCTTGCAATACGGCAGACTTACTTTTTTCAGCAAAATAGAAGGAAAGTTCTCGATAGGAATACCGATTTGTGAAAGACACTTCGTTGAGTAAATGAGAAATTCTAACTCCATCGGCATAGATTTCAGAAGCGATGGTGCCCAGTGAAATTTTATCGGTTTCATTGGTGGTTTGTTGGCGCAACCGGTCAATCAAGGAATCGCAAACCTGTAACGCAGTAAGTCCTAACGTAAGATCCGATAGTTTCAGGGTTTTACCCAAGTGCCTGGCCTCCAGTGTTTCGGCTTTCGACATCAGAGAATAAAGCAATTGAGTGCCACTGTAAAAATTCTTACCGGTGGGATGAATGGCTATATCCAGAGAATTGAAATCGCTGACATTGGCTATCAGGGATTGTTGGTAAGAATTTAAGGCCGCCTCATACTGATTTTCGGATTGATAGACATCGCCAATCACCATGTGCATAAACGCAACATCCGGATGTTTCTTGCCATAAACGGTTTCATACATGTGCAGAGCTTTATCGTAAAACTCCTTACCCGCGGACAGGTTGCCCATCTTTGAATAGGTTTCTCCCAGGTAACGCAGCACAAAGGCTTTGGAAGGATTGGGTTGTGACGAACGCTTCTCCCAGATTTTCAGGGCGGTTTCAAAATAATTGACGGCATCACCATACAGCGCTAACGCCAGGTACACAACACCCAGATTGGTATTGGCAATTGCAAATTTGGGATGATCTTCGCCATGCAATTTGGCATATAGTGCGGTTGCTTTCTCATAATTATCCAACGCTTTATCCAAATCCAAACGGCTATAGATTAAGCCCAAATCGTTGTAGGAAGCGGCAATCAATTCATGCATTTCGGGTAGGTGATCGTTACGAATCGAAAGCGCCATCAATTGCTGTTCCTCCGCCTGCACATATTTTCCGGTGTTTAAATAGACCAGCCCCAGATACGTAAATGCCTGCGCGGCTTCTAACGCAGCGCCAGCGTGTTGCAAGGCTATGGAGGCGGGCACCAGGATTTCAAGAGCCAGGTCATTTCTTCCTTGATTCAAATAAAGGAACCCAATATTTGATTTTGTGATTGATGTGAAAGGCTCACCGAGTGCAGACGAATTGATATGAGCAAGGATTTGTTGAAGCAAAGCATTGGCTTCATCAAATTTTCCTTGCCGGATGAGGGCTTCTGATTTTTTATTTCCAATCAATACCGCTACTTGTACCTCCTTTGAAGTGGATTGATCGGCTAATAGGACAGCTTCTTCATACCGGGAGTCGAAAAGGAGTTCGTCCAGTTTTTGAAGTATTTCAGATTCTTTCCTAGCGGACTGCGAAAATGCGGCTTGGAAAGTCAGCGTTAAGAATAAGGTGAAAAAGTACAGCCTCATCTCCTAAAAGCGATAGAAGTAACTTACTGTTGCCACCGATACCCGGGATAGCCCATCTGGGTTTACATCGCGTTGTGTTATCTTTCTACCCATCAGAACTTTCACACCAGATTGAACATTGAAATTATATCCGCCTGTAGCAATGCCGGTAAGCGCTAACCCACGAGCACCAACAGGTTTTATTTCAACATCGTTTAAGGTAATTCGATCGTTGGTGATTCTATAAATGGGCAATAGGCCAATAGAAAAATTGAATCGGGCAAATCTAAAATTTCGCTCAACCCGCAGCATTACATCAATACCACGTTTTAATTGATTGGCTTGACTGTAAGTTTCGATGTAACTCGGATCCGGATAATCAGGATAATCAGTCCAATCGAATGAGTTGTCATTGTTATGAATAACTGGTATCTGAATTCCGGTGGCGAGTAGCCATTGCCGGTTAATCATAGACAATCCGGTAATAAAATCATAGGTACCCAGGCTGGTTTGATAATACATGGGTAGTGGCTCACCGGGAAACTTTTCCGATTCTTTGTTAGCGGTGTTGGTTGGAATCTTCGCACCGACCGACCAATTCACATCAAATTGTTCTGAAGTTATAATGGATCGGGTGTAGCAGAAAGAAAGATCGGATATGCCTTCCGCTTCACCCAAATTTCCTTTCCGAACTGCCAGGTAGGGCAACTTTACCTGAAAAGAGGAACGTTGTGTAAGTCCAAAATTGAGATCAGCAGTAGCCACATAAATTACCGGAGTGGTGGTGGTGGTGCCCCGGTAAAAACTCACTTCCATGGAACGCAATTTTAGCTGCATTTTCTTATTGAAAGGCTGATCAGGCTTGAGTGCGCCCATGGTGCAAAAGCCGGCATCACTGCAACCCTGCGCTGTGGATTCAAGCCACGTCAGCGAGATCAGGAGTCCAAGAAGGAGTCGGTTCATAGTCGTGGTTGCTAAGGTATGAATGCTGGATACATTATCAAAAGTAAACCTGCTGCAAATAAAAAAGCCTGAGCTTTAGCACAGGCTTCAAATGAAGTAATTCTCAATTACATTCCCAACGATTGATTTTCTATGGAAGCAAGTTCAATAATCTTCTCGTACTCGGCAGGGTTAAGGTCGTTAAAGAAGTAATGCACCGGGTTGGCGTGAATTCCATTCACGAACACTTCATAATGCAAGTGCGGGGCTGTAGAGAGCCCTGTATCGCCAACATACCCAATCAAATCGCCACGCTTAACTTTTTGTCCTTGCCGTACCGCAAATCCATGCATGTGGGCATAGCGGGTTCGGTAGCCGAAACCGTGATCGATCTCCAGCATTTTTCCGTATCCACTGAAACTAATATGAACTTTGTCGATCACGCCATCTGCAGTGGCATAGATTGGGGTTCCGATGGCTGCAGCAAAATCAATACCGGTGTGCAATTTCTTCACTTTGTAGATGGGATGAATGCGCAGGCCGTACCCGGACGCCAGGGCGATTAATTGTTTATTGGCTACCGGTTGAATGGCTGGAATCGCGGCAAATAATTTCTCCTTGCTTTCCGCTAACTCCACTACGTCATCTTGTGACTTTGACTCGATATAAATTTTTCTGCGGAGGTTATCCACACTTTCTGTCAACTTGACAATCAGGTCTTCATGAATGATGTTTTTATTCCGAATGTCTTCATACCGATCCAGGCCGCCCACTCCGGCTTCGCGAATACTCTTGTCGATGGGTTCGGCTCCGAGAACTACCCGGTAAATATTATCATCGCGGTATTCCATGTTGGAAAGCTGCTTGTGAAGTTTTTCAACTTCTGCTTGCAGATTTTCATAATAGAATTCCAATTCCTTCACTTCATTCCGAAGGATTAATTCTTTTGGCGATTCAAAATAGGAACTGTACAAAATCAACAAGCCTACAGCCATGGCCACGGTGAGTGAGAGAATCCCGAGCGTATTCAGAATGATATCCCCGGTGGTGGTTTTGATTCGCTCGTACTTACAAGTCTCGGTGTCGTAGTAGTACTTTATTCTGGCCATACGCGTTTATTATTTTGCGGGGCGAAAAACGGCTATTAGTTCGGGCCTGCATTCGATATAGGGGCCATTTAAAAGGTCAATACAGTACGGAATGGCCGGAAATACAGCATTCAAACACTGTCTGATAGCTTTTGGTTTCCCTGGCAAATTTACGATTAAAGTTTGATTTCGGATTCCGGCTGTCTGCCGCGATAAAATTGCGGTGGGAACGTATTTCAAACTTTCCTGGCGCATCAGTTCCCCAAAGCCGGGCATCATTTTCGTGCAAACGGCTTCCGTGGCTTCCGGAGTTACATCGCGCAAGGCAGGCCCGGTTCCACCACACGTGATGATCAGGCAACAATTTTTCACATCGGCCATTTCAATTAACGTGCGTTCAATTAATGGCTGCTCATCGGGAATAACTGCATATTCTTTTTGCCATTCACTGATCAGATATTCCTGGAGTGTACTGACAATGGCTTGGCCCGGCACATCTTCGTAGATGCCTTGACTGGCGCGGTCTGAAACGTTGATGATGCCGATGCGGATAGGATTCTTCGATTCCATATTAAGCCGTTACCGACTTACCGAGCTTTACCTTAAGATCTTTGGCTCGACCCTTTTTAAAGACCTGGCGACCCTTGTTGATTCCTTTTCTCAGTTCTTTTTGCTTTTCCACCGGGAGGGCAAGGATATCGGCACACTCCTGCGAGCAACACCCGTGGTATTGTTCAGCACAACTGCCGCATTGAATGAAAAGCAAATGGCAACCATCATTTTTGCAGTTAGTATGCGTATCGCAAGGCTTTCCACATTGATGGCATTCACTGATAATGTCGTCAGAAATCCGTTCACCAAGCCGCTCATCAAACACGAAATTTTTTCCGATGAATTTGTTTTCCAGATTCTCAGCTTTTACTTCCTGAGCGTATTTGATAATCCCACCGTTGAGTTGGAAGACGTTCTTAAACCCGATGTGCTTAAACCAGGCGCTGGCTTTTTCGCAACGAATGCCACCAGTGCAATACATCAATAAGTTTTTATCTTTTTGATTTCCAAGCAGATCTTGCACATAGGTGAGTTCTTCCCGAAACGTGTCCACATCCGGACATATGGCATTTTTGAAGTGACCTACCTCACTTTCATAATGATTTCGCATGTCCACAATAAGGGTATTGGGATCATCGGCCAACGCATTGAATTCTTTCGCATTAACATGAACTCCGCAGTTGGTTACATCGAAGGTGCGATCATTCAATCCATCGGCTACAATCTTTTTACGCACCAAAATTTTTAGTTTGAAAAAGGATTTGCCGTTATCATCCACAGCAAGGTTTAGTCGCACTCCATTCAGAAACGGAATACTATATAATTGGGCTTTAAAATCCTGATACCGTTCGGTGGGTACACTGATCTGGGCATTAATTCCTTCGTGGGCAACATAAATTCTACCCCAAACCTGAAGTTGATCAAATCGCAGGTATAATTCATCCCGCAAGGCACCGGGGTCAGCGAGTTGATGGTACTTGTAAAATGAGATCGTTGTGCGGGTTTGTAGGCTATTGCGTAACCGCTCTTTGAGCTCTTTTCCGTTAATACGATTATAGAGGGCCATCGTGCAAAATTGACCTGCAAAGGTAACGAAAATCTGCGAAAATGTCCCGCCTAACCATATCTGCTCCAATCACTTAGAGGCTGGTTTAAGCTCTCCTTTTAATAGTTTATTGTAATCCGCACACGATAAGACTCCTTCATGGTTACAGAATCCACAGGTCTTGTAGGTATCACCAATATAGCCGCGCTTTATTATTACTGTAGTACCATTACAAACCGGGCAAGTCACTTTGCCTGTGGGGCCACAGTCCAGGTCAAAGTCTTTTGAGAGTACCTGCGTGGTTTGTTTGCTTTCTTCCAACCGTTCTTTCAGAAGTTCTGCTTCCGCGGTATTTTTTAAACGAATCGCTTCTTCCGAAAATTGACCAGAAGTACCCTTTAGTTGAATGTACTTGTTTAGCCAGTCGACACTTTGTTTGTACTTGGCAAGATAGAACGAATTTTTTCCGATGTAAAAAGTGAGGGTTGAAGGAACACTTCGTACCGATTGAAGGACTGCTACTATTTTTTTATCAGCGGCTTCATATTCCTGATTGTCGATTAGGGTGCCGATCGAATCAATTTGCCGGTCGATGCTGCGTTGTTTATCGGCCTGGCGTTGCAGTTCTAATTCGCGAAGCTTTTCTTGTTCCGTCTGAGCATATGTGCTGCAAGAGGGGAATCCCCAAAACAGCACAATAACAATTCCTTTAAATACGCTTCCCATGCATTATTGTATATAATCCTCCTTTGATAGTTGCAACCACTCGAGTGCGGCATTGCTGAAAATGTCTTCTTTTACCGATTCTGGTAAATTCATTTCATCAATAAATTTACCAATCTCCAAGTCTCCCAAAGGAAACGGATAATCGGATCCCAACATGACACGCTTGCTTCCTTGGAGCTTCAAAACATATTCCAGCATCAGCGAATCATGCGTTACACTGTCCACCCAAAACTTACCAATATACTTCCGGGGATTTACATTGTTGTCGATCGCCACCAGATCCGGCCGGCATTCAAAACCATGTTCGATCCGGCCAATGGTTGGCAGGAAAGAACCCCCGGCATGGGCAAACATGACCCGCAAGTTGGGGAGTCTTTCAAAAATCCCGCCAAAGATCATCGAACACATAGCGCGCGATGTTTCGGCCGGCATGCCCACCAACCAGGGTAGCCAATAGCGTTGCATTTTCTTTTCACCCATCATGTTCCAGGGGTGTACCATCACGGCAAGGTTCAATTTTTCACATGCCTGGAAGACCGGGTAAAATCGTTCCTCATTTAAATTGTCATCATTAATATTAGAGCCAATCTGGATACCGTGCAAACCAATTTTTTTTATGCGCTCCAACTCCTTCACCGATAATTCCGTGTCTTGCATAGGCACCGTTCCCAGGCCGATGTATTGTTTGGGATACTTATCGACCAGTTTGGCAAGATGGTCGTTTAGAAATTTGGAAAGGTCAAGACAATCCAGGGGTTGCGCCCAATACGAAAACATGACCGGGATGGTACATACCACTTGTACCTGGGTATGAAATTGTTCGTACTCTTCTATTCTGATTTCCGGATCCCAGCAATTTTCTTTTATCTCCCGGAAGAACTGATTGCCACGCATCATTTTAGCGAACCCTTTTTTATGATGTTGTAAGTAAATGAAATCGCCATACCCAAACTTCTCACTCCAGTTGGGCATTTTTTTAGGAAGGATGTGTGTGTGGGCGTCAATCTTGAGCATGCGGCTTGGCCAATCCGGCAAAGGTAGCGATTTTAGACAAAGACATCCGGGGAGTTGTTTCTATCGCCCCTTTAATAGTTGATGATGATGTTCGATGTGGTAAATCGAGAAGAATAACATTTCACGCAAGGTTAGTTTGCCGAGTAAGGGGTGAGGCAGCAGGTACTTATCCAATTGATCCTCCTGCCAGGAGTTCAACCGGGTTGTCATTTTAGTTACTTCTTTTTTTAGTTCAATGATTTTGCGACCACGTTCATTCCAGCCGACTGGCGGAGGGATAAACCTACCCGATGCGCGGCCACCGGCTGCTAGTTTTTGTTTGTACCGTTCCACCAATTCAAGGTAGGTCCTGGGTTTGCGATTGGGTTTTCCGAAAAGTAATCTCAAAAGGAATCCCGGCAATAGCAGCGCCAGGGAAACGGGTGCCAAACTGCGTATTAAATGCTCCAGGTTTTGTCCGCTTGACCACTTCCCGTTCGGGGTATCCGTAAATTGAGATGGTGATTGGGCCTCGATGAAATGAATGAATTCGGTTGTGTAGGTGGTAAGTTTACCACGAATAAAATTGCTGTCTTCCATTTAACTTGAGAAAGAACGACAAAGTTGAAAAATGTCTGGCCTCTTCATTCCGATTATAAACTCCAGCCTTTTCGGTATTCTCGTTTTACAAACTGGTTAGCTTCATCAAAGTTGGTGATCTTCATATTTTTTGCATCCCACAGTAATTTCTTTCTACCTGGAAAATTATAACCATTGCGCATGTTATAGCTACGAATTGCCAGGTTGCCCATTAGCACGGCTTCTGTGAAAGGTCCGGCAAACTCAAAAGGTGAACTTACTTGCATGTTGCCATATCCGGCAAGACAGGCATCTACCCATTGTGTGTAATGTCCCTCTTCTGCTCCAGGTACACGGGGTAAAGTAGGAGCAGGTAGGGTTACTTCCTTCATGCGAGTGCTGGGCAGTAACAAGGGTGGTCGTTCATAATTACCAATCAATTTGCCTTTGGTGCCTTCGAAGATGTAGCCATTGCCACCGTCACCCATCATTTCATCAGGTAACATTTCCTCGGGGCGTTTGGGTACCAGGCCACCGTCCATCCAGGTGAAGTTGATGTTTCCCTTGCCATCGGTGCGAGGAAACTTCAAGTGAATGATCGAAGATGCTGGACAGCTATCCGGGTAATCGGCCAATTTGAAGAAGTCAGCCCAGGCGGTGGTAGCACTGCATTCAACTTCGGACGGATAATCAATGGGTAAAATCCGGAATGCTGCATCCATTATATGGCACGCCATATCACCTAATGCACCGGTACCAAAATTCCACCATCCCCGCCAATTGAAAGGATGATAAGCAGGATTGTAATCCACTTCCTTCACCGGGCCTAACCATAAATCCCAGTCCAGTTCTTTCGGCAACGCATGTTTTCCAGTTGGGGTGGCAATTCCCTGCGGCCATACTGGGCGGTTTGTCCAGCAATGAACGGTATGCACATCCCCAATCAACCCGGCATCTACCCACTCTTTTGCAACCCGTACATGATCAGCCGAGGCATATTGATTTCCCATTTGGGTAACCACCTTGTATTTTTTTGCAGCTTCTGTCAGCATGCGGGCTTCATAGATGTCGTGTGTTAATGGCTTTTGTACATACACATGCTTTCCACGCTGCATGGCAGCCATCGCAGCAACCGCGTGAGTATGATCGGCCGTTGAAACAGAAACGGCATCGATGTCCTTCGCTTCCTTATCCAGCAGCACGCGAAAGTCTTTATAGTATTTCGCCTTTGGAAAATTCTTCTTCGAATCGATTGCTTGCCGATCGTCTACATCGCAGAGAAAAGAAATTTTCGCTTTTGGATTTTTTGCAAACCCGGTCAGGTCACTGGTTCCCTTACCACCCACGCCAATGCCGGCAATGTAGAGCGTATCGCTGGGTGCAATATACCCAGGTCCACCCAGTACAAAACGCGGTACAATCGATACAGCAGCGGCACCTAAAGCAGCTTTTTTAATAAAGTGTCTTCTGGAAATCATCAATTCAGGATAATAAAATTTAAAATATTACAGACTATAGCCTTCGCGGTAAGTTCGTTTTACAAATTGATTGGCATCATCAAAGTTGGTGATCTTCATGTTGGGCCCATCCCACAGCAGCTTGATGTACCTTCCCGGATAGTCAAATTGATCGGGTCTGCCGTTGGGTCTTGGTTTGCGGATGTCAAAACTACGCAACGCCAGGTTGCCCATGAGAATACTTTCGGTTAATGGCCCTGCAATTTCAAAATCAGAACTTAATTCCATTTTTCCATACCCCGCAATACAGGCATCTACCCACTGAACGTAGTGACCAGGTTCTGAGCCGCCTTCCACGCGCTTGTATTTCTGAGGTACCGAAACTTCTTTCGTTTTTGTGGTGGGCAACAGTTGAGGATTGATGCCATAGGTACCACACATCATTTTGCCTTTCGTGCCAATCATGTAGACTCCATTTCCACCATCGCCAAAAACTTCATTGGGTCCTAATTCGTCCGGCCTTTCCGGTTGAATGCCGCCATCCATCCAATGGAATTTGATATCGGGCTTTCCATTCTTTCCGGGGAATTTAAGGGTAATGTGAGAGGAGGGGGGGCAACTTTCCGGGAAGTAGCCGCGCCTGAATTCATCAACATAAACACTGCCTACGCTGCATTCTACTTCAGAAGGATAGCCTAATCCCAAGGTACGGAATGCGGGCTCGATAATATGACAAGCCATGTCGCCCAGGGCACCGGTACCATAATCCCACCAGCCGCGCCAGTTGAAGGGTACGAGTTTTTCAACATAATCTTTGCTCGGGGCCGTTCCTAACCAAAGGTCCCAATCCAGTTCCTTTGGTACTTCTGCTTTTTTATCCGACCACGGAATTCCTTGAGGCCAAACAGGTCGGTTGGTCCAGCAGTAAACGGTATGAACATCTCCAATAATACCAGCATCATACCAATCGCGCATTTGTCGCACACCATCACCGGAAGCACCCTGGTTCCCCATTTGAGTAACGACCTTATACTTCTTGGCTGCCTCCGTTAGCATGCGGGCTTCATAAATGTCGTGGGTCAGCGGCTTTTGAACATAAACATGTTTTCCAAGTTTCATGGCCGCCATGGCTTGCACGGCATGCATGTGGTCGGGGGTAGAAACGGTTACCGCATCGATATTTTTATACTCCGCTTCAATCATTTTCCGGTAATCTTTGTAATACTTGGCTTCGGGGAAACGCTTCACGGAAGTGGCTGCTCTGCGATCATCCACATCGCATAAAATAGATACTGTTGCTTTCGGATTTTTCGTGATGCTGGCGAGGTCGCTTTCGCCTTTGCCACCTACACCAATACCGGCAATGTATAATTTGTCACTGGGAGCGATATAGCCTTTGCCCAACACATGACGAGGAACTATTGAAACAGCGGCTGCCGCCAGGCCTGCGGTTTTGATAAATGATCTTCGTGTAGTCATAAGAAATTGATTTCAGTATTAGTGTTGTCTAACAATTGTTGATTACGAATCGAATTTGACGCTTTCCGTTAAGGTACGTTCATCATACTTAAGTCCATACTGGTCGAGTACCTCTTGAGGAACTCCATCCCATTGATTAGGACGGTTGCCCTGATAGCCCAGGTCGTTGATTCCAATTTCGCTTGTAAAAAATCCACAGGCAGTCAGATCGCGCAGCAGATTGAAGAAGGCAACCCCTTGTTGCATTTCCGGCTTTGCTTTTTGCGGGAAAGCAATTTCATCAATGACTTCAATTTGTTGAGCATCCGTGCAGGAAGCAAAGTCGGCATTAAACCGCTTCATACACTGCACGTCCAACCATTTTAAACCACCCCGTAGCGGTGTTTGGTGGCGCGGCATGTCCTTGACAATAAATTCGATGAACTCAGGAACCTTGGCATCGCTGGCGGATCCGGACACATCGTCTTTTGGAATGATGATATCTACCAGAATGCGAATGGTTTTCATTTCGTGATCATCGAAGAATGTTTCGCTGAGCAACTTTTCCTCCCGCACTAATTCAGCAGGAGTTCGATCGATGGTAAAAGTTGGAACGGTTGGTTTATCTTTCGGTGTTTCGCACGACTGATTCAATAAGGTTGTTGCACCTAACGATCCAACTGCGAGTGTCTTTAAGTACTTTCTCCTATCCATGTCTTTTTTTGTTTTTAATTGTTGCTTGTTGGAAGGCTTGGCCTTTTGATAGCGAACAAACAGCAATCAATTAAATATTCTGCTTTTTTAGTTCATCAATAATATATTCACTTGCCCGCATCGATAATGCCAAGATTGTCCAGGTTGGATTTTTGTCCGCTTGTGAAACAAACGGTCCGCCATCCACCACAAACAAATTTTTACAATCGTGTGCCTGGTTGTTTTTATTTACCACCGACTTCTTAGGGTCATTGCCCATGCGGGTGGTTCCAACTTCATGAATAATTCGACCCGGGGCGGCTAACCCATAGTTTTCTTCAGCCGTACTTTTGCCCCAGGTAACCACACCGCCCATGGTATCAATGATTTCGGCAAACGTTTCTTTCATGTGTTTGGCCTGCTTGATTTCATAATCACTCCATTGATAATGAAAACGAAGGACTGGAATTCCAAACTTATCCACCACGGTAGGGTCGATCTCACAATAATTATCTTCCCGGGCAATGGCTTCACCACGCCCCGACATACCAAAGGTGGCCCCATAGAAATAACGGTAATCATCCTTAAGGGCGGCACCATAACCACCACCCCGCTTCTGACCATCGCGGCCGGCATACTGACTATTGGTTCCCTGCATTCCAAAACCAAATCCATATCCCGGCATTCCCATACCGCCATAATATTCGATGTGATAGCCACGTGGGAATTCCAGTTTTTTATTGTCAAGCCACCAGGGCGAATAAACATGCATACCTCCAACCCCATCCTCATTATACCGCTTGCGACCTACCAGGTGTGGCAATATGCCACCCATATCAGTTCCTGTGCTATCGTGAAGGTATTTACCAACCACTCCACTGGAGTTCGCAAGACCATTAGGACTGTGCGATGATTTTGAATTTAACAACAACCGTGCTGATTCGCAGGCACTGGCAGCCAGTACCACTACTTTAGCATTAACGGTGTATTCTTGTTTATCATCCTTATTGACGAATGAAACTCCCGTTGCAATTCCTTCAGCGTTGGTTATAACTTCGCGGGCCATCGCGTTTGGGATTACATCTACGTTGCCCGTATTTAAAGCTGGCTTAACCAGCACGGATGACGATGAGAAATCACCATACACCGTGCAACCACGGTTACACTGTGCGCAATAAAAGCAGGCACCGCGGTCTTTATTAATAGGTTTTGTAAGTATTGATAAGCGGGATGGAATGACCGGAATGTTTAATTGCTTTCCGGCTTGCTGAATGTAGAGTTCGTGTAGCCGGGGCTTGGGGGGTGGAAGGAATATGCCATCAGGCTCATTATAAATACCTTCTTTCGAACCGAAGATACCAATTAACTGATCAATCTTATCGTAGTAGGGAGATACATCTTCATAGCCGATGGGCCAATCGTCACCAAGGCCATCGATGCTTTTGCGTTTAAAATCGTTTGGTCCGAAGCGAAGCGAAATCCGGCCCCAGTGATTGGTTCTTCCGCCTACCATGCGCGAACGAAACCAATCGAACTGGGTTCCATTCTTACGGGTATACGGCTCGCCCTCCAACTCCCAACCGCCATAGGCTGCATCGAAGTCTCCAAAATGCCGGTACGGTGTGCTTGCACCTCTGCGGGGCGACTCCCATGGCCATTTTAGCTGCGTTACATTTTTAGCGGGATCATAAAGCGGACCAGCTTCCAGCAAGACAACTTTTACACCTGCATTGGCAAGTACATAGGCTGCCATGCCACCTCCGGCACCGGAACCAACAATGCATACATCGTAATCTTTGGGAGTCTTTTTAATCTGGAAGTCAGGCATACTTTTCCTTCTAAGAAAAAGTAAGATGGGCCAAAGGATTTAAAATTCAAAGCTGAGTTTTGTGGTCGGTTATTTTAGCTTCTTGAATTTCGGTTTTACGTTGATCATGCCGGGATGGTACAGGGTCATACCCGCTGGTGCCCCATGGATGGCAGCGAGAAATTCTTTTTGCACCTAACCAAATTCCTTTAACAACCCCCCATTCCTGAATGGCCTCAATGGTATACTGCGAACAGGAAGGAGCGTGCCGGCAGTGGGCCCCCAATAAAGGAGAAAGGGTGGCTTGATAGATACGGATGGGGAAGATGAAAATTTTCTTCAGGATCATGGCAATCTTTGATTTAACCGGTAGCTGACGAAAATAGTTCTTACTATTTATTTAATATTGAAAAGGATTTCCGCAAGACTTAAATCACCGGTTATGAGAATATTACTGCTCTTTATTTTTTCTGTTTTCTGTTCATTTCCCGCAATCGGTCAACTGGTGGGCATTTTTGATGGACATACTGATATTGGAAAGCCGAAGAATCCGGGCAACACAACGTTTAATACCACCACGCAAGAGTATCACCTTACAGGGAGTGGCTATAATATCTGGTTTGGCCGCGATGAATTTCACTACACTCATAAAAAACTTTCTGGAGATTTCATTGCAACAGCCAATTTTCAATTTTTAGGAAAGGGTACGGATCCGCACCGGAAGATCGGTTGGATGGTGCGAGGATCGCTGGAGGAAGACGCACCGCACATGAGTGCTACCCTGCATGGCGATGGACTTACGGCCATGCAATGGCGGCATTTAAAGGGAGCCCACATGCGCGATCCGGAAGATGAAATCCGATTTTCGAAAAAACATGTCCAGATCATTCAATTGGAACGGCTGGGCGGAACATACATTATGCGGGTTGCTCAGGTGGGAGAGCCCTTGCAGGAAGTAGGTCGACTATCTCTGAAAACCTTGCCGGATTCTCTATTGTTAGGATTGTTTATTTCGGCACATAATGAAAATGTAACCGAAGAAGCGATCGTCTGGAATGTACGAATCGATAAACCGGTTGCGGAAACTTATAATCCGTACAATCAAGGCTTCTTAGGTAGCCGCCTGGAGGTAATGAATGTATTGGATGGGAAAAGAAAGATAATTCTGGAATCCACCGGGCGATTTGAAGCTCCGAATTGGATGCCAAACGGTAAAGAATTACTGATCAATGAGGAGGGTTCATTATTCAAGGTGTCAATCGCCAATGGAACAAAAGAAAAACTGAATACCGGAATAGCAAATCGCAATAATAATGACCATGTTATTTCCTTTGATGGCAAGATGCTGGCGATCAGTCATCATCGTGAGGGGCTGCCAGGGGGCGGATCCACGGTTTATGTATTGCCCCTTAGTGGGGGAGAGCCTACGCTGGTTACCGAGAAAACGCCCTCGTATCTGCACGGTTGGTCACCTTCCGGTAAAGAAGTGGTTTTTGTAGGGCAGCGGGATGGCACCTACTATGATATCTACAAAATCAGCGTGAAGGGGGGTGCAGAAATCAAGCTCACCGCTAATGATGGCTATCACGTGGATGGGTGCGAATATTCTCCGGACGGTAAGTATATTTATTATAACTCCAGCCAAAGCGGAACAATGCAACTGTGGCGCATGAAACCGGATGGTTCTGCAAAGGAGCAAATCACATTTGATGAGTACAACGATTGGTTTCCCCACCTTTCCCCTGATGGCAAATGGATCGCATTCATTTCGTTTCCAACAACCATTAACCCTAACGATCATCCTTCCTACAAGCGGGTAATGTTGCGGTTGATGCCCGCTCAGGGTGGTCCGCCACAAGTGATTGCTTATTTGTATGGAGGGCAGGGCACTATAAACGTTCCGTCCTGGTCTCCCGATAGCAAGTCGATTGCTTTTGTCAGCAATTCGGAGAAAGCGGCAAAGAAATAACTATTCAATCGAATAGGTCATTTCACCGTCTTTGCCATCGTTAATCTGAATCCCGATTTTCTTTAAGTCGTCCCGAATTTTATCGGACAACGCAAAGTTCTTATCGGTGCGTGCTTTTTTTCTTAAAGTGATTAACAAATCCAGGGTTCCCCTCAGCACTTCATCGTTCTCTTCTTTTTCTTCCTGCAAGCCCAGGACTTGTTCAATAAATCCGATATAGGTTTGTTTGAAGGAATCAAATACAGGCTGATCAATTTCTGCAAGGTTAATGTTTCCGGACTTAAGATCATTGATCCGGGCCGACATCTCGAAAAGCACGGCCAATGTTTTTGCTGTATTGAAATCATCGCTCATGGTGAGGTAACACGCTTCGCTTAATCGCTTAAATTCAGCATTGAGTTCTGACATTGGCTTTCCGGCAGGCACGGATTCCATTTTCTTAATCAGGTTAAAAGCATTCATCAGCTTTTTGTATCCTTTTTCCGCGGCTTGTAATGCTTCATTCGAGAAATCGAGCGTGCTGGAGTAGTGCGATTGCAACATGAAGAAACGCACGGCCATGGGGCCATAACCCTTTTCAAGCAGGGGGTGAGTTCCTGAAAATAGTTCTCGGGGAAGAAAGGAATTCCCAAGCGATTTACTCATTTTCTGCCCGTTCACGGTTAACATATTGGAGTGCAACCAATAATTTACTGGACGTTTTCCTGTTGCTCCGGTGCCTTGAGCAATCTCACATTCATGGTGTGGAAACTTCAAATCCATTCCACCCCCGTGAATGTCAAAGGTCTCGCCAAGGTATTTGGTGCTCATCACGGTACACTCAATGTGCCATCCCGGAAATCCATCCCCCCAGGGTGACGGCCACCGCATGATGTGAAATGGGGAAGCCTTTTTCCAAAGTGCAAAATCGATCCTCTCCCGTTTTTCATCCTGATTGTCCAGGTCACGACCGCTTTCCATCAACTCCTCAATATTGCGCCCCGAAAGAATGCCGTAATGATGCTCCTGGTTGTACTTGCGTACATTGAAGTAGACAGAACCGTTCGATTCATATGCGAACCCTTTTTCAAGAAGCCGTTTGGTGATTTCAATTTGTTCAACAATGTGGCCGGTGGCACTGGGTTCAATACTGGGTGGCAGAATGTTGAATTGCCGCATCACTTCGTGAAACCCTTCGGTATAGTGTTTAACCACTTCCATTGGCTCGAGTTGCTCAAGACGGGCTTTCTTGGCGATCTTATCCTCCCCTTCATCGGCATCATTTTCCAGATGTCCAACATCAGTAATGTTACGAACGTAGCGAACTTTGTACCCCAGAAACCGGAAGTACCGGGAAACAATATCAAACGTGAGAAAGGTGCGCACATTGCCCAGATGTACATCATTGTAGACGGTGGGTCCACATACATACATGCCAATAAACCCGGGGTTCAAAGATTGAAATACTTCTTTGTTTCCGGTAAGAGAATTTGTGAGCGATACCGGGTATTGATCAAATAGATTCATAACAAGTTTAAGTCGCGAAATTACGACTAAAACTCAAACCAAAATGCCCGCTTGATTGCCCGGATGGGATAAATAGGAGCCCACATTTTGGGCAGTAATAATTTCAAGCGGAAAAAGATGTTGTGTAGGAACGGTTTTGTTGAATAACAAGCAGTTGGCTAGACTTTGAATCCCGAGTTTCGCCTGACGCATGGGATTTTGATTGATCAGAAAATCGATGGTGCCCGCTTCCAGGCATTCAAGGTTTACTTTGATCAAATCGTATCCCACTACCCGAATTTCCGGATTGATTTTTTTTACAGAGGGAGCTACAGCATATCCTTTTGACGTGCTGACGAACACACCACGCAGGTTGTCAATATTCAACACAAGATTCAATTCCTTACGAAAGGCTGCAGTATTCGCATTCTTCAACTCAAAAGAGTATACCTGACTGAACGGATCTTTTTTTTTGAGGTGCTCCCGAAAGCCACTCTCTTTTTCACGCAAGTGAACAGAGTTCGATAAATCTTCATCCACATGAAGCACCGCAAAGGCAGCAGGCAAAGTCTGTCCAACACGCAGTAAGTCGGCAGCCAGCCTCCCGCTTTGAATCAGGTCCTGGCCAATAAAGGTGAGGGGTTTGGCTTCGGCAATCCGGGTATTGAACAAAATGTAAGGAATTTTGACTTCGTTTAGTCGTTTGAAGAAAGGCAGCGAAGCATAGTAGAAGAGGGGAGCGATCAGCACTCCATCGGGGAACGAGTGGAAAACTTTTAAAGCCGCCTCCTGAAATGACTCCTTGATGGCCGGATTGTAGAACGCAGATTCAATGACAACCTGAATTCCAAATTGCGCAAGTTGCTTTTCACCGGCAACAATTCCATCCTGCGATTGCTTCCAAAATGGATCCAGGTCGGGATTGGGAGTGAGGGTTGCGATTCGGTAAGTTCGGTTTTGCCCAAGAGTTTTGGCTAACAGGTTGGGACGATAGTTGATCTCTTTAAGTACTTTATTAACTTTCTCGGCTGCCGCTTTCGATACTTTTCCCCGTTTATGCAATACCCGATCTACCGTGCCTTCCGAAACGCCTGCCAGTAAGGCGATATCCTTAATCCGAATATTCTTTTGTGGCATGAATTAACGGTTTTTTCGCCTCCCTGTTAATGGGGTAGACGAACTAAGATACGAAATAATAGTACATAAGTGTGGGCGCCCACATTTCGTGTTGTGTGCGGACACATAAGTATGAGTCGCTAATGGTCGTTAGGACTATAAGAACCCCTTCAAACGGTCGCGCTACCGTTACCGGAATCGATTGCACAATCGATTGTAAAATTATTTTTCGTATATTTTGGTGTTTAAATGATTCATAACTTTTATTTTGTTTCCGGTTTATAGTCCGTAGGATGTTCTGTAAGCCTTTACGAGAACCTAATTTTATTTTTTTACCCTAAACAATTAACCCAATTTAAATGACCATGGAAAAACTTTACAGCAAAGCGAAGCGTGTGATGCTTCTCTTCCTGTGGATGGCCGGTTCTTATACCGCGCTGGCGCAGGACAGAGTAGTGACTGGAACCGTTCGAGACGAAAGCGGTTCGGCAATGCCAGGCGTTAACGTGATCGTGAGCGGTACCTCAACGGGTACCGTAACGGACGTGTCTGGTAAGTTTTCGATCTCGGTAGGATCGGGAGCGAGACTTTTATTTTCGTTCATTGGCTACACCTCTCAGGAAGTAGAGGTCGGAACTAACACGGTCATCGATGTCAGCATGAAAGTTGACGTAACCGAACTTTCGGAGATTGTGGTTACAGGGTATGCTGCTCAAGAGAAAAAAGATTTGACTGGTTCCGTTGGAACAGTTAAGATTGATGAATTAGTGCAGATCCCCAGCAGTAACATCACGAACCAGTTACAAGGTCGGGTTGCTGGTGTTACCATTTCAGGGGATGGTCGTCCTGGAAACCCTGCGAAAGTAAGGATTCGCGGATTTGGTTCGTTCCAGAATAATGATCCACTATATGTGGTAGACGGTGTTCCGACTCAGGATATTTCGAACCTAAACCCGAACGATGTTGAATCGATGTCAGTATTGAAAGATGCTGGTGCCGCTTCTATTTATGGTTCACGGGCTTCGAACGGGGTAATTGTGATCACCACTAAATCCGGTACTCGCAGTGGAGTGAAGGTTAATTATGACATGTATGTGGGTACTCAAAACCCAGGCGATAAGCCGGATTTCCTCTTAAATTCTCAGGAGTATGCGGATCTCCAGTGGTTGGTATATGACAATGACGGAACCAGCGAAACCCACCCCGTTTATGGTCCTTCCTCTGCAGCCTCTCCTACATTACCGAGCTGGGCAGCAGATACCGACTGGTATAATACCATTACCCGTAGTGCATTAATCACGAATCATGACATTTCGCTCTCCGGAGGAAATGAAAATGCAAAATTCTATGCGGGGGTAAACTATTTCAATCAGGAAGGTATTGTTATTCACAACTTTGCCAAGCGATATTCTGCGCGGATCAACTCTGAATTTAAAATTAAGGATCGGGTGACCATTGGTGAAAACTTGACTGTTACTGGCCGTAACGGGTTTCAGGTAGCAGGAAACGGTGCGGAAGGTAGCCCGGTTGCACGCGCTATGGGAGCACAACCAATTATCCCTTCAAGGATTACGGAAACCATAGTTGGAACTTCGCGCACCTTTGTTCCAGGGGAATATGGTGGTACTGGTATTGCACCGCGTTTGGGTAACTTACCGAATCCATTGGCGGATTTGGAGCGGGATCAGGATGACCGTGCTCAAGATATCCGGTTATTAGGTAGTATGTATCTGGATGCTAAATTGATCGAAGGCTTGAATTTCCGTACGACTTTTGGTGGCACTTATCAGAATGGGTACAATACCAACTGGCAAGGCTCTACTTACGAGCGTGCTGAAAACATTGCTACTGCCAGTTATAACGAAAATGCCTATTATAATAGCGACTGGGTGTGGACAAACACATTAACCTTTAACAAGACCTTTGATGCGCACAAAATTCTTGCTGTGGCAGGATATGAAGCGGTTAAATATGGAATTGGACGTGGTGTTAGTGCAACCCGCGCGGGTTACTTCTCAGATGCCTTTTCATTCCGTACGGTGAGTAATGGCGCCCAGATTCAAGCAGCTACTTCAGGTTTTAATACACCCCGTCAGTTAGTATCTCAGTTCTTAAGAGCAGATTATGGGTTTAAGGACAAATATTTGTTAAGTGCTACGGTTCGAAGAGACGGAGCTTCTGTTTTTGGTGAAGACACTAAATATGGAACATTCCCCTCGTTCTCAGCAGGTTGGCGGATTAGTGAAGAATCGTTTTTGGCTGGCGTGGATCTGATCTCCGATTTGAAGATCCGAGGTGGATATGGAACCATGGGTAATCAGTTACCGGTTTCCCCACAGAATCAATACTTCCTGTTTGGAGGTAGTGTAAGTGATGCAAACTACGACTTAAACGGATCTGGCTCGTCTTCCCTTCAGGGTTTCAGGCCCTCTCAAATTGGTAACCCCAATGCTCAATGGGAAACCAACGTGACTACCAACGTAGGTTTTGATGCTGGTTTGTTAGACAATAAACTCCAGATCAATTTCGACTGGTATCAGAAGTCAACCCAGGACTTGTTGTTTAACCCGGCTCGCCCCGCTGTGGATGGTGCCGCTACAGCTCCGTTCGTGAACATTGGGGAGATGAAGAATACAGGTATTGATATTCAGATTGCTTACAAGCAGATTGTATCCAATGACCTTTCCTTTGATGCAACGTTCACATTGACTTCGTACAACAATGAGATTGTTAAGATTACGGATGATGTGAAGTTTTTCGATCCAGGATCCATCTCCCGTATCGGTACCTTTACCCGCAATATGGTAGGTCGCTCCATTTCGGAGTTCTTTGGGTACAATGTGATTGGGTTATTCCAAACAAGTGCGGAGGTTACTGGTGCCGCTACTCAGGCAGGGGCAGAACCCGGCTTCTTCCGGTATGAAAACGTTGATGCTTCGAACAACGTCATCGATCCAAATGACAGAACCTTTATTGGAAATCCGAACCCAGACTTTACTTATGGCTTAAATTTGGGCGCCAATTACAAAGGGTTTGATCTTTCCGTGTTCTTCTATGGTTCGGTAGGCAATGAGATCTTCAACTACAATAAGTGGTGGCTAGATTTCTGGCCTTCGTTCCAGAACCAGAAGAGCACCGACTTGCTTTACAGAAGCTGGACACCTACCCGTACGGATACCAACGTACCGAAGGCTTCCAACAAATCAAACTTCTCAACCAATACACAATCGGTTAGCTATTATGTAGAAAACGGGACCTTTTTGCGGTTAAGAAACCTGCAAATTGGGTATACAATCCCACGTTCTGCCATCAGCAAGATCGGCCTGAGCAATGCCCGGATTTATGTACAGGGTGTAAACCTCTTCACGATCTCTGACTATAGCGGTCCGGATCCGGATATCAATACGTTGGGTGATACACAGTTTGGTATTGACTATGGATCAATTCCGGTTGTGAAGCAATACCTGGTGGGTCTTAATATTGGATTTTAATGGAAGCTTTAAAGAAAATTAAAATGAAAAGAATAAATCTAAAGGTAGGATTGGTATTTGCAGGGATGCTCGCCTTTACAAATTCCTGCAAGGAGGATTTTCTTACCGTAAATCCAAATGGCGCCTTGAGTGCGCAAGTATTGGCAACCTCAAAGGGTGTTGATGCTCTATTGATAGGCGCGTATTCCATGTTGGACGGGGTTGCGAGTAACGGCTTTGGCTGGGAAGCGGCCTCATCGAACTGGGTATATGGTAGTATTCGAGGCCTTGAAGCCAATAAGGGAACAGATGCTGGTGACCAGCCGGATATCAATCCGATTCAGACCTATGCGGAAGCTTCCACCAACCCGTATCTGAATGTTAAGTGGCGTTCTATATACGATGGCATTGCCCGGTCAAATTCGGCATTGGTTGTTTTGGCACAGGCCGAATCATCTGGAGCAGTATCGGCAGCGGAAGCAGATTCCTTCAGAAAACAAGCCCGCGCATTAAGAGGATACTTCCATTTAGAAGCCATGCGCCTGTGGGGAAAAGCAGACGGAACCGGTGTACCGTATGTAGATGAGACTACCAACACTTCGGAAGTTACCAATGACGTTGATATCCGGGCTCAGGTAATTGCTGACTTAGACGCAGGAACAACGTTACCGGATAATATGACCCAGATTGGTCGCTTTAATGGCACCGTTGCAAAAGTATTAAAAGCGAAAGCCATGATGCAATTGCAACAGGATTATGCCGGAGCTAAAACTATTTTATCAGGCATTATTGGCGGAAGTGTTGCACCCGCTGCAGGTACCGCATGGTCAGGTGGCAGGAAGCCCAATAATGCGACTATCGGGCTGGATCCGAATTATGGAAACATCTTCGATGCAGCCAGTCGTAACACCAGTCTGGAGACTATCTACACCATCCAATATTCTGTGAATGATGGATCCGGTGGATGGAATGCAGGATGGGGTGAAGTATTGAACTTCCCCTATAAAAGTGGAGCCAGTCCTGGTGGTTGCTGCGGATTCTTTCAACCATCGCACGATTTTGTAAACTCTTTCCGTACTTCGGCTGGTCTACCTCTGTTAACAAACACCTACAACGATGCAGGCAATGCCTTGGTAGATGATCAGGGCTTAACTCCGGCCCAGCCATTTACACCGGATTTGGGGCCGAATTTGGATCCTCGTTTGGATTGGAGTGTGGGCCGCAGAGGAATTGAATACTTGGATTGGGGAAAAATGACCGGTTCCGATTGGATTCGCGATCAATCCTATGCCGGTCCTTACGCACCCAAAAAGCAAGTTTATAAGAAAGCTCAGGAAGGTCAATTAACCGAGGTTGGTAACTGGACTTCCGGCTACACCGTAAACGGTTATCGTTTGATCCGCGCAGCCGATGTCCTACTCTTGTTAGCTGAATGCCAAATTGAAACTGGTGAAATCGCTAACGGTATGGCCAACATCGATGTGATCAGAGCTCGTGCTGCTGGTTCTGCCAAGGCTGATCCTGCTGTAACCTATACCATAAACACGTATAGTGGTTCGATAACAACACTTGCCGATGCTCGCTTAGCTTTGCGCTTTGAACGTAAGTTGGAATTAGGTATGGAAGGACACCGGTACTTCGATTTAAACCGTTGGGGCATTACGGTAACCGAACTGAATCGGATCCTTACCTATGAAAAGACGAGACGCTCTTCACTGTATGGAGCAACTACCGTAGGACCTGAAGACGTCAATTATCCGATTCCACAACAACAGATCGACCTCATGGGTGGTCGGTTGAAGCAAAATCGATAAGGAATAATTTCAGATAATCAGAAGCCGCTATAAACCATAGCGGCTTCTTTTTTTACATCCCTGTTATTTAATAACATTGTACTCGATTTGATCCGGTCCAATGAAAATTTTCTTACCCTGTACGCTTGCCCTCTTAAGTATACTCACCATCATTTCGTGCAGTAAGCCTCCCCGTTTCGAACTACTTTCCAGCGAAGAAACCGGGATTACATTTCGTAACGATGTCCTGGAAAAGGACACGTTTAACATCATGCGGAATGAGTATATGTATAACGGGGGTGGCGTAGGCATTGGCGATCTAAACAATGATGGACTGCAGGATATCATTTTCACGGGCAACAAAGTAAAATCTCAGATCTTCTTAAACGAAGGGGACTTTTCATTCAAAGAAATCACAACCTTTGAAGGCCTTTCCGCGGATCAATGGATCAGTGGCGTCTGTATCGTTGACATCAATGCGGATGGATTGAATGATGTTTACTTTACATCAACCATGAGTCCGGATAGCAGTTTGAGAAAAAATCAGCTTTGGATCAATCAGGGGATCCATGAAGGAGTACCCTCCTTCAAGGAAATGGCTGAAGCGTATGGGATAGCGGACACAGGCCATTCGATGCATGCTGCCTTTTTTGATTATGACCTGGATGGGGATCTGGATTTATATGTATTGAATAATATTATCAACAAAGCAGTACCAACCAATTATCGGGTAAAGATTTCGGATGGCACTGCAGTAAACAACGATCACTTTTACATAAACCTCGGGAACGGAACATTTAGGGAAGCCACCATCGAGACGGGTATTGTTTACGAAGGGTATGGGTTAGGGATAGCCGTTGGGGATGTAAATAAAGATGGCTATCCGGATTTATATATCTCAAACGATTACATCGCCAATGACTTGCTGTATATCAATCAAAGGGATGGAACTTTTAGGAACGAGGCTAAGAATTATATTTCCTATCAATCCCGATTCTCTATGGGAAATGATATGGCCGACATGAATAATGATGGTTTGCTTGATATCATTACCATGGACATGATGCCCGAGCAATACTTCCGGAAAAAGCAAACGATAAATGGAAACAGCTACTACGTGTATGTGAATAATGAAAAGTACAATTATGAACCACAGTTTGTAAGAAATATGTTGCACATCCATAATGGATTTGTTGACTCCACCATGTTGCCTTATAGCGAAGTAGCTCAACTGGCGGGGGTGTACCAGACGGAGTGGAGTTGGTCACCCTTATTTGCAGACTTTGACAACGATGGAGACAAAGATTTGTTTGTCACCAATGGATTTCCCAAAGATCTTACTGACAAGGATTTCACCAACTATAAAGCTCAGGTGTATGGTTCTGTTGCCGATGATGAACATATGCTGCAGCGAATCCCTGTCGTGAAGGTTACCAATTATGCATTTGAGAATACCGGCAAGTTGAAATTTGTGGATCAAACTAATGGATGGGGAATGAATTTGCCCTCTTTTTCCAACGGTGCTTCTTTTGTTGATCTTGATAACGATGGTGATTTGGATTATGTGACAAACAATATTAATGATCCTGCATTTGTCTATCGAAACAACACAATTGGCGCGCTGGGCGAACGGAATTACTTTCTACGATTGGAGCTAAAAGGAGAGACCCCTAATTTGGCAGCGATTGGCGCCAGGGTTGAGGTATGGCAGGAGGGGGCAATGCAATATGCAGAGAAGCATTTGTCGCGAGGATATATTTCCTCTGTTGAACCAATTCTTCATTTCGGGTTGGGAGATCAAAATACAGTGGATTCAGTCAAAGTTACCTGGCCCCGTGGAGAAAAAGTAACTGTGCTGAAGAATGTAAAGGCGAACCAACTGCTAACACTGTCGGAGAAAGATGCAGTCACAAAGCCATCAATTTCGGATGAAATTGAGTCAAACTGGTTTGAAAGGACAGATAGTGTATTGAGCTTTAAACATGCTGAAAAGGATTATATTGATTTCTTTCAGGGTCAAAGTATCATCCCTCACAAATTTTCGCAAATCGGCCCTATCATGGCGCAAGGAGATCTTGATGGTGATGGCCAGGATGACATATTAATCGGTGCCACCATCGATCAGCCGACAACCTTCTTTAAGCGTCACGGATCAAGTTTTAGGAAAGAAGAGCTTGCTGGTCTTACCGGTGTTAAACGAGGGCAGGAAGCTGCCATTGTAATTCTTGATGTCGATAAGGACAACGATCAGGATGTTATTATAGCAACCGGAGGCTACATGCTGGAAGATGAGAAACTGTATACGCATTTTCTTTATAGAAATGAGCGTGGGACCTTTGTCAAAGAAGAACTCCCGATTCCGGCATTTCCGGCTTCTGTTATTCGGCCAGCGGATTATGATCAGGATGGTGATGAAGATATCTTCATTGGTTGTCGGGTCAAGAAGTGGGGCTTCCCCACATCTCTAGACTCCTATATTTTGGTCAACAACAACGGTTCCTTTCACGCACAGGAAGAATTGAGTTTCAACGTAGGAATGGTTACGGATGCCCTCTGGAGCGATTATGATAATGATGGTTGGAAAGATTTAATAATTACGCGCGAGTGGAATTCGATTGCTATTTTTAGAAACCTTGCAGGAAAAGGATTTGAAGAAGTTTCTTCGAAGGACTTAGAATCCAAGCATGGACTTTGGTTTAGCCTGGCTTCCGGTGACTTTGATTCGGATGGAGATGATGATTATATAGCTGGTAATCTGGGTTGGAATCACCGGTTTATCATCAGCGATCAATATCCCATGAAGGTATATGCCATTGATTTGGATAAGAATGGTTTTATTGACCCCGTTTCAACATGCTACTGGAAGGATGAGCGTGGTGTAATGCAGGAGTATCCGGTAAATTATCTGGATGAATTGGCTTCACAATCTCCGTTCTTCAGAAAGATGTTTACCAGTTACACTAAATTTAGTTACACTACATCAAAAGAGATTGTCAATCCGGATACGATTTCTTCTAAAAATACATTTTATGTAAACACTACGTCCAGCTATATTCTTTGGAACGAGGGTGGCAGCTTCCGCTGGCAAGAACTGCCTGTCGAAGCTCAGGTAGCACCGCTAAAACATATGTTGGTTCGGGATTTTGATGGCGACAGCCGGCTTGATATTTTATTAACCGGGAACGATCACACGTACGATGTATCAACAGGATACTACAATGCAAACAAGGGTGTAATCCTTACCGGAACGGGCAAGACAACGTTCGATGTGGTGGCACCGGCCCGAAGCGGAATTCTATTGGACGGGCAAGTTGAGTCGTTATTATACATTGAAGGAGAACAGGATTACCTCATTGGAGGAATGAATAGAAAGGATGTTGTGGTCTACAAAGTATTGAAATAGGCAGTTCATTCTGCGTACAGATTGTTCTTTAAGATCAATACACTCACGGGATGGTTTAGCCATTCATCAGATAGCACCTTTGGTACTTTTGTGTTAAAATTTAGAGCCCCCAGAAAAATATCAAGATCATGGTCATTGTCAATGTCGCCAACATCCATAACGATCCATCTGCCCTTGGGTGTTGACGGCAGTATGTTGGGGGTAAACTGATTGTTTTTGTTTTCGTAATAGACAAAATTTCTTCTTGCATCGCTGGTAAAATCCGGGAAATAGGCGATGGCCACAATGTCTAAATCGCCATCCTGGTCAAAGTCGCGGGCGATGGCCTTGGAAGCGCCATGAAGGGGTGCGAACCAGGTTTCTTCATATTTCCACTCACCAGTTTGCCGAAATAGCCGGATTCCATGGTACGGTTTAAGGATTTGTGAGTAATCAGAGTTGTCGCCATTTGCATAGAGGATATCCAGATTTCCATCCTTGTCAAAGTCAACTACTTCGAAATGAGTGGAGCCGTAAACAGACGGAAATCGCAGCAGAACTTTCGATTGAAACTGAAAGTTGCCTTGGTTAATAAATAAGGTTAGTTGCTCATCACCCTGTGTGAAAAGTGCTATTATATCGGGTAATGAGTCATGATTAACGTCCTTAATGACAGTCATTCGGGCACCCGGTAAGGCAGAGAGCAGGTGACGCTTGTACCGGTCACCCCCTTGACTTTCATAGACGCTTAAGTCACCTGTATAGTTGCCAAAAGCAGAGATTATGAAATCTTTTCGTGAGTCGTTATTTAAATCCTCCATTTGGATATGGACCGGTCTTTTAAGGGAATCGATAATGGGCAGGGTTTCCAGTCCATTCCAAGTAATAACCATACCTTTTTCCTGATCATTAGGATCCATGATTCCCATTAATGACAGGTAATTGGAAGCAAGCGAAAATTCGATTGCGGAGGGAGGACTGTCGAGCGATAGCTCGGTAGTCGTATTCAGGTTTTTATCTAATGCGATCAATTTAGAATGGCGGGTGCCATAAACAAGTTGTTGCCGGAGCGAATCAAATTTGATTAAGGTTACCAGAGGCTCATCATCGGAAGGATTGTGATAGGTAGCCAACGTAAATTGCGTGTTAAGTTCTACATATTTAGCTTCCGGAATTGAGGGTAAGGTGTCGGGGGATTTAGTTTGGTAGTAGTTCACAATCTGAGCCCATTCATCTTCGTTTACCATACGCTCTTTGGGCAAGGTGCCGATTACGGTGAGTAAATCTTGCTGGGGTACATAGACAAGCCCGTCCATCAGGTCAACCAATCCCATTCGAAAGGCCATGTTGGGCAGGACCTGCGTAAGCCAAATATCTTTCGGTAGTAAGTTCGGTTCCGGAAAGAGGTGGCAACTGCTACAGGTATTTTTTACAAGTTGTTCAACGCTGGCTTCTTCAGTCTTGCATGCATAGAAAAGCAAAGACAAAATGCATACAAGCGCTGAAAGTTTAATTTGAACGGTGCGGGATTTAATGTACAAACCAGTTATCTTTAAATGGATTGAATTATCAAACATACAATTATTAACCGTTTTAAAAATGACAAGTTCAAGATCATCAAGAAGAAACTTTATCCGAAAACTGGCCGGTACAACCCTGGCCGCGACAGCTGCACCCAGCATCCTGGCGGGTACTAAACCACAATCAAATTTTCTTGAGGCTCCTGTTTACGAGAGGCATAAATTCGCTCCCAATGACCAGGTAAATGTAGCCATCATTGGAATGGGCATTATGGGTTTTAATAATGCATTTTGGACGTTGCAGGTTCCCGGAGTAAAATTAGTGGCGGTCTGCGATTTATACACTGGCCGGCTGGAACGTGCCAGGGAGAAGTATGGTAAAGATCTGTTTGTAACAAAGAACTACAAGGAAATTCTGGATCGCAAAGATGTAGATGCAGTAATTGTTGCAACCTCCGATCACTGGCATGATCGGATTTGCATTGAGGCCATGAATAAGGGGAAGCATGTGTATTGCGAGAAGCCAATGGTTCACCGGCTGGAGGAAGGGGCGGAAGTGATTGCTACCCAAAAGAAAACCGGAAAAGTTCTCATCGTAGGAAGTCAACGGGTAAGTTCAATTGTGACTCAGAAAACCAAGGAAATTTTTGAATCTAAAACAATTGGTGATCTGGTGCTTGTCGAAACCTGGATGGATCGCCACAGTGCGAATGGTGCCTGGCAGTATTCAATTCCAACCGATGCGAATGCCGGAACGGTAGATTGGGATAATTTTATCGGGGATGCACCCAAGCGGGCTTATGACCCGGTCCGATTCTTCCGGTGGCGCAACTATCAGGATTATGGCACAGGTGTGGCCGGAGACCTTTTTGTCCACTTGTTTTCTGCGTTACATGCGGTAACAAGCTCGGAAGGACCAACCCGGGTTTTGGCCACCGGAGGCCTGCGGTATTGGAACGATGGTCGTGATGTGCCCGATGTAATTCTGGGAATGTATGACTATCCACAAACAGCACAACATGCAGCATTCAACTTGCAAATGCGGGTTAATTTTGTTGATGGCAGTGAAAAGGGAGAGGGTCTTCGGCTAATCGGAACAGATGGGGTTATTGATATGGGGTGGAGTTCTGTAAAGGTAATGCATCATAAATTGAATAATGAACCTGGTTATGGTGGCTGGGACTCCTTTGATACCTTTTCGGAGGCTCAACAAAAGGAATACGAAAAGTGGTATAAAGCTAAATATCCCAAGAAGACACCCGGCATCATTGAATCTGATCTTGAGTTCAAGGCACCTCGCGAGTACAGTGCCAATCTTGATCATCATGTTAATTTTTATAAGGGAATACGGGAAAAGGCAGTTATCGTTGAGGACGCATTGTTTGGAATGCGCGCTGCTGGGCCAGCCTTGGCGACTAATAAGAGTTATTACGATAAAGCGATTATTAACTGGAATCCCGGAACCGCACAACTTGGCTGATAGGAAAGTTTAATCCTAAAAAAAATAGGCTCCCGTTTAGGGAGCCTATTTTTTTATATTGATCATTGTTTCACCAGGCTCATTGAAAGGGTAGGATACCAGGTATTTCCATCGGCCGAAAATTCGCCTTTCTCTACCCAGGTTCGCTCAGTTTCAGATAGCGTAATGGTGTATCTGATTTTGCCACGATTGGCAGGCAGATCAAACCCCCATTCAAATTGATTTGTTCCAAGTATCTTAAAGTAGGCATCAGTTTGGTACCCTTCGTGGGTATAGGACCTCATACCCAGTTGTTGCGTGATCGGATTGTATGATATCAGGGCATAGGCATGGAAATTCTTTTTTTGAGTAGCAGGGTCTTTTCCGATTCCCTCAATTTTTATCAACAGACTATCAAGTTCCCAGGAAATCTTCTCTTCCTGATTGACAACCAGCGTAGCGCCACCACGCTGTTGAATGGTAGCAGTTCCTTTCCAACTCCCTATAAGATAGCTTAACGGGGCAAGTTGTTTTTTGTTAATAGCAGGATTGGGTGCTTGTCCTTGTGACCTGGCCGTAAAAAACAAAAGTGTCAGACAAATAATGATTGTTTTCATAGTGATTTGTTTAAGTGAGTTTTAGTTTGATTATACCGGACTTGCCAATGCCTTGATACTGACCGGAAGACAATCATGGCACTGATCATGACCATGGCGGTAGCGAGACCGACTGCCGGGCCAAAGGGAATTCCGGGAATCCGGACGATTACTTCGGAGGCAAAAGCTGCATATAGACCGATTACAGAATAATACATAAATGAGAAGTGTTGGATAAGCCAATTCGACTTCCTCAACATGACCGGCAGCATCCCAGCCACCAACGTAGCCAAACTTACAAGCGCAGCAACATGAAAAGGTCCGAATTTACCAAACAGTCCATAGAGTCCAAAAGCCGTTCCATTTACGATCAACATCATGAGTGCATAGCCATAACCAATCGATTTATGGAGTTGAGTTCCTTTACCAGTGAGTAAAACCACTGTTCCGAGAATAAGACTGAGTATGGATGCGATCACATGGATCAGGCCGATAGTGCTGTGAATAAAAGTTTGCATGTGTTATTAATTGTTAGGAATCATGGAAGAATAAATCCGATCAGGAGACTGAATTGAATGCCGCTGAAAGAATCGGATACGGTGGTCGTTAATCCGGGTGCGGACCATTCATTATTTGAAGCAAAGCCCCGGTTGTAACTTCCTTTAATGGCCACATACTGTTGACCGGGTAAATCGTGTTCGATGGTAATGGCAGTATGCAGAAAGGTACCTCCGATTGATACCCGGCTTGTATTGGGTTGGTTGTTCATCATATCGCCAAGGGACGTTGAAATCGGCCGAATAGCACTTACGCTATTACCACCCCAACCCAATCCCATACTCGGTATAAACCGCCACGAATGACTTCCAATTTTATAGCCTGCATAAAAGTATCCCCACCCCCCCTGCAATTCCGTGGAAGTACTTTCTCTTTTTCCTGTGCCCGAGAAGTAATACCCTTCTCCACCGATACGCAAGTGTTTATGCTGACCAAACCCACCAGTTCCAAACCCAATTGCCATCGGTACTTCATGGAACCCCGCTTGTGTTAAGACACTGTTCAGATTGGTGAAAGAAAAAGCTTGAATACCCGGAGCAACATAAAGGGAGCCGGTGGTATGTTGACCATGCGCAAGTGTAACAGTTACACCGAAGACGAGAGAAAGGAGGATTGATCTCATAATAAACAAGTTTATATTGTAAACTATATGGATAAAAAAAATCATGTTTTGATATAATCCTTTAGGGAATTCACATACTCTTCAAATGACTTAATGCCTTTTTTTGTTATGCGGCAAGTAGTTAATGGTTTTTTGGCTTTAAATGATTTTTCGATGGAAATATATCCGGCTTCTGAAAGTTTATCCAGTTGTACACTCAGGTTCCCTGCAGTTGAATTTGTTTTTTCCCTAAGCCAGGTAAAGTCGGCAGACTCAACGGTAATCAACAAGGACATAACCCCGAGCCGGAGTTGGGAGTGAAGCAATGGATCCAGATCCTTCAGCATAACTATTCAGACCGCTTTAAGAGGTAACCAGGTATGATATAACCAATTGTAACTGCCATTGCAGCTAATAAAAATTGAGTTTCGTAGTTGGAAAGGAAACACAATGCTCCCAATATCCAAAAGGCGATGCCGCCAAACATCAAGGGCTTAAACTTGAGCAATGCCCCTGAAGTAAATGTAGGTACCGCACAAAGGGTAATGATGACGGGATTCAATTGCCAACCGATTTGCTTTCCAAAAATCCAGAAGATGAAGCAGGTGGCACCAAAACCCATCCATACCCATTTATAGATGCTATCGAGATGGGTTGAAACCGTGGCCTCGCGGCCTTGCCGTATGCCATAGATGATGGAAGCGATAGCGGCAACAATGGTAATGAAAAACATCTGGTACGGATTGGATACCTCGGTAAATTTCAATAGCAAAAAAACACCCAGATTGGCAATCGCAATGGTCCAGCCCCACAGCAGAAAGTAGAAGCTGTTCTTCTGCATGTTCCCCTTGGCTTGTTGAATCATAGACGTAATTACATCCAAACTTTCCTTGGGTGTAAACTCATTTTGCGTATTCATAGTAGATTCTTTTTAATTAACAGAAAATGAAGAAATCCAAAGACCAACAAAATGCCACCCGTAATGAAGGCAGGAACAGAGAATTGATCAGGATAGAAAATACTAAAGGCAGTTCCCACCGAAACCAGGAGCAAGGAAAGCAAGCCAAAGGTGGGCATCTTATACCCGAAGACGAATGGAAGGTAGTGTGCCCCAACTAAAATCGTGAAGGAAGAAAAGAAGAGATTAATCTCATTTTTACAAATCAGGTAGATTAATGGATAACTAAAAGGGATCGTGAAGGCGAGCAAGGTAAACAGTTGTGGAAATTTATTGTCTTTGCTGAGAGTTGAAGGTACCCGCATAAATTTCCGGATCAATTCACCTCCCGGAAAAATGAACATGCCAGCGACAAGAAAGAAGATGATTGCCTGGGATTTTGTGGTATAAACACCCATCGTTCCTGCTACTAACCAGATGAAGGCGGTGAAGAGGGTATGTGGGAATGCACCCAAATACGTAGTTCGCATTTCTTCGGAGAATGTTCGCGGTGTTGAATTTAAAGTGCTCATACTGGCTTTAACGCATCAAATATAAAATAGTTTATATTGTAAACCAAAAAGTATTAAAATGCTCAAATTTACCGCTCAAAGGGCCCTTTTTTCACTCTTCCAACATTTCTTGAATAGGAGGAGGTATTGGTTATCTTGCAAATACCTAATCCTGATTCTATGAAGAGATACTTATTCGTTAGCGTCCTTTGCTCGTCCTTTCTAGTGTCGACAGCGCAAATCGAAATTCAAAAAGTCGAAAAGTTAAAAGCAGAAGCCGCTGCTGAAGTGGAGCGGAATGCGGTTCTGGGGCAACAAATCAATGACATGTTGTTCAGCTTTTCGGAATTGGGCTTTCAGGAGTTTGAAACATTTAATTACTTAACCTCCTTACTGGAGAAGAATGGTTTTAAAGTACAGAAGGGTGTAGCGGGTGTACCCACCGCCTGGATTGCTACCTGGGGTACGGGTAAACCAGTGATTGCCTTGGGCTCGGATGTTGATTGTATCCCAAAAGCATCGCAAAAGCCAGGAGTAGCTTATTCCGATCCCATCGTTGCCGGAGCACCCGGGCATGGGGAGGGCCACAATTCGGGACAGGCATTAAACATAATTTCGGCTCTTGCGATCAAGAAAATCATGGAGCGCGAGAAAATTCAAGGCACCATCATGCTATGGCCCGGTGTTGCCGAAGAATTGGTAGGTACAAAAGCCTATTATGTTCGTGCCGGTTATTTTAAGGATGTCGATGCCTGCATCTTTACGCACGTGGCAAACAATCTGGCGGTAGGGTATGGTGATGCGGGTCAAAATGGTTTGGTGTCGGTTCGTTTTACTTTTGAAGGCGCTGCCGCCCATGCGGCTGGTGCACCATGGCGCGGAAGAAGTGCGCTTGATGCAGTTGAATTGATGAATATTGGATGGAACTACAGACGTGAGCATCTCGAACTTACACAACGGTCGCACTACGTAATTTCGGATGGAGGCGATCAGCCTAACGTTGTTCCCTCCAAGGCATCTGTTTGGTATTATTTCCGGGAGCGTACCTACCCGAATATCAAGAAATTGTTTGATATCGGAGTGAAGATAGCAGAGGGTGCAGCAACCATGACGGACACGAAATTTACCTATGAAATTTTGGGCTCAGCCTGGCCTGGCCACTTTAATAAACCCATTGCCGAGGCCATGTATCAAAATATTAAAATGGTAGGTCTGCCACAATGGTCAGCAGAAGATCAATTATTAGCCAAAGCCACACAACTTGAAATGAAGGCACCCAAGGTAGAAGGCCTGGCAGTTAAACTAGATACGATTGGTTTGCCGAGCCCCACTGGGTCGGTGAATGTAATGGGACGCCAATTAATGTCGATGGGAGGTGGCTCGGATGACATTGCGGATATCAGTTGGTCGTTACCAACAGTTGTGCTGCGATACCCATCCAATATTCCCGGACTACCTGGCCACCATTGGAGCAATGCGATTTCCATGGCTACTCCGATAGCACACAAAGGCATCGTTTATGGTGCCAAAGCTGAAGTAATGACCATCCTGGATATGTTGCTGAAACCAGAAATTCTGAAAAATGCCTGGGAATATTATCGTACCGAACAAACGAAAGATCTCCAATACACACCTTTGATCGGTGAAAAGGATAGCCCCGCTATTACTTTGAATAAGAAGATTATGGAAGAATATGCCCCCAAACTGAAACCATTTTACTACAATCCATTGAAATATAAAACCTATCTCGATCAACTGGGAATTGTTTATCCAACCGTAAGACCCGATCAGAAGGCTGAAATTGAAAAATTAACGGAGAAGAAGTAAATCGATTTAGACTCATGTTCACGGGTATTATTGAAGCGCTAGGCAATGTGGTGGAAGTAACAAAAGACCGGACCAATGCCACATTTTGCTTGGAAAGTCCAATCAGTGCTGAGTTGAAAATTGACCAAAGCCTTTCACACAACGGAGTCTGTTTGACCATTATTAAGGTGGATAAAAACCTCCATTGGGTCACGGCCGTGGAGGAAACGCTCATCAAATCCAATTTAGGATTGCTAAAAATCGGAGCTGAAGTTAATCTCGAGCGCAGCATGATTGCCAATGGTCGCTTCGATGGGCACGTAGTTCAAGGGCACGTTGACCAGACCGCAATTTGCAGTTCGGTTCAGGATAGGAATGGCAGTTGGCTATTTAGTTTTGAATATGATCCGGCACCGGGCAACGTTACCGTTGAGAAAGGTTCGATCTCCGTGAATGGCGTTAGCCTAACGTGCTTCAAGAGCGAAGTGGGAAGTTTTTCCGTGGCCATCATCCCCTATACGTATAATCATACAAATTTCCACCAGATCAAGCCGGGTACTCGGGTTAATCTTGAGTTTGATATTATTGGAAAATACGTAAAACGGCTATTGGACAAGTAGGGTTAGACAATTCAATCACCCAATTACCCCGGTTTAAGATTCTTCGAATATCGGTTCCGTAAATAGCGAGCTATTCTGAATCCAATCCACCCGCAGAATATTCCAATTAAACCACCCACGGCAATGTCTCCCGGGTAGTGAACTCCTAAGTAAATCCTGGTATACGTCATTAGCGCAGCCCAAAGAAAGATGAGTCCAATCCAGGAATAGTTGGATCGCAGCGTAAGCCAAACAAAAAGGGCAACCCCAAACGTGTTCGCAGCATGACCCGATGAAAATCCATACAACCCTCCACGATACCCATTAACATGATGTAACAATCCGACTAATGCAGGATCTTGCGAGGGTCTCAATCGGGCAAAATAGGGCTTCATCAGGGTGGATGTAATCTGATCGGCAAGCAAAATTGTGAGGGCAGCCCCAATTAATATAAACCATGCCTCCCGCTTAAAATTCCGAAACATCAGATAAACCAGCACGGCATAGAGCGGAAGCCAGAAAATGGTCTTGGTGATTAGTATCATGACCGAGTCCAGCCATGGGGTGTGAAAACTGTTTAAAAAAAGAAGGAGTTCTTTATCCCACTCCAGAAACTGATCCATCATGCACTTAAAAGATTCATTCATCACTACCCAAAAATCGTGCGGGCTTTAGGATTGAATTTCAATACGGCTAAGTTACTCATAATTGTTTGAATCGGCCGCGTTCGATCAGGTATTGATTCCTTGAACAGAATTGATAACTTCGAGGTTTCTGGCTTTATTCTCTATGGAAAAATATGATTTGGTTGTCATCGGTGCCGGCCCTTCTGGATACGCAGCTGCAATGCGGGCCATGGATTTTAAAAAGAAAACCCTGCTGATAGAGAAAAACAAGGTAGGGGGAGCGGGCATAACCAATGGAGCCCTCTCTTCAAAAACCTGGTGGGAGCTTTCCCGTGAGGCCTCGGCATTTCGCAAAAGTTTGAAGCGATATAATATTCAAGCTCCCTCCATTAGTTTTCGCGAAATTCAAAATGAAGTTCGTAAAGCAGTACAGGAGCGAAAGAGTTTACTTGAGGAACACATGCTTCAGTTGAATTTGTCTAACTATGCCAATCTGCTGAGTTATAAATCCGGTCATGCAAAATTGCTTTCTCCGCATGAGATTGAAATAACGCAAGGAGCAAATCGCGAAGTCGTCTATGCGGAAAATATCGTACTCGCTACCGGCAGCCGTCCGAGATTTTTACCCGAACTGCCGATCGATGAGCGAGTTGTTTTAACCAGTGATGGAATTGAGGATCTGGAAGACTTTCCAGAAAGTATGGTGATTGTTGGAGCGGGGGTAATCGGTTGCGAATATGCTACTATTTTTAGCGGTTTTGGTCGTACCAAGGTACACCTGATTGATAAGGGCGACCGGATTCTACCCTTTGAAGATGAGGATGTGGTCAGGATCGTAGAGCGGAATATGGAAAACAACGGTGTACTTATTCATCGTAATTCACGCCTTGTATCCATGAAGATTGTAAATGGGCGTGTGGAGTATGAATTGGAATATACCGAAGGAAGTCGCGATACTTTTAATGTCGAAAAAGCATTGGTTTCGGTAGGTCGTGTTGCCAATATTGAAGACTTATGGGATGACAAGGTGGGGATTAATATTACCAAACGCGGTATTGACAATAATGATACGCAAACGAATGTCTCCAATATTTATGCGGTAGGTGATTTAACAGCCGACATCTCCCTGGTGAATGTGGGTGAGTTGGAAGGACGGTATGCGGTGGAAAAGATATTCGGACACCCGGACCGGAAACTGGTGTATGAAAACATCAGTACCATTATGTTTTTAAATCCGGAGGTAGCGGGAGTAGGGATGAACGAAATACAGGCCCGGGAACAAGGAATTAACTATAAGGTAGTAACACTTGAGTACAGCACAATTTCGCGGGCTATTGCTAAGCGGAATACGCAAGGATTTATTAAATTATTAGTCACGTGTGATGACCATATGAAAATTCTTGGCATGAAGGTGGTAGGCAATCATGCCAGCAGTGCCATTCAAGCGGTCGCAGTGTTAATCTCGATGGATAAAGGCATCGAAGAATTAGCCGAATGTGTTCACCCACACCCCAGCATTACGGAAGGAATTCAGGAATGTGTGCGCATGCTAATGGGAAAGTCACTCTTCAAACCGGTTGCATTACAAGGGCGGCTTTCATGCAGATCATTTCAACATGGTGTGTATCAGGATATTGTATTTTAAATAGTGATCTTTGAAAGCAGGAAGCGTATGAAAAAACTGGCACTTTTTGGTCTGCTGTTGCCGGCTGTTGTAGGGTGCTCCGTGGAGAAACTGTATCAGATGAATCAAAACAGGAAAGTGTATCCATATGAGCAGGTAAGTTTTCATGATGTGGTGAAACGTTATATGAGTAAGGATTATACCAGCGTTGGTTCCATTGAAGGAATTTATTCAGTCTCCGTTGTGATTGAAAAGAAAGGAAAGGGACTCCTCTCTCCGGTTGAGAAAAATAAGATTATGACCCGCAAAGAGAATTATACCACCGTGGCCATTATTCGTGATGGCACAGATCCTGGACGGGAGTTCATAGAAATACCGTTGGATAAGGAACACCTCCCTTCGTATTCCGTACGAGGTGAATTTACCCGTATGACCGATTCTAATATTATGATATATAAGCACTTTGAATCGAGAGGTGAATATTCTACTTATACGTTTACCTATGACGCAGCCCGGGATATGCTGGAAGGTGTCCGAAAGGAAAATTCGGGACAAGCGGAATATACCTACCAACTTACCTACATCAAGTTACATCCCAAGAAGGAAGGGGTTACCAGCAATCGACCTTAATACGTCACCAGAATTTCACTAAGGTTTTTCCGATCCAGTTTAGGAACATAGGTCTCCTTATTTGGATATCCAACGGGGATCAGGAGGAAAGGTCTTTCATTTTCAGGTCGTCTTAGGAGAGACGTCAGGAAATTCATAGGATTAGGCGTGTGGGTCAGGGCAACCAGGCCGGCATGATGAATCGCGGTTAACAGAAATCCACACGCCAGGCCAACGGATTCATTTACATAGTAGTTGTTCTTCTTTTTTCCGTCAGGTGTCAGATCATAAGCTTTTTTGAACACCACAATCAGGTAAGGAGCCACTTCAAGAAACGGTTTTCGCCAATCGGTTTGCAAGGGTTTCAAATCATCAAGCCATTCCCTACTCATTCGGTTCTCATAACTTTCCTTCTCTTCCTTTTCAGCAGCAAGCCGGATTTCGCTTTTCAAGTGTCCATTTGAAACCACACAGAATGTCCAGGGTTGTTTGTGGGCACCGGACGGTGAGGTGGAAGCCGCCAGCAGCAAATTCTCAATCACAGGAAAAGGAATTGGCCGATCTGAGAAGTCGCGTACAGTTCTACGCTGATTGAGCCAAAGGTAATATTCTGAACTCCGTCTGACCATTTCTTCATCGCTGTAGGTTGGATGGGTGTACGGAATAAAAGGATATCCATCAATGATCCGTGTTTCTGTATTCGTCATAGCGGGTTTGCTTCGGATGTTCGAAAATACGAAGTCTGGCCGTGGAAAATGGTAAGCTGGATGACGATTTATTTATTGGGCAGAGTTACTTTCGGTGCCGGGCGTTTAATACGTTTATCACATCCTGCAATTCATGACCTTTAACTGCCAACAAGACCAGATAGTGATACATCAAATCTGCAGCTTCGCTTAAAAATAATTCACGGTTATTGTCTTTTGCTTCGATCACAAGCTCTACTGCTTCTTCCCCAATTTTTTGAGCAACTTTATTAATTCCTGAATCGATGAGTTTATTGGTATACGACCCTGCCTTTGGATTTTGTTTTCTTTCCTGAATGATTTTCTCAAGAAACCCCAGTCCCGATGGTTCGTTCACCTCATTAAAGCAGGTGTCCGCCCCGGTATGACAGGCAGGTCCCGCTGGTTTGACTTTAAATAGCAGCGTATCCTGGTCGCAATCCAGCTTTACTTCCAGGAGCGACAAAAAATTCCCGGAGGTTTCACCCTTGGTCCAAAGGCGTTCCTTGCTTCTGCTGTAAAATGTGAGTCTTTTTTCTGAAAGGGTTTTATCCAGAGCTTCGCGATTCATATACCCTAACATGAGCACGCAGTTTGATTGGGCGTCTTGGACAATACAGGGTACCAATCCATTTGATTTTTCGAAGTTTACTTTGTTTGCATCGATCATATTTCAAATACGGATGGGAACCCCGCTGTTTTTTAAGTATAATTTTAATTCCGGAATCGGTAGCTCTCCAAAATGAAACAAAGAAGCTGCCAGGGCAGCATCGGCTTTGCCAAGCAGGAAGGCCTCCAGAAAATGTTGACGGTTGCCGGCACCACCGGAGGCAATTACCGGAATTTGTAACAATTCATTGAGCTTCCCTAACGGGTCAATCGCAAACCCTTGTTTAGTTCCATCATGATCCATGCTGGTAAATAGAATTTCGCCAGCACCCCGTTCAGCACCTTCTCGGGCCCAGCTGAAAAGCTTTTTATCGGATGGTTTGCTACCGCCATGTGTGTGTACCGTCCACTGGTTATGGATTTTACGCGCGTCAATGGCCAATACTACGAACTGGGAACCAAAGGCTTTTGCCAGTTGATCGATCAGGGTTGGACTCTTTACAGCTGCGGAATTAATGCTTACTTTATCAGCACCTGCTTCCAACAAGGGGGCCACATCCTCGATACTGCTTATTCCACCCCCAACGGTAAATGGGATGTTTATACGAGCTGCAATCTTTTTCACCAGGTTGACAAAGGTTTTACGGTTTTCATTGGTTGCTGCAATGTCCAGAAACACCAATTCGTCTGCACCTTGCAGCGCATACGAGGCACCCAACTCCACAGGATCACCGGCATCGCGGATATTAACAAAGTTGATGCCCTTCACCGTGCGTCCATCCTTTATGTCAAGGCAAGGGATAATTCGTTTGGTAAGCACAGTCAGAATATTAAGAATTTTGGAAGGCCTTTAATTCTTCGAGTTTGATCTTGCCTTCATAAATTGCCTTTCCAATAATGGCGCCATAGACCCTCGCGTACTTCAATTCCCGCAGATCATCCATCGAACTTACTCCGCCACTGGCAACGATCTTAATGGTAGGGTAGCGGTTTACAAGTTTTTTATATAAACCAAGATTAGGACCCTTCAGTGTGCCGTCTGTTCCAATATCCGTACAGGTAAGAAATTCCAACCCTTGTTTTTCAAATTGATCCACCAGGTCAAACAACCGGAACTCGGTTTCTTCCAACCAACCATTGATGGATACATGTTCACCTTTAACATCGGCACTAAGCACAAAATTTTCAGGACCATACTTTTTGAGCCAGTCAGAGAACTTCTCCGGTTCCTTTACGGCAAGGCTTCCAATGTTAATCTGATGGACGCCCAGATTCAATAATTGCTCAACTTCCGCTTCAGTTTTAACGCCACCCCCAAAATCAACACTTAACGCAGTCCGCTCCTGAATTTCCCGAATAACATCCCAGTTCACCACTTTGCCTTTTTTTGCACCGTCCAGATCAACTAAATGCAGGCAATCCAGATCAGCATCCTGAAATTCCAGGGCTACTTCTACCGGATCCTCACGGTAAACCTTTTTCTTTTTAAAATCTCCCTGGGTAAGGCGAACACATTTGCCGTCAATAATATCAATCGCTGGAATGATCCTCATTTTGTCAAAAATTTGGTGCGATTTACGACTTATTTAAAAAGCTTAACAGTACTTTTTCTCCAATTGTAGCCGATTTCTCCGGGTGGAACTGTACGGCATAGAAATTATCCTTTTTCAGGGCCGAACTGAAAGGAAGGACGTATTCTGTTATGGCAGCCGTGTACGGGTTTACCGGTACATAGTAACTGTGAACAAAATAGACATACCCATCGTCCACCCCTGGATCCAGCCAATTTTTGGTTAAGGCCAACGAATTCCACCCCATATGGGGTACTTTCTCTTTATGCTCAGGTTTGAAAAGCTTAACCGATTCCTCAAAAATTCCCAGGCAGGCCGTATTATTTTCCTCAGAATATGCGCACATCAGTTGCATACCCAAGCAAATGCCCAAAACAGGTTGCTTGAGTTCTTTAATCACTTTATCCAGTTTCCGGTCGCGAAGGTAAGCCATCGTTGAACTGGCTTCTCCTACACCGGGGAAAATTACTTTATCGGCACGCTGAATCTCTTCATGCGTATCGGTAATTGTAAAGTCAATACCCAGACGCTCTAAAGCAAAGGCAACGGATCGGATGTTACCAGCATTATATTTTATAACAGCAATCATGAAGTCCTCATTAAGAATTTGGGAGATTCATCTTATAGTGTGCCTTTGGTACTGGGCAATTGGTCATTGTAGGGATCTTTCCGTACTGCCATTTTAATTGCCTTGGCAAAAGCTTTGAAAATCGCCTCAATCTTATGATGTTCATTAGTGCCTTCGGCTTTGATATTCAGATTACATTTGGATGCATCAGAAAATGATTTAAAGAAGTGTACAAACATTTCCGTAGGCATATCTCCAATCTTTTCACGCTTAAATTCAGCCTCCCACACTAACCAGGGACGGCCACCAAAGTCAATGGCTACTTGTGCCAGGCAATCATCCATGGGTAAACAAAAGCCATATCGCTCTATGCCACGCTTGTCCCCAAGGGCTTTCAGAAAAGTTTCTCCCAACGCAAGGGCCGTGTCTTCAATGGTATGATGTTCATCAATATGCAGATCCCCTTTTACCTGAATAGAGAGGTCAAGGAGACCATGACGGGCCAATTGATCCAACATATGATCAAAAAATGGTAGCCCTGTATGAATGACAGACTTACCTGAGCCATCCAGATTGACAGAAATCCTGATATCAGTTTCTTTGGTGATTCGTTGCACCGTAGCTTGGCGCGAAGAGGCTACGGCTTTATAAATATCCTTCCAATTGTCAGTAATAAGGCGGCAATCAAGATCAAGCCCCTTTTCACTTACACGATTCCGCAGACTTCCATCATTTAACAGAATAGCCGATGCCCCAAGATTTTTAGCAAGTTCTATATCGGTTAGCCGGTCTCCAATTACGATGGAGTTCTTTAAATCGTAATCGCCACTAAAATATTCGGTGAGCATTCCGGTGCCGGGTTTACGAGTCGGTTTATTTTCATGTGGTAACGATCGATCAACATGAATGGCTTTGAAATGTATTCCTTCCCCGGCCAAGGTGTTCAGAATCATATTTTGAACCGGCCAGAAAGTATCTTCCGGAAAACTGGCCGTACCCAGCCCGTCCTGGTTGGTTACCATGACCAACTCATAATCCGTTTCACGGGCAATTTTCCCTAACCAGGTAAATACGCCTGGAATAAATTTCAGTTCATCGAGACTATCAATCTGCGGATCTTCCTTGGGTTCAACAATCAATGTACCGTCCCGATCAATAAATAATACTTTCTTCATAATTGACTAAGCTCTGAGACCAACTTTTGATTTTCAACCGGAGTCCCCACCGTGATGCGGAGGCAATTGTCACATAAGATTACATTCGAGCGGTCGCGAACAATAATGCCACGGTTCACAAGCTCCTGATATATTTTTTTTGCGTTCGTAACCTGTACAAGTAAAAAATTAGCATCGGATTGAAACACTTTCTTCACCAGCTTGATTCCGGTAAGGTCGGAGGCCAGCTTTTTTCGCGATTCAATGATTTCGAATACATGGGCATTCTTTGCCGACTCATGATTCAATGCTTCTTCGGCTACCTGCTGCGACAGAATGGAAATGTTATACGGTGGTTTGATCTTATTTAGGAGGGCAATAATTTCTGTGCTCGCAAAACACATTCCAAGCCGAATCGCGGCCAATCCCCAAGCTTTGGACAATGTTTGTAGGATGACCAGGTTTGGAAATTCTTTTAAGTATGGCACAAACCCTTTCGAACCGGTAAAATCGACATAAGCTTCATCCATTACTACAATTCCAGGAAAATCTCTCAAGATACTCAATACCTTTTCTTCCGTTAGCAAGTTACCCGAAGGATTATTTGGACTGCAAAGGAAAATCAATTTTGTTTTACTATCCCACGAATTTCTTAGTGGAGCTACATCCAGATCAAAATCTTTAGTAAGCCGGATGGATTTGATGGAAACATTGTTGATTTCTGAACTTACCGTATACATGCCATACGTTGGCTGAGGAATCAATACGTTGTCAACTCCCGGCTCGCAAAATGCCCTAATCAATAAATCAATAGGCTCATCGCTGCCATTGCCTAAAAAAATTTGATCGATGGGAACATCCTTAATCCGGGATAGCTTTTGTTTCAACTTCAATTGATGCGGATCAGGATACCGGTTAAAGGCTGAAGGATATGGATTTTCATTGGCATCCAGAAAGATGGCCGCATTGCCCTGGAATTCATCACGGGCTGAAGAATAGGGCTTCAATGATAAGATTGTGGGCCGCACCAGCTTCTCGAGGTTGAATTTCATGACCTTCTAACTTTAATAGCGTTCGCATGACCTTGTAATTGCTCCGCCTCCGCCATTTCTTCCACAATTGACCCCAACACTTCTAAACCAGCTTTTGTAATCTGTTGCACCGTAATGTATTTGGAAAAGCTTTCAAGCGATACGCCACCGAACGCCTTGGCATAGCCATTAGTTGGCAAGGTGTGGTTAGTTCCGGAAGCATAGTCACCGGCCGCTTCGGGTGAATAAGGCCCAAGAAAGATTGAGCCTGCGTTTACAATGCGATCAACCAGTTGACTGCAATCGCTGGTATTGATGATCAAATGTTCGGGTGCAAACTCATTGACGAAATCAATCAGTTCATTTTGTTCTTTGAAAGTGATCACCAAACTATTCGTTAAAGCTTCCTGTGCTAGGTCCTTCCGAGGTAAAATTTCCAATTGCTTTTCAATTTGAACTAAGATGGGGTCAATCAATTGGTCTGTAGTGGTAACCAAAACCACCTGACTATCCACACCATGTTCCGCTTGCGACAATAGATCGGCCGCAACAAAGGCGGGATCAGCAGTGTCGTCAGCAATTATCAGAACTTCCGAAGGTCCGGCAGGCATGTCAATGGCGATTCCCTCCTGACTTATCAGTTGTTTTGCTTTGGTCACGTACTGATTGCCAGGTCCGAATATTTTACTTACTGCGGGGATAGTTTCAGTACCAAAGGCCATGGCTGCAATGGCTTGGGCACCTCCAACTTTATAGATTTTCTTTACACCTGTAAGGTGAGCTGCAAACAAAATGGCGGGATGGATAGTGCCGTCTTTTCCGGGTGGTGAACATAACACCACCTCCTCACAGCCCGCAATTCGGGCCGGAACAGCCAGCATTAAGACAGTCGAGAACAAAGGCGCGGTCCCACCGGGTATGTAAATGCCAACTTTCTGTATCGGTGTAGCCTTGCGCCAACAGGTAACCCCTGGCATTGTCTCAATTTTATCAACAGTGCGTTTTTGCGCAGCATGAAATACTTCAATGTTCTTGGAAGCAGCCAGGATAGCGGTCTTCAATGAGGAAGGGATGGTCGCAATGGCACGATCGATTTCTTGTTGAGTTACGTGAATCTTATCAAGAGAGACTTTATCAAACTGATTCGTTAATTCTCTCAGCGCAGCATCACCCGAGGTGCGAACCCGGTTAAGAACATTCTTTACCGAGCCTTCTAGAAAATCCAACTCAATTTGAGGCCGCTCGCATAAAGAGGGCCATTCTTGACGACTGGGATAAGAAATTCTTTTCATGGTCCTGATTATTTAAAGAATCATTTTTTCAATGGGGATTACTAAAATACCTTCAGCGCCATGTGATTTCAATTGACCGATTTTCCCCCAAAAGTCATTTTCATCCACTACGGAGTGCAAGGAAGACCATCCGGGGCGGCCCAACGGTAAAATCGTTGGGCTCTTCATTCCCGGGATTACGTTAGTAATTTTTTCGATCGCATCGTTGGGGCAATTGAGTAAAATGTACTTGTTGTTTTTGGCGAGCTGCACGGCTTGAATGCGAAAGAGCAGTTGATCCAACAACGTCTGTTTCTCAGATGTTAATATGGGGCTGGCAATCAGGATGGCTTCCGATTGTAACACCACTTCCACCTCTTTCAATCCGTTACTAAGCAAGGTACTGCCTGTACTAACTATGTCACAGATTGCATCCGCCAGACCAATGCCTGGTGCAATTTCAACAGACCCACTGATTTCATGGATGCCGGCTTGTACCTGATGCTTTTTTAGAAACTGTTTGACAATCGTAGGGTAGGAGGTGGCAATATTCTTTCCGGCCAGGGATGCAATGCCCGTGTAGTTTTCCGAACGGGGTATGGCGATCGACAACCGGCATTTGGCAAAGTCAAGGCGCTTGATGAGTTGGTTGTCCTTTTGCTTTTCGATCCAGACATTTTCACCCACAATCCCGGCATCGGCAACCTGATCCTCCACATATTGTGGAATGTCATCATCCCGGAGAAAAAGCAACTCAATGGGTAGGTTTCTCACCTGGGCTTTAAGTTGATCGCGCCCGTTGCTGAAGTGCAGCCCACTTTCCTTGAGTAGTTTCAGGGAATCCTCTTGCAATCGTCCCGACTTCTGAATGGCAATTCGTAAAACAGTTTCCATAGTGTCAATTAATTTAAAACAAAAAAGGCCTGCCGTTGTTTGGCAAGCCTTTTCTTGAAATCTTATAAATCAATCAAAACAAAGACCGGCCACTGATGCGGGTAGCATGGTGATGGTGGCCGTGGATGTTTTGAGTGTTGCTCATAATTACGGGATCAAAGGAATAGAATCTTGGGTAGGTTTCAAAATTTTATGAATATTTATTGATGGCTAACGATTGTTAAAGACCTCGAATAGGTCGCCTTTTTAGTCGATAATCTCTTTGATGACCATCCGGAATTCATTTAAGATCATGGCTGTCGCACCCCAAACCACCTCATTTTCCACCTGGAAGTGAGGCGCTAGCATGGGGAACATCCTTGCGGCCATGATTTCTTTTGTTTGTACGGCATCTTCCTTAACCAGTTCGTTTATGGAACCACATAGAATTTTTACGACTTCTTTAGGATCCGGATTGAATGCCGGCTTTCCAGTAATGAAGGCAACCACTGGGGATACCATAAAATTACTGGGGACCACAAAAAATTCGGAGAGTGTTCCTACCACTTCAATGTGCTGTTTAGGGATTCCTATCTCTTCTTCCGCTTCCCGTAAGGCAGTATCAATGATACTTTCTCCAGGCTCGGCTTTTCCGCCCGGCAAACTGATCTGTCCGCCATGGGTTCCCAGATATTCTGGTCGCTTAGTTAGCGGAAATAGCAACTGATCATTTTCTTCATAAAGTAAAATGATAACACTTCCGGGTTTTGGGGGTGTTCTATGATCAAATCGCGGCTTAACCAGACCAATGGGTGTTGCCCTCAAGGGTTCATGGGCCAGGGGTCCGGGTAACGGACCTTTTAACCGATCAGAAAGTTGTTGGTAGTTTAACTTCATTGTTAACAGAAAGGCAATGCTGTACAAAATTTGGATTTCGTACATTCGATGATAAAACAAATTAACATGAAAGTAGTTCATAGTAGCCTGTTGATATGTTTTTTAGTTTCTACGTTTGCTTCCGGTCAGATTCGGGTAAGCACAAACAATCGCTACGTGATGACCACCGATGGCAAGCCCTTTTTCTGGCTGGGCGATACGGATTGGGAATTATTTCATCGACTCACCCGTGAGGAGGCAGAGTTTTTCCTTGAAATCCGAAAGCAACAAGGCTTCAATGTGATTCAGGCGGTAGCGCTGGCCGAGATGAATGGACTGCACCAGCCTAATCGGTATGGAGACTTGCCCTTGATGAACGATGATCCAACCCAATTGGCAATAACCCCGGGTGCTAATCCGGCTAACGAAGATGAGTATGACTACTGGGATCATGTTGATTTTATCATCAACCGAATTGCCGATAAAGGGATGTATGTGGGCTTGTTGCCTACCTGGGGTGATAAGGTGGCCCAACTGTGGGGTGATGGCCCCAGAGTTTTTAATGCAGCCAATGCGGCCGCCTTTGGTGCTACCTTAGCCAGGAGATATGCAAAGAATTGGAACATTATCTGGATCGTGGGTGGTGACCGACCAGCCGTTTATAAAATTAAGGTGGAGGGAAATGAAGTGGAAGTAGATGATCGGCCGATCTGGCGGGCAATGGCTCAGGGCATCGAAAGTGTATTACCCGATGCCTTTATAACCTATCATCCGGCAGGAGGTTCCTATTCTACGTCCTCATTTATTCACGAGGAACCCTGGCTTGACATGAATTCCTTTCAATCCGGCCATGGTTCACGCGAGGCGGATGCCTGGAATTGGGTTATCCGAGATTTAGAGTTAAAACCTATGAAGCCCACGTTGGACATGGAGCCCTGTTATGAAGACCATCCAGTTAACCCCTGGGATGGTAAATGGACAAAGGCGCGCGGTTATTTTAATGCATATGATGTGCGGGCCCGTGTTTATAGAACGGTATTTGCCGGTGCATGTGGGGTAACCTATGGCCATCATCAGATCTGGCAATTCCTAAACGCTGAATTGAATCCTCCGATTAATATTGGTGATACATTGATTGGTTGGCAGCAAGCAGCCAAAGCGGAAGCTGCCGGCCAGATGAAATTCTTGAAACAACTTATGCTTTCACGGCCGTATTTTTCAAGAATTGGCGACCAGACGCTGGTAGCGGGAAATAAAGGCACGGACTACAAAGACCTTGTCGTTGCCACCCGTGATGAGAAAGGGACGTACGCATTCATTTATTTGCCACTGAATCATCCCGTGTCAGTAGATCTAAAGGCAATTACCGGTAACCGCAAATCAATTACCTGGTTTAGCCCTGAAACCGGTAAATCAATTAAAGCAAAGTCAATCACAGCCTCTGGTGTAATCTCGTTCACCCCTCCTACAATGGGCAAAGATTGGGTATTAATAATTGATGATGCCGCACAGGGCTATCAATTACCATGATTACTTCTTATTGCAAGAGCGGATCATTTCACTGGTCACCATGCGATCCCCTCGTTCCTCTGACTTTTTGAACGCTACACAGGCCAGCCCTTGTTTTCCGGCATTGAGATAAGCCATTCCCAAGTAGAAGTAAATTTTGTCAACAAAGGGGTCCAATTCCAACGACTGATTCAGCAACCGTTCTGCGGAAGCATATTCCTTTCGCATCATTTGTAAAATACCCTTGTTGCGATAGGCCCACGCATTGTATGGATCGAGACTAATACTTTGATTGATGTCCCGCTCAGCATTAGCCAGTTCATTCATGCTTAGGTATATGAAACCCCGGTTATTAAGATAATACGGTTGGTCCGGTGCTAACGTGAGTGCTTGTTCAAGCAACCTCAACGCTTCCAGATAGTTACTTTCTTCAATCTCAATAAGGGATAAAGTATTATAGATATTAGGCTCTTTGGGATTAATTTGAGATGCCAGCTTTAATTCGTCCCGCGCTTTCGCATAGTTTTTCAGATAATACTGCACGGTGGCATGATTTACAAGGTAGTCGACATTACCCGGATCAAGTTTTTTTGCTTTTTCGAAAGCAAACAGTGCGTTGTTAAAATCGCGCAATTTTGTGTATGCCAATCCTTGGGTAAAATAGGCGAGGGCGGTATCGGGCTTGAGTTTGATGACGCGATCGAGATCAGCCAGTGTTTTATAGTATTCATTTAATTCATAGGCGGTGTTCGCGTGGTTAATTAAGGCATGCAGAAAATCAGGGCGGCAGGCGAGGGCTTTGTCGTAATTTTCCAAAGCGAGATCATACCGATCTTGTTCGAAATACACAGTACCCAAATTGTTCCAGGCATCGGCAAAACAATCGTCTACCTTAATGGCCTCCCCATAATAATAACTGGCCTGCTCATAATTGTGATCTTTCAAAGCCAGGTTTCCCTTTAAAAGGAACTTTTGAAGCCGGATCTCTTTTGAATCGGCACAGGCAACCAGTAATAGAAACATCAACCACTTCTTCATAGTCTATCCCCCAGTCAGCGTGACTGTCATATTTTGGAAGCAAAGATCCGATTATTTGAGTTGGATCCCCAGTTTTTGTTGTATGAAGTCGGTGAAGCGGTAATGACGATGTGATTCGGGGCTGAGGTAGCGTGCCCCTTTAATAACACCCAGGCATTGGCTGCTGCCACAGTGACATTCAAAGGGTTGATCCATGTCCCATTCAGCAGAAGGGTAGAAGAATGTAAATTCTTCCCCAGGTGCAATTGCCCGTAAAGTAACGAAATGCATGCGGGTGGTGTCAAAGAAACAGTTCGGGTCGCAACTGTGATTGCAACACTCTAGGCATTCTGGTAACAACTCAATATGAACGTTTTCATCGATTTGCACAGTGAGGTAATTAGGCTGGCTGTGTACATCCTTGGCCATGAATTCGATAATCACTTCATTTTTTTGAAAAGCTTTCTTGGAAAACAAAGAACGGCTACCGGAAATAGCATCAAATCGGATCTCGGCCACTTCTGTTTGGTCGACATCAATAACAGTAATAATACTCATGCAGGTTTAAGGGGTGTAGTGGTTAACTCATCTGAAGATTAAAAAATTGTATGATTAAAGGTATTGACATTTATCAAAATGTCAAGAAACAGGCTGAGATTTTAACCTAATGAATGAACTTGATGAAACCCACCACCAAGTATTAATAATTTATTGGTATTTCATACTGAACAACTTACAGTGGACTAACTAAACTATTTCAATAGGTTATAAATAATGACAACTTATAACCTGAACAGGCATGGAAGGTTAGCTTCGAATTCGATTTCGTTGACCTTCGTAGAGACTGCCTAAAACAAGGAGGGTTCCGATCAGGGTGTAAAATGTGAACGGCTCCTTTAACAGGATCACGGAGTACATGATCCCAAACAAGGGGCAAAGAAACAGCCATAAGGAAGCATGAACAGGATCTTCCTTCAAGAGAAAGAGCCACAGTTGTACGGCACCAATGGAGACTGGAATTACCAACCAGACGATGGAAAGCCAGAACTGTACATCATAGGTGGTGCCACCGCCCTCCGTTATCAAAGTGAATGGTAGAATAACCAGGCCTGCGATTAATACTTGCCATCCGTTAATGACGGTACGTGATAGACTCCAGGTAATGGAGGAATAATACACAGCCCCAAGCGAATACATCACCATGCTCAGCAGCAGCAGCACGATACCATAAACGGTGGCAAACCCACTTTGTAACAACGGATACGTTGCCAACCCTACACCCACCATGCCTACCCCAATACTAGCCCATTCCCGAAGTTTGACCTGCCGCTTTAACCAAATGGAGGAAAACAAGCCAATCAACAGTGGATTTAATGCTAAGGCCAGGGCAGTAATACCAGCCGCTACCTCTTGCAAAGCGATGATAAAAATGCCCAGATAAAGGGCGGTGTTTAATAGACCAAATATGGTCAAATGCCTCCATTCACGGCCCTGGGGCCAAAACCGTCTTGGACCAATGCGGGCCACGCCTAACAAGATTACCCCAGCTAACAGGAACCGGACCGTAAACAACGTCAGCGGTTCGGCCGACATGAGTCCAAATTTGCCAGCTACCGAGGCAGAAGACCAGAGGATGGCAAAAGCAAAGCCTGATAAAATGAAAGAAAGACGGGAGGGGTGCTTATTCAACTTCCAAAGCCGGGGATTGAATCATTACTTGGTGGTAAGGATATCAATGATCTCTTTTAACTCATTGACGGCTTTAGTCTCCGCTTCGCTAACTTTTCCATCGGCATGGATAATATCGTACATGTCTGCATAGATTTTGTAGCGTTGAGAGAACTTGATATGATCGAAGTGATTGAATGAATCCTTGATAATCTGATGGTGGTCAACATTCACCATTTTTTTGTAGGCCATCACCGTTTCATCAAAGCGCCTTTTGTGGTCACCTTCCAACGGAAAATGCTTATCCATCTTTTCAAGAACCACCCGTTGCTCATCGTCATGCAAGGCCCCATCGGCATTGGCAATGTGCACATACAGATACAATACAAAATCGCTGAAGGTTTTATGGATTACCATAGGATGTGTTTGTGGTCTTAAAGGTAATAAAAAAGGCCACGCGAAACGCGTAGCCTTTTATTATTGGATCGGAAAGAATTACATCATGCCGCCCATGCCACCGCCATGCGGCATAGCAGGAGCTTCTTTTTCTTCCGGAATTTCAGAAACAACGGCCTCTGTAGTCAGTAATAAGCCGGCAATTGAAGCCGCATTCTCAAGCGCCAGGCGAGCCACTTTGGTCGGGTCAATAATACCGGCTGCAAAGAAATCCTCGAACTTATTGGCGCTGGCGTTATACCCGAAATCTTTCTTGCCATCGCGTACTTTATTCACGATTACCGAACCCTCCTGACCAGCATTTTCGGCAATGGTCCTGAGCGGAGATTCAAGTGCGAGGCGAACGATGTTAACACCCGTAGCCTGGTCTTCATTGTCGGTAACAACTGTCTTCAGGGCTTCAATGGCGCGGATGTACGCTACGCCACCACCAGGAATAATTCCTTCCTGAACCGCTGCCCGGGTTGCATGCAAGGCATCGTCAACACGGTCTTTCTTCTCTTTCATTTCAACTTCGGTGGCAGCACCAATGTAAAGGATTGCTACACCACCGGAAAGTTTGGCTAACCGCTCCTGAAGTTTCTCTTTATCGTAATCGGAAGTAGTTACATCAATCTGAGCTTTGATTTGGTTAACACGAGCCTGAATATCAGCTTTCTTTCCAGCACCATTTACGATGGTCGTGTTATCCTTGTCGATGTTCACCTTTTCAGCACGACCCAGGTATTCCAGTTTGGCATCCTCCAACTTCATACCGGTCTCTTCAGAAATTACCCGGCCACCGGTCAGGATGGCGATATCTTCCAGCATGGCTTTTCTGCGATCGCCAAAACCTGGAGCTTTCACGGCAGCAACACGTAAGGCACCCCGGATTTTATTAACCACCAGGGTGGCCAACGCTTCACCTTCAACTTCTTCGGCAATAATCAATAGGGGCTTGCCGGTTTGTGCAGAAGCTTCCAGAACAGGAAGCAATTCCTTCATGGAAGAGATCTTCTTATCATAGATAAGGATATAAGGATGCTCAAGATCAGCCTCCATCTTATCTGTATTCGTTACGAAATAAGGGGATAGGTAGCCGCGGTCGAACTGCATACCCTCTACCGTCTTCACTTCGGTTTCAGTTCCCTTTGCTTCTTCTACCGTAATAACACCATCTTTGCCCACTTTCTCCATGGCGGTGGCAATCATCTTACCGATTTCCACATCATTGTTTGAAGAAATGGTAGCAACCTGAGTGATTTCCTGTGAACCTTTGATGTTCTTGGATTGCTTATGCAGATTGTCGATAACAACTTCAACAGCCTTATCGATTCCACGCTTCAGGTCCATTGGGTTGGCACCGGCAGCAACGTTTTTAATACCATGTGCATAGATGGCTTGAGCCAATACCGTGGCCGTGGTCGTACCATCTCCGGCTGCATCGGCAGTTTTGGAAGCCACTTCCTTCACAAGCTGGGCGCCCATGTTTTCGATCGGGTCCTTCAGCTCAATTTCCTTTGCAACTGAAACACCATCCTTTGTTACAGTGGGGGCTCCGAATTTCTTGTCTAAAATTACGTTGCGACCTTTCGGACCCAACGTCACTTTCACTGCATCTGCTAATTTGTCAACACCCTTCTTAATTCTGTCGCGGGCACTGGTATCAAAAGTAATTTCCTTGGCCATAATAATATTGTTTTGAATTGTTTGGTTAGATGTGATTAAACAGTTCCGAAAATGTCAGAATTGCGCATGATCAAATACTCCTTGCCATCGATGTTGATTTCGGTACCGGAGTACTTGCCATAAAGAATCTGGTCGCCAACCTTAACGGTAACGGGCTTGTCTTTGAGGCCTTCTCCAACCGCAATTACCTTGCCTTTCTGGGGTTTCTCTTTTGCGGTATCAGGAATGATGATTCCCGATGCGGTTTTTTGTTCTGCAGCCGCGGGCTCAACCAGCACGCGGTCTTCGTTAGGTTTAAAGTTGATCTTTGCCATATGGGTTTTAAAAAGATTTGGTTAAACAATTAAAACTGTCAGAGCCCTTATGCACGATTACTATGCCAAAGGCCATTTTTCGCCCTTTTTTGACACATTTTCTGCCTTTAGGCCCGCAAAGATTGTTAAATATGACAGACCTGACAGTCCCTTTCCAAACAAAGTGGCAGTTTGTCACAAAACATCAATTTTTCGTATAATTAGGGTGTAAAATCATTGTAGCTATGAATCGACTGAAGGATAACTGGCTGACGGATGGCTTAATTGACTTTGAATACAAGAAGTACCAGCTGCTGGCCTATTTCAAAAAAGTAAAGGAATCGTTTAACCGGGTCGAACTTTACCCCTTTATGTCCGACCTGGTGTTTCACTATCGGAATCTGCTATTGATCAAAGAGAATCACACACTCATCCGCGAATCCTTTCCCAAGGAAATATCTGCGGAAGGGATAAAAAATCTGGAAGTGAATTACAAGCGTATTATCGAAGATGATATGATCATGCAGGAGATTGAATCCATCATGGAATATGCCTTGCCGCAGTTTAAATCATCGCTGGATGAGGGCTCATTTATTTATGAATACGTGGAATCAAAATGTGAAATTGCCCCGGTAGGTCTCACCTCGTTGTATGCTAACGAAGGATATTTATTCATTGCCCAGCCTCCGGAAAAAGAGACGAATGTATACCGGTATCAGGTTACGATTTTTGAGCAGAGTACCGAATTGATGCGGGGCATTCACACACAATACCTGCACACCGCTGAGCGAAGCCTTAGCAATACTTACGAACACATGAAGTTAAACCTGATTCGTCAGTATACTGAACTGCCCAACCCCTCCGTGTACCTGGTGATGTCGCGATTAAAGTTTCCCTTTGATCAAACCCTGATGCCTGTTGCGAAGCGATTGCTGGTGAAGCAACTTTCCAAAGCGGCATAATAAAACGGGCTCCTTTGTTCGTGTAAACAAATAAGGAACCCGTTATTTTGGGTTCACACTTTACAATTTCCGCAGCCAGATATTTCTGAATTGTGTCTTATTGCCATGGTCCTGCAAGGAAATTACATCTTCACCGTGTGCAGCAGGATAGGTATGCAATCCCACATATAAGGTTAGTCCATTTATGGTAACGTTGTTTTGAATCAAAACTCCATTGTGGAGTACGGTGATTCGAGCAGGAGCATCCAGGCTGCCATCCGCGCGAAACCGGGGAGCCGTGTAAATCACGTCATAGGTATTCCATTCCAGCGGGCCACGCATGGCGTTTACGAGGGGGGCATGGTCTTTATAGATGCTTCCGGCCTGTCCGTTTCGGTATGTCCGATTGTTATAGGAATCCAGGATCTGCAGCTCATACCGGTTTTGGAAGAAAACACCACTGTTACCCCGGCCCTGGCCAACACTTTCGACAACATCCGGTGCACTAAATTCAATATGCAATTGACAGTCGCCAAATTGCATTTTCGTCTGGATGCCACCGGATCCGGGAACCACTTCCATGTGATCGTTATTCACGATTTTCCAGGGTGCGGGTTTGGAAGGATCTTTCTGGCTAACCCATTGATCCAGAGTTTTACCATCGAAAAGGATGATGGCATCTGAGGGGGCCTCACCTAGAGATTTACCCGGGGTAATAATCTTGACTTGAGGTTCCCAGATTTCAGTCATTTCCGGCTTCATCGGCATGGGCGATACGTCCGGGGGTTTGTCGCTGTATTGAGCCAAAAGGGGTGTGGCCGCCCCAAGTGCGATCACGTAAAGACTGATAATTTTTGATTTCATAGGAGCATTTGTTTAGAATGGAATGGTCAAACTTATTTATAAAAAATCAATTTATACCTGTGGATTATGAGTTCGGTCGTGAAAGCGGGAACAGTGGTAGACCGTTAATTTGTGAGAATAGTTGTTAAAAATAAAAGGGCCCGAAGGCCCTTAATAATATTGACTTCCAGCGATTAACAGAACTCATCAAAAACTTCTACCAGGTGCTCGCCAATCATTTGTGCATTGCGACCTTCAATGTGATGCCGTTCTACAAAGTGTACCAATTCGCCATCTTTAAATAAGGCAATGGAGGGTGACGAAGGCGGATAAGGGAGTGTGTATTCTCTCGCTTTGGCAACCGCTTCCTTATCCACACCCGCGAATACGGTAGCAAGTTGATTCGGCTTTTTTGAGGAATGCTGTAAGGCCCATTTAATTCCTGGGCGGGCAGCACCGGCAGCGCAGCCACAAACGGAGTTGATGACCAGCAACGTGGTTCCTTTATGTTCTTTCAATTCCTGATCAACTTCGGCAGCGGTTTTCAGTTCTTTAAAGCCGGCTACAGTCAGGTCCTGACGCATGGGAGCAACTAAGGGTTCGGGATACATATGGCATTAAAATTTAAGATTCAAAGTTATGGGTTTGTATTGTAATAACACTTCTATTTCCTTCCTGGTTCATGCTACATAAAGCCTAGTTCCAATTTGGCCGCCTCGCTCATCATATCCTGCGAGTAGGGTGGATCAAAGGTAAGCTCTACCTTTACACTACTTACCCCAGGAATTTCTTTTACTTTTTGCTCCACCTCCACGGGGATTACTTCTGCGGAAGGACAAGAAGGTGATGTTAATGTCATCAGGATGTACACGTTGTTCACGGGGAAGACACTGATTTCGTAAATCAAACCCAATTCATACACATCCACCGGAATCTCCGGATCATACACGGTCTTCAAGGCAGCAATTACCTGATCGCGCAAGTCGCCCTGCGAAATTTCGGTTGGTGTTACATCATTATGTTGGGATTGATCACTCACCGGCCAATTCTTTTTTTGTTTTAAATGCTAGTGCGTATAGTTTCATTTGTTTGATCATGGCAGCAAAACCATTGGAACGCTGTGTACCGATGAATCGTTCCATACCGATTTTATTCATGAAATAAAGGTCTGCGTTCAGAATTGCTTCCGGAGTTTGGTGGTTGAAGATCCGAATCAAAAGACTTACCAAACCTTTGGTAATCGCAGTATTGCTATCGGCTTCAAAATAGACATTGCCGTTTTCTAACCGGGCCGTCAACCAAACTTTCGACTGACAGCCCTTTACAATATTGTCGTCCGTTTTGTCGACTTCGTTCATCACGGGTAATTTCTGTCCTAATTCCATGATGTAGAAAACGGTCATCTCCATGTCCCCGTCCAACACAGCGAATTCACTTATAATTTCGTTCTGGATTTGGTCGACCGGTTTCATCGCATGAAGTTAATCGTTCTCTCCACACCTTCCGCCAGGGAATCAATTTCGGCCTTGGTATTGTAAACGGAAAAAGATGCCCGTACAGTGCCTTCAATTCCAAAGCGGTCCATCAGGGGTTGTGTACAATGGTGCCCTGTGCGCACGGCAATTCCGCGGGCATCCAGCATTTGTCCAATGTCGAAGGGATGAATTCCATCCACGATAAAGGATTGTACGCTCACCTTTTCAGGCGCTGTGCCCACCAAGCGTACGCCCTTAATAGCCGACAGCCGTTGAGCGGCATATTTTAAGAGCTCCAGTTCATAGGCTGCGATTTGCTCCTTCCCAAGTTCTTCAATGAACGAGACTGCTTCTTTTAGCGCGATTACATCGGCAATGTTGGGTGTGCCGGCTTCAAACTTGTAGGGCAGTTCATTATAGGTGGTTTTGGCAAACGTAACCTCCTTAATCATCTCACCACCGCCCATGTAGGGGGGCATTTCTTCCAGCAGCTCCTTCTTGCCGTAGAGAATTCCGGTTCCCGTAGGTCCGTACATCTTATGCGAGGAAATACAGTAGAAATCACAATCCAGCTCCTGGACATCAATCGGAAGATGAGCGGAAGCTTGGGCACCATCGATTAACACCACCGCCTGCCGCTGGTGCGCCAGATCGATAATCTCCTTGATGGGGTTGATGGTACCCAGGCTGTTGGAAGCGTGATTGACCGCCACTATCCTGGTTTTTGAGGACAGTAAGGTGCGGTACGCTTTCAAATCTATTTCTCCCACCTCGGTAACCGGGATCACTTTCAAGTGGGCACCCTTTTCTTCACAGATCATTTGCCAGGGCACAATGTTTGAATGATGCTCTAACCCCGAAAGGATTACCTCATCACCGGCATTCAAAAACTTTCTCCCATAGGTGGCCGCAACAAGATTTATACTTTCCGTGACGCCTCGTGTAAAAATGATTTCTTCGACATGCTTTGCATGAATAAACCGTTGCATAACGTGCCGCGTTTCCTCATAGGCTTTGGTGGCACGCTCCGCCAGGGTATGAATACCCCGGTGGATGTTCGCGTTATCTTTTTCGTAGTACCGGGCAAGGGCCTCAATCACCCGTTTGGGTTTTTGATTCGTAGCGGCATTATCCAGATAGATCAGGGGCTTGCCATTAACCAGCTGATGCAGCACCGGAAATTGTGCACGGATCTGATCAATCTTGATTCCGGTGGCCGCCAGTGTACTCATCAGAAATTCTTGTTTAATCGATTGGCAATGAGTGTATCGAGGTAAGTTTTTAGGGTTTCGTTTTGAATGGGGGCTAGTACTTCTGCAGCAAAGGCATACAATAACAAGGCTTTGGCTGAGGACTCGGCAATTCCGCGCGACCGTAAATAAAACATCGCTTCTTCATCCAATTGACCGGAAGTACACCCGTGTGAACATTTCACATCATCCGCCCAGATTTCGAGTTGGGGTTTTGTATTAATGGTAGCGGTATCCGATACAAGAATGTTGCGGTTGGATTGGAAGGCATTGGTCTTCTGGGCATGGGGTCTTACGAAAATCTTGCCATTGAACACACCCTTAGCATGGCCATCCATAACACCTTTATAGAGTTCATTGCTGAAGCTATTAGGCTTTCTGTGATCTACCACGGTATGGTTATCGGCCAACGTATTGCCCGTGAGCAGGTACAAACCATAGAAGTGCGATTCGCACTGTTCGCCATCGATTAAGATCTTCAGGTTATTGCGAATTAACTGACCATCGAGGGTGAGCGTGAAGGTGTTGAGCAAGCTGGAATCCGCCTGATGGATGACCGTATTACTTACCTGACAAATTTTACCGGAGTCATTTTGAATCTTGCAGTACTCCAGGTGGGAGTTTTCTTTCACCACCCATTCTTCGGAAAGAGTGTGGAACACCGGGTTGGTTCCCACGCTATCTGATTTCTCAATGACACTCAGGAAACTTCCTGTCTCAATTACAGCTAATATCCGGGTATGACTCAGCACTTGTCCGGAAGTTGCATCATTTACGTATAGGATAAGCACCGGCTTATCAACGGACGTATGCTCAGGGACGTGAAGCACGAGTCCTTCCTGCCAGCAAGCGGTGTTCAACAGGGCAAAGGGATCCGATTCTGTTTCCAGAATTTTCTGAAAGTATCTTTCAACCAACGGATTTTGGCGGGTGATCGCCTCACTTAATGGAGTAACGGTAAGTTCAGGGCTGATGATTTTTGAAAACACCGGGGTAAACTGACCATTGACAAAGGTCAATACATTAGCCTCCAGATTGTTGATCAGGAACTCATCAACACTGGGAAGGGAAGGAGTAGCCGAAGCAGGTCCTGTGAAATTCTTTTCAAGAAAGCGCGTTATCGGTGTAAACCGGTACTCTTCGTGTTTGGCGCCCGGCAGTCCGGATTTTTCCAGGGTATTCAAAGCCTGTTGGCGGGATGCGGCCCCCGCAGTAAGCTTCGCACCATCGAGCGACCCGATGATTTCTTTAACAAGATCATGTGAAACTGCGGTATTCATATCAGGCTACAGATACTTCGCTTTTAATCCAATCGTAACCTTTGGCTTCCAGCTCGAGGGCTAATTCTTTCGTACCTGACTTTACAATTTTTCCTTTATAAAGGACGTGAACGTAATCCGGCACAATGTATTCCAGCAATCGCTGGTAATGGGTAACTACAATGATGGCGTTGTTCTTTGTACGCAATGTGTTTACGCCATTGGCGACAATGCGCAGCGCGTCAATATCAAGTCCGGAATCCGTTTCATCCAGAATCGCGAGCTTGGGCTCGAGCATGGCCATCTGGAAGATTTCATTCCGCTTCTTCTCACCACCTGAGAAGCCTTCGTTTAGCGAACGATTTAAGAGCGATTGATCAATTTCAACCAGCTTCATTTTTTCCTTCATCAATTGAAGGAAGGAGACAGCATCCAGAGATCCCTGACCACGGTATTCACGAATCTGATTGATGGCCGTTTTCATGAAGTTAATCGTACTCACACCGGGAATCTCAACCGGGTATTGAAAGGCCATAAAGATTCCTTCCCGGGCCCGGTCTTCCGGTTCCAGTTCCAGTAAATTTTTACCCAGGAAATCCACTTCGCCACCGGTAACTTCAAAGTCCTCACGACCTGCCAATACGGATGCCAGGGTACTTTTTCCGGAACCATTAGGGCCCATGATGGCATGTACCTCACCGGCATGTACGTTCAGGTTGATCCCGTTGAGGATTTGTTTCTCACCTACTTTCGCTTGTAAATTCTTAATGTTTAACATTTCAAATTTCAGATTTCAAATTATGATATTCAACTACGGCCTCCTCAACTTTATATTTTAATCCCTTTATTTCAGACTTTTTAAGGTAATTCATGAAACCCCCTAACATTTTACCAATAGTCTCAACTTGGCTTAAGAGACTTTCGAACTCTTGATTCGTTATATGACCACGATCTTTGGCTCTGTACAGCTGAGAACGAACTTCACCAGCAGATGATTTAGAAAAAGACAAGAATTGTATGAACTCCTTTCGGCCCTCTCGTTCAAATCCCTCTGCAATGTTATCCATTATGGAACCAGTAGACCTGTTAATCTGATCCTTTAATGAATAGTCTGTGGCAAAAGATCCCTCATTAGTTTTGGAATAGACAATTTGCGATAAATGCCTGGACTTCTGCCAAACATCTAAATCCTCAAATCGATCTATCTTCCCCATGAACTTGAAACTCGAAATATGAAATTTTAATGATTTTCACCCAACACTCCCCTCTAATGTTAACGCCAAAAGTTTTTGTGCTTCTACGGCAAACTCCATCGGAAGTTGATTCAATACTTCCTTTGCATATCCATTAACAATCAACGCCACTGCGGCCTCTTCGTCAATGCCGCGTTGCAGACAGTAGAAAATCTGATCTTCCCCAATTTTCGAAGTGGTTGCCTCGTGTTCAATCCGCGCGGAATTGTTTTCAACATCAATGTAAGGAAACGTGTGCGCTCCGCATTGATCGCCCATCAGCAGCGAATCGCACTGTGAGTGATTGCGGGCATTGGTGGCACGTTTCAATACGTGCACCTGTCCCCGGTAACTATTTTGAGATTTACCAGCCGAAATACCTTTGCTCACAATGCGCGAGCGGGTATTCTTGCCGATGTGTATCATCTTGGTGCCGGTATCGGCTTGCTGGTAATTATTGGTGACGGCCACCGAGTAAAATTCACCCACTGAGTAATCGCCCTTCAACACGCAGGAGGGATACTTCCAGGTGATGGCGGATCCCGTTTCCACCTGGGTCCAGGAAATCTTGGAGTGATCTCCGGCACACAATCCGCGTTTGGTTACAAAGTTATAGATGCCACCCTTCCCGTGTTTATCGCCTGGGTACCAGTTTTGTACTGTAGAATATTTGATCTCCGCATCTTTCATCGTATAGAGTTCCACCACAGCAGCATGCAATTGATTTTCATCGCGCATGGGGGCGGTACATCCTTCGAGGTAACTGACATACGATCCTTCTTCCGCTACGATCAAGGTGCGCTCAAACTGGCCGGTATTGGCTGCGTTGATGCGGAAGTAGGTAGACAATTCCATTGGGCAACGTACTCCTTTGGGTATGTAACAGAACGAACCATCAGAAAACACAGCCGAATTAAGTGCTGCAAAATAGTTGTCATTCATTGGCACCACCGAGCCGAGGTACTTCTTCACGAGTTCAGGATGCTCCCGTACGGCTTCCGAAAAGGAACAGAAAATAATTCCCAGTTCACTAAGCTTTTCTTTGAAGGTTGTGGCCACGGAAACGCTATCAATAACAGCATCCACCGCAACACCGGTTAATCGCTTCTGCTCGGTTAATGAAATCCCAAGTTTCTCAAAGGTCTTGATCAACTCCGGATCTACTTCATTAAGGCTGGTAGGACTAACCTTTTGTTTTGGAGCCGAATAGTAAATGATATCCTGATACTGGATAGGAGGGTAAGTAACATTTGGCCATTTGGGCTCTGCCATTTTCTCCCATTGGCGAAAGGCTTTCAAACGCCATTCCAGGAGCCATTCCGGTTCACCCTTTTTAGCCGAGATAAACCGCACGATGTTCTCATTGAGGCCTTTGGGCGCCTCGTCCGCTTCCAGGTTGACCGTCCAACCGTGTTCGTATTCTTTTGAGGTTAATTCTTCAAGGACTTGGTTGCCTTTACTCATCGCAGCCTATTTAGACTAATTTCAAATAATGCTCAAAAATACAACAAAACTGAGTGTTTAAGGTTCTGCTAAACCTTAATTTTATTTAGATGGTGAGCTTTAGATTTCGATCCAGACTTTCCTCCAGCGAGATCATTGTTTCAGTACGCTCAATGCCCTCCACCTGCTGCATTTTATCGTGTAGAACCTCTTTTAGGTGGTTTGTATCGCGACAGTGAATTTTGACAAACATGCTGTAGTTGCCTGTGGTATAGTGAATATTTGTAATCTCCCTGATATCGCGCAGCTTGGCCAAAACCATGTCATATAAGGCGCTCTTTTCCAGATAGATGCCGATAAAAGCCGTGATATCATAACCAAGTTTGGCGTAGTTTATTCGAAGTGTGGTTTTTTCAAGAATACCGGCTTCTTCCATTTTATTCATACGAACATGCACTGTACCTTGTGATACATTCACTTTTTTTGCCACTTCGGTATAGGGGCGTTTTGCATCCTGCATCAAAATCTCCAGGATTCTGAGATCGGTGTTATCAATTTCAAAATTTCGGCTCATAGGAGTGGGGTTTAATTTTAAAATTACTAATGAATGCGTAATAATATTAAATATTATACAATATTTATTATCATTTATTGACTTAACACCCATTCAATTCGTTAATTTGCTATATAATTTACAATGTAGGGTGTTGAAATAGGCAGACAAGCCCTCCGATCTCGGGGGTGGAGACAACAGGATAAAGCAGGTGAACTGTCTAACTGCTCCGTGAAGGTTCGAGGCCTTCCTCTACAGCAACAGTAGAACGTTCTTTAAGATTGTAGGGTGTTGAAATTGGCAGACATGCCCCCCTGTCTCGGGGGTGGGGATCGAAGGATAAACACAGGATAATGCCTCCGCCTTGGCGGAGACTGGGATTGACCACCAGGTTTTCTCTTTTCTTGTCCTGCGGCTAACTTCCCCGTGGAGGTTCGAACCCTCCCTCTACAGCAAAAGCCACGCGTTTCGCGTGGCTTTTTTATTTTCCAAGGCTTCAAATCAACCGTTCAATCGATTGCTGGTACGGGCTTTTTTTTCTTTCTTTAGAAACCTAAATCCGGTATCCGATGAGTGCAGCCTGGTCGTTAAAATATCCTAAAGGAATTCCGCAGCAATTGGGGCCCTATGAATATGGCTCCCTGCTCGATCTCTTTAAGGTGGCTGTTAAAAAGTACCCAAACCGGATAGCCTTCGAGAATTTTGGCAAGCAAATTACATTCGGTGAGATTGATCAATTGTCAACTGCTTTTGCGGCCTATTTGCAGCAGGAATTGCAACTGAAAAAGGGAGACCGGGTGGCCATTCAGATGCCGAACCTCATCCAGTTTCCGATTGCCTTCATGGGCGTGATAAAAGCCGGATTGATAGCGGTAAACACGAATCCTTTGTACACCCCGCCCGAAATGGAATATCAATTTAATGATGCTGGTGTGTCAGCCATCATTATTGTTTCCAATTTCGCTCATAACCTCGAGCAAATTCTTCCGCGGATACCTGCGAAACACATCATCATTACCGACATGGGCGATATGATTGGCGGTTTGAAGGGATCGGTGCTCAATTTCGTAGTGAAGTATGTTAAAAAGATGGTGCCGAATTACTCCATCCCCAACGCCATTTCGTTTAATGCAGCCTTGCGCAAAGGAGCCACGTTGAAATACCAGAAGCCGGCTATCGATATTGAAGACCTGGCGGTGCTTCAGTACACCGGTGGTACAACAGGTGTTTCGAAAGGTGCTCAGCTTTCCCATCGCAACCTCATCGCTCATAATGCGATGATCTCGTATTGGTTTAAACCGTTGATGACGGAAGGCCAGCAGGATATCATTATCACGGCCTTGCCCTTGTATCACATCTTTGCCTTAACTGTAAATTGGTTGCTAATGTATACCCAGGGCGTGAAGAGTGTACTGATTACCAACCCGCGTGATATACCGGCCTTCGTTAAAGAATTGAAGAAACACCGGTTCTCGATCATTACAGGTGTCAATACACTATTTAACGGGCTTCTCAATAATCCCGAATTTAAAGAATGCGACTTCTCGGCACTAAAGGGTGCCATTGGGGGAGCCATGGCCATTCAGGATGTAGTTGCCAACAAATGGGAGGAAGTGACGGGTTGCCCGCTGGTGGAAGGGTATGGGTTGAGCGAAACCTCACCCGTGCTGTGCTGCAATCCGCTGGATGGAAATCATAAGCGCGGAACAATTGGTATTCCCATGCCGAGTACCGAGATTGGTATCTTCGATGATGACGGCAACCAACTGGGTCAGGGCGAAGTGGGAGAAATTTGTGCCCGCGGCCCACAAGTGATGCGCGGCTATTGGCAAAAAGATAATGCCGGGGTGTTCTTTGAAGGGGGTTGGTTTCGCACCGGTGATATTGGGGTGATGGATAGCGAAGGTTTTTTTAAGATTGTGGATCGCAAAAAAGACATGATCAAGGTATCCGGGTTTAACGTGTACCCCAATGAAATTGAGAACGTATTGTCAAAGCACCCCAAGGTGATGGAAGTGGCAGCAATTGGCGTAACCGATTTAAAGTCGGGGGAAGCTATCAAAGCCTTTGTTGTGAAGCGCGATCAAAGTCTTACGGAAGAGGAACTGAAAGCCTTCTGCCATGAAAATCTTACCAACTATAAGATCCCGCGTCATTTTGAGTTCCGCACGGAATTACCCAAGACCAACGTAGGAAAGATTTTGCGCAGGGCTTTGAAAGAAGAAGAAAAAGCAAAGGCAGCATAATACGAAGGTCCGTCCTGTCATCCGTCACCCATGAACATTCTATTAATCACGCAGGAAGATATTCTTGCTGGTTCTACTTTTTCAGTGTCCTATCTGGCTAAAGGACTTGCCGCCAAGGGTCATACGGTGATCGTGGTGGCGCGCCCAGGCTCGGTGTTGCATCACCTGATGGAAAATTCACCGGTAACGTTTGTTCCCCTAAGCATTAAGTCGAGGTTGGACCGACACGCGATTAAAATCGTGGCAACCTTGGTGCGACACTACGATATTCAAGTGATCAATGCACAGTCCAGCAAGGACCGGTACATTACTGTGATAGCAAGATGGTGGTATCGCCTTCCAGTAGTACTGCTGCATACACGAAGACAGATTTCACTTAGCATGGGTGGATTTTTTCAAAACCTGATTTATGTAAAGGGAACGGATAAGATTGTGGCCGTCAGTGACGGAGTGAAACGGTCGCTGATGGAAAAGCAAATTCCGGCCGATCATATTGCAGTGGTTTATAACGGAACTCCAACCGAGAAATACAACCATCTGAAACCAGAGGTTGTACAGGAGCTCTCCAATAGGTTTTCAATTGTTCCACAGGATATCGTGATCGGATGCATCGCTCGCAGAAAAAAACAGGATCAGTTGTTAAAGGCCCTGGATCAGATAGGTCGGCCAGTAAAAGTTATTTTTGTGGGAATCCGGGAAGATGAAGAACTGAAGGCCATCCGTGCGTCATTTCAATTTCCACACCAGGTATATTATGAAGGCGAACAGGAGGGTGCTTATGCGTTGCATTACTATAAATTGTTCACCTGCACGGTACTTTGCTCAACCACCGAAGGGCTCTCGCAAGGGTTGCTGGAATCTATGTATTTGGGTACCCCGGTCATTGCCACCGCAGCGGCCGGCAATCTGGACTTAGTTCAGGAGGGCCAGAATGGTTTGTTATTTCCGGATGCCGACATAGCAGTACTAGCCCAATGCATTCGGTCCATTATACAAGACACAGACTTGCGTAAGAAACTGATTCAGGGTGGAATTACTACCGCCAGCGATACTTTTTCCATCGACCGGACGATCCACAACTATGAGAAGTTGTATTCGGAGCTATTATCTTCGCGGAAATTTTGATTCGATCATGAAAGCATTCTTATCCATTGTCCTCCTGCTAGGCGGGGTACGTGCCTTTTCCCAACCCACGCAGCCTTCACAGGTTCATTATCCGCAGGAATCCCATTTGAAGAATGTTCGTCAATTAACCTTTGGTGGCGACAACGCGGAAGCCTACTGGAGTTTTGATGGGAAGAAGGTGAGCTTTCAATCCAACAACAAGGAGTGGGGTCTTTCGTGCGATCAGATTTTTTACATGCCCATCGAAGGTCTGGATTTAAGTGCCAAGGGAACGAAAGCACCCCTGGTGAGCACAGGTTTAGGCCGTACCACCTGCGCTTACTTCTTACCCGGGAACAAGTCGATATTATTTGGCTCCACGCATCTGGGTGGCAATGAATGTCCGAAAGATCCGGGTCGTACCCCCGGGGGCAAATACTTGTGGCCCATTTATGATACCTACGATATTTTCGTATCGGATCTGAAAGGAAAAGTTAAGAAGCAATTGACAAAAACCCCGGGCTACGATGCCGAAGCTACGGTGTCACCAAAGGGGGATAAGATCGTATTTACTTCTACCCGAAACGGAGACCTTGATTTGTATATCATGGACATTAATGGCAAGAATGTAAAGCAGATCACGAACGAAATCGGCTACGATGGCGGAGCATTCTTCTCCCCCGATGGCAAGAAGCTGGTATTCCGTGCCTCGCGGCCCAAAACGGAAGAAGCCAAAAAAGAATACCTCGATTACCTGAAACAAGGATTGGTAGCGCCTACCGAAATGGAAATCTATACCTGTAATGTGGATGGCAGCGACCTGAAACAAATTACCTCTTTAGGCAAAGCCAACTGGGCACCGTTTTACCATCCCAATGGCAAGAAGATCATCTTCAGCTCCAATCATAAAAGTACCCGCGGCTTTCAATTCAACCTGTATATGATTAACGAAGATGGCACCGGCCTCGAACAGATAACGTATGACGGAGTTTTTGATTCTTTCCCCATGTTTTCTCCGGACGGCAAGAAGATCATCTTCTCCAGCAACCGGAACAACAACGGCACCCGCGATACCAATTTGTTTGTAGCAGAGTGGGTGGATTAAGCTCAAGCCAGTTGATCACTAAATGAGATTAGCTATTCCAAAAAACTTCTCCAGAATAATGACGATGGAAAGGAATCCGAGCAGGATCGGGGCAACCCAGCGGATAGTGATATGCAGAAACCTGCGAACCCCCGATTGCATATAGGTTTCATTGCCCAGCGCTAGTTCTGCATCCATATTATGAATGCCCCATCTGCGCGAAATGAAAATGGTCATGAGACAACCCCCGATCGTTAACGTGATGTCACTCATGTCGGCTATAAAGGTCAGAAAATCCTGACCGCGGTAAAAGGTAAGTTTATTCAAGGCCGGGATCATCCCCATGCTTACCATACTGGGCAATCCACAGATGAAGATGAGCAGGGCCACCATCCACACCACGTACTTACGATTCATTTTTTTCTGATCCACCAGATACGCCACGGGCACTTCCAAGAGGGAAATCGTAGACGTTAATGCCGCAAAGCAAACGAGCAGGAAGAAGGAACCACCGATGAAACGACCCAGGAGGGGACCCATTTCGTGAAAGATTTGAGGCAACACAACAAAAATTAGCGGGGGTCCGGAAGTGCCAATCTCCTGCGCATTGATTTCGAGTTTGTATGCAAGAAAATGTACCAGCGGAAATACCATTAATCCTGCAAAGAAGGCCACCGAAGTGTCCGCCATGGAAATCACTGCCGCGGAGGAGGTAATGTTTTCTTTTTTACTCAGGTACGAGCCATAGGTGATCAAAGCTCCCATCCCCAGCGAGAGGGAGAAGAACGCTTGCTTTAAACCATCCACTACAGTTTGTATTTTCAATTCGCCCAAATCGGGGATCAGGTAAAACTTTACACCTTCAATCGCGTTGGGAAGGGTCAGGCTGTAAATGATGATACCAATCAAGATCAGATACAAAGCCGGCATCATGATTTTTGTAGAGGCTTCAATTCCTTTTTGTATTCCCAGGGAAACGATAATAGCGGTGAGGGCCATAAACACCAGGGAGAAGATCAAATTGGAATTGGCCAATCCATTAATGCTGCTCACATCGATGATGTCATTCACGTATTCACCAAAGAAGTTGCCAAAATTTTCATGGTTCAGTAAATCGCCAAAGGAAATGTGCAGGAAATATCCGAACGCCCAACCAGCCACCACATTATAAAAGGAGAGGATCATGATGCCTGCCAGGATGCCGAACAAGCCGAGGTAGCCCCAATTCTTGCCACCCAGTTTGGAGTAGGAACCAAACGCATCGCGGTTAGCAGCCCGGCCAATGGCGATCTCACCCACCATCACCGGATAACACAGCAGGAAAATACAACAGAGGTAAACAAGCAGGAAGATGGCTCCGCCATTTTCACCAGCCAGGTAAGGAAAGCGCCAGATGTTACCGAGGCCAACGGCCGATCCGGCTGCTGCCAAAATAAAACCAATACGACCAGAGAAGTTTCCGCGATTATCCATGCTGGTGTTAAGTTGAGGGCCGCAAAATAGACCTTAAACTAAAATTATCAAAAAGACGTTAGTTAGAACGTAAGTCTGTAACTTGTGAATAATTAACGGCATCTGTGGCCAACTGTATTTTTTAGCCGCATGGAGGAAATCAAGAAACTAACCACCCAGGAAAAAGCCCTCCGGATTAATCTGAGCAAATCCACCTATGGTTCCTTTGCCGAGATTGGAGCCGGGCAGGAGGTTGCGGCCAACTTCTTTAAGGTGGGTGGCGCTTCAGGGACCATCGCCAAAACCATGTCGGCTTATGACATGAAGTTCAGTGATGCCATTTATGGCGTATGCGACCGTTACGTATGCGAAGACCGGTTGATTCAAATGCTGAATCATGAGTATAGGTTGCTGCCTGAGCGATTGCCCCACCGGATTAATGACACGCGGTTCTTTGCCTTCGCAGATACGGTGGAGATCTTAAATTTTGAGCGCACGAATCAGGGCCATGGCTGGATTGGGCTGCGGTTTCAACTCCGGCCGGAAGGAGGGCACAATGATTGTGTACTCCATGTAAAACTCCATGACAATGATCCGCTGCAACAGCAAATGTCATTGGGCATTCTGGGGGTGAACATGATTTATGGATGTATGTTCATCAAGGATCCGGAGTTGATCATTACCTCCCTGCTGGATGGACTCACTTCCCGCAGGATGGAAGTGGATATGTTCCGGTTATCGGGTCCTGACTTTGCCTCGGTGGACAACCGACTGATGGCGTTAAAGCTGGTAAAGAATGGATTGACCAAGGCCGCCATGTTTGGTCCGGATGGCACCGTAATGCAACCTTCAGAGGCATTGTATAAGAAGAATGTGTTGGTGTTGCGCGGACGCTTCCGGCCGGTAACCCACGTGAATGTTGATATGTTACTCGCCTCCAGGCGCCATTTTAAACGCGAGCCCGATGTCGATAAGTCGCGCATGGTGGTGGTTACCGAATTAACCTTGAACGATTTGAGTTCTGAGGGACAGATCAACGAAAAGGACTTCCTGCACCGGGCTGAAATTATTTGTTCGCTGGGGCAAACGGTTCTGGTTTCAAATTACTTTGAATATTACCGCCTGGTGGAATATCTCTCAAAAATTACGAAAGGGAAAAAGATCGGGTTGGTGCTGGGGATCTATGCCCTTCAGAAAATTTTTGAGGAGAAAACGTATGAGAATATCCGCGGTGGCATTCTGGAAAGTTTTGCCTCCCTGTTTGGCACCAATGTAAAACTTTATATCTATCCTTCCTTACGCCCGGGCAGCGAACAACTCTTCACCTTGAGTGATTTTGAGAAGGAATTGCCGGTCAACTTGCGGGCCTTGTTCCGGTACCTGATGGACAATAACAAGCTGGAAGACATCCGCAATGCCAATGTCAGCAACCTGCACATCATTTCCGACAATGTGTTGGCGATGATTCGTAAGGGAGAACCGGGTTGGGAGAAATTTGTTCCTTCGAAAGTGGAAGATGCCATCAAGGAAAACGGCTTGTTTGATTATCCGTTGTCCAACCCCGCCTCCGCTTCGCAGCAAGTAAGCGTTTAGGACTATAACTTTCCTTCCGCTTTCATGCGCGAAAAATAGGAACGCGATTCTTTCAGCACTTTAGGAGCCAGAATGAATCCCGAAATCATGGTAGGAAAGGCCATGAGTGCATACGCCACATCAATGATGTTCATCACATCGGTCATGGAAAGAATCGCGCCCAGAATAATCGTGCTTAAGTAAAAGTAATCGTAATATCTACCGGCCTTGACTCCCGCCAGGAAACTCATGGCCTTATTGCCGTAGTAGCTGTAGGAAAAGAGTGACGTAATGGCGAAGAAGAAGGCGCAGATCAAGAGCAGAATTTTTCCAGTTGAACCCAATGAGCTTTCAAAGGCCGTGGCGGTAAGCGTAACCCCGTTGGCTCCGGAAGTCTGCCATACACCCGTTACCAGAATGGCGAGTGCCGTCAATGTACACACCAGCAATGTGTCAATGGCTGGACTGATCATGGATACAAGTCCTTCGCGAATCGGTTCTGTGCTTTTGGATGCACCCAGGGCCATGGGGGCAGTACCAATGCCAGCCTCGTTGGAAAATGAAGCTCTACGCACGCCAGCCACAATAAGGCCGCCCACAATGCCACCCAGGGCAGGTTCACCGTGGTAATGATTGGCAGCAAATGCATCGGTAATCACCATCCACAAATAATGCGGAACCTGCGTTATATTGAGTATCAAGATGGTAAGAACGGAAAGAAAATAAATCACAATCATTAACGGAACCATTTTACCGGCCCACTTGCCGATGCGCTGAATGCCCCCCAGAATAACAATGCCGGCAATGATCATCAGCACCGTGCCAATAATGAATTTAGGCGTGGAGATTTCCAATGCGCCAATGGCAAACGTGGCCTTGCGTATGCTGTCGGAGGATACGCCAATATCTATAATCACCTGCGTAAGTTGGTTCGCCTGAAAAATCGGTAAGCAGCCTACCATGGCGCAAAGACTAAACAACACCGCCAACGGATAGTAGGGCTTTCCCAATGCTTCGCGAATTACATACATAGGTCCACCTTGAATTGTTCCTTCAGAATCCTTTCCCCGATACATCACCGACAACGTGCTCGTAAAAAAGTTAGTCGACATACCCACAAAAGCTGTGACCCACATCCAGAACAACGCACCCGGCCCACCGATGGAAATCGCGGCCGCCACACCGGCAATGTTGCCCATGCCAACAGTAGAAGCCAATGCCGTTGACAGGGCTTCATACGCATTGATTTGACCCGGATCGTTGGGGTTGTTGAACTTGCCCCTCAAAATAGCAATGGCGTGTGTAAAATACCGGTATTGAATAAACCGTGAATAGAGGAAGAAGAAGAGTCCACCGAGGATAAGTAAAAACAAAACAGGAGTCCAAACTCCGGTGGCAATGGCACTGATCAACTCACTCATATTGGCACGCTTAAGCGGCTAAAGTATAAAAATAATCCCGTTCAGCACCAATTAGTTTTGATGACAGGCACGCGCCTTTCTGATTCAGATTGCATTGAAGCGGATGAATAATCAACGATGTTTACGGGATGCCATTGTGTAGTGGCAAAGTTCCCACAACATCCGGGCCCCCACATTGGCATCCCATTCGGCATGACCCACCTCACACAAATCGAATCCGATGATCGTACGCCCGGATTTAACCACCTGCGCAATCAAATAGGTTGCCTGATGAAATTGCAATCCACCCGGCACGGGAGTGCCGGTATTCGGGCAAAGCGTTGGATTCATTCCATCAATATCAAAACTGATGTATACCAGCGGGGGTAACTCGTTCACTATTTTATCGCACCAGGATTTCCATGTAGCCCCTTCCGAGAAACTGGATTGCAGATCATGATCAAAGAATGTTTTCACCCGACCCATCGCACGCTTCATTACGGTTACCTCTTCCTCGCAATAATCACGAACCCCCACTTGCACCAGCCGCGCAACGGCCGGCAATCGCAACGCATTGAACATGATGGACGCATGTGAATACGTAAACCCTTCATACGCTTTTCGCAGATCGGCATGGGCATCAATTTGAAGAATGCCAAAGCGTTCATATTTATCCGCCAAAGCCCGTAGCAAGCCGAGCGTTGTGCTGTGATCGCCACCCAGCACGCCCACCACCTTTCCGGCTTTCAGGTACTGCGCACTTTTTGTTTTGAGGTAGACATTCAGATTCTCGGATGCTTCATTGATTTTGGATGGAATCATCGTGTCAGCTTCCGGCTGCGTGTCGCGTACCTGCCGGTATGATTGTGCCAACGCTAGCAACGAGTGGTTCTCATCCAGGAAGTCTTGTGAGACAGGCTCCATACTCACCGCCAGTTTCCAGGCTTCCGGAAACTGAGGATGATATAAATCAATCTGACGGGAAGCTTGCAGGAGGGCCGTTGGCGCCTGGGCCGTTCCGGTTTGATACGTGACAGTCACTTCCCACGGCACCGGCAGGATCACCAGTTCTGCTTCCTGGGGGGAAACGGGTAATCCAAACAACTGACCGGGCATGCCTGCACCGTTGTGATCAAATTCTTTCATGGTGAAAAGGAATAAAGATGGGTCGCCAGCCCACCGGTTAATTCTCGCCACGAAGGTACAAAGGTGAGTGCGATCAATTCACCGGCTTGCATTCCACCTACCTGTTTGTTGGTACTCAGATAATCATGCAGTTCAACGATGGCCGGGTAGTGTCCCACCAACATCACATCCGGTTGATGTTCAGGTAACGAATTCAGTCGTTGTAACAGGGCTAGTTTATTGCCGCTATACAGCGTGCGATCGATTTGAATGGCTGCATTGGTTGTTAACGGCTCCGCAACCAGTTGAGCCGTGCGGTGTGCCCGCAGTGCCGGGCTCGAGATGATTAGATTAAGATTAGAATTTTGTGATTTCAAATAGACTCCTAGTTGCCGCGCATCCTGCTCACCTTTTGGTGTTAAAGGCCGCTGTTCATCTTGCCATTCATGATTTCCCGACATGGCTTGCGCATGTCGCACTATATATAAGGTGTGCAGCATTTTCTACAAAATTAACGCTCTTAAAAAAATAATTTTCAGAACATCAGGGTGATGTATGCATTTCAGATTCATTTCAAGACGCAATCGTGTGGTAATCAACCTGATCACGATGTTTTTATTTTCATCGATTCAGGATACGATTGGGCCGATATGTGCACCGTGCAAAACCATGTTGGGTTTGTGTTTTTAAAAATTTACTGATATTTGAAGCCGCTGAAAAGAAAAATTAAGCATGTCAAAGAACTTAGTGATCGTTGAGTCGCCTGCGAAAGCCAAAACCATTGAAGGGTATCTGGGTAAGGATTATAAAGTGGCCTCCAGCATGGGGCACATCCGCGATTTGGCGAAAGGCAACGGAGCTATTGACATTGAAAATGACTTTGAACCTACCTACGAAGTATCGCCAGAAAAGAAGGATGTTATTAAGAAGTTGAAGGAGTTGGCCGAAGATGCCGAGATGGTGTACCTGGCAAGCGATGAAGACCGGGAAGGAGAAGCCATCTCGTGGCATTTGAAAGAGGTATTGAATCTGAGTGACAAGAAAACCCGCAGAATTGTATTTACGGAGATCACCAAGAATGCCATTCTGAATGCGATTCAGAATCCGCGGGGTATTGATATTGATTTAGTCAATGCCCAACAGGCCCGCAGGTTACTCGATCGCCTGGTAGGTTTTGAATTGTCGCCCATCCTGTGGAAGAAAATCAAAACCGGGTTGTCAGCCGGCCGCGTACAGTCGGTGGCGGTGCGCCTGGTGGTGGAACGCGAACGTGAGATTGAACGGTTCGATTCAAAATCATCGTTTAAGGTGGCAGCTATTTTTGATCTTGGGAATGGCAAGCAGCTATCAGCTGATCTGGGCGAGAAGTTCAACGAGGAGCGTGATGCCCTTGCTTTTCTTCAATCCTGCATCGGGGCTACGTTCACGATTTCCGATCTGGTGAAGAAACCTGCCAAGAAATCACCGGCACCACCGTTTACTACGTCTACCTTACAGCAAGAGGCCGGAAGAAAATTAAGTTTCTCCGTATCGCAAACGATGATGGTGGCGCAAAAGTTATACGAAGCCGGGAAGATCTCCTACATGCGTACCGACTCCGTCAATCTTTCGGATGAAGCGGTGCAGGGGGCAGTGCGACAAATTCAATCGGCCTACGGCAAAGAGTACATTTACAAGCGTACGTTTAAAACCAAATCCGCCAGTGCTCAGGAAGCGCACGAAGCGATCCGGCCCACGGATTTTTCGGTGATGGATCCCGGCATGGATCGCAATGCCCAGCGGTTGTATGAGTTGATCTGGAAGCGGGCCATTGCCTCGCAGATGGCGGATGCAGAACTGGAGCGCACCACGGCCACCATTTCCATCTCCGGCAATACCAAGTCGCTGGCTGCTACCGGGGAAGTGATCAAGTTTGAAGGATTCCTGAAAGTGTACATGGAATCGAAAGATGATGACGAAGCGGACGATGAGGAGAGCAGCAACGTGTTACCGCCTCTCAACGTGGGCCAACAGTTGTCATTAAATAACATGAAGGCTACGCAAACGTTCTCGCGCCATCCGGCCCGGTATACGGAAGCCAGCCTGGTAAAAAAACTGGAAGAGTTGGGCATTGGCCGGCCCTCTACGTATGCACCTACCATTTCCACCGTGCAGAAGCGCGGGTATGTGGTGAAGGAAAGTCGTGAAGGGGTGGAGCGCAAGTACAGCGTACACCGGCTAAAGGATAATAACATTGCCTCTACTTCCGAAACGGAAATCACGGGGGCCGAGAGCAACAAGTTATTTCCCACCAACATGGCCATGATCGTCAATGATTTTCTGGTGGAGCATTTTCCTGACATTACCAACTATTCGTTCACGGCCGAGATTGAGCAGGAGTTTGACGAGATTGCCAGTGGCAAACTGAAGTGGCAGAAGATGCTCGATCAGTTTTACACACCGTTCCATAAGACCGTATCCAAAACCGAATTGGTAGAACGATCCTCCGTACAAAATAAGAGCAAGGAGTTGGGCGTGGACCCCAAGACGGGCAAGAATGTATATGTGAAGTTGGGCAAGTTTGGTGCGTATGTGCAATTGGGCGAAAACCCTGATGACAACGGAGGCGAGAAACCGAAGTTTGCTGCCCTGCGCCCCGGGCAGTTTATTGAAAACGTTACGCTGGCCGATGCGATGGAGCTGATGAAGATGCCGCGCGACATGGGCTTGTTCGAAGATAAGCCGGTAACGATTAACATCGGTCGCTTCGGACCGTATGTATTGCACGACAAGAAGTTTGTTTCCATCCCCAAAGGTGAAGACCCGTATACGGTTACTGCGGAACGCGCAGTGGAATTGATCAAGGCCAAGCGCGAAGCCGATGCCAATCGCCTGATCAAATCCTTTGCCAGTGAAGGCAACACGGAAATAGAAATTCTGAATGGCCGCTTTGGTCCCTACATCAAAGCCGGTAAAAAGAACGTGAAGATTCCGAAGGGCCGAGAGCCGAAGGACCTTACGTTAGAAGAATGCATCACACTCGCTGCTAATGCCCCGGAGAGCAAGGGCCGCTTTGGTCGTTTTGCGCGGAAGAAAGAAGCTGCTGTTGCAACCGTACCTGCACCGGTGAAGAAAGCGGTAAAGAAAGCGCCTGCTAAAGCGGCCGCAAAGAAGGTTGCCAAACCGGTTAAAAAAGCTGCGAAGAAAGTGAAGAAGAAATAGAGGATAATGGATAATTGACAATTTATTTTTTTAATTGTCCGCGTCAACTATCCATTGTCATTCCATCATGAAGATCTTTTCCATCAGCACCCACTTCTGTCCGGGCTTTGCGTGGGGCAGGGCTTGTTGATAGTTCCACATTAGTTTTTCCCAGGCTTGCACTTTTGGATTTGCGTCATCGGCAAGGGCTTTGGCTTCGAATGAAAAGTCATCGCGCGTTTCCATGATCATGAACAGCCGGGTGCCGGTGCGGTAGATTTCCATGTTCAGAATACCGGAATCGCGAATGCTCGCAATAATTTCAGGCCACACTTGCCGGTGATGCAATTCATATTCGGCAATCAGGGCCGGATCGTCTTTTAAATCCAACGCCAGGCAATAGCGTTTCATGATTTGACGGGCCCAATGAGGTGGCCTTTCCATCCGTAATAAATCACAAACAGAAAGCAGAAGCAAGGCAACAGGAGGGCCTCCTGAATGCTGAAGTGGTCGGCCAACAAGCCCATGAGGGGGGGCACAATGGCTCCGCCTACAATGGCCATGATGATAAACGAAGATCCCAACTTGGTGTCTTCACCCAGGTCTTTCACTCCCAGCGCAAAGATGGTGGGAAACATGATCGACATAAAGAAGTTGATGGCCAACACCGCATAAACGGCTACTTCACCACCGGCAAACACACCTCCCAGACATAGAAGGGAAGCAGCCGCTCCGTACACGGTTAATAATTTGTAGTCTTTAATGAGGGTCATTAACCAGGTGCCGATAAACCGGCCGACAACAAAAAGCGTGGTTCCGATGATCATGTAATTTTTAGAAGCGGATTCCATGCTGAGACCGGGTAACAGTTCGGTGATGTAATTGAGGGTAATGCCCCAGATGCCGGCTTGTGCCCCTACATAAAAGAACTGGGCAATGACCGCTTGCGTCAGGTGTTTGTGTTTAAAGATGGCAACGTTAAATTTTAAGGTGGAAGTTTTTGCCGGCTCGGGCATCTTCACCAAAAAGAACAGGAACGCCACCAGCAATACCACTCCGGCAATAAGCGAGTAGGGAAAGATGACCGCTTCTGCAGCCTGTTGTTTCTCGGCAAGATGTGCCATGGCTCCTTCGTTGCCGGCAAAGATGAACTGCCCTGCGATCCACGGGCCTACCACCAATGCCACGCCATTGAATGACTGCGAAAAATTCAAACGCGTAACGGAGGTCTCCGGTTTTCCGAGAATGGTTACGTAGGGGTTGGCAGCTGTTTCGAGAAAGGCAAGTCCGCTGGCAATAATATAGAGTGCTACTAAAAAGAATCCGAACGTCAACGTCTTGGCGGCCGGAATAAACAACAAGGCACCTACAGCATAGAGCAGCAAGCCAAACAGGATTCCTTTCTTGTAGTTGTACTTTTCCATGAACAACCCAGCCGGGATGGCGATGGTGAAGTACCCAAAGTAAAACGCGGTTTCAATCAGCAGTGCCTGGGCCCGTTTGATTTCAAACACCGGTTGAAAGTGCGCGATGAGTGCCGAGTTGAGAATGTTGGCCAGGCCCCACAGAAAAAATAAACTGGTAACCAGCAGCAGCGGGATCAAATACGATTTCTGCTGAGCTCCGTTCGGGGCGGTGGAAGTTGCTGCGGTGAGTATGGCCATGATTAATTGATTGCGCGGTCAAGGTGTGTGTAGCCACCGTCTACAAAAAACCATTGGCCGGTGGTATGACTGGACCGATCGGAGAGGAGGAAGGCCACGGCATCGGCAATCTCTTCCGGTTTAGTGAGGCGATGTTCCAACGGAATTTTCTTTGACACTTGTTTCAGTTTCTCCTGCGGATCGGTAAAACTCTGTAACCACGATTCATACAAGGGAGTGGCTACTTCGGCCGGGATCACCGCATTCACGCGGATGGCGTAGGGCAGCAACTCTACCGCCCACTCGCGGGTAAGGGAAAGAATGGCGCCTTTGGCAGCCACATAGCCCGAGGTATTACCCTGGCCTGTTACCGAAGTTTTGGATCCGATGTTCACGATGCTACCCCTCCGTTTCTTTAACTGAGGCAAGGCATAATGCGCCATATAATAATAGTGTCCCGCATTGTTGGTCAGCGATTCGATGAACCGTGCGGGGGAGCCTTGTTCCAGGCCAATGGAATCATTGAAGCCCGCGTTGTTGACCAGCCCATCCAGCGCTCCAAACTCCCGCACAATATCCTCGATTACTTCTTTGCAAGCGGCCTCGGAGGTGAGGTCGGCATGAAAAAACTTTCCTTTCTCGTTGCGGTCGGGTAAGGTCTTGCTGGCCTGTACTAACTTATCCACGATGGCCACACGGGCCCCTTCCTCCGTGAGGGTTTGAACGATGGCTTTACCAATGCCGCGCGCTCCACCGGTAACGATGATGACCTTATCCTTCAGGTGAAGATCCATTGCTAAAGATTGTAAAATTGGATGGCATTTGCACCCAGGATCGCCTGTTTTTCTGAATCCGAAAAGCGACTGATGTAGTGGGTGATGATGTTGAATTGATCCTGATACGAGGCGGCCACCAGACACACGGGCCAATCCGAACCATACATTACGCGCTGGGGGCCAAAGGCTTCCAACACCGCATCCAAATACGGAGTGAAATCTTCCGGCTTCCAGGTTTTCCAGTTGGCTTCCGTTACCATGCCTGAAAGTTTGCAATATACATTGTCACAAGCAGCGAGGGCGGTCATTTGTTTTGCCCACGTAATGCGATCGCCTTTGCCGATGCGCGGCTTGGCCAGGTGATCGACAACGATTTTTTGTGCGGGAAACATTTTCACAAACTCCACCGCTTCTTCCAGTTGATGTTCTTTGATGAGCAGGTCGTAGGTAAGGTGATGCGTTCGCAAGGCAGCGATGCCCCGTTGAAATTCAGTTTGAAACAGAAATCCGTCTGGCTCCGCTTGCACCACGTGCCGTACTCCCTTTAGTTTCGCATACTGAGTAAAGTAGTTCAGGCGTTCTTCTATGTGAGGCGATTGCAAATCCATCCAGCCCACCACGCCTTTGATGAACTTGTATTGATGAGCCCACTCCAGCAGGAAGCGCGTCTCGGCTTCCGATTGATCGGCTTGCACGGAGACACACCCATCAATCTGGTTTTCGTTCAGCAAGGGCGCCAACTGATCGGGATAAAAGTTGCGCTGAATAACGCGCATCTCATCAGTGATCCAGACATCGCGCTCGCGTTGGTAAGTCCAGAAGTGCTGATGGGAGTCGATGCGCATCGGTGCGGGGGTAAGGTTAGGAAACCACTTGCCGTTGTTCGCCCAACCCTTCAATACCCAGTTCCACCACATCGCCCCGTTTCAGGTAAACAGGCGGATGAAATCCATGCCCAACACCAGACGGTGTTCCTGTGGATACTACATCGCCCGGCAGCAACGTCATGAACTGACTGATGTAGCTAACGAGGAAGGGTACTTCAAAGATCATGTCATCGGTGTTGTTGTCCTGCATCATCTTGCCGTTTACTTTCAACCACATGTGCAGGTCGTTGAAGTCCGAAACGTCTTCTTTGGTAACGAGGTACGGCCCCATGGGCGCAAATGTATCGCAGCCTTTGCCTTTGGTCCATTGCCCGTTGCGTTCCAGTTGAAACTCGCGTTCGCTGTAATCATTGTGTAAACAAAATCCGGCCACATAATCCAGCGCATCTTTTTCTTCTACGTAGGTGGCTTTCTTTCCCATCACAAAGGCCAGTTCCACTTCGTAGTCGGTCTTGGTGCTGTTGCGCGGGATTACCACACCATCGTTGGGCCCGGTGAGGGCGGTGGTGGATTTAAAGAAGATGATCGGCTCGCTGGGCAAAGGCATCTTCGATTCGAAGGCATGCTTGGTATAGTTCAGTCCAATGCAAATGATTTTGGAAGGCCGTTGAAAGCAGGGACCAAAGCGGGCACCTTTTACTTCGGGAAGTGTGCTGGCATGCGTTTGCAGCCAGGCGGATAAGCGGGCCAGTCCATTGCGTTCAAAAAATGTTTCGCCATAGTCTTCACCAAAAGCCGAAGCATCCAGGTGGTTGCCGTTCCATACTACACCCGGTTTTTCCTGGCCCGGTTCGCCAAAGCGGAAAAGTTTCATTGCATCAGGTATTTAATCTTATAAATCCGCCATCAATGGGATAGTCGGAGCCCGTGATAAAGGCCGCTGCATCCGAACATAAGTACAGCGCCAGGTTGGCAACCTCTTCGGGTTGGGCCATCCGGCCGATGGGTTGTGTTTTGGAAAGCTTCTCAAACATCTCGGCTTCTTTGCCAGGGTAGTTGGCTTTCAGAAAGCCATCGACAAAAGGGGTGTGCACCCGTCCGGGAGAAATGCAATTGCAGCGGATGCCATCGTGGATATAATCTTTCGCCACCGACAACGTCATGGATACCACCGCTCCTTTCGACATGGAGTAGGCGAAGCGATCCGACAATCCCAGCCCCGCGGCAACCGAAGCAATGTTCAGGATCACCCCTTGCTTTTGTTCTTTCATAAACGGAATGGCGGCCCGCATGGCATTGTAAACACCTTTAACATTGATCTGGAATAGACGATCAAAGTCAGCTTCACTCGTGTTTTCCAACCGGCCTACATGCGCAATGCCCGCACTGTTCACCAGGAGGTCCAATCGTTTGTAGTGGTGGTAGATGGTTTGAAAAACGTTGATCACCTCTTCCTGATTGGTAACGTTACAGGCAAACGACTGACAATGGTTATGTTTTGCGTTTTGGTGAATTTCATCCACGGTGGTTTTGGCAGCTTCTGCGTTAATGTCCAACACACATACAGCCGCACCATGTTGGGCAAAGGTTTTCGCGATCGACTTGCCAATACCGCTGCCCCCTCCGGTTATCACTGCTATCTTTCCATACAGGCTGAAAGGCATCGGTGGTTAATTAGCGGCTTGCTTTTTCAGAAAGTCGGCCATGCGTTGCGTATCATAATTGCGGGTGCCCACTTCCTTCATTACAATCTTTCCGTCTTTGGAGATGATGAATGTGGTGGGGATGGACGGCACCTGCAGTTGCGTAGCCAGATTGCCGGAAGGCATGAAGACGGGGAATGTGTATTTGTTGTTGGCAATGTAGCTCTCCACTTTCGGCAACGCCTGATCGCGGTCGATAGAGAGCATCACAAATTCGATGGGCACGCCTTTCATCTTTTCATACAGGCTGTGAATGCCCGGCATCTCGGCCCGGCACGGTCCGCACCAGGTGGCCCACATGTTTAGAAAAACCACTTTGCCTTTGTACTGATCAAACTTGATTCGGTTGCCCTTCAGGTCTTTGAGTGTGAAGTTGTAGTCAAAGTCTTTTTCTTTCTCAGGTTCCTCCGGCCGCACATTAAGCAATCCGGTTTTGAGGGCGGCTGTCTGGGTTACATACGAGATCTGACCCATCAGGCCGGTAACTTTCAGCACCGCTAAAATCAGTACAGCCCCAATCATTGGGCGAATCAGGCCGATAATTACTTTCATGCGCTCTAAATTGGCTTGGTTATTGAACCTGCCATTGGTCAAATGTCTTTAATTTTAATAAATTCGAATAATTTTTACTCCTGAAATGTACCGGAAAGTCCTGCTATTCCTCACTTTTTTTATGACCACCGGCCTGGTGTGGGCCCAGAAGGTGAAGTACAAGGACTTAATAGAATTGCTGAACGCCAAACAATATGAAATGGCGGAGCCGCATCTGAAGCGGTATCTGAAGGATGAAAAGGACAATGCCAGCGCCTATCTGTATATGGGCATCACCTACCAGGAGAAATCTCTCAAGAACGATATTCTAAAAGAGACGGAGCTACTTTTATCGAACCTTGACTCGGCTGTTTACTTTTATAACATCGCCCACCCGATGATCACCGAAAAGGAGATCAAGAAGAACAGTGAAAATTACCAGATCTTCAACCGCAGGGATGTGCGCACCGGGGAATTTGGGGTGAAGCACTCCGATGTGCAACTGCAAATTGAAACCCGCACCAAAGCCCTGAAAGAAAGACGCGACAACGTATTCAACTGCAAGAAGTCATTTGTGCTGGCGGGGGCCCAATACAAACGCACTCAACAATTCTTCAAAACCATTCAGGGGCAGTTCGAAACGGAAAAGGAGTTGCTGCTGCGTGCCAACGATCAATTGCTGGTGGAGCTCAACAACCTGGCACTCGTGTTTGACTCCAGCAAGTTGTCGTTTGCCAGTTATAAAACCTTGCTGCAAGCCGGAGGGAAGTCAAGCTACAACCAGGAGGCTACCTATCAACCCATCAAAGATTTTAAGAAAGACGGGCTTACCGAGGCCGACTTTTATCAGAACGACCTGAAGTTGTGGAATTATGGCGAGTGGGCCACGCGCACGCGCGATGTGGTGCAGAAGGAAATTCTACCGCTGCGCGAAAGCCTGATCAAGGCCGATATTGAAGTGAACAAATATTTCGAAAAGGTGAAGCAAGATTCTTCCGTGGCCAAAGCCTTGCCGGAGTTAGCCCGGCACGTGAGCTTTCCGAAACTGACGGCCATCGATCCGGATCCCATGCCCCTCGCCATCTTCCGTGTGAAACTGGCCGAGCTGGCCTACCTCTCCAAACAGATTGACGACAAACCCCTGCGCGACTCCTCTGATGTCTCGTTGAAGATGAAAGCCTTGCGCACCGACATCACCGCAGCCATCCGGCTCGACAGCCTGGCCGGCCTGATGATGGGCCGCAACCTGGAGGACGATGCGCAAAATTATAATCACTTCATTAATAACTCATACGGCAGTCTTACGGTGTTGAAAAGCTGGATGAAGGGTGTTAAAGAATTTGCTACGCGCGAAGTAACCCAGCGCGAAGTGGAATGGGAGAAAATCGTGCAATCGCTGAAATGGGTATTTGCAGGAAATGACAGCATCCCGTTGTTTATGGACGAGAACAGCACGAGTCCGTATAAGCCGTTGGCCCTGGGCAACGATCAGCTCACCATGGGTCTGAAGTATGCCGATACACTGGCCACCGGCTATTTCTTTTCCATTCTGCCTTCGCGCCAGCCCGACATGTCGGTCACCTTTCCGGTGGACAATGCGCATTTCAAATTGCGCAACCTGCCGGTGATCAAAGGGCTGTTAACGCACGACTCCAACCAGGTATACTATGCGGTGATTTATCTGGAGAGCAAACTGGAATCCGGCTATCCCGTTACCATCGCACGCATTAACCGCGCGGGCGGCCTGGTGTGGAGCAACAACTATAAGTTTGAAGCCAAGCCGAGTGAACTCAAATATTCACCCATCACAGGCGAGCTCACCTTTAAAGCAGCCAGTGGCGAAGACGTGAAGGTGATTGCCATCGATCAAAACGGAAAGCGCCTGCAGTAAACTCATTCCTGGGTCGGGTTCTGGTACGGCTTCAGCGCTTCCAACACTACTTTGTTATTCTTGCGGTTGATGTCGGCCATGCGCAGGCTCGGATCAATTTCTACACTTTCAATCTCGCGCGTGCTGCGCTTCACTTCCAACGTGTAAGCAGGATTGACCCACGGCCACGTTTCGGCCTCCACGCGTTTCATGGATTTATCTTCCACCGGCTTGCTACCCAACAATTCATTCATGGGGATATAATGCAACTCCTTGCTTCCATCTTTGTATGTAATCACCAGATCGATGGGCATGGGAAATTCTCCAATGCGCTGCAGTTGAATAAGCGTGCTGCCGTTATTGTCTACCACCGCCTGAATGCCGTAGTCGATGCGTTTGGTGGTGCCGATCCAATAGCGCTGGTACCAATGCAGTTGCAGGCCCGAAGTCTTTTCCATCACTCTTAGAAAATCATTGGGCTCCGGGTGGCGCATCTTCCACGTGTTGTAGTAGCGCTTCATGCCTTTGTAAAAGTTCTCCGTGCCGATCAGGTATTTCAGCTGGTGCAGGAATACGGCTCCCAAACTGTAAGCCGCAGTACTGTAGGCGCGGTTGGTGCTGAAGTGATCGGAATGCTGACTGGCCGGCTCCTGCAGGCCGCTGTTCACTAAACTGAAGTAGCTGTTGTAATTGCCAGCGTGCGTGATGGGTTCGTTAAAGATGGTGTTCAGCGCTTCTTCGCTGGCAAAGTCGGTATAGCCTTCATCCATCCACGCATGCAACGCTTCGTTGCTGGCCAGCGTCATCTGGTACCAGCTGTGGGCAACCTCGTGGGCCATTACGCCATTCAATCCTTCCTGACTGCCTTCGCCTAAAATCAACGTACACATCGGGTACTCCATGCCGCCATCGCCCCCTTGTATGATAGAGTAGGTGTCGAAGGGATACTTTCCAAACACGGTGTTCAGGTGTTGAAATACCTTTACCGCTACCGGCTGCATGGTCTTCCAGGTGGTGGCCGTCTTTTCATTTTTCTGATAGAAGAAATGCAACTCGGGCCCGTTGGGTACCTGCTGGCGCTCGTGCGTATAATCGGGATCAGCTGCCCACGCAAAGTCCACTACATCTTTCGCTACAAAGTGCCAGGTAAGATCCCCGGCCGGACGTTTTACGTTGGTGCCGGGCTTTTCATACCCATGACCAATGCTTTCCGGGTTTTGCAATTTGCCCGTACCCCCAATCACAAACGTTGGGTCGATGGTGATCTTCACATCGAAGTCGCCCCACACGCCATGGAACTCGCGCGCCACATATTCGTAGGCATGCCAGCCCTGGTGATCGTACTCGGCCAGCTTGGGATACCACTGGGTCATCGAGTAGGCGATGCCTTCGCGGTTGTTGCGGCCCGACCTGCGGATTTGCACCGGCACCTGCGCTTCGAACTTCATGTCGAAGGTGGTTTTGGTTTTTGGCAACATCGGTTTGGCCAGCGTTACTTCCAACAGGGTGCCCAGCACGCGGTAGGTGGTGGCCTTGCCATCCTGCGTTAAGGATTGCACATGCTGGTAGCCGATCTCTTCAGGTTTCAGTTTGGCGATGCGGTCCAGCACCCTGCGGTCGGGGTCGGCAATGCTGCGCGAGCGCACGTCCATCATGCTGCCGGGCTGAAAGGCGTTGAAGAAGAGGTGGTAGTAGACTTTCGAGAGCGTATCGGGCGAGTTGTTGTAATAGACCAGCTTTTGATCACCGGTGAATTGGTGCGTTTGCACATTCATGCGGATGTTCATGGTGTACTCCACGCGCTGCTGCCAGCGGTAGTCCTGACCGTAGGTAAACGTGGAAAGAAGCAGGAGGGACGCAACGAGCCGCAAATTCATAGGGTTAGGATTAGAAAATTGTGGTAAAGTATTAAATGTGAGGGAAGGAACAAACTGATATTTTTAGACGTAAGACATAAGACGCTAGACATAAGACGTGGGGATTTGTGATTGGGGATTTGGGATTTGGGATTTGGGATTTACGATTTATGATTTGGTCACTGGCTGCTGGTCACTGGCTGCTGGTCACTGGCTGCTGGTCACTGGCTGCTGGTCACTGGCTGCTGGTCACTGGCTGCTGGTTACTGGTCACTGGCTGCTGGTTACTGGTCACTGGTTACTGGTCTCTGGTTACTGGTCTCTGGTTACTGGTCTCTGGTTACTGGTCTCTGGTTACTGGTCTCTGGTTACTGGTCTCTGGTTACTGGCAACCAGGAACTAGAAACCAGGAACTAGCAACCAGCAACTAGTAACCAGCTCCTGGTCGGGAACATAATGCACCGGTACCATAACTAAGTTGACCGGTACCATTACAGGAGTGCATCGGACGGGAACTTACATGCACCGGTCCGTTACAGGAGCGCATCGGACGGGAACTAACTGCACCGGTACCATTACACGAGCGCATCGGTCGGGAACATACTTGCACCGGTCCATTACAGGAGCGCATCGGACGGGAGCTTACCTGCACCGGTTCATTACACGAACGCATCGGTCGGGAACAAACTGCACCGGTACCATTACAGAGACGCATCGGTCGGGAACATACCTGCACCGGTACGATTACAGGAACACATCGGTTGGGAACGTACCGGCACCGGTACGATTACAAACTGCCTGATACCCTTGCGAAGTTGACCGGTACTTCTCTCTGTACGGACAACTCGTGTGTCAACTTATTAGAGCGGAATTAAATTTTCAGTTCGAATAACTTTTCTCATGAAAAAAAGCGCTCAAACGTGCCAATGCTTTTTGGGTTGCGTGTAATCGCAACTATATAGTTTCAAAAAAAAATTAAAAAACAACAACGAAGTCCGCGGGGTGTTGCGTTCAATAACCATAACAAAAAAAATGTTATGAGCCACGTGCAAAACCTGCAGTCCTTTGACAAGGTCATTCGGATCTGCACCGGGTTAGGAGGATCCTATAACCCCGGACAACAAAACCTCCAGGTGTATGCGATGTCCGCCAAGTTGAACATCGCCCAACAAATCTGGGAAGAAGTGAAAGCGGCACAACAGGCGTACGACAACGCTACCAATGCCCGCGAGCTTGGCTTCCGGCACATCCGTAAACTCAGCAGCAACGTGTATGGCCTGCTCAAGGCCTGCGGTGCCAACCCGTTACTGCTCAAGGATGCGCTGAACAGCAAGCGCAGAATTTGGGGCGCCCGCATTTCAAAACCACCGGTGGAAACTCCCGACACACCGGAGGCTGAAAAGCAAGACGAACGACCTTCGTATAGCCGGGCTTATTCGGTGACGGCCGAGTACTTTGACCGGCTGGTAAAAACAGTCGCGTCCGAGAGCCGGTACCAGCCGAACGAGCCGCACCTTTCGCTTCCCGGTTTACACGCAACCTTGTTGGAGTTGTTTGCGCTCAACAAGGCGGTACAGGAAGCCGAAACCCGGCTGGACGAAGCGCGCAGTAAACGCAATAACGTTTATTACGTGGCTCCGGACAACCTGGTGAGTACGGCCCTTGCGGTGAAGACCTACGTGCGCAGTGTGTTTGGGTTTCAAAGCCAGGAACACCAGCTCATGCAGAAGATTCGTTTCACGAAACCCGAAGTGTGATGCGAACCACCCATGATTAAAACCCCTGCGGTCAGACTGCGGGGGTTTTTTTATGCGGTTTTTTGGTTTGGTAGGATAGCAGTTAATCGGATCCAGGCAACTGAGAATTGTTGAAAAGTGGTTAAGTATGGAATAAGGAAATATAGGAAATGCCTATATTCACTAGTTGGCGAGCATACATTTATGACAATTGAGTATTCATCGACATTTTCAAAGAGAGGACTTCTAATTGGCGCCTCTTTGTTGACAGCTGAGTATTTAGCTTATTCACTATTTTACTCATATGCAAATCCGGACATATGGGAGAACGCAATACCTCATAAGTATATTTTATACATAACCCTACTAATGGGGACAGCTGTGACTTTTTATGTCGTAAACAAAGAAGAGAATCAAAAAGAATTGGCCGACAACTTAAATAAGTTTGACGATTTTAAGAGCAATATTTTATTGGGACTTGGACTCTCTATTTTCAGTACTGGGACATTTATACTAATTAACATCTTAAAGGCTAAACTCTTTAACAGTACTGTAGTAAGTTCATTTATTGACCACAACCTTTACGTATCCTCAGCATCAAATTGGGTTAATGTTATAAACCACGTTTTGTACCCAATACTTGTGACATTTATATTTCAGGGTTTCATTTTAAACGGACTGACAAAGCAAATAGGATTTAAGAAATCAAGCATAGTAACTTCATTGTTTTATGGCTTTTGGTTCGGTGACATTTTGGGCGGGACAATCTTTAGTCTATTCTTAAACCAAATCTATTGGAAGACTAAAAACATATTTTATCCAGGACTTGTGACAGCGATAATGAATCTTGGATTTATTTTGGCATACTTAATTAAAAATGAAATTTGGTTGCTCAAAGCGGACTCCCCAGACTATAACAGCGAGATTGTAAAGGGACTTCTTATTACCATTGCCATGACACCAATTGCATTCAAAGTGGTCAGACAAGCAATTAAGATTGAGTGAAATGTACGCTCGCCAACAAAATGTTTCTGCAATGGTGCCGTGACGAGTTGGCTTTAAGTTTTATCTTCGTTCAACGCTATCGTTTCGTGGGACAGGATACGGCTTCGGAAAGGCACCACTGCAGAAACACAAACGTTGTAGGCAATTTTCCAACAGACCATGTTCCACCTAATAAAAAGGACACCATATAAAACTTTTGACAATTTAGACAGACCCGACATTTTTATAAAGTTGGAGTGTAATCAATTTGGCAATTCTTTTAAAGCACGAGGTGTAATTAATTTCCTGCAACATACCGACAAAACAAATGGACTTGTAACTTTTACAACAGGTAATCACGGAATTGCAGTAGCAGCAATTGCAAAAGAATTGGGCATACAGGCAATAATAATAAGTAGTCACAAATTAAGCAACTACAAGAAAGCATTAATTGAAAGTTACGGAGCAACAGTTTTACTAATTGACAATTACAACTTAGACCAAGCAACTGAATATGCTAAGTTGATTGCAAGTGAAAAAGATTTTACGTTTGTTCCATTGTTTGACAATGAATATTTACTTGAAGGCTACAGCGAAATAGCAAAAGAAATAATTGATGATTTTGAAGGTGTATTGACAATCTATTTTCCGATCGGCAGCGGTTCACTTTTATTTGCCAATTCCAAGTTCGTAAAGTCTTTCAATTCAAATAACAAGGTAATTGGAGTTGAACCCCAAATTTATCAAAGGCTAAACGGGCTTAAAGAACATAATAGTTCATCTACAAGTATTGCCGACAGTCTTTCAATTGATAGAATACCAAATTCAAACTTAGAACTATTAAAATTTACGAACACCATTGAAACATTAGAGGAAAATGAAATTGCCAATGCAACAAGATTGATTTATGAACAATTCAATTTGATAACAGAACCTGGTGGAGCAATATCTTTGGCAGCAGCACTTAAAACAAGAAAAGATGAAACCAAGAAAATAGCAGTGATTACAGGAAAAAATATTTCACCTGAAAAATTCAATTCTTTAATTCAATCATAGGTGTTTATGACAAAAATAACTTTAAAAGACAATTCAACGATTGATGTTACAATTCGTAATGCCACTCAAAATGACATTCCAAGTTTAATGTTGCTAAATCAAAAATGGCAAAAATCAGTTTTAGGTGAAAACATAAAAGACGGATTTGTGGGAGCAGCATTTTCAAAAGAAACTTTTGCTGAATTAATACATAGAAAGCAAATTACAGTTACCGACTTCGACAATAAAGTTATCGGCTATTATCTCCTAAATAATTTTTCAAAAGATGGAATAATTGGAAAGCACGAAGACTTTGTAACAATGCTAAAACAAAAAGACAAAATATCTAAATCATCAAATATTTGTGTAGGAGCACAAGCAGTTGTGGACACAGAGTTTATGGGTTCAGGAATTAGACCGTTAATGCTTGATACATTAGTTGAAAACATGAAAGGCAAATACGAATATTTATTTGCGACAATCGCAAAGGATAATCCAAGAGCGTTTAAAGCTCACACCCGAGACGGTTGGACAGTTGTTGACGAAGAAGAAAGTATGTTTTATGTTGTTTTCAAAGTTTGACAAACCCAAACGGTGGACACAATAAAACTGCCTACAACATGGGGTTTTGTGCAAGCAGGGCTTGACGTTCAAACTTCGGCTGTTTGCATCGCTGTACTTTGGTTCGGGCTGGACGGAATTCTGTTGGGCTTTTAGTTGTTATCTTGTACTTCTATTTCTTTATTGGGCTTCAGTTCCAGGCTGGACAATCAACAATGCCCTGCCTGCACAAAGCCCTGTTCGTTATGCACAATGCCGCGGGACAGATTAGGTGCTTCGAACATTGGCACTTTTGCTTGCCGCGCTTTCTCCCGCGACACCAAAGCAAGCAAAAGAGCCATAATGAGTCCTGATTTTTAATTGATAATTTTTAAAAATAATATGACCTATTAAAATAAATTCGAATTATGAATAAAATAGTATTTAAATGAAAAAATTAATCTTTCTAGTTATAATCACATCTTGTGCTAACTCAAATAATAACAACAAGCAAGCATCAGATGAACCGGTTATCAAGAAATGTGAGAAAACAGTACTCTTCGGAGATAAAGAAATTTGTTTGCCGACAATGAATAACTATACTGAGTGCTACTTAGATTCAAGAATTAAAGACAGAGTTGACGAAGCTGTAGGATATAATGGCAGAAATACCGTTTTAGCCGTATATTTAATTGATAAGGTATACAATCAAATTAATGATTCGAGTGAGACCTTCTTCGATGACTATTACATTCTATTCGGAAACAAAAGACTTGCTGACCACGATGCAAACAACTCTGAAATTAAAAATTTGATTGGGACTAATACCAATAGAATAACGAAAGAACAATGGGAAAAAATTAAGAATAACCTAGAAAATGAAATAAAGAGTGTAGATGTAAGATTTGATAAACTTATTGAGATTGAGGACTATTTCATCAATGATAATGTAAGTACTGTGGTGACATTACAAAGAGTCAATATTAATGGCAAGGAAATATTTAAGGTGACAATAATGAACGTAGTTCTTCTTAATAAACGACTCGTTTGGCTTTGCTACTATAAAGATTACAAAGACTCTGAAACAATAAAATATAGTAAAGAGAGAAATGATTACCTAGTGAGAAAATTTATAGAGCAGAACTGAAGTAATGAATTTTGAAATCAAATACAGATTAATAAATGTTTCGGAAATTATTTTGTCCATCGTTGCCGTTTTGTTTACATGGCACGCCTTAGTAAATGGGCTTTTTAGAATCCTAGTAAAAGAATTGGTATCTTTGACAAATTTAACTGCTATGACAAAAGTAAGTTTAGAGTATCACTATGACTTGAACTCCTTGAGGACTAACGAAACGACAGTTATAGAAGAAGGATGGAGAGTTGTTGACTATTGTGACAAAGACCTGGCGGACTCCTTTGTACAAAAAATGAATTCAGTTCTTGAATCAGACCCTCTTCTCAGTTTTAAAAATATCGATAATCTGAAATTTCTTCTCAAGGACCACATGGGACAATTTCTTGTTGTGGAGAAAAAAAAAGAAAATTCTACAACTGATAAGAATAGTAAGATTCTGTATATCTGACCGGAAATCACAGGCTTCGAATCGCAGCACCAATGCCAAAGCCGCGCGACTTCAACCCACATCCAAAACTTTGGCATCCGTGCTGCTTAGTGACGGTTGACAGCGGCACAGTGCATAACAAAATGCATGTGCCATTGCGGGGTGACGTGTAAATTTGTAGTTTAGTTTTCAAACAACGTTCGGTCACGTGGAATTCTAAGAAGAATCCAAGCGCCAAAGTCGTAAATTTTTGAGGTTCACCCTTGAACTGTTTTAATGAATGGTGTACCTCGCTTAACCACGGAGAACATCCTATAGATTTGTTTGCATCGAATTGCGTTAATGA
>JAEUTZ010000027.1 GCA_016787725.1 Cyclobacteriaceae bacterium | reverse complement strand
CATCACATTGGGCTCGATCTGCATGTGGATGTTGGTACGGCTGCCCAGGTTACTTTTCTTAAAGTACTGCATCTCAAAAACAAGTCTTTCCTGATTTGATTTCGGAATCACCCACCCATTTAAATAAAAGCTTAAACTGGCAATGATCGCAGCGGATATAAAGTAGGGTACTAGCAATCTGCGGAAGCTGACACCACTGCTTAGAATAGCAATGATCTCTGTGTGGGCCGCCATCCGGGAGGTTACGTACACGATGGCAATGAATACGGTAATGGGCGAAATCAAACCGGCAATCCATGGGATAAAGTCGGCATAGTATCCCAGTACTTGTTCCCGGCTTAGATCATTCACAACAAACTTCTCGATCTTCTCGGTAATATCAATTACCGTGATAATGGCCACCAGAATGATCACCACGTAAAAAAAAGTGGAGAGGATTTTCTTAATGATATAGCGATCCAATATGGTCATGGCAGCATCAGAGCCGTTGGGATACTATTGTTACCATCTTGTTTTTCCATTCGAGAAAGGTCCCTTTTTCAATCTGTTGCCTCGCTTCACGCACCAACCACAGATAGAAAGTGAGGTTGTGTATGGAAGCAATTTGCGCGCCTAAAATTTCTTTGGAGATAATCAGGTGCCGGAGATAGGCTTTTGAATAATGGGTACTCGCGTAACCTCCCAAACCGGGATCAATTGCGGAGAGATCATCTTTCCATTTTTCGTTCCGGATATTGATGATCCCCTGGGTTGTAAACAGCATTCCATTACGGGCATTGCGGGTAGGCATTACGCAATCAAACATATCAATACCCAACGCGATGGACTCCAGGATATTCTCCGGGGTACCAACCCCCATCAGATAGCGAGGTTTATCGGCAGGTAAAATCGCACACACCAGTTCCGTCATCTCGTACATCAACTCGTGAGGTTCGCCCACGGATAAGCCCCCAATCGCATTTCCTGGCTGTTGCTGGTTAGCAATAAATTCAGCGGAATGGGCTCTTAGATCTTTGTATACACTGCCTTGCACAATCGGAAACAGCGATTGTTCATATCCATATTTTGAGCCGGTGGACTGTACTTGCCGGATGCACCTTTCCAGCCAGCGATGGGTTAGTTCCATCGATTTCCGGGCATACCCATATTCGCAAGGATAAGGTGTACATTCATCAAAAGCCATCATGATATCCGCACCAATCGTACGTTCAATGTCCATGACTCCTTCGGGCGTAAAAACATGACGTGATCCGTCAATGTGGGATTTGAATACCACACCTTCCTCCGTTATTTTCCGATTTTCACCGAGGGAATATACCTGATAGCCCCCGCTATCGGTGAGCAGGGGTCTGTGCCAACCAATAAATTTGTGTAGTCCTCCGGCTTGCTCAATCAGTGGAAGCCCGGGCCGTAAATATAAGTGGTAGGTATTTCCTAGAATTATCCTGGCATCAATGTCTTGTTCAAGCTCGCGCTGATGAACGGCCTTGACGGATCCGGCAGTACCCACGGGCATAAAAATAGGCGTAGGAATTTCTCCGTGATCGGTAGTAAGGAAACCTGCCCGGGCTTTTGAGTGCGGATCCTGGGCGGTGAGTGAAAATTTCATGCGGGCACAAAGTTAACCCCGATGCACACGGACTCCAAATCGATTGATTGGAAGCCTTAACTGGCGATGTGTAACCATATAGATTAATACTTCTCCATTTCTCGTAAGCCTTTATCTTTGTCCGTTTATACAACAACCTTGTTCACACTTACACTCATTTTAGTTTCCATCGTTGGTACTCAGATCATTTATTTGTTGGTCCTTCTTTATGGAATTACAAAATCTGATCCACACCCGGTACAGCCTCCTCATGGGGTTTCAGTAATCATATGCGCACATGATGAAGAGGAGAATCTTCGGGAACTGGTACCGATGTTGTTGAACCAGGAACATCCGGATTATGAGATTATTGTTGTTGAAGACCGGTGCAACGATGGAACCTTTGATTATTTGCGCGAAGCAACACAACACCATGACCGGCTTAAGCTGGTACGGGTAATTCATAAACCTGATCACATTACCGGCAAAAAGTTCGCACTAACATTAGGTATTAAAGCGGCACGGCATGATTGGGTGTTATTAACGGATGCGGATTGCCGCCCTGCCAGCAATCAATGGATTAAACACATGACCGAGCGTTATGATCCGTACACGCAATTGGTATTGGGTTTCTCGCCCTATGCAAAGCGACCTGGCTGGCTAAATGCATTCATTCGATTTGAATCACTTTTAACAGGAATCCAATTTATGTCCTGGGCTAAATTGGGTATCCCCTATATGGGAGTAGGTAGAAATCTCTGCTATAAAAAGTCATTGTTTTTAGAGAATAAGGGATTTCATCGGCACCAGGAGATTGCCGGGGGCGATGATGATTTGTTTGTGAACCGGCATGCCACCCGATTAAACACAGCGGTGGTGATGGGAAAGGAATCCATCACGATTTCCAAGCCCAAATTAACCTGGCGTGAGTTTTTTCATCAAAAACTGCGGCACTTATCGGTAGGGAAGCACTATCGGTTTTCGGATAAATGGCTGCTGGGAATTTTTACGAGTACCTGGATTTTGGCATGGTTCTCTTTGCCCGCTTACGTATTTAGTCCTTTTACTTTTATTTTGTTGATCGCTTTTGGATTGCGACTGATTTTAATGGTCTTTCTGATGTGGAAAGGCGCACAAAGGTTGGGTGGCAGTATAGAAGTCTGGAAAGTACCAGTTTTAGATATTATTTTCGCCTTTTACTATCTTGTCACGGGCCTCAGGGCGTTGGTAGTTAAACGGATTAAATGGAAGAAGTAGAGGACAGTCGATTTTCACCGAAAGCGCTTGAAGATTTCAAGTTGATTGACATGGCCGTAGGTGGCGATGACAAAGCCTATGCGAAGTTGTTGCTGCGGTATCGTAAGGCCGTGTATCACATGGTCCTTAAAATGGTTCGCAACATTGATGATGCCGAAGACCTTACCATGGAATCCTTTTCTAAAGCGTTTCGCAGCCTGAGCCGCTTTAAGAAGGATTATACTTTCAGCACGTGGTTATTTCGGATTGCAACCAACAATGCGATTGATTTCATTCGAAAGCGTAAGCTAAATACGCTCAGCATACAAAACACCTACACGGACGATGACGGGCAATCGGTAGGGATGGATGTGGAGGATGATGGGATACTCAATCCTCAGGATGAAGCCATCAAGGCACAAAAAGAAGAACTCATTCAACTGTTCGTCAACATGCTTCCTTCCAAGTATCAAAAACTGGTTCGATTGCGTTATTTTCATGAACTCAGTTATGAGGAAATTGCCGAAGAGTTGGAGGCACCCTTGGGAACAGTTAAGGCGCAGTTGCACCGGGCTCGTGAGTTATTATACGACATGGTGAAAAAAAATAAAGAACACATTTAATTGCTCTTTTTCACTAAAAATCAAGGTTTTTCAAATTCCGAACCAAAGATGATTTTGTTTTTTTTGGCAAATACCTATTTTTGAAATTGTGAAACGAGGTTTTTCCATATTTCTGCTCGCCATCTTCTTGCTCAATGTGTTGGGCTATTATGGTGTATTTGTGGGCCTTCAATTCAAAAATATTCAGGAACTGCAAGCCAGGTTTGATGACGATGACTATGCTCGTGAATACGAGGTAACGATAAAAGTACCCATTACCATTCCATACGCAACAGATTCGAGGGATTATACACGGGTGGATGGCGAGTTTGAACACCAAGGCGAGGTTTACCGCATGGTAAAGCAGAAATTGCAAAAGGACACCTTATATATCGTGTGTGTTAAGGACCTTACTTCCAAGGATATCAAGCAAGCCCTGGCAGACTACGTAAAGACCTTTACCGACAAACCGGTAAATGAAAAGAGTCAGGCCAAGTCATTGCAGAACCTGATTAAAGATTATATAGTTACATCCACCACACTTGAATCCACAAGTGACGGCTGGAACCATGTGCTTATCCTATTTGCGAAGGAGATTGCTCTGAGATCATTGAGTATCCCCTTAAACAGTCCACCCCCCAAAGCCTGATTTTCTAGGATCCCTTTCGGATCTAACATCCTGCTTACAGGATGTTACCGTTGTTCTTAACAGTTCAAAGGTCGGTATTCGACTTGGTTGTTAAGAATCCAGCGGGCACTTTCAATAACTCAAATACCAATACATCAATTCATTTAAATGAAAAAACTTTTACTGATAAGTTCATTGTGCTTGGGCTCCTCCGGATGGATGTACGGCCAGACATTCTCGGATGCTATCATGATGAAAAAGAAGGAGATCTGTTTCGCAATTATGTACGATCAAGGTACGTGGGATGAATATTGGGAAGGTACCAATCTGATCACCAACGAAAACATTGGCACATTTACCAGATCCACCTTTACACCCATGATTGCCTATGGCATTACCGATAAGTTAAATGTGTTGTTAGCAACACCCTACGTAAGTACGAAATCGGATGGTGGCCAGCTGGCCGGTGTGCAAGGGTTTCAGGATGTAAACGTTGCTTTAAAATACGAAATCATTAAAATGGATTTTGGTAAGCATCGTGTTTCCGCTCTGGCCGTTGCTCAGTTCGGAACTCCGATGACTAATTATTTATCTGACTACATGCCTTATAGTTTAGGATTAGGCACCCAGCAACTTACCGGTAGGGCCATTGGTCAATACGAGTTTAATAAGATGATTTATTTGCGCGCGTCAGCCGCGTATGTATGGCGCGGACAAACCGAGGTTGAGCGACCTTATTATTATAATAATGGCAGCTATTACACTACCTGGATGGATGTGCCCAATGCCGTAAACTATCAGGCAATTTTGGGTGGATGGTTGCTGAATCACAACTTACGTTTAGAAGCTTCATATAATGTCATGAATTCCGTTTCAGGCGATGACATCCGCAGGTGGAATATGCCTCAGCCCACGAACAAGATGGAGTCTACACAAGCTGGTTTTTTTGCTCAATATTATTTGAAAGCTATTGAGCCGTTGAAGGGCTTTAGCCTGATGGCCTACTATAATCAGGTTCTGGAGGGCCGCAACGTGGGCAAGACAACTGAATTTGGAGGCGGCATTACATATCAGTTTACATTTTAATTTCACCAGTATGAAAAAAATAACATCGATAAGCCTTTGCCTTGCACTGATCATCGCATCGGTAACCGGATGTGAGAACGAGCTTCCAACCTTTTACAAGTTTACCTCGTATGAATTTGCAAATTTAGATGAAGATGGCGGAACCTGGCAGCCGATTTTGTTTGCCAGTGCCAGCGACATCGTTATAGCCGCGCCCAGTGCAGTCAACTCACCTGAATATCAGGCCGAGTTGTCAGAATTGAAAGCTGCTTCACAAAATTTGAATGGGAGCCAGGCCGATGCAGTTGACTATTGGACCAACAATCCAATAATCCGGTGGAATGAAATAGCCCTTGAGCTCGCTGCCAAGTATAATCTCATACCACCACCAAACCCAGATGGAACCTATACATTGCCCAGTCCTGCAAATCCAGCTGGCCCACCTCCGTTTCCATTTGCCCACCCACCCTATACCAGTCGTATGCTGGCCTACTTGAGCGTGGCACAGTTTGATGGCCTGATTGCAGCATGGCATTATAAATACCAGTTTAACCGCCCGGCACCGTATGAAACAGATCCCGGCATTACTTATGCGTATGCAAAGAATTCACTTCCGTCCTATCCATCGGATGGAGCAGTGATTGCGATTGTATCGCGCGACATCCTTAAAGCGATGTTTCCACTGGAACATGATTACCTGAACGGGCTTGCTGAAGAACATTTGAATAGCCTGAAATGGTCAGGATCGAATACGACCAGTGACATTGATGCAGGGACAGCAATAGGCACCGCGGTAAAAACAGCTGCTTTGGCCCGTGCCTCGACTGATAGAATGAGTTCGGCTCAAACACCAAAACCAGTATCCGATGCAATCAAGCAAGCTGCCATTGATCGCTTTGGTTGGTGGTGGGATAACCAGGAAGCACCGGTTCGACCTGTGGGGCTGACTCCATTATTTGGGCAGGTAATCCCGTGGAATGTACCAAATATAGTAGATGTCCGTCCGGTGCCACCGCCCGCACCAGGTACTCCTGAGTTTGAGGAAGATGCACAGGAACTCAAAAACTTCGCTAAGAACCTCACCGTGGAACAGCGAAAAATTGCCAACTGGTGGTCGGATGGCCTGGGAACCTATACTCCACCCGGTCACTGGAACAGGCGCACCAAAGAATACATCGTTAAATATGAAATGAATCCGCTGCGGGCCGCACGCACGTTTGCGTACCTCAACATGGCGGTGATGGATGCCGGTATCGCATGCTGGGATGCCAAGTACTACTATCATTACCCCCGACCCATTCAAACCATGAAGGGTTTTAAGACCATCTTGGGAACACCAAACTTCCCGAGTTACACTTCGGGGCATAGTACGTTTTCTGGTGCGGCCGCAGAAGTGCTGGCGTACATCTTTCCAGCTGAAGCCGCTGTTGTTCGTGATTGGGCTTTGGAGGCAGCGGAGTCCAGGATTTATGGAGGTATCCACTACCGCTTTGATTCAGAAGCAGGAATTACACAAGGAAAGGCAGTTGCCGCTTATACCATTGCCAGAGCGCAAGCCGATGGAGCCGATAATTGAGTTGTCAATGAAAGACCTTGTTTTTGATTTGCATGAATGGAATGAGGTCAATAAGATATTGACATAGGAATAAACTAGTCTGTCTTGACAGACGAAGATTTAATTGTTGTTAGTTTTTTTTATTGTTGTTTTAGGGTGATGCCGGGCAGGGGTGCCCGGCATTCTTTTCTTAATACTATATAATGTATTCAAAAGCGATAGTTCATATTTTCTTTACAACGATAAAGAATTTCAACAAACCGGTTTCAACACTTTTTATTTTACTGCTGTCCCTATCAGCAATAGCGCAAGAAGATACGTTACGTTCGCGAAAACTCGATGAAGTTGAAGTGAGAAGTAAGTATCTTCATGATATTAGTCGACTTCCGGAATCTTCTGGTACCTACTTATGGGCCGGAAAGAAAAGCGAAGTGATTAATCTGGGTGCAACAGATGCTAACATCTCAGAGAAAACCGGACGCCAGATTTTTGCCAAAGTGCCTGGCGTGTTTGTGTATGATATGGATGGTAGTGGCAACCAAATGAATATTTCCACCCGCGGTTTAGATCCACATCGTGGTTGGGAGTTTAATATTCGCAGAAATGGAGCCATCACCAATTCCGATATGTATGGGTATCCGGCAAGCCATTACAGCATTCCAATGGAAGCGGTTGATCGGATTGAATTGGTACGTGGCACCGGGTCACTTCAGTACGGAGCCCAATTTGGAGGCATGTTAAACTATGTTGGAAAATCACCCGATAGTATTCGTGCCATTTCATTCGAAAATATTACTTCCGTGGGATCGTATGGATTGCTTAGCACGTATATGTCGTTAAGTGGTACGGCAGGTAAATTTCAATACCTCACCTACTACAACAAGCGGGTTTCTGATGGCTACCGCGATAACGGAGATACGGATTTCGATGCCCAGACATTTTTGCTTATTTATAACGCATCCGATAAAGTTAAAATCAAAACAGAGTTGAGTCGTTCAAACTATATTTATCATATTCCAGGTGCGCTAACGGATGCCCAGTTTGAAGCCAATCCACGCCAGTCTACGCGGTCAAGAAATTATTTTAATCCTGAGATCTATGTGCCTTCCTTACAGGTTGACTGGAAAGTGGGGTCCAACATCCGTGTTACGCTACTGACCTCCGCGGTGCTTGGAAATCGAAACAGTGTCATGTTCGACCGGCCCGCGAATACGGAGGATGCGATTGATCCGGTTACGCTGGAGTACGCCCCAAGACAAGTTGATATTGATGGGTTCAACAGTTATACAGCCGAGTTGCGGTTGCTTCACACCTATCCTTTTTTTAACAAACCCTCCAGCCTGGCGGGTGGAGTCCAGGTTTTTGACAATGACTTGCATCGCAGGCAACAAGGAAAGGGAACTACCGGTACCGATTTCGATTTGACAATAACAGACCCGGTGTTTGGTCGTGACATGCACTTTAAATCAAAAAATATTGCCTTCTTTTTAGAGAACAAATTCCAGATTACCAATGCCTGGTCAATAACACCCGGTTTACGATATGAATCGGGGCAATCGAAAATGACCGGTGTGATTAGTTATTACGACCCGCAAGAGGTGCCAAATACGATTAATCACACCTACCCATTGCTTGGAATTACTTCGCACTATGCAGTTATCAATAACCGAGCGTCTATTTATGCCGGATGGTCTCAGGCTTATCGCCCTGTTATCTTTAAAGACCTTGTTCCAGGTTCGGTGTATGAGCAAATCGATAAAACCATGCAAGATGCTGAAGGATACAACCTGGAAGCAGGCTTCCGTGGCAATACCCGCTACCTGCGGTGGGATGTAGGGGCATTTTACCTGCGTTACAATAATCGAATTGGCAGCCAGGCCATGTATGATGATACTAACCAGTTTTATCTGTTCAAAACCAATATTGGAAATTCAATTACTAAAGGAGCCGAAATCTTTGTTGAATGCGTAGTTCCCATTAGCACAATAGTTTCGTTGTCAGCATTTACTTCCACTGCATTATTGGATGGGAGGTATACCGATGCATCCATTCGATCCGGCAATGACAATGTGGATATTTCCGGAAACAAGCTTGAAAGCGTACCCGATGTTATTACCCGCAATGGAATAACTTTTCGAGCCGGCCTCGCGAGTATTTCGTTTCTCTACGGCTACGTAAGTAAAACATTTGCCGATCCGTTAAATACAATAGAGCCATCACCAAATGGGGCCGTTGGAATTGTTCCTTCCTATGGATTGTTGGACATCAACTCGACATTCATGATTAACGACCTATTTACCGTACGGGCCAACTTGAATAATGTTACAAACAAGCAATACTTTACAAAAAGACCAACCTTTTATCCGGGACCCGGGGTTTGGCCATCAGATGGGCGTTCCATTACATTGACTTTAGGAATAAAATTATAAGCCTTCCCTCGCAGTTCAGATCTTAATTTTTGTTTTAGGGTGATGCCGGGCAAGGTGCCCGGCATTCTTTTTTACTCGCAAACGATTTCAACAACATGTCCTGCCGGCCACGTGTTGCAAACTGCGCTTCCCCGTGTATCTTTATGATATGTCCTTTGCTGCCCTGCTTTCTGCGTATCGTACCTATCCTAACATTTGGGATGAAATGTGCAGGGAGGGGAACATCCGCGATCAATACAAGGGATTCTTCGATACATTAAGCCAGGTCTCACCCACCGAACTGACTAAAAAGGATGAACTGGCAAAGAAGCTTTTCATGAGCCAGGGCATAACCTTTACGGTGTATAGTGATGGCGAAGGCATTGAGAAGATCTTTCCGTTTGATATCATTCCTCGCATCATCACTGCTCAGGAGTGGACCCAGATTGAGTCGGGAATTAAGCAGCGGATAAAAGCATTAAACATTTTCCTGAAGGATATTTATCACGATCAATTCATAATCAAAGACAGAATTATTCCTGCATCGCTGATCCATTCATGTCCCAATTTCCTACGGGAAATGGTGAAGGTGGATGTTCCCTTTGATATTTACACCCACATTTCAGGTATCGATCTGATCCGCGACAGCGATGGGTCTTTTTATGTGTTAGAAGATAATCTTCGCACCCCTTCGGGTGTCTCCTACATGCTGGAAAACCGGAATATGACCTACCGGATTTTCCCGGGCCTGCTACCCAGAAATAATGTACGATCCGTAAAAGACTATCCGGATTTATTATTAAAAAATCTACTCGCTATCTCCAACCGGCAAAAGAGTGAACCCACCGTGGTGCTTCTGACCCCGGGAATTTTCAATTCGGCCTATTTCGAACACACTACCCTCGCCCGCCTGATGGGTATCGAATTGGTGGAGGGTCGCGACCTGGTGGTGGACAATGCCAAAGTGTATATGAAAACCACCGCTGGGCTGAAACAAGTGGATGTCATTTACCGGAGAGTCGATGATGATTTTATTGATCCGCTTATTTTTAATCCCAGTAGCATCCTTGGCATTTCAGGACTGTACTACGCCTACCGAAAAGGAAATGTGTCCATTGTAAATGCCCCTGGCAATGGTGTCGCTGATGATAAGGCGGTCTATCCGTTTGTTCCGGAGATGATCAGATATTATCTGAATGAGGAACCCATTTTGAAAACCGTGCCTACCTATTCGATGGACAACCCCGAGCATTTTGAGCATGTGTTCTCCAATGTTCATAAGATGGTAATTAAGAAAACGAACGAAAGCGGTGGGTATGGGATGTTGATGGGCAGTGCCGTCACTGACAAACAGGTGGAAGATTATCGCAAGGAGGTAGAAAAAAATCCACGTCAGTTTATTGCCCAGCCGATCATTAGCCTTTCTTCTGTACCGTGTTTTATTGATAACAAAATACAACCCCGCCATGTTGACCTAAGGCCATTTGCGTTGTATGGGCCTCAGGGCATTGAGATTGTACCGGGAGGATTGACCCGCGTAGCCCTCCGCGAGGGCTCGTTAGTGGTCAACTCTTCGCAGGGAGGCGGTAGTAAGGATACCTGGATATTAAGTTGAAATAATGTTAAGTCGTGTTGCCGATGCAGTTTTTTGGATGGCCCGTTACATGGAGCGTACGGATAATGTTGTTCGGGCCTTACGAACGAACTACATCGCTTCGCAGGACGA
>JAEUTZ010000022.1 GCA_016787725.1 Cyclobacteriaceae bacterium | reverse complement strand
TAAAATGCGACCTAAATCACCTTTTACTACCGAAATATTAGTTGATGCTGCCGATATTGACAATCTGGGACATGTCAATAACGTCATTTACCTGCGCTATGTACAAGATGTTGCCACCGCGCATTGGAATCAAGTTGCCCCCCAGGAGCTTAAACAACAATGCTCGTGGGTGGTTTTGCGACATGAAATTGATTATGTGAGTCCTGCCTTGATGGGCGATGTACTTATCGCATCCACCTGGGTTGGAAAAACTGAAGGGGTTCGTTCGATTCGTTTTGTTGAATTAAAAAACAAAAAAACCGGAAGACTAATAGCCAAGGCATGTACGGATTGGTGTATGCTCGATTCCATTACCTTGAAGCCAAAGCGAATCAACGAAAATATCATCTCACTGTTGCAGGTCCATGAATGATTGAGGCGCATCCAATTACGAACTATTGGAAATTGTAACAAACAAAAAAGCCACGCTAAATGCGTGGCTTTTTATTGAAAAAATAGTTTATTAATTAGCAACGCGAACGTTTACTGCATTCAAACCTTTTTTTCCTTCCTTCAGCTCAAAGGTGATGGCATCGTTTTCACGAATCTGGTCTACTAGACCTGAAACGTGTACGAAATACTCTTGACCTGTGGATGTTTCTTTTACGAAACCGAATCCTTTGGTTTCATTAAAGAATTTTACTGTTCCTTCTTTCATTGTGATTTGTTATAAATTATGCGGCAAAGTTACACAATAAAACCGGATTTCCGAGTTTTATGATTAAGCTGCCTTTTTTACACCCCCAAACGACACTTCCTTTTGTTGCGCCAGGCGAATAATCTTCATTTTATCAAGCAAACGAATCACGTAGTAGGTAGGATCGATTTCATGCCACCGGATACCGCCAAAATTGGCCCGTGAGCCATATTTATGGTGATTATTATGATAGCTTTCGCCCATCATCAGAAAATCGACTGGTAGGAAATTTTTTGAGGTATCGTTAACTGTAAAATTGGTATAACCATACTTGTGCGCAAACCAATTGATAATAGCCCCGTGAATTGGGCTCATCAGGAATTGGAGTGGCAGCAACAACCACAACCACCAGGCTGTGGCAAAATTTAAATAGAACAGAACATATAATACCCCCCAAAAAATTCTGGATGGCCAGGAGCGGGCAATTTTATCAAATGCATCCCAACGCGGTACGCCTTCAGTAAATCGCTTATCGGGTACCATACGGCCACTGGCAATATCGGAATAGATCGTTTTCGTCTTCCACATCATGTTCCAAATAGTTTCATCGTACGTGGGCGAATGTGGGTCATTTTCCGTATCGGCATAGGCATGGTGCATGCGGTGCATGGTTCCATAGCCAAAAGGACTCAGGTAGTTAGAGCCCTGAAAAATCCAGGTTAATACGAAGAACACCTTTTCAGTGAACTTATTCATGGTGAATGCCTTGTGCGAGGCATACCTATGTAAGAAAAATGTCTGGAAAAAAAGCGACAGGTACCAATGCGCAACAAAAAAAATGAAAATCTCCTTCATGAAACAGGTAGGTTATAAGGTTTTACGATAATTCTAAATCAGCCGTATTCAGGCCGAACAACCAGTAAGACCTGAATCCTCAGGGTTTGTGACAGAAACCTGAAAAATTATTTTTTTTGGAGGGCGGTGGTAATGTCTGCTTTCAAATGCTGAATGAATTCATTGGCATCATCCACATGGCAGGCCTTTTTAAAGCTATCAAAGAGCTGAGAACTATCGGGCATTCCGGCCCTGATCTTGCATTTTTCATCTTCCAATTTCCTTTTTGCGCGACTTAACAACTGGCGGCAATGATCGGCTTTCTTGTCCAGTACCCGTTGAATTTCATCATAATCAAAGTCAAATACCTCTTTTAACAGGTAGGCGGCACGTTCCAGGGGCTCCAATTTGGATTGAATCACCTTAAATGCAGCAGAAAGCTCCTTTTCCAAATCGAAGTGAGCAAAATCCGACTCCTTAAATTTTACCACTAATTGTGAAAGCTGAATCGAATCCCAATACTCTTCTTTCTTTCTTTTTAGCGAATTAAGATGATTGAGACAGTTATTGGTAACAGCTTTGATCAGATAGGCTTTTGTGTTATCAATCTTTGTTTGATCAATTGAAAGCCACTTAATAAAGGTGTCTTGTACAATATCTTCTGCATCGGCCTTACAGCGCAAAAGGTTATAAGCAATTTGATGTAGGAGTGGCTGGTAAAGAGTAATGGCTTGTACCTGATTCACAGTATTTGAGATAGAAGCACAAAGGTACGTCTAAATTTCGATTTTTCAGAACTATTTACTTGAGTGGCAAGGTAATAGCGATTAAGACGCGTACTCTGAAAGTTCCAGCCAGCGCAAGGTTTTAGCATCAATTTCAATCGAAAGCTGCTGGATTTGGCCGGACAGTTCCTGTAACTGCAGATGGTCTGTAATACCACTATTCAATACGGCAGAAAGCTCCACCCGTTCTTGTTCAAGTTTCTGAATTTCAGCCTGTAACCTCTCAAATTCCTGTTTCTCCTTGAACGATAACCGCTTCTTTTCAATCACCGGTTCTTCCGCTGCCTCCTTATCAACAGGTTGAGCCTTGCCTTCATTTCCTGCAGTTTCCTCGATCCAAATTCTATAATCAGAGTAGTTGCCATTAAACATGCGGATACGGCCCTCCCCTTCAAAGATGAGCAACTGATCTACCAGGTGGTCCATAAAGTACCGGTCATGCGAAACCAAGAGCAAACAACCATTAAACTTTTCCAGAAAATCTTCCAGTACATTCAAGGTATCAATGTCGAAGTCATTGGTTGGTTCATCCAACACTAAAAAATTGGGGTTACGAACCAGCACCTTCAGCAACTGCAATCGTTTCTTCTCGCCACCACTTAGCTTCTCAACAATGTTGTATTGTTTCTCGGGCGGAAACAAAAAGGTATCCAAAAATTTGGAGGCCGAAACCTGAGATCCATCGGCTAGCGTAATAAATTCAGCAATCTCCTTTACCTCCTCAATGACCCGGTGGTTGGGATTGAGGTCTTCCACTTCTTGTGTGAAGTATCCGATTCGGGTGGTTACACCAGGAATGATTTCACCGGAATCGGGTTTGGTAATCCCGGTCAATAAGTCGAGAAAAGTAGACTTACCAACTCCATTCTTTCCCACAATCCCGATCCGATCCTTTTTCTTGAAGATGTATGAAAACCGATCGACCATGTTAGCTGTTCCGTAACTCTTTGACACGTTATGGAGCTCCATCACTTTCCCTCCCTGCCGGGCCTCTAGTACATCCAACTCCAGGCGGTCACGCTTAAGATTCACAGACGCTTTTTCCTGCAATTCGTAATAAGCATCAATTCTGTACTTGGCTTTAGTGCCCCGGGCCTTGGGTTGTTTGCGCATCCACTCCAACTCCTTTTTCAACAGATTTCTAGCCTTGGTCACTTCCGTTTTCAACATTTCTTCGCGCTCCGACTTCTTCTCTAAAAAGTAAGCGTAGTTTCCCCGATAGGTGTAGAGTTTGCCTCGGTCCAGCTCAATAATCTCATTGGCGACATTATCCAAAAAGTAACGGTCGTGGGTCACCATTAATAATGTAATGTTTTGGCCGGACAAATAGGTCTCCAGCCATTCGATGGCTTCCAGGTCAAGGTGATTGGTTGGCTCATCCATAATAATCAGGTCGGGTTCGGCCAATAACATTTGGGCCAGAAATACCCGTTTTCGTTGTCCTCCGGATAATTCTTCAAACCGTTGATCCAGATCGGTAACTCCTAGTTTACCCGTTATGGTTTGCACCTTGGCATCATAGTCCCAGGCATTGAACTCTTCCATACGTTCCAATACCGCTTGCATCCGTTCGGGGGAAGTGTTTGCATCGTGAATGCAAGACTCATACTCCCGCACAACGGCCGCTACTTTATTCTGCTTATCAAAAATAATCTCGTTAATGGTCAGGGAACCTGCTACCTGCGGTTGTTGCACCAGGTAGCCTACTTTAACACCTTCTCGAACGCTTACTTTTCCCTGATCCGGACTCAGTTGACCAATCAGTATCTTAAGAAAGGTCGATTTGCCGGTTCCATTTTCGCCAACCAGTGCCACCTTATCTCCTTGCGAAATACCAAAGGTGATATCTTTAAAAAGCCAACGATCATTAAAGGACTTGGATAGGAATTCGGCAGACAGGTAATTCACGGAAAGAGAAATTAGTCCGCAAAGGTAGCACAAGACTTGCACCTTCCAGAAAAACGATTTGCCTCCGGTCAATTAACTTTGAATATGTTCACTGTACCCGCTGTCACACTAAGCCGTGCGTGTCTTCGCGTAGAAGCAAAAGAAGCACAACCCAAGTTGAAAAAGTGCGGTAGCAATGATGGCAAAAAATAGCAACATAGCCCATCTTTTATATTGAATTTAAAGTTAAGATGAGCTATTTAAATATCCTAATATTCAGATAGTTATGATAATAAATTTCAACTAACTAATTGACAATGAATCTGGTAAAGGAACTCTTAAGTAAACAAAGTAAAAGCCGAAAAGATAAAATTGTTGATTATATCGGTTCTAACCCGAAACGGTTTGGTCAGTTGATTAAGCTTTTCCTGGCCGGTCCTTACCGTGTTACCCAACGTGCCTCATGGCCGTTGAGCTACTGCGTCCAGCAGTATCCTCAGCTTATTACACCCTATCTCAAGAAACTCCTGGCCGTAATTTCGAGCGACAACCCACCGGAGGCTGCTAAAAGAAACATCTACCGCACACTACAATTTACTTCAATCCCTAAGTCCCTTCAAGGCAGAACCTATGAGCTTGCTACTGCCACGGTCGCCACACCCTCTGAGGCCATTGCGGTTCGGGTGTTTGCCTTAACGGTGGCTGGAAACATCGCTAAAGAGAACCCCGATCTGAGAAATGAAATCAGATTGATCATTGAAGACCAACTTCCCTATGGCAGTGCCGGGTTTGTTTCCCGCAGTAAAAAGATACTCAAAGCATTAAAGCATTAATTTTACTGTGTGACGCAACAGGACATATCCACACACATCTGTAAAAGCTGTTCCCATGAATTTACCGGCACCTACTGCAATGTGTGTGGTGAGAAAATCCTGACGCCCCAGGATCGATCCTTCAAAACAGTTTTGAACACGGTCTTCCTCACCATTACGTTTGCGGATAGCCGATTTATTAAAACACTGTGGTCGGTCATTCAAAACCCGGGGGCACTTTCGCGCGACTTTGCCAATGGCAAAAGAGTAAAACGTCTTACACCCATGGGGTTATTCTTCGTTTTAAACCTCATCTACTTCTTCTTTCCGCTGATTCAGCTATTTAATGCCTCCCTGAACACTCAACTGTTGTCGCCCTTCAGTAGTTTCTATCAAACCGTAATTGCCGAAAAAGTTGTTGCCCTGGGTATGGATCTTACTTCATTTACGCTGGTATACAATTTAAAAACAACCAGCCTCGCTAAATTGTTGGTTATGGTATTTGTGGTGGTAAGTTCCTTACCGCTGAACTTTCTCTATTGGAAGAAAAACAAATACTTCACCGACCATGTAGGCTATGCGGTTGAGTTAGCCTGCTTCAATCTCTTTATTAATGCAATCGTCCTCACCATTATCGTGCGGCTATTTGGCCTGGGAAATTATTTGAATGAAAGTACCCTCACCATTGTATTCATCATCACCAATTTATACTTCGTGATTCGTTCCGGAACTACCTTCTACCAGGAACGGGGCTGGCGTTTGGTACTTAAGTCGCTTACCCTCATCGTCTTTCTCAAGGTATCCCTGGAGATCTACCGAAGCATTCTTTTCTTCGTAACCCTGATGATGCTGTAACCTACCGGATGGATCGGGATAGGCTGTTGATGAGTTCTTCCACCTGGGTGGTATCTTCCTGTGAGACTAAGCTTCGGTATGTGAGAAAGCTTCGGATTGCCGCTTCGATTTCTTTGTTCATTGCCAAAGTAAGACCAAGATTGAAATGGCTATTGGGAAAGGTTGGTTCAATTTCGATCGAAATCTGGTAGTGTATTTTGGCCAATGGAAAATTGCCAATCTCTGCATAAACGTTGGCCAAATTATAATGGGCTTCAAAATGACGCGGTTCTTCTTTCAGGCACCGGGTAAAGCAATCAATCGCCTTTGAGTGATTCTTCTTCTCAGATTCCAGAATCCCCAGGTTACAGTAAGAATCGGCAACCGTATCCCCTGTTTCAATTGCTTTTTGGTAAAGATCAGCCGCCTGGCTATCCCCCTGCTCATCGAGTAGAAGCGCCTGGTCAAACAAGGATAATTTGTGAAGACTAACAACTTTGGCACCGGTGAAAAGATTTAGCTGGCCATGCTTCGACACCTCGGGCCGGTTCCTTTTCCGAACCGGCTTAAACCCGAATTTTTCAGGATTGGGAACTGGAAACTGAATCACCTTGGCCATGCACAAAGGTAATTAAATTCCTTCTGTCTGTAGTGAATTGGAGGTTAACTGGCTTTTCTACGAGCCACTTTTTTGGGAGTCTCTTTAGTAACCTTGGCTGATTTTCCTTTTGCCTTTTCCATGGGTTTCTTCTTGGCGGCTTCAATGCTCTTTTTAAGGGCGGTCATGATATCCACCACCTCTGGTTCAGCTTCCTCCACAACCACGATTTCCTTACCTGCGATCTTGGCATCAATGATGGCTTTTAAGGCATCGTAATAATGATCTTTCATTTCTATTTTGGAAAAGCTGGTGGTCATGGAATCCACTAAGGTTTTGGCCAGCTTCAACTGTTCTTTATCTGCCTTTACTTCAATTAATTGAGGTACCTCACCCATTTTTCGAACCTCATTCGGATACCGCAATCGATACATCAGGATTCCCCCTTCATGGGGCGATATTAATACGGGGGTCTCCCGGTCGCGCAAGACTACCTTGCCAACACCTACCTTACCGCTGTCTTTTAAAGTCTGACATAATAACCCGTAGGTTTTCGCACCCAGATCACCATCCGGTCCAACGAAATACGGAGTCTCAAAAAGGGTGTGGTGTACCTCGGTTGATTTAACAAATCCTTCTATAACAATTACTTTTTCGCTCTTCAACTTCACTTTGTCAAAGTCCTCCTGTTCAATGATTACATATTGTCCGGGTTCATATTGATACCCCTTCACGATATCCTCATTTTTAAGGGGCTGACCGGTTACTTTATCTTTCTTTTCATAACTCACCGGGTTGTGTCCCTCGCGGGATAGCAGATTGAAAGAGATGGTCTGACCGGTATCAATCGCATTGTATATGCGTATGGGAATAGTGACTAAAGAGAATTGGATGTGCCCTTTCCAAATTGCCCTCATAAAAAGTGAGTTTGGTTAGTTTAAAAAATGAACTTAGGGGCACTAAAATATTGATTATGAATTACTTTTCAAAATAATTGACTGGCAAAGTAGCTGGGTGACGATCAGGCATCAAGGCTTAAAATCAACACAGGATGTTGTGTCGACATCCGATTTAAGTTCATGAAGCAAGTTGTATAAACCATAGTACGTGCGGTTGATATAGAGTGCGTCTTTAACACCGCGGGCCCGTTTTGATTCACGAAAGGCTGGCATCTGCCCTATTTCTTCACCAAACCGATAGAGCGCTTCGAAATAAGATTTCTCTGAAAAATCAAATCGCGGGGATCGGAAGGGTCGACCCAGTAAATCAACCAGTTGCATAAACACCTCCGTGAAGAATTTCTTTTCTCGTGCACTGTCGTCCGGATAAATAAAGCGGAGCTCTTGAAATACCCGATTCATTCTTTCGGTATCTGTTAGAATCTCGCTATCCAGCAATTGAAAATACTGCTTGTAAAAGTGGGTGGGAATCTCTTTTACGCAACCAAAATCAATTACACCCAATTTGCCCTCCGGAGTAATAATGAAGTTGCCGGGATGTGGATCGGCATGCAAGGACCGCAGCCTGTGTATTTGAAAATGATAGAAATCCCATAAGGCTTGCCCTATTCGATTCCGGTCCGATTGCGTCCACGCATTTGACTTGAACATCGCCCCCAGGGGCTTACCCTCCATCCAGTCCATAGTAAGTACGCGATCGCCCGAATACTCCGGGTAATAGGTTGGAAAGGTCAATCCCTGAATATGTTGACATTGCTGCGAAAGCTCTATGGAACGCTTCAACTCCAATCGGTAGTCGGTTTCTTCCAGGAGACGAGTCTCCACCTCACCAATAAATTCATCATATTCAGCTGGGTTTAACTTAAACATTCGCAAGGCAATTGGCTTTACCATGGCCAAATCACTCTTTACGCTTTCGGCCACTCCCGGATACTGAATTTTTACAGCCAACACCTTCCCTTTTGCAGTGGCCTGATGAACCTGGCCAATGGAAGCCGCATTGGTGGCCGAGTGCGAAAAGGTATCGAACAATTCATTTGGATTTTTTCTCAACGCCTTTTCGAATGTCCGGACAACCAATGGGTACGATAACGGTGGGGCGCTGTATTGCGCCATAGCGAATTGTGTTTGATAGGCGGTAGGTAACAAATTCTTGTCCATGCTCAACATTTGCGCAACCTTAAGCGCACTGCCTTTCAATTCGCTGAGTGAGTTGTAAATATCTGAGGCGTTATCCTGATGCAGTTCGTCCTTCGATAGCTCTGGATTGACGAGCTTTTTACTATAATGCTTTAGGTAATTACCCCCGATTTTGGCTCCTGTAGAAATAAATTTTGTCGCCCGCTGAACTTTGCCTACGGGTATACTCTTCTGCTCTTTCAGTTTACTCATTCAGATCAGCTTTTGGAGTTCTGATACAAAAACTTACCAAAATCCAAGGCATTGTCGAGCACCCCTTTGCCGATCAGATCGAATGCCAGATTTACGGACTTTTCGATAGCCGCATCGGTTTGTTCAAAGTTGCTGCTTTGATCATGGGCCCAAAACTGAAGTATGAACATCAGGTGCAACCAGAACAAAACGTCATATCGGTCATCGAGGAACGGTCGTTTTGCAATTTCGCCAGTCGCTTTGCCTTCATTCAGTACAGAGTTGATCCAGTCGTCAAAAGAAGATTTGAATCCCTTCAAAAAAGGAGGAACCATTCCGGGTTTGTTCCATGACTTCAACTGAATTAACACAAAACTCCGATCCGTCTTCAACGTTTCTGCCAGCATGAAATAAAAGGTGAGGATTTTCTCCCGTGTTGTAAAACTGGAATAACTGGCATCGGCTAGCATTTTTGCGCGGGTAGTCTCAACAAAATTTTTCCAGATTGCTTTTTCGAGTGCTTCAAAAGAAGCAAAGCATTGATAAAATTCGCTCTCCTTAAAGCCTTGATCCTTACAAAATTTAAAGACCGAAGCAGGTTGCTTGCCTTCAGAAAGTAAACAATCGCGATACGCTGCTGTAATGTTATCTGCCGAAGCGGTAGTTCCCTTTGATTTGGATTTTGTCGTCTTTTCCATGTAAAAAAAACAAGTTTTCCGGTGGATGGTTACGTATTTCTGAATTTTATTACGACTCTTTTCTCTGGCTTTTAGAATTGGATGATTATCCGGAACTTTAACTGTGGCTTTCAGCAAATTCCTTTTAACATTCGTTCTGAGTTTTTCTGTATTAGCCGGGGATGCCCAAACCCGGTCGGCCACTTATTATTTTGAAAAGGGGGAAGAATCGTTAAAGAATAAATCCTACAAAACCGCCCTGGCACATTTCAATGAGTGTCTGCGGTTGAGTCCTTTTTATTATGATGCTTACTACAGCCGTGGCCTGGTACGCGAACAAATGGGTGACCATCAGGGGGCGTTAACGGATTTCAATATTTATTTGGAATCCGATCCAGAGGACAAGGAAGTGCTGTTCACACGGGCAGTAAGCCGGTATAATTTTGGCCAATGGGCCATGGCCAAAGAGGATTTTCTGAAACTGTTGAGCCTCCCAGAAGGTGGAGAAACCAATACCGTATACTTTCAAACCGGCCAGGCCGGGGATGGTACCACGCGTGCCTTTACAGCCCAGCGTCATTTAAAGTCAACGCTTTACAATTACCTGGGTTTGATTGAGACTAAATTAAAAGTCCCTACCAAGGCACTTCTTTACTATGATTCTGCCATTACCCTGGAGCCCACCAATTCAGATTACTTTTTAAATAGAGGTCTTGCTTATCAGGTGATGTTGGATACCGTTCGGGCGGTAAGAGATTATCAACAGGCGCTGTCGTTGAATCCGGAAAACAGCCTGGCCAAACACAATCTTGCTTTGTTTTTTAAAGGTTCTGATAATTTACAATCGGAAGTGCTTTTATCCGAAGCAATTGAAGCCAATCCCAAACTCCCCTATTCGTATGCTGAACGGGGATTGCTGCGAATGAAAACAAAAAATCTGAGGGGTGCTCTGGATGATTACAATCAAGCTGTTCGTCTTAATCCCAACGAAGTGGATTATTGGTTAAACCGCGGACTTATTAAGGAACAGCTAAACGATATCCCTGGAGCGTTGGCAGATTATCAACAAGTGATTGCCTTGAAGCCCGACTATGAAAAGGGTTGGCTTAACCATGGAAATGCCTGCGTAAAATTAAATCGCTTTGCAGATGCCATTGAAGACTACACTGTGGCCATTACCTACTATCCGGAATATGGTCTTGCTTATTACAATCGCTGCGTGGCTTATCATCGGCTGGGTAAGAAAGCGGAAGCTTGCGAAGACCTGAAACACGCACAAAAGCTGGGAATTTCGGTCGACTCGAAAATGAAAACTCAGATTTGTGAAACGAAATAATTTGAAACAAATTTGTTGAAATCAACCTAAATCAGGTCGTAACCGAACAAACACTGGCTCCCGAAACTGATTGTCTTTTGTTATCATCGAGAAATTGATTTCTGCTATCAGGGCTGGCTCTATCCATTTGCTGATCTTCTCGTCCATCACCTTATCGGGGATTGGTTTTTTAATTTCTTTTAACGCTTTGATTTCCTTAAATACTTCCTTCAAAGTGGCATCATCAAATCCGGATCCAACCTTTCCCCTATAGATTAACTTATCTCCTACCCGCTCTGCAATGTGCAAACCACCAAACGTAGTACTGCGGTCTCCGTTGCCGGGATTGTAACCCAGAATTACACACTCGCGTGTATTCCGTACCTTAACTTTCAACCAGGAATCGGAACGTTTCCCTGGTAGATACTTTCCTGAACGTTCTTTCGAAATAATTCCTTCCAATTGATGTTCCCGGGTCGCTTCAAACAAGGCGTTTCCATCTTCCACAGCCTCGCTAATTCGGTAGGGCGTATCTGATTTAATGGCATCTTTCAACCACTCCCTCCTTTTCTCCAAAGGTTCATTGATCAGGCTACGACCATCCATGTAAAGACAATCGAAGATATAGCAATAGGCCGGACTGGTTTTTACTGATTTTTGAATGGACGTTTCGCCTGTGCTCATTAACCGGTGAATCACTTTCTTAAAATCAGCTTTTCCACTTTTATCCAGACAAACAATCTCAGCATCAAATAAACCGCACGTTGCCCGGAAGGACTTGTCGGCCACGGTGAGTTCCGGAAACTGTTTGGTTATCTCATTTTGATTGCGCGAACGAATACGAACCTGACCATCTTCCAATGCAATCAGGGCCCGGATGCCATCCCATTTTATTTCATGAAGGTAATTATCACCGGTTGGGGGTACATTGGCCGAGCCGGAAAGCATGGGTTCTATCGGGTCTTGTAAAAAATTCACCTGCGGTGTGTCCACCCGCTCCAGCAACCATTCCTTTGCTTTGATCTTGTAGATCCGGTATTCACCGCTCACCTCCCGGCTGCTTAACCGAAAATAGAAGCCGTCTTTCTTTTCCTTCGTGATTTGATACTTGCCCAATGCATAGATCCACATCTCACCGGCTCCATATTGACCTTTTGGAATTTCTCCATCAAACGTCAGGTATTTCATGGGGTGATCCTCGGTCTGAACTGCGAGTCGTTTGACACCCGGATGCGGTGGCAGACCGCGAGGCACAGCCCATGACTTCAAAACACCATCCTGTTCTAGCCGGAGATCGTAATGCAAATGAGAAGCGTGATGCCGGTGCACCACAAAACTGGTACCACTGCCTTCCAGGATGCGCGCTTCCGGTTCCGGAGTTTTCCTGAAGTCACGTTTCTTTTCATATGACTCCAGTTGCTCAGGTGTCTTGTGTTTTTTATTGGCGGGTAACGTTTTGGCTTTCGTCACTTTGGTCTTCCGGTGCGTGTGCAATTCCACGGCATAGGCGTCCATCCCTTCCCAGGCATCGCCATCCTGAACCACTTTATCAATGGCATTCGTGATGTTATACGCCAAGGGTGATTTCAACACCTCAATCTCACCCCAGGATAAAGGCATGGAAACCGGAGCGCCATCACGACCGCGAATACTGTAGGGCGAAACAATACTTTGACCAGACCGGATTCGGAAAATATCAATCAACACCCGGCCTTTGCGCGCTTCCTTTTTTATGTGCAACGTGGTTTCTTTTGAGTTGCGATCTGTAAAGGGAACTGCGATCGCTTGGGCAGCTTCGAATACGGTATGAAAATCCCACCGGGGTTCGAGTGGACAACAGATGTGGATGCCTTTGCCACCGGTAGTTTTGGCAAAACATGTGTAGCCAAAGGTCTCGATGTAGGCTTTTAATTCTAATGACAATGAAGCTACTTTGGTAAAGTCATACCCTTCTGGGGGGTCAAGATCAAAGACCATGTAATCCGGATGCTCGAAATCTGGCTTCCGGCTGTGAAGCTGGTGTAACTCCAGAGCCGCTAAGTTCGCGAGCCATACCAGCGAGGAAGGCTCGGTGGCAATGATATAATCTTTTTTCTCCTCTTTCCCCAGCTTGACAAATTCCAGCCAGTCGGGTGCCCAATCCGGCCGGTTCTTTTGATAAAAACTTTCCCCAGTAATTCCATCGGGAAAGCGAATTAAGGTAAGCGCCCGGCCTTTCACATGCTGCAACAGGGTTGGGGCAATCTTCAAGTAATACTCAATGACTTCAGCTTTGGTATACCCATCCTTTGGAAATAATACTTTTTCAAGGTTGGACAGTTCCAACTTGCGTTTTCCAACCAGCGTCCACTGCGATTTTTTAGCCATGTCTTATTCCATCACTTCGCCTCGCTTTTTGTTGCTTAAGAATATCATGCCGATGACAAAACTAAGTCCGGCAACGATTATCGGATACCACAAACCAGCAAATGGGTCGCCCCCAGATCCATTGTCTTTGCTTGCTTCATACAACGAGGCGGCAATGAAGGGTGTCATACCTCCAAATATTCCGTTACCAATATGGTATGGCAGCGACATAGAAGTATAGCGAATGCGCGTGGGGAATAACTCGACAAGAAATGCGGCTATCGGTCCATACACCATGGTTACAAGCAACACCTGCACCACTACCAATCCAATCATAAGCCAGTAATTAGTGCCGGCCAGAAATATTTCAGATTGAGAGGTTGTACTTGTTCCATTCGCCAGCACCTTTCTGGTTTCTGTTTGTATGGTCTGATCGGCAAATACCCGTTCGATCTTAATTATCACGGTAGTATCTCCGGGAGCATTGATCGTGTGAGTACGGGTTAGAGACGTTGCTTGCTCAAGTTCAACTTTTGTTTGTGTATTGGTAATGGAATACATGGCTTTATAGATGGGCCTGTACAGGAACACAGCCAATAACATACCGGCCATCATGATGTATTTCCGGCCGATTCGATCACTCCAGGCACCGAATACAATAAAGAACGGGGTACCTATTAACAAGGCAATGGCTATGATATCCCGCGTTTGAACAAACTCAACAAGGCATGTCTTTTCAAGGAAGGTCATGGCATAAAATTGACCTGTATACCAAACTACGCCCTGCCCCGCGGTGGCGCCAAATAAAGCAATAAGCACCAGGATCAGGTTCTCCTTTTTACCAAAACTTTCCTTGATGGGATTTTTTGAAATTTTCCCCTCGGCTTTAATCTTCTTAAAAAGGGGCGACTCCTGCATTCGCAACCGGATATAAATTGAAATACCCACCAGGATAGCAGAAAGTAAAAATGGAATTCGCCAACCCCACACTGAAAATTGTTCTACTCCCACCCAATGCCGCACCGCAAGTATAACACCAATGGAGACAAACAAGCCCATCGTGGCTGTGGTTTGAATGAAACTGGTATAATAGCCTCTTTTGGCAGCCGGTGCGTGCTCCGCCACATAGGTGGCTGCGCCTCCATATTCTCCACCCAAAGCCAACCCTTGTAAAAGACGGAGTACCAAAACCAAAGCCGGGGCAGCAATGCCAATAGTTTCATATCCAGGTATTAGGCCGATAGCAAAAGTGGACCCGCCCATCAGCACGAGGGTTACAAGAAAGGTATATTTCCTACCCACCATATCGCCAAGCCGGCCAAAAACAATGGCCCCAAAGGGTCGAACGACAAACCCGGCAGCGAACGTAGCAAGTGTTGAAAGAAAGGCAGCCGTTGGATTGGTTTGTGGAAAAAATTGCTGTGATAAAATTGTTGCCAGGCTTCCGAAAATATAGAAATCATACCATTCTATCAACGTCCCTACGGAAGAAGCCATGATGACGGACCAAAGGGAACTTCGCTCCTCTTTGGTGATAACGGTTGCCTGCATGCCGAATTTCTTTCAGGGTAAGTTAATCGAAATTGATTTGGAAGCAGTTACCAGTCAAAAGAAAATCTCCTGCGCCAGTCGATAGGTGTTGGCGTGCGCCTCGATAATGTCGCGGAAGTCGGGGGAATACCCACCACCCATACTCACTACCAGGGGTATCTTGTGTTGCCGGGCCTGCTGAAGCACGAGCCGATCCCGCGCTTTGCATCCTTCGCGTGTAATACTCAAACGCCCCAGTTTGTCTGTATCAAGAATGTCAACACCTGACTGGAAAAACATGAAATCAGGTTGTATCTGATCAATCAGTGCTTTCAGGTTCACATCCAGGGTCTTCAAATAAAAATCATCCGTTGTAAAATCCTTTAGCCCAATGTCAAGATCAGATTGCTCTTTGTGCAGCGGGTAATTGTTGGCCCCATGCATGCTGAAGGTAAACACGAGTTCTTCCTGAGCGAAGATCTGAGCTGTCCCATTGCCCTGATGAACATCCAGGTCCACTACCAGGATTTTGTTCGCCAGCTGTTCTGCCAATAAATAATTAGCCGCGATGGCAATATCATTTAATAAACAAAAACCTTCGCCCCGGTTGGTAAAAGCATGATGGGTACCACCAGCAATATTCATCGCAATTCCATGCTGCCTGGCATAGAGAGTGGCCATCAGGGTTCCATTGGCAATTCGAATTTCGCGGTCAACCAATTCATGCGACAAGGGGAATCCGGTGCGTCTGATTTCCTGGGGCGTAAGCGACAACGCTTTTAATCGGTTCCAATAGTCAACCTCATGGGTGCGAAGAATCCACCTTTCTGCCAGCGGTTCGGGAGCAAAAAAATTTGATTCCACCAGGGTACCCTCATGCAACAATTGCTGCGGCAGCACCTCATACTTACTCATCGGAAATCGATGATTGGGTGGTAACGGTAAAATGTATTCCGATGACCAGGCAACCTTTAACATAAAATAGAAACGGAGGCTCAAGTCCTCCGTCTCATTTTGATTTGTTTATATCCTAGTGGTTATGCTCTTCATGGCCGCCTCCGTTCCAGGTTTCCATGATTCCATGAAAACTATTGTGGAGTGCTGTTAGGGCAGTTCCAATTTCTTCATCAGTTGCCCCGGCTTTGATTTTATCAGCCAATGAGCGGGTATCTGCTTTCAGTTGCGCTAACATGGCTTTCATCTCGTCAGAATTAACCTTCTCGGGCAATGCGGTGGCTGACCATGCTTCGGCATTTTGAGCCAGTTCCTCCGCCAATTGTTTAACAGGCTCAAGATTGGTAGAGTCCTTATAGGGATGGAAGGCTTCGGCCATAATCATGTGGAAAGAATCCATTTCTGGCCATTCGTTGGGATCCGCCTCAGCCGCTGCTACCGTTTGAGATTCTTCCGTTTGCTTTGGTGTGCAGGCTGTTATTACCAAGGCTACAAAAGCCAAGAAAACATAGATTTTAATATTCATAGTACATTTAATTTGGACGCACAAAAGTAAAAAAGTATCTCTAACCGCGATCTTTTCTTCGGTACTTTCTGTACATCTGGAAGCTGCTCACCACCTTTTTCAGGATTTCAAAATAGAGGGCTACATAAAAGATAGCGGTTATCGTCCAGATCACGGCCAGGTTAAAATAGAGGGTATCATGCAACGATCCTGCAAAATATTTGGTGGGGGAATAAAAGATGGCCCGGAAATCAAACCAGTTCGAAGGACGATGATCATTAAAGAATATAGGCATGGATTTTTGATAGAGTTCACCATCCAACTCAATAATTTGTTTAAGCGCAGTTCTGTTTTCAACAATTTCATTCACCTTTTCGTTTTGGTAGCGTTTCCGGGCCTCATGAAATGCACTGTCCAGCTGTGGTGTACGGGTTAACGCTTTTACTAAGGCTTGTTTTGCCGAATCAGCTTTAAGCGATCTGTTGAGATACACTTTTTCCAAAGCCAGTAAGAACGTGTCAGTTTTGTGGTACGTTACCATGTCAACCTTTCCAATTTGGAGTCGGTCAAGGTAAGGGAATCGATCCGCACCAAATTTCTCCAGTTCATATCCAATCTCTTTCCGTAAAAGATCCAATGCCTTCTTAACAGGATTGTTGGGTGATGGGTCACGCCATTTCGACTGGTTGTTGATTACAAAAGAAAGTTTCGTGTCTAAGTTGGAGATATAAAACGATCTCTTGTAATTAGCCAACGCAATTCGTTGATCCAATTCGTAAAATTGCTTTTCAAACGGATTGTCTTTGAATTGGGTAACCATAAAGGCTTCAAAAGCCCACCGCGAAACCATCATCTCACCCATCAATGGAATGCCCTTCCGGTCGCTGACGTTGGGATTAAACTTATCAAAACTGATTACCACACCACTCAATAACAGTTGCGGAATGATCAAAAGCGGGATGAGTATATAAATTGTAACGGCTGAATCAAAAGCCGAGGAAATATTTAACCCGAGCATATTGGCGAAACAGGAACAGGAAAATAAAATCAGCCAATAGCGCATTTCGGTCATCGGAATTTCCAAAATATAATTGCCGATAATAATATAGCTAAGGGTTTGAAAAGCAGATAAGGTGAACAGAATCGAAATTTTGGAAACGAGGTAGCTGCTGCTGCTGAGGTTCAAAAATCGTTCACGTTTAAGAATTTTTCGATCTTTAAATATTTCTTCTGCACTCAAGATCAAGCCGACAAACAGCGAAACGACTACACTCATAAAGAAGTATACCCAGATATTAGAGTTATCATAGAAGGTATACTTCCCTGCCTCTACATCATAAAATTTCACGAAATAGGCAATGAAGAAAGCCAGAACCGGAGACAGCAACAAGTTAATGACCATGTATTGCTTGTTCGCCACTTTCGCAAGTACATCGCGGATAATAAAAATCCACAGCTGTTTAAACCAATTGGGAATTTGCTGCACTACCGGCAAGGGATCATGTACCTCTTCCACTTTAGAGATCTTGATCTTTTGCTTGAAATACTGATACCACTGGCCCGGGGAGACCTTACGGGTATGTGTGAACCGACCGTATTCATTCACCACCCGGGTTTCGATGATATTAAAGATCTGTTCAGGGTTAATGTTACCACATTCGGGACAGGCACCGGGAGTTTTGTTAGCGGCATTGATGATATCCTGAAAATAATTAACAGACTCAACCGGATTACCATAGTAAATCTGAAATCCGCCCACGTCCAGAATAATCAATGTGTCGAACATCTTAAAGATGTCAGAGGAAGGCTGATGTATTACTACAAAAATCATTTTCCCGCGCAGAGATAATTCCTTCAACAGGTCCATGATATTTTCGGAGTCACGTGAGGAAAGTCCAGACGTTGGTTCATCTACAAACAAGATGGTGGGCTCGCGAAATAGTTCAAGGCCAATGTTCAGGCGCTTGCGTTGTCCACCACTGATCGTTTTTTGCAACGGAGAACCAACTTTTAAATTCCGGATTTCAGAAAGACCCAGGTTCAAAAGAACTTTTTCAGCAAGCGTGGCAATCTCTTCTTTCTTATAATGACCAAAGCAAAGACGGGCAGAATAGTAGAGGTTCTCAAAGACCGTAAGGTCCTCGATCAATAGATCATCCTGGGGGATGAAGCCAATGATCCCATCCACCGTGTGTGGATCTTTATGAATATCGATCCCGTTAATGAGCACCCGGCCGCTGGACGGTTTCTCAGACCCGTTCAACACACTCAATAATGTGGACTTTCCGGAACCACTGGCGCCCATCAGGCCAATCAGCTTACCACCGGTTTCTGCAATGTTAATGTTTTGCAATCCGGCTTTTCCGGTTTTAAAATGATAAAAGATGTGCTCCGCAATGAATGAGATTTCTGTCTCACTTTCCTCAAACAAAAACTTACCTACAACATCCGAATAATAGATCGGTTCAATCTTGGAGCCCCGGATGGCACTGCCCGTTGCAAATACGTCAATCTTGCGACTCTTGAGTGGAACACTATTAAGATACAAAGGCGTAATACCCAGGTATTTGATCAGGTACGTTTCAATATCAGGCAATCTTAAAATCGCAATTAACCCGGTAAGATCTTTGGAAGTAATACGTGGACCTGGAAAATCCCTACCTCCGGAGCCTTCATCAATAACCAGAATATTTTTGGATGCGAGTTCCTCAATATCTTGTCCTTGCACAAAGGTGCTCATTGCCTTGATATCGCGTTGTGGAATCTTCAGCGCCTCTCCAATGTAATAGATCAGGTTGCTCTGGCGTTCGGAAAGCTCACCATCCGCATAGCATAGCTCAATGATCTTCACTGCCAGAATCGCCTTTTGTTGGGTCGTTAATGCCTGGTTAACTTTTTTGGCGATTTGCATGATCTGCGACCAGTCATCAACAAACTCCAATGTCTCTGCGTCCACATTCAGGTTGGGTTCGATTAATCGCTTGTTGGTTTTGCAGAAATCATCAAACAGATTCAAGTAATACCGGGTCGATTCCTGATTCAGGTGTAACGAAAGGAAATCTTTGATATTGGTACGCTCATCGTCCGTGATCCGTTCCTTGGCCACAATGGCAAACAATTGGACGATTGCTTTTAACAGTTCTTCACTCATGCCGCAGCAACCCGGGTCTCCGGGTAAATATTCAGATAATTATAAGAGGTGTTAAAATAGAGAAAAAAATGGTCCTAATCCGCGAAAAAACAGTGATCCTTCCGATTTACACGCATTTCTGTTTTATTTGTTGGATAAACTTTCATTCATGAAAAAAGTAGCCAGTCTCCTTCTGCTGTCGTTTCTATTGACCCCGGCATTAAAAGCTCAAGAAACTTCTATTCTTTGGGAGATTAGCGGAAATGGCTTGACCAAAACTTCCTATTTGTTTGGCTCCCTGAAATTTATTGGGGAACACGAATACTATCTGCCCAAAGAGGCCACTGATAAAATTCTAAAGGCCGACTTGTTTGCAATTGAAGATCAAATCGACCATCACGCTCAGCATGAGCTGAATAAGGCGCTTCACTTTCCAAAAGGTGAATCCCTTGCAACTCATTTATCGCCAGCCGATTACACCAAAGTAGTGGATTTTTTCGGGACTGAATTTAAGATTTCTAAGAGTGTTTTTGAAAAAAAGTATGCCCGACTAAAGCCATTGGCCTTATCAATTTCCATGACTCGCCTGGCACTGGGCGAAGGCGTGAAATTCTATGATCTGGAATTATTGCGATTTGCTAAAAAAAATGGCGTTAAATCCTATAGCCTGGAAAGTGTTGATCGCGAATCACAAGCGCTCAATTCGTTCTCTATGCAGGATCAGATTACTGCCCTTCTGCACAGTATCGACAACTTTGAAAAACAAAAAGCTGAGTATAAAAAACTGATGGAGGACTATCCACAAGGAAACCTGGAAGAAATATTTGAGTACACCTTACATCCGCTGGAAAACAACGCCCAATTCATTGAAGAGTTTTATTTCAAGCGGAATGAAGAGTGGTTTCCGAAGATTGAAAAAATGATGATGGAAAACAGCGCTTTCCTTTCGGTAGGGGTTTCGCATTTGGAAGGAGAACGGGGGTTGCTCAATCTCCTCAAATTAAAAGGTTATACATTAACGCCTGTTAAGGTTGCCCACTAACGTTATCCGAAACGTTTGGTAACCAGATCGCCCAAAATCAAAAGACCCTCGCGCAGAAACTCATCTTTCAGATTCTGAAGTTCATCGGCCGGTAACCCTTCTTTGGAGGTAATCGTGGTATCCATTTTTTCAGATGCTTTTCGTTTTTCTGCATTCTCCAGTTCAATTTTCCGCTTCGCCTCATTCAGCGAGATCCGAGTCTCCTCGAGGTTTTTCTTTAACTCTTCTGTTTCGGCCACATACTTTTTAAGGTTGGGGTCAAACTTGGTCCGCTCCTGGTAAGCTTTATTAAGTCCTGCCAAGACGCGATCGTTCACTTCCGTAACCTTCTGAAAATTTGCGGGTCTGATTACATCCCAGGGTAATGCGCTGGGATAAGCGCTTTCGCCATATTCTGAGGCACTAAAGGCAGACGGTAACATGATGTCGGGAGACACCCCCTTGTGCTGTGTGCTGCTTCCGGTAACCCGGTAAAACTTCTGGAAGGTCAATTTTAACTCGCCCACGGGTTCCTTATCATTGATGAACCGACTAAGATCTAACACGGTTTGCACGGTACCCTTTCCAAATGTTGATTCACCCACCACAACCCCACGTTGGTAATCCTGAATCGCTCCGGCAAATATTTCAGAAGCCGAGGCACTGAACCTGTTGGTGAGCACAACCAAAGGTCCGCTATAAAAAATCTCCTTATTATCATCCGGCATCACATCTACCCGGTTCGCAGAGTTGCGCACCTGTACCACCGGACCTTCCTTAATAAACAACCCGGTTAGGTCCACCGCCTCCGGTAACGAACCGCCTCCATTGTTCCGTAAGTCCATCACAATTCCTTCCACTCCTTCGGCTTTTAATTCACCGATTAACTTCTTTACATCGCGTGTGGTGCTGCGATAGTTCGGGTCGCCTTTCTGGTAGGCTTCATAGTCCATGTAAAAGCTAGGTAAGGAAATGACCCCCAATCTGGCTGTCCGACCCTGAATCTGGTAGTTGATTACTTCTTTCTTTGCTGCCTGATCTTCCAACTTGATTTTATCTCGAACCAGAACAACTTCCTGTGCGGGTCCATTTACCCCGGTTTTCGCAGGCAGGATCATGAGTCGCACCGTTGTGCCCTTTGGCCCTTTGATGAGTTTCACAACATCATCCAATCGCCAACCCACAACATCCACCATTTCACCATCCTTGCCCTGGGCTACTCCAACAATCAAATCATTCACATTTACTTTACCGGATTTCTGAGCATCCCCCCCGGGAAGTATCTTCACTACTTTGGTATAATCATTTTCGGCTTGCAGCTGTGCCCCAATGCCCTCCAGAGACAAACTCATTTGCTGTTTGAACAAATCTGATTGCTTTGGGGACATGTAGCTTGTGTGTGGATCATACGATTCCGTAATGGCATTCATGTAAATGGTGAACACATCCTCCGCTTTGAATTGCGTAAAAGTCTTGCCGAAGCGCTCATACCGGGTCTTCAACGTTTCCGAAATCTCGTCAGGCTTTTTACCGGCCAACTTCAGGCTTAACGCCTGACTTTTAATAATCTTGCGCCAGAGTTCATTCAAGTCGTCAGGGGTAGTAGCCCATGGTTCCTGATCGCGGTTGGTGTTGTAATATTCGTCAACCGTATAGTCAAAATTCTTCTTAATCAAGGTTCCCAACACATACGACATGCGTTCTTTATATCGCTGACTAAACACCTTGTAGATATCGAAAGCGGGATTTACGTTTTCGTTCCGTGTTAAATCATCAATGGCAAATTTGTACCGGTCGAATGATTTAATATCAGAAGCGAGAAAATAGCTTTTGCTGTTATCGAGCTCCTTGATGTAGCGATCCAGGATGGCGGCTGACAAGGAGTCATTCAGTTTGATTTTTCGATAGTGATTATTATCGAGAATATAAGAGATGACTCGCGCCTCCTTTCCGTAAACCGGCTTTGCTTTAAGCTCAACGGTATCTACCGGCAAAGCAATGGCGGAATAACTTGCAACTACAAATAAGATTGAAACCAAACGCTTCATCATGGCCCGTATTTAATTAATTCAATCATTTATATACAAAATGGATGCCGCAATCAGGCCACTTTATCAAAATCAAATTCGTTCAGGAACTTTTGGGCTTCCTCTACCGAGTGGAATTCGAAAGTTTTTTTACCACCCAGGCTTGAATGTATATCGATTTTAATTAATTCAACATTGCGGGTAGAGCGGGCGTGCTTTGGCTTGGCGTGTTTGTAATCTTCGGTCTCCTTTTTGCTGATCGAAAACTGGGTTGCCCTCACATTCTTACAGTACGAGCACTGATAATGCTTTAACAGTTCTTTCGGACTCCCATCTTCATTGCGTTCAATAATTTCTTCACGGGTTACGCGCATGGTGTAAAATCCGCAATTGTGACACTGAAGGGAGATAAGGTGTCCTTGATACTTTTCAATTTTTACCTCGTTGGTTTTTTCGTCTACCCACACATCATAGTCGATAGAGAAAATATCTTCTTCTGCCTGCATGCCCTCATTAAGATGAACATCCTCTTCATCTTCACTCAACAACTTCATTTTAGATCCGGTACTGGAAATCCGGGGTGTGTACCGCAGTTTTCGAAGCCGTTTATTGAGGCGTGTGGGATAATAATAATCCAGAATGAGGGAAGCAATATAGATTACCAGAGTTGCCCCTGCTACTGCAAAAAACAAGCGAACAAAGAAGGAGACACCCGGACCACCAATTTCATCTTTACCATATAAGTTGATTGCCATCGCAGCGGCAATACCCAGAAAAATGAAAATCCATTTATACCATTTGATCTCGTTGGCATTTATATAATCGTGCCTCTCTTTTAGGCCTTTGATCAAAGAAACTTTTAAGTGATAAACCAAAAAAATAACGATGGCCACTGTAATCATCAAGATTGCCCCAATCAGCATACCATTGTGCCATGCGTCTACAAACGCCTTTTGTGCCTGAATATCATCCATTGTGGTTAAAAAAATTAAGCCCTAAAGGTAATACATAATGGGTAAACCAACCCTTGATTTTCCTCCACAATCACATAGTTCACCCTGTATGGAGGATACATAAGTGGATTGATTTTCCTAATAATTGAAACGCGCGTGAATGAAATATCGCATGCGAAATGATCAACAAAAAAACCCCTAAACGGAGTAAAAAGGCCAATTGATTAAAATTTTGTGCATTATTACACGTAATTATTTGCATTAATATCTAATTTATAATTATAATTGTGTATTAATGCACATAAATATGAGCGATTTTGAAAAGAAAAAACTGGAGTTGGAACTAAGGAACTTTGCCAACGTAAACTTTGAGCGTCCGGCAGACTGTCGCAATCTGGATCAGATCCGGTATTATGTCCGCGAACTTTGTTCGAAGATTGAGGAGTACGAGCGAAGATTCAACTATGTACCAACCTGGGCGTATGTGCTGTTATCCCAATACAATATGGTTCATAACAGTCTCTTACATAAAGACTTCCGTAAGGCCTATGCATGATTTACTTTCATGAAGTACATCCCCTCTCCTATTCCGATTCGGTACGATTATATGTATACAGCCACGGCCAATAAGTCGGGTCGCATGCAATACCATAAGGTAAGACCCGGTGTGAGTAAACTGCGGATAAGCCGGTCGGAGTTTATCAAAGCGTATAATGAACTAACCATTCTGGCGCTCCATCCGCTTCCCTTGCGGGGGCAGGATGCCGTCTTTCAATTAGAGTTCTTTGTGTAGTTACCGGGCCAGGATCCTTTCCAGATTGGCCGGAGAATAGCCAATTGATTTTATCGTCTTGTTGTCGGATTTACGGTAAACCAGCCATTTATCGCCAGCTTGCTGATAATAGCACTCTGTTCCATCCTTTTCTCTGTAGTGCTGAACTGTCTTCTTTGCCTCCTCTTCCGTAGTACAAGCTTTACTCATATTGGAACGCTGAACTTCGTTAAACAGCTCCTTGAATTTCTCCCCAAGACCAAACTCCAGAATGGCTCCGGACAGAACATATTGAAGATCGCATAAAGCATCAGCAACGCCTACGAGATCTTTTTCCAATATGGCTACTTCCATCTCTTTCAATTCTTCTGCTAACAGGGCCACCCTTAACTTGCAACGGCTCTCATCCGGTATGGCGGGATGCGGCAGAATCGGATGCTTGAAGGTATTGTGAAAATCTGCGACCAGATTGAGGGAGTCAGGTTGTTGCATGGTAGTGGTTTAAACTTCAATGATACAGGATTTGGAATAAGAAACACAAACTCCAATTTGGTTCACGGGTATTAACCTATCGGAACATGTTTCGTCATTCAATCCGGATAGGCAATACAAGTAACGAAACTAGTTAAAGTAGCTGTAATTATATACTGTGATTTACAAGTAGTTAAATGTATTTATATCCACGATCAGATTAAGTTATTTTCGCCTATTCGGTTAGCCTTGATAGCCTTATATTTGGGGCCTTAATTGGAAGCATGAAGAAAAATTTCGTTCAGGAGTTGCGCTGGAGAGGGATGTTGCATGACATCATGCCCGGCACGGAAGATTTGTTGCAAAAAGAAATGACCTCGGGATACATTGGCTTTGATCCAACTGCCGATTCGCTACATATCGGCAACCTGGTTCAGATTATGACCCTGCTCCATTTTCAACAATGTGGGCATAAGCCTCTTGCCCTGGTAGGAGGTGCTACGGGGATGGTGGGCGATCCTTCGGGGAAGTCGGCCGAACGAAATCTCCTTTCTGAGGATACGCTCCGGCATAATGAATCCTGTGTGAAAAAGCAGCTGGAAAAGTTTCTTGACTTTTCTAAAAGTTCTTCCAACTCAGCCGAAATGGTTAACAACTATGATTGGTTTAAAGAGATCCGGTTTTTAGACTTTATCCGCGATGTAGGAAAGCACATTACCATCAATTACATGATGTCCAAGGACTCCGTGCAAAAACGGCTGGAAACCGGTCTATCGTTTACTGAGTTCACCTACCAACTGGTTCAGGGCTATGATTTTTATTGGCTTTACAAAAACAAAAACTGTCGCTTGCAAATGGGTGGGTCCGACCAATGGGGCAATATCGTTACAGGCACTGAATTGATCCGGAGAAAAGATGATGGCGATGCCTTTGCGTTAACCACCCAACTGATCACCAAGGCGGATGGTTCTAAGTTTGGAAAGTCGGAAGGCGGCAACATCTGGCTGGATCCTGAAAAAACCTCGCCTTATAAATTCTATCAATATTGGCTCAATACCTCCGATGAGGATGCAACCCGCTTCATCAAAATTTTTACACAAAGGGAAAGGGAAGAAATTAATAGCCTGATTCAGGAACACTCCACCGCCCCGCACCTGCGCAAAGTGCAATTGGAACTGGCAAAGGATATCACGATTCGGGTTCATTCCGAAGAAGACTATACCATGGCCGTAAATGCTTCGGCTATCTTATTTGGAAACTCGGTAACCGAAGACTTGCAAAGACTGGATGAAAACACATTGCTTGCCGTATTTGAAGGTGTGCCGCAGGTAACGATTAATCGATCGACCCTGACTACCTGTAACACGGTTACAGACTTGCTTAGTGAAGCTACTCAGGCCGCGATTTTTCCATCCAAGGGTGAGGCGCGCAAAATGATCCAGGGTGGTGGTGTTAGTATCAACAAAATCAAGCTGACCGATCCCAACCAAAAGCCTGCGTTTACCCTATTGCAAAACAAATACTTGTTGGCACAAAAGGGTAAAAAGAATTACTATCTGATCATAGTACAATAGCTCCACACCTGATTATTTCCAGGTAAGCCTGGTTAAATTCGATGGGGTGCCTTTTCTTAAGTCAGCACCCTGTTGCTGAGTGTCCCTAAAAACCTAATCCCCTTAGGTCGGCATTCCAACTTATTCATCATCATGATCATCATCAATCCGTTCGGGTTCTAAACTCCACTTAGCAGGAGAACGCCACAAACTGGAAAGCAGTAATTCCCGCATAAAGATGAATTCCTTGGGTAGCTTATCGTACATTTTTTCGAATAACTCGGCATGCTGAAGCAACTCCGTTTTCCATTCCTCACGATCAATATCCATAATGCTTTCAAACTGCTCCGGTGAGAAATCCAACCCGGACCAATCAATATCATCATACGTTGGCATCCAGCCTATTGGGCTTTCAACCGCATTGGATTCACCCCGTATTTTCAGAACAATCCACTTTAAAATCCGCATGTTATCGCCAAAGCCCGGCCAGATAAATTTGCCTTCGGCATCCTTTCGGAACCAGTTCACACCAAAAATGCGAGGCGGTGCCGGCAAACTTCGTCCAAATTGCAACCAATGATTAAAGTAGTCGCCCATGTGGTAGCCACAGAAAGGCAACATGGCAAACGGGTCGCGCCTCACCTTGCCCACTTCCCCAAAAGCAGCCGCTGTTGTTTCAGAACCCATGGTAGAAGCCAGATAAACGCCATAAGCCCAGTTTGAAGATTGATAAACCAACGGGATGGTGGTGCTTCTCCGACCGCCAAATACAAAAGCACTAACCGGTACTCCGTTCGGATTTTCCCATTCAGGATCTATTACCGGGTTATTCGATGCGGCTACGGTAAAGCGACTATTTGGATGGGCAGCCGGCTTGCCGGAAGCTGCGTCCCATTTTTGGCCGCGCCAATCAATCAGATTTTTTGGTGGTTCCTTTGTCATTCCTTCCCACCAAACGTCACCATCCTCAGTAATAGCCACATTCGTGAAAATGGTGTCTCTGGAAATGGTAAGCATGGCATTCGGATTCGTCTTCTCGTTTGTTCCGGGGGCAACCCCAAAATATCCCGCTTCCGGATTAATGGCATAGAGCTTTCCATCTTTACCCGGTTTAATCCAGGCAATATCATCTCCCACCGTAGTCACCCGCCATCCTTTCAACTCCTTTGGTGGAATAATCATCGCAAAGTTCGTTTTACCGCAGGCACTTGGAAAGGCAGCCGCTACATAATCCTTTTTTCCATCCGGACTTTGCACCCCCAACAGCAACATGTGTTCGGCCAGCCAATTTTCTTCATTCCCCATCACCGAGGCAATCCTTAATGCAAAACACTTTTTACCCAACAACGCGTTGCCACCATATCCGGAGCCGTACGAAACGATTGAACGTTCTTCCGGATAATGCACAATGTATTTCGTGGTTGGGTTGGTAGGCCATTTGGCGTCTTCCTGACCTGGCTGCAAAGGAGCCCCTACCGTATGCAGACATTTGACAAACTCCCCATCCTCACCGAGTACCTCAATCACGCGTTTTCCAACCCGGGTCATCAGGTGCATATTTACCACTACATATTCTGAATCGGTAAGTTCAATGCCAATCTGGGCTATGTCGGAACCCACCGGGCCCATGCTGAATGGAATTACATACATGGTACGGCCTTTCATACAACCTTGCAGCAGACCGCTCAGCTTCTGTTTCATTTTTTTTGGATCGACCCAGTTATTGGTGGGCCCGGCATCTTCCTTACGCTTGGAGCAGATATAGGTACGGTCTTCTACCCGGGCTACATCGCTGGGGTCAGAAAAACAGGCGAAACTGCCTGGCCTTTTTTTCGGGTTAAGTCGAATGAATGTGCCCTTATCAACTAAAGCATCACAGAGTTCATCGTATTCGGCTTTTGAACCATCGCACCAGCGAATCCGATCGGGCGTACAATGAGCGGCCACTTCATTTATCCACGCAATCAGCTCCTTGTGCGGAACTGTGTAGGTTTTAGAATCTGAAACTGGGGTGGTTATCATAACGGGGTTATATCAGGGTCGCAAAAATAAGAAGGGTTTTTCGCAAAATAAAGCATTGCAAACGATTGAAATGATTGTTCTTAAATTATGGGGAATTTCTCGCCCATGCGAAATAAATCGTCTAAAAATCAACCCGGTATGCCAGCACTGGAATTATACCCAACTGATACCGCGGGGTTATTTCCTGGTGCAGGGTGTCAAAATAGTATCCAGCCAGGTTCCTGTAGTTGGTCACATTCTGGATATCGATTGAAATGGTACGGGTATAGCCTGGCCTATTCTTGCGCCAGGTTACGCGCAAATCCGTACGAAAGTAATCCGGAAGTTCCACGGTATATCCTTGCAAAACATTATAAATGGTAGTGCCCGTTAAAGACGATGCGAAAAGATCAATCGGGGCTTGACGCAATCCGCCCGTGTAGAGTAACCGGGCGTGGATGCCGAATGCTTTATTTCCGCGCTTCCACTCCTTACCTGACAACAAACTACTGGTAAACCTGCCATTAAATCGTGTATCGATATACGTATTTTCGTTTGCTTGGAATTGTGATTGGTAATAGGACCCGGAAGCCATAAAATAGAGATCACTATAAAATCGTTTCTCCATGGAACCTTCCACTCCATAATTTCTTCCGTTGCCTATAGCTTCGAGATTTCCCTCCGGAAATTCCTCCCATTGATTGATTAGAGAATACCTTGGGTAGCCCGGAAGAATTGGCACATCATAAACTTGATGGTAATACACTGAAGATGTCAGTGATAGTCCTGTTTTCACCTGATGCTTCCATTCCAGAGTTAGCTGATTGCTTCTCGTAAACGGTAAATCTTCATTACCCGGTGCCAGGTAGGTTTGTATTTGCTGCCATTGACTTGTTGAGCAATAAGAAAGTGCCAGCAAATTACTTCCAAAGCGCTTGTTTATACTGAGGCGTGGCTCCCATGCAGCCCTATTATTATATCCAAAGTTTACATATCGAATCCCTGCATTCAAATTAAATGACCCTAGCCTCTGCGACCAATTCACATAGGGTTGCCAAAGAGCGCCATCCACAGTCCCCTGCACATTGGGATAGAAAGCATCTATGTATAAAGGAGTAACTGTTGCCACATCCATTGAGTTATTGAGATAATTTGCAGTTATTCCGGCTTCAATACTTCCTTGTGCGGAGATCTTCCGAACAATCTTTAGAAATGAAGAGAATAGCAACCGATTGGATTGGTACCGCTCTGAATAGATGGCTGGATACGGCACGTCTGTGCCTTGTGAGGAGCGCTCCTGGATTTGCCCAGATAAAGAAACCCCGGCACTAATGGAGACAAACCCAGGCTTAAACTGATTAACAAGACCCACGCCATATACCTTCCCATCATAATCGATTGTGTACCGGTCTTTCTCTTCTTCCCAATCGCTTTCGGGTTTAGCGTTAAACTGGTTCTCACTCCAACCCGCAAAGCCAAAGGCAGAGAGGTTACCTCCCGCTTTGCCCGGAAAGTTCAAATGGAAGGATAGGTCCTGAAAATTGATCGCTTCATCACCAAAGTCAACCCCCATCTTTGAAAGCAGCCCTATGGTTGAGTACCGGTAATTGATTAGGAAAGAGCTTCTATGATTCCTGTTGAGGGGGCCTTCGGCTGCCACATCCATACCGATTAAACTAGCCTGTGCAGTATAGTGCAATTTATCACTGGCGCCCGGGCGAAGCGACATCGCCATTATCCCCGCCAAAGCGTTTCCATAATTAGCGGGTAAGTTTCCTGAATAGAAATCCGTTTTATCCAGAAGCTGTGCACTTAAAATATTGACTCCACCACCATTAGCCACAGGTTTATCACTTAACGTGCCTGCATTGGCCAGGTGATTCGGATTGACAATATCAAGACCTTGCAAACGCCACAACAATGCATTGGGGGAATAGCCCCTTACCACAATCGAATTAGCCTGGTCATTGGCCGTAACTACTCCAGGATAAGAGACCAACATTCTTACCGGATCGAAAAAATTAGCCGGTACCCGCAACGTCTTCTCAATCGAAAGTGAGGTTACTCCCGGCTCCGGTAAATACGGTGTTTCTACGACCACTTCGTTTAATACCTGGGCGACTTCGTTCAAGACAATCTGTACATTCGACTGCTTGCCAGCTATGACCAACAACTCCTGCTCTTCCGATTGATAGCCGGTAAATGAAATTATCAGGCGATACCGCCCCGGTGCGGTTGCGAACACAAATGAACCGGTTGCATCGGTTGATGTCCCGGTAACCAGCACATCATTTTGAAAGAGGGCGATACTCGCCTGGACAACTGGCGCGCCTGTAACGCGGTCGCGCACCTGACCTTTGACAGACTGTGTAATTTCCTGTGCAAAGGTGGATGTACCAATAACCAGGAATAGAAAAAGTGAGCGCATTTAAATCAATTAGTCGAACTCGATAAATACTAACTGCAAATGTAATGGTACAGAGCCCTTTTAAAAACAGATGTCCATCATTCCGATGGACATCCTTACGTGAGTATGGTTTCTGACGATCACATGATCGTCTTCAGATACTTAATACAATTTTCTGTGCTCAGCATCGGGTTTACAGGATAGGTTTCCTGTTCAACAAAGAACTTCTTCATTCCGGCTTTCTTAGCACTTGAAAATAGTGCTGGAAAATCCAGTGAACCGGTGCCCACATCTGCGTTATTCTCGCGGTTGGTCTTATCCATGTCCTTTACATGCCACAACTCAAAGCGACCCGGATATCTATTAAAATAGGCTAACGGATCCTGGTTGGCTCGTACCACCCAATATAAATCCATCTCCATGGTCACCAGTTTTGGATCCAGTTCCTCCAACATCACATCAAAAATCACTTTTCCCTCTACCGTATCAAATTCAAAAGCATGATTGTGATACCCCATCCGAAGCTTGTACTTCTTTGCTACTTCCGCTGCTTTATTGAGGGTTTCACAGGTCTTCTTCAATTCATCCAACGAACTGTAATATTTCTTATCCATCCAGGGTACGACTACATATTTCTGACCCATGGATTGGGCATCGGAGCACGCTTTATCCCAATTGGAAGTCGTTTGTTCAATACCATAGTGGCCACTGGCTACACTAACACCCAGGCTTTTCATGTAACTTCCAAATTCGGTGACGGGCATACCAAATAATTTCCCTTCACGGTACCCATAGGTTTCCACTTCTTTGTATCCCCAGGTGGCCACCGATTGCAAGGTGCCTTTTACATCATTCATGATCACATCGCGCAGGGTGTATAATTGTAATCCGATGGAAGCTTTTCCTTTTGCATTTACTAACACCGGAGGCAAGGCCATCAAACCAACGGCAGCTACTGTCGAAGTTTGAATGAATTTTCGTCTGTCCATTTGGTTATTGATTGAATTATTTACCTAATGTTAATTGACTAAACATAAATAATGTTTCATCTCCGGCTTTTGGATTCTTGAACACCAAAACAAGATCATGTTTGCCAGAAACCGGTTTAAATCCAATTCCAGATGGCCTCATATAGATTCCTGCCTGGATTTCCATTTTAGGGGCCTTGGTAAAGTTGATGGTTCCGAGCTGAGTACCTGAAGTCGAATCGAGCCATACCTCGATTTCTCCACCTTTTGCCGCTCCCATTTCTACCACGGCACAACTAAGCGAGCCTACCCCACTTAAATCGACTCCTTTAAATGTGGCCGATGAGTTGTGCTTAATATTCTCAATGATTTGATACCCTCCCGCATTCAACTTGCGTGCCCCACCCGTAAAGTCGGAAGCATCAGCCGAATTTAGCACCGGAGATTTGAAGACTACCTGCCGGGTAGTTGAGAGTGAAGGCATTCCATTGGCGCCATTATCCTCGTATGTTACCGTAAGTACATAAGCCGAGGTAGGTGCCGGACCGGGCGGTGGCACTGCTGCAAAACTTGCCAACCCACTCAAGGGTAAACTTTTGACCGCCTCTTCCTTGGCGAGGGATAGAATGTATTCGACCATTTGAATGGCTTGCTCCTTCTTAAGTTGTGGGTGGGCTGCCATGGCCACCTCGCCCCAGTTGCCAGACCCACCATTGAGTACTTTATCACTCAAAACTTCAATGGCCCGAACATCTTTCACATACCGCTTGGCCACCTCGCGATAGCTTGGCCCGGCTGATTTCTGATCAACCAGGTGGCATGACTTACAATCACTTTCGGCTATTAATAATTTACCGGGTAATTCCGCACGCTGATGCCCTTGCGCAATCTTGGTCATATCATAGCCTTGAGGATGAAAGTCTAGCGTGACAAGAACTCGATCGGCTGAAATTTTACCATCACTTGTTGAACCGTCTTCTTTGTCGCTGACAACGATTGAATAATTAACTGCGCCCGTGGGTAGAAAGCGATCTGCATTTCCTTCAATTGTAATATCAACTACCGGTGGCTCATTACCGGCAATGATCGTAATCTCGCCAGTTGCTTTGGCACCTTTCGAGTCTGTTGCCGTGACTTTAGGACGGTATATTCCCGCTTTGCCAAAGGTGAAAGTAAACGTGGGTTTATCGGCTTTAATTACTTCTCCGTTAATTTCCATTTCGTATGTCATCGCATCCCCATCCGGGTCCATTGTTTCCGATGCAGAAATTTCTATCGCCAACGGCAACGCTCCAGAAGCTTTGTTGGATTTAACAATCACCTGGGGTGGGCGATTCCCTCCGTTAAAGTCAATCCGCGACAAGCGGGCATCCATGTTTTGTTTAAACCATTGGGTGCCGTACTCAAGCGTGTATAGTTTCCCATCGGGTCCATAAGCCATATCGATAATGTTGTTGAACTGAGTTCCTTCCATAAATGGCTCGATGTCCATGATAGCTCCCTTTTCATTCATGGTTACCAGGCGCATCCAGTTACGCATCCAGTCGTAAATCAGAAGCTTACCATCAAAATAATCCGGGAAGGCCCCGTCCTTTCCGGTAAACTTATCAGAATAATAGACCGGACCGGCCATGGCATTGCGGCCTCCGGTTTTCATCAATGGAAAATCCGGGGACTCGGCATACGGATACCAAATGAACGGTGGGCTTACCGGAGGCAATTCGGTTTTGCCCGCATTGTTGGGTGAGGTATTGATCGGTCTGGATACATCATGCCTGGGTCCGCTAACTTTCTTTGCGAAATCATGCTTCGCATAAGGATAGTTACCGCCCACAAACAATGGCCATCCAAAGTAGCCTGCTTTTTGTGCCTGGTTTACTTCGTCATACCCGCGCGGCCCGCGTTCCGGTCCATCATTTCCAGCATCCGGACCCACTTCACCCCAATACAAGAAACCAGTTCTCTCATCTACCGAAATGCGATATGGATTGCGATTCCCCATTACATAAATCTCTGGCCGTGTCTTCTCTTCGCCTTGCGGGAAGAGGTTGCCTTCCGGTATGGTGTATGTTCCATCCGGTTCCGGGTGAATGCGCAAAATCTTTCCACGCAAGTCATTCGTATTCGAAGACGACCCCTGAGCATCAAACGGACTGCGTCCCGGTCTTTCATCCGAAGGGCTGAATCCATCCGATTCAAATGGGCTGGTATTATCGCCTGTGGATAGAAACAAATTTCCATCCGGTCCAAAGGTTAATGAACCTCCTGTATGGCAACAGGTTTCTCGTTGCGTCTTAACCTCCAATAATTGGACTTCTGAAGCTTGTTCAATTTTCTCACCATCGAAAACAAACCGCGATAGTACATTGGCTGATTTATCGGGATGGGAGTAATAAATATAAAGCCACTTGTTTTGTTCAAACCCTGGATCATGGGTGATCCCCAGCATTCCATCCTCAAACTTGGTCCACACATTGAATGTATTGATCTCGTTGATGGTGTCTTTTTTCGGATCATACAGTTTCACCTTCCCTTTGCGCTCAATAAAAATGATCCGGCCATCCGGCAAAATGTCCATCTCTGTGGGCTCGTCAAAGTTGTATCCTAATACTACTTTGGTGAACCGGTTCGCTTCCGGTACTTTTTTAGCATGCGCTTTCTTAAAATCAAGTTTACCTGCTCCCATGGCATAAACAATACCCTGATATACATGATCCATAAACAGCGAGTCTGCAAACGATTCATTGGTATGCCCCATTCCGGTATAGAATGATCGGCCTCCATCAAAATCATGATACCATGATATCGGATGATTCGCGCCATTTTCGCCACCCTGGTAGGAGGTTTCATCCAGGTTGTAAAGAACATTTATCTCGTCAGAAATCTTCTTGTAGTTGTAAAGCTCATCTGTTCGGATCCATTCATCCGGTAAATTAATACCGGTACCAAAGGGTTTCACTTTCCTGAATTTAGCTTCCTGAATTTGCGGATGGCTTTTGAAATAGGCCCCTACTAACTTACCATACCACCACCAGTCGTACTCGGTATCAGCAGCCGCATGAATCCCCACATACCCTCCACCGGCCTGAATATACCGCATGAATTCATTCTGCTGAGCTTGATTCAGTACATCCCCGGTTGTGCTTAGAAATACCACTGCCTGGTACTTTTTTAAGTTTTCTTCCGTGAATGCATCGGATACTTCCGTGGTATCCACAACAATACCCTTTTCCGAACCCAATTTGAGTAAGGCTTCCTTCCCAGCCTTTATCGATTCGTGCCGATAGCCCTTTGTTTGAGAAAAGACCAGGATGCGTTGAGAATTCTGTTTACACGCAGATAGAAAGACCAAACTAGCTACAACCAGTAATAATTTTTTCATGATAGAATGTTACTTCGAGACGATAAAATTTCAGTGTTCCTTTTCTCCATCCAGCGATAAAACGTAGCGTGCCATTTTCTCTGCATCGGCCTGGTTCACATCAGGGTGGGCGGTCATGGGTATTTCACCCCAAACTCCGGTGCCACCATTAATAATTTTCTGTGCCAGTAAGGTTACATTGGCTTGTGTAAACTCATACTTCTTGGCTACATCGGTATGCGAAGGGCCAATGATTTTATTTTCTTTGTGGTGGCAGGTTTTACAATCGCTGGCGTTAACCAAAGATTCCCCTTGGGCAATCACATCCACAGCTACTACCGGGGCCGCTGATTCATCCGGTGCGCCATAGTCTTCCACGTTTTTGTTTTCTGTTTTTGATCCGCAGCTGGCGAATACCACCACCAGTGCGATGGTTAAATAGAGTGTAAGGATTTTTTTCATGTTGATTGATTATTTCGTTATTCCTAAAACTTTTTTATTGAGGGATGGATTTTTACCCGTACTGGCAAAATCATCAAATGCTTTTTCGGTTACCCGAATAATATGGTCCTTTATAAAAGGAGCGCCTTCTGCTGCCCCCTGCTCAGGATGTTTAATGCAACACTCCCATTCTAAGACAGCCCAACCTTTATAATTGTACTGCGCCAGTTTGGAAAAAATGGATTTAAAATCCACCTGTCCATCGCCTAGTGAACGGAACCGGCCCGGACGATTAACCCAATCCTGGAAGCCACCATAAACCCCACTTTTACCCGTTGGATTAAACTCCGCATCTTTCACATGAAACATCTTAATAAAGGGGTGATAGAAATCGATATACTGCAGATAATCCAATTGCTGTAATACAAAATGACTCGGGTCGTAAAGAATGTTTGCACGCTTATGTTTGCCGGTGGCTTCCCAGAAACGTTCAAACGTAATACCATCGTGAAGGTCCTCCCCCGGATGTATTTCGTAACATACATCAACCCCAACTTTATCAAAGGCATTTAATATTGGTAGCCAACGCTTCGCCAATTCTTTAAAACCATCCTCTACCAAGCCGGCCGGTCGTTGTGGCCAAGGATAAACGGTGTGCCACATCAACGCACCCGAAAAGGTTGCATGGGCATTCAATCCTAAATTTTTGCTGGCTCGGGCAGCCAATTTCAATTGATCTACTGCCCAGGCGGTGCGTTCTTTCGGCTTGCCATGAACGGACTTGGGTGCGAATCCATCAAACATAACATCATACGCAGGGTGCACCGCCACCAACTGACCTTGTAAGTGGGTTGATAACTCGGAGATTTGCAATCCGCATGACTCGACCGTTTCGCGAATCTCATCGGCATAGTCTTTACTTTCTGCTGCTTTCTTCAAATCGATGCAACGACTGTCCCAACTGGGAATTTGTACACCTACATACCCAAGAGAGGCTGCCCATTTGCAAATTGACTTAAGTGAATTAAAGGGCGGGTCATCCCCCATGAATTGGGCTAAAAATATTCCGGGGCCTTTCAGTGTCTTCATATCCATTAAACTTCAAAGGGTGTCCATTTCTCTTTGCTTTGGCCGCTCTTCACTACGTTGTCGATAAAGGCCATGCCACGAATACCATCATTCACCGAAGGAAAATCAACTATTTCAGGTGCTTTTGACCCATCCAGACGGGCCGACAGAGCTAATGCAAAATTCCGATAGAGATTGGCGAATGCCTCCAGGTACCCTTCCGGGTGCCCTGCAGGGGTGCGGGTATTGAACAGCGCTTCTTTATGCAAAAAGCCGTTGCTGCCTGCCCGTAAAATCTGTGTGGGCTTATCCAACCATTTCACCAATAAAGTATTGGGCTCTTGTTGTGCCCATTCCAATCCACCAAGCTCACCATAAATCCGAATCCGCAGTGCATTCTCTTCTCCTGCAGCTACCTGTGATGCCATGAGTACACCCGCAGCGCCATTATCAAATTTCAGCAACACATTTCCATCATCATCCAGGGCGCGACCGGGCACCATAATATTCAAATCCGCACAGAGGTGGGTAATCTTCAACCCTGAAATGAACTCGGCAAGATGCGCAGCGTGGGTGCCAATATCCCCCATCGCTCCTGCTTTACCTGAGCGTTTGGGATCCGTGCGCCAGGCAGCCTGTGCATTCCCTTCCTTTTCACTCATTTTACTGAGCCATCCTTGTGGATACTCAACATAAATCTTCCGAATCTTTCCGAGTACACCTTCCCGTACCATGGCACGCGCTTGACGCACCATCGGATATCCGGAGTAGGTATGTGTTAAACACAAAAGCAAGCCGGTTTCTTCAACCTTCTTTTTTAATTGACGAGCTTCGTCCAGGGTAAAGGTGATTGGTTTCTCAATGACCACATGAAAACCCTTTTCCAGCGCAGCGATAGCCGGGGCAAAATGTGCAAAGTTGGGGGTTACAATAGTAACGAAATCAATTCGCTTATCAGCCGGCAGTTCACTCTCCTTCGCTAGCATTTCCTCATAGGATGTATAGGTGCGATCTTCCGGAAGAAACAGCATCTTGCCACTTTCTTTCGCAACTTCCGGATTGATGCTTAAAGCTCCAGCCACCACTTCAATGAGTCCATCCATATTGGCAGCCAACCGGTGAATTGATCCGATGAAGGCATCTTTGCCTCCACCCACCATGCCCATGCGTAATTTTCTATTCATGTTTCAATAGTTAATGCTATAAATGTTAATCCGTAAAATAAGTCAATTTTGAGTACCGATCAGAAATATTTTTAGAGGTGTTATAGAAAGCGATTTAAAAGGTTCTCAAGATATTCCTGCTGCCCGCTAATTTGCTCTGGCTCTCCACCCTTCAGAGCCAATGCACGCAGGTCTTTCAGACTCAGTTTACCTTGCTCAAATTTTCGGCCCTTGCCGGAATCAAAAGAAGCATATCTTTTTCTTCGTATTTTAACATACTCACCCTGCTCCAAAATTTCGTGGGCTGCCAGCAGTGCTCGCGCGAAGGTATCCATTCCGCCAATGTGTGCATGAAAGATATCCACCAGGGCGGTGGAGTTTCTGCGGGTTTTTGCATCGAAGTTCACCCCCCCGGTTTTAAAGCCTCCGCTCTGCAAAATCACCAACATGGCCTCCGTTAATTCATACACGTTGTTGGGAAATTGATCGGTATCCCATCCATTTTGATTATCACCGCGGTTGGCATCAATGCTTCCCAATATGCCGGCATCCACCGCTACCTGCAGCTCATGATCAAAAGTATGATTCGCCAGGGTGGCATGATTTACCTCAATGTTCAGCTTGAAGTCATCCATCAAATCATACTGTCGTAAAAAAGACAAGCAGGTTGCAGCATCAAAATCATATTGATGTTTGCTGGGCTCCATGGGCTTGGGTTCAATGTAAAAGGATCCTTTAAACCCCTGCTTGCGCCCATAGTCGCGGGCCATGTGTAAAAACTGGGCTAAATGTTCCAGCTCACGTTTCATATTGGTATTCAATAAAGAGAGATACCCTTCGCGCCCGCCCCAAAATGTATACCCCGAACCACCCAATTCAATTGTTGCGTCAATGGCATTCTTCACCTGGGAAGCGGCAAAACATACCACCCGAAAATCAGGATTGGTGGCAGCCCCATTCATATAGCGCGGATGTGAAAACAGGTTGGCTGTTCCCCACAATAATTTTACGCCCGATTCCTTTTGCTTTTTCTTTGCATACCGAACGATTTTGTCCAATCGCGATTCAGACTCTTTCAGGGTAGGAGCTTCGTCCACCAGGTCATAGTCATGGAAACAATAAAAGGAAGCCCCTATCTTGGTGATGAATTCGAAGGCGGCATCCATCTTGTCATAGGCGCGTTGCATCGGATCCGTGCTCTTCAACCAAGGAAAGTTTTTCGTTCCTATTCCGAAAGGATCCCCACCGGTACCACAGAACGTATGCCAGTAGGCAATGGCGAATCGCAGGTGATCCTCCATCGTTTTTTTTCCCACCTTTTGCTTTGGGTTGTAAACCTTAAACGCCAGTGGGTTGTCAGAATCTTTACCTTCGTACTTAATGGCACCAATGCCTTTAAAGTACTCGCGTTCTCCTTTGGTAATTTTCATTGTTACAAATTTTAATATCGTTAATTGACACGTTGGGATTCCTACTTTATAACCTCGTATTCAAAATAGTTTTCCAATTGCTGTAAACCCCGGCATAGGCTTCCCTTAACTGGGGATTGGGCTCCTCTTGATGCAACAGCGTCAGTCCCTGAAAAGCCTCCTGAAAGGAGGCATATATTCCCGCTCCGACTCCCCCGCCCAAAGCAGCCCCTTTCGCTCCATCAGTTTCGTACAGCTCCAGGTTCATGCCAATGGTATTAACAAATGCTGATCGGAATAGCGGACTTAGAAACATATTCGCATGACCAGCCCGGATGACACTGGAATCCACGCCCATCCCTTTCAAAATTTCAAATCCAAAGTTTAGAGCAAACACGATCCCTTCCTGGGCTGCCCTAAAAATATGCGCTTGACCATGTCGGTTAAAGTCCAGCCCATGCCACGAGGATTGAACCATCCTGTTCTCAAGAATTCGTTCAGCTCCGTTTCCAAAAGGCAACATTCTTAAACCCTCAGCACCCACCGGTGCCTGAGCGGCTATGTCATTCATGGTTTGATAGGACATGAGTGTGCCGTTGCTTAACGTTCTGCGCAACCAGCTGTTAAGAATTCCGGTGCCATTGACGCACAGTAAAATTCCATTTCGAGGTTCTGTTGGTGTATTGTTTACGTGTATGAAAGCGTTCACCCGGGACCTGGGATCAAATGCATTTTGATTGGTAACACTGTAGATAACTCCGGACGTTCCGGCAGTGGCTGCTGTTTCACCGGGGTTCAATACGTTCAATGAGAAAGCATTATTAGGCTGATCCCCTGCCCGGTATGAAACCGGAGTACCTGGGCTCAGCCCTGTCTCTGTGGCTGACTGAGTTGTTACTTCCCCGGTAATCGAAAACATCGAATTCACTTTGGGGATCAGAGAGGATGCAAACCCAAAGTAGGTTAGCAATGATTGCGCAATCCCTTTTTCCTTGAAGTCCCAAAAAATTCCTTCCGATAATCCCGATTCGCTGGTACAAATTTCTCCCGTTAACCTATACGCGATGTAGTCACCCGGGAGCATGATTTTATCAATCCGACTGTAAAGAGAAGGCTCTTTCTCTTGAACCCACTTTAGTTTCGAAGCTGTAAAATTTGCTGGTGAATTAAGGAGATGCGAAAGACAATATTGTTCACTCAGGTCAAGAAAGGCTTTTTCACCATAGGCCACCGCCCGGCTATCGCACCAGATAATGGAAGGTCGCACCGGCTTGCCTAGTTTATCCACGGCCACCAGCCCATGCATCTGATAGGCGATCCCAATTGATTTTATAGCTGCGGATTTGGCCCCGGATTGTTGTATGCAACTTTTGATGCAGAGGCAAGCATGTTGCCACCACACTTCAGGGTCCTGCTCCGCCCAACCAGGTTGGGTGGCCACCATGCCCATCTCTTCTTTCGGAGATTGAGCAGAGGCAATTGTTTGGCCCGAATCTGCCGCAACCAGCGAAGCCTTAACGGAAGAGCTGCCAATGTCAAGGCCCAATAGAAGCTTCTGCATACGATTGAATTCTAACAAAAATATTTACTTATAGTCAAAATGACCATATATTAGCTAAGAATTCTTTCATGGATACGAACCCCGCACCAGACGCCATTATTGATGCGTTGTCCATCGATTGCCTGATTTTCGGGTTTAAGGATGGCCGGTTGGATATCCTGCTCATTAAGCACGGGGAGGGAATTAGCAAGGGCCGCTGGGCTTTACCGGGCGGTTGGATTACGTACGGTGAAAGTGTGGACGATGCCGCATTGCGGCTGTTGCAGTCGCTGACCGGAATCAGCAATATTTACCTGGAACAACTAAAAGCTTTTGGTGATCCTAACCGGTATCCAACCAAACGGGTTGTAACGGTTGCCTATTTCGCCTTGGTAAATGAAGAAAATTACTCCCTGATTCCAGGTTTCACCGCTTCTGATGCCCAATGGTTTGGCATTAACAAGGTACCTGCCTTGCCCTACGATCACAATGCCATACTGGATTTCGGATATCACCATTTAAAGCATAAAGTTCGGCATGAACCGATCGGCTTCAATTTGTTACCCGAAAAGTTTACCCTGCTCCAATTGCAAGAACTCTATGAGGCCATTCTTGAAACGAAACTGGATAAATCCAACTTTCGCAGAAAACTTGCTAAAATGAAGTTGTTGAAAAAGTGTGATGAAAAGCAAAAACATGTATCGCATCGGGCAGCCGGACTTTACAAATTTGATAAGCGTATTTATGTAACGCTCCGTAAAAAAGGAATTGCCTTTGAACTATGAAAATCTTTACCACTCTTCCCCTTCTGCTTGCAACCAATTAATATAAATTCCATATTTCTACAACCTTAAACCTTCACATCCATGGATCAAAAATTTAATTCTAGTCGACTATTTGTTGCCAGCTGCCTGGCACTCCTGGTCACCTCGCTGACATTCGCCCTTCGCGCCAAGATCGAGGGGGTTTTTGGCGCTGAACCTTATAACCTCTCTGGAGAAGAAATCGGATGGGCCTTTGGACCTGCCTTTTGGGGATTCACCGTAGCGATGTACCTGGGGGGTCTTATTATTGATGCTGTTAAAACCAAAACTATTGTGTGGTTAGCTTTTGCCACACACCTGATTGGACTTATACTTCTGCTCATGGCAGAAGATAAAACAATGCTGTTCATTTCGAATGTTTTCATTGGGTTTGGAAATGGCAGCGTGGAGGCAGCTTGCAATCCTTTAGTAGCTACGATTTATCCCAACAACAAAACTAAAATGCTCAACCGGTTTCACGTTTGGTTTCCAGGAGGCATTGTTATTGGAGGCGTATTAGCCTGGTTGCTGATGACGCAGCTTAATTTGAGCTGGCAAGTGCTGACTTCGCTCTTGTTCATTCCGCTGGCCCTGTATGGATATCTGTTCTTCGGTCAGGCCATACCGGAAACAGAACGGGTAACTTCTGGTGTATCTTTTAAAGATATGCTGAAAAATGTGGGGGCTCCGTTCACGATCATTGCCGTGGTGAGTTTTATGATTCTGGCAGCCTCCGTTCCTTCCATAAAGATCGACTTCAATTCATCGCTTACTTACATTGTTCTGATCATTATTGTTATTGCCGTGGTAATTGAAGCCAAGGTGATGAATAAAATCAGCTTGCTTTTTCCGCTGATGTTATTCAGCATGTTTCTCACTGCATCCACTGAGTTGGGAACTAATCAATGGACCAATGCGCTCCTAACCAACGCAGGAATTGATCCGATGATAATTCTGGTTGTGGTAACGGGAATTATGGCCGTAGGACGGTTCTTTGCCGGTCCGCTGATTCATCGGCTTAATCCTTCCGGAGTACTGTTAGGATCGGCTGTATTTTCGGTTATTGGTTTGTATTCATTAAGTATTTCCACGGGTGCCGCAGCTACCCTCGGTTCGGCCATCCTGTTTGCGATTGGTGTCTGTTACTTCTGGCCTACCATGTTAGGCTTTGTTTCTGAATACATACCCAAAAGCGGAGCTTTGGGATTATCCATTATGGGCGGTGCCGGAATGGTGGCAACTTCCATGGTATTGCCGATTATGGGACGATCGATCGATACCGCTGGACCGGAACAGACTTTACGCTATATGACGGTCCTGCCCATTATCCTGGTCGTAATCTTTGCCGGACTAGTGTTTTACATGCGTAATCAAAAGCATTAACCAACCTATTCAATGAGGGTGACAAAGTCACCCTCATTTTTTACTGGGCTGTATCAGATCCCACCCATTACCAGAGAGGTCTTCAAAGACAGCAACCAGGCCATACGCCTCTTGCTTGGGATCCCGAACAAATTTGACTCCCCGTTCCCGATACAACTTGTAGTCGCGCCAGAAATCATCCGTCTCTAAAAAGAGAAAGACCCGACCTCCCGTCTGGTTACCAATGCGACTTTGCTGAATGGCATTGGTTGCTTTCGCCAATAGCAATTTGGTGCCTTCAGATCCCTTGGGAGAAACCACCACCCATCGCTTCTGTTCGTTTAATGGCGTATCTTCAACCAACGTAAAGTCTAATTTTTGAGTAAAGAATTCTATGGCCGGATCATACTCTTCCACGAGCAAACTCACCAGAGACAAGGAATTCTTCATGATTAATGTTCAATGGCTAATCGTAAACTTAAAACGAATAGAAGCAGGGTAATGGGGGTAAAAATGATACGCTCCATGTCATTTTGGGAAAGGAGATTACCAAGGGTATTTAAGATAAACAGAACTACCATTAACCATAAGACAACCCGGATTAATATCGGTTTGATGCTTAAGTTGATGATTCCCGCCCTGACAGAAACAAATAACACCATAATGAAATTAATGACAATAGAAACCAATTCAAACTCAACCAGTTCTTCGCGAGTCCGCAGGCGACCACCCCATACAATATCCTGGGGTATGATACCCACCAATACCAATACATGAAATAGGATGACGGAAGTTAGGATAGCAATTAAGCCCAACGAGGCTGCTCGTTGGGTTAATAAGTTCTTCAAAAAATTCAAGTTAAGCTTTCGTGTTTGAGCCTAACGAAGCAATAACAACCTCCCGGGCTTCCCGGTGTTTGCAATAACTACACCGATAATGTTCCAGCAACAAACCATCTTCCGTTTGGGTTGGCTGTTTTTCAATTTCTTCACGATCAATTTTCATAGTATAAAATCCACATTCTGCACACTTTTCAGCGTGCTGATAGGCCATATACTTTTCAACTTTTTTCTCGCCTGTTTTTTCATCGAGCCAAACGTCATATTCAACAGAGTGAATTTCGCTTTTGTGCTGGGCCAGTTGGTCCGCTTCCAGGTGAACCTCCCCTTCCGAACCCGATAACTTTCTCATGACATTACCAGCCGAGGACTTCCTTGGCTTATTTCGAATTCGACTCAGTCTTCCCTCCAGGAAACGCGGGTACAAGATCCGAACCAGGCTGGAAAGCATCAAATAGGCAATGACAACCAACCCCGCCAGAAAGAAGATGCTGATGTACAACTTCAAAGAATCATCGACCGGGAAGAGTGGGGTTACGGTAGCCGTGGCGTAAAGTGCCAGGCCGGCAATAAGGCCAATGACTGCATACCAGAAATACTTTATTTCGTGTTGATTTACATAATCGTAGCGATCCTTTTCATTGGCGATGGTCATCACCCGTATTTCATGAAATATTACGATCAACAACGCCAGTCCAAAACACGCATAAGAGCCCAGGATCAAGTAGTGATCCCAGGTTTCAATAAAACTGGTAGTAGCATTTTCCATAAGGTCAGATCATTTGGTAGGCAGTAATTTCGCAATATTTACTGCCAGATTCAAATGATATTAGTCATAAATTTTGTTTTCAAAGAGACTCCAACCCGCTGACATTGATGTGCTTAGTAAGATTTCGATTCTTACACTCAGAACTTTATCAGGTACCTTTTTGGTTATTAGGCTGTGTCTGTGATGCAAAATACCTTCTTTAATCTGGCCTTTGCACAGGCTGCTAAAATGATCGGCAAACCCACCCGGATTATCTGGTTATTGGGTCAACTGGCTATAAAGATTAAACGAACCGACATGCAGGGGGTGAACCGGGCCACGATGAAGCATCAAATCCTTCGCATTGGTAGGCTTTTAAAAGCACAGGTTACCGGGAAGTACCGGGTTAAGTCGCTGCGATTCCTGCTGATCTTATTAGCCGCAATTATTTACTTTATTAATCCATTAGATCTGATCCCTGACTTCATTGTCGGATTTGGATTGACCGATGACCTGGCGATCCTCACCTGGGTCTATCAGGCGGCAGCCGAAGAACTAAAGACATTTAATGACTGGAAAAAATCACCCAATCAAACACGACCCTTAATAAAGACGCCTTGTGAATTTCTAACTCAACTGAATCGGACTTCCATTCATGATTACTTCCAGAGGATCTCCGTGTTCCAATTTGGTCTCTACCTTCCCTCCGCTCCCTACCTTCACTTTAATAACCCGGTCCCTAAACTCCAACCGGAATGAATAGGATTTCCACTGATCGGGAATAAAAGGATTGAAATGAAGTTGACCATTTCGAACCCGCATGCCGCCAAACCCTTTTACTAAACTCATCCAGGTACCGGCCATCGAGGTAATGTGGCAGCCTTCTTCTGTATCGTTGTTATAATCGTCCAGGTCAAGGCGTGCAGTGCGTAAATAAAATTCGTAGGCTTGCTCCTTGTAACCAATTTTACTGGCCAGAATCACATGCACACAGGGCGACAAGGAAGATTCATGGACTGTCATGGGTTCGTAAAAGTCAAAATTCCTGCGTATTGTTTCGGTATCAAAATCATCTTCAAACAAATATATACCTTGTAATACATCAGCTTGTTTGATAAAACACGACCGCAGAATCCTGTCCCAGGACCACTTTTGATTAAGCGGTCTGTCTTCAGCTTTCAGATCTTTAACCCGTATTATTTCTTTATCCAAAAAACCATCTTGCTGTAAAATCACTTTGCGTTTCGGGTCATATGGGTAGTACATATTTTCTACAATATGTTTCCAGCGATCCATTTCCGGTTTATCGTTGAAATTTGTTTTGGCTACAATCTCCGCATACCGCTTAGGATGTGCCGTCTTCACAAATTCTACTGCTTGAGTCGCAAACCGAAGTGTCCACGCTCCGAGATAGTTGGTGTACCAGTTATTGTTAACGTTGTTCTCATACTCGTTCGGCCCGGTAACCCCCAGAATTACGAACTTACTCTTTTCATCAGACCAGTTTACCCGTTGGTTCCAAAACCGGGCAATACCAATCAACACCTCCAGCCCGTATTCTGCGAGGTAATCTTTATCGCCCGTGTAATCAATATAATCGCGCATCGCGTAGGCCATGGCACTGGTGCGGTGAATTTCTTCAAACGTAATTTCCCACTCATTGTGACACTCTTCTCCATTCATGGTTACAAATGGATAAAAGGCAGCGCCATCCTTGAATCCAAGTTTCTTAGCATTTTCAATGGCCTTACCGAGGTGTTTATACCGATACACCAGCAGATTGCGAGCTACCTTGGGCTCTGCCGTGCTCAGAAAAAATGGTAAGCAATAAGCCTCCGTATCCCAGTAGGTACTCCCTCCATATTTTTCACCCGTAAATCCTTTGGGCCCAATATTCAATCGCTCATCTTCTCCGGTATAAGTTTGCGTTAATTGAAAGATATTGAAACGGATTCCTTGCTGGGCAGCCACATCCCCTTCAATGGTGATGTCGCACTCCTCCCATTTATGGGCCCACACACGGGTGTGATTGGCAAACAGTTGATCGAATCCTGCAGCCACTGCTTCCTTTAATTTAGCTTTCGCATGTGCTACCAACTTATCTTTCGGATGATTCTCAGATGAGAGAATGGCTGCATACTTATAAATCACTAAAGGACTACCCTGTTTTAGTTCTGTTGTTACTACATTGTCTGCATACTTCTCTCGAAGATTAACAGTCGCTTTTGCCTCGATTCGCTTTCCATTCTGCTCCAGCACATATTGGATGCCTGTACAAACATGGAATAATGTCTTTTTAGTTTGGGCGGTAACCAAGGCTTGTCCCACTTCGGCTTCCTTGTGCACTTCTTCCCAGAATTTTTCATCGTAATTAGAATCTTTATTGACCACATCGGCATCCACAGGCAAGGTAATCGAAATCGGTGCATCGAAATTCTGAGCGGTAATTTCGTATCGGATCGCTCCAATTTCACCATCCGCCATAGAACAAAATCGCTTAGAATCAACACGCACCTTTTTTCCATCGGGTAAGGTTGCCGTAAATACACGATGCAACAATCCTTGCTTCATATCCAACACACGCGTAAATGATTCCACGTTGCATTTGGCTAGATCCAATACCTGATCTCCGATTTTGATCCTGATCTCAATCCAACTCGGGGCATTCAATACCTTGGCAAAATATTCAGGATAGCCATTCTTCCACCAGCCCACCCGGGTTTTATCAGGGTAGTACACCCCGGCTACATAACTCCCTTGATGGGTTTCTCCGGAATAATCTTCTTCAAAGGTTGCCCGTTGCCCCATGCGGCCATTCCCCAGACTAAAAACACTTTCTGAAATTTTGTTGTAATGTGGATTCAAACCTTCTTCAATGATCTGCCACTCGTGATGTTTCAGGTATTGCTTCATAACGTTGGTTAATCTATATCGTCACTTTATTTTAAATCGTTCAGCCATTCTATTTTGAAATCTCCCGTTCGGGCCACTATTTTACTTGCTTTTCCAAGTTGTTCCGGAGACCCCACGCCCACACATTTCATTCCTGCTGCCAAGGCGGCTTCCACACCTGCTTCAGCATCCTCAAAAACGACACAATCAGCAGGATCAATTCCGAGTTTATGGGCGGCCAGCAAAAAAATCTCAGGATCAGGTTTCGTATGGGTAATCATGGTTCCATCTACTAATGTATCGAACTCCGGGCCAATGCCTAAAAGCTCAATCACGCGAGGGGCATTCTTACTACTTGAGGCAAGACCAATTTTGAGCTTCTTCTTACGAAGCTGTTGAATTAACTCTTTAACCCCGGGAAATATTTCTTCCGGGCGAATGGATTCAATATACTCAACAAACCAATTATTTTTTTTCTCTGCCAACTGGACTTTCTGAGCTTCCGATACCTCAACGTTTCCTAAAGAAAGAATGATTTCAAGCGATCGTACCCGGCTTACTCCTTTCAGCAACTCATTGTGGACCGGGGTTAGCGTGATTCCAAACTCACTGGCCAATCGTTTCCACGCAATGTAGTGGTAGTGAGCGGTGTCAACAATCACACCATCAAGGTCAAAAATCGCAGCTCTAATCATGTAGTAATTTATCCGTAAAACAAGTTGAATTCAGACGTGACCCCTCGCAATGATGTTGTTGGTCTCTTCCAGGGATTTAAAGACATCAAACGTTTTGCCTTGCGTTCGAAGTGCCCCAAAAGCATTCGCGTATTTGGCGGCACCAATATAATCGCCAGGGTTTTGAACCAGGCCATAGGATAACCCCCCGGCAAAGGAATCGCCACACCCTGTGGTATCAATCACTTTATCCACTTTGATGGAAGGAACCATTTCTTCAATAATTTTACCTCGCTTCTTAAAATACGTAAGGCAGCCTCTGGAATCGAGTGTGACATAGACACACTTAACACCCAAAGAAATACAATGCTCCGCAAAGGCGCGGATTTCGTCACGCTCCAGGTCACTCAAATTAAATTCCTCACTCTCATACTCCTTTTTAAACCAGGATGCGTGCGCTTCCTCCAGATTCATTTTTAAAACATCAATAAAAGGAAGCCACAAATCCCGGTCGATCCAGAACTTGCGTTGTCGTTCGCCATTGACAAGACAGGCAGTGGTAGGTCCGTGCGCATCAAAAATGATTGTGCCTTTGCTTTTTTTCTTCAGATACTTCAAAGTATCCAAGGAAATTTCATAATCACTGATAGGAATAAAAACGAACGCATCACAATCCAGCAATTCCGAAAAATCAGACGGCAGGATCGGGTCCATGAATCCGGTTTGCCGTTCTAACCGATTATTCTGATCAATAAACTTTAAGCTGATAATATCGCCCTGATCGTTGCTGGTGGTAAGGTGTTTGAGGTTAATCCCCTTATACCCCTGGAATACTTCTTCCACGTTGTCGTGGTCGACCACCCGCAAGTGACACACTGGAATAATCTCCAACTGATCACCGGCCAATACTGATAAGGCAATTACCGGATGGGTAACACAACCCCACTTTTGAATAAGGTCGCCCGTGTGGGTGATAATATGATCGCGCGGGATGGGACCAACAACAGCTATTCGTTTCATATCGGGTTAGGTTTTTCTGATCGTTTCATGAAGAAATTAATTGGCCAGGAAAGCAGCACCAAATACTCCGGCACTATCGCCCAATTTAGGCTTGAGCACCGGAGTATCCAATCGGTGGTTAAAGACATACTTCTCTAACGACTTCATGCCTTCCGAATAAATTAGATCTATATTGCCCACTCCACCTCCGATGACAATGACGTCCGGATCCAGGATGTTCACCACCACACTCAGGGCTAACCCAAAAAAATGTGTCAATCGGTTCATCGTTTGTATGGCGAAGGAGTCTCCACTACGGTACAGATCATACACATCCTTCAGGTTCTTACTTTGACCACTGATTGAAGCATAGTATCGTTCGAGGGCAGGGCCTGCCAACACTTTCTCTACACAACCAGTTTTCCCGCAATAGCAAGGGCCCCCGGATTCATCAAGAAAATTATGTCCCCATTCCCCACCAATTCCTTGCAGGCCATTGATTACTCTTCCATCAACCACTACACCACCGCCCACACCGGTACCCATGATCACTCCGAAAACTACTTTGGCGTGTGGATATTTCTCTTTGGCAGCACCCATGCTAGCTTCGGCTAATGCGAAGCAATTGGCATCATTGGCCATAAAGAGTTCAATCCCCAATAATTTCTCTAAATCACTTTTAAGAGGCTTGCCATTCAAACTGGTGGAGTTGCTGTTTTTCATCAACCCCTGCCCCGGATCGAGTGTACCTGGTGTCGCAATTCCGATTTTGGCAGGCTTATAACCCAAAGTGGCTTCCATTTTATCAACCACCTTTTTTATCTGACCCATGACATGGTCGTACCCCTTGTGCCCCTCGGTTGGCAAGCGATCTCGAAATAATACTTGTGGATCGGATGCTGACTTCAGTACTGCTCCCTCTACTTTGGTGCCGCCCAGGTCAATTCCCCATAGATTATCCATCGGTAGATTATGAATTTAGCTATAATTGATACACCCCGGCTTCCCACGGTCTCAGTTCGGGCGAATTCCTCTCCGGATAATTTCCGATCAACCGTTTGGCGAGCATTGCGTGTACTTCTTTGGGTAAGATAGTAACCTCATTACAAAAATTAAGTACGATCAGCATTTTTTCTTGCTGCCACTCACGGAAATAAATGAACAAGTTTTCGTCTCTGGTATCCATAGGGTTGTATGTTCCATGGGCAAAGACTGCGTGGCTTTTCCGCATCCGGGTTAACGCCCGGAAATAGTTTAATACGGATTGGCTGGTACCCGCCTGGAGTTGAACATTTAATCGGTTATAATTCGGGTTCACGGGCATCCAGGGTTGAGCATTGGTAAACCCAGCTTCCTTGCCGGAATCCCACTGCATGGGTGTACGGGCATTATCCCTTCCGGAGTAGTTCGCGATCTTCAGAAATTGAGGTTCGGTTAGCCCTCGCTTTTGGGCTTCCTGCCATCCCGTTTGGGTCTCAATGTCTCTTGACTCCGAAATGGAACTTAATACCATATTGGTCATTCCAATTTCATCGCCCATAAAAATGAAAGGGGTTCCACGCATGGTCAACAAGAGAGTACACAAGAGTGTAGAAGATTCTTGCCAATATTCCTGATCATTACCCCACCGGGAGACCATGCGCGGAAAGTCATGATTGCCGAGAAACACACTGCCCCAGCCATGACTGGCAAATGCATCATCCCAGGTCTTAAAAACTTTTTTGAATTCGTGCAACGTCCATGGGATGGGGTCGAATCGGCCGCCCGGCCCTTGGTCTATAAACATATGACCGAAATGAAAAATCATATTTAACCCCTTCTTTTCATCGAGGTAGGCAATGGCATTTTGGGGTGTAATGCCGGGTCCTTCCCCTACCGTCATTACATCATAATGATTCCACACTTTCTCCCGTGCTTCTGAAATAAATTCCTGAAGTCGGGGACCGTTCGCATAATATCTACGGATCGTCTCGTTAAAATCTTCAGTATCAGTATCGGGGAAATCAACTCGTTTTGAAATGGCTGAAATCACATCCAGTCGCAGCCCATCCACTCCTTTGTCAAGCCAGAATTTCATCAGCTGATGTACTTCATTACGAAGCGGCTGGTGCTCCCAATTTAAATCCGGTTGCTTGCGTGAAAATAAGTGGAGATAATATTCTCCACTATCGTCATCCAACTGCCAGGCGCTCCCACCAAAGAAAGAAGGCCAATTATTGGGAGCCTTCCCCTCTTTGCCCTGCTTCCAGAAATAATACTTGCGGTATGGATTGTCCAAGGATACTCTTGACTTCTGAAACCATTCGTGTTCATCGGATGAATGGTTGAGTACCAGATCCATGATTAACTTCAGCTTCCGGTGGTGCAAACCCTTCAGCAACTCATCGAAGTCGGCCATCGTGCCAAACTCTGGTTGAATTGTGTAGTAATCGCTGATGTCATACCCCCCATCATCGTTGGGCGATCTAAATATCGGATTGAGCCACACGGCATCCACACCCAGGCTTTCAATGTAATCCAACTTTTCAATAATTCCTCGCAGGTCTCCGATGCCGTCACCATTGCTATCTTTAAAACTGCGAGGGTAAATCTGATACACGATCGCTTCTTTCCACCAGGCCTGCTTGATCATCGTTTAATGAGGTTGAAACCGCAAGGTGGTTGGGTGAAAAGTTTGCCACGAATGCCAGAACTCCTGATAGGATTGAATGGGGTTCAGTTGCGCACCGGTTAATCGACCCTCTACACATTGGCCCCGCCAATTCCATCGCGACAAGGTTTGATGGTCCTGCAAATAACCATCCTGTACTGAAAATGTAAGCGAATCTCGATTCCAGGAATGAAAAGAAAGACTGTCTGGTTCAAGGGTAAGTAGTACCGGAGTATTTCCAATGCTGTCATTAATTACCCGGTGGGCAAGCAAATTATTCCAGTCATACGCTTTGGAGGTCATTCCCAGTTGAACACCAATTACCCAGGATTTCTCTTGCCACGAAAGAGTGTCTCTTCGCTCCAACCCGCTTTCAATAGTACCTTCATCAAATTTCTCCAAACCTTGATAAGCTTCATTAAAAGTTGAATCAGCCTGCAAAATCAGCGTGTTGGGATGGCGATCAATCCAGGCTAATAAACTCATCTGCTGAGATGGGATTTCGTCCAACAGAGATCCCTTCAATGGTCCAGCGATCGCCTCCCCACTCACCTGACGCCACCAGCTTTTTGTACGACTGTCTTCAAACATGGCATTGAAATGATCCATACCCACCAAGCGAAAACTATCCGGTTCATTTTTAACGATTGGTTTATACACCCTTCCGGTCCGGCACACCGTACAATAGGTTACCATAATCGGATTTCCAGCAATCGTATCCCGAACCTGATGATGATACCCAATAATTTCAATCGGATAAGCTCGTGCAAGCCCCTGATAGGCGACACCAATAATCAATTTCCTTCGCTTCACTTTATTTTCATCCGAACCTACCAGGTTAACTTGTCCTGGCTGAAGAAACATAACGTCTGCCTGCATCCGGTAATTTACCTGATAATAAACCATCAGGTACAGCAGGGCCACCGATCCTACCAAAACCCGATGTGTGGTGGTACCATGCCTTATAAAATGAAAAACCGGGTAGACCAAAAGAAAAATTCCAGCCACCCTAAAATAGTGGATGTGGTTTACAAGGTAGTAGGCAAAGTCAATTGACTCCTGCCGCTGGCTACCCGGAAAAGGCATGATGTAGTATACACTAGCGATCTCAAAACCAAACAGTATGGCGAGACCAACCGTCACTAACAAATACAAGATGACTTTTTTCATTGGGTAAAATGGATCACCGATTGAAGAGCCTTAGTTACTTGGTCGAATTGCTGTTCCTTCTCCTCCTCACTCCATCTAAACTCAGTTGCAAAATAATCAACCACGGGCTGAACCCAGCGCGAAATTTTAGGATGGTTAAAATACAGTAACCCGCTCCTGCGAGTTATGAAATCCAAGGGTGTTACTGCCATTTCGAAGGTAATCGCAAACCACGCCTTTGCCAAAATCAAGTCACACTCCGGCTGACCTGTATGATGGGCCTCTAATCGGTCTACGATCTGTAAGGACTGCCGGCCATACAAATGAACCAGATTGGTTGCTTCATTACCACGCAGATTTAATGCACCCAACCGTCCGGCTAATTCTGCTTCCAGCTTTTTTACCTCCGAGTAACTTTTGAAATCGCCTCCGGGCAAGATCATTTGTTCAGTTTCGCAAGGTCTTACATTGCGTTCCTCAAACTTTAACTCCATCACCCGGTCCACCACCCGTTCGGCCATCTTCCGATAGCCTGTTAACTTTCCACCGGCTATGGAAATTAGTCCGGTATCGGATTCGAAAATCTCATCCTTTCTCGAAAGTTCTGATGCAGATTTACCCTCCTCATGTATTAAGGGCCGAAGCCCCGCCCAACTTGATTCAATATCGGCAAACGTTAATAAGGCTGACGGAAACGTCTCATTGACCGCATGTATCAGATAATGCGCATCATCCAGGGTGGTCGTCACATTCTCTTTATCCCCGGTATAATCCGTATCGGTAGTACCGATGTAGGTGATGCGCCCCCGTGGTATCGCAAAAATCATCCGACCATCGGGTACATCAAAATAAATCGCCTGTCTGACCGGAAGCCGATGAAACGGCACCACAATGTGAACTCCCTTGGTGAGGTGTAATTGCTTGCCTTGCCGGGATTGATTGATCACCCGCAGTTCATCCACCCAGGGTCCCGTTGCATTGACAACAATGGTGGCTTTGATTGAAAAGGATCCCTTCGTCATTAAGTCGGTGACCTGAACTCCAGTGACTTGATTATTGGTATAGTGAAAATCCGTTACACTTAAATAATTTCCTACCAGTGCGCCTTTATGAGCCGCCAGTTTCATGATTTCAATGGTCAACCGAGCATCATCTGTTCGATACTCGGCATAGATCGCGCCACCCCGCACATCATCCGACTTCAACAATGGTTCGTAATTCAATGTTTGGAGTCGCGTAAGCATCTTGCGTTGATCTTCCGCTTTCACCCCAGCCAACCAATCGTAGATCTTCAGCCCCACCGAAGTGAGCCAATAACCCAGTCCGCGCTTTTCATAGAGTGGTAACAACATCTTTTCAGGAACCACCAGGTGTGGGGCCAATCGATGTACAATTGCACGTTCGCTACCCACTTCCTTCACCAAAGCAAACTCCAGTTGTTTCAAATAGCGCAAACCACCATGAATCAATTTCGTTGAACGACTGCTGGTACCAAATGCAAAATCATTCTTTTCCACCAAAGCCGTCTTCAAACCGCGGGCCGCGGCATCCAAGGCAATTCCGGCACCCGTAATGCCCCCACCGACAATCAATAAATCGAAGGATTCCTTTTTTAGTGCTTCTATGTTTGCTGACCGGTTCAAGTGTTACTCATTCTCAATCCAACCCATCGTTCGTTTCACCGCTTTCTGCCAACCTTTATAAAGCGTAGCTCTCAACGAATCATCCATGGCAGGAATGAAACGCTTTTGAATTTTTCGGTTGCGAATAATATCTTCCTGTTTCCAAAGCCCAATTTGAATTCCGGCCAGGTAAGCAGCACCCAGTGCGGTTGATTCAATCACTTCGGGCCGTTCGACTTCTGTACCTAAGATATCGGCCTGAAATTGCATCAGGATATTATTGGCACACGCACCACCATCCACCTTCAGGCTGGCTAACTTAATGCCGGCATCCTCTTGCATCGCATTGAGGATGTCTTTGGTTTGATAAGCCAGTGACTCCAGCGTGGCTTTGATAATATGGTCTTTGCCGGTATCCCGGGTTAATCCAAAAATGGCTCCCCGCGCATACATGTCCCAATAGGGAGCGCCCAAGCCGGCAAAGGCTGGAACCACATACACTTCGTTGGAACCAAGTGCCTTGGTGGCAAAATATTCAGAGTCCTTTGATTGATCAATGATGTGAAGGCTATCGCGAAGCCACTGTACGGCAGCACCGGCAATGAATACACTCCCCTCCAACGCGTAATCGACCTTACCATTCAATCCCCAGGCGATGGTGGTAATCAATCCATTTTTAGACTTCTGAATGGTCGTGCCTGTATTCATCAGCATGAAACAACCGGTACCGTAGGTATTCTTAGCCATCCCGGGTTCAAAGCAAGCCTGACCAAATAAAGCCGCTTGCTGGTCTCCAGCCACACCGGCTATTGGAATGCTGTTACCGTTAAATTTCCAATATCCAAATAATGAGGCCGATGGCCTTACCTCTGGCAAAATAGCTTTTGGTATCTGAAGCTCCTTTAATAAACGTTCGTCCCATTTCAACTCTTTAATATTAAAAAGCAACGTACGGGAAGCATTTGAGTAATCCGTTGTGTGCGACTGTCCTTGGGTGAGTTTCCAAATTAGCCAACTATCGATGGTACCAAAGGCAAGTTCTCCAGCCTCTGCGGATGCGCGGGCTCCCTCCACATGATCGAGAATCCATCGAATTTTAGTACCTGAAAAATAGGAGTCAATCACCAGTCCCGTCTGATCACGCACGTAATCAGTAAGTCCGCTTGCTTTCAATTCTTCGCAGAGGGGCGCGGTGCGTTTGTCTTGCCAAACAATCGCATTGTAGATGGAGTTACCTGTTTTACGATTCCAAACCACTGTAGTTTCCCGCTGATTTGTGATTCCAATAGCTGCAATTGATTTCGCGTCAAGGTTGTTTTCAATCATCACGCGTTGTAATACTCCCAATTGTGTATTCCAGATTTCCTCAGGGTTATGTTCTACCCAACCTGGCTTGGGAAAAATCTGTTGAAACTCTTGCTGTGCAATCCCAAGAATCGTACCTGACTGATCAAACACCACAGCCCGGGAACTGGTTGTGCCCTGGTCGAGTGCGATGATGTATTTTGATTTACTCATGATGCCCATTCCAGTTTAATCAGAAAATCAATTGGTACAGCAATGCCCCGGAAATCCCGCCAACAATAGGTCCAACGACTGGAATCCACGCATAACCCCAATCGGAAGAACCCTTGCCATGAATTGGCAAGATGGCATGTGCGATGCGCGGGCCCAAATCGCGGGCAGGGTTAATGGCAAAACCGGTCGTCCCTCCTAAACTTAATCCGATTGCTACGATCAATAACCCAACTACCAGCGGCTTTAGTCCATGGGTAAATTCGTTCACTCCAATAAACATGATGGCAAATACTAACAACGCGGTGGCTAATGCCTCACTAATTAAGTTGGCTGGGGCATTTCTTATGGCAGGGGCGGTAGAAAACACAGCCAACTTAGATGACGCATCTGATGTTACCTTCCAATGAGGACCATAGAATATCCAAACCAATGTTGCCCCGGTAAAAGCTCCCGCTACCTGAGCAAGACAATAGCCAAGCACAAGGTTCCACTCAAAATTATTAGTAAATGCGAGCGCGAGTGTAATGGCTGGATTTAGATGAGCTCCGCTGATTTCACCCACTGCAAAAATGGCCAACGATACCCCCAACCCCCACGCAATACAGACCGTAAGCCAGCCTGCATTCTCAGATTTGGTACCTTTTAAAACAACCCCTGCTACTACTCCTTCGCCCAGAAGGATGAGCAGCATCGTTCCTAAAAATTCTGCGAGGTAAGGATTCATATTTGATATTAATGTGAAGATGAAAATGAAATATTCTCTGTCGGTTTTTGGGTGCTTGAAATTAACAAGGTTGCAACGGCTGCAATAATCAACAAGACACCGGCAAACGCAACGGCATAGGCTGAATTATTTCCTAAAAACTCCTGCAGTATATATCCAAAAGTTAAGTTCTGTAAAATCATTGGGATAACGATCATCATATTGACAATGCCCATATAAACTCCATATCGCTCTTTCGGTATATTATTGACTACCAGCAAATACGGAATGCCCATCATGCTGGCCCATCCGATTCCAAAACCAGTGATTGCCGGAAAGAGGAGGTATTTATTTTCAATGAAGGGGAATGTTAGCAAGCCAACAGCCGCTAAGGCGAGGCAAGTAAAATGCACCATTTTGGGTGAAGTTCGCTTGACAAACCAGACCAACGCAAAGGCGCTTAAAAAAGTGACAATGTTATACCATCCGTTTACAAGGCCTGTCCAACTAACGGCCTGTTCATACAATTCTCCATTGGCAGGCGTTGTCTTCCAAACAGACCAGGCGATGCTTTTGGAAGCATTTTGCCAATAACAAAATAGAGCATACCACTGAAACAGGTAGACGAATGCCAATTGCCACATTACCTTTGGCATACTGCCAATCGCTTTTCCAATTTCAATAAAGGGCGAGAAAACATTTAATGGAGTTGCCTTCATCAGCGCTAATTCTTCTTCGGTGGGCGGAATCTCGGGGGTGGTGCGCATGCTCCACCAAATCGAGCCCATCGAACAGATGGCCCCTAGGAAAAAGGACGCATAAACCCAGTTGGGCAAGGCCCCTGTCCTGCCGGCAATCAAGATCGGAAATACAAAAAGAGAAACATTTGCCAATGTTTGACCAAACCCGGTGAAGAAACTCTGCGCCTGGAAGCCGAGCGGTCGTTGCGCTTCATTTAGTTTATCTGCAACGAAGGCCCGGTAAGGTTCCATGGCCGTGTTGTTGCCAACATCCAGAATCCAGAGCAATCCTACAGCCATCCATAAAGCACTGCTAAAAGGATAAAAGAACAAGGCAATACTGCACAACAAAGCCCCCACGAAGAAATAGGGTTTCCGTCTTCCGAACCTTGGGCTCCAGGTTTTATCACTCATGGCCCCGATAATAGGTTGTACAATCAAGCCTGTAACCGGTCCGGCCAGATTCAGTAAGGGAATTTCGTGGGGTTGTGCCCCCAACATGTCGTAAATTGGATTGACTGCACTCTGTTGTAACCCGAAACTGTATTGGATACCAAAGAACCCGAGGTTCATGTTGATGATTTGAGAAAAGGTTAGACTCGGCTTGGTTACCATAAACTGAGGTTAATCAACTTTGGAAGATGAAGAAAGTAAATCAAAGTTGCAAGGAAATGGTTGCCTTCGTAGGGATGTTTCGGTGGCTCTTCACCATTGGTAAAATAATAATTCAGGTAAAACAAATCTTCCGGTCATCCGGTAGAACTTTACCTATCTTACATCGTTAAAAGTACACGCAGATCAGCTTTCGATACATGCAGGGATTACGAGGTATTTTTATTTCAGGATTATGTTGCATCAGTCAACTCCTGTTGGGCCAGGATCCCTGGCAAGACAAGGTGATCCAAACCATTGGTGATTCAACCCGTTTGGCGGATCGTTTCGTCAATGTAATTGTAACGGGCCATGTACGAGCAAAAGGATTGGGTATCCCCCTTACCAGTGCCACAATTTCAGCCGATCAGTTTAAATATTTCAATTACTCTGATGTGAATGGACGCTTCATCCTCGAATTGCCTCCTGGTAATTATCGTATCTCGGTGCGGCATGTTGGTTATATAACGGGTTACTATAAGATTAAAGTACTCTCCGGTGGTGTATTTGACATTGAATTGGAGGAGGGAGTCATTGATCTTGATGAATTGGTAGTCACGGCTCGTCCCATTGACAGTAATATCAAACAAAGCCTGACGGGATTGACGACCCTCGGGGTAAGTGAAATCAAGACCTTACCCATGTTGTTAGGAGAAGTTGATATCGTAAAAAGTTTACAGTTGATGCCGGGAGTAACAACCGTGGGTGAAGCCGCGTCCGGTTTCAACGTACGGGGTGGAAGGCCTGACCAAAATCTGATCCTACTGAATGATGCCCCCATTTTTAACACTTCGCATGCGTTGGGATTCGTGTCTTCATTTAATCAGGACATTGTTCGCGATTTCAGTCTCTACAAAGGAACAGTACCGGCTCAACTGGGTGGACGGGCTTCCTCGGTTTTAGAAATCAATACGCTGCATGGTGATTATGAAAAATGGAGCTATCAAGGGGGAGTTGGTCCTATCTCGGCACGTTTCTCGGCCGAAGGACCTATTAAAAAATCAACATCATCCATCTTGTTGTCCGGTCGGCTCGCGTACCCGAATTGGATTCTCAAACAAGTATCGGATCCGAACGTCCGGAACAGTAAAGCTTCGTTTAACGACTTTTACCTGACGCTCCATCACCGGTTCAGCGAAAACAGTACTGCTGAATTCAATCTGTATCAGAGTCATGATGATTTCGAATTTTCGGACCGGTTTGGATACGTCTGGAATAGCCTGTTGGTGCAGACACGATGGACGGGATATGCCAATCGTGAAGCTTCGCCCACAGTCAGCGTATCATACGGTCAGTTTCAAACCAAATTGATCGATCCGGTTGGGCAATCGGCATCGCAACTTTTTAATACGATGCGGTACCTTCAGGTAAAACCAGCTGTGAACTATATCCCGAATGAACAACACGTTTTGACGATGGGCCTGGAATCCATTTTATACATACCGCAGGATGAGGTTTTGACAGGATATGGTTCCGCTTCGGCTGTAATTTCCGAACGCATAAATAAAGACAATGGATGGGAAGCTGCTCTGTTCGTCAATGATGAGTTCGAGGTAAGTGAACGCATCGGTATCTCAGCCGGATTACGCCTCTCCGGATACCTCCATCTGGGGCCTGATTCCGTTTTTGTCTACGCGCCTGATCAACCAAAGAATGAGAGCACCATCACGGATACTGTACTCTACAACTCAATGTCGAAAATCTCTTCCTTTGGCGGACTTGAACCCCGGCTTGCCATTCGCATCAATACGTTTAATAGTCAGTCGGTAAAGGTCAGCTACAACCGGATGCGACAATACATTCACCAAATCAGCAACACGGCTTCCGCCACGCCTGTTGATCTTTGGCAGGTGAGTACCTCCTACTTACCCCCGCAGATTGCCGATAACTATTCAGCTGGGTATTTCTGGAATATAAAGAATAACACTTGGGAGACATCCATTGAATTTTTTTATAAGCGTACGCAAAATCTAGTTGAGTATAAAGATTTTCCAGAGCTCTATGTTAATCCACATCTAGAGACAGAATTACTATCGGGCGATGGACGTGCTTACGGAACAGAATTTCTGATTCGGAAAATAAAAGGGCGTTGGACCGGCTGGTTTTCTTACACGTATTCGCAAACTGAAGTGCAGGTGGCTGCTACCACCACCTCTGAGTCAATAAACGATGGGAATTGGTTCGCGTCCAATTTTAACAAACCTCATATCGCGAATCTGGTTTTGAATCGCAAAACCATGCACAATGGAGCCTTTTCTGTAACGGCATCCTACACATCCGGTCGACCACTCACTGCTCTCGAATCAAGTTACATCGTGAATGGAACAGTGGTGCCGCTCTATTCACTCCGCAATCAATATAAAATTCCATCGTACTTCCGGCTTGATGTTTCGTTAACCATCGGAAATGTGGTCCGCACGTTGGATGATTCGCTGACCTTTTCGATTTATAATTTATTTGGTCGGGAAAACGCCTATTCCGTCTTTTATCAACGGCCTGCTGCACTTTACTTAATACCCAAACCGTATCAACTTTCGATACTTGGTTCAGCGCTTCCTTCTCTCACATATAACTTTAAGTTCTGATGAAGACGGTGGGATTTTTACTGACAAAAGCAATTACCCGAGTACTGCCATTTCTATTACTACTGAGTTGCATCAGCCCAATTGAAGTGATCGTTGAGAATAAGGGTGGCCAGGTTGTAATTTCAGGTCAGGTAAGTTCCTTGCCAGACCGAACCATGATTGAAATTGGTCGAACTGCCTATAAACAGCTACCATCACCAGAAAGTGGCGCCAGCATTTTGCTGCTGAATCAGAATGGTACAACATTCTTTTTTCAAGAAACATCCCTTGGAGTCTATTCCGTACCGGGCTTTCAGGGTGTGCCCGGGCAAACATATCATGTGGAAATAACGTTGACAAATGGAGCAACGTACCGATCAACACCGGAAGTCATGCCATCCTTTGCACCACCGGTTGAAGTAAAGCATGAATTTGTTGAGAAAGTAGTTACCGATTCCGATGGCGCCAATCTACCCGAAAAATTTGTACACATCTACGCCTCAACAACACTCCCACAAGAATGGAAAGATCGCTATATCAACTGGACCGTAGAGGAAGTGTTTTTACTAACGCCTACCGATTTTCCGGACCCGTTTGGTTTCGTTCCCCCACCTTGTTTCGTGTATCAAAAAGCCGATCCTAACCGCGTAGCACTTTTAGATGGTACGCGACTGACCATTGACCGGATTGAAAAAGAATTGGTTTGTGCCCGGATTGTGGATCGTTCATTCCTTGAAAAGCATTATTTCAACACCTACCAATCTTCTATTACAGACGAGGCGTATGAATATTGGCGAAAGGTAAATATTCTGGCTAATCAAACCGGATCCATCTTTGACACACCACCCGCTCAAATTATTGGCAATATCAAGAACATCAACAACCCATCTGAAAAAGTGTGGGGCTACTTTCAGGCTACCCATGAAAGCATGGATCGGTTTGTATTGTACCCTACTGATTTTCCGTACCGGGTATTTTTTCCATTTGAAGATTGCACGTATTACGAGTCCCGCTTCTTTCAAACACCTTCGTATCCACAATACTGTTACGACTGCACCCTTTACCGGAACAGTTCCTATAAGCGGCCGGATTGGTTCTAATTCATGGCCGTATTTTCTTTGCGTGTACGTACCTTTTTCAGAATAAATTCTCCAATGGCACGACCTTCTTTCACACCAACCTCACAAGCGGGGCGATAATGAATTCCACCATACATACGACTGATTGCCGCTTCATTGGAAGCATCCAGAAAAGAATTAAAGCTTCGGGCGGTGAGACCAAATTCTATTTCCGTAGAGTCGGTGAACACAAATCCATCCCCGAACAGATTGGTCAATGTAACTGCAGATGCTGCTGAGATAACGCTATGGCCACTAGTATACTCCGGGAAAGGGGGCGTTTGAAGAACCGGTACCCAATCCTCATCGATGTATTGGTTTATGTAGGTTTCGGGACGAATTAAAGCACTCCTGTATTTCTCATCCCAACAGGACATAAACGCGTCCATCAACGCAATCGATACACGCATATACGCTTCTGCGGATTGACCGAAGTTTGCTTTGACTTTGGTGCAGGCCACTCGTGTTATATTAATCCAATGCCCACCGGGTGAAATTTTCTTGGTGGCAAACATTACATGGCCCTTTACATTCATCATGAATGGATTGCAATCCCAAAAGAAAGCTATCTCACGTTGCTCGGGAGTCAAGTTCTTTCCCATCTCATACACTTCCATGGCTTCTTTAAAAAAAAGGCTTTTCTTGTCAGTGGAAAACGGTGTGGGTGGAATGGGTTTAAACTGTTGAGCAGAGTCGATAGCAAACGGCCTGATCTTATTCCAATGTGGCTCCACTGCATCCATGTAGGCAGGGGGTGTGGGTTTCCACGAGCCGGGGTCTTCGCGGATTGAATATTTTGGGAATGACCGGGATTGCTTGTAATTATCTTTTGACGACCAGGCGATCACATGCGCAGCAACCTGATCTCCATACTCAATAGAGCGATCAAATACATCTTCCGGGATACCTGTTTCACGGAACTCTTGCATAACCTGGTCATAAAAAACATCCATTTTATCTTCCGAAAATACAAGCGTGCGTCCAACTTTTAAAGCGGCCTGTACGGAGGCTAGCGGGTAACAATATTCCTCACCTGCCTGGGGCTGTGGAACCGGGGTCAAGTCCGTTAGTTGTCCAGCCAATGTCTGATATTGATTACTCATGGGCAAGGCCGCCTCATAAGCCGCAATCGTAGAATAACCATAAATACGGGCAGCCACCGGGGGTGAAAAAATATCATAAACGATAACATCCGTTATTTGCTTCATTGAACGATGCAAAAACTCAGGGTTCTCTGCTTTTAATTTCCACTCACCGGAATCAGCAGAGCAAGAAATCAGGGCAATAGCCAGCAGAATAAAATATAATGACCTCATGAAGGAAGTGGGTTAAAAGATGCAAAATTAGGTTTTAATCGATGAAAAAAAATGATTTTAGTCAGATCGTGCCCTAGAGGTAATAAGGTTAACAATGGAATCTGAACTTTCAACGTTGAAATAGCAACATCGAATCGTTATTTCTGCCAACCAGAATAACCGTGTCCTTCTTTCTTCGAAGGGTTTTAATTCTACGGCCTTCTCCGGGTACCCAAAATCCCGATTGGTCCGCGGTTTGGGGTATTCGATCGCCAGATTCTATTCCTAACAACACCAATCCATATCCGGCATCTTGCCTTCCTATTTCGGGTTGGATGGCATGCCAATTACCAACCATAAGAATATCACTAATACGATCTTGATTGAGATCCAAGACTGCGAATCCAAAGATCGGAAACATCTGCGCTTCCATTGGCAATTCGTGAATAACAAACTTATCCTTTCTGTTTTCAATCCAAACGGAGGAAAGCAAGGTTACCCTTTTTGTTACGAACTCCTTTATTTGCTCCGGCAGGAGTATATCCTCCAATTCCACATTTTTAAAATCTTCATAGCGCAGAAATTTTCGCTTTAACGCTGGAACCTGCTTTATCAGTTGGTCCTTTCCAACAAAGGGATACCGCTTTCCATGATTGTAATAGGTCATAATCGGATCCATGCTCCCATTGGAATCAATATCGCCAACCCACAATTCCACAGGTTCATCCTTGCTTGCCCGTAAACGTGAATCAAGTCCATAGTTCCCAACCAGCCAGTCCTGATCCCCGTCTCCATCAACATCGGTCGCCTCCAGTGTATTCCACCAACCGGAAGTATCGGAAAGCCCATAGAATTTGGTTTGATCTTCGAATTGGCCATTCTCGTTTTGAATTAAAATAGTAATTGGCATCCATTCACCGACCACAATTAAATCAGGTCGCGAATCGAAATTTATATCCTGCCAAAGTGCGTCTGTAACCATTCCTAACGATTTGGAGGGTAACGCCTCGCCCTTAACCGTAAACCGACCCAGGCCATCATTGATTAAAAGATAACTTACAGGATTTATTCCGTACTTACCGGCTACAACCCGGCCACCAATAAAAAGATCTACATCCCCATCCTGATCAAAGTCGGAGGAGCGGACGCAAGAAGCGTTTAAGAAAATATCGGGCAAATTTTCAGTTGCATTACGGAAAGCTCCATTACCCTTGTTCATAAATAAGTCAGGTTTTAAAGACGAATTATTTTCCACTTCCTGCCCCCCCTTAACAAGGATCAAATCATCCAATTGGTCGCCATTGGCATCAAAAAAGATCGCATCTGTAATATCCGAGGCAACACTGTTTGCAAAAAGCAGCGTATCGGCAATTGAAAATGTTCCATCCGCATTTTGCAATACGAGTTTACCTGATTGACCTTTTCCGCCTCCAACATAGAAATCATCCAATTGATCATCATTCACGTCCGCTACCGCAATGGCAGGTCCCTGGGTAGCCAATGAGTGTGGAATTAATCGTTCCACATCAAATCCCGTGAAATCATTTTCCCAATGTGTAAGTGTCAACCGGATATCCGCTTGTAACAACGGGGTGGTTGGGTTCTCCTTCACTATTCTCCGGGTCGCATTCGACTGGTTGAATTCCAATCGGGTGGATGTCGCTACATCCCTAATAACCTGGGTAGAAAAGTCTGGCCAGATCACTTTAACTGAATCCACCATTTGCCTTGTACCTACTCCAAAATGAAGCAGGTAATCAGAACTGGATTGCCACCCCCGTGTGGGGATCACTTCTTGTACAGAAAACAATGAGTCAACATAGACAAAGACTTTCGCACCAACACCAAATGGGTTTGGACTATTACCTCGTAAGGTTACCTGAAGCGACTTTTGCCTGGAATTATTGCGATAAAGACCGGCCGTTTTGTTTAGATTATTAACCACTAAGTCAAGATCGCCATCCCGGTCCAGATCTGCATAAGCCGCTCCATTCGAGAATCCAGGTTGCTGCTCCATCCACCGTTCAGATACGTCTTCAAACTGTAACCTTCCCTTGTTTTTAAAAATATAATTGGAGACTGCCCCGCCTGGCATTTTATCGATCATTTCATTGTCGGTCATGAATCGTTGGGCTGAATCGCCTGAGATGTAGTTAATGTAATCCAAATCATTTGGTCTGCGCACAATGCCGTTGGTGATAAACAAATCTGTTAACCCATCATTGTCAAAATCGGCTAATAAGGACCCCCAACTCCAATCCGTAGCTTCGATTCCAGCCAATGGTGCGATATCACTAAAGCTGATCGCTCCATCCGGAGTTAAACCACGATTTAGCTGCAAACAGTTTCGGGCTACCTGATAATGGTATCCGAACCGAAGTTTATACTGAACAATTTCAAATGGGTCTTCACCTGCTGAAGCCTTGATTATCGGCTCCGCGCGAGGTAACATATCGAGGGTAACAACATCCATCCAGCCATCATTATTGATATCCCTAATGTCATTCCCCATAGAGAACCGGCTGGTGTGGGCCATGGATTGTTCCAAAACCTGCTTAAATGTCCCATCTCGTTGATTCAGATACAGATAATCATTCTCATGAAAATCATTTGAAACGTATATGTCCAGAAAACCATCATTATTGAAGTCGGAAATACCGGCTGCCAGGCCATATCCTATCTGACTGTTGAAGATTCCAGCCTGGCTGGTCACCTCGGTAAACCGATTCTGCCCAAATGGAATTAACTCATTCCGATAAAGCTTATCGCCAGCTTTCGGATCACTTTGAAAACGAAGACTTACCTCTCCATAGGACCGGACTGTGTGCACGGCATGATTGACGAGGTACATATCCAGATCGCCATCGTTATCATAGTCAAAAAAGGATGCCTGTGTAGAAAATCCCTGAAAGGATAGCCCATACTTTTCAGTTTGATCCTGAAACGTGAGATTTCCTTGATTAATCAAAAGTTGATTCCTTCCGGTAAATCCTTTATACCCTCCTACCCCACAACTAAAGAGATCCAGCAATCCGTCACCATTGACATCCGCCATAGTGACTCCCGTCTTCCAATTTCCCAACCCCGAAACACCTGCACTCTCGGTGATGTCTTCAAATTGAAAATTTCCCTTGTTCAGATACAGTGTATTGGTATGTTGATTAGATGAAAAGTAAATATCGGGTAGGTCATCATTGTTGATATCCCCAATGGCTACACCACCACCATTATAAAAATAGAGATACTCGATAATATTAAATTCGTCATTTTCTTCCAGCCGATTAATAAAAGTAATTCCAGAGTGGGAAGATTTAATCTCAGAAAATAATAGTTCTGGTTTTTCCTGTGTACAGGATCCCCAGATAGCCACTAATCCTGAAATGAGAATAACAAATTGGTGCGTTCGCTTAATCACCTAATTTTAACTTATAGACTACCAGCGAATCATTATTACGGGCAATCAACAAATAGTTGAAATCGCCAACCTTAATCTTCTTAATGTCGCGAACTTCTCCATCTACCCAGAAACCTGACTCTCTGGAGGGAACAGCTGCAAACTTGCCAGACCCGATACCTCTTAAATAGGTACCAAAGCTGGCATCGTACCGACCCACTTCCGGCTTAACACCATAAAGATTACCCGCCAACAAAATATCATTGATTCCATCCCTATCAAAATCTTCAACGATGATTGCATACACAGTAGATAGCTGAGCTTCTGCGGGTAAGGGCTCCATTGTAAAACGGTCTCCCTGATTGATGAATACACAGGATGCAAATTCATAAGCACGCTGAACAATCGAATTGCTCAACTCCTCGTCAGTAAATATATCTTTAATCGTTTGGTCCTTGTAATTTTCATATTTCAGATACTTCTTCTTCAACGATGGAATTTGTACCATCAGATCATGGCGTAAAACCAATGGATAGCTCTTCTCCCCGGCATAGGCGCAAATTATCTGCTCCACTGTTCCATTGCGATCAAAATCATTGATGTACATATCCACCGGCTTTTCGTTTGAGGCTTTAAATCGGGAATTCAATCCATGATTGCCAACGACTAAATCTAAATCTCCATCCTGGTCTATGTCTGCAGCGTTGATAACATTCCACCAACCATTACTCATACCCAATCCCCATGAATCGGATTGATTGAAATAGGATCCATCTTTCCAGATAAATAATGTAACAGGCATGTATTCACCCACAATTATTAAGTCATGATGACCGTCCTGATTAACATCCGCCCACACGGCATCGGTAATCATGCCCAACTCCTTTAATTGAGGTGCGCGTTGATCACTGACGTTGGTATAATTACCTTTTCCATCATTCTCCAGTAAATACCCATTCAATGGCATGCCGTATAAAAAAGGATGACTTCGTACACCCACAAACAAATCCTGATCACCATCCCTGTCGATATCATGTGGGCGCACCACCGAAGTACTTTCGAAATTAAACGTGGGCAAAATTTGATCGGATTTCTTAAACTGTCCTTTCCCATCATTGATGTACAATCGATCGGCCAATGCAATGGAACTGGTTGAAAATTCATTGCTGCCGCTGCAAACATAAAGATCCAGATCACGATCTCCATCAGCATCAAAAAACGCGCTGGTAACGTCTTCTGAAGCTTTATCCAGATCAAATGTTGATTGCGCACTCTTCCTAAACCCACCCATTTGTTGCTGAATGTACAATTCGCCCGGCTGCTCTTTTGCTCCACCAACGAAGAAGTCTTCGAGGCCATCTCCATCTACATCTCCAACCGCCAACCGAGGTCCCTCCGTACTTAACATATGAAACAAGAGCTTATCGCGATCGAAATCTACAAAATCGCTCTCCTCATGTTTAAACGATATGCCAGGCAAACTTGCTTGTGTAAAGAGTAATTGGCCATCATTCCCAGTTTCACTATGCTTTCTTTCAGACGAATCACGATGCTTCAAATGTATTACCTGGTTTGTTGCGACATTATTCAAACGCGTTTCTCGTCCATCAGGCCACAGCACCAGGATTGAATCAACAGAAGTCCGGTGACCCAAGCCGATATTTGGTCTGGGATCCATGGACGATTCAAATCCCCGATTGGGCATCTGTTCGATGTAAAATTGCTCCTGGCCGACATAGATAGTAATGTTCGCGCCCCAGGCGGCCGTATTAAATTCGGTGCCCTCCAATTCAAACTTTAAATACGTATTCTCAGGGTAAAGAATGTTGGATTGATTCTGAATGATGGATGCCTTTGAATTAACATTGTTCACGACCAAATCAAGATCTCCGTCATTATCCAGATCCCCGTAAGCGGCACCATTTGAAAAACCCGGTTTGCCAAGTCCCCACTCAACAGCCTTATTGGTAAATTTCAAATTCCCTTCGTTGTGGAAAGCAAAGTTTGGAATAGGAGTTGAAGGGATTAATTCTACTAATTTCTTATAATCAACATCGCGGTTCGATACAATGGAGCGGATTACTTCTTCATTCGATACATACTGTAAATAATCCTGGTTAGTAAGATCCTGATAAATTCCATTCGCCACGAATATATCCTTCAATCCATCGTTATCCATATCAAACATCAAAGCGCCCCAACTCCAATCCGTTGCTTCCACCCGACTCAACCTGCCCACTTCACTAAAAGTATTGTCTCCATTATTCAGCTGCAACATGTTGCGTGTAAACTGATGGTAATATCCATTACTGAGATTGTATTGATAACGGTCCCAATTTTCAAATGTGGTAACCGTTTTAATCCGACCATTATCGGCCGGTAACATCTCGGTAACGAAAATATCAGGCCAGGTGTCATTGTTTATATCGGCAAGGTCAGCTCCCATGGAAGCTCCACTGATGGATTTCATTTGCTCCGTCAGAGCCTCCCTGAAAGTACCATCCTGATTATTTAAATAGAGGTAATCGCGCTCAAAAAAATCGTTGGAGATGTAGATATCGACCCACCCATCTTTATTGATGTCCCCTACTGTTACGCCCAATCCAAACCCGATCACGCTGCCATAAATTCCTGCAGCCTCGCTGACATCGGTAAAATAACCTTGGTCGTTTCGCAGGAGTTTATCACCACCTAAGGAGTCGCGTACCGGGCGTTCATTCTTTCGCAAGTTAAAGGAACCAATAGCCTGATAAGAATTATTTAGTATGTAAAGATCAAGATCACCATCCTTATCATAATCCAGAAAAGCTGCGTGGGTAGTAAATCCACGGTCTGCTACGCCATATTCTCTGGCGTGCTCAGTGAAAGTCAAATCACCATTATTTATGAAAAGCTCATTCTCCTTATTGTCACCCTTAACATCGCCCGAATTACAAACATAAATATCCACCAGGCCGTCACCATTCACATCGGCCATACTTACTCCAGTAGACCAGGCCTTTGTACCGCTTACACCTGCCCGATCAGTGATATCTTCAAAAAGGAAGTCGCCCTTGTTTAAGTACAACCGGTTTGGACCTTGGTTGGCCGTCAAATAGACATCAATTAGACCGTCATTGTTAATGTCTCCCAGCGCTACTCCTCCGCCATTGTAAAAATTACGATAAGTATAAATATTGAAATCCTGATCAAACGTTAATGTGTTCTCAAATTGAACTCCAGTCCTTGTTCCCGGCAATTCGACAAACAGGGTATTCAAGTCCGATTCTCGATTGCATCCATAAAATGCACAGGGAACAAGAACCAAATAAATGAGCTTTCGGGCCATCATACGAGTTCGCTATTCAGTCTCTTCTGCGGCTTCTTTCTTCTTAATGGCCTCGGCCACCCGCATATCGGTAAATACCGCTTGTACAAATTGATCATCCCGAATGAAAAGGTTAATTCTACGATGGCCATCAAATTTGTAATAGACTTTGCCCATGGTGGGATGATCCAATACTTTAAAATCATCTCCATACCACTTTTTAAAGAGACCAAGCATTTCAACCATCAGGCTGTCGGATTGAAAGGCTCGATTCCAGGGCGCCCAGGATTCATACGTATATGTAACAGGCATTTCATTGATTTTTCCTTCATAGAAGGACGGATAAAACCGCATTGTAATGGGGTACTTTGCTTCTGTGATATGATATTCAACATTCTGATTGGTGGGCCCGTGCGTTAACTTCTTCTGCCGGTTCATTTCCCAACAATAATCATAAAATACTTTCTGTTCCATTCCCAAATAAATATCCAGGAAGAGACTATCATTATTTTTCTCTGATCCAAATCCGTACTTGCCATTGCACGACAAAAGCATTGTTATCCCTAAGATCACCAACACTAAACTAAACCCAATTCGTTTCATATTATTCATTCAATAAAAACACTAAACTATCACTATTTCTTGCAACCACTACTAATCCATTTTGCCTCGTCTTAAGAAAACGCATGGCTCGGATCTCCCCCTTTACAAACAATCCGGATTCATCAGGTCTTTTAGCTGTAAAAGTTCCATTCCCATGCCCTTTTAAGTAGACTCCAAAACTTCCATCGTAAATACCCGTCTCTGGTTTTGCACGGTATAAGTTTCCCCCCAGCAATAGGTCAATTTTGCCATCCTGATCAAAATCATTGGACAAGATTGAATAGACAGGAGTAAATTGAGCTTCCACCGGTAAAGCCGAACGAACTAAACGACTATCCGGCTGGCTTAACCATAAGGCCGTCTCCAGGGTATAAGCATCAAGGCGGATCGATTGATCCAATAATGCCTTCGGAAAAATATCTTCAATCCGCTGACCTGCATAATCGCGAAAATGCAGGAACTTTTTCTTCAAGGCTGGAATCTGAGACACCAAATCATTGCGCAGGACCAGTGGAAATGACGTACCACCATTATACCGGGTGGTAATCTGTTCGAGGGTGCCGTTCTGGTCGAAGTCATTTATATAGAGTGAAACAGGCTGCTCCAAACTAGCTTTAAATTGAGAATTCAAACCATGATTACCTGCTATGATATCCAATTTACCATCCCCGTTCAAATCGGTCAGTTCTAATGTGTGATACCAGCCATTCGATTGACTTAATCCAAAGTCATTACTTTGATCGACCAAACTACCGTTTACATTAATGAAGCTGCGGATTGGCATCCACTCCCCGGCCACTACCAAATCCGGTTGCAAATCCTGATTAATATCTCCCCACCGGGCAGCGGTTATCATTCCAATTTCGAGCAATGCAGGGCATATTTGCTGAGTCACATTCGTAAAAACTCCCTTCCCATCATTATTCAAAATGTAACCATTACCCGGTAATCCATAAGCAAATGGAATCGAACGAACGCCAACGAATAGATCAAGGTCGCCATCCTGGTCATAATCCGCAGCATCCACTGCAGCCGTGCTTTCAAATCGGGTGGTTACCGGTAAGATCTGGTTTGATTTTTTGAATTGTCCATTGCCCGTATTAAAATAAAGCCGGTCAGCCAGAGCAATTGCACTGGATGAAAATTCAATACTGCCACTGGCAACGTACAAATCCAGGAGGCCATCCTTGTTGGCATCAAAGAATATACAACCGGTATCTTCCGATTCCTGATCCTGTTGAAACAAAGCTTTGTTCTTTGTGAGATAATTTCCGGAGGGAGTTTGCTGATACAGTACTCCGGCTTGTCCTTTGGCACCCCCCACATAAAAATCATCGAGGCCGTCATTATTTACATCCCCAACACAAAGACAAGGGCCTTCATTCGAAATCATGTTGAATAATAATCGATCGCGATCAAAATCATTGAACTCATTCTCGCGATGTACAAAATTCACCCCATTTGGTTTTACTTCATTAAAAAGTAAAGACGGGTTAGATTTCTTTCTTGATTGAATCGGATCATGAGCGCTTTTAAAATCCACCGTAATAAATTGATTAACAGGCTGACCTGTAAGCAAAGATTCCTTGCCGCCTGGCCAGGTCACGATAATAGAATCAATTTGTGCAGCCGAACCAAGACCAAAATGCAGTCGCGTATCCACAGTAGACATAAATCCGCGCATGGGTGAAACTTCCTGGTACTGCCATTGCGACTCTGTCTTCATTTTAATTTTGGCCCCCAATCCATGCCGATTGCTTGCAGGCCCGTTAAGATTGATCGTAACTGAATTATTCTGGAGTACTTCATTGGCCCGATTCTCATAGAGAAAGGCCGGCATGTTTACATTATTCAAGATGAGGTCCTGATCCCCGTCATTGTCCAAATCGCCATAGGCAGACCCGTTGGAAAACGTGGGCACATTCAGTCCCCACTCATTGGCTTGATTTACAAACCGCAAATCACCCTGATTGTGAAATGCATAATTGGCAAGGCTATTCGAGGGAATTGAATCCACCAGTCGTTTGATTACATTTCCTTGCTCTTTCAAAATATTTCGAATCATGGCCGGGTTCGCAATAAAGTTCACGAAATCCTGATCGAGCAAATCTTTATAGATTCCGTTGGCGACAAAAATATCTTTTAACCCATCATTGTCCATGTCAAAAATTAAGGCACCCCAGCTCCAATCAGTTGCATGTACTCCCGCCAGCCTTCCAATTTCTCTAAAGGTTCCGTTGCCGGTATTTACTTGCAAAACATTTCTCCCAAACTGATGTCCATATCCCTGCGATGCACTCAATTTGTATTTGTCCCAATTTTCAAACTGCGCTTTCGTTTTTAAGCGATCATCCGTTTCGGGCAACATTTCGGTTACAAAAATATCGGGTAAACAATCGTTATTGATATCCGCCATATCAGCTCCCATTGACCCCATACTCAATTCCGTTATATAATCCTGAAGCGTCTCTTTAAACGAACCATTCTGTTGATTGATGTACAGATAATCGCGTTCAAAAAAATCATTTGATACATATATATCCAGCCAGCCATCCAGATTAACATCGCCAATCGTTACGCCCAGTCCAAATCCGATTTCGCTGGTATAAATACCGGCTGTTTGTGATACGTCCACATACTTTCCTGAATCATTCCGCAAGAGTTTGTTCCCCCCCAGCGCATCCGGAATCAACCGTTGATCTTTTCGCAAATCGTACCCACCCACCGACCGGATCGAATTATTAAGCAGATAACAATCGAGGTCCCCATCCTGGTCATAATCGAAAAAAGCAGCATGGGTTGACAATCCCTTGAAGTTGAGTCCATATTGCTCGGCCCATTCTGTAAAGGTTAAGTCCCCATTGTTGATCCAGAGTTGATTGTGGCGGTCTTTTCCATCGGGAGGGCCCGACTTGCATAAATAAATGTCAGGCAATCCATCCGCATTAATATCGGCTATGCTGATGCCGGTTGTCCAGGATCCTTCCGAAAAAAGTCCGGCTGACTCCGTTATGTCTTTAAACGAGAAGTTTCCCTGGTTCAAATACAAGCGATTAGAGACCTGATTACCGGAGAAGAAAATATCGAGTAGCCCATCCTGATTAAAATCACCGAGCCCAACACCACCCCCATTGTAAAAGTTTTTGAAGGTATACGGATTGATCTCTTCGGTATAGGTAAGACTATTAACAAAATCGATTTGAGAATTTTCTGGAGGAATAAGTCTGAATAAAGAATTAGCGGCCGTAGGGTTCTCCTTTGGCTGACATCCAAAGACAAGTACCAACAGAATGGAAAAAGTTGATTTAATCGAACCCATCTCTACGACAAAGGATCAAAATTATAAAATCAAAATCGTATAAAATAAAAAGGCAAACACAGGGTGTTTGCCTTTTTATTCAAGTAAAGGAATCGATTAGTTCGGGTAACCCGGGTTCTGCTGCAACAAGCTGTTTACATCACGTTGTGCCTTCGGAATCGGGAATAGTTTATAGGTTGCTGTACTGGTTGGTTTTTCCCACCAGGCATCATCCCACCGGTCAAAACGAATCAGGTCTTGTCTGCGGGTCATTTCAGCAAACATTTCACGACCGCGCTCAGCCAGGAGATTATCAGCAGTAAGTGAACCGTAAGGATCAACACCCGCTCTTGACCGAATCTGATTCACTAATGTAAGCGCTTCCGCGCTGGCCGGATTTTGTCTCCAGAGAGCCTCAGCACGTGTCAAAAGGATATCGGCATAGCGAAACACTACAAAGTCATTGCTCATATTATTAGTACCACCAATTTCATATTGGTACTTACCAATACGGGCACCGCCCTGCCGCCATCCATTTGGAAACAGCTCGTTATTTTGCGGAGTGAACGTTAAAGGTGCTCCATCAGGATCCGGTGCCGCAGTTGTTGGCCCTTCAAACCCAGGATCAGTAGCACGCGTCCCATCCGGGTTAAACTGCGGACCAACCACAAAGTTGCTCAAGCGAGCATCCTGCGTTCCAAGGTCATCAGAAATCCCATCATTATTAGCATCCGTGGTTAAGTCCAACCAAACCGGGCCTTGAGGACCAGGATTCTGAGCCGGATCAACATAGCTGTTATAAAACTCTTCTACAACGGCATATCCATTCCATGGCTGTTGAGTTAATTTATACACTCCCTGGCTGGCATAGTGCAACGTCATCATCGGCCAGTTAAAACCATCGGCAAACACTTTGTCATACGGATACACAAAGATATTCTCTCGGGAGCCACTGTTGTTGATGGCAAAGTTATCCTTGTAAACTGGCTCTAAATTGTATTTACCACTGGCAATAATTGCCTGGGCTTCAGCGGCAGCCTCTGCCCACTTGGCTGTACCTGTATATACCTGTGCATTCAAATACAGTTTTGCAAGGATCGCGTGAGCAGCCCATTTAGTAATACGACCATAGGTCGAAGCATCGACATTCTCCGGCAAATCATTGATCACAGCTTTTAATTCACTCTCAACAAAAGCATAAACCTGAGCCCGTGTTGAATTGCCCACCGGGGCAGTTTCAGTAAAGTCAATCACCAACGGTACATTACCAAATGAATCAATCAACCAATAGTACCACAAGGCACGAATAGCGCGCAATTCAGCAACAAATGCGTCAGCCTCGGGTGTTCCAAGTTGTTCGAATTGAAAAATTAACCGGTTGGATGTATTGACACCCCCATACAGGAATTGCCAGGTATTGTTGAAGAACCCATTGTCAACGGCCCATGAGTGTTCGTGCAATTGAATCAAGACTCCCCCGTCAAACCAGTCGCCACCTTTGGTTGTGATCACCAACTCATCAGAAGTAATCTCCTGAACCGACCACAAATTTGAGTGGTTCCCTAATCCCGCGAAGGCCCGGTAAGCCTGGCCTAAAGCAGCAATAAACTCCTCGTCCGTCTTGAAGAAGTTGTCAGCTGTTACATCACTGAACAGCTCTTCATCCAGATTTGTGCAGGACTGGGTAAAAAATGTTAACCCCAAGCCCAGCATTGCTATTTTTTTAAACAATGTCTTTTTCATTATCGTCATCTATTTATTCGTTAGAAACTAAGGTTAACTCCAAACGTCAGCGTTCTGGTAGTAAAATAAGTAGAACGTCTTTCAATACCCGGAGACAACGGGTCAACAGCGCCCGGCTGGCCACCATTGTCACCATCGATACGGTCCTGGTATCTCACTTCAGGGTCAACACCTGTATAATCCGTAATCACGAACAGGTTCTGGCCCGCAAAGTAGATTCTGAAATTAGAAATGGTACCCCCTGGCTTCACGGGTACGTTATAGCCAAGTTGCATGTTATCCAACTTAACGTAACTGGCATCTTCAACGTGGGTGCTATTTACCTGCGCCTTGGTAATGGTAGGGTCATAATACTTGGTGTTTACAACGTTATAGTTACCCAGGGTAGTAGACTCGCGGTTTTCATAGAAACCCCGGTAACTGTTGACCAGGTCGTGGCCAAAGGCACCGCGGAAGAAAGCCGTCAGGTCAAAACGCTTATATGACAATGAAACGTTTAAGCCGGCAGTAAAATCAGGCAAACCATTTCCAATAACGGTCTTATCAGCATCGCAATTACAGAAAGTAGCATCGCCATCCAAGCTCGAAAACTTAGGCGTACCATCGGGATTAACACCTTCCTGTATAGGTCCCCACAACTCTCCAAAAGGCTGTCCTTCCTTCAATCGAACCAACAAGAAGTCGTTCTGACCAGGGGCACCCATGTTAGCACGGTACAATACACCACCGGTACCAAAACTCAATGCGCCTGTCGTTAAACTCACCACTTCGGTATTATAGGTTGAGAAGTTACCCCCTACTGACCAGTTAAAGTCACGACCTGTTTGTGCATTGTAATTCAGAGCTATTTCAAAACCGCTGTTTTTCAATTCACCAATATTAACAAGGGTAGTACCAAACAAGTTTGGTGGAACCGGTACGTTTACTGGCAAAATCATGTCTCTGGTTACACGGGTGTACCAGTCCAGAGTACCCGTTAATTTATTATTCAACATACCAAAATCAGCACCAATATCAATCTCATCTTTGGTTTCCCATTTCAGGTCAGGATTAGCATTGGAAACAGGACCATAGCTGGGCACATAAGCTCCTTCGTAGAAGAAGTTACCCTGACGGCCAAAACGCTGCAACGACTCATAGGATGAACCCGGTTGATTACCCGTTACACCCCAGCTGGCACGCAATTTCAAACTGTTCACAGAAGGAATGTCAACCAGATTGCTTAAGGTCACACCTCCGGATACAGCCGGGAAAACACCCCACTTGTTGTTTTCTCCAAAACGGGATGAACCTTCATAACGAGCACTCACGGAAGCAAAATAAGTCTCTGAGATATTTACGTTGGCCCGACCGAAGAACGCTACCAGCTTGTTCGAGTTTGCATAGCTAAATACGGATCCAAGACCATTGGCAAAATCAAGAGCAGCACCCATGTTATTGTAAGTAAAGGCATCTGTTAAGAAATTACCGCCTTCCATTCCAAAACCTTCGTTGAAGAAGTCCTGATAGGAATACCCTCCTAAGATAGCCAGGTTAGTATTTCCGATGTCTTTGGTATAATTCACCGTAGTCTCAAACAGTTCGTTATTACGTTGATCGGTTCTTCTGTTGGCAAGACCATTGCGGCCAAAGCCTCTGAACTTAGAAGTCTTGGCATAGTATTGGCCACGAATGTCAGATTCCTTCTGTGCTGAATAGAATACAGCAGCAGATAATCCGTCAATGAAATCACTGAAATCGTATTCGCCACGAATGCTGGCCAGAATCCGGGTATCATTTCCTTCATTTATGTTTTGCTCTGCAATAGAGAGCGGGTTGAAGAAGTCGAAGATATCGCGTTCTGCGTAACCATTAAAGTTACCACCCGCGGTAGGGCTGGTTAATGTATTATCGTATACCGGCATGGTGGGGTTAGCAATCACTGCATAGCGCAATGATTCGGTAAAACCATAGTTGGCATCGCGAACAGTTGTAGCAAAGTTCATCGTGATCGTTGCACGATCCTTTAGCGCTTTTTGAGATAAGTTGATACGACCGTTAATCTGATCAAAGCCGGAGTTCAACGCTATACCATTCTGTCCACGATAGTTAAAGGAAGTGCGGTAGGTTGTGCTCTTGCTGCCACCGGATAAAGAGAGATTGTGCACCATGGCATTACCATTCTGCGATACAACATCCAACCAGTCGGTGGTACTTCCTAAATCAACCGAACCGGTGGTAGCACGATATTCGCTGGCATCCATGAAATCCACCGTACGGGCAACGGATTCCGTGGCTACGGAACCGCTATAATCCACTTGTACTTTGCCAGCCTTACCAGACTTGGTAGTGATCAGGATTACCCCGGTACCACCCCGGCTTCCATAAATCGCTGCTGCGGAACCGTCTTTCAACACATCCATGGAGGCAATGTCATTCGGGTCAACTGAATTTAAGGAACCTCCAATAACACCGTCTATTACAATCAGGGGTTCTGTATTCGCACCAATGGTACCAACACCTCTCAAGCGGATGTTAAATCCACCATTGGGGTCGCCACCGGCCCGAGTAATATTCAACCCGGCAACCTTACCTTGAAGCAATTGAACCGGATCGTTCACCGTTCCCTTGTTGAAATCTTCTGCCTTTACGCTAGTAACGGAGCTGGTAATTTCCTTTTTCTCCTGTGTTCCATACCCCACTACTACCACTTCACTCAAGGCGGTAACATCGGACTGCAAAGACACATTCACTGAACTTTGAGATCCCACGGACACTTCCTGGGTAGTATAGCCAACGAAGGAAAAAACTAAGGTTGCATTCGCACCTACACTAATCCGGTAATTTCCATCCGCGTCAGACACCGTACCATTGGAGGTGCCTTTTTCCAGGATGTTTACCCCTGGAATTCCCGAGCCATCCTCGGCAGCCGTCACTTTACCTGTAACAGTTTGCTGGGCGAAACTCACCAGAGTTCCAAAAACCAGCATCACCGCCAGATACCTGCGAACAAACAGATACAATTTGGTCATAGATAATTGTTTTAGGGTTTTAATTGTTGTTTTTTAAGAGTTCTTTCAAAATCAATTTGTTACTTGCATTGCGTAAAAAAGTGATTTTGCAGCGTAATAATACCGTGTTTTCAGCATTTGACCACGTTACGAGTTCATTTTCTTGCTTTATTTTTGCGGAAACGGGTGCGCAACCGATTGCGGAAACTAAGCGATCTTTAAAATTTGATCAAATAAGCCCACTGAAATGAAATTCAATCAGGTAACCATTAAAGACATTGCCCGCGAATTAGGGATTTCTCCCTCTACGGTATCGAGAGCCTTAAAGGACCATCCGGACATCAGCGTGCAAACCAAAAAAGCGGTGAATGAGCTCGCGGAAAGACTGAATTATCAACCCAATATCGTTGCGCTTAACCTGCGGCAAAAGAAAACCAATACGATCGGGGTTATTATTCCCGAAATCGTACACTTCTTTTTCTCCACCGTCATCAGCGGGATTGAAGACGTTGCCTATACGGCCGGCTATAATGTAATTCTGGCGCAATCCAACGAATCCTATCAGCGTGAGTTAACCGATATGAAAGCGCTCTTCAACAGCCGGGTGGATGGAATGTTGCTTTCCATATCGCGCGAAACGAACAACTTTGATCACATTGAATCCATTATTTCAAAGGGCGTACCCATTGTATTCTATGATCGGATGTACAACAGCCCGACCAGCAGCAAAGTGATTGTAGACGATTATGCCGGTGCCAAAGAAGCGGTTGAGCACCTGATCGAACAAGGGTGCACCCGCATTGGCCACTTGAATGGCGCTCCCAACTTGATGATCAGCATTGATCGTTTCCGCGGGTATACCGATGCGTTGAAAGAGCATGGAATGGACGTGAAGGAGAACCTGATTGTCAATTGCCCCTCCGGAACATTTGAAGAAGGCAAACGCGGGGCCTTGAAACTCTTATCGCTCAATCCCATTCCCGATGCCATTTTTGCCAACAACGACCCGATGGCCATGGGCGCCATGATGGCGATTAAGGAAAAGGGATTAAAGATCCCTCAAGATGTTGCCGTGGTTGGGTTTAGCAATTGGTTCTTTGGCGAATTGATGGATCCTTCCCTGACTACCGTTGATCAACCCGGTTTTGAAATGGGACAGGAAGCTGCCCGTTTGTTAATCCGCCATATTGAAATGAAAGACAAGGAAGATTTTGAGCCACAACCGGAAACCAAAATTCTCAAAACCAAACTCATCATCCGGAACTCTTCTCTGAAGAAACAAGCCAAGAAGAAGTAACGCAACCGTTTTCGTTTTTTTTGAAGCGGGAATGTTAGGTTAAGTAGACCTACTTGAGCTACATTAACCCCTTATTAAAAAATAAATGGCTGCGAACTTTCATTCCCAAACGAATCAAAGTCTTGGTAATCTTCGTTCTTTCAGGAAAGACGCCCTGAGCCTCATCGGGGAAACCACCTTCGGTAAATTCAGAATTACTACCTATAGTGATGACATCATTCGGATTTGTATTTCGAATACCGGTCCCATTGAAGATTTTTCCTATGCCGTGGTGGCCGAGCCTAAACCCATCGAATTAACCATCGAGGAAATGGGGGACCACATCATCCTTCGTACCGCTCGCCTGCAATTACACATCTCCAGGAATCCGGTAAGGTTCAAATTTCTAACCCTGCAAGGAGCAACCCTCAATGAAGATGAAACCTTTGGCACCTCCTGGATTGGAGAGCAGGTAACAACGTATAAGAAATTACAACCCGGTGAACGTTTTATCGGGTTAGGTGAAAAAACCGGACCCTTGGATCGTAAAGGCGCTGCTTATCAAAATTGGAATACAGACGCCTATAGCTATACCGCAGGTACTGACCCGCTGTATTGCTCTACACCATTTTACATCGGTATCCACAATCAGTTGATTTATGGAATCTATTTCGATAATTCCCATAAAGGGTATTTCAACTTTGGCGCTTCGAACAATCGCTTCGCCAGTTTTTCAGCCGATGCCGGGGACATGAATTATTATTTCATGACGGCACCCACCATCCGTGAAATCATTAAGCAATACACCCACATAACAGGACGGATGGAACTCCCACCGCGTTGGAGTATTGGCTATCAACAATGCCGGTACAGCTACTATCCGGATAAGGAAGTGCTTACGTTAGCCAAAACGTTTCGCGAAAAAGATATTCCCTCCGATGCTATCGTATTTGATATCCATTACATGGACAAGTACAAGATCTTCACGTGGGATCCGAAACATTTTCCCGACCCAAAAAATCTGATCAAACAACTCCGCGATCAGGGATTTCATGTGGTAATCATGTGCGATCCGGGCATCAAAGTGGAACCGGGGTACGATGCCTATGATGATGGAGTGAAAAAGAATGTATTCATTAAATATCCGGATGGCGAAAACTACCAGGGGCAGGTATGGCCCGGCTGGTGTCACTTTCCGGATTTCACCAACCCCGCCACCCGGCTATGGTGGGCCTCCAAGTTTCAGGATTATGTCAACTTTGGTGTTGAGGGCTTTTGGAATGACATGAATGAAATTGCCACCTGGGGCAATGCCTTGCCGGAGAACCTTGAATTTGATTTTGAAGGTGAGAAAGCCACGACCCGTAAAGGCAGAAATCTGTATGGATTTCAAATGGCACGCAGCACGTATGAGGGAACGAAGAAATTGTTGAATGGAAAGCGACCGTTCAATCTAACTCGTTCCGGGTTCTCAGGCGTACAGCGATACTCAGCAGTATGGACGGGCGATAATGTAAGCTACGATGAACACATGCTGTTGGGAGTACGCCTTGTGAATAGCATGGGCCTTACCGGAATTGCCTTTGCAGGATATGATACAGGAGGGTTTGTAGGAGAAACCAACAAGAATCTCTTTGCCCGGTGGATGTCCATCGCAGCACTCTCCCCCTTCTTCCGTGCCCATACCATGATCAATACACGCGATAGCGAACCCTGGTCGTATGGAGAAGAAGTGGAACAAATTTGCCGCAACTACATCAAGTTCCGGTATCAACTCATGCCCTACATCTATTCGTTGTTTTATGATGCGGCCCAAACGGGTATGCCCGTTCAACGATCGTTGGCGATTAACTATACCCATGACTGGCGGGTATATCAGGGAGCTTATCAAAATCAATATTTGTTTGGTCCCAGTATTTTGGTGGCTCCGGTTGAGAGTCATAAAGAGTTATTAAAAATCTATTTTCCGGATGGTGAATGGTTCGATCTTTACACTGGAAAAATCTGGCACGGCAATCAGGAAACCATAGTCGAATCACCCATCCATCGATTGCCGGTTTTTATTAAAGCAGCCAGCGTTATTACCATGCAGGCAGCCACGCCTCATACAGGGATTTCTCAGGAAGAGTTGATCTTGCACATCTATTGCGGCCAAGGTTCCAGCGACTTCCTGCTGTATCAGGATGATGGCGAAACGTTTGCCTACCAAAACGGAAAATTTTCAAAACGCCTCATCGAATTTAAAGGATCGGAAAATCGAATATCTCTTTCCGCTTCCGAAGGAACCTATGAGACCTCGTATAAAAGAATAAAGTTAATGCTGCATGGTACCCATGCCGAAAGTCTCACGGTTAATGGAGTTGCCCGTCCCCTTTCGCATCAGGTGCACTCCTTCTTCACTCCGCTGGAAAAATATGATCCCATCCATGAACCGGATTCGATGGGTGAAGAAGCCGTACTAACTACCCAGATCGACTATTCGGATGATCGACTTGATATTGCCTGGTGATATAAAAATTTTTAATTCGATCAGAATTCAAATCTATTATCTTTAACGGCATCTTCTAACGAACATGACCCAACATAAACCCAAACTCAGCTTCTGGCAGATCTGGAATATGAGTTTTGGATTTTTAGGAATCCAGTTTGGTTTTGCTTTACAAAACGCAAATACCAGCAGGATCTTTGAAACCCTTGGTGCGGATACCGCGAACCTCGCACTGTATTGGTTGGCAGCACCTCTTACCGGGCTGATCGTACAACCGATCATCGGATACTACAGCGATCGTACCTGGCATCCGACCTGGGGTCGCAGAAGACCCTTCTTTGCGGTAGGAGCCTTACTGGCTTCGATTACGCTTTGCTTAATGCCCAATTCACCGGTCTTATGGATGGCCGTTGGCGTCTTGTGGATCATGGATGCTTCCATCAACATCAGCATGGAACCATTCCGGGCTTTTGTGGGCGATTTGTTACCCCCCTCACAACGCACCACGGGCTTTGCCATGCAAAGTTTTTTTATTGGATTGGGTGCAATTGTTGCCTCTTTTCTTCCCTGGATTTTTAAGAACTGGTTTGATATTTCTAATAAAGCCGAAGCAGGAATCATCCCAGATTCAATTCAATACAGTTATTACTTAGGGGCCTTTATGCTTTTTGTTACCGTGATGTGGACGGTATTCTCAACCAAAGAGTATCCACCGACTAAAGCAGGTGAGGAAAAGCTAAGAAACCGGGAACATCGCAAAATTGATGACGAAGATAAATTCAAGACAATTTTTAATCGTAATGGAATTCTATTAGTACTCTGCGGATTTGTGATTTCAGTAATTGTGTTCACGTTTACTCTTGAAAAAGAATTGTATGTTTTAGGGCTTGGTTTATTGGTTTTTGGAGTCGTGCACGCGCTGGCTGCCAACTACATCCGGATAGGGAAATCATATTTAGGTATTGTGCATATCGTTAAGGATTTCAATACAATGCCCAAAACGATGGTTCAACTGGCCCGTGTTCAATTCTTTACCTGGTTTGCCTTGTTTGCCATGTGGATTTATACCACCAGTGCCGTGACCAGTCACATCTATCACTCCACCGACCCTACCACACAAGCCTATAATGATGGTGCTGATTTAGTAGGAAATCTCTTTGGCGTCTATAATGGTATTGCAGCAATCGCGGCATTGTTTCTACCGATTGTAGCAAAATACACCAGCAGACGGATAACTCACTTCATTGCTCTGCTTTGCGGTAGCCTGGGCCTAAGTTCCTTTTTCCTTGTAACAGATCCTGTTTGGTTATGGGTATCAATGATTGGTGTTGGCATAGCCTGGGCAAGCATCCTTTCTATTCCCTACGCGATGTTATCAGGCTCTCTACCAGCCGAGAAAATGGGATACTATATGGGTGTGTTCAACTTTTTTATTGTCATCCCGCAAATCATTGCCGGCACCGTGTTGGGTGTGATGCTCACCCACCTATTCAATGGACAATCGATTTACATTTTGGTTAGTGGTGGTGTTTCCATGGGCATTGCCGCCCTGATGAGTCTTCGGGTTGAAGATCAGGATGAAGTGATCATTAAAAATTCTTAGTATGAGGTATTCCCTCACCGGACTTATGATACTCTTTGCCCAATTGGCCTTTAGTCAAAACTATTCCTATTTAAAGCAACAGATTGATATACTCAAAAAAATTAAACCGGATGCGGAGGGAAGAATTGCATTAGAGTCGTGGTGGGCCGAATTAAAGTCAAAGAACCAGATTCCGTTAGTGGATGGAGATTCTGTTTACTTTTTCTATCGCGGTAAAGCCACCACAGTAGAATGGATGGGTGATTTCAATGGATGGGGGTACAGGAAGGATTTTCAAAATAAGGGAAAGCAAATCCAGGGTACAGATCTTTGGTATCTGAATGTCTCCTTTCCTAAGGATGCCCGGTTGGATTATAAGATTTTGATAAATGGTACTACCTGGCTGCTCGATCCTGAAAACAAGAACCAGCAATGGTCGGGTGTTGGTGGCGGCAGTCCGAATTCGGAATTGCGTATGCCCGATTGGAAAGAAGATCCTGTCCTGCTGGAACGAAATAATATTCCAAAAGGGCAGGTCATTCAAGACCAATTATTAAATAGCGACATCCTCGGATACCAGGTAACCTATTCCGTTTATCTACCCAACATCCCGGACAAAATGGAATCGCTCCCAACCATTTATTTAACCGATGGATACGAGTACCTGCACCCCCGGTTAGGAAACATGACTACCATTTTGGATAACCTGATTTATGATAAAAAGATCCTTCCGGTCATCGCAGTTTTCATTGATCATCGCGAACCTGTAAACCGGGGGAATAATCGGAGGATGAGTGAACTCACCATGAATGCAAAATACCTGGACTTTTTCGTTGAGGAGTTGATCCCATATATTGAGGCGAACTATCCGTGTCAAGCAGATGCCCGTAGCCGACTCATTATGGGTACTTCCATGGGTGCACTCACAGCAACCTACTTCGCTTTTAGCCGTCCAGATGTTTTTGGGTTGGCCGGTATCCAGTCCCCTGCCTATTATACCCGCCCACAGATCTATAACCTGTGTTCCAATCCTACCAATCCTCAGATGAAAATCTCCATGACCACCGGCTTAATCAATGACACGAGTGTGGATAGCCGGAAGATGAAAGATATTCTCCAGGCAAGCAGTTGCGATTACCATTACCGCGAAGTTAATGAGGGCCAGTCGTGGGGAAATTGGAAGCGGCTGATTGATGATATTCTGATCGATTTACTGCCGTTTCAATAACTGAAAGTCACGGCCAACTTTCAGGTTTTTTGGAGGTTGCAAGAGGGTGCACTTATTTGTTAATTTAAGGCATTGAATTTGCACCCGATAAACCATGAATAGATTTTTACCCCTCCTGACATTTATTGCAATCGCCTTGTTGGATGCCTGTAGCTCCGGAAAAGCCGCTTTAAAACAAGGTAATTATTATGATGCTGTGCTGCAGGCGGTGAATCGGCTGCGGCAGAATCCAGATCATAAAAAATCGAAAGAGGTTTTGAGTTCCAGCTACAAGCTGGCCATTGATTACCTGGAAACGGATGCTCAGAATCAGATTGCTTCGAATGCAAATTTTAAATGGAGTAATGTAGTTCAGGATTATGAACAAATTAATAATCTCTATGAGCAAATCCGTACTTCGCCCGGAGCGCTTAAAATTATTCCCAACCCCGTAAACAAATACAAAGAGTTAACGGATGTAAAAAACAAGGCAGCAGAAGAAACGTACGAAGCCGGCATCCAGGCGATGTTAAAGAATACCCGTGATGATGCGAAACGGGCTTACTTCTTTTTTGTAGACGCGAATGCCTACTCACCAGGCTATCGCGAATCCATCGAAATGATGGAACAGGCAAAATTCAATGCCACCATTAAGGTGGTTGTTGAACCTTCTCTGCAAAGTTACTACGACTGGAATTTTGAACCTGTGATCTTTGGGGTGAACCCAAGCCAGTTTGTTAAGTTTTATACACCCCGTCAGGCAGAGGATGCGGGGCTAACCAAAATCGATCACTTTGTAAAAATTGTAATCAACGGCTATTCCGAGTCCCGCCCTACCATCACCAAGAAATCGGAAAACTATAAGGACAGTGTGAAAGTGAGTGAAAAAACCGTCAACAATGTAAAGGTACCGGTGTATGAAAAGGTGAATGCCACAATGAACATCAACGAAAAAGTGATTACCTCCCGTGGTTCAATTACCCTCTATATCCGAGATGCAATCGGTGGTGCTGACCTTCGCAATTCTGACATTATTAGTGAAGAACGCTGGAGTGACCGATGGGCAACCTGCACCGGAGATCAACGAGCAATTCCGGAAGGAACGCGAAAACTTTGCGGAACGAAAGAACCCTATATGGCACGGGATTTTCTGATCAACAAAACCAAGCAGGAACTGGACAACAAACTGGCCAATGCCCTGTCGGGGTTTTATGGTGGTTATTGATGTCGTTTAAAGGACAACTTGTAGTTTTCTCAAAACCAATCTGGCCGGTTTGCGGTTTAATACCTATGAAAGTATTGATCCTATTGACGAGCTTGATCATGGCTATTTCCGTTCAAGCTCAAAATTCAACTCAAAAAACTATGTCCACATCATTGGAAACTGCTACGCTTGGTTCAGGATGTTTTTGGTGCACCGAAGCTTTTTTCCTGGAAGTAAAGGGAATCGAGTCTGTTGTTTCAGGATATTCCGGAGGCAAGGTTAAAAATCCAACCTATCGGGAGGTGTGCACCGGGCTCACTGGCCACGCAGAAGTCATTCAGGTCAAATTTGATCCAACGGTGATCAGTTATGCAGACGTGCTGGAAATCTTCTGGAACACCCATGACCCAACGACATTAAACAAGCAGGGTGCAGACGAGGGCCCTCAATATCGCTCCGTTGTATTTTATCATAGTGACGCCCAGAAAAAAACGGCCGAAGAGTATAAGAACCAGTTAGACAAATCCGGGGTTTTTAAGAAACCTATTGTTACGGAAATCAGTCCATTTTCTGTCTTTTATCCGGCCGAAGAGTATCACCAAAATTATTATGCCCTGAACCCCAATCAGGGGTATTGTCAATACGTAATCCGGCCTAAAGTCGAAAAATTCCGGAAACAATATGGTGCCAAATTGAAGAAATAGGCCATTCATTAGAAAACTGTTAATTCTTTCCTAATTCATGAAACAAACTACCTGAGTCTCCGTTCTAATAACCAAAGAGCAGATAAAATCTTCTCATAGGTTTAGGTTTAGGTAAACAAAAACCCCCTCAGGCGGAGGGGGTTTTTGCTTTTTTGGCTTATCCGTTCATTTTTCTATTTGTATTTTCGCAACCAAAAATCAGTTGTGTACGATGTAACCGTGATCGGGGGTGGTATTGTTGGCCTGGCCACAGCCCTGCAGCTAAAGGTCTCCAACCCCTTTCTCAACATTCTGCTTCTCGAAAAGGAAAATGAACTCGCCCGGCACCAAACTGGCAATAACAGCGGGGTCATACATTCCGGACTTTACTACAAACCGGGCAGCCTGAAGGCAAGAAATTGCATTCATGGCTATCACTTACTGGTTGACTTCTGTCGTCAAAATGAAATTCCGTTCGAACTCTGTGGTAAGATCGTAGTGGCTACGGATGAGAAAGAACTTCCGCTTCTCGAAAACCTGTATGTACGGGGTGAACAAAACGGACTCAAAAATCTGAAGCGACTTTCAAAGGATGAATTGAAAGAATACGAACCGCATGTCAATGGTCTGCGGGGAATCTTTGTTCCACAAACGGGTATCGTTGATTATCGTTTGGTGGCTATAAAATATGGCGATCTGATCCAGCAAAAAGGAGGTATCATTAACCGGAATGAGAAGGTCTTGGATATTCAACATGCACCGGACTCCAGAGTGGTGGTAACACAGAAAGCCAGCTACTCAACCAAGTTGGTTATTAACTGTGCCGGTCTTTACTCCGACAAAATTGCACGGATGACGGTTCCTGATCTGAACGTGAAGATCATCCCGTTCCGCGGAGAGTATTATAAGTTAAGGCAGGAGAAAGAGTACCTGGTTAAGAATCTCATATATCCGGTACCGGATCCCAATTTTCCTTTCCTGGGCGTTCATTTTACCCGCATGGCAAAAGGTGGCGTTGAGGCCGGACCCAATGCTGTTCTCGCATTCAAAAGAGAAGGCTATAAAAAATCTGATATCAACTTAAGTGAATTAGGTGAAAGTCTTGCCTGGCCGGGATTTCAAAAGGTAGCCGCCAAGTATTGGCGCACTGGGTTTGGAGAAATGTATCGGTCTTTTTCCAAGGCTGCCTTCACAAAGGCGCTGCAAAAACTCATCCCTGAGATTCAGGAAAGCGATCTTGTAGAGGGTGGCGCTGGTGTGCGGGCCCAGGCGTGCGATCGCCAGGGCGGATTAGTTGATGACTTTCTCATTCTGGAAGAAAAACATGTGATTAATGTCTGCAATGCTCCCTCCCCGGCTGCTACATCTTCCCTGGCTATTGGAGAATCCGTAGCCCAACGGGCTATGACTCGTTTTAATTAGCGGATATTACGATTTGATCGCGGTTACTTCTATTTCAACCAGGTAATCCGGATCGATTAAAGCACTGATCTCAACCATGCTGGTTACGGGCTTGATCTCATTAAAAAACTCACCGTGTGCTTTCCCAACCTCTTCCCAATTGGAAATATCCGTTACAAATATTCTAGTTCGCACAACATCCTTCAGGGCAAATCCGGCCTGCTGTAAAACTTTGTCTACTTTTTCCAGGATAAATCTTGTTTGAGCATAGTAGTCACCCTTACCGACTACTGCACCCCCATCAGTGGCAACCGTTCCTGATACTTCCAGGGTATTGCCAATCCGAACTGCCCGGCTATATCCTACTATGTCTTCCCATTTTGCTCCGGTTGAATAATTTGTTCTCATGTTCTTGAATGAATTTAGTGTTGTAAATTACGGATAATGAAAGATATGGTTAATACCGACTTTTCATCTGAAGAATTACAACGGTATAGCCGTCATTTTGTGTTGCCTGGTTTTGGAGAGGTAGCTCAATCTAAATTAAAAACTGCCCGGTTAGCGGTTGTTGGTGCCGGAGGTCTTGGTTGTCCGGTGCTGCTTTACCTGGCCGCTGCGGGCGTTGGTTACATTCGCATTATAGACGATGACCGGGTTACTGTCTCGAACCTGCAGCGCCAAATTCTCTATACAAGTACCGATCTCAACCAATCAAAAGCAGAACTCGCTACACAGAAGATCCTGTTGTTAAATCCTCAAATAAAAAGTGAAAGTCATCAGGTAAGAATTACCTCGCAAAATGCCTTACCCCTTTTACAGGATGTGGATGTGGTGGTGGATTGTACCGATAATTTTCCAACCCGCTATTTATTGAATGATGCGTGTGTACTGCTTAACGTCCCGTTAGTGTATGGTTCCATTTTCCGTTACGAAGGTCAGGTAGCTGTTTTTAACTACCGTGAGGGTGTTACCTACCGGGATTTTTATCCGCAACCACCGGCCCCGGATTCCGTTCCCAACTGCGAAGAAGGCGGAGTTCTGGGGGTTCTTCCGGGGCTGATTGGCACCCTTCAGGCAAACGAAGTGTTGAAAATTATTTCCGGCTATGCAGAACCTCTTTCCGGACAGATCTTACTTTTTGACACCACCACCCTGGAAGCCATCAAGATTAAAGTTCCTGACCGCAAATCCAGAGAGTCCATAAAAAGATTGATCGATTACGATGAATTTTGTAACCTTACCGGCCCACTTAAGAACCCACTTATGAAAGAAGTTACTGTTCAGGAGTTAAAAGAAATGATGGATAAAAATGCTGAATTTCAACTCATTGACGTCCGCGAACCCCATGAGTATGAAATCTGCAACCTGGGTGGCGAGTTGATACCCCAAGGGGAAATACCGCAGGCCGTCAGTCGAATCTCCAAGGACAAGCAGGTAATACTACAATGCCGCAGTGGTGCTCGCAGTGGAAACATGGTTCAGTGGTTAGAAAAGAATCACGGCTTTACAAACCTGTATAATTTAAAGGGAGGAATTCTTGCGTGGTCGCGGGAGATTGACCCTACTGTACCTACTTACTAACCTGTATCGCCTGGTTAATATCCCCAATTATATCTGCAATATTTTCAAGTCCCGCAGAGATTCTTACTAATCCGGGAGTAATCCCAACGGCCAGCCTTTCTGCATCACTGAGTTTCGAGTGTGTTGTAGAAGCCGGGTGGGTGGCAATACTTCGGGTATCGCCCAGGTTAGCCGAATGTGATAGCATTTTAAGAGCGTTCAAAAATTTCCGGCCCCGGTCAATTCCGCCCTGTATTTCAAATGTGACAACTCCACCTCCTAACCGCATTTGCTTTTTAGCAAGCGAATGTTGCGGGTGCGATTCAAGGAACGGATATTTTACTTTCAGCACTTCGGGATGACCTTCCAGGAATCGTGCAACCTTCCCGGCATTTTCACAGTGTCGCTCCATGCGTACGGCCAGCGTCTCCAAACTCTTCGAAAGAATCCAGGCATTGAATGGAGACATAGCCGGCCCCGTATGCCGGGCGAAAAAGCGAACTTCTTTAATCAACTCCTTTTTTCCTAACACCGCCCCTCCAATTACCCGGCCCTGACCATCAATAAATTTAGTGGCCGAATGGGTAACTATGTGTGCCCCCCACCGGGCGGGATTTTGCAGATAAGGTGTAGCAAAGCAATTGTCCACATTCAAAATCAGATTTTTTCTTGCTGCCAATTTTCCTAACCACTCCAAATCAATGATATCCAAGGCCGGATTGGAAGGAGTTTCCACAAAGATCATCCTGGTGTTGGGTAGAATTTTTGCTTCCCAGGAGGCTGGATCAGTTATATCAGCATACGTATAGCTAATATTAAATCTTGGAAAAATTGTGTTGAGAATTTGATGCGTTGACCCGAAGACCGACCGGGAAGCGAGAATATGATCGCCAGACTTTAAAAGTGAGGCCATGCTGATATACATGGCCGCCATACCCGAAGCGGTGGCAATTCCATCTTCCGTTCCTTCCAACAAACATAGCTTTTCAATTAACTCAGTGTTATTCGGATTGGAGAACCTCGTATAAATATTGCCGGGTACCTCATCAGCAAATAAGGCCCGTGCCTGTTCGGCATCTTCAAATACAAAACTGGAAGTAAGGTATAATGGAACGGAGTGCTCCCGGTTGGGGGTCCGTTCACTTTGTGTGCGGATGGCATCTGTTTCGAAATTCCTTTCTTCCATAACGACTACTCATTTATGATTTCAAAACTGTGTGTTACGGTTGCTGTTTTCTCTAATGTTTTTGCTACCGAGCAATACTTCTCTACCGACAACTGAACCGCTCGCCCTGCTTTTTCCTTATTAATGTTTCCATATAACCTGAAGTGCGCATGTACCTCCGTATACAACGCAGGCACCATCCCCTGCTGTCGTTCGCCCGTTACCGTAATTTTCAAATCCCGTAAGGGTTCTCGCTGCTTTCTTAAAATACTGATCAGATCAATGGCACTACACCCACCCATCGCTGCCAGTAATAATTGCATGGGTCGAAATCCTGAATCATGACCGCCATCGGCCCCGCCTGCATCCATAATAATGCTCTTGCCCATTTCATTCAAGGCTTCCATCCGGAAATCCTGGTCAATTCGATTGATTTCAATTTTTACCATATTCTATATCTTATCTTTCCAAAGTAGGCTTCCAAAAATCATTGTAAGTACACTAACCACCAAGGCGGGCACTAAACTCGGCCATGCCAATTCCAATCGGTTGGCAATGAACCAGGTTGCAAGTCCGGAAATCATTGAAAGCAAGGCGCCAACGCGAGAGGCTCTGTTCCAATAGAGCCCGAACGTCAGGGGCGCGAACAAAGATACCAGACTTAAAATGGACGACTCGCCCACCAACTCATAAATATTTGACCGCCAGCATGCCATGATGGTCGCGAGGATGCTGAAGCCAAGCACTGATAAACGGGTAATCAACAAGAATTCCCGGTCATTAAACCGATGGTGGGCCAATGGGCGAATGATATTTTCTGAGAAGATTGCAGCAGGAGCCAGAATGGCTGAACTAGTAGTACTCATAATGGCTGATAATAGGGATCCAAAGAAAAGAATCTGAACCGGCAAGGCTGCGTGACTCAATACCATGCTTGGAAGCGCTAATTGCGTATCGCCACTTACAAACTCTGGGTAGAGGTGCCGCACACACAGACTTATAAAAAGTGGTAACATGGCTACGGTTAAATAAAGGATGCCCGCAATGTAACAAGAGCGAACTGCCGTCTGTACGGAATCGGAAGACATCACTCGTTGAAACACATCTTGTGACGGTAAGGAACCCAAGCCCAACACGGACCAAGCGGATAGAAAAATAACAATTTCCGTAATGTCGGCTTTTGGTAAAAAGCGAAACGTGCCAGGTTGAACCGTACTTAATACATTCATGACACCGCCCGACTTTTCAGACAAAATAATAGCCAGCACAACCAGCCCGCCAATGATAATGAGGCTCTGAATAAAATCCGTGATTGAAATAGCCCACATCCCACCCACATACGTGTAGAAGGTCACCACCACAGCTGAAATTACCACCCCTTGCCAGATGTCCGTACCGGTCACCACCTTCAGGATTAATCCCATCGCTACCAGTTGCGCAGCAATGTATCCTACATAAGAAGGAACAATAAAAGCACTTGCCACAATTTCGATCCGTTTTCCATAGCGTACCTTAAAGTAATCACCTAACGTCAGGAGGTTCATGGAATAGAGTTTCCTGGCGAAGAACAGACCAAAGAGAATAAGGCAAAGTGCAGCTCCAAATGGATCTTCAATAACGGAGGATAATCCGCCTTTTAAGAATTCGGATGAAGCACCAAAAACGGTTTCGGAACCAAACCAGGTAGCGAACAGAGCGGAGGAGCTAAGCAGGATGGGAAGACTTCTTCCCGCCAACATAAAATCACCCGAAGTCTTAACCCTCCGGGAAGCCCAGTAGCCGATCGCGACCGTCAGGACCAGATAAAAGATGATGGAAATAAGCAGCAACGGGCTCCTGTCTTAAAAACAAAAAGTTAAATCTAAAAAAAGATTGATCAATTCAATCTATCGTTGCCTTCGTACCTGGAAAGTGCGTGTTACATTAAAGCCCATGTGAATATCACCATCAAAAAACTCACCAGTCGTTTCTGTGATAAAGGCTCGTTCAGTTAAACCCCGGCTGTTCGTGAGCACCAATTGAAATACATGCCCACCGGTCTCAATGTCAATACCAAAACCTAAAGAATTGAAATACGGATTGGAATCAGGTACCTGGAACCGATAGTAATATTCTGAAGTAAGGGCAATGCTCCTGCTAAGCTTGAGCCGTCCACCCAAACCGAGGGCGAGTTGATCATTGTTTTCGATACTCGTGTCAACCGTATTCTTATGTACCCAGGTTGGCATCAATTGCAACGACAAAGCCTGGCTGAACTTTCGGGCGATTAATACCTGGGTGGTATATGACATCCGGTCTTCTAGGGTGATATCAAAGGTAGCGTCTTCTTTTTTGGGCGAAGTTCTGATGGCCGCATTGGCAAACGCAGTCATCGTAACAGGCATTCCTTGCTTTGTTTGAGCCAGTACCTTATAACGAATATAACCATCCATTGTTTTATCAACTGAATTCCGGCCGAATCCAACTCCCAGGCGATCGGTGATTCCGTATTCGAGTCCTAATCGTACATATGCCTGATCAAGGCCAAAAAGTTCATAGGCCCCTTCATTTATCGCTCCAAAACGATGCGCAAAAATAAATTCGAGCTCCCCTTTGTGTTTGGTCTCCATGGTCTGTCCATTCACCAATCGGGTACTCTTAAAGGCAGAGGTGACATAGTCTTTTGTTGCAGCTTCGTGCTGCTCCAATTCATTAAGCAAGTCGTCTTGGGCGTAAACATCGTTTGAACAAACAATCAGGATTAAGAATAAGTATTTCATAAAGGTTTATAAGTAAAGTCAATGGTAACCTCCACTTCTTCTGCAATATTTTGCCACAACAGTTGAGGAACTTTAATTTTGTAATCCTCCAGTCTTACTTTGAAACTTGAATTCGCCACGATCTTATTGTCTCTCCATTCCAGCGTTCCGCTAATCTCTACATCCCGTGTAACTCCATGAATGGTAAGCTTACCGATTGCCGTCACGGGCTGTTGACCTTTCAAAGTCGATTGATAACCTTCAACACGACCTTGAAAGGTACTTTTCGGATACTTCTCTGATTCGAGGTATTTTTCATTAAAGTGTTCCTTCATCAGAGACTTTTCAAATTGAAACTCCTTGATCGGGATAGAAAAAGCTATTTGCCCTGTGGACGTGTCGAATATGCTCATTGACTGATGATTTTCTGCCTTGATATCCTCGATACTGGCATCTGAATAAAAGACTATGAGCGACTTCTCGGTAGTAAATTTCTGCGCATGTACAAAATGAATACTAAGACTTACAATGATCAGGGTAAGTGATTTCATGGTTTTTAGTTAGTATTAATTATCAGGAGTTCCATCATCCACCCAGCAGGAGATCAGGTCAATTTCCTCCTGTGTTAACACAAACCCTCCAATGGGCATTGATTTATTTACTGTGCGGGCTTTTATCTGTGCTGCACGGTTTCGGATATTGGAAAAGTTAGTCCAATCGCGAGATCCTGTTCCGGATCCATGACATCCGGAAAGATTGCAATTAGCATCAAAAATTGGCTTGATTTCTGTCGCATAACGTACACCGGTAAGTCCGCGCGGCACCGTAACATTCAAGACCTTTTGACAATCTTCGGAATCTTTAATAATCACCGAATAGATCCCATGTTTTAAATTTTCAAATGTGCCGGTGGTTGAAAATCCATTTGATCCGAGTTGAAATTGATAAACGCCAGTTCCGCCCTGCCCGGTTACGCTGATGGAACCATTGTTCGTCAAACATTGATCGTCACTTTGAATGACAATCGATGCATTTAACGTACTGTTCGGTGCTGTCAACTCAATGGAGACACTTGCTTTGCAGCCCAGAAAATCTTTCACTTGTATTTCGTAGATACCCGGTGCCAGGTTCTCAAACTGAGGATTGGTTTGGTATATGCCTCCATTCAGGCTAAAGTCGTATCCTGGTTTACCACCGGATGCCTGCACCGTAATTACTCCATCAATGGCTTTGCAAGAGCTCACATCCAACTTGGAAGACACGGAAATCGAAAGATCTGAATCTTCGCATGAAATCTTATCGTTTATATCGTTGTAAGCACATGCCGAAGCAATAAAAACAAGCGGTATTGCGATTCTAATGTTGTTCACGAAATGGGGTTTTAAGCAAGATAACTATTCCTCTTGAAAGATAAGTTTGTACGATGTTAAGTCTCTAATTATTCGGAGCGCCATCGTCTACCCAACAGGCAATTAAATCCAATTGTGCCTGTGGCAATTTAGGATTATTCTTTGGCATACTTCCGCTTTGGGTGGCTGCTTTGATTTGGGAGGCGCGCGACCGTACTGATTCCACCGTGGTCAAGGTAAATGGTGCAGCGCCCCCGGTAACATGACAGCCGGAAACCGCACAATTGGTATCAATAATCCCTTTTATCTGTGAACTAAATTCAACTCCTGATAAAACGGAGGTACTTTGTGTTGTTGAACACCCGGCCTGATCAAAAACTTTGATAGTATAGTCGCCAGCAGCAAGGTTACTATATACATTGGAAGTACCGATTGCACCGGTATTTAATTGATACGTGTAGGGAGGCTGACCACCCGCTGCAGTAACAGTGATTTTTCCACTGGTTGTTTTACAACCACTATTTGCAGTAAGAACAGAGGCTTCCAGGGTTGACCCAACTGGATTGATGGTTACGTCTTTCATCCGCTCGCATGCATTCTTGTCTTTTACCTTCAATTGGTAAGTGCCAGGACCTAATCCAGTAAAAACAAAATTGGAGGTGAAGGGTTGAGAATCCAAGGCAAATTGATACGGTTCTGAACCACCCGTAGCGGAAGCAGTTATAACTCCATCCGCAGTATTGCACGAAGTGGGATTTGTTACGGTGAATGTAACCTCCAAATCTGAATTTGCACAATCAATTGGTTGGGGTTCTTCGGATGTAGAGCAACTCGCAACGTAGCACACGGCTATCGCCAGGTAATAAAAACTGAATCTTCCTTTCATAATCATGGTTTCAAAAAAGTTTGTATTTAACTCCAAAAAAGAGTCCCCAACTGGATAGCTCCACATTCCCTTCACCCACACCATCCAGGGGGACTTTGACAAAAGGCTCTGCTAGTAAATAGAGTCTGTTTTTCACCTGATGTTGAATTCCAACGGACAGATTAAGAATTTTGAACCACTCAGTATTTTCATTTTTAACATAGGTCGTATAGGAATTTGAATAATACCCCGATTGAATTTCATAGGTGTATTCTTCGTTGAGCATGAAGTACGAAGAAACCCCGACAGATGAGAAAGCAGTAGTTTTACCGCGAGATTTGAAGTAATAACTTACGTTAATGGGGAGATCCAGTATTTGACAAGTTCCCTCCAACTCGTTAGCCGGATATCCAGCATACGTTGCTTCCTGACTGGTGTACTTCTTCAAGGACCAAATTCCACCACTGGAAATCGACCATCGTTGTAAAAATTGATACTCTAAAAGCATGGCTACGTTACTTCCCAGGGAAGTAGATTTACCAAAATCAATTGATGAAAAGTCAGGAGATATCAATACCCTGGCGAACAAACCTTTACTAAGCTTTTCATGTGTGGTTTCGGATTCGGGGACTTCTTTCTGTAAAAGCGAATCACTTCTTGCCATTTCAGTCATGCTATTATCAACCTGAATGGAGTCTTGTAGATTCGCGTTTATGTCGGCATCAACAAACCTAGTACCAACGTTCTCTTCAAGAAAACCTTCAGCCTTACCCTGCGGATAATGACCTGGCTCCTCTTTAGGGTCTTTTGACAGATTTTCAGAAGATGAAGCCATCGTCACTGGGAATTCCGGAGTAGTTGTTATCTCATTCTTATTGAATTGAAATGTAGAGACAGGAGTTTCGTTGTCAGACTCGACTAAAGGTTCCGATTCGGATTGTATTAGTTCAGGATTCGCATTGGTACTAATTTGACGAATACGATCTTCAGCTTTATCTAACGTATTACCAACCCATACACCCGCTGAAAAGATGCTGAACCCTACCAAAGTATACGTCATCCAACGTTTCCAAAAAGAGCTTACAGGAAGATCCAACTTTTGCTGCATCGGCTCCCAGACAGAGGGATCGAATTTGGGCTGGTAATCATCCGCTGCCGACTTAAATAATTGATCCAATTCTTCGTCAGTTGGCCTTTTCATACGATATCTGATTCAAGCCAGCAAGCATCTTTCTTAAATTTTCGCGGGCCTTTAACAAATTTGATTTTGAAGTACCCGTTGATATTCCCAGCAACTTGCCAATTTCATCATGGGTGTAACCATCAATTGCATACAGATTAAAAACAGCCCGGTACGCAGGGGATAACCGTTGAACTAATGTCAGGAGTTCTTCATGCGAAAGTTCACTGATTACCAGAGGTTCGCTGGCAGCCACCCCGTTCATATTCACATCGTGCTGATGCTGATGTCTGATCTCTTTCCGGTATTGATCAATGGAAGCGTTAATCATGATTTTCCGGAGCCAACCTTTAAAGGAAGATTCCGGAGAATACTGATCAATTTTTGAGAAGACTTTCATGAACCCGTCATTTACCACTTCCCTGGCTTCCGCCATACTCCTGGAATACCGGAAACAAATGCTCAAGGCGTACACATAATAATGCTGATAGAGCAATCGCTGACTATCACGATCCTTACGCTTGCAGCCCTGAATAAGCAGGTGCATGGGTGTTTAGGTTGAAATTTTAGACGGGACGGAGTAAATCGAAAAAGGGTTGCCTACCCCAACGAATTTACTGAAAAGGAATTGGCCTGCAGATTTTCAGGATTGTATAAAAAAGAAAATCCCCCAAAGTCCTTGACCCCGGGGGATAATCTTGTCTATAGTTGGCTTTAATCTGGTACGAATGTAAAGGGTGGCCGCAACGCCACAAATCAACCTTCGTTTGAGCGAAAAATAATCTGATAAGTTGCCAAAATCACCGTTGAATGACCGAAAGGCTGTCCTGGTGGGTGGTATCTTTTTCCAGAAACTGCTCTTCAATGCGCTCTTTTAGCTGCGGTTTAGAGCCCGGAAACGTGGTGCGGGTACTGATGTCATAACTGGCATACAATAAGAGCACGAAAAAGATTACTGCCAGCGATAGAAAAATTTTCTTTGATCGTGTCATAGACATTCAATTAAAAAAGCCCCGATTTGAACCGGGGCTTTTAATCTTGGCAATCAATGATTACTTCAATTTTTTAACAACAGCTTCGAAAGCAGATGGATGATTCATCGCAAGATCAGCCAATACTTTGCGGTTCAAATCAATTCCCGCCTTTTTGATCTTCCCCATGAATACCGAATAGGACATTCCATGCAATCTGGCTCCTGCATTAATACGGGCAATCCAAAGCGTGCGGAAATCACGTTTCTTTGCTTTGCGATCGCGATAGGCATAAACCAAACCCTTTTCGACAGCATTCTTGGCGACTGTCCATACATTTTTTCTGCGACCAAAGTACCCTTTGGCCAGTTCCATGACGCGCTTGCGTCTGGCTCTTGATGCAACATTGTTTACTGAACGTGGCATAAATTTTAATTTTTTGGTGTTGGCGTTTCGCGTTACGCGAACTCTTTAAGCCAATGACCGGGTTAAACATCCCTCCTCATTCGTTGGAGGACTAAACACACCTAATAACCTTAGGTTGGGTATCCGACTGTACGGATTAAATCAGATAAGGGAGCATGGGCTTAACATTACTCTCGTCAACTTTCTTGACGGTCGTAGCATGGCCGAGTCTCCTCTTCTGCTTAGTTTCTTTCTTCGTCAGGATGTGTCTCTTGTACGCCTTCTTGCGCTTTATCTTACCGGTACCGGTAACTTTAAACCGCTTCTTGGCTCCTGACTTGGTCTTTAACTTGGGCATTACGTATTAAATTTATAAAACAACTAACTACTTCTTTCCTTTTGGCGCTACCATCATGTACATCCTCTTCCCCTCAAGCTTAGGCAGCTGTTCCACTTTCCCTAACTCTTCCAGGGCCTGAGCAAATTTCAATAACAAAATCTCGCCCCGCTCCTTATACACGATCGAACGGCCTGCAAAATGAACATAGGCTTTTACCTTGGCACCTTCTTTCAAAAAGTTCTCAGCATGCTTCACTTTAAAATTGAAATCATGGTCATCCGTATTGGGCCCGAAACGAATCTCTTTCAGGATCGTTTTCTGGGCATTGGCCTTGATCTCCTTCTGTTTCTTTTTCTGCTCGTATTTAAACTTCGAGTAGTCAATGATCTTGCAAACGGGAGGGTCTGCATTCGGTGATATTTCTACCAGGTCCAACCCCTGTTCTTGTGCCATCTTGATAGCGACCGAGGTCGGGTACACGTCCACCTTAATGTTTTCGCCTACTACTCTTACCCGGGGGGCAAGGATTCGTTCATTGATGCGATAAGGTTCTTCAACTACTCTGCGCGGACCTCTTATAAAAGGTCTGGGGCGGTCATTACCAGGAAATATTGCCACTCGTTGGGTTTAAATTCTTACTTTTTTAAAAACAGGCTGCAAATATCGCGCTTTTTTCGGTTTATCAAAATCCTGAAATCAGGCTGGAAGGCTAAATTCTCGTGAAAATTGGGCAACAAATTCGGTTAAGTCCATAGCTCCTTTATCACCCTCGCCATGTCTTCTAACTGCTACTTTATTATCCTGAGCTTCCTTTTCTCCCACCAACAGCATAAAAGGCACTTTATTCACCTCAGCATCTCTGATTTTGCGACCGATTTTCTCATTTCGGTCGTCCAAAAAGCCGCGAATCTCACTTTCCTTCAAAATATCCAGAACCTTTTGACCATACTCATTGAATCGCTCAGAAATTGGCAATACCGCAATCTGCTCGGGTGCGAGCCATAATGGGAAATTACCTGCACAGTGTTCAATGAGTACCGCCACAAAACGCTCCAAGGACCCGAACGGAGCCCGGTGGATCATTACCGGACGATGCTTCTGACTATCCGAACCGATGTATTCAAGCTCAAATCGCTGGGGTAATTGATAGTCAACCTGAATGGTACCCAATTGCCAACTGCGACCTAATGCATCCTTCACCATGAAGTCCAACTTGGGGCCATAGAACGCAGCCTCGCCCCTTACCGCCACGGTCTTCAAGCCACGTTCATCGGCTGCCTCCTGAATTTCCCTTTCTGCACGCACCCATAACTCATCTTCACCGATGTACTTGGCTTTATTGTCCGGGTCGCGCAAGGAAACCTGGGCGGTATAATTTTCAAACCCTAGCGATTTAAAAACATGCAAGACCAGGTCGATTACTTTTATAAACTCTTCTTTCACCTGATCCGGCCGACAAAAAATATGGGCATCATCTTGTGTAAATCCACGCACACGGGTTAACCCATGAAGTTCCCCACTTTGTTCATACCGATACACCGTACCAAACTCCGCTAACCGAATGGGTAAATCTTTGTATGATCTTGGCTTCACCTTATAGATCTCACAGTGATGCGGACAGTTCATCGGCTTGAGAAGAAATTCCTCGCTTTCGTCAGGCGTATGAATGGGTTGGAAGGAATCCTTTCCATACTTTTCATAGTGGCCAGAAGTAACATAAAGTTGCTTGCTGCCAATGTGTGGGGTTACCACCGGATCGTACCCGGCCCGAATCTGAGCTCTTCGCATGAACTGTTCCAGTCGCTCGCGGAGGATGGTACCTTTTGGCAACCATAACGGCAATCCCATGCCTACCTTCTCAGAAAAGGCAAACAACTCCAGTTCCTTCCCTAATTTTCGGTGATCACGTTTCTTGGCCTCCTCCAACACGTGGAGATATTCCTCCAATTCCTTCTGCTTAGGAAATGTGATACCGTAAATGCGCTTAAGCATTTTGTTCTTTTCGTCACCCCGCCAATAAGCACCAGCCACACTTAATAATTTTATGGCCTTGATCGGACCTGTAGACGGGATGTGGGGCCCCCGGCATAAGTCAACAAAATTTCCCTGCTGATAGAAAGTGATGGAACCATCAGCCAACCCCTCAATCAATTCAAGCTTATACTCATCTCCCTTTTTCGTGAAGTACTCGATGGCTTCATTTTTGGAAACATCCCTTCGAGTAAAGGTGCTGTTGGCTTTTGCCAACTCAATCATTTTCTTTTCGACAGCCACTAACTCTTCATCTCCAAATGGACGATCCCCTAAATCGACATCATAGTAAAATCCATTTTCGATGGGCGGCCCAATTCCAAATTTAACACCGGGATACAAGGCCTCCAGCGCTTCGGCAAACAAATGGGCAGAGGAGTGCCAGAAGGCATACTTGCCACCTTTGTCATTCCAGGTAAATATTTTGATTGATGCATCGGCATGGATGGGACGACTCAGATCCCAAATTTCTCCATTCACCTCAATGGAAAGTGCATTGCGTGCCAGCCCCTCGCTGATGCTTTGTGCTATTTCTATTCCTTTGACCCCCTTCGGATACTCCCGCGCAGAACCATCGGGCAGGGTTACGTTAACTGAACTCATTTACTCGACTTCATTTAGGACTGCAAATATGGACTTTTCCACGCATTCTTTTAAGCGATTGAAACAAAGAAATGAGCAAAATTAAAGCTGCACTTGAGCAGTAAAGAGGATGCCGAACTTACGCACATTCGGATTGTCGAGGTAGGAGATTCGGTGAACGAAATCGACTCGTAATACCCGGAAGATATTTTCAACCCCATACCCTACTTCCACGTACGGTTTGCCATTCGTGAAATAGCCCGTTGGAGCACTCTCTAATCCGGCTGGAGTAAAATTACTGTTCAACGACTGATTGGAAGGTCTTAATCCACCCATGATAATGTTGGTGGTGGCCAGTAAGCGCCATTTCAATCTGTTCAACAATGGAATCCGATTTAACAAAAATCCCTCCAGGTACTGACGGTACTGCATGGAAGCATAATGGTCACTGACAAATTCACCGTAGTTCATCAAACTATACAATACAGAAGTATAGATGGGTGTTTGATTGCCCAGGTGCAACCCTAGCAACGGATAAGGAAGGGTGTTAAAGATGTATTCTCCGGTTACGGTAACATAAGCCGTTCCGAGCGGACCTGTCTTAATCCGTTTCGTCAGGTTGAGTCTTATTTTATCGTACTCAAAATCGCTTCCCAATACATCCTGAAATCCATGCGTATAGCGAAGTGTAATCACCGGCCATTTGGTGGTTCCTAAACTGATTCGCTCATTATCATTCTGTAAAAACACTTCGTCACGGGCATACCGCGACTCAATGCTTATCTCAGAATTCTGAAAACTTTCAATTACTGGAGAGTTGACATCACCGGGATTGGCAATGTATCCAAACTCATACGTTGGATTAAAGGTCCAGTACCGAAACGAAATCTTTTGTGAATACCCTTTAAATAGTTCTCGTTGAAAGGCGACTTTGTATTCATCCGAGTAGTATCCCCTCCGGAAGTATCCCCACCGAGCCACGGCCATGAAAAGAGGGTTATCGCCCAGATTTTCATCGTCAATGCCGATGCGGTTAATGTCTTTGCGCGCCCGGAAGGTTAAGGTTGTCCACCGGTTGCGTGAAAGAATCCGTTGGGCGGAAGCCATGTATTTGAATTTCTCATCGGTAAACCCGTACGCCAGTTGCCCATGAAAGATCCAATTCTTGCTGAATTTATAGGTGGTTTTGAACCCACCCCCTAACCTGACTCCTTCTATATTATTCCACACCAACACCCCTAAATACGGACCCACCTCAATTTTGCCGAGATTATAATAGCCATCCAGCAACACCTTGAAAATATCGGTGTAGGTTTTCACCACGGGGATGGTGCGCAACGTATCAATCATCTTATACACGCTTTTCTCCGTCTCACTTAACGGTTCATGGCGCAACGTATCCCAATACTTCTCTTCTTCATTTAACCGGGCATCTTCTGCCAGTTCAATCGGTTTTTCATAAAAGTTTTGACTGTGTGGATTATTTGTAACAAAGTTTTTATTGCTTGTATAAAATTTGGCCAGCATGCCTGCATTGTTCTTTCCCACCTCGCCCACGTCAATTAACACGCGATTTTTAACAGGCAACCAAGGCCCTAAATCGGTCTTTGCCAATTCTTGTTGCAATCGGATCTTTTCTATGAAATTCAAATTAGCCTGCTTGCCCATGGTGGCATCAATTTGCTTCAGGGCATAGTTCTGCTTTGTAATCCAAATGGTTCCGGTAAAAGCTAAATCCTGGGGGCTACGAGGAAAATAATCGAGGCGGTAGCAGAAATCATCTCCTATGTACAGGCTATCGGTTAAATCATAATCGTAATAGATACGCCAACCATCGGCTATGGGCGATACAAACTCCTTGGTCATGATGTTTAACCAATTCTGATAGAAATTATACTCTTGAAAAGAAGAGCCCACCATCTGTGTGATTGTGGTGCCATCTTCCATTCCAACACCGTTAATCTTTGTTTTTAAGATTCGTTCCTTTTTTAAGGATGGATTATCACGATAATAAACCTTAGAAATACTTTCGGTGATGAATAAAGGAAGAATCGGTTTTCCATCTTCTCCGGCTATGCGATCAACACTATCCAATACCTGAGTAATTTTTTTTATTATTTTTTTCTCCCGGAATTCGTCCGTGATATTGTCCACGTCAATCTCAATCTTGGTATAGGTATCATACTCATACGCGATCAGTTTGCGCTTGTCATTCTCTGATTTATTTCGCACCACCCTGCGCATTATTTCGTAAGCCGGGTTTTCACCGGCATTGATTACAACTTCCTGCAAACTGGTGATGTCTTCTTCCAATTGAAAATTAATGACCTGTTGAACACCTTTCTTAATCGTTTTGTACCGGGACTTATACCCTATATAACTGGCCACGAGGGTATCGGTTGGACGAGCGGTCTTTATCAAGAACTTACCATCGAAATCAGAGGTGGTACCGATCGAAGTTCCTTTAAAAATAATATTGGCAAAGGGAATAGGATCACCGGAAGCGGCATCGGTAACTTTTCCTGAAATGACCGTCTCCTGTGCCTGAATCGCGCCAGAAGAAAGGATTAAACCAAAAAATAATGGGAAAATACCCTTAAAAAAGAACCTGCTCACAAAGGGAGTTTAAATGCGAAATTAACGATTTATATGGTGCATTGGTTTTACGAATCTGCAGTTTCACTTGCAGCCTATATTAACTACCAAGGGGTTCTTTATTTCCTAAATGTCGGGGCGTGGTTCTCAGAACATACAAGTCCAGGATGGCTTTAGTTCGAGCCAGGTACTCCCGCAGGTAAACCCGGATCCCGGTTTCCGGATTAGGCTCATTAGCCACCAAAGCAACCGCATTCACCTCATAAAAGTCACTGATAAAAAGGGCTCGGTAGCTATGAAATGGCTGGGTGATAATGGTAATATCACTTTGTCCAAAAATTTCCTTGCATCGCACAATTGAATCCAGCGTACGAAGCCCTGCATAGTCCAATGTGATGGCTGCTTCTGGAACGCCCAGTTGTATCAATGATTTCTGCATCTCGTAGGGCTCATTGTAGTACCGGGTGCGGTTATCGCCACTCACAATAAACCGGTTGATTTTTCCTTCTTTATACAGATTGGCAGCAGTTGTCATCCGGTTGTGAAAGAATGGATTGGGAGAACCATCGGATAACCGATGACTGGTACCCAACACCAGCGCTACCCCGCTATCGGGTAAAAGTCTATAATCCGTAAGCACTTTGTCCTGCGTGCTTCGCACTACCCAGGTATTGCATATTAAAACAACCAGAGTGCCTATGAAAAATAATAGTAATCCAATCCGCAGCAACCGCTTCAACAATGCCATCTAACTAAATTAAAGCCAATACAAAATTACTGAATTGACTTTAGAAACTCCCGCTCCATGATTTCTGGTCGTTTCATCATCTTTCGGAGCCAGCGCAATCGAATGTCTTCTTTCTCATCGTCAGAAAGTTGCCAGGAGATGTTTGATTGATGCAGTTTGGGCACCCATGTATTCAGACAGATAGCAGCACTAACCGAGATATTCAGGCTTTCTGTAAATCCGTACATTGGAATTCTGACTTTCAAATCTGCGTGACGTATTGCATAATCGGAAGTGCCATGTAACTCATTTCCCATCACCACGGCAATCTTTTGGCCGATGGGGACATCGTGAACGGAAATTCCATCGGGTGATGGATCCGTGACTAAAATTTTATAGCCCATTGACCGCAAACGATCAAAACAAATTTTAGTTGCGTTCCCTTCTTTATTTCTGTATTTAATCAAATCAACCCACTTATAAGAACCCTTTAATACCCTGCGATTGATAGCATACTTTGTTTCATTTTCTATGAGGTGAATATCCTGAATACCCATGCATTCACAGGTTCGGATTACGGCACTGGCATTTTGAGATTGATAAATCTCCTCTAAAACAACCGTTACATAACGAGTACGCAGGTTTAAAACCTGATCCAAAAAATCGCGCTTATGATCCGTAATGTAATTACTAAAATGATCAATGAGCAGTTTTCGCTTTATCACTTCGTCCATCAAAAACAATAATCTGAAACTCCTGTTTATTAGTGTCAAAGTAACTAAACATGAGTGACACTAAAAACTATCTGATCATCGGGGGCAATTCGGGTATTGGCCTTGCTCTGGCAAACCGGCTTGCCGAACGGAATAATTCCGTCATGATTGCTTCCAGAAATGCAATTGCAACGAAAGGGAAGTCTTTCAATTACAATGCGATGACCGATGATCTGACACTTTCAGATTTACCGGAACAACTTCATGGTTTAGTCTATTGCCCGGGAACGATCAACCTGAAGCCCTTCCATCGGTTATCGGATCAGGACTTTATCGATGATTTTCAACTCAATGTTATGGGTGCCATTCGTACGATCCGGAGTGTGCTTCCAATATTGAAAAATTCTCAACCATCTTCTATTCTTTTATTCAGCACCGTGGCAGTTCAGCAAGGAATGGCCTTTCACTCATCGGTAGCTGCTTCAAAAGGGGCAGTTGAAGGACTAACACGTTCCCTTGCTGCTGAGTTGGCGCCAAGGATTCGGGTAAATTGCATTGCCCCCTCGTTAACCAACACCCCGCTGGCCAGTAAACTACTCTCAAGCGAAGAAAAGAAAAAGGCTGCCGATGACCGACACCCATTAAAAAGAACGGGTGCGCCTGAAGACCTTGCCGCACTCGCTGCTTTCTTGCTTTCAGAAGAGGCATCCTGGATAACAGGACAAGTAATAGCGGTGGATGGTGGCCTGTCCAGTATCAGGGCTTAATCCTTAATAATTCAATAACTATTCAGTCAGTTCGATTTTGTAGTTTTGCGGCTTATTTTTTGTAAAATGTGGAAATCGGCCCTGTTTTTTTGTCTTTTGAACGTCTCGTATGTTACCGTTGCCCAAGTGGATCTCCATACCAGAATCAACGGACCCTTTTCTGACGAACATCGGCAGTTTATACTGGACTTCATAGCGGGGTTTCAGATAACCGACCATCCTGAGGGTGATATGACTCCAAGGGATAGCTGGCGAACCTGGAACGTGGTGGAAAACTATTCCTTTGGTAAGGACCGTGGAAGTTTGCCCATGATTGCCGATCTGAAGGCGTTGCATCCCTACTTCCGTGAAAAAGTGATGCAGCTCATCGCCATCTGTCAAACCAAAGGAATTGAATTGGAATTGGTGGAAACCTATCGCACACATGCCAAACAAAATGAATACAAATCAATGGGTAGGAAATATACACGCTCAGTAGGCGGGCATTCCAAACATCAGTATGGATTGGCAGTGGATGTGGTTCCGGTAGTTGACTCCGTGGCACAATGGGATAATTACCGACTTTGGAAAAAAGTTGGTGCTGTTGGCGAATCGCTGGGTCTGCGCTGGGGCGGCCGTTGGCGCAATCCGTATGACCCAGGACATTTTGAATGGACTGGTGGTTTGAGCAGTTATCATTTAGCTAATGGATTATTGCCGAGCGTACCCAAGTCCTACATCAATCCATGCCTGACCGAAGACCTTATGCTGTTAAGCGAATCGTGGAAAGCCTGGGAAACAGAGCAAGCGGCCATTACCCGCAAGTCGGTTGCTTCATCAAAAATGAACTGATGCAACACGTCTTTCCAAAGGACTTTATTTTTGGAACGAGTACGGCAGCTACCCAAATTGAAACTGCATTTGAACACGATTGGCAAGGGATAACATCCAAAGACGGATACATCTTTGAACGGACTACAGATCACGAACTTCGCTTTCTACAGGATGCTGAACTGATTGCCTCGTTGGCACCTTACTATCGAATGAGTTTGCAATGGAGCAAACTTCAACGCCAGCCCTTCTCGGATTTTGATCTTGAAACCCTTCAACAATACAAGAACTTCATTCAGGATCTTCGCGATCGCGGGGTAAAAATTATGATGGTACTGCACCATTTTACCAACCCCACCTGGTTTGCCACACGCGGAGGATGGGAAAAGACGGAGAACACTGAACTGTGGGTTGATTATGCTAAAAAAGTGGTGGATCATTTTGGAAAGGAAATCGCGCTGTGGAATACCTTCAATGAACCGAATGTTTATGCCAGTAACGGTTGGATTACAGGGTATTTTCCACCCTTTAAGAATAATCCGGTTAAAGCAGCAATGGTGGTTAAAAATATGGGGCTAGCACATGATGTTGTTTACCACTACATCAAACAAAAATTTCCGCATCAGCCGGTAGGTATCTCACACAACAGCATTTTATTTACCTCCGAAAACATACTCGGGTGGTTTCCCGAGCGACTCAGTGATTGGTGGTTCATGGAATGGGTACCTCAACATTTTGAGCAGGTTGATTTCTTTGGAATGAGCTACTACGCACGGGTTTCACACGATCCGATTCCGATAACTTATTTACATACGCCTGATAAAATAAAAAAACTGGGAAAGCCACACGATGATATGTGGGAATATCACCCGGAAGGACTACGGATTTGCATTGACCGCTATTGGAAAAAATACAAGAAACCGATCATCATTACAGAAAGTGGTGTAGCCGATGCCAGCGATCAACTCCGGCAACAAGCCATAATGGATTACGCGAAAATTTTGCACCAGGCACTACAAGATGGGATTGACATTCAGGGATATTTTTGGTGGAGTACCTGGGATAATTTTGAATGGAATCTTGGACCTTCGATGCGCTTTGGCCTATACGAGTGCGATTGGGAAAGTAAAGAACGGATAAAACGCCCCAGTGCAGACATTTTCAGACGGCTAGCTCACCACAGGATGATTGAAAGCGAACCAATAAATCGGGTCCCTACCGAGTAAATAATTCGCATTTGCTGATGCCGGTATTCCTTGTATTTTTAGGCACCTAATTCCTGAACGGCCCGCATTGATGAATCAATGCGTCTTGTCCCTCTTAATCAATTTTAGCTTTCGTACTAATTCAATTTAAACAAACTGTTTATGAAAAGGATTCTATTGGTATTGCTCGTTGCCGCAGGCTTTCTTGCCCACGCACAAACCAAGCAAGTAGAAAAAGTAACCCAGAAAGGAAATGAAATTGTCATTCCCTACGAAAAGTATGTATTATCCAATGGGCTTACTTTGATCGTTCATGAAGATCACAGCGACCCGGTAGTGCATGTGGATGTAACCTACCACGTTGGGTCGGCCCGTGAAGAAATCGGAAAGTCTGGATTCGCCCATTTTTTTGAGCACATGATGTTTCAGGGCAGCGACCATGTGGGCGATGAACAGCACTTCAAAATCGTAACCGAAGCTGGGGGAACCCTAAATGGAAGTACCAATACGGATCGTACCAATTACTATCAAACGGTGCCCAGCAACCAACTGGAAAAAATGATCTGGCTGGAAGCGGATCGCATGGGCTTTTTGCTGGATGCCGTGACGCAAAAGAAATTTGAAGTACAGCGTGAAACGGTAAAGAATGAACGCGGACAGAATTATGACAATCGCCCGTATGGATTGGTGCAGGAAGTCGTTAACAAAAATTTATACCCGTATGGGCACCCTTACTCCTGGTTAACCATCGGATACATTGAAGATTTGAATCGTGTTAACGTAAACGATTTAAAGAACTTTTTCCTTCGGTGGTATGGACCGAACAACGCAACGTTAACGGTAGGCGGTGATGTGAAGCCAGCCGAAGTGGTTAAGATGGTCGAGAAATACTTTGGCTCCATTCCAAAAGGTCCGGCCGTTCAGGATATGAATTTGCCGGCACCGGTTCTGGAAGGTGACCGTTTTGTTACCCTGGTTGATAATTATGCCCGTATCCCCCAATTGATTATCACCTACCCAACGGTACCTGTGTTTCATGAAGATGAACCCGCACTGGATGCGTTGGCAGAAATATTGGGACAAGGAAAAAATTCAGTTTTCTATCAGGAGATTGTAAAAAATCAAAAAGCCCTTAGTGCCAGTGCATTTGGTAATAACACCGAGTTAGCTGGAATTTTTCGATTGAGCCTTACTCCTGCTCCGGGTACATCGCTTGCAGATTCTAAAAAACTGATCGACAATGCCTTGAAGACTTTTGAAACCCGGGGGGTGACCGATGAAGATATTGAGAAGTTTAAGGGTTCCTTTGAAGCGCAGTTTATTAATGGGCTGCAAAGTGTTTCCGGTAAAGTATCACAACTCGCTTACTTCCAGACTTTTGCTGATAACCCAAATCAAATTGGAAAGGAACTGGCCCGGTACAACAAAGTAACCAAGCAGGATGTACTACGGGTATATGAAAAGTACGTGAAAGGAAAGCCTGCTGTTGTTCTGAGTGTAGTGCCCAAAGGTCAGGAGACGAATATTGTAGCAGCAGAAAACTATAAGGTAGATCAATCCAAATACAAAGCCCCGGAATATGGGTATGCCGGCCTTGCCTACAATAAACCAAAAGATAATTTCGATCGCAGCAAAATGCCCGGCAATGGACCAAACCCGGTAGTCAAGGTTCCAGCCTATTGGAGCAAGACGCTCGATAATGGAATCAGAACCATTGGAACCCAGAGTACCGAATTGCCACTGGTCACCTTATCCCTAACCATACCGGGCGGTCATATCCTGCAGGCAAATGATACCTCAAAAATTGGTTTGGCGCGCATGTTTGCAGCCATGATGAATGAAGACACCAAGAACTATACCGGAGAACAGATGCAGGCAGAACTTCAAAAGATTGGAAGTTCAATCTCGGTGAACAGCGGTTTTGATGGAATTACTTTCCGGGCCCAAACCCTCAAGAAACATCTTGATAAAACCCTTGCCCTTCTGGAGGAGCGCATGTTGAATCCTAAATTTACACCGGAAGCCTTTAGCCGCATTCAGAAACAATCCATTGAAGGCTTTAAGCAAAGCAAATCGCAACCTGCGTTTATCGCCAGCGATGTATTTGCAAAGATGAACTATGGACCAACCATCCTGGGATTGAGCCAGGCCGGTACCGAGTATACCGTCAAAAATCTAACCCTGAAGGATGTGGAAGATTACTTCGCCAACTTCATGACCTCCAGAGATGCCAAGTTGGTAGTGGTTGGAGATGTAACGGAAAATGAAATCCTCGGTAAGATGAATTTCCTCAAGAAGCTTCCGAACAAAGAAATTAAGTTACCGGTTGTACCAGCCATCCCTTCCGTGGACAAGACCAGAATCTATATTGTTGATGTGCCGAAAGCTGCACAATCCGAATTTCGGGTGGGTGGCGTAACCGGATTGAAGTATGATGCCACCGGTGAATACTACCGGGCTACCCTGGCGAATTGGCCATTAGGTGGTGCCTTTAACAGCCGCATTAATCTCAATTTACGCGAAGATAAGGGCTGGACGTACGGAGCGCGCTCAACCTTTACCGCTGATAATTATAGTGGCACTTTCTTTTTCAGTTCCGGCATCCGTGCCAACGCCACTGACAGCGCATTGACCGAGGTGATGAAAGAGTTTAAAAATTACTCTACCACCGGAGTTACTGAGGATGAGATCAAATTTATGAAGAGCGCTCTGGGCCAGCGCGATGCTTTGCTCTACGAGACCGGGTTCCAAAAAGCTGGTTTTATCGGACGCATTCTGGAGTACAACCTGCCGCCTGATTTTGTGGATGAGCAAAACAGAATTCTGGAAAACATCACGAAGCGTGAAATTGATGCGCTGGCCAAAAAGTACATCAAACCTGAAACCACCAACATTCTGGTCGTAGGCGATAAAGCGAAGATCCTTCCGGGTCTTGAAAAGTTCGGCTATGAGATTGTGGAGCTGGATGTGGAAGGTAAGCTGAAAACGGGTAGTGAGTCGTTGAATAAGAAAATTACAGAACCTAAAAAGTAATCGTATACTTTGTTTCAGATTTCAAGTTTCAGATTTTTTGGAATCAGGAGCTTGAGATCTGAAACTTTCTAATCTTTCAATACACGCATCTCCACGCGCCTGTTTTTAGCACGGGCTTCTTCGGTATCTTCGGTTGCGATGGGCTTGGTGCCACCAAAGGCTTTCGTTTTAATTCGGTCCTTACCAATTCCTTTGTCTACCATGTATTTCTTCACGGCATCCACACGGGCTTGCGATAGTTTCAGATTGGCATCTTCATTGCCCTTGTTGTCGGTATGGCCTTCCATCTGAATCACAACTTTTGTGTTCTCTTTCATCATGGCTACCACCTCATCCAACTCAGGATACGATTTGGGGTTAATCACCGATTTGCCTAATTCAAAAATCAAATGATCCAATACCACGGTTGCCCCAAGCGAGGTGAGTGAAATATCACGTGTGATCACATTATTGATGGCCTCTTTGGGATCAACAATGATGGTACGGGGAATATATCCATTGACTTCAGCCGTTACCTGGTATTTGGAAGAACCAAAAATCTGAAACGTAAAGGTACTGTCGTTCATGGATCCGGAAATGCTGCCGGTCGGATAACTCTTATACACGATTCTGCCTTTCAGCGGCTTGCCCCGCACTGCATCAATCACATTTCCGGTAACGGTAATATTCTGGGCAGAACAAATCAGAGGCAGGTTAATCAATAGAACGAGGAGTACTTTCATTCTGCAAAACAGGGCAAAAGATCAGCAAGAATCAAAACCTGTATGACAAACTGTATGGTTTGCCGGTTAACCCTCATATACCGCAGTTAAGGGCTAGTATGGATCGGTTTAGCAGATATTTTGAATTTTATTTAGCTTCGGACATCACTACAACACGATTAGCTCATAAAATCCTGTCGAAATGAAAGTCGTTACCATCTTCCTCTTTACACTCATCATTGCGAATGCAGCTCTTGCACAAATACCTGCTGCTGAGGTACAAATAAAAACCGCGTTATTGGCAGCTCCCACTGAAAAACGAGCCGGTGCTATGGTGTATGGTTATTCGGAAAAAGGTGAATTTATTGTCCTGCAGAAGGGTACGAATGAGTTGATTTGTCTGGCGGACGATCCCAACCAAAAAGGATTTAGTGTATCTTGTTATCACAAAGACCTCGAGCCCTTTATGGCCCGTGGTCGCGAACTTAAAGCGCAGGGAAAAACTTTTCAGGAAATTTTTGCAATCCGGGAAGCCGAAGCCAAATCCGGAAAGTTGATGATGCCCAAGCAAGCTTCGAACCTCCAGGTGTATTCTGCTCCGGCCGAGGCTTACAATCCGGTTACCGGTGAAGTAACCAAGGGCAGCTTTCGGTATGTTGTTTATATTCCGTGGGCAACGGCCGCCAGTACAGGATTGCCCACCAAACCAGAAGCGCCCGGCATGCCATGGATCATGGACCCGGGAACCCATCGGGCCCATATCATGATTGATCCTGTAACTAAAGAGTAGGCCAGGGATTGTAGTCGGGTTCTCTCTTACCCAAACAATAACTATAATTCCAATTCAATCGTATCACCCGGAGTGAAGGCCTTTCCCGACTTACCTACTCCCTGTTCAAGAACTTGCTTTTTACCCTTTACTTCTTTTTTTTCTTCAAAGAGGTTGGCTTGTTTAGCTTCTTTTGGTTTTGCGACTTTGACTTTGGGGGGCTTCCCGTTAACGAGCGGCCCGCCTTTGATGGCTTGCTTGCTTTCTCCGAAGAGCGCAGCTTGTCCGTCTTCTTCAATAACGATTTCTGGTTCCCCTTGCTCGGAAGTTTCAGTGTAGCTGGCGTCTTCGTTGGCTGATTTTTTTTTTGGCGACCCACCACCCTTTCCGGTGCCGGTCGCCTTTTCAGAAGTTTCAACCAACTCGTTCTCCTCATCGCCTTCCTCCAGTCCGGTGTCTTCCGGCTCCTCCACCGGCTTAACCCGGGTCACTTTGTATTGTGATAATCGGTTGCCAAGGGCTTTCCATCCTTTTATATCAATAATATCCTCCAGGTTTACAATTTCTGCTTCCTTCTCCTTGCTCTTGCCCTTCACCACTTCCAACTCCACTTCAGGGGTATCGTGGGTGGTAACAAACTCAAGCCGCGACCCAATTCCTTCCGAGATAAAGCCAAACTCCTTATCCATCGTGTTGGTCTCAATCAGGAATCGCTTCACAAAGTATTGCTTGCTTTCACCATCTACATACACGGCCGAAATCACCTTCTTCGGGTTAAATTTCTCTACCAAAATGGTCTTCTCCGGTTCATACCGGTTCGTAAGCTCATAGTTAGTGATTTTATAGGTACCGCTTTTTGTAATGGCAATTATCTGGTCATCACCGTCAAACTTACCCACGTGCTTACCGCGTTTATCCTTATTCAACCGGCCGCTCGCCTCATCAAACCATAAATCAAGCCCGCTTAATGTGGAGCCCTTGCTCTCTTTGAAGTCCACCTTGCGCACGGGATATTTCGTGATGGTATTGCCCCGAGCACCCCGTCCTTTGATTTCCAATTCTGAAAAGTCAAAATCAAAAATTTTCTTGCGGGCCGTGCTGCTTTGACTCAGCTTCACCTCCACCACTTCTGCTTCCCCATTCGGGTTGGCGCTCAGGTAATGGACTTTGCTGTTCGGATTGCCCTGATCAAGATTATATTCTTTATCGCGAATGATGGCCGGCATGGCAAACCGCTTGGCAAAGGTCTTCCCGCTCTTGCCATCACTATAAATCAGGTTGTACACCATGCGTTCATCGCCTTTCTTCCACACCCCAACATGCAAAATGTCCTTCCCCATAAATTTGCGTTCGCCAATGCGACTTACAAGCGCTTTGCCATCCCTGCGTATCACTATGATGTCGTCCAACTCTGAGCATTCGGTGATGTACTCATCTTTGCGCATGCCCCAGCCAACAAAGCCGTCCTGCCGGTTTACGTAGAGTTTTTGATTGTTGGCAATCACCTCAATTGCAGTAACGGACTGGAAACTCTTAATTTCAGTCTTCCTTTCCCGGCCTTTGCCATACTTATCCAACAGGTTCTGGTAATAGCTAATGGCATATTCAGTAAGGTGTTTGAGGTGATGAATAGTCTGCTTCAACTCATTCTCCAGATCTTTCAACAACTCATCAGCCTTGAAAGAATCATATTTGGAAATGCGTTTGATCCGGATTTCCAACAACCGCAGAATATCATCGCGGGTAATTTCCCGATAGAATTGCTTTTTGAATGGCTTTAGTCCCTTGTCTGTTGTGCTGATTACTTCCTCAAAGGTTTCACAATTTTCTATGTCGCGGTAAATGCGTTTTTCAATGAAGATTTTTTCCAGCGAGGAGAACAGAATCTTCTCCATCAGCTCTCCTTTTCTGATCTGCAACTCCTGTTTCAACAACTTCACCGTTTGTTCGGTGTTGTATTTCAGGATTTCATTCACCTTCATGAATTGTGGTTTGTCTTCCACTATCACACAGGCATTGGGCGAAATGGATACTTCACAATCCGTGAAAGCGTAGAGGGCATCCATCGCAATTTCAGGCGAAAGCCCGGCTTGCAGATGAATGAGAATCTCCACATCCTTGGCCGTATTGTCTACGACTTGCTTTACTTTGATCTTTCCTTTTTCGCTGGCCTTCACAATGGAGTCCATCAGCGAACTGGTGGTGGTGCCAAACGGAATTTCCTTTATGGCCAACGTTTTCTTGTCTACAATTTCAATCTTGGCGCGAACTTTAATCTTTCCACCGCGATATCCCTGATCGTATTCGGAGAAATCGGCAATACCACCCGTTAAAAAGTCGGGATAGATTTTCGGGTTCTTTCCTTTCAATACATCAATCGATGCCTTGATCAGTTCACAGAAGTTGTGGGGTAAAATCTTGGTGGAAAGTCCAACGGCAATACCCTCAACACCCTGCGCTAACAGCAGCGGGAATTTTACCGGCAAGGTTACGGGCTCTTTTTTTCGACCGTCATAGGATAGTTGCCACTCGGTAGTCTGGGCGTTGTACACAACTTCGAGTGCGAATTTGGAGAGACGCGCTTCAATGTAACGGGGGGCAGCCGCACTGTCTCCCGTGCGCACATCGCCCCAGTTACCTTGGGTATCCAACAATAAATCCTTCTGACCAATGTTAACAATCGCTTCCCCAATGGCAGCATCACCATGCGGATGATATTGCATGGTATTCCCGATGACGTTGGCTACTTTGTTGAACCGGCCATCATCCATCTCCTTCAACGAATGCATGATCCTGCGCTGCACAGGTTTCAAGCCATCTTCAATGCGCGGTACTGCCCGTTCCAGAATTACATACGAAGCGTAATCCAGGAACCAATTTTCATATAACCCATCGAGCGATATCAATCCGTGTACCACTTCGCCCTCTTCGTTTCGAACGGACTTATCTTTAATTGCTTTCTTCTTGCTCATGCTCTTTCTGATCGTTGTCGTTGGTTAGCTATTCGGTTACTAACACGTCCTGCTCTTCTAGGTTTTCAACCTTATCCAATTCAATCCGCAGGTTGTCAATGATGAAATCCTGTCGGTCGGGGGTGTTTTTCCCCATATAGAATTCAAGGATTTTCTGGAGATGCTTCTCCTTATCGATCCGCACCGGCTGCAATCGAATGTCTTCTCCGATAAAGGTTCCAAATTCTTCGGGTGAAATTTCACCTAACCCCTTGAAGCGGGTGATCTCCGGCTTGTTGCCCAGTCTATTCACGGCTGCCTGCTTCTCCTCCTCACTGTAACAATAGATCGTTTCCTTCTTATTGCGCACCCGGAACAACGGAGTCTCCAGAATGTAAACATGACTTGCTTTCACCAGATCCGGGAAAAACTGCAGGAAAAAGGTCATCAGCAACAACCGGATGTGCATGCCGTCCACATCGGCATCGGTTGCGATAATGACTTTGTTGTACCGCAATCCATCCATCCCATCTTCGATATTCAGAGCGTGTTGTAGCAGGTTGAATTCTTCATTTTCATACACCACCTTCTTGGTTAACCCGTAACAGTTTAGTGGCTTGCCGCGCAAGCTGAATACGGCCTGCGTTTCCACATCACGCGATTTGGTGATGGAACCGCTGGCTGAATCACCTTCGGTAATAAAGATGACCGACTCCGCTCCCTTCTCCCCTTTCTCATCATCAAAATGAAACCGACAATCACGCAATTTTTTATTATGAAGATTGGCCTTTTTGGCTCGCTCGTTGGCCAACTTCTTGATGCCCGCGATCTCTTTACGTTCACGCTCGGATTGCAAGATTCGTTTCAGAAGTGAATCTGCCGTAGACGGATTCTTATGGAGATAAATCTCCAATTCCTTGGCCACAAAGTCGCCCACAAAGTTTTTCACACTCGGGCCGTCCGGAGCCATGTTGATCGAACCCAATTTGGTTTTGGTTTGCGATTCAAACACAGGCTCCTGTACCCTTACCGCTATGGCAGCAATAATACTGGCGCGGATGTCCGCGGCATCAAAGTCTTTTTTATAAAAATCACGAACCCCTCGAACAACACCTTCACGAAATGCGGCCAGATGAGTACCCCCCTGGGTAGTGTTTTGCCCGTTTACAAAGGAATAATATTCCTCTCCATATTGTCCGCCATGGGTCATCGCAACCTCAATGTCATCTCCTTTAAAGTGAATAATGGGGTAACGGATATCTTCAGGATCGGATTTCTGTTTCAGCAAATCCAGCAAGCCGTCCTTAGAATAAAACTTGCGTCCATTATAATTGATGGTAAGGCCGGCATTTAGAAAAGCATAGTTCCACATCAGGTCATCCAGGTATTCCGGGATGAAGTGATAGTGCTTAAACATGGTGTTATCCGGTTCGAACTCAACCAGAGTTCCGTTCTTCTCGGTAGTTTTGGACTCTTTGGCATCGAGGGTTAGAACCCCCTTTTTGAACTCTGCCAATTTGCTTTTCCCATCCCGAAAGGCCTGTACTTTAAAGTAGTTGGACAACGCATTGACCGCTTTCGTTCCTACTCCGTTCAATCCCACCGATTTCTGAAATGCTCCAGAATCGTATTTGGCTCCGGTATTGATCTTGGAAACCACATCCACCACTTTGCCTAACGGAATACCACGACCATAATCGCGCACGATTACTTTCTGTTCCGTGATCTTCACATCAATTTGTTTTCCATACCCCATCATGTGCTCGTCAATCGAATTGTCGATCACCTCTTTCACCAAGACATAAATGCCGTCATCCTTAGCCGAGCCATCCCCTAATTTTCCAATGTACATTCCCGGGCGCATCCGGATGTGCTCCCGCCAATCGAGTGATCGGATACTCGACTCATTATACTCCATTGTCTCCTTCGCCATGTTCTAAAACTCTCTTTTAAAGTCGCGCAAAGATTAAAAAATTGATCAGAATCTCTACTGTGAAATCTTGATTCTGATCGGTAACACTGATTTGAAAAAGTGATTCAAAAAATAACCGGTTTCAAATCCCTCCTAATAAAGTGAAAATTGAATTCACAAACATGGTTTATCGAAAATGAGATGTTGCAAAAATTTATTAAGCAACAAGTTATAACTAATTGATTTTCAACAATTCAATTAGCAACAGTGAAACTTACTATTTGGATAGAATTTTCTGAGATACCCGGATGATGGGCCAACTGATGATCCAGGCCCCCACCAAAATTAAACTGCCGTAGAGGGCCGGGGCCATGCGGCTGTAATCATAGCGTTCGCCTCCGTTGAAAACGTGTATGAACCCTAACACCGCAATAAAAAAAATATTAACCGAGGCCACCATACCGTAAAACCAGGAAGTAAAACCGGTACGATTATCGGACAACTGCCGCACCAGGTACACCATTACATTAACAATTGCTAATAAAGTGGTGGCGAGATAAAACAACCCATTCTTTGATATGGAAATGGCAGGTGGATGGTCCCACAGCATGACCACTTCGCCTAACCCAGCATATACATAGAAAAACATTACCAGAACGGCCAGGATTGAAAAGAACCAAACTCCCTTGAAAATCTTTAACACCATCTCCGTAAATTTGACGCAAAACTAACCGTTTCAACTTGAATCTTAACCCGATTGTTCTTTCCATTCCAATCTTTTTCATCCTCATCGGGATCGAGTTGGTGGTGGAGCGCTTGTCGCACAGGAAGTTGTACCGGTTGCCAGACGCAATCGCCAATCTGAGCTGCGGTATTACCTCACAACTCTCCGGGCTTTTTATGCGCGTCTTTGCCATTGGGATTTACGAGGTGCTTTTTGCCAACTTTGCTTTTTTTAGCTGGGATAAAACCTGGGTGTATTGGCTGGTGTTGTTCCTGCTCACCGACCTGGCTTACTATTGGGCCCATCGCATGAGTCATGAAATCAACTTGTTTTGGGGTGGGCACGTGGTGCATCATCAAAGTGAGGAGTACAACCTTTCCGTGGCGTTGCGGCAAAGCAGCTTCCAGGTAATCTGGACTTTCGGGTTTAGTTTGCCGCTCGCCTTTCTTGGCTTTGATACACTCGACTTTGCCTTGATTTCTGCCTTGAACACGTTGTATCAATTCTGGATTCACACCGAAACGATTAACAAAATGGGCTGGTTTGAATATGTATTCAACACGCCCTCCCATCACCGCGTGCACCACGGTCGCAACCCGAAATACATTGACAAGAACCATGCAGGCTCCTTAATCATTTGGGACAAAATGTTTGGAACGTTTCAGGCTGAAGAAGAGCGACCCACCTATGGCATTACCAAACCCCTAAACAGTTGGAATGCCATTTGGGCTAACTTCAGTCATTATTCCGAAATGGCCAAAGAGATCAAAATGATTCCTTCGTTGAAGGATAAAGTCAAGTATCTATTTATGAAGCCTGGATGGCTACCTGAATCACTGGGAGGATACCGGCCAGCACCTGAAGTGAATAAAGGAAGCTATCAAAAATACAATCCAACCTATCCGGTGCAATTAAACTACTATGTCTTGTTTCAGTACATTTTATGTTTGACTGCCACTGCGTTCTTTCTATTCCAACAGAAGAATTTCAATCTGTACGAAAAGGCAGAGATTACCCTCCTTATTTCAGTATGGGTAGTCAATTGTGGAGTTCTGTTTGAACAAAAAAAATGGGTATTCTTTGCTGAGTGGATTCGGATTGCCCTCTACACGGCCCTAACTTTTATTATTACTTATCAGCTTGACTTGCCAGGCTACTTTTATTGGATTGGGATGGGTTACGGTCTGGTATCAGGGTTTTGGTATTCTCGCTTAATCAGTTTGCGCAATGAGAAAGTGGTGGTGGCTTAGTCTGATTCTATGTGCGTGTGGGAAACCCCTGCCCGACCTTGCCCCTATTGATCTGGAGCCATGGAAAAGTGATAAAGGAGGCTGTCTGCAGGTGCGTAGCGCTTCGATCGATGCATTGATTCTTCAGCGGGAAGAATTGAAGGGGCTGTCCGAAACGGATCTTATCAACTTGTTGGGTCGCCCCGATCGCAACGAACTGTATAAGCGCAACCAGAAGTTTTACTACTATGACCTGGAACCGGGCCTAGCTTGCGCGGACGCGGTAAAGAACAATCAACAATTGGTCGTGCGATTTAATGCCATGGGGTTGGCAAAAGAGGTTTCTATAGAAAAGGGGCCGTAATCGCTTAACTGTGCAATGCATTTTTTTGAAGCTCGACTTTCTTTTGTTGAGCGCGATTAATGTTTCTTCTTAATACGTTTACAAGTTCGTCTTTCTTTTTGTAGTTAAACGGGTAGAGCAGCGAGGGTTTAAAATAGAATTTCAGACCTAATTGCTCAGCCTGGTATAATTCGACCTCGTACACGCCTCCCAACGTTTTTATATCCACCTCTTTTATGTTTTCCAGCGGAATCAGAATATCCTGCCCTTTTTGAATTACATAAAGAAATTCATCATCAAACTCAACCCGGTGAACGTTACGATTCATTCGAAACCAACCCCATACCAGAAAACCAAACCAACCAATCATGTACACGTTGGTGAACCACCGGCCCGATTCGCGGTAGGATTGAAAGGCTCCCCAAACCAGGAATCCAACAAACAAAATAAGAATCACGGGGATACTCAATTTGTAAAAACCGAGGTAGCGCGTGGATAGACTTTTGATACGTTGAGTTTTGCCTGCAGCCATTATCTTTACCAAAATATTAAGATAACGATTCGATGAAAAATATTGCAGTGATTGGCTCCGGCACCATGGGGAATGGCATAGCCCATGTATTCGCACAGCATGGCTACACCGTGAGCCTGATTGATATTTCCGAGGACGCATTAAAAAAAGCAATGGCCACCATCGATAAAAACCTGGGTCGTCAGGTAGAAAAAGGGATCCTTACGGAAGCGGGTAAAAAGAAAGCCTTGGCGAACCTCACCACCACCACCTTCATGACCGAAGGGGTGCGCGATGCAGAATTGGTGGTGGAGGCTGCCACTGAAAATCTTGACCTGAAATTGAAAATATTCAAAGAGATCGATGAAAGTACCAAACCCGGTACCATTCTGGCTACCAATACCTCTTCGATATCCATCACGAAGATTGCCTCCGTTACCAAAAGTCCGGAAGAAGTAATTGGCATGCACTTTATGAATCCCGTGCCCGTCATGAAGCTGGTGGAGGTGATCCGGGGCTATCGTACCAGCGATGCCGTAACGCGCCTAATTATGGAACTTTCGCGCAAGCTGGAAAAAGTACCGGTAGAAGTAAATGACTATCCTGGCTTTGTGGCCAACCGCATTCTTATGCCTATGATCAATGAAGCGATCTATTCCCTTTACGAGGGCGTAGCAGGAGTGGAAGAAATTGACACGGTAATGAAATTGGGTATGGCCCATCCCATGGGACCGCTCCAGTTGGCCGACTTTATTGGATTGGATATATGTTTATCCATTTTGCATGTCTTGTATGACGGCTTTGGCAATCCAAAATATTCACCCTGTCCATTGTTGGTAAACATGGTGCAGGCAGGGCACAAAGGAGTAAAGAGTGGAAGTGGATTTTACCAATACAAAGCCGGCAGCAAAGAACTGGTTGTTGCCGAACGCTTTCGAAAGTAATGGATCCGCGGGATGAGAAATTTTTAAAGGCCTGGACGGTAAGGCGCAAATCCGGGAAGTGGAGTTACGCAATCAACGTAGGCGTATTCATGTTTGCCTGGCCGGCCTTTGTAATTTCTGAGTTATTCAAATATTTCCTCCTGGATACCTATCAACCTTCAATGGATCGGATCATTACACGATTAATCGTGTGGTCGATATCTGGATTTCAGGTATTTGGATTAATTCAATGGAAGGCACAGGAAAAGCGTTTTGAAGACCTGATGAAACCCAAGGAGTAGTTGAACTATCCTTTCCGGGTAGTTCAACTATTCACCTGATTATTTTTTTAGCAAATCCCGAATCTCAGTTAACAATTGAATATCGGCTGGGGGTGCGGCCGGAGCAGCAGGTGCTGCAGCTTCTTTCTTTTTAGAAGCATTCACTCCTTTTACAATTAAAAACAGAACAAATGCGATTATGATAAAGTTGATGGTAGCCGCGATGAACTTTCCATATTTCACAGCTCCCAATGCGGTGAGGTCTTCTAGTTTACTCAAGTGGGCTGCATCCAGGGCGGGTTTTAATAACATGGGTGTAATGACATCATTGATCAGTGAGTTAACGATGGCACCAAAGGCACCACCAATAATAACCCCAATGGCAAGGTCGATTACATTGCCCCGCATGGCAAAGGCTTTAAATTCTTTTAACATAGAAATTAGGTTTGGTACTGATTGCGAAAATAATAAACTCTGCGAAAGAATCCGGACTACTAACCTTTGTTCATTCCTGAATAATCTTTAACTGGTTGCGCAACCCCTTAAAACTCTGAAGTTCAATGCCGGTACTTCCGATAAACATTTTTGCCTGGATTTTTACCGGAATTCGATTCAAGTCATCGGAAATCCAGCAGGTGATGGAATTCTCGCCATCAAACAACTTGTTGTCCGGCATGACAGGTACCAATTTGTGACTCAGTATCTTTCCGACTTTCGTGGATACCTTCTCTTTACCGTAATACATGATTCGTAAATTGTAAGAAGTGTCCTCGAAGAATCCTGAAATGGTCAGTGTGTCTCCTTTATCATACTTGTTGAAGTCAATCACGCGCAGGTATAAAAATCCGGCCACTAAATCCCGCACATTCTCAGGAGTTTCATAATACTGGGGGTTTTCGTAAACACCCGTTTCTTTATTCATCACTTTCACTTCCGCCTGCTTTTTGTCATGGTCAAAAGAAATCACTTCGTCCTTTCTATAATTTCCTTCGCGGATTTTTCGGTAAGAAACGTGGGTAACCAAGGCAGCCGTATCAATATATGCACCCCATTGATCTTTTACTTTTGTTATCCAGGAAACAAAACCTGATGTTTCGCCATATGCATCTACCTTGTAGCAGGGTCGGGAATTCATGTTGAAAATTCGGTTTTCAATGACTGTAGATGCCTGACCCACTGTAAAAAAGCCAAAATTGACCCGATAATTAAGTACCTCTCCCCGACCAAAACTGGTATTCTTCAGCGGCACGAAATCCTTCCGTTTACCCCCTGTGAAGGAGCAGAGAACGATCAAAAGAAAGAAACTCTTCATCAAGAACTTCATGCTTCAAAATTAACCCTTGACCCGATAAGGACAAAGGACATGCCAGGGAGCCCATCCTATATCGATCATGCTTACAATCAACTCTTTACAGGAAGTGAAACGATCTAAACTGAAACATTATTTTCCCTTAACGCATCGTTTAGGGAAGTCTTTTTGTCGGTGCTCTCTTTTCTTTTACCGATGATTAAAGCACAGGGAACCTGATATTCCCCGGCTGCGAATTTCTTGGGGATCGTTCCCGGAATGACTACCGATTGGGAAGGCACATACCCTTTGTACTCCACCGGCTCTGAACCGGTAACGTCTATAATTTTCGAACTGGCCGTAAGCACCACATTGGCACCAAGTACTGCCTCACGGCCCACCCGCACCCCTTCCACCACTATACAGCGGGATCCTACAAACACATTATCTTCAATAATTACGGGCGCAGCCTGAACGGGTTCAAGTACTCCACCAAGTCCTACCCCGCCACTAAGGTGAACATTCTTACCAACCTGGGCACAACTCCCAACAGTGGCCCAGGTATCCACCATGGTCCCTTCATCCACATAAGCACCTATGTTCACGTACGAGGGCATCAAAATTACCCCACGACTAACATACGAACCATGGCGGGCAATGGCGTGGGGCACCACCCGCACTCCCAGTTCTTTGTAGTTTTTCTTCAGGGCAATCTTATCATGAAACTCAAACGGCCCCACCTCAATTACCTCCATATGCTGAATCGGGAAATAGAGGATTACCGCCTTCTTTATCCATTCATTTACTTTCCAAGCATCCCCCACAGGTTCTGCCACCCGAAGTTTACCCTGATCCAGTTGCGACACCACTTCCCGTACCGCTTCCTGGGTGGCTGCGTGCTTTAATAAATCGCGGTCGGCCCAAGCTTTCTCTATTACTTCCCGGAGTTGCATTTATGTTTAATTTTAAATCGGCTCGCAATAAATGAAAAAACGGAGAATAGTCCTTGCTTCAATACTCAAACCGGTTGATGACACGCGCATGTATGAGAAAATCGGATGCTCTCTTGCGCGGGTTGATGGCTACCAGGTATTCATCATTGGATTCCCATCATCCAAATCCATTTCGAGCAGTAGTGACATTACATTCTTACCCCTGAAAGCATTCTCCCGGTTGAGTATCAATCGACTGGTCGCACCATTTGCCGTTCTTAAAAAAACTATTCAAGTAAAACCTGAATTATTGATAGTTAATACCCATGAATTACTGATTGTTGGCTTACTAAACAGAATATTATTTGGCACACGGATTATCTATGACATTCGTGAAAACTATGCCCGAAATATCCGCCACACCAATGCCTTCCCGAGCATGATAAAGGCCTTACTGGCAGGTTGGGTTAGGGTCAAAGAAGTCATAACCTCACCCTTCTTCCACGGGTATTTTTTAGCAGAAAACATCTATGCTAATCAACTCAGTTTTGTTGGCAAAAAAGGAATCGTGCTGGAGAATAAGGCGATCATTCCTTCCAACCTTAGAAGGGTTCCGGAACCGGGAAAAATCCGACTCTTATTCAGTGGAACCCTGGCCGAAAGCACAGGGGTATTTCAGGCGATACAACTCGCCAAAGAATTGAACCAAGTGAATAAATCTGTCGAACTGAAAATTATCGGTTATTGCGCCCAACCATCCGCCTTGTATAAGCTTCTATCAATAATCCGAAACTTATCTTTTGTTAGGCTTACCGGTGGGGATAAACTGGTGCCCCACCCTGAAATTTTAGAGGCTATTCAACAGGCTGACTTCGGCATCATTTGCTACCCGACTTCTGAACACATTCATCAGAAAATTCCAACCAAACTTTATGAGTACCTGGCATGCCAACTCCCGATATTACTTCAAACCAATTCCCTGTGGGAATCTATATGTAAACCTTACCCAGCTGCCATCCCCATCGATTTTGCCAACCTGGCACCTAAAGCACTTCTCACAAGAATAGAGACTAGCAATTTCTACCAGGCCCTACCTGAAAATGTAACCTGGGGCTCCGAAGAATCCAGGCTGCTGAAGATGGTGAGTAAATTTTTTATCTAAAATATTTTTTAGACTAATCTAAAATTTTACTTTTGTGATGTCAATGCACAAAAAGAAATGCTTAGTCTGACTGAAGAAAACTACCTCAAAGCCATTTATCACCTGTCCGATGGCGGATCCAAATCCGTGCTAACCAATGAACTTGCGGAAGCCATGAACACCAAGGCCGCATCGGTAACTGATATGATTAAAAAGCTTTCGGCCAAGGAGGTTATCACGTATGAAAAGTACTATGGAGTGAATGTTACCACGAAGGGGAAGAGTGAAGCTTTGACCGTAATCCGAAAGCATCGGTTATGGGAGACATTTTTAGTGGAAAAGTTGGGATTTGCCTGGGATGAAGTTCATGACGTGGCTGAGCAGCTGGAGCATATCAATTCGCCCCGCCTTATTGAAAAGTTGGATGAATTTCTTGGGTTTCCTAAGGTGGACCCCCATGGAGATCCCATTCCTGATCAAAAAGGGAAGTTCAAGCTACAACCGCAGGTAGCCATCGATCAACTGTCCATTGGGTATCAGGGTAAAATCGCGGCTGTTAAAGACTCGGATTCCAACCTGTTGAAGTACCTCGATAAAATTGGAGCAAAGCCTGGTACAAAAATTAAAATTCTGGGTAAAGAGGAATATGATGACTCGATGGAAATTCTGATTGATGACCACCGGGTATTTATTTCTAAAGAAGTAGCACAAAATATTTTAGTTGTGGAATAATCCTATGAACGGAGAAGTAATTCAAGAACAGCGAAAATCGTTAAGTGAGGTCCACGCCAGCGTGGATGTAACTGGTCGGAAGGGGTGGCGGAAGTTGTTTGCATTTTTAGGCCCCGCCTACCTGGTAAGCGTTGGCTACATGGATCCTGGAAATTGGGCCACGGATATAGCAGGCGGTAGTCAATTCGGATATGCCCTAATCTGGGTACTGCTGATGTCGAACCTGATGGCCTTGTTGTTGCAAACCCTGAGTGCGCGATTGGGCATTGTTCGGCAATTGGATTTGGCACAAGCATCCCGAAGCTCTTACCATCCCATCGTCAATTTCGCTTTATGGATTCTGGCAGAAATCGCCATCGCGGCTACCGACCTGGCCGAAGTTCTGGGGATGGCAATTGGGCTACAATTATTATTTGGATTGCCGTTGGTTTGGGGGGTATCACTAACCGTTTTAGACACCCTGCTCCTATTGGTGCTGCAGAATTATGGCATGCGCAAAATTGAAGCCTTCATCATCGCTCTGGTGGGTACCATCGGAGTATCCTTTCTGCTGGAAATGATTTGGGCCAAACCAGATATGGGTCAACTGGCCGTTGGATTTATTCCGACAATCCCATCCGACACCGCCTTGTACATCGCCATCGGAATCATTGGGGCTACTGTTATGCCTCACAATTTATACCTGCACTCATCCCTTGTACAAACCCGCAGGATTGATACCAGTGAACGAGGTATTTGGAGTGCGATTAAATACAACCTGATCGATTCTACCATTGCCCTGAATGCAGCCTTTTTTGTGAACGCTGCCATTCTGATCCTGGCTGCCAGTACTTTTTTCCGGGCGGGTATGTTTGAGGTTTCGGACATTCAGGACGCCTACAAATTTCTTTCGCCTCTGCTTGGCAATGAATGGGCATCAATTCTGTTTGGTGTGGCGCTGATTGCAGCCGGTCAGAGTTCCACCATAACAGGAACCTTATCGGGTCAGATTGTAATGGAAGGCTACTTAAATCTTCGGATCGCCCCATGGCTTCGGAGATTAATCACCCGGCTGATTGCCATTATCCCGGCTTACATTGTCATCTTGTTGTATGGCGAAGGCAAAACAGGGGAACTTCTGGTGTTTAGCCAGGTGGTATTAAGCTTACAGTTAGGGTTTGCGATTATTCCCCTTATTCATTTTACCAGTGACAAGGAAAAAATGGGTGTTTTTGCAATCAAGCCCTGGATGAAATTATCGGCCTGGGTCATCGCTATCATCATTGTTTTGTTGAATGTAAAATTGGTCATCAATGAGATTACCTCCTGGATTGACTTGGCTGGAGAACGAGCCTGGATTATATGGATTACAGTTATCCCTGTTTGTAGCGCGGCTGCCGCATTATTGCTTTACATTTCCTTTAAGCCCATGTTGGATAAAAAACGAAAAGAGAAAAAAGCCCATGCCCCCCACGGCAGCGCTTCGCAACTGGTTGATCTGGGTACAACCGTATACAAACAAATTGCCATTACCATTGACTTTAGCTCGGTGGATACTCTTACTATCCGCAGTGCCACTGCCCAGGGAGGAAAGAATGCCCATTACCTGCTGGTGCATGTGGTTGAGACGGCCGGTGCCATGTGGTATGGAAGTCAGATTGCCGACCACGAATCCAGCGAAGATTCAAAAGCATTGAAGAATTACCTTACCCAATTACGCGAGCAAGGGTACCAGGTTGAAATGAAAATTGGTTTTGGAAATCCGAAGCGGATCATTCCGGAAATCGTGGCCGGGTTTACTGCCGACCTTTTGGTGATGGGTGCCCATGGACATAATTGGTTCAAAGATCTGGTTTTTGGTACCACTGTTGATTCCGTTCGTCATCGGGTGAAAATACCGGTTCTGATCGTGCGTGATAACCACTAAGAACCTGATTATCTTGCAGGATGTTGCCTGCCCAACCTCAAACCGATTCAATTATTGCGCTCGCTACACCCCAGGGTATTAGTGCCCTGGCAATAATCCGGTTGTCTGGCAAGGAAGTGATAAAAATTACTGAACAGCTATTCACCGGTAAAAGACTGACAGAGCAACCTTCCCATACAGTACAGGTGGGTACATTGGGAATGCCGGATAAACCTATTGACGAGGTGGTGGTGACGGTCTTTAAAGAGCCCAATTCATTTACCCGCGAAAACTCAATTGAAATCACGTGCCATGGTTCTCCGGTTATTATTCGCGAAATCATCAAACTTTTCTTACAACATGAAGTACGGCTTGCCGAGCCTGGTGAATTTACCAAGCGTGCCTTTTTAAACGGTCGGTTTGATTTGGCGCAGGCCGAAGCAGTGGCCGATCTGATTCACGCTGAAACCGACAATGCCCGGCAAGCGGCTCTGAACCAGATGCGCGGAGGCTTTTCCAGGGAGATACACCACCTGCGGGAAGAACTGATTCATTTTGCCTCGCTCATTGAGCTGGAACTCGACTTTGGCGAAGAAGATGTTGAATTCGCCAAACGCGATGATTTAAAGCAATTGATCAGTAGCATTCAAGGCTACCTTACCCTCCTGATTGAATCGTTCAAGCAAGGCAATGTGATCAAGAATGGTATTCCTACCGTGATAGCGGGAAAACCCAACGCTGGCAAGTCCACCCTGCTTAATGCTTTGCTCAACGAGGAGAAGGCCATTGTATCCGACATTCCTGGTACAACCCGGGACGTGATCGAAGATGAAATGATCCTGGGCGGTATTGCATTTCGGTTTATGGATACTGCCGGATTGCGTCACACGGAAGATAAGGTGGAGGCCATGGGGGTATCCCGCACCCGGGCGTCTATGAAGAAGGCCGCGTTGATTCTATACGTGTTTGATCTTAGCCGGGCCACAACGGAGGAAATCAGCATAGAGGAAAATGAAGTAAAACAGTTAGGCATTCCCTACCTCAAAGTGGGTAATAAGGTTGACTTGGCTCCACCAAAAACCTTAAAAGAGCTTGTAAATCAAGACTTTATCTTCATTTCAGCAGCCACCAAAAAAAACCTTGACGAACTGAAAGAGGCGATCCTTTCCCGTTTCAACGTGAACGAAGTAAGGCAAGGCGATGTGCTCGTTACTACCCTCCGCCATTTTCAAAAACTATCCGAAACGCGTGAAGCGTTGAGTCGTGTTTTGGCTGGATTGGAATCAGGAATCACCGGTGACTTTCTTGCCATGGATATCCGTCAGGCGCTCCATCACCTGGGCGAGATTACGGGCGAGATTACCAGTGATGATTTACTGGCAAATATTTTTGCAAAGTTTTGCATAGGAAAGTGATTTCTTATCAAAATCAATAATCAAAAGTATAAAAAATATCAAATAAACCATCAAATTTGAGGATATTTTTGTACCTCATTCAATCGTTTCTTACCTGTTTTATTGATATATTTTGTATCTATTTGTACCTTTATTGTACCGCGATACACCTTAGCTGACCCGTAAGGTACAAGTTAGGGGAGATTACTGGACTTATCTAAACTTATTAATACCAATATGAACCTATGAGTTCAAATATCCGGGTACAACGCATCTGTCAACATTGTGGCCAAACATTCGAGGCTCGCACTACCGTTACCCGATATTGTGGTGACGCATGCGCTAAACAGGCATACAAAGTGCGTGTGCGAAATGGAAAGTTGGAACGTAGTGATGTTGAAACACAAGCGATTATAAGTCGGCCAATGGATGAAATCAAAGCAAAGGAATTTTTAACTGTTCGTGATGTGGCGCAACTCTTAAGCTCATCAAGGCAAACAGTTTACGCACTTATTGCCTCTGGTAGCATTAAGGCATTTAAGTTATCTGATAGAAAGACATTGATAAGAAGATCCGAGATAGACAAACTTTTCCAGCAATGACAAGGGTTAAACTCCGATACAAGCCAATAGGTGGAAGAAGGATATCCCTATATCTGGACTTCTATCCTGCCATAATTAATCCTGAAACCAAAAAACCCACCAGGCGTGAGTTTCTTAAGTTGTATTTGTATGACCGGGCTCAAAATGTAGTAGAGCGAGACCACAATAAGCAAACTAAATTGCTTGCTGAAAAAATTTGCTCGCTACGCGCAATCGACATTGGGAAAGGTGAGTTTGGTTTTCTGGAAGCAGATAAAAATAATGTTGACTTTCTTAAATTCTATAACGAGTTGTGCAACAAACGAAAGGATGTAAAAAATACTTTCACAACATGGCAAAGCTCGTTTAAGTATTTCGAATTATTCTGCAAGGGATCTTGCTTGGTAAAGGACCTTACAGAAAAATTCTGTAATGATTATCGCGAATTCCTACTGCGGACACCATCGTTCAAAAACTCAAGTACCAACTTTAGATTATCGCAAAATGCAGCTCACGCATACTTTAACAAGTTTAAAGCCGCACTCAAGCAAGCTTATAAGGATGGGCTATTAAGAGAAAACCTCAATGAAAAGATTGAGCCCATTAGGCAGCTGGAAACCAACCGCCAGTTTTTATCCCTCGAGGAACTACAGAAATTGGCCAATACTGAATGCGATAATCCTATATTAAAGCGGGCGGCCCTCTTCTCCGCATTAACAGGATTGCGTTGGGGTGACATCAAGCAACTCACTTGGGAACATTTAAACTATAGTGAAGCACAGGGTCACTTTATAAGGTTCACGCAGAAGAAAACAAAAGGTGCCGAAACGCTTCCTATCTCAGAACAAGCCAGGGGTCTACTTGGCGATTCAATTGTCCATGGTGAACCGATATTCCATAAACTACATTACTCCGCTTATTTTAAAGTGATAATTGGTAAATGGTTACTAAGTGCCGGGATCTCCAAGAATATTACCTTCCACAATTTCAGGCACACATTTGCAACCCTACAGCTTGCCCAGGGTACAGACATCTACACAGTTTCAAAAATGCTAGGCCATCGGGATCTAAAAACAACACAGATTTACGCTAAAATCGTAGACCAGAAAAAAAGAGAGGCGGCCGATAAAATAAAGTTATGAGCAATACTGAATACTTTGTTTATGATACTAAAAATGATTGGCTTGAATCCTTAACACAGGAGGAAAATAAAATAATCTCAAAACTGGAAGAAGAGCCAAAATTCCGGTATAAAGCCATATTGGATGAGTACCTTGAAACTGAGGTGACAGATAGATACATCGCGACTAAAAGGCTCATAGAAATATTCTCATTTTACTATAAAAAATGCGGTAGTGTTCCAGGATTATATGTAGGTCCATTCTGTAGAGAAAATAGAAGAAAGAATATTGAAAAAATTCTGGAATTATTAGATGAAGTAGATAAATCTAAACAGCTAACCAGCGAACCAAAATTACTTACATTTAAATCAGCACTTAAAAATCCTACCCATTATGATATTTTGATTAAAAAATTATCCCAAGATACGGAAGGTGAGTGGTTTGATGAAAATGGAAAATTTATCAAAAGAAAAAAGCCGAAAATTGCAGCGGCTGTACTTATCAACCAATTAATAAAAAAAGATCTCTTCAAGAATGAGATAGATTGGGATAATGCTCAAAAATCAAAATACATTAGTGCTTGGTTTGGCCTTAAAATCAAAGAGACAAGTAGCACGTTAGATGGAAGTGACAACGAACTTATATTAAATGTTAATAAAATCATCCAAGAAATCATCCAAGAATTAAATCCAACCTTTCAGCGAAAAAAGTGAAATCGTAGACTCTTGCCCCCGCGCCATCGGTTCCTTCCACTGGGGTCTAATAAACAAGCACGCAATCTATTTTGGGCACACCGTTGGGTAATCTGGGATATATATTGGGATAGTGTATCCCAATTGAGTTTCATTTTTTATAAAAGCCCCTATTTAGTGACATGAACAACAACTAAATAGAAATGACGATCAGCAACAATTTATTGATTGAAGAGCTTAGAATAGAGTTATCAGCTATTGTTGAGAATTCTGTTCGCAAAGTCTTATCAGAAAGCGATAAAGAACTCTCTTCAAACTTAGCGGGTGTAAACGATTTTCTCGACATTCAAGAAGCTTCACGTTTCCTGGGGCTTGCAGTACCAACCTTATACTCCAAGGTTTCTCAGCGTCTAGTTCCCCATTCAAAGCGCGGAAAAAAACTTTTCTTCTCAAAATCGGAATTGATCCAGTGGATCAAGGACGGCAACCGAAAGACTCTGTCTGATATCCAGGTGGATGCCGAAAAATTCATTTCAACCTCTAAGAAAAATGGCACTCCCAAAACAAAATCTTAACCCATTTGCTCTAATTCAACAGAGTCCATCTGCCTGGCAAGGATTGATTGGTAAAACCTCATCTGGGTTTTTAATTTTCCAATCAGCTTACCATGGCGTACGGGCTGGCTTTATTAATCTAATCAACACTTACCTCAATCGTGGACTCGACACGATTGAGAAAATACTTCCAGTTTATGCACCGGCAGGACACGGATCAAATGACCCCGGTGCCTATATCTCGACAGTAGAAAGAATTACTGGCATTCCACGAAATAAAAAGATCGAAACGGAGGCGGATTTATTCGCACTTGGTAAGGCGATTGTCCAGGTTGAGGAAGGGAATTTTTGGGTTAGCCTACAAGATTTTGAAGCTGGATTTAAAGCGGCCATTTCTGAAAAAAATTTTAAAAAAGTAGCTGTTGTCGCTGCTGGATCAGGCCTTGGCATCCTATTTCTCGTTGGCCTGATTGGTTACTTGATCATGAACAAGAATAAAGAAAGGACACAAACTGCTTGAGTCAGAAAGCAGTTCAAAAATTTAAATCAACTTAAGGTTTACTGACTTAAGCCTTGAAAAATATAGAAAACTATGAAACGTAAAAAAATTCTCTCTGGAACGGCAGAGCCCAATACCGGTGCGCAACCCCGCAAAAGTTATCAAAATAAGCTCATTGTTCCTATCATTCTTGGAATCGGTAGTGTCGCTGCCCTTTTATTGTTACGAAATAGACAGCAGCTTGATGTATCAAAATTAGTCGACTACCGCGGCCGTACACCCGATCAAAAACGTGCAAAGGTAAAGTCCATTCAGGCATTATATGCTGCCCATGGATCACATCTGGCTGGTCAGGAGTTGATAAATGCAACTCAGGCATTTTTTGACCTTGAAAAGACTATGCATTCCGATTTGGCTACTAAGCAGATCGAGTCTCAACTCGCTCAAAAGTCCGGTAAGCCATTGATTTACGGTGAGAGCATGGGTTTATACGGTCCATGGTCAAATGATTCAGACATCGCTTCACTTGTTTTAAGCTAAAAGCTTACCATCATGCAAATAACAATGTTGAATGGCTTAACCAGAACTTTTGGATTGGGTGCTATCACTTTCTCGACAGAACCAACCAGTGATTGGACGTGTTCTGATTGGAAGTTTTGGCATGAAGAGTTGGTTAAGGCTTTCAAGGCTGGGCGCTTTGCCAGTGGTATAAAATACAGCGATGCAGATGCAATTCGTCTGGCCAACCAGGTATTTAACATTTGGTGGAGTAGGTTGAGTTCGTTCATTTCGAAGCATCAGTTTTGTGGATATGAGTCTTCTT
>JAEUTZ010000023.1 GCA_016787725.1 Cyclobacteriaceae bacterium | reverse complement strand
GATGGTAGTGATGGTTGACACAACCTCTTTTTTGGATGAAACAAACTCCTCAATTTTTCGCGACTGAATATTATTCTGGGCAACAGAAGTTCTCTTTGGATATTCAAGAACCAGGACGAATTCGCCACGATCTCCCTGGGCGATAAATTCTGTTCCAATAAAGCCTGCTACAATTAAGCTAACAGATCCAAAAAAGAGCAATGTAGCGATGCAGAGGGTGATAAATCTGTGTCTCAATGACCATCTCAATACGTTCTGAACCCAATGAATAAATCTGTCTAAAGTTTCCTCAAATCGCAAAACAAATCTTCCAAAGAATGTTTTATTGGTTAAGCGCTCCAATTTTCCAAATCTTGAATATAGAAAAGGAACCATCGTGAATGACACTAGTAATGACAACAAGGTTGCGATCACAATCACGATAGAAAACTGGCGCATAATATTAGAAATAATACCGGTTGTCAGGGCAATGGGCAAGAACACAACAACGATTACCATTGTGATCGAGGTAACAGTGAAGCCGATTTCTTTCACGCCATCATATGCAGCCTGAATTTTATTTTTACCCATCTCCATGTGGCGATAAATATTTTCGATTACTACAATGGCATCATCTACTAATATGCCAACCACCAACGAAAGACCAAGCAGTGACATCAGGTTCAGTGTAAATCCGAACAGGGACATACCGATAAAAGTCGCTATTAGAGAAAGGGGTATCGCTACCATGACAATGATTGAATTCCTTATGGAATGGAGGAATAGTAACATGATAGCTGCCACCAGAATTATGGCGAGAATAAGATCATGTATTACGGCATCGGCTGCGTCCAGAGTATATTCGGTAGAGTCCCTGGCAATTGTAAACTTTAGATCAATATTAGAATACAAGTGCTCAAGTTTGGCTAACTCCTTGTGCACCAATTCACTCACAGCTACTGCATTGGCGTCACTTTGCTTTTGAATGCTCAGCCCAATTGAGTTCAATAAATCAATGCGGTTGATGAGTTTAACCTCCTTCTTAGTATCCTGAACTTCTGCAACATCTTTTAAATAAACAGGCCCTCCCTGGGGTGTTGAGGCAACCACCAGATTTTTTATTTCTTCCAACGTTTTGTATTTGCCGGCCAATCTTATCAGGATTTGTTCTTCATCGGATATTATTTTCCCCGTTGGAAAATCAATATTGGAAGTTTGAATCAGTTGAACGAGTTGGGGAAGGGAGAGTCTATATGCCTGCAGTTTATTTTTGTTGACGTTTATGCGAATCTCACGTTCTTCGCCACCTACTATGTTCGTCTGCGCTACACCCGGAATTTTTGCCAGATTTGGCTGAATACGTTGCGTAACCAAATCATACAAATCAGTCGCATTCATTTTAGCCGAAATGCCAAGATTAATAATTGGCAGATCATCAAAAGAGAACTTTCCTAATGAAGGTGTCTTTACATCGTCTGGAAGATTGGATAAAATAGCGTTCACTTTTCGCTGAGCATCTTGCAGCGCCAAATCAATGTTTGCCTCAGTCCGGAGTTCAATAACAATGACCGATAAGCTCTCATAAGAACTGGCGGTGATTTTATCCACATTTTCCATTGATGATATGGCATTTTCAATTTCCTTTGTTACGGAGTTCTCCACTTCATTTGGCGAAGCTCCCGGATAGATTGCGGAAATTGTTATGATAGGTGCACTGAATTTGGGCATCAATTCATAACCTAGTTTTTGATAGCTGTTAAGGCCTAGAAATGTCAGTGTTATAAAAAGAACCATTATAAGAGATGGCCTTTTTATTGAAACTTCAGTTATTTTCATATCAGTATTGTGCTAAGAACGTAAATTAGTTTTCATTCAGGATTGTTACTTTAGCACCTTCAGTCAAGTTGATTTGACCGCTGATAACTACCTTCTCACCTTCGTTTATTCCATCAAGTACTTCGACATTATTGGAGAAAAGCCTCCCGATGATAATCGCCCTTAACATAACGGAGTCTCCTGAAACGACATACACCTGAGCATTTTCAATGCTCCCCAAGAGTGCAGCTCGGGGAATCACAAGGGAAGTTTCAGCCGCGGGCAATTCAAATGTGGCTCGACCAAACATTCCACCCCGAAGCGGTTTGTCTTTTACATTTGTGATCTGGAGTTCTACTGGAAAGTTCAAGTTGACATCGGCAGTCCCGCCAACAAACTTTACACGGGCCTCGTAATTAACATCAGGATAAACATCTGCTGACACCTTAATTTGCCGGGCTTGATTTACTTTCAACACTTGATCCTCTGTCACGTTCACCACCATTTTCATCTTCGTCAGGTCGACAATCTCAAAAGCTTCTTTGGCGGATGCGATGTACTGGCCATTTTCTATGAAGCGCTTATTCACATAACCGGCAAAAGGTGCGGTCAGGTAAGTGTCTTTCAATCGTTCCCTGGCATTTATCAACCTTGCCTCCCCATTAATGTAATTCAGGTTGATCTCATCAAGCTGAGCCTGTGTAACTCCCCCAGTTTTTACCAGGTTTACATAGCGCTCCTTATCAGTTTCCAACTTCTTTAGGTTAGCAGTTGCTGACTTTACATCAGCTTCAAGCGTCTCATATTCCATTCTTGCCAGTAACTGTCCCGTCTGAACAAATCGTCCTTCGTCAACGGATATGTTCACAAACTTGCCAGCCGCTTCAGTGGAAACAACGACTTGTCTGGATGGCGAAAAACTTCCAGTAGCTGTAAAACTACCACCCAACGCTTCCCGCTTTGTTACTGCTACCTGTACTGGAATTGTTGCATTAGCAACCTTTGCAAGCTCTGTTTTTTCCTTCATCCTCTCCTTGTTGTTCTTGAGTACATAAGCACTAATCAATACAAGTGCAATGATGATAATTACAGCGATTATGGTTTTTTTCATATTATAATTCCTGAATTAGATTAATTAGAATTTAGTTTAATAAAGATTTGATGTTACCGTTGGCCCTAAGCAGGTCTATTTCCGATTGTTTTACCTTTAACAACGCCTCGATCAGCTGGCTTTGTGCCTGGATTCTGGCAGTCTCTGCTTGCAATAAGTCAGTTAGAGGACTGATCCCTTCGTTATAATTCTGCTCGGTTGCATCGTAAACACTGTTGGCTAGCAGAACATTTTGCCGTTGAGCCTGGAAATTTTTGTAATTCACTTCAAGTGACCTGGCAGCATTTTCACTAACGGTTGACGATTGTTGCTTGACAAATGCCAAATCTTTCTCTGTTTTCATTTGCCGGATACGGGATTGCTGCATTTGTGCAGGCTTTCGAAAACCATCAAAGATGGGGACGTTTAAGCGTAAGCCAATTGATGCGACATCAAACCAAAGTGGCTTCGCATCACTCGCCAGAAAAAACGAATTAGATTGCCCCTGGTAAGTGTAATTCGCAAATGCAGACAAGGTCGGGTAATAACCTGCCGAATAATTTTTTCTCTCCAGTTGATACAAGGAGAGTTGGGTGGTTAATTGCTTATACTCAATCTTGTCTTCCCATACGAATTCTGTTGCTAATGAGGTCGGTGTATAATTTAAGAACGCAGAGTCTAAATCAGCAGGCAATTGGAAATCAATGTCGAAAGCAAAATCCTTGTTAAGGCCGATTAGTAATTTTAACTGGCTTATCGATACACTATAACTGTCCCTTATGGTGGCCAATTGAGTTTCGATATTGGTGACGCCTATCCGTAACCTGTCGACATCAAGCTTCCGGGCTAAGCCATTGTTAAAACGATCTTTGGTGATGGCAAGGCTCTTTTGTAATTCTTCTTGATTAGTCTCCAAAACAATTTGCTGCGTCTTCAAAGTGGCCACGCGGTAAAACAAGGATGCAACTTGGTGGATTGTCTCTTCTTCAATACGTTCACGGTTAAACTTGTAGTAATCTTCGCCCACTTTTGCAGCCTTGATACCCGTAAACAGACTTTGGTTAAAGAGCTGTTGATTTGCCTGCACATTAATTGATGTTGAATATGGTAGCCCGGCACGAAGCACAATGTAATCATCTGGACTGGCGTTCGGATTGCCCAATGCTGCCGGAAAAACGAACGCTTGCCGCAGCACATTATCAATCAGTTCCCCTGTTGCATTAATCTGAGGAAAGGCTGTTGCTTTCACTTCCTTTGTTTTTTGCCTTCCTTCCTCCTCATCCAATTGAGCTTTGAGAATGGAAACATTCTCGGTCATGGCCTGTTGAATACACTGCCTGAGAGAATAGTGTTGAACCTCTTGAGCAAAAAGTATTGCTGGGAAGAGATTAAAAAGGATAAATACTGACTTTAGATTCTTCATACTCATTAACTGATTATTATTTTATGGTTTAATCCAGATTTTGAAGATTGTTTAATTTCAGATTCTTGCTAACACGCCTCCCTTTTTCGGTAGCAATCCCGCTGACCAGACAATCAATTAAATTGATTGCTAATGCCTGTTCTGAATATTTTGCCCGTGGGAAAAGTTTTTCATTGCCAGCCAACCGAACCACCTCAAGAAAAAAAATGACATAGAAATTCACATCGAGTGTTGCGTTGAGGTAGTGTTTCCTGATTCCAGCCATTACAATGTCTTTAATCTTGCTGGCCAAAAAATTGTCTCTGAACTCCTGTAGAATTTGCCAGCCATTCTCGTGATACTTTTGTAAATCGTAAATCAACGAAGGGCTAGTTTCTCTCGTCATGGATGTGATGCAGATAAATATTTTTATCAACCGTTCAACAGGGTTGGCAGGTTTGTCAAAAGTGGCTTCAACTAACCCTTCCAGTCTTTTTCGAAGGACGGTTATGATCTGATATACGATTTCATTTTTGTTTGCAAATGACTCATAAATGGTTTTCTTTGACATGTTCAGGTGATGAGCGATATCATCCATAGAAATGCTTCTGGTGCCGTATTTTCTAAAAAGATTCTCGGCACAGGAAAGTATTTTCTCCCTGTTTTCAGAATTGTTCATAGCTATTTGAATACAGAAGCAATGCCTTCAAACCATTTTGGACTATTAAACCGAACGTCAAGCATTTTTGGTATTACGAGGCATTGTTCCGTAAATGTAATCCCACAAAGGAGAAGAAACGCCAAAGACTGATTCACTGTCCTTGTAATGGTGAATGCTGTGGTTTAACCAAAGTACTCTAATAAAGTTTCGAGGCGGTGGAAAGGCGTGAACGATGTAATGGATGCCAAGATAAACTGAGTACCCCATTAAAAATCCGGGTAAAAATGCAAAAACATAGTCACCCATCACTAATCTTAAAACCAATAGCAGAATTGTGGCAATGCTTAAGCTTAGTATTGGAGGCATGGCCAGCCTGTCTTTATCTCTTGGATACTCATGATGGACACCATGTAGTGTGTATTGAATCTTTGATCTCAGCTTCGAGTACGTGGCCATATGAAAAATATACCTGTGTGCATTGTATTCAACCCATGTAAATACAAACCACCCTGCAAAGAAAAGAGGGGTAGCAATGCGCCACGTTAGTGCAGTATCTGTCAGACTCCAATAAAATAGGACAACCGAATACAAAACAAGTATTGAAGTTGGTACAGCAATATGCGTTCGTGTTAATCGTTCAAGCACTACGCTGTCAAATAGTTTACGTGTTCCGGCATTCTTTGGCGTAACCTCCATAATTCTTTTATATTTTGTTTTAGTGAGCTTCTCTTCTATAAGGCATTACGATAACCGGCACAGTCGCGTGCCTTATCAAATACTCTGCATTACTTCCCATAACCCAATGGGATAGTCCTGTCTTACCATGTGTTCCAATGACCAGGTAAGAAATGTCAAGCTTTTCTGCCTGCTCGATTATTTCCTTTTTTGGATCTCCGATTCTGATCACAATCTCTTTGTCAACGTCCGAATACTTTTGCGTTCCCCTGGTGAGAAATTCGATTGCGTACTGCTCAGCTTCTTCCCAGTTCCAAACTTTAGGCAGCCCGGGAACATCAATGGAATACTGTGATGTATTGTCCACAACATGCATAATCCAGACAACTCCATTGAGTTGTCGAGCAAGCTTGAAGCCTTGCTCCATCATGAGCAAAGAATTTTCACTCACATCACTTGCAATCATGATTTTCACATCGTTCACAAAACTTGTCGTCTAATATCTTGACGGTGTAAAGTTAATAGAATAACTTTACTTTTAACAGGATTGTTAAAGTACTAAGTTAAAATCAAAAAAACATTGAAATGAACGCAGAAACAAGCATTTCCACGGAAGAGGCAATTTTGGAGGCCGCAAGAAAGGTGTTTGAGTCGAAAGGATTTGATGGGGCCAGGATGCAGGAGATATCGGATCTCTCTGGAATCAACCGGGCATTGCTTCATTATTATTTTAGGACAAAGGAGAAAATGTTTGAGCGGATTTTCGATGAAGCGCTCGAGCGTTTCATGCCCCTTTTATCCACATGGGATCAGGATCTGGAAGAAAGTTGGGAAACGAAACTGAAAAGATTTATCATCAAGTTCATTACTTTTCTCAAAACGAATTCGATGCTATTCCTGCTGCGGGAAATCATTCGCAAGCCTGAATTACTGGTATCAAAAACTGAAAAGCATAGAAAGAAACTCAACAAATTTGTGCTCTACTTCGATAGATTGAAACAGGAGCGACTGATTCGTTCTGATGTGGATTCCAGGTATATCTATGTAATAATTCATTCACTTTGCTCCTTCCCGTTGATGAATGGAATTGTTTTTTCTTATAGCCTGCGAATTTCTCCGAAGGAGTATGATGAGCTAATGACAGGATATCCGGAAATAATCAGCGATTTATTGATCCAATTGCTGAAGTATCAAAAAAACTGAAAAATCAATGAAAGAACTCGAACTTTCGGATCGTGAGGACTGTGCCCCACTAACCACCGCGACCAGCCCTCACAAGCACTTGTCTCAAAACGGAGCCAATCACATACAACGCAAACTTGTGCTTTGGACGCATACCATAAGCTTTGTAGAAATAAAGCCATCAATAATATCAAAGTCCCCAGCACATGGGTTGTTTCTTTCCGAAACGGTTAAACTTATGAATCCACATGCGATAGTGGAACGGGAATTTGGTCATATTCATCCATACCCCGATGGTAGCTTACATTTGTTTCTTCCGATGACAGACGCTAAGGAAATTGTTGTAAAAGGATGGGGAGAATTCCATCCGTTGGCTTTTCTAAAAGAGATTCCGTCAAACTTTATTATGCTTTACAGCCCGCGTTCGCAGGATGAACTGTCATTGGTCAAACGTATTATTTTACGATCGTATTCATTTGCTGCTATGTCAGCTAATGGTCAAAGAAATACTCATGTCAATATTTGAATTTGAGAGTAATCTCCTTAATGTCGTCCAATTTTGCCATGAGCTTGGCGAACCATTACCGATTAACAAAAACTGTATGGAAAAGCTTCTGCTGGCAGCCTAGTTCCACGACAAAGGATATTGTTTGAATATTGACAAACATTGAAAATGAAAGTGTTACCGCAGTATCGACATTTCTTGATTCGCATAGCGTGACTGAAAATTACATGCCCTCGGTTAAAAATTTGATTTTCGCTACAAATTTGATTTTCGCTACAAAAAGATTAGAAGAACCAGTAACGCTTGCGGAACAAATTATATGCGATGCTTATACTCAGCATCTTGGTGCAGAAGATTATTTCAAATGGTCGATTCTCCTCAAAGAAGAGTTTCAACTAAAAAATAGCCAGGAACTTTCTGATAAAGATTGGAACCACATGAATATTTCTTTTTTTAATTCTCATCGCTATTTCACAGACTATGCACAAAGAAATGTGGGGAGAGCAAAAATTAAAAAATCGCAACCAACTTAAAATAGAAAGTGATTACATAAATTAATGCTCAAAAAACTTCTAGAAAAAAACCTAAATATCAAACCATGACAAACATTGTAAAAGGGTTAATTGCTGGGACAGTCTTTGGTGTAATCTCGGTTATTCCAATGGTTTCAATGACTTTTGATGATAAGGCAGTGGCCATGACAGCGTCCTTTATCAGCCGGTTCGCCATAGGATTTATAATTATTAATATGGAACTTCCAATGCCAGGCTGGATAAAAGGTGGTCTAATCGGGCTAGTCTTTAGTTTGCCTGATGCCCTGGTGACTAAACAGTATGCACCAATTTTGGGGCTTGGTCTGATCGGGGGCATTATTTGTGGCTTTCTTAACAAGTAAGGTATGTTTCAATCCCACTCACTTACCCCTCCGACAGCAATAAAGCAAGATCTACTATTTTTAGGAACTGAACATTTCCAGGAATGTACCTGATATTTGGCTTGGATGCACCGCCCACTTGCTTTCGCAAGCCTGCCTTAGCTGACAAACGGTGTAACAATTTCAGACACAATTGACTAGAAAGGGCATAATTCAACTCCCTACAACTACTTTCAACTTTTGTTCAACCCAATTTCAACTTTCTTACAACAATTTTCTGTGGTTGACTTTCCCTTGTGATTCAGAATTGAACATATTCCTTCAAATTCCTTCATAATCGTTCATAAACATTTAAGCGCTGCTAGGCACCATATAATCTTGCTTCATGACTCAAAACAATATGGAGAAGCAGAACGCAGCATTGGAAAAACAAGAGATTTTTGTTTTAAAACCTCTTACTCATAAACAACTTGCAGAGATGTACGGGGTGAGCTGGTTAACTTTTCAAAATTGGATTAAGAAGGTTGAGAAAGAAGTTGGTAAAAAAACAGGGCACTTTTACCATGTACCCCAAGTGCGCAAAATATTTCAACTCTTTGGAATACCAAAGCGGATTAACGTTGCTGTTAGTGATGTAGAAGAATTATTTAAGTCACAGAGGTAATTATCCTTGCAGTGCTTTCTTAAGTTGCTCTTTTAATAGCACCATGTCACCCTCCAAGGCATTAATCCTCTCGTACAATCCAGAAGGTTCTGGTGCCTGACGGGTGAGCTTGATTTTGAATTTCCAGACCTCTTTAATATTCTCAACTGGTAGAGGGAACGTTGGATACTGTGGGTCTTTGTTATCGGATTTACAAATAATCACACCTCCTTTATCGAGGTAATTCAGGCAACGTTTCAATACGATGTTATCAACTTCCTGCGCATTGTTAACCAAAATGTAAACGAAGCCGTCTCTTATGTCTTCAAGCTTTTCAACATATTCGCCTACCACAATATCTCCAGGAAAAAATCCTGTCCGATCAGCTAACATACTGTATCCGCTTACTTCAAAAGCTCGGTACGTTCCGTGATTCAGACCAGGAAGCCAAAAGGCTGGAAGATGCTCGATGTATTCAGGTTGTTGCGCTCCTTGCAGGTATCCGGCCTGTGCTTTAATCGGAACCAACACAATATTATCCCTCCCAGTTTTATCAACAGTGGTAACCAAAGTTCTTACAGGAGATACCATCATTTCTGAGGGCTTTTTGCCCTTTGCATGACCTACTAAGTTGTCCCAACTTGTTGAGTAGTAATTAACTATCTTATCAACTGACTCCAGAGAAGGGTACATTTGGCCACTTTCAATCTGCGATACGGCTGAACGGCTTAAATCTACTGGAGCGCCAAATTCCTCCTGAGAAAGCCCTTTTTCCAGCCTTAAGACCTTAATTTGGTTTCCTAAGACACTCTTTGTCAGCATAAATTTTATTTGTTTAGTAAAGCTTGACAATATTAGTAAGCATTACTTAACATTGCAAACTGACTTAGAAAATTATAAAAGAGAATGTATATGAAGCGTGAAATCACAAAAACCGAGGAAACCGGACACAAACCAGAAATTTTCGTCTTGAGACCGTACAATCACAAGCAACTGGCCGACTTCTACGGTGTGTGCTGGCTGACGTTTCAGAGATGGGTGAAAAAAAATGAAGACCAAATCGGAAAGAAGACTGGACACTTTTACAGTATTAACCAAGTACTTATTATCTTCAAGATATTTGGTATGCCTAAAAGATTCAAAGTCTCGTTGTCTGAGGTTGAGGAAATGTTTAAGGCTGCCTAGACGCGGAAAGATATTATCAAACTTGGCTGCGAAACACGAATTGAAGTCTTCTTTGGGTATTAGTTCTCAACCAAAATCAACAATTGCGATCATGAATGAAAAGCACAAAACTTTCATTAGCTATCACCACGCAAATGATGAGTACTATAAAACTGAATTTAAAAGACTTTTCTCGGACCTCCATGACGTAATTATACCTTGGGACGTAGAGATAGGAGACATTGATCCCAATTTGAAAACCGACACTATAAGAAGAAAAATTAGGGATGAGTATCTACGTGACTCTACGGTAACGGTTGTTTTAATTGGGACTCAATCTTGGCAAAGGAAGCACATAGATTGGGAGATAGCATCAAGTATCAGAGACACTCAATCTAATTCAAGATCGGGATTATTTGGAATATTTCTTCCTACTTATCCCTTACCAGAAAATAAATACAATCCGTATACTATACCTCCGCGGCTTTATAAAAATGTCGAGTGTGGTTTTGCTAAGCTTCACAAATGGAGCAACAATCCTTACGAGTTGCAAAATTGGATTCATGAAGCTTTTGAGAGAAGGGTTAAAATAACACCGGATAACTCTTACCCACTCTTTGTTAATAACAGAAATACTAACCAGTGGCAATAAAGAAACGATTATGGAATTTTCAAGTTACCAACAAGATGCAAAGAAAACGATTCAGGATTATATCAAAGGAAGGGAGGCAAACACTTTAGTTCCATTCCTTGGTTTAATTGGTGAGGCAGGTTCAGTTATTACTGAACTCAAAAAGAATTTAAGAGATGGAAATTCTTACACAAACTATAAAAATAAACTCAAGGAGGAGCTTGGTGACGTTTTGTGGTACATTTCTACAATTGCTACTCAAAATGAACTTGACTTGGAGGAAATAGCTGCACATAATCTTATTAAAATTAAAGACAGATTTGATTTAGAACACTCTGAAAAATTTATCATTTATGATTCTGACTATCCTGAAGAGGAACAATTTCCAAGAGAATTTGAGGTGCAATTCATTGTGATTAATGAGGATGGTAAAGAGAAGGTGCGAATAATTAATAATTCCACGGGGAAGCAGCTAGGGAATGACATAACAGATAATTCACATCAGGATGATGGGTATAGATTTCATGACATCTTCCATTTTGGTTATGTGGCTTATCTAGGCTGGTCTCCGGTTGTTAGGAAATTAATGGGTATAAAGCGAAAAAGTGATGATGTCACGGATGAGATAGAAGATGGTGCAAGAGCCGCAATCACGGAGGAATTGGTTAGTCTATTTATCTACAGTCATGGTATGGATCATCAGCTTTTTAAATATAGCAATAGTGTTGACACTGAGATATTAAAGACAGTTCAAAAATTAGTGAGCGGTATTGAGGTAAAAAACTGTACACAGAAGCAATGGGAGACCTCAATAATTAATTCATATAAAGTATATGATGAGCTTAGGGTTAATAAAGGAGGACGTGTATTGGTAAGCATTAAAAATAGAAAACTTATTTATTTAGGCAAGAGTTAGTTGACCCAAACTTTTTTAACAACGAATGAGCTTTAAAACACCGTTAGCGATTTATATCCTTTGGCATCCAAACTATGTGGATGGCCAACAAATTGGCAATTACTTGTATTCGGTATTATGCAGAAATCCAGATAAGCCGTTAGTTAGATCGTTGGGTATTCCAGTTTATTTCAGAAATAGGAATTTTGGAGAAACGAAGAGCCCGATTGATATTAACTTTGAGGAGTCAAAATACACGGCAATAATTTCTTTAATTTCTGATGAATTTGTCAACGACAGATACTATGGTGATTATTTAAATAAGATTTTTGATAAATGTAATGAGGATAAGGATAAAAGAAGGGTTTATCCAGTGGCTGTGTCAAAGCACGCATTTAATGTTTCAGTCAAATTTTCGCCAATTAATTTTATCCGAATTGACAAGACAAAGGCTAGTTGTGATCTTCAAATAATTGAGAGCATTAATTCTCAGATAAAAAGCCCTATCCTTCATGAGTTATGTCGTTTACTCATGAATATGCGAAAAGCAAGTGATGAAACTGATTCGTTGACTGTATCCCCACCAGTTAAATTGTTTATAAGTCATTCTAAGCATGATGAATCAAAATTTGACGCAATAAAGTTTAGAGACTTTATAAATTCTCAGACCCAGTTGAAAACTTTTTTTGATGCAACAGATATTGCGTATGGAACCAACTTTGGAGAAGAAATAAAGAGAGCGGTCAGTCAATCTGCATTAGTTGTATTTCAGTCTGATAGTTATGCAGATAGGGAGTGGTGCAGAATTGAAGTCTTAACTGCTAAATCGGAGGGCTGCCCTATAGTAATTGTAAATGCGATACAGAATGGTGAAAAAAGAGTTTTTCCATACTTAGGGAATTCTCCTTCAATTAGATTTAAGGAGAACTTCCTAGAAATCATTGATCTCACCCTAGAGCAGGTTTTGTTTAATAAGCATACAAGTAAGCTTCTCGACTCTTTGACAGATTTGTATAATCTTAAGACAGATAGAATTCTCAGTAATGCGCCTGAGCTTTTTAATTTTATTCAATTAAAGAAGAGTAAATTAGTTAATGGCGAAAAATATGCCTTGGTCATCTATCCGGACCCGCCATTGGGATCTGAAGAAATTGATATTCTAAATCAACTTGATGACAACTTTGTCTTCATTACTCCGATAATGCTACCCTCAATTTCAAAAAGAAATGAGCAAGAAAAGTAACATAACTAATTTAACTGAAGATACCGGAAAGGGATCGCAAGTAATTCTTGATAAAGAAGAAATTCTTTTAAGAAAGTATTTCTTAAAAGAAAAACTAATCGGTATTTCTATTTCTGAAAGTGACAACCTCGAAGAGCTTGGTTTTACAGTTGCTCATTTAAAAGACGCTATGGTTGAGATAGCGAGGTACATCCTAGCTTCAGGCGGCAAAATTTCGTATGGAGGAGATATGCGACAAGGTGGTTTTACTGAACTCTTCTTTGAACTGCTTGCATATTATAAGGCCGATAAACAGTTAGCGCCAGCCGAGAGGTTTTTTAGTTACCTGGCTTATCCTTTATCAACAACTCTAACACAAGACAAGGAAGCGGAACTTAGACAGAATGTTACATTTATAAAAGTACCCCCACCAATTGATCTTAATATAAAAGACCCAACGGTATTTTTAAAGCCCGATACCCCCGAAAATTTATATGTATGGGCTAGATGTCTTACCAAGATGCGTGAGGAAATGGAGAGAGAATGTCATGCAAGAATATTTATTGGTGGTCGAACGAAAGGGTATAAAGGTAAGTGCCCAGGAGTTATGGAGGAATTCCTTATTGCGGTGCAAAACCAACATCCGATTTATTTAATAGGTTCTTTTGGCGGGGTTACTCGTGACATATTTGAAGCCCTTCAAAAATCACAAGCACTTAGTTTTCAACGTGAATACCACCTGGAAAATAAGGACTACGAACAAATGTTTAATATCTACAATGACAGACAGAAAGATAATAGAATTGATTACAATCAATTCTATGGCATAGCACAAAATCTAGGGTTAGAAGGATTATCACGTTTAAATGGTTTGACAGAAGAGGAGAATTTGCGACTATCTAAAACACCACATATAAATGAGATTATATATCTAATCCTTAAAGGACTAACGAATTGTTTCCCTACTAATAATTAATAATGATAGAAACATTGGAAGTAAATAGTAAGCCTAAATCTCTTTTGATCATAAGCAAAAAGTTAAAGCCAAAACCAAGTGTTGCATATGATACATACTGGAGATTTGCTGCTGAACGGCAAAATATATTCTTTAAAAGGGTTAATGGAGAAATATATCCCTGGACTAAGGATTACATTTTAAATCAATACAAATTTACTAATGCTTATCGTGCTTCAGATAGAGTAAGTCAATACTTAATTAAAAATGTAATTTACAGAGGCAGCCAAAATCCAAATGAAATATTCTTTCGTTTATTACTTTTTAAAATTTTCAACCGCATTTCAACATGGGAAGTCTTGGAATCCGAGTTCGGCAGGATTAGCCTCAAGGATTATTCCTTCAAGCGATATGATAGAGTTCTTTCAGAACTAATGAGAAATAAAATTCCGATTTACTCTGCTGCTTATATCATGGCGTCAGGCAGGTCAACTTTCGGTTATACAAGGAAACACCAAAATCATTTGAAATTAATTGAATCGATGATTAAGGAAAATGTTCCTAATCAACTTAGATATTGTAAAACCATGAATGAGGCATACCACCTCTTACATTCTTATTCCACAATTGGTGATTTTTTGGCTTACCAATATGTAACGGATATAAATTACAGCACACTAACAAACTATAGTGAAATGGAGTTTGTAAAAGCAGGCCCTGGTGCGAAAGATGGGATTGCAAAATGCTTTAAAGATTTTGGAGGCTATTCATTTGAGGATATTATTCGCCTAATGGCAGATAATCAAGAACGAGAATTTGACAGATTAAATATTGACTTTAGAAACTTGTGGGGAAGAAATTTGCAGTTAATTGACTGTCAAAATATTTTTTGTGAAGTTGATAAGTATTTAAGAGTTGCAAATCCTGAAATAAGCGGATATTCTAAGAGAACAAGAATTAAGCAAAAGTTTACAAATCAAGGAAGTGAACCAATTGAATTTTATTTTCCACCTAAGTGGGGTATTAATATCATAAAAGCGAAATAATCATATCATGGCAGAACAACAAAATATCTTCATCAGCCACTATGGTAAAGACGATGAACATGTTCAATCTTTGAAAGCAAGGTTGAAGGAACAAGGCTACAATGTGCGGAATTTTTCAGTTGACAGCACTAATCACAAGGATGGTCGCATTCCAAGACCTGAAGTTGTTGAGCGTCTACTGAAAATGAGAATCAAATGGTCAAGCACCCTAATTTGTTTGATTGGTCCAAAAACGCATACACGTGAATGGGTTAATGACGAAATAAAATGGGCGCATGAACAAGGAAAGAAAATAGTAGGTATTTATGCTCATGGATATGCAGAGACCGCTGAACTTCCTGAGAACTTGAAAAAGTATGCATCAAGTATAATTGGATGGAACTCTATTGAAAAACTTGGAGAGATAATTACTGGTGAAAATGTTCCAACTGAAAATCCCGATGGAACTGTTGCCAACCCTTTATACCCCAGAACAACTGTGAAGTGTTAGGCTATGGTTGTTTACTCTTATCTAATTGAACATGATTTAGGGTTAGCTCCAAATCCATTTGGTCGGTATTGCACTTTGGCAGTATGTAAACCAAAAATTAGAGCGAGTAGTAAACTGAAATTAGGGGATTGGGTTGTTGGTACGGGTTCAAAAGCCCTTGAAGTTTCATCAGGCAGAATTAATTTAAGAAACAAATTGATTTATGCTATGAGAGTAACTGAAAGAATTTCATTTGAACACTATTGGACCGAACAGAGATTTCAATACAAAAAACCTGTAATTAATGGAACTCTAGTTATGATGTTTGGTGACAACTTTTATCATAAAGACGAAAATGGGAACTGGATTCAAGAAAATTCTGCTCATTCCAACCTAGATGGAAGTTGCAACCCAAAACATCTTGAAACGGATATTAGAGGTGAAAATGTTCTAATATCTGAACACTTCTATTACTTTGGGGATAGAGCACCAACCATTCCAAATGAGTTAATTGAAATTTGTCATTCTGGAATTGGCGAAAAAAAATTTGAAAACGAACAAATTGGTAATGATTTTATAAATTGGGTGACGACTAATTTTAAAACAGGGATTCATGGAGATCCATTGAATTGGCAAAATTGTCTTTAACTGAAATAGCTATACACACAAACCGTGTGTAGCATGAATAAACAAGAATCAAAAAAAAGTAAAAAGAAGAGCGGGTACCACGTCCACCCTATGTCTGTCAAGAAGCAAGCTGTTGAAGAGTATGAGAAGGGGCTGTCCTCGTCTCAAGTACTCTGTCAGAGATTGGACATATCAATTCCCGCCTTGCATGGTTGGAGGCGACAGGTAAGAAAATACGATGGTGTGAACCTAAAGATAAGACCGCAGAGTCCTGAAGAATTAAAACTCAGAGTTGTCAGAGGCATTATCACAAGAGCGTACACGGTTGAGCAAGCATCCACACAATACAACGTAACAAAAGGCTCAATCAAGAAGTGGATTGAAAAATATTCCAGCCAACTTGCTGATATAAATGAAGAGCTTGTGCCAAAGAAGCAAGATAAAAGCCCTATTGATCAAAACCGCATTCGCCAGCTCGAACGAGCACTCGAAGATGCAAACCTTAAGATCATCGGACTAGAAACGATGATCAACATTGCAGAAAAGGATCTCAAAATAGACATCCGAAAAAAGTCTGGTACCAAACGGTGAAAATAATGAAAAGAGATTGTCACGTTGGCCTTAAGAGGCTTTGCGGACTGTTTGGTAAAACACGTCATGCCTACTATGACAAAGAATGGCAAGTCGAAGAGAGAACAATTGAATATGCTGTGGTCCTTAAACTGGTTGGAGAGCAAAGGAAGTTGATGAAAAAGCTGGGGACACCTAAGCTTCACAGAGCAATCAAAGGCCCATTACAAGAGCATGGTATTAAGTTGGGCAGAGATAAGTTACACGATTTATTATACTCCTATGGTCTGACAGTCAAGAGGAAACGGAGGAAAGTTAAAACTACTATGTCCAGGCATTGGTTAAGAAAATATCCTAACCTTATCAGGGATATGGAGATAAGATCACCAGAACAAGTTTGGGTTTCTGATATTACTTATCTCACGCTCAAGGATGATTTTTGCTATCTGTCGTTAATCACAGATGCGTATTCCCGCAAAATTATGGGCTACTGCCTGAGCAAGGATCTCTCTCACCTGGGATGTCTTGAAGCTCTTAATAATGCACTTAATCAAAGGTCATATCCTCACAGTAAATTATTTCATCATTCAGACCGTGGAGTTCAGTATTGCTGCGGAGAATATGTTGGACTTCTGCGAGAAAGAAGCATTGAGATTAGTATGACTGAAAATGGCGATCCTTACGAGAATGCTATTGCTGAAAGATTAAATGGAATACTGAAAGGTGAATTTTTCCTTGACAAGGAATTTGACAGTTATGAAGACGCTTTGAAAGCAGTGACTGATGGAGTAAGAATTTATAACGAACACCGTCTGCATTCAAGCTGTGATTACCTGACTCCAAATAATGCACACCAGCAAAGCGGAGAACTTAAGCGAAGATGGAAGACTTACTTTAAGAAAAGAACTTTTGAGGAAATGTATGATGCGGAGCGAAACGCAGTTGCTATGTCTGATGTGGATTCATGGAAAACTCCGGAAGAGTTTCCCACAAACCCACATCAGTAATTATGACGACAATAGTGTATAGCTATTTCAGGGATAAAAAATTCAGTGTATAGTGATTTCAGTAATAAGAAAAAAAGGTGTATAGTTATATCAGTAATAAGTATCAACAGTGTATAGTTATTTCAGGGAAGGTCAAATTTTAATCAACTAGGGTTGTTCTAGAATATAATCAAACAAAATCATTCATAATCGTTTACCATCGTTAACAATCCTTAACTCTCATTTTTTCTTCACTCTACATTTGGCAGAGTGAAGGACAAAACAATCATAAAGGCACAATTTCTTCAGCACGTTCGCAACGAGCTGGATGCAAAGAATAAGCACAATAGAAAATCTATTGAGCGCATTGCCTCGTCTTACGGAATCACTGATAAATCTGAAGTTAAAGAATACACTGAACTTGCTATTGTTCTGAAAGCAAGAAGCATTGCGCTTTCATCATTAGTTATTGAAAATAAGTATTGGAGTATCGTTGAGCTTTACAAAAGCCAGGTAAATATTTCTCACCGCACAAGTCAGAGTATCTTATTACAACAATACAGTACCCCTGCTCCCATCTCCTTTCTTGCTGGAATTTTCACCAATGCAGAGCAGAACATTTCAGTGTTTGAGCCGTCCGCTGGAAATGGTCTGCTTACGATTGCCGCTAATCCATCCAGAGTTATTGTCAATGAAATTGATGAGCTAAGAAGATCGAACTTAGCTGACCAGGGGTACAGACAAGTATTAAATCAAGATGCCACAAATTCCTTTAAAGGTTTCGAAAAGAAGTTTGATGCAGTCATAACGAATCCTCCCTTCGGACTATTAGACAAGGAGGTGAAGTACGAGACCTTTAGCATTGAAGTACTCGATCACCTGATGGCCTTACGTGCGCTTGACTGCATGAAAGATAATGGTAAAGCTGCGATCATTATCGGAGGACATACACGATATGATAAGAAAGGAAGAATTCAAAAAGGAAAGAATCGTTTTTTCTTTAATTACCTCTTTAGCCGATACCATGTAGTTGACATCATTCCCATTGATGGAAAAAAACTCTACTCCCGGCAAGGTACTTCTTTTGATACACGGTTGATGCTCATTGATGGCCGCAAGGCGCAGCCTTCTGGTGCGGCACCATTAAAAGATTCAGTACGTGATAAGGTTGTGGATTCCTTTGAAGAACTATTTGATCGTGTAATCAGCGCAACAAAGCCTAGACAAAATTTAACTATGACAAGACTAGAATTAGAAGCCCAGGCTCTTGCCCTGGAACTTGAACTGATGAGCTTTGATGAACTTGGTATGCCTTACATACCCGCATCAAGTAGCTGCTTTGTTCTTAATACCGTAGTACCCGATTCGATGGGCTTTGAAACCCACAGTGCTTTACAACGAATAAAGGAAGCCGTTGGAGGAGATATTGACGAGTATGTTCGAATAAAACTCAACTACAGAACCAATGTTGAGTTGTGCAAAGCTTTATCAGCCGAACAGATTGATGCGGTCGCCATGTCAGTTTACAACATTGAGGAACGAGGTGTTGGGATGATCATTGGAGATCAAACAGGAATTGGTAAAGGACGCATTGCTGCCTCTATCATCCGCTATGCCGTGGAGCAAGGAGTTCAGCCAATCTTCATTACTGAAAAAGCAAACCTGTTCTCTGACATATATCGTGATTTGTCTGCCATTGGTTCTTCGCACCTTATTCCTTTTATTGTCAATGGTCGTGAAAGTAAAACCGACATCAAGGATGAAGATGGAAACATCATTTACCAGGCACTTCCAACCGCGGACCAAAACAGAATATTTGAAGGACAACGCATACCACGAAACTTTCATTTCGCAGTTGCCACCTACTCACAGTTCAACTCCCCTGAAAAGAAGCCAACTAAACCTGCCTTCTTAAATGCAATAGCAGAGGATAACATCGTCATCATGGATGAAGCTCACAATTCATCCGGTTCTGGCAATACCGGAAACTTCATGCAATCCGCTTTGTCCAAGACAAGAGGCGTAGTATTCCTTTCAGCCACCTTCGCCAAGCGTCCTGATAACATGCCCATCTATGCGATGAAGACTTCCATTCGTGATGCGAGCATGACCAGGGATGCTTTGATTGAAGCGATCACCAAAGGCGGAGTGGCTTTGCAAGAAATCCTGGCGAGTCAACTTGTAGCCGAAGGCCAGATGGTTCGCAGAGAGCGTTCCTTCGAAGGTGTTGAAGTGAACTACATCACACTCGAACAAAAAGAGCAAGAGCATAGAGCCATTGCTGATAATGTCACCTCCATTATTCGCGACATCATCAAATTTCAGACAACCTATGTGGATGAGATTGTTGATGAGTTGGATGACATCGCAGTGGCCGAAGGAAAACAAGTCGAAATTCGGGAAGGTACTTCACAAGCCGGAGTCGATAACCTCCCATACTTCTCCAAGGTCTTTAATGTAATTAACCAAATGCTTTTCAGCATTAAGGCCGAAGCCGTTGCTGAACGAGCCATTGCGCGATTGAAGGAAGGGAAGAAACCGGTTATCGCTTTCGCGAGTACCATGGGAAGCTTCATCGAACAAATGGAGAATGATGCTGGGCTAGCTGTTTCCGATGGTGACACGATCAATGCAGACTTTTCATTGGTGCTTCAAAAAGGTCTTGATGGAGTCCTTCGCTATACGGAGACAGACACCGATGGTGAGAAGATTTTCAAAAAATTTGAAATCTCCGATTTTTCCCTGGAGGCACAAGCTGAGTATTTAAGAATAGGTGATCGGATCAGAGAAGCCTCAACTGGAATTACCATTTCTCCTATTGATGTGATTGTCCGAAAGATTACGGAAGCGGGATACAAAGTGGCCGAGGTTACTGGTCGCAAGTACGAGCTTCAAATTAATCCGAAGACTAATAAGGCTCTCATCATGACTCGTAAGCGAGTGAATACCAATGATGCGTTTCGTCAGTTCAATAATAACGAGGTAGACGTTCTGCTCATCAACCAATCAGGAAGTACCGGAGCATCGGCACACGCGATCATCACTCCAAAGGTTGTCAAAGAAAAAGTGAAGCAACGAGTTATGATTGTATTGCAAGCGGAGCTTGACATTAACACCGAGGTTCAAAAACGAGGCCGGATAAACCGCACCGGACAGATTTACAAACCGATCTACGATTATGTCAACTCTGCGATTCCCGCTGAGAAGCGATTGATGATGATGCTTCAAAAGAAACTGAAATCGCTGGACGCGAATACCACGTCCAATCAGAAGTCATCGACAAAGATTCTGGACGTTCCAGATTTTCTTAACAAGTATGGAGACCGCATTGTCGCGGAGTATTTAAAAGAGAATTTGGAGGTCAACACTTTATTGGATGATCCATTGGGTCTGGCAACACGAGAAGTAGATGGAGCAGAACTGGAGGATGCAGCCCATCGAGTTTCAGGAAGAGTAGCTGTGCTTTCAACAGCCATGCAGCAAGACTTTTACAACGAAATATCCAACCGATACAATGAGTATGTAGAGTATCTCAAACAGATCGGTGAGTATGACCTTGAAGTAGAAGCAATGGATCTCCAGACAGAAACTCAATCTTCCAGGGCTGTTATCGTGGGCAAAGGTGGAACAAGTGAGTTTGGCGATGACAGCATTTTGGAAACAGTAATGGCGAACGTTTTGAAGAAACCATTCTCACGCCAGGAGCTAAACAATCTCCTGGTCGAATCACTTCAAGGCAAAGAGGGACGAGAATTGCAAAAGGAAGTGAAGTTGGAGTATGAGGGTTATATGGGTGAGCAGCTTAATCATGAAGTCGCTGAGAATGTAACCTACTATGAAGACCTGATTCAAAAGATTCCACAAGAGAAGAAGATTCAGAAGCTTATTGAAAAAGGTACTTCAGCCGAAGCACAGGAAGTTATAAAAGCCAGGACAAACGAGTTGCACAAAGCAATGGCTGATTCCGAAGAAAAGATTAAACGGTCTTTCAATAACCGGAGGCAATACCTGGAATCCATTTTTGAATCTTTCTATGTAGGACGAAATCTTAACTATCCAGTCAATAGCTATGATGGCGGCCAGGAGTTAGCGCCTGCCGTTTTCCTGGGATTCATCATCGACAGGAAAAAGAAGAATCCCTATGCACCAAGCTCGATGCGGTTGCGCTTTGCCCTTGCAAGCAGTAACAAGTACATCGCTATTCCTGCAAGCTATGCCCAAGATGTCCGGGCCATTATCGGAGCCAGTGTGGGATTACCAAACCTAGACAAAGATTCACTATTAGCCAAGTGGGAAGCTTCAATTAAAGAGAGTACCGTAGATAGGAAGATTCGCCACATCATTACCGGAAATGTGCTTCAGGCATTCAGTGCCTTTAAAGGAAAACTGGTGAGCTACACGACCATTGATGGTGGAATCAAGAAAGGCATTCTCATGCCGGAATATTGGGAGCCTAAAAATGATGTTCAGCAAAAGACCGTGGTTCCCATTTCCAGGGCAATGAAAATCATTCGGTCTTTGACCATTGGGTCAAGCATCACCACTAAAAATGGAGTCTCCATTTTCAGGCAACCTGGGAAATTCAAATTAGTGGTCTCCGCTGCCAGGTCGAAAGGTGGTGACACCTACCTTGATCCTGATCTTTTGAATATCGTTGATCGAAACAACTTTGAAAAGATTTCGGATCGGATGACTGCTTCCGTGGATGAAAACAGAATAGATGAGTTTGTCCAGGTATTACAGGAGAAGTTCAATGATAGTGTTTCACTGAGTCCTCCGCAATATGAATTGATCAAGGGAGAAATCCCTAAGAGAGAAAGCAGGGCAAAACCTATCATGGTCGTCCTACCAAAACAATCACAATCTCAAATGGAGCTTGAAGCTCTTGCTCTGGAACTCGAATTAGAACTATTAAACTTTGCAGCGTAATGATAACGGCTAGTAATTATTTTATTGAAGTGGAGCGAATCGGTGTAAATACATTGCCGGAAACGCTACAGAAAGGTCATGACCTGGTGGTGAAGAGTACATCCAATGGAGCGAATTGGGCTACCTATCAAAGTAGTGAAGGTATCAAGAAGGTCATTGACCTATACTTTCAAAAGCTGAATGACTTCGCTTCTACTTTAAAACCCAGGGAACCTCAGTCACCTAAAGCTAAGACTACCCCGGAACCCAAAAAGAAGTCTGCCAAAGAAAAAATCAAGGTCGAACGTAAGACTGCTACCAAAAAGGTAAAGGAGAAGAAAGAGCCCAAGCACGTAAAGCATGTTGAGCATATCCGAGAGGAGGTAAAATACATCAAAAGGTACGTTGGATTGCATAACAAGGTGAAATCTCCTAATGCGATCCTTTCATTCATCAAGGCCTTGCAACGGTCCATCGTTCAAAAGCTCATCCGTAAAACCTCACCCTTGGCAGAGGAAATTGAAATGATTCAGAATAAGCTTGTTCAGGCGTACAACAAGATGAAGGGAGAAGAATCATTCGCCATCAATGACAAGGACCTGAATCACCTGGTTGCCATTGCTGGAGGGGAAAAGGTTTATCCTTCCATTATGGTGATCAAGCGCTTTATCGGATTGCAGGGGCAAGACGATGAGAAAAAAATAAATGGCTTTCTTAAACAACTGGAGAATCTGGTGGCAAAAAAGGAAATCTTAAAAGATGATCCCTACTCGGATAAGGTCAATGCCATCTACAAGAGCCTTAAGCAAAGAACAAGTAGCAAGATTTCAATTTCCAAAGCGGAGTTGAACGGCCTGGAAGGAATTGTAAAAGCATGTGGATGCAAGGATGGCGTTGGAAGGATTTACGATACAGGAGGAAAGAAACTTAGGCCATGCAAAAGGAAGACGTATTCGGATGCAAGCCGTGGAGCTTGTTCGCACAACAAGGGATTAAGCGGAGTGCTTACTGCCAAGGAAATGGCTAACCGTAAACTTGACCTCCTTAGCTTCTTTTCATTCTGGCAATCCCTATTCGGAAATCCGGCCAAAAACTTCACGATGATGTTTCATGGTGAGCCTCATAACGGAAAAACTATTTTCCTATTGAAGCTCGCACAATACCTGGCTGAGAATTTTGGAGATGTTCTTTATGTGTCATCGGAAGAGTTTGCGTCACCTACGATGACCAAGAAGGTAAATGAGTTTTTGAATCCTTTACCTGCGCGATTACATTTTGCTGAAAACTTGCAAGACCCTAATCTTTCGGATTATCAGTTCATCATCCTTGATTCAGTGAATGATTTGGGGTTAAAGATCAATCAGTACAAGGAGATGCGAAAAGAGCATCCAGATACGGCTTTCATTTTCATACTTCAACACACAAAAGCGGGAGACTTCAAAGGTGGAAAAGATTGGGAGCACATCGCAGAGATAGCAGGAGAAGTTTATAAAGGGGTGGTGACGGTAACTAAAAACCGATATGCGCCCAAAAGCACACTGGATTTCTTCAGACAATTTGGAATCCAATGGCAGGAACCACAAAGCAAGAGCTAAAATAAATCAAAAGAATTATTAACAATTTAAACAGACAGACATGGAGGCAAGTGAAGTTGGTACCAAGGCAGGCATAGGAGGATTTTTGTCTAAAGTTCTCGGAGCTGGAGTGAAAGAGACAGTCGATTCCATAGGAAACGCAATCGACAAAATAGACAAGTCAGATGAGAAGCTTGAACTTCAATTGAAGTACAAAGAACTTCTCCTGAATATGGAGGGAGCTTGTATTGATTATGAAAGCAAACTCCTGGAGAACAAGACGAAAATCATTGAATCAGAAACAAAGGGGGAGAGTTGGCTTCAGAGAAACTGGCGACCTGTACTTATGTGCATCTGCATGTTTATTGTCTTCAACAATTATGTGCTGGTGCCGTACTTCAATTTACCAGTAACAACACTCGATGATCACATCTGGACAATGATGGATTTGGGCGTTGGAGGTTATGTCGCAGGTCGATCCCTTGAGAAGATTAGTGAGAACCTGGGGCCAGTGCTTTATAATGTGAGAAAAAAGAAAAAATAGTTTTAGAGAGAGTTTGTAAGTATATATTTAAGGAGCGTAAGGATAGGTTAATTGGGTCAGTTCTTTTTGGCACATATTATGATAAGTAGAAACCGACCAATTAACCAAACTATGTTCCTGTTAACCTTATTGAAGAATGGTGTCGTTGGCGAGGTGCAGGGAGCTAGCCAAAAAGCATGGCTACAATTATACGGATGATGAGTTACTTAAGATTAGAGATTTTCTTTATCAACTAGCAGAGATACAGTACAACATTTATCAAAGAGAAAAGGATGAAAGAAAGAAGAGCGATAATCTATACGAGGGTGTCATCAGACGAGCAAGCTGAGAAGGGATATAGTTTGCAATATCAAGAAGAACAATTGCGCAAATATTGTGCGAACAGGGATATCAGTATTGTTGTACATTATAAAGAAGATTATTCCGCGAAGACTTTTGATCGACCTGAGTTTAACAAGTTGATGAACTTCTGTAAGAAAAATCCAGGTGAAGTTGATTTACTTTTATTTATAAACTGGAGTCGTTTTGGCCGCAATGCCGGTGATTCCTATGGCATCATAAAACAACTCAATAAACTGGAAATAGAACCACAGGCCATTGAGCAACCTTTGGATTTAAAAGTTCCAGAGAACAAGATGATGCTGGCGTTTTACCTGGCTTCGCCAGAGGTTGAAAATGACAGAAGATCGATTAATGTTAAGTCAGGAATTTATCGGGCAAAAAAAGAAGGGCGCTGGACAACTCTTGCCCCAATCGGTTACAAGAATATTCGAACTGAAGATGGTAGAGCTATGATTATCCCAAGCAAGCAAGCTGATATTGTACGAGACGCATTTAAGAAGTTTGCAAGTGGCGCTTTTGGAATGGAGGAGTTACGACATAAGCTTTTTGAAAAGGGCTTAAACATTGAACGCTCCCGATTTCCTAAAATGCTTCGGAATAGAGCATACATTGGGAAGATTTTTGTCGCGGCTTACAAGGATGAACCCTCCTATTATGCCAAGGCACTACATGAACCATTAATTAGCGATGAGCTATTTTTTCAAGTTCAGGACATATTGGACGGTAGGACTCCTAGTAGGCCAACAAAGAACACGATGAAAGAACAGCTTCCTTTGCGAGGCTTCCTCGAATGCCGTTTGTGCGGTAAAAATATTTCTGGCAGTGCCTCTCGTGGCAATGGTGGCAAGTATTTTTACTATCACTGTACATGTGGTTGTAATGAAAGATTTCGGGCTGAGGAAACCAATAAGAGCTTTCTGGAATACCTTAAAATGATTAAGCCCAATGCAATGACGCTTGATATGAACTACGATGTTCTTTTGGATAATTTCAACACCAAGACGAAGAATGACCGAAATGAACTTCTGAAGATTGACGAGGAAATTGGACGGAATAATCAAAGGCTACAGAATGCTCAACATTTGATGTTGGATGCAGAGATTACCGCAAATGACTACAAGGAGATAAAGGTGAAAATTTTAGAAGCTAATGATGAACTAATGAGGAAGAAGGCTAATCTTTCATCGGGCCATGAAGATTACAGGGAGTATTTAAAGTTAAGCGCGGCTTTTATAAAAGATATGGACTTGATATATCAAAAGGCCTCATTAAGTGAAAAGCAATTAATCATTGGTTCGGTGTTTCCCGAAAAATTGACTTTTGAAAAAAATCATTTTCGAACCAAAAGGCTCAATGAAGCGGTGGTATTAATGGGCTTGAATCACAGTGATTTAGGTCAAAAAAAAAGCGGTAGCAGTAAAAAAAAATTACTTGCTACCGCTCAGGTCGGGATGACTGGATTCGAACCAGCGACCTCTACGTCCCGAACGTAGCGCACTAGCCGGGCTGTGCTACATCCCGATTTTGCGCAAATTTATACGATTCAATCCGATTCTGATATTATTATAAGCTTTCTTATTTTCATTTGTAACCTTTATTGCCCCTTCTGGTAAATAAGCCGAACCCTGATAAAAAGCATTGAGAGGATGAGTGATGAACTAATCATGGAAGCCGTGAAAAACGGCAACCTTCAACAAGCCTCCCTACTTTTCGATCGGTTCCATAAGCGGATTTTCAATTTCCTGGCGCGTATGACGGGCGACCGTGAGGTTGCGGAAGATCTTACACAAAATGTATTCCTTCGGCTGCTGAAATATCGCCATACCTATAATCCGGAAATGAAATTTCAGTCCTGGATCTACCAAATGGCACGCAATGCCTTTGCAGATCATTACCAGAAAATAAAACAGCAAAAGCCTGCGTATATGGAAGTGGAGAAGCTAGAGGAAAACTTACCCGATCTGCAGGAAGCCCTGGAACAGGAAGAAACTGAAAAACGGTTGATCCGGGCATTGGCAAAATTACCAGACGACTACCGTGAGCTGCTGGTGCTTACCCGCTTTCAGCATTTGAAATATGAAGAAGTGGCGGGTTTCTTGAATATGACAGTCTCAAACGTGAAGGTAAAAGTACACCGGGCCATTGGGCAGCTGCGCGAAAATTATTTTGAACTTGAAAATTCATAACGATGAATAAAGAACAGTGGGAAAGCCGGATCATCGATTACCTCGATGGTCAATTATCGGAAACTGAAAAAGCGGAAGTGGAGCGTGAGCTTGTCAGCAATGATGAATTTCGCAAACTCCATAACCAACTTAGTGAAGTCATGCAGGTCATGCGGAACGTGCCGGTATTGGAGCCTTCGGGTAAATTGAAAGTGGCGTTTGAGCGCGCCTTGCAATCGGAAATCGCAGCCCAAACGAAAACAAAGACGGTTTTCTTTTCCCCTGTGGTGTACCGAATTGCGGCTGGCTTTGTGTTGCTGATGGCGGGGTTGGGTATCGGGTATTGGATTAACAAGGATCAGGTTCAGGAGCGGGAATTGGCCGAACTAAAAGAACAGGTAGAAACGAACAGACGGCTGATGATGGCCATGCTTGATAATCAGCAATCCGCCAGCCAGCGCATGGTAGGCGTTTCTGTAGCCAATGAATTGGAGCAGGCGGATGATGAGATTGTAAAAGTTCTCGTGAAGACGATGAATGAAGATGCCAATAGCAATGTTCGGTTGGCGGCTTTGGAAGCATTGGGGAAGTTCAGTAACGAGACACAGGTTCGGGAATCCTTAATTCAATCGTTGAGTATTCAAAAAGACCCGGTGGTACAGATTGCCCTGATTCAACTACTGGTGACGATGAAGGAAAAGGGAGTGGTTAAGCAACTGGAGCAAATGACAAAAGATGCACGTACCATGAAAGCGGTTAAGGACGAAGCGTATGCAGGAATATTAAAACTCTCTTAGCCGGTCCGGTTCACTGCAGGAAAACCGATCGTGAGGAGAATGAAAATAGATAAATGAAAACTGAAAAAATTAAAAGAATAACCATGAAACGAATTTTTGTAATCACATTGTTTTTGATGCTGGGCACCGCGGGCTTCGCCCAGGAGTATAAGGTGGCGAAAAGTACAGGCCGCTTAGAATTGAATATTGGCCGGGTGACAGTAGAGGGTCATGCTGGAAACGAGATTATCTTCTCGTCCCGCGATCGCTCAGAAGGCAAAGATGAACGGGCCGAAGGGTTGCGCGCCATTAACAGCCTGGGGTTAGAGGACAATACCGGCCTGGGGATTAATGTAACGGATAAGGGGGATATCATCCAGGTCTATCAATTGAAAAAGATGAATGCCCCGGATGTCAAGATTCTGGTACCCAAAGGCGTCATTGTTTCCTTTTCGCACGAATCGCAATATGGTGGTAAAGCGGTATTCAAAAACATCGAAAATGAAATTGAGATATCCGCCACCTACAACAGCATTGAATTGGAGAACATTACCGGTCCGATTACCGCTAAAACAATTTACGGTCACATTGAAGCCGATTTCAATGCCAATGTTAAAGGTCCGCTTTCACTGGTTTCCATTTACGGGTATGTGGACGTAACCCTTCCCTTAACACTGAAGGCGAATCTTAAACTGAGCACATCGTATGGGGAAATACTAGTGGCACCTGAATATAAGATCGAGGTGGACAAAACGGGTGAATTTGTGCAGTACAGCGATAAGGTTAGCGGAAAGCTAAATGGGGGTGGAATGAATGTAACCCTTCGGTCGGATTACAGCAAAATTTACCTGCGCAAAAAATGAGATCGATCAGTACGCTTTTGATGATAATGATTACCGGAGTTCTGATGGCCCAGACTCCGGTAAACAAGAGTTATGAAGTAAAAGCAGGTAACCGGATTTCACTCCGGTTTGATTACCCGGAGTTGGTACGAATAAGCACCTGGGATCGAAATGAAATCTCAATCACGGGCACGGTAAGTATCAATGGTGGTGAAAACGACCGTGCTTTCGAACTTAATCAATCCGCATCCGGCAATACGATGTTTATTGAGAATAGAATCAATGGGTTGAAAGAATTGCCGCACCGCATTACGATTACCCGTGGCTCTGAGAAAATCACTTTCAAATCCAAGGCCGACTATCGGAAATATTGCGAAGAAACCGGTCATGATTACAATATCAGGTCAATGGGCGTGGACATGGATATTGTATTGGAGGTGAAAGTACCCAGAAATGTAGAGACCAAGCTTGAGTGTGTTTACGGAATGGCCGAGGTAAGGAATTTCAATGGCCCTTTATCCGTGGATGCAACCTATGGCGGTGTGGATGTGGCCGTGCAGGAAAAGACCACCGGAGAACTAATTGCGGAGACGAGTTATGGCCAGATCTACACCAACCTGGAGTTGAAGTTCAGCGGACTGGAGGAGCGGGATTTCCATACCCAGGTTTCCGTTAAGCCCGGCACTGGCCCCCGGTATAGTTTCGAATCGAAGTATGGAAATGTTTATTTAAGGAAAGCAACCAATTAATACGAATTGTTGTCGTAAACTATTTTAATTGGGCATGAAAATAAAGCTCGTAATCCGGCAACAATTCAGGATGGGCAATCTTCACCAGGTCTTTCAAGATCCAATCCGGTCGTAGGTAGCCCAGTTCTAAAAATTCGCTGCCTCCCTTGGCTCCCTTACGGACGTTGTAGGTGTAGACACTTCCTTGCTGAAAGGGTTTAAACAACGCATACCTGGAATCCGCGGCTTGTATTTCTGCCAGTGAGTTAAAAGATCCAACGCCAATCCAAAAATCTGCGTTCTTAGCTTTGTCATAAACCGATTCAAAACTTAGTTCCAGAAAACTATTCGAATCGGTTTCGCGCCAGAGGTAGTTCGTACCCGCGTCTGCCAGCAAACGCGCAGCATAATTTTTCCCGCCCGGCATAAACCAGGTATCTCCGTAAACAATTCCACTCAATACCGTTGGTCGTTGTGCTGCTTGAGCAACACGTTGTTGTGTGGCCAGGTATTCACGTTCTATTTCATTGAAAACAGAGTCGGCTTCCCGCTCTTTATTGAAAAAAAGGGCCATGAATTTAATCCACTCGGCCCTTCCGAGAGGATGTGTTTCCAGGTATTCGGCATTCACCACAACCGGAATGCCAAGTTCTTTTAGTTTATTCAACTGACCAAGATCCCCGGTCATAGTATAACTCATGACCAGGTCAGGTTTCAACGAGTAGAGCAATTCAAGATTCATCCCCTTATCGATTCCCAAATCGGTGATTTCCTCCCGGTCGATCCGCGACCTCATTTTTTTTGAACTGATGTAATCCGTGGTGGGGAATCCGATCAGGGAGTTTGTCTCATCCAGGTAGTCCAGTAAGGGAATGTGGGTGGTGGAAGTACATACTATACTTTGAATCGGCACATGAATAACCTGGGTATTGGCATCGGACAAGGGAGCTGACTCGTCTTGAGCAACCAGCAGGTATGTAATTTCTTCTTTAGCGCCAGGATATGGGGTGGTGATGGTAATTCGTTTCAAATTTCCTTCCTGTGTTACCGTAAAACCGGTAGCATACTTCAAGGTGGTTGCACCCGGTTCTGCATCCGGTTTCTTTTCTGGGGTACACGCGCCAAAAGCAATCAACCAGGCGGCAATCAAATACCCTGTATCTCTTTTCATCCGGCAAGTTTAAAGAATTTAATTATGTTTGTAGCTGTAGTGCGGTCTTCAACAACTAAGTGTTGAAGTTAAAAGGGAATTCCGTGAAAATCGGAGACTGTTCCCGCAACTGTAATCCTGCCTTGTGTAACGCAAGGAATACGCTCAAGACCATTGTCCTTCAAGTTGGGATGAGAAGGTGAGCGACTAACAGGAGAGTCAGGAGACCTGCCGTAATACAACTAAAAACAGTGCTTCGGGTAAAAAGCGACTGCGATTTGATGATCGTACGTGTTCTTCTGATCATCCTTTCCATTCAGCCTTTTACTCTTTTTTCAAACCTTTAACCTTTTTCTATAATGAAAAAAGAGAGAAAAGTCTGGGCATTCTTCATTGTCCTCGGGTGGCTGGTTCCCGATCTTCAAGCCCAGCAAGACACGGTACGTGCACTGCAATTGGATACGGTGGTAATTACGGCAACGAAGTATCCTAAAAACAAAAGCGAAACTGGCAAAGTCTTAACAATTATTGATCGCGGTCAATTGAACCGATCAGCAGGTAAAGACCTGTCTCAGGTATTAAATGAACAGGTGGGTCTGGTGGTAAATGGAGCCAACAGCAATCCGGGTAAAGATAAATCAGTGTATTTACAAGGGGCCAAGAATGAGTATACCCTTGTGATGGTTGACGGCATTCCGGTATCCGACCCATCGGGGGTCACCGGTGGCGCTTTTGACCTCAGGCTGTTGTCGCTGGATCAGGTGGAGCGAATTGAGATTTTAAAAGGCAGCCAGTCAACCTTGTACGGTAGCGATGCCATTGCCGGAGTGATTAATATTATTACCAAAAACATAAACGAGAAACCCGTTGAAGCCGATGCTTCCTTCAGCCTGGGTACTTATAATACCTGGCGGGCAACGGCAGGTTTGCAGGGTCAGTTAAAGACAATTTCTTATAACGCAGGGTATTCAAGATTTTCAACCGATGGCATCAGCGAGGCAAAAGAAACAGGTTCAACCCCTTTTGATAAGGATGGATCTCAACAGGAAACTTTTCAGGGCCAACTGTCCATTACTCCAAATCGGAACATATCAATTAAACCATTCTTTCGGTTTAACCGGTTTGCCGGGGATTATGATGCCGGTGCCTATACCGATGACACCGCCAGCAGCTACACCGGTGATTTGCTTAATACAGGGCTGATTGCTCAGTACGGATTTACAAGGGGCTCCCTCTTTGCAAATTATAGCTATAGCGAAACCAACCGGTTATACGAGGGCACCTATGGCCCTACACAGTATTCGGGTAGGTTTAACCATGCCGAAATTTTTGGAAACTATAGTTTCAATGAGAATTTAGTGGCCATGATGGGGATTGCTAATCAGGAATATAAGATGATCGATAAAACAGCAACCGAAGCAGATCCTTCAGTTGTGATAACAAGCCCCTACGCCACCCTCACTGGATCGTGGAATAATCTGAACTTGGAAGTGGGTGGCCGGTTTAATCATCATACCAAATTTGGTAGTAATGCAACCTATAGCATCAACCCGTATTATCGTTTGGGCAATACCAAGTTATTTTTGAATTTCTCCACGGGTTTTAAAGCACCCTCTCTTTATCAGTTATTCGGACTGTACGGGGCCAATCCGGATTTGAAGCCTGAGCGCAGTCAAAGTTTTGAAATGGGGGCTTCCGGATTATTGGATAAGAAGCTGGCGTGGCGCGGTATTTTCTTTACGAGAAAAATCGAAGATGTGATCGTTTATCAGTACCCTGCCAATTTGAACCTGGATCGCCAGGATGATTACGGGTTCGAAGTAGAGCTTTCCGTTATGCCAGGCGAGCGGTTTACGATTAAGACATTTTATGCCTTCGTTACTGGGGCAGTTACCACGCGCGGTGCATCAGGCGATACTACTTATTATAATCTGATTCGCAGACCCAGGCATTCCGCCAGTGCAAATGCTTCGTATCAGGTAACCAGACGCTTACACATAAGCGCTAACCTGCAGGTCGTTGGCCAGCGAGATGATTTGTACTTTGATATGAATACATTCACCAATCAGCCTGCCACGTTACAAGCCTTTTCTTTATTTGATCTGTATATTGAATATCGGATGGCCAAATTCCTGACGACCTATGTGGAAGGTAGAAATTTGTTCAATGCTTCGTACGAGGAGGTATATGGCTACAATACCTTGGGTAGTACTGTTACCGGAGGTGTGAAACTTAGTTTCTGATAAGGAGGGGCCTTGAAGATTCAGTCAGCTTTATTACGAGAGGGTGAGGATTACTATTGGGAAAACGGCCTAATGGTCTTCACGGCTGTCTATCTTAAGAAACGCAACTCGTGTTGTAAGCGGAGTTGCCGGCATTGCCCTTATGGATTTAAAGCGCATAAAACTAGGTCTGAAAAAAGTCCTGAATAATCAATTGCGCAGCGCGTGAAGGGAGAATTCTATTCTCGGCAATCTGTTTTTCAAGATTCTGAATGTGAGTTTTTACTTTAACGGATTCCAGCAAGTGTTGCCGCACATGTTGCTGGATGCTGTCGTGAAACCACACCAGGTTCTGTTGTTTCCGGAGTTCTTTAAAGCTGTTATTTGAGTGAATAACGTTAAAGTAGTCTTGGATCAGGGTCCAGGTTTCTTCAATCCCCTTGTTTTCCAAAGCGGAAGAGGTTATCACCCGGGGTCGCCAGCCTGCGGTGTTTTCAGAAAATAAATGCAACGCATGCTGATAGTCGGCCTTCGCCTGATTAGCAGGCTTCACATTGTCACCATCGGCTTTGGTGATGACAATGGCATCGGCCATCTCCATGATTCCTTTTTTTATTCCCTGCAATTCGTCACCGGCACCGGCCAGCATCAACAGCAAAAAAAAGTCAACCAGGTTGCGAACGGCCACTTCCGATTGGCCCACGCCCACCGTCTCAACGATTACGATTTCGAAGCCGGCTGCTTCACATAGCAGAATGGCTTCGCGCGTGCGGTCAGCAACACCTCCTAAGGTTGCACCGGTTGCCGTGGGTCGAATAAACGCCAGCGGATCTTTGGCCAGCTCTTCCATGCGGGTTTTATCACCCAGGATACTCCCCTTGGTTTTATAGCTGGAGGGATCAATTGCGAGTACGGCAATTTTTTTTGTTTGGGCGGTGAGGTACTTGCCGAAGGTTTCAATGAACGTACTTTTTCCAACACCCGGTACTCCCGTGATCGCGATCCGCATCGATTTTCCGGTATGGGGCAATAGCGCTTCTACCAACTGATTGGCGATTTGAATATCCTCAACCCGCTGACTTTCCACCAAGGTAATGGCCTGTGCCAATACCACGCGGTTTCCGTTGATGATCTGTTTCCGAAAGTCATCAAGGGAAGGACGATTCGGTGCGGAGTTCTTCACAGGTGTATTGATTGATCGGTTAAATTTCTAAATTTATATTGAACTTACTTTATATATGAAGAAAATCTCACTGCAAAGTCTTGCAATCACCGTCTTCGTCTTCGTATTGATGTGGGGAGTAAGCAAATTGGCCGACTTGAAATTTTTCAGCGCGTTTGATCCTATCTCGCAGGCTCTTACTGATTTTGAGTTAACGGATTATGCCTTTTCCAACATGCGGTTGGATCCTGATGTTGACCAGCGAATCGTATTGGTTAACCTGGCCCCGAACCGAGCGCTCATTGCACAGCAAGTCATGAAGATCAGTCAACACAAACCCAAGGTGATCGGCATTGATAGTTTTTTTAATTGTGAAGGTGGATTATACGATACACTCAACTGCCCCCAATTGCTGGACACGCTGGGGAACCTCATGCTCAGCAATGCTATTCAGGAAGCTGGTAATGTGGTGCTAGTGAGTAAGCTCATGCAAACAAAGGCGCTGGCCAGCCAGGGGGACATCGATGTTTATGATTCGATCGAGTATTCCGATGAGATGTTCAAACGGTATGCCTACAATGCCTTCGCCAGCTTGCCCACCAACGCTTCGCATCAGGAAGATGTGAAACTATGCCGGTCTGTTTTTCCCCGCATGGAAGTAAACGGCAATGAGGAACTGGCCTTTAGTGTTCAGATTGCCATGTTGTATGATTCGATGAAGGCCAGGCGATTTCTTGCCCGAAATAAGAAAGAGGAGATCATTAACTACCGCGGCAATGTGGAGATCCAGGACTATCGGCTCAGCGGTTTAAATTCAGCCGATCTTTCCACCACCAAGTATCCCATCATGTTCTATGCCATTGACTGGGATAAGTTGTTGCAGGATGAATACATCAAAGATATTTTCGAAGGAAGTATTGTCATGATCGGTATCATGGGCGACTACTTTGGAGACCCCAGTTGGGAGGACAAGTTTTTCACACCCCTAAACAAAAAGGTAGCCGGTCGTGCCAACCCGGATATGTTTGGTCTGGTTGTACACGCCAACGTGGTGGCCATGATTTTGAATGAAGATTACATTGATGAGTTAGCTCCCTGGCAGTTGAATGCGATTGCCATTATTGTGTGTTATTTGACCGTTGTACTTTTCATTATTATTGATCGAAACTTACCCTTGTGGTTCGACACACTTTCCGTTATAATTCAGGTCTTTCTGATTCTGGCCACATCCGGATTGATAGTTTATTCGTTTAGCTACGCCTCTCTGAAATTGGACCTTTCCCTCACCTTGGCAGCATCGGCCCTGGTTGGCCCCAGTTATGACATCTTTAAAGGATTCCAGAACCAAATCCGAAAATGGCAGCTTACCAAAAAGTCGGTGGAGGTATTAAATGAGTAACCAAAGATTGGCACGATTTTTTAGTAATTTGGTGCTGCAAATCCATTAAAACCATGAAAAAAGGCAGAATTTTATTTATTGTTGGCCTCTTGGCGTGCACCCTCTTTTCGCAAGCCCAGAATTATACCTTCCGGGTTTTAACGAATAAGGGCGCGAATGAAATTAGGGTGGGTGATACCTGGCAACCCGTAAAAACGGGGGCCAGTTTAAATATTGGGGATGAACTGAAAATCACCGAGAATGCAACCGTGGGGTTGGTACATAAATCGGGAAAGCCCCTGGAAGAGAAAAAACCGGGAGTTTATAAAGTGGCCGATCTGGCAGCGCGTGTTCAGGGCGAAGCCGGAGTGCTGAATAAATATGCTGACTTTATGTTGAGCAGCAACTCGGCCGAAGCCAAGAAAAACCGATTGAATGCAACGGGAGCTGCACACCGGGGGTTGGGTATCAAAGTCTTTTTGCCGAATAATCAATTTGCCAGCGTGTATAACAACGTTGTGTTTATCAGTTGGGATAATAAAGAGAAAGGTCCCTATAAGGTTTCTTTCCTCAACATGTTTGATGATCTGTTGCTGCAGTTGGAATCCTCCACCAACAAGGTTTCCATCGACCTGAATGATCCGAAGTTCATTAATGAATCTGCAATTTTAGTGGAAATTGAAGCGAAACCTACCGGGGCGAAGTCGGACGAGCGGTACCTGATTAAACGACTGTCTCCGGGCGAGCGTGAAAAGATTGCCTCCGGTATTACGGAGCTTACCAAAGAAATCACGCCTGAATCGGAGATGGGTAAGTTGTACTTCGCTTCGTTCTATGAGCAGAACAAATTGATTATCGATGCCATCACCGCCTACGAGCAGGTGATTTCCGTGGCCCCCGATAATCCCACCTACAAGGAGTATTACGAGGAGTTCTTACTGCGAAATAAACTGAAAACCGAAAGTAAGTAATGTTCAGAGGTAGTTCAGAATCTTCGAACACCTCAAGTTAGAATTTCGGATAGTCAACGATTCAAATTTCAACGAAAATGAAAAGTCTAAAACTAGTGATGGTGTTGGGATTGGCAGCTGTTTATTCGGCAGCCAATGCGCAATCGTATGTCTTCAGGGTGTTGGCCAATAAAGGGGCTAACGAAGTCAAATCGGGCGATACCTGGCAGCCTGTGAAAACCGGAACGAGCCTCAATATGGGTGATGAGTTAAAGATCTCAGAAAACGCATCCATTGGATTAGTGCATCAATCGGGCAAGCCATTGGAAGAGAAGAAACCTGGCGTTTACAAAGTCGAAGACCTGGCCGGACGTGTTCAGGGCGAGGCGGGCGTTTTAAACAAGTACGCAGACTTCATGCTCAGTAAAAATTCAGCTGAAGAAAAGAAAAACCGGTTGAATGCAACGGGAGCAGCGCACCGCGGTGTAGGTATCAAGATTTTCTTGCCGGAAAGCAAGCTGGCCAATGTTTTAAACAACGAAGTGTATATTGGGTGGGACAATAAGGAGAAAGGACCGTACACGATTTTGCTTCAGAATATGTTTGGGGAGACTTTGTTGAAGCAAGAGACCCCTGAAACTTCGTTGGTCGTTGACTTAAACAACCCTAAACTTGCCAGCGAACCCGAGATTTTAGTTGAGATTCAATCGAAATCTACCGGAGCAAAGGCGGATGAACGGTACATCATTAAGCGTCTGCCGGAAAAAGAACGTGAAAAGATCATCGCTGGCGTAAACGAACTCTCAAAAGAAGTTACCCTGGATTCGGAATTGGGCAAGTTGTACCTGGCATCGTATTATGAGCAAAATAAGCTGATCATTGATGCCATATCGGCCTATGAACAAGTGATCAAATTAGACCCTACCAATCCCACCTACCGCGAGTATTATGACGAATTTTTGTTGCGGAATAAGTTGAAAGTGGAGATTAAGTAGCCGTTATGAAATTTAACAGATGACCCGGTTTTTAACCGGGTCTTTTTGTTAGTACCTGTTCGTAGCAGTTGCATTTGGCCGACAACATTATTCTCCTAATTTTGTACGCTAACCTGATGCTGTATGAGTGTTTTAGTCAATAAGAACTCCCGAATTATTGTTCAAGGGTTTACCGGTTCGGAAGGTACATTTCATGCCGGCCAAATGATTGAATATGGTACGAATGTGGTCGGGGGAGTAACTCCAGCCAAAGGCGGCCAGGTGCATTTAGGACGTCCTGTGTTTAATACAGTAAAAGAAGCCGTTGAAAAAACCGGTGCGGATGTTTCGATCATTTTTGTGCCCCCTGCCTTTGCTGCTGACTCTATTATGGAAGCTGCGGATGCCGGCATCAGGGTAATCGTGGCCATTACCGAGGGTATTCCCGTCAAGGACATGATGATTGCCAAGAAATATGTGAAAGAAAAAGGCGCCACGTTAGTAGGACCCAATTGCCCCGGGGTCATTACTCCAGGCGAAGCCAAGGTGGGCATCATGCCTGGATTTGTTTTTAAGAAAGGAAGAATCGGAATCGTTTCTAAATCCGGTACCCTAACCTATGAGGCTGCTGATCAGATTGTGAAGGCAGGCCTGGGTGTATCTACCGCCATTGGTATTGGAGGTGATCCTATCATTGGTACCCCAACCAAAGAGGCAGTCGAATTACTAATGAATGACCCCGAGACGGATGCCATCGTCATGATTGGTGAAATTGGTGGCAATTACGAACCGGTGGCTGCGCGTTGGATTAAAGAAAACGGAAACAAGAAGCCGGTGGTAGGATTTATTGCCGGTCAAACGGCACCCCCAGGCCGCAGGATGGGCCATGCCGGAGCCATTATCGGGGGCGCGGAAGATACCGCCACTGCTAAAATGAAAATCATGCGCGAATGCGGTGTGCATGTGGTTGAGTCTCCGGCCTTGATTGGCGAGACGATGCAAAAGGTTCTTAAGAAATAGCGCCAATTGACATTTTAGTATGGGAGGCAGAGGCCTCCTTTTTTATTTTTAGGGGGATGCCTGAAGCTCTTTTTTCAGAAACTCTTGCAATGCAAGAATCTCCTTCGGTTTAAGGGCCGGGAAATTGGCAATCCTGAACGTTGTTGATTGCAAGTCACCATAGCCTTCCCCTAACAAAAATCCAGCATTCGCAGCCCTGGTTTTCACTTGCTTCACCCGGGATGCGGGGGCAGTAACAGCAATCACCGTGTGCGATTGCAGTGCCGTATCGGTACACAACGGTTTATATTTTCCAGATTGCTGCAACAAGGCATACCATGCCTTGGCTTGTGCCAGCAACCGTTTATGTGTAATGCCAATGGCAGGAGCGTTGTGTAAAGTTTTATTCAGTAAATAGATATCCAGCACATTCGGGGTGTGTGTAGTTTGATGCTTTTCAGCATACAAAAGTTGATTAACCAGGCTATTGTAGTGGGCGTGCTTATTCAATTCAAATGCTCGCGTTACAGCGCGAGGCGAACACACCATCACGGCCAACCCGGCTGGTAAGCCAAAACACTTTTGTACGGACGCAAACCAAACATCGGCCAGGGAAAAATCGAGCCGGATACCGCCCATCGAGGAAGTTGCATCCACGGCAAAAAGGCAATCAGGATTAAGGTCGCGAAGGTGCCGGAGGAGGGGCATGGTTACCTGCGTGCCGTTGCTGGTTTCGTTTTGAGTGATGCAGATCATTTCGGTCATATAGATGTTAACAGGAAGGGGTTGATTCAGGTCGAAGGCAACCCCTCTTGCCTGTGGCCTGAGTGCCTGGGTATATGAAAACCACTTTTTGCCAAAGGCCCCATTAAAAAGATGGATGCTATTTCCCTTTACCAGCGATTGAGCGATCACCTCCCAGCATTCCGTAGCCGAGGATAAGAATAACACCTTATAATTGGCAGGAATCCTGAGCTTTTTCTTCAGTTCCCGGGTAGTTTCCTTCACCAAGTGCATGCACTCCCGACTGCGATGGTTCATGCTGAGCACCCCGGTTCGGTAGGCTTCCTCCATGTGTTTGGGCAAGGATTCATATACCCGAGAGGGTCCTGGATAAAAGGAGATCATAGTACAAATATAAAGAGGTGGGTTAGAGGAAAGCAGCGAAAGGGTCTGCAGGGATCAAAGACCTGACACTTTTTGAAGAGGACAAGAAAGATTGGCAGCCCGAAGTTGGATTTGCAGAGGCCGGAGAGGACTGAGCAGGAACGAGAGTACACCGAATTGGATCGTGGTCGCGCTGAGAAGACGCTATTTTATCTGGGTCGGCTCCGATCGCTTGCATTCACGTTCAGTTTAAAAGGGATGATTCTTCCAGGAAAGGGCTGGCCTGCTCCTGAACCACCATGGAAATTGGTGGATCCACTGGTTTTTTCCAGAATATACCGGTTCAATTGCAATGCTCGGAACGGTGTGGGGATATTTTATTATGGTCACGGGCAAGACACATGGGTTTTTTCATGAAACTCAAGCCATCCTTTTCTTGTTTAAAGCTTAAAACTACCTTATGCGACTAGCCGTATTACTATTCTTATTCCTTCAAGCGTGTACCAACTATGGTCAGGATATGAAATCCAAAATTGTTGAAAAAGAGAAGCCCGCGGTTGCGGAGCAGAAAATAGTCCGCACGGAAGCAGAATGGCGAAAACTACTAACTCCGGAGCAGTACCAAGTATTGCGGGAAAAGGGTACGGAAGCCCCATTTACCGGGAAGTATTATAAGACAAACGACAAGGGGGTGTACTCCTGTGCAGCCTGCAATGCTGAGTTGTTTACCAGCGATATGAAGTTTGATTCGGATTGCGGGTGGCCGAGTTTCGATCGCGCCCTGGAGGGCGGAAAAATAAAATATGAGGTGGATCGCGCCTATGGTTGGGTGCGCACCGAAATCATGTGTGCGAATTGCGGTTCACACCTGGGCCATGTATTTGATGACGGCCCCACGCTAACCGGGAAGCGCTATTGTGTAAATAGTGTATCGCTTACTTTTTACAGAGAAAAACCGGAGGTAAAGAAGAACTAATCCTAAAGCCAAGTTAGCACCCACCGGAATTTTGTATCTTCATCGCCTTAACCCGAGGCTATGAATACGAGATCCCTTAATCGCAGAAATTTTCTGAAAACCGGTATCGCAATCACGACCGGGGTGGTGCCACTGACTTCGCTTCAGGCCGAGACCCCAGCAAAATCAAGCGTATATTTCATAGGTCCGATGGAAGGGTATTCGCCCCAGATTGGTACGCTGGTATCCATGTTAAATTACAATCGCCATACCATCGTGCAAATGGTTAAGTCCCTGACGGTGGCTGAGCTGGATTATCTGCACGACAAAAATGCAAACACCATAGGAGCGCTGGTGATGCATCTGGGGGCAACAGAAAAATTTTATCAGGTCAATACGTTTGAGGGCCGGCAGGATTTAAATGATGCCGAAAAAAAGGAGTGGGGTGCCGCTATGAATTTAGGGGAGGAGGGCCGTAAAAGCATTAAAGGACAAGATGTGAACTATTACCTTGATAAAATCACCGAAGTGCGGGCGAAGACGTTGGCCGAACTAAAAAAGAAGGATGATCCCTGGTTGCTGGCGGTGGACCCGGTATGGTCGAAAGAAGAGACCTTTAATACGTATTGGAAATGGTTTCATGTTTGCGAACATGAAGCGAACCACCGGGGCCAAATTGCCTGGTTGAAAGGAAGGTTGCCAGGCGCAACACCAGGAAAGGAATAGAAACATAATTATGCTAGGACTACGAACCACCATTTACAAAGTACCCGACCTTCCGCGCGCCAAAGCCTGGTATGAAAAAGCGTTCAAGGTGGGTCCCTACTTTGACGAGCCGTTTTATGTAGGCTTTAATATTGGCGGCTATGAGTTAGGGCTCCTTCCGGAGGAAGGTGAGAGCGGGAATCGTGGTGATCATGTAATCGCCTATTGGGGTGTTACTGATATTCAAAAGGAATACAACCGGTTGGTACAGGCTGGTGCTACCGGGCATGAAGCCCCACATAATGTGGGTGGCGAAATTGAGGTGGCTACCGTGAAAGATCCCTGGGGAAACTGTATTGGGTTAATCTATAACCCGGATTTTAAAGTTGAGGAGTAGGTGGGCCCTGCTGTGCATTTAGTCCTTTTCCGATCGTTGCCTGAGAATGATTTACACTTACTGATTAAAAAACTAAAGCCAAAGTCTTTTAAAAAGGGTGCCCCTCTTGTCGAGGTGGGGGCGGTTCAACGCGAACTCTATTTTATTAAAAGCGGTATTCAAATGGCCTATTTCAATTCATTAGAGAAGGACTATGTAATGGCATTTACCCAGTGCCCGGATCTCTGTGCTATTCCGGATTCATTTTCCTTTCAAACACCCTCCCATTTCCGGCTGGTGGCGATTACTGCCAGTGAAGTTGATTCCCTCACGTATGTGGACTTGCAAACACTCTTTGATCAGTCGCCTGCCCTGGAGCGATTGTTTCGCAGGATGACCGAGAAAATTCTGGCCGGCATAATAACCCGCCATGTTGAATTGCACAGCTTAACCATGGAAGAGCGATTCAAAGCTTTTTGTAAACGAAGCCCACACTTGCTCAAGGAAGTTCCACACAAATACCTCGCCTCCTATCTGGGCATTGACCCCACTAATTTCAGCAAACTCTTCAATTCCGTCCGCATTTAGGTTGGTCTGCACCAAGATTGAATTTTTTTTAGTCGCTCAATTTTGGTGAAAAGAAAATACAATGCAACTCGCCTGGCTGGATCGTAATGAATACCCCTTTCACTCGAATTATTATGCAATAAACGGTCATTCGCTACATTACTTGGATGAAGGGAAGGGTGAACCGATCTTATTCGCGCACGGCACGCCTTCCTGGAGTTTTGATTTTCGCAATGTTATTAAGCGTCTGAAGCCTGATTTTCGCTGCCTGGCCATTGACCACATTGGTTTTGGATTGTCGGATAAACCTGAGCAGTACGATTACACTACCCGGCAGCACGCAGCTACCCTGGCAAAATTTATTGTGGACCTCCAACTCTCCAATCTTACCCTTATTCTGCATGATTTTGGCGGCCCGATTGGCATGCAGGTAGCCATGCAATATCCGCATCTTATTCAACGGATTGTGATCCTGAATTCCTGGCTGTGGAGTAGTGAGTCGGACCCGGAGTTTATCAAATTGAGACGAATTTTGAAATGCCCGATTATGCACTGGTTATATTCATTGAATTTTTCAGCTCGCTTTATTCTTCCCGGTTCTTTTGGAGATCACAAGCTCTCGAAGAAACTCCTTTTGCAGTACACAAAACCATTCTCAAAGCGAAGTGAACGCCATGGTACTCTCGGGTTTTTGAAATCCCTGATTCATGATCAGGATTGGTTTGAAAGCCTTTGGTCCAGACGAGCGATCCTGGCATCCAAACCGATGTTATTAATCTGGGGAATGAAGGATCCGGTGATCAAACCAGGTAATCTTCAAAAATTTCAATCAGGGTTTCCACAAGCGGAGGTTATCAGAGTGGAGACAGCCGGTCATTTTCCACAGGAAGAACAACCCGAGGTCGTTGCGGAGGCCATTCTCAATTTTATGCATAGCACGCCCGGTGGTGAGTGGTACTCAGAGAGATGAAATTTCCATTGGAAGAAATTTCTCAATTCTTTATTTTCGACACCTGTCCTAATCTCACAACCAAATCCCAACAATATGGATCTGAATCAAACGTCCGCCCTAGTTGAAGCTAGTATTGCCGGCTTAAAAGTTGATCCGGTTGCCTGCCGTGGCCAAAAGCCGGGTCAGTGGTCGCTCATTTATAAGGGCGCCACCATCTGGATTGATGTTTTCAATTTTCAAAATAATCCGGAGCGCTGGTATTTCCAGGTCATGAGCCCCCTGGTAGAGGTGCCTGACAAAAACAAGGAAGCCTTTTTCCAGAATCTGCTGGAGATTAATCACACCTTGTATGGTTCCTGGATTTGCAAGAAGAATGAATGGACGTATGTGATGATGTTGCGGGAAGCGGCCGACCTTGATCAGAATGAAGTGAATGCCACACTGGATCGGGTGGCGTATTATTGCAGCGACTATGTGGGTAAGATAAAATTCAAATTTGAAGGCAGTTGGCTGCCAAAAACCAGTCAGCCGGGCAGCAGCACGGTGGATGGACCTAAATAATGTTGCTTTCGTGTACCTTGCCTGTCTGGTGAACTCTTAACCGGACAGGCATTTTCGTTTTTTAATCTATTTCTATGCGTACAAACTATTTCCTTTCTACCCTGCTTTTATTGCTTTGCACACTCGAAGGTCTGGCGCAACAGAAAACGTACTGCAATCCCATCAACCTCGACTACGGATATACGCCCATTCCCAATTTCAGCGAGTGGGGTCGTCATCGGGCCACAGCCGATCCGGTAATTGTTAACTACAAAGGAGACTATCTTTTATTCAGCACGAACCAGTGGGGCTATTGGATGAGCAGTGATCTGTTGAACTGGAAATTCTATTCCAGGTTGTTTCTCAATCCGTGGAATAAAGTGTATGACGAACTGTGTGCCCCGGCTGTCGGCATTATTGGCGATACGGTGTTGGTGATGGGCTCTACCTATGCCCGCGATTTCAGCATTTGGATGAGCACGAATCCGAAAGGAAATGAATGGAGTAAGCTTGTTGAAAAGTTTGACATCGGTGGGTGGGATCCCGATTTCTTTACCGATACCGATGGACGACTTTATATGTATAACGGCAGCAGTAATAAGTTTCCTTTGTATGGCGTGGAGTTGAATCGCAAAACGCTACAACCGCTCGGTACAAGAAAGGAAATGTATTTATTGGAGCCCGACCGGTACGGGTGGCAGCGCTTTGGCGAGCACATGGATAACACGTTTTTGGATCCCTTCATTGAAGGGGCTCATGTAACTAAGCACAACGGCAAATATTATCTGCAATATGGTGCACCGGGCACGGAGTTCAGCGGCTATTCCGATGGGGTTGTTGTGGGCACTACTCCCTTGGGGCCGTTTACTCCGCAGTCGGATCCGTTGAGCATGAAGTTGGGTGGGTTTGCGCGCGGGGCCGGCCATGGCGCAACGTTTCAGGATAACCAAAAACACTATTGGCATGTAAGCACAATCATGCTTTCGGTTAAAAATACCTTCGAGCGCAGGTTGGGAATCTGGCCCGCTGGTTTTGACAACGATGATGTGATGTGGTGCAACACAGCCTTTGGCGATTACCCGCATTACTTGCCGGGTACCGAAACTCCAGGGGCGTTCACGGGGTGGATGTTATTGAATTATGATAAGCCGGTTCAGGTATCCTCCATGTTGGGTGGTTACACAGCCAACAAAGCGGTGGATGAAGATCTGAAAACCTATTGGAGTGCAGCCACCGGAAACCCGGGGGAGTGGATACAAAGTGACTTGGGGATTGTCAGTACCGTGCAAGCGGTTCAGGTCAACTATGCCGATCAGGATGTGGACACCAACCGGTTGGGCAAGCGAACCGATCAATTTCATCAATACAAACTGTATTCTTCTGTGGATGGGAAGAAATGGACGGTGCTGGTGGACAAGAGCAACAACAAGACAGATGTTCCGCATGAGTATGTAGAGTTATCCAAACCGGTGGAGGCCCGTTACATTAAATTGGAAAATGTACACATGCCAACCGGCAAGTTTGCGGTGAGCGGGTTGCGTGTTTTCGGTACTGGCCCCGGATCAGAGCCCGATGCGGTCAGGGATTTTATTGTATTGCGTACCGAAAAAGATAAGCGCAGTGCTTTTTTGAAGTGGCGGCCTGTAGAAAATGCCTATGCCTACAATATATATTATGGAGTTGCTCCGGATAAACTCTATACCTGCATTATGGTTCATGGAAACAACGAATACTGGCTTAAAACCATGGACCGGATGAAGACCTATTATTTTACCATTGAGGCCGTGAATGAAAATGGCACTAGTATAAAATCAAATACACTTACTGTTCAATAGAAATTAATACCGGGTGAGGAGATACTGTATCGCCAGGGCGTATCCTTCCATGCCAAATCCGGTAATTAATCCTGCGCATTTGGAAGTAATCAGACTTTTGTGCCGGAATTCTTCGCGGGCATACACGTTGGAGATGTGAACCTCCACCACCGGGGTTTTGATGGCGGCAATGGCATCGTGAATGGCTACGGAGGTATGGGTGTAGGCTCCGGCATTTAGTACAATTCCTTCATACGAAAATCCAACGGCATGTAGTTTATTGATCAATTCTCCTTCCACATTCGACTGATAGGAACTTAGTTCGGCTTGAGGAAATCGGTTTTTCAATTTTTCAAAAAACGCTTCAAACGACTGCGTGCCATACGTTTGGGGTTCGCGGGTGCCCAGCAGGTTCAGGTTGGGTCCGTTGATGATCTGGATCTTCATGCCTCGAAGTTAAAATAATTTGCACATTTGCAGACACCTGAACCCGTTCAGGCAACCCTTCATGAAAAACTGGGAAACGCACATCAAGCACTTTGGCAGTTACCTCAAGCTGGAGCGTTCACTTTCTGTCAATTCCATCGAAGCCTACGTGCGCGATGTGGAGAAACTGGCGCAGTTCATTGAAATGAAGTTTAAAGGGATCAGCCCATTGGTCATTACGGCCAAACATCTGCAAGGCTTTCTTCAGTACATCAACGAGTTGGGGATGAGTGCCTTCAGCCAGGCGCGCATTCTCTCGGGTATAAAAGCATTCTATAAATATCTTCTGTTTGAAGAGTTGATTGAAAAGGATCCTACCAGCCTCATTGAGGGACCCAAGTTAGGTCGAAAGCTTCCCGACACCCTAGACTATGATGAAATAGTGGCCCTGCTGGAAGCCATCGATCTTAGCAAGCCGGAAGGCGGCCGCAACCGGGCCATACTTGAGATTTTATACAGTTCCGGCCTGCGGGTTTCGGAACTGGTGGAATTGAAAATCGGCCAGGTGTATTTCGATGCCGGTTTTTTACGCGTGGTTGGCAAAGGCAATAAAGAACGTCTGGTACCCATTGGGAAAGATGCCATGAAGTATTTGAAAATCTACCTGAATGAAATTCGAATACACGTTCCTGTTCAGAAGGGTTTTGAAAGCCACGTATTTTTGAATCGCAGAGGAAAGAAGCTCACGCGGGTGATGGTGTTCCTGTTCATCAAAAGCCTGGCGGCCGCCATCGGGTTAAGGAAAGTTATCAGTCCGCATACCTTCCGGCATTCGTTTGCTACGCATTTGATTGAAGGCGGGGCCGATCTGCGGGCCGTGCAGGAAATGCTAGGCCATGAATCAATCACTACCACCGAAATTTATACCCATCTCGACCGCGATTACCTGCGGCAGGTTATCCAGGAATTTCACCCCCGCAGCTAAGAAATTGTTTACCTTTGAGGCATGAACCGGGTATTCATTTTTTTCCTGTTTTGTTCCGGTGCCGTATTTGCACAGGACATTAAGGTGGAGTATGATAAGAACCACGACTTCACACAATACAAAACGTTTCGGTTTGGTGAGGGCGAAGTAATCACACCGAAGGATCAGCGGCAAGTGAGTGATCAGACGGTTCATGGCTGGGTTCGAAATGCGGTTGCCAAAGAACTTGAATTGAAAGGATTAAAGCAGGTCGACTCTGCGGCAGATTTGATCGTATCGTATGCCGTGGGAACCCTTGCGCGCAGCGATGCCGGAAACCTCGGCCCGATGGGGCTCACTCCGGGATCCACCGAGCGTACCTACATGAATGACTACACTCAGGGAAGTCTCATTATCGATCTGAACGACCGGCAGAACCTCATGGTGTGGCGGGTGAATGCCACGACCAATATGACCGCCACGGAAGGCGAGTTACTGATTCAAACCATTGTGCAAAAGGGATTTCAAAAGTTCGCCAAACCGGTCAAGCAGAAAAAGAAGAAGTAATAATGTATCGATTTTTAATCAGGCCTATCCTCTTTCTCTTCCCGCCTGAATTCATTCACCACCTTACTTTTCGGCTTTTAAAACTCGTAAACTATCTGCCGGGTGTTGCTACGTTGTTAAGACGTTGTTATTCGGTATCGGATAAACAACTTGAGCAAACCTTGTTTGGCATTCGGTTTCCCAATCCGGTGGGGCTGGCTGCCGGTTTTGATAAAGATGCCCGATTAATTGATGAGCTGGCCACTTTGGGCTTTGGTTTTATTGAAATTGGAACCCTCACCCCGAGAGCACAACCCGGAAATGATAAACCCAGACTGTTTCGCCTGCCGGCCGATCAGGCGTTGATTAACCGTATGGGATTCAACAATGAGGGCGTGGAGGCTGCGGTGACACGGTTGAAGCAACGAAAATCTCCTGTGATCGTAGGGGGAAACATTGGCAAGAATAAAATCACACCGAACGAACAAGCGCTGGACGATTACAAGATTTGTTTTGAAGCGTTGTATCCGTATGTCGATTACTTTGTGGTGAATGTGAGCTCACCCAACACCCCCAACCTGCGTGCGCTACAGGAGAAAGAGCCGTTGAAGCAGTTATTGAATGGCGTTCGCGCGCTGAATGAAAAGCAACCCGTTCCCAAGCCGGTACTTTTAAAAATTGCTCCTGATCTGAATGAGGCCCAATTGCTGGACGTGGTAGAAATTCTTCAGGAGACGAAAACGGACGGTGTCATTGCTACCAACACGACCATCGCACGGGAAGGATTGCGTACTAGTTCAGACCGCATTACAGCGATCGGAAACGGAGGCCTCAGTGGCAAACCGCTGACCAATCGGGCTACCGAGGTAATCTCATTTCTGCGGGCGAGATTGGGTCCAGCCTTTCCCATTATTGGGGTAGGGGGTATTATGACTGCAGAGGATGCGCTGGAAAAAATAAAAGCCGGAGCTAATCTGATTCAGGTTTATACCGGGTTTGTGTACGAAGGGCCGGGGTTTGTAAAGCGAATTATTCGGAAAATTGCTGCGAACACCTGATTAGTAGTGCCGATCCCTTTGCCCACTACAGATCCCATCTGTTTTTTCACACCATTTTACAAGAGAAAGAAGTATACTCCTGCCATCATCAGTAAAGCCCCCACAAATGCAAAACCAAAGACCATTATGGTTATAGCAACATTAAGCGAACTGATTTCACTTATTTCACCCGTAGGTAGCATTTCGTAAAAGACAGTGATGAGATCCCCGACTTGATATGCAGGCGGATTGCTTCCCTCCGGAAGTTCCATGCGAACATGATCACCATTGGGCTTAGAAAACTGCACAAAAGGATGATAGCGGTATCCAAATCGTTCTTCGTAATGGGATACGTGATGAAGCACTCTGGCGCGCGCCTTCATACCGTTTTTTGCTAAATAATATTCGCGATAAATAAAATAACCAGAGCCCGCCAACACCACAAAGCCAAACAGAAACAATATCCACCCTTTTTTTTCTACTGACTCTTCTTCCGTTGCCTTTTGGTTCACGATTATTTTTGGAGCTTGAATAGGTACTTCCATCAAGTAGAAACTTTTATCAGATGGACTTACATAAATTGTTAACTCGGTAAGTTTGGCAAGTTCCTCATATGGGTCAAAAGTAAAAAATCGACTATAGAAAAAGCTGGTATCTCCTTTTGCTGTATCCTTTGAGAATGCCTTTATCCGATAATAGATGGCATGATCTTTATCCCCTTGCTCTTCCACCACAGAAGCTTGTTCAGTAGGTAAAACCAATTTTTCCCCTATAATCTTTAATGATTGCTTCGCTTCTCTCCTTTGTTCTGCTTCGATTTCATCTACCGTCATCCAGGTAAGCATGCCACACCATAAGCACCCGAAGAGGAAAATAGCCAGCGGAAATCCCCAATCACTTCCCATGTTCTTTAACTCTGCTTTTTCAGGATTGCCTTTAGGATAGGTAAACGTTAGTTGATCACCATCTGCAAAAAGGTCTGAAAGATGCGTGGAAGACAGTATTTCTCCAGCCAATGTGTATGTGAAGTGTGGAAGATTGTCTTCATCATAATGTTTGGAAATCACAGTGGTCTCAACTTTCCAGAAAGATCGCCTGAACGATGCTACGAGCTTGGGCAAAGACCATGCGTACGGTAAAATACCAATGGCCCAAAAGGGAATTAACCAAAAAACGTACTCAGGCATAACAATTTGCCGTATTATACATCAGTATCAGTATCATTATCATCGTCACTTATATCATTTTCAGATGGATCCTCCCGATCTCGACCTACGTGAATAATTCCAAGCAGAACCAAAACAATGCTAACACCCCGGACGGCTTTCTCATTACGTTTCAAAAAATTTAGCAGGCAATTTAACAGTCGTCCAATTTTAGCACGTAGGGATCGTTGAAATTTGCGCTTTACAGCTTCTTTCCATTGCGCTTCCTTTTCGCGCCATCGACTCATGGTTTCCGCATCCAGCAAGGTTATACCCGAGGCAGGCGTTTTGGATACTAAAGCAAGATTAACCGTATAATATTTTGCCGGCATTTTGCGGTGTGCCTCAACTCGAATAAAGGGTTGTGGATAATATAATTCCACTCCGCTAATTAGACTACTTGTGAATGTAATCCACTGATTAGTCTCCGGGTGGAGCCATTTGCATTGGATGCGCCAATAATAGGTGACTTCACCCGAGGCAGACAATTCCCTGAAAGGGCCTAGAAGTTTGCTGAATTCTGCGTCAACGGGTATTAGTTTCGACTCAATAATCAAGCTGAAGAGATTTAGCAGTACAACCGCTGTGAAGATGAAGGCTAGAAAGCCCAGAAGAATCAACCCTCCAATTTCAGTGCTGTTGCCCGGGTTCTTTATTTTCTCTGCGGTGAAGTGATAAGTAAGGCCTATTAACAGCGCAGCTAAAAACCCAAATAGTACCAACTTCGGAATCTTACTTTCATATTCTGGAGCCGATATCTTTTCTGAAATTTGTCGCTGTACATTTTCTCGCTCCAGGAGGCTTATAAAGCCTACAAGCCCAACGCACCAAATCCCTGCTAGAATTAAAAGCGCTGAAATAAACCAGGGTACTGATTTTATTTTTGCCTCATCGGGTTTGCCAGGCGGGAAAATTACAGTTACCCTCTTTCCGGTAAATTCTCCTTCCTCATCTTTGGTACCCTCTACAAGTAATGTGTCTCCCCTATACAGGAAGGAGACATTCGGATGATAAATATCCGGATCACCCTCATGTGTATGAAAGTTAATGATCACGCCTTCAGCTTCCTCAAGGTTGGCAAAAGCAGTAAATGTATTCCATATGCGAACTAACCCACCGCAGATAAGAAAAAAGCCAATTAGATATCCCAACAGTCTGAAATGCCTTTTCATGAGTTTTTAATGTCTCTGGCTTTCGTTACAGAAGCGTGGACGCCTATCTTATCATCAAGATGCCATGGTCATGAGAAGGAGAAGAACCCCGAACACCATCAGCAACGGCCCGAAAAAGTTCCGTGTCGTTTTTGTAGCCCGTACTTTCCCTACTCGCTCCACCAGTTTTTCACCACTTCCAAAGCTAAGCGCCCACTCCACAAAGCTTGGTTTGGTTTTGAAAAGATAACCCAGGCCAATAGAGAATAACCCTACAGAAAGAAAAACGATTTGTTGTGTTGTCATGCGTAGTGAAGTTAAAGGGGTTGTAAATGTTCAATATACTCCGGTTTCTTTGGCAGCACCGTTATCACATAGTGTCTTGGTAAAAACCATTGTACCATTTTCATAAGCGCCTCAAATTGTTGTTCAGATTCAAACTCCTCTGCATGGATATTGAATACTAATTCCAGGGAGGGACCTTCCGGCCGTTCGCGCATCATCAGCGCCATTTTGGGTTCAGCAATACCTTGCGTTTGCAAAAAGTCTTTCAGTACTTCCCGCGTGGTGGCAGGGAGATGCTCTTCGGACGGCTGACCATAAAATACTTCAGTCTTTTCCTTCAGCACTTCCCGTTCCGGCAAATTCGTGTGGTCAGCTTGCGTAAACAACTTCCCATTCAGGTGTAAGTTTACCATGGCCCCGTGTGGGATGCTCCAGATCACTTGTTGACCATCGGGGCTAAGCGCCACGCCAAATCCGTTTTTTAGTACGTGGTCCTTGATGCTGATCAGAGAAAACGGATTAAAGGGTTTTTTCGATTCCGGGTATTGTAGCATGAAGTAAGGTAACCCATCCGGACCCTGTACCACTTGCGGGTTGCCACAGGTAAATGACGCCTGTAGAATATTATCATAAAACTGTTTATCCCAGTCATCATTTCGTTGATTGGGAGGCACCGTAAGCAGTTCGACAACAATTTTTGTTTTTTGAGTATCATATAGTTGGTGATAGGCATCCTGTTGTTTGCCATTTGATTCTTGGTTAACTGGGGCGTCCGATGCTAACATGGGCGTGTCAGGATTCTGGAGGTACTTGGCGACAGTCGCATCTACCTGCACGTATTCCAACAGTTTTATTTCTTCAAACTTTACTTTTCCTTTTTTGTCCTCTGTTCCAAAGTGATCTTCAATGGAGACATACCAAACATCATCATAACTATCATACAAGGTTACCGTGCTATGATGACTTTGTTCACTAGCGGCTTGCAAAGACAGTAAAGATGTAAAATCACCAGCCTTTAGTTTTTCTGCTTCTTCGGGTTCTATGTAGTGGAAGGGTGAGAGCTTAATTTCCTTGGCCCACTTCTTTCTTTTTTCACTAAAGGGTTTGGAAGCCCTTAGCCGGGGCAGGAAAGTCGTGGAAAAGAGGATGAGTGCGGCTTCAATCAACCAAATCAAAAAAAGCCAAAATCCGTTGACAACATTTTTTTCTAGTGTAAAGGTGCCTGTTGCAAGTAAATCGCCAACGGCTGCAAACACGGCAGCCGGATAGGTGACGAGGGTTACTACCGTATCTTCCGTATAGTATCGTGCCTGAAGCCAGAAAATCCATTGCCAGTAATAAGCAACTGAACCGGCCACCAATCCTAAAAGGGTTGCTGCAGTAACGTTGCGCACCTTGCCCCATTCCACCACCGCCTTGTCCATAACCAGTGCACCCACCAATACCCCGAAAATCAGTGTGACAATAAAATTGAGGTAATAAAAGACAACACCAACCGAGAGTAGTCCGATCGTAGCTTTTGCGTAAAGCCAGGCGAAAAACGGTATGATGGTGATGGACGCAACCCCTAAATAGAGTATGCTGAGAAGAGAGAACTTGCCGGAGGGTTTATAGGTGTTCATGGGGTTTGGTTTTCGGTTTATTTCATGGTTCCCTTTCTTTTAAACCATCCTTGCTCATTTTCAGGATCTTTAAAAACTTCTTACTCGCGTTAAATCGTGAAATTCGGTCATGCGGAGCCGCATGATTAATTGCAGTTCATGAGTAGTGTATTGTGTGCCGGCCGATTGGTTGGTCGGCAATTCGAATACATATCCAACCCGTAGCAACTCATCCAACCGGAGTTGAGCCATTAATCCATACGTATGAAAGCTCCGGGTAAAGGCACCAACAACATAGCTGTCATCGCCCAATAAATTAATTCCAACATCGTATGAGCTTTTGGTATCCGTAGCAGCCCGGAGCAAGGCATACGGTTTAAGACGTAAGCGTGATGAAAGTGTAAAATTATACCCCCCCATCAGATAAAGACTTCGATTATATAAACCTTGCGATGCGGTTTCGGTGGACGGCTTTAACATTTTGGGCAAGGAAAAGGAAAGAAAGTATACATCGTTTGTGAGAATCAGTCCGGCTCCAAAATTCGGTTGCCATTCGTTCGCGGTTTCCAGTTTTGGATCGTTGGGAGCAACAATCAGTTCGCTGTAATCCGTTTGGTAGTTGATGGCTCCAAACTGCAACCCAAAGGATAAGGTTGTTTCATTATTTACAGGCAGGTGGTAGCTGTAAATCGCTTCCATTTCCGTTGTGGTATTGGAACCGACATGGTCTTGCACTGCCAGGAGACCTAACCCCATCTTGTTTTTATTGATGGCCATATGCCCGGACGCGCTGAAGGTTCGCGGGCTGCCATCAAAACCGGCCCATTGTTTCCGGTAATCGACAGCCAGGTTAAGATCGCGCGTTAATCCGGCATAGGCTGGATTGATAACCATGGGCGTATTTACATACTGCGCCTGCAGCGGGTCCATCTGCGCCTGAACCTTTTGAATGGTCAAGAGCATACACAGGATGATGATTTTTTTCATGTGGGATTATTGTTAAGCACGGTGCTATCGCTTTAAGGTTACAAATCCACTATAGGTTTGTCCGGAGGATAAATCCACTTTGTACAGGTACGTACCATTCGGCAACTCTTTTCCATTCGTTCCGTTGCCGCTGAATACGCGGGTGGCATTGTCGTAATTCTCGAGTTCAAATATGATATCGCCCCAGCGGTTCATAATCGTCACCCGGTTGCTCCGGGCGCCTTCAATGATGTCGATGAATTGAATAAACATGAAATCATTAATGCCATCGCCATCGGGCGTTACCCCATTATATACCTTTACTTCACCCACCACATCAATGGAAACCTGCTGCTGGGTACAGAGCCCTTGCGTATCGCACACTTGCAAGGTGATATAATCGGTGCCGGCAAAGTTGACGTTGCGATAGTCTAACAGCAGATTCTGATCTCCATCAATGTCGGCCTTTCCATCACTCTGACTCGGACCAGTGATAATCCGGAGAGTTGTAATATCCAGGTTGTCATCTTCATCGCGAATGTAGGGGAGTAGCGAATGGGTAGCCTCCGATTGAATCTTTACTCCAAAGGAAGCCGCATCGATTTCAGGCGCATCGTTGTCGGGTGTTTGCACCAGGCCACATTCGGCTGATGTCCCCTCGCGAACCTCAACTGGATCGGAAAATGCACTCAGGCAATTGGCTGCATTTCCGGTTTGCACTGTATAAGAACCTGTTGATGTTACCACTATGGTTTGGGTAGTTTCACCAGTCGACCAAACATAATGTGTAAATCCTGCGGGTGCAGATAGTGCCACTACGGCCCCCACACAAATCACTTCTTTACCGATACGAGTAATAATAGGTTTTGTAGGAATCGGTACGGTATTAACAATGAACTCTTCTGAAGCGCTGGAGCAGGCACCATTGCTAACGGTTACAGAATATGTGCCAGCACCCACGGTAATCGACTGCGTAGTTTCAGTGGTGGACCATAAATAAGGTCCGGTACCTGAGGAAGTAAGCGTCACAGTCCCGGTTCCACACACTGTGGAAAGACCACTGATAGCAGGTCTATCAGGAACGATGTCTACCGAAACAACGAGTGCATCGGAGGGAGAACTGAAGCAGGTGCCATCCCCGGTTTCTACGGAATAAGTTCCGGCCTGGGTCACCAAAATCTGTTGCGAAGTGAAAGCAAGCGTGTTGCCATCTTTGCTCCATCGGTAGCTGGCAAAACCTGCGGGGGCATCCACCACCAGCGTTGAGCCTGAGCAAACAGCTGCAGTACCTGCCGGTGTCAATACCGGTTTACTAAAGTTAATGATGGTGACGGTTGCTTTCGTGCGTGTGCTTTCCAGCAGCGTCAACGGATCGTAAAGCGCTGCGTAAAAATCGGTGGACGATGTCAAAGAAACGGTTGTAAACGGATTGTCAGTTGATAATACGGTACCGCCCGTGGCTGCATCATACCAGCGATATTCCAAACCTGTTCCGCCTCCGGAGGCCGTCAGTGTTACGGTTCCCGCACCGCATCGAGTCACGTTAGTGGTTGTTGGCGCAGTGGGAGGAATACTTCCGGAGCAGGGTAGGCCGTTGGCTACGATTACAACATTATCGGAAGCCGGACTTAGACAACTTGCAGCAGTACCGGTTTGCACAAAGAACGTTCCGGCAGCGGAGACTACAATCTGACGGGTTGTTTCCCCGGTTGACCACACATAAGTAGTAAAACCAGTCGGGGCTGATAGCACGGTAAATGCACCGTTGCATAAGGTAGTGCTGCCCGTAATGGTTATGGTTGGTTTGGCGGGCGAAACCACCGATGAGATTATCGTGTTGTCGGAGGGCAGGCTGGTGCAGGTGCCGTTGCCAACACTAACAAAATAGGTTCCCGCACTCGTTACGGTAATGGCTTGTGAGGTAGCCCCGGTACTCCAGGTGTATTCAGTAAAACCACCGGGTGCGGATAGCTCCACGGATTCACTGTTGCAGAGTGCGGTGTTGCCAGTAACACTGATTTCGGGTTTGGCGAGTGCCGGTGCGACTGTAATCGTCACGTTGTCCGAAGCGGGACTTACACACGTACCATTCCCCGTTTGCACGGAGTAGGTTCCGGCACTACTCACTGAAATTTGTTGTGTGATGGCGCCATTCGACCATAGGTAGGTTGTAAAGCCAACCGGTGCCGACAGCAAGGTGCTGCTTCCTTGACAAAGGGTGATGGGACCGGCAGGACTGATCGCTGGTTTTGCGATGGTGATGATGGTAGCCGTTGCCGCGGCCCGATTTCCTTCTACCAGATTGACTGCGTCATACAGTGAAACATAATAGGTAGTAGTACTTGCAAGATCGGGTGTTGTGAAGGCGGATCCAGTGAACAATACGGAACCCCCTGCAGGCACATCGTACCAGCGATATTCCAACCCTCCGGTTGCACCACTTGCCGTTAATACTAGGGTACCCGATTCACAACGAGATGCGTTGCTAACGGAAGGCGTGCCTGGAATGCCCGAGCAAGGAAGGCCTGTTGTTGTTACTACTACAGGAGCAGAAGCGATGCTCAGGCAATTGGGAGCATTGCCCGTTTGTACAGTAAACGTTCCCGCTGCATCCACAACCAGTTGACGTGTGGTTTCTCCATTCGACCAGGCATAGGTGCTGAATCCTGCAGGAGCGGTTAATACCACTAATGCTCCGTTACATAATGTTGTCGTACCCGAAACTGAAACCGTAGGTTGTGCCGGCTGGGTTGTAGTAGTAACGGAAACACCATCCGATGAAGGGCTTGTACAACTGCCACTCGATACGATCACGGAGTAATTGCCGGCTGCACTTACGGTTATTTGTTGGGTGGTGGCCCCGTTCGACCAGGCATACCCTGAAAAGCCGGCTGGGGCTTCCAATAAAACCGTGCTGCCATCGCAGAGTGAGGGATTACCGGTTACTGTAATGGCAGGCTTGGACAATGCCGCTGCGGTAACACTCAGGGCATCCGATGGCGGGCTTTGACAGCCGGAAGCATTAGAGACAATAACGGTATACGCTCCAATATTAGTTACGTCAATGCTGGCCGTAGTTTCTCCGCTCGACCAACTATAGGCGGAAAATCCAATGGGTGCTGAGAGGGTAACCGTTCCGGTGCCGCAAAGGGAACCACCGCCTGTAGCGGAAATCGTGGGCTTGGCAGGCCTGGCGTTAACCGTGAAGACAAATGCATCCGAGGGCGGACTCGAGCAGATTCCATTATTGACTACGACTGAATAGCTGCCCGTGGTGGTGGCTGTAATTTGTTGGGTTGTTAGTCCATTGCTCCACGTATAGGATACAAAGCCATTGGGAGCCGTGATGGTTTGGGTTGTTCCTTCGCACACCGATAGTGAACCGGAAATGCTTAGCACCGGTTTATCAATGCCGGAGATGGAAGCCGTTACCGGAGTGCGGCCACTTTCGCAATAGGTGGTGGGGTTGTAGGCCGTAACATAATAGGTGGTGTTTACCGAAAGTGAAGGTGTTATGAACGGGTTCCCGGTAAACAGGGGTGTCAATGAAGTTTCGGTGGCATACCAGCGATAGGTTTCACCAACAGCGGCATCCGCAGCCGTTAGCGTTACGGGTCCCGGATCGCAGCGGTTTACCCCCGTAGCGGTTGGTGCATTGATAATGGCGCACGGGGCGATTACCGTGAAGTTGGCTGCTTCGCTCATGCTCCACTCGCCCGCATCATTTTTGGCACGAATGTAAATTTTATGAGCACCTAACGGTTGCGTACCTACATCGAGCGGCTCATCCACTAAGTCGATGTTCAAGAAAGAGGGAGTGATGGTTTTTTTGGTAGTACTTAACCCTGCACCTGGGTCGCTGTCAACAAAATATTCCAATTCAACAATGGGCGAGGGGCATGGATCTGGCGGTTCAGGTGCACCGCGTACAAATATCTGCCGACTCTCATAATTACCCCAACCGTATGAATTTTGAGCGCGCACATGTACGGTGTGCCAGCCTAATGGCAGGGTGTTCGCCAGGTTGCTGTTTACAAGATCAATGGTTAACCCTGCCGTGATGGGTATGGAATTCCCAACACCTGGCCCTGGATCATTATCGTAGAAAAACTCAAGGGCGGTAATGTTGGTAGGTGGAGTTGGAGGAATAACAGGTGGAATTTCCCGAACATAGATTTGCCGACTCTCATAAAATCCCCACACGTTGTTGGCATCGCGGGCACGCACGTGTACGGTATGCCACCCAACAGCCAATGAAGTGGTAGGAATGTTGATGTTGGTGAGATCGATGGTGGTGCCGGGCGTGATTGAAATAGCCGTTCCATTGCCAGGTCCAGGGTCGGTGTTGAAGAAGTATTCGGCTGCGGTAATGTTAGGGGATGATACTGTAAAGCTGGTGCCGCTGTTGGCAGTTAAACCACCTACCACCACACTGATCAGCCCCGTGGTAGCCCCTGCTGGTACGGTTACTGTTAAACTGGTTGCGGAGGCAAGCGTTACCGTGGCCGGTGTGCCGTTAAAGCGTACAGTGTTATTGGCTGGCACGGTGGAGAAGTTAGTACCCGTAATCACCACCGTACTGCCTACTAAACCTGATGAAGGATTAAATGTTGAGATAGTCGGTGGAATAATGGTATTATCAATAAAGAAGGTTCGATAATGTGTATGCGTCCAGTTACCCAGTTCATTTTGTGAACGAATGTAGAGTGTGTGAAAGCCAGGAGTTAGTGCGCTGGTTGAAACCGGAATATTAAAATCCGTTATAGAAGTGGTGGGTGTAACATTGACTTGTGTACCCAATCCTACACCCGGATCGGTATCGATGAAGTATTCAAACTTGGTGATGTTTTGAGAATAACCATACACGCTCGTGAACAACAATACAATCAGCAGACAAAATCTGCATTTCGATTGAATGACAGCAGGGAATATGTGAAGGAGCTGTAGTTTCATGTTAGTTCACTTTTGCGCTCACCTTCACATTCAGCGTTCCGTTTTGAATGACCGTTACCGGAACTAGCAGGTTGTTTACGGTGTGCTGCCCAGTGGCAATGCCGGAAGGTTTGTAAGGAGTGGCTCCACCGTACATGCCACAATCAATTCCCCCAATGCCAGCGCCTATTGCAGGTGAACCTATCTTTAACCTGTATTGCGTGTCAGTAGTATTTCCCGTCAATCCAACAAACAAAGATGCAGCCGCAACACCTTGTAAGTTGGTTGCATCTGCTGCGCTGGTAGCTACAAATACATTTTTAGTGACGGTAGAATTTGCAAACCAAAAGCTAACGTTTGTAGGGGCGTAGAAAATGTTGTTTGAAATAGAAGAATAATGGATAAACTGTACAGAACCTAATAGTGTGTTATTTGCAAAAGTTAATGTAGAAGAAGTATTCTGGGCGTTTACGGTTGAAAGAACAAGATTATTGACAAATAAAGTGTTGGAGCAAGAGCATCCAGTTGCATTAACATCATTAATATAGTTCCCCTTAACAAGAATGTTGTTTGAGCTTCCCATCAACTGAAGTCCATAGGTGTTGTTACCAATTATTGAAAGATTATTGATACCAACGACTCGAAACCCCACGCCTCCCCCAAGTCCAGCACCCGTTGTGACACCCGATATACTAGATCCACTCGCTCCCCCGTATAAATCTATAAAATCGATTGTTGCTGGGAACAAGTTGGCTTGTATTCCCGTGTTTTCGTTGAGGAAGTAACCTGGTCCGACAATCGTCACTTTTTTATCGACAGTAATCCCGGCATATTGAATTGAAGAGCCCTCCACTATAATAACATCATTAGCCCCAGCCGCGGCAACCGCTGCTGCAATGGTGGTGTAAGGAGCATTAACACCAGGCGTGTTATTTACCCGCAGCACAGTTTGCGCACTTACAGATGCGATTGCGAGAAAGAGTATGATTAGCGTTTTCATAGTTAGTTGCTCTTCGCTTTAATGTTACTTTTCAACGGTTGGTTTTGCGGCACCACACCCGAATTGCCAAACTCTGTAATAACCGGAACATTACTCGGCTTCAACGTGAGGTTGCCCGTCCATGGATATAGTCCGCCCGAAGGGCCGATATTTTCGCCTGTAGTAGCTGCCCCAATGCAGGGAGAGCCTGCTTGAAGCGTATAATCATAAGTAGAGTTGTATGCTGGCGTTACTGGCGCACTTGTAAAGAGCGGGCCGGTTCCTGTAATATTATTTACACCGGAATTTACCGGGCCTCCAGATGCAGTGGGAGGAAATGTGAATGCATTTAATACAAGGTTATTACTGAAAGTATTTGAATGAAATGGGGAAGTGGCACCATTTGGAGTCTTGCCGTAAAAAATGTTGTTGATGACTAAGGCATCAACTAGTCTATAGAACGAATCTCCGCTTCCTGAGAAAATATTGTTCTCAATCCGAATACCTGCACTCGTCCCTTCAGTGTTAAACTGAGCGGTGGATATAAATAAGTTATTGGAAAATAGTGCATTTGAGCTATTTCTAATATCAAACGAAACATTGTTTATGTTTCTGTAAATTTTAACGTTGCTTGTACCCGTACAAAAGCCAAGATTAATGGCATTAATCAAGGAATTTCTAATTGTCAGATTATCTGTTGCACTCGGGAGGCAAGCGGTGTGGTTAAAACTTCCGCCTGTTATATTATCCGCCACAATGTTGTTGTAGGGGCTACTACCTGTTCCGGCAGCAAAAGTAATTGTCGAAAAAGAAAACCCGGTGAGTATCAAGCCGGAGATGTTATCTGTGCCGTTAGAACTGTTTACAATTGTAAGTATGCCTACTGACGAACCGCGGGGTGCTATTTCAGTAATACCAAAGCCAACACCTTTGATGGTAATTCTTTTCCCAACGGTTGCATTTCCGTAACTGGTAACGCTTGGCGTTATGTATACAATATCGTCAGCGACTGCCGCGTCAATGGCTGCTTGTAGTGTGGTATAAATATTCGCCCCTGTCGGAGCGTTTGCATTGTTATCCGCAATGCGGATGGTTTGGGCAAAGGTGATGGTAGATGTAAATGCAATCAGATAGAGAATTACAAATTTCATAGTGTTTATTTTTTGAGTTAGTTCAATGTCGTATAGATATACCTATGTCTACAATTTAATGTGCTCTTATCCCGTTCATCTATTTCTTTACCAAAGTTAGTTTTGATACCAGCCCTGGCAGTACACTAGCTGTTGCATTCTCTACTTCATTTGTTGCATACATGAAGGTTCTTTTTTGGCATAGTTTTTCCAATGGCAGTTATCTGCCTCAAAAATTTCATTTCCTGATCATTTGGATTTCTGCTCTGCGAATTAAGCTCCTGTAAGCGCCCTTACGAACAGTTCACGCAAGGCTTCAACTTCTGATAATGCACTAAAAAATATAACAATTTAACCTAGTATACAGGTTGATTTACCTGCATCACCCGCTTTGCAAGGTCATTCACTGAACTCAATGTTACAGGGATAGCCTTCAACGTTTGCTGCATACTAATTTCATTCCCTGCAGCATAGACCAGCATCAGGCTGACAAAGGATTTACCTAAATCATCTGGAGCAGTATTCTTTTGCGCTTGAAGGGCTTCTACCGGCACATGTTGGAGTTCAAATTTTTTACCGCCTGCTTTTTCAAATAGCGTAACCACTTCCAGCGGGCTCAACGCTTCGGGTCCGCCTAATTCAAAGATTTTATTTTTTGTTGCCGGATTATCTACGGAGCCCACAGCAAAGGCAGCTACATCTTGAATAGCGATCCAACTGATTTTGTTTTTTCCTTCTCCATAAATCGTTGCCTTTGCATTGGGAAAATCAAAGCCAACAGCAGGACTCAGCCACGCTTCCGCAAAGAAGGTAGGTTGCAGAATGGTGAAGGTCATTTTGCTGGCGAGGAGTTTATTTTCTACTCTTCGCTTGGCATCCTGCAACGGAAATTCGCCCGGCATAGAAGGAAATGAAATGTAGATGAATTGTTGAACTCGGGCCGCAATTGCTTCTTCTGCCAAATTCGTTTGCCCGTCATTATCCACGGTTTGTATGGAGTCTCCTTCCTGCCGCGAGAAAGTGGAGGACGCTGTTGAAATGACGATGGCTATTCCCTGAAGCGCTTTCTTAACGGATGTCCGGTCTTTGAGGTCACCTTCTATCAACTGAACGCCTAATTGTTTTAGAGCTTTCACTTTTTCTTCAGAGGAGGTTTTTCGGACCAGTCCCGTTACAATTTTGTTAGCCGCCATTAACTGGCGACAAATTTCCATTCCTAAAAATCCGGTGGCGCCTACCACCAGGATCCGAGATTCTGCTGCTGAGTTTTTCATTGCTTGTCTTTTAAGATGATTGTTCTATTTTACATTTAGTTAACCCTTTGTAGGCATTCCCCTTACTTCCAGCTGTTGAACTAGTGATAAACTATCAGAAATGAGCCAACTATTGGTAATCTTGTTATTATGTACTTCATACCGCACTACATAAGGAGTCTCCACTTCTTTATGGGTGGCGGGTATCCCTAAAAAGTCACCTTCGTGCTTACCTTTTAACCGGGCTCGCACCATCACCCGGTCACCCTCGGCCAGAATTTCATCGATCAATACCTCATATTTTGGAAACACGCTATCCATAAAGAGGATGTTATCCACCAATGCTGAGTCGGCATTGTATTTTTCAAGTAACTCGCGGGTTTTTAAATTTCCACTCATGGCATTGATGTACTTGATAATAAATTCTTTATTTTTTTTGAGCTGATTCATTATTGAGCGGTTTGCTTCATCACCCCCAATTGTTCCATCAGCTTCATCTGATCGGCAATCAGCCAATGGCTTATGATTTTGTTCTTTTCAATTTCATACCCAATTACAAAAGGGAAGAATACTTCCTTGTGTGTTGGCGGTATGCCATTCAGCTCACCCTCATGCCTTCCTTTGAATCGCCCACGAACAACGATTCTATTTTCTTCTCCTGTAATCTCATCAATAAACATTTCGTACTTAGGAAAGGCACCGTCAAAAAAAAGAATATGTTGTGTGAGCTGCTCATCGGTAATGTATTGTTCACAGAGTTCGCGGCTTTTGATCACACCACTGATGGCGTTGAAGTATCCGATGATGAATTCTTTGTTTTTCTTGACTTGGTTCATATCCAGAGGAATTTATTTTTATAAATCACCGATACACGCAGTTGGTCTAACGAATGATTAAGCAATCACCAATTGGCAACCAGCCGGCCCCTTCATTGTTAATCAAATGTACTTCCGTGAATCGAGCTGGCGGTATCGCAGATGTTGCGTTTAGTGGTTCATTTGTTGCGTGGTTTGAAACCCCGGGCTAAATTTTAGTCTTGGGGGGCACTCCCTTCATGCCCACCGCTTCTGCCAGCACCAGGTTGTCGGCTATCACCCAACTGTGTACGATTTTGTTGTCCTTAATCTGATAGCGCACTACAAACGGGTATTCAACCCACTTATTTGTAGGCGGAAAGCCCATGATTACCCCTTTGTGCATTCCGCGAAAGCGAACGCGTACGATTACTTTATCGTCTTCTGCCAGTAGTTCTTCTACATACACTTCATATTTCGGGAAGACAGAATCAATAAACATCACATAGTCGATCAGGCGGTGATCTGCTACATAGGGCTCTAGTTTATCACGGGTTTTTTCCTGCCCGCTCAACGCATTGAAATACTCGATTATAAATGCTTTGTTATTTTTGAGTTGATTCATGCATTCAGCTAGCCTCTTTCTCAAGCCCCAGGAGTTTCATAATATTAAGTTGGTCTGAAATCAGCCAGGTCTTGATAATTTTTTCATTTTCTATTTCATAACCAACAACTGCGGACGTTTCAAATTCCCGATGTGTTGGCGGAATGCCATTGAGCCAGCCTTCGTGTTTGCACTTCATTTTTAATTTAGCAATGACCCGATTTTCTTCCGCGGTTAACTCCTCAATTTCACCAGAGTAGCACGGAAATACGCTTTCAAAAAAAAGGATGTGATTAATTAAGGCCGGGTCGGCAACGTATTGTTCGATAAGTTCGCGCGTTTTAGGGTTGCCACTCATGGCATTGGTATAACGAATAAAAAACTGTTTGTTTTTTTTAGTTTTATCCATTGTTTTAAGTTTAGGGTGTTTCAGGTCATGCGCAATTGTTCCAACAGCTTCGCCTGGTCTGCCAACAACCAGTGGTGAATAATTTTCTTTCTCTCAATTTCAAATCCGAACACCATCGGGTATTCAATGGACCGATGGGTTGCTGAAATTCCTTTAAGGGTGCCATCATGCCTGCCTTTCATCCGGGTGCGTAAAATCACACGGTTTCCCTCTGCCGTAAGTTCATCAATCAGGAGTTCATTGCCGGGAAAGAGGTGATCAAAAAAAAGAAAGTGTTGAACGAGCACTTCATCGGCTACAAATTGTTCAATGTGATGGCGTTCCTTTTTTACCGCGTTTAGTTCATTCACGAACCGTATGATCAATTCTTTATTTAGTTTAGTGGTTGCCATGATATTCAAAATTAGCTTTTCCAATTGGTAGCTAGTATCTGTTATGTTGCATTCTTTTGTCCGTTTGTTTCAGGAGGTTTGTAACGTGAAATTGAAGAAGGCTTCATACCAAAGGCTTTAACAAATACTTTGGTGAAGTTGGAGGGTGTTTCAAATCCTGTCATATAGGCTACCTCACTCACGCGATGTTCGGTTGTTTCCAGCAATTGCTTTGCTTTCTGCAACCGCAAGGAACGGATATAGCCGGATGCAGATTGTCGGATGATGGGTTTGAGCCTGCGAAAGAGTTGTGTTCGGCTCATGTTCATTAACTCGGCCAGTCGGTTTACATCAAACTTTACGTTGGACATATTTTCATGAATGATGCGATTCACACGCGTCAAAAATGCTGCTTCAATGGGATTACTCTTCAATGCATCCAACAGGTTTTCTGTTTTGTTGAAATGCGATCGCAAGCGATGTTGGATCTCAAGGTAGAAATTATTATCAGACAGATTCTTTTGCGGAACGGTCTCAACCACAGACCCATTCAGTGCTTTACCAAGCTGGATTTCGAACCGGGTACCGTTTGGTCCCTGCTTAAAAACCTGGGCGGGGAGCAGAAACCCTTTCAGTACTCCGGTGTAGGCATGTAAATCAATACCCGAATTTGAGACCGATAAAACCCAATTATTATTTTCTTTCAGAACAAAGGCAAGATTAATTTCTCCAAATTCAGGCGTGAATGAAAACAAGTGATTAAGCAGATGGGTTACATCATGTGAAATGGCATTGCTTTCAAACTTGACGTTCGGAATACCTTTGGGGGGCTGGAATGTTAGCGCAATGTTATCATGCTCAGCCTGGGTGGCAAACTGCTTTACGGTTTGTTGAATTAGTTCAGCAAGCAGTGCCATGGTTTGGGGATGGTAAAGTAATTTAAGACTTTTAGTCTAGTTTCTCAATCGACTAATTAATTTTTTTACAGTTGAAAGCGGTTCATGTTTATCAATATGGAAGGCCGGAGAACCTCACATTGGTTGACCTGCCAAAGCCCAAAATTCAACCAAATGAGCTATTGGTTCAGAACGTGGTTGCAGCTGTAAATCCATATGATTGCATGGTGCGAAGTGGTGCCATGTGGTTTATGGAGGGATTTCGCTTTCCAAAAATCCTGGGTTGTGAGTCGGCAGGAATCGTCAAAGAAGTGGGGAAGAAAGTTAAGCAATTCAAAGCTGGTGATCAGGTTATTGTCTGTACAGGTCGAAGAAATGCCTATGCGGAATACCTTGCTGTAACAGAAGGGATGGTTACCGGGCTTCCCGAATCGGTGAACTTTAGTGAAGGAGCATCCCTACCCATAGCGGGTAGTACCGCTTATGATGCACTGCATGAACTGGGGAACATACAATCCGGACAAAACATATTGATTTATGGTGCTTCCGGTTCGGTTGGTTCGTTTGCTGTTCAACTTGCAAAACTAGCGGCAGCTCATGTTACCGGAGTATGCAGTACCTCTAACCTATCCGGAGTTAAGGCTTTGGGTGCGGATGAGGTTATTGACTATACAACTACCGACTTCCGAACATTGAACATGAAGTTTGACATCATTTTTGATACACCCAGTGTGCTGAAGTTTGGTAATGTTAAGCATTTGCTCAATAGACATGGAACCTATATTGCAACACTTCCTTCCCCCCTCACTATGTTCTATCAACTCATTTCAACAAAAGGTGGTAAGAAGGTAAAGACTGTCTTCGCCAAACCCACGATTCAAAAAATTGACTATTTATCAACCCTTGTATATGAAAAAAAACTGAAAGTGATTCTTGATAAGGAATATCCAATAGAACAAATTGCTGCAGCGCACCAGTATAGCGAAACAAAAAGGGCAAAGGGGAAGATCATCGTTAAATTTTAAGCAAAAATGGAAAGGGTTGTCTTTACTTTCGAAACACATTCATTTAAGGTGCATATCCCGCAGTTGGGGGCATCCTTTCCTTTTTATCGGCCAACCTAAATCGCGGTTGATTCATTAATTTTGCAAGAATGAGTTTTAACTATCCGCAATTTCTTTGGGCGCTTGGAGTTCTTGCTATTCCCATCATCATCCACCTCTTCAACTTTCGCAGAACCACCCGCTTATTTTTTTCCAATACCCGGTTTCTGAGACAAGTAAAGCAGGAGACTACCCAAAAGCGAAAACTGAAGCAATACCTGGTGCTGGCTTCGCGGTTGTTATTCCTGTTGTTTCTGGTGTTGGCGTTTGCACAACCTTTTTTACCGGCCCGCGAGCAAATCAGTACCCAACGGAGTCTGGTCCTCTACTTGGATAATTCGTATAGCATGGCAACTCCGGTTGGTGAAAAACTTAGAGCCTTGGATGCTGCCACAAGTTATGTCCGCGATATTGTTGAATTATTTCCGGCAGAAACCCGGTACAAGTTATTAACCAACGATTTTGCACCCTTCTCCAATTCCTTTAAGTCAAAATCTGAGATTCTGGATCAACTTTCTCAGGTTCGTTTATCACCCGTAAGTAGGTCCTTTAATGAAGTTATAAAACGCATTGGTGATCCCAGCAACACGGTGTTCTGGATTTCAGATTTTCAAAAGTCCACATTTGGTGCAGAGACTGAATTGGACTCGGCCTGGCAAGTACGTTTGGTTCCGATCGAATATCCACAGGTTTCCAATGTGTTTGTTGATTCGGTATGGCTGGATAATCCTTTTATTATTGGTGGCGAGAAAAACTCAATCCGGGTACGGTTGCACAATCAAGGTCCGAAAGCATTGGATGGATTGGTGACTAAACTTACCATTAACGGAGTGCAGGCCGCAACCTCCTCCGTTACGATGGAACCCAACAGCCTGGTGGAAACCACCTTTGATTTGTCGGGCGGGCTGACGGGCTACAATCCGGTGATCTTCAGCTTCAGCGATTATCCGGTAAGTTTTGATAATGAATTTTATTTTACGCTCAATTACACGGGCCGGTTACGGGTGGTGGAAATTAAACCGGATGCCCGGATTACCAATGTAGAGAACGTTTATGGAAACCGCACGTTGTTTGATTTCAGAAGTTACTCCGTTACCAATGTAGACTACAGTATTTTATCCGCTGCGGATCTGGTGGTATTGAATGGACTGGATAAAATTGACAATGCCCTGAATGCTGCGCTACAACTCTATCGCAACCAGGCGGGTAAACTGTTGGTGATTCCCGGCTCGCAACCCGACCGGTCATCCTATCAAAATTTATTAGCCTTGCCCGCATTGGTCAAGATTGAAAAGCCGGAACGATTGGAGCTTGAAAAGCCCGATTTCCAAAATCCGTTTTTTGAAAACGTCTTTGAAGAGCGGTCTGCAGCCATGGCTATGCCGGCTGCACAGAAAGTGTTGGATTGGGGGCCGGACCGGTCGGCCATTTTGCGTTTTAAGAATGGACAACCTTACTTATCCAAACTTGACAATACCTATCTCCTGGCCAGCTCCCTTGATCGGGAGTTTACGGATCTGTCCACGCACGCCATCTTTGTGCCGGTGATGTACCGGATCGCAGCCAGTGGCAAGAAGGCGGAGCGTAAGCCTTATTATTATCTGTCCAATTCACTCGTTACCATTCCAGCCGATAGCCTGGAAGGTGAGGAACCCGCGCGGATGAAAGGGGAGCAGGAGTTGGTACCCGCGCAACGTAACGTGGGCGATCGGTTGTTGCTTGAGATACCTAAGTATTCTGTCAATCAGGGGTTTTATTATGTTACGCACGGCCGCGATACCCTCGATTTACTTGCCTTTAATCTGGAGAAAGCGGAATCCAGTTTAATTCAGTATGGCGGGGAAGAGGTTAAAACGCTGCTGGGCGGAGGCGAGCAGATTTCCATTTTTACAGCCACTTCACCGGAAGCTTTCAGTAACGAAATAAAAGCAAGATATTTGGGCACGCCTTTGTGGAAATACGCCTTGATTCTGGCTTTAGTATTCCTGTTGGCAGAAGTCCTGTTAATCAGGTTCTTTAAATGAGTGACCGCAAAAACCGAAGCCTGTGAAAATACTTATCCGGTCAGCCCAAATACTCTCTCCGGGGTCATCTTTTCATAAAAAACAAAAGAATGTGCTGCTTCAGAACGGCCGCATTGAAGAAATCGGAGACAAGAATTACGCAGCCGACCGGGTAATTGAAGCGGATGGAATGATTCTCTCTGCAGGGTGGGTGGATGTCGGAGCTTCAGTAGGCGATCCGGGTCATGAACAGAAGGAAGATCTTCAATCGTTGTGCAAGGCTGCCGCAGCCGGAGGTTTTACCGAAGTGGCCGTACTTCCCAACACGTACCCCACCATTCAAACCAAAAACGAAATCAGTTACGTCACGGGCAATAATGAAAGCCGGCTGGTTCAAATTCATGCCCTGGCGGCCGTTACAAAAAACTGCAAGGGCGAGGAGTTAACGGAAATGATTGACCTGCATGCGGCCGGTGCCATTGCATTTACCGATGGACTCAAACCTGTGTGGCATACGGATATTTTTCTTAAATCACTCCAGTATCTGCAAAAGTTCGATGGGTTATTGATTGATCACCCGGAAGATACATGGTTGAATTTATTCGGTCAGATGCATGAAGGCCCACAAAGCACCATGCTTGGACTTAAAGGGATGCCACGCATTGCGGAGGAAGTGGCGGTAAGCAAAAATCTGGAATTGCTGAATTATGCGGGAGGACGATTGCATTTTGCTAAACTCTCTACCGCCAAATCGATTGACCTGGTGCGGAGTGCAAAGAAGAAGGGCTTGCAGGTGACCTGCGATGTGGCTGCGTATCAACCTCTGTTCGGGGATGAAGAGCTCGCAGATTTTGATACCAACTTTAAGGTAAATCCTCCCCTGCGCGAAAAAGCCGATCAGGATGCCTTGATAAAAGGATTGAAGGACGGCACCATAGATGTGCTGGTGAGCAATCATGTACCTCATGAGGATGAAAGCAAGTTTCTTGAATTTGATTTATCGGAATTCGGAATGATTAATCTGCAGACCTTCGCCAGCCAGTTGGTGTCACTTTCAAAATTGGTGGAAATGGAGGAGTTGATTCAAAAAGTTACGGATGCCCCGCGCGCGCTATTAAAACTGCCTGCGGTGGTGATTGAACCGGATACAAAAGCCAATTTAACCTTGTTGGATCCGAATCGCCAGTGGCTGTTTACACCGGCTAACAATTTTTCCAAATCAAAAAACTCGCCCTGGCTTGGCCAAACCCTGCAAGGTAAAGTGGTAGCGGTGTTCAACAACACAAAGCAGTGGCTGGATGCCTAAGCCGCTTCCCCGACTGGTTGTTATCTCAATTCGCAATGGCAGTCTTGCCGCAGCCCTTGGGTTTGTTTTTTTGATCGCCTTATATTTTCTGGGGAAGCATCCGTTTCTCTTTCCGGTATACTTCGATTTTAGGATTGTTCTGTTTACAGTCTTTATGGTATTGGGCCTGAAAGAACTGCGGGATGATTACCAGCAGGGAGAACTTTCCTTTGGACAGGGCATGATGACCAATTTGTTATTCACGATCGTGTTTTCCACGCTTGCCGCGACTCTGATCTGGACTATTTGCATGCTGCATCCTAAATTTCTCAGCGATTATATTCATACGGCCATCGAGCAAATTAAATCCATTGAACCTCAGGTAATTGAGCAGTTGGGAAAAGATGTATATGAACGTAATTTACAGGCTTTACCAGCGACTCATGGAAGTGATCTCGCCTTGGATTACCTGGTGAAGAGTTTTATTATCAGTTTTTTTATAAGCATGATATTATCCGTAATTTTAAGAAAGCAACCCAAAAGCTAACACCATGGAACCGCAGGAAGAGACTTCAAATGTTTCAACAAGAGATGCAGGCATTCGCTATGGCCTCTATTCCGCAGGAATTGCCATCGTCCTTTTTTTAGTACCTGCATTAATCGGACAGAATCCATTTCAGGGAGTCTGGAACTGGATTGGGGTTCCGGTTACCATTGCTTTATTTGTATTTGGTCATAAATATTTCAAGGATGAGGGCGATGGCTTTATGTCCTTTGGCCAGGGGGTCGGTATAGGATTCTGGATTTCCTTAATTGGAACTGTTCTGGGAGGTGGTTTTGTCTATATTTATATCACATTCATTGATCCTGCACCTTTCGATTTATTTCTGGAAGAAACCCGATATAACATGGAGGAACAGGGAACTCCGGAGGAGGGCATTGAGATGGCCATGACCTGGACGAAAAACTTGTTCTGGCCTATCTATGCGCTGGCCGGTATTGTTGGTGGGGTCGTACTGGCAATGATTGTTACAATTTTCACACAGAAGAAAACAGCTGAACAAACATATTAATGATCCGATTGGATTAACGATTTAAATTCTATAACCCAAAACCGATTATCATGGAAGACCAAACCACATCGCAACCGACTCTTTTTCAACATGCACTGAAGTGGGGCTTAATTCTGGGTGGCATCAGCATTGCCTTAACCGCAGTTGCCTATGCCATTGACTATGCCATGCTGGCAAACTGGAAATTTGGAATTGCCGTTTTTGTCATCTTTATAGGATTCACCATCTACGCTGGTATTAATTACCGGGGTGAGATTGGAGGGTTTCTCGCCTATGGAAAGGCCTTTCAACATGGTTGGATAACCATGGCTGTATCAGGATTAATTTCGACCATTTTCACGCTGGCGCTTTACACCGCCATTGATCCTGAACTTCCGGAAAAATTAACGGAAGTGTCGTTGGAAAATGCTCAGGCAATGATGGAAAGTTTTGGAATGCCGGAAGATCAGATGGATCAGGCCATGGAAGACGCACGCAAGCGTTCTGAGAACCAGTTTTCAGCACAGGGCTTAGCCATGGGCTATGGCATCGGGCTGATTATTTACGCGGTACTTTCCCTAATTACCTCGATCTTTGTAAGAAAGAATCCGCCCGAGGATGTGATCTGATGGATATTTCTGTAGTCATCCCTGCCAAAGACGAGCAGGAGTCTATACCTGAATTGAGTCAATGGATTAGCCGTGTTATGGAACAACACGGCTTTTCTTATGAAGTTATTTTTGTTGATGATGGCAGTACCGACAATACCTGGGATGCGATTCAGAAGGTAAATCTGATCAACCCGGCATTTAAGGGTGTCAAATTCAACCGCAATTTTGGCAAGTCAGCCGCATTGCATACCGCGTTTAAGTTGGCTGTTGGGGATGTAGTCATCACCATGGATGCTGATTTGCAAGATAGCCCCGATGAGATTCCGGAATTGTACCGGTTGATCAAATCCGAGGGACATCATCTGGTCAGTGGCTGGAAGAAGAAGCGGCATGATCCGATTTCGAAAACGATCCCCTCCCGGTTTTTCAATTTCGTTACGCGGAGAATCTCCGGAATTAAACTCCATGATTTTAATTGCGGGCTCAAGGCCTACCATCATCAGGTAGTAAAAAACATTTCTGTGTATGGCGAAATGCATCGCTATATACCCGTGATTGCCAAGTGGGCGGGGTTCACTAAGATCACGGAAAAAGTGGTGGAGCATCGCGAACGAAAATACGGCCGCAGCAAGTTTGGATGGGAACGTTTTCTGCGCGGTTTTCTCGATTTACTTTCGATTACGTTTATCGGAAGGTTTGCCCAGCGCCCGATGCACTTTTTTGGCACTTGGGGAATTATTTCTTTTTTATTCGGCCTGGGCTTTACGATAAAGATCCTTTACGATAAGGTAGACTCCGTCTTCATTTCAAAAGTCCCCCTGAAGCGCGATGTAACCGAGCAACCCGTTTTCTACCTGGCGTTAGTAGCCCTGGTGATCGGGGTGCAATTATTCCTGACGGGCTTCCTGGCGGAATTGCTGGCCCGGCAATCAGTCTCCAAAAAGAAATACCTGGTGATTGATCAAATAGGGATGGACGAAGTGAAGAGTAAAAAGTTGAAAGTTTAAAGCCATCGGTGCTTTCTACTTTTTACTTTCAACTTTCAACTTTTTCTTCAGTTTTCTTCAAACACCACATTGTGTTTCACACAAGCCGAATCCAGGTCTTCGCGCCACAATCGTAACAAGGCCCGGGCTTCGTCCAGGTCTTCATTAGCCTGGTCGATGATGGCGACATCTTGTTTTTCGATGGCTTCGAGAATAAGTTTAAAGGCCTCCATCTGGTCGGCTGCTGCGCGCACATATTCTTTGTGCAGGGCAGCCACTTCTTCGGTGGCCGGTTTAATGGCGGATAGTGTGTTATAAAATTCTTCGTAGGTAGGGACTACCGTTTCGCTGATCACGGCATACATGATCGAGTCGTTCTGATAGTTTTCACCACTCACGCTGGCATAGGCTTCAACGGCTTTCGCTTCCAGTTCGGCCACTTTGTCCATTTCCACATTGATGTAGGTGATCAAATCTTGTTGTACAGAGTTGGCACCGCAGGCGGCCAGTACCAGCAGCAGGAGCGAGGTTATTTTCTTCATGGTTTTTTTGGGTTAGCGTACAGAAAGGTACCAAAATCCTGACTTCTCTAGAACTATTTTTCCTGTACCTTTGTCATCCGGTTGTTGTTCTTTGAATACCAACCAATTTCAAATTCAAAAAACAGGGAATTTGAAATTGTTTTTGGGGCTGACCGGTTTTGACAGGATGCGTGGAGGTGTATGCCAGCATGCAGGCTCATGGGGTGAGAGCCTTAAAAGATAGTCCTACCAATTTAAGTGGCGAGAATACTTACGCCATGGCTGCTTAATCTGACAGTATGTTAGGTTAGCTTATCCGCTGATAAGATCGGTGGAGGCCATCATTGCCCGGTGCTCTGTTTAGCGGTGCCGGAACCGCAGTGTCGAAAGCATAAACTGGATTCTGTTATGGTTACGTAACAGAATTAAGACAACAGTAACTACGGAAGGGTTTAGGCTGTTGCCTGCCTTGCACTTCCCGACAATCAAAGTCAACTAAGCATGTAGAACGTACACGTTCATCTTCTCTGGACCAGGGTTCGATTCCCTGCAGCTCCACTTTAAAAAGAAAAAGGCCCTATAAACTAATTCATAGGGCCTTTTTCTTTTGTAACAGATCTGTTTTATTCTTTTACTCTTGAACTCCCGCCAGGTCAAGAATAAACGCATACTCCTGCGCAATCTCTTCATACACTTTAAAGCGGCCGGTTGTACCGCCATGGCCTGTTTCCATGTTGGTACGAAGCAACAGGGTATTGTTATCGGTTTTCAACTCGCGCAGTTTAGCCACCCACTTGGCGGGTTCCCAGTACTGGACCTGCGAATCGTGAAAACCCGTGGTCACTAACATGTTTGGATAGTTTTGTGGCTTCACCTGGTCGTACGGTGAATATTCCAGCATATACATATACGACTCAGGATTTTTTGGATTGCCCCACTCATCAAATTCACCGGTGGTTAGCGGGATGGATTCATCTTCCATGGTGGTAACAACATCTACGAAAGGAACCTTGGCAATGACGCCTTTAAATAAATCGGGTCGCATGTTCACCACAGCACCCATCAGCAACCCACCGGCACTGCCGCCAGAAGCGAAGAGTTTTTCGGGTTGTGTATATTTTTCCTCAATCAAATATTCCGCACAATCAATAAAGTCCGTGAAGGTGTTTTTCTTCTTGAACATCTTACCGTCTTCATACCATTGGCGGCCCATTTCCTGGCCCCCGCGAATGTGGGCAATGGCATAGACAAACCCCCGATCCAATAAACTTAACCGGGTTATGGAGAACGTAGGATCCATACTGGCGCCATACGAGCCGTAGCCATAAAGAAGGGTTGGGTTGTTTCCATCCTTTTGCATCCCCTTTTTATAGACAATGGACAAGGGAACCAGTGTGCCATCATCAGCGGTGGCCCATTGCCTTTCGGTTATATAGTCGGAAGAGTTGTATCCACCCACTACTTCGGTTTGCTTCAGGAGCGTCCGTTCGCGGGTTTTCATGTTATAATCGTAGGTTGAATTAGGTGTGGTTAACGAAGTATATCCATACCGCAAAAGATCCGTTTCAAAATCAAGATTGATGGAAGGGTAAATGGTGTAGGCTGGTTCGCCAAAATCGAGGTAGTGTTTTTTGCCGGATTTCTGATCAATGATGCGCATCAGTGTATTGGCATTGGCCCGTTCGCTTAATACCAGGTAGTCTTTAAAAATTTCAATGCCTTGCAATAGGGTGTCCTGGCGGTGGGCGATTTTCTCTTTCCAGTTTGATTTTTCTGTTTTGGAAGCGGGAGTTTCCATCAGCCGGAAATTTTGCGCATCCAGATTCGTTACTACATAGAACTTATCACCGTAATGATCAATCGAGTATTCCAGCCCACGTTCGCGAGGACTGAATTCTTTGAATTTACCATCGGGTGTATTGGCGTCCAGGATCTGATAGTGATTGGTGAGCGTGCTGCCGGCCCAAATGACCAGGTATTTGTTTGATTTGGTTTTATAAATACCGGTATAAAATGTTTCATCCGCTTCTTCGGAGACAATGAGATCATTTTTATAAGAGGTGCCTACCTTGTGTTTGATAATCCAACGTGACCGGAGGGTGGCGGAATCTTTGCGCGTGTAGAAGTAAGTTTTATTATCATTGGCCCAGGTAACTCCGCCTTCCGTGTTCGGTACGGGTTCTTCCACCAGGTTACCGGTGCGAAGATCTTTTACATAGATTGTATACCGTCTCCGGCTCACGGAATCTTCTGCATACGCCAGAAAATTATTGTCCTCACTTACTCTCAACCCAACAATGGAATAGTAGTCATGACCTTTCGCCATCTCGTTTACATTCAACAGGATTTCCTCGGGGGCTTCCAACGTTGCTTTCTTTCTGCAATAGATCGGATATTCCTGACCCTGCTCGTACCGGGTATAGTACCAATAGCCATTGTCTTTATAGGGTACCGATTCATCAGTTTGTTTTATGCGACTTACAATTTCATCGTAGATTTTTTTCTGCAGGACTTCCGTATGCTGCAATTTTGTTTTAAGATAGTCGTTCTCTGCATTCAGGTAGTTGATTACCTTTTGCGTCTGTTCATCTTTTTGTTCCGCATTTTTTTGCTCATCGGATAATTTCATCCAATAGTAATTATCGATACGATTGCCGGTGAGTTCAGTAGGAGCTTTCTCTGCAACCGGAGGGGCAATATCATCAGCTGTGTTTTGTTTCTCAGAATTACATGCTGATAAGCATATTATTAAAAAGGCAATGCAAAGAAAGGCGTAGATAGGTTTCATGAGATTAATTTTAATGACAAGATAGAGGCTTTTTGGTGCGGAAAAAACCCCGTTTCGGAGGATGCTCAGCGTTTCAATATCAGGTATCCGGAAGCGCCAGCACGGCCACCCGAAAACTCGATTTTATAGAAGTAAGTGCCTGCCGGTAATTCATTGCCCTGGCTGCTAATTCCACGGAAGGCTTTTGATTCGGAATAGTTTTCCACTTCAAATACCTTGGTGCCCCACCGGTTGAAGATGGTGACTTTATTATTTTGCGTTTCGGGTAGTTTGTCGATGTATCGGATATCAAAGAAGTCATTCTTGCCATCGTTGTTGGGGGAAACGGCATTGTAAATTTCTATTTCACCGATTACTTCAATTGAAAATACCTGGTTGGTGCAAGCGGAGAAAATATCACAAACCCGGATCGTTATGGTTTCAATTCCAGAGAATGGGATTCCTGCGTAGTCCAGCACCAGATTAAAACTTGCGTCAATAGTTGCCTGGGCTCCACTGGAAGGGGGAGTAACGATAGTCAAAGTAGAAAGATCAAGGTTATTATCCGGATCACTGATCAGTGCGACCAGATTTAGGGTAATGGTGCCCCCTATCTGCGTTGAAACCGGAACGGGTTGTATAGCCGGGGGAGCGTTGTTACAGCCCGGGGTGGCAATGGTTGCCGTAACAGGCGAACGCGCGCTTTCGCAGGTGCCATCGTGGATGGAAACATAATACGTGGTAGTTGTACTGAGCAACGGTGTTATCAATGTGCTATTGGTTTCTCCAGGCAAGGCCGTTCCGCCTGTCGGTGTGGTATACCATCGATATTGACCCGCGGTACCTCCGGATGCACTTACCGTTACGCTCCCCGGAAGGCAGGAAGAACTTCCGGTTGTTGTGGGTGCGACTGGTATGGGATTGATGGTGGCTGTCACAATGGTACGGGCACTTTCACACGTGCCATCATGAATGGCTACATAATAAGAGGTGGTGCTGGTAAGGGTGGGAGTAGTATAGGTATCATTTGTTTGTCCTGCTAAAGCGGTTCCTCCTGTTGAAACGGTGTACCAGCGATATTGACCTGCCGTTCCACCGGATGCACTCAAGGTGACGCTCGCATCTCCGCAGGCCGAACTTCCACTGGTGGTGGGTGGCATTGGGGGGGTGTTGATCGTGGCGGTTACTGATGTGCGTGAACTTTCGCAGATCCCGTTGTTAATCGCTACATAGTAAGTGGTGGTGGTCGAAAGGACAGGTGTGGTATACGTAGCATTGGTTTCTCCGGCTAGAGCGGATCCTCCTGTTGAAACGGTGTACCAGCGATATTGACCTGCCGTTCCACCGGATGCACTCAAGGTGACGCTCGCATCTCCGCAGGCCGAACTTCCACTGGTGGTGGGTGCCATTGGGGGGGTGTTGATCGTGGCGGTTACTGATGTACGTGAACTTTCGCAGATCCCGTTGTTAATCGCTACATAGTAAGTGGTGGTGGTTGTAAGAACAGGTGTGGTATACGTAGCATTGGTTTCTCCGGCAAGAGCGGTTCCTCCTGTTGAAACGGTGTACCAGCGATATTGACCTGCCGTTCCACCGGATGCTGAAAGTGTGAAGCTGGAAGTTGCGCAGGAAGACCCACTGGTTGTTGAGGGGGCGGTTGGTGGAGTAGCGATCGTAGCCGTTACCGCGGTACGGGTACTTTCACAGGTACCATTATTGATCGCAACGTAATATGTTGTCGTTACGGATAATACAGGCGTTGTATAGGAAAAATTGGTTTGCCCAGCGATAGGAGTTCCACCTGTAGGAACGGTGTACCACCGGTATTGTCCGGCCGTTCCACCGGAGGCCGTAAGAAAAAAACTTGATGCTGAACAGGTGGTACCTCCTGTTGTGGTTGGAGCAGAGGGTAGCGGATTAATAGTGACCACTGCGGTTGCCGTCAAGGCGTCATCCACTCCGATACCCGAAATCCGACACCGGTAATTACCGGCTCCGAAATTTCCGGTTGTGTTAATGGTTAGTGTAGCTGTGGTTGCTCCGCTATAGCCCCCGGTATTGGTTACGTTCGTCCATACCGAAGGGCTGGTTTCGCGTTGCCATTGATACGTGATGGATGGATTGCCGGTGGCAGCCGTTGTGAGTGTGGTTGTTACTCCATCGCATACCGTGGAGGAGGCAGGTTGCGTAGTGACTACTATGGGTGGCCGCATCGAAACATTGTCTAACCGGTTGATGGTATTGGCATTGCGATACAAGCCGCGTATCTCCAGGGCTGCGAGATCAGAAAGTACACCAAGCAGTTGGGCTTCCGTGGCAACAGGACCCGTGGCACTGTTGGTGGTTTTCCAAAAACCTAATGCATTATTTAAGGTAACTGAGAAAGTTGACCAGCCCGGTGGTGCTACCGGCTGATTAGGGATTGTTGGAAAATAGTAGAGAAGAATTCCCAAATTGTTGGCGATGGTTACTTCTGCATATACATTTGGGGCACCGGTTGAACTTTGCTGAATGTCATATCGCAGCGTGCCATTGTAATAGGCGCTACGGTTACCCAGGTAGGCTGCAGGGGCTACAAAATTGAATGGAATGTAAAAAGTACCGGCTCCTCCTACAAAGACAAAAGGAGAACCAGAAACAAAACCTCCGGGATTGCCACCCGTAGCAACATAGGTGATAGTGCCATCAGCATCATTGGGGGTTGTCCAACCTTCGGCATTGACGTTGAAGGTGCTCACAATTTGTGCAAAAGTGTGCGAAGACAATAGCAAAAGGATTCCGAATACAGCCAGTAATCTCATAGTGGACCATTGCAACAGGAAATTTAAAGGATTTCATTAACATGGATACTACCGTTTCAGACTTAAGTACCCTGTAATCGATGAACGACCGTTGGTGAACTCAATTTTATAGAAGTAGGTACCGGAAGGCACTTCGTTTCCACTGGAAGTGAGCCCGCGGAAAGCGTTTGCTTCATTATAGTTTTCCACTTCAAACACAACGGTGCCCCACCGGTTGTAAATGGTAACTTTGTTTTCCTGGGTGTCGGGCAGCAGATCGATGTAGCGAATATCAAAGAACTCATTCTTTCCATCGTTGTTGGGCGAAACGGCATTGTAG
>JAEUTZ010000025.1 GCA_016787725.1 Cyclobacteriaceae bacterium | reverse complement strand
AGGAGTCGATAGGTGATGGCATACGGTTCACTGGAATCCGGGGCCAGGTCAAGGATGGCATCAGGAGGATTGGTAGCGCCACCGTCATCGCAGACGGGAGTCTGGGCGGTAAATGATTGCACCGTTGGTGGCGGGGTAAGTTGAATCGTTACAGAAGCCGAACCGCCCAGCGAGGTACCCGAACAGCCATTTGCATCGGTGAGGGAGGTCATCGTGTAGGTTGTATTGACGGGCGGGTTTGGCGCGACAATGGTATAGGTCATTGCATTGTACCCGGCCTCGATGATAGGAGCGCCAGGAGCCAGGGTAATCGTAAAGTTAAACGGAGGTGTTCCGGTCAAAGTCCAAACGATATCCGCAGCCGGAGTGCCACTGCAAACCGACCCACCGCCCGCTACTGTGGCTGTAGGTAACGGATTGACGGTGATTTGAATTTCGTTGCTGAAGGTAGCTGCGCAAACGCCAGATGTTACTCTTCGTCTGTAGAAGCGTGTGGCAGGGGGTACGGGTGGGTCGTAGGTTGCATTCGTGTTGATGCCGGGTGCAGCAACGAAGCCTGCACCGCCTCCGGTTGGGGATTCCTGCCATTGAAAAGTATAGGTGGAGCCGTTGCCGCCACTGGGGGGAGCTGTTTCTGTTAGAATAGCGGGATCCTGACCGCTGCAGATCACCTGTGCATTGCCAATGCTGCCCGGGTTAACGATCTGATCGACCACTACGGTAACTACGTTGGAGTAGGCGATGTTGTCAGGATCTAGATTAGCATCCGGACCGTCTGCGGTACAGACCCCAGAAGTTACCCGCCTGCGATAGTGGGTTGTTGTTGTTACGCCTGCCGGTGGGTTGTAAGAATTGGCGGTAGCACCGCCAATCGTGTTAAATGGACCGAGGGCGCTAACAGTTGATTCTTCCCATTGAAAGTTATAAACCCCGGTATTACTTCCACCTGTTGGAGAAACCGTGTTGGCCATGTTTCCTGGATCACCCGGTGAAACGCAAATGGGTGTTGCCGGTGTTCCTATTGTGCCACCGGTAACGGGGGTATCAATTCTGAATTCAATTACATTGGAAAAAACATCAGCACATTGACCTGAACGCAATCTACGCCTGAAAAACCGGCCAGCAATAACTTGTGCCGGTGTTGGATTAAATGTGGCAGCCGTTGCTCCTCCAATGTCAATGTATGGTCCACCAACAGCTGTTGCATTTTGCCACTGATAAGCGATGGTGCCACCAGGGCCACCCCCAGTGCCCGCTCCGGTACTTGTGAAAGCGGCCGGATCATCTCCACTACAGATGGTAATCGGTGATGCCCCTAGCGGATGGGCAATAGTACCTGGAGTATTTGTGTCATCGATCCGAATTGTAATAGTTGTAGCTGGGCTCCTACAATTATTGCTCCCCTGAGTTACGGTTACATATCGTAAAAAAGTTTGACTCCCGGCAACGGTTTTGTTTATTCTATTTCCTACAGGACCTTCCGTAACCGGATTGAATGTGTTATCTGCATTTGGTCCTTGTAAAATGGTGGTAAGTCCAGCATCAAGAAACCATGTATAGGTTAAAGCGCCAGTACCAGCCCCAGTTGCTGTAAAATTAAATGCTCCATTTGCATCGGTTTCACAAAATGGACCTGGAGGTGCAACTGCAGGCGGATTGGGAGCATCAATAATTCTTATTAAAGCAACTTGCTCAACCGGAGCAAAATCTCCATTTATGGGATCAGCTGGTGGTCCAGGTATTGTTGGATCATCATACGGGTTACAAAAATTCCAGTATCTAATTGTTATCTCAAACTCGTCATTTACTTGGGGGAAGCCAGCACCAAATCCACCAGGAGCTGTTATTGGTAATGTCGCCCTTCTTCGAGGATCATTGATTATTACCAAAGGCAACATTTGGAAAACACCTCGGGGGTCCTGATAGTTAGCGATAATATTCGCACCACCTGCTCCAGTAACTGGAACTCCATTTACACTCACATTTGGAATTTTCGCGCCACCAATTGGAGTGTTATAAACAATTTGTTGCCACCGCACCTGTTCATTTGGAGTTTGAATCGGATCATTTGGTGGGTAATTGGCAGTATAAGCAGAGTTACAATTAAACGTTGTAGCATCATTAAAAATCACATTGATATTATCACCACGACAAACTGTATGAATTGTTGTATTGGTTGTTGGTGAAAGAAGTTGAACTACTCCTCCATTAAATGCATCAGTTCTCCAAGTAGAAATAACCTGACGCTGTTCAGTATTAACACAATAAGATCCATTTACTAACACAGCCATTCTGACTTGATATTCACAATCACTATTAGCGGGATATGAGTGAGACCTTGTTATGTTATAATTGTTAACCCCAGAGGGGAGTGCAACAATAGTGTTTGGGGTACCATCACCCCAGACAAATGCAAGGGTATATATATTTCCAACAGGAGTATTACCTGAAAAAGTAACTTGGTAATTAACATCGGCCGTGACTGGGGAACACAGCCGATCCGGAACTTTATTACTACCTAAACTAATAATTGGAGGCAATAAAGCACATTGAGCAATGGCATCGAACGAAGCTAAAGTGCCAGCGAGAAAAATAAAAAAAGTTAGAAAGCGAACTTTAAGGAACCCAAGCTTAACGCTTTTACTCATAGGAACAGGTTAAATCAATGGATCTATACTGTTGAATAAAGAATTGTAACCGTATTTTGCAGAGTCCCCATTTTCCAAACTTATTGATAATTATCCCAAAAACATAATAAATGTGAATTGCGGGGGTTTGCGGGCGAACCCAAATCCCTACCTTTGCGGCTTAATTTTCAGGCCGGAGCATGTCAACAGCCAAATACATTTTCGTGACGGGGGGTGTTACTTCTTCCTTGGGCAAGGGCATCATTTCCGCCTCGCTGGGCAAGCTGTTGCAGGCCCGCGGGTTTTCGGTGACCATCCAGAAATTTGACCCTTATATTAATATCGACCCCGGCACGCTGAACCCCTATGAACACGGGGAGTGCTACGTGACCGATGACGGGGCCGAAACCGACCTGGACCTGGGGCATTATGAGCGCTTTCTGAACGTGGCCACCAGCCAGGCCAACAACGTGACCACGGGCCGCATCTATAATAATGTGATCACCAAGGAGCGCAAGGGCGAGTACCTGGGCAAGACCGTGCAGGTGGTGCCCCACATTACGGACGAGATCAAGCGCAACATCTTTCTGCTGGGCGAAAGCGGCCAGTATGACTTTATCATCACGGAGATTGGCGGGTCGGTGGGCGACATCGAGTCGCTGCCCTTTGTGGAAGCCGTGCGCCAGGTGCGCTGGGACCTGGGGTCGAACAATGCGCTGGTGATTCACCTGACGCTGATCCCCTACCTGCGGGCCGCCAAGGAACTGAAGACGAAACCCACGCAACACTCGGTGAAAGAGCTGCTCAGCTATGGCATTCAGCCGGACATTCTCGTGTGCCGCACCGAGCACCCCCTGAGCATGGAGATCCGCAAGAAGCTGGCGCTGTTCTGCAACGTGAATCTGAACTCGGTGATCGAGGCCATCGATGCGGAGACCATTTACGATGTGCCCATGCTGATGCGCAAGGAGAAGCTGGACGAGCGCGTGCTGGCGAAACTGAAGGTGACGCCCAAGCAGGAGCCGGACCTGGAGCAGTGGAAGGTATTTTTAGGAAAGCTGAAGAACCCCATCAACGAGGTGACCATCGGGCTGGTGGGCAAGTATGTGTCGCTGCCCGATGCCTACAAGTCGATTGCGGAAGCGTTTATTCATGCCGGTGCGCAGAATGACTGCCAGGTGAACCTGAAGTGGATTTCTTCGGAGGACATACACAAAGACACGGTGGCCGGTATTCTCGGCAGTCTGGATGGCGTGCTGGTGGCGCCCGGCTTTGGCGAGCGCGGCCTGGAAGGGAAGATTGAGGCCATCCGCTATGTGCGGGAACATAAAATTCCGTTTCTCGGGATCTGTCTGGGCATGCAGTGTGCCGTGGTGGAATTTGCGCGCCATGTGTTGCAATTGCCCGAGGCGAGCACCACAGAGTTGAACCCGAAGACCAAGCACCCGGTGATTGACATGATGGAAGAGCAGAAAAAGATTGTGAACAAGGGCGGCACGATGCGGCTGGGCGCCTATGCCTGCAAGATCAAAAAAGGGACCCGGGCGTTTCAGATTTATGGCGACACGCTGATCCACGAACGGCACCGCCACCGCTTTGAGTTCAACAACAAGTACCTGGAGCAGATGGAAGAAGCGGGGCTGAAGGCTTCGGGCATCAACCCGGAAACGGGGCTGGTGGAAATTGTGGAGTTGAAAGATCATCCCTGGTTTGTAGGGGTGCAGTTTCATCCGGAGCTGAAGAGTACGGTGTTGAATCCGCATCCGTTGTTTGTCAGGTTTGTGGAAGCAGCGTTGGAAGTGAAAAGTTGAAAGCTAAAAGCTGAAAGCTGAAAGTGGAAAGTGGAAAGCTTAGGGGCCGCTGGCAGGGAGGAGACAGGAGTTGGGAGTTGGGATTTAGGAGTTAGGAGTTAGGAGAGAATTTAGAAGAGTTGAGAATATAGGATATAGAATATAGAATATAGAATATAAGATTACAGAATACGGTTTTGAATCTTGACATTGGAATTTTGAATTAATTAAGAATGGATAGGAATTCGGCTATTGGGTTGACGTTGATTGCGATCTTGTTGTTGGTGTACTTCAATTTTTTGGCGCCTACTCCGGCTCCGCCTGAGGCGAGTGCGGCCCAGGTGACCACCACTGAAAGCAAGACCGACAGTGTACAGACGACAATTGTGGCGCCTGTTGACAGCGTATTGCAAGCGCAGTATGGCAGCCTGTCGGCTTTGATTACCGGATCGGAGGAACTGACCACCATCGAAAACACCGACCTGAAACTTTCGCTTTCAAACCACGGGTTGATTCGCGAAGTGGAATTAAAAAATTTCAAGACGTATCAGCAAACTCCGCTTTACCTGGCCCGGGGCAACAACAACCGCTTTGCACTGATTGGCCAGTACGAAGGGCGGACGGTGGATTTTTATACGTTGTACTATACTCCGGCCACTTCGAAAAAAGGCGACACCACGGTGATCACCTATACCGCCCGCACCGGACCGAGCGCTTACATTCAGCATGTGTATTCCATCCCCCCTACCGGCTACCAGATCGGGTATGCGGTGCGGACTTCGGGCGTCACTTTTCCTGAAAAGAACTTTACGTATCGGTGGCAGGATCAGATTCCCTTACAAGAGAAAGATATCAATGACAGTCGCGCGAAGACGACCATCAACTATTACGATGTGAATGGCGACTTCGACAACCTGTCGCAGACCAGCACCGATCTGGAAACCGAAGCGCTCGCCACACCATTGAAGTGGGTGGCCATCCGGCAGAAGTTTTTTATTTCATCCATCCTGGCAAGGAATGCTTTTGCCGGAGGGGATGTGAAGACCTTTGCCAACGTGAATGACACCAGCGTGGTGAAAGAAGCCACTGTGGAGTTGTTTATCCCCACAGAAGATGTGGCTGCCGGTAAGGCTAGCTTCCGGTATTATTTTGGTCCGAATGATTATACGATCCTCTCTGATGTGGCCGAGGGTTTTTCGCGCAACCTGGATTTAGGCTGGCCGCCCATGCTGTGGATTAACAAGTATGTGATCATTCCCATCTTCAATTTGCTGGAGGGATGGATGAGCAACTACGGGCTGATCATCGTGTTGCTGGTGCTGTTTGTGAAGATCATCCTGTTGCCGTTGAGTTACAGTTCGTACCTGGGCATGGCGAAGATGCGCTTGCTGAAGCCGGAGCTGGACCTGATCAAGGAGAAGAATGGCGAGAACATGGCGCAGAATCAGCAGGACCAGCTGAAGTTGTATCAGCAGGCAGGGGTAAATCCGTTCAGCGGGTGCATTCCGTTGTTGTTGCAGATGCCGATTCTCTTTGCCATGTTTTACTTTTTTCCGGTGTCCATTGAGTTGCGCCAGAAATCGTTTTTGTGGGCGGAGGATTTATCGACCTATGATTCCATCATCAACTTACCCTTCACGATTCCCTTTTATGGCAGTCACGTGAGTTTGTTTGTGTTGCTGATGACGGCCTCCACCTTAATCTACACGTGGCAAAATAATCAGCTGACTTCCGTGCAGGGTCCGATGAAGTCGATGGGTTACATCATGCCGGTGATTTTCATGTTTGTGCTCAACACGTTTTCGGCCGGGTTGAGTTTCTATTATTTTGTTTCGAACCTGGTGACGTTTGCGCAGCAGGCCATCATCAAGCGGTTTGTGGATGAGGACAAGATTGTGGCGGTGATGGAAGATCACAAGAAGAAGATGCTGGCTGGCAACGGGACGGGCAAGAAATCGAGTTTCATGAGCAAGCTGGAGCAGGCGATGAAGGCGAGTGAAGAAGCCCGCAAGGCTGCGAAAAAGAAATAACCGCCTGTCAATCAAGCCCCTTCCACTTTTGGGATGGGTGGATTGACACATTACCCTATATTTGTAGCCCCGATACTTAATCGGGGTTATTTTTTTAACTGAACAACCACCACACCTGACGATGGGTAAAATAATCGCCATTGCGAATCAAAAAGGAGGCGTAGGCAAGACCACGACAGCCATCAACCTGGCGGCCAGCCTGGCGGTGCTTGAATACAAGACGTTGCTGGTGGATGCCGACCCGCAGGCCAATTCCACTTCCGGACTGGGGATCAATCCGAAGGAAGTGAAGAAGAGTATTTACGAGTGCATGGTGGATCAGGTGGACCCGAACGATGCCGTGGTAAAAAATGAACTGAAGTTTCTGGATGTGTTGCCTTCACACATCGACCTGGTGGGTGCAGAGGTGGAGATGGTAAACATCGAACACCGCGAGGAGAAGATGAAAATTGTGTTGGAGAAAATCCGGGATCAGTATGACTTCATCATCATTGACTGTTCGCCCTCGCTGGGGTTGATCACGATCAACTCGCTGACGGCTGCCGATTCGGTGATGATCCCCGTGCAGTGCGAATACTTTGCGTTGGAGGGCTTGGGCAAGCTGCTGAATACGATCAAGATCATTCAAACGCGGCTGAACCCGCGGCTGGAGATTGAGGGCATATTGCTGACGTTGTATGATTCGCGCACTTCGCTGGGCAACCAGGTGGTGGAAGAGGTGCGCACCCATTTTAAGAACATTGCGTTTACTACGATTATACCCCGCAATGTGAAGTTGAGTGAGTCGCCCAGCTTTGGGTTGCCGGCCATTGTACACGATGCGGAGAGCAAGGGGGCGATCAGCTACCTGAACCTGGCCCATGAAATTCTGGACAAAAACGGGATCACCAAATGAGCAAAAAGAAAGCGTTAGGAAGAGGCCTGAGCGCCTTGTTGCGGGATGCGCCCGAAGAAGAGAAACTGGATGTTGATATTGCGTCCCCTGCGGGCAGTCCTAAGACCACGGATTCCATCAATGAAATTGCATTGGCCGAGATTGAAACGAACCCTTTTCAGCCGCGCCAGCATTTTGATAAGGAGGCGTTGCAGGAGTTGGCCGATTCCATTAAGGTGCACGGCATCATTCAGCCAATTACGGTGCGCAGGCTAGCGCAACATCAGTATCAGTTGATTTCCGGGGAGCGCAGGTTTCAGGCCAGCAAGCTGGCCGGGTTGAAGACCATCCCCGCGTATGTGCGCACGGCCGATGACCAGCAGATGCTGGAGATGGCGTTGATTGAAAATATTCAGCGCGAAAATTTAAATCCGATTGAAATTTCGTTGAGTTACCAACGGCTGATCAGCGAATGTAACCTGAAGCAGGAAGAGCTGGGCGACCGCGTGGGTAAAAACCGGTCGACCATCACGAACTATTTACGGTTGCTGAAGTTGCCTCCGGACATTCAGATTGCCGTACGCGACAACAAGATTTCGATGGGCCATGCGCGGGCCATTATCAATGTTGAAAACCCCGATACCCAGCTTTATATCTTCAAGAAGATCGTGGCGGAGGATTTGTCGGTGCGCAAGGTGGAGGAACTGGCCCGCCAGCTGATGGCCGGTAAACCTGCGACAGCCAGCCCTGCGGCCCAGCCAAAAGAGATCGGGCAGGTGCAATCGCGCCTGAGTTCACACTTTGGCACGAAAGTTCGTGTGCAGAGTGATGGCAAGAAGGGTGAGATCCGGATTCCGTTTTTATCGGTGGAGGATCTGAACCGCATTCTTGAAATCTTAAAACTCTGAGATGCTTTTTATCCGGATTCTGGTGGTACTGGTTCTGACCAGTTCCCTTTGCGTAGGACAGGAGTTGGATACGACCAACACGCGGGTGTTGATTGATACCGTAGGGCAAGGAAAGCGGGTTGAAAATATTGAATCGTATGCGAAGCGATACGATCCGCGCAAAGCGATGCTGTATTCGGCCGTGTTGCCGGGCATGGGGCAAACCTATAACAAGAAGTACTGGAAACTGCCAATTGTGTACGGAGGTTTTGCGGTGTTGATTTATGTGGTGGATGCCTACCAGGATCAATACCTCACCTATCGCCAGGATCTCTTTTATGTGGTGAATGAGGAACCCCCGAACGGATTGGGTACCACCGGGTATACGGAAGATCAATTGCGGACGCTGGTGGACCGGTCGAGGCGCGAGCGCGATTACTTTCTGATCTTATCCGGCATGTGGTACATCTTGCAATTGGTGGATGCGCATGTGGATGCGCATCTAAAAGAATTTGAAGTGAACCCGCGCATGCAAGTGCGGCTGGAGCCGATGATGGAAAACACGATGCTGACCGGACGCAGTACCGGCATTCGTTTGAGTTTGCGATTTTAGAACCGGATTCTATGAATATCTTATTGATCGGTTATGGTAAAATGGGCAAGACCCTTGAAGGCATTGCCCGCCAGCGCGGACACCAGATAGCCGGAACGATTGACGTGGGCGATGATCTGGCTGCCTTCGCAGCCCCGGTGGATGTGGCCATTGAATTTACCCAACCGGAAGCGGTGGTGAAGAACCTGATGACGTGCCTTGACAAAAAGATTCCGGTGGTTTGCGGAACGACCGGTTGGCAGAGGGAGCGCGAAGCAGTGGAGGGCTATTGTCGTAAGCAGGGAGGAACCCTTTTTCACAGTTCCAATTTCAGTTTGGGCGTAAACATTTTTTTTAAGGTGAACGAATACCTGGCCCGTATGATGGACCGGTATCCGCAGTATGAGATTTCGATTGACGAAACGCATCACACGCACAAGAAAGATGCCCCCAGTGGCACGGCCATCACGCTGGCGGAAGGTGTTTTGTTACACGTGCAGCGAAAGAAATCGTGGATGTTGGGGGCCACGCAACAACCTGAAGTGATCCCGATTCAATCCCATCGCATCGACCCGGCACCGGGTACCCATGTGGTGACGTACCGCTCTGCGATCGATGACCTCGAGATCACGCACACGGCCCATTCGCGCGAGGGGTTTGCGTTGGGTGCGGTGCTGGTAGCCGAGTGGGTGGTGCATCAGAAAGGCGTGCTTACCATGGATGATTTTTTGAAGTTCTGAGCCGGCCTAACTCAAAAATCCTTTTCTTTGCCAGATTTTTATACTAACCCGTTGATATGAATTGGAAGTTTTGGGAGAAAAAGAAAGCGACTGAAGGATCGGAAAAGAAGCCGAAGTCAGCCGTGCGCGAATGGTGGGATGCGATCTTGTTTGCCGTGGTGGCCGCCACGCTGATCCGGTGGTTGATCATGGAAGCGTATACGATTCCTACGCCTTCGATGGAAAACTCCATGCTGGTGGGCGACTTCCTGTTTGTGAGTAAATTTCATTACGGCACGCGTACACCGCGCACGCCCCTGCAGATCCCGTTAACGCATCAAAAGATCTGGTTTACGGAGATCCCCTCCTACCTGGATTGGATTGAGTTGCCTACGTTTCGGTTGCCCGGCATCAGTTCGGTTAAACGCAACGATGTGGTGGTATTCAATGTGCCGCCCCGGTCGCTCAATGAAGGCAAGGATTATCCGGTGGATTTAAAAACCAACTATATTAAACGGTGTGTGGCCATTGCCGGAGATGTACTGGAAATTAAAGACAAACAATTGATTGTGAACGGGGAGGTTCAGGCCCATCCACCGCACATGCAGTTCAGTTACCTGGTTACCGCCAATGATGAAATCAACGAGCGCAACCTGGAGAAACTGGAGATCGACCCCGATGATTATCATTTCCTCGGCCGGCCCGAAACCAATAAGGCGGTGTATCAGATGTTTTTAACACAGGCCAAAGTGGAGGAAGTAAAAGCGCTGCCCTACATCAGTTCGGTGGCCGAAGATTACCGGACCCATGAAGGGCCGGACGCCCGGATCTTTCCCAACGGCAAATCCTGGAACAGCGACACCTATGGCCCGATCACGATTCCGAAAGAAGGGATGACGCTGGCCATCAACGACTCTACGTTGCGCATTTATGGAAATACGATTGTGGAGTATGATTTGAATAAGGATGCAAAGGTGGACAACGGCAAGCTGTTAATCGATGGAAAGGAAGTGACGGAATACACCTTTCAGCAGAACTATTATTTTATGATGGGTGACAATCGCCACAATTCGCTGGACTCGCGGTATTGGGGTTTTGTACCCGAAGATCACATTGTGGGCAAAGGATTTTTTATCTGGTTGTCGATCGACAAGTATGGCAGCTTTTTGGATAAGATCCGGTGGAGCCGGTTTTTTAAACTCGTGAGGTAGTTGCCGGTTATCCGTTACCAGTACTTGATGTATGGTTACCAGTCAATCTCTTTCAAGCCGTTGCTCTTCAGGTAGCCGTTGGTCTTGCTGAAGTGTTTGTTGCCGAAGAAGCCGCGGTCGGCCGAGAAGGGAGACGGGTGAGGTGACATGAGCACGAGGTGTTTGGAGCGATCGATGATTTCCCCTTTCTTCTGTGCATAGGCGCCCCATAATAAGAAAACAACATTCTTTTTTTGCTGTGAGATTGTACGGATGACGGCATCCGTAAATTCTTCCCAGCCTTTGTTCTGGTGTGAGCCCGGAGCAGACGCGCGCACCGTGAGGGTCGCATTTAACAACAGCACGCCCTGATCGGCCCAGCGTTGCAGGTCCCCGTTTTTTGGAAAGGGTTTGCCGAGGTCACTTTGAATTTCTTTAAAGATGTTCTTTAATGACGGAGGCAGGGGGATGCCTTCGTGTACCGAGAAGCACAAACCGTTGGCCTGGCCCGGACCGTGGTAGGGATCCTGACCGATGATCACCACTTTAACCTGATCGAAATCAGCATGATCGAAGGCGTTGAAGATTTCCTTGCCGGGTGGGTACACGGTTTGAGTCTGGTATTCGGATTTAACAAATTCGATCAGGTGGGTGAAATAGGGTTTTTCAAACTCGGATTGGAGCTTTTCTTTCCAGGAAGGGGCTATTTTCACGTCTGCAGGCATTATTATATTTCGATGAACCAGCACTGTTGCGGGTTGAAAAATAGAAAAAAATGATATTTTTGACCGGATGATTACTGAAATTACACAAGGAATCCGGGTTACGGTGGAAACCGAATACCAGCCCTCCTACTCGAGCCCGAGTCAGTATCATTATGTTTTTACGTATCGGATCACCATTGAAAATCAGAGCGAATATACCATTCAATTGCTGCGCAGGCATTGGCACATTTATGATGCTGGCTTTTCGTCCCGCGAAGTAGAGGGTGAAGGGGTGGTCGGACAACAGCCCGTACTGGAACCGGGCCAGCGTCATCACTACGTTAGTGGCTGTAATTTAAAATCGGGTATTGGCAAGATGGTGGGCACGTACCAGATGGAGCGAATCGTGGATGGGGTGAAATTTGAGGTGATGGTGCCAGCGTTTACCATGGTAGCTCCTCTCCGCCTGAATTGAGAGCGACTCCGGCTTAGCGAGCTTCTTTGTGCCGTCCTTTTTCCAAATACAATCGTTTCTGCGCCATTGGCTGTTAACCGTGGATGCGCACTCTATTCATTCCCCATTCTTTTTTGATTTCTACGAAAAAGTTATCCGCAACAAAAACCACCTTCCCGGCTTCCCCGACCTGGAAGCCGTGCGGGAGCGACTGTTGCAAAGCACGATGGAGATAGACCAGGTGGATTTAGGCGCGCCTTCCAAACACTTTACCGGAAGTAAGCGGGCCCTTTCAAAAATAGCCCGAGTGAGTGCCAGTCCGGTGGACCAATGCGAACTGTTGTACCGGATGGTGCAGTATCTACAGGCTACTTCTATTGTGGAGTTGGGCACCTCGGTTGGCATTACTACGTTGTACCTGGCGCGTGATCCGCAGGTGCGCGTCACCACCTTTGAGGGCAATCGCGACCTGATTACCGTGGCGCAAACCCATTTCGATTATTTCCAGAGCCGGAACATTCAGTTGATCGAAGGCAATCTGGATTCTACTTTATCGAAATTTTTACAACAGCCCACCAAGATTCACTTTGCCCTGATGGATGCCAACCACCGGCAGGAGCCCACCGTGCGGTACTTTCATTTGTTGGCCAAGCGGATGGCTGAAAAGGGTGTGATTGTGATTGATGATATTTATTATTCGGAAGAAATGGAACGCGCCTGGAAGATTTTGAAAGTCCATGAGTTGGTATATGCCAGTGTGGACTTGTACCGGTGTGGCATTTTGTTTTTTGATCCGGCCCTGAATCGACAGCATTACATCTGGTCAGTTTAGTTTCATTGATTATCGCTGCAAGAAGGCTTACTTTTGCCACTTGAATTTGTATCCTATGGCCACCGCACCGGCAGAACCCAAAAAATCAAGCAACAAGGCAGGTATCGCGATCGCGATCCTATCCGTTATTGTGATCATTCAAAGCATTAAAATCTATCTCGACTATCAGGAGAAGGTGGAAGTAAAAGAAGAGTTGGCCAGCACGGAAGAAGACCTGGCCACCACGATGCAGCGCCTGAATGATGTGAAGATCGAACTTGATCAGAAGATTGCTGAGATCGCCAAACTGGGGGGTGACGTTGCGGAACTGGAAAAGGCAAAGGCCGAGGTGATGGCCGAGTTGAAGCGCAGCAATACCCGCAATTCGAAAGCCATCAAAGAATTAAAAGACCGATTGGAAGGATATGAGGAGTTGCTGAAGATCAAGGATGATGAAATTGAAAAACTGAAGTCTGTCAACAAAGAACTTTTTACTGAGAACCGCACGCTGAAAACCAAGCAGAACGTACTCAACGATTCGCTGAATGTACTCACTAAAAACAAAGAAGAGCTGGCCACCAAGGTGGCGATCGCCTCGCAGCTAAAAGCTGAAAACCTTGTGCTGGTGTCGGTGAATTCGAAAGGCCGGGAGAAGGAGCCGCCTTTTCGCAGGAAGCAACTCGAGAAGATTAAGGTGCAGTTCAACATTGCTGAAAACAAGGTAGCCCCCATTGAGGGCAAGAAGATCATCGTGCGGATTGTGGATCAGAACGGGCAACCGATCTTTGACACGACCCGCGGATCCGGTACGTTTATGGTGGATGGGAAGGAGGAGTTTTATACTGCGGCCCAGGATATTTTGTTTGACAACACCGGACAGTTGTTGGTGTTCACTTACGACAAGGGATCGGAGTATGTGGCCGGAACGTACCGGATAGAAATTTATACCGATGGGTATTTGATGGGCACGACTGAGTTTGAGGTGAAGTAGTATCACCCCCCCACCCAGCGAAAAACAATTTGAGTAACGTCAATCCTTTACCCCGTTGAGCGAGAGCAGTTTTAGCATCCAATCCGGGAGGGGTTTCATCGGATCGCGTTTTTTGAGGTTCAGGTACCAACCGATTTTTTCAACGATGGGAATCTTGTGTGTTTCCACTAACTCCACCAGGGTGCCGTCCGGGTCTTCGCAATAGGCAAAATGGCCTGCGGCCTTGCCCATGTCGAACGAGTTGCGGCTATCGACCGTAAAGGAGTAGCCCGCTTTTTCGCAGGCGGTATGCAGGTCGTCCATGTTGGAAACATCAAAGCATACATGGATGTAGCCGTGATCGCCCCAGTAGCGGCCCTGGAAAATTTTTTCGGGTTGTCTTCCCTGCACCTGCACCAATTCAATTTCATGTTGGCCCAGCAGACGACCGAACGCACCGCTGCGGTGCGAGGACGATCGCAAGAGGACCCTTCTCATTGTATGCTCCCCTCCGGCCAGGCTGGCGACATCGTCAAACTTGCCAGTTCGATCATAGACCACTTCCTGGAAGCCCAGAATGTCGCGGTATAACCGGAGCGCTTTATCGATATCGGTGACACCGATCACGCAACCGGCCACCCCGCCCATGGTTTTGTTTCGATGCTGAAACCAACTGCTGGATTCGACCACTTCAATCAGGTTGTTGAACGGATCGTATAGATAAAAACGCAGGCGTCCATCCGGAGCCTTTACCGGTTTGCCCAACAGCGGAACTCCCTTTCGGTTCAAGGCATTGTAGGATGCTTCCACCGACCGGGTTTTGAATTTGATCGCGGTCACCCCGGTATCGCCCAATAATATTTTTGGCTGGCCCTGTGGTTTGCGGCTGGTGTATTGCCAGATTTCAAGACCGGCACCGCCTTCCAGGTTCATCGCCAGGATGGCATAGCGGTCGTGAGCCTGATCGCCTGTGTAGCGCTTCATGAGCGAAGCAGTTGCCCGGTCTTTGAAGATGGGTACGTTTAACCCAAAGGTTTGCCGGTACCAGGTCCAGGCTTCATCCGCATTGTCGACCCCTAATCCGATTTGTTGTATTCCGTTAATGCTATAGCTCATGAAATCCGGGCGCTGTTAGGTTAAAATTTTAAGGCTGCATTTTACTAAAAAACGCGGTTACTTCTGCCATTCAGACAAGCTTGAGTCACTTATCCCCTACAATTAGCCCCTAATTTCCGGAGATCAGTGGTTAAGTAACTGATTTTCATCGCTTTAATTTTAAAGTAGATTTGGCTCTTTTGAAGCCTTTGCCTACTTTTGCAGTCCATTTTAAAACCAATTAGTTAACTCATGAAAAATTACGAGACGGTATTCATTTTAAATCCCGTTTTGTCTGAAGACCAGGCAAAGGATACTGTCGAAAAATTCGTGAAGGTACTCACCAAGGCCAAGGCCGAGGTGATCAATGTAGAGAAGTGGGGACTTAAGAAATTGGCGTATCCGATTCAAAACAAGTCCACCGGCTTTTACAACCTGCTCGAGTTTACGACCACCTCCTCAGACGTGATCAACACGCTGGAAACTGAATTCAGACGAGACGAATCCGTCATGCGCTTTTTGACGGTGGCGCTTGACAAGCATGCGGTTGTATACAACGAACGCAGGCGCAAAGGAGAATTTAACCGCACCAAGAAACAAACCACCAGAAAGGAGGAAGTTGCAGCATGACCCTGATGAACGAACCCATTAAGCGGGCCGAGAACAAGCCGAAGTATTGCCGCTTCAAGAAAAACGGAATCAAGTACATCGATTACAAAGACCCGGATTTCTTATTGAAATTTATTAACGAGCAAGGCAAGATTTTGCCGCGCAGATTAACCGGTACCAGCTGGAAATTCCAAAACAAAGTGGCGCAGGCCGTCAAGCGTGCCCGTCACATTGCGATTCTCCCGTACCTGGCGGATTCATTAAAATAACCTAACCCTGTATCACCATGGAAGTAATTTTGAAACAAGATGTAGCAGGACTCGGTTACAAAAACGATACCGTTAAAGTAAAGCCCGGCTATGGCCGGAATTTTCTGATCCCTACCGGAGTGGCCATCATCGCCAACGAGTCGAACAAGCGATTGATTTCTGAGAATGTACGCCAGGCTGCCCACAAGGCTGCTAAGGTAAAGCAAGATGCGGAAGCGCTGGCTGCCAAGATCGGAGACCTGACAATTGATATTGGTACCAAGGCCGGGGAATCCGGTAAAATCTTTGGGGCCGTTACAGCTGTGCAGGTGGCTGACCTTTTGAAGACCAAAGGGTTTGAAGTAGATCGCAAGAAAGTACACTTCAAAGAGCAACCCAAGCAGGTAGGTTCTTATACCGTGACGTTGGATCTGCACAAAGAAGTGAAGCACACCATTACCGTGAATGTGGTAGCGGAGTAATTCATTCAATGGAACTTGTAAGAGGCCGTCTCAGCTTGGGATGGCCTCTTCTTTTTTGGGGCGTTAGTATCGCAGGAATGTTCACCGCAAGGGCGCAAAGGCGCAATGGTGAAGTGAAGCATACGATTACTGACACCAACCAATTGCAACGATAAGCCTTCGACAGGCACCGGCTGACAAATGAAATGGCCTTTTGATCTGTGTCAGTTGTTCTCTATTCAAAATCTGCTGACCTTAGGAACCAAACTTTTATAAATGGATTCCCTCACACCCGATCAACGCTTTGAACAACTTCAGCTGACATTACCACCGCCTCCCACACCCCTGGGCGTGTATAAACCCTTTCTGGTGGTGGATAAATTTGTATACGTCTCCGGGCATGGTACCGTGAAAGAAGACCGGAGTCTGATTATCGGAAAAGTGGGTGTTGACCTGAATGCCGAAGAAGCCAAACAGGCTGCACAGCAGGTGGGGCTTGCGATTCTGGCTACCCTCAAGTCGAACCTGGGCAGTTTGAATAAAATCAAGCGCGTCATTAAAGTGTTGGGCATGGTAAATGCTGTACCGGATTTTGAACGACATCCGTTTGTAATCAATGGTTGCAGTGAGTTGTTTGCCAAGGTATGGGGGCCCGATCTGGGAGTAGGTGTTCGCAGTGCGGTAGGTATGGGTTCGTTACCGGATAACATTCCAGTGGAGATTGAAGCGGTTTTTGAGATAGCCTAATTTTGACCTGCCCGTGAATTGGTATTCCATCCATAACATTGAAGAACTAACAACTCCGGCCCTGGTCGTGTATCCGGACCGCGTGCGGGAAAACCTGCGCATTCTGCTCACCTTTGTGCCCGATGTGGATCGCCTGCGGCCCCATGTAAAAACAAATAAATGCGCAGAGGTTTGTGTCATGATGATGGCGGCCGGGATCTATAAATTCAAATGCGCCACCCTAGCCGAGGCAGAAATGCTGGGCGCCCTGCAAGTACGGGATGTTTTGCTCGCCTATCAGCCCGTGGGCCCTGCCGTGCACCGGCTTCTTGCACTCATTCATCAATTTCCAAAAACCCGATACAGCTGCCTGGTTGATAACCCTGATTCCGCCACAGCCCTTTCTTCACAGGCGATGTTGGCGGGCGTAACGGTTCCGGTTTTCATTGATTTGAATGTAGGGATGAATCGCACCGGTATTGCACCCAGGAATGCCGTTGAACTTGTTGCGCATTGCCAATCCTTAAACGGAATTACCGTTGTGGGTTTGCATGCCTATGATGGGCATTTGCGCGATCGCGATCTGGAGATCCGAAAAGCCAACTGCGATGCCGCCTTTCAAGCGGTAGCGGAATTGAAAGTTCAGCTCGAAGAAAACTTTCCAATTCAACTGACCGTGGTAGCCGGGGGCACCCCTACCTTTCCGATTCATGCACAACGCTCCGCAGTTGAATGTAGTCCGGGTACTTTTATCTTTTGGGATTACGGATATCAACACCTGCTGCCTGAGCAACCGTTTCTATTTGCAGCGCTGGCAGTCACGCGCGTGATTTCCGTACCGGCTGACCATGTTGCTACCACCGATCTGGGACACAAAGCCATTGCCTCTGAGAACCCGATTACACAGCGGGTACACTTTTTAAATGCAGAGGGTATAGAGCCCCTTGGTCACAGCGAAGAACACCTGGTGCTGAAAACACCGGGTACTTTGCAGGTGGGTGATGTTTTGTACGGTGTGCCACATCATATTTGTCCGACTGTGGCTTTGCATGAAACGGTGGCGGTAGTAGAAAATAATACGGTGGTTGGACATTGGCACGTAGTTGCACGCAAGCGAAAAATAACGGTATGAACCACTTTCTTATCGATGCCCATCTGGATTTGAGTATGAATGCCGTGGAGTGGAACCGGGACCTGCGGCAATCGATTGAGCACCTTCGCGACCGTGAAGCCGGACTCACGGACAAACCCGATCGTGGTAAGGGCGTAGTCTCCTTTGAAGCATTGCGAAATGGGAACATCGGGCTGGTCGTAGCCACCCAGATTGCCCGGTATGTTGCGCCTGGGAATCCGCTTTCCGGTTGGCATTCGGCCGAACAAGCGTGGGCCCATACCCAGGCCCAACGCGCCTGGTATGCTGAAATGGAACGCGTGGGTGAACTGAAAGCCATTACTGACCGGTCTTCGCTCGACTCCCATGTAGACGGGTGGACTCCTCAACGGCCGATCGGCTATATACTCAGTCTGGAGGGAGCCGACTCGCTGGTGACGCTGGACCATCTTGAAATCGCTTACCAGTATGGACTGCGGGCCATCGGCCCTGCGCATTATGGGCCGGGGCGGTATGCCCAGGGAACGGATGCCACCGGAGGTATGACCCCGATTGGAAGAGCATTGCTGAAAGCGATGGAGCGGCTCAACATCATCCTGGATGCTACACATTTGTGTGACGACAGTTTCTGGGAAGCGCTTACGCACTTTCATGGGCCCGTGTGGGCGAGTCATAATAATTGTCGTGCGCTCGTACCGCATCACCGGCAGTTTAGCGATGACCAGATTAAAGAATTAATTCAACGGGGCGCGGTCATTGGCGGTGTACTCGATGCGTGGATGCTTGTGCCTCATTGGGTGCGTGGAAAATCTACCCCCCGTCAAATGAATTGTAACCTCGAGCGGTTGATTGATCATTACGATCATATCTGTCAGCTAGCCGGAAATTCCTTGCACATCGGAATTGGTTCGGATCTGGATGGGGCTTTTGGCAAAGAGCAATGCCCCTATGATCTGGAGACCATTACCGACTTGCAGAAGATAAGCACACTGCTGAGCCAACGTGGGTATACCGAGCAAGACATTCAAAATGTGATGCACGGCAACTGGTTGCGTTTTCTGCGCAAGGCCTGGGCCTGAGGTGTGTAATTCACACGTTCTGGGGTATCGGTACGAATAATTTCGATATAAAAATTCGAACTACGGGGTCGTACTTTTCGTACCTTTCGTTGTTGAACTGTGGATATGAAGAAGAAATTATGGATTGCGTTGGTGGTGGTGGCGGTAACAGGGTTTTCGTTTACTCCACCGGCTGAGCGGTATTTCGAAATTGCCAAGAGCCTGGACATTTTCGCTTCGCTTTTTAAAGAAGTGAACGCCTTGTATGTGGATGAAATCAATCCCAACAAAACCATTCGCACCGGTATTGATGCCATGTTGAATTCGTTGGATCCCTACACCAATTTCATTTCGGAAGACGAAGTGGAAGATTTCCGCACGCAGAATACCGGCCAGTACGGAGGGATTGGTGCCGTGACGCGGCAGATCAACAACCGCACCGTGGTAACCATGGTGTATGAAAATTATCCGGCTTATAAAAATGGATTGCGGATCGGTGATGAAGTGATCAAAATGAACGGCATTGAGTTGGCCCGGTTAACCGTAGAAGAAGCCAACCATCTGATGCGGGGTCAGATTGGCACCCTTGTGAAGTTAACGGTTCAACGCCTGGGGCAAAAGGATCCCTTTGACATTGAGTTCAAACGTGAAAAAATCAAGATCAGCAACGTGCCGTATTATGGCATGCTCGGTTCGGACATGGGATATATTCAATTGACTGAATTCACACCGGATGCGGGGAAAGAAGTGAAGACTGCCTTGCTGGCCCTCAAAGAGCAGGGCGCCCGGTATTTGATTCTTGATTTGCGCGGCAACCCGGGCGGCTTGTTGCACGAGGCGGTGAACATCTGCAATCTTTTTATACCCAAAGGAAAAAAGGTAGTGGACACGAAAGGAAAAGTAGAAGACAGCAACATCACCTATGAAACGCTGAATGCTCCGGTGGACCTGGAGATTCCTGTGGCGGTAATTATTAACCGGGGCAGTGCCTCCGCTTCTGAAATTGTTGCCGGCACCTTGCAGGATTACGACCGGGCGATTGTCCTTGGCGAGCGGTCGTATGGCAAGGGGTTGGTGCAGGTTCCCCGACCGCTGTCGTATAATTCACAAGTAAAAATTACGACCGCTAAATATTATACCCCTACGGGCCGGTGCATTCAGGTGTTGGATTACACCCATCGCAGGGAAGACGGCAGTGTGAGTTCTATTCCTGACTCCCTGAAGAAAGAGTTCCGCACCTCCCGGGGCAGGATTGTTTATGATGGCGGTGGTATTGAACCCGACCTACCCCTGGAGGCGCAAGAATTCGCCACTGTAACCCAGGTCTTGTATGGGCAAGGATTCATTTTTGATTATGCAACGAAATATGCTTACGAGCATCCGACCCTGGCGGAGATCAAAAGTTTTTCTTTGTCGGATGCTGAATATGCAGACTTTGTTTCCTGGATGAAAGGGAAGTCTTACAAAGTTGAATCTCCGGTGGAAGCCGAGTTGGCGGAATTAACCCGCGAGGCAAAACAAGAAAAATTTTATGAAGATCTGAAACCCCAATTGGATCAGATTCGCCAAAAACTTGCCGATACCCGCAAAAACGAATTGCTGTTTCACAAAGAACAGATCCGGCAACTGCTTGAAAAGGAAATTGCTACCCGCTATTATTTCGAAAAGGGATCGGTGGAAACCGGATTTAAATATGACCTGGAAGTGAAGGCCGCGATTCAGGCGCTGCACAATCAAGCAGCGTATAAAAAGATTCTGAAATTATAGGTGTTGAAACGATTTACCTCACCCCGACTGTTGCGATGGCTATTGACTCCGATAGCCATTTTTGCATTCATGCTGTTGATGGATTCCTGTTTGCAGTTTCGGATGAGCCGAAGTGAAATTGATCAGTACTTTGTTGATAAGCCATCGAAGGGAATCTTAAAACAGTATGCCGTAGGCAAGCGAACGATTACGTACCTGAAGGCCGGATTGGAAGACAAGCCTCTGATTGTTTTTATTCATGGATCTCCGGGGTCGTTGAGCGCTTTTATTGATTACCTGGCCGACAGCACCCTCCTGGCGCACGCGCTGTTAATTTCGGTTGACCGGCCCGGCTTTGGCGCTTCCGATTTTGGATATGCTGAACCCTCGTTAGAGAAGCAAGCCGCGTTATTGAAACCGATCCTGGAGGAACACAAAAACAACCGGCCCATCCTTCTGGTGGGACACTCCTTGGGGGGACCGCTCATTGCCCGGATGGCGATTGACTATCCGGAACTGGTTGATGGTTTGATCATGGTCGCGCCTTCCATCGCTCCGGAGTTGGAGCCGAACGAATGGTTCCGGGCTCCGTTGGCTACTCCCTTTTTGAAATGGTTGTTGCCCCGGTCGATCCGGGCTTCCAATGATGAGATCTATCAGCTGAAACCGGAACTGGAAGAATTGATTCCATTGTGGAAAACCATTACCACCCCTACCATGGTCATTCAGGGTACGAAGGATTCGCTGGTGGATCCGGGCAATGCAGCCTTTGCCGAAAAGATGATGGTGAATGCGCCTGTGAAAATTCAATTCCTGGAGGGGATCGATCATTTCATTCCATGGAGTCATCCGGAAACCATTCGCGCTGCCGCACTTCTGTTGCTGGAAAGCCAGGCGATGGCAACCATCAATAAATAGTCACACTGACTCTGATCTGTAAAAAAGGAAGGCCGCTACAGAGAGCGGCCTTCCTTTTCTTTGTTAAAACATTTAGCGCAAAAACAACAGCTCGCGGTATTTTACCAAGGGCCAGTCTTCATCATCCACGAGTAATTCCAGTTTATCCACAGCATCGCGAATTTTATCGAAGTACTTTTCTTTGATGTCATCGCAGTACCCGAATGCACGTTTATGGGTATCGGTAATTTTATTGAGTCGCTTGCGTTCCTCAATCATTTCACGCACACTGGTTTTGATGGTTTCGATATGTCCGGAAATGTCGGTAATGGTTTGCACCACGGCCTTGTTGTCTACCCCCAAACCTTTCAAGCCATTGGCATTGCTGATGAGTTTGTTTTGGTAGGCAATGGCGGTTGGGATAATGTGGTTCATGGCCAAATCCCCGAGTACCCGCGCTTCAATTTGCACGCGCTTGATGTAGCTCTCCAGTTTGATCTCGTTGCGGGCTTCCACTTCCTTGTGCGACATGACGCCATGTTTCTCGAAAAGTTCCAATGATTTTTTGGAAACAAACCCTTCAATGGCACGGGGCATATTTTTGATGTTGCTCAGTCCGCGTTTTTCGGCCTCCTTCACCCACTCATCGGAATATCCATCGCCTTCAAAGCGGATGGACTTGGACTCCTTGATGTACTTGCGGAGAACATTCACAATGGCCATGCGCTTCTCTTCACCCTTTTCAATTTCCCCACTCACGGTTTCATAGAATTTTGTAAGCTGGTCGGCCACAATCAGGTTGAGCACGGCCATGGGGGTGGCGCAATTGTCGGATCCTCCCACTGCGCGGAACTCAAATTTATTTCCGGTAAAGGCAAATGGGGAAGTGCGGTTGCGATCGGTAGCGTCCAGAATGATTTCCGGAATCTGATCGATGCCCAACTTCATATACATGTTGTCGCCTTTTTCAATCTTCACGTTGCCTTTCTTCTCCAGCTCATCCAAGACGGCCGTCATTTGTGAACCGATGAACACCGACATGATGGCGGGCGGAGCTTCGTTAGCCCCCAGGCGAAAATCGTTGCCTGGAGTGGCAATGCTGGCGCGCAATAAATCCGCGTGCTCGTGTACGGCCTTGATGGTGGTAACAAAGAAGGTAAGGAACAATAAATTATCGCGGGCGGAACTGGACGGTGCATAAAGGTTTACACCGGTGTCGGTAATGAGTGACCAGTTGTTATGTTTGCCGCTGCCATTCAATCCGGCAAACGGTTTTTCGTGGAAGAGTATTTTCAGGTTGTGTTTTTCACCCACCCGACTCATCACGTCCATCATCAGTTGGTTATGGTCGTTGGCTACGTTCACTTCTTCGAACAACGGAGCCACTTCAAACTGGCTGGGTGCCACTTCATTGTGACGGGTACGAACGGGAATCCCCAACTTCCAGCTCTCGATTTCAAAATCGCGCATAAAATCATATACGCGACCCGGAATCGTTCCGAAATAATGATCCTCCAATTGCTGGCCGCGAGCCGGAGCATGGCCAAACACCGTACGGCCGGCCATCACCAGATCGGGGCGGGCATTGTATAACGCTTTGTCCACCGCAAAGTATTCCTGCTCCGGACCCAGCGAGGCTACCACGTGTTGAATGTCTTTATCAAACAGTTGGCAAACCTGCGTAGCCGCCAGGTCTACTGCCTTCAACGCTTTCAACAGTGGCGACTTGGTATCAAGGGTTTCTCCGGTGTAGGAAACAAAGATGGTGGGGATGCTTAAGGTTTTTCCATATAGAAACATGGGCGAAGTAGGATCCCAGGCGGTATAGCCACGGGCTTCGAACGTGCTGCGAATGCCGCCACTCGGAAAGGAAGAGGCATCGGGTTCTTGCTGCACCAGTTCACTGCCCTTAAACTTTTCAATGCCCGAGAGTGCATCAAAAAACGAATCATGCTTTTCGGCCGTTCCGCCCGTCATGGGTTGGAACCAGTGCGTGAAATGGGTGGCGCCTTTGGCAATGGCCCATGATTTTGCAGCAGAGGCAACGGCATCGGCTGTTGCTTCGTCAATTTTTTCGTGGTTCTTGATGGCATTGCTTACCTTTTTAAAGACGGCCGGTGCCAGGGTTGCCCGCATCTGTTCCGCTCCGAACACATACTCGCCAAAAAAATGCGATATGTTGGGCGTGGTAGGTTCTACATGAACCTTCGTACGTTCATTTAGTTTTTTGAGCGCTTCGAATCGTAATTGAGCCATAGTAGTGGTTGTTTTTAAGGTAGATGGCGCCAAAATTATAGTTTTTTTAAACTATTAGACTTCAGAAGAGGCTAATTTTAAAAAAATATTATCGCACTCGATGGAAGTAGGTTAAAAAATAACCCTAACACTAATTAGTTGACTGCACTGTGCGATTTTTCGCTTCATCAAATTGAAGGTCGTAGTCGGGACGGATGGTGCCCATCCACCGATCCCACCAAAGGAAATACAGACCATAATTTCCCGTGAAGTAGTGGTGGTGTTGGTTGTGGTTGACGGAGGTATTGATCCACCTCCCCAGGCGCGAACGCGAGAATCCTTTCGGATAAAGTTCATATCCTATATGGCCATAGACATTGTAGATCATCATGATGAGCAAAAAGAGGGCGATGGCCAGGGGATGCACGGGCATGATAAATGCAATCACCACGATGATTCCGGCTTCGATCATTGCTTCCAATGGGTGGAAAGCAAAGGCCGCCCAGGGCGATGGATTCACCGAGAGATGATGGACTTTATGGAAAACGGGAAAGAGTTTGGGGTGGTGCATGAGGCGATGGGTCCAATAGAAGTACGTATCGTGAACCACCAACATGATCAGGATGCTGACTATGAAATAGCCGGTACCGAAATCCTCCCACCGGGTATACAGTTGAGTATACGGTCGAACGGGAGTCATGAAGAGCCCATAGCCGATGGCGGTGAAGATGACCGAGGTGATCAGCGAATAGAAAATTTCACGCAGGTAGTCTCTATTTTGAGGAAACCGGGGTTGAATTTTTTTATGGGCCCAAGCCTTTCGTTTGATCCCATAGAAGATAGAAAAGGCAATGAAAGCCAGAATCAGGTACCGGAGGAGTACCACCAGGAATAACACATGAATTCTACCGTCAGTCAACCATTGCATAGGCCATTGAAAGAAAAAAACAGGGCAAGTATAAACTAAATGTGCGCTTTTTTCGTCTTAAAGGCTATATAAAGTGAGCAATGGTATGATTAATCTAGCATTTACCCGGCCCAGCCTTACCCATGCGAAAGTTGATGGAACTTATCTGAAAAACTTTAGTCAGGCTTTGATCAACTGGGAATTGAACCGGCAGGAAGACCGGAAAAACACGATTCTGAGAAAAGCCAGACGGACTGTAAAATAAAAAAAGCCAGGCAGTCTGGCTTCTTTCCTTTTCTGAACACGTATTTATTAGCTTGATTTCTTAACGGACCCTCCGCTGCTGGAGTCGGTATTTGTTCGGCCCGGTGTACCCCGATAGCGGATACTTCCCCCACTGCTAGCGCGAGCATTTAATTCCTTCGTGACCGAGATTTTTGCGCTGCCGGCACTGGACGCCTCGGCCCGGACTACCTCGCATTCCAATTCGTAGGCATCCACTTCGCCTGCACTGCTTACTTCAAGTTCCAAGGATTTAGCTTTGCCCTCGAGTACAATATCTCCGGCACTGGATACTTCGACCATCACCTCTCCGGCATTGATGGCAATTTCAATGGTGGCCGCGCTGGAGGCACTCAGGGTAAGCGAATTGCTTGATATCGTTCCTTCGGAATATACATTGGCGGCCGAACTGGCATGAATGCGATCTAAAGAAACGTAGGTTACATATACCTTTACATTCTGATTTTTGTAGCGGCCATCGCGCATGTGAATTTTCAAATAGCTGCCGCTGATTTCGGTAAGTACATTACCGAGCGCGGTTCCGGAGGTTTCAACCCTTACACTTTCTTTATCCCCTTTCTTCAGATAAACATCAATCGCTTCACCGGCTTTCAGGCCGCTGAACGAGCCGATGGAGCGAACCTCGCTTTGCTGGCCCATGCCCGCGATGGAACAAATGCAGAGAAATAAAGCCGCTATGAATTTTTGCATACTACAAACAATTTTGACTCAATGACCACCCCGCAATGAATTGGTTGCTTGGAGAAACAAAGGAGTCCATTTTTTTTTACCCGGTGTAAGAAATATCCATTTTTTACTCTAAATTTCGAGTATTCGTCCTAATAATTTCGCACAAAACTAACTGACCATGATTAAAGAACAATTAAATGTGTTAATCAATCTGGCTGCCAGCGATCGCACGGTGGGTGAAAAAGAATCAAAGATCATTCACATGATCGGGAAGGCCAACGGGGTATCCAAAGACGAAATCGAGGAGATGATGAAAAAACCAAATACCATTGGTGATTTGACCCGGCTTACCGAAGACCAGAAGTTCGAAAACCTCTACCATATGATTCAGTTAATGAAAAGTGATGGGCAGGTATTCAAAAGTGAGATTAACTTTTGTGAGCAAATCGCTGAAAAGCTGGGTTACAAAAAGGCTGTGGTGTCTGAGTTATCGTCCCGAATCTATTCTGATCCTACCATCACTGCCGACCGCAAGATGTTGTTTGAGCGTGCGCACAAATTCCTGAAGTAAAACCGATCGACCACTAAGGTATACAAAAGGCCGGTTCACCCGGCCTTTTTCTATTTCTTCTCGTACGCCACCTTCCCACCCAAGATGGTCATGGTTACTTCGGCAGACAGGATCTCCGGATCCGGAATGGTCATGAGGTCTTTCGAGAAAATGGTGAAATCGGCCAGCTTACCGGGTTTGATCGATCCCTTAATCGTTTCTTCAAAGGCCCCATAGGCAGCATCGAGGGTGTAGGATTTCAAGGCCTGCTCACGGGTCATTTTTTCTTCCGGCTCGAAGCCACCGGCCGGTTCACCTTTCAAGGTTTGACGCGTTACCGAAGCAAAGAAGGAGGCAATCGGATTGATGGGCTCCACGGGAACATCGGTACCATTTACAATCACAGCTCCGGTTTTCAATAAGGATTGCCACATGTAGGCACCTTCGCGGATGCGCTTCGCTCCTAACCTGTCGATGGCCCACGGCCGATCGGAAGACAAGTGGATGGCCTGCATGGCCGGAATTACACCCAGCATTCCAAAGCGGGGAATATCGTTCGGATGCAAATGCTGTGCATGTTCAATGCGATAGCGATGATCGCGAACCTCCGGCTTTTCACGCAGTGCTGTTTCGTAACGATCCAGAATTTCTTTGTTGGCCCGATCGCCAATGGCGTGTGAACAAATCTGAAAGCCATGCTTCAACCCTTCGCGGGAAATCTTCAGCACGGTGTCCATCGATAGTGTGGCCATGCCGCTGAAGTCGGGCCGATCGGAATAAGGTTCCAACAACCAGGCACCGCGGGATCCCAACGCCCCATCGCAATTCAATTTGATGGCGCGGATGGTTAGCAAATTTGCTGTGTCTACTTCCGGACCTTTGCGAAACCATTCGTAGAGCAGGTTACTGTCGAATCCTGTTAGCATGGCGTAGATTCGGGTATTCAATTTTCCAGCTGTCTTAAATCGCTTATATAATTCGATGTTTTCGCGGGAGACACCGGCATCGTGAAAGCTGGTGATTCCATTTCGCAAACAAGCAGCCATGGCGAGTTCCAGGGCTTGTTCATCCGTTTCGGCAGTATTTTCAGGAATGTGTTGTGCGATGAGCATCTGGGCGCGTTCATTGAAAAGCCCGGTTGGGTTACCCAATTCATCGACCATTATTTCGCCACCCTCGCCTAGGTCTTTGCCCAACTTTTCAACCGAAAGCTGGTTCACACCTGCTAGTTGCATCGCTTTGGCATTGGCGAAACCGGCATGCCCGCTGGCATGTCTTAAAAACACCGGGTTATCTGGCGAAACAGCACTCAGTAGCTGGTGGGTTTGAAACCCGTTGACCATTTTCTCCGGCTTTTTTGTCCACTTGTCCTGATGCCAGCCGCGACCTAAAATCCATTGACCCGGTTGTGCTTTGGCCACCGCCTCTTTCACTTTTTCCACCAACTCATCATAGCTCGCTACATTCATGAGATCGAGGTTCAACTCGTTGTACCCTAATCCCATCAGGTGACCATGCCCTTCAATGAATCCCGGAGTCATCGTTTTTCCCTGGAGATCAATCACCTGTGTGAGTTCACCCTCATAAGGAGCGAGCCCATTCACATCCCCGCTGTATACAATGGTGTCGCCCCGCACGGCCACGGCCTCCACAGTTGGATTGGCTGACTCCATGGTGTAAATGGTTCCACCCCGTATGATCAGATCAGCCGGGGTCTTCTTCCCGGCACATTGAACAAGACTTACGGCCAGCAACACAACACCCGTCCATTGAAAGAACTTTTTCATAGAAAATAATTTGTGGCAAAATAAGAATCCACGCGTTAAGTTCTGTTCAGAATTTTGTCAACGGTGGCTGCTGGATAGTTTAGTAACTTGCCGGACTTGATAAATTCATTAAAATGAAACGCATTATTCTGGTTATTGCCTTCCTGGTATCGGGTGCGAGCGGGTTGTTTGCTCAGGATGTCGGGCTTTCCTTTTCTTACTTCATTCCCCGTAACGGATATTTCTCCACGCCCATCAGTCCGTTTTCTCTGCGCGGTGTGGGGTTTAACATCAACCGGTTTCTTGCTCTTGAAACGGGGGCTTCGCTCTACCGGATGTCAGGACTGAGCATGACCGGCTTGCCCTATGAAACGAAAGAACCCTTCCTCGGACCCAACTTCACGCTTTTCGTACCTGTAGAACTCGTCCTTCAGTTTGCCGGAAAGCAAGCAGAGTTCGATATTAAAGGCGGTGTGTTTGGGTTTTATGGCTTCGATAATAAGTTGAACTATGGAAACATTGATCGGACCCTTCGGGAAGTTGAAAACTGGGACGTAGCCAATGCCGCACTGAATTTTGATAACCACCCGGGGTATGGATTTCATGCCGGGGTTGAGTTTACCTTTTATGTTACCCGCCAATTTGGAATCTCGATTGAAACGAATTATCTGATGGGGGCTGCTAAATTTCCGCTGACCGGTTCGTACACGGGCGGTACACTCAGCGCGATTGAAACCAAAGCCCTCGATTACGCGGATGCCAGGGTTGACTTTACCGGATTGGAATTTTCAATTGGTGTGATTTTTACGGGGAGGTAGAAGTTCCAAATCAATTCTTCGAAGAATCCGCGCCTTGCGAAAGGGAGTCTTTGTTAAAATTTCTACCAGCGCTTGTTGTGCCAACTCGAAATCATAAAATGATCCGGTAAGCCAGATGGCATCCTGATCCGACTCCCATCTTGACAGGCTATAAAATTGAAGTAACGGGTCCTGGAGGTGGACAGAATCAACGTCAGCGAGTGATCCCAGCCGGATCGCGTATTGAACATTATCTGAACCCTGTGGGGTGCGCTCAATCACATTCACGTTGTGTTTGCCTAACAATGCCCGTGCATCTTTGGCAAATAATTTTTGTGCTTCGCGTGCCATGGGCTCCTTTATGAAGACCGTATCGCCTTCAAAATAACGAAAGGGCCGGATGACAAAATCCCTGGACTTTTGTACCCACTCCAATTCATATTCAACGGTATCGATGGTGGTACGGCTCACGGAATCCGTGCTGACTTTTTGTAAATCAATCCACACCATCGCTCCACCATCGCGATACCGTGGACGCTGTCCGGAGACAAAATTTCCCAGCGAATAAACTACCACCTGGTTTTCTTCCTTATTCCATTGCATGGGTTGCAACACATGTGGGTGTGCGCCTATCACCAGGTTGGCACCTTCACGAAAACATAAGGCAGCCAGTCGCTTTTGTTCCTGATTGGGTAAGCTTTGGTACTCGGCCCCCCAGTGCATAAATACGATGATCGCATCTGACTGTTGGCTGCGTGCCTTTTCCAGATCCTGTTTGATCAGTACAGTATCAATCAGGTTGACGATGTTGGGTTTGGTGACGGGGATGCCATTGGTGCCATAGGTATAATTCAACAACGACAATTGAAATCCCTTCTTAGTTATTACCAGCGGATAAGTTTCACTGCGCTCCAGCGAATCGCGAAAGGTGCCGGTATGCAACAGCTGCAAGGAATCCAATACGCGAAGCGTTCGTTCCAATCCTTTTCGTCTCCGATCAAGGCTATGGTTGTTGGCCGTAACCAGAATATCGAAGCCCGACTTTTTTAATTCCACTGCCAGTGCATCGGGCGCGCTGAATTGGGGATAGCCTTTGTAGGGTGCACCGGCCAGGGTCAATTCCAGATTGCCGAATGTGAGGTCAGCCGAGCGCAGGATTGGGGCCCCGTATTCAAAGCAGGCTGAATAGTCATATCGTTTCGTTTCCGGATCATACGCGGCAGCGATGTTGGAGTCGTGCTGCATAATGTCGCCTACAAACAGCAGTGAAAGCCGGGTGGTGTCTTGGCCGAAGATCGGATCACTTATTGCGAAGAAGAGGACACACAGGATTCTAGGCATCTTGATAGGCGATGAGCTGATTGTCTGCAATAACAAAAATTCTATCCTTTTTCCTGGGCACAATGCGTGCCATTCCGGTAAATGAACCAAATGCCGGAAGAATAGCCTGGTGGCTACCAAAATAAAAACAAGGTAAGGTTACGGATTGTCGTCCGCTGCCGCGCAGCTGAACGGCCGGGTGGATGTGGCCACACAAGTTGTAGCACCCTTCCGGCACTTCGGCCAGTGGTTCGTGTGTGAGGAGGAACTTTCCAAGCTGCAGTTGGCTCAGGGTAACCTTAACATGATGCCGTTCATACTGCACACCACTGAGAATATCATGATTGCCCAATACCAGTTCGAATTGGCAGGTGGAAAAGTGCCTTCGGATCTGACCCACCACTTCCCATTCTTCATTGTAATGGCTGTGGAATAAATCGCCCAGGAAGATCACCCGTTCCGGTTTTGTCTGTTGCAGTAAGGAAATTAATGTTTCTGAATTTTTATCGTTGGCGCGGGCCGGCACCGGTATTCCTGATTTGCGAAAGTGATTGATCTTTCCAAAATGCAAATCGGCAATTAAAAGCACCTTCCACCGCTTTAAAAACAGGGCTTTTTGGGGAAGCAGTTCAACCGCTTCTGAAAAAACTTCCACCCACATGATGCAAGGCTGTGTTAAGGGAACCTGAGAGAAAAAAATGTGGGCCCAGCTGGGCACGATCCAGCGACCCCCTGATTATGAGTCAGGTGCTCTAACCAGCTGAGCTATGGGCCCCTACGTTTTGGGAGTGCAATGTTAATAATTACCCCTAAAATTACCTAAGCGTAAAAAAGAGAATCGATTCTTTGTAGATGCCTGTTTCAGGGACAGAAGCTGAAATTTAAAGACACAGTCACTGGCAGCAGAGTCCTCGAGGCGGGAGACTCCGCTGCGAAATTAAATCGAAGCTAAATTTCCTACCGTATGCAATTGATGATGTAAAGATTTTAGACTTTTCAAAAGTGCAGGCTTGAGAATAAAAGCGGATCTCAACCTTTACTGATCTAAAACAATGAATTGAAGATTTTGCCTTATTCTTTTAAGGTGGCCGGTTACCGACAATCCCGGTTGCGATTCTCCGCACTTTCAAAAAGTAAACCTCGGGTTGTGGGAAGTTGTGGTCAACCCATAAATTCACACATTCAATCGTGCGTATGAAACGAATTCTGATTTTTCTTTGCCTGCTTCCGGTTGTGTTATCGGCTCAACTTCCAACCCGAAAAATTGAGCCCGTTAGCTTTTCTCAAGTCACCATCACCGATGCCTTCTGGAAGCCTACGCTGGATAAGGTAGCTACTACCACCCTGCAAGCGTGTATTTATCAAACCGAAGTGAAGACCCCACGCATCCGGAATTTTGAAAAGGTGGCCCGTGGACAAAATGAAAAACATGAAGGTATATTTTACGATGACTCGGATGTATTTAAAGCCCTGGAAGCCATTGCGTATTCGCTGAAGAATCATCCTAATCCTGAGCTTGAAAAGAAAGCGGATGAATGGATTGATAAGATTGCAGCAGCTCAGTTGCCGGATGGGTACCTCAACACCTACTATACGTTGGGCCGGTTGAATGAACGCTGGAGTGATATGAGCATGCACGAGGATTACAATGGCGGTCACCTGATTGAAGCTGCGGTGGCTTACTATCAGGTAACGGGCAAGCGAAAACTGCTGGACGTTGCCATTAAGTTTGCCGATCACTTTGATTCACTTTTCGGGCCCGGTAAAAAGCATTGGGTAACCGGGCATCAGGAACTGGAACTGGCCCTGGTTAAACTTTACACCACCACCCAGGATAAAAAATACCTCACCCTCGCGCATTGGCTGCTGGAAGAGCGCGGCCATAAATATGCCACAGGCTACACGTGGACGGAATGGAAGGACACGGCCTATGCACAAGATGTGGTGCCGGTGCGCGAGCAGAAGGAAATCACTGGCCATGCGGTACGCGCCATGTACCTCTACACCGGGGCAGCTGATGTGGCGGCCCTCACCGGAGACGCCGGGTATATGCAGGCCATGCAGACCGTATGGGAAGATGTGGTACACCGCAACCTGTATGTTACCGGGGGCATTGGATCGTCCGGAAGCAATGAAGGCTTCAGCACCGATTATGATTTACCGAATGAACAAGCGTACTGCGAGACGTGTGCCTCTGTCGGCATGGTGTTCTGGAATCAACGGATGAATTTACTGACAGGCAACAGTCAGTTTATTGATGTGCTGGAGCGTAGCTTATACAATGGGGCCCGCGATGGATTATCCTTATCGGGCGACCGGTTTTTCTATGGAAACCCGCTCGCCTCGGATGGAAGACACTACAGACGCGAGTGGTTTGGAACCGCCTGTTGCCCGGCCAACATTGCGCGTCTGATATCTTCGCTGGGTGATTACATCTATGGGTATTCCGAAACGGGATTATGGATAAATCTTTTCATTGGCAGTTCAACCACACCCCGTATCGGCAAAGCGGAGGTTCCTATTACAATGGAAACCAACTACCCATGGGATGGAAACGTGAAACTGACCCTACAACCGAAATCAAAAAGTAAGTTTAAAGTTCACCTGCGTATTCCTGGATGGGTGCAGGGTGAGGCTGTTCCTGGCGACTTGTTTGTTTTTGAAGACAAAACTAAAGAAGCATTCACTCTTTCGGTCAATGGAAAGGCTGTTCCGTTTCAACTTTTAAATGGTTATGCCGTGATCGACCGCGACTGGAAAAAAGGCGATCAGGTTGAATTGGCGCTGCCCATGAATGTAAAACGGATTGTTTCGCGTCCGGAAGTAAAACAAAATGCAGACCGGGTTGCCTTACAACGTGGGCCGTTGGTGTATTGTGTGGAAGGTGCCGACAACGGTGGTCAGGCCTGGAATTTTATTCTGCAAGATAACGTCCGGTTTACCACCTCCTTTCAACCTAATTTGTTGGAAGGTGTTACCACCATTCAATTCGATGCCCCTGCTGTTCAGGTGACTACAGATGGACAATCGGTAAAAACAGAAGCGAAAAAAATTACGGCCATCCCTTATTATGCCTGGTGTAACCGAGGCCAAAACCCTATGCAGGTATGGCTGCCCCGGAAAATCAAGGAGGTGAAGGTGAATCGGTAAGGCCTTATTTCAATTCACTCAGTTTGATTACCCGATTGATTCTCTCGTTGCCTTCTGCATCATGAATTTGCAAGCTGATCTCAGGGTCCTGCAATTGCCAGTTTACTTTGATTAACCCGAAGTTATTCTCCATTACAGGTCCATCAATCCGATGGTCGTTGGGTGTGGCAAAGTCCCACGTGGAGGTGATGCCACTGGCCGTTACATCATAGATTGGATACAAATCGGGGCTGGTAAGTTTAGAGATTTCCGCATAATGCACATCGCCAGAAATGAACAGCACACCTTTCGCCTGGGTGGATTTTATTAATTCCAGAAAGCGTTGTTGTTCGTGAGGAAAATTAGTCCAGGCTTCGTAACCATTGTGGGTAATGCTGAATTGCGTGCTTGATGCTATTATTCTTAAGTCGGCCGGCTTTTTTAACTCCGCCTCCAGCCAGCGCCATTGCTCTTCGCCCATCATGGTTGAATCAATCGTTTCATAAGGCGAATAATCCAACGAATAATTAAACCGGGCATCCCCATTTCGGTTTCCGTTGTAGGGCAACAACTTATCACGAAAGGTTCGCAAGTCCGGGAAAATGATCTGAATGCGGTTACCGGTAGTTCCAAAATAGGCGGTATGGTAAATACCGGGATGGTTGTGGATTAACGGATCGTTCTGATCGCCAAAGAAGTCCAGGAAAATCTGTTTGGATTCTTCCTTGTAAGGATAATGCCGTCCGGAATCATTCCATCCGAAATCGTGATCATCCCAGATGGCATAGATGGGCATTGCCTTTTTTAGTCGTTGAAATTCAGGTTTGTTAGCCAACACCTCATAATTCATTCTTAAGGTATCCATGCTGTATGTATCACTGTAAATGTTGTCGCCCAGGTAAATAAAAATATCGGGGTGTTTGCTGATTACCTGATCCAATACCGGTTGTGGTTTCCATTGTTCGGCACACGAACCAAAGGCGATGGTGCTAATGGCGGATGACGTTTCTGTTGTACCCTCCTTCTTGCTACAACTCACGAAGCACACGCTAACCAGCAAGCTCACCACTAAAAGTTTCATAAAATCAAAAATTGATGAATACATGGATTAAAAATAGAAAATATTGTGATTACCTGATCGACAACTACTCCTTTGCACTTCCTATCCATTTCTTGCAGATCTGTGCGGAAATACTAATTTTAGATTTTACAAAGTATTTTGAGTCTCCCGAAATCAAAAATTACGCTCTGGTTAGAACGCACCCATGGTCTTGGGTTTTCGTTGTACGTTTCCATCACTGCCTTTTGCCTGTATACGTGCATCTTTGCTTTGCGAAAAACTTTTGGTGTGGCCACGTACGAAAACTTGGCGGTATGGGGTGCTGACTTCAAAGTGTGGATGGTCATTTTTCAAGTAATCGGATACATGCTTTCAAAGTTTATCGGGATAAAAGTTGTTTCCGAGTTAGGCGCCCATGCCCGTGCCAAAGGAATATTGTTGATGGTCAGTATCGCTACCTTGTCGTGGTTGTTTTTTGCGATTACCCCCACCCCGTACAATTTGATCTTTTTGTTTTTCAATGGACTTCCGTTGGGCATGGTGTGGGGGATGGTTTTTGGCTACCTGGAAGGACGCAAACTAACAGAAGTATTGGGTGCGAGTTTATCGGTGAGTTTCATTTTTTCTGCCGGCTTTGCAAAAACCATAGGCGGCTTCCTGATCCGCGATTGGGGCACATCCGAATTCTGGATGCCCTTTGTTGCTGCGTGCCTGTTCTTTCTTCCGCTGGTCCTGTTTCTTTGGTTGCTTGATAAAATCCCGCCCCCCACCGTTGAAGATGAAGCACTTCGCACCAAACGCAGCCCCATGACAGGAAAAGAACGGATGGCTTATACGCTGACTTTTGCCCCCGGATTGATCCTGCTCATTCTTACGTACATGTTGTTAACTGCCTTCCGGGACTTTCGCGATAATTTTTCTGCTGAAATCTGGCAATCATTAGGATATGGTGACAAGCCAGGCATTTTTACGTTCACGGAGTCGATTGTTGCCATTACGGTTTTGATTGTGATTGGCAGCCTGATGGTCATTCGCGACAATTTCAAAGCGATGGTGATCAATCACCTGATTGTTTTCCTGGGCATGATTACGGTGGGCATCAGTACCCTCGCTTTCGAGCGAGAATTGATTGGCGCCCCCACCTGGATGATTTTAGTAGGAATGGGTCTGTATTTTGGTTACATCCAATTCAACAGCATTTTCTTTGATCGACTCATCGCCACGTTTAGGTATGTCAGTACCGTTGGGTTTCTGATTTACCTGGCGGATTCATTTGGGTATTTAGGAAGTGTTGGTGTGCTACTTTTCAAAGAGTTTGGGAAAGCTGAGTTAAGTTGGCTTGAGTTTTTTATCTCCGCAGGATACATCCTTTCTATTGCCGGTTCCCTTCTCATTGCCTTGTCGCTGGTTTATTTCGTTCTGAAATTCAGAGCCTGGACGGTTCACGATCCTACTCCATATCAACATCAGGCTTAATCCGTTTAACCAATTCATCCAACCGCTGCTGTGTGAGTGGTTTGGAGATAAACCCAATCACATTTTTATAAGCGTGTGCCCTTTCATAATCGACCTGATTGTTTGAGGAGGTGAGAATGACCACCTTGAGTTGATCGAGCCCGGTGGAGGAATTCAGTTGCAAGGCCTCTAAAAATTCGAACCCATTGATCACGGGCATATTCAGGTCTAGGAAAATGACACCCGGAGGTTGATTGGGGTCGGATTGAATTGCGGCCAACGCCTGACCTGGAGAACTGAAGGTGATAATCTTGTTCGCAAAGTGGCTCATTTCAATGAACCGCTTTTGGATAAATAAGTCCACCTCGTTGTCATCAACTACAATGGCTGTTTGGATGGGATAATGGCTGGTCATCAGACTATTAAACCTGTAATCGAACGGGTTTGTTTTCAGAAGGTTGCGGTAAGTCCGGTTTCCGGCTAAAATAAAGGCCAAACGGTTTTACCGGATACGAAAAATGTGCTAAAATTGAAGGCTAAACCATTAACCCATGAAATTTATTCGTCTTATTCCTGCTTTTTTGATTACAGTGGCAGCTTTAACGGGCCTATGGTCCTGTGGTGGTTCTAAAGAAAACCAAAACAATGCCGAAGAATTTGATCAAGCGGAACAATCTCTCAAGGAACAGGTTGAGACTGTGATTGGGAACCTTCCCCCACCCACCGAAATCCCCTATTTGATTCAAATGACCGGGGCCGAGTACAATCAGAGTCTGCTCAACGACCGCAAAAAAGTTGATAAATACTTTTCCAGAAACGACAAAGCAGCCCTCAATTTGGGCATTTATGCAGCCGACATCGGGTATTTGAGTTCCTATGACAAGACTCAAGAGGCCATTGATTACCTCGATGCTGCCAAGAAACTTGCCGACAATTTAGGAGTTATTGGGTCTTTTAACATGGATGTTCTGCAGCGCTTTGAGCAAAACATTGCCAATAAAGATTCCCTGGCAAATATTCTTAACCGGGCCATTTTAAGCAGCGAGAAGTATTTGAAAGATGAAAGCCGTACCAAGTTAGCCGCCTTATTATTAACCGGAAGTTTTGTTGAAGGGTTATACATCTCTACCGGCCTAATCAAAAGTTATCCCAAGGATATTCTTCCGGAAGACTCCAGAAACCTGGTATTAACTCCGTTGATGCGAGTAATTCTGCAGCAAGAACTGTCGGTAGATGAATTGTTGAACATGATCAACACCCTTGAAAAAGATGAATTGTTAACTTCCCTGGCCACCGACTTAACTTCTTTGCAAGCCAGCTACCGGGCGTTGAACATCGAAGAGCAAATCAAAAACAACCGGTCTGATCTGGTGCTGTCTGACAAGAATCTTGAAGAAATAACCAAGGTGGTGGAAAAAATGAGAACCTCCATTGTTGAATAGATAACTCAATTTTAAATAAAAAGGGATTAGCCTCTGGTTAATCCCTTTTTATTTTCAGCACCATTCTTTTGTATCTTTAAAAACGCTATTAATTCTACTGACTTATGAGTGAACCTGTACTGGACGCCATCATGCGGCTATTTGCTTTAGTTGCCAAAGAAGACCTGATTACCAAACAGGAACGCGAATACATTCAGGTGTTTTTGTCCGACCACCTCAGTCAGAAAGCGACCCAAACTCATTTGCAGCTCTTTGATGAGTACGCTGTAGAAATGTCATCCAAATTGAGCGCCCAACAGGAATTGGAAAGCATTCAGGAAATTTGCAATTCCATCAATCAGGAGGTAGCGCAAAAACAAAAAGTGGTGATCATCCTTGAGTTGATGAGCGTGATCCTTGCCGATGGTACAATCTCCGAGCGGGAAAAAGTTTTAGGCCGGGCCATCAGTGAATCGTTGAACATCCCGGCCGATGATCTTGAAATTATTAAGAAATACGTGTTGGCTAAAAACCGGGAAGATGCCGATCATGAGAACATGCTTATCATCGATTCGAATCCGAACGGCCCTGAAAAGGCAAAGCACCTCTTCCGCGAAGGTCTGGATGGCTTCATTTCCGTTCTTTATCTACCAAAAACCGATTCCTTTTTCTTTAAATATCTCGGACAGAGCGATGTGTACCTGAATGGTGTTCCCCAAAAAAGAAAAAACATCATCGTGCTCGGTACGGGAAGTACCATGCGCTGGGATGCCATTGACCCGGTATACTATGGTGAAATTTTGGCATTGTTTAAAAAAGGGAGTAAAACAACCCGAACCAGTTTTGAAGCCCGGAAAATTTCTTATGTTTTTAAAAATGGCCGGTTAGGACTGCGGGAAGTTGACATTGCCGAACAATCCGGAAACCTGGTTGCCCTGATGGGTGCCAGTGGTGCCGGTAAGTCAACGTTGCTGCATGTGCTGAATGGAACGGAGAAACCCTCGCATGGACAGGTGTTGATTAATGGCATTGATATCTACCAACACCCCGACCAGGTTGAGGGTGTTATCGGATTTGTTCCCCAGGACGACTTGCTTATAGAGGATCTTACCGTTTATCAGAACCTCTACTTTGCAGCAAAACTTTGCTTTAGCCATCTCAACGAAGAAGAAATTGATTTCCTGGTATTAAAAACTCTCAATGACCTGGGTCTTACCGAGACCAAAGATCTAAAAGTAGGGTCGCCTTTGCGCAAAACCATCAGCGGTGGGCAGCGCAAACGGTTGAACATTGGGTTGGAATTGCTGCGGGAACCGGCAGTACTTTTCGTTGATGAGCCCACTTCGGGTTTATCTTCACGCGATTCAGAAAACATTATTGATTTACTGAAAGAACTTTCGCTGAAAGGAAAACTTGTTTTTGCAGTTATCCATCAGCCTTCCTCTGACATCTTTAAGATGTTTGACAAGCTGGTGATTTTAGACACAGGCGGATACCAGATTTACTATGGAAACCCGGTCGATGCCATCACTTACTTCAAGCGAAACATCAATCTTGTAAACAGCGAAGAAGGAGAATGCATTACCTGCGGGAACGTTAACCCCGAACAAATATTCAATATCATTGAGACCAAGGTAATCAATGAGTATGGCAACTTCACCGATGAGCGAAAGTTTTCCCCTGAGCAATGGAATCAGCAATACCGGGAAAAAATAAAAGTGTATGAAGTGGCCACTGCCCATGATGCTCCGCATTCCACGTTACGGATTCCTTCGTGGCTCAAACAAATTACCTTGTTTGGTCAACGAGACATTCTGGCCAAACTCAGCAACACACAATACCTTGTTATCAATTTGCTGGAAGCTCCGTTGTTGGCTTTTATCCTTGCCTTTATCGTTCGGTACTATAATCCGGATGACCCCTATAATGACGTGTATGTGTTTAGTAAAAACCTGAACATGCCCGCTTACCTGTTCATGAGTGTGATTGTGGCCCTCTTTATGGGGCTCACGGTTAGTGCCGAGGAAATCATCCGGGACCGCAAAATTCTGAAGCGTGAAAAATTCCTGCACCTTAACCACAGCAGTTATATCATTTCGAAAGTGGGGATTCTCTTCCTGATTTCCGCTATTCAAACGGCTTTGTTCGTAGCGGTCGGAAATACCTTGCTGGAAATTAAAGGGATGTATTTCATCTATTGGGCCATTCTGTTTACTACTTCCTGTTTTGCCAACCTGCTCGGACTTAATATTTCATCGGCTTTCAATTCGGCTGTCACCATTTATATTTTAATACCCATTTTACTGATTCCCCAACTGATACTGAGTGGGGTGGTAGTAAAGTTTGATAAACTGAATCCTGTCATTGGCAATACGGCCACCGTGCCTTTGGTTGGTGACTTAATGGCGAGCCGGTGGGCCTTTGAAGCGAGCATGGTTGCTCAATACAAAGACAATGCCTTTGAAAAAATGTTTTATGCCGAAGATAAAATCATGGCCGATGCCGATTACAAAAAGATTTACTTTATCCCGACTCTTGAAACCAAGTTGGATTTTATCAATCTGAATTATAAGAATTCCAATCCGGAAATCCGGAAAAAAGTAGTGGAAGACTTTGCTCTGTTAGGCCGGGAGATCCGCGAAGAACTGGATTTTGTCGGAAAGAAGAATTTTACCACCCTTGATAAATATACCCCCGACCTTTTTGATTCTTCCGCCTATGCGGAGACGGCTCATTTTCTGGATGCCCTCAAACAATTCTACATCAACCGGTATAATAAAGCCGATCGTGAGAAAGACCAAAGGATCACCCACATGACCAATACGCTAGAAAAAGAAAAAGAGTTTGAGGCGTTCCGCACCAGCTACCAAAACGAGTCCATTACCGACCTGGTGAAGAATACGGTGGAGTCGAACCGGATTATTGAAAAGGATGGCAAGTTGATTCAGAAAATTTTTCCCATTTACAAAGATCCGGATCCTGAACACTGGGTCGATTTTGATGCGCAATTCTATATGCCGGCCAAACATTTTCTAAACCGGAATATTGATACGTTCTATTTCAACCTGGGCGTGATCTGGTCGATGACCCTCCTGCTCGCCTTAACCTTGTATTGGGAAGTGTTACGTAAAATAATCGAAGGTCTAGGAAACATTACCAGCCCGCTCCCGAAGCGGATGTAAACATGTTTTTCTTTCTTTCTAAAACGCTGAATTATCTCACCATGCCCCTGGTGATCATCTGCCTCCTGATGCTAGTTGGCTTGTTCATTAAATCCGCCACCTGGAAAAAGAGGCTTTATAAAACCGGCCTTGCACTCTTGCTGCTGTTCTCCAATGACTTTTTAAGCAACGAAGTGGTGCGTATCTGGGAATTGCCGGCCACTCCCTATGCGGACATCCCACGCACCTACGAGGTTGGAATTTTATTAACCGGAGTTACCAAAGGAAACATGACACCGGATGACCGGATTTATTTTCAACGGGGTGCCGACCGGGTTACGCATTCGTTACAACTCTATAAACTGGGCATCATCAAGAAAATACTCATTTCCGGTGGCAGCGGGATGTTGACGGAGCGAACGAGACAAGAGGCGGATGAAATTTCTGATGTGTTACTGCTGATGGGTGTACCCGCCCAGGATATCCTCATCGAAAATCAATCGCGCAATACACATGAATCTGCCAAGGCGGTCAGACACCTGTTGCAAGAGTCTTATACGCCAGATGATTGTCTGCTCATCACTTCGGCTTTTCACATGCGAAGATCCCGCGCTTGTTTCAAGAAAGTGGGTTGGCCCACGCCTACATTTAGTGTTGACTTCTTACATCACGAACGAAAATTCACACCGGATGTATTGTTCATCCCCAAAATTGAAGCCCTTCATATCTGGAGTACATTGATTCGCGAATGGGTAGGAATGATTGCCTACAAAGTAAGCGGATACATATAGCACGCTTTCTTTTAACGAAGAACCTGCTTATACTTGATATCACAATAGGTACGCATGCCTAAAAACCAGTTGACGCAATCCCTTTGGCTGCTGTTGTCGATTCTAGGAGCGCTTTTCCTTACCTCATTGCTGCCATCGGTCACCCTGGGTCCGATCTCATTAAGAAAAGTGGACATGCTCACTGACATCCGAAGGATAGACCCTGACTCAGGTACAACTTCCCTACCCGCTCCAGATACCGTGCCCGGTGCTGCACCAACTGACACGCTCCAGGTTCAAGCCTCATCAACAACTTATCCGTGTCCCGCAGGGCTGACTTGTCTGGAAGATTACAGCCCCGGAAAAAAAAGTCTTCGCCCCTTATTTCAAGCGATTCGGAAAAACGAGGGCCCTGTTCGGATTGCCTTTTATGGAGACTCCTTTATTGAAGGCGACATCGTCTCCGGAAGTTTACGCGACACCCTGCAGCTACTTTATGGAGGGCGGGGTGTTGGATTTGTTCCGCTTGCCACCGAGGTGCCTCAGTACCGGATATCCATTCAACACACATTTGAGAATTGGAATACGTACTCGTTGGTGAGCAAACAAAAAACCACGGAGCCATTGGGTATTTCCGGATATGCGTTTATACCCCGGCATAACAATGAGGTGGGTTACAAACCAGGTCGTAAACAACGCCCTTATCGGTTCGATCGTGTTCGGTTGTTTTATAGAAGCGCGGCAGGGTCTACATTAATGTATCAGGTTAACGACACCATAACGCATCTCCAGGAACTCTATCCCTCGGAACATCTCCAGGTTGTTACGTTTGAAGAAGAAAATACGAAATCAATTAAAGTCCAATTTCCGGAGCCCGATTCCATCGTTGGCTATGGTATAAGTTTTGAAGAGGGCACCGGAATATATATTGACAATTTCGCCATGCGTGGTAATTCCGGGATGGCCCTGTCCAGTCTGGATGAAGATTTTATGAAGGAATTTAACGAACATCAACGCTATACGTTGATTCTGCTGCAATACGGATTGAATATTGTTACCGAAAAAGACAGCATGGATTACCTTTGGTACGAATCAAAAATGGTGAAAACCATTAGTCATTTAAAAACAATTTTTCCGGAAGCGGGTATTGTTTTGATTGGGATCAGCGACCGGGCCGGGAACAGGGATGGTAAAATCCAAACCATTCCGGCCATCATGCGCATGCGCGATACCCAACGGAAAATTGCGAAGCGCAGTCAGATTGCATTTTGGGATTTATTTGAAGCCATGGGTGGCGCGAATAGCATCATTGACTATGTCTCCGCACAACCACCATTGGCAGCCAAAGACTTTACACATCTTACCTTTCGCGGTGGCGATAGGATTGCCAGGAAGTTAGCCGATGCCCTTTTGTTTGAACGAACCCGTTATGATAAGAAACCTCCTGCTCCTTAGTTTTTGCGGGTTAATGCAACTTACCCGGGCACAGGATACCGTTTCGTATTCCCATCCGGTGCAGTATGACTTCATTAAACAAGAGGATAATCGCATTCACAATTCCGCTTCTCTTGCGCCTTTCTACGATTTACTTTATCAGCTAAAAAGTAAAAAGGAGACCATCGTCAACATTCTTCACATCGGAGATTCTCACATCCAGGCAGACTATCTCACAGGCACCACCCGAAAACTCTTTCAACGTGAATTTGGGAATGCGGGCCGTGGTCTGGTCTTTCCAGGACGTGTGGGACGGACCAATGAACCATCTACGCTATATTCCTCTTCCTCTGCCCGTTGGGATGCCAGCAGGATTATTTATGGAAACCATCCGTTACCCATCGGGGTTGGGGCGATGACCCTGCAGACAAATCACGTTGGGGCCAACCTGATTTTGCGAACTCATCCGGCCGATGAACTTTCTTATGCCTTTGATCGGATCATGCTCTTGTATAAAAAAGACTTTAGTAGTTTTAATCTGGAGATTAAAGATTCTCTTGGAAACACGTTAGCGTATGCCGGACCTTATTCTGTTGAATCAAAAAATACAAGCCGGATTCAATTGCCGCAGTTTGTCAATCAGATTGAACTTACCACGACTGCCTCTACGGATGAACAAACTCACCTGACGCTGTTTGGATTGGTTCTGGAAAATGGCAAATCCGGCATCCGCTATCATGCTACGGGAGGCAACGGGGCTAAACTAAAACATTTCCTGGAAGCGGAACTTTTCGTTGAACAAACCACAGCCCTTGATCCTGCCCTGATTATTATTTCATTGGGCACCAATGAAGCGATTGATCATCCCTACGTTGATCCAACATTTACCGAACAATTAGACGTTTTTATACAACGTTTAAAATCTGCCAACCCGGAAGTCCAGCTGCTGCTTACCGTACCCATGGATTTTTACAAAAAGAAGACCCGAAGGAATCCAGGCGTTGAAGTTGTTCGCACGATGATTCTGGATTATGCGGATGCTAAGGGAATTGCCTATTGGGATTTATATACCGTAGGAGGCGGCAAACATGCAGCTGAGGTATGGAAGGATAACAGTCTGCTACAAGCTGATGGTGTGCATTTTACAAAAGCCGGTTATGCACTTCAAGGCTCTCTTTTCTATGATGCCCTCATAAAAGGTTATCACGATTATGTTCGGTCTCGATATCCATAAACTACTCGAACAGTTTCGCTACCATTCGCAGGAGCCATTGATCTTCAATAGCGGTCTGTTCCTGTTTCTCTTTCTGGGCTTTTTGTTGATTTACATTCCACTCAGTAAAACGCATCGCCCTAAATTGCTTTTTGTTACGATTTTTTCACTCTATTTCTATTATAAGTCGAGTGGTCTATACTTCCTGCTTTTGTTGGTAACCACCACCGTAGATTTTTCTCTCGCCCGGTTAATGTACCAAACTTCCATCCCGTGGAAACGGAGCAGTTTGCTGGCGGTTAGTCTGGTGGTCAATCTTGGAATGCTGGGCTATTTTAAATACACGAATTTTTTACATCAAATCTTCAGTCAGGCTGCCGGGGTAACGTACGAACCGTTTGATATCTTTTTACCGGTTGGGATTTCCTTCTTCACATTCCAATCGCTGAGCTATACAATTGATGTTTATCGAAAGAAATTGGTTCCGGTCAAGCACATACTGGACTACGCGTTCTTTGTTTCTTTCTTTCCACAATTGGTGGCCGGGCCGATTGTACGGGCGGCTGACTTTCTGCCACAGCTAAGTAAGCCCACGTTTGTAACCGGGGAAATGTTTGGGCGAGGTGTATACCTGATTTGCACCGGGCTGTTTAAAAAAGCAATTATTTCAAACTACATCAGTCTAAATTTTGTTGATCGTGTTTTTGAGGCACCCGGGCTGTATACCGGATTTGAAAATCTTCTTGGGATTTATGGATACGCCCTTCAAATCTATTGCGATTTCTCCGGGTATTCGGATATGGCGATTGGAATTGCCTTGCTCCTGGGATTTCATTTTCATATTAACTTTGATTCACCGTACCAATCCAAAAGCATTACTGAATTCTGGAGACGGTGGCACATCTCGCTTTCCAGTTGGCTTCGGGATTATCTTTACATTTCGCTGGGCGGCAATCGGAAAGGAAAAGTAAGGACGTATATCAACCTGCTGATTACGATGCTCCTGGGCGGACTCTGGCACGGAGCTGCCTGGCGGTTTATGCTTTGGGGTGGATTACACGGCCTGGCCCTGGCCATTCACAAATATGCCGCATCTCTGAATTTCCAATGGAATCCAAAAGGGCGGATCGGCCATTCCATTTATTCGTTTCTCTGCATCTTTATCACATTCCATTTTGTTTGTTTCTGTTGGATCTTTTTCCGGTCCCCTTCGCTGGACGAAGCCGGGCAGATGTTGTATCAGATCCTTCATCACTTCACCCCGCAGGTAGCCTACGATTTTATTGTGGGATACAAAGAAGTTGTCTTTCTGATGATTCTTGGCTATGCACTTCATTTCATTCCTGCGAAGACGGAGCAGCATGCCCAGGTTTGGGTAACACAATTACCAATGGCTGGGAAGGCCCTGCTGTTGAGCACGCTTATTTTTCTGGTCATGCAGATCAAATCTTCCGACATCCAACCGTTTATCTACTTTCAGTTCTGATTATTTAATAACCTGAACCCACCCTTTACAGGAAGTTTCGCCTGGAACTTGAATATCGTAGTAATAGATCCCCGCTTCCACGTTAGCGGCACTCCAATCGTCCTGGTAGTTGTCGCTTTCGAACACCTTGTTGCCCCAACGATTATAGATCACGATCTGCGCCTGCAATGATGATTGCGACAAGGGTTGGTTTCCGTATTGTATTACAAACCGGTTATTCTCAGGAAACTCATCTGGTGTAATTACATTGGGCACTTTTAGTTGATAGATGGGAATTTGTTCCAGTTCATCATAAATACAGGTTTCCTTTACGCCCACGACCCGAACCGGATACGTTCCATCGGCCGCAAAGGCATGGTCGGTTGAGGTTAGATCGGACGTAGTGCCATCGCCAAAATCGAAAAACGTGGTCTCCTCTGGGTCCGACTGATTGGTCACTAACAACGTGGGCCGTGAGTCGCAGTCATAGACTTTGCTGAATTCAAAGTCGAGCTCAATACCAGGGATAACCCGAATATTCACCGTATCCTGCACTTGACATCCATTGAAATCGGTGATGGTAACAACATACCCATCGTCTTCCGTAGGATTGACCCGTGGGGACGGTTCGGCTGACGTGAATGATTGATCCCAATTATGCCATTCATACCTAACCCCACCCGCAGCGATCAAGCGCGTGCCGGCATCAAAGCACATGTCCTGGTCGGGTCCGGCAACGCCTTGTGGCTTGAATACGGTAACGGTAGTAACGGTTGAATCGCGACCCACACACGTGCCCGCATCGATGGCCAGCAGGCGCACCTTGTAGGTGCCTGGTTCCGAGTACGCATGCATAACAAAGGTAGTGTCCTGTTTTACCAGTTGACCGCCATCTCCAAAATCCCATTCAAATAATTGACCACCAGTACTTAGGTTCTGAAAAGCGATGGCATCCGGTAAACAAATTTTACTTAATCCCGGCATATCCAGTTCAACCGAATTGGTTTGTAGGCGCGCCTTCAACGTAGATAAATCGAACTTGAAGGCTGCATTGTTACAATTAATGCTGTTATTCAAGCGGCTATGAGCCCCCGATGTTGTTGGAAAGTCATCGAATCCACCCAGACAGCCGGCACACACAGCATGATAAACAATTCCGCTTTTATCGAACCGGCTGGTTCCGCCATCCACATGGGTGGGCGATTGATTGCCTCCGAGAAAGGTTGCATACAGGAGCCTGGAGGCATCGCCTGTAAGGACAATAAAATAAAAATCGGAGCCGGCAGTAGTTTTCTGGTACGCATCCGGAGTGGTCGGCATTCCGGTCGTGCTGCTGTTCCAAAAATTGCGAGACCAATTCAGGTATCCGCCCCAGCCACTCAGGTAAATGTTATTACAATCGTTGACCAGGAATGCGGTTGGTGAAATGTCGGGTATTCCGCGGCCAGCCCCAAATACTGTAGAAAATTGCAGTGTGCTGAGTTCCTGATTAAACTTCTGTAAAAACTGACCGCTGTTGGCATTGGAATAGACTCCGGAGGTAACTGGGAAGCTCCCTGTTGTTTGGCCGTAGGTATACACATTGTCGTTCGCATCCAGGTCCAGAAAGTAAACCTGGTTGAAGCCTGCCGTACCAGTGAAGGTTGCCCGCAAGATGGCGGAGCCGTCTTTCGCCAGTTTTGCAATCCAGCCATCCACTCCACCTCCATGAACTTCCTGATAGGCACCGGGCGTGGAAGGAAAATTAACACTAGTGGTTCCGCCACCAATATAAAGGTCGCCCTGTGTATCCATCTTTATTGTGTGCGAGGCATCGGCCGCATTGCCACCCAGATAAGCTGCCCAACGAATCTGTGTTAAGGATTTATCAAGATGCAAAACAACTGCATCCGTTTCACCCCCTTGATACGAATTCCCAAAACTGGCAGCCACTGGGAAATCCGGTGATGCTGTCACCGTGCTGACAAAAATATCTCCGCTCGCGTCCACCAGAATATCTCCGCGTAGCTGATCACCGTAATTGGCAACCAATGGACTTCCGGTTGGATTGAGACCATCATTTAGGGACCCACCCAGATAGGTACTGGAAAGCAACTGACTTCCGTCCGGACTTATGCGGGCAACAAAGAGATCGGAGCCGGTATATTGAATGACATTAAAATCAGCCGTACCTCCGTTATAGGAATTATCGATCGCGCCTGCTGTTGTTGGAAAATTAGTTGAGCTGGTGGTTCCCAATAGAAATAATTCATTCGCTGCGCTCATGATCAGGCTGTGGGAGGATTCATTTCCGCTACCACCTAAATACGATGCGTAGAGAAGCTTCTTCCCTGCCGAATCATACTTCAAAACCGAGACATCATACAAACTGTCATAGTTGATCTGAAAAGCACCCGGAGTAGCTGGGAAGGAACCTCCAAGATTGTGACTGGTCACACCGGAAGAATACAAGGTTCCCTTTTCGCCTGGCGTGGCTGTACTACCCCAGTTATCCGCAGTGGAACCTGAGTAAGTTGAGAAAATCAATAAGGGATCGATCACCAATGGGTAGCACGGATCATACGATTCTGGAAAAAGGAATCGTACCCGATTCTCTTTTAACTCGTACCGACAGGTTACGTACCTCCTTCTGCCGTTGATTTCCTGAAAAGCAATGGGCTGCTTCTCGTAAAAAGTAAAATGAGAGCCGGTTACTTCCAGGTCGCCCTGGATCAACCGGACACGATCAGCCCCCTGGTACTCAAATTCAATCGCTTCTGGTTGAGCACCTGCGCTTACTAAAAAATCATATTTAATGTTTCGCCCCGCTCCATAGACTTTCAGATCAATACCCGGATAAAAATTCGGATAGTAAACACCTTCGTAAGCAGGTACATGATCGCTCCAACGCGTGGGGTCTTTGCCCATGAAGTAGTTGTAGTATTCCGGTTGCCTTCCAAAAGGAAGGGGGGCGGCTGTAGAATTCGAACCTAAAAAGTTTACAACAATATGCTGAGCAGCAATTGCTGAATGGATATTCATCGATCCGCTTTCCTGGGCATCATGACCCTGCTGATGCAATGCTTCTAATTGTTCCTGATCCACAAAGAGGTACGCAAATCCACCCGCTTTCAGTTGCATGGCACCACCCGGCACATGCGCCACATATTGAATTGCTTCCGACCATTGACATTGATTCTCGATAAACTTGGTGACAGGCGGATCGGCACGCAGTACAATGGTGCCGGTTAGTAAAAGTGTGACGGTAATTCCGAACGCAATTCCAACTCGCATTCTACAAGTTAACCCTCCTTCCGCAATACTTGCAAGGGTGGTGTGGTAATCACTTCTCGGGAATTCCACCAACCAATAAATACCGTCAGCAGCACCACACCCACCGAAATAATTATCAATTCGAGTACGTTCACCGAAAAATTAACCTCAAAGAAAAATTTGGTCAGCAACCATCCACCCCCCAGTGCCAATACCAATCCTGTAATGGCAGAAAATATACCTACATAGCTGTACTCGATTAAGGTAATTTTCATGATTTGATTGGTGCGGGCACCAATGGTTCGCAGCAGAACATTCTCTTTGATGCGAGCAAATTTGCTGTTCAATACGGCACCTGCCAGCACGACTAACCCCGTTATGATACTAAACAGCGCCAGGAACCGTACTACCAGCCCTACCTTCTTGAACAATTCGTCTACAGTACTTAAGATCAATCGCAGATCGATTAACGATACGTTAGGAAAACCGAAAACCAATTCCTGTTGAAATTGAATGGCAGCTTGCGGGTTATCGACCCGGGTGGCAGCCACCCAGATTTGTGGAGCTGATTCCAGTACGCCTGTTGGAAATACAAAAATAAAATTGGGCGGATCTTTTGGCCAATCCACTTTGCGGATGCCACTGATGAAGGCCTTGATTGGAACCCCCTGTACATCGAACACCAGCGAGTCGCCCAGGGTTACTTTTAATTCTTCATGCATGCCTTCGGAGATGGAAACCCACACCGAATCGGGTCTACCTTTTTTAAAAGAATGAATCTCCCCGTCTATCAACTCTTCGGAGATATGCAAGCTATCGCGATACGTAACCCGGTATTCGCGTCTGAGTGCCCATCGCTTGATTTTAACCGAGTCACTCTTTAACAGTGAATCGATGGGTTGCCCCTTTAATTCTGCCAACCGGCATGTAATAATCGGCACCACCTGGTTGATCGGCAATTGATGTTTGGCAATCAGCTTCACCACGTCATCTTTTTGACTGGATTGGATATCAAACAAGATTGTGTTGGATTGATTGCTATTCCCCCTGAATTCCACCTGATTCAAAAGACTGCTTTGAATAATATTCAGGGTGGCAATGATAAATGCTCCTAACCCGATGGTCACCAACAATACCTGGGTTTGATTGTTGGGCCTAAACAAGTTTGACAAGGCATGTCTGAAAATGAACGTACCATTCTGCGGAAAATACCTGCGCACGACATACAACAACCCCATGGCCACCAGCATCAAGCTTCCCAGGGCCACGGCTAATCCCAACGAAAACATTCCGCCCGAAAAAAAGCTGCTGGTTTGGTAAGCTGCCGCCAGCAAAGGAAATAAGGCGATGAGTACAATGGCTGTCCACCGGACTTTCGAAAACACCCGTGCCGGTGAAAAGTCAGCCCGTAAAACCGCCAGCGGAGGTACGAACCGAACCGCCACCAACGGAAGTACGGAAAAAAGAATAGACACCAGGCAACCCAACAACACTCCTTCGCCAATGGCGCGCCACGATACTTCGAATTGTAACTCCAAGGGAAGATATTCTCCGAATGCGATGGGTATCAGTTGTTGAATTCCGGCTCCCAAAGCCGCTCCGATGAGGCTTCCTATAAAGCCAAGAACAAAGATCTGGATGAAGTAAATATTAAAGGCTTGCCACCCGGAAGATCCCACGCATCGCAGGACAGCCACCTCATCGCGTTTCTCGCGTGCATAGATGTGTACGGAACTCGCCACCCCAATGCATCCCAACACCAGGGCTACAAATGCCAGCATGGAAAAGAAACGATAAATCGAACGAAACCCATCGCCCAGATCATCCTTTCTTTCCTCGATGGTATCGTAGGAATATCGAAGCTCTTCTAATTTCGGTTTTACATTTTCAAGCAGTGCACCTGTTTCCTTGTCGGATACGGTTTTAATGAATAGGCTGTAGTTAATGCGACTTCCATACTGAACCAGTCCCGTTGAATCGAGTGCCGTGAGTGAAATGTAGACGGCCGGTGCCAACGTAGAGGTAAGCGCTCCCCCTCCCGGAAATTTCTCCACCACGCCAGCGACTTTAAAGTGTTGTGTTCCGATCTTGATCGAATCCTCGGAGCTGACTTCATATTGCCGGGCGAGGGACTCATCAAGCATCGCGTACTTTCCGTTTTTTACAAGTTCATAGGCATTGGCCGGTAAGGTTTCCAGTTTTCCGTAAAATGGAAACTCACCTTCCAATGCCACAATCTTTACCAGGCGGGGCTGGCGCGTATTCATGAACATGACCATGGAGGCCATCTCCGCATCTTTGGCGAATTGACGCTGTGCGGTATCCAACTCCTTTACAAAATCCTTATCAAACGGGTTGTTACTTTTAATGACCAGGTCGGCACCCAACAATCCTTTTGCATTGCGATCGAGTTCATCCTGCATGGCATAATTCAGGGATCCGATGGCGACCACACCCGCGATGCCGGTGATCAACGAGGCAACAAAAAGAAATAATCTTGAAAAGTTATGGCGACCATCACGCCAGGCCATTACCCACACCCATCGATCGCGAACTATGGACCGGACGTTGCGCTTCAATTTGATGATGTAATCGATCATGCCAGGTTCAGGATGCGTTCGTTCACCAGCTTGCCACCTTTCATTTGCAGAATCCGTTCTGTTTTTTCGGCCAACTCGAGGTTATGCGTAACCAGGATTAAGGTTGTCTTTTCTTCCCGGTTCATACCAAAAAGTAAATCGGTAATCTGATGCGCATTTTCCTCGTCCAGATTTCCAGTAGGCTCATCGGCAAATAAGATGCGTGGTGCGGTGATAAACGCCCGGGCCATCGCCACACGCTGTTGTTCTCCGCCCGAGAGTTGGGAAGGATAATGGGTGAAGCGTTCACTCAATCCTACGCGGGCTAAAAGATCTTTCGCCTTTTGTGCAACATTTCGCTCGCCCCGCAACTCCAGGGGCACCATTACATTTTCCAGCGCAGTGAGGGTAGGTAATAATTGAAAATTCTGAAAGACAAAACCAACGTATTGGTTGCGTATGTAAGCCCGGTCATCTTCACTCATTTTGTTCAGGAGAAATCCCATGAGCGAAATCGAGCCGGAAGAAGGCACATCCAACCCGGCACACAAACCCAGCAGGGTTGTTTTACCACTTCCGGAGGGTCCGATGATGGAGAGACTGTTGCCTTGGGTTACTTCGAATGAGACCTGATCCAGCACGATCAAGTCCTTTTCAGCCGATCGATAAATTTTAGAAAGTCCTTCCGCCTTAAGTACGATTTCTGGCATGATATTTAAGTTAACAGAACAACAATTAAATCGTTAATTGATTAAAATTGTTTCAAAGTACGTATGCACTTATCACAATATTATGGTAGTCGGTAAAAAAGCGGTTCTTATTGCAATTCTTTCCCTCTTTTCCAGTCTCCAATCGCCTAAAGTAATTCTTTTTTTTGGCGATAGTCTGACGGCCGGTTATGGGCTTTCGCCTGAAGATGCTTTTCCTGCGTTGCTGGAAACCGAGCTTAACAAGTCGGTAAAAAAGGTAAAAGTTGTAAATGCCGGTTTAAGTGGCGAGACTTCGGCCGGGGGGTTGAGCCGCATCGATTGGATTCTGCGACAACCGGTAGACGTTTTTGTTCTGGAACTGGGTGCCAATGACGGTTTACGAGGGTTGCCCATTGAGCAAACGCGTAAAAATCTGCAAAGCATTATTGATAAGGTGACATCCAAGTATCCGAACTGTAAAATCGTATTGGCCGGCATGATGGTTCCCCCCAACATGGGCAAGCAGTACACCGATGAATTCAAGAACATCTATCCTGATCTTGCCAGTAAAAACAAGGCTACGTTGATTTCCTTCATTCTGGAGGGTGTGGCCGGAAACGAAAAATTAAATCAGGCAGACGGGATTCATCCGAACGTTGAAGGCCATAAAATTATTGCCAACAACTTAAAGCCTGTCTTTGAGAAATTGATTTAGCGAGTGATTTTCAGGTCTTGCAGAATCCGATCCACCCAGAGAGTATACATGGCACCGGACGGATGCAATCCATCCGAAGCAACCAACGCTGGTTTATCCAATCCTTGCCGGGAGATGTCCGTGATGTTGAAATAGGCTACGTTGTATTTCGCAGCTATCCGCTTGTTGATGGCATTAAATTCATCGAGCTGTTTGGAAATGGTTTCTTGCTTGGTCTTTCCAAAGGGTGTGTATCCGTAATCCGGAATTGAAACGATGAAAACCTTTTCAGGATTGCCTTGTGCCAGTTGAATGGAGCGCGTCAATAGTTCTTCAAACTCAATTTCATACTGGGCTGCCGGTTTACCCTGATATTGGTTGTTGACACCAATCAATAAAGAAACCAGGTTATACTCATTCGATAAGTGGGCTGTTTCCACCGCTGCTTTCAGCTGATCGGTGCGCCATCCGGTAGTTGCAATAATTTTTGGTCGCGGAATTTTTAACCGGTCGGCCAACTGATTGGGCCAACGGTCTGCTTCGGCTACGCTTTCGCCAATGGTGTATGAATCGCCTAATGCGAGATATTTAAATTCCCGCGGCTGCATCAGGGCTAACAGGATTAAACCAACCGCAATGTTATAAATCAAGCCTTCGTGAAATCAAAAATGAAGGTAAAGGTGTTGCCATCATCAATCACCACCAATTTAAGCTTCATCGCAGAATCGGTAAGAGAAACCACTTCGGCAGGAAATGGAAGCGCGTAAAAGTTAAACAATCCGCTGATGGCGGTCTTGTTGCTGAGGATAATGACCATGGTTCCGTTGAGGGTGAAAGCCCAGGTTCCGGATTCCAATTGATCAGGATCGGCTGCATCGCACTTCGAGGCACCACCCCGCATCTCATAGCTTTGCGCTTCGTTGTTGGAAAAAGTAAAGAGGTCATCCAATTGACAAGGATCAAACGTTTGGGGCACTACACCTCCTGCATTTACCTGCTGTGTGCCGCCCGTCAACTTCCAGGTCTTGCTGCTGCCGGGCTCCCCAGCCAATAACACTGCCTGGGTTTGGGCCTTCAATGGCTCGGGGTCATCCTCTTTGCACGAAGTAATTAAGACAGAGGATAAAATGAGAAACGAATACAATGCGCTATTTTTCATGCAGAAAACGAGTTTTAATAAAGATGGCAAGAATATTCCAAATTCGGAAACCGGGTTGTAAAAGTCTGACGATCATTCTGATTATTCTTAGTTACTATCAGGGAGTTAGTCAATCGCTTTCCTTCGAACCCTGCGTTGTTTCAGTACAATCTTCCTTTCGTGGTATATCGGTGGTGAGTGATACCGTGGTTTGGGTTAGTGGAAATAATGGCTGGGTAGGGAGAAGTGTTAATGGTGCCATAGATTGGAACTTTCTACAAATTCCTGGATTTGAAAAATTTGACTTCCGAACCATTTATGCATTTGATGAACATTCCGCCCTTCTGGCCACTGCGGGCGCACCGGCCTTTATCTTACTGACACGGGATGGCGGCACCACCTGGAAAGAAGTGTACAAAAATGAAGACCCTGCCGCATTCATTGATGGGGTTGATTTCTGGAATCATCACGAAGGGTTGATTTACGGGGACCCGATAAATGGTAAAATGCTTCTTTTGTACACACACGATGGGGGAACTACCTGGCAACTTGTTTCCGAACAGAGTCGACCCATGTTACACGATGGTGAAGCTTCCTTTGCCGCGAGTGGCACCGGCATTCAATGCCTCGATGAATCGATGGTAGTGATTGCCACCGGTGGAAAAACCTCGCGGCTTTTCATCTCACAAGACAAAGGAAAAAGCTGGAACATTTCCACCCCGGAAATTATTCAAGGAAGGGAGAGCACGGGAATTTTCTCGGTTAACTTTTGGAGCTCCCGGAATGGGATTATTGTGGGTGGTGACTTTCAATATGACTCTTTACTTCATAGAAACTCTTTATACACCCGCAATGGTGGAAAGACCTGGCACTTACCTGTTACTCCACCCCGGGGCTATCGGGAATGTGTGGTGCATCTCTCAAAAAAAATGGCACTTGCCACCGGGCCTTCCGGTACCGATATCACCCGGAATGGCGGTAAAGATTGGCAGTCCGTCAACGATGAAAAATCATTTCATGTACTGGGGATATCCCCATCCGGTAAGTTGATTGTGATGGCCGGGGTAAATAAGATCAGCCGCGTCAGACGATAGCGGAGAAGGAGGGATTCGAACCCTCGATCCGCATATAGCGGATAACGGTTTTCGAGACCGTCCCATTCAGCCTCTCTGGCACTTCTCCGGGAGCGCAAAAATAAAAACTCCCTGTCTGTAAAAGCAGGGAGTCTTAAATTTATCTGCAAACGACTTTATTCGAACCGCAGGGATTCAATCGGATCAAGTTTGGAAGCTTTGTGAGCCGGGTAGTACCCTGAAAGCAACCCAACAAAAATACAAATCAGCATGCCCACCAACATCCACAGCCAGGGAACAACAAACGCATCGATACCAATGGCTTTCGAGATCAGGTTTCCGATCAGAATCCCCAGAATTACGCCTCCGATTCCTCCCAACACGCACACCACAATCGCCTCAATTACAAACTGCTGCCGAATGCGAAGCGGGGTGGCGCCTAATGCTTTTCGAACACCCACTTCGCGGGTCCGTTCCGTTACGGAAACCAGCATAATGTTCATCAAGGCGATGGATGCCCCCAACAATGTAATGAATCCTACACCAAATCCGCCCCAGCGCAAGCCACTGGTAATGCTTTCGAGTTCCTGGGCCAGTGTTTCGCTTTTCTCGATCTCAAAGGAGTTTGTTTCATCCACCCGGTCTTGCCGGATTTTACGCATCAAACCGGTCGCCTCACCCATTGCATAATCAACCTGCTCCATGTCCTGAATGCCTACCGTGAGGATGTACCGCAGGGGTTGACCCTGGGCCATCTGGTTGGCCACCAGGATGGGTATGATCACCATGTTATCAAAATTATTCTCCGAGATATCGCCCTTCTCTTTCAGCATGCCAATCACCTTAAATTGCGTTCCCTTAAAAGAGATTTCGGTATTGACCGGGTTGGGATTCTCGCCATAGAGTTCAACGGCTAATTTATACCCGATGATAGCTACCTTACTTCCATACTGAATTTCGAAGGGCGAAAAGTTTCGGCCGAGCTGAATGTTAAGTCCTTTGATCGGAACATACTCTTCGTTTGCCCCGCGGATGTCGACATTGGGATTCGTCTTTTTTGAACCATGCTTTACCTCGGCCAGGTTGGTTAGCCGTGCTGACAGGCTGATGGCGGAGGGAACATTGTATTGCTCGATAAACTTCAACGTTTCCTGCAGGGTGAGGCGGGGACGAACCTTTTCCACCACGCCCTCCTGACTGCGACCCCGGTTCCATTTTGAGTAGATATCGAATGTATTAACGCCCAGGGAAGAAAGACTCTCGGAAACCGAATATTCAATACCATCGATGGCGGTGAGAATTCCTACTAATGAGGTGATGCCAATGGCAACAATGAGGGCCGTTAATACAGACCGTAGCATGTTGGCTTTCACTGACCGTAACCCTTCTTTTATATTTTCAACTAAATTCATGCAGGAAAATGCTTTTAGCGGCTAATTTTCAATATAGACTCAAAACTGGATTCAAAATTATATCTTTAATCGATCTTTTTAATAAGACTCTTGGTCGATTCTTTTGTTACAAAGTAGTTCAATAGACCGGTATACGATGCGCGTGGTGTTTTTGTTTTTGATTCTAACCCTTTCCGGGGGGGCCTTTGCCAATTCCATCCTCATTCCGATGGATGAAAAGCAAACTAACCACCTGAAAGCCTATGGTATAGCCTATTGGATTCTCCGACACGATATGGAAGTGGACTGGCTCCTGAATTACCGCGGGGGCAGTTTCATGTGCAAATACCATCCCAGCATTCAAAACGAGCTCGTGGTCCGGGGCGTCAGTTTTGAGATCATTTCAGAAGCTAAAGTCAATACCCTTGTTTCTGAAATCGCCAGCCCGGCTGCCAACTACGACATCATGAAGTTGGAAAAGTATCCCCGCATTGCGGTCTACTCTCCCAAGACAAAACAACCGTGGGACGATGCGGTTACGCTCGTCCTTACTTATGCCGAAATTCCCTATGATGTGATTTTTGATGATGAAGTGCTAAATGACTTGCTTCCGAAGTACGATTGGCTCCATTTGCATCATGAAGATTTTACGGGTCAGTATGGAAAGTTCTACAGCAACTACGCTAATTATCCCTGGTACATTGAACAGCAGCGGGAAGCCGAAGAAACTGCACGGAGGTTTGGATTTCACAAAGTATCGCAGGCCAAACTGGCTGTTGTAAAAAGAATCAAAGAATTTGTGGCCGGGGGTGGATTTCTGTTTGCCATGTGTTCGGCAACAGATACCTATGACATTGCCCTGGCCGCTGAAGGTGTAGACATCTGTGAACGGATGTACGATGGCGATCCGGCTGATCCGCAGGCACAATCCAAATTGAACTTTAACAATACCTTCGCCTTTACCGATTTTCGATTATCTCTTGATCCCTTTCAATATGAATTTTCGGATATCGACAACAACCTTCCGGATCGGGGACTACGGCAAGACAATGATTATTTCAGCATCTTTCAATTCTCAGCCAAATGGGATCCCATCCCCACCATGCTTACGCAAAACCATACCCGGGTAATTAAAGGCTTTTATGGTCAGACTACCGGTTTCAAAAAGCGTCTGGTAAAACCCGATGTTACAATCATGGGCGAGAACGGTGAGATCAAGGAAGCAAAGTATCTGCATGGAATTTTTGGCAAGGGATTTTGGACCTTTTACGGGGGGCACGATCCGGAAGATTACCAGCACCAGGTGGGCGAAGAGCCTACGGATCTGAATTTGCACCCGAACTCTCCCGGATACCGATTGATCCTGAACAATATCCTGTTCCCGGCAGCCAAAAAGAAAAAGCAAAAGACTTGAGATTAACCGTACTTCATTGGGTGTGGTTCATTGCGGTAGCCTGTAAGCCGGCTGCAGTCGTAGATTCCACTAACCGGTTGGATCAACTTGCAGTTGAAAAATTAGGTAATGACTTTATCTCGGAAAAAAATGCGACCGGAGAATATATTCTCTATGTGCAAAAGAATGTTCCTACCGTTCCTGCCCAAGCACTTGCTTTTGTTGTGTTTGAAGTTGCCTCGCAGAAAATTGTTCTTGAACAACGCTTTATCCCGGGCTATGTTCGATGGGCCGGTGACTATCAACTGGAATTATTGGATCAGCCTGGCATGATCAGGCAACAGGAAGAATTGAAAGATTATATTAGATTGATTTCCGTTCGCGCTCAAAAGTTTTGACATGAAGTTCCGCTACCTGATTCTATTGAATTTGATCTTTTGTTTGGTGATACTCATTGCTATCCAAACAAACCCTCCTTTTCAACCCGAGGCGTATCAGCCACAGGAATTTAACGGACCGGAACAATTTATCTTGTTTCACAAAAGCATTCGTACACCCCAGGATGCGGTTGAGCCCGGGTATAAACCGGGCTACCTGTTGCGGGAACTTGCTCAATCAAAAGCGCATGCCGCCCGGTCGGGTGCCCGAACGAAATCCAATGGTGTGATTGAATGGATTGAACGGGGCCCATCAAATGTTCCGGGAAGAACCCGCGGTTTGATCGTAGACCCGGACGATCCTACTAAAAATACCTGGTATGCAGGTTCTGCTGGCGGAGGTGTGTGGAAGACTACCAATGGCGGATCCAGCTGGACACTTTTAACACCTGCCCTTTCCAATCTGGCCACTACCGTACTCGCCATGGCTGAGTCGAATCACAACATTATTTACATGGGCACGGGCGAAAGTTTTGGGGGCCTGCCCGGCATCCGGGGCAATGGTATGTTTAAATCAACCGACCGCGGACAAACCTGGAATTACCTGACCGCTACTTCGAACTTTTCGGACATTAATCGAATTGCGGTTGATCCAACCAATGCCAATATTCTAGTGGCCGCCACCAGCTCCGGCATTTATCGCACGATTGATGGTGGTGATACCTGGATGAAGACCGCTCCGCTATTGGGCGTTGAAGATTTAAAAGTGACACCCGGCAATTACAACATTCAGTATGCTGCTCAAAATGGCGTGGGTATTTATAAATCAATGGATGCCGGCATGACATGGACCCTTGCCAATGCCGGAATGAGTCCGTCCGGGCGATTGGAGTTGGCTGTATCACCAGTCAATACGAATCGGGTTTTCGCTTCTGCCGAAGGTGGCTTGTCAGGAACCGGCTCGGACCTCTATATATCCAATGATGCCGGAGGAAATTGGTCGGTGGTAAAAGTTTCCTTCAACAACAACAATGTAAATTTCCTAGGTGGCCAGGGTTGGTATGATAATACGATCCTGTGTGATCCTTTTGATGCCAATGTCATCTATGTGGGTGGTGTTAGTCTTTTTCGGGTACAGGTCGAGAGCGGATCGAGTTCGGTGAATAGTTATTCCGTGCAAGAGCTGAGTACAAACTTTCTGACCATGGTGAACTTTGGTGCCGCCTTTTATGGAGGTCGTTTGGCAATTGGTTCGGCCGCCAACGCTTCGGTCGAAATCAGATTTGGTGCTGGTCGCAGTCAAAAGGCCCATCGTTTTCTGGTGCCGGAAGGAGCTACTTCGGGCGTACCCGATGTCAGCTACAGTTATGCGAATTATGTGGATGTTCCCTTTGAAGTTTGGGATGTTACCAACAACCGCCAATTAATGGTTTCGTTCCGCGATCAGGATCGCAATGGCCAGTTCAATCTCCTGCTCCAGAATACGGAAGGACCTGCGACCGCACAAAGTCGTGAATACATTTACATTAATAACCTGGATTATAGCGCCACGCCTCACCCCACCGTTGCTGTCAATGGCGGGCACATCACACAACAAATGTATTTCTTGTGGCCGGTGCTGGCGGCCGGTAAAAGTTGGCCTGCCGATATTACCGATTCAAAAATTTCCATCACCTTCAGCTCATTGCCGCTGATCAACGCCACTACCATTACCATAGCCGATGCGTACAATCAATTTGATGGCAAAAATCGCTTCCTCACATTTGCTAAAGATGTTCACCCCGATCATCACAATCTCGTTGCCGTTCCCATGTCTGCCTCCACCTACAAAATTCTGAATGCCAGCGATGGAGGAATCTTTGTTTCGAACACTGCCCCATCGCCTGGTATCAATCAGGGAGATTGGAAAATGGTTGGTCTAACCTACAATACCAGTCAATTTTATGGCGCGGATAAAAGACCCGGATTTGACGAGTATTTTGGTGGGATGCAGGATAACGGCACGTGGCGATCACCGACCGGTCAGGTTGCTTCTCAGGGAATTGCTTATCAATTTGCCTTGGGCGGAGATGGATTTGAAGTTGTCTGGCATAAGCTTGATGATAAAAAGCTCATTGGTGGCTCACAAGGGAATAACTTCTCGCGTTCCCTGGATGGCGGAATTACCTGGACCAGCGCCACCAGCGGTCTGAGTGGGTCCCATCCCTTTGTATCCAAACTTGCCAACTCTCCTTTTAACCCCGATGTACTCTATACTCTTTCATCAGCCGGTGTTTTCCGATCAACCGATTTTGGAGCGAACTGGACGTTAACCGCTATCCCTGAAAAATGGGGCAGTGCATCGCTCATGGATGTAGAAGTATCGCGTGCCAATGCCAATATTGTGTGGGCTGGGAGTGGCATGGTGAATTCCGGGAACCTAAGAAACATACATGTCTCCACTAATGGCGGAGTGACTTATAAAGCCACCAACAATTACACCGCACAAGTAATGGGAGGTATAACCAAGTTAGCGTCTCATCCGATTGAAGATAGTACTGCCTACGCATTGTTTTCTTTTGCCGGTCGGCCAAAAATTTTACGCACTCAAGACCTTGGTGAAACCTGGGAAGATATTTCCGGTTTTACCGGCAGCTCCAGTACAAATGGATTTCCGGATGTAGCTGTTTACTGCTTGTATGTTCGGCCGGATGACCCGCACATTATTTGGGCCGGAACTGAAATTGGAATTGTCGAATCCCTTGACAACGGTCTTACCTGGAATTTGCTTAATGATTTTCCGAATGTATCGGTCTGGGATATGAAAGGTCAGGACAACCAGGTGGTGATCGCCACCCATGGCCGTGGTATCTGGACGGCACAAATGGAAGACAATCAACTCGCACGAAAGAATCCTACCATTACCGGAATTGGAACCTCGCCACAAGCAGAGTTGACGCTTGGGATCACCTTGCCCGAAACCTTTGATTCCACCTGGGTTTATCTGCAAGGTGTATTTGTAGGTAAACTCAATCAGGTCCCTGCCGGAGACTATACCCTTTCCCTTGCTGGCGTGCAGCCGGGAAGTGTGAAGGCAAAATTAATCAGCTACAAGGGAGTGGCCCCCTTTCATTCGTTGGAGGTAACGGGTGAGAAACTTCAACTCAAATCCATTCAAAATCAGTATTTCAATTACTTTAATCTGGGATCAGACCTCAGTTTAACCGCATTTACCATTCAACCCTTTGGCAATGCTAATGCCAGTTTGCAGTCGTTACATCAATACGCGTTAAATTCCACGGCCGTTGCTACTCTGAAGCAACCCATTGTTGTTACCAGCACCTATCCCTTTTTCTTTTATCGCGATGTAGCGATTGTTGAGCCTGGCAGCCCGGGGTCAGCGTTTGGTCAACCCGGCTTTAAGGATTATGTAGTAGTCGAGGCTACAAAAGACGGAGTTCATTGGATTCCCCTTGCCGATGGTTACGATGCGTCCTTTAATGCATCCTGGTTAACAGCCCATGCCACGAATCAACCCGGATCCATTGCGCAATTTGTGGATCATACCATCAACCTTACTACCCGGTTTGCTGTTGGCGATACCCTTTTATTCCGTTTCCGTCTATTTTCGGATGAATCCGTCACCAGTTGGGGTTGGTCTGTGGATGATCTGCATATTCAACAAGAGCCAACGGGAATTGAAGATCCAGCCATTCCTGGTGCTGTGGAACTGTATCCGAATCCTACCACCGGACCGGTAACGCTTTCTTATTCACTTTCGAAACCCGGGGCTGTTACCATTCAAGTCGTGGATCTTGCCGGCCGGGTTACTCAAAAAATAAATTCATTGGTACAAGCGGGTCTTCACAAAACCGATCTTACTATTCCATCGCGCGGTACCCATCTCATCATTATTCAGACTCCGGATTGGAACAAAACCTTGAAAGTAATCGTGCGGGAGTAATTAATGCATCCGGTCGCCCCGGACCTTCATGTTTTTCAGGATCTCAGCTTCTTGTGTTAGAATTTCACGCCAGCGCTTTTCAACAAGTTCTTCTTTCTGAAATTCTTTGGCGAGTTTTATAAAATTTTTATAATGACCTGCCTCTGACACCATCAACTCATAGTAGAACTTACTGAGCTCCTCATCCCCGATTTCCTTCCATAACAAGCGAAAGCGTTCGCAACTACGGGCTTCAATCAGCGCATTGATTAAAAGTTTCTCTACTAACTGTTGTTCCCGGCTTCCACCCTTCTTTACGATTTTTTGCAACTGCTCCACATATTCATCCTTCCGTTGAACGCCCAGATGAAACCCTCGCTTTCGCAAGTGGTCCAATACCCGTTCAAAGTGACTCCACTCTTCGGCTACCACCGGTGTAAGGGCTTCTACCAACCTCTGCTTTTCAGGAAAATTAACAATTAGGGAAATACAGGAGGAGGCCGCTTTCTGTTCGCAATACGCATGATCGACCAGAATATCTTCAATGTTTTTCTCTGCAATGTTAACCCACCGCGGATCTGTAGGCAACTCCAGGCCCAATACATGCTTTTCCATCAGTCAAATAAAAGTAAATCAAAACCAAAATCGAGTACATTGGCCTTGGCCGGATACCCCGGTGTTGGCAGGTAACCGCTCTTGGTAATCGCCTGCACCAGGTTATGGTATTTGACAAAGAATCGCCCCCGGCTAAACTTGCCGTTGAAGAATACGTCCACAAGCGGGTAGGCCGGATTGATAAATCCATCTTGTACATAAAACTGTTGAATGGCCGGATCATAGTTTAACGCAGTATAGTCGGACTTCCAATGGGCGTCTACACCGATTTGAACCTGGATGGCTCGCTTAAAAAGCATGTTCTCATATGCCAATTGTGCATTTAAGAACCAGGTGGGCATGCGTACTGCTTCCGCATCATTTCTTAAGAACTCGTTATACATGAGTTGCGGCCGGAAATACACATGTCTCAAAAACCGGACCGACATGCGGAGTTCCGGTGTCATGATTTGCTGAATGCCTGTCGATTGAACGGGTAACACCTGTGGTTCTTTTGAAACGGGATTACTCTTATAGTAAATGTAATTGGTGAGGTAGTTGAAGGTGATGCCGGGAGAGATGAATAACCAATCCCAATTACCCTTCAAAAATCCTGTCAGCTGATAGTGGAAGCGATCATTGAATGTATTGACCCAGCTATGATGACTGCCCCGGTATACCGTTGATAGAATCGAAGGCTTCACTAAAGCTGTCGTGGCGGAAGCATCAACCCATCGGGTATTCAGGTTGGCTTGCAACCGGTAATTGCCATCCAATAAATATTCCGCTTTTCCCCCCACCTGAATTAATGAATCAAACTGCCAGGCAACCTGACCGCCCAGGTAATTCTCAACCCCGGTAGGATCATATATTTCACTCTCGGCCACGTATCGATTCACTGCAGAATACAGACGAAGCTTATAGTATAAGCTGTAAAATAGCCTGAATGCATTTCCTTTTACGCCCACCTCATTCGTCAGCGATTTGAATTCAATGCCATCCCGTACATTCACAGTATCAATGTCAGGATCGGTATTTGTAAATAGAAAATAATCACTATAGTTTGTCTCGCTGCTTTTTGTATCGGTAAAGCGATTGCGTTGCCGGCCGATATCCAACTTTTGATAAACCTGTAAGGGAGTTGAAATTTTATAGGATTGATACACATGCAGCACATTTCGAAGCTCATCCGATTGGGCCGCCAACAAGTACGGTTGAGGATTATCTTCGAAGTATCCATTGATGGTGGTGTCGCGCGTCAGGAGCACGCCCCCATTTTCATTTACCCGATGCCGCATGCGCCTGAAACTGGCGAGCAACACATAACGGTCGTCAAGCGAACGGTACGAGGTATGGAAGTCGTAATAATGACTGATCGTTTGCCGGTCGCCTTTCCGGGCTCGTTGAATCTGCTTATCAACCAGTATCGGCCGGTAATTGAATCCGAAATTCCAATTGGGTTTAATGTTGCGACTGAATTCCACTTTGGTTGTCGCTCGCCCATCCCCACCCCACACAATAAAAATGCGGGTGAATGGGGACTTGGTATCATAATAGCGCGGTTCTTCAGTTTCATAATAATGAACATAGGAATGATACCCCGGATCTGCACCTATGGTAGTTGGCACGGAAGGGAAAATGGGATTCAGGGCGGTTCCAACATTGCCCAGGTCCTGGCTGGTATTGTTCAGCACTTGCACGTGCGTCCACCGATGGTAATTGGAGAGCGTAGTATCCAGCGGCTGGTACAATGGCTTATTGAAAAAGAAACTCTGCTCGGTGGTCCACAAGGTGGTTTTGGGACCATACACATTTTTTGTGGAATCATCTAAAATCTGGGATCCTCTGCCTGTAGGCGTGCCAGCATCCGGTTTTTGTACTGGTTGGCTCAGTGGCCGTTTGATGGTATCCAATGCCTGAATTCGGGTTCGTTTGACATCGGCCGGCTTTTCTTGCGAGAATGCAAGTGCGCTGATGCCTGCGAACAGAATTATGTACAGGTAAGATTTTGAAAACACGCGCAAAAATAGATCAGAATTTGGAAAATCGATCAACTTATTCACTCCCCTGCGATCCCTCCTCCAATTTGGAGTTCACCAACCGCAATACCCTGTTATCAAAATCTGAACCATCTTTTACAAAGGTTGTTTGAATAGGAATGTAAAACCAGTTTTGCGCTGCTAACCGATCTCTTACCATACCCGTTACCAATTTAACCATGTCTTTTTCAGTTGTAATAATTGAACGAATGTGGTTTGCTTCTGCAATCCGGTGAATGGCATCAATTTCCTGTGTTGAATAAACATGGTGATCCGGATAGCGGAAATGCTTTACAACTTTAAACCGGGCTGCTACCTCTTGCTCCAGGTTAATGCTGTTGGCAATCCCGGTAACCAGAATAACTTCTGTACTGATCTTTTCCTGATGATTGATGGGGACCGGAGCCTCATACCTTAAGCGGGTAAAGAAAACGGGTTTGTTCCCGACTACTGCCGCAAGGTTCTTTCGGATCTCGCTTTCCTTTTCCGCTGATAAATTCGTGCACTTAGTAACGACAATAACATCGGCACGACTAGCACCTCTTCTTGCCTCTCGTAACCGGCCCATGGGCAGAACAAAATCCTGATAGAAGGGTTTTGCCGAATCCGTTACCAAAACAGAGAATTGCGGGATGACGGTGCGGTGTTGAAAGGCGTCATCCAATAAAATCACTTGTATTTCGGGTCGTTCGTTTAAGATCGTTGGAATCGCCAACGCCCGTTCTTCTCCCACGGTGACCACCACTGCGTCTTTGAATTTACGATACAATTGAAAGGGCTCATCCCCAATCGTGCGGGCGTTGTCGTGTTCATTCGCGATGTGAAAGCCCGATGTAACCCGACCGTATCCGCGACTGAGGGTAGCCACCCGATAGTTTGGACTTAACAGGTGAATAAGGTATTCAATCATGGGCGTTTTCCCGGACCCTCCTACATTGAGATTGCCAACGCTGATTACAATCGTATTGAATTCGAATGACCTCTTATGACCGATGTCGTACAGATGATTTCGGATGCGGGTAACCAGGTTGTAAAGACCGGCAAACGGCAGTAACAGATACTTGAAAAGGGCCATAAAAAGGAGCCGTGATCTTTCGCTATTTTTGACCAAAAGTAAGGAAATCAATGGCTTCTGTAACTATTAAAGCAGTGATCGAATCGCTGGAAAGGATGGCGCCCCGTGCTTACCAAGAAGATTATGATAACAGTGGTCTGATCACCGGTAACCCAGAGATGGTGGTTACCGGAATTCTGGTGACCCTGGATTGTACAGAAGCTGTCCTTGACGAAGCGGTGGCGCGTTCCTGCAATTTGATTGTTGCCCATCACCCCATTTTGTTCAAAGGCATTAAGCGACTTACCGGCCAAACCTATGTTGAACGGTTTTTGATCAAAGCGATTCAGCATAACGTGGCGATCTATGCCATTCATACTAACCTGGATAATGTGATTGACGGAGTTAACAAAAAAATTGCGAATGCGATTGGACTCAAGAACCTTCGGATCCTGGCTCCCAAAAAAAATACCTTGCTGAAACTGGTTACGTTCACTCCCCGTGAACATGTGGAACGTGTAACTGAAGCCTTGTATAAAGCCGGTGCTGGTCAAATAGGTAACTATAAGAACTGCAGTTTCCAACTTCTTGGTGAAGGAACATTCCTGCCCACGGCTGATGCCAAACCGTATCAGGGAACATTGGGCACGTTGGAGCGGACCAGCGAACTTCGGGTTGAAGTAATCTTACCAGCTCCTTTGAAGAAACCCATTTTGGCAGCCCTCCGGTCGAGTCATCCTTATGAGGAGGTTGCCTATTATTTGAGTGTGCTTGAAAATGAAAATCAGGAAGTGGGTGCCGGAATCGTGGGGGAACTTCCCGCAGCGGAGGAGCCAGTTTCATTTTTGAAGCGATTGAAGACCGTCATGAAAACCGAGTGTGTCCGGCATACCAAACCCATTCCGGGAATGATTAATACCGTGGCAGTTTGTGGGGGTTCGGGAAGTTTCTTGCTCCCTCAGGCTATTGCGAGCGGAGCTCAAGTTTACATCTCTGCCGACTTCAAATACCATGAATTTTTTGATGCCGAGGGTAAAATTATGGTAGCCGATATTGGTCATTATGAAAGCGAGCAGTTTACGAAAGACCTGTTGGGTGAGTATTTGACGGAAAAATTTCCTACTTTTGCAGTCGCTTTTTCAAAAGTAATTACCAATCCTATCAGTTATCTCTAAGTAATGGAAAATCAGACAGTTGCACAGAAATTAGAAGCCCTGGTAAAATTACAATCCATCGACTCAAAACTGGACGAACTCAAAAAATTGCGTGGCGATTTGCCCGATGAGGTGCAAGACCTCGAAGATGAAATGGAAGGCTACCGGACGCGTTTGGGCCGTTTTGAAGCTGAATTGAAAGAATTAGAAGATGCCATCAAGAAGAATAAGGAAGGTATCAAAGAGGCAGAAAAGCTGGTTAAGAAATATAACGAGCAGCAAAAAAACGTTAAGAACAACCGCGAATTTGATGCCATTACCAAGGAAATTGAGCTTCAGGAATTAGAGGTTCAGATTTGCGAAAAACGAATTAAAGAGGCCAAAGAGAAAATGGAGGCCAAGAAAGCAGAAATTGCCTCGATCGAGACAATTATTAAAGAAAGAGAGGAAGACCTGCAGAATAAGAAAAACGAACTGGATAATATCCTGGGTGAGAGCCAGGAAGAAGAGAAGAGGCTCCTCACAGAGCGCGATAAAGCCGTTAAGAAAATTGAAGATAAACTTCTGAAGCACTATAGCCGTTTAAGAAGCAGTCTTTCCAATGGATTGGCAGTAGTACGGGTGGTTCGAGGCGCGGCCGAAGGTTGTAACATCATCATACCGCCCCAAAAAATTGCTGAAATCCGGGAAAAGAAGAAAATTGTTATTGATGAACATTCCGGCAGAATTTTAGCCGATGTCGATTTAGGCTCCATGGAAGAGGAAGTGAAGCCAAAAAAGGCAGCTCCGGCAAAACGGGCAAAAAAAGTTGAATAACCAGAAATTCATAACATTCATAAGAAAGGCAGGCTTGATCACTTGCCTTTTTTTGTTCGTGGAGGTTGCACTTGCCACTGAATTAACCTGGCAATTTGAGGCAGACTTGCAAAAGGCCTATTGGTATGTAACCAATCTGCAGCCAGACAAAGCCCGCGAGCAACTCAAACGTGTTCGAACCCCAGGCTTTCACAAACTGTATGTTGAAAGTCTGAATGAAACCCTGTACATCCTGATTACGGAAGACCATGCGGGCTTTCCGAAGATCGAAGAAAAATTCAAGCAAAATCTGAAATACCTGGAGAGTTTGCCGGTCACTGCGGAAACACTTTTTCTGCAAGCAGAGTTAAACCTGCAGCGCGGTTTTTGTTATCTCAACCTGGGGCAGGAACTCACTGCGGTCATGTCGATTCGCAAAGCGTATCAACTCACGTCCGAATGCCTTAAACAATTTCCAACCTTCATCCCCATTAAGAAAACCAGTGGAGTGCTTCAGGTAATGGTAGGCTCGGTACCGGACAAGTATCAATGGTTTATGAGTTTATTGGGAATGAAAGGATCTGTCGATAAAGGACAACGGCAGCTTTCAGAATTAAAAAACTCACCCTCCTCATTAAACACAGAAGCGGGCATTCTTTATTACACGATTCAGGGATTTATCAATCAGCAGTTTTCTGAAGCTGCCAATGGAATCAATGCAACGTTAAGGGAACAACCTGAGAATCGCTTGTTACTCTTTATCGGGGTGAATATGTTGGTGAAGGATGCCCGCGGTGAAGAAGCGCTGGCACTCATTCATCAAATAGAATCGCAAAAGGAAGGTCTACCAATGCATTACATTGATTATCTGAAGGGTGAAGTCTTGTTGCAGCGGGGGGATTATCAGGAGTCAATTCAAGCTTTTCAAAAGTTTATCACCCACTACCCCAGCATTAGCTTTAAAAAAGACTCGTACTTCAAAATTTCCCTTGCGTATTGGTTATTGAACGATTCCCGGCAAGCTAAATCCTATTATGAAAAAGCGAAACTATCCGGTTCGGATAAAGCAGAACCGGACCGCTATGCAGCGCAACAATTGGAGCAACCGAACCTGCCAAACAAGAAATTGCTGAGTGCCCGATTTTATACTGATGGCGGGTATTACAAAGAAGCTGCCCGGATTTTAAGTTCCGTCTCGCTGGCCGAACTAACCACCGATAAAGACAAAACCGAATACCATTATCGCAAGGCTCGCCTGGCGCATCGCACCGGAGAAATTGCTACGGCCAAGGTGTTGTATCAACAAAGCATTGACATGACAAAAAATAACCCGTGGTATTTCGGAGCCTACTCAGCGTTGCAACTGGGCTATATCGCCAAGGAACAACGCGATTATTCCAACGCCCGAAAGTACTTTGAGCTCGCCCTCAGTTACCCCAAGCACGAATACAAAAACAGCATCGATAGCAAAGCCCGAACAGAGTTGGACAGGTTACCCGCTTTTAAAGCGTAGCCTGATTTGCGGCCACTTTTACGGGTGCCTTCATTCCGGCCAGATGAGCCGTGTCGTTGTACAGGCGAACCGAAAACATCGTTCCAGAATACTCCACTAAATACAAACAAAGATTTTCATGTTCGAACATATCCATGCTTCGCAATGGATAGTTTAACAGTCGACATAATAAAATCCGCATGGCCCGGCCATGCATACAAATCAAGATTTGCTCCTCCGCCTTCTTCCCAAGAATGTGTTCTACAGCGTTGGCCTGACGCACTGTAACATCTTCGGGGCTTTCGCCACCCTCAATCCGCTCATGCGTATTGCCTAGTTGCCATTGTTGCAACATCCAGTGGTAATAGGCATCTTCTTCCGGAGTAATTATCTGGCCTTCTTTCGTTCCCCAGCTGATCTCGTTCAATCCTGGTAATTGTTCATGGGGAATACCCAACGTCAGAAAGGATTCTACCGATTCAACAGTACGTTTTAGTGTCGAAGTATAGATTTTGTTAAAGGGAACGGAGCGATAGGCCTCAAAAAATGATAATGCTTGCTGACGACCGGTCTCATTGAGAGAGGAATCCACTCCACTTCCTTGCACAATTCCCTGCAGGTTAAAATCAGTTTGACCGTGCCGTATGATATAGATTTTTTTGCTCATCAATTTCTACCTAATTTCAAGCCGCCATGCAGATGCGGGCGCAAAAATAAGGAAATAGTTTAATTCACAGTCCCCAACCCCATGTCTGTATTCAAGCCAGGCATATCCATTCACGACCTCAATAAACTCTCTGCCAATACCCTGGTAAGTCACCTTGGCATTGAATTCACTGAAATAGGATTTGATTATATCTCAGCAAAAATGCCGGTGGATTTCAGAACCCATCAACCCCTTGGCTTGTTACATGGTGGTGCTTCGGTGAGTTTGGCAGAGACCCTGGGTAGTGTTGCCGCCACGTGCTGTGTTGACCCGGAAAAACAATACTGCGTTGGATTGGAGATTAATGCCAATCATATTAAAAGTGTAAAGCAAGGCTATGTGTTCGGAATTACACGACCGGTTCATATTGGCAAAAGAACACACGTATGGGATATCCGAATCACCAACGAAGCACAGGAGTTGGTTTGCACCAGCCGGATAACGATGGCTGTAATTGATAAGCGATAAAAAATGGTTTTTGCAGACAAGAAAAATCGCGATGTAAGTGCCACTGAATTAGTGAGTCGAATCCTGTCACGCGCCCTCGCGCGGGGGCAATCATTTTCTTTATGGAAAATGCCCGGTAAAAAGGAAACCTTTCTGATCCTGGCAGATTCTGTTAAATACCTTGACGATATTAACCTGGAAGGGTCGGAAACCGGATTTGCCTTCGCTCCTTTTGATCCCGCTCGAAAAAAAATCTTTGTTCCAGCAGACATGCTATACCAGATCGAAAACGGTGTGTTGAGTCCCAGGCCACCTGCTGAGATTCTGCATGATCCAATTCCCAGAGAACTTGCTTTTTATCAGAAACCTAAACGTGATGAAAGTACCCCGAATTTTCAGCAGTTGGTTCAGGAGAGTATTACGGCCATTGAGCAGGGTCAATTTGAAAAGGTGGTTCCTTCCCGATTTAAGGATATTGTGGTGGACAAATTAAACCTGGTGGATGCCTTTGAAAAATTGTGTGCAAAACATCCGCAGGCGCTGGTTTCCCTGGTTTCGTCACCCGAGACCGGAACCTGGCTGGGAGCTTCGCCCGAGTTGTTGGTGAGCGTAACTCAAAGTAAATTCAAAACCGTTGCATTGGCTGGCACTTTGCCCTATTCGCAAGATATCAATCTTAAGTCCGTTGCCTGGACACAAAAGGAAATTGAAGAGCAGGCTTTGGTGTGCCGGTTCATCATTAATTGTTTTAAGAAAATCCGGTTGCGTGAATATGAAGAACATGGACCTAAGACCACCGTGGCCGGCAATGTCATGCATCTGAAAACCGAATATGAAGTAGACATGTTGGCAACCAACTTTCCGCAATTAGGATCCGTCATGCTGAAGTTATTGCATCCAACGTCTGCTGTCTGCGGAATGCCCATGGAAAGTTCGATTGACTTTCTGAAAAAGCAGGAAGGCTATGAGCGTGAATACTACAGTGGTTATCTGGGCCCCGTCAATCTGAAAACAGAAAGTCACCTGTATGTCAATCTTCGATGCCTTCAATGGTTCTCCGATCAAGTACGCCTGTATGCGGGTGCCGGTGTCACTGCCGATTCAATCGCGGATCAGGAATGGAGTGAAACTGAAATGAAGATGGATAATCTTCGAAACATTCTGATTCAATAATTGCCTGTGCGCCTTCAACCCATTTATGACATCGCAGAAATTTGTGCCCGGCACGGAATCAGCCAAGCCATTGTCTGCCCGGGATCGCGCTGCGCACCACTCACCCTCGCGTTTGCGCGTCATGAAAAAATTAGCTGCCGCACGTTGAGCGATGAACGGAGTGCAGGATTCGTTGCACTCGGAATTGCCCAACAGACCAAGACCCCTGCCGTGCTCGTTTCCACGTCAGGATCTGCAGCCTATAATTTCTCACCGGCTGTGGCGGAAGCGTTCTTTCAACAAATTCCAGTTTTGATTTTCACTGCCGACCGACCCAAAGAATGGATTGACCAACTGGATGGACAAACCATTCGGCAGGAAAATTTATTCGGTAATCATGTAAAGAAGTCATACACGCTCCCGGCCGACTATACCCATGCAGATGCAATCTGGTATATCCATCGCACGGTAAACGAAGCCATTGCCCTTGCCCAGGAATTTCCTCAAGGCCCTGTGCACATTAATATTCCATTGCGGGAGCCGCTCTATCCTGCCGCGGGTGAAAAAATCAGTTTCACCAAAAATATCCGGATAACACAGGCAGCCGGAGGAAAAATAGTGTTGAGCGAGAAAGAGCTAAAACCCTTGTTGACGGAACTGACCGGGTATCAGAAAGTGATGCTGGTGGCGGGTCAAAATGATTATCACGAGGGGCTCTTAAAAGCCGTTGAGAAATTCATTAAGATACATAAGGTTGCGTTGCTGGGGGATGTCATCTCAAATTTTCACAGCCTTTCAACGAACATTCCATTGGCGGAAATATTCCTCGGGCAATGTTCTGAGTCAGTGGCTCAGTCCTTGCAACCCGATCTGCTGATTACGTTCGGCAAGTCCGTTATTTCAAAAAATCTGAAGGTATTCCTCCGGAAGAATCCGTCTCTTCACCATTGGCATATTCAGCCGGGTGGACTGAGCAGCGATACTTTTCAGGCGTTGACAAGAATTATTTATGCGGAGCCCAAATTGTTCTTTGAATCATTAAGCACTCCACCCCACCTTGATAAGTTTGAGCTACAGAAGAAGGATAATTATGCAAACTTGTGGAAAGCAGAAATGCACCGGGCGCAACTTGCTTCTCTGGCGTTCTTTAGTAAGTCGGGATTTAATGAACTCACCGGCATTCGGGAAATCATCAATGCTTTGCCGGAGCGCTGCAACCTTCACCTTGCCAACAGCATGGCCGTTCGGTATGCCAATCTGATTGGTTTGGCCGAAAAAGGTAATGGTGTGCGGGTATTTTCCAATCGTGGTACGAGCGGGATTGATGGTTGTACCAGTACAGCTGTCGGGCATGCACTTAGCAGTGATGTGCCTAACATTTTAATCACTGGTGACCTTGCTTTTTTCTATGACCGCAATGCCTTCTGGCACAACTATCCCATTCCCAATTTGCATGTGGTAGTGGTGAACAACCACGGGGGCGTTATTTTCAATTTGATCGATGGACCCGGAGACTTACCCGAAGCCAATGAATTTTTCATTACCCGGCAACGGCTTTCAGCCAGGCATCTCGCCCATGAATTTGGGTTTCAGTTTCAAGAGGCCGACAATCTCAAACAACTCAAATCATCCTTTAAAGATTTTTTTAAGTTTGATGGACCGACCCGGATTCTGGAAATCACTACCGATCAGGCTTCCTCAAAAGAATCGTTTAATCAATTCAAGAACCATATTAAATCAAGTTATGAATCTTAAGTACAACTGGAAACCCGTAAAAGAATATCAGGAAATCCTTTTTCATAAATACGAAGGCATTGCTCGGATCAGCATCAACCGCCCCGAAGTACATAACGCGTTTACACCACGCACCGTGCAAGAACTGCTGGATGCCATGAACCATTGCCGCGAAGACATGGAGGTTGGCGTAATCATCCTGACAGGTGAAGGCGGCAAAGCATTTTGCAGCGGTGGAGATCAAAGCGTGCGGGGGCATGGCGGGTATGTGGGGCAGGATACCGTGCCGCGCCTCAATGTACTCGACCTGCAAAAAGTTATTCGCTCCATTCCCAAACCGGTTATTGCTGCAGTAGCCGGGTGGGCCATTGGCGGAGGTCATGTGCTGCATGTAGTTTGTGATCTGACCATCGCAGCGGATAATGCCCGCTTTGGTCAGACGGGTCCCAAGGTGGGTAGCTTTGACGGTGGTTTTGGTGCCTCGTACCTGGCCCGGATTGTGGGGCAGAAAAAAGCGCGGGAGATCTGGTATCTGTGCGATCAATATGATGCACAAGAAGCACTAGCAATGGGCTTGGTAAACAAAGTAGTACCGCTTGATCAGTTAGAAGAAACCTACGTGAGTTGGGCTCAGAAAATCCTTAAGAAAAGTCCGCTGGCCATCCGTATGCTCAAGTGTGCTTTTAATGCGGAACTGGATGGACAAGCCGGTATTCAGGAACTTGCGGGCAACGCAACGTTGCTCTATTACCTGAGCGATGAAGCGAAAGAAGGTAAGAATGCATTTTTGGAGAAAAGGGAACCTGACTTTTCAAAGTTTCCCAAGTTTCCCTGATCCGATCCGGAGATGAGCATACCCTGGATTTATTATGAGGGAGTACGCTACTCATTGTCAGAAGAACTCAAACCTGAATCTACTCATCCAGCCTTTCAATTTTGCATTGAATGGTTGAACGGGCGGACAGAATTTGAGCTGCAGACTTCCGGCTCTACGGGAGAACCAAAAAAAATTAAGGTTACCCGGCCTCAATTAATTGCCAGTGCCCAACTAACTCTTTCCGTTCTAGGTTTGCAACCTAACGAAACCGCTTTGGTTTGCCTGGATACCCGGTACATAGCCGGCATCATGATGTTGGTGCGGGCGCTAGAAGGCGGTCTGAACATCGTGCTCGTCAATCCTTCTGCCAATCCCTTCGAATCAATTCCTGATTCCATGCCCATTGATTTTGTCGCGTTGGTCCCCTATCAGGTTGAAGCCATATTGAAGTCAGACCATGGCGCCCGGTTGGATACGATGAAGGTTGTTTTGATTGGCGGAGCACCGGTATCCGAAAAATTGAAGACCGCGCTAGAACCCTTTCGCGCTGCCATTTACAGTACCTATGGGATGACGGAGACGCTCTCGCACATTGCTTTGCAGCGCCTGAGTGGTGCGGCCGCTCAAAAAAAATTTCAGGCATTGGCTGGCATTTCCTTATCGCGAGATGAACGCGGATGCCTTATTATTCAGGCTCCGCATCTTCGTGAAGCACCCATTGTTACGAATGATTTGGTAGAACTTTATCCCGGGAATAGCTTCCGTTGGTTGGGTCGCATTGACCATGTTATTAACAGTGGTGGAATAAAAATCTTTCCTGAGGAAATTGAGCATCAATTGCAACCGATCTTTAGCGAGTTCGGTTTATCGAATCGATTCTTCATTATGGCAGCGCCCGACTCATCATTAGGAGAAGTGCTGATGCTGGTGGTGGAGGGAACTCTGGATAAGTCTCTTCAACAAAACCTGCTCGCTTCCATGAAGCAAAAACTTCCTGCCTACCGTGCACCACGCTTAATTGAAACGGTTTCTCACTTCGTGAATACAGAAACGGGCAAGGTAAACCGACCTAAAACGATCGCATTGGTTAGAGGTTTGTAATACCTCGCCCGCCTCTTCCGGAAGGAAGAGATCGGGAAGGTCAAACCGCTAAGTTTATTTCTTTGATTTCAACTGAAGAATTTCTTTCTGCAGATCGAGTACGACTCCAGCGAGTTGCTCAACGGAGACATCCGACTTTTCAGCCACATCCGGAAACTGTACACTGATGTAAGCTTTTGCGGCCCATACTTCCAATACATCCGACCCACTTACCTGAAACGGAGCATACTGCCGGTTATCAGAAACCAAAAACAGACTGCCATTCTCTTCGAGGTAGTTGAATACCCGCTTGTAAACAATTCCTTCGCGCTGGGTAACCAACACATAGGTTTTACCACTCTTGATGCTATTCAAATTTTCGACATACTCACCAATGATGATCGAGCCCGGCATGAGGGGCAACATGGAGTCGCCACTAATCTCAAATGCCCGATAGGTACCTTGCCTGAGGTTGGGCAAATGAAAGTGGGGCAATTCTTTAACATACTCCGTATCGGCATACCCATTGAGGTACCCCGCAGCGGCTTTGTGAGGAACAAATTCAATGTTGTCCCGCTGATTGGAATCGACCGTCACGACCAATACTTCTTTGCCGCGACCGTAGTCCGGTTTGGAACCGGGTGGTGACTGCTGTGAAAAATCCTGACTGATCAATTGATCGACCGAAATAGAAAATACTTCAGCCATCTTTTGAAGTAATTCAAGCCGGGGTTCTGCCCGTCCTTCTTCATAGGCACCCACCAGGGATCTCTTGATCCCCAATCGTTGGGCAAACTGATCCTGTGTGATTGAAAGTCGCTTGCGCAGGATACGGATGTTTTCATTCAGCTTTACCATCGGGTTAGCGTTTAAAAATTAAAATTCTACCGGAATTGACTTTCCGGTTTCCTAGTGAAAAAAGATTCCGTTGAAAATAGCGCTCGGAACAAGTAATGGCCGCCAAGTGCCGGTTTATCTTCCCTACAATTTCCGAAACCGAGGTCTTGGGTTCGGCCAATAAGTACCCATAGTAACCACCGTCTGAAGGTAGCGTGCTGAAATTAATCTGAAACCGGCCTGACCGGAGTTTCTTGCTTTGGATTCGTAACCTGTAGTCCATTCGCTAATATTTTTAGTGAATTAGGGCTGTTTTCTACAGAAATCCAAATTTAATAACTAATTAATTTAGTTATTCGTTGATTTTAGCCCAAAATAAGTCTTTTTGATATTTCAGTTTACCATTATTAATGGTAAGGGGTGATTCAATGTTTTCATTGTAAATCATGCCTGTTCCCAATCCCTGGGGTATAGCAATCGGGTAGTTGGCAGTGAATTGCGCAATGGCATTCAGCCCAATATTGCTTTCCAGGGCGGAGGTCATCCACCAGCCAATACCCAGTTCCTGACCAAGCTGAATCCATTCCGAACAAGAGAAAAGTCCACCGTGTAATGTAGGTTTTAGTATGATGTATTGGGGTTTGATCCGGGTTAACAAGGCCCGTTTTTTTTCTATTCCGGTTACCCCGATCAATTCCTCGTCCAGGGCAATTGGGATGGGCGATTGAATGCATAGTTGACTCAGTTCCGGAAGGCCGGGTTTGATGGGCTGCTCGATTGAGTGTACCTCAAAGCGGGTTAACTGATTTATTTTGAACAGGGCTTCTTCTTTTTTAAAGGCACCGTTGGCATCCAGTCGAATGGTAATTTTATCGCGAAAATACTTTCTGCGGATGTATTGTAATACATCACATTCTTTCTCGAAATCATGACTCCCTACTTTCAGCTTCAGGCAGGTAAATCCATCGCGGATTTTAATTTCAATTTGTTGCAACATGAAGTCGAGTCCGCCCATCCAGATCAGGCCATTGATGGGTATTGGCGTGCCTTCCACAAACGAATTTCTGAAAAGCACCCGCTCCCCACCGTGCAGGCAATCGAGCAGTGCAGTTTCTAATGCAAAGACGAGCGAAGAATTATTCTGAGCGGTATCCGGACCGATTAATTTCTGAATCAACAAATGAATTGATTGAAGGTCGGAAGCCGCTGGAAAAGGGACAGCTTGCTTGTTGATTGAATCCATGGTGTGATGGAGGGAGGCCTCAAATTCAGCGTTGAATTCTGGACTCAATCCCGGTAAAGGCCCGCATTCACCAAGGCCCACGATCTCCGGATTCGAATCGTCCCACAGGTTCACAAACCACGAAACTTTGTCTTTCATGGCACCCCGGGAGGTGCGGGCGTTGAAAGAAAATTCAAAGACTCTTTTCGAAAGGCTTACCTGCAGGGCCATGCATTCAATAATCCAGCGAAGATCAAAATTAATTTACACATGGCAATCCATCGCGCACTTAATACCTTTGGCCAAACCTTGATGGCATGGCGCTGCTGATGAACGATTTTTCGTATGAACTTCCCGACCACCGAATTGCGAAATACCCGTTACCGGAACGCGATCAATCAAAACTGCTGGTGTACAAAGGTGGTGAGATTGTTCACAGTCAGTTTTTTAAGATCGACAAGTACCTGCCTCCGCATTCCACGCTCTACTTTAATGATACGAAAGTAATTCCGGCACGACTTCATTTTCAAAAAGATACCGGGGCCGTTATCGAAATCTTTTTACTCAATCCACTGGCCCCGAGCACGCTGCTGCAACAGGCGATGACCGTCACGCACCATACGCAATGGCAATGTACGATCGGTAACCTCAAGCGTTGGCCCGATGGAACTACCCTTATTAAAACAGTAGGTGAGATGACGATTCACGCAACGCTGATCGACCGCGTGGCAGGCATTGTTGATCTCCGATGGACTCCCCAGTCGCTTACATTTTCGGAGATCATTACCCAAGCAGGTAATGTACCGCTTCCACCCTATCTTCATCGGGAAGCGGAAGAATCCGACAAGCAAACCTATCAAACCATCTATTCAAGAAACGAAGGTGCCGTGGCTGCTCCCACAGCCGGATTGCACTTTACCACCCATGTTTTGAATTCCCTCTTAAAAAATGGTCATCAACTTCAACATTTAACCCTGCATGTGAGTGCCGGCACATTTCAGCCCGTTAAAGCAGAAAATGCGGCAGACCATACCATGCACCAGGAACAGCTGGTCATCACCAAAGAAAACGTGGAAAGTCTGTTGAATGCTCCTGTTAAAGTTGCGGTGGGAACAACCGCGCTCCGCACGCTCGAAAGCCTGTATTGGTTTGGAGTAAAATTAAAGTCGGACCCTGGGGCGCCTTTCCGGATTACCCAGTACGACCCCAATCAATTAACCCCGACAATAGCGCTTCAAGATTCAATTCAAGAGGTATTAAAACTGTTTACCCGCTTAAAGACTGATAAAATTACCGGAGAAACAGCCATTTATATAATGCCAGGGTACAATTTCAAGGTAGTGGATGCCTTAATTACCAATTTTCATCAACCAGCTTCCACATTAATCCTGTTGATTGCCGCTTTTGTGGGCTCAGACTGGCGCGCTGTTTACGATTCGGCAATTAAAATGGACTATCGCTTTCTGAGTTATGGCGACAGTTCCCTACTCTTCAGAACTCCAGCCAGGTAAGAGGTTCTCCTCTTTGGCCAAAACGGTGTTAATTCTCTCTTTTTTGCAGGAATTTCGACAAGCGAATTACCATCGGGTTCCATTAGCGTATTCAAAACTTTATTAATCAGCGGTTAAGCTTTTCCAAATGCTCTATTGCTTTAATAGGAATTTTCGATGAAATGTCTAAAATTTAGATTACCAAATTCCACCCTATGCTGTCCAGACTATGGAATCTATTAGATGTTGAGCCCGAAGAGACCGGCCCGGTTTCATTTTTGCTGATTATGAGCTTCTTTTTGGGCTTATTCTTAGCAACCGTGGCGGTTGCCTCTCAATCTCTTTTTCTGGAACACTTCGATGAGCGGGCCGATCTTCCGGTTGCCCTGGCGCTTTCCGGGGGGATGGGGGTTTTGATTACGTTTTTCTACAATTTTCTCCAAGGCCGGATTCCGTTTACAGCTTTGGCGATTTCCAACCTGGTGTTGGTTATCTTTTTTACGGCCTTTATTGAATTTGGAGAACAATTCGTGCAGGACACGGACTACCTCTTTTACTTCGGTTTTACGCTGATTTTGCCCTTTACCTTTGTAACTCAATTGATTTTCTGGGGTGCCTTTAACCGGATGTTCAACGTGCGGGTGGCAAAACGGATTGTTGGAAGTGTGGATCTTGGGACCACGATTGCCCAGATTCTGGCCTTCTTCACCATCCCGATTCTCATCGGATATGGACTTGAAACCGCCTCCTTATATACAATCGGCTTGGTGAGTATCGTGGTGTATCTGATCCTGTTCATCATGCTGGCCAACCGCCACTTAGTCAAAGGCCGGTCGGTCATTAAATCTGAATCGGAGATTAAGAAATTGTCTATTGGTCAGTTTATCGGCAACCGGTACATCATCACCATGTCGCTGTTCATCATTGTTTCGATGGTAGCCCTGCGATTCGTAGACTATTCGTTTTATAACGCCACTACCATTCAATTTGAGACGGAGAGTTTACCCACGTTTCTGAGTTTGTTTGAAGCTACCGTGGTAATTTTCAGTTTCTTGTTTTCCACATTTGCTACGGACCGCATCAATCAGGATTACGGATTGCGGGTCTCCCTGCTAATTACCCCATTGTTATTAATTCTGTTTACTGCCTCTGCATTAGCGTTGGGGACCTTCTTTGGGTATGATCTGAGCACGGGTGAAGGCAGTACGATCATCTTCTTCTTCATTGCCGTGGCCATGAGTAAGTTGTTTATCAATTCGTTGCGCGATGCCCTCGATAACCCCACGTTTAAATTTTATTACGTTCCGATTGAGCGATCCATCAGCATCGATGTTCAGACAAAAATTGAAGGATTTGTTACGGCTCTGGCCAGTACCATTGCCGGGGGATTGATTGTGTTGGTGAACCAGTTCGACATCTTTAACGTACTCTCCATTACCCTCTTTACCCTGCCTGTATTGGCCATTTGGTATTGGGTTACCAACCGGATGTACCATGGATACCGCGAGACGCTGCAAAATTCGTTGGTGAAAAATAAATCGAGTATCAAAAAGAACCTGGTGAAAGAGTTTACGATGGACAGCGTACTGGAGCGTGAAGTGCGCAGCACTGTGGATGAAAAGATTATTTATGGACTTAAGCTCATGGAAAAACTGGAGCCGGCCCTCTTTGAATCCTCCCTGCTGCAGCTTGTTTCCAGTAAGTCCAAAAAAGTAGCGCAGTTTGCTCAGGCGAAAATTCAGGAACTCGGCATCAATTCGGGCGACAGTGAAATCCGGGGCCTGGCCACTCAAGCTGCCGGGATGGCTGAAGACAGTGACCTGCTTTCGATCCCGATCGAGAAACTCATGAAACTTAGCAAGTCGGTAAAGCAATCCGATCGGTTACTGGCTGCCAAACTCATGCGCAAACTCACCAATCAGAAAACCATTTTCATCTTGCTGGAACTGATGCGCGATGCCGATCCAAAAGTAAGAACCGAGGCTTTATTAACAGCGCGCAAAGTAAAACGCCCCGAAACCTGGAACGTGCTCATTGAGTTGCTTTCGTCTCCGCGGTATGCTCATCAGGCTGCCTCCGCCTTGAAAGAAGCCGGAGAGCCCGCGCTTCCGGTGCTGGAAGCCGCTTTCCACAAATCCGGTCAACAGGATCAAATCATGCTCAAGATCATTCAGATCATGGGCCACATTCCCGGCAAGGAAAGCCTGCAACTGCTCTGGAAAAAAATTGATTACCCGGACAAACGCATTGTAAAACAGATTCTGTACTCCCTGCGCTTCATTAACTACCGCGCTTCCGGCCGTGAAGCGCTTGCCGTTAAAGATTTGCTGGATGCGGAAATGAGTAAAACACTCTGGAACCTCGCTGCCCTGCACGAGTTAACCGATGAGCCACATTATGAATACCTGAAGGAAGCGCTGCGTGAAGAAATCCGGGATAATTACGATCACCTGACGTTGTTGCTCTCCTTATTATATGATCCGGAATCCGTTCAGCTGGTAAAAGAGAATATTGAAGTAGGTACCCCGGACAGTGTTCAGTACGCCCTTGAATTGTTGGATTTGTTTGTGGACCAGGATCTGAAACCCAAACTCATTCCGTTATTGGACGACTCCACTACTCCGCAAAAGCTGGAGAAATTGCAGACTTTCTTCCCGCGCGAAAGTTACAACCCCATACAAGTTGTCAACTACATTCTCAATCGCGACTTTAATTACAACAACCGGTGGACAAAAGCCTGTGCAGTACATGCTACCGCTTACATGCCGGATTTCCGGGTAAGCCGGGGGTTAATCAGTCAGATGTTCAACCATGACAAAATACTGCAGGAGACTACCGCCTGGGTTATATATAATAAAGACCGAACCGCGTATGAGAACATTTCTGAACGGCTACCTTACAAGGATAAAAAATTCCTGGACTCTTCCATTGAAAGCAATCAGTTACTCGATGGATTGGATGATGGGTTCTTTCTCTTTATTGAAATGATCATGCTGATCAAAGGGATTCCGGTATTTAAGCACATTCAGGGCAAGGTACTGAGCGATCTGGCTGATAAAATTTTGCCAATCACCCTGAAGCCCGGTGAAAGTTTACCGATACCCCAGTCGGAAGAGATGCCGATTTTAATTTCGGCTTATGGCGAGGTGGAATTGAAGAACAATACCCAAACGGTGATGGTCTTAAATCCGGGGGATGTGTATGGCGACCTCTTTCAGGAAGGGCCCACTCCGGTGATCAGTGAAGTGGTGGCGAAGCAGCGGGCCGTTATTTTCAAAATCAATCTGATCGACTTCTATTATGTTCTGGCCAACCATCATGAATTGGCACAGGGCTTAATCCATAATATCACCGAAAAACAAGAACACGAGATAGTTTAACATACAAACCCTAACCACCTACTCCATCGTCATGGCCTTTGAAATAGACGTACTGATAACCTTTGCTGAAAAAGATAACGAGACCGCTCAGAAAAATGAGACCGGCTGGGTATCGCAATTCAAGAAATTTCTGGAGCTGATGCTGCTGCAGGTGTTGGGTACCAAACCCAATATTGTTCTGAAGTCTGAATTTGACACGGCTACTGCCCCCGCTTTAAACAATGCGGCTATTCTTGTTGCGGTCGTGACAAAAGAATTTGTTGAATCCGGTCGTTGCCTGGACAACGTGGAGGCTTTTCATAAGGCCACCGCCAGTTCAAAAATCAATCGGATTTTTAAAGTAATGAAGGCGCCCCTCACCGTGCAGGAGCAACCGCCCCGGCTGCGCGACCTGATCGGGTATGAAATGTATCAGCTGGATACAGAAACCGGCATGCAAAAAGAGTATTCCGACTTTTTCAGTCAGGAAGCCGAAAAGCAGTATTGGATGAAACTGGTGGACCTGGCCTATGATATCCATGAGGCTTTGATGATTCTCAATGAAGGGGACATTAAAGCCGGTGTTAAAAATATATACAAACGAAAGAGCATTTATCTTGCGGAAACCGGCCACGATCTGTCGGTGCAGCGTAACATCATCAAGCGCGAGCTACAGCGCCACGGGTACATTGTTTTACCCAAGAATACCCTACCCACCAGTGTAAATGAGGTGGAGGCAACGGTGCGAAAAGATCTGGAAGAGTGCAGCCTGTCGGTGCACCTGATAGGCAGTGCGTATGGCGAAATCCCGGAAGGAGCCGACCGCTCGATTGTTGACATACAGAATCGTCTTGCGGCAGAAACTGCAGCCAAAAAAAAGCAAAACAAGCAGGAGTTTTCAAGGCTGATCTGGATCTCGCAAAACCTGAAGAATGCCAGCGACAAACAAAAAGCATTCATTGATACGATCAAGCGCGACACGGAGGCTCAGGAAGGGGCTGAAATCTTACAAAACCCGCTGGAAGATTTTAAGAACATCATGCGTGAGGAATTGCTCGAATCGCAGGAACGCAGGGTAGCTGATGAGAATCAGGAAAAGTCGATTTACCTGGTGCACGATAAAATTGATGTGGGTGATGTTACCCCGATTCGGGACGCAATCGAAAAATCAGGATTTAAAGTACTGACGCCTGCCTTTGAAGGCGAGTTGCTGGAGGTACGCAAGCAACACATCGACAACCTGCGAAACTTTGACGGGGCCATCATCTTTAAAGGAAAAGTAAACGATCAATGGGTGCGCATGAAAGTGCTCGACTTATTGAAAGCTCCGGGCTTTGGCCGCAAGAAGCCGATTCAGGGGAAGGCCATCGTGAGCCCCGGCAGCAACCTCGATAATTTTAAGAACCAGAATTTAACCTTGATTACCGGTGACAACAGCCGGTCGATCGAGACCTTGAAAAATTTTCTCCAGGAATTTAACTCCTAAGCTATGAGCCAGACCAACGAAACCCAAAGCAATGTTCTGATTGGCACCGACAATCCCTTTCCGGGGTTAAGGCCTTTCAAGATTGAAGAGAGTCATCTGTTCTTTGGCCGCGAAGGGCAAAGCGATGAGGTGCTGCTGAAACTTTCCAAGAGCCGGTTTGTGGGCGTCATCGGTCCATCAGGAAGTGGTAAGTCATCCTTCATTTATTGTGGTGTGCTGCCCATATTGTATGGCGGATTCCTGACCGATGCCAGCCCGAACTGGGAAGTGGTGGTAACACGCCCCGGAGCCGGCCCGATCGATAACCTGGCCGAGTCACTACTCAAAAACGTCAAGGACTACACTTCGGCCGATGCCGAGGATAAAAAAATCAAACGCACCATCGTTTCCACGTTGCTGCGAAGCTCCTCGCTGGGGCTGGTGGAAGCCATTCAACAGTCGCGCAGAAAAGATGACATCAACTACCTGATTCTGGTTGACCAGTTTGAAGAATTATTTCGCTTCAAGGACAGCACCGATCCGAATTCGGTAAACGAATCGCTGGCCTTCATTAACCTGTTGATGGAAGCAGTGAACTATGAAGACTCCCCGATTTACGTGGCCATCACCATGCGTTCGGACTTTATTGGTGAATGTGCCCAGTTCCCCGAGTTAACCCGCAAGATCAACGACAGCCACTACCTGATTCCGCAAATGACGCGCGACCAGAAGCGCAGAGCCATTGAAGGACCAGTAGCCGTAGGCAACGCAAAAGTTACCCCGCGTCTTGTACAACAATTATTAAATGACCTGGGCGACAACCCCGATCAGTTGCCGATTTTGCAGCACGCGCTGATGCGTACGTGGAGTTACTGGGCCAAGTACCGCGACTATGATGATGAGCCGGTAGACCTGAAGCATTATGAGGCGATTGGCACGATGTCGCAGGCGCTTTCGATGCACGCCAACGAAGCCTACGATGAATTGGATGAAGAACAGCAGCGTATTTGCGAAATCATGTTCAAGGCCATCACCGAAAAGCGCGGTGAGAACTTTGGCATACGCAGGCCTACCCGCTTAAATGAAATTGCCTCCATTGCGGATGTATCGGAAGCCGATGTAGTGGCCGTGATTGATAAGTTCCGCGAGCCGGGCCGGTCGTTATTGACCCCGGCTTTTGGGATTGATCTGGGCAGCAAGTCGATGATCGATATCTCGCACGAAAGTTTGATGCGTATTTGGGTGCGCCTGAAAAACTGGGTGGATGATGAAAGTGAAGCCGTGCAGATGTACCTGCGCTTGGCGGAAGCCGCTTCGCAGTACCAGGTTGGCAAGGCCGGTTTATGGCGGCCACCGGATTTGCAGCTGGCGTTGAACTGGCAGGCGAAGCACAAGCCCACCCTGGTTTGGGGGCAACGCTACCATCCCGCCTTTGAGCGGACGATGATCTTTCTGGAATATTCCAAGAAAGAATTTGACACTGAACAGCGCATAAAGGAACTGGAGCAGAAACGCAAACTCCAGCGCGCCCGAGTTACCGCGATTGTGTTCGGTACACTGGCGGGTGTCGCACTGATCGCGTTTGTGTATGCGTTCGTACAGCAGGCCGAGGCTAACAGACAGAAGGAAAAGGCGTTAGACAATGAAAGATTGGCAAATGAAAATGCCGAAAAAGCCAGAGTGGAAGCCATCCGTGCAACTGAAGCAGCCGAAAGAGCTCAATTAGCTGAAGCAGATGCCAAAGAACAGGCTCGACTTGCAACCGAGGCTCGCAACGATGCAGAGGAAAAGCGTATTCAAGCTGAAGAAGCAAAAGCAGAGGCGGAAAAGCAAAGACTTAAAGCTGTTGAAAACGAAAAAGTAGCAAAAATACAAGAAGCAAAAGCAAAAGAGCAGGAAGCACTTGCGATCGATAACGCTGCAAAAGCCCAACGCGAACGTTACCTCGCCACTGCCAAAGCCATGGCCATTAAGTCCAAAGAACTTGGAAATGATGTAGTGCTTGAAGCACTCGTGGCCCAGCAGGCCTACATCTTTAACAAGAAGTATAACGGCTATGCCTATGATACCGACATCTATGGTGGCTTGTATACCGCGTTGAAGAACAACGACCATCCGCTTACCAAAAGTTTGTCGGCCCACAAGAATGGCGCTGCCCGGGCACTGGAAACGCATGGCCAGGGCAACCACATTTATTCCGGTGGCAGCGATGGCCGCATCTTCCGGTGGAGTTATGCCAACGGCCAATGGAATGCCGAGGTGATCATGGACGAAACCAAACGTACTGAGCCGTACCTGGTTTACTCGCTTGACACCAGTCCGGATGGGACGATGTTAGCTGCCGGTGGACTCTATTCCACTAACAGCGAAGCCAACTACATTGAGTTGTACACCTTAAGCAACCTGCAGGCCGCACCGAAAAAGATTACCGGCTTTAAGTACGACATCAATAACCTGCACTTTACTCCGGATGGCAAGGGACTTTACGCCCGCGACAATTCGGGATTTAGCATTAAGTATTCCGATTTGAATTCCGCCAAGGAGGTGATCGCCTCCAAGGAGAAAATCGTTTCCCTGGATCTGAATGGTGCCGGTACCACACTGGCCGGGGCTGGCGTGGATGGCAATCTTTATATCTGGGATATCCGCAAGAATTACGCTGCCACGGTTATAAAAGTAGCAGCCAGCCTATCGGCCGTTACGTTTGCACCTGATGGCCAGCAAATTGTGGTGGGCGACCGGGCCGGACAGTTACACCTGATTACAGCCGGGATCGTTTCCCGTACGCTTCCTGGTCACTCTTCGCAGATTGAGGATATTAAGTTCAACCATGCCGGCACGTTCATGGCATCGGCCAGTAAAGACTATTCGGTGCGCCTCTGGAATTTCAAGCAACTCACACAACCTCCGATCCTGATGAGTGATCACGATTGGGTATGGAGTGTTGCGTTTACTCCGGATGATTCACAATTGATGGTGGGGATCAACTCCGTACGTCAAAAAGCTACTGGCGTAGATGAAACCATTCATGCCTACCCGACCAACTTCGAAGTAATGACCAACATCTTATGTGAAAAAGCCGGTCGCAACATGAGCCAGGAAGAATGGAACACGTATGTGAAGGAAGACCTGGACTATGAAAAGACGTGTGCCAATTATCCGGGTATTCAATCCAGTGTTAAATCACTCAATAAAAAAGGCGGTAAATAATGAAACGACTTCTGCTCCTTCTCGCACTGGCGGGAACCTATTTTCAAAGTCAGGGCCAGGCCACATCGTGTGCCCAAACGCTGCGGTTGGCACGTTCCACCTATGAACAGGGCCGCCTACACGAATTGGAAAGTATTCTGGGGCCCTGTCTTAGCTCTGGTTTTACCACCGAAGAACAAGTAGAAGCCTATAAATTATTAACCCTCACCTACATCTACCTGGAAGAGCCAAAGAAAGCCGATGAAACCATGCGCAAGGTGTTGGAGACCGATCATTTCTTTCAGATCAACCCCGAGATTGATCCGGCCGAGTTCGTTGCCTTGTACAAAACATTTCGTACTGAGCCGCTTTATTCATTAGGGTTGAAGTTCGGGCCCTCTTTGGTCATGCCGGTGGTGGTAACGAATTACTACACAGCCGTTGATGCGGCAGGATCGGGTGAATATTCACCCGGTATTGGTATTCAGGCAGGTGCGATGTTTGAAATGAAGATCTACAAAAAGTTTTCCATTGCCCCCGAGTTGATGTTCGCATCACGGCAATTTTCGAAAGAGAACAGTTTATTCGCCAGTGATTCGCTGAATGAAGTGGGCGGCAAGACAGAAGCGGTCTACAAGCAAACCTGGATCGATTTGAATGCAATAGTGCAATATGAAATCAGCCGAAACAAAAATGGCTCTTTTATTACCTATGCGGGCCTTGGGCCTTCTGCGAGTTTATCGATCCGGCAAGATCTACAATTAAACACCACCGGACTTTCGGGTAGTGCGGTCAGCGGTGTGGACGTGGATGTAAAGGATTCGTTTGAGCAATTCTACTATTCCGTTACCGCTTTGGCTGGATTGAAGTATCGCATTGGAGGGTTATATGTGCATGCCGAACTCCGGTATCAATACGGATTAAGTAATGTGGTGAATGCTGACTCGCGTACGAACCTGGAAGTAACCCTTGATTATGCAGCCCAGCACAATGATGTTCGGTTGAATACGATTACCGGTGCGCTCGGTGTTTCCTTGCCCATTTTTAAACCCGCCAAACTTAAGATCAAATAGTAATGAAGAAACTCTACTTCCTGTTTTTACTGGCCCTCGTTTCCTGCTTCAGCGAAGAGGGTGTTGAAATTGGGGCCTCCGAAACGTTTATCCGCTATTTCAATGGCGGCAACAATGATGCCGCTGTTGCCGTAGCGGAAACCAGTGATCAGGGCTATATAATTCTTGCCAATTCACAATTAGAAGACGGCCGGTACAAAATAAAACTGGTCAAAACAGATGCTTTGGGAAATAAAGTATGGACACAAGTATATCCTGGATTTATTGCCAAGGGTGATCCGCTCTACAGCCGCAAAGGCAATGGCCTTTATTTGATCCCCGGAGGTGGTTACGTTGTGGCCGGTGAAGATATTGATGCAAGCGGGAAATCGCAGTTATATGTACTGGTGCTGGACAATGACGGCAAGGTAACTGCAGAACGGCAATATGCTTCGAACCCGGCTAACCTGAGTGTACGGGGAATTGCGATCACTGAAAGCCAAACCGGAAGCAGCTTTTTGATTTTAGCAAACATTCTTAACAGCCTGGAAGATAACATGGTGGCTGCTGAAATAAACAAAAGTGATCTGTCCATTACCTGGTCCCGTGCTTACGGTTCGGGCGATGCCGCTTATCTGGTGAACAAACTATTTCTTGACACCCAAAACAAACTGGTTTGGGGCGGTACGGTTACCCGACAAAACGGAGCCGATGTTCGATTAGTGCGCACCATTCAAAACAGTCTTAATACAGATTTTGATCTTCCGATCGGTAGACCCAACTTCAATGAGTTCGGAGTGGACATCACCCGGTTTGGATTCGGGTATGCAGTTTCCGGAAGTACGGATTCTACATCCACCGGGGAGCGCGAAATTTTAGTGCAACGTTTAGCGGAAGATGGAACGGTGATTTTCTCAACCGCCTATCCGTTTACCACACTCTTTCAAGGCGAAGAAGTGCCAGTCCCCGGAAATAAAATCGGGAATGCGATTGCTTCCACCCGTGATGGTGGTTTATTCATTGCCGGAACTGTACCCAGTAACGCGGGGATTGAATTTGGAAAAGGCGAGACGGATTATTATTTGATTAAAACGGATGGTTTCGGAAACGTAATGTGGCAGAAACCCATCGGCAGCCGGTTTGCTGACCGGAGTGTGGCGGTGCTTCAATCCAGTGATGGCAACCTGGTGTTGTGTGGCAACACCACGCTGGCCGGGTTGGGTACCATCATGCTAATGAAAATGGATTCCGAAGGGAATGTGCAATAATTTGTAAGCGAACGATTCTTTTTACTACTGAACTACACCCTCTATGAATAGAATTTCTACTGTCATTTTATTCCCTTTTCAAAAACGAATTTCTTTTGGACTATTTGTTATCTCCCTTCTTTGGTCAAGTACCGTACTGAGTCAAACAACAACACAGACCTTTACCGTACCTGGTCCTAATACCTTTTCGGTACCACCCGGTATTGTGAAAGTTACCGTGAAAGCCTGGGGTGGTGGTGGTGGTGGTGGTGGTGCCGATAGCAACAGCACTGAAAACCGAGCTGGTGGCGGTGGTGGTGGCGGTGCCTTTGTATTAAATAATAACGTGACAGTTACGCCCGGGGCGGACATTACAGTAACTGTTGGTGCAGGGGGTACGCCAGGAACGAATCCTACTATCGGTGGCACTGGTGGAACTTCCACTTTTGCATCCGCGATTCCAGTAAATGCACCAGGTGGTGTTGGAGGAACTTCTGGCCTCCCAGCCGATCGGACAGGAGCCGGTGGAGCCGGTGGTACTGGTACGAATAATGGTGGAGCAGGTGCTGAAGCTCCTAATGGAGGCGCACCTGATTTTAATGCAATTGGAAGTGGTGGTGGTGGTGGTGCCGGTGGAGAAATCGGAGTGGGTGGCAATGCCTCTGGAATTACTGCAGGTGCCGGTGGAACCGGGGGTGGCGGTGCCGGTGGCGCTGGATTAACCAGTGCCGGAAACGGAAATCCCGGAAACGTTCCCGGGGGTGGCGGTAGTGGCGGTTGGGATAACTTAGGAAATCTAGACCGGACTGGGGGCGCTGGAGCGCGGGGGGAGGTAATTGTTTCTTACACCCAAGCAACCGCTGCTTTTACAAGGTTAACTCCAGCCGCTGCATTAACCAACGCAACCAGTGTCACTTTCCGTGTCACCTTCACTGCCAGTGTAACTGGCATTGATGTCACTGACTTCGCTAAGACCGGGGCAGCCAATGGTACCTTGTCATCGGTCGCTAACATCACTGCCACTACCGTGGATGTAATTTTCACTGGTGTAAGTGGTACTGGTAACCTGGGATTGAATTTTGCGGGAGGTGCTACAAACATTATTAATGCAGATGGTAATACGGTTAACCTAACCCCCACTACCGATGAGGAATATACCATTGATACTACCGCTCCGACCGTTGTATTAACGGACGATCATCCGGATGGCATCGTACGCGATGCCGACAATGTGGTAATCACCGCAACTTTTACAGAAGCTAATGGACTTTCAGGAACCCCCACGATTACTATTGGTACAGTAGTTACCGCACAGGCCATGACGGGTGGACCTCTTATTTGGACCTACAACTGGAACGTTCCGGCAGGAGATGAAAACCCAGCAAACGTAACCATTGCCGTAAATGATGCAGCCGGAAATCCAGCAGCTGCACCAACCGGACAGACTTCTTACAATATTGATAATACCGCCCCGACAATTACTTCCGTCACTTCGAATGCAACTGCAGCGGGTACCTTAAAAATCGGAGATCAAATAGTTTTTACAGTTGATATTCAAACCACGGAGCCGGGATTGACCATTGCACCTACCTCCTACAATGGGGGAACCCTGACCTGGTCCACCAGTAATGGAGGCGATACGTATACGGCTACCTACACTGTAGTCAATGGTCAAACTGACCGGTTATCAGCACTTCAATTAACGGGCGTTACAGCCACCGATGTTGCCGGCAATCCCAGTAGTCCGGTTGATGGTTCGGATGTTGTTAAACTTATTGACGCCAACAACCCACCCGCCTTTACTACGGGTGCAGTTACTACGGTTACAGCACCCGTGGTTACCGGGTACTGGAATGCAAATAATACTGGTCTGCATGTTACTGTTCCAATTCCATCCGATGTGGGCGGTCAATTCTCGTTAGTTGGCGGAACTGTTCAAATTCAAGGTAGGGTAGCTGCGAATGCTTTCGTGAATTTAGGTTCAGCAGAAACGATCATGGGCGGAGAACCCGGTACCAATAAGACAATTACAAATATTACAGCTGCACAATTTGAAGCATTGACCAGTTTTGCGAATGGTCAAACCGCTCAACTCCGCGCGGTGATTACCGATGTTGCCGGTAATTCGACTACTGGTGCTACAAGTGCAACCAATATTAGTATTGATCAAAGTGCTCCTGCTGCTCCCGCTGCCTTTAGCAGTTCGACTACCGGTGGAAATGTGGTAGTCAACTTTTGGAATAGCCACAATACCGGAGTCACACTACCGGTGGTTATTCCCAACCAATCTGACCTGCTGAATGGTAGCGTAGAAGTTGAAGCCGGCACAGTTTCCAGCGGAACTTTTGCCCCCATCGCCACTACCTCATCCGCGATTATTGGCGTCATAAATACAACGAAAAACATTACGATGAATGCGGCTGCCATAACCGGTATTGCCGGGTATGCCCAAGGTCAGTTACTTCGTTTTCGGGTACGCATTAATGACATCGCAGGAAATAGTGGGCCCTACACCATTACTACAAATTCACTGACGGTAGATATAATCCCTCCCACCATAAGCGGTACTCCGTCTTATAGCGCCAATGCAGGCGCAAGAGAAACGATTGTTATCAATTTTTCCGAAACTATTAATTTGAGTAATGGGGCATTACCGGTTACTACTACGACCAATGGCAATCCAGGGTTTTATTCAAACCAACCCCAAATAAGAACTAGTGGGTTAACTGCTTATACTTCCGCTGGTAATTTCATTACGTTGGAAAGCAATTCAAATGGTCAGTGGTCATCACCGGTTTTGATCACCTACACCAGCAATGTTGGCACGGCAGGTAATTATATACGCGATGCGGCAGGCAATGAACTGACAACAGTAACTGTATCCACCAATTCACCCCCGCCCGTTTTGGCTTCCGGCATGGTGCTAAACCCTAATGGCACAGGGAATGAAACTATTACCTTTACGGTCGATGCGTTATTGAATACGCCTACCACACCTAATGCTGTAACCGGAATAACTGTAGACGCTGATGGACCAGGAGCTGGACTTCCCGTTTCCGTTAGCGGAACCTATACTACCACCGGAAACATAATCACGCTCACGTCTTCCAGTGACGGCCTCTGGACCACCAACACAACCGTAAGCTATGCAGGTGGTAACATTGCAAGTAGCGGAGGGACCCCAATGGCGGCCTTTGGACCAGAGCCAATACTACTGGCTCCTTCCATCACCTCTAATAATGCCAACCCTTTGTACGCTACTAGTTTAGGAACCCCCAACACTGTAACCATTACGTTTACCACTGCCCGTACACTAACGGCTTTGCCAACCGTGTTTATAGACCCTCTGGGTGCTAATTTGGCCGCTACTGTAACGCCACCAGCCGGACCATTTACTGGTCCGTTTACCGCAACCGCCACTATGACAGCAGGAGTTACGGAGGGCATTCTAACTTTTTCCATCACGGCTTTGGAAACCGGCAAATCAACAACCACCTCTTATACGACTGATAATTCAATCGTTATTTTTGATAAAACCCCGCCTGCACCTCCTTCTATACCAGATCTTAATGCAGCCGATGATTCAGGAATCAACAACGATAATTATACAAATATTACTTCCAACTTAACGTTTACGGGCACGTGTGAAAATAATGCGATTGTTGAAATTTTCGATAATCTCACGCCCCTTGGTACAGCCATCACTACTGGAACATCCTGGACAATTGACCTCACCTTGGCTCCGGGTACTTATGCCATTAATGCAACCGCCACCGATGCTGCATCAAATACGAGCGTTGCTTCTGGAAACTTAGCCCTGACGATCGACACGACTCCCCCAGGTGTAACTTCCGTTTCATTGCCCGATGCTAACCCCAACAATACAACATCTGTAAATTTCAGTGTTGTCTTTAATGAAGCTGTTACCGGGGTCGATGCAACTGATTTTTCAGCTTATGGCTCAGCCTCATTTGGTACTACTATTGGTGTTACACCGGTTTCTCCAACCACCTACACAGTGACAGTCTCTGGCATTACACTTACCGGTCTGGTCGGCCTTGATGTTAATGACAATAATTCGATCATTGATCTGGCAACCAATCCATTGGGTGGACCCGGTGTGGCCGCTCCTTTTTTCTCCAGCGCCTCTCAATACACGATGATCTTGCCGGAGCCGCCTAATCACGCAACCGCGTTTACGGTGGGCACGATCACACCCACATCCATCAACCTGACGTGGACTGATGCTCTTGGTACACCTACCCCTACGGGCTACCTGATAACTGCATCAAGGACAGGATCGCCAGCAACTCCTCCTGCTGACTTTGGAACGCCTGTTGCCAATCAAACAGATTTAGTCAACAACACAACCGGGTACATTAACGTCCCATTCGGAGTTGGCTCTTATACCTTTAGTAATCTATTGTCAGGCAAAGATTATATATTCAAAATATACCCATACACAAACACGGGATCGAACATTGATTTTAAACTTGACGTTCCAACCCCAGCACCAACGCAGAATGCGTCCACTACAACAGCAGCGTTGAGTACCGCTGTATTGAATTCCGTAGCTGTTCCAATCAGCTCCCTCAAAAATTCTGCTGGCAACAGCGTCAGCGTTATGCAATTCACGCTCTTTGATGATAGTCAAAGTCCACTATCTCCGAATGTAATGCCTCTTTATTACAATGACCTTGCGGTTGAAACTATTGTATTTACTCTTAGAGATGAATTGACTTTGTCTGAAGGTGCCAGTGTAACTGGCTTTACATCAAGCACAGGTACAGTGGCCAGTGCTATTTATACCGGTAAAGGCACTACGAATACAATAACATTAACTAACTCAACCAATGGTAGCTGGACTTCATCGACAACAATTAGCTACTCCGATATAACAGGGAATGCGCAATTTGTGACTCTTGGTAAAATGCAATCGATTTTTGCGCATGCTGTCGTACCAACAGAAGTATTTTATACATCCAGCGGAACCTTTACTGTGCCGTCAGGTGTAACCAACATAATTGTTGAAGCTTGGGGTGGCGGTGGATCAGGAGGCGTAAATTCAAATGGAACTGGTGGTGGTGGTGGTGGCGGTGGTGGTGCATATAGCCGTTCCGCTTTAGTTGTAACGCCAGGCAATTCCTATAGTGTAATTGTTGGCAATGGTGCAGCAGGTGCTACTCTTGATGGAATTACGGGTGGTACCAGCACTTTTGGGGGCGCCTTGGTAAGAGCGGTTGGAGGAAATGGAGGGTTGGCATCCGATATCGGGGGAAGTGGTGGATCCGGAGGTAATCTTGCTTCTGGAGTTGGAACCATAAGATTCTCCGGAGGCAATGGCGGCAATGGCGGTGTGGGTATCAGTGTGCCTGGTGGTGGTGGTGGTTCCTCAGCTGGCACTAGCGCTAATGGAAATCCAGGTGCTTCCAACTCATGTCCATTTTGTTTTTCCCCGGGTGGTATTGCACCCCCAGGAGGAGGTAATGGTGCAACGGGTCCTTTTTCTGGAGTTGGTCAAAACGGATTCTTTCCAGGTGGTGGTGGCAGTGGAACTGGCGCTAATACAACCAGCGGAGCTGGAGCGAACGGTCAAATTAAGATTACCTATTCTAACCCTTCCCAATTGGCGAGTTCGGATGATTGGGATTCAGACAATGCTCCATTTAAATTCTCACAACTTGTTATTAACCAAGGTACAGGTAACAGCGCAGCACTTAGTAACTGGCAAGATATTATTGAAGTAGGTGGCGCTGAGTTATACGATGGGATCAACCCCACTCCTATTGTCGGAACGGTGAATCCAACCAACATTACATTTGCATCCATCCCATCGACTTCCGCTGTTGATGTAGGTTTTATTGCTGATGCAAATGGAACTCCTTCATCGAAGACTTATACCCTTAAAATCTGGCTAAAAAATAATTTAAACAGTTCCTTAGCTGCAACGGTAGATGGTTTAAATCTTGCTTTTAGTGTAAATCCAACAAGTTTCACATATGATGATGTATCTAATGGCAATCAGAAAAGCAGCAGACTTGTAAGCACACAACCAACGCTTCAATCAGGGACCAACCCCGTGGAAGTTATTGCCACTCAATTAGATTTTTCAACCAGCCCCAACCCTGCCCAATTGGTGCTGACGAATGTTACCAGTACTTCTGTAGCTCCCGATTTCTTGACCCGGCCCAGAATCAGAGCCCGGGATGCCAATGGAAATACGGACCTTAATTACACAGCCTCCATTACATTGACCAATGCCGGCACTATCACCATGAATCCAAACCCGGTTTCCATGGTGAATGGTCTTGCTACCTTCCCAGTAGGATTTCAATATCAGGATGCCGGAGACGGCACATTAACGGCAACAACTTCCACGGTGGCGGCTAATTCACTCGTACCGGCACCGGGAAATAGTACACCCGTAACGGTAAGTTACAGCAACCTGTCAACACTGCAGCCAGGTACGCTTATCACCCCCACTACATTCTCCTCACTCAATACGGGAGGGTTTATCCAAGTGTTTGACTTCCGGGTGGTAGAAGATAACGGCAGTGGCGGTGACGGTTCTCCCACACGCATCTCTCAAATCGTTTATACGCAAGGCACCGGAAACGATATTGCCGATTGGTCGCAAGCGATTTCTCAAGCTGCGCTATGGGACGGTGTTAACCCTTTCATTACGGGTACCATTGGTGCAACCACGATTACTTTTAACGGAATTAATACGGCTGGCCTTGGATTTGTCGGGGATAATGCCATTAAAAACTATCAATTATACATTACCCTAAAACCTAACCTTGGAGGTACACTTCCCGATGACATTGATAACCGGAATTTTGTTTTCGAAGTGCTGGATGATAATATTTCATTAGCTGCGCAAAGCAGTTTATTTACCGGTTCTGAAGTTATTAATTCTGGCGCCACCAACATTGCCGTGGATGTGGTGGCTACGAAATTGCAATTCGACACTAATCCGGCCGCTGTTCTGCTTGTTGGTAAAGACATTTCTCAGCAACCCCCCGTTCCGGTAGTGGAAGCACTGGATGTTAATAACAACCGGGATCTTAATTACAACTCGGCCACGGTTACTGTTACCAACTCTCTCGGACTTACCATGACCAACAGTCCCGGGAATGCCTCGATCGTGAGTGGGCTGTTAACCTTTCCGAATGACTTTAGATTTAATACAACGGGCACAGGTGCAACCTTAACCGTTGCCTCCACAGGACCCTCTGTTGTTAGCAATGCCACATCGACTGCTTTTGATGTGAGAGGTGGTGTTGCCACAACCATTACCGCAGGAGCCCTGACGGAGCCCCTGACGATCTCCTCCCTCGTTGACCTGACTCATACACCGGCCGGATTAGCGGTGTTTGATTTCAATATCAATGACGACCCGGGTGGAACCCCGGCCAATGAGGATGATGGTAACCCCACGCAGCTAACTTCGATATTCATAACTTCGGGTGCTGGAAACACGATAACCAATTGGTCGCAAGCCATTGAAACCGCCACCTTGAGTGACGGCACCAATACCGTTTCTGTTACAACCATTGATCCTTCCAATTACCTCTATTTTGACCTAAGCTCGGCTACAGGACAACTGCTGGGTCTGATTGCCGATGATGCAACAAAGACCTACGTTCTTACACTCTGGTTGAAGACTGCGTTGGGGGGTACACTGCCTACCACCATCGATGGCCTGCGCTTTGTTTTTGATGTTCAGAAGGCAAACATTGCGTTGGGACCTAATAGTACTAACTTCTTAGGGACGCCTCAAACTCAGAATTCCGGAGCAGGAAACAATTTGGTTAGCGTTGTAGCAACCGAACTCCACTTTACCACCCCTGCTGTGAGTCCGGCCGTGGCCAGTTTGAACAGCAATTTTGCCGCTACGGTACAAGCACGCGATGTGAATAATAACCGGGACCTGGATTTTACAGGAGGGGGATCAACGATTACAGCGTTAACCAATGCGACCAATGCTACAATGTCGAGCACACCACCCGTGGTGGGCAGTACATTTACCGCAGGGGTCTTCAACTTCCCGGGCGACTTTCAGTTTATTTCCGGAAACAATAATGATGATGTAACGCTGAGCATGATTGCTGGTGGCATCAACAGTGTGGCTTTCCCCGCCCCATTCACACCTCAAATCATTCTCCAATCCTCTTTCGAGTCTTTGTTAGTGGTGGATCCGGGTTTTACACCGACCCCCGACCTTCCTTACAAAGACTTTCAGAATATCGCCACCACTGCCACCAGTATTGCCTTGGCACAGTTTAAGTTGTCCGATGGAAACGGAGTAACACCCGATTCGGATGGCGCCTCAACCAATATCGAAACACTTGAACTTTCGATCACTAATCCGGAAAACATCCGGAGTTTAGCTCTCTATTTGGGCACTTCCCTGATCCAATCTAAAAACAATGCTGACTTTGTCACTGCGGGGAATACCACCGTTACGTTTACAGGTCTTTCCGGAGCAATGATCGCACCTGATAATGGTTCGCTGGTCATTACCGTGCGGGCGAGCTTCTATAATACGGATGCCAACATTACCGATAATGAAGTTATCCAGTTGCAGGTAGTTGATGTAACCCAAAATGGTGGTTCACAATTTAATAATATTGGCACAGCTCCACTGATTGGCGGAATTACCGGTGGTGCCTTAACAGATGGCAATGTGAAGATTGAGGTAACTGCTACTCGGTTAGATTTTATTGTTCAACCCGTGCCCTTTGAAGGAATTCAAAGACCCCTGGCCTCCACTCCGCAAGTTCGCGCGCGGGACGTGAACGCGATTGTCGATTTGGATCATACCTTCGTTGGTAACCTGACAACACCAGGAGCCGCCTTAACGACCACCGCCTTTAACTTTACCAATGGTATTGTTGACTTTACCGGATTGCAATATGTTTCCCCCGGAGATGGAACCATAACCATCACATCCAATGGTCTATCCAGTGCCAGTGGGGGTTCGATCATCTGCAATCATGTTGATGTCATCAATGTATTTTCAACGTATGCTTCCTCCGGAGTAATCACTTCCCCTAACTTACCAGGAGGTGCCATTAACCGGGTGATTTTTGGAGTAACCTTTAACACGCCCTATTCCGTAACGGGTGAACCAAAACTCAATAGTTTTGTAATCAATTTCTCCAATCCGATATCCGGTATCTTTACGAATATCCGGGTATTTGAATCTACCAATACGGCATTTGATGTTACCGATGCCAACATTGTCACGACACCCTCCATTGGCGGACAACTGACGGCCGGTTCAAATTTCCTGACGGTTGATTTTACAGGTGGCACACCACGCGATTTAAGTCTCCCTGCGAATACACAACTGACTTACTTCCTGATGGTGGATGTTTCACCCACGGCCAGTGGAAGTACGCCTAAAATTCAACCGTCCGTTGTCAACAATGATGCAAACATCATTATTTCAAATGGTAGTGTTTATAGCACGCAAAATACGATTGGCCAGGAATATACCTTTGCCTCCATCTTCCCCCCTACCCTGGTGAGTTCCTATCCGGCAACGGGTCAGTTAAATGTGGACAAAAATCAACCAACAGTGGATCTTGTCTTTAGTGTACCGGTTTGGTCGTTAGACCAAAAGATTCTGCTATACGATCAATCTACCGGACTACTGGTTCAGGAGTTAGCAGCTGTAAACGGACAATATCCGGGTACAGCCAATTTAGCGGGTACAGTGGCGAATCCTCTGAAATTTTCATTGCCGCCTTTGCAGGATGATCGGGTGTATTATATCACCATTGCGCAAGGCGATTTTGAGAACGACATCGGTATTGTAGATGAATCCTTAAATGAGTTCCCTGGTTTTACATATTCCGGTACACTCTATTTCAAAACTGCGAATCCGAATCCGCCCATCCTGCTCAACAACAACAGTGTACCCGTAGCGAACAACCCTACGATCACCAGTGTTACCCTCACAGGAGCAACAATCAATGCTACATTTGATCAGCAGGGAACAGCCTACTTTCTGGTTGTCAATCAAGGCGATCCGGCACCTACCAATGCCGAAATAAAAGGTACCTCCACCTACGTGGGAGGTACGGTCATTGACCGCGGAGTTTTTGCCATCAATCAGGTAAATCCTATCTCACAATTTGGCCAGATTACCGCAGACCTAACTCCGAGTACAACCTATAATGTTTGGATGTACGCGGCCAACAATGCCTTGCCCACGCCTATTGAAACTACGGCTCCTTATGGATCCATTGCCAGTAATTTCGCAGTTGGCGGAGCAGGTCCAACACTCACCTTTACTTCTCCGGCCACCGCTCAACCTTCCGGACCGGTATTGCCAATCCCTCAAATCAATGTATGTCGCAATAGTTTCCAAACATTGAACTTACCTCTGCAGATCGTGGAAGGAAATACAGGCGACTTTGCCGGTGGCGGTACGCAGGTATTCAACTTGCTATTGCCCAGTGGTTTTCAATTTGATGTAACTACAACAAACGGACTCCCCACGGGACCGCCCGTGCATGGCACGTTAACTTTAACGGGTAGCGATTTCACGGGCACCGGTACACTTAGGTTCATCAACAATACCACGCTGCGGGTTTCGTTTCAAAATTCAGGAAACACCAGTCGGGATAATATTACCATCTCTGGATTACGGATTCTCACAACGGCCATCACCAGTGGTAACATTGTCAGGTTGGGAGGAAACGCCATTCCGGCTGCCTTCCCGGATCTGAATCCGATTGCTACCATCAGCTCGTTTGATGCTCCTACGGTTGATTTCACCAATGAATACACGTTAGTTGCCTTCCCGAATTCAAGCACACCCATTACCATTCTTCCGGATGACCAGGGACAAGTGGAATTAATTCCATTACCTGCTGCCGGAGATTATGGCCCGAATGCGTTTAGTGGTTCCGGTGTGAATATTAATCAACTCAACGTAACCGCAGTAACGAAAGACGCTCCGTTCAATATCACGTTGACCCACACCGACAACAATGGTTGTATTTCGCAGAACCCGATTCAATATACGGTCTATGACAGCAAGGCTGCAATCAAAGGTCTTTCGTCAACGTTTTGTATTGATAACATCAATTTCCCGGCCAATGCCACGCTGGGTACACCGGCATTAACTCAAACGGTGCTCTTCACCAATTTGGGTGCCCACTTTATGGATACCTTAAAGGCCAATGTCCCCTTCAATGTTGATCCAACACAAATCATCAATGGCCCTGATTGGATTTCAATACTCAAGACGTTGCCGGTTGCTTACGACTCAGTGCAGGATCCGAATGACCCTTTGCGATACTATCGTTCTTACAGAATTGATGGGGCAAAAATCTTGAATGCTAACACACTTTCCGGTGGCACGATTCCCAATCCTTACAGTCATTTCATCAATACCACGCTACAAGGCAATACGTATTATGATGGTGGCTCGTTAGGCTTGGTTGAGTTCACAGGGCAATATCAAAACCAGGCAAATCAATCAGTGTATATCCCGCTGCGACAAAATGTTGAGTTTTTTGTTCCGGCTGTGCCCATTGTAGAAGTGGGTTTGAGCAATCAATCGGCATTGGATGCCGGGGTTCCCATATTCTGTGAGCAGGGAGGCAACATAGTTATCAACGGATTCCCCGCTGCCTCAGTGGGCTCTTCGGTAGGATTCTTTAGCCTGGAAAACAATGGTACCATTATTCATGCCCGTGATCTGACCGTGGCCATTACGGCCCAAGCCAACAATGGCGGCAACTTCCAAATCACCCTCAGTAAACCCGCTAACCTGGTGGTTGGAAATTCGATTCAGATTTTTGGAGTTACGGGTACCCTTCCGTTCTCGAGTACCCATACGATCACTTCGAAAATTAGTGATTCCGTCTACGTCATCAACCGCGCGTTTAATGCCGGGTCATCGTTGAATGCTGCGAAGGTGACAATTTCATTAACCGGATTCACCGATAACAGCAACGGTACTGCCGAATTGGATCCTACCTTGTTCGACAACGGTTATGGCGACTTGCGGGTTAACTACACTTATAAGTCGAACGATTCGCCTTGCGAAAGCACGGGCGGATTAACCATCCGGATTGAACCCAACCCGGTAGCCCTATTCACCTATGGAAGTGTAATCACTCCCAATACTCCGCTAAGCTCGGCTATTTGTGAAGGCATTCCGGTTGATTTTAATGGAAGTACCTCAACCATTGCGCAGGGTACCATCAATACGTATTCCTGGAATTTCTCAGATGCTACCAATGAAACGGCAGCGAATCCAAATGTGATTACCGCAGCAGCAGCCATCGCTTCACACATTTATATCCAAAGCGCTCCTTACAATCCGAGCCTGATTGTTACGTCCACCTTTGGCTGTAGCTCCGTGGCTCAAAGCATACCGTTAAATGTGGGCATTATTCCGGTAGTTGGATTCACTTTTGAGGGTGTATCCACCGCCACCCCGCTGAGCTTTACCAATACCACCGTCATTCCGGCTGGATCTGTTAGTGATGGATTGGGAAGCCTGACCTGGGATTACGATGATGGCAATACCGCAACGGTTAGTTCCAATTTTACTACTGCCGTTACCAATGACTATGCCAATCCAGGACGTTATGATGTAAGCCTGGAGGTTACCAGCTTGCTGGGATGTACTAACGAATTGGCACAGAAGGTAATTGTCGTACCTCAATCTACACCGACTGATTTAATTGCCTACGAAGCAGACTTTGAAACCGGAGGGGCCGGCTGGCAGCCCGATGGATTTGGGACTACCCCCGCCTCCTGGGCGGATGGTATTCCTTCCAAACAAGTTATCACGTTGGCCCAGAATAACGGGCAACGTATCTGGACCACCGGGCTAACCACATCCTATGGCGCCAATGAACGATCGGCCCTTTACTCACCGAGTTTTGATTTAAGTCAATTGGATCGACCGATGATTTCGCTCAACACGTTCCGACAACTAGCGGCAGGGGAAGGGGTTGTGTTGGAATTTTCGATTGACAATAAAAATGTGGCCGACCCCACAAAACAATGGACTGTACTCGGTAAACTCGTCAATCAACAAATTACTGGTGTGGGTTGGTACAATGGAATTGGATTGAGCTCCCAACCCGGTAATCAAACGCAAGGCTTTGGATGGACCGGTCAGGAAAACAACTGGCGGGATTCCAAGCATGTTTTGGATACGGTATTAAATCAATCTCAAGTTGTTTTCCGATTTGCACTGGCCACTCAAACTGCCTCCCCCACGTTGGATGGATTTGCGATCGATAATGTTCGGGTGGGCAATCGGACCCGCACTATCCTCGTAGAGAACTTCAAGAATGCCGGCCGTGCCGCAAACTCGAATGAATTATCCGAAAGTAATTACCTGAAGAATTTTAAAAACGGAGCGGTAGGTACTAAGTTGGTAAAAATCAATTATCACGTTGGCTTCCCGCAGGTGGATCCATTCAATCAAGACAACCCAGCCGATCCAAGTTCGCGGGCCTTGTACTACAACATTGCTTCAACTCCTATAGCGCGGTTGGATGGTGGTCATGCTCCCTTGTCTGCTTCGCAACCCTTCTCGCAATGGGGTGAAGCCTGGTATGACGAGCAAACGTTGAAACTGGCCAATGCCCGGATTATTCCGAACCCGGTAGTCAATCCGGATGGAAGCATTTCCATTGATGTGGATGTGGAAGCGATTTCGATTGATCTACCTGCCAATACAATTCTTCATGTTGCCGTTGTTGAGAAATCAGTTACTGCTTTGCCTGGAGCAAAAAGTAACATGGTCAAGACAGGTGAAACCGTCTTTGAGTTTGTTCTGAAGAAGTTACTGCCTTCCGGTGCGGGAACTGTTTTTGGACAGTCTCTGGTGGCCGGCAATAACAGAAACTTTACTGGCTTTACCTGGACACCCGAACCAACCCGGTTGTATCCCGACATGGATGACCTGGCTGTGATCGCCTTTGTTCAGAATGAAGTAACGAAAGAAGTGTATCAGGCGGAGATCGTAGATGTAGGAACCGATCCACCCATTGTAACGGGACTAGGCGATATTGCTGCCTCCTCCATTGAAGTGTACCCGAACCCTGCCAACAAGGAGTTTGTAATCAAACTGCCTGCGCCTACCCTGCAATCCATTAAGGTTGATTTGATTGATCAGGTCGGTAAAACTGTACACGGAGCTTCCTTCTCGATTGGTGATCGTGAACAGACTTTAAATATAGAAGAACAGGCAGCGGGCATTTACATTCTTCAGTTGCGCGACTCCAAGGGTTCATTGATTCGGAGAAAATTGATGATCACCCATTAACAACTCATTGAATTAGATGTAATGAAAAAACGGGCTATTTGATCAAAATAGCCCGTTTTTTACATGTTTTTCATGTTTTAAATGTAAGTTCCTTTGTCTAATTTGAGCAATTAAACCCGCATAAACCTAGTCCCAGAGCATGGATATGTTCCTTCAAGCCGATACCTGGCTCGCCTTATTAACCCTCTGTTTTCTGGAAGTCGTATTAGGCATTGACAACATTATCTTCATTTCCATCGTCTCGAATAAACTTCCGGAGCATCAGCGGAAGAAAGCCCGTAATACCGGGTTGGCCCTCGCCATGGTGGTTCGAATTATTTTGCTCTTGTGCATCACCTGGATTATTGGCTTTGTAGAACCTTTGTTTACTATCCCGGCCAACTTTCTGATCAGCCACGATATGGCCTTTAGTGGAAAGGATTTAATCCTTGGCTTTGGCGGCTTGTTTTTGATTGCCAAAAGTACCCTTGAAATCAATCACGAGATGGAAGGTGATGATGAAGAAGAGGAAGGTGGAAAATCTCTGGTGACCACATTTTCAGGTACCATTGCACAGATTATTTTACTGGATATTATTTTCTCATTCGATTCGATATTGACAGCGGTGGGAATCGTTCCTCCGGAGCAGGTAGTGATTATGATCATTGCCGTCATCGTTTCCATCATCGTCATGATGTTTTTCTCAGGGTCGATCAGTGACTTCATCAAAAATCATCCGTCCATGGAGGTATTGGCCCTGGGCTTTTTAATCCTGATCGGATTTACCCTCTTATTGGAGGGACTGCATCAGGAAATCCCCAAAGGCTATATCTATTTCGCGGTGGCGTTTTCCCTGCTGATTGAGTTCACCAACATCCGGGTTCGCAAAAAGCGTAAGAAAAAATCCAAACCGGTGAAGCTGAACAAGCCCTATGATGATGCGGAATTAAAAGAAGCCGTAGAGGAACTTAACAAGTAACCACCTTGTATTGATGACATGGAAGACATACGCTATCCGATCGGGAAATTCAGTGCGCAAGACCAACAGACTCCCTCAGAAATCTCAGCCTGTATCAATCGAATTGAAAGCCTTCCAGAAAAACTAGAAAAGGCTATAGCCGGACTTACAGAGAAACAATTGGATACCCCCTATCGCGAAGGTGGCTGGACGGTGCGACAGGTAGTGCACCATGTTGCGGATAGTCATCTGAATGCGTACATCCGCACGAAATGGATTCTGAGCGAAGAGACGCCCGTCATTAAAGCCTATCTCGAAAAGCTCTGGGCCGAAACCCCCGAAACGAAAGCCGATCCTGTTATTTCCACAACCCTGATAAAATCGCTTCATACAAAATGGGTACTCCTCTTAAAATCTCTTACTCCTGAACAATTGAAGCGGGAATTGATCCATCCGGAAACTAAAAAACACATCGCCTTACACAACCTGATTGCCATGTATGCCTGGCATGGAGAACACCACCTCGCTCATATTACCGGACTGAAGCATCGCATGAATTGGTAATGGTATGATGGCTTATCAAGCACCAGCCCTGCTGGCGGGAAGTCATTTAGAAACCATCTACCCGGCTCTTTTTCGCAAAGTGAATGGTATTGCCTATGAACGCGAGCGGATAACCACCCCTGACCACGATTTTCTGGACCTGGATTGGCTCAAGCAAGGTGCCGCTAAGCTCGTGATTATCTCGCATGGCCTGGAAGGAAACAGCGACCGCGCCTATGTTCGGGGCATGGCCCGTATCTTTTACCAACATGGGTATGACGCCCTTGCCTGGAATTACCGGGGCTGTAGTGGTGAAATCAACCGGAAGATCCGGTTTTATCATAGTGGCGCCACCGATGATCTGGATTTCATTGTACGTCATGCGGCATCCTTTGGATACACCGAGATCAATCTGGTTGGTTTTAGTCTGGGCGGAAACCTTACTTTGAAGTACCTCGGTGAAAAATCAGAAACGCTCCATTCAACGATTCAGAAAGCGGTTGCCTTTTCAGTTCCCCTCAATCTTAAAACCAGTTGCGACAAAATTTCCATGCGCAGCAATTGGATTTATTCGCAACGATTCTTGAAAAGTTTAAAGAAAAAAGTAGCGGAGAAGGCAAACGTATTTTCAGAAATTGATCCTACCCCCCTCACACGCATTACCAGCTTACTGGAGTTCGATGATGTGTACACCGCACCGTTGCATGGTTTTAAAAATGCACTGGATTATTATGAGCAATCGAGTTCACTCCGGTTTCTGCACCGAATTAAACGGCCAACGTTAATTGTCAATGCAAAGAATGATCCCTTCCTGAGTCCGGAGTGTTACCCAGTCGAATCCCAATTCCCGCACCTTACTTTTGAATACCCGACCCGCGGGGGGCATGTGGGGTTCGCGCTATTCAACGAAAATGGGTTATATTGGTCCGAACTCAGGGCCCTACACTTTATTCAACAACTATGATCGAACGGTATTCGATCCATGCTACGAATCAACAGCTTAAAGAGCGATTTAAGATAGAAGAAACCCCCGGGTATCAACCCCGCTATAACGCGGGTCCCTCGCACTTGCTTCCCGTTATTACCCATCAAAGTCCGCAAGGATTTTCCTATTTCTATTGGGGCGCCCCGCAACAATTTCTAAAAAATAAAACGGTGGCCGAGCGGATTGTGAACACCCGTGCAGAACTTATTGCTGAAAAGCCGGTACTGAAGAAAACGATGATGCGATTCAGGTGCCTGATTCCTGCTACCGGTTTTTATGCGTGGAAGAAAGTTGGTAAGAAAACTTCCATACCGTGGTTTTTTGTTCCCAACAACAAAACGATTTGGTCCTTTGCAGGGTTGTGGGAAGAATACGATGATCCGGAAGGAAATGCCTATCATACCTTTTCCATAATAACAGTACCCGCCAATGAGACCGTGGCCGAAGTAACCGAGCGAATGCCCGTCATTTTAACCCCGCAAGAAGAATCTGTTTGGCTGGATAAAAAATCCACAGAAGACATACTCCTCGGTCTAATGAGGTCAACCTCTGCAACTGAATTGACTGGGTACACGGTTTCTCCGGCCATCAACTCACTCACCCATGAAAGCGCTTCCTTGATTGCTCCTGCTCCGGCAGCGGATCAATTTGGCAATCTCACTTTATTCAATTAAAGGATAATCAGAAGCCATCATCCTCATCCTCTTTCTTGACCGGATCTGTTTTCTTCTGTTGCGTTGCGGTATCCACTTTCGATTTCTTTTTAAACAACCCTTTCAACCCCTTCTTTTTGGTATTGGTTGTGGTTGAATCGGAGGGTGCCTCCGGGGTCGCAACCTTTGTTGAATCGTTTTTATCCTTCTTCTTAAATAAATTCTTGAAGAACCCGCCTTTTGCTTCCGATTTCTTTTTGGCGGCCTGAACTTTCCCTTCCTCCATCATGGCTGCCCGCACATCCGGCAATACCAACACATCACGGAAGTACCACATATAAGCATCCTGATCCAGGTTGTATTTTTCTTTTGTCTTGGTGATGACGTAAACACTATCTTCCACGGGTTGGGAAGCTGCGCCTTGTGCCGAAACAGTGTCTGATACACTCCGGGCAGCGCTGTCCAATTCGCTCTTGAGATCCAATGAATCCGCCTTCTTTGGATACACCGGTTTCATTTCAACAGTACGCAATGCTTTCAACGCTTGCTTATACGTTTTCTCCGGAAGCAATAGATACCGATCCTTTTTTACTCTTCTCACCTGCGGCAACGCAGGTCCCTTTAGTACATCGCTGTTTACCCAGGAAGAGTCGCGCGGGGGCAAGGTGATGGTTTTGCTGTTGGATGCCAGTACATCGCGGGGTTGTGTGGTACTTTCGTTGTAATAGACAAATTTCTCGCGTTGTGTGGGCTTATCATAAATGAATGAACTCTGATAGGCAGGGCAGATTAAACGCTGGGTACAGGCGCTCAGCGTTATGATTAGCATTATCCCCGGAAGGAAAGCCCTGGTCATTCCATTTGGATTGATCACAATCAACAAAAATAAATAATTAACCTAAGTAATCCGAGCGATGTTCGAAATCTAATGCCCCGTAATATGCTGATTTTCAGGCTATAAATCCTCCAATTCCAATCTTTTACTGCGGGGCAGGCTGGCCACTACCAGGGCATAGGAATCGTCAATCCAAGCCCTCACCTCTCTGTCTGAAACGCTGCCATCCATCAAAATCGTATTCCAGTGCCTTTTATTCATATGATAGCCGGGCCTCACGGCATCATATTGCTCCCGCAGCAGTATGGCTTTTTCGGGGTGGCACTTCAGGTTGATACTTTCAAACTGATCCAGATCGGTGAGGGCAAACATTTTACCGAGCACTTTAAATACCAAGGTGTTTTCATCAAATGGGAATTCCTCGGTAACACCGGGTTTGGAAAGGCAATGGCTCCGGAAAAATTCGAGATTCAAAAAAATCGTTTTACAATCAGGAAGATAACCCCCAGCAAAAACACAATGATGGAAATTTTATTGATTCCATGCATCATTTTAATATTGATGTTAGACGGACGCGAGGGGTCCTTCTTCCGAAAGAAATATCCACCTACTTCGCCCAACGTAAAAAACTCCCGCACCGATAATCTTTTCTTCTCTCCGCCAGCTTGATTTTCCATACTGTTAATGGGTTATGGTTTGAGGTTCAATCCAATTCTTATCCTCCCGGATCAACTCGATTAATGCATCCACCGCCTGGGGGGTAGGTACATTCCGCTTTACTACTTCTTTACCACGGTATAGGGTGATTCTTCCCGGACCTGACCCCACGTAGCCGTAGTCCGCGTCTGCCATTTCCCCGGGTCCATTTACAATGCAGCCCATGATTCCTATTTTAATGCCCTTCAGGTGGCTGGTTCGGGATCGAATCTTTGCGGTTGTCTCCTGAAGATCAAAGAGCGTTCGCCCGCACGATGGACAGGAAATATATTCCGTTTTTGAAATTCGCGTACGGGTTGCCTGCAAAATCCCAAACGCAGTTTCATTTACCATCTTATCGGATCCGCAGCGCTCGGCCGCAATAAATACACCATCTCCCAATCCATCAATCAGCAACCCACCCAGATCCGTTGCTGCATATAACTGCAATTGATCCGGACTCAGATCGGCATAGGCCCTTCCTACAATTACCGGCACCTGACAATCCTGATTCTGGAGTTCAACGAAAAGTCTGCGTTGTTCCGCCATACCATGCTCATTGTAGGTATCGATGAGCAAAACAACGGTGGAATCTTTCTTAATGCGTTCGATGAATGCCCCGGAAAGATCCTTCAGCTGGGTATAAATAAAATTAAGCTGACTCGATTTTTCCACACCCTGCATATAAACCTCCGGCCGAAGGAATGGGTAGACGCGATCCCGATTCCTGTACTGTAACCAGGTGTCATAATTGTAAATCAATCCGAGCGTTCCGGGGATTTCGAAATCGATGGTTCTATCGCCCAGAAAAATATAATCACACGCCATGTCGGCCAGGTTCCACTTATCAAGGGGTACAGAATACTGGTAACCCACCGCAAACAAGGACGCCACACTGATTTTCTCTTTCATCGAAAAATCAGCAATCACCCTGGGTACCTGGTGCCCGCCCATATTCAATACCTCGTGCGTTTTACGTCTTGTGTAGGAAAACGGATCAATTGAATAGTGCTTGATTTCCGGAATAGGATACGAAGCTTTCCGATTGACATATCGGTCTGCTAACATTTTCGCAACGGGTACTTCGGCTTCCGGTTCCTCCGTTAAGGAAACGCGAATGGTGTCACCGAGTCCGTCCTCTAAGAGGGTACCAATTCCCACCGATGATTTAATCCGTCCGTCTTCCCCATCGCCTGCTTCGGTTACACCTAGGTGCAAAGGATACGGTTGAAAACTTTCTTCCTCCAGCTTTTGTACCAGCAACCGGTAGGCTTGCACCATCACTTGCGGATTGCTCGCTTTCATGGAGAGCACGATGTCATAATAATTCAGGTCTTCACAAATGCGAAGAAACTCCAGCGCGGACTCAACCATGCCGAGGGGTGTGTCTCCGTAGCGGCTCATGATGCGATCCGACAGCGAACCATGATTCGTACCAATTCGCATGGCCGTACCATATTCCTTACAGATTTTCACGAGCGGTGTAAACTTTTCACGGATCCGATCCAATTCAGCCTGATAGGTGGCATCCGTATATTCAATCTCTTCGAACCGTTTCTTATCGGCATAGTTTCCGGGATTAACCCGAACTTTTTCAACAATCCGGGCGGCTAATTCTGCCGCGTTCGGAGTAAAATGGATATCTGCAATCAATGGTACCTGATAGCCACGGGCACGCAATTCCTTTTTTATTACTTCCAGATTCTGGGCTTCTTTAATACTGGGGGCGGTAATCCGAACGTACTCACAACCCGCTTCCACCATCCGAATCGTTTGTTCCACCGAGCCCTTGGTATCCAGGGTATCCACGGTGGTCATCGACTGAATCCGAATGGGATTCTCCCCGCCCATCGGCACACCTCCAATGTTTACCACACGGGTCTTTCTGCGGCTATACTCAATCAGGCTATTGCAATACTGCTTCAGTTGAAGAACTTGATTCACACCAAACGGATTTATCACAAAATTAACCCTTTAGAAGGTACTTTTGTTCGATTCTATAATTACTTAAATATCACCCAATTGCGGGCGAATCAAGAGCTCTTCAACAACGCTGTGGGGTGAAAGCGAAAAGGCCGTAAAAATGGCCTCCGCAACATCCTCAGGTTTCATAAACCGGCTGTCGGGCAGGGTACTGCCGGCCCAACTGGCAGTTTTGGTCGCTCCGGGTAAGATGGCCGTTACCCGGATACCGAATTCCTTTAGCTCTTCACGAAGGACTTTCGTGAATCCGAGCAGTGCAAATTTTGAGATTGCATACGATCCGCCATTGGGGTAAGCCTTGATGCTCGCAATAGAACAGATATTGAAGATATGGCCCGACTTCCTGGCTTTCATCATTCCGATCAGTCCACGGGTTGTGTAATAAGCGCTATAAACATTCGCCTCAATCATGCTTTCCAGGGTACCGGCTGGTTCTTCCGTTACCTGTCCGGGAACAAAGTAGCCGGCATTATTCACTAACACATCCACCGGTCGCCCCAGGTTGACTACATAATCAGTAAACATAGTAACCTGAGTATGATCAGCCATATCCGCTGTCAGCGTTAGTACCTTTACCGAATAGGTCTTTTCAATCTCATCCTGAAGTTGCTTGAGCGCGGGTGCCTTGCGGGCACAGGTAACTACATCAAATCCAGCGGCAGCAAATCGGATTAAAATTGCACGGCCTATGCCCTGGGTACCGCCTGTTACCACCACCAATTTGTTCATGGGAATTTATTTTATCTTTGAGCAATATAGCACTTGAACTTTACTGCATGAAGGGTTTTGGAAAGTACGTAATCTTTATGGGGTCGCTCTTTGTAAGAAGAGAAACTTTCATGACCTATTACCACCTGACACTGGAAGAATGCATTCAAATCGGCATTAAGTCGATTTTTCTTTTTATGCTGGTTTCGACATTTATGGGCGCTGTGACAACGATTCAAACGGCTGCCAACCTGGTGAGTCCGTTTGTACCGCGCTTTGTGATTTCGCAAGTAGTACGTGAAATGACCATCCTGGAATTGGCCCCGACTATCATGGCTGTCATTTACGCAGGTAAAGTGGGCTCCAGTATGGCCGGGGGTATAGGGACGATGCGTATAACCGAACAAATCGATGCATTGGAGGTCATGGGCATTAACTCATCCTCTTACCTGGTTCTGCCAAAAATTGTCGCCTCCCTGATGATGTACCCTTTGCTGGTGATTGTTGCAGCCGTATGCGCCATTATGGGTGGCTATCTGGTTGGCAGCCTCACTGGCACTCTTACGCCTACGGAATATGTGTACGGCATACGGTATGCATTTAATGAGTACTTTATCACTTTTGCCCTAATCAAGTCATTTGTTTTTGCTTTTCTGATCAGTTCCATTTCATCCTTTAAAGGATATTATACACAGGGTGGAGCACTGGAAGTTGGGATTGCCAGCACCAATGCAGTAACCACGAGTATTATCGCTGTACTATTGGCCGATTATTTTCTCGCCTATCTTCTCTTATAAGCAAATCATGATCAAGATTAATAACATTTCAAAATCCTTTGCTGACAAGGTAATTCTGAGTGGCATCAGTGGAGAATTTGATAAAGGCAAAACAAATCTAATTATTGGAGCCAGCGGAACCGGAAAGAGTGTGTTGTTGAAATGTATTGTCGGTCTGCTGCATCCGGATACGGGAAATGTCTATTACGACCTGCGAAATTTTACAGAGGCTGATAAAGATATACGGTCTGAAGTTCGGAGAGAAATTGGAATGCTGTTTCAGGGTGGGGCGCTCTTCGATTCGAAAAATGTAGAAGAAAATGTGAAGTTCCCACTCGATATTCTCACCCAGATGCACCCCGATGAAAAAATTGAACGAGCAAACTTCTGTTTAAAGCGGGTTGGCCTGGAAGGTGCCAATAAAAAAATGCCTTCTGAAATCAGCGGTGGAATGAAAAAACGGGTGGGCATCGCCCGGGCCATTGTCAACAATCCGAACTACTTATTTTGTGATGAGCCAAACTCGGGTCTAGACCCTCAAACCTCTATTTTGATTGATGAGTTAATCATGGAGATTACTCATGAATTTGACATTACCACCGTGGTGGTAACGCACGACATGAATTCCGTGATGGGTATTGGTGAGAAAATCATGTTTCTGTACAAAGGCAATAAACTATGGGATGGGTCCAATCACGAGATTATGGATTCTGGAGTACAGGAATTGGATGAATTTGTCTTCACCAACAAGGTGATGAAAAACCTGAAAAATAAATAAATCAAGCTACGCGCGGGATGCGGATATAAAAAGTGGTTCCGCGATCGCTCCCCGATTCAAACCAGATGGACCCACCACTTTGTTCAATACCTTGTTTGGCAATGGCAAGGCCCAGACCCGACCCTGATTTCTTTGTTGAAAAATATGGTGCAAAGATTTTCGTTTGAAGTTCAGGGTCAATTCCGCTTCCGTTATCCTGAAACAAAATCAGGACGGAATCAACAGCAATTTGCAAAGAAACTCTAACTTGAACTATCCCCTCCCCCGATTGTAACCCATTCAATATGATATTTGAAAATATTCTGCTAAGAAGTTGCTCATCGCCCATTATGAAAATGGGTCCTTCCCAATCTGCATAAATAACCTTTCCGCTTTCATAGTTTGAATACAAATCAATTGCCTTTCTTAACAAGGCAGTCAATTCAATTTTTTGCAGGATCGGTGACGGCATCCTGGCAAAGGAGCTAAAGGACGAAGCAATTTCATTCAGGATCTCTACCTGCGTTAACAAGGTCTTCACCGACTGCTGCGCCTTTGCTGAATCCAATTCCTTTTTCAGGAGACTTACTTCCATCTGCTGTAAGGTAAGCTTCATGGGCGTTAGCGGATTCTTTATCTCATGGGCCACCTGCTTGGCAATCTCCCGCCAGGCGGTTTCTTTCTGACTTCGCTCTAATTCAATTTTGCTTCGATCCAAATTCTCTAACATTTTATTGTACTCGGACACCATCAGGCCAATCTCATCATTTGACTTCCAGTCGAGGGGTTCATTCTTGCCGGTCAGTGTCGTCCGACTTAGAATTCGAGTAATGAACCGGAGCGGAAAAGTGAGCGAGTCGACAACGATAAAAGAAAGCAAGGAAAACAAAATAAAGATGACGGTAAACACGGTTAGAATATTTGCAAGAACCGTGATCTGCGTTGCTTCCAGCGATAGTCCGGATTCAAAAAAAGGCACGCTTAACACACCCACCAAATCTCCTGATTCAGGGGATTTCATTCCAAAGTAGGAATTATTGAATTGTAGCGATCCAATTTCTTCATTTGAAACAAATGCATTTTCGCCTCGCTGAAAGATCCGCTCCCAGGCCTGCCGATCCATCCACCCGGAAGTAAGTTGGCTTTCGACAATCTCAGGCTGACTGGAAACAATCATCCGTCCAACGTCATTATAGATTGTAACATCCACGTTTGAGAATCGAGCCACCCGAACCACTTCCTGTTCCAGAACCGACCTGACACTATCAGGAGCACTTTTAAATGCCGTCAGGAGTCCTGCCAGGTTTTCACCCACCATCCTCGACCGCGATTGAAATTCCTGTTTGAGCTGATCTTCGGCAGAACTGCTAACGCGATTCAGGGTTGTAATCGTTACAGCAATCAGGGGCACTGCAAAAGCAACATAGATGTATAATTGAATGCGAGCCGCATAATTGATGCGTCTGTCTTTTAACCAGGCAATGATCCCATACAAGCCAACAAAGACGCTTAGAATTAATACACCCAGAACAAAAAAGAAAGAGAAATTTGTAAACACGTAAAACCAAGGATAGGCCAACGCAGTTACCACGGCCACCCGCCCTGAATCATCCTCAATGCCGGCATGAATAAAGGTATCAGACTTGATCCCCTGACGGTAGAACTCAGGATCCTCAAGCACATGAAAGTCAAAATCCCGATCATAATTGAAATTACCAAAACTACTGATGATTTTCTGCCCGGAAATGAACGCAAAACTTTTTGCTCTGTTTTCGAAATACTCGGCAAACCGGTTATCCACTAACAGCTCAGGATAAACATTTTGGGGAATGATTCGCTTCAAAGACAAATCCAGTATGATGTGCGCCACTACCTGATCAAATCTGGCAATGGGAATCATTACATAATAACGTTTACTTATCTGATTATTGGCAGCGCGGATAATGAATAGGTTAGGGTAATCCGTTGTGTTTCCAGTTTTAGTGAATTCATTTTGGAGAAACTGAAAGTCTGGTTGATTCGGGTTATCCAGCGATTGACCTTGCCCGGTATACAAGTATACCTTTACATCATACCGGTCGAAATACGCATTTAGATAAACTTGCCGAATCTTTTCCCGCACTGAAGATTTGTTAAGAAAGGGGCTGGCCAGGCGAGTTTGAATAAAGGCATCATTTGCAATCCGTCTGGCATTTTCTTTGAGTAAATACTCTGCCATTACATCGCGGTCGATCAAATAACTGGTGGCGAACCGAAACTGAGATTCCACTTGCTCTGATTCCACAAAACGTCTGATACTCAGTGCCCCTTGAATAGAAAATGCTGCCAGAGAAAGGAATAAATAAAAAAATGTACGATAGGTAACCCGATTGAAGGATGTGGTCAGTCCGGAAAAATATTGAAACACTATATACCCCATCCCTACCAGGAGGGTAATCCAATAATCGCGAGACTCCACGAGAAAGTACGCAATGAAAAGTACCATCGCTAACAACAGCGCGATGGCGTACTCGAGAAATCGAGTTGTTAAGATCTGAGAAAACCGGATAAATACATGAGTGAAGAAAAATGAACTAACCGTGCCAATGAGCAGGGATACAAACGCCAATATCCTGATCCAATTGAAGGATAGTGACTGTGTAACATCCAATGAAATCGCTGAGTTGTTAAAAATCGTTTCAATAAAAAGAAAGGGGTATAAAAAGGAGAAAAAAGCAATCAATAACATGAGCGAACTGAGCAACCACCGCAGCCATCCGTGCTGTGAAAGAATTCTCCGTGTCAGATTCCACTTAAAATAGGTGAAGAACAGGTATCCACATAGAATCAGGATTCCTGAGGCATTGAATAACATATCCCCTACGGAGGCATTGTAAACGGAAGACGCAAATTCCTGTGGGCTGAATATCTTCAACTGAATCCAACGACCAGGGATGTTCAACTCGACCATACTCACACGGATAACAATAAAAGAAAGGGTCGCAACCAAAAACACAGTCTGAAACCTACGCTCACGATGTGCTTTATAAAGAACAAAGTATACGCTGAGTAAGAGAAATAGTAGCGAAATCGTTCCGGTTACGAAGGCAGCCACCTTCGAAATATTTTGTGATGGATTAAGGATTACTTTGCAAACAGGGATGCCATCAATCAGGATCTCCTGACCACCGGAAGGAAAACCCAAGGGTACAATTCTAACCGCGATCTCCCCAACTATTTCTTTATTAGGGAGGGATGATAAATATTTATTAACGATTGGGTACTTGCGATTCACTGTCAGGACTGAATAGAGCACCTGCGTTGATGAAATAGCCTCCTTAGTGATGATGAAGTCTCCTGCCGCATTCTGTAGTAGTTGCACGGAACTTGACTTTGGGAAATTCTGAAAATCGGGCACAACCTCCTGTCTGCTCCAATGTAGCACTCCGGTACTGTCCACTAAAAAATGGCTCCCCGATAGCTCAGACCAAACAACTGAATTCGGGTTGGAACGAATGCGCTCGCGTTCAGTTTCCAATTTTTCCATGGCTACGCTGAAATTTCGGGATAGCCTTTCAACCAGTTGATCAGGCGTGGGATCTAACAGAAATTCAAATCCTGCACTGACTAATCCGAGGAGTAGTGAACCGATGAAAAAGTAAATGGGTCTGCCGCGAAGCATGCTTGTGGCGATTTCTTAAAAATAAGAAAATCCAAGTTAAGAAGGCCGCTGTTTGAGGCCTCCAAACCAATAGAGAAACAGAATTCGTGAGTATCGGAAACTAAGGGGAATAAATAAAACAGAGGTAAGTACGAGTGAAACCCCATAAACCCAATCGGAAGCGTCAGAAAAAAGATACAAAATGACAGACACAGCAACCATGATTGCTACATTGAAGGCGTAGCTGACAAATAGAGCACCGTAATAAAATCCCGGCTCGGGCATAAAGGTTGCCTGGCAATGCGAGCACGTTAAATTCATTTCAGAAAATTTTGAAAGGCTTATCAATGGATACCGGAAAATATCCCCTTGCTGGCAGCGTGGACATTTACCGAGCCACATTGCCCTTAGCGAACTCATTTCGATTGTTTTTACTTGCCCGGTACCAAAAAAAAGCAATCAGGGCAATTACCAGATAAGGTGCTGCAAAAAGATACAAGATTCCAAAGTTGATCCCCGCAGCAATCCCGATGTCCCCGTTACTTACATTGTTCTCGAGTGAGGCTCTGCACATGGCACATTGCGCTGAGGCTGTTGCCGATAAAAAATAAAATCCCAGCGTTATCAACACAAACTTTACGATTCCTCCACAGTTCATTGCTGCTTACATTTAATAATAAGGGCTAATCATGATGTATACAATAACACCCGTTACGGCTACGTACAACCAAATCGGGAATGTAAATTTAGCCAATGCCCGATGCCTTTCAAAATTACCGGAAAGTGCCCTGGAAAATGTAAAAAGCACCATCGGCACAACCGCAACAGACAAAATGATGTGGCTGATCAGGATCGAAAAATAGACCACACGGATCAACCCTTCACCGCCAAACGGAGTGGAATCACTGGTCATATGATACAGCACGTACATCACCAAAAATGCCCCGGATAATGCAATACAGGTTTTCATCAATACTTCGTGCAATTTTCGATTCCTTCTTTTAATCGCAACCACGGCAACAATCAATAGCAAAGCTGTAACTCCATTGATAGTAGCATAGATGGGCGGTAAATAACTGAAATCATACCCGGGAATTTTAACGCGAAATAAAATTGCAACCGCTAGGGGCAGCAAGATTGACAACGTTACAATTAATTTATGGTATGGTGTTTTGGTTACGGACATCTCAGTATTGCATCAATAATATTTTCATTTCTACCGCCAATCGGTCAACCTCTTCGCGTGTTTCCGGATCATAATACCCCCGAATCTGATTCTCAGAATCAATAAGAACCGCTGACCAGGGTTTATGCAAGAAAAAGAAACATCCAAACCAGGCATCCCAAGGCAACTCCGCTTCGCTGGCAAAACTTACGTGGTAATCGTTAACCTGCTCTTTCAACCTACTTAGATTCGCTTTGATTTGATTGGACGGATTGGCAATCACCAGTACTACCTCGGGTTCTCCGTCCTTCCGAACGCGACTCATAATCGAATCAGGAACCCGGTATGGAGTTGGGTACCTATACGCACAAGTACCCGCCACCTCGGCCACTCCCTGTTCATAATAAACGGGGATGGTAAATTCATTTTTTCCAAAGAATTTCAGAAAAACAAAAATTATTCCTGGCATAAGGAGTGCTACCAACAAATAAATAATCTTTCTCGTCATTCCCTTTTCAACATAAAAAGAAGGCTAAAGTTCTACACTTTAGCCTTCTTTTTATGCAATAATAGATTTATTTAAAACACCGGCATCTTCATGCCTTCATATACAAATGCAACCAACATCCAAATGATGAATAATGTCGGAATCAGGATTGACCAAAAAAGAACTTTGACTTCATACTTTAAGTGCATGAACTCGCCAACAATGTAGCCGGCCTTCACGATGGTAAGGATGACGAACAATGCAGTCTTAGCGGCTCCATGCGGCATGGTAAAAGCAATCACGAATTCAACCGCAGTAACAGCGCCTAAGATTCCGGCTACGGTCCACAATTTTTTGATCTTCTCTTTGTTAGGCGGAAGAACGGTTACCTGAGGTTCATGCGAATGATGTGCCATACTGTAAACGTTATACGAGATAGAAGAATGTAAATACAAATACCCAAACGAGATCAACAAAGTGCCAGTATAAACCTACCTTTTCAACCATCTCATAATGGCCTCTGCGATCGTATACACCGGTTACGGTATTATAGTAAATCAGAAAATTTAACAGGACTCCGCTAAATACGTGGAACCCATGAAATCCGGTAATGAAAAAGAAGAAGTCAGCAAAGGGTTGCGGGCCATATTGATTGATGTGCAAATTGGCACCAACTACTTCCTTGGTAATCCATTGTCCATTAACAAAGTCCTTCACTAACGTGGGCGCATCTGTGCCTACAATAAAATGTGTCCACTCCCAGGCCTGACAGCTTAAGAAGGTAATTCCTCCGATGATGGTCCATAGCATCCATTTCTCCACCGCTTTGCGATCCATTCTATGACCGGCTTCCACAGCCAATACCATGGTTACTGAACTCATAATAAGGATAAAGGTCATGATGCCCACAAATACGAGGGGCAATGAATACCCATGCAAAAAAGGAACAGCTTCAAATACCTTTTCCGGAATTGGCCAGTATTCAGTGGAGAAGGTAAACGCCTCCGGCAATCCGTTAAAAGCAGGATGGGAAGAACGAACCAACCCGTACGTGATTAATAGTCCGGAAAAAGTGAACGCATCGGAAAGCAGGAAGAACCACATCATGAGCTTGCCGTAGCTTACGCCCATGGGTGAAGTGCCGCCATCCCAAACGCTTTTCTCGGGTGCTGTAGTGGCTGAACTATGTGCCATAATCAGGAATTAGGTATTTTATCGGTACAATAATAGAAATACAAACAAATATAGCCAAAGACCACCCAAAAAATGCCAGTAGGTAGTGCACATTTCTATCCGCAGCAGGCTTCTTGAATGCACCTTGTACCGATAGGTTGCTACCAACACAATCAGGAGGAAAATGACAGCACTGATAATATGAAGCCCGTGGAGGCCGGTAATTACGTACAGAAAGGAGCCCGAAGGATTGCCCACCAGGTAAACCCGATTGGCTACCAACTCCTTCCAGCCTTCAAACTGAAGAATTAGAAACGCCAGACCCAATATCGTGGTGACCGTCACCATTATTTTGACTGTTTCCAGATTATCTTTTTTGGCAGACCAATATGCCCATTGCATGGTAACGCTACTGATTAAAATCACTACCGTAGAAATTGTGAAAAGCTGGGGCAAATCGAAATAGAGCCAATTGCCTTCTGCCTGCCGCACAATGTAGGCTGATGTAAGCGCTGCAAAAAGCATGGCCACACTCCCGATAAATAGCCACATCGCAAATTTCTTTGGATTCATGGCCAGGGTTTTCCTGGGCTCCTCTACGATTCTGAATTCACTACTTGCCGACTTCTCCATATCCGCTCCGTTTTAAAGTTTATCCAATAAGTATGCGATCTGCACAATGGGCAGATACAAAAATGATCCGAACATAATCCGCAATGCCGACTGCCTGCTGCCGGTGCGCATTAAAGAAAATGTTTGTGCAAAGAATGCCACCCCACAAACTGTGGCTACGAACGCAGAATTCAGCCCGGTGATTCCAAATGTGGCGGGTAACAACCCCAGGGGAATCAAAAACAAAGTATAAATCATGATCTGAATGGCTGTATTCAAATCTTTGCCACCCCCCGAAGGCAACAACTTAAAGCCTGCCTTTTTATAATCATCATCCGCTACCCAGGCAATTGCCCAGAAGTGTGGAAATTGCCAGATGAATTGGATTCCGAAAATAATCAAGGCTTCATAGCTGACCGTTCCGGTGGCTGCTATCCAGCCTAATAGCGGTGGCAAGGCACCTGGAATAGCACCCACAAACACAGCAACCGGTCCTACCCGCTTCAGCGGAGTATATACAAAGCTGTAGAGCAACATCGAGATGATGGAAAGGATCACCGTCAACGGATTGGTGTACAACCACAACAAAAAGATGCTCAACAGAAAGCATGCCATGGCAAAAACGGTAGCTTCTAAAGAAGTGACTCGTTCCGTTGGCAACGGCCGATTTTGAGTGCGTACCATTACGGCATCCAGGTCTTTTTCGATAATCTGATTAATGCATACGGAAGCACCGGATAATAAAAATCCACCTAACGTCAACATGAGCAGTACCGTCCAGTCAACGCTTCCCCGCGTTGCCAGGCCATACCCAAAAGCACAGGAAAAAGCAACCAATAAGGAGAGCCGAACTTTTAGAAGTTCAATAAAAGCCCGGGTTCTTGTAAGAACCAAACTGGAAGCGGAAACGGTTTGAGCCCCTGAGATCATCCTAATTTACTAACACGCTTTCGCGCTTTGTGTTAAGTCGTAAAAACAATAGTACCTGGGTCCCAAACGTGACCGTGGCAATCAACAAATGTACCGGCTGAAGAAAGGCGGGCACTGAAAAATACGCCATGCCAGCCCCTGTCATAACTGTGAGCAAAATTAACACGAACAGGGCAAGAGTTAAAGAATTGTGGCCCGTTGTTTTCAGGATTTGATAGCCCAAAATCCCATGAAAAATCAAGATTATCCATGAAAATGAACGATGAACCAGGAAATCGGCCCCGGCTCCTGAAATCCAGGTATTCCGGGGCATTTGAGTGGCAATCCGGTCAATGCTCGCCCGTACTTCGGTACCTAATAAAACCTGTATAATCAACAAGAGCATACAGCCCAGAAGCACAACTTTGATACCTTTTGTTGCAGGGTATTGTTTTCGCTGGCCTGAATCAACCCAAAGCCAAATCAACAAGCCCACCAGCACAAACGCCATCAACATGTGAACCGTGATTGTCCACGAGGTAAGGTTGGTGGAAACCACGATGGAGCCAAACCAACCCTGAATGATTACTGTAACCAGGGTGGCCAATGCAACCCAGCCATAGGCAGCGCGAATATGCCTGAGTTGAAACCCCTTAACAAAAACTGCGATGATCAACAATCCTATTGCAACGCCCACAATTCGATTCAGGTATTCAATCCAGGTTTTTGCGGCATTGAAATCAGCCTCAACAAGAATGGATTTATCATTGAGAATTGCATTTGCCGTATCATCAAATCCAACCGCAGCAAGATACCGGGCAAATTTTTGATTCTTCTGATCGCGAAAAGCGGCAAAGGTTTCTTTGTAGTCGGCTGGCAACTGTTCAACCGAAGTAGGCGGTACCCAGTATCCAAAGCACTTGGGCCAATCAGGGCAGCCCATTCCAGAGCCCGTTGCCCGGACAATGCCTCCTACCAGAATTAAAAAATAAACAGCAACCAACGTGTATAAGCATAGCTTATTAAATCCACGGGTCGCTGTTGAATTCAACGTGTTTAGGTTACCAGATCAATGGTGCTTTTTGTCTTCCACTATGATGGCCCCATCATTCATTTCTAACTTAACCAATTCATTTTCATGCGGCAAGTTGGATTCAGGAGTTTCTGAATAGGGGATGTGCTGAGGAATAAAATCTTCCTTTGCACCCGGTTTGCTATAATCATAAGGCCACCGATACACGGTCGGGATTTCGCCCGGCCAGTTTCCGTGACCCGGATGGCGGGGTGTTGTCCATTCCAGCGTATTGGCGTTCCACGGGTTTGCAGGTGCAACCTTACCGCGGAAGATGCTGTAGATAAAGTTAAAGAGGAAAATAAACTGTGCCGTCAGCGTGAGGATCGCAGCCGCGCTCACCAACATGTTTAAATCGGCAAATCCGCTAAAGGTTTCAAAGTTTGTCCAGCTATAATACCTTCTTGGGAAGCCTGCTATACCGATGTAATGCATTGGGAAGAATACCAGGTACACTCCTACAAACGTTAACCAGAAGTGAATGTATCCCAATTTTTCATCCATCATACGACCAAACATTTTCGGGAACCAATGATAAACACCGGCCACCATACCGAAGAAAGACGCACTACCCATTACCAGGTGAAAGTGTGCCACCACAAAATAAGTGTCGTGTAACTGAATATCGATGGCTGAATTACCCAAAAAGATTCCGGTAATACCTCCGGTTAAGAAGAATGATACCAAACCAATGGAGAACAACATGGCCGCAGTAAAGCGGATATTTCCTTTCCAAAGGGTGGTTACATAGTTAAAGATTTTTACCGCAGAGGGCACGGCAATGATCAAGGTTAACAAGGTAAAAATCGAACCCAGGAAAGGGTTCATCCCGGTAACGAACATGTGGTGCGCCCATACCACGAATGAAAGGATAGCAATGAATAACATAGATCCCACCATCGCCTTATATCCAAAGATCGGTTTGCGGGAATTGGTAGCAATGATCTCAGAGGTAATCCCTAAGGCAGGCAACAACACGATGTACACTTCGGGGTGACCTAAGAACCAGAATAAATGCTGGAACAGGATCGGGCTTCCGCCCTGGTTGGGAAGTGCCTCACCTCCTATGTATATATCTGACAAGTAAAAGCTCGTCCCGAAACTGCGATCGAAAATCAACAGCAACGCAGCTGCAAACAAAACCGGGAAGGAGAGTACTCCGATGATGGCCGTAAAAAAGAATGCCCAAATGGTAAGTGGAAGCTTGGTGAAGGACATTCCCTTGGTGCGTAAATTAATAACAGTTGTGATGTAGTTGATACCCCCCAGGAGCGAACTAACAATGAACAGCGCCATGGCGACCAACCACAACGTCATCCCCAACCCCGAGCCCTGCATGGCTTGAGGCAACGCACTTAAGGGCGGGTAGATTACCCAACCACCGGATGCCGGTCCAGTCGAAATAAACAGCGAGGTAAACATCACCACACTGGATGCAAAGAAGAACCAATACGATAACATGTTCATGAACCCGCTGGCCATGTCGCGGGCGCCTACCTGCAGGGGAATTAAAAAGTTACTGAATGTACCGCTCAGCCCAGCCGTCAATACGAAAAACACCATGATCGTTCCGTGCATGGTTACCAAAGCGAGGTAAAATTCAGGATCAATCTTGCCTTCGGGTGTTAACCAGCCGCCTAAAATCGGGCGCAACCAGGAAAGATCAGCATCAGGGAAACCCAGCTGAAGGCGGAACAATACTGATAATACGCCACCAATGAGTGCCCACGCCATCCCGGTGATGAGGAACTGTTTTGCAATTACTTTGTGATCTTCCGAAAAAACATAGTTCGTCCAGAAGTTGCCATGATGATGCTCATGCTCATGACCGTGATCATCATGTTGTGTGGAAGTGTGTGAGTGTACGTCTATCGTTGCCATGCTTCGAAATATCTTAGTTTAATGTAACGGTTACCGGAGTTGCCAATATCGCCTCTTTGCTGTCGGCTGGAATGCCAGCTTTAATGATCGCTGCCTCTCTTAACTCGGCAGGTACGCGTTGCAAGTATTCAGGATTTTGTTTTAACCAGGCCTCTTGCGAAGCCATCCATTTTTCGTAGTCCTCCACAGAGTCGTGAACAAATACCGGGAAGCGCATCGAGAAGTGACCTCTACCACAAATTTCCGTGCAGGCCATTTCATAATTAAAATTCGGATTCCCGGTTTCAGCACGCATATCGGCTGTCGACTTGGTGGCTACGAATTTGAAGGTGGTGTGCATGCCAGGCACGGCATCCATCTTCAGGCGGAAGTGTGGTAAAAATACACTGTGTAATACATCCTTTGCCCGAATCATCAACTGCACCTCCTGCCCCTTCGGCAGATGTAATTCCAGCGACTTGAAATCATCAAATGTATTCTTGTCGGATAAATCCAAACCAAACTCATTGGAGGCATCAATCATTTTATAGTTGTGTTTGCCCAGTTGCTTGTCCTTCGTCCCCGGATAACGGGCTGTCCACAAGAACTGTTGACCAATCAATTCAATCACAACGGCATCTTTTGAAGCGGGGCCGGTAATGTCATTCCAGGCGCGAAGCCCGCTGAAGATCAATAATGCCAACACAATGGCCGGTACTACGGTCCAAACAATTTCAAGTTTATGATCATCGGCAAAGAATACAGCTTTGCGGCCTACCTCATAACGGTATTTGAATGTGAACCAGAACATGGCGATGAAAATCAAAACAAATGCCACTACCGTCACTGCCATGGTTACCCAGAAGAGATAGTCGGTTACCTCGCCATGTTCGGAGGCTACCGGCAGGTTGTATGAATCGAAATGAACAAATGAATACCAGAAAAACCCAATTAATCCCAAGATCATGAACAACATCAGCAAGTAGGCATTTACTGAATTCCAGGAAGTACTCTCCTCCTCCCTTCCTTTCACCAAACCTACCAGGTTGCCGATCCTGAAAATCAGGTAGAGTATGGCTAAGACCAATACTACCCCCAAACCGATTATCAAACTCATCATACGTTTATGTTATTCAATGATTTCAATTAAATATGGTGATTCAAACTCTCTTCCATCATCGGATGGTTCTTGGCAACCAAGGGCATTTTTGACAAGGCATTGAGGCCAACAAACAGGAACAAGGAGCCGAAAATCAAGGCTACGCCTATCTCCAATAATCCCAGACCACCATCGTATTGCATCACACCAGGAGTGACCATGTTATAGAAATCCAACCAATGTCCAACTATCACAATCGGGCAAACCACTTTCAGCATAGACATGTGCCGTTTGGCATCCCTCGTCATTAATAACAAGAAAGGCATGACGAAGTTTAAGATCAGATTCACATAGAAAATCCAGGAATACGGAGCGTGCTTAATTCGTTCAATGAAGTACACCGTTTCTTCAGGAATATTGGCATAATAGATCAACATAAACTGGCTAAACCAGATGTACGTCCAGAAAATGCTGAAGGCAAATACAAACTTGCCAAGATCATGCAAATGGTTTTGATTAACCATTTTCAGGTACCCGGCATCTTTCAGATAAGCCACTACGAGGGTAATCGTTGCCAATCCGGCTACCCACCAGCTGGCAAACACATACCAACCAAACATCGTGCTGAACCAATGTGGGTCAATGCTCATCACCCAATCCCAGGCCGATACGGAAGAACTTACCGCAAAGATGACAAGGAAAATGGCCGACAACTTTCTGGCCGAATACCAATGCTGTGTACCCCCTTCGATGTCTTCCGTCATCATGTGCTTTTTAATCATGGTATAGAACCAATACCATAGGCCAAAGAACACGACCATACGCAAAATGTAAAACAACGGGAAGCCCCCGGCAGGCAATGGCCAGAAGAAATAAACGCTCTTTTGGTCAAGGATCTTATCGTATCCGGCTGTGTCTTTCACATACAAATCATGGTGTGTCCAGTGAAAGAGATCACCTTTGGCAACAAACCAAATCACTAACGTAAGCACGCCTGCGATGGGAATCCATTGACCCAATGCCAACGGAACGCGTTTGATCGGTGCGGACCAGCCCGCCTGTGCAGCATATTGAATGGCCACGAAAAACAATCCAATGATTCCCAGACCCGCAAAGAAAATGTTGTTGTGCCAGAGCGAGGCATAAATTTTCTTCAACCATACGGGACTTCCATGGTGCTCGCCAGCCTCGCCTTCCTCAGCGGCTGCCACCACTTCGGTGCTGGCTACCAAATTCTTACCCGCCTCCAGGGCACCGTGACCACCTTCCTCATGGCCGCCTGAATTCATTGCCATAAAGACGCCAATGACAAAGAGCAGGATGCCTACTCCCAACAGCATGAATAATTTCCGCTTTGCTTCCGGCTTAAAAATGTATTGTTCGTCCGCCATGATGGTTTAGTGCTTAGGTATTAATTCTTTTGTAATTCTTTCACATACTTGGTAATTTTCCAGCGATCTTCCTCGCTAACCTGGGAGCCATGAGAACCCATCAGGCCCTTACCAAAGGTGATTACATGGAAGATATGCCCCTCAGTCACGCCTTTAATTGCATCACTTTTTAAGTTGGCAACCCCCGGATACTTGTCGGCCACTTTGCCATCGCCTTCCCCTTTCGCCCCATGACAATGTTTGCAATTGATTTCATACATCGCCTTTCCTTGTTCCAGAATCGCGGGTGTGGCCTCATAAGGGTTCATTAATTTATTCGCCAACCGCAGGCTGGTGGTGTCATTAGTAGCCCGGTAAGGGAGCCAGCCATACTTATTTCTGCGCACGGTGTTAGCCGGGGGTAATCGTAAGTTCATCCGGAACGGGTTATACTCGTTGGAGTTGTAGTACTCTCCCCGGCCATTATCAAGGGAGTTTACCCATACACCATAGTCTTTTTCTGTGATCTGGGTAAGCGGCTCATAGGCTACCGAGTGATACATGTTAGGAGCATATTCAAGCCCTTGGTTATCACCCCCCGCCTTGCAGCCTGCTAACAGCACAGCCGCTGCGACACTAACTAATCCGAGTTGTATAAAACGCATAGACTGCATTATTAAAAGTTCTTTTCGTTTACTTCCGAGGCCCCGTTGTCCTTTAGAATCCGGCTGATTTCTTCTTTGCTCAACTTGTTTGCGGCCAGATCGATGGCCATTACATGTTTGTCATCGGTGCTGCGGATGTCGTAGGTGCGGGGCCATTTGTACGGTTTCATATCGCTCACAATCATAAAAGTGGCCACCATACCGAGGGCAGATAAAAGCACCGTCAATTCAAAGGTAACCGGAATGAAGGGCGGCAGAGAAACAAAGTTCTTTCCACCGATAATCATGGGCCAGTCGAAGCCGAGCATCCAGATTTGCATTACCAGGGCAAGAATGGTTCCTGTTAAACCAAACATAAAAGCGGCAATGGGCAACCGTGAGCGTTTATATCCAAGCGCCTCATCCAGGCCGTGTACAGGAAAGGGTGTATAGACTTCATGAATCTTTACCCCTTTTTCGCGGATGCCATCCACTCCGTGAAGCAGGATATCTTCATCATCAAAAATGCCGACTAAAAATTTTTCGCTGGTGCTGCTCATATTAATGCTTCTTTTCGGAAGTTGATTTAATGATACTCTTAACCTCTGCCATGTTAATCACCGGGAAGAACTTGGCAAACAGGAAGAAGGCAGTAAAGAAAAACCCAAATGTCAAAATGTATTCACCCACATCATACATAGTCGGATAAAACATCGACCAACTGGAAGGAAGGTAATCGCGGTGGATGGAGGTTACGATAATTACAAAGCGCTCGAACCACATCCCGATGTTTACAACAATGGATAAAATAAACGTAGCTGCAATGTTCGTGCGTAATTTCTTGAACCAGAAAAGCTGCGGGGAGATAACGTTGCAGGTCATCATGGACCAATATGCCCACCAATACGGACCGGTGGCCCGGTTGTAAAACGCATAGAATTCCGCGGGCACCATGCCGTACCAGGCTACAAAGAATTCGGTGATGTAGGCGATCCCTACAATGGAGCCGGTGATGATGATCACGATGTTCATCAACTCGATGTGATAGATTGTGATGTAATCTTCCAGTTTGAACACCTTGCGGGTAACAATCAGCAGGGTTAACACCATGGCAAAGCCGGAGAAGATGGCACCGGCAACAAAGTATGGCGGGAAGATGGTCGTGTGCCAGCCCGGTACCACCGAAGTAGCGAAGTCGAAGGATACGATGGTATGCACCGAAAGTACCAGCGGTGTAGAAAGACCCGCCAGAATAAGGGCCACCGACTCATAGCGCATCCAGGTTTTTGCACCGCCATCCCATCCAAAACTTAATGCATTATATACCGCTGCCCGGGTCTTATTGCCCATCCGTACGGCCCGGTCGCGGATAACCGCAAAGTCCGGAATCAACCCCATGTACCAGAACACAAGTGAAACAGTAAAATACGTGGTGATCGCAAACACGTCCCACAGCAGCGGTGAGTTGAAGTTGGCCCACAAAGATCCCCAGGTATTTGGCAATGGAAGCACCCAATACAGTCCTAACCACAAGCGGCCCATGTGAACAAGCGGGAAAGTTGCAGCACAGATAACGGCAAAGATGGTCATTGCTTCTGCTGCCCGGTTGATGGACATTCTCCATTTCTGACGGAACAACAAAAGGATTGCCGAAATCAACGTACCCGCGTGACCGATACCAACCCACCACACGAAGTTGGTGATATCCCATGCCCAACCTACTGTTTTATTCAGACCCCAAACACCAATTCCTTCCCATAAAACCGTAGCCAGACAGTAAACACCGAAGAGTAACAGGATCAATGAAATTCCAAAGGCGGTCCACCATAAGCGTGAGGGCTTCGCCTCTACCTGCCGGCTGATGTCTTCGGAAACGTCACGGACGGTTTTCCCTCCTGTTACTAAGATTTCCCGTACTGATGAAGTTGCTTGCATACTTTAGTTTCGTATCAGTTCCTTAAAATAATTACGCGTTCTCTTTTGCCTTATCCTTGTTGCGGATTTTAGTGAGGTAGAAAATATTGGGCTTCACGCCAATTTCTTCCAATACACGATACGCTCTCGGGTTTCCGATTTTCTTATCGATGCTATAAGGCCTCTCCGGATCGCTTTCAATTTTCAACAACTTGCTGATGCGACTTTCCGGATTGTTCATATCCCCAAACACGATTGCACCCGTTGTACAGGCTGCCTGACAGGCCGTAACGACTTCACCATCCTGTAAAGTTCTTCTTTCTTTTTTGGCATTCAGCTTTCCAACCTGGATGCGCTGTACGCAGAAGGAGCACTTCTCCATCACCCCGCGTGAACGAACAGTAACATCCGGGTTCAGTACCATGCGGCCGAGGTCGGTATTCATGGCCGGGTTCGATGTATAGAACTGCTGATTATCGTGGTACTTAAACCAATTGAAACGTCTTACCTTATAAGGACAGTTGTTGGCACAGTAGCGCGTACCAATGCAACGGTTGTACGTCATTTGGTTGAGTCCTTCTGTACTGTGTGTAGTGGCAGCAACCGGGCACACCGTTTCGCAAGGCGCATTGTTGCAATGTTGGCACAACATGGGCTGAAACACCACTTCCGGGTTTTCGGAGGCCTGTTCCATACCTTTATAATCCTCCACATCTGCGTCAGAAGAATAGTAGCGGTCGATCCGCAGCCAATGCATTTCTCTGCGATTGATTACTTCCTGCTTACCCACCAGCGCTACGTTGTTCTCGACATTACAAGCGACCACACAAGCACCGCAACCGGTACACGTGTTTAAGTCGATGGCCATGCCCCAATAGTGATTCTTATATTCGTGGCCCTTCCATAAACTCAATGCACCCGGATCTACTTTCTTATCCCAATCGGTGATTTTGGGAAACTCCCGACCGGCCAACGGATCTTTTTGATATTCACTCAACACGGATTCCTGTATTACGCTGTGGCGACCCATGTAGGTTTGGTGGATCTGTGTCTGGGCTATCTGGAACGATTCGTTTGTCTTTTCAACCGTCACACCGGAGGTGATGCTATAATTTAAAGTCTCGCCAACAGAAACCAACGGATAGGCATTGGCGCCAATGTTTTCTCCCACTCTTCCCACTTTGGTACGTCCATAACCAACTGCCACACCCACCGTACCTGGCGCCTGGCCCGGTTGTACCAAGGCGGCTACTGAAATGGTCTTTCCATTGGCTGTCAGATTCACCAGTTGCGTTCTGCCTTCTGCATCGTTCTCAATGCCCAGTTCGGTAGCATCCTTTAGGGAGATGGTGATGTAATGATCCCACGTAGCTTTGGTAATGGGATCAGGCAATTCCTGCAAGAGCGGGTTATTTGCCTGCGATCCATTTCCAAGTCCACAGCTTTCATAAATTACCAATTCCAATCCTGAATTGGATGCCTTTGCCGTAGAAGCAATGGATGCCAGCGCTGCTTCCACATTTCCAGAGAAGGTATAGGACGCAGGCGCATTGGCCAGATCCAAAACACCGTCATACAAGCACTTATCCCAGAACGTTTGGAAATCCATACCCGAAGCCGGTGAATAAAACCGGTTTCTCCAATATTCTCTTACAAATTCAAAGTAGTCAGTGTTCGCCTCACCCGCCCACACCAGAAAACTCTCCTGCGCCTGGCGCGTTTTAAATAACGGAGTAATGGCAGGCTGAGAAAGGCTGAAAGAATTCGCTTTTGGTTCAGCATCATTCCAGGATTCCAGGTAATGATGATCAGGCGTCATATAAGCAACGGCCGATGCCGTTTCATCCGGTGTGCTGGAAGTTGAAATTGTGAGCGCAACACTCTTTAATGATTTCTCAAGATCAGCACCTTTCGGGTGATCGTAGACCGGATTGCAGTTATAAAAAATAATTCCATCTACTTTTCCGCCCTGTGCATCGGCCACTAAAGCCGCCATCTCCTCATCATTTCCCTGACGGAAATTAACGGGTGTACCCGGAAGGATGGTGGTGCCATAACTTCCCAGCAGGTTATTGATCGCATTCACCACAATCTGCACAGACTTATCATTCGATCCACAGACTACGAGTGCTTTTCCCTGATTGGATTTTAACTCGGCCGCGGCCTTTTCGAGGTGGGCAATGCCATCGATGCTGCTTTCCCCGTTGCCGGAAAGTATATTATAGAGTTGCGCTACAACCAATCCTTCCTGCGAAGGCTTAATCATGGAGCGGTAATCTGCATTGGCACCGGTGAGTGACAGGTTTGATTCAAACGAATACAACCGCGACATCTCGCGGTGCTCTTCCGTCAGTTGACGGTTGGTAGCAAACTGTTTTGAGAATTCAATGGGCGATAACCAGGTCCCAAGAAAATCTGCACCAATGCTAACAATTACTTTTGCCTGGCTGAAATCATAAGACGGAATCATGGCGGTGCCGAATGATTCCTGATTTGCTTTCAATATTCCATAGTTGGATACAGCATCGTATTGAATGTGGCGGGTAGTTGAATACTTCGCTTTGAACTTATCAATGGCCGCTTTCGTGCTGGGGCTAAGAACGGTGTTGCTCACAATCCGAATTTGCCCGCCCTTTCCTGCAATCTCATTTAATTTCGCAATAATTTCTTTGTCGACTGTTTCCCAATCAGAAGCCTTCTCCGCTATTCTTGGTCCGCGCAAGCGGTAGTTGTCATACAAAGACAGAACCGAAGCTTCCACCTGCGCACTGGTACCACCCAGTGTAACCTTCGAGAGGTTATTTCCTTCTACTTTAATCGGGCGACCATCGCGCACTTTCACTACAATGCTGCAATAGTCTCCGCCATTCAGGTAAGTAGAAGCATAATAGTTGGGGATACCCGGATCTGCATCTAACGGCTTATTAATATACGGGATAGCCTTTCGAATAGGTGCTTCGCATGCCGCCAATGAAGCTGCGGCCACACTAAAACCCATCATCTTTAGAAAGTCTCTGCGCGAGTGACCGTTGTCTTCCTGAACACCCAGGTCAACAAACTCCTTGTCAGCATGTTTTACATACTCCGGGTCATTCTTCAGTTGCGGTAAGCCTTTCCAGTATTTCTTATTTGTATTGCTCATAGATTCAAAATCCAGTCGAGGTCTAACTAATTATTAATAGTGGCACTTGGCACATTCCAAACCACCAATGTCTTCCACTTTCATGGCCTTTTTACTGTTATGCAATTCCAGCAACTTATCGTAATAAGCATTGCCTTTTGTGTTTACATCCGTCTTGCGATGGCAATCGATACACCAGCCCATCGTAAGCAGTGAGTATTGCTTCACCACTTCCATTTCCTGAATCGGGCCATGACAAGTCTGGCATTGAATGCCCCCTACATTGGCATGCTGTGCGTGATTGAAGTATGCCAGATCAGGCAGGTTGTGAATGCGCACCCACTCGATCGGTTTTTGCTTGCCGGTATAGGAACCGGTGGTCGGATCGTAGCCAATGGCCGCATAGATTTTCGCAATCTCCCCGGTACCAGTGTTTGTGCCTTGTTGGATCTGGGTATGGCAATTCATACAAATGTTGGCCGATGGAATATTGGCTTGCTTACCTTTGAGTGCTCCGGTATGGCAATAATTACATTCTATCTCATATTGCCCTGCGTGAATTTTATGAGAGAAAGCAATGGGTTGTTTGGGTTGATAGTTTTGCTGCACCCCGATGGAGTAAAGTCCATCGATTACATTTTTGAAGGTGATGGAAGCCACTAAAAATACGATCAGGAAAACGAAACCCGGGCTGCGAAAGACAGATCCGAGCGTATATTTCGAGTGAACAAGTTCTTTGTCTTCTTCTGCCAGGTCTTTCTGATCAAGGTATTTCTTTAACGCATTAATAATGAGTGTTAAGATGATCAACAACAAGACCAGGATCACGATCATCCCAATGAGAATGGCATTCAGGTAACCGGCTGGTACACCCGCTTGACCTCCACCCTCGGCTGTGGTGGTTGTACCTGGGGCAGGGGCATCGGGTTTTTCAGCCTCCGCCTTTACATACGCCAGGATGCTGAGAATCTGCTCATCGGTGTAGCTGGTAAAGGCCGTCATCTGGCTCTTATTGTATTCCTCGTAGATTTTTACCGCATAGGCATCGCCACTGGCAATAACTTTTGCGGGGTTGCGCACCCAGCCATAAATCCACTCGATGGAAGGCACCCGGGTTTCAACACCTGCCAGGGCCGGACCTACCAACTTTTGCTTTACCCGATGGCAGGACTTACAGTTACCATTAAACAAGGCCTCTCCGGCACTGATGACAGCCGGGTCGGTTGGAATAGTTTGGGCGAACGAAAGATGATGGAAGGTGAGGGTGAGTACGAGTAAGGTTAGAAACGTAACGGGAACAGGTAATCTTTTCTTCATCGTGACGCGTTTAGGATATCCGCTATTTACGGAATCGCACAAATCTACATGCCAAATGCATTATTTCAAATAAATTTCGAGGGCGTGGGGAATTATTTTAAGGTGTGTTTAACATGCCTGTCGGGTAAACTCAACCATCATGTTTCCACTCGTAGCAGGTTGAAATTTGTACCTTAGAATACACACCAATGCCTATTTAGAATCAATATAAATTGCTTCTCGTCCGTCATGAATAAAACCCGTAAAAAATATGACGCCATTCGAATATGTTAGCGTCCTCATTTCCATCATTTTAGGTTTAGGAATAACGCAAATCGTATCCGGACTTGCCGATATTGTACAACATCGCCATCAGGTACAATTGTACTGGCCGCACCTTATGTGGATTGTGTTTGCTTTCTTTTTACACATTCAGGAATGGTGGGTACTCTACGATTTGCGTACACTGAGTGATTGGAAATTACCGACTTTCTTATTCACCATTTTGTATCCTATCAATTTGTTTATCCTGGCGCGCATCCTGTTTCCCTCCAACATGGGTACTTCACCCGTTGACTTAAAGTCGTTCTACTTTCTCAATTACAGGAAATTTTTTGGCTGGGCGGTCATCCTGATTGTACTCTCGCTGATCGACAACCTGGTATTGAATGGATATAGCTGGTCGGAGCAGCCGGTACACCTCTTTTTGCTCCTGCTGCTTTCCGTCCTCATCTATAAAAACCTTCAACACGAGTGGCTGCACAAATTAATAGTCGTGCTGCTTACGGTGTTGTTATTTGCCAGCTTGCTGTTGGTAGACTGGACAATCCGATCTTAATTTCCCTGATATAAGCCCATTTTATGTTGAAAGATCCGTGCAATGCTCTGGGCTCGCATCTTAATCTCCTCCGCCTTTTCCCCCTCAAAATTTTCATCCACGGTCTCGATAAACAACTTCAACCACTGATCAAAGTGCCGGGCCTCAATTGGTAAGGTGCGGTGTTTTTGAAAAGGGTTTCCGGTATAACGCTGCTCACCCAACAGCATCGAGGACCAGAAATTATACATAGTTGGCAGATGTGCCGGCCAATCAACGTGTGCAAAGACGGGCGCCAGTAATTCATCCCGCTTCACTTTTTCATAAAATTTATTCACCATGGTGATGATATCCGAACGGTGGTGCAGTTCCATTGTTTAAAAGAAGATAAAACGAAAACTCAATCCGGCAATCACAAAGCTTACTGCAAGAACCGTTGCTAAGACAATATGAAATGCCAATGAGGGTAGTTGCTCAATGGTTAGTCGTGGGATAATCATCAGCCGTGCATGAACCGCCAACACCAGGGTGCCGAGCAGCAGTCCAATTTTTATCCAGAGATAGTGATGATGCGGTGATGCCAGGCTCCACCATTGGTTGAACGGGATGTACAAACTGGCCATCCAAAATCCGGTAATGATCTGGATTAACAAGGCGGGGATCCCAATGCGCTCATAGTTTTTCTCAAAGTTGGTAATGATATTGATATCCTTCGTACGCAATGCGTGCGGTAAAAATCCCAGAGATAATATCAAATGACCGCCTACCCAAATGGTGGCTCCCAATACGTGCACAAGTACCAACCATTTCATAAGTCCTTCCTGCTAAAAATCCGCATCGCAAACAGAAGGGGCCAAAGAACCCACAGCATTAGCAGGGAAATCGAAAAAATTAACCCCAGGTTACTCCCAAAAAAATTCTTGTAAAAAGCTCCTGTGTAACCCATGAGGGCGGAGATGTCCAGTTGGAGCAACATTATTATTCGTGCCAGATCCACCGGATTAAACGCAATCAAGGCCAGGGTGAGTTTTTCGAGCGGATAATCACTGAATGTATACACTACCCATAACAGGATTCCATCGTAGATGAGCGAGAAATAGAACCAGAACAGCAAGGCGATGCCAATGGCTTTGGCTTTATCTCGTGTAAGTACCGAAGAAAAGAAAGCCAGAGAAACAAATACAAGGGTGAGAAACACACCCGTTATTAATAATGTATAAATGGGTTGCCACGCACCATACAGTAAAAAGGGAAACCCTATGCCCACCACGTAGGCAAGGCAAAGAGACGAAGCCACAGCCAAATATTCGCTCAGGAAAATCGATCTGCGATTGATGGGTTGGGCCAGCATCAGTTCGATGAATTCATAGGAATTAAAGAAGTGAATGGTCGTGAATACGACACTGACCAGAGGCACAGCCATCAACACGACATTCATCAGGCTTAATACAACTTTTCCAAAATCGTTGTCCAACTGAAAGAAGGCAAACGTGCAGATCAATAAAAAAACAGTATAAAAAAGGATGAACCGTGTGCGCAGGATATCATAAAAGACATATTTGATTATTCGATTCATGACTTAATCCGTTATCGATGCCAACAATTCGCGTTGCCGGATCAAGGTGGCAATGGCTTTGTTGAGTTTTGTCTCATTCGTTTCACTTTTCAGGGCTTCAATCGAATTGTTGTATTGAATTTTCCCTTCGAACATGTATACCATCTCGGTGGCAATTTCATCCAGGTCGCTGAGAATATGCGAGGTGATGATCAGCAATTTTCCCATCCGCTTTTCGTGGATGATTTTCTCCTTCAATAGTTCAACCGACACGGGATCCAGTCCCGCGGTTGGCTCGTCCAAAATCAGTACGGGTGCGTGAAACATAAAGGCCAGCGAAGCACTTACTTTTTGGCGGGTTCCTCCGGATAAGGCATGAATGCGTTTGTCATAGATTTTATAAAGCTTAAAAGCATCGATCAGGTCTTCATCAATCTTGGGCTTATCCTGCCGGATGTTCTTCATCATATCGATTAACTGACCGATCCGCATATTCTCCGGGTAACGTCCGATTTGGGGCATATAGCCAATCTTTTCTCGATACTTCCAATCCCGGTTTATACTTTTTCCATCAAAGTAAATGTGCCCGGAGGTGGGAATCACCAATCCCAGGATGCCTTTGATTAAGGTGGTCTTCCCCGATCCGTTGGGTCCGATCAACGCATAACTCTTGCCCGCATTTAACGCAAGCGAAATCTGGTCGAGCGCAGGTAGTGCCCCGAAGTTCTTACTTATCTGATCAATAGAAATCATAGGGTTGCATGGCTGGCACTTGATCCATCAAATTTTCAGGTGTCAATACGGGAATCGCCCGTTCGGCCCGGTCCAATAAAAACACCAGGAAACTTCGCCATAGCAAAATCGCCTGGGGCATTCGCTCTACAATGGTTCCATACATACTAATCGGCCGGTAAGGAACATCTCCTACCTGGTCGCGGTTCAGATCGTACCCCTCGTACCGATCCCAATAGTTGCCATCGATTTTATTAAGCACCAGGCTCCCATTCGTAACCAGATCAAAGGTGTTCTGTTGAAAATTATTGCGGGTAATCACATTGTCATCGCAACTGGCTTGCAACTTTAACGCATAGCCGTTTTGATAAAACGAATTGCTCTTGATTTCATTCCGGCTGCTGCCTTCCATAAAAATCCCGACCGAGTTTTCAATAAACGTATTGTCCGTCACAAAACTATCCCGAATATCCTTCAGCAACAGACCATACGAGGAAGAACCCCAATTGTGTTGAAAAGTATTGTTCACCATGGTTACTCCTTTGGTATACATCACTGCCACACCCGCCCCATTATTGGTAAATGCATTGTTGCGATATTCATCGTTATGAGAGAACATAAAATGGAGGCCATAGCGCATATTCCCTTCACTGTAATTATTGGTGATTAATGAGTTCGTGACAAATTCAAAATAGATTCCATCGCGGTGGCCCCTGATCCGATTGTTATTGATGGTTATGTGGTCGCATTTCCAAAGATGGATTCCGTTGCCGATCTGGTGTTCTGATTCGGCCTGCGATTGTAATTGATTATTCTCGATCCAGATGTTAGAAGAGTTGGCAAGATAAATTCCAAAAAATGTATTCTCGAATCGATTCCCCAGGATCCGGACCTTCTTTGATTCCAGGATCTTAATGGCTGCCAAATCGCTGATGCTGGCGATGCCTGTATCTTTGAATGTTAATCCCTGAATAACAACTCCCTGGGCATGAATAGTGAAAATCTCATATTGATTCTCTCCATCCAACACGGGAAAATTCTCGCCAAGAATCACCAATTGCTTTTCCAGAATAATATTTCCTTCGCGATAAATACCGGATCGGATTAGCAGTGTATCACCTGCTTCGGCTCTCTGGATTGCCTCCTTGATGTGTTTAATTGTCTCCCGTGCGCCTACGGGGATCGTGGTTGCCCTTGCCGCAAGGCTAATCAAAACAAGTCCAATAAAAAAAACACTTCTCTTCATTTTAGCTGGCACTCAAGATCAGAGAAATGGATGCTACTTAAACTGAGTTTGTACTTCTCCCCAACTCATTAAAATTGCTTTCCATTCCGCTTTATATTGCTTTAAAGATTCTTCACTTTCAAAGGCAGCAAGTCCGCTCGCCATGGGGGTGCGAATGTTATCCGATTTCAGATACCAGGCGTGCTGCGCTTCAATCAACTTCTCCGGATTGGCAAAGTTGATTACTTGAACGTACGCAAAGTCATCAGTCGTTTCATACTCTGCATGATAAAAGTTTAGCATGCAGTTCAGGTCGTCAAACTTGTAAACTTTACCTTTCCGGGTTACCAGTTCAGCGCCAAACTTATTATCTATCAACGTCATCTTACAGGTATAACACGCGTCTTGTCCAAAAACTAATGGCTCAGGTCTTACAGAACAACCGAACGCAGTAAGGATTAACAATACGAGGATGAATCTGATCATTTTTTTCGGGACGAATAAATTTCAAATACTAACGTGCCGATAAGCAACGCTCCAGAACCCATGAAGATCCAACCGCCAAGATCCGGTCCGGAGAAAGCGGTAAAGTTTAATAATTGCTTTGTTCCTATTAACGGAGGTTGGTAGGTCATGCCAGGAATATTAATGGCTGCTGTAGGATCGAGGTTGTGTCCATAATCATAGCCCCACAACCAGAAATCTACCAGGGCAGCGATGCCTGTGCCGACCAGTAACAGGCAAAATGCCCACAACATAAACCTGCGATTGATTAGGGCAGCAAGCAACCCGAAGCCTATTAAAAAGCCCACGATGTATACCATGTAATCAAATTCCGGAAACATTTCTACTTCAATGTGCTTCATACCGATGTAATGGTTGAGGGCACTGATCACTTTCACATCTCCGGTAATGGTATTGATCCAGATATCCATCTCCAGTCCTTCGGGATATTGAGGAGCCCACATTAAAATTTGCCAAAGGGGCACGAAATAGGCACTCACCATCAATACGGCAGCCAATGCCACCAGCCAACGGGATATCGGTTTAAGCGCTTTCATTTTAGATTCTTTTAAGTGAACCCCGCTTCCGCTTGCGCGGAGCGGGGTCTTTTCAACCTGTAAACTATGAAATCAAACTCGTGTTTAAACGAGATCTACTGACCAGCGCCACTGGATTGGTCTTCGATTTTTCCGGTTGAAAATTTCAATGGAACGTTGCTGCCGGCCGGTGACACGCGGATATACCCTTGCATTTCCTGGTGCAATGCCGAACAGAAGTCTGTACAATAGAAGGGGAACACACCGGTGCTTAATGGTTTCCACTTCAATGTTGATGTTTCACCGGGCATAATCAGGATCTCCGCATTGTTTGCTCCTTTAATCGCAAAACCATGGGGCACATCCCAATCCTGCTCAAGGTTCGTAACATGGAAATAAACATCATCTCCTAACTTAACGCCCTCAATATTATCCGGAGTTAAGTGTGATCGAATAGCGGTCATATACACATGTACTTCGTTGCCCTTTCTTTCCACTTTCGCTTGTCCTTCACCCAGTGCGGCATAAGGATGCTTGTTCTCCTCCAGTTTGAAAATTTTCACCGAATTAGGCATGATCAACTCGGCCGGGATCGATTCTGCATAGTGTGGTTCCCCGGTGGTTGGAAAATCCAACAGCAGTTTCATCTTATCGCCCGAGATGTCGTACAATTGGGCTGATTGCGTTAGTTCCGGACCGGTTGGTAAATAACGGTCTTTGGTGATCTTGTTATAGGCTACCACATACTTTCCATGGGGTTTGGCGGTAGGACCGCCCGGTACGGATAAGTGACCAATGGAATAATATGTAGGAACTCGATCCAGCACTTCCAACGTTTGAACATTCCACTTCACAATTTCAGAAGATACGAAGAAGGAAGTATAGGCATTGCCATTGGCATCGAACTCGGTGTGCAAAGGACCCAGGCCGGGTTTCTTCACTTCACCGTGCAGCGCAGCTTCATATTTAATGACCGGTATTCCGGCAAACTCGCCTTCAAACTCTTTATTGGCAATGGCTTGTTGCATTTTGGTAAATGAAAATACCGGAATCAACGCGGCCAGTTTACCGCTGCCGACAATATATTCACCGGTAGGGTCGGTATCGCATCCATGGGGTGATTTTGGACAAGGGATAAAATAGATGATGTCCTTCAGTACGGCTGGATCGAGTTGCAGGACTTCATTCATCATTTCAGAAGTAGAAGTATGGGAGGATTCATCATACACGTTGTGCGCGTATTTGGCTTTCACCTTTTCACCCTTACCGGCAGCAATGTATTCTTCGGCTTTCTTCCAGTTAACAGCCATAATAAAGTCCTTATCTTTTTGAGAGGCGTTCACCTCCAATAAGGTATAGGCTTGCTCGGTATTATAGGTTGAGAAAAAGAACCAACCGTGTGATTTCCCCTTTCCGGCACGAGCCAAATCAAAGCTTACGCCTGGAGTTTTTAACTGGAAAGCAATTTTCATTTCGCCCTCCGTAGGATCGACCGAGATAAAACTGATATAGCCTTTGAAATTTTCTTTGAACGTGCTGATCGGCACATCGGTCTTATCGCCAACGGGTACACTAAAGCGCGTACCGGCCACTACATATTCTGTGTTTTCCGTAATAAAGGGTGATGAGTGATTCCCCCCGCTGTTGGGCAATTCCAAAATCTCCATGGTTTTGAACGTCTTCATATCCACGCGGGCCACCCGGGGTGTATTGTTGGCATTTCCAAAGGCCCACCGGCCATCATGTTCGCCTTTTGTAGTCGATAGTGCAATGTGATGCAAGTCATCCCAGGGCACAAACCCGTGTGAGGTATTTAACATCGGCTTGGTTTCTTCGCTGAATCCCCAACCGTTTTCGGGGAATACCGAGAAAACAGGAATAATTCTGAACAGCCTGCCGGAAGGCAGACCATAAATACTCATTTGACCATTGAATCCTCCGGAAACAACATTGTAGAATTCATCATACTTTCCGGGCGGTACATACGTCTTCGTGGCGGCATCGCCCATGGAAACACTGGCAGGAGCTTTGGGCTTACAGCCTTGCCATACCACAAGGCCTGCGAATACCACCATCACGGTAAGTATGCGATATAGAACATTCGTCTTCATAGTTGTACGTATTAATTTGGAGGTTATTATTTTTTCTCTGGGGGTAACAAGACAGCGTCAATGATATAAACAATGCCATTGGAACCGCGGGCTGAGCCCAATACATTGGCTCCATTGACTGTGATCTTACCCTCCTTTTTATTGAGCCTAACGTTGTCGAGACTTACCTGATTGAGGGTCATACCATCTTGAATGATGTTTTCGGTTAATACCCCTACATACACATGGTACTCTAAGATCGTGCGAAGCTGTTCCTTGTTTTCGGGCTTGGTGAGCGACTCGAGGGTACCAGCCGGAAGTTTGTCAAAGGCAGCGTTGGTGGGGGCGAATACGGTGAATGGACCGGCATTGGAAAGGGCATCCACATACTCTGCAGCTTTTAAGGCTGCCACCAGCGTGGTGTGATCGGGTGAGTTCACTGCAATTTTTACAACATCTTGCTGAGAGTCGTCATCCTTTACATTGGATTGCCCACCGGCCGCAACCTCCGCTTCGGTGGTAGTTTCTGTGGTGGCCGCTGGTTGTCCACAGGATAAGGCTAAGAGCCCCATCAGGAATATTAACACATAGGTTTTCATAGGTAGTTTGTTTTGGGTTACTATTTCTCGCCATCGTTCTGGCGCATAAATTCAAGTACATCGCGGGCATCCCCGATCGACATGTTTTGATTGGGCATTCGCATTAAACACAGTTCCAATAACTTCTGGGCTTCGGGGTCTTGTTCCAACATGACATCTACGTTGGTGATCATATTCATAATCCATTCCGGCTTCCGCTTCTTGGTAATGTCTTTCCATCCCGGACCAACAATCCGCGTTTCATCCAGTTTATGACAGGACAAACATTTCATCTCATAGATAGACAATCCCCTTTTTACCCGGTCTTGTTCAAGGGGTGTGTTGAGCGTCACATTTTTAACAGCCCCAATTCCTTTGGTAGGATCGGTGATCGCCTCCACGGCACTCTGATTAATATCAGGCTTTTCTTCGGTGTTCACGGGCTTATCGGGTGCACAGGCGAACATGAGGGCGATTACTACGGTGGCAACTAGGTATTTCATAGTGTTTATCAGTTATTATTAAAGGGTTATTTTTCGTCCTATCAACTTGACTTTACCATCCTCTTCCATCTTCTTGACGGTGCGGATTACTGTTTCAACCCGCAAGCCGCTCATGTCGGCTAGTTGCTGTCGCGTAAAAGGAACTATATAATTGTGGCCTTCGCGAACCATACCCGATTCCCGCTTATTTTGAATCCGAGAATCTTCCTTTAAATATTTCAGCAAACTCATGATCCGGTGCTCCGGATCGTAAAAGGAGATTTCGGAAAGCACCATGGACTTGTAGCGAAGCCGCTGACACAACACTTTATCGAGATGAAGGTGAATATCAAAATTTTCGCGGAGCAAGGTTAGAAACTTCTCTTTCGACAATTTGATGACAGCCGATGGTTCAAGCGCGATCGCATGGCTGGGATAGGGAAACGAACACAACAAAGGCGGTTCGCCAAAACTATCACTCCCTTTAAATACACCCTGAATGAACTCCTGACCATCCGGACTGTTGGTGATCATTTTAATAGCACCACTTAAAACCTGAAAATAGTATTGGGCTTCTTCACCTTCGCGAAAAAGAACCTCATCCTTTTGAAGACTGACCTCTTTTGCTCCGTAACTCTGTAGTACCAGGGGGTCGATCATGATTCGGTTGTTTTCATGACTCAAACCTACCTGCGCACCCGTATGCAAAAAATGACTTTTATCATCTGCACTTATGACTTGTTTTGTAAAGGCCTCTAAAACAGGATTCCACAACGAATTGTAGTCAGTCAGGCTTGATGGTACATTATTTTTTCTCATATCAATCGACCATCAAAGATTATGACTGAACACCTATTCATTTATGATCCTGGTCATAAAAGGGATCTTTTTCAATCTATTTTTTGGTAAGGGCAGGGCATAAAAAAGCCATTCAGGTGTCCTTGAATGGCTTCTCTTGTTGAGCTTATTAACGATTACTTCTCGCCATCATTTTGTCGCATAAATTCAAGCACATCCCGAGCTTCACCCAACGTAAGGACTTCCACTGCCATGCGGGTGCCGCAAGACTCCAATAACTCCTGTGCCTGATCATCATTATCCAGCATCACATCCACATTGGTAATCATGTTCATGATCCATTCGGGTTTTCTGCGCTTGGTAATGTCCTTCCAACCCGGGCCAACCAGTCGCTGGTCATCCAATGTATGGCATGAATTGCACTCACCTTCATAAATCGCTTTTCCCTTTTCAACACGATCAAGTTCCAACGGGGTATTGAGTGCAACATTTCTGACGACCCCAATTCCTTTGGCGGGATCTGTTATGGAGTCAATCTCCGCTTTGGTTAATTCCGCAGTTTCAGTCGACTGATTTTTAGCACATGAAAAAACAATGAAGAAGAGCGCGATTCCGATGCTGTATTTCCAGGTTTTCATAAATTATTCTTTTTAGTATCCGAAAAACTAATTCTGTTTCGAATACTTAAAAGTACGATCGTCCACACTTTCAAAATATGATTATTATCAGGAGCTGCGATGATCCTAATTATGGGTTCTCTGCTATCTGGAATCGATACATGGTTTTTTGCCGATAGATTGAATCCGGTCGCAACTCGGTAGTTGGAAAATCCGGATGGTTGGGCGAATCCGGAAAATGCTGCGCTTCCAGGCAAAATGCCGAGCGAAAGTGATACCGCTTCCCACCCTTGCCAACATCGGTGCCGTCTAAAAAATTACCGGAATAAAATTGCAACCCCGGTTCTGTTGTCCAGACTTCCATGATGCGGCCTGATTGCGGTTCGCTCACTCGGGCAGCCAAAGCAAATTCGTTTAACTTCTTATTCAATACCCAATTATGATCATACCCCTTTCCATTGATCAGCTGTGGATCCTTCTCATTGATTCGTTTTCCAATAGAAGATGGTACGGTAAAATCAAACGGTGTACCTTTTACAGATTTCAATTCACCCGTTGGAATCAGCCCGGAGTCTACCGGAGTGAACCGATCCGCTGCAATGGTTAATTCATGATCGAGAATGTCACCCTGCCCGGCTCCCGCCAAATTAAAAAAGGAATGGTGCGTGAGATTAACAATGGTGGGCTGGTCGGTAGAAGCTTCGTAATCAATGATCAATTCATTCTCATCCGTCAGCGAATAGGTTACCCATACGTGTAGATTACCCGGATACCCTTCTTCCCCATCAGTACTGATATGGCGAAGCGTGAGGTGCTGATCATCCGCCTCCCTTCTTTCCCAATAAAGATTATGGAAACCATTCGGGCCTCCATGAAGCGCATTAACTCCATTATTAATAGACAATTGATAACTTTTACCGTCTATTGAGAACTGACCTTTTGCAATACGGTTCCCATAGCGGCCGATCATCGCTCCGAAGTAAGGATTGCCTTGTTGATACTGTTCAACCGAATCATACCCCAGGACCACATCATCTAATTTGCCGTTGCGATCGGGCACCAACAACGAAACCAGTTTGCCACCAAAGGGGGTGATCACGGCCATCATGCCATGAACATTGATAAGGGTATCGGTTTGGTTCCGCAATGAGGTCTGGGAATCAAGGAACGTGTCCTGCATAGGCGTATTCTTTTTTTTCGGGGAGCAGGCTAAAGCCGACACTGCCATGACACCCACCATTACATTTTTCATTACTGGAAGATAAATAAAAAACCCTTTCCGAATTACATCAGAAAGGGTTGGAGGTTCCGAGCGGATTCGAACCGCTGTAGGAGCTTTTGCAGAGCTCAGCCTAGCCACTCGGCCACGGAACCTTTTATTTTTCAATTTCCTTTTGCAGAGCTCATCACGCCTGGGGCGTGACACTCGGCCACGAGACCAATGATCTGCACAAAACTATAAAAATCGACCCGTATTACAACGCACTAAAAAAAGAAGGTGACAATAGCCACCTTCTTTTATCCTTATAAAGCGCTCATTACTTCGCTTCGTCTGACGGCTTCGCTTTCGCGGCACTCATCTTCTCTTTCAATGCACTCAACGCTTCGATGTCGCCCAGGGTAGATTTCTCCGACTCCTGGTTTATCTTATCGATGCTCTTCCCTTTCGGGGCCGCTTTCTTCTTGAGTTGCTGAGGTTGAACGGTCTTCTCCTCTTCCGCTGACCAGGTGGCTTTCAGGCTCAACACAATTCTGCGATCGTCCTTGGAGAATTCAAGTACTTTAAAGTCGTAGGCATCTCCCACTTCCGCTTTACTTTCATCCTGCTTCACCAGATTTTTAGCCGAACAGAATCCTTCAATACCATACGGCAATTCCAGCACAGCCCCCTTGTCGTTTTTGCTGATGATGGTACACTTATGAAGCGAGCCAATGGTAAAGATCGTTTCGAATGTATCCCATGGGTTCTCTTCCAAATGCTTGTGGCTCAACGCCAGTCTGCGGTTGGTGGCATCTAACTCCAGCACCTGTACCTCCAGGGTTTCTCCTACTTTGATAAACTCCGAAGGGTGTTTGATCTTCTTGGTCCAGCTTAAATCAGAAACGTGAACCAACCCGTCAATACCTTCTTCCAATTCAATGAACAATCCAAAGTTGGTCAGGTTGCGAACAATTCCCTTGTGGCGGGTACCTACAGCATACTTGCTCAACACATCCTGACGGGTCCAGGGATCTTCCGTCAATTGCTTAATGCCCAACGACATCTTTCGCTCTTCGCGATCAATGGTTAACACAACCGCCTCTAATTCATCCCCTACTTTGATGAAGTCCTGAGGATTGCGCAAGTGCTGGGACCAGCTCATTTCGGAAACGTGGATCAACCCTTCAACCCCCGGTTGCAATTCAAGGAATGCTCCGTAATCCGCAACGTTTACAATCTTTCCTTTCACTTTCGATCCGATTGCAATGTCAGCTGCCAAGGACTCCCAAGGATGAGGCGTCAATTGCTTCATGCCTAATGAAATCCGCTTTTTATCTTCATCGAAATCAAGCACCACCACTTTTACCACCTGATCAAGTTTCAACAACTCATCGGGATGGCTGATGCGGCCCCATGAAATATCGGTAATGTGTAATAATCCATCCACACCACCCAGGTCGATAAACACACCAAAGTTGGTCATGTTCTTAATCACACCTTCCAACACCTGACCTTTTTCCAGGTTCGTGAGAATGACTGCTTTCTGCTGCTCGAGATCCTTTTCGATCAACACCTTGTGCGATACCACCACGTTATCATTGGTGTAGTTGATCTTCACTACTTTCACCTCAATGTTCTTATTGACATAGATATCAAAGTCGCGGATCGGTTTAACATCAATCTGAGAACCGGGTAAGAATGCTTCGATGCCAAATACATCCACAATCAAACCACCCTTGGTTCTGCGCTTCACGAAGCCTTCAATTACCGAGTCGGTATCAAGGGCCTTCTGAACATTTTCCCAACCTTTCAACAACTTGGCCTTTCTGCGGGAAAGAACCAATTGACCCATGGTGTTTTCGCGTTCTTCAATAAACAAGTCAACCACGTCCCCAATTTTCAGATTGGGCATATCTTTAAACTCAGCCAAGGGTACCAATCCATCCGACTTGAACCCAATGTTCAAAATCACATCGCGGTCGTTAATCCCAACCACGGTGCCCACCACGAGTTCACTTTCGTTGATGGTAGTAACTGTACCTTCGTATTTTTTTAATAACGCATCACGGTCTTTGGATGAATATCCTTCACCAAATCCTTTGCGATCGTACGCATCCCAATCAAAATTTTCGGTGCTGATGGTGGATTCAGTGGCCGCTTTGCGGGCCGTTACATCCTTAATCATCCGGCTGATGCCTTCTTCTTCTTCCGCTTTTTTAGCTTGTTTGAATTCGGTGAGTTCATCTTTCTCGAAGAGCTCTTCTGCCGCAGCGCCTTTTACTGCCTTCTTTACCGGAGCATCATCAATAACCGGTTTGGAAGCCTTTGCTTTTGATTCTTCCGACTTTTCTTTCTGGACTTTCGCCATAATTCTTTGCCCGTGTTTACATGTTACAAGTGGGCCCTTGCAACAAATTTTAGTTTAAAATGCCTGTTTTAACCAAAAAACAAGCCCTGCTTTCTAAGCAGGGCTGCAAATGTAGCAAAAATTAGGTTCTCAGCTACCTGCACTAATCCTGAATTCCTTCAATTTTGAGGGTTCCTGTGGCATACTCCAACAGGATTTTTTGAAAGATCAGCCGGTACTCCGCCTGTGCCTTATCGGTTTGGGCCTGCACCAACTGGCGATTGGCTTGAGCAAAGTCAACAAAATTGGTAATTCCGAGTTCGTACCGTTCCGATTCCAACTGAAAAGCGAGTTCTGCAGCATCTAATTGAGCCTGGCTCACTTGGTAGGCAGTTTTACCAACCTGGAAGTTTTTTGAAGCCCTCAACACATCAGTCTTTACGATAATTTCGGTGTTATCGCGTTGTAGCTTATTGTTGCGGTAGGTAATTTTTTGCTGGACCATTCGGTTTCGAGCTTGAAACCCATTTAGAATAGGAATCGTCAATTGCAATCCATAACTCTTATAAACGTTGTCGGTCCTGAATTGATCCTCGAAAGGCCGGTTGATGCTTGGATTGTTTGCCAGAATGGAATCCGGAATATCGTGTTGATAATTGTAGGCAGAACCATAACTAAAGAAAGCACCCAATGCCGGGGCCATTAACCCCCGTGTTGCCATCATTCCATAGCGTGATGCTTCTTCCGTGTTGATCGCCCGTAGCAGATCCCCGCGATTCTCTTTGGCGAGGGTATACATCGCTTCAGGATTTGGATCCACCAGAATCACTTCCTCCAGAGACCAGGTAGGCTTTTCCACCTCAAATTCCGCGAACGGATCAATTAACAACGTCTGCGTTAACATCGCCCGGTCGTTGGTTAAATTAATTTCAGCCTGTAACATCCGCAGTTCGGAAGCCTTTGTTAGGCCCAATTGGTTATATTCATCTACCGGTGACCGGCTTCCGACATTCACTTGCTCCTTAATCTGATCCAATTGCACTTTCTGTGCTTCTAAATTCTCCACTGCAATTCTTAACAATTCAATATCCAGGAGCACCTGCAAATATTGTGAGGAAACCGTATTGATTACGTCTTCTGTGGTTCGTTTCACAAAATAGCTTTGCGCTTCCAACTGATTGCTGGTTTGCTTAACGCTGTTCACCAGATTAAATCCATTAAACAAGGGCAAACTTGCATTGAGTGATCCGTTTACCGCATCGCGCACACCGTTCACGGCTCGGCCTTGTTGCTGGTTAAACGAGTTCCCGTTAAACTGTTGCGCAAAAGCGTTTATGTTCACAGTGGGTGCCATATTAACAAGGCTGGCCGTGCGTTGCATTTGAGCCGCTTCGAGGTTATTCTTCTGTTGCGCCAAGGTAACGTTGTTGCGCAAGGCAATGCTAACCGCTTCCTGAAAAGTTAAAATCTTATCCTCACTTTCCTGAGCTGCCACCCCTCCCGTAACACAAATAAGGATCAGGAATAAAAACTGCTTCATACGTTATTGATTGGTTATTCGATTCAATTTACAGTATCCGACTCAACAGCACCATCTGCAATGCGAACAATGCGCTTTCCTCTTTTAGCATTTTCTTCCGAGTGGGTAACCTGAATGATGGTTATACCTTCTTCGTTTAGTTTTTCAAAAATATCCATGATCTGCTTGCCTTGCTCGGAATGGAGGTTGCCGGTCGGTTCATCAGCCAACAACAGTTTAGGTTGCCCCACGATGGCGCGGGCAATGCCCACCAATTGCTGCTGCCCTCCTGATAGCTGCTCCGGAAATAAATCCTTCTTCGCAACCATGTTAAATCGATCCAGCATTTCCGCCACCATGCTTTTGCGTTGAGCACTGCCAACGCCTTTGTAGAGGAGTGGGGTTTCAATATTTTCGTATACCGTCAGTTCATCAATCAGATGATAGGCCTGAAAGATGAAACCGATATAATTTTTGTGCATGTCACTTTTCTGCTTCTCTTTCATTTTGTGCACCGGATTGTCAAAAAAGTAATACTCTCCGGCTGAGGGCTCGTCCAGCATGCCCATAATATTCATCAGGGTAGATTTTCCGGAACCACTAGGACCCATGATTGTTAGAAACTCTCCTTCCTTTACCTCCAGGTCGATGCCTTTCAGAATAAATGTGCGTTGAAAACGTGAGTCGATGAACTTGTCAATGTTTTTTAGAGCAATCATGAATGTGGCGTTTAAAATGGACGTCTTGCCAGCCAACCTATGGCATTGGCTAATTACATGCCAAGACGTGGATACGGGATTAGACGCGCAAAAATGGGATTAGTTGCATCAAAACTCGTCCGCAAGTGAAAAAAGGTGTCCGGAAGCGACCAGTGGTCGTTAAAAAACAAATGGGTATAGAATTACATCTACCCTGCGGTTCATACGCATTCCCAGATAGGTATCATTCCGGTATACCGGGTTCTCCAATCCCCAATCTTTAATGCTGATCAGATTTTCGGGTATGTCTTTTAAAAGCAAGAGGTCATATACCGCCTGGCTCCTCATTTTTGAAAGCCATTCATTGAACTCTTTTCCACCAATGGGATCGGTATGACTAATTAATTGAATCTGGTATTTATCCAACAGGTTGGGAATAGAATCCAGCCAATCCGATAGCATGGCTGCCTGAAATGTATCGATGTCGTAACTACCGCCCCTGAAATAAATACTTTTGCGCAATTCCTCCTCGCTTTGCGCCTTCAGGTTGCTTGTCAAAAACAAGCTCACGATTAACATACGAAATCCCCAGCACCCACTCATGCTACGAATTTAAACATTGGAATTCGGATTTAAAACGGCTTATCAGAACCCAGGCGGAGGTTGCCCGTGATCAGAATCAAAAATCGTTTAGTACGTGATCCAGGTTACGCTGGTCTTTTTCCCTTTCTCGAAAACAGTTACAATGATTAAGTTGCCATATTCTGTTTCTTCAAAATTCTTGTATTCATTTTTACCGGTCAGGAAATTGACAATACCGGGAATAGTATTGGAATGTCCTACCACCAACACGGTTCCACCCCCATGCTTGCCGATCATGTGATCGATCTGCTCCATCGTAAGACCGTCATAATCTTGTACGGGTAACATGCGGGTGGTAGCCAACGGCATCACCGTGTTGCGCGTACGTTTGTAGGGCGTTGAATAAATTGCATCGATCGCATTCTTTTGTAACAAGTTCATTAAATTCTTTGCCCGCAGCACGCCTGCTTCCGATAATTCCGGATCCCCCGTGCCATCATTCACTTTTTCGGCATGTCGTAGGAGAATGAAGGTGGTGGGCGATTGCGCGTGAACCCATTCACCTGCAACCACCAAAAGGATGATGATTAAAACCCTCATTTCAGTTTTCATTTAAATTGTTCACTGACTACAGTGGGTACAATGCAACCAGTACGTTGCCGGGTATCGGCCAGATGAATAATCTTCCAATCATTGCCTTCCTTTATCAACTGAAAGGCATCCACCCCACAATGACTGAATTTTCGACCGAGGTAAAAGGCATACTTCGTCCACACCTGGGCAAAGGCGCCATCCACCTCTATGCGGGTATCCCAAATGGGTTCACTCCACGGTTCCGGGTGCGGAGTTCCCACCGCTCTCAAAAAATCACCCAACATGGAACGCCTGACCACTACATTCCCGGCTTTGTCCTTCGAGATGCTGACGAAGGTAACCTCCGATGCAAACGCGCTGTGTACCATGGCACTATCGCCTAAGTTCATGCCGGTAAACAGCCTTGTAATTGGCTGCAGGATGGCTTTGCCTTCCTGATCCGACTGACCTTTTGCCTGAAGACTTGCCAAGCTGAGAAGAATTGCAGCCACCTGCTTCATAGAACTTTAGTTTTCATGACAAGATTACAATTTTATGCCAGATATCATTAAGGGTACTTAAACGATTGACCAACCCCAAGGTTCCTGGATAATTCTTAATTTTAACCAGTTAAATCAATTTCATGAAGACCTTTCCTTCCCTCTGGATATTTACCCTAATTTGTTCAATAACGCTGGGACAATCCAAAATTGATAGTCTTAACCAGGCGTTGATGTCCGCAGAGGGTGACCTGAAAGTCAAGACATTGAATGAATTATTCAAGGCCACGTTGAATTCTGATCCGGTTGAAGCTATCGGGTATACACGAGAGGCGCTGTCTTTGGCAACTGATATTGATGACAAAAAAGGAATGGCTGCCTCTTACAACAATCTGGGGGTAGCGTATAAAAATCAAGGTGCGCTAGATAAAGCCCTGGAGTACTATTTAATCTCCTTACAGATTTATGAGGGGCTGCAAAACCAGGAAGGCATTGCCTCCACGAAAAACAATATTGGCAGCATCTATTCGATTAAAAAAGATTATGGCAACGCCATGAAATATTACGAGGAATCGTACAGTCAATTCGTACAACTCAATGACAAGGATCGAATCATCTTGTCGATGAATAATCTCGGGAATATCCACAATGATTTGCAACTGTATGAACAAGCCTTGAAGTATTATACTCAGGCTTACCAGCTGAGCCAGGAAAAAGGCCAGGCCTATTCGGAGCCACTCAGTAACATTGGCAACCTGTATTACAAGCAAGGTAACTTTCAACGGGCGGCCGAATACTATCAACGGGCAGCACGGCTAGCCCGTGACGAAAACAATCAACTGGTTGTGTTAAATGTGATGAGTAGCCTGGGGGAAGTTTTTGCACAAGCAGGACAATTTAAAAATGCACAAGCGTACCTGGACAGTGCCCTGATTCTCAGCAAAGAAATGCAGGCATTCTACTTTGAACCGAATATTTATAAAAGCATGGCACTAAATTATTCAAAACAAGGGAGGATGAAAGAAGCGTACGAGACCATGGTTCGATACGATGCAGCAAAAGAAAAGATTCATGGCACAGAGAGCACCCGAAAAATTGCACAAATGGAAATTGCCCTTGAGTTGCAGGAAAAGGAACGCGAAATGGAGTCCTTGAAAGCAGAAAAAGAAATTAAGACCCTGGAACTGCAAAAAACACGAATGATCATTACCATTTCCATTCTCGGAATAGGGATTGTGCTGGGTGCATTGAACATTTTCTATTCCAAAAGAAAGACCATCAGCAGGAAATGATTACCCGATCGCACGCCCGTGAGATCCTGACCGATCTTACCAAAAATCAAAGCTTATTGCGCCATATGCGCACCCTTGAATTGGTCATGGAGGCGTATGCCGAAAAGTACGGGGAAGACAAAGACACCTGGGCGATTGCGGGCCTGTTGCACGATGCCGATTATGAGGCGCATCCGGAAAAACACCCCCAGGTAATTGTAGAAAAACTGAAAATGCTCGGTGAAGAATCCATCGCTCATGCCATCTCGGCCCATTATACCAAATGGAATGTTCCGTATGAAACCCGGTTGGATAAAGCCCTGCTCGCCAGCGATGAACTCACTGGTTTTATAGTTGCGTGCTGTCAGGTTCGGCCGGATGGAATCACGACCTTGGAAGTGAAATCCGTGATTAAAAAATTGAAAGACAAAGGATTTGCTGCCAAGGTGGAGCGCGATGAAGTTTATAAAGGTGTTGAATTGCTGGGAGTAGACCTGCCGGAGCACATTGCCTTCATCATTGAAGTGCTTAAAAAGAACCGGGAAGAGTTGGGAATTTAGGGTATTTTATCAACCCGGCTGTTGGGATTTTGCCGGGAACCCTTACCTTTGAAACACAAAAAAACGAAAGCATTATGTTCGAGCAAAATGTTGGTGATGGAGCAAACTTGTTTGTCATCATTGTAGCGGTAATCATTGGATTCGTTGCTGCTCTGGGTTACGTGGATTATACCCGGACAACAAAAAAGCAGGATAAACAAGATTGATTGACCTGAACCCTAAATAAAAAGCCTCTTCCTAATAGTAAGAGGCTTTTCTTTTTATGACTTTTTAAATCTGAATTTCACTTACCGCCCGAAGTCCCCTCGGCCGAAGTATAGGGTGATTTATATTTCTTCTGATAATCCTCCAGCCCGATCGTTTTGTAGAAATCGCCACTGATAAAATCCACAAAAATGTGGAACTCTTCCGGTTTGCGATAGCCAGGTAAAGAGGTATATCCCTGAATAATAGGAATGATGCGAAACTCCTCATCCAGAAATACAAAATTTGGATAGCTCATCTGATTATTGAGTAGCGCCATGGCCAGCTGATGAGACCCCTTGTTTCCATACGGGACAAACTTGAACGTTGTACCCCGGAAGGTTACATCGGCTGTTTGCTCAGCATCAAACTTGACAGGATAGAATTTTTCATTCAACAGTTTGGCGATCTTCGGATCGGTAAAAGTGTTCTTATCCATCACCTTGCACCAACCACACCAATCGGTGTAAACATCGATGAAAATCTTGCGCTTTTCCACTTTGGATTTCTCTACTGCCTCCTCAAAGGTGAGCCATTTTACCGGAGAGGCAGCTGATTCCTGTGCTTGCACCTGACTGCCCCACCCTAAAAGCAGGAGAAGGAAATATTTCTTCATGATCGTGTAATTCAACAACTCAAAGGACAACAAATTTAGCAAGAAAAGAAGTTCAATCCGATCCTTAATAGGCAAACTACGGGCCACTGTAACCGGTAGGTTGTACGGAGAAGGGCAATGGATCTGTACGAAACTGAACATGAGACATACTAAAACCCCAAAAAAGCAAGAATTTCAAGCCATCAGGATGATGGCATTTGTTTTGGGAAAGAGCATACCGTGCAAATAAAAATCACCCATAAAGACCTTCTTCTCGTTGCCGGCATTGTGGTGGCCCTGATTATTTCATTCACAACCATTTACAAAGAGACCGCCTCCATGCAGAACGAGGCGAAGCAGGATTTTCCAGCCTTGATAAAGACCCCAACTCCTTTGATCGTGATCAACAAGCTTGGTCGTAGTCTGTTTCGTCAATTCTAATTGCGATACGCATAATATTGAAGCACCAGTTCAATCGCCCGTTTGATTGCCTCATTGATTGGATAAAAGTGCTGGGTTAACTCAAAATCTATGGCATGAAGCTGCATATAATATTGATTCATTACGGGAACATCCAATCCGCCTTCGATTTGTAGCATGGCGTTGTGATAAGCCGCTGCTTGCTCGGTTTTGATGATCTGGCAGGTTACCAACTCTTTTTTTGCATACTTATTGGTACGGGCTGAATACCCAAATAGCCTGCATATCAACCCACGGTGTACATACTCCGCACACAAGCCGGCCCCTGATTGCGTGGGATTTAGTATAAGACAAATAGAAGTAGGGTGGTGTTGAATCCGCTCTAACCAATGTTCTGCAGCCTGCTGCCGATAAAGATGGACAGCAAACGGCAGGAATTCCAATACCGTGGCTTCAATATCGGGTTTGAAACAACATTTTCCACATCCCCACTGACAATGCAATGTAGTGGAAGCCTGAAAGGAGGCAATCTGACGATCAAGCTTTTCAAACACTAACGCTACCGCTGCGGCTTTTTCTTCCAATGACATGGCCAAAAATACGATGCCCCGGTCAGTATCCAATTGGTAATTATGCCAGTTCAAATTTCTCCACCGCTTTTTCGTATTTTCACTTAGTCATCATCAAATGCCTATGAAAAAGCTTTTACCACTTGTACTGGTCCTGTTCACTATTCATAATCTTCAGGCGCAATGGGGTCGTGAATTCTCGATGGGTTACACGTTCGCAAACCCCATGGGAAAAATGAAAATGAACATTAACCAGGGCCATGGGATTGTACTGGATTATCATTTCGTTGCTCCTAACAAAAGATATGCAATCGGTTCTGACTTGAACTACACCGTATATGGGTTTGATCAAAGTCGGCAGTTGTATGACTTCCCGGATGGCACCACAGCCGAAATGGATGTGCACGTTACAAATTCCTTCCTGAACCTGATGGCCTCAGGCCGCTACAATTTGCTACTCAATCGGGCGCTTATTCCGTATGTTGGCGCCAAAGCAGGATATGGCTGGTACAATACCAACCTTTCGATTTATGATACCAATGACTTTGATAGTTGTGAGCCCGTAGAAAAAGCGATCCTGATGAAAGATGGAACGTTGATTTTTTCAATTGGGGGTGGTGTGCAATATGATCTGGCCCGGTTATTTAAACGCTTGCCAGAGAACATTTTTCTGGTGAACATCAGTACCTATTACACCCAGGGTGGTCAGATCAAGTATATGAACACGGACGGACCAGAGCACCATGCTTCAAGTTCTTCTGACCGTACCGGAGATGTAGAGGCTACGTTTATCAATACCCAAACGCAAATTACCCACAAGCACCATGTTGGTAACCTGTATAGCAGCTATGCCCGTTTGATGGACTTCCGGCTGGCGTTTACTTTCCGGACTTCACGTTAAGATTTAATTTCTCCAATGCGCGTTGTTGACGAATGAGCTTTGTGCCAAACGTTAACTTGCTCGCCAGTGGTTTCTCCGGATCAATGACGCGCCAAAATGGAGTTATTTTACTGATGGCTTTTCCCTTCTTCAACTGTTCATGCGCGGCTTCGGCAACAATTCGAAGAAAAATTCCGGTAGTAATCGGGCAGGTAACTTCAGCTCCATGCGCAAGCGCGAGATCCCTGCGCATGGTTTTTAAATCCACAGATTTTCCCTTCGGTATTGTACGAATATACGCATCGATGGTCTTTGGATTAGATATGTACATCAAACTCCCGGCTTTGATGTCTGCAAAATCAAGGTCGATCTTCTTTACTTGTGAGTGATCCTGCTCCATTTTATCAGCCCAGGATTTATTCGGTTTCCCGACCTTTTTTGAGGACCTAGTTTTAGTTTGCTTCTTCATTGTGATGGATTAAATTATAAATCAGGTGCATACCGCAACGATACCAACCCGGTGTCATATACTTTCGATTCCAACAATTTCAATTTTTTACGAGTGGCAATATCATGAAAAAGTGGCTTACCGGCTCCCAACAAAATCGGATGCACGGAGAGCCAGTATTCATCAATCAGGTTGTGATTGATAAACTGAGTGGTTAGCTCAGCTCCACCGAATAACCAAAGGTCCTTACCAGGTTTTGATTTTAATTCGCGCATCGATTTTACCAGATCACCCCGCAATAGGGTAACATCCTGAGTCGGTTCCATTGTACGCGAAAATACATACGTCCTTGCATCGCTCCACGGTTTCGGCCCTTCGTATGCTTTCGCCACTTCATACGTTTTTCGGCCCATAACCAAGGCATCAATTCGTTTTGAAAAATCCGTAAGACCGTAATCCTGATCGGTAAAACACCAATCGTATTCACCCTGGGGGCCCTCGATAAATCCATCCAGGCTTACCGCCAAGCCAAGTATTACTTTTCTCATTCCATTTAATTTAAGAAATCTATATGATGTTTTTACTCTAATTCCTCGCAATCAAACCCAGCACCTAGCAGCAATTGGATCGCATCGTGGGCAGACACCCGACCCGATACGATGCGAAGAACTCGGTCGCAGTCGTCCAGGGCAAAATTCCACCGGTCATTCCCAGCCAACTCATTCAACAAAGGAGAAAGTTGGTTCACACTTTCCAGCGATTGCACGGATGTTTTAAACACTAATACTTCCATAACTGAAAAAGACAATGTACAGCGTAATGCACGCAGTTAACAATCCCATAATAATGATCAGGCATTGGTTCCGACTCATACAATTCCCATTTGAATCTCGGTCGTGTTCGCTTCCGGAAAGTTGAAATCGGCATTGATGTAGAGTTCGCGAGTTACACCCAGGGGTTGAAACTGGTGGTCTCTGGCATGATGCGTCAAAATTTCATAGCTCTTTGGAAGGTCATACCAACTGCCTTCATGGGTTAATGTCAAACACTTGAATTCAGCTGTTCGCTTGAAGTGAAACTTACCATCGTAATCGGGCAACACTTCCGCTACCGGTAATGCGATCTCCAGTGTAAAGGGTTTGCTGACATCGGTAAAGCCGGAATAATGCCAATGAATCGGACCGGTGACGGTGAGCTTATTCACCAAGGCTTCCTCATATAATTCGGGGGCAACCCACAACCATCGATTCAACTCAGCAACAGTTGTCTCGATCCGATAAAAAAGAAAATTGATAGGCTTTATCGATTTAAGAGCGGGCAATTGTGTTGATTTCATATCCTGAAATTTTATGTAATCAACGATGAGCCCGTGACAACCCTATGTCAATAGAAAAACAAAATTTCAGGTTTTTTTTCGGGAGTGACAACCGTATGTCAGTAGGGCAGCAGGGTTACCATGTAGCAGCTTTTGAAATCATTTGACGAGGTTGCGCTCCCGGGTATGATGGTGGAATAATTCTTCTGACAGTTCTGAAACCCGTTCCCGTAACTGATCGGGCTCTTTAATTTCCACACCCTTACCATACATTAATATCCAGCGGGCAAAGAAGTCAAGATTATCCATCAAAAACTCCGCCCGGATGCAATCACCCAGATCGGTTTGTGTGGTGGTCGAGTTAAGTGGCCGACCAAGTAATGCCTTTTTATCAAACACGACCACGGCCTGAATCAAATTTTGATTGGATGAATACATCGCCTGAAAATACTCTTTGAGTGAACCCGTGCTGCGCACTTTAAATTCTTCACCGGTATTCACCAGATTTTTAATCCGGTCTGACCGGAAGTCGCGGTAGCCATTGCGCAGCCGGCACCATCCAATCAAGTGCCACGCCAGGCTATAGTAAAAGATTCCTGCCGGCTCTACGAGTCGCTGTGAAACTTCACCCGCCTGATTGACATAATCCAGTTTCAGAACTTGTTTACGCGCCACCGCCCGTTGAATTTCAGTCATGAAGTGATCGGGAAACTGATCGTTCTGCTCCGTACGACCACGAAAGTAAATTTTGATGTTGGAGTCCAGGGCTTCCAGGTAGTCCTTATCCTCATCCTTTAAGACGGATTTAATCTTATAGAGGGCTGAGCTAAAAGCTTCGCGCACTGATTTATCGGCTATTTTTTCAACAAGCTTTCCGGCCAACATCATGGAATTTGCTTCGTCCTGGGTGAACATCACCGGAGGGAGATGATAACCATCCACAATAAAATATCCTTTGCCCGCTTCCGAGCCGATGGGTACGCCCGCTTCCATCAGGGCCTTCACATCGCGGTACACCGTACGCAAGCTCATCCCAAAACGGTCGGCAATTTCCTCGGCCTTTACGACACGTTTGGTTTGCAGGTGAATGAGAATGGCGGTCAGCCGGTCGATCCGGTTCATATGATAAAGATAAATAAAAACCTCACCCTCCTGTTTTAAACTTAGCAGGAAAGGTGAGGTAACATACTATCCTTATTATAAGGGGCTACCAGAAAATCGCATACAACATCGCACAAACGATCAGAATGGCGATAGCACTGATGTTGAAGGTAGGATCCGTTTTAAAAAATCCAGGTGAAATAATAATTCCTTTACCATCGGTTTGACCCTTGCCTTCCAGATGACTGATAATTACGATGATCAATATGGAAGCTACCGCAGTGAACATCATTTGGTTCATGAATGGGATGTTCACAAAAAAGGCAGCATCAGACCAACCGTTAGGAGCCACTTTAAAATACATGGCGATGGGAATGGACATGATAACACCCCAAATGGCGGCATTATTGGTGGCTCGTTTCCAGAATAATCCGGTAAGGAAAACTGCCAGAATACCCGGACTTACTACGCCTGTGTATTCCTGAATAAACTGAAAAGCCTGCCCGAGGTTGCCGAGCATGGGTGCAATCAACATGGCAATTACCAGTGCAACAAAGCCGCTGATTCTTCCAACGGACACCGTCTGTTTATCCGATGCATTTTTATTGATGTATGGCAGGAAGATATCCATGGTAAAAATGGTGGAAGTAGAATTGAGCATGGAGGCCAGGGATGAAACAATAGCCGCTGCCAGCGCGGCCATCACCAAACCCTTCAGGCCTGTAGGAATAAAGGTTCGCACCAACCAAGGAAATGCGTTATCATTTACCACAGAACCGGTTGCGCTAACAAAACTCGGATCCATGGTTTGAGGAGTCAGGGCGCCTGTGGCATCGGCATTCATTACATAGGCGATGATTCCCGGAATAACAACGATCAATGGAATAATCATTTTCAATCCGGCTGCAAACACAATACCCTTCTGCGATTCCTGTAGACTTTTAGCCGCCAACGTACGCTGAATGATATATTGATTGAACCCCCAATAATACACGTTTGCAACCCACATGCCGCCTACCAACACTGCCAGGCCGGGTAAATCCCACCAGGCATCCCGACCATCCGGGGTTATGATTTCACCTTTTTGAACGATCATCGAAAACTTTCCTGGCACTGTATTGAACACGTGAATAAATCCATCGATGATCCCACCCGTAGGGGATACGCGCTCTAATGCAATGAAGGTTGTAACCAATCCCCCCAATACCAACAACACCACTTGCACCACATCGGTCCACGCAACAGCAGATAATCCACCCCACAATGAATAGGCGGCTGCAAAAAGGCCTAATCCCAAAATACTATAAGTCATCAAGCTGCCATCTCCAGTACCAATCACGGTGTCCATGGCGCGCGCTCCGAGGTAAAGCACTGTGGTCAGGTTTACAAAAACGAATAGTCCAATCCAAAAAACCGCTAAAATGGTTTTCAGATTGGTACTGAACCGTTTTTCAACAAATCCGGGAATGGTGTAAATGCCTTTATTGATAAAGACCGGAAGAAAGTACTTTCCAACGAGTAACAAGGTGATGGCCGCCATCCATTCATAACTCGCAATTGCCAATCCAATGGCAAAGCCCGAACCCGACATCCCGATAAATTGTTCAGCCGAAATATTGGCTGCAATCAACGAGGCCCCAATCGCCCACCAGGGCAACGACTTACTCGCTAAAAAATAGTCTTCTGCATTTTTTTGTTTACCTTCTTTGTCCCGCGAAACCCATAAACCGATGCCAAGAATAAGCGCGCAGTAAGCGCCAAAAACTACATAGTCAAGAGTATTTAATCCCATTGTGGTTTAAGTTTAGTGTGAAGTGTTCAACTTCTTAGAGTTCCGTGTTTGAAGTTAACCGAATAAAAATCAGGTTCTTTTTTGAAAGTAACAACATATTTGGCTCTACAGGACGGGAATATTTTTCAATGGATCTGTCTGGGCCAACCGAACCACGCAAGCACCGATCCCGCCCCGATACCGTTTGCCAGACGTCCAACATAGCCTTCCAGGAAAACCGCAGCATACTTAACCAGGAAATCGGATTCAACGCAACTGACACCTCATTATGGTTCCATCCCGATATGCATCGACAATTGGTGAACCAAAAAAGATTCGCAGATAACCAACTTCACCGGCCGCGTGCTGCGTCTGCCCAAATTCCGTCCCTGCAAATAAACGTTGGTTGCTCGCAAAGCAATTAGTTTTATCGACCGGATACGGACAATTTCTGATAATATTGAACAATAATATGGCAGAAATCAGGTCTTTTAGCGTATTCCACAACTGGTACAACCTTTGACAAAATAAGCCCAACCCAAGATCCATGTTGAAAAATTACCTACTCCTGTTTGTCCGCAACGTAAAGCGTCAAAAGCTCTTTTCATTCATTAATTTGTTGGGCCTCACCGTGAGCATCGCCAGCACGTTGTTGATTTATCTATACGTTCATCATGAATTTAGTTACGATCGTTTCCATCGCGATGCGGATCGTATTTACCGGGTCAATCAGACTTTTATCTGGGGTGAAAACAATACTAATCAATTCGCCTCCACCGGCCCAGGCGTGGCTTATTCCATTCAACAAGAATTACCGGAAGTGGAGCTAATGACGAGTATTCATACGCCTGGCAACTTTATTGTTACCTACACCACCCCTACCCAGGAAGTAATTTCATTTGAAGAGAAAAGGGTATTGGCTGCAGACACGAACTTCTTTCGCATGTTCAACTTTCCCGTGCTGAAGGGAAACCCTGAAGCGTTATTTGATCAGGCCAACACCCTGGTGCTTACGCGTTCCACCGCACAAAAATATTTTGGCGATCAGGATCCTCTCGGTAAATTGATTCGGTTGGGCACAACCAATGGCGACCGCCAGCAAACCTATGCGGTTACGGGAGTTGTCGAAGATACCCCCGATAATTCCTACATCGAGTTTGATATCCTGCTGTCGATGAAAAGCTTCCCGATCGAAAAATTCTATTGGAGTTGGGTGTGGACACAACTGGAAACCTACATCCGATTAAGTCCAGAGGCTAATCTTGCTGCCGTGGAATCCAAGCTGGCCAAAATTCCGGAGAAACATGCTGGCGAAACCTTGCGGTTGGCCTTTAACACCACCTGGGAAGAATATACGAAGTCGGGGAAAAAATGGGAATTGTTTCTGCAACCCCTCACCAGCATCCACCTACCTCCAACGATGGTGATCAACCGGTTGAATGATTCCGGCAACATTACTGTAATCTATTCCTTTATTGGCGCTGCCATCTTTATTGTCTTGTTATCTTGCATCAATTTCATGAACCTCTCCACTGCGCAATATACCCGTAGAATAAAAGAAGCCAGTGTTCGAAAAATTCTTGGGCTCGGAAAAAATGAATTGGGTCTCGGCTACTTTCTGGAAGCAATTGCCTTTTGTTTGGTTGCCCTGGCAGTTGCCCTCGGACTTACACAATTGCTCTTGCCGGCTTTCAATTTAATTACGGGCCGGTCTTTGCAATTGGATTTGCTGCACTCACCCGAACTGATGCTCGGACTTACTGCGCTCATTTTGCTGATGGCGATGGTATCCGGCCTCTATCCGGCATTTTTTCTCAGTCGCTTTCACCCGGTAGAAGCTCTTAAAGGCAAAATAAGAACCGGTCAGACTGGAAAATCCTTTCGCAATGGCCTGGTGGTATTTCAGTTTAGCATTTCCATTGTTCTGATCATTTGTACGGCCATCGTATTTCAGCAACTCCAGTTTGTGGCCGACAAAGATTTGGGATTCAATCGTGAAAATCTACTGGTACTGAATCACGTGGAGGCCCTCTCCGATGGCGAAAGTATGGTTCATGCGGCTCTTACTATTCCCGGGGTTAACAACGCCACCGTATGTACTTCTGTACCGCCCCGTATTTGGGGAGGGGACTCGTTTGGAGTGGAAGAAAAAAGTGAATTGCGATTTCCACTCAACTTTCTTAAAGCCGATGAACACTATGTGCCTACTCTGCAAATAAAACTAGTAGCCGGCAGAAACTTTTTGTCAGAAAGTCCCGGTGACCATGAACGGGTTCTAGTAAATGAAGCCATGCTTCACAAAATTGGGTGGGAGGTTAACGAACAGGTTATCGGAAAAAAGCTAACCTATGAAAATGCTACGTTTGAAATAATCGGAGTGATGGCCAATTTCAACTATTGGTCACTAGAAAATCCGATTGAGCCGATGGCGGTTTTTCACTTCAAGACAAAAAATCTTTACCCCGAACCCAGCCACTACATTGCCATGCGGATGGCACCTCAAAGTAGGGAAAACTGGGAGGCCACCCTCAGCCAATTAAATGCGCTTTGGAAAACGCAGGCCGGAGACGCTCCGTTTGATTATTACTTCGTGGACCAGGCATTTGCCGAAACCTTTAAAAGTCAGCAACAATTCGGGACACTTTTGACCGTCATGGCCACCCTCGCCATTATGATTGCAGCATTAGGCTTATTGGGCATGATTGTTTATTCCCTGGAGCAGCGTACCAAGGAAATTGGTATACGGAAAGTATCCGGAGCATCAGTAATCGATATCCTCGCTTTGATTTCCAGAGGATATACCCGATTAATTATCATCGCCTTTATTATAGGAGCCCCCTTCGCCTATTGGCTGATGAATACCTGGTTGCAGGATTTCGCTTATCGGATTGCTCCTTCCCTCTGGATATTTGGGTTGGTGGGGTTAGGAACGTTGGCATTGGCCATGCTGATTACCAGTTATCATTCGGTAAAAGCAGCCATGACAAACCCGGTGGAAGTATTAAAAGATGAGTAACCGGAGAGCTTTTCGTTGATCAAAAGTCAGAATACGGTTCCTGCTTCTTAAAGCTCCAGCCGATACAACCGGCAACAACCATTAATAACAACCAGCCCGAAGCAAACGTTACCTTATTCCCAATCACGTAGGGCTTAGGTTCAAACTTAAACTCGATCGTATGCTTGCCAGCGGGTACCTCCAGGGCACGGAGCACATAGTTTGCGCGCAGCATCGGAACTTCGGTACCATCAAGAAAAGCGTGCCACCCTCTTGGATAATATATTTCAGAAAATACAGCTACACCAGCTACCGCTGATTCGGACTCGTATTTCAGGTAAGGAGGCTTATTTTCTACTATATGAATTGTTGCGAGGCTGTCTACCGTCAACTGCTCACCGCTGGCTATTGATTGCGAACTGTTGATTACCGCTACCGAGCGGGTGTTTACTTCACCGGTCTGCTTTAATTCTTCTGCCGGTGAATTCACTTTGATCACATCTCGTACAAACCAGGCAGGTCCGTTGGCAGAGGGATTCAGAATAATATTTCCTCGCTCCGTGCCATACACAATGTACCGGGTATTAAGCATGTTCAACACGCCATAATTCTCGAATTGTGGCGTGCCTTGTTGTACATCCTGAATTAATGCACGCGTTTCTTTTATTAAACAGGAGTCGTACAAGTCTTGATACCGTCTTAGCTTGGCGCCATGATACCCCCCCAAGGAATGATGAAAATAGGAAGTACGCGCCTCGGTGAACGGACTCTGTAAGTTATACACGCGGAAGTAACTTTTATCTTTCAGAATTTCCTCGTCTGCTTGCGTGGGATTGGCAAAGGCATTGTCGCGCTTGCGCTTGTAGTTTTCCTTGGAGAAATACCGGTTGTCTACCAGAGCCAAATCCACCCACATGAGGATAACTAATACAGGAAAAACGATAGCCGGTTTTAAAATATTCTTCAACAATGCAAAAATTCCAATACTACAGAGAAGCACAAGCCACAGTGCCCGCCAGGCATCAGAACGCAGCAAGGCAATCCGGTCTTTCCGTAACGCAAGTTGCAACCAGGGTGGAAGTTGACTTTCTTCTGGTTTCAGAAATGAACCAAAGCCGCCTACCGTTATAAAAACTAAAATCGAACCAAGGACAATGCCTACCGGCCAGATGAGTTTACGCTGGGTGTCCTTATTCCAACCGGCAGCCAACAATCGCTCCAGACCAATCATTCCCAGCAAGGGCATTGAAAAGAGGATGATTACTAAAGCAAAATTGACCGACCGGAATTTGTTATAGCCGGGAAAGTAATCGAACATAAAATAATTGAAGGTGGCAAAACTATCGCCCCAACTTAGCATTAGGCTTAACGCACTTAATGAGACCAGCCACCACACGTATTTCTTTTCTGCAAATACGATCCCCAGAACAAAAAGAAAACAAACCAATGCCCCGGCATAGTAGGGTCCAATCGTAAAATCCTGTGGACCCCAATAAGCGGATGTATAATTTGCCAATTGATTGGCGGTTTCATTGTCGCCTGACTGCATCAGTGCTTTGTAGGAATCACTGTTCTGATCGGCCACAAAATACTCCCGACTAGAACCACCATAGAAATTAGGAATGAATAACGTCATGGGCTCCCAGATTCCATACTTGTATTGAAAGGCATAGGACTTGGAAAGACCAGAGGCGTCTTCCTTTTGTGAAGAAGCGATCTCCGAAGGTCCTCGGATCGAGTAGCGGGTGTATTCACTAATGGCCCAGAATTGACCGAAGAAAGTACCCATTGCGATGACTACCGCAGGAATCAAGAGGGCAATGTTCTTTAATACCGAACCTACTTGTTTCGCATAGATGGCCAGGATCAATTGCACTACTCCATAAACCACCACGATCAGCACCAAATAGTAGGTGATTTGTAAGTGATTTTCGCGAAGGTGCAGTGCAAGCGCGGCCGCAGTTATGCCTACCCCCAGGATTCTTCTTCCTGTAAAAGTGAGGTGTATGCCGGCCATCACCAAGGGCATGAAAGCGATGGCGCCAATGCGCGCATTATGTCCAGCCGAAAGGCCTATGATCATGTAGGAAGATAATCCGAACGCCAGCGCACCCGCGATGGCCAACCAGGGTCGCACCCGGAATGAGAGTAACAAGATGTAATAACAAACGAAGGCAAGGAAAATGTTGGAAATCGGGTGCGGCAGAAATACGGATAATACCTTTTTCATGCCCACCACCACTCCATCACTCCAATTCAGATTCACCAAATACGCGGGCATGCCCGAGAACATCGTGCTGGCCCACAAGCCTTCTTCTCCGGTTTGATCCCGGTAATCGCGCAACACTTTTGAGGAGCCGCTCCATTGCTGTATATCGCCTTGCTCAATCGCTTTGTTGTCGAAAAAGATGGGATTAAAAAACAGAACAGTAACCAGTAAGAATACCAGCACAGCAATCAAATGTGGAAGCACATGATCACTAAATCGGAGGCCTTTCATTTTCGATCGTAAAATTGGAGTGCAAAATAGGAAGGATTGCCGAAATGACCACACCCATAAAGGAATGCCGTGAATTTGTATCTTGAACCCTGCTAATCATTACTATGAAATACGGAATCATCCTCCTTTTGCTTCTGGTTACAGCCCATTTGAAAGCCCAAAGCAACACCTTGATTCAAGGAACGGTTTATTATGATAAAAATGAAAATGGCATTCATGATAAGGATGAACCTGGAATGGCTGGCGTGAGTGTTTCCGACCAGGTGCAAGTGGTTGTATCGGATGCGCAGGGCCGGTATGAAATCCGTGCGTCCAAAGGCTATGGATTTGTGCTGGTTACATCTCCGGAAGGGTATGCGCCAACCGCATCGTGGCAGAAAGTTGCGCCTACCAACGACTTCGCCCTGACGAAAAAAAATACACCTGCTTCGTTTTCATTTATTCATGCTTCAGATACGCACATCAGTGAAAAGAGCGTGGATCGAATGCAGAAACTGCGGGAAATTGTGGGAGCCACCAAACCCGATTTCGTATTGATCACGGGCGACCTCGTAAAAGATGCCTTACGGGTTTCTGAAAAGGAAGCCAGCGGGTATTACGAACTTTATAAAAAGGAAACTGAAAAGTTTACGGTACCCGTTTGGAGTGTGCCGGGTAATCATGAGATTTTTGGTATTGAACGACATCTTTCGCTGGTGAGTCAATCCCATCCCCTGTACGGAAAAAAAATGTATCATCACTATTTGGGACCCAATTACTACTCGTTCAACTATGGCGGGATTCATTTTGTTGGATTAGACAATGTAGACTATGAAGACCTCTGGTACTTTGGAAGGGTTGATTCATTGCAGGTGAAGTGGTTACAGGCCGATCTGGCCACCGTGCCCAAAACGACACCGGTGATTACCTTCGGTCACATGCCGTTTTATTCAGGCGGATTGAGTTTGACAGCCTTTACTGAGGAAGGACCTTCGCGAACACTGGAACGGGAATCTGGCAAACTTCAATTCCGGCATATCGTTTCTAACGCAGAAGAAGTTATTAAAATCCTAGACACCCATCCTTTCCCGATTTCCCTGGCAGGACATTATCATTCCCGGCAGGTCTTTACCTATGAGCGTTCCGGATCACCCATTCGCTTTGAGCAAACGGGAGCCGTGGTTGGCGCCAATCGACATGAGCATGAAGTATTACCCTCTGGCGTGACCTTGTACACAGTGACCAACGGAAAAATTGATGCGGGGAAATTTATTCCAATGGATAAATAATAATCTCATGAAATATGTTATCTGGATATCCGTGTTGTTCATTTCCTGCTCCGCACCTCCTTTGCCAATAGCCGGAGAAAATGCAGAGTCAGGCATCCGTGAAGTGTTGTCAAAACAACAAGATGCCTGGAATGAGGGTAACCTGGAATTATTCATGGAGGGTTACTGGAAATCTGACTCTTTGCAATTTATTGGATCTTCAATCCGGTATGGTTGGCAACCCACGTTGGATAATTATAGGAAAAACTACTCCACACGGGCCTTAATGGGAAGGCTGGAGTTTGACATCTGGCAAGTGGTATCCCTTGCCCCGGAAACGTATCTGGTGACGGGGCAATATACTTTATTCCGCGAAAGCGATCAGCCCAACGGACCTTTTACCTTGATCTTCAAAAAAATACAAGGTCAGTGGATGATTGTTTACGATCACACCAGCTGAAGGGTGCTAAAACTTTAGGAGGGCATATCCCTTCAACTGATAGGTAGTGAGGGTCGTGAGCATTGAAGTTGCAATCTTAACTTCCGGCACCATATTCGATTTGTTGATGTTTCTCGCGATCAGGGACTGACCACACACGAATATCTTCACACCTGCCTGTTCCAGTTCTTGATATAGTTTCAAGTTTGGATTATTGACTCTGTACTTAGCTTTATAGTCGTCATTGTTCATCACGGTGAAGGCTGCGCTGCCATGAATAGCCAATACCACATTCAATTTTTCTTTCGGCACCCCTCCCATTACATGAAGATTGATCAAGCGGGCTACATTGTACATCGCCCAGTTGATAGAATCCGGTCTATCGCTGGCGCGCTCTACTTCAATAACAATATTGTAATTGAGGGAAGGATCGGGCTTTTCAACGGCATCAGGAATCTCAAAGATTCCTCCGTAATTTTTAATTACTGGATTTACCCGTTGTTGCGCATATCCCGTGGAGAATACGAGCAGCAGGACAATCGAACAAAAGACTTTCATATGTGATCCTTTAAAATGTTGAGAGAAGCAATTAAAATTAAAACCGCAGTAATCCTGCGAATGTACAATGCATTGAAGGTCTGAGCCCCTAATCGCGATCCAATCTGCCCTCCCAACAAAACGGCTATTAACAGGGGCACTACCAGTCGCCAATCAATTAAAGTAGCTCCTGAAGCAGCCTGTCCGACAAGTCCACCTATTGAATTGACGAGAATAAAAACACTGGCAAGTGCTGAAATTCTTTTGGCATCGCCCCAGTTTAAAAGATGTAAGATGGGCGATAGAAAAATTCCACCCCCGATACTCACCAGCCCCGAGAGCAAACCAATCCCGCCACCCAATGCGCACTGCGCAGCAGTGCTGAATTCCTTTTTCACGATCGCTTTTGGCTTCAACCATAGAAAAAAGGCCGCGACAAAAAGCGTAATGCCCAATAAGATAAAAAAGGTGTGCGCGGTTAATTTCCACCACCCGCCAACCATGGCAAGCGGTACACTCAGAATCATGAAGGGCCAGATCTCCTTCCCTTTCAACTGACCTTGCCTATAAAAGATAAGGGTGCCTCCGGTAACCACCACCAGATTACACAGCAAGGCTACCGGGCGAATCGTTTCGGGTACCAATCCAAAAAAAGGTTGGGCCATAATTGCCAGATAACTGGAACCCCCGCCAAAACCCACAGACGAATAAATCAAAGCAATAAGGAAGAAGGTGCTGATGAGAAGATACGATTCCATCCCTTATAACGCGCGCTTTATTTCGATGGAAGCAAGACCCTTAAGATATCGTCTTCCGGTTTTGTAGTCGCGGGGAGAAATCATGACGATCGACTCATCCAACTCGTTGGCGAGAACTCCATCTTTCGAAGTAATGATGTAAATAGATTCTCCGGCCGGATTATTATATAGCTCGTTCCAGGAATAAACAATTGTGTAGCCATCACTGGCTTTGCATACGACAAAAATAGCGCTGAGTTCCTTCGGACTTTTACTTATAATCTCACTTGTCTCCAGTATATCTCTTAATAAAACTCCCTTCAACCTTCTCTGTTGACTTTTCACCTCTCCTAAATGATTCGTTATGACCACATCCCCCAACGAAGATTCGCGGTAATTGGCAAGGTCATCAATCCTTACGGTTCGCTCCGCCTTTACTTCACCGGTAATTTTGAATGCGGAAGTTTTTTCCGGCAGTTTTTGGCCCATCGCGAATGAACTGATGAGAAGTACAAAAGGAAGCAATCGATTCATGGTCATTAATTTAATTTATCCGCCAATGGTAGACATGGATTCCATCACCGGGAAAAGTACTCTCTTTTTTTCTGCTTCAAAACCATCTTTAGGGCGGTTCGAGAAGGCTCTTAAGAGCTCGGCTTTCAATTCTGAATCCGATTTTTCTGCGCGCATAAGGTCTTTGAGATTCAAGACGCCATGGTCATACAAGCAGGTTTTCAAAACTCCCTGTGCAGTAACCCGAATTCGATTGCACGTTCCGCAAAACGTGCGTGTAAAGGCGGCAATGACACCGAAATCGCCTCGATAACCCGGAACCCGATAATTGTAGGAAGTGGAGTTGGGTTCATCGGTGAGCTTTAGCACGGTCGGATACTGGGCTCGAATCAACTCCAGAATTTTCTTATACGTCCAGGTTAATTTAGGATAGTGATTACCTTCACCATTAAACGGCATCTCTTCGATAAACCGAACAGATACGTTATTGTTCTTGGTTAACTCAACCAGCGGAATGATGTCCTCGATGTTTTGACCCTCCATCACGACCGCATTAATCTTTACCGGTATCTCCTCTTCTAATAGAAGTTGCAGTGTCGACCAGGTTTTTCCGAATTCATCTCTGCGGGTAATTTTATTGAAGCGCTCCGGGTCCAGGGTATCCAGACTTAAATTGATGGAAGCAACACCCAGAGCTTTCAACTCCTGAATATACGGAGCCGTTAGGAGTCCATTCGTGGTCAGGTGCAAACTCTCTACCCCTTCAATCGTAACTATTTTTCGCACCAACTTCATCAGGTCAGTTCGTACGAAGGGTTCGCCCCCGGTAAGCCGGATTTTTGAGATGCCCAAACTTGCCATCAGGGTTATGAGCCGCTCAATTTCTTCAAAGGTGAGCAGTTCTTTCTTTGGAAGATACTTGATTCCTTCTTCCGGCATACAATAAAAACACCGCAGATTACACCGGTCCGTAACCGCGAGCCGCAGGTAGCTGATCGGTCGGCCATGATTGTCGTATAGTTGCTGGTCGGGCATCAAATCGAAAGTTAGAATGATCAGTCTAATATTGCGAAAGGTTCAACGTGTATATTTGTTAAATGAATGTGAAAATCAAAACTTTTGGCATTTCGCGCGATATTCTGGGGGGGCGCGAGGTAGCGATTGATCTTTCCGGTACTTCAGTGGGTGATTTAAGAAAGCAACTCAATTCTCAATTTCCGGAGTTAATAAAATTGAATTCACTTTTTATTGCTGTCAACCTGGAATATGCCAGCGATGAGGTGTTGATCCAGGAAAAAGATGAAATCGCATTGATTCCTCCAGTGAGTGGGGGCTGACTTAAAAAATCATCAAAGAAAATGATTGCGCTTACCCATAAACCAATCGAGGTCCAAAAGGTCATTCAGGCAGCTACCGCTGATGCTGCCGGGGCAGTTACCACATTTATTGGAACCGTTCGTAATCAAACTGCTGGAAAGAATGTAGTACGGCTGGAGTACGAAGCGTATGAACCCATGGCCGTTTCAGAAATACAAAAAATCATCGCTCAGGCCCGTGAACGGTGGGCCTTAACGGGTTGGGCTGTCGAGCATCGAACGGGGGTTTTGCTACCGGGTGAAATAGCGGTGGTGGTGAGTGTCTCAACACCGCATCGCAAAGACTCCTTTACAGCTTGCCAATACGTAATTGATCAACTGAAAGAAACCGTTCCGATCTGGAAACGGGAATTTTTTGACGATGGAGACCAGTGGGTTTCCGCCCACCCTTAATCAAATCTGACTTACGATCATTACCAGTAGGGTGATAATCGCTACCGCGATCACCAAACCTGAAGTAACCACCAGTAAAAGGTCTCGATTGATCGGGTTTAATAGAAAGTTCCTTCCAATCAGTTTCATAGCCAACTTATTTTAGACACATCAAAGATAACAGGTCTGGTTCTAAAAAGTTCGGCTAAAGTGAATTGATTTGGTAGACGTAATATTTCAATCGTTTCCTGAAAAAAATACTTGCCAAATCGGTTAACCCTGAGATCTATAAACAGTTAAAATATTGAAGGTTAACCGTGAGTAAATGAAGTTTGAAGACCCGAAAAAAAATCGAATAATGAAGGGCTAAACTTTACACTTTCCGGACAAAATCCTTCTTTCCACCGCGTTTTTCCAACAGCATTATTTCAGAAATCACAATATCGTGCGATAAAGCTTTGCACATATCATAAACGGTAAGAGCAGCAACGGTGGCACCGGTTAGTGCTTCCATTTCAACTCCGGTTTTGGATGTGATGACAGCCGTTGCGGTAATGATCACCTTTTTCTTTTTTACGGAAATCACTATCTGGCAATCCTCCACGTTCAGCGGATGGCAAAATGGAATCAGTTCATGTACTTTTTTAGCCGCCATTACCCCTGCGATGATGGCAGTTTGAAACACCGGTCCTTTTTTGGTAATGAGCTCATCATCCTTCATGTGCATCATGATTTCCTTACCCAACAACACAATGGCCTGGGCCCGGGCTATCCGCCTGGTAATTTTTTTAACCGATACATCGACCATTCGGGGGTTGCCAGAGGCGTCAATATGCGTAAATTGTTTCTTCATTGAAAAAGAACTACTCCATCAAAGGTAACAAATGATCAGCGTTTCAGAGGCGACCTCCATTATTCTATCCCATTCTGTTGAAACCGGATTGGAGGAAGTTTTTATTCAGGAAGCATGCGGACGAATCTTAAAAGAAGAAGTACGAGCCGATCGGGACTTTCCTCCCTTCCACCGGGTAACGATGGATGGAATAGCAATCTCATTCAATCAGTGGAACCAGGGTCAGCGGGAATTTACCATTACGGGGATTCAGGCAGCCGGTGAACCACAAAAACAGCTACAGAATCCTACCGATTGCCTCGAAGTAATGACGGGCGCCATGCTTCCGAAAGGAGCTGATTCCGTGATTCCCTATGAGAATCTGGAGATTGAAAGCGGCTTGGCTAAAATTATAAAGGACAACCTTGTGCACGGTGAAAACATTCATCCACAAGGGTTCGATGTAAAGAGTAACGACCTGCTCCTGGCACCCGGAATAACCCTGTCACCCGCGGAAGTAGCATTACTCGCTTCGGTTGGCAAAAAGAAAATTTCAGTAAGTGCTTTCCCTAAAGCCGCCATCATTTCCACGGGAGACGAGTTGGTGCCGGTAGACTTAATTCCGCTGCCCTACCAGATTCGAAGATCAAACAGCTACGCCTTGCAATCTGCTTTGCGCGAAATGGGTTGCGCAGCTGATCAATTTCACCTTCCTGACGATGCCGAAACCTTAGCTTCCGAAGTAAAGAAAATTCTTGCGCACTATTCGTTAATCATTTTTTCCGGTGGCGTTTCCAAAGGGAAATACGATTTTATTCCACAAACGTTGGAGCGAAATGGAATCCAGAAGCGCTTTCATCAGGTTAGTCAACGGCCCGGTAAACCCCTGTGGTTCGGCACGTCCTCCCGGCATGTGGTGTTTGCACTTCCTGGAAATCCGGTTTCTACCTACATGTGTTTTTACCGGTACATAAAGCCTTGGTTGATTAAAAGCCTGGGTGGTGAACTTAGCACATCGCACGCCATCCTGGCTGTTGATTTTTCATTCAAGCCACCACTCACCTATTTTCTTCAGGTAGAAGTAACCAATGAAAAGGGGCAGCTTTTAGCCTATCCGCAAGCGGGGGGCGGCTCCGGAGATTTCGCCAACCTGAAAGCGGCCAATGGATTTCTAGAACTACCACCGGAAAGAACTGATTTCAAAGCGGGTGAGGTATTCAATTATTTTCCTTTTCGCCATTAGTCTATGGTACAAATCAGCCTATCGCTTCTGTTCTCCATTTTGGCCCTGATTGGAGTGGGCCGGTATTTCAAACTTCACCCGTTCTTCTCCTTACTTCTGGCAGCTTTAGTTTTTGGAACCTTACAAGGGAATCCAATTCTTAAAACATTCAGCGAGATGCAATCCGGGTTTGGACTCATGCTGCAACAAATCGGCTTTCTGGTGGCGATCGGTTCTTGTTTAGGCATTGTGATGGAAAAAACCGGAGCCATGGCAACCCTTGGCAATTCAATTGTGAAATCCTTTGGCCCGAAACGCACGGTATTGGCCATGTCGCTGATTGGCGTGGTGGTGGGCATTCCTGTGTTTTGTGACTCCGGATTTATCATTCTATCGCGATTGGTACCCTCCATCGCTTCAGCATCGGGTACCTCCGCTCAACTTTCGCTGGCACTTTCATCCGGCCTCTATGCAACACACACGCTGGTACCACCAACACCGGGTCCGCTGGCGGCTGCTGCCAATCTGGGCATCTCTTCGCACCTGGGCCTGGTAATACTCATCGGATTGTTGTCAGCCATACCGGTAGCGACTGTGGCTTACTTTTTAGCCAAAAAATTGGGCGTGAATATTCCCGTAACCTTGGCTGACATTCAATCGATGGATCAAAAAAATCACACCCTGCTGCTGTGTTTACTACCCCTCCTGCTTCCGATTCTTCTGATTGCCTGCGGATCTTTACCCACGTTCTTCAACAGCTTACAATCACAGGCAACGCTATTTCAAATCATCGGAAATCCTGTCCTTGCACTTTTGATTGGACTCCTCTTTGCATTTTTCTTAATTAAAGGAAAACAAAAACAAGAATGGCCAGGATGGATCGCAGAAGCTTTGAAGGATGCCGGCCTCATTTTGCTTATTACAGGTGCCGGAGGTGCATTTGGCAGCGTTATTAAATCCAGCGGTGTCGATCTTATTCTAAAAGAGTACCTCTCTGACTCACAGTCTGCTGGAGTTGCCTTCTTACTGGTCGGTTTCTCATTAGCGGCCGTCCTGAAAACAGCCCAGGGCTCTTCCACCTCGGCAATCATTATCACCAGTTCGTTATTGGCACCGCTTGCACCCAGTGCCGGATTTGATTCCCCGGTGGCGTTGGCCACGTTGATGGTCGCAATTGGTGGAGGCGCCATGACGGTTTCCCATGCCAACGATTCGTACTTCTGGGTTGTTTCTCAATTCAGTGGCATTCACGAACGCATTGCTTATCGTAGCTATACGGTCATCACCCTGGCGCAAGGGTTAACTGCATTGCTAACCTCCATTTTACTTCTGTCCCTGTTGTGAATATTCTCATCGCATCGGATAAGTTCAAGGGTTCACTAACAGCAGAAGAGGTGTGCGAAGTCATACGGTCAGGATTATTAAAACTAGATGCTTCTCTCATAATCAAAACAATCCCCATGGCGGATGGAGGGGAAGGAACTGCTTCCCTGCTTACTGCGCATACTCACGGAACATGGGTAACCACGTCCGTCTATGATCCATTGTTCCGAAAAATTCAAGCTGGGTATGGTATTTCGGGTGACAGGTCAACCGCCTTTATTGAAATGTCTCAGGCATCCGGTTTACAACTTCTCTCACCAGATGAACGTAATCCTTTGAAAACTTCAACCTATGGTACGGGCGAATTAATTGCAAACGCAATCGATCGGGGTGCGCGGAAGATTGTACTGGCGATTGGGGGAAGTGCTACCAATGATGCCGGGATGGGCATGGCTGCTGCGCTTGGTGTTAAATTCCTTGATAAATCCGGAAAGGAACTTCCTCCAATTGGCGAAAGCCTGGTTCATCTCCATGTGATTGACGAGGGCTCTTTGAAACTGAAATTAAAAAATACGGAAATATTGGTTTTGTGCGATGTCATTAATCCACTTACAGGAATGGATGGGGCAGCCTATATTTACGCTCCCCAGAAAGGTGCCGATCAAGCCATGGTGCAAGCGTTGGATCTGGGATTGCAAAATTTTGCCAGCGTTGTAGAAAAAGAAACCGGCGTGTCGTTGGAGTTTCCGGGGGCCGGTGCGGCCGGGGGATTGGGCGCGGGAGCAAAAGTATTTTTGAGGGCCCGCTTCCAACGCGGGATCGAATACATCATGGATAAACTTAAAGTACCGGAGCACATCATGCAGGCGAACCTTGTTATAACCGGAGAAGGGAAGATGGATGAACAAACCCTTGCCGGTAAAGTTGTAGCCGGTATTGCCGCACTGGCTAACCACCATCACAAACCTATCATTGCCCTGGTTGGAAAAAATGAATTATCTGCTGACCAAATCAAAAGGTTGCACTTGTCGCACGTGATCAGTCTCGTAAACAAGGAAACTACGCCTACCGAAGCCATGGCCCACCCGGTTAACTTGATTCAGCAACGAATTCAGGAAGAACTAAACCTGAATGAGTATCGCACTGAGTAAAAAACCTGATTACTGCTTCTCAAAAAAATAGTCGACCGACTTTCCGTTGCCTGAAATCGTTGCCTTTAATTTTGTGCCCTCTAATTGATAGGTAATCTTCTTTGGAAAATCATGTTCTGGATTCTCACAAACAAACCCGCTACGCGTGATTTCAGTAATCTTAAAATAGACAGACGATTTATTCTCTGGAACATCGGCTACGTAATAGAGTGCCTTGTCTTGCTCGATGATTTTCAATTTCTCCACAAAGGTTGTATCGCTGCCATTTATACGTACCCCCCACCCCAGTAATAGTTGGTCTTTTTTAATCCATCGCTCATGAGCCGTTCGGCCCGCTTTAGCATTGGTCCGGTTCCAGGTTCCCGTAAGCCAGGAGAGTTTGTTTATCTCCGCGGTGGTGTCCTGGGCATATCCTTCCAAAAGAAATACCGAAAAGAGAATGATCAGTATGATGTGTTTCATGGTTGATTTTTTTTAAATGTACATCCTGAATAAGCATCAGGTATTGTATAAACCCGACATCATTTTCGCTTCATAAAAAAATTAGCCAGGGATTGCTCCTCAAACAAATAAGCAGAGGGATCTTCGCCTGTGAACGACTGGAAGTTTCGAATGAAATGGGCCTGATCATAATAACCGGAGTGCAAGGCAACCTCCACCCAGGAGGAGTCGGGTTGTTCCATCAGGCTAAAAATATGGTTGAAGCGGATGATTCGACAATAGAATTTTGGTGAAAGACCTACAAAGTGATTGAACAATCGCTGCAATTGACGTTCTGTTATGTGTACGAGATCCGTTAACTCTGCAACAGTCACATCGCCCTTTCGGCTAAAGATCAGGTTGATTGACTGCTCGATCTTTTCATTTATTGTCATATAGGTCAACCGTTCAGAAAAAAACTGATTCAGCATCGGAACGAAATCCTCGATAGGTATTTGGCTTTGCACAGCCGCTTCCATTCCCCGATAAAGTTTACCCACAATCGTCTGCAACGGCACCACCCGATCTGTAAGCTCAATCATTTTTAATCCGAAGAGATTCGTCAATGCGGCCGGACGAAACTTGATGCCGAACATTCCGGATGCCCCTGTATTTTCCAGGTAAAAGAACTTTCGAATCTGACCTGCCAGCAGGCATTTCCCTTGCTTTTGCCAGCGTCCTGACAGGTTGATGCGGTAGGGATCGCGATAGTGAAAAATAATCTCGGTGAAACCATCCGGTATTATTTTCTTCTTTTCAGGAATTACACTGTCGCTTTCCGCGTGCCAATAGCAATCAATCAGCTTACTGATGTTGGGTACTGGGGAGATCCGTTGATATTTCATACCTCGGGCACAAAGAAAATTAAAAAAACTACCTTCACCTCCCAATTAATAACCTATGGCTTTATCGGAAACCGAACGATATGTTCTGCAACAGCTTGTGAAAATGGGTGGTATGGGTAATGTTGTGGAGCCTCTTGGCTACACTATTGAAGATTTTGATAAAGCCTTTGAATTTGCGAACAATCTGCAAAATAAAGATTTGGTAAAATTGATCTACTCCAATTTCAACAAGAATCTGATTGTAGTCGAGTTAACCTTGCCGGGTTTTGAGGCCGGGAAATAGCGCTGGAAATCATTTTCCCCAATACAATTAACCCATTAACTTTGTGACCCTTTAAATAAATCAGAACATGTTCGATAGTTTAAGCATTAAGCTGGAAAAGGCCTTTCAAACCCTGAAAGGCCAGGGCAGGATTACGGAAATTAACATCGCTACCACCGTTAAGGAAATCCGCAAAGCGCTGATCGATGCGGACGTTAATTATAAGGTGGCCAAAGAGGTGACGGATGATATTAAGGAAAAAGCCCTGGGCCAAAACGTGCTCACCGCCATTTCTCCGGGCCAGCTGCTCACGAAAATCACAAACGATGAGTTGACCCAGTTAATGGGAGGGGAAAGTGAAGATATTAAAATTGAAGGGAGTCCTGCAGTTATCTTGATTGCCGGATTACAAGGTTCCGGTAAGACAACATTTTCTGGAAAGCTGGCCAATTACCTGAAACGCCAGGGCCGGCAAGTACTACTGACTGCATGCGACATTTATCGGCCGGCTGCTATTGACCAGCTAAAGGTTCTGGGCGAGCAGATCGGGGTTGAGGTCTATGCAGAGCCCGAAAACAAGGATGCAATAAAGATTGCTAAAGCGGCTATTGAACATGCCCGTAAAAACAATCATCGCATTGTAATTGTCGATACAGCCGGGCGATTAGCGGTGGATGAAGCGATGATGAATGAAATCGCTAGTATTAAAGATGCACTAAAACCTGCTGAAACCTTGTTTGTGGTCGATTCCATGACCGGCCAGGATGCGGTGAATACCGCCAAGGCTTTCAACGACCGGTTAAATTTCAATGGTGTCGTGCTTACAAAATTAGACGGTGACACACGCGGGGGTGCAGCCCTTTCGATACGAAGAGTAGTTGATAAGCCAATCAAGTTCATCAGCTCAGGTGAAAAGATGGAGGCCATTGATCGCTTTTACCCTGACCGGATGGCGAGCCGGATTTTAGGTATGGGCGATGTGGTAAGTTTGGTTGAAAAGGCCCAGCAAACCTTTGACGAAGAAGAGGCCCGCAGGCTGAATGCGAAGATGCGGAAGAATCAGTTCGACTTCAACGACTTTCTGTCGCAACTTGAGCAAATCAAAAAGATGGGTAACATGAAGGACTTGCTTGGAATGATTCCGGGCATGGGAAAGGCGATGAAAGGGGTGGATATTGATGATGATTCCTTCAAGCCGATTGAGGCCATCATTCGTTCGATGACGCTGGAGGAACGCGAGAATCCGGATAAAATCAATGCCAGTCGCAAAACCCGTATTGCCAAAGGAAGTGGAACCAGCATCCAACAGGTGAACCAGTTACTGAAGCAATTTGAAGACATGCGCAAGCTGATGAAAACCATGAATAAGATGGGTGGGGGTAAGCGCGCCTTAAATGCCCTAAATCCATTTGGACGCTAAATCCTAAGTGCCCGGGGAATAAGCATAGTCATCTGAGTGTCTAACGTGAAGCTTAAACGAAGGTCAATATGAAAGCCACCTTACTCTTCGTCCTTCTCCTCTGCTCGATTTGGGTTAGAGCGCAAAACAATCCCGCCTTGGATGCCCGGGTAGAAAAATTTCTTAAGGAACACCGGGGTGAATGGCGCGATATGAATGTTCCGTATGAAGATGGCAAGATCTTGCATGACCTAATCGTAAAAAACGGATATACATCGGCACTCGAAATTGGTACCTCCACGGGCCACTCCACCATTTGGTTGGCCTGGGCCATGAGTAAAACCGGAGGCAAAGTGATTACCCTGGAACTGAATGAAAGGAGGCATGCGCAAGCCCTCAAAAATCTGGAGGAGGCGGGACTATCTGCCTTTGTGGACGCTCGCTTGGGAAATGCCCATCAATTGGTGAACCAATTACCTGGCCCGTATGACTTTGTCTTCTCCGATGCAGACAAAGATTGGTACAAACAATACTTTGTAGACCTTGAGGCCAAGCTAAAAGCGGGCGGTTGCTACACGACCCATAACGTTGCCGATGGCCAGGCCGATAGTGATTTCATGAACTATGTGAAGAACCATCCCCAGTTTACCACCACTATTGATCGTACCAGCCGAGCCGGTATCATGATCAGCTACAAAAAGAAATAATCTGATTTAATTACTCTATGAAACTTACTGCCCGCAACACGCACCGCGACATTGCTTACTTTTATTTAGGACTCATTATTGCTTTTTCTTTCTCCGGCATTTTTCTTAATCATCGCCAGGTATGGCACCCGAGACGGTATACGTACAACAAACAGGAAATCCAATTACCGGTGGATATGATGAAAGATTCTGTTAATGACCGATTTGTTGCTGCCATTACTGAAAAATATAAGATTGATGACAACGTGCGGAGGTTTTCGGTGGATGGAAATCAATTGCGGATCTCGTATGCAAATAATGATGTGCAGGTGGACCTCACCACCGGAAAAGGAAAAATTGAGACCTATCGCACCACCCCTATTTTAGGACAGATGACCAAATTGCATATAGACACAAGCAAGTGGTGGATTTACTACTCCGACATCTTTGGCGTAGCCATGTTGGTGATTGCCGGTACAGGCATGTTTATTCAAAAGGGAGAATACAGTTTTTGGGGCCGAGGCTGGAAATTGGCAGCCGTTGGGATCATCTTTCCTTTAATTTTCCTATTCTTGCTTTCTTAATGCAAAGTAAATGTCTGCCACCGACTCTTTATTTCAATCCTTACTAAAGGAAGAAGTATCTCAATACGGTCAGTTAAAAAAATTTCCTTCCGGTTCCGTCATCCAACAGGAGGATAGCTACATCAAGGCAATCCCTTTGGTGTTGAACGGAAGTTTAAAAGTAATGCGTACCGATCCGCAAGGGCACGAAATATTGCTGTATTATATCACTCCTGGCGAAAGTTGCATTATGTCTTTTTTGGGTGGCATTCACAACGAAACCAGCAAAGTTAAGGCCATTGTGGAAGAAGATGCCGAGGTACTTTTTATCCCGGTTGAAAAAGCCAGTGAATGGGTAAAGAAATTTCCGGAATGGTCAGACTTCATTTTCAGGCTATACCACAAACGTTTTGAAGAACTCTTATCGGCAGTCAATGCCATTGCATTTCAAAAGCTGGATACGCGTTTATTACAGTTACTAAAACAGAAGTCCGAATTGTACCAATCCAAAGAAATAAAGATTACCCACCAACAACTGGCCGATGAATTGGGAACAGCCCGCGAGGCCGTCTCCCGAGTGATGAAACTGCTGGAAAATGAAGGGCTGGTAAAACAAGCACGAAATAAAATAACTCTATTGTGATTTAAGTCACTTTCCAGAAATTCTATTGCCCTTACTTTTGCATAAACCTGCAAAAGTATGATCCTTCTTAAGAAATACTGGCTTACAATCGTTGGCATCTCAGCTGGCCTGGGAGCCGGGTATCTATATTGGCAACAAATCGGTTGCATTTCGGGTACCTGTCCTATTACTTCCAATCCCGTCAACTCCACCTTATATGGAGGTTTGATGGGGGCATTGCTTTTTAACATGTTTCAAAAAGAAAAAAAATAAACAATGACGATAGAAAAATTACTTCAGAATAATGAGGGTACGATTGTGGATGTACGAACGCCCCATGAATATCAGGGTGGTCATGTAACCGGATCCATCAATATTCCCGTGAGCGAACTTCACGGTAGGTTGGATGAATTAAAAAATTTTCAACAACCGTTGATCCTATGCTGTGCATCCGGAGGCAGAAGTTCCATGGCTTCACATTTACTCAAACAACAAGGGTTGAATTGCGTGGATGCCGGGAGTTGGCTTTCCTTGAATCATTTACAATCCAAAACGGTTGATATTTTATGATCGAAGCCCTTAAAAATCTGTTAGGACTTGGCCCTAAAGTAAATTATTCCGAATTGGTGGAGAAGGGTGCAGTGGTGCTCGATGTACGCACAAAAAATGAGTTTGCCGGTGGGCATATCCGCGGCTCCATCAATATTCCGGTGGAGACATTAAGCAATAACACCGCCAGGTTATCCGATAAGAACCAGGTGATCATCACTTGTTGTGCCTCCGGTATTCGAAGCCGGTCTGCCAGAAACATCTTAAAATCGAAAGGATATACGCAGGTTTACAATGGTGGCAGCTGGATTGGACTGAAATATAAATTGTAATTCTATGGATGCCCATTTTTATAATGTTCAGATCGCTTGGAATAAGGACCGGAAAGGAATGATGTGTTCTCCGGAACTGAACGTCCCTACTCAACATGATGGCTGTATTGAAGTAGCAACGCCACCCGAGTTTCCGAAGGGAATTCCGGGCGTCTGGTCTCCCGAACATTTATTCACCGCCTCGGTGAGCAGCTGTCTGATGACGACCTTTCTGGCCATTGCCGAAAATTCAAATTTGGAGTTTACTTCATTTCATTGCGATTCGAAGGGAAAACTGGAAAAAATAGAAGGAAAATTTATGATGTCGGAAGTAATCCTGGAGCCGGTGGTTACCATCGTTCATGAAAAAGATCGGGAACGGGCTGAACGGGTGCTACAAAAATCAGAAGCGGCTTGTCTGATTTCAAATTCAATCAAATCAAAAATAACCATGGTGTCAACGATCCTGGTGGCCGAAACACAAAGCAAGGGGGCCTGATATGGCAAAAGGAGATTTCTTTGAGTTGATTAACAGTGAGGTACCCACTCTGGTTGATTTTTCAGCCGAATGGTGTGGGCCTTGCAAAATGATGAAACCGATTTTGGAGGAACTCAAGAGCAAAGTGGGTGATAAAGTACGGATAGTAAAGATAGATGTAGATAAGAACCCTGCTCTGGCACAATCTTATCAAGTTCAGGGTGTGCCAACGCTGATTATCTTTAGAAATGGGGAGCCTCGTTGGCGACAATCCGGGGTTGTGCAGACAGAATATCTAAGACGGCAAATTGAGTTACTCGCCTGAAATTCAGTTGGCCTAACCTCCTGATAGTCAATTCAGGCAAACAATCCTAAACAAAATAAGGAACTGGTCCGTTTTAGATCATGTTGACAACATTATCTTTGGCACGCTGTTAAAGTGGCCTGTTACTTGTTATCGTGTTAATAATCTTTAAAAACCATTAACCTTATGAAAAAACAAATCAGCATGATGATCACCCTGTTTGCGTTAGCCATGACAATTCAGGCAATCGCGCAGGACAAAAAAATGCCCAGTCCGCCCGCCAAAGCAGAAGGAACCATCGATGGGATTAATGTAACCATCGACTACCATCAGCCTTCTGCAAAAGGTAGAAAAATCATGGGCGGGTTGGTTCCTTACGGAGAAGTATGGCGCACAGGCGCCAATGCAACTACCACCATTGAATTTAGCGAAAACGTAAAGATTGAAGGCAAAGCGGTGGCTAAAGGAAAATATGGTTTATACACCCTTCCTGGCGAAAATGAATGGGTGATTATTATCAACAAAGGCATTAAGTGGGGAGCCTATGATTACAAACAAGATGAAGATGTATTGCGCGTAACCGTTAAGCCCGGCAAAACCGACAGTTTTGTAGAGACTTTTAACATCGCAGTTGAAAAAGATAAAGTGGTTTTAAAGTGGGAGAATACGGCTACGGCATTCAAAATTTCAAAAGGATAATTCAGCCTCGTTAATTTATTAGAAAGCCCTGAAATTCAGGGCTTTTTTATTTTAGAGAATAGAAGTAGCTTGAATTTACTTGCCTCCCTCATGCAAACCCTTGGACGATCCGATCGCGTTGACTTGCCTGGCCTTGGGCTTACGGACATTCATGCCAAGATTGATACCGGAGCTTACAATTGCAGTCTTCATTGCTCGCGCGCTGAAATAGTTGATGGAAACCTGGAGTTCGTTTTGTTAGATGAAGAGCATCCCGAATTTACCGGGATGAAATTTGTATTCAAAAAATTTGATCGTAGAGAAATAAGAAATTCCTTTGGTGAAGCCGAATTGCGCTATGTTATTAAAACGACAATCAAAATTTACGATTATTTAATACGGGCCGAGTTCTCATTGAGTAATCGTGGAAATCTGAAGTTTCCGGTACTCTTGGGTCGCAAGATCTTACGCGACCGTTTTCTCATTGATGTGACTAAAAAAGATTTATCTTACCAAAACAAAACCCAAGGCGTATGAACATCGCCATTTTATCCAGAGATGCCCGGCTTTATTCAACGAAACGTTTAAAGGAAGCAGGAGAAAAAAGAGGGCACCGGGTGGAAATCATCGATCACATGAAATGTGTGTTGCTGATTGAAAAGAAAAACCCCATGGTGTGGTACAATGGCAAACGACTCGATTATTTCGATGCCATTATTCCCCGCATTGGCGCCTCCGTTACATTTTATGGCGCTGCGGTGGTACGCCAATTCGAAATGATGAAAGTTTTTACAGCCGTTGAGTCACAAGCCTTGATTCGATCCCGCGACAAACTCCGCAGCCTGCAGATTTTATCCCGGGCCGGATTGGGCTTACCCAAAACCATCTTCATGGATTACTCGAAGGATACGGAAGGAGTGATTGAAGCAGTTGGCGGGGCTCCAGTGGTAATTAAACTCCTGGAAGGAACGCAGGGGTTGGGGGTGGTGTTGGCTGAAAATAAGAAGGCAGCCCAATCGGTTATTGAAGCATTTCATGGAGTTAAAACCCGGATCATTGTTCAGGAATTTATTAAAGAAGCGAAAGGCACTGACATTCGGGCCTTCGTTGTGAATGGGGAAGTGGTCGGTGCCATGCGGAGACAGGCTACCCGCGAAGGTGAGTTCCGGTCGAACCTTCACCGGGGCGGTGTGGCCACGGTGGTTAAACTGGATCGCCACCAAAAACATGCTGCCATTGAAGCCGCTAAAAAAATGGGCCTTGGAGTGGCCGGAGTAGATATGTTACCGTCTAAGCGTGGTCCCTTGATTATTGAAGTAAATTCTTCACCAGGCCTTGAAGGAATTGAAGGAGCAACAAAAGTGGATATTGCCGGTAAAGTATATGAGTACCTGGAAAAACATGCCGGAAAGAAAAAGATCCAAAAGGATAAAATAAATGCCTGATTGGGAATTAAGAGCCATCCTCAACCCAATATCGAAAGACTAATGCCTAATGCCCAATTTCAAAATTAAATGAAAGATGTAACGATAGTCGGACAACAAATCCGACCTGGAGAATTCAAAGAGATCATCATCAACATTGCCCGCCTCCCCTCCCGGACACAGATAGACACGCCTATCTATGTATTTCGGGGATTAGAAGAAGGGCCGGTGTTGGCATTAACAGCCGGCATGCATGGTGATGAAATCAATGGCATGGAAATCGTGCGCAGAATCTTGGACATGGGCCATAATCGGGTGAAGCGAGGAACGGTTATTTGTATGCCCATTATCAACATCTACGGTTTTCTGAATTATTCGCGCGAAGTTCCGGACGGCAAGGATGTGAATCGCTCTTTTCCGGGAAGCAAAAATGGATCCCTGGCTTCGCGGGTGGCGTATCACATCACCCATGAAATCATTCCCTACATCGACTACGGAATAGATTTCCATACGGGAGGTGCCATGCGAACAAACTATCCCCAAATCCGCTGTGTAATGTCGGAGAAAAGAAACGTTGAGTTAGCCAACGCCTTTCATGCACCCTTTACCATTGATTCCCCATTCCGGCCACATTCCATCCGGCAACAAGCCGCAAAATTGGGGAAGAATATCATTGTGTATGAAGGAGGCGAGTCACTGCGATTTGATCAGCAGGCCATTGAAGAGGGCATCAACGGCACCTTGCGTTTAATGAAGCACCTTCAAATGATTGATTGGGCACCTGAAGCAAAACAAGAAAATAAAACCATCTGGAACTCATCCTGGGCACGGGCTCATCATGCCGGATTATTTCAAGCCGCCATCAATTGTGGAGAGCTGGTTCATAAAAATCAGATCGTAGGTACGATTACTGATCCGTTCGGTGAATTTAAGGAAACTGTGAAAGCACCTTCTACCGGATATGTGGTAGGCTTGAACAATCATCCAGTTGTAAATGCAGGCGATGCCTTGCTACACATTGGCATGGATAACCTGTGCAGGATTGACGGTAGTGGCGAGAATGACTAACCCGTTTGTGTTTCCCGGTTTGATCTTCGTGCTTTGAAATAATTTCTTATTACTTTCAGCGTGGATGCTGTTGATAAAAGCATCAGGAAAGAAACCGGTAATTGTTTTGAAAATGCGACCTCCTCACGAAAGAAGTCCGTCATCGCTGCCACCAGCAGAAAATTACCGAGTAACCAAACGGCAATAAAAGTAAGAACAACGCTTAACGAAGGATTACTAAACCACAAAGCTGTTTGATTTTTCATACGATAGCAAACCGACTAATCGGCAAAACAAACTGTTAAAAATCCGGGCACGGAATCATCAACTTATCTTTCGGTGGCTTGCGCGGATTACGCGTTGACCAGGAATACACCAGGCTGAATTCGTGCGCGCCACCGCTTCCCGCTCCCAGTTGGGAAATGGTGTAGTCATAACTATACCCGATATTCAAAATATCCTTCGCACCCTTCTTGGTAAATCCAACCAACAACACGACTGATTCATTATTGGTGAATCCATTCACCTGCTTAAACGGAACGCCCCGATACCAGGTTCCTATGATCAATGGTTCAAACGTAAAATAGAACCCAACATCCATTTGGTCGAACTCGCCCTGGTGACGATATTGTATAGCCGGGGCAATGCTTCGTTCCTGCGGGCGCGTGTAAAATCCATCTCCCATCTCGCCTGGTTTAAAATAAAATTTTAATCCGGCATGTCCAGAGAGTTTCATCGGCAACTTGCTCTCCTCACCAATTAAGGATTGGTTAGGCTGGGTTAAATGATGAGCAGCAAACCCTAACCAGGCTCTGCTGCTGTAAAGCAAGCCACCCGCAGAAACATCCGGAAAAAATTTTGATTGGCCTGTATTCAATCCCTCCGCTGATTCCGGATTGATCATCTCGCCCGTGAGCGGATCAAACTGATCACCAAACGTAAGTTTGTCAAAGTTGATTGACCGATTATAAATGGCTGCCTGCAAACCCGGGCGGAAAGAAAGACCCTGGGTGAGCCGGACGTCATATGAATATTGCAGCGCAAGACTAATCGATTGCAGACCGAGGATTCCTTCGCGATCGCGGGTTAACAAAACCCCTACTCCGCTGTTCTTATCTTCGATGTAGGTATCATAAAAAGCGGACATCGTAATAAAATTCGCGTCAATGGCCGGCCATTGATTGCGATAATTAATCCCGATCCGGCTCTGATTTGTTGATCCGGCAAAAGCAGGATTCAAATAAAGGGGGGCAGCATAAAATTGTGAGTATTGAGGGTCTTGAGCAGTTACCGACCCCGCCATCAACAGCATCCATGCACAAGCAATAAGGGCAATTCGAGACATTAGTTCGAGTTTAGTCCGGGCTCAATCAGAGCAAATTAAATTCTTTCGGAACATTAAAAAAAACATTTGCCGACAAATAGGGCGCTTTAAACAACCAAACGAATTTTTAGATCAATTTGTATTACTTTAGTGTGATTTGACGTTTTAATTTTCAACATCAAGTTTGATATACAAAGTCTATGAGTTTATGGTCATGAAGGATGTGAAACTGCAGGGAAGATCCGGGGTGTTCATTCTGGTGGTATTGGGGCTCCTGTCAAACTCTTTGTATAGTCAGGATTTATCGCAGCACAACTGGTATTTTGGAAATTCAACCCAGGGAATTCGGTTTAACCGGGCTACCAATGTAGCGCAGCCGGTAACCAATCAGGCCATCCCCTTTTCGAGGGGAGGCGCTGCCGTGGCCACCGATCCGGTCACTGCAAATTTATTGTTCTACACCGATGGCGTGCGCGTCTACGATGCCTGCCATTTGTTAATGCCCAACGGGAGTGGGTTGAATGGACAGCCGGATACGAATCAACCAGTGGCCATCGCCCCAATGCCAGGGGTACCCAACCGATGGTACATCTTTACCAACTCGGCTAACTTCACAACGGGCGGTTCCATCAGCCACAGTGTTGTAGACCTGACCCAATTCGGGAATGCCGTCTTTCCGGCTCCGGCTCTGGGGGTTGTGGATGCCGCAAAAAACGTTGCGGTACCTGGGCTATCCAACCGATCGGAAGGAATGATTGTGGTGCCGCACGCCAATCAAACCGACTTCTGGTTAATCTCTCACCAAAATGGATCGCAGACATATGCCGCAACCCTGATCAATGTTACTGCCACCTTCCCATCCATCGTTTCCTCAGGAATTGCTTTCCCAACTTCGGTTGCCAATTTTTCATATCATGAAGCCAGTGGTAAAATTGCAGTCTCACCGCAGGATCCCAACACCGATGCCTTGATTCTTAACTTTGACAATGCCACCGGACTACTCACCTTCGATCGGTTTATTTTCAATTCAGCGACACCCGCTACCAATGGGCAAAGTATCTATGACATCGAATGGGATTCAAGAGGCCAGTACCTGTACTTATCACGGCATGGCGACACGGGCATTTCTGCGAATATATTTCAATACGATTATCAGAATCCTTCTATTACCCTGGCTCCGGTACTCACCGCACCAGTATTCAGAAGTTATGGATTGCAGGTTGCTCCGGATAGCGCCATCTATCATTTATATCAGGCCACCTCGGGAGGGCCTTTCTTATTAGGAAAATTAACCAACACCGATACCGTTGCCAGCGAAGTAGTCCACACACAATCACTATTTGGTGGTGTTGATTATAATGGCACTCAGTTTCCAGCTTTCAAACCTCAGGATAGTGTGGTATTGAACATTGCGTTTACCACGCAGGGCTCTTGCCAAAACTCACCAACCAGTTTCTTTCCCAATGTAACACCCAATGCCGATAGCTTGCGGTGGATCTTTGGCGATGGTGGTACTTCCGGAAGTTGGAGTCCGATTTATACCTATGGTTCCGCGGGAACCTTTAACGTAACACTCAATGCATTTTACGGAAGTCAAACCCAGTCGTTCACACAACCTGTCACCATCAATCCTTTTGCCCTTCAAATTCAGCTCGTTCAGGATACCACGGCTTGCAAAGAAGAGTTTCCACCACCGCGGGGAAGTTCATCACCAACTCAATTTTCAGTACAGGTAACCGTACAAGGCGGAACCCCGGCTTCTATTGTTTGGTCGAATGGCGATTTGGGCGCTACGCTCACCCCTGATTCTGCAGGGTACTATTATGTTGTTGTCACGGATGCAGCGGGGTGTTCGGCTTATGCCGGTGTCAATGTTAAAGAATACGGATTGCAGGACCAACGATTTAATATTTGGCACTTTGGTAATACAGCAGGCATTGATTTTAATGAACAACCCCCTGTTCCGTTGGATAACAGTGCCATGGATGCCCCCGAAGGATGTGCCATTGTTTGTGATCGCAACGGAGATGTGATCTTCTACACGGATGGTGACAAAGTGTATGACAAAACGGATACTGAAATTGATAATGGCATCGGTGGCGACCCCGCTGCCTCTCAATCTGCGATAATCGTCCCCGTGCCTGGTGACGAAACACTGTATTATATATTCACTACCCAGGCGATCAACGGAACTGCGCCTTATGAAGTGCGGTATTCACTATTTGATCTTAAACTGAATGCTGGAAATGGTGCCTTGCTTGAAAAAAATATTCTGCTCTTTGCTAAAAGTACCGAACACGTTACCAGCAATGGCCGGTGGGTGATTATGCATGAATACGGAAACAATGTATTCCGGGCATACCCGATTACACAAAATGGAATTGGACAACCCGTTTATTCAGAAACCGGATCGGTTCATGAATTCAAAACGCAACAAAATGGAGAAGGGTACATGAAAATTGGGCCTCGCAACAACGTGGCCGTTGCACTCTCTACCCCGGGCATTAGCAACCTGGTAGAAGTATTCTCTTTTAATGATAGTACGGGCGTACTTGATAACTATCGCAAAATTGATCTTAATGAGCCTAATGGGCAGGTGTATGGAGTTGAATTTTCACCCGGAGGAAACAAGCTTTACGCTACCGTGAAAGGATCCCCTTCCCCTTCTTCCATCTTCGAATATTTTCTCGATTCATTGAACCAACCCTACTTCAAACAACGGATTAATCAAAATTCGGAATTGGGGGCCATTCAGGTAGGACCGGATGGGCAAATTTATGTCGCCATCAACGGCAGTGGTTCATTAGGAACCATTCAGGCAAATGAAGATACAACTGCATTATCGGCCTTTACTCCAAATGGTTTTGCGCTCTTATCCGGAACGAATAGCCGATTAGGATTACCCAACTTTATTCAAAATCAAGGGAATGCTTTTGGTGGACCGGGCTTTGACTTTGCCGGAGTTTGTTTTGGTGACTCCACCCGATTTGCCGGAACGGCAACCGATGCCATTGATCAGTTCCAATGGTTCTTTGGCGATGGTGGCAGCAGCACAGAGCCAGCTCCTGTTCACCTCTATGCCGCCCCCGGATTATACACTGTATCGATGCGGCTTACCAACCGTTGCAGTTTGGACACAACGATTGTAAAACAAGTGCGCATCTTCCCATCGCCCGCACCCCCAACTATTCCAGGTGCTGCCGTTTTATGTACGGGTGCTGTAACCCTGGATGCGAACCTTACCAACATTCCCGATCTCACCTATGCCTGGTCTAGCGGAGATACTACACGCACGATTGTAGTAAATGCGCCTGCTTTTGTATCGGTTACAATAACTGATTTAAACGGTTGTACCTCATTTGCGCAGACCATTGTTGCAGACAATCGGCCACAGGTGGATTTGGGCCCGGATCTTACCATCTGCGAAGACAACGCAACACCTACCCTCAACGCACAAAATCCAGGAGCCAATTTTCTCTGGCGCATTGATGGCGTAAATGCCAGCACAATCCAAACTCAGGCCGTGGATACTTCCCTGCCCGGTGTGTTTACTTATGAAGTTACCGTTACAGATCCAGTAACCACGTGTTCCATCACGGATCAAAAGGTTTTCACGATTAATGTTTCTCCTTCATTCACATTGTCAGGAATAAATCCTACCAGTTGCGGAACAGCCACGGGAAGTATTACACTTCAACTAAATCCAACCACCCCACCGGGAGGTCCGTATTCTTATTTCTTAACCGGACCCAACAGCTTTAACCAACAGGGCATTGATCAGGTGGCTCCAGCAACCATTGGTCCGATTGGCGGCCAACGGGCCGGAACTTTCTCAGGGATTGTAACCGATCAGATTTCAGGATGTACGATCTCCAGTTCCTTCGGATTGAATGATGCTACCTATACCGCAGTCGCGGTTGCCCAGGCACCGAATTGCGATCCGGTCACCGTGCAGGTAACCGCTTCGGGCACCTTTTCACCACCTTTGCAATACCGTGTTACCGACAATGCAACGGGTACAACCACGGCACCTGTAACGGGACAACCAGCTGTCTTTAACATTGTTCCTCCCTTACCAGCCGGAACATATACGATCGAGATCACCGATAACCTGGGTTGTATCTTTACTATCAACAACTTTGCGGTGGTCCCTACTGCGCCAATCAACATTGCGATCAATAGCAGCCTGTGTGCAGTTACTCCCACCCTCACCGCCAGTGGTGGAACAGCGTATACATGGACTACCAGCGTTCCCGGAAGTATTGTGGGTGCTACGAATGGAGCAACCATTCAACTGCTGCCCGGAGCTGGAACCGTAACCTATACCGTAACCGCCACCGGTGCCGGATGCCCGGCAACACAAAGCGTAACGGTTGACGTGCCTGGTACCATCACGGCATCTTTTACGCAAAGCGATGCCTGTGCCGATCAGGTGCTTTTAACAGCACAACCAGCAGGCAACTTTACGTATCGATGGTTTAGAAACGGAGTACAACAAGGGTTGGGTCAAACCATTGCCGTGGGGTTAGCCGATAACGGAGCATCTTATGAGGTTGAAATTATGAGCACCTTGACGGGCTGTGTGTATCGATCGGCACCTCAGACTGTGGAAGTGAGCGGATTGATTAATGTTACACTAGCAGGAACTCAAGCCTGTGATGACGATCAACCCTTTACACTTACCGCAACCACCAATGCAACGGGGGTAACGTTCACCTGGTTTTTGGACAATGTAATAATTGTTGGGGCCAACACACCTTCCATTAATCAAACAGCCGAAGGAACCTATCGGGTTGAAATAAGTAAAGGCAGTTGTACCGTACCAGCTCAAATTCAAGTGATCAAAGCGCCTTTGCCTGCAGGCGAATTACCCAACCGGGTGATCATCTGCAATGACCCCGACAATAATGATCCAAGTACTGCCACGGTTGATCTGGATCCTGGGAGCTTTGTGTCCTACGACTGGTTCAAAAACCAGTTGTCATTGAACTACACCCAGCAGGTGCTTACGGCCGATAGTGAAGGTCTTTATGAAGTAGATATTACAAATTCGTTCGGGTGCGTCTCGCGGGATGAAACCGAAGTGTTGAATGATTGTATTCCAAAAATTATAGCCCCCACTGCGTTCCGGCCAACCAGCTCGGTACCTAATAACAAGGAGTTTTTCGTTTACACATTCTTTATCACCGATAATTTTCAAATCCTGATTTACAACCGGTGGGGTGAATTGGTCTATGAATCAAGGGATCGGAATTTTAAATGGAATGGCGGTTATAACAACAATGCCGGTCAGCCATTGCCAGGTGGCACGTATGCCTATGTGGTAAAATATGTGAGCTCATTCCGACCCGACCGTGGAATACAGGAACAACGAGGCGGAGTTGCTTTAATTCGTTGATTGAAAAATCGGAGTCGAAACAGACTTTAATTTGACATCCGATTTCTGTAATTATGTAACTCTTTAAACCAAGGTATTATGAAAATCATTCTAACCATTTTCCTGGTGTACGTTGCCCAAGCATTAACTCCGGATCAAATCTTAAATACTTCCCTCACCATCACCGTACGCGATGAAGTAGGCAATACCGTGAGCGGGGCTGAAGTGAAATTATTTAAGAATGAACAAGATTATCTGAAAGAAGCGAATGTAGTGATGGAAGGGACTTCGGATGCCAAGGGCTTGGTGAAACTTAAAAAGCTGGAAGCCGTTTCTTATTACGTTATTGTTCGAAAAGAGGATAAGGACAATTCGGGAGGCGGTGAAATCATCGGCAAGCTGGAGGAAGGCAAATTCAACAAAGTGACGATTGTGATTCAGTGATGAATCGCGTTTCGCTCGTCCAGTTTTTTTCTACCTATCAAACATCCTTTCCCGAGGAAGAGAAATTTATCCCTTCTTTTCTGGAACTCCTCGCACACGAGAACTGCTACGATCGGAATTATCTCCCAGGACACCTGACGGGCTCAGCCTGGATCGTGAACCCGGAAAAAACCCATGTATTATTGCTCCTTCACGGGAAACTTAACCGGTGGATGCAACCCGGTGGCCATGCCGATGGCGATGAAAATATCCTGCATGTTGCCCTGCGTGAAGCCGAAGAAGAAACCGGGTTGACCGATCTGAAAATTGAAAGCACCCACCCCTTTGATGTGGATATTCACCGGATTCCCGAGCGGAAGGATTTTCCGGCCCACGACCACTATGACGTGCGATTCTTATTGCAGACTTCCATGGACATACCGGTGGTCAGTGAAGAATCCCACGATGTACGGTGGATAGCGTTGAAGGAACTACATCAATACACACAAGAACGATCAGTACTTCGAATGCACGATAAACTACTTCGAACTGATCAACATTAATCCGAAAGCAATCACCACGATCCAGAATTTATAAACCACCACGGCTGGAATGATAACGATGCTTAGCTCCATTAACACAGCCAGCAACACTAGAATGACGGCTATTGCTTTTAAAATGGATCGGGTTTTATTGCTCATGATGCCTCGGGTTGTTCCTGCAACTTACTGCCTTTATCAGATCATGGCAAATATATTTTAGCTTTGTATTGAATGGCGGTTATTGGAAAAGATTTAGCACGTGCAAAAGAATTATTGCTGCAGGGCGAATTGGTCGCCATTCCCACAGAGACGGTGTACGGTTTAGCAGGAAATGCCCTCGATGCGCAAGCGGTCGTAAAAATTTTTACAGTCAAGAATCGCCCACAGTTTGATCCCTTAATTGTACATGTTGCCAATCGTGCGCAAGCAGAGAAGTTGGTGGAATCGATTCCCCCAGCGGCCAAAGAATTGATGACCCGGTATTGGCCCGGGCCACTCACTTTTCTGTTACCCAAAAAGCCCTTGATACCCGATCTCGTTACCGCTGGATTGGCTACGGTGGGAATCCGATGTCCGGATCATCCATTAACACATGCCTTGCTTTCCAGTTTAGATTTCCCATTAGCTGCACCCAGTGCGAACCCTTTTGGTTATGTAAGTCCTACAACACCGGGCCATGTAAATGCCCAATTAGGAAACCAGGTGAAATACATTTTGGATGGTGGACCCTGCCGGGTTGGCCTTGAATCGACCATCATTGGATTTGAAAATGAACCAACCATCTACCGGCTTGGCGGCCTTGGAGTAGAGGAAATTGAAAAAGTTATCGGCCCCGTAAAAATTGATTTAAATACTTCTTCCAATCCAAAAGCCCCCGGACAGTTGAAAAGTCATTATGCGCCTCGCAAGAAATTAGTCGTCACCAACTTAAAGCCAATAAGTTCAAGCTATACTACTCAGAGGGTAGGGGTCCTTGCATTTAAAGAGTATGCAGTGGGGGTAAAACACGACCAACAAATCGTGCTATCTCCTGCCGGTAATCTGGAAGAGGCGGCCAAAAATCTATTCTCCGCTCTGCGCAGTTTGGATACCCTGGAGATTGACTTGATTCTGGCCGAGCCGGTTCCCGAATACGGATTAGGCAAAGCCATTAATGACCGCTTGCGGAGGGCGGCAGCACAATAAAAAAATTATCTGTACGCTATTCATAGATTTCCAACTTATTACCATATTCATGGTTATATCTGCTTTAACTACCTCTAACTTTTTTCTAATCAGTCCGGATAAATGACCAAAAAAATTCTAGTTCTAACCGGAGGTGGCGATGCACCAGGGCTTAATGCGGTAATTCGGGGCATCTGCAAAAGAGCCCGAAAAGAAAGTGCAACCGGTAATGAGAAGTGGGAAGTGTTCGGCAGTATAGAAGCGTTTAATGGAGTTTTTAGCGACCCTCAGGAAATAGTCAAACTTACCAGTAAGCGTACCGCTGGCATTCATGTGAAGGGCGGTACCATTTTAAAAACCACCAACAAAGGCAATCCGATTAAATATCCGGTGCCACAACCCGATGGCACCATTAAATTTGTTGACCGCTCGGCTGAACTGGTTGCCAAACTCAAAAAGTTAAATTTTGATGCCATCATCAACATCGGTGGTGACGGTTCTCAAAAAATTTCCAAAAGCCTGTTCGAGCAGGGAATGCCGATGATTGGTGTTCCTAAAACCATTGATAATGACCTTTCTGCTACCGACATAACGTTTGGCTTCCAAACGGCCGTGCAGATTGCAACCGATAGCTTTGACAAACTGGTGACCACTGCCGAGAGTCATCACCGGGTGATGATTATGGAAGTAATGGGGCGCGATGCCGGCTGGATTGCCCTCCATACCGCCATTGCAGGTGGAGCGGAAATCTGTTTGATCCCTGAAATTCCTTATGATATCAATAAACTGGTGAAGAAGATCGACAACCGATATAAAAATGGTCGGGGCTTTGTGAACATAGTCGTTGCTGAAGGGGCTAAACCCAAGACGGGCAGCATTACAGCCAGTGTCGGAGATAAGGGCTCCGAGCACGTGCGGTTGGGTGGCGTGGCTTACCAGCTTTCAAAGCAGCTAAAGGATGCGGGCTGCAAAGCCGAAATCCGGGAAACTGTTTTAGGGCATGTTCAACGGGGCGGAACTCCCGTTGCTTTCGACCGGGTGCTGGCTTCCTTGTTTGGGGTAAAAGCCTTTGAATTAGCCACGGAGAAACAATTTGGCCGTATGGTGGCTTACAAGAATAATACCATTACTTCTGTTTCGCTGGAGGAGGCAACCCAGGTGTACAATACCCTGCAAAAGGACTCTTACCTGGTAAAAGCAGCGAAAGGATTGGGAATCAATTTCGGAGATTAATAGTTATACACCTGTATGAATAAGATTGAGCTCAGTACATTTATCGAAGCCCCCATCGAAAGATGCTTTGATTTGGCTCGAAGCATCGATTTGCATAAAATTTCGGTACAACAAACCCAGGAAGTTGCCATTGGAGGCGTAACCTCCGGATTGATCGGACCCAACCAAAAAGTATTATGGCAAGCTACTCATTTGGGATTTCGTCAAACCCTCGAAACGCAAGTCAGCAAATTCACGCGGCCCTTCTTTTTTACCGATGAAATGGTAAACGGGGTTTTCAAAACCATGATTCACGATCATTTCTTTTACGTAATGAACAAGGATACCGTGATGATTGATCATTTTTATTACGAAGCTCCATTGGGATTAATTGGCGAAGCGGCCGATATCATTTTCTTAAAACGATACCTTACCAAACTGCTTACCCAAAGAAACGAGACGATCAAGCAGTATGCTGAAAGCGGAAAATGGATGGAAATTTTGCCGGTTCCCATCACAGAACCTTCAATCGTTTGCTGAAAAATAGGAGGCGTTCCACTCCTGCCCTTTCCAATGATTTGTTACCTTCGGGGCATTGAAATTTCCCTATGAAAACTATCCACGATTTTAATTTCAGCAGCAAACGCGCATTGATCCGTGTGGACTTCAATGTGCCGCTGGATAAAAGTTTTAATGTTACCGATGACAACCGCATTCGGGCAACCATTCCTACCCTTAAAAAGATCTTAAAAGATGGAGGTAGTTGCGTCCTGATGTCGCACCTGGGCCGGCCAAAAGAAGGCCCTGAGGACAAGTTCTCATTGAAACACACCCTCAAGACCACGCAGGAGTTATTAGGTGTACCCGTAAAATTTGCTCCCGACTGCATTGGCGAAGAGGGGTATAAACTTTCTGCATCCTTACGACCGGGAGAAGTACTCCTACTGGAAAACCTGCGATTCTACAAGCAGGAAGAAAAAGGTGATCTCGCGTTTGCTGAAAAATTATCAAAGCATGGCGATGTGTATGTAAATGATGCCTTTGGTACAGCCCACCGGGCACATGCCTCCACCACCATTGTTGCGCAGTTCTTTAAAGATCGTTGTGCGGGTGACGTTATGGCGGCTGAATTGGCCAATGCAAAGAAAGTATTGGAACATGCTGCCAAACCTTTTACTGCTATTATGGGTGGAGCAAAAATTTCAGATAAGATTCTGATCATTGAAAAACTGCTGGATAAAGTTAACCATCTTATTATTGGAGGTGGCATGGCCTATACCTTCTTCAAAGCATTAGGCGGCACTATCGGGAACTCGTTAGTTGAAGCGGATAAACTTGATCTCGCTAAAGAACTCATTCAAAAAGCGAAAGCCAAGGGTGTTGAATTACATCTACCCATCGACTCCGTTGCAGGTGATAAATTTGATGCCAATGCAAACACCCAAATCGTAAGCAACAATGCGATACCTTCCGGTTGGATGGGCTTGGATATCGGACCCCAGGCCGTTCAGGTATTCTCGAACGTGATTGAAGGTTCAAAAACAATTTTATGGAATGGCCCGATGGGCGTTTTTGAAATGACTAAGTTTGAACAGGGCACAAAATCAGTTGCAGAAGCGGTTGTACGGGCTACCAGCAAAGGAGCTTTCTCCTTAATTGGTGGTGGTGATTCAGCCGCTGCCGTTGCCCAGTTTGGCTTTGAAGACAAGGTAAGTTATGTTTCAACGGGTGGTGGCGCGTTGCTCGAGTATTTTGAAGGCAAGGTGCTACCGGGAGTGAAAGCGCTTGAATGATTCTAGTGACTTCACAGATCGAAGTCAGGTCTAATGGCCTGACTTTTTTATTTTAACTTGCTCACAGATTAATACCATTATGTATTTGTTGCCGATCGAACAAGATGAAACATTAAATTCCATTTATGCTTTGCATCCTGAATGCATGGAGATCTTGCAGGTATATCCTGGCTACTACGCAAAAATTGGATTTGTCAAGCCTTGGATCGGGTATTTCGCATCCATGGATGGACAAGTCATTATAGGTGCTGGCGGTTTTAAAGGAAAGCCAATAAACAAGAAAGTGGAAATTGCTTACAGCACCTTTAAAGAATACGAAGGTCAAGGCATCAGTAAAGAAATTTGTACGTTATTGGTTGAATTATCCTTGAAAACAGACTCAACGCTTATTATTACAGCACGAACTCTTGAAAATAAAAATTCCTCCGCTTCCATTCTAAAGCATTGTGGTTTTAGCTGTAAGGGGACTGTACAGGATGAAGAAGATGGCACGGTGTGGGAATGGGTCTATACAAGACCAAGAAAAGAATCTGAACAATGAAATTTCCGTTGATTAATTATTTTGTTTATGCAGCACCCAAAACTCATCATAAGCAATGCGTGCCGAATCCACCATATCGCGAACTACCTCGATAAACAGATCTTTCTCTTTAGGGTCCACTGCCGACTCCAGTTCATCCACGGTCATTGGTTTTTGTCCCAGCAAATACAGAACTTGCTGTTCATAGTCAGTAAACAAGGCTTTGTTTTCTGTCTTTCTGCCTTCAATGCAAACATCGCACCGACCGCATGGAGCATATGTGGTTTCATCGAAGTATTCCTGAATTACCTGCATTCGGCAGGCATGCGATTGCTCCACATAGGTGATCATTCGCTCCATCTTGGCAAGGTGTAGCTTCCGCCTCCGGTCAAATTCCGCTTTATCGATAGGCAACCGGCTGGCATCCTGCCGGGGAAGCACAAATGTTATTTTTGGTGTCTCGTTTAAGGGTTCATAAACAATAACTTGCAGGTTATGTAATTGTTCCAATTCCAATTTTACAGTCGCAACCGGCTGTTTCAACATCAACGCAACCTGTGATTCAGAAATGGTTGTGAAATCAGAATACAATTCACCTCCATACAACCGCAACAACGCCTTGATCAGCAAATCGAAGCGGGCATGAGCCACCTGAAATTCATATAATTTCTTATGATCGAATGAAAAATGAAGGAGCGATGGACGATAGAAGCTCTCATTAAATTCCAGCAATCCGAATTCCTCCAGCTTTTTCAAAGCTGGATATACCACGGTCGACTTCAAATTGAATTTCTTACAAAAGGCATCCAGGTCAAAATCATAACTCTCACCCTGACTTCCCCCCTCTGCCAGTTGAAAATGATTTGCTAAACCCTGGTAGATTGTTTTCAACACCTTTAACTCGGGTTGCGATTGTTGAACTTTATTCCGTAAGGAAAGTACGTCCACTTCATGAAAAATAATAGCGGCATAGGACCTGCGACCATCCCGGCCGGCCCGGCCCGCCTCCTGATAATAGCTTTCCAGATTCTCCGGTAAATCAAGATGAACCACCACCCGCACATCGGCTTTGTTAATTCCCATGCCAAAAGCATTCGTGGCTACCATCACCCGGCTCTTATTGCTGATCCACTCCTCCTGCTGTTTCATTCGGTCGGAATGACTTAAGCCCGCATGATAGAACGCTGTTGGAATCCCATGCTTGGTGAGAAACGTTGCCAGGGAGGCAGTCGATTTTCTTGACCGTACATAAACAATTGCGGAACCAGGGACTTTTCGCAAAATCTCCAATAATTTCTTTTCCTTGGTTTCTGTCTTCCGCACAACCAATGAGAGATTCTCGCGCGCAAAGCTTTTTTGAAAGTAAACCGGATTATGCAAGTGTAATTGAGTGGCGATATCTTCCTTCACTTGTTTTGTTGCAGAGGCGGTGAGGGCAATAAAAGGAACATCCGGTTTACTTTCCCTTAACGTGGCTATCTGCAAATAGGGCGGTCGAAAATCATATCCCCATTGAGAAATACAGTGTGCTTCATCCACGGCAATTAAACAGACATTCATTTTCTTAACCCGTTCTTTGAATAAGTCGGTTTGGAGTCGCTCCGGAGATAAGTATAAAAATTTTTCTTTCCCATATGCACAATTATCCAGGGTGATATCAATTTCACGATGGTGCATACCGGCATGGACAGCCACAGCCGCAATGCCTCGCTGCTTAAGTTGCTTTACCTGATCTTGCATGAGCGCTATTAAAGGAGTGATGACCAGACAAATTCCTTCTTGCAGGAGAGTGGGTATCTGAAAACAGATGGACTTACCACCTCCGGTAGGAAGGATTGCCAGCACATCGCGCTTCGAAAGAACCGACTGGATAATTTCATCCTGTGGTGAGCGAAAGTGAGTGTAGCCCCAATATTGCTTGAGTACGTCAAGAGAAGTCACAACCGAAAATACGAATTAAACGCGGAACTGCTGAATCGAAAATCTGCTCACCATTTGATCTCTTGCTTATTCAAAAAAGCCGCGATGCCTCGCTTGCAATCCTCGGTACCCCGCATTTGAGCATTCATTCTTGCCGCTTGAGAAAGTGCTTCCGCTAAGGGCAAAGCCTGAACCTGAGCAATCAATTGCTTGGTCGACTCCATGGATTGCGCGGAGTTTGTCTGAATCAAGCGGGTTGCGAAATTTATCACGGTCGGCTCAAGATCCTGAGCCTCTATAACTTTGGTAATCAAACCCATACTGTATGCTTCCTCGGCTCTGATCATGTCACCCGACAATAAGAGTTGGCGGGCTCTTTGTTCACCGATCTTCCTGATTAAAAACACTGCGACCAGGGCGGGAATGAATCCGATCTTCACTTCTGTATAACCAAACTTTGCATCGGGTACTGCAAACACAAAATCACAAACCGTGGCCAACCCACAACCGCCCGCCAAAGCGTGTCCTTGCACCTGGGCAATGACCACCTTCTTTAGCGTATAAATCTTCGTAAATAATTCCTTCAACTGATTCGAGTCCGCGAGATTTTCTTCAAAGTTAAAATGCTGAAGTTGCTGTAGGTAGGCGAGATCAGCCCCGGCACAAAAAGTCTCACCCTCCGCCTTTAAAATGATAACCTTCACTGTGGGATCTTTCTCTGCTTGTTCAAACGCTATTAATAATTCCCTCACTAACTCCGGACTCAACGCATTTCTCTTCTCTGGTCGGTTCAGGATGATCCTGCCGATTTGATTTGCTATTGAATATTTAACTAAACTCATATCACTTCATTAAAACAAAAGCACCTTGGTTAACAACGGCATGCACCGGCAACGAGTATTCAGATGCCCAGGCTTGCCATCGTTGCACGTAAGTTCGGGAATTACTGCCATCTAAAATAATCTGCTTGAGACCGAAAGCCGAAAGATGTTTGGGGTCATTCACTGAATTCCTGCTGATAACAAGGTAATCGAAGTTAGCAACCTTGGGAAGTTGATTCTTCTTATCGACCGCTGCAACATGCGCATTTTGCCATCGGTACAATGTAAATCCGTCAGCGACCACCCGCTTGAACGGAATCTGAGTGCGTACAATGTTTACGCTGTGCTGTAGTCGGTTTGGCCGGATATGAAATCGCATCCGTTCTTCATTTGCTGCCAGGGCAGTATCTGCATTGAAATAACTGACTCCTCGTTTAATCCACTCGATCGCTGAATGACCCGAAACACTATATACCACAAACTGGTTTACATTCATTTCCTGTTGATAGTGTTGCCATTGTGTATACATCAATACAACTGAAATTGCAACACTCGCATACAAAAATCGAATCGAACGGAAATGAAACATCAGCAGCAATAGCAGCAACAACCCCATGATTACCCAACACTGAAAGGTTGTAATATAGATATCACTGATCAGACTGAACGGCAAGGCCTCAGCTTTAAATACCAGCCAGTTGAGCAGTTGAATTAACAATTGCAGTCCATACCCCACCGCAGTAGCAAGCGGTGCCAACGCGCTCACAATTAGTAGCAGGATACCTCCCATCAGCACCAGGGTGGATAATGGAATTACAAACAGGTTGGATAGCAGAAAGTAAACCGGGAATTGATGGAAATATAACATGCTTAATGCAAAGGTTGCCATTTGAGCTGCCAGTGATACGCAGGTAATTTGCCAAACCCAATCTCCCACCCGATTGTGTATTTCCCAGAGATTGTAAATGGGCCGTTGCAGATACACAATTCCTAAAACAGCCAAATAAGAAAGCTGAAACCCAACCGACATGATGAGATACGGGTTGTAGATCAACAAAACAAAAGCCGAAGCCGCCAACGTATTATAAATATTGGTGCGCCAACCCAGCGGTCTTGCAAAGGCAATGAATGAAAACATGGTTACTGCACGCAATACAGAGGGTGATAATCCGGTAACAAAAGCGAAGATCCAAAGGAACAGAATGCTGATGCCGGCAATTACCCACCGGCTCCAGGAAAAAGTGCTCAAAGGTGTTAGCAAGAGGAGAATGATGCCATAGAGAATACCCACATGCAAACCAGACACTGCCAAGACGTGCATCGCTCCACTGGCAGCGTAAGCATTTTGTAAATCAGTGTCTATGCCTTCGGTTACTCCTAAAATCAAGGCCATAGCAATGGCCTGTTCTTGCTCTCCTGCAACGCTGCGGGTTATCACACGGGTGGCCCACGCTCGCGCTAGGTGCGAATAATAAATAAATCCCTTCCGGCTCACTGACTTCAGATAGTGAATCTCATCAGCCTCCAAAAATTGCTGATGATGGATGTTCTTAAAAGTTAAATACCGTTTGTAATTAAACTCGTTGGGGTTGGCTGGATGAGCAAGCCCCTGGGGTGACCCGCGAATCAACAACCGATCGCCATAAGACCAGGGTATGTCAGACATTGAATTTTTAGAAATGTACAGGAATACCTTACCGTTTGCCGTGCTCCAGGAATCTGTTCTTACCTTTTCCAACTCCACCAGGATCCTCCATGTTTTTGCCTTCGATTCAGGAGCGCTTCGAACAACTGCTTCATACATCGTGATCGGAGCGGAGATAGATAAAATGTGATCGGGCCTGCGCGCATCTGTTTTCGATTTCAGATGTATAAATCCAAAAAGAAATACAGCTGCGAAGCCTGTTATTCCACAAGCCATTCTAAAGCCGCGCCTCTTGGGTAGCAGTAGTCTAAACAAAAAATACAAGCCTGTCAGAAAGATTAATACAAAGCGAGAAAGTTGGTCATCGATTGTATTGGGCAGATAAATCGCCAGCAGGATTCCTCCAATCAAAAAGGCAGCAATCCGCACCATGGCGTAAGGAACCCAATTCTGCATAGAGTGAAGATACCATTTATAATGCTGAATGCAATGGGCTATTTTCTCTTACGTTGGCGAATCCATTTCTCTAATTCCACCAGGTGGAATACCAGTGCGGCCGCTCCAAAGCAAATCAACAATTCTTTCACGCTTAACGGAGAAGTATTAAAGATATCCTGCAAAAAAGGAACGTATACCAGCGCCAACTGTAGGAAGAGAGTAATCACTACGGTTATCAAGAGGATCCGGTTTCTAAAAAAACCATGCTTATAAATAAATGTGTCTGCGCTACGAATAGCCATTACATGCGCCAACTGACTTATCGACAGCGTTGTAAAAACCATGGTTTGCCAGTGCGGAAGTCCTCGTTGTATGGAAACTGCCTGGATGATCAAACACACAACACCTATGAGCAGACCTACCCACAAAACATGAATGCCGACACCTTCCGAGAAAATGCTGGCGCCAGCTTTACGAGGGGGACGTTGCATAATGCTAGCCTCGGCAGGTTCATATGCCAAAGCAATGCTGGGCAATCCATCCGAAACAAGATTAATCCATAAAATATGAATGGGCAGTAATGGAATGGGTAGGCCCACCACCGGGGCCAGAAAAATCGTCCAGATCTCACCCGCATTGCCTGTCATGATGTAACGAATGAATTTCCGAATGTTGTCAAAAATCCTGCGCCCTTCCCGCACCGCCTTTACGATGGTCGTGAAATTATCATCCAGTAAAACCATGTCCGAAGCCTGTTTGGAAACATCCGTTCCCGTGATGCCCATCGCTACCCCAATGTTTGCGGATTTCAATGAAGGTGCATCATTCACTCCATCCCCTGTCATCGCCACGAAATTACCTTTGCTTTGCAATGCTTTGACAATGACTAACTTCTGCTCGGCACTTACCCGTGCATATACCCGAACCCGCTCAACTCTTGATGTTAACAATTCCAAACTCATTTCATTTAGATCCGTGCCCGTAAGGACCTCCTCATTCTGTGCAAGTATCCCGAGTTCACGTGCAATTGCAATCGCTGTCTTCGGATGGTCCCCTGTAATCATTACTGGTATTATTCCTGCCCGTTTGCATTCCTGCACTGCAGCAAATACCTCCGCACGGGGCGGATCAATCATTCCGATGAGACCTATCAGTGTAAGATCGCTTTCCAGGGATGCAAGCTGATCCATACTTGTCGGTATTGTTTCAATAAGCTTATAGGCATACGCCAGCGTTCGCATGCCATTTTCGGCAATCGCCTCCGCTTGCTTCAACACCATAGACTCCTCTGCCCGGATACATCTTTTCAGAATCGATTCAACCGCTCCTTTCGTAATCACCAAAAACTTATCCTGGAAAGCGTGAACAGTCGTCATCATTCTGCGGTCGCTTTCAAAGGGGATTTCTTCCTTGCGAACGAACCGCTGAGTAGCATCAATTAGTTGCTGATTATGATCATGTGCGTATACCACAGCGGCCACCTCCGTTGGATCGCCTGAAAGATGACCATCTGCATACGTGGCATCATGATTTAAACTCATCGCCAACAGCAGTAATTCCTGTGCCGGCATACCAGACAACGACAAGGATGGATCGGGAACCCAAACGTCACGCACCGACATTTGGTTGAGAGTAAGCGTGCCGGTTTTGTCGGTGCAGATGTAATTGACCGAACCCAATGTTTCAACAGCCGGTAATTTCCGGATCAAGGCTTGCTTGCGTACCATTCTGCGAGCGCCTAAAGCCAACGCAACGGTAATCACTGCAGGTAAGGCTTCCGGAATGGCGGCCACGGCCACGGAAATGGCAGTCATTAACATTTGTAATTGATTCTCTCCCCGCAGCATTCCGATCCCATAGATCACCATGCATATCACCACAATAATGACGGATAATTTTTTACTAAAATCCGCCATTCGCTTTTGTAACGGAGTTTCGGTTTCCGGCTGTTGCAGGAGTGATGCGATCTTTCCGATTTCTGTTTGCATCCCCGTGGCAACAACCACGCCTAAGGCTCTTCCGTAACTAACCGTTGTCGATTTATAGGCCAGGTTGATCCGATCCGCCAAAGGAATTGATTTATTCTCCAGGGTGTCAATGATTTTAATAACCGGGTAAGATTCTCCGGTGAGCGATGCTTCTTCAATTTTTATAGAATGAACCTCTATTAATCGAAGGTCGGCAGGAACCGTATCACCGGCTTCCAGCTTCACAAGATCCCCGGGAACCAGTTCACTGGCGGGCACGGTTCGCGTGACTCCGCTTCGAATCACCCGGGCTGTGGATGCTGCCAGTCTTTTCAATTCATACATGGCCTTCTCGGCCTTATACTCCTGAAAAAAGCCGACCACTGCGTTGAGGATCACTATTACCAGAATGATAATGGCATCTTTACTGTCCCCGATAAAATACGAAATGACTGCTGCGGTAAACAGAATCAAAATCATCAGCTCCTTAAACTGGGCCGCTAATATCCACCAGGCCGATTTGCGACCCTGCGCTTGCAACTCATTCTTTCCGAATTTGATTTGCCGCTGTGCCGCTTCTGAATCAGAGAGTCCCTGAGCCGAGGTTTCCAGGTCCTTCAGTATATCGGGTATCGATTTTTGAAACCAATCCATGCTTTAAATTCCCCATGAAGTTGATGAATTTTTTGAACATGTAAACTTATAAACTGATGTTAAATAGAAATGGTGATGAGTGTTTAATGTGATGCTAATATTTTCTATTGAAGGCAATGATGACCACGGATTAAACTGCAAAACCCTCCACCAAAATCATCCGGGTAGAGGCGGTGCGTTGTCGTAAAGCTTTTGCGGGTGCATATTCTTCTGATGACCACCAGGCTTTGGCTAATTCAGTTGATGGGAATTCCAGAACCACAAGGCGTTGTGGGTTCCAAACGCCTTCCAGGGTTTCTGTTTTTCCGCCCCGCACCACAAATTTACCCTGAAACTTTGTTAATGATCCTGGCGTGAGCTTTTTGTAATCCTCGTATTCCTCTGGATTATGGATTGTAACCTCAACAATAATATAGGCTGCCATGGGTATGGATTTATATCCGATTATTCTGATTCTCGGGTGGTGGTGGTTCCATTTACCCTCCCGTACGCCTCAATAATATCGCGAACTAACCGATGGCGCACCACATCGCGTTCATTCAATTCGATAAACCCGATGCCTTTTACCTGATTGAGAATGCGCACGGCTTCTTTTAGACCCGATCGTTGGTTGGGTGGTAAATCAATTTGGGATGTATCCCCGGTAACAATCATTTTAGAATCCGGGCCCATGCGGGTAAGAAACATTTTCATTTGCATGGGGGTCGTATTCTGCGCTTCGTCCAACAGGATAAAGGCATTGTTAAGGGTGCGACCGCGCATGTAGGCCAGGGGAGCAATCTCAATGATTTCGCGTTCCATGTAGTATTTCAACTTCTCGAACGGGATCATATCATGTAAGGCATCATATATCGGGCGCAAGTAAGGATCAATCTTTTCCTTCAAATCCCCGGGCAGGAATCCCAGGTTTTCTCCGGCTTCCACCGCGGGCCGGGTAATAATGATCTTTTTGATCACTTTATTCTTAAGTGCCTTCACCGCCATGGCTACCGATACAAAGGTTTTCCCTGTTCCGGCCGGGCCCAGGGCAAACACCAGGTCGTGATCCTGCACGGCTTTTACAAGGCGTTGCTGATTAACCGTTTTGGCTTTAATCGGTGAGCCCTTCGTACCATAAAGAATAACCCCATCGGGCGAGTCTTCCGGAACAAACTCCTGACGTTCCTGGGTAATGTAGCCCCGCACATTTTCTTCCGTTACCTTTCCGAATTGATGGAAATGATCGATCAGCGAGTTAACAATGTCCGAGATTTGAAGGATGTCGGGAGCTTCTCCCTTCACCAGAATCTCATTTCCCCGTGAAATGATTTTACTTTTCGGGAAGGCTGCAGCCAGTTCTATGATGTTCTTGTTTTCTACACCTAAGAAATCGGTGAGCGGAATGTCTTCTAAAGTGATGGTTTTCTCGATCAATGCGTAAAATGGTTGAAATCAATTAATTTTGATGCCGTAAAAGTAAACAAATCCGGCCCAAGCTAAAATACCAACCGGATACCTGAATGGCCATTATTACTCTTCTTACCGACAGCGGTGAAAGCGACCACTACGTGGGCGCGGTAAAAGCCAAAATCATCAGTATTAATCCAGGCATTACTTTGGTAGACATCAGTCACAAAATACTCCCATGCGACATCGCACACGGTGCTTACGTGTTAAAGTCAGTATTCCGAGATTTTCCGAAAGGAACCGTTCATCTGGTTGGCGTGGATGCGTCCGGAAACCGGGATGATCAATACCTGGCCTTGCAAATGGAGGAACATTTTTTTGTTGGGGTGGACAATGGCTTGTTTGGATTGATCAGTGATCAGCATCATCAGCAAGTTGTTCAGCTGAATTCGATCAATCCGGTGGACAGCACCTTTCCGGAAAAAGACATCCTGGCCCCTGCCGCTGCCAAACTTGCCAGCGGTGTTGCCATCAGTACGCTAGGGAAACCCTTACCAGCGTTTCGGAAAATGCTCAACAGGCAGGTGAAAGCCACCAGGCGGATTATTGCCGGCCATGTGATTCGGGTTGATAATTATGGCAACCTGATTACCAACATCAATAAAGTGGATTTTGAGATTCTTACGAAAGGCAGGAATTTCACCATCCAGTTTGGAGGCGAAAAATTCAGACGCATTCATACCAATTATTCGCAAGCCGAGCAAGGTGATTGTTTTTTGATATTTAACAGTATGGGGTTGTTGGAGATCGGGATTTATAAAGGCAACGCTAGCGAGCTTTTGGGCTTGCTATACGATAGCCCGGTGAATGTTACATTTGAAGAATAAACAGAGACAAGTAGCAAGTATCAAGACTTAAGATTTTATTTCGGATTGCTTGTTTTTATAAAACCCAGGTCTTAGTAATCATGTTTAATGTCTAACATCTATATGATAATCCGAATTGTGCGAATGCACTTTACCAATGCCGGGGTGGAAGAATTCCTGGAAATTTTCGATCGACATAAGGAAGCGATCCGCAATTTTCCGGGGTGCATACACCTGCAATTGTTGAAGGATGCAGAGGAGGAGAATTGCTATACCACATTAAGCCATTGGAATGACCCCCAAAGTCTCGAAAATTACCGAAAGTCGGAGCTATTCGCTCAGGTGTGGGGCCGTGTAAAGACCTTATTTTCAGAGCGAACGCAAGCCTTCTCAGTCGAGAAATTTATTGAGGTTTGAGTTTTGCCAAAAACCAAGATTTGTACATCTTTGCAACCCTGATTTGGCAGCCAGTTGACTGAATCTGAAAATTGCCTAAGTGGCGGAACTGGTAGACCCTCCTACGCTAAGCTTCGGAGGGCAGGCGCGCACAGGAACCAGTAACAATGTGCGTTAAGCTGATGTGTGATTAATGCCTAAGTGGCGGAACTGGTAGACCCTCCTACGCAAAGCTTCGGAGGGCAGGCGCGCACAGGAGCCAGTAACAATGTGCGTTAACCTGATGGTATGATTAATGCCTAAGTGGCGGAACTGGTAGACGCGCACGACTCAAAATCGTGTACCGAAAGGTGTGCCGGTTCGATTCCGGCCTTGGGTACAAGAACGGGCAAATCGAATTTTTTTCGGTTTGCCTTTTTTTATTCTAAGTTGAATCAATTTGAAAAATGACCGGGTTAGCTCAAAAATCTGGTTCACACAGGGAATTGAGAATTCTCAATTTCCCGGTTAAAAATAAACTAAACCCAAGAAGCAGAATCTCGAGCCCAACCATACTCAAATTTTTCTGTAAACAGGATTGCCGTTTTGAACGCCTGGGGTCTGTTGGCTTAAAAGTACTTTTCCATTAATACGTCCAACTCCCATTCGATACTGCGTATTCGATTTCCAACTTGTTGAACTGCAATTAGAACAAATCGAATTTACTCCTTTTGATGATTGAATAATCCAAACGACTTGATCCTCGGCAATTGTCTGAAATCATTGTCACTCGTTTTAGGCTTTCATTTCCATAATCTAAAAATGGTGAGTCGTAAACAGGAAATGCACGAACTATGGTTGAACGAGTGATTAATTACTGATTCAGTCTGACTAATAGATTAAGTCTTACTTAGATGGATGAATCCCCGCTCTAAAGCAAATCGAAGCAGACCAACATTATTGCGAACACGAGTTTTTGTCAGAATATTTGTACGGTGGTTGAAGAATGTTTTTTCGCTTATTTGAAGCCGGTTACTGATTTCCCCCGGGGTCAATTCACTGCATATCAATAGCAGGATTTCAATTTCGCGTGTGGTTAATTTTTGAAAATCCTCTACTAAAAAATGATCACTGAGTTTACCAAGTGCTCTTTCAACAATTTCATTGCGATAGTAATCCCGGTCAACAACCGCATATAAAGCTTCTTCCACTTCGTGGGCGTGTGCTGATTTACTCAGGAAACCGTTCACTCCAACATCCATTAGCCGATGGACAAAAACAGCCTCAACGTGCATCGTTAATATGAGAATCTTGATATTTGGATAATGGTTTGCTATATATCTAGCTACTTCTACACCCCCCATGACCGGCATTTCAACGTCCACGATTACAGCATCAGGAAGCTCGGCTTCAATCAATTTTATTAGTTCTTTACCATTTGAGGCCTCTTCTACTACACTCACGCGTTCAAAGGTTTTTAACAACCGGACCATCCCTTTGCGAACAACATGGTGATCATCTGCCAGATAGACGCGAATCATTTTACTTTTCATGTGTTAAATATACTTTGATGGTGGCGACTGTCCCAGTGCCTGTAGAAGGATTTCCTATACTAAATTGGCCTTTAATCTGTTGAATCCGGTGTGTAACATTCCAAAGCCCAACGCCATCTCTGTGTTGCTGCTGATCAATTCCACGTCCATTATCAGAAACGATAATGGTTAGAAGTTCGGGATTCCAGTGAAAAATAATTTTGATGAGATCCCCATTTGAATGCTTAAAGGCATTGCTCACCAACTCCTGAATAATTCGGAAGACGTGCAGTGCATTTTCATCATTCCACATCACTCTGGGGCCAATTTCCTGAAACTGAAAATTAATGCCTTTGCCTTGAAATTGAGAGCATAATTTATTGACTGATTCACTCAGTCCGGAGTAATGGAATGCATCCGAACTGATTTCCCAGGATATTCTTCGTACGACCTGAATACCATCGTCTAAAAGCCGGGTAACCTCCTCGTGTGTTTCCAGTGTATCTTTTGAGAGTGCTGTCGTTCGTTGTATATAGGCCATATTCACTTTTATTCCCCACAACAAAGAACCAAGGGAGTCATGCAAATCTGCACCAATGCGCCTCCGTTCATTCTCCTGACTTTCCAATTGAAGCTGAACCATCTTTCGCTGGTATTCAAGTGCCAATTCTACTTGTTTATTCTTTTCCAATAGCATCCGTTGTTTATAAAAAAGAACAAAAGCCACAATGCTGACCACTAGTAATACCGTTACACCTGTTCCGAGCAGCACATAGATTAAGATGGACTGATCTTGTAACACTTCCATAAGCCTATTGCAAAAAGAATATTTTTTAGAAGGTTAAAGACATTATGAAGGACCCATCCAATCTTGTGATCCAATGGTTTGTATGAGATTAATAAATTATTAAATAAGAAGATAAAAATGGTACCGCTAAAATAAAATAAGACTCCGAATGATACCCACATAATGGGTAAATTGTAGATATTTTCTACTGGAGTATCCCGCAACAATCGGTATAGGTACAGAAGCGAATAAGCAACGAGTATAAGACCACCGCCATAACTGGTATAGCTATTGAATATACGGGCTCCCTGAATCCATGTAAAATTTATAAAAGCAAATAAGAGAAGAAAGTACACACCAATATTGAGAAATTTATTTGGCGCCTGGCTCTTGAAAATCATAAAAATCAAGATAAACTGAATAAGGTAAAACAAGTTGAAAAGAGACCAGGTCGGATAGCCATTTTTTGATAAATAAAGAGCAACAAGATCGGACAACCCCGCAATGACAACCAGAATAAAAAGCAGCAGGCATGCGTAGGTTAAATATCGCCATCGATATACTCCTGCAAGAATAGGAAGCACTGCGGATAGGGCTGACAAATGTGCAAATACCAATATACTATTCACATCCATGGCAAACTAGTCCAATTGGGCTTTTCATGGATAATTCCAAGTTTAAGTTGAAGGCAACCCTTATCAAAATCTTTGCTTTCCCAGATCAACTTGCCGAATCAATTGAGAACCTACCTTAAGATAAGCATATTCGCAAATCCTGCATGATTTAAAGATACCTATTCAACGGATTATAATCCAAAGGGGTCACAATATGTCGGGCAAGGATATGACATGTCAGCGATAATATTATCAGCCCCATCGGTTGTTTGCGTTGCTGGCAATAAATTGTTGCCAGTTCCATCCACTCCGACCAACAGCAATTGCTGGTTTCCTTTATCATCAATCGCGTAATATATTCGGATTCCGACACATTCTGTTTGGTTAAGGATTTGCCTAATTATTTCGTTTCCAAAAAAGTGAGCCTCTGTTCTATCCGGATTCAGCTCCCGATAGTTCTTCGTCCATTCCTTCGCCAAGTCAAGCGCAATTGGATCGCCTTCTTGTCCGGTAAATGTGTAACTTCCGTCTGCGTTGCGAGCTGAAGTGCCACGACTATTTTGCTGAGATTGGTGTGTTGTGGTTTGCTTAGACAGGTTTACTTTAATTTCACTGCCTTCCTCGCAAGAGAGCAGAACCAGCATGATAGCGATTCCTATCGCAGTCAATCGAGATTGTGTGCTTGCTTTTTTCATATGATTTATATTTAATGTGATGTAAATTGAATAGGAGTTACTCCGATCAAATTAGCTTGAACTTACCGAAGGGTTCATGACGTATAGGAGTTACTCCTATGCAGAATTTGATTTTATTGTGAATGGTATTCAAGTATAAATCTCACCACCGGTGATTAACCTAACATCAATCAAGCAGATGTACGATTCTTCCTTACTTTTACAGGGTAATTGCTTAAAGCAATGGAATGGGAATTTTTCCTATAGCTTTGATGTAACGTGTCTTATAAATTTCGAATTGCCGTTGGCGATGAGGACATGGGGATGGATTCGTTCGGGGTTACAAAAGAAAAATAAAATAATCAGATGGTTAATTCATTTAGTGGGAACTGATCAAAGATTTTGCTTTCGTGTGGTTGTCTTTTTGAAATCAACTGGATGTCTGACCTATGTATAAATGGTCCATTTTTGGCGCTTTTGGAGGAATGATAATTCTCATCCTCTTTGGAGCATTTTCGTACCAAATAGAAAGACATTATGGTAATCAACGGAGCTTTTACGATGAGTCACATACCGGAGACATTATTGTTAACCGGGATAAAGGAGAGGTAAGGTTGTTGAAAAAAACCTGGAAACGGATTTATGCCAGTATGCCGGAAGGAGACATTGATCTTTTACAGTGGCAGCACGATCGAATGGAAGTATATCGGTTAGTTGATGGAGCTCCTCCTTCCTCTCCCCTTTCTGTTGAAGTTATTGATGAGTTGCTTGTAACAAATAAAATTAAGTTGATCATTCAAAGCCGGTAGTCAGTCCGTTAACATGTCCGCGATTGTGTCCAGATTGGATTCCAGGGTGGTCTGAACGAACAACTGGCAAAAGTTATGATAATAAGGAATAATAAAACCCGTGAAATTGTCGAATTAACATACCAGGAGTGGTCCTCGTATTTATCAACCCATCAACATTATGAGTATACAGTTATAAATCAGGACATTGTTTTGCTGCGCTATATAAACCCAAGTGGTGAACGGGTATGTTTAAAATGTGTAGAACGCGCTGAGGCCTATCAAATCCTTAGATTAAATCCAAAAGAGTTTGATTTCATTGAGATTGAGGGAGGTTATCTTGTTAACACCCATGTATTACCTGTCGCAAAGCCGCCATTTAAAATAATCCGTCACGCGTCTGCTTTACTCCAGATGAAGAGTCGAGTCAAGGATCTGGTGTCGCGCTTTGTGTTCGGAGCAAGAGCCCTGACTCGTTATTTTATTGATGTGTTTGGTTGAATCAGGTGTATGAAAATTCATTTTGAATATCTTTTCGAGGTGAATGATGATCGGGTAGCACCAAAAGTCATAATCCAGATCAATGGAGTAACCATGGGGCCCGGTGCCTTTCTGGGATGTGGTAGCCATTTTGGAGGTGTTGATTTGCATGAACACATTGGAAAGCACTTTGAGGTTGAGATTCACAATGGTGTCCACATGATCTCCGGGGTACATGATGATTGACCATTTTTACAATCGATGCGACTTGATTTAGATGCCATCATTCTGAACATTGGATATTTGATGTGCCTTAATTTTTGTCTGAAAAAAAAGGACAGCGTTTGCTGTCCTTTTTTTTCACGTCATTAGTGGGAAGCATTACAAGCCGGCCAGTGCTACTTTCTGACGGGAGATTTGTTGCTGGGCAACAGTTGGGCCGAACAGGTCTTCGGTGGCGATCCGGAAGATGTCGGTGTTGTGTACACTCACTTGTTTGCTGAAGATAGCGAAGTTGCCACAATGGGTGATGCTGAAGAACTGATCGTCCAGGTTTCCGTTGACTGCAGGACCCAGGTTTTCGGGTTGGCTCCAGTTGGTCCAACTATCGTCCAGGCGGGTAGTCATGTAGATATCGTATCCCCCGTAACCATGGTGTCCTTTGGAGGCGAAGTACAAGGTTTTTGTATCGGCTAAAAGGAAGGGCGAAGATTCTTCCAACTCCGAGTTGATGATGGCGCCCATGTTTACCGGTTCGGAAGCTTCTTCACCGTTCCAGAAACTTACGTACAAATCACGATCACCGTAGGTTTCAGCGCGTATGAATTCTACCAGATGGTTATTAATTGCTTCAAGCTCATCTTGGACTAGTAAGGTAGAGCCATTCCAAACTATTATTTTCGAGATTGACAATAGGAGCTGAGATGCGTGATTATTTCATTCGTATGTATTTGCCAATCTTGGTAAGTATTTGGCCAAGAGATGTTGAAAATTCACTGAATTTTATTATGCTTTCAATAAATTTGTTCGATATTTCGACCTTTGAGAGTACAATGAGTAAGTCGCATAACGGGACCTACTTATTTAGCTTTCATATTTATCCTGAGGTGCCGGCTTTGCTGCCGGTATTTCAATAACTAGTTACCGTATGCAAATCACCAAACACAAAGTAGCCGCCATTCACTACACACTCACTGACAATCAGGGCAATGTGCTTGATTCCAGTTCAGGTCGCGATCCGTTGCACTACATCCACGGCATGGGCAACCTCATTCCTGGCATGGAAGAAGGCCTGGAAGGAAAAGCCAAAGGCGATAAATTCAATTTGAAAGTTAGTCCCGAAAAAGGGTACGGTGTTAAAAGCGATGACCTGATGCAACAAGTGCCGCGCTCGGCATTCGGTACTCAGCAAGTAGAAGTTGGCATGCAATTTCAAACCAACCAGGGGCAGGTATTAACCGTCACAAAAGTGGGGCTTGATTCGATCACCGTAGATGCCAATCACCCCCTGGCCGGAGTTGAATTAAACTTTGCCGTGGAAGTGATGGAAATCCGCAATGCCACCGAAGAAGAACTTGCCCATGGCCATGTTCACGGTCCGGGTGGACATCATCATTAATAAACTCTACGATCCTATTGATCTCATCAAAAATGGGATTAAGGGATCGAAGATTTAAATTGAGTTTACCGGATTAAAGCGATCTTCCCTTGCACTACTTCAGAAAGACTGCCTGTGTTGATTTGAATTTGATAGGTATACAATCCCTGGGGTAAATATCCACCGTTGGCATCCAGTCCGTTCCAGATCAATTCATTGGTTCCAATCACAAACCGGGCATCGTTCTGGGTAAACCTGCGGATGCGTTGACCCTGCAAGGAAAAGATCTCCAACGAAAATTCCTGCGGCAGCTCATTGCCGGTCAATTCAAAACTGAAATAGAAGTTGTTATTCGATGGGTTCGGGTATACACCTTTAAATTGAAAAGTTGGATCGGACTTTACCAAAAATTCGACTTCATACGGCACATCGCCACTGGCATTACCACTGGCATCTTCCAATTGAGCCGACAGAACATACTCACCATCTACCAGCGCGGGCGTAAATTCAATCTGGTAATGATTGTTAACCGTTGCCGGAATAATTTTTATGTCAGGTCCACTGAGACGAACCCGTTCAAAAGGACAAGGCGAACTGGTACACGGATAGCGCAGGAGCAATTCAACACCACTGGTATCTTGTTTAAAGAGGTACGGATTTTCATCCCGTAGCGTGAACCGGATTGTTGGATTGGACGAGACAAACGCTCCGTTGCGCAGCATTCGTCCATCGAATGTCACTTCCAGTATTGGTGGCGTTTGATCGGGTTCTACCAACAAAAAATCAATCAGGGAAATGTAATTGTTATCGTAGTAAGGCTCCGGGATCACACGCTTGTTCACCACCACATTCACATCATTCAATCCAGACTTACCGATGCTGGTAGAACTGACCTCAAAAAAAGTTGTATCACCGGGTGCCGGTGGTAGGATGTTAAAGACTTGCCGGTCGCGAAGTTGGGTTTCCTTCGTCAGTACTTCCAACTCTACCTGTAGCGAATCAACGAACGTTTTATTGGAAATGTTCGTGAATCCAAACCGGGTACTCCACTCCGCTCCTTCTGCAAGGGTAAGGGTCGGTTGCGTACCCCGCCATAGCAATACTCCTTCTGCCACAGATTCATAAAACACAAACCAATTTTTCCATTGTGCCGGAGTCAGGTTGATTTCATCGGTGGTGGTAAATTCGATTTTCAGATACGGAAAATCCAATGCCGAGAGCGTTGACAAATCATAACCACTGGTAATCTGATCCGCAATCAAAGTATCTGCACCGGACAATGAAATTCCATAAATCGAAAACGAACTCTGATCCTCTGCCTCCAGCGCTTGGGCGGTTGCGAAAAATTGATACCAGGCTCGTGCCGGCCCGATGGTTACGGACTTCATTCTACCCATAGTGTTTCTTCCTGTAATTGTTTCATCTGCAATAATAATTTGCTCGGTGGCAGGTGTTAGTTGTGACTTGATGAAGGTTCCACTACCCGGTGCAGACCCCTTCTTTCCCAAGATGATCACCGGCTCCCCATCCAGCAGGGATTCAATCTCAGTCGTACCAATTCCCAACTCACTCAATTTTGCTTTTACGGAAGCAGACCACCCGGAGTAACCGGCATTGCCAATCGAAAACAACACAACCGAATCGCTCACCCCGATGGCATTGACCAAAGCAACCAGGTCATCACTCAACCCTGTTTCCAATTCGCTAACCAAAAAGCTATTGATCACCTGTGGCTCGCGGCCACACGTGCGCGGATCCTGAAAGTTGAATGGCAAGGCGGCATACGGTACCGCTGAGGTCTTCCGGAAGGAAAGGAAATTAATGGTGTTGTTACGACACGGTTGCCCTTGGGTAGCCAGATTGTACTCTGAGCCATTAATTTTCACTGACACTTCGGTAAAAGGAAGTGAACTGGCACTGCCAAATGTTTCAATCCTGACAGCGGTCTGAGTTTCTTTGAAGGTGAAGGGTACCGATGCGGACGGTAAAATCAAATCGGTAAATGAGTTTGTGGAAATTTGATCCAATCGCACCTGGGCCCATCCTTCCGGTCCGTCTGCCACATAAAGAAAGGATGAAGTAGACCAGTCCGCACTCTCCCCCGGCTGCGGTACTTTGAAACGCGTTCGCCAGAAATACACCATCGAGTCTTCCGGTAATAATCCAACCGATAGCGTGGCCATTACTTTCCCGCTTATGTCCTGCGCTTTCAAAAATCCGCTGTTGAACTGGGATGTGGTATCAACCTCCACTTCAAACACCCGTTCTGCGGACAGCAAGTCGGTGGTTTGCCAGGTAAGTTGCGCGGTAGGTTGATTAACGATTGAAAAGTTGTACGGGAAAAGGTTAAGTGTTGCGTTAGATGGAATAAAGGCATTCAAGGCAGCAGTATTGTTGGCTTCATTCAGTTCGTCAATCAAATTATCGGGGTCAATTGTTACAACAAAACGATTGGTGCCCCCTTCACCTGCGGACTCCTTGAAAATTTTGATGCGCAACGTATCCGTATTCGCAACCGGGGTTATCAACTCATCGTACTTCCGTGACGTGCCATCACTCAGAATTCGTTCTATGGAAAGATGTACTGAATCCGGTATGGCCAGCGCCAGGTTCTTTAAAACGATCTGAACGGCAAAGGAATCGCTGGCGGCAGTTACTGGCTTATCTTCGAACGAAACCAGGGAAAGGGAAGTCGAATTAATTTCGTAATCGGGCTTGCTGTAATTAAATAATCGGACAGCGGGGTCACCCAACAAGACCATCTGTTGCACCTGGGTGATGTTGGCCATGTTCACGGGCGCGATGGACATATATTGCCGGGCTACTTCCTTTTGCACATCGCCAATTCCTCGCTTGACAAAAACAGAATCGGTAAAACCAATGCTGTAGAACAGATTGGAATAATACCATAATGAATTGGTATACCCGAATGAACTATGGGCAATAAAATTTCGCGCACCCTTGTTGGCGGCCAACATCCAGTCCTCACCGAAGGAGGTGGAGCCGCTGAAAAAGTTGCCTGCATTACAACCATTAATCAGAAAGGCAGGATATTTGCCTGGATTATTATAACCCAGCGTTGGGTCTGAAACATACCCAATGTCAATGTCGATGGTACTGGAAGAGGAATGCCCAAAAAAGGTAATGATGTTAACTCCTTCATTCACCTGATCGGAGATGTTAATCAGTTCAACCGGATTAGGTTCCTGTTTGGCGATGGTGCTGAAGTGGCCCCCAAAATAGGCCCCCTCACCAAGAGTAGCATACCCATCCAGGAAATTGCGAAAAACGGTTAACTCAATGGGCAAGATACCGCCACTTAAATGCAACCCTTCCTTATGCCAGGGTTGAAGCAACCCTGTTTCAATTTCTTTGACTTTGTTTAAATAGCCGGCAACCTGCTCGGGTGTACTGGCAGTTAACCGACCGGTAGGTACGGCTGGTTCAAATTCAGTTCCGCCCAACCCGGCACTAAAAGCCATATCGGAGGCGGGTATACCAGCCGTAGGTACCAGATCCTTTAAAATCGTTGGTGCCGGATTGGTGATGCGATGATATCCCGAACTCACATCGCGTCCTTTGCCGATGAGGAAAAGATACTGAGGTGACCCTTCGCCTACCAGATACCGCATAAATTCAAAGATCGCACGGGAAGATGTTTCACCGTAGTTGAATTGATTGTAGAGTTGGTCAACCGTAATTACCAGCGTATCATAACCACCACCTGCTGCCGAGGCCCGGTATCCTGCATACGCTTTTACCGGGTCCGGATATCCTAATGCAGCTTTCATCAACAACTTATTGGAAATGATCACATATTCAGCCAGGTCGGGATTTATCGATCGGAAGGAGACTTGTTTAAGGAGGGGGGTTGTTGTTGTATGGAATGCAAATATTAACCGACTGTCTGTTGTTTGAGGAACAACCACTTTCATCGTACTACCCGCCAGCGTTGTGCCAAGGGCCGTGATGGAGGTTGCGTCCGTTACATCCCACAACCTAAGATTCGTTGGAGCATTTTCCAGTTCCAGATATGACTTAGTTGTAGCATTGGGGTGGAGTCGAAATAGTTTTTCTGAAATACCGCCACTTTGAAAATTTTGTGGAAAGCTGACTTTTATATAGGAGGCGCTGATCTGGAGCCGGTTGTTGGCCGCGGGTGGAACGGTAAACCGGATAGCCAGCCTACCATCGACACCAATATCACTCCACGTAAGCGAGTACGTTAGCTTTACCGATGCGAATCCATCAAAATTATACGTATCCAAAAGACGAAGCGAACCCGTGCTGGGTCCAACATAAATTTGGGTGGTGTGCGGAATCAAGTCGCGCCCTACCAGTAGGATCTCCAGTTGAGGATCCCCGGCAGACGAGACACCATTTTGAATCAGGTCAATCGTGTAATCGATGCTTTGATTTTGCCGGATGGCGGTGCCGCTCCAACCCTCACCTTCATCAAAGTGGGTGAACTGCACCACGTCTGCTTCTCTCCTTCCGGTAGCATATTCATTTTGGTTGATCAGCAGCCGCTCTTCTAGATGTGAAATTTCTTTGGGAATGTTAGTAACATTTACTTCCGAGAAATTGGCAATACGCTTGCCCGCAACCGCAGTAAGTTGCCAGGTTAAAAAGTAGGCAGCAGTATCACTATATAAATTATAGTAGGAATGCGGCTGTACCGAAGCCGGCTGATATAGATCTTGGTCCAAAGTTCCGTCATTGCCTTTACCAAAAAACTCCAGATAATCTCCAGGATCCAGGATGGCATCCGCCTGGCCTTGCACCAGGATTGATTGCTCCTCACCACGATGAAAAATCTGAATTCTTCTCGGGTCAATGGATGCAACCGGAACACCTGCTGCTTGCAGATCAGCATAGGAAAGTCGGTATACACCTTGTTTCGCAATGGGGATGCGAAAATAGGTTTGCCCGGGTTTGATCCATTCGTTGGAATATTGCGAGAACCCCAAAAAAGGAATAAGAATCAGAACAAAGAGAAACCGGATACCTAACCCCACGCGAATCTTAAGATAGTTATAGACAATAAATACTCATTCAAAATTACTGGTAACTAGGGGTTAATCGATCACCCTCCATGAATTAAGGTTCACGCAAGTACGTATTACCTACATTTGACCATGAAAATTCGCTCAAATTCTGTCCGCTATTGTTTTCGGAAGTGTTCATTAATGACCAAAATCCGATCATCTCTGCCAGTCTGTAAAATTTAAAAACCTTCATTTTTGTCAAATTTAATAGATTTTTGGTTGTTTAATGTATTTGGCTTAGTACTTGGTGATGCAAAGTACCGACTCAAATAAAGTCGGTTTTCTATGAACCTTGAGAACACACAAGTACAGATGAGAAAGGGCATCCTGGAGTACTGCATCCTGCACATCATTTCGCGGGGTGAGGTGTACGCTTCGGATATGCTGGATGAATTAACAGCCGCCAAAATGATTGTTGTTGAAGGTACCCTTTATCCGTTGCTGACGCGCCTTAAAAATGCGGGTCTGCTGGAATACAAATGGGTGGAATCGAAATCCGGTCCGCCCCGTAAGTATTATAAATTGACCGATGAAGGGACTAAATTTCTTCGGGGGTTATCTGATACCTGGCAAGACCTGGTTCACTCCACCGATATGATCAAAACAAAATCTAATAGCTAAACTTCAAAACCCCCGTTCATAACGATCTTTCGACTATGAAAAAGAACATCAGCATAAACATCAGCGGCATCATTTTCCACATTGAAGAAGACGGGTACGAAACCCTGCGCAAATACCTGGATTCGATCAAGCGATATTTCGCCACCTTTGAAGACAGCAGCGAAATTCTCGCAGACATTGAAAGCCGCATTGCAGAAATATTTTTAGCCAAACTCAACGAAGGCAAACAGGTCATCACAGCCGAAGATGTGAGCAGCCTGATAACCACCATGGGTAGTGTGAGCGACTTCAAAGCTGCCGAAGAGCAGGAGTTTGCCGGGGATTTCCAATCGCAGCAGGAATCAACCCAAAATCAATCCGCTGGTACGACCGGTCATGCCGGTAAAAAATTACAACGCGATCAAAGGCGAAAAATCCTGGGCGGAGTGTGTGCCGGGTTTGGACACTACTTTAACATCGACCCGGTTTGGCCGCGCCTGCTCTTTGCCTTGTTGGTACTGGGAAGTTATGGAAGTCTCCTGTTGGTGTACATCATCCTTTGGATTGTGCTACCGGCAGCCGAAGACCTCGAGGATGAGCCCACCGTAAAGAAAATGTTCCGCGATTCTGAGAAAAAGGTGATTGGTGGGGTTGCCAGTGGTGTAGCCGCGTTCTTTGGTGCCGACATCGCAGTGATCCGCTTACTCTTTGTCATTTTTACCTTCTTTGGAGGACTCGGGTTAATCATCTACATCATCTTGTGGATTGCAGTGCCGGAAGCCAAAACCATCACCGAAAAAATGCAAATGCAGGGGGAGCCTGTTACCCTTTCTAACATTGAATCGACTGTTAAGAAAGGGTTGAATGAAAAGGAACAGGGTGAAGAAAGTACACTTGCAAAAATAGTACTCTTTCCCTTCCGGCTCATTGCCATGGTTATTGAAGGGCTGACCAAAGTGTTGGGACCTATTTTCAGCGTACTCATTGATGTCATCCGCGTGGCGATTGGAATCGTCATCAGCTTGACCGGGCTATTCATGATCATTGCATTAATCATGGCAGCCGGAGTAATATTCGGGCTGTTTCACTTCAATGATTGGCCGGGCTGGTGGAATCTTTCCGAAGCCGGGTTGCCGATCGAAGCGATGCGCAACAGTTTCCCCACGTGGACGATTCTGTTTGGTTTCACCGCCTTGTTGGTACCGGCTATGTTCATCAACCTGATTGGGAACTCAATTATCGCCAAACGGGTAGTGTTCAATCCGCTGGTGGGCTGGTCGTTGTTTGTGCTTTTCTTCATTAGCGTTGCTGTGCTGAGCATCAGCATTCCTCAAATGGTATATGCCTTTAAAGAAGAAGGCGAACACAAAGTCGAACAGACCTTTGCTTTGAATGGAAAAATTCCGGTGTTGCGGATTAACGAGGTGGGATTGGATGAGTATGATGTCACTTCCCTGACCCTGAAAGGGTACGATGGCAGTGATCTTAAATTGGTGCAGCGGTTCGAAGCTCAGGGAAATACCCGAAAAGCTGCCGGTGAAAATGCCCAGATGGTAAAGTACACCGTGGTACAGCAGGATAGCATTCTTACCTTCGACTCTAACATTACTTTCCAACCGGATGCGAAATTCCGGGCGCAACGGCTGGACATGGAATTGTATATACCCATCAACACATTGTTTGTGGTAGAAGAAGCGATGTGGCACTTGATCGACAACAACTACCGCGATTACGATGGCTATGTCGACTCAAACTTTAACCATACCTGGCGCATGACGGAGCGGGGTTTTGAGTGCACGGACTGCTCGCACCCAACGGAATCGCAGTCGATTCGATTGCGCGATCAATTCGGACTTAGCGATTTTAACCGGGTTGATATTTCGGGATTGTTTAACATCGAAATTTCTCAAGGCGAAGAGTATGCAGTTGAATTGGAAGGTAATTCCAATACCAAAGATCATTATGAAGTGTATGTCAGTGGGGAAACCTTGGTCGTTGATTTTGATGACGACCGCAACTTTTTCTGGAAACGAGAATTGTTTGATGCGGATAAGGTGAAGATAAAAATCACCATGCCTTCGTTGGATGAGTTGAAGGTAACCGGGGCCGGTGACCTCTTTGTGCGTGGATTCGATGAAGAAGATACAGAGATTAAGTTATTGGGAGCTGTAGAGGGCGAAGGTGATTTTTCCGCCAACAACCTGACGGTCGACCTGACGGGAGCCTCCAGCCTGGAACTTAAAGGCAGTGGTAACTTTTTGGAAGTGAATGCCGTGGGGGCTTCCGCCTTGCGGGCATATAACTATGAAGTAGAGGAAGCGATTGTGGAAGCACATGGTGCCTCCACGGCTCGAGTGTTTGTAACCCGTAAACTGGAAATCACCAAAGGTCTTGCCAGTTCAGTTTCGCACCGGGGTGATCCGGAGATCATACGCAGAAATTAAAGAGGAAAATTCGCAGGGATGTGCTGAAAAATAGGGGTGCTGAAGGTACCTTTCACTTTGCAAAAGATTGGGTAAATGAAGATCCTATTTTTCAGCACACTTTTTCTTGCCCTCCTCCCGGGCTGTGGTTCCATCAAACAAGGAATTGAGGGACAACTACAATGGGTGACTGGTAACCAAATGCCTGGCCCTGGCAAAATGCCCAGCCCGGCACAGGGGATCAAACGGGAAATTTATATCTATGAGCTGCTTTCCATGGCCGATGTGGAAAGTAAAGACGGATTCATTAGCCAGGTGAATAAACCCCTGATTAAAAAGGTACAATCCAACGCCCAGGGGATCTTTCAGGTGCAACTGGAACCTGGAAACTACTCCATAATAATTAAGGAGCTGCAAGGGCTCTACGCCAACCGGTTTGACCAGGAAAACCATATACACCCCATTACCGTAAAGAAAGGCGAGGTTGTTAAAGTCACGATTGTGGTCGACTACGAAGCCGCTTACTGAGGGTTTTTAACACGTTGATCCTATTTACACCCATTACGGGCAAAATAATTTTATGCCTGTGCAACCTCCTCCATGGAATAAACATCTTGGTAGTGATTTAGGGCTTTAAATGGAATTTGAGATTTACCGCGCAAAGGACGTTGAATTGATTGAAGGCTGCAGAAAGCAGGATCGTCAGGCTCAAAAACAGCTGTACGATCGCTATTCGGCCCGCCTGTATGCCCTCTGTTGCCGGTATGTGAAAGACAAGATGGAAGCCGAAGATGTATGGATTACGGCCTTCACCAAAATTTTGGAACGAATTGAGCAATACAAAGGAGAGGGAAACTTTGAAGGCTGGATGCGAAAAGTGGTTGTCAATGAATCACTCACCTACATCAGACGGCATAAAAACATGCATCTCGAAACCGATATCGAAGCTGCTGATTATGAACCTGACTACGACCAACTGGAAAACCATCTGGAAGCTGAAGACCTGCTCAAACTGATTGAGGCGCTGCCATCAGGTTACCGGATCGTATTTAATATGTTTGCCATCGATGGGTACTCGCACAAAGAAATTGCTGAGCAGCTGGGCATCAGTGAGAATACTTCCAAATCGCAGCTGAGCCGTGCCCGGGTAGCACTTCAGAAAAGTTTAGTAGAACTTGAACAAGGAATAGAAAAAACAAACCGGTATGAACAACCGCATCGATCAACTCTTTAAGGATAAACTAAGCGACCATCGCGTAGCACCACCCGCGGATGCCTGGTTGAAAGTAGAAGCTGGCGTAACAAAAAAAAATAGCTATCGGATAGTAGGGCGGGCCGCTGCGGTATTTATCCTCGTTGGGTTGTTCATCACCATCGGGATTCAATTCAATCGTCAACTTCAAAAAGCGGAACAACTGGCAGAAGAGACGAATACGCAAAATGAAGTTATCCCTGAGAACGTTGAACCGGCAGTTGCAATGCCACAACCCACTGAGCAGCCCGGTTCTTTTACGACTCTCACTAAAAGAAATATAAAAGTCAACGATCCGGTAACGGTCATTGAACAGGATCAACCACAGCCGCTTCAGCATATTATTGAAAATACCAAAGAAATCATGGCGCAACTCGAAGTTTCTGAGACGGTTCTTGAACCTGTCCAGGAAAAACCAGTTGTCATTGAATTTACCATAGACCCCCTACCAACCCGTACAGAAGCAATAGCATCAGCAGATTCTGATAAAGACTCTGGGATCATGAAAATTTTAGATAAAGCCCTGGATATAAAAAATGGTGAGAGTGATTTCGGAAGTCTGCGCAATGCCAAGAATGAACTCTTTGCCCTGGATTTTAGAAAAGATAAACCGAAAAGAAATTAATTATGAAAAATATTCTGATAAGTACCTTGTTATTTTGGAGTGTCTCTACTCATGCCCAATCCAAACCTGCTGATACAGTCGTGATTAAGGTAGGAGGTGGAAGTAAAATCATCATGGCCATCCAGGATAAGAAAGACCTGGAAACCATGAAGCAATACGATTTTCAAAAATTAATTAACGACCTGATTATAAAACTGGAGGAGAAAGACACGGCCAGCCAACAAGAACCCGCTGCCAACTATTTGAAAGAACCGGTACAGGAGCAGGATCCGGTATCCGAAGTTGAGATTCGCGATGAAGATGATGACGAGGACGATGAAGATTGGAGCCATCGCACAACCTGGCACAGTCGCAGAACGTATCATTCCATCAACTTCGATTTGGGTATGAACAATTATCTGGAAGATGGAAAATTCCCCAATGAAACGAACAGTCTTTATACCGTGAAGCCCTGGGGGTCGTGGTATGTGGGCATCAACTCAAACTTACGTACCCGAATCAGCAGCAAATTTTTTCTCGAATGGGGCGGAGGTGTAAGCTGGTACAATTTCAAGTTCCAGAATGAACAAACCATGATTTCCAAAGACGACAACTCCGTCATCTTCTCACTGAATCCGTTGGATGTTGATTACACAAAAAGTAAGCTTACGGCCACTTACCTGCAGGCCCAGTTGGTTCCGATGATTGATTTTGGCGGGAACCGCAGAAAACCCAGTTTCTTTGATGGCCATGGCTCCGACTCATTTCGCTTTGGTGCCGGACCGTATGTCGGGTACCGCATTGACAGTTATTCCAAACAGGTTTATAAGGAGGAAGGTGATAAGATCAAACCGAAAGATCATGACCACTTTTACCTGAATAACCTGCGGTATGGAATACGCGCTCAACTTGGATTTGAAGAAGTCGATTTCTTTTTCAACTACGATTTGAATGAACTCTTTATTGAAAACAAAGGGCCCAAGTTGAACGCCTTCAGTTTTGGGATTACCTTCTAAATTTTGAATCAGTGAGCTTGTTGTTCTTCCATCAACAAGCTCACTTACATAAACGCCTCCCCCCTGCTTAGTACCATCTCGCGTTCATCCCCTTTTAGCTTCAAGAGCCGCACCACCCTTGCCGGAGTAGGCCAATGTAGAAAATAGATTGCCAATGCAATCCCAAAGGCTACTGTAAAAGCCGGGTGGCCAGTGGCCACCAATCCCAAAGGCATCAACAAAGCAATTCCTGCTAGCCCGATCAATTGCGTCTTAAGTACCGTCCCCAACCTTTCAAGCTTAATGCCTAACCCTACCTGACTGGAAATTCTCTTTGCTTTTTTGTACGTGATCAGTTGAACGATCGTTAGGATCACCAGACCCATAAACACCACTCCCGTCAATAGATAGAACTGACTGGTTTCATCCAAAATGAGTGGCGTATGGTCATAAAAGAAGGATTGTGTGTAGAAGTAGATGAAGCAGATCAAGGGCACCATCATCGCTTGATACCCGATGTTATTCAGTTTATAGAAGTACTCTTTGACCGAATTAAACTTCATTTTACCCAACATGAATTTTATCAAATTTAATTAATTAAATTGCCTTTGATTTTAGTGTTCTATGGAAGCAGTAGGAAACTTATCCCGTAAAGAGCAGGTCATTCGAAGTGCAGCCGAACTGTTTCGCGAGAAGGGATATGCCGCCTCCTCCATGCGAGACCTGGCCCAGAAACTGGGCATCGAGGCTGCCAGTTTGTATTCCCACATCAAGTCAAAAGAAGAAATCCTGCAATCCCTCTGCTTTGATATGGCTACCGAGTTTAGAAAATCGCTAGCGGAAGTGGAGAAGAAGAACGTTACAGCCGGTGAGAAACTGAGGTTGGGTATTATCGGTCATATTCAGGTCATGGCCAAGGACCTCACCGCCTCTGCGGTTTTTATGAATGAACACCGACACCTGAGCCAACCTTACCTGCGCGATTTTCTTTTGCTCCGAATCAACTACATCAATCGGTTTAAAGCCATCATTGAAGAAGGTGCCAGAAACGGTGAATTCAAAGACACCATCGATAAAAAGCTGGCAGTCATGACCCTCTTTTCATCCCTCAACTGGATGCCCATGTGGTACGACCCGGCCAGCAAGATTGTGCCCACCGACCTCGGTCAGCAATTGGCCGACATGTTGGTGAATGGCCTCAAGAAAAATTAAAACAACTCCTTTTCGACCAATTTTTAAGGTCCCGGACTAACCTTCCGTGCGCTCCTGCTGTTATATTTGCAAACGATTGTTAGGTACTTAATCTCATACATATGTACGGAGGCGGAAACACGTTTGAAGGAATAAAAACCGATAGCCTTGCCCAGGAAGATCCGGCTAAATTGGCAGAATTTGAAGCCCGCATTGAGCGCGGTGAGAAGATTGAGCCTTCAGACTGGATGCCGCAATTGTATCGCAGGCAACTGATTCGAATGATCGAACAACATGCCCATAGTGAGATTATCGGGGCACTGCCTGAAGGCACCTGGATTACGCGGGCACCCGGATTTAAGCGCAAAATGGCGTTGATGGCTAAAGTACAGGATGAGGTAGGTCATGCACAATTATTATATAGCGCAGCCGAAACCCTTGGAAAATCGCGTGAGCAAATGATCGAAGACCTGATCACCGGTAAATCGAAATATTCGAATGTGTTCAACTATCCCACGTTTACCTGGGCCGACTGCTGCTTTATTTCGTGGCTGGTGGATGCGGGGGCAATTGTCAATCAGCTGGCCAATGCCAAGGGAAGTTATGGCCCCTATTGCCGCGCATTAGATAGAATTTGTGCTGAAGAATCGTTTCACCTGAAATATGGCCATCACTGTGTTATTTATTTAGCCAGTGGCTCTGCCAAACAACGGCAGATGTTCCAGGAAGCCCTTAATCGCTGGTGGGCACCCATGATGCACTTCTTTGGGCCTTCCGATAAAATTTCGGCTCACACGGAAGTGTTGATGCGGTGGAAAGTGAAGATGGGAACCAACGATGAAATGCGAAATCAATTCCTGGACATGTATGTTCCTAAAATCTGGGAACTGGGCTTTACTATTCCCGACCCCAATCTGAAGAAGAACCCGGAAACAGGAAAGTGGGAATACACCGAGCCGGATTGGGAAGAGTTTAAGCGTGTGATTAATGGTGGTGGGCCCTGCAACAAAGAACGGCTGGAAGTAAGACGCATTGCTGAAGCCCGGGGCAAATGGGTACGGGAAGCATTGAAGTCGAACAAGACAGCGTATGTTACACCGCTCGCGTAACAAGTGAGAACAACAGAAAATCTTGAATTAAATTTTGAATCTTGAATTCCTTAGATCCTCGCGTAAACCGACTTCCGGAAATTAATGAGCCTGTTTCACCCAAGGCTCCGTTGGATCAGTTCGGAACGTTTGAGGTGTTTGTTCAACCCAAAGAAGGAAAGCCGTTTCAACACGAGGGTATTGTTCATGCCCCCAACCTGGAACTAGCCTATGTACTGGCGAAGGAAGCGTTTACCCGCAGGTTCACCTGCACGTCCCTTTATGTGGTGGACACCCGCGATGTGTTTATATCTCCGATGACAGAGGGTGACAAGAATACCTATGATTACATTCAAGAACCCCCTGAAAAAGCGGATATCGGAAGCAGTTTTGAAATTTATCATCTGGCAAAACGTGGAAAACAGCATGTGCATGCCGGCACGGTACAGGCAGGAACACCTCAACAGGCAATGGCCCAAGCCAGGCAGCAATTCAAAACAGACAAGGTGATTTATAATGTGTGGGCCATTGAAACTGATAAAATCCGGTTCACGACTGCCGAAGAAAAAGAATTGTGGCTTACCCTTCCAGAAAAGAAATTCCGCGATGCCTCGGATTATAAGGGCGGTGATAAGTTGAAAGAGTTTCTGGAAAAAATGATCAAGTAACTGTAATGCGAAACTCCCAAACCATCAGAGCCATCTATATCGTAGTAATGCTTATTGCTATTGTGCTGATGTGGTTCAAAATTGATGAAAATGGCACATCCATCTATACCGTTATAGCGGTGGGAAGTATAGCCCAGATTGTCATTCAATTAGCAATTATAAAGAATTGGACATTCACACAGGTTAGCTACTTGCTTTGTGATTTATTCGCACTCCTGATTATTGGAATCCACTTTATATTCGACTTACAGGTAATTAATTTTCTGATAGTTTCTATTTTACTCCGCTTCATGATTTCATATAAAGAAGCTAAAAAGAATACAGCATGACGTTCGCGCTAAAAGAACTCCTCTACAAAATGGCCGATGACCAGCTGATTCTGGGACATCGTAATTCAGAATGGACTGGAATGGGACCGTTGCTGGAAGAAGACATTGCTTTCTCTTCCATGGCGCAGGATAAAGTCGGACAGAGCTTGGCCCTGTATACCTTGCTTCATAAGTTAGGCGAAAGCGATCCGGATACAATGGCCTTTACACGCAATGCGAACCAGTTCCACAATTGCATTCTGGTCGAACTTCCCAATCAGGAGTACGACTTCAGCCTGATCCGCCATTTTCTTTTTGACACAGCTGAAGCACTACGCTTCGAAGCGTTGACGCACTCCTCGTACGAACCGCTAGCCCAGTTGGCCCAAAAGATTCGGGGGGAGCTGCGGTATCATACCTTGCATGCCAACACGTGGATCAAACAGTTGGGCACCGCTACTCCAGAAAGCATCAGCAGACTTCAACACTCGTTGGAACTTGCCTTACCGTACGCATTGGGAATTTTTGAACCTTCCCCCTATGAAGCCGAATTAATGGCCGCAGGAATTTTTGAGGGAGAGCAGGCATTACAAGATAAATGGTTGGTACGAATTGAATCGATTTGCAGGCAAACAAGTTTAGTGTTGCCCGATCTGAAAGTAGTCACGCCCGTGCTGGGTGGACGCACCGGCAAGCACAGTGAACATCTTCAGCCGCTGCTGGATGAAATGAGTGAAGTATTCCGGATTGACCCGGGAGCAGAGTGGTGATCCTGAAAAATTCCGGGTTGATTGTAAATTGTATTTGATGGCCTATTCAAGAGAAGAAATATTCAAGATTCTGGAGGAAGTGAAAGACCCGGAGATCCCCGTGTTATCGTTGGTCGATCTGGGTGTTATTACGGAGGTGACTATAGAAGACAGCAACGTGCTGGTTAAAATGACACCCACTTTTGTAGGGTGCCCGGCCATGGACTACATGCGGCAGGAAGTTGAAAATGCATTGATGCTACAGGGGCTTACTCCTCGTGTGGAGATCACCTTTGAAAAACCCTGGAGCTCCGAACTCATTTCTGAAAAAGGGAAAGCGGCCTTGAAGAAATACGGGCTGGCCCCACCTCCCTCCAATAAAATTTTTACGGATCTGGAAATCCTGGAAACGGCCATCTGCCCGCGTTGCAATGGCACCCATACTGAATTAAAAAGCCCGTTTGGGCCCACCCTTTGCCGTTCGCTCTACTATTGTCACAGCTGTCAAGAAGCGTTTGAGCAGTTTAAACCCCTATAACCTTTGTCTTTACGCATCGTATAAGGTAGCCAGTGAAGAAAATCTCCAGGTATGGATTAGGCGTTATTTGCGCATTACTGGCATTAGCCTGTAGTAATACTACCACGTCCGAACGCTCCAGCTTCACCCGGGCTGATTCTTTAACGGAAAAGTATCTGAACCTGCAGGATAGTGTTTACCAGGTTTGGAATTTGCTACTAAAGCAGGAGCATCAAAAAATTCAGTCCATGCGCACGGCTGTCGACCAGCTAATGCAATCTAATCAGGAAGATTTCAGCGCCTTAAAAAAGCAACTCGAGCAATTGGAGCGGATTCAGTATAATCACAAGACGGTATCCAACAATCATGTGGTGTTTGAATATGATCAGGCGAGCGGGCAATTGATGCACGAAATTCTCACCAACTTGAATTCCCAGTTGTCACCCCCAGTCACCAACAACCTGCGTAGTTCTATAAGAACTACTCACCAACAAATACTGGAGTACCGCCAACTGTATAATCAACTTGCATTTACATTCAATCAATTTGTGGAACAGCACGAAAACGTGCTAAAAGAAATTGATGCGAATAGCAATCTTCAAAGGAAACCTCTCTTTTCAGAACCTGCCGGACGCGAACCAAACTAATTGCGGGTTATCGCTTTCTGGAATCACGGTTGGATCCCGGGTTTTACTGATTGTTCCGTAAAACCTGCGCACCTCCGAGTTGTACGTGATCCACGATCAAACAAAAATGCCACGGTACGATGCCCTTGGTAGTGCGATTTTCTATCGTTATACTTGTAAAGAGGACATTGAAAAGCGTAAGCTTGTAGGCAATATGTTACGTTTCACTTTAAGGATTTCACTTTCATTAATCATTACACTTTTTCTCTTCGCGTGTACGCAGTCCAACTCGCCCAATCATCTCCAAATTGAAAATGGGTTTGGGGTAGCGCTTGTTGCAGCCGAACCCCTCATCAAAGATCCGGTGGATCTGGAATTTAATGAACGAGGGGATGCATTCGTACTTGAAATGCCAGGCTATCCGTTCGAAGACATGCAAAGTCGTATTGTGATACTGAAAGATGACAATGAGGATGGTGCGTATGATCGTAAAATCGTTTTTATTGAAAATCTGCAACTCGCCAATTCTTTCATGCATTATAAAAAAGGAGTACTGGTAGCCGCACCTCCTTATCTGTTATTTGTTCGGGATGAAGATCAGGATTATGTATCTGAAAAAGTGGATACACTCATGGGTGGATTTTCAACAGGCAACCTGCAGCATAATTTCAATGGCCTTACGTTAGGATTAGATAATTGGATTTATGCGGCCAATGGCGGTAATGATGGCGTACCCTATTGGTGGAATGACACCACCACGCGTATTGATTTACGCGGTCAGGATTTTCGATTTAATCTGGAAACCAAAACGATGGAACGCTTAGGCGAATCATCAGGTGGGTTTGGATTTACAATGGATGAATTTGGGCGTATTTTTGAAACCCATAACCTCACTCACATTTCGCACTTGGTTTTCCCGGATCGGTACCTTCAGGGAAAACAACTCATGCAAGAACATACGCTTGAAAATATCTCTGATCATGATGAGAATGGCCTTGCGCGCATTTACCCGATTGGTGAACAAGAATCCCGTGTAAACCATCCGGAACAGTCGGGTTATTTTTCGGGATCCTGTGGTATTACCTACTATGGGGGTGGTGCGTTGGGTGAAGAATACAACAACACGGTTTGGGTAGCCGATGTGGTACTCAACCTGATTCATGTAGATAAAATTAAACCACAGGGTGCATCCTTCACGGCATCGCGTGTACTGGAGAAACGTGATTTTCTGGCCAGTACGGATCGAGCCTTTCGCCCGGTGAACATGACAGTAGGCCCTGATGGGGCTATGTATGTGATAGACATGCACCGGAAAGTAATTGAACATCCTGAATGGATCCCGGATGAGATTGAAAAGACATTGGACCTTCATGCCGGAAAAGATCAAGGTCGTATCTATCGCATCTCAAAAGAAGACGGGAAACACAGCTTTGATGTGCGTACCTTCAAAACGCAGGAAGAATTAATTAAGAGTCTATCACACCCCAATCAATGGGTGCGAAATACAGCACACCGGTTGTTGGTTGATCAACCGCTTTCCAAGGAGACCATTGAATTATTAAAGTACGAGTTGACATCAAAACATGATTTGGCCAGATTGCATGCGTTATGGATTTTGTCTGCTAAAAATGGATTAGATAGTTCCGCTTTACTAACTGCATTGCGCGATCGCACACCGGCCCTACGCGAAAGCGCTTTACAGTTGAAAGAAACCCTCTTGAATTCTCCTGAATTATGGAATGCCGTTATTTCCTTAATTAATGACCCCGATGCCCGTGTTCGCATGCAGGCGGTCCTTTCAATTTCCACCTTCCCAACAGAAAAGTTTAAGGAAGTTAAAAACGAGGTCCTAACCGCTATCCACCAATCAGCAACCGCTCAAAATGATATATGGAATATTGCTGCGCTTACATTGGGTGCGCAAGAATCAGCCTCGGAATTGTTTGCAACAATACTCACCGGCTCAAACTCACAAAAAGTTTCAATGGAATTGCTCGCCTCCCTGGCGCGAGTTTCCGGAAACGATGCGGAAAACATTCTGCTGCCTCTTGCCACCGCTCCTATTCCCAACCTGCATAAGAAAGATATCATTGCGCAACTCACCGCAGGAATAAAGGCCAACCGGGGGAAATCTCTGGAACCGTTCATCAGGCCTTTGGAAGAATCGGGGGACGCTGGTGTGTTATCCGAACTAGCCATCTTACGCAATAAACTTTCACTACCACCTTCACCTGAATTTTTAAAGTTCAGTCGCCTTGCCTTGCGTAAAGTATTGGACAAATCATTATCCGATAGCGTCCGCATACAACAATTGGCGTTGATTGAGTTGATGCCTTTTCAGGAAAAATCAGCTGTGCTATATCAATGTTTGGGTAACACCGAGCCGCTTAAACTACAAGAAAATGCCCTGCGACAATTATCTACTTACCAGGAAGTAACCATCGGACAGAAAGTGGTATCTCTGTGGAACGAGTTGAGCCCGCAAACCCGCAGGTATGCCAGCGACTTGCTTTTATACCTCGAAATCCATCACGATGCATTGCTTACCGGGTTAGAGAATGGTACCATCAACATAGGCGAAATGAATTTCGACCTGGAACGCAGAAGACAATTGCTGTGGTGGACCGATAATGAAAACACCAAACGCAGAGCGGAGAAATTGTTTAATGACTCCGGTGTAGCCAATCGGCAAGATGCTATTGATAAAATGAAACCTGCGTTAACACTTCCGGGCGCGGCAGCCCGGGGAGCAAATGTTTTTGAAACCGTGTGCAGCAATTGCCACCGGTACGGTAATCGAGGTGTTGAGGTAGGACCTACACTAACGGAGATCGGACGAAAGAGCAAGGAAACCCTGATGCACGACATTCTGGATCCCAATGCCGCGGCCGATCCCAATTACATCAACCATCGGGTGGAGTTAAAGAATGGAAGCGTGCACATGGGCATCGTGTCTTCAGAAACAGATCAAAATATTACCATCAAAAAGATGGGGGGTGAATCAGTTACCCTTAGTAAAGCGGATATAAAATCATTCCGCTCGCTGGGCACCTCGCTGATGATGGAAGGTTTGGAAGCCAGCATGAAATCCCAGGAGATGGCTGATTTGCTGGCGTTTTTGCAAAACCGTGACGAATAAAAGGAGAATTCAATGAAAAAAACTTTTATAGTTGTAATGCTGCTAACGGGTTGCAATGTACCGGCTGAGAAATCCGCCTATCACCTCACCGGGAAAACGGTTGAATATCGCTATGGCGAGAGCGTGTATCATGTTACGTTCGATAGCGACTCCACGTTGCATTGGAAAGCCGTGGCAGGGGATGAAGTTGGGGTCATGGCGAATGAAACCTACGTGGCGGACTGGATCGATTCCAGCCGATTATTTATTACGTGGGGCGAAGCAAATGGAGTAGACGTGAGTCAGGTACTCGACTTTGAGCATGGGAAAGTGCACAATCATTTGCTTCACAATCGTGAAGCCAGTAAGGGCACGGGCGATATTCGAATTCTTGAAAAATAGCGTTATGAAACATGCGTTGATCCTCTTCGTTGCCTGCCTCAGTGGGTTAACAGCGTGCCATCCGGAAAAAAACAATGAGCCCTCATTACAAGCCGGTGTTTCTGTGGCCCCTATTAATCCTCCCTTGGGTGCCTTTATTGCAGGCGATAAACAAAATCGAAAATTTACAGCGTTGCATGATAGCCTGTTTGCCAAGGCCGTGGTAATCACAAAGGGCGATGAAGAACTTGCCATCGTTACGCTTGATTGCATCGGTTTGCTTTATACCGATGTATTACGAATTAGAAAGCGTACTTCGGAACTGTGTGGCTTTACGGAATCACGGATCATTATCTCATCTACCCATACTCACTCCGGTCCCGATGTGGTCGGTATTTGGGGCACCGATTATCAACACTCGGGTGTTGACTCGGTTTATATGGCATTTTTGGTGAATACTGCAGCCGCTCAAATTCAATCGGCTTTGATGAATCGTCAACCGGCCATAGCGGTTACAGCCGAAACAGCGTTTGGGGAGCCGTGGGTGCAAAACATTTGCAACGAAGAAATTGATCGGTCCGTAACCATTATGCAGTTCAAAGATCAATCGGATAAGCCGATTGTCACACTCACCAACTTTGCCTGTCATCCTACCTTCCTTGATGCACGATTCTCAGAAGTATCATCGGATTACGTGAACGGCTATTATAAACAAATGAAAAAGCAAACCGGTGCGGAAGCCCTGTTCTTGCAAGGAGCGATTGGAGGCTGGGTGCAACCCGATGATGGTGAAGGCTCGTTCGAAAAAGCTTACCACCGGGGCAAAGAACTAGCTGATGTGGTACACATTGCGTTGGCGGATGCAAAACTTTTATCCACATCGGAGATTGTTTTTAACAACCAGCGGATAAAATTTCCGGTAGAGAATGAAGGCTGGAAACAACTATCGGCTATGGGCACCATCAACCGAGATATTCAGGATTCGGTAGAGACTGAGATCGCCTGGTTTGCTATTGGCGAGGCGCAGTTTGCAACCCACCCCGGTGAAACCGCTCCGTATTATGGATTGGAAACTAAAAAACTGATGGGCTCTGGACCCAAGTTTATTTTAGGACTGGGTAATGATGCCTTGGGGTATATACTCAAACCCTCGTTTTTTGACGATAAAAATATTCCCCACTCGGAATATTTGACCAGCATGTCCGTTGGCAAACCCACAGGTCCGTTATTAATGAAGCAATTAGGAAAAATCATTCCCGGTCAGTAAAACACCAACTGTAACAACTTAACAAGACCAATTACCTTCGTTTTTTTCGAGTCGCTGATTTAGTGCCGTAAAACCGTTCTTTCTTCTTCTCAGAATATTTTTCTTTGTGCGGTCCGGTAAGCTCCAGCCGCACTTTACGCCCGCGCAACTCCACGCCTTCAAAGTTTTTCATTACCAGGCCGGTAAAGTTCTTTTCTATTTCAAAGAAGGAATAAGCGCCTTTTAAATCAATCTTGCCAATGGCCGTTTTTGTCACTTCCCCAAAATCGCAAATCAAGTCGAGCAGACTGCCCTTCTCCAATCCATCCATCTTACCCACATTGATAAACACGCGGTCGCCCGTCAGGTAGCGATCTTCTTCTTCAAATTCAAAGGTTCGCTTCTCCGATTTGTTCAGATCGCGCGCATCGCGGTAATACTCAAGAAACCGGTTGAATTCAATAGAGGCAAACCGCTTAATAATGTCTTCTTTACTCAGGTCGCGCAGTTCATGGTATACCTCTGGCAAGAAGGAATCGATTTCTTCCTCATTTACCTCCACCTGCTTAACCTTATGTACCAACGCCAATAGTTTATTCTGACAAACCTCATCCCCGGTAGGAACCATCGTGCGGGTAAACTTCCGTTTTAGTCCGCGCTCCACCTGTTGGATCCGTCCCATTTCGCGTTTCGAAATAATGGCTAACGAAATACCTTTCTTTCCCGCACGGGCGGTGCGGCCGCTGCGGTGGGTATAATATTCCATCTCATCGGGCATATTCATATGAACCACATGAGTTATGTTGTTCACGTCAATACCCCGCGCAGCCACATCCGTAGCCACCAACAATTGTAACGTTTTGTTTTTAAAACTTTTCATCACGCGGTCGCGCTGTTGCTGGCTCAGGTCACCGTGCAAGGCATCCGCATTGTACCCGTCTTTAATCAGGTGTTCGGCAATTTTTTGAGTATCCACTTTGGTGCGGCAAAAAATGACACCAAAAATGTCAGGAGTATTATCAACAAATCGCTTTAGTGCCAGGTACTTGTCGCGTTCATCCACCACAATGTATTGGTGATCTATGTTTTCATTGCCCTGGTTGCGCTCCCCCATCGTTAGTTCTTCCGGACTGCGCATGTAGTTTTTCGCAATCTCCCGCACTTCCCGCGGCATGGTTGCCGAAAACAGCCAAACATTTTTATCAGCCGGGGTTGTTGTAAGAATCTCATCGATATCTTCCTTGAAGCCCATGTTCAGCATTTCATCGGCCTCATCCAGCACCACGTACTTCACCGATGTCAAATCAACCACCTTGCGGGATAGCAAATCCATCAAACGGCCGGGTGTGGCAATGATGATTTGAGCGCCTCGCTTCACTTTCACAATCTGATCGCGGATGCTCGCCCCGCCATAGACGGTAACGATGTTCAAGCGCTTGAATGACTTCGAAAAATTCTCCAGATCATTGGTGATCTGAACACTTAGTTCGCGGGTAGGTGCAATCACCAACGCTTGTGTGGAACGCAGGTTTTCATCAACTAATTCGAGTAAGGGTAACCCAAAAGCGGCCGTTTTACCGGTACCGGTTTGAGCCAACCCAACCAGGTCAACATTTCCTTTTAATAGTACCGGGATCGCTTTCTCCTGAATCGGTGTGGGTGATTCAAACCCCAATTGGCGGATTGCCTCCACCAGGTGCCCGGACAGTCCCAGGCTTTCAAATGATTTCATTAATGATGGTATAAAGTGCAAAGGTAGCCTAATAAAATGAAAGTGATTTTATTAGGTAGAAGGTTCCCTACACTATGGAATACGGATGATTTTCTTTTACCAACAGTATTTTAGTTGGCAATCGGCAAAATTGCAACCCAATGAGTATCTTAACGCAATGAAGTTTCTGAAAATGATCGGCTTCTTTACTGCATTTATTCTTCCAGCCGTAGTTATGTTGGGATGGTATCTTGGACAGGGCTGGAATTTTCTGGCAGTGGGTTTCGTCTTCCTGGTGGTAACCAGTATCGATTATATTACAGGAACCGACACTACGAATGTACCCGATCATGAAACCAATCGTATCGGAGCAGATTTTTACTACCGTTTTGTTACCTACGCCTGGGTTTATGTCCAACTCGCTTTTCTGGGCTGGGCCTTCTATGTCATTTCCCAAGGCGCGATTTCCAACGGGTATGCCTGGATAGGCTTTGTGATCAGCGTGGGTCTGGTTACGGGTGGCATTGGCATTACCGTAGCACACGAGTTGGGTCATAAAAAATCTGCACTGGAGCGCTTTTATAGCAAGGTCCTGCTGCTCACCGTATGTTACATGCACTTCTATATTGAGCACAACCGGGGACATCATGTAACAGTGGCCACTCCACAGGATCCGGCTACGGCCCGCAAAAATGAAAACTTTTATTCCTTTTGGATACGATCTGTTTTTGGCGGCTATACGGATGCGTGGAAACTTGAAATCCAACGGTTAAGAAACCAAACTCAATCCATTGTCGGTATTCACAATCAAATGATCTGGTTTACGCTGCTGCCCCTTCTATTCTGTGCAAGCATCATGGCACTGGCAGCCCAGAGTCGGGCGGAGCTGGTATGGCAGATTCCGGTTTTCTTTTTTGCACAAAGCCTGGTTGCCTTTACTTTGCTGGAATTGGTTAACTATATCGAACACTACGGTATTTTGCGTAAACAACTTGCTCCGGGTAAATACGAGCGGGTAAACCCGCTACATTCCTGGAACAACAGTCACCTGATCAGCAATTTCTTTCTGTTTCAATTGCAACGTCATTCCGATCATCATGCCAATGCGATTAAGCGTTACCAGCTCCTGAAGCATTATGATGAAAGTCCGCAGCTGCCGTTTGGCTATCCCACCATGATATTACTTGCACTCATGCCACCGGTATGGTTTACCATGATGAACCCGCGACTGCATGCCTGGGAAAAGAAAGTGTATCATGCAACTTAAACCCCAACCTAGTTTCGACTAACAAAGTCTTTACGATAATCCTCCCGATCAAATGAAATATTCATTCACCACCGTGTCTCCGGATAATCATCGAGGAATAGCCAATCCATCTTAACCTAAACTAACAATACCATCTCCATGAAACTTACAAAGCGGGTCCTCTTAGGAATAGTGATGCTTGGAATCGGATATGGCATTGTGTATGTGTGGCAAGCCTTGCCCATCATCAGTGCCTTTGGTGCAAAAGACCTCTGCAGCTGCGTTTTTCTGAATGGTCGTAATGCGGAGGATGTCATCAAGCAAGAACTCGGTGCCGGATTGCAAAGCCTGGGAAGTTTCGATCTCAACGCTACAGACTCAACCGTTACCGGATCGGTGTTCGGGATGGCTAAGCGCAAAGCTATTTATAGAAAAGGATTGGGCTGCACATTGGTTTCTGAAATTTCAGAAGCAGAACTGCGCAATCAAAAGATGAATTTTCATACAATGACGCCCGTCCATCAGGATACAATCCCATGGCCCATGGGAAACATCGTCAATACAACGATTGATACGGGTATTTATGTTGCGGTTCTTAAGGAAGCATTGGACTTTGCCTTTACAGAAAATGATCCGTCCAGGCCCATCAATACGCGGGCAGTAGTAGTTGTATATAATGACGAAATCATTGCCGAGCGGTACGCCCCCGGGTATGATCTGTACTCGCGTCACATGGGTTGGTCCATGACCAAGAGCATCACCAACGCCATCACCGGAATTCTTACTAAAGACGGTCGCATGAAAGTTCATGAACCAGCCCCGATACCCCAATGGCAACAGGACGATCGCAAAAAGATCACACTGCACAACCTGCTACAAGCCAGCAGCGGTTTAAAGTGGGAGGAAAAGTACGATGGTCCCAGTCCGGCCACCAATATGCTCTTCAAGAAGAAAGACATGGGCCTCTATGCGATGGAGTCGCCACTGGAATCAGAACCGAATACGGAGTTCGAGTATTCGAGCGGTACGACTAATATTATTTCGCGGTTGATTAGAGAAGCCATGGGCGATGAAGACTATTATCGTTTTTATTACCGCGAGCTGTTTGAAAAAATTGGTGCACGCAGTATGATAATTGAACCCGATGCCGGAGGTACCTATGTGGGCTCATCGTTTTCGTGGGCAACCGCGCGCGACTGGGCCCGGTTCGGATTGCTGTATCTGAACGATGGTATCTTTAATGGACAACGGATTCTTCCGGAAGGCTGGGTGGCGTATTCCACGACCCATGCCACAGCTGCCCCGCGTGGCGAATATGGAGCACAATGGTGGTTGAATGCCGGAGCCATGAACAATCCTTCAGATCGTACTTATCCCTCGGTTCCGCCCGACTCCTTTCAGGCCGAAGGATTTGAAGGGCAGTTTGTATTTGTCATCCCTTCCAAAAGGTTAGTGGTGGTTCGGCTCGGGTTAAGCCAGACCAACGACCTGGACATGAATCGGTTTGTATCCAAAGTGATTGAGGCGTTGCCGCGATAAGATGCGCAACAAAAATAGCTTCCGGTTTAAGCAATTCACAATACAGCACAGCACCGCCAGCATGAAGGTGGGAACGGATGGCGTGTTGCTGGGTGCCTGGACGGATATAGAATCCGCCCAGCGCATTCTGGATGTGGGTACCGGCACTGGGGTTATCGCGTTGATGCTCGCCCAACGAACTACCCCCCAGGTACATATCGATGCCCTAGAGATTTCGCAAAATGATTATGAGCAGGCCTTGTTCAATGTCAAAGATTCGCCCTGGCCAGCAAGAATTCAGGTGCATCGCACTTCGCTGCAAGATTACCACGCACCTCCTTATGATTTGATTGTCAGTAACCCGCCCTTTTTTATTGATAGTTATAAACCCCCTTCCGCCAACCGGGCGAAGGCCCGCCATACCGATACCTTGCCTCGCGCTGACCTTCTGGATCACAGCCAACGACTTCTCCATAAGACAGGAACGCTAAATCTGATCCTTCCGGAAACGGAAGGAAACCAGTTATTGACGCTGGCGAAAACAAAAGGCTGGCACTGTTCACGATTCTGTACATTCAGGTCCCGCGCTACAAAACCGGTAGAACGAGTGCTATTAGAATTGCAACAGCAACCCACACCTACCCAAAAAGGTGATCTCGTGCTGTACAAAGACCGGGATCAATGGTCGGATGCCTACTGCGAACTGACCCGAGAATTTTATTTGAAAATATAGCGCTGAACAGCCACGGTTTCCTCCCATAAAAAAGATGCTGCGGGTTCCCGCCAGCGTTAGTATACTTGAACCGTAATTAGAATCTTTCTGTGCAGTCCCGTTTCTTTTTGAGCCTGTTCCTGTTATCAGGCATTACATGTTTTAGTCAACCCGCCATCAGCATCAAACGCGCCAGTGCACCCATTGTGTTGGATGCACAGATCAACGAACCAGACTGGCAAACGGCCCAGGTGGCGTCTCAATTCCATCAGTTCTTCCCAACGGATACAATTTTAGCGAAGGCGCAGACTGAAATCCGGCTAACGTATGATGATCATTTTATTTACATCGCAGCTAAAATGTATAACCTGAGCCCGCGTACCTATGTTACCCCTTCGTTGCGCAGAGATTACCGAGGCGAAGCGAACGATGGTGTATCGGTCGTGTTCGATACATTTAAAGATAAAACCAATGCCTTTATCTTCGGAGTCAATCCCTTTGGGGTACAGCGCGAGGGATTGGTGGCCAATGGTGGTGGAACCGGTCAGAATGATTTTTCACTCAATTGGGATAACAAATGGTATTCGGAAGCAAAGATTTATGAAGATTGTTGGATTGTGGAAATGGCGATTCCGTTCAAAACCCTGCGCTTCAAAGAAAACCTGACCCGTTGGAACGTGAATTTCTATCGCATTGACAGTCAGTATGCCGAGCGCTCCACGTGGTCGCCCATACCACGCAACTTCGATATTGTCAACCTCGCCTTCAATAAGGAATTGATCTGGGATGTGCCCCTTCAAAAACCAGGTGCCAATGTCTCCGTCATCCCCTACACCGCACTCAACTCGTTTCGTGATTTTGAAAATGGAACCCCATCGGAAACAAAAGTGCAGGCGGGAGGCGATGCCAAGATTGGCATTGGCCCGGCATTAAACTTAGACCTTACGGTAAACCCAGATTTTTCGCAAGTGGAAGTGGATGAACAAGTCACCAACCTCGATCGGTTTGAGATCTTCTTTCCGGAGCGCAGACAATTCTTTCTCGAAAACGCAGATCTGTTCGCCAATTTCGGCCTCGAGGGTACGCGACCTTTCTTCTCCCGAAGGATCGGCATTGCCCGCGATTCATCAACGGGTCAGAATGTTCAGAACACGATTTATGGCGGAGTACGGTTAAGCGGTAAGATCAACAATAATACCCGCGTGGGCATTCTGAATATGCAAGGGGGTGAAGAGCCGGAGATCAACTTACCCTCGACCAACTACCTGGTTACCACCGTGCAACAAAAAGTGTGGGCGCGCTCCAACATCGGCTTCCTCTTTGTTAACAAGCAAGCTTTTCAGGATTCCATCGGTGGAGAATTTACCCGTTCTCCCGAAACCTATTCACGAACTGCCGGAGTTGATTTCAACCTCGCCACCCGCGATAACCGCTGGACGGGGAAAGCATTTTACCACCACTCCTTTGATGAAACGAAAAACGACTCAGCATTTGCCTATGGTGGCTTTCTCAATTTCAGTGTACTGAAATGGAATGTCAGTGTATTAACCCGTAACGTGGGTGCTAACTATAATCCGGAGGTGGGTTTTGTGCGCAGACAAGATATCCGGCAGTTGGCCTCGACAACCTGGTATAATATGTATCCGGCCAGAGGGAGAGTGCAAAGCCACGGACCCGGGTTTGATTTTGATATGGTGGGAAATGAAACGTATGGTTACCTGGACTGGGATTACAATTTCATGTACCGGATTCGATGGCGAAGTACAGCCGTTTTTTCGATGCGGCTTCGCGAGGAGTACACCTATTTATTCGATCCCTTCGACCCCAGCGGCTCGGGTGGTTTACAATTACCCAGTGGCACCGATTATCAAAACTTTGTATTAATCGCAAATTATACTTCCGATGCCCGCAAACGTTTCTTCTATAATTTAAGCACACGATCGGGAGGGTACTTTAATGGCAGTCGCGCTAATCTGACCGGAATTGTTACTTACCGGTACCAACCCTGGGGCTTTGCCTCCCTCAACTTTAGCTACAATGGCATCCGGCTGCCCGAACCGTACAACAGCTCGGACTTGTTTTTGATCGGACCACGCATCGATTTCACTTTTTCGCGCAAGGTATTCTGGACCACCTTTATCCAATACAACAGCCAGATTAACAATCTGAACATCAACAGCCGTTTTCAGTGGCGATTCAAACCCGTTTCGGATTTGTTCATCGTCTATACGGATAATTACGTTGCTGAATCCTTCGAAAATGGCAATGTTTTTAGGGTTGGACAACCCAAAAACCGGGCGTTAGTGCTCAAGCTTACCTATTGGCTGAATTTATAGGTTCCCACATTTTGTAAATTTTTAGTGCCTGATTAACAAGTATTTAACAAAAGAAAAATAGATGTTTAAACATCTATTAACAATTCCGGTGTTATACTTGCACAACAAACAAAAACTAAAAATTACACACAATGAAAAAACTTAATGCACTGGTAGCGTTTCTTCTTGTAGCGGGCATGGCCTCTGCACAAACTACCTGGAAAGTTGACAAAGGTCACTCCAAAGTGGGATTTTCAGCCGTCCACATGGTGGTAGCTGAAACAGAAGGAAAATTTGACGAGTATGAAGGAACTCTGATCAGCAAATCGGATGACTTCAATGGTGCTGAGGTTTCCTTTATGGCCAAAGTTGCTTCCATCAACACCGAAAATGAAAGACGGGATGGCCACCTGAAGTCGGCCGATTTCTTTGATGCCGAAAAGTTTCCTGAAATTTCATTCGTGGGCACCCTGGTAAAAGAAGGTGGCAAGTACAAGTTGAAGGGCGATTTCACCATGAAAGGTGTTACCAAGAAAATGGAGTTCGATGTTACCTATGGAGGTAAAATCAATACCGGCCGTGGCGAAAAGGCAGGTTTTAAATTAGCCGGCAGTGTAAATCGTCAGGAATTTGGACTAACTTGGTCTAATAAGACCCCCGGTGGTGAATTGGTAGTGGGAGATGATATTCAGATCATCGTGAAAGTTGAATTAGACAAACAAGCCTAATCAATAATACAAAGGGGGGCGAAAGCCCCCTCTTTTTATGCCTAAAATCGAAGACGAAATCAAGCAACCCAAATTCAAAAGCACCCATCAAAAAGCGGTATTGAATATTCTTTTTACAGCGAACTGGATTCAAAACAAACAAAAAGATTTTTTTGAGCCATACGGCATCACCGGGCAGCAATACAACATCCTGCGCATTTTACGAGGCCAGCATCCCAACCGGATTTCAGGGGCCGAAATAAAAGCCCGCATGCTCGACAAGAATTCGGATGTATCGCGTTTGCTTGACCGGATGATCGGAAAGAATCTGGTGGTGCGCAGACAATGTCCTAATGATAAGCGAGCTTCTGACATTGGCATCTCCGAAGCCGGACTTGAACTCCTGATGAACCTCGATAAAGCAATCAATAGCCTGGATACTTCCCTGATTTCGCTTTCCAAAGAAGAGGCGGAACAACTTAGCGTCTTATTAGATAAGTGCCGGGATTAGATTTTGCCCAATTCTTCCCGCACAAAATTCATCAGTTCGTGGATATATGTTTTACTGAAGTCAAACCGGATATCGGCCGCCTGATAAATTTCGGGTATGGTAGCCAGGTTGCCCAGCTTCAAGGCATTCGTATACCCCTGAAGTCCCTTCGACTTGTTTCGCTTGTAATTTCGCCACAGCGCAATTGCGCCAAGCTGCGCCATTCCGTACTCGATGTAATAGAACGGCACTTCATATAAATGCAGCTGCTTCTGCCATTGGTAATCGCGGTTGAGTTCCAGGCCACTCCAATCCGTTACGGTATCCGCAAACCGATGGAAAACCTGGTTCCAGTGGGTGGTTCTTTCGGCCGGTGTATGATCCGGATGTTCATACAACCAATGTTGAAACTGATCGATGGTAGCCACCCAGGGCAAGGTTTCTATTATGTCTTCCAGTTGCTCCCGTTTCGCTCGTTTCAAATCTTCTTCTTTTGTAAAGAAAATCCCCCACTCATCCATTGAAATCAACTCCATCGACATGGATGCCAACTCAGCCACCTCCATGGGCGGTGATTTAAATTCCGACAAGGGTAAATCCTTGGTTAAGAAGTTATGAACCGCATGCCCCCCTTCGTGCATGATGGTGGTCATGTCGCGCATGGTGGAGGTCGCATTCATAAAAATGAAAGGTACACCGATCTCCGCCAACGGATAATTATACCCACCGGGCGCTTTGCCTTTGCGGGATTCCAGATCAAGGTGACCCATCTCACGCATTATCGACAAACACTGCCCCAGAAAGGGATCCAATCTCCGGAAGCACTCAATCGATTTCTCGGTCAGGTCTTTCCCATTCTCAAAAGCCTTTAGCGGTTCCCGGCTTTCCGGATCCACGGCCTTATCCCACGGACGCAGGGCGGATACTTTTAAGCGTGCTTTGCGATCCTGATTCAGTTCATTCAAAATCGGCACCACTTCTTCGGCAATGGCCTCGTGAAATTTAAAACAATCCTGAGGGGTGTAATCAAATCGCCCATACGCCTTAAACATATAATCGCGGAAGTTCGGCAAGCCGGCATTCAGTGCAACCTTATGCCGAAGGTCAATCAGCCGGGTGAACAACTCATCCAACGTTTCGCGGTCTTTTAATCTGCGCGCTGCTATTTTATGATAGACTTCTTCGCGCTTTGACCGGTCGGTAGATTGCAAGATGACACCTGCTTGTTGCAAGGTAAGTTCTTTACCATTCACGTCCACCGTCATGGCGCCTGAGATCTGCGCGTATTTTTGAGTCTCGGTGCTTATCTCCGTAAACAAGGGGATGTTCTCTTCCCGAAAAAGTTCGATGTCCTTTTTAAGATTCCGGATCAAAATTTTAAACCCGGCTTCCTCTTTCAACTCATTTAAAAATTCGGACCTGATCAGTTTCTTATTCAGCAAATCAGAATAGGGCGATATGGCCGGTTGAATGTTCTCAATAAAATCCTGATAGCTTTTGCTGTACTCTTCGTTATCGGTATAGCACGTCATGCGGATGTAACGCCAACCCAGGTCTTCGCTGATCACCGACTCCAGTTCACTCCGGTCGCGCAGCCATTGCTGCAGCGTCTGTACCGAGGAGAGAGGCCGGTCCAACAGGGTTTCAAAGTAGGGTTTCAGCTGATCCCAGGTAGAAATGGTAAATTGCTCCGGTAAAAAAGACCTTTTGGGTCGCTTCGGTAATACACTAGATTCGCTCATCCGTTCAAAAATTTGGGCAGGTAAAATAAGAGAAATTTACTTCAATATTACATCCACTCTCGGACCGACCTGCTCTTAAAATATTTTACAATCCCGGTTTCAACTTTACGTTCAGAGTTTTTACTTTCAATGGTCCTTATCAACACAAAAGGATATCCTCATGAACGCGTTATACTTCATAAGTGGAGCCGGATTTGTCGGGATCGCCATCGTCTTTTATTATTTATTTTATAAACACCTCCAGGTGGCCATCGCCAGCACTCCCTGGCCGGATATGCGGAAGCAAACCGTGGGCAGAGGATTGCGAATCGGATTTTTTGGATGGTCCATCCTGATAGCGGTTGTCTCCCTGACCGGGTTTACCACCAAGTTCGAATTGTTTCCCTTTAACATTATGCCTTTTGTAATCCTCCCGCTCCTCTTAACGCTCGCATTCTTATTTACAAAAAGCATGCGCGAGATTCTCGAACACCTGCCGCTGAAAGCCCTTACCCAACTGCAGGTGTTCCGGGTTTTTGTTGAGCTTATTCTCTGGCTCCTGTTTATTCAAAATTTAATCCCGGTTCAAATGACCTTTGAAGGATATAACTGGGATGTGCTCACCGGAATCACCAGTTTGCTGGCCGCCCGGTACATTCTGAATTCAAAAAGTGGCCTGATGGCCTGGAATATCTTTGGATTAATTTTGCTAGTCAATATTGTAACCATCGCCATCCTGTCTATGCCCACACCGCTCCGGGTATTTGACAATGAACCTGCCAACAGGATCGTTACCGTATTTCCGTTCATCTATTTACCCACCTTGCTGGTTCCGCTGGCCTACATCCTGCATTTCCTTTCGCTGCGAAAATTACGGATGAAGTCATAATCAAATTCTTTTTATAACTTCCATCGGAAAAATAAATCCGATGCGCAACCTCCTGTTCCTTTCCATACTTCTTTGTGCGTGCACCACAAAAGAAAAAATATCCGTGGGCACGATTGAACGTATCGATCCGACCCTGGACCAAGTGATTACCGGGGAACCGATCGTTGAAATTATTTCGGAAGGCTTCGAATGGAGTGAAGGTCCGGTGTGGGTTGAAAAGGAATCCATGCTCTTGTTTTCGGATGTGCCCAAAAACACCATTTATAAATGGACGGAACAAAGCGGCACGGAGGTTTACCTCGCTCCGTCCGGCTTTACGGGCGATAGCACCACCAGCCGCGAACCGGGTTCGAACGGCTTGCTCATCCATTACGACTCGTTAATCCTTTGCCAACACGGTGACCGGAGGATGGCCAAAATGAACGCTGCCCTCGCAGCACCAAAACCAGAATTCATCACGATAGCAGATCGGTATCAGGAAAAGCGTTTCAGCAGTCCCAATGATGCCGTCTATCGCAGCAATGGCGATTTATTTTTTACCGATCCACCGTATGGATTGGGCAAGCAAAATGAGGATCCTGAAAAAGAACAACCCCACAATGGTGTATACAAAGTAACGCCTGAGGGCACCGTCTCACTTTTGGTGGACACTCTTACCCGACCGAATGGCATTATCCTGCTGCCCGGTGAAAAGAAACTGATTGTTGCTAACTCCGATCCCGAAAAGGCCATCTGGTATGAATACGAGCTGGATGAAAATGATTCCCTGATGAATGGCCGGATTTTCTACAATGCAACCAGTGAACTTGCCACTGCCAATGGACTGCCGGACGGACTAAAGGTCGACAGACAAGGAAATATTTTTGCTTCCGGACCAGGCGGGATTTGGATATTCAATCAAACGGGAACCGTGTTGGGAAGAATCCTACTCACTGAACTGGCCGCTAACTGTGCCTTGTCATCCGATGACAAAACCCTGTACATCACTGCGGATCCCTATGTGTTGCGCGTAAAACTGCGGGATTAATATGCCCAAGTGGGTAGACATACTGGGTTGGATAGGATCCCTGGAGGTAATTGCCGCTTATGCGCTGAACAGCTTGCAAAAAATAAAATCCGACTCGGTCATCTTTCAAGTGCTAAATCTAACCGGTGCCATCCTACTCATTATTAACAGCGTCTACAAGGCTGCCTATCCGTTTACCTTCATCAATACGGTGTGGGCAATCGTAGCCAGTATTGCTATGATTCGTATTTTTCAAAAGAAGCTGCAATGAAAAAACGGACCGTGTTTCTCCTTTGTCTTGTCGCGGGCTGCCGGCCAACCAGCGATTTCCAAAGGCAAATCGATTTTATCTTTAGTGCCTCCTTTCAATCTGGACAACCGGGAGGAGCCATCTTGATTATGAAACATGAACAAGTTGTATTTTCCGAACAGTATGGAGTGGCGGATATAGAAACCCAGGAGAAAATTACTCCGCAGACATTATTTAATACAGGCTCCATTTCTAAAACGTTTGTTACCAATACCATTCTGGCCCTTGCCAACGAAGGAGAACTTTCTTTAAACGATTCACTGGCGAAATATTTCCCCGATTTCAAGAATCCTGAGATCGCAAAGCGTGTACGCATTGAACATCTGCTCACCCATACCTCCGGGCTGCCCGACAACCGCAGGCAATTTCTGGACAGTGTGTTTTTGCTTACCGCAAAAGACAAAGAGAATTTTGCGCCCATCCAGCAAGCGGACTCCTTGCTTTTCGACCCTGGTACGCGTTACGAATATTCCAACCCGGCTTTCAACGCGCTGGCCCTGATCATTGAACAGGTAACCGGCCGCAAGTGGCAGGAGGTGGTCAAAGAAAAGATCTTCACCCCTGCCGGCATGAACCGTAGCGTTATAACGGATGGCCCCTTTCCACAATCCGGGGTAGCGCATGCCTACTTGCGCACGGGTAATTCTTTCATCGAAAAGGACTATGGGGAAGAACCTACCTTTGCGGCAGCCGGCAATGGTGGTGTGTGGAGTTCGGTCGATGAACTTGCCCGGTATGAACTGGCGCTTCGTAAAAGTTTGATCCTCGATTCAACTACGATTGCCGATTCGCGGACAATCAAAACATTTCCGGATTGGAAGGGAACCCCCCCTTTTATCGGATACAGTTGGTTTGTTGGTGAAGTGGATGGCCTGACGGTGATTTCGCACACCGGAACACAAGGGGGTTTTTATGCCGACTTTGTCAGTATTCCTGAAAAAGACATTCTTTATGTGATGCTCTGCAATGTTCCCACTCCGCAAGAAGAGAAGCGCGAACAGGTGCTGGCCGTGTTAAAAAAATTCAATTGGCTCGATCCATAAAACTATTCCTTATCAACCCGTATGAAAAAATTACTTCCTTACCTCCTCCTCCTGGCCATGGTGCCGGCCCACGCCCAAATTACAGACGCCACCATCAAGGAGTTCGATGCCTATGTGGAAAGGTCGCGCAACCTGTTTCAGATTCCGGGGCTGGCGGTTACGGTGGTGAAAGACGGAAAAGTACTGCTGAAAAAAGGCTATGGGGTGCGACAGTCGGGCTTACCTCAGCCGGTGGATGCGCAAACGTTGTATGCCTGTGCCTCCACCACCAAAGCCATGACAGCCACTTGCATGGCCATCCTGGTGGATGAAGGAAAAGTAAAATGGGATGATCCGGTCATCAACTACCTGCCCGACTTTCAACTCTATGATCCCTTTGTTACGCGCGAGTTAAAGATCCGTGATCTGTTTACCCACAACTCCGGAGTAGGCAATGCCGATTTCCTCTGGAGTTTCATGCAGATCCCTGCTGAACAGGTAGTTGGGAAAATGAAATTGGTGAAGCCCAGCTATTCCACGCGCTCCAGCTTTATTTATCAGAATATTTTTTATGTGGTGGCCGGAAAAGTGATTGAAAAAGTGAGTGGCCAGCCCTGGGAAACGTTTATCCGAAAGCGGATTTTTGAACCCTTGCAGATGACCCGCACATTCCCGTTGCTGAGCCAGGTAAAAGATCCGAATCAATCACAACCGCATTATTTTTATGACAATAGCATCCAGGTAATTCAGCGCACCAGTGCGGATGCCGTTGGCCCGGCCGGCAGTGTGTGGTCGTGTGTGGAGGATATGAGTAAATGGGCACTGTGCATGCTCGATAGCAGCAAGTACGCTGGCGGCAGGTTGATAAAACCCACCACGTGGATGGAACTGTTTAAACCCCAGGTGATGGTAACCGCGGCCCAATTTTATCCCACAGCAAAACTCACCAAGCCCAACTGGACTACCTACAGCCTGGGTTGGTTTCAGCAAGATTACCAGGGCCGGAAAATAAACTACCACACCGGCAGCCTGGCCGGAGAAACCGCCATGCACGCTCAGTTACCATCCGAACGGCTGGCGATTTACATCTTTGGAAACCTGGATCATGCAGAGTTGCGCCATGCGTTACTTTTTAAAGCCTTCGATCACTTTGCTCTGGGTGGTTCGCGCGATTGGAGTGCCGAAGTATTTGACCTGTATAAGAAGCAAACGGAAACCAGTGAACAGCAGGTAAAAAAGTTTGAAAGCGAACGGATTCCCAATACAAAACCCACCCTCGACCTGGCATCCTATGCCGGAACGTATTCGGACCCGCTGTATGGCGAGTTGACCGTGGCCGTTCAGGGCAGTTCGCTGATGGTCTCATTAAACAACGTAGCAAAAGCTACCCTGGAGCATTGGCATTACGATACCTTTCGGGGCTTCTTCGAAAAACGGTGGTGGGGTAAAACCAATGCAACCTTTGCCTTTAGCAGTCAGGGAAAAATAGCCTCCGTGACGTTTGCCGGAATGGAGTTCAGGAAGAAGTGAAGACGATTTACGGGTGCATGTTAATGGTACCGGTCCATTTTGAAATGGTTCAGGTCAACTTTGTAATGGTACCGATGCATTTTGTGATTGTCCTGGTTAATTTTGCAAGGGGATCAGTGATTGAAGGCAGCCAGAGCGTAGGCAAAAGATTGACGGAATTCGCTATTTCAGTCCCTTCGCATAAACAGACATTATCCAGAAACAACAATGAAATACCCACTATTTATCCTGGCTATACTTCTACAGGTAGGGGGAGTTGGATTCAATCTAATTGGCCTTATCGCCCACCAAGAAAGTATTCAGATTGTCAATGAATGCAATAATCCTATGAACATCATCAAAATCAATGTTGGTAAACAATCATTCACCGCCACCCTTCGAGACAATGCTACTGCCAACGCCTTCAAAGCCCTCCTTCCCTTTACCGCCAGTATGACTGAATTGAACGATAACGAAAAATACTTTCGTCTTTCGAAAAATTTACCCACCAACGAATCTAATCCCGGCACCATTGGACCTGGCGATCTGATGCTGTGGGGGTCAAATACAGTGGTCCTTTTTTACGAAACTTTCCCAACATCGTACCGTTATACCATGCTTGGAAAAATTGACAACCCTACCGTACTCACTTCGGCATTGGGTACGGGAACTGTAACCGTTACATTTGAGGCCGACTAAAATCGTCCGATGGCCAGAATCTTTATTACCGGTTCAACAGATGGACTGGGCCTGTTGGCCGCCAGGGCGTTGGTGGGTAATGGCCACCGAGTTGTGTTGCATGCACGCAATCAAGACCGGGGGAAGGAAGCGTTGGATAAAGTGCCTGGAGCCGAAACAGTATTTACCGGAGACCTATCGAACCTCGAAGAAACGAAAAGACTGGCGCACGAGGTGAATCATTCGGGCCGGTTCGATGCGGTGATTCACAATGCCGGAGTCTACCAGGCTTCGGCCGCCCAAATTCTCGCAGTCAATACCCTTGCCCCTTATGTGCTGACGTGTTTACTACCAAAACCACAGCGCCTCATCTACTTGAGTTCGGGCATGCATTTACACGGCCAACCCAACCTTGATCAAATCCGAAAAAATACTGCACAGCTCAGCTACTCGGATTCAAAACTACACGTTGTTATGCTTTCGATGGCCGTTGCCCGTAAATGGCCTACGGTTCTATCCAATGCTGTTGATCCCGGGTGGGTGCCTACTAAGATGGGCGGCAAGGGCGCACCCGATAATCTGCAAAAGGGGTATGAAACCCAGGTGTGGTTAGCGGTGAGCGCAGATGAAAAAGCGAACGTAAGTGGTCGCTACTTTTACCATCAAAAGGAAAGGTCGTGTCATCCCATCGCTGCGGATGTGGTCTTGCAGGAAAAATTTCTTGCCCGTTGCCGGGATTTGACGGGTGTTTCGTTGGCGGAATAACAACTTCAAACAGTCGTTTGAAACGGATTCCGGGATGCGGTGAATAAATCGCTTGTTTTCTATTGAGGCAATACCGTTACAATCACTCGTTTATAGCTCACCAATGCCGGGGTTCCCTTATCCTTCACCTGCAAAATGAAGTGAATGGTTTCGGGCTTGCTGACAGCCGGGGCAGTAACCGGTAAATCATATAAGTTCGAAGCGTAGGGTCTGAAACTGACATTGCCTTTGTAGGTACCCGCTTCTTGGTATTGGAACCATAAAAAACTCATGGAGTCGCCATCGGGATCGGAGGATCCATCGGCATTCAGGTGAAACTGCTCACCCGACTTAACAGTAAATGCATCTGCATGCGCCAACTTTGCGATGGGTGCATGGTTAGCTTCCTTAGACGCTTTTGTGCACCAGTCCATCCGAGCTGCAAAATCATTTTGAATGGCCTCGCGCCAACGCCAGATGGTCGCCTGATTGTTTACATAACTCTGATTATCAACCGCAGAAAAAACCGAGTCGTTGGCGTTGCTCCAGATGGGTCGGGTTTCGGGTTCATCCTTCGGCCAACCTTCTCTCCTGAAGCGGCCCGCGTTGGAATCGCGAAATTCCGGTAGATACAATTCGTACCGGCCACCCCAGCCGCCAAAATCAGGACGTTCGGAATTGCTCAATCCATTGTTAATCAGATTCAAAAACGAGGGCGTATCCCCCTCCATGCCGTAGGCTACATCCGGATACGCAGCACCCAGCGGACCATGACCCTGTTGAATGTTTTTTGCAAGCCACTCGTTGGAAACAACCTCTTTGTTTGAGCCGGGTGCAGGAAATGGCAGGCCCGTCCATGTAGCATAACTGTAATTATATCCGGGCGTTACTATAAAAAAGATATCAGGAAAATTTTTCCGGATCCACGGACCGCTGTCATCCTGGTCGGAGATGGTGTAGACTCTTATCTTCTTGTAAATCTTTTCTGCTTCTGCTGCTGATTTCGTGGCACGAATTTTCCAAAGTGCCTGTGCCAGCGTGTTGGGCCCACCCCACACACAAAACCACACTGGCCGTTCGTCTGGTTTGCTCAAGACTTGCACAATCCAATCCGAACCCTGCGAATCTTTTCCTTCACCCACACCTTCCATGCCATAAACGGGCAATCCTTTCTTTACTTTCGGCTTCAGCTGCTCATACGTGAGGTATCCTTTTTCATGCTTCAGCAGATTAGGTTGTACTTTGTCATAGGCAAGCAAAATTTTATCAATGCTTTCAGGGGCTACACGTGTCTTCTGGTGTATTGAGGTTGTCGCAATAAGTCCTTCTACATCCCATTGGTTAGAATATAAAAGAAACCGAACCATCGACTGGGCATCGTCCGGGTCGGCTTCAATGTCGGTGAGCACCACCACCCGGGTTTTATTCGCTGGTTGTGCGAATGCAAGGGCCGGTATAAAAAAGATTACCAGTAATAAAATCTTCCGGGATATGTTTGATAGTTGCATAGTGATGAGTGTTTTATTCTTTTGCAATCACTTGAAAAACTTTGGAGCAAGTTCTGATAAATAAAGGCGCCATTCCTTCCAGGTGTGGCTTCCTTCGGTTTCACGATACGTGTATTTCAATCCTACTTCATCATAAAGCGCACGCAGATTGGTTACTGTCTCAAAAAGGAAGTCACTCTTGCCAATGCCTATCCAATAATATTTTGGCTTTGCAGCAACAAGCGCTTTTAGTTGAGCCACATGCTTATCCTTGTTATAATCGGTATTGGGTGCATTTCTGAATGACGAGAACAACCCCATGCTCATCACGCCAATATATTTAAACATAGTCGGATTGTTGTTGGTAATGTTTTGTGTTTGATAGCCGCCCATTGAAAAGCCAGTGATTGCACGATGGTCGGCATCTGCGATGACGCGATAGTTCTTCTCGATAAAAGGTATTACATCGTTCACCAGACTTTGCTCAAACTTCTGTGTCGCCATACCACCAATTCCGGGTGTTTCTTTCGATGCCTTATTAATGGGTCTGTCCAGCGGAGCAGCCACCGTTTCAGGATTGCCATTGGTAATTACAACAATCATTGGCACTGCTTGCTTAGCAGCAATCAGGTTATCGAGAATATAATTCGCACGACCGCGACTAAGCCAACCTTCTTCATCACCCCCGCCACCGTGCAACAAATACATGACCGGATACTTCGCTTTGCCTTGTTCGTAACCCGGTGGTGTGTAGACATGCATTTTTCGTTGTGAACCAAGTGTCGGAGATTGATACCACACTGCGGTTACATTTCCGTGCGGCACATCCTGCACCGCAAACAGATCGCCCAGTGGGCCGGGCACCAACAGTCTGTTTTCAATAATCGAACCATCCCGGGTAACCGCATTGTTGTTTGGATCCAGCATCGGTACGCCATCGAGGATGAAACGGTACTCATACATATCGGAAGCAAGCGGCCCGATCTTCACCTCATACATGCTGCTGTCGTTCTTAACCATCGGTACAGGTTTAAAATCTTTTGCCCAGGTTCCCACCACCTGTACCGTAGATGCTCCGGGTGCTTTTATTCTGAAGATAACCGAATTATCGGATAGGATTTCGGGCGAATCAAGTCGTGTGTTGGTTGGTTGCGCATGCATTCCCGTTGACAGGATGAGCAAACACATATAAACGGAAAGCTTGTACATAGGTGTTGATTTACGGATGGGTGTCATCAAAATGCCATTACTGATTATAACAATCAACGACTTTTACACGCAGCCGGGATACGCGATTACGCCAACACAAGTCACCACTCAACAAATCTTCTCCAATAAAAACTCCGGGAGTTTTTATTTACTCGGTTACCCGATTTCGATCACAACATCATCGGTGACGGGGTGACCAACACAGGTGAGCACATACCCCTCAGCGCGTTCGGACTGTGAAAGGCCCTCCTCTTCATCCAGTTTCACCTGCCCGCTCAATGCCTTTCCGCGACAAGCTGTGCAAAGTCCACTCTGACAAGAATAAGGTAAATCAATTCCAGCATCCAGGGCCGTCTCCAAAATCGTGCGATCGGGCTCCACCATAAACTTATATTCCTGGCCTTCGTACCGGATAGTCACTTCACGTGCCTTTTTTTCGGCAGCAGGTTTGGCCACTTCCTTTTTCTCTTCCTTGTTAATGGTGCCCTGAACAAAACTCTCTTTAAAGATTTTCTCGTTGGAGATGTTTCGCTCGGCCAGCAAGGCTTCCACATTTTTCATCATTCCTTCGGGGCCGCACATCAGGTACGTGGTTTTTTCAATCCCCCAATCCGGAATGCGCTCAAAGAGTTTGGTGAGCATGTCATGATTCAGCAATCCGGAATACCCTTGCCAGTTCATGGGGGCATTGTCCAGCACATGAATTACATGCAACCGGCCGGCATGGGTAATCTGAAGTTGATCAAAGGCTTCTTTAAAGATGATGCTGTCGATATCGCGGTTGCAGTAAATGAGTGAACAGATGCTCTCGGGCTCCTGCGTAAGCGTACTCTTAATCAACGACATCATGGGGGTAATCCCGGATCCTCCGGCAAACATGATCAGGTGGCGCTTGTTCTCCTTCTTGTACTCGGTGGTGAAATGCCCGGTAGGAGCCATGATTTTCAGAGTGCTGCCCGTTTTCAGATTGTCGGGCAACCAATTCGACATCAGCCCCTGGTCAACCCGTTTTACAGTAACAACCAAATCTTCGTCCGTATAAGGCGAAGAGCTCAATGAATACGCTCTGCGAACTTCCTTGCCCCCGATGGTTGAGATGAGTGTCAGAAACTGACCGGCCTTATAATTTATTTTATTCGCAGGCTGCTCAAATACAATGCTGATCGCATCTTTAGTCTCTTCCACAATCTGCTTCACTTTCAGATCGTAATAATGAGGTCCGTTATGCATTGGCTCCGCTTTCTTTTCACTCTTCTTAAATAATCCAAATGCCATGGCTGATCGATTAACTCGCGCAAAATTACAGATAATGCATCAATCCCAAAGGGAAATACCCCAACCGATCCCGTTAAAAAAACTGTTAATGGTCTAGATATTAAGCCAGTAGGTAAGCTTAAACACCAGCGCCCGGTTTTTACTGGAAAAGTGCTCCGGAAAATAGTTCTCGGTATAGACGATAAAAAAATCAGAGGCCGGCTTATAGCGCCATTGAAACCGGGCATTGAGATTCACGTTGTCGTACCGGTCGTTATACTGAACAAATGTGGTAAGGAACAATTTGTCGGTAAGGGTGAAATCAAGACGTGGGCTCAGCAATAGAAATTTTGCGCTTCCATACTCGGGTGGCAGAACGATATTATTATAATCTCCGGTAAGGGAAAAACTACCATACGGTTGCACGCGGTAGGACACCGTTCCACTTAGCCCGTTGCGGTGGCCATTATAAAATTCGCCTCCACGAATGGTGATGATATACGTAAACAGCTTCCGGGAGTCGGATGTGTATCTCAACTCAAACTCATTCCATTGATATTCCTCGCCTTTGAGAAGGACGGAATCTCCCTCCGGATCCAGCACATCAAAGTCCTCCGGTAGTTTTTGAAAGACGTTCCTTAGCGTGGCTGTAAACAGGGCGGTGCTTCTGAAATTCATCGCATAGCGTAGCGCCAGATTCTGATCGGTTTGTGTGCCATCGGGAATGAAGTTGGTGTCCACGGTAATCCCCGGCATCAGCATGACCAATGGACCAGACTTGGGATAAAACTTTAAATCTCCCATGACAATACCTCCTGTTGTTCCGGGATAAACTGCCAGGTTCGGAACAAATCCCACTTCAGCATTGTAATTATTACCCAAGCCAATAAATCCGCTCATCAAACTTACTTTCCGGGTGTTATAGGCGGCAAAGCCACCAAATGAATATCGATCCGTATCCGAAAAATTGTCGAATGAATAATGGTAGTAAGCCTTACCCGACCATTTATTGTCTGCCGTAATTAAATTGAAATCCGTGCCCACTACCCGATTATACTCACTGAGTTTTGGTACGGTATCCGTGCCGTTCCAGAAATCCTTAATGAGACTTTCGTGATAGAATTGGGTTGGTTCGTATTCTCCTAATCCCAGCGACTCCTTATTTACCAGGAACACATCAAAATTGGAACGCTCCAGAACTTGCTTTTGAACAACCGCTACGGTATAGTTTTGGGCAGGTAAGCCCAACGCCTCTGTTTCTCTGGTCTGCATGTTCATAAGGCCTACACGCCACTTCGGACCGAGCTTACCGCTGATTCGCGCACCGTACAGAATCGGAACCTTCTCCAGGTTCCCAGTGGTATCTTCGGCCAAACCAATTCTTCGTGAAAAGAAGGGTTGCGTTAACGAGGTAAAGCCTGGTGCCGAAAAAAGATCACTGTTCTCCAAGAAGAATTGCCTGCGTTCTGGAAATTGAAATTCAAACCGCGTGAGGTTGATCACTTGGCGGTCGACTTCCACCGTGGAAAAGTCCGGGTTTACTGTTAAGTCAAGATTGAGAGAAGACGTAATGGCCACCTTGGCATCAAACCCGGCTGTATAAACATTATCAGAGGTACCTTCTTCCTTATCCTGCGCAAAGGAAGCTACCCCATAAGGAATGATGGAAATGTTGGTGCCGGCATGGGGAGCAGGAGTTTGCCATTGAAGCCGGCCGCTATAGGCAAAAGAAGCCGGAATAAACTGGATGGGTGTGGCAATCCAACTTGAAACCTCATTTCGTTTCAGATCCTGTCGTACAAACGTCACATTCCATTCGGGCTCGTTGCGATTGTACCGGAATGATTTGAAGGGAATGGCCAACTCCGCCACCCACCGATCGGCATGACGCGATACAGCCGAGTACCATTTATTATCCCAATTGTTGTTGTACGACAATTGAGGATCGGCCCCTCCGTTGGACATGATCCCTTCCGATTGGACACCATAGGGTGTGATCGTAAAATAGAATCCGTTGGTGAAATCATTGAAAGGATCCAGGTAAACACCCACATTGTCATTCAGTGACCATTCAATATCCCTCCGCAGCGACTGCACTACCGAGGGTCGGTCATCATCGTAACACACAAACGATACGTACAGAAAATCTTCATCATAGGTGAGCCGCGCTTCCGTCTGAAAGGCAGGCGGTAAAGAATCCACCGGGTAGTTGAGAAAGAATTGCGTTGCGGCCACCGCCCTGCTCCAATCCGCTTCATCCAAAACACCATCTACCTTGATGACCGCATTAGCCTTGGAAATGGGAAGACCGGTGCCTTGCTTGTTCTGCGCCAGCACACCTCCAGCGGCCAAGTAGCAGATCACAAAAAACAATTGGAAGAGGTGCTTGGACATAGGGTTGCAAAACTAAAAAATGGCAGGTACTTCAACGGTTTTCAACGAATTAGGTTTACATCAATAGGATGATTGGCAGCCGGCAGCTGTCCACGGAGTCCCAAATCATTTTTGTATTTTAGGGCCTTAATGGATACCCCGTGCATTTAAGTTCACTCACAGCCATTTCCCCGCTCGATGGTCGCTATTATTCAACGGTAAAGTCCCTGGCGCCCTACTTTTCTGAATTCGGATTGATGCACTACCGCGTTCGGGTGGAAGTTGAATATTTCATAGCGTTAACCTATGCCTTGCCGGAACTGGCATCCTTTCCAAAAGATAAGGAATCCATCTTACGCGATCTGTATCATCATTTCTCTGAAGCCGATGCGCAGGCGATTAAAGAAATTGAGAAGACCACCAACCATGATGTAAAAGCCGTAGAATATTTTTTAAAGCAGAAATTTGATGGACTTGGTCTGGCAGAGGCAAAAGAATTTATTCACTTCGGGCTCACTTCGCAAGACATTAATAATACCGCCATTCCACTTTCCTTGCGGGAGTTTCTTGAAAATGAATTCCTGCCGGCATTCCACAAGGTAATAGCCACCCTTACCTCCTTATCCGTAGCGTGGAAAGACATTGCCCTGCTGGCCCGCACCCACGGCCAACCGGCTTCCCCAACCCGGTTGGGCAAAGAAGTATATGTATTTGTGGAGCGCCTGAACAAGCAGTTGGATTTACTGAAGACCATTCCGTATTCGGCCAAGTTTGGTGGCGCTACCGGCAATTTCAATGCCCACCATATTGCGTATCCCGAGATTAACTGGAATCACTTTGCCAATACATTTGTTGGAAATCAATTGGGTTTAGTGCGCAGTCAGCCCACCACACAAATTGAACACTACGATAACCTGGCCGCGTTATTTGATAATTTAAAACGACTCAACACCATTCTTATTGACTTCAGCCGGGATGTGTGGCAATACATTTCTCTGAATTACTTCAAGCAAAAAATAAAAGCCGGGGAAGTGGGCTCCAGTGCCATGCCGCACAAAGTTAACCCCATTGATTTTGAAAACGCAGAAGGCAATCTGGGGCTGTCCAACGCGCTGTTCGAACACCTGGCTGCCAAACTTCCCATCTCACGTCTGCAACGCGACTTAACCGATTCTACCGTGTTAAGAAACATCGGTGTTCCGTTGGCACACACCTTTCTGGCGTTAACCTCATTAGAGAAAGGGATTCAAAAACTGGAACTCAATAAAGCAGCCATTGATGCTGACCTGGAGGATAACTGGGCAGTGGTGGCTGAAGCCATTCAAACCGTGCTTCGAAAAGAAGGGTATCCGAATCCTTACGAAGCGTTAAAGGCATTGACACGGAAGAATGAAAAGATAACCAAAGCAAGTATCCACCAGTTCATTGATGAACTTTCCATTAAACCTGAATTGAAAGCGAAGCTGAAGGCGATTTCTCCGTTTAACTATACGGGTATTTGATTGATTCCCATTTTCAGGATAAACAGGTTAGGTTAAAAAATTCTTAACTTTGAATAATGAAAACAGGCACTTACAATATTGACTTAGAATTCAGCCAAATCCTTGATCTGGTGAGGCAATTACCAAAAAAGGAGAAAATCAGATTATCAAAAGAACTTGAAAAAGAGATTATTGGCGCAAAATTGACCTCTTTACTAAAAGCATTTAGAACGGATGAGCTTGACCAATCAACAATTGACAAGGAAGTTGAGGTTGTAAGAGCTGAATTATATGCCAAGTCAAAAGCCAAGTAAAGTAATCATTGATACTAACATCTGGATTAGTTTCTTAATCGGAAAAGAACTTCAAGATCTAAAGGAGCTGATTGTTAATACGTAGAAGCCATCTCAAGCGGTGAATTTTTACTTCCAGGTCACTTTATTTGATCGTCTTTATCACGTCCAATACATATCGTACTGTTTGCTCCAATCGCGACCAATCCTGATTTTCTAGGATTTCCTTGGTAAACAACTGCGAGCCAAGTCCCACACACGTGGCTCCGGCATGAAACCAGGCTGCCAGGCTTTTCTCTGTGGGCTCCACACCTCCGGTAATCATTAACTGCAGATGAGGTACCACAGGCATGATGGCGGACACAAAACCCGGCCCCAACACCGAGCCTGGAAAAATTTTTATCACCTCTGCGCCTAAGTTTCTTGCGCTCACTATTTCGGTTAAGGTAGCACACCCCGGAATCCAAAGTTTATTGTATTCATGGCATACCGGGGCCATTTCCGGATTCAGGATTGGCGCGATTATGAAATGAGCACCTGCTGAAATATACTTTAAGGAGGTTTCCTTATCCATAATGGTACCAATCCCCAACATGAGGCCCGGCAAAGATTCAGCAACCGTCAATAAACTTTTAAATACTTCAAAGGAATTGGGTTGGCGATTGGTGTACTCAAATACACGCACGCCACCCCGGTAGGCGGCCTTCATGGCCTCGGCTGCAACCTGAGGATCGGGATGAGAAAGCAGGGGAACAAACCCCGTCTCCCGTATGGAACTGATTATTTGTTGCTTGGTAAAAGACATTTATCGTAAAAGCTTGCCTACATTCTCACCTTTAATAGTTGATTCTATCTCTGCCATTGTACACACATTCACATCACCCTCGATGGAATGCTTCAATGCACACGAGGCAACTCCCAGTTCCAGGGTTTGTTGATCTGTTTTATTGGTTAGCCACCCGGCAATCAACCCCGCCATAAAAGCATCTCCAGCCCCCACCCGGTCGACAATGTGGGTAAGGTCATACTCCCTGGATGTTAACAATTCTTTACCCGTCCACAACACTCCGCCAATTTTATTGTGGGAGGAACTGATGGACTTGCGCGTGGTCTTCGCCACCTTCTTTACTGCAGGGTTTAGTTTTTGAACTTCGCGGCACGCCTTTTCAAAATCTGGTTCTACAATGCCCAGGCTGTTTTCAAAATCAACAACATCCCCGATCAGGATGTCCGATAGTCCGATCAGATCCGGCATGACTTCGCTCGCCTGCTTTCCATATTGCCAGAGATTCCTTCGGTAATTAATATCGCCCGAGATCATCACGTTGTGCTTCCGGGCAGAGCGCAGAGCCTCCTGGCATACAGCGGCCGCTCCTTGCGATAATGCCGGTGTTATCCCCGACCAATGGAACCACCGGGCCTGACTCATTATGTTGTCCCAATCGATAACCCCGGGTTGAATCGCCACGAACGCGGAATCAAACCGATCGTATAGAATCCGTGAAGATCGTTGCATGGCTCCATTTTCCAGAAAATAAAGCCCCAGTCGCTCCTCGCCATACTGGATGGAAGATGTATCAACTCCATACTTCCGCAACGACTCAGATGCTGCTTTGCCAAAATCATTATCCGGAAACCGGGTGACATGTCTGGCTGGAAATCCCCACCCGGCCAGGGCCGCTGCTACATTCGCCTCCGAACCGGCATACCGTACCTGAAATGTTTCTGTTTGTGTAAACCGGGCGAAGCCGGGTGTCGACAAGCGCATCATTACATCCCCGAATGTGATAACCTGTTTGCTCATAGATCGAAGTCGTTTTAAAAATACGGATTAATATGAAATATTGATGGTACGATCACGGGAGGTCGTTGAATCAAAATTTCAGTCGAATCTCTATCTTGTGTTCGATTTTAACACGCATGACCAGTAAAATTCTAAAGATAAATTCCGCGGATAATGTATGGGTAGCCCTGTCTGATTTAAAGGCCGGTGAATCTGTTCAGGTAAACGGAAGACTCCAAACAATTGTCCACGACATCCCCGCCAAACACAAATTTGTTGAGCAAGAACTGCCGGTGGGTGGTGATATTATTATGTATGGGGTCGTGGTTGGAAAAGCACTGTCGCCCATACCGGCTGGAGCGGCTATTACCACCCAAAATGTAAAACATCAATCCGCCAGTTTTACCAGCCGATCAAAAGCCTTTCACTGGAAGGCTCCGGATGTTTCGAAATGGAAAGACAAAACCTTTTTAGGATACCATCGGCCCGATGGGCAGGTAGGAACTGCCAACTACTGGATTGTTGTGCCCCTGGTCTTTTGTGAGAACCGAAACGTAGACGTTATCCGACAGGCTTTTGAAGAAGAGCTGGGTTTTGGTATGCAGAACGAATATAAAAAGTATGTCCATGAGATGGTCCAGCTTTACCGCGATGGCAAGCTGGAATCGATTCAACAGGTAGGGTTGAATACTTCCGGTAAAAAATCTCCTGCTCCGCTATTTGAAAACATTGATGGTATCAAGTTTCTTACGCATGAAGGGGGTTGTGGCGGTACGCGGCAAGACGCTGAAGCGCTGTGTGCGTTGCTGGCAGGATACATTAACAATCCCAATGTGGCCGGTGCCACTGTACTCAGCCTGGGGTGTCAGCATGCACAGGCGGATATCCTTCGGGAGAAACTGAAGCAGCACAATCCAAATTTTTCAAAGCCCCTCCTGCTCTTTGAACAACAAAAAGAAGGTACGGAAGCCGAATTATTAACCCGTGCTATTCGTGAAACTTTCCTGAGACTAATCGAAGTTAATAAACAAACCCGGCAGCCTGCTCCGCTCAATAAACTTGTGGTTGGATTGGAATGCGGAGGCTCGGATGGATTCTCGGGCATCTCAGCCAATCCGGCCATCGGCCATACTTCCGACCTGATTGCCGCGTTAGGTGGATCTACGATCTTATCGGAGTTCCCGGAGTTATGTGGTGTTGAACAGGAACTCATTAACCGGACCACCACGGATCAAACGGCTGACCGGTTTATTCATCTGATGCGGGCTTATGCCAAAGCTGCAGAAACCGTGGGGTCAGGTTTTGATATGAATCCTTCCCCCGGCAACATTAAAGATGGCTTGATCACCGATGCCATGAAATCGGCCGGAGCTGCCAAAAAGGGTGGCACCTCGCCCATCACCGCGGTGTTGGATTACGGGGAGTATGTACACCAGCCAGGACTGAATCTATTGTGCACACCCGGCAATGATGTTGAAAGCACCACCGCCATGGCTGGTGCGGGTGCCAATGTGATGTTATTTACTACCGGATTAGGTACACCCACCGGAAATCCGATTACTCCGGTGATCAAGCTGTCTACCAACACGAAACTGGCGCACAAAATGCCGGACATTATTGACCTTGATTGTGGCCACATCATTACCGGTGAAAAAACAATTGAACAAATGGGAGAAACCATTTTGGACTTTGTTATTGATGTCGCCAGTGGCCGAATTAAACCCAAAGCCGTTCAACTCAATCAGGATGATTTCATTCCGTGGAAGCGGGGCGTATCGTTATAGCTAATCGGTATCCGGCACGTACAGTAATTGCTTATTGGCAAAATCATATAAAGTTAGCCGTCTCAAATCATAATAGGCAGTCCAAAATGATTTGAGTGCTTGCAGGTAACTGCGCTTGGCATTATCCTTCTCGGTGAGGGCGATGTTCAGATTGGTGATATCAATCTTACCAATCAAATACCGGTTTTGAGCTACAAGGTAGCGCTCTTGTGCCACCTCGTCTGATTTCTTGGTGATCTCAATCTGCAGACGCATCATCTCAAACTGACTTACTTTCGTGATGATCTCCTGCTCGAAAATGATTTGGCTTTGCTCGATTTCATAATCACGGAGTTTTTTATTCGCCAATGCAGTTTTCATCATGGCTTTTCTGCGGCCCCAATCCACAATCGGGACGTTAAAGGAAACATCTGCTACCTGCTGCCGGGAGGGGTCGGTATACAATTCTGAAGCAACCGGAGCCACGTTATTCAAACCATACGATGCAGTAATGGTGGTTTGGTATCGCTGGCCTTTCGCCTGAGCCACTTCACTTTCGGCTTCCAGTCGCCTGCGTTCAAACGCGATGTAGTCAGCACGGTATTGGCGTGCATAAGCCAACGCTTCCTCTACTGTTACCTCAAACTGGGGAATCTGATCAGGTAATACCAACTCGAATGTGTCGCCATCTTTCAACCCGATGTAGGCGCGTAATTGCAACCGGGCGGTCTCCAGATCAAGTTTGGCCTGGGCCACCTCTTGCCGTGACCGCAGTAACTGTAATTGTACTTGTAACAATTTATCCTGCGAAGTGGTGCCGATGTTGTACCGGCCCTGTTCAATTTTATAAATCGTATCGTTGTTGGCCAGGTTAAAGGATGCAATCTGCTGATTGACCTGCTGCAACAGTACATCAAAAAAGAAACCGGCCGCATTGCTCGAAATAAACTCCAGTTGCTCAACGTATTCACGCTTCGATTCTTCGTAGATAACCGGGCGAATAAGGCGATCCCATTTCAACGGATTGTAAGCAAATACAGGCTGGCTTAAGCGTACGTTTAGCACTGTGCTGCTCCACTGGCTTTGATCCTGGATGTAATCATTAAAAAAGTTGTAGGAAGTGTTAGCCGAAACCGTACCACCTGTTAACCCTATCGGTTGCTGCAACCCGAAGTTGATGTTGGGATTCACCTGGTTCAACGGCAGGTATTGAATAGAACCATCCGGCTGCCGTACAGGGGTAACCGAGTTGGCATACGTGGGTATATTTCCATTGATGCGAAGCTGGGGATTGTAGTTGGTGAGGTACGACCGGTACTGCCAATAACTGGTTTCCCGTTGGGTTTCTGCCTGTTTTGAAAAGATAGATTGAGCCTTGGCCCGTTCGATGATCTCTTCGATCGTAAAAACATTCTGTGCGCGCACTCCACCAGAGCAAAGCAGCATGGCAATGACAACGAGTCTATTCATAACGTAGGGATGCAATGGGATCTTGACTGGCAGCTCTGCGGGCGGGTGCAATTCCAAAAATCAACCCCACAGTAGCCGCCACACCAAAGGAGAGCGCAATGGAGGCTAACGTGATAATGGTTGGGATTTCCGCGAATACAGAAACCAGGTAGGCGAGCGTTACGCCCAGCACCACACCAATTATTCCGCCCGACACGCTGATCATTACGGATTCAAACAGAAACTGCTGAACCACATCGCTCTTTTGTGCACCAATGGACAAACGCAATCCAATCTCCTTAATTCGTTCCAACACGGAGGCCAACATAATATTCATAATACCTATGCCGCCCACCAACAGGGAAATACCGGCAATCGCCCCGAGTACATAATTAAAAATATCATTGGTTCGTTGTTGTTGCTTCAACAGCAATTCGGGGATCTCAATTTCAAAATCAACCACTTCGTAGTGCTTGCGGGTAAGCATGCGCGACATGATCTCGGCTGTTGCCTGAAGTTTTGCGGTTTCATCCACCTGAATAACGAGGCGATCCAGTTGGTGATAGTTTTTTCGCTCTGCCTCACTTTCCTCCGTTTCTCCCTCCGATAAAATGATAAAACCCTGACTTCGCATATTGGCCAGACGCAGGGCTTCGGTGGTGATCAGGTCGCGATTTTCATAACGGATGAGCACGGCTTGCAACGGTGCATAGATGTCCATATTAAAATCCCGGATGCCCAGTTTGCTGATGCTGTTTTGTGAAACCAGCCGTTCGCGGGTAACGCCAATAATGGTTAACCAATGGGGGCCTACCTTTATGTTTTTCCCAATGGCGCTCTCGGTTGGAAAAAACCGGCTCTTCAACGAAGATCCGATGATGCAAACAGGTGCCCCCACCCGAAGGTGTTCTGTATTAAACATGCTTCCCTCTGCCAACTGAAAATCATAAATCTCAAAATAGGATGGCTCCACACCCACCAGCTTGGCCGATCTCCGGATACCGTTCCGGATCACGTTGGTATTCAAGATAATCTCCGGACTAACGCGGGCTAACCCGGGAATGGTAGACTTGATGCTGTGCACATCACGGATCGTTAACCCCGGAGAGAACTTTTTCTTTTCTTTCTTACCGCTTGCCTGCTCGTTCAACTTTTCTTCCGTTTGCTCAACAATGGGTTTCACCACGATGTTGTTCACGCCCACGAGTTTAATCTGATTCAGAATTTCCTGCTGAGCTCCATTGCCGATCGCGAGCATGGCGATGACCGCGGCTACACCAAAAATAATGCCCAGCGCAGTAAGTAAGGAACGAACCTTGTTTGCAATTACCGCATCAATGGCGATGTACAGGTTGGCCAGCAACCGGGGGCCGAAGTAACGGGATAAGTATTTCACCGAATTACCGGATCGAAGTGGATACGATTTTAGCAGCTGCCTCCGCCTCTTTCTCCTGTTTACCACGTTTGCCGTTCAACTCGGGCAGTAACGCAATGGCCTGATCTTCCAACCCGGAAGGGATTGACAAATAAATCCGATCGGACAACTTCAATCCGCCCAGGATGACGGCTTCGTTGGCATTGGTCTGCCCCACGATTACTTCTTGCTTAATGGTGTTAAGACCTTCGCGTTTAAAAACATAGGTAATTGAATCGTATTGACTATGCAAACTTTCTAACGGCACAAACAATGCACTGTCTAACACAGAGGCTATGATTTTGTTACTGGTGGTCATAGAAGGTCTGAGAGTTGGATCGGTGCCGTTGATTTCCACGAGCACTTCAAAAACCTTGGCATCCGAATTAGGTCGTTGCTCCCCTACGTTTGCCACACTCATCACCGTACCAATCAGCTTCTTATCCGGGTCCGCATCCAGGCCTATCTCAACGGGTTGTCCTTTTTGCACTTTGCGGATGTCTACTTCGTTGACAAATGTTTTTGACATCATGGTTGTTAAGTCGGGCAACGTAGCCACGGTGGGGTCCCACATATCAATTCGCGAACCGGCTTTGATCGGCTTGCCGTCCCAGTGTTTCTGGTAAATCACCATGCCATCCTCCGGGGCTAACACATTAAATGACTCAAGCACTTTGGTCATACCATCATACTCGGACTGCACCTTTCTTAGTTCTGCAGCCACTTCGCGCATCTTTTCAATGTTCTGATTCTTCTTAATCTTATAATTTTCCAGCGCTTGGGTATAGGCGCGCTTCGCTTTATCGAGGTTGATTTCGGCTTGTTTTATTGAAGCCGGAGGTTCAAATTTTGATTGCTCCAACACAATGCCGCTCTCTTCCACGGCATACTTTAGGTTAATCAATTCATCGCGCGCCTGCCGTAGCTGCAACGTGGTGTCCAATTGCGTTTGATTAAATTTTGAACTGGCCTTATCTAATTCAATCTGCTTGGCGGTAAACTTGGTTTGAAACTCCGATCGGTCCAGCGTGGCAATCCAATCTCCCTTTTTAACAACGGTCCCTTCATTCACAATGCTTTGAATGGTTACCTGCCAGATTTGAAAATTCCGCAGTTGATTGGGGCCCAAGATTTTTACTGAGTTTTTCGCTTCCAGTTCCCCGGTGGTTTCGATTTCAACCCGGAACTGCCCTTGTTTCACATTAGAAAGGATGGCGGCCGTTTCCGCATCCTTATCGCCTTTCACTACAAAATAGCCAATCACCAACACCACCAACACCCCGGCCCCGATTAACAGGTTTCTTTTCTTCATCGCCCAAAGGTTTAAAAATCAATAACTGAAAAACTCAGTAAATAGTATACCCTGTAATACTTATAACTAACGTCAAGGGTTACAAGTAGTCCATAAAAAAACAGGAAAGGCAAATATCAAGGGTGAGAGGGTTAACTACAATAAGAAACTCTCACCCCTGACTTAAGGATTACTGAATAGATCCCTTTTTAACAATAATTTTAGATAATGCCGCTTCTTTGGTAATCTTGCCGGCACCATAATCACTCAGTATACTGGCCTTTACGGATACCTCCACAGAGGCGGGGATGGCGCAATCCTGGCATTTTGTGATCTGAATATTGAACACCAATACTTCCTCCGGCTTCAGACTTTTAACCGTGCGGCCGTATTCCAGAATATCAGTTTTAATGTCCCGCTCAAATTGAGGGTACAACGCCTTCACTTTCGCATCGCGCTCGGCCTGACTTAGTCCATTCAGCCCAACGGTAGGCATGATCCAGGTCCGGTCGTATTCATTCTGATTGCTTGAGAATACCTGCATGTAATAGATCACACCGTAATCTTTGAGCCGTTCATAGTAAATGTTTTCTTCCGTGAAGTATGTCTTCGACAAATCCCTTCGGTATAACCGGTTGAAAATACTGGATAATAATTCCAGGTCCGGTTGCAGTTCATCGTCCATTTCACTATTAATTACCTTCACTCCTTTCAGAAACTGTTCTTTACTCATTTTCCCTTGGCGGAATTGTGTAATGTCTGACTTGATTGCTTCCACCGATAAGTAACTGGGTTTGCTTGAATTCACAAACGCTCCATACCAGATCCGCTCGCCTTCACCCCGGTTGGTGATGATAATTTTCTCATTGTTGGGCAACTGGGTAATAAGATCTCCATAGTCGGCTAAAAATTCCTTACAGGCTTCAATCACTTTATCGTTCGATACAGCCCTCATACTATCCGTATTTATTTTGCGACCGCTGGCTACTTTGGCGCGCCCGGTACCCCGAATGGTTTCTGACTTCGTGCGCATTTCTTCATCCAATACCCGGGTTAATTCAGCTTGTTCTCCATCCGGTAAATCAAAGGAGTAGCTGAAACTTCTGCCATCCATCACCGTCATTCCCGGGCTTATGTTCCAAATCATAGGACCATTGATTTCATACGGCAAACGAAAGGTTACCCCGAGACCTTCGCGGTACTCGCCTTTGATCTCCATCGGGAAGAACGAGCGCTTATCAAACTTTTGTTTAATGATGGTGCTTAAGATATTCTCCGTCACCTCCAGGTCCCGGTTCATTCGTTCTTCATCCATCTTTTGGGCGCTGCTTTGTGCAAAGAAGAAAATCATGACAACGGAGGCCCAACTACACACTGCTCTTTTCATATCGTTAATCTGTTAATAGTTATTTACCTTCTTAAAATTCTCCGGATTGGAGATGATATTCGCCAAAATCTGCTCGGTTTCCTGTTTAAACTGATCCGTATTTTTCTCAATACTGCTCATCCGTGTTTGAAATAATTGCAAATCCTGCTTCCGCTGCTCTTGCAAATACTTTGAGAAATCTACCAAAAGATTTTCCACATAGGCCTTTTGATCATTCGAAGACAATTGAAGATAGTCCTTCATGGATTGCAGATTCTCTTGCTGTAAGCTGGCTACAAAACTCCGGATCTGGTCCTGCGAAGCCTGAGAAGTTTGCTTCATCAAGGCATCAATCTTAGCCGAATTAGAGACAAAATTATTTTTGATCGTGGCTTGCAACTGTTGATTGTTCTGCTCCCACTCCGTAACAAGGGCCTGATTATTTTCAGCAAGGGCGGTATTGATCATCTGCTGAACCTCGATGGGGGTCAATGCCGGGTTTGACGGATCCACCTTCTCTATCTTTGCCGGGGCATTAAAACTGATTCGCACCTCACCGTTCGAATAGGCGATATCCGGACCGATCAGGCGAGCCGCTACCAGAAACAACAAAAAAGTAGCTGCGATACTCATCATGGTCTTAAACGCACCGGATTGCCAAAACCTGGAAGCATGGCCAGCGTGATCCATAAACACGGGGGGTGCAATAACTTCCTTTTCCTCCACATTCTTCAAAAGGTCACTTACCTCGGTGAGTTGTTGTATTTGTTTCCACTCGTCAGGATGCTGAATAAAATAATCCTTCACCTGATTGGCTTCTTTGGCACTGAGCTCTCCATACAGGTAGGCCATAATGGTGCCTTGGTCTGGTTTATTGTTCATACCCAATTGTTTCTTTTGTTATATTCCTTCGCTCCAAAATCCTTTTTAATCCATCCAATCCATAATACATTCTTGACTTGACTGTATTTTCTGAAATCTGCAACGCTTCCGCAATTTCCCTGAACTTTAATCCCTCGTACTCTTTCATGATCACCACTTCGCGTTGCTCATCACTTAATTCTAACAGGCATTGCTGCAGCAAGTCCGAAAGTTCGGTCTGCCGGAGTTGCCGTTCCGGGTTATCCACCCGGCCCGTGCTGGCTTCCCAGTGGTAACTGTCTTCCTGTTCTCCGGGTCGTAAGTCATGCAATGAAACGGATCGATTCGTCTTACGCTTCCGCAATTCTTCCCGGCAATAGTTCACCGCGATGGTGTACAGCCAGGATCGAAACCGGGCCACTTCCTGCAGGCTTTCAATGTGCCGGTACATGCTGATGAATGTCTTCTGTGATACTTCCATGGCCAGGTCGTGATCAAAAAAGAACTTATAGGCAAAATTGTAGATACGTTTGTACCAAAGCTGCACCAGTTTCCCCTGCGCATTTTTATCCCCCTCCCGGGCCCGGATAATGAGGGTATCTGAATGCATCATAGCGATATCGAGTAAGGTTCCGGCCACCGAAAACGTCTTATTTTGAGCTCAATCCTGTGTTTTCTGTTATAAAGATGCGCGATTCGCGGAAATAGTTTTAATGATTTTGAAATATGTCGATTGGCTATCTTTGCGCGCCATGAAAAAAATCATCTCCCTGCTGATCCGTTTTGTCCCCCGAAAATACTTGCAACGGTTCAGTGGCGTTGGGCTAAAGGCGGTAGGGTTGTTTTATAAGGGAAATAAAGTTGAATGCCCTATCTGCAAAAGTCAGTATCGCAAATTTTTACCCTACGGCCGAATCAATCCCAGGCCCAATGCCTTGTGCCCGAATTGCCTGAGCCTGGAACGCCATCGTTTAATCTGGATTTATCTGAATAAAAAGACCAACTTCTTCACCCAGCCATTGCATGTCCTGCACATTGCCCCGGAACCGTGCTTCCTGAAGCCTTTCGAAAAGCAACACGGCACTACATACCTGACAGCCGATATTGAATCACCGCTTGCAAAAGTGAAAATGGATATTCACAAAATCCCATTTCCAGAAAACACATTTGACGTTGTTCTCTGCAATCACGTTCTAGAACATGTCAAAGATGACATCGCAGCGATGCGGGAAATCAATCGGGTCTTGAAACCGGGTGGCTGGGCCATTCTTCAAATTCCCTTCTTTGCTCCGGTACCCGCGGTAACTTTTGAAGATGCCACCATCACCAACCCGCGTGAACGCGAGAAGATTTTTGGGCAGGATGATCATGTCCGTAAGTATGGTCATGACTACCCGGATCGCATCAATCAGAGCGGATTAATTGCAGAGACCCTTGCCTTTGCCAGGGAACTACCTGCCACCCTTGCCGAACGATATGGACTTCAGCAAAACGAGATGCTTTACATCGGCAGGAAAAACCGATGAAAATGAAAATGCCGGGAAAGCCGGCATTTTCATCGTATGACTGATTCTGGAGTTAGCTACCAATCTTTTCCAATACATCCATTACTTCTTTCACGTGCTTCCGGCTGGTTTCAAGCTGCGCCTTTTCTTCGCTGTTCAAATCAAGTTCGATAATTTTCTCGACACCGTTTTTCCCAAGCACTACCGGAACACCCAGATAACAATCTTTGATTCCGTACTCTCCGTCAAGCCGGATGCACACAGGCAAAATCCGCTTTTGATCACGAACAATCGATTCAACCATTTGGGCAGCGGCTGATCCTGGCGCATACCAGGCTGAGGTACCCATTAGTTTTACCAATTCACCACCACCCACTTTGGTACGTTCAATAATCGCCTGTAGTTTATCTTTTGCTATTAACTCAGTAACTGGAATACCCGAAACAGTGGTGTACCGGGGCAGCGGCACCATGGTATCGCCATGGCCCCCAAGCAACATCGCCTGAATATCTTTTGGAGAAACATTCAATGCCTCCGCCAAAAAAGCGCGATACCGTGCGGTATCCAGAATGCCGGCCATTCCCATCACTTTGGTTCGTGGTAATTTAGAGGTGATGTGTGCCTGATACGTCATGACATCCAAGGGATTGGAAACCACAATAATGATGGCTTTGGGGGAATGCTTCACCACGTTCTCCGTTACTGATTTCACAATGCCGGCATTGGTGGTGATCAAATCATCGCGGGTCATTCCCGGTTTGCGGGGTAGGCCAGAGGTAATTACCACCACTTCCGATCCGGCTGTGCGGGTATAGTCATTAGTCGATCCGATTGTTCTTGTATCATACAAATCGATGGGCGCTTTCTGCCAGATATCGAGCGCTTTTCCTTCTGCAAATCCTTCGCGGATATCCACCAAAACAACCTCATTGGCAATTTCCTTATAGGCTAATACATCGGCACACGTGGCACCTACATTTCCGGCACCTACAACAGTAATCTTCATATAGTTTATAATATTAGGTCTCTGAAATCGGCCCGCAATTTATTAATCCATGCTGCAAAAGAAAAGGTATTACTACAATTGTGGTGAGACGGAGAATGCGATTGCTTGGGAGGTCGATTTGGATAGCTTAAATCGATTATCCAGGCGCAGGCCCACTACCCACACAATCTCACCGGCTGATTCGAGTACGGTCACTGCATCCTTCTCGCCCCCTGAAATCTTCTTGTCGATGAGGAAATCGCTGATTTTCTTACGGTTATTCATTCCCAACGGCACGAAGGAATCTCCCGGTCGCCATTTTCGCCAACAGAGGGGGAACTGTAATCGGGAAGAATCGACCCATACCTGATTCGGGTTGGTATGATCCCCCGGTTGACCCTCCCAATCAATTGTCATCTTCCACGGACCGAGGGAAGTCACCTGCTCCATAGAGGAAATGGTTGTTTCACGCCAATCCGTTTCAAGCTGAGTAAGGATCAGAAACTCCCGATCGATGGTCAATTTATGCGAGCCTGACATTACGTACTTTCCTACGGGTCCTTGCACTCCGGCCATTATGTCCTGGCACTGTGAATAATTAAATCCATACGGGCGCAGCAATTGATCAAGCCGGATAGTACCGTGAGACGGTAATAATGCTGCTTTGCGAATTTTTATGAACCGCCCCTCCGTTAGCACGCTGGCCTGTGCCCAGGTTTCAAATTCTTGTTTTAGAATCTGTACTTCCTCACTCATTCGTTGTGATGATAAACGGAACGTCTCCTCCAGGGAGGGATTGATGATCTTGAGTCGGGGAATGATCTGATGGCGAATGAAATTCCGCTGATAGGCATCCGTACTATTACTATGGTCTTCCCGCCAGGCAATTTGATGAATGGCCGCATAGTTTTCAATTTCGGCACGGGTGGCGAACAACAGAGGACGGATGCGATGACCACTTCTGGCAGCAACCCCTGTCAACCCTTCTACCCCCATCCCGCGACTCAGATTCAGGATGGCTGTTTCCAGTGAATCGTTGAGATGATGGGCTGTTGCAACAAATTTGAATTGATCGTTTAGCAGATCCTGAAACCAATCGTATCGTAACTCACGGGCGGCCATTTGAATGGAAATTTTCCTTTCTGTGGCATAGTTGTTGGTATTAAATCGCCTGTTGAAAAACGGGAGTTGATACGTTTGACACCATTGCTCAACAAATTTCTCATCTTCATCCGACTCGTGGGCACGCAATTGAAAGTTGGCGTGGGCCACAGCAATTTTTCGGTCACATTTAATAAATAAATGCAACATCACCATCGAATCCAGACCACCACTCACAGCAAGCAAGATCGGATCCCCAGCGGAGACCCCGATCTGTTCAAGATGGTTGAGAAATTTCTGTTTCACCGTTTCAAAGTTAACTTTTCTCTAATTTTGAGCCGGTTATGATACGATTTGTTGTTCTCCTCGTTCTTATTTCTGCAACTGCCGATGCCTGGGCACAGAAAAAGGTTAAGCTGAAAGAAGCGGACAACTGGATCGGCACCGTGAAGGATGGCAAACGGTTTGACCGGGTATTGGGCAACGTAATCTTTGTTCAGAATAATACCACCATTTACTGTGATTCCGCCCACTTCTTCAAATCAGAGAACCGGATTGAAGCCTTTGGAAAAATTCATATAACGGAAGGTGACTCCGTGGATGTTAACTCCCGAAGTTTATCGTATGATGGAAACAGGCGGATTGCTTATCTCCGCAACAACGTTGTGTTTACCAAACTGGGAATTGCCACCCTTTATACAGACTTCCTTGATTATGACCGGCCGGAAAATGAAGCGCGTTATTTCAATGGCGGCAAATTGGTTGATTCGACCAATGTCTTAACCAGTAAGAAAGGGTATTACGATATCCGAACCAACATGGCTTCGTTTAAAACCGAGGTGCTGGGTGTACATCCGGATTATACACTCACCTCGGATACACTGCAGTACAATTCAAAAACAAAAATCATTTACTTCCGCGACCATACCGTGGTTAAAGACAAGGAAGGTGGCGAGGCGATTTACAAAAGCGGATTTTACAATACCAACCAGAAATTTTCTGCTCTCAACCTGGGCCAGATCGAAACCGTGGAGTACCGAATCAAGGGCAATGAATACCAGATTGATGATACCCGAAAACTTTATCGCGCCAAAGGAAAGGTGGTGATGACCTCAAAGGAAGAAAACATGCTGATTTTTGGAGACGATAGTTTTTATGATAAGCTCCGTGGCATCAGCAAAGTTTTTGGCAATTCGTACGTAGCAAAAATCGGAGATGATCTCGATACGTTGTTCATTTCCGCTGATACGTTGGTTTCGATTGAAAACAAAGACCCCAAAAAGAAGCGACTCCTCGCCTATCATAACGTAAAGATCTTCAAGTCCGATTTGCAGGGGGTGGCGGATTCACTCGCGTATATCGCCTCCGATTCCACCATTCATTTCTATACCAACCCGGTATTATGGAGCAATGAAAATCAAATGACAGCCGACTCCATCCGGATCTTATTAAAGAATAAGAATATCGATAAGATGTACATGGTGGGAAATTCGTTCGTGGTGTCGCAGGATAGTTTGAAGAATTTCAATCAGATTAAAGGAAGACGAATGACAGCCATCTTTGATGGGAGTTTTATGAGTCACGTAATCGTGCAAGGCAATGGAGAAAGTCTTTACTATGCCCTACAGGAAGAGGACGTGGAGGCTGAAAACAAGAAATATAAAATCAGTTACGTAACCGGAATGAATAAGTTGATTTGCAGCAACATGCGCATTAACTTCATTGATGGCAAGGTAAATAACGTCACCGCCTACGTAAAGCCCGATGCCTCCTTCATTCCACCGCATGAAATCAAGGACGCTGATAAAAAGTTAAAGGGGTTTGATTGGAAAGAAAAAATCCGGCCCGACCGCGAGGCTGTTGTTAAGCAACCTGCAACGACCAACCCCGTTAAGAAATTGTGAATTCCAATAAATTTTTAATGAATTCCATAGGTTAAAAACTCATTTTGTGGTAACTTTTCATTGGAATAAGTGTGTCCATCATGAAAAACTGGGTTTTTACAATTGCTTTGCTTTTGTACAGCCTTTCCGGGTTGGCCCAAAATTTCGATTTGCTTGATCGGCAAGAGTCTTTCCAGACCACCATTGGGGAGACATTAAGAATCCCGCTAAAAATCAAAAATGGTTCGGAAAAAGCCCAATTTTACATTGTTCGTAAGGTCCAATCAGAATTAAGCACCACCCAAAAGGGGTACTTCTGCCTTGATAAAAACTGCCTTGAAACTGGAATCACTGAGTTTTCAAAGCGGTTGGAACCCGGGGAAACTATACAACAGCTGGCCTTTGTGGTCGAAAGTGGCATGCTTACCGGGTTGAGTACCGTAAAATTTCAGGTCTATCCGCGAAGCAGTCCTCAGGATGTAGTGGAATATTCCGTTGTCATCAATGTTCTGGAAAAAACCGAAAAACCGGTCCTGTTCCAATCCAAAGATATCACCATTCAGGATGTATTTCCGAACCCGGTGCAGGACCATGCCTTTGTCGATTACCGCATCCACAACGAGAATATCACGGCTAAATTAATGATTCACAACATTTTGGGCCGGCCTCTGAATGAGGTGGAACTGCCTACATCCGAAACCCGGGTGAAACTGCAAACCGAAGAATTTACATCAGGAATCTATTTCTATACACTTTACGTGGATAATAACGGAGTCTTAACCAGAAAACTGATTATCAGAAAATAAGCCTGAATTGTGGCCGTTATTGCCCGGGATCTAAATTGGTATTTAGAGCCTCGGTCGTATATTTGCAGGCTTAAAAAGAAGATATCTGTTGAATTTTAAGGGATTTAGGGCTGTCAAGGTAGTTCGGATCATTACCCACTTTTTTGCTGTGGTTTTAATGCTCTTTCTGATCTCATCCTGCAGCAAGTTCAGAAGGATTGAAAAGAGCGAGGACTGGCGCGTGAAGTACGAAGCTGGTCTCGGTTATTTTGCCAAAAAGGATTATTACCGGTCATCCATTCTTTTTGAGCAGATTCTTCCTATCGTACGCGGTTTACCGGAAGGTGAAAAGGTAGAATTCGATTTAGCCTACTGCCAGTATCATCAGAAAATGTACCTGTTGGCGTCTGATCAATTCAAAACTTTTTACGAGACCTATGGCAGAAGTTCTCATGCTGAGGAAGCCAATTTTATGTATGCTTACTCGTTGTATGCCTCTTCGCCCGATCATAACAAGGACCAATCGAGTAGTATTGAAGCGATGAATGCCATGCAGAATTTCTTAAATCGGTATCCGGGCAGCCAGTTCATGAATCAGGCGGTTGATGTAATTACCGTGTGCCAACAAAAACTGGAACGCAAGGGATTTGAGAATGCCCGTCAATATTTAAAATTGAAATACTATGCAGCTGCGGTGGTGGCCTTCGATAATTTCAAACAGAATTTTCCCGACTCCAAGTACCTGGAAGAAGCCGGGTACCTGAAAGTACTTGCTGAGTATGAGTTAGCCAGTCAAAGCATTCCTACCAAGCAACTGGAACGGTACAATGCCACCCTGGATTACTACAAGGAATTTGTGGATAATTATCCCAACAGTACATACATCAAAGATGCAGAGCGCTATTATTCTGAAAGTCTTTCAAAAGTGAATAAGTTAAAACCAATTAAAAGTTAAAATTATGGCCATTCAACCTTCCATTGTGACGCGCGATATTGACAAAATCGCAGCTCCGAGCGGAAACCTCTACGAATCTGTAGTGATTATCTCCAAGCGGGCCCGTCAGATTTCGGTGAACATCAAAGAGGAATTGAACAACAAACTGGCGGAGTTTGCTACTACAGTGGATAATCTGGAAGAGGTTTTTGAAAATCGCGAGCAAATTGAAATTTCGAAGTATTACGAACGGATGCCGAAGCCTACTACCACGGCCATCGAAGAATTTCTGGAAGGGAAGCTGAACTACCGGATGCGTTCAGAAGCAGACGTGGAAGTAAAAGCAGAATAACCACCATGGTATCCGGAAAGAGGATCTTGCTGGGGGTAAGCGGAAGTATCGCTGCCTACAAATCAGCGATTCTTGTCCGGTTATTAGTTAAGCAAGGAGCCGAAGTGAAGGTCGTTATGACCGCTTCGGCTCATGATTTTATTACCCCACTTACGCTTTCCACGCTTTCAAAAAATCCTGTTCTTACCCAATTCACAAAAGACGCTACCGGCCAATGGAATAACCATGTTGACCTGGGCCTTTGGGCTGATGCAATGGTCATCGCTCCCGCCAGCGCCAACACCCTGGCAAAAATGGCCCACGGCATTTGCGATAATTTGTTACTAGCGGTTTATTTATCAGCCCGTTGCCCGGTATTTTTTGCTCCGGCCATGGATCTGGACATGCTTCAGCATCCTTCTACCGTTGAAAATATCAACCGGCTACAAAGCTGGGGAAACGTGCAAATCAAACCCAACCACGGTGAGCTTGCCAGTGGCCTGGTGGGCACGGGGCGCATGGCCGAGCCGGATGAGATTGTTGTTCATCTGAATCAATTCTTTGCCAGCGGCCCACTGCATGGGAAGAAGGCTTTGGTAACAGCAGGCCCTACGCATGAGGCAATCGATCCTGTTCGTTTTATTGGGAATCACTCGACCGGTAAAATGGGTTATGCCATTGCACAGGAATTAGCCAATCAAGGCGCGGAAGTGACGTTGGTATCCGGCCCCACCCAAATTTCATCTGAACTCCCCGGGGTAGAAAGAGTAAACGTCACCTCAGCAGAAGAAATGTATGAGGCTTGTGCCAGGCGATTTGAGGCCATGGATATCACGGTGCTTTCAGCAGCCGTAGCCGATTACAAACCGAATCAAAAAGCCGATCAGAAAATTAAGAAAAGTGACACAGCCCTGGTTTTGGAATTGGTGAAAACACATGATATCGCGGCCGAACTTGGCAAACGAAAAAGAAACGGACAGCTTGTTGTAGGGTTTGCGCTAGAAACGGAAAATGAGCGAGTTCACGCTGAGAAAAAACTGACCTCCAAGAATTTCGATCTGATTGTCCTCAATTCCCTCAATGATGCAGGCGCTGGATTTGGTCACGATACCAATAAAATCACTCTCCTAGATGCGAATAAGCAAGTCAGAGAATTTAGTTTAAAGTCAAAGAAAGAAGTAGCCAAAGACATCGTTAAAGCAATAATTGAAAAGATTCATGCTTAGGATTTCTTTTGTGGTTCTACTTTTTTCTGGCAGCCTTCTTAGTCACGGTCAGGAGCTTAATTTCAAAGTGAGCATTAATGCCGAGCAAATTCAAACCACTGACCAGGCAATCTTCAAAGACATGGAGCGGGCATTCGCGAACTTTCTAAACACACGAAAGTGGACACAGGATGCTTACAAGCCACACGAAAAGATCAACTGCACCCTCTTTCTGAACATCAGCAAGATGCCGTCCATTGGTAATTTTGAAGCCAATGCGCAGATTACAGCCGCCCGGCCAGTCTACAACAGCAACTACGAGACCGTGCTCTTCAATTTTGCCGACCGCGAATGGGAGTTCAGCTACATCGAATCGTTGCCGCTCGAATTCAATGATAACAGCTACATCACCAACCTGACTTCCATGTTGGCCTTCTATGCGTATCTGGTGCTGGCGATGGATTATGATTCCTTTAGCGAGTTGGGCGGAAATCCCTATGTTCAAAAAGCCCTGATGGTGGTGAATAATGCCCAGTCATCCAATCAGGCGGGGTGGACTGCATTGGGGAATGCCCGAAATCGATATGCGTTGATTGAAAACCTGAACAACCCACAATTTGTTGAAGTACGAAAAAGCACCTACCGGTATCACCGGTTGGCGTTGGACACCTTTGATAAAACTCCCGACCAGAGTCGGGAAATTGTTCTTTCCATTTTAAAAGAATACAAAAAGGCCTGGACAATCTATCCGAATGCGATCCTGGTCATTTCCTTTTTTGATGCCAAATCATCCGAACTCGTGAATATTTTTTCGGAGGGCAGTCTGCAGGTAAGGCGCGAAGCGTACGATATCCTTACCTCCATTGACCCCAAGCGCAACATTTATCAAAAAATCATTTCCAACTAGCTTCGTTTCTCCGGGCTTAGTTTTTTAATTTTCAGGAACCTTTACAACCCCGGATGCTTACCCATCTCACCATAAAGAATTATGCGTTGATCAAACATCTTGAGTTGGAGCCATCAGCCAACCTGAACGTAATCACCGGAGAAACCGGGGCGGGTAAATCCATTATGCTGGGAGCCATTGGCCTGCTTTTAGGAAACCGCGCAGATACGAAGGCCTTGTGGAATGAAACCGATAAATGCATTACCGAAGGTACATTCGATATCCGGCAGTATGCGCTCAAAGATCTTTTCGAAGCCGAAGGGTTGGATTACGAGGAGCTTACTGTAATCCGGAGGGAGATCAGCCCAACCGGAAAGAGCCGGGCCTTCATCAATGACACACCGGTTACACTGGAGGTGATGCGGAAGATAGGCTTTCACCTGATGGATATTCATTCGCAACACGAAACACTGGAACTGGGAAGTAAGTCATTTCAACTTAGTTTAATTGATTCTTACGCGGAGAATGAAGCACTCCGTAACCGGTATTCGCTCTGTTGGAAAAAATATGTGGCTGCTGATCAGGCGTTGGCGCAACTGAAATCGGAGTCCAGTACCTTGAAAAAGGAATCGGAGTTTATTTTATTCCAACTAACCGAGCTGGTTCAAGCCAAGCTGCAAGAAGGTGAACTGGAAAAATTAGAATCGGATCTGAAAATCCTGGAGCATGCAGAGGAAATCAAAACCCAATTCAATTCCATTGTACAGCAAATGAGTCAATCCGAATTTGCGGTTACTGCTTCCCTGGCGGCCATCCGAACCCAGCTTCAATCAATTGCCTCCTACTCTCCGGCTTACGAACATCTCCTTCAGCGTCTGGAAAGTACGCGGATCGAATTGAATGACATCCTGAATGAAATTGAACAAGCGGAGGAAAAAATTGAATATGATCCACAACTGGCAGAAGCCCTTAAAGAGCGGGTGGGCGTAATCTATCAACTTCAACACAAGCACCGTGTCTCCACAGTTGCTCAATTAATTGAACTTCAGGAGGCCTTACAACGGAAAGCAGACAAGGTGAATAACCTGGACGAATTATTAACGAAAGCACAAAAAGAATTTGACGATGCGCAAAATGAATTGCATCAGGCTGCGCAGGCGCTGAGTAAATCAAGAACCAAAGCATTTGCTCCTCTTTCTAAGCAATTAGTGCAATTATTGAAAGAATTGGGGATTCAGGACGCAGCCCTGGCAATAGAAAATTCCACAATCGCCCCCGGCTCTCGCGGCATAGATTCAGTCGAGCTTTTATTCAGTGCCAACAAGGGGGTTGCCCCCAAACCCCTTGCTCAGGTGGCTTCGGGTGGGGAGTTTGCCCGGGTGATGTTCAGCATCAAGTATGTGATGGCTGAAAAAACATCGTTGCCTACGTTGATTCTGGACGAAATTGATAGTGGTGTTTCGGGAGAAATTGCCATTCGGCTCGGTGACCGGATGAAGGAAATGGCCAAACGACATCAACTTATCACCATTAGTCATTTGCCACAGATAGCGGCAAAAGCAGACACTCATTTTTTTGTGTTTAAAGACAATTCCAGTACAAGAACAGTTACCGACATTAAAAAACTCACTGAACAGGAACGGATAACTGAGATTGCAAAAATGATTGGGGGCGCCCAACCAACAGCATTAACCCTTGAAAATGCCCGGGAATTGATGAATCCATAAGCTAAACCATCGATCCTTGTTGAAAATATTGAGATAAATTTCTATTTTGGTCATGACTGTTTCTTACTAATGACCGTTTTAAGCAGCCTTAATCAGTTTTTACATTAATTATCTCGCTTTTTTATGAACATTTTCGTAGCCCGATTGAATTTCAAAACCCGCTCGGAAGAACTTCAAGCAGCCTTTGCCAAATTTGGACAAGTAACATCAGCAAAGATCGTTAAAGATCGCGATACCGGTCGCTCCAAAGGATTTGGCTTTGTTGAAATGCCCAATGATGAAGAGGCAAAACAAGCTATTGCCGCACTTAATGAAACTGAACTGGATGGACGGACCATTGTAGTTAAACCGGCAAACCCTAAGGCTCCGGCTGAAGGTGGGAATTAATATTCATCTCTCAATGCATATTCATGATAGCGAGACCACTTGTCTCGCTATTTTTATTTTCAACACATTCTTTCTTGCTATCCCCTTTTTGAATCTTTACTTTGTTGACACGTATACCTATCGATGGAAGAACACCCAGGGCCCGATTCAATGACAATAAAACAGGTAGGCTTTATTGCCGGACCGTTCCTGTTTACGCTCCTCTTGATTTCGATTGATCCTGTATTTATTTCACCGGGAGCTTATAAGGTGATTGCTGTTGCCGCCTGGATGATTACCTGGTGGATTACCGAAGCCGTACCGGTGCCCATTACAGCCTTGCTGCCCCTGATCACATTTCCGTTTTTAGGGGTAATGAAGATGAGTGAGGCCGCTGCACCCTATGCGAATCCGATCATTTTTCTTTTCATGGGTGGATTTATGATAGCGTTGGGTCTGGAGAAGCATCGCCTTCACGAACGCATCGCGCTGAACCTGATTCGCATTACAGGCACTTCGGGCAACGGAATTATTCTCGGATTTCTTATGGCCACCGGATTTATCAGCATGTGGATCAGCAATACCGCTACCGCCATGATGATGCTGCCCATTGCGGTTTCGGTGATCAATCTTCTCCGCACTGAGCGCAGAAATAATCCCGAAGAAACCACGCCCGGGGAACGAAATTTTGGCATCGGTCTAATGCTGGCCATTGCGTATGCAGCCAACATCGGAGGTATTGCTACGATTATCGGCACCCCTCCCAATGTAGTGTTTGTCGGCCTGCTGGATCAGTTTTACCATCAAAAGATTGATTTCAGTAAATGGATCATGGTTGGGATGCCACTTAGTATTTTAATATTAGCGTGTGCTTATTGGATCATTACCGCTTTTTTATTTCCCAACCGATTAACTAAAATTCACGGAGCGGATGCCCTGGTGAAAAATAAACTAACTGAACTTGGAGCCATTCGTAAAGAAGAAAAGCTGGTATTAACTATCTTCTGTATTACCTCCAGCTTATGGATCTTTCAGCAACCCTTAAACCTGTTATTTAGACAGGATATTTTAAATGACACGAACATTGCCATGGGCGGTGGTTCGTTAATGTTTGTAGTTCCCAGTAGTATTAGGAAATTCAAATTCCTGTTGCATTGGCGTGATACGGAAAAACTCTCGTGGGGCATACTCATCTTATTTGGTGGTGGACTTTGTTTGGCGCAGGGATTATCCAATGCAGGAATCATTCAAGCCGTGGGTGCCCGCATTGCAGAGCAGAGTACCTCGGTGAATTGGCTTTTGCTTGGATTAATCACGGCATCGGTTTTCATTACTGAACTAATGAGCAATGTGGCCTTGGTCCAGATTTTTATTCCGGTGGTATTTGGCATTGCTGTCAACCTTGGCTTAGACCCGATTGCCCTGGCCATGCCCGTTACCTTTGGGGCCAGCATGGCATTTATGTTCCCCGTGGCAACACCGCCCAATGCAATTGTGTTTTCCAGCGGCCATATGAAAGTAAAAGACATGATGCGGGCAGGCATTGTCATGAACCTCGTATCAGTAACGATGATTTACCTGGCAGCTAAAACCCTTATTACTTGGGTTTTTTAAAAAAAAAGTCTCCGTCAAAGACGCGAGACTTTCAAAACCATTCAGACCGGGATTTACTTTCCTTCTTTAATTTTTCTTTCTTCAACCAGGTAGGCCAACCCCAAACCAAAGCCTCCAAAGATCAGAATCATGGAAAAATAGGCGACTTCCTCCATATCGAATGCCGAATCAAGCCAATAGCCCATGAGCAACCCTAACCCTGCGCCCACCAACAATAAAGAGGCACGCAAGGCCCCGGAGGTAGGGCGGTCCTTCTTAAATAAATCAGGGCTTAGTCCCTTATCAATGATGGCCATCCGTTCGATGTTGTCGTACTTACGGATATACACAATCATAACAAAAGCCCCCAGGGTTATGATAATCGGTAACATGATTCCAAGTACCGGGATGATTACTGCTTCTTCCATAATTGTAAGTGTTAATTTGGCCCTATGACGCAGGCCCGGATGGGCTGGTTACAGGGAGCTGTAAAAAACATTGCTGCCGCTTGGAGGCTGGTATTTGAAAGTCAACCGCTTTCTATATTATCTGTAACTTCGGGACCAAAACAGGCGTCCAAGCTCCGTGATCACCACGCAGCAAGAATATTCGATCATTGATAAAATACTGGCCGGTGACCAGCAATCGTATGCTGTGTTGGTGGACCAATACAAGACGTATGCGTTTACCATTGCCTTTAAGATACTGGATAGCCGGAGTGAAGCGGAGGAAGCAGCACAGGACGCCTTTATTAAAGCATTTCATTACCTCAAAACCTTTAACCGGCAAGCCAAATTCAGTACCTGGTTGTACCGGATCGTTTTCAATACAGCCATCAGCTATAAAAGAAAGCACAAGCATGCCTTTCAAAGTATTGAAACGACCGTGATAGCCTATTCAGATCAATCGGATAAGCAATTGGAGCGGGACGATAAACAGTTGTTTGTTGGCAAAGCGATGGATGCTCTTTCCGAAGCCGATCGCCTGGCTATTCAACTCTTTTATATTCAGGAATTTTCGCTTGAAGAAGTGGCTGACCTGTTAGGACAAAATGTAAATACTGTTAAAGTCCGAATCCATCGGGCTCGCCAACGCCTTGCGGATGAATTGACACGAATTTTAAAACAAGAAGCATTAACTTTATAGCATCATGAAAAAGTTATCGCAGGAAAAAGATGATCTGCTGATCCGGTACCTGGATGGAGATCTAAGTGCTGGTGAAAAGGAGGTTGTTGAAAAAGAACTTCTGTCGGCAGAGCCGGGTCGGCAGCGGCTGGAATATCTCCAATCCGTTCACACCTACTTGAAAAAAAGGGCCCGGTTGGAGATGCCTTCGAAAAACTTTACCGAAAAGGTATTGGATGGTTTAACGACTGTACAATTTCGGTCTTCCTTATCCTACAAAAGAGGGCTGTTGCTTTTATTGGGCACCCTGTTAGCTTCGGGCATTGCCCTGGCTCTGCTTTCCGCAGGGGTATTTGATGCTCCAACTACTCCCCTCGTGGTAGATGCTCCAATTGACAGTGAATTATTCAAGGTACCAACCATTAGCATTCCCTTCAATGGAAAATTGATTGTGAACGGAATTATCTTTTTAAATCTCGGATTGGCTTTTGTTCTCTTCGACAGAACGGTCTTACGCCCCTGGTTTCAGAAACGAACTTCCATGGGGTATTAATTGAAAATCATTAACCAACAAAAAAGGGTGTCTTTTGTGACACCCTTTTTTTATGTGCATCTGATTCCTTAAGAAGCCCAGGTCTTTCCATTTCCCGCTTCCGACAAAGGAATACATCCTTTATAGGAGCCTGGAACAGCGACATACTGAAGTACCTGTGTCGCTCCGGGTTCGGAAGTGAAGAAGCCCAACAGCGTCAGTTCCTTCGCCATCAGGAAGAAAGGCCGCGGTGCAGACCGGTCTTCATTCATCGCTTTGATGGCTGCTTCATTTTGCGTCTTCGCAAATTCCAATTGTTTTTCCGGCTCCAGATAGATAAAACTATCTCCATAAGCAGTTTTTGCCGCTGCATCAAATTCGGCAAGACCCGCTAAGAAACGATCCTGATCTTCCTTTTTATAGCAATCCTTTAAAATCAGGTCAATAAACCCAGGAACCCCGGCATCCTTGGCGCCTGGAGTATCCGTTTTGGGAATAATGATTTCAGCCAATTCGCTTACCAACCGGGCCTGATCTTCGGTGAAGAACTGAGGCGTATAAGAAAGTTCGGGTGTCGCTTTGCATCCCTGAAGGATGGCAGCCATCGCGGGCGCTGAGATTGCTGCACCCATCAGCCAGGCGGCTTTGCGCAAGGCTTCTCTTCTATCAATGAGTTGATTCATATCATTCAAGATTTAAGATATTACAAGTTACCTTTTTTTAGCTCACTTACTGCATAATCGGCTGCCCGTGCTGTAAAGGCCATATAGCCCAGCGATGGATTCTGACATCCCGCAGACGTCATGAACGAACCATCTGTGACAAATACGTTTTTGCAGGCATGTACCTGATTCCATTTATTCAGGACAGAAGTTTTCGGGTCTTTACCCATCCGGGCGGTGCCCATCTCATGGATGCCCAGACCGATTCCGACTTCGCGGTCGAATTTACGGATGTTTTTGAACCCGGCCGTCTCTAACATTTCTGCCGCGTCATCAGCCATGTCTTTGCGCATCAGCTTTTCATTATCGCGCAGGATGGCATCAAAAGTTAACGTGGGCAAACCGTGTTTGTCTTTCTTTTCTTTATTAATGACTACTTTGTTATCATGGTACGGTAGAATCTCGCCAAAGCCACCCAGGTTTATACTCCATCCTCCGGGGGTAACAAGCGCCTCTTTCAAGTCCGCCCCGATCAGATTCTCTTCCGCACTGCGCGACCAACCTGCTCGACTTGCACCGCCCTGGTATCCAAATCCACGGATGTAATCACGCTTATCTTTACCAATATTCCGGTAACGGGGAATGTAAACACCATTGGCGCGTCTGCCAAAGTAATATTGATCCTCATATCCATCTACCTGAGCAAAAGCACCTACGCTGAGGTGGTGGTCCATGATGTTGCAGCCCAATTCGCCACTGTCGTTTCCAAATCCATTCGGAAACCGGTTGGAAATAGAATTCATCATGATAAACGTTGACCCAAATGTGGAAGCACATAGGAAAATGACTTTCGCATAAAACTCAAGTTGTTCCCCGGTTTCACCATCCAATACCTTCACCCCGGTTGCCCGCCCTTTCTGTTCATCATAAATTAATTCATATACCACCGAGTTGGGGCGCAAAGTCATGTTCCCGGTTTTATCGGCTGCGGGCAACGTACAGGAATTGCTGCTAAAATAGCCGCCATAAGGACATCCACGACTGCACAGGTTTCTATATTGACATGTTCCGCGCCAGGGTGTGTGCGCCAACGGTGCGGTAGCATGCGCAACACGACCGATGGTCAACAGGCGTCCAAACTTATCCTGCATCGATTTTTTCAAATCCAGTTCAACACAGTTTAACTCCATGGGTGGAAGAAACTTACCGTCCGGAAGGTTAGGCAGGTTTTCTACCTGGCCGCTCACCCCGATGTAGGACTCTACATAATCATACCACGGTGCGATATCATTGTACCGAACAGGCCAATCGATGGCAATTCCATCTTTGGCATTGGCTTCAAAATCCAACTGACTGAACCGATAGCTTTGCCGACCCCACATGATGGAGCGACCACCAACATGGTAGCCACGCATCCAGTCAAATCGGTTGACTTCGGTATAGGGATGATCCAGGTCGTTTACAAACCAATGCTTGGTAGATTGGCGAATGGTATATCCGGTCCGATTTTGAACACTTTGTTGTCTCAGGTCCTCTTGCGTTGGGCGATCACCATTGGGTAGCTGCCACGGGTCTTTGGTGGCGGTCGGATAATCGGGATGTTTTACATCGCGACCCCGCTCCAATACCAGGGTTTTCAATCCCTTTTCGGATAGCTCCTTGGCAGCCCATCCTCCGCTGATCCCCGTCCCTACTACAATGGCATCGTAGGTAAGTTGCTTCTCTGCGTCAATGTTTAAATTCATAGTTTACAGTGAGTTTAAAACGAATCTAAAAGGTAAAAATATTTATCGCAAATTCGGATAACCGCTCATCATAAATTGAGGGAGTTTAGCGCTCCAAAATTCCCATTCCAAAAAGCGCAAAATCATATTTTACCGGGTCTTGCGGATCCAGTTTGCGCAGGTTAGCGGTTAATTCGGTTGCTGTTTGCCAGTTCATTCCCGTACGTGTTATCAAATTTAATTTTCGGGCCACCCGCTCCACATGCACATCGCATGGACAAACCAATTGTGCAGCCGGGATTTTCTTCCACAAACCAAAATCCACACCGTTGCCATCTTGTCTAACCATCCAACGCAAAAACATGTTTAACCTTTTACAAGCCGACTTTTTTGCCGGTGAAGAAATATGCTTGATGGTGCGCTTGGGGTAATCGGGTAAACTAAAAAAGGTTTTATGGAAATTGATAAGACCCCCTTCAATAGGGAAATCCTTATTGGAAGTAAGCTGTTGACGATCCCATATAAAGGCATCCTCCAAAGAATGGTTGTGGCTGTAGTAATGTGATAGTGATTCTATAAAGTAGAGGGCATCGGTTGCATTGAACGTACGGTGTTTGAAATGCTTGAACACTTTTAAATCCGAAAGCCGATGATGAAGAATGAAATCATGGGGCGAGTGATCCATCATCTTCACCAGCTCATTACACTTATTGATAATCGTAGTCCGCTGGCCCCAGGCCAGGGTGGCGGCAAAAAATCCTGCGATTTCAATGTCCTGCTTTTTAGAAAACTGATGGGGAATGGAAACGGGATCCAGTTCAATGAATGCTGGACAGTTGTAACGCGCCACCCGATTATCGAGTAATTCTCTGAGCGCCAACCAGTCAATGCGCTTGCGTGACATCAATTCAGAAATCGGATCTCCACCCTGCGGTTGGTTGCACGGGATACTTCATCCAACCCGGTAACCAGCGGTGTTTGCTTTCCAAATCCCAGCGTCTTTATCCGGGTTGGCTCAATTCCTTGCTGAATAAGGTAGTCGGCAACGCTTCCGGCTCGGTTAAGAGATAATTCCAGATTATACCCTTCTGACCCAATATCATCCGTATGGCCACTGACCACCACACTCCAACTCTTGTGATACTGCATAATCTCGACCACTTTTCTCAGCTCCACGTAGGAAAGTTCTAATAATGTGTAATCATTATACTTGAATTGGATGTTCTTCAAGACATAGTCAACATCTGTTTTCAATTCCGGATACCCGGTCAGTACCGGAGCTTCAGGCGGTTGCCCACCCACTTTTACTACCTTAACATCATCAATAAAATAATAGGCAGCCCGAGCCAGCATTGGTTCCTGCGCTTGTGAGTTCTGAATGTATTGATTCCGGGTATTTTCCCGATTTGAAAAATTGCCGATCGTTAAATGCTGCTCACCTCCTTTAGCTTCATGCACGTAGGAGAAGCGTGTCCATAACCCCGTTGCGCGGCTGTAAATGGTCTTGTTAATTCTTTCGTAGGTAGCCTTAACAGGAAATACCTCATCTCCGGGCATCTGGTAGGTGGAATCGGATAATAAAAAACCAATCCGGTCAATACTATATTTTGAATTGGATGAAAGCTTATAGTAAAACTCGACCAGATATTGACCTCCGGGTTCGAGGGGCGCAGCAAGTCGTGCTTGCAGGTACTCACGGTAGTCTTTCGGACTACCAAACATAAATGCATAAATCCCGGCATACCCAGACCCGGTGTAGGCTTTGGAATACCCGGCCCAATTTGTAGGCACACCGGCATCGCCAATGCTACAGGTATGAAACATATCCGGGGTACCGCTCGAAGGCGATTTCCAGCCGGGCGCGATTTCACCCTGTGAAGTGCTGGTAAAGGATCCCGGGCATTTATGATACTGTTCGAAACCGGGATTAGGAACCAGATTTTGAGCGTGCACAAACCTTATTGAAGCCAACAACAGGATTAATAATCCAGGCCTCATAACTCATTTATAATACGTCACCTCCACGCGAAAGCGTGGATCAATCGCACCAAGACGGTCGTATGCTGATTTTGAGATTTTAATAACCACATTGGTGTTGGCCGCGCCCTCTGGCAATGAGCCAGCCACCCGTACGAACACTTCCCGGTTATTAAGTTCATTTCTAACTTTCAATATCGTGCCCACCTTGGCAGTACGATGGAGCGCCAGGTACTTCCTGTTTCCGTCTGTACCTTCAATTAATTCAGCCAATCCACCTTCTTTCACTTCATCCGAGCCGGTTACCCTTTCGGAAATCCGGATGGAGGTCTCCTTTATTTCAGGTTGGGGTTTTACTTCAGATTTAACAATGACGGTCTCTATTACGTCCGGCTTAATTTCCGCAGTATTCATGGGCTGTGAGATAAAGAGTATCTGGCCCACTTTTACGTCATCGGTTGTTAATCCATTCCAATCGCGAAGCTGTTGAACTGTTACCGTATATTGGCGGGCAATTGAAAAGAGGGTCTCTTTGGCTGCCACGGTATGCGTAGCTTTTAATGTCTTGGCTTCCGGAAGTTTTGATTCCAGCGCTGCGGCCTTCTTCTTAATCGTTAATTTTTGTCCGGTAGAGAGATTATTGTCGCTCAAGTTATTCCAACTTTTGATTTCATCAACCGAAACATTGTACAGTTTGGAAATAGAGAAGAGTGTCTCTTTGGCAGCAACCGTATGAATTACTTCGCCCGAAGTTGTCATGGATGTTTTGGTCTTCGGTACATACGGCACTTTCAATAATTGACCAACGGCCAGTCCGCCATCGGCTGTTGGATTATGCTCCAGGATGGCTGTGATGGCCACACCATAACGCTTCGAAATCGCGTAGAGAGTCTCCTTTTCCTCGATGCGGTGAATGATAAATTGTTTACCATTGATCGTCTCGAGCCGGAGTGAGTCAGCAGGAATGGACGGATTTGTCCACGAAACCAGCGTTAAAAAAATTACTTTTATCATAGCTTAAACAATGCGAAAAGTTACCAATTCTGACTTGTTCTTTACAAAAAATATTCGATCAGCCACAAGGAAAAACGTATTTACACCAATCCCTTTCAAATTCATGCCAATTCTTTCCTGCCATTGCAGGCTGCCTTGAATTGAAAAAACCGCAAGCGTATTGGCAAATTCAGCCGGATTCCCATGATAAAAGGAAATAAAAATCAAGTTCTGAAATTCCAGGTACTCGAGACCCAATACCGGAGTACAATTGACCTGCTCGGTTAAAAAGCTTTTCACTTTGTCAAAATCGGATTCTCCTGCCAGGAATTGAAACGGACGAATCAGTTCGATCGTATAGTTCTGTTTAAGATGAGGAGGCATTGGCAATGCAGTGCCGGTTAATACCGAAATCGGATACCACCGTGTTCGATCGGGATTCTCGGTGCTCTCAAAAATCTTTAGCAAAACAACTTCATCCCCAACGGAGATCAACGTAATCCACCATGATTCCGGGAGTTTTTCCGTCTGCCAGACTTGGCTGTTCGTCCGGTAGTCCCAACACAAAAAATGAACCTTTCGTCTTTGTTCACTTCTTACCTCCACCACCATCCACGGCTTTCCGGGAACCGGCATCAGATTCCAAATCAATTCTTCCGGATTCAGAGAAAGCGTAACGCGGGTATTTTCAACCAAGACTTTAGTATTTTTATACAAAAATACAATAAACCATGCGGACGCTGCTTTTAACATGCTTGTTAGGCTTGATTACGGGGCTGGGAATTGCCCAGGAGAAGAAGAAAGTGCTGGTCATGGAAATCAAAGCTGAAATTGACCCCCGCATGTCTCGCTATGTTAAACTCGCTCTGGACTACGCAGCCGAGTCAAAATCAGAAATCATTATTGTGGACATGGACACATTTGGTGGAGCGTTGAATGATGCAAAGGAAATAGTTGACTTGATTATGGATGTAAAAATTCCGGTGTGGGTTTTTGTCAATTCTGATGCCGCCTCTGCCGGAGCTTTAATCTCCATTGCCTGCGATAGCATTTACATGGCACCCGGAGCCACCATTGGTGCAGCCACGGTCGTAGACGGAAGTGGCGGTGCCGCACCTGACAAGTATCAATCCTACATGCGCTCCATTATGCGCTCTACTGCGGAAGAAAATGGCCGCGATCCACGCATTGCTGAAGGGATGGTTGATGAAAATGTAGTAATCGATAGCGTGAAACAGGCTGGAAAAGTAATCACCTTCACTACTTCAGAAGCCATTGACAACGGATATTGCGAAGGCAAAGTGGAGTCCATTGAGGAAATTTTGAAACTGAACAAGATTGAATCCTATACTCTTGAAACTTTTACACTAGGCACCACCGAGAAAATCATTGCCATCTTTCTGAACCCCTTCATCAGCGGCATCCTTATCCTGGTCATCATCGGTGGAATTTATTTTGAATTGCAAACTCCGGGTGTCGGATTTCCTTTGATTGCAGCAATTACAGCATTGGTTTTGTATCTGGTGCCCTATTACCTCAATGGACTAGCTGACTATTGGGAAATCATTGCCCTTTTTGTCGGAGTCTTGCTTGTGCTGGCTGAAGTATTTGTAATCCCTGGATTTGGAATTGCCGGCATCAGTGGAATCGCCCTTACCGTGGTGTCGCTCGTGTTGATTATGCTCAATAATGATTTCTTCAATTTCGAATTCGTTCCCCTGGGAGATATCATTGTGGCTACCTTTACCACCGTTGGAGCGCTGGCCGGTGGACTGGTACTCTTGTTTTTTGGTGGAGCGAAGCTTGCCGAAACCAAGGCATTTAAACGGATAGCCCTGATGGACACCCAGGATTCTTCCAGCGGATACACCGTTAATTCATTCAGTCAAAACCTGATAAATAAAAAGGGCAAAGCACAAACTATTTTACGCCCCAGTGGCAAAGTATTGATCGAGGGTCAAATCTATGATGCCTTTACCCGGGGCGATTTTATCGAAAAGGATAGTGCCATTGAAGTTATCGGAACGGAAGGTGTTACCCTTAAAGTAAAAAAGGTAGAATGAAGATACTCGGAATCATTCCAGCGCGGTATGCTTCTTCGCGTTTCCCGGCCAAACCATTGGCTGATCTGGGCGGTCAGTCGATGATCAAAAGAGTTTATCAGCAGGCAAAAAAGTGTGAAGAACTTAGTCAGGTAATTGTAGCCACCGATCACCCGATCATTTTTGATCATGTAAATGACTTTGGCGGTACAGTTTGCATGACCTCCGATTTGCATCCCAGTGGAACAGATCGCTGTTATGAAGTTCTTTCAAAACAAGAAGCCAAGTACGATTACGTAATCAACATTCAGGGGGACGAGCCCTTTATTGCGCCACAGCAAATTGAGCTCCTGGCCTCCATGCTGGATGGGAAAACAGAATTGGCAACCCTGATAAAACGGCTGGAGTCACAAGAGCAATTATTGAACCCCAATCTGGTGAAAGTCATTTTCAATAAGCATCATGAAGCCTTGTACTTCAGCCGGTCGCCCATACCCTATTGGCGCGGAAAAGAAACCGATTGGGTACACCTACATCATTATTACAAACACATTGGCCTCTATGCTTATCGCACCGATATCCTGGAAAAGATCACACAATTAAAGCCTTCAACATTAGAGCGTGCAGAATCCTTAGAACAATTGCGGTGGCTTGAAAACGGATATAAAATAAAAGTGGCCGAGACTTCCCTTGAAACGGTAGGCATAGACACCCCGGAAGATCTGGAACAGGCACGGCATTACCTGAGAATTAATCATGACTGATTTTCCGGATGTAGATCATACACGCGAGGCAACGTTGACCTTTTTTCGTAGCTACACGCAACAACACCGGTTGGAACTTCAAAACAAAGTGGTTTGTGATCTGTCAACCGGTCGGGGTTACATTGCCAGCTTATTTGAACAGATAAATGCGAATGTAAAACTCTTTGATCTGTTTCCCGAACAAAACCGGTTTGCCAAATCCCCGGTACAACGAATCGACCTCCAGGAAAAATTTCCAATCGCTGAACAGTCCATGGATTTTGTGATCTGTTGTGAAACGATTGAGCATTTACCAAATCAATTATTTCTGTTTCAGGAGACGGCACGAATTCTTAAACCCGGTGGCCGGTTCATTCTGACGACCCCCAATAGCTCCTCCTTACGGAGTCGGTTTTCGCAATTCCTGATGGAAAGCGAACACTATGGCGCCCCAGCCCCCAATGAATTAAATGCCTATACGAAATGGGATCATCACGCTGGTTACTTTAGTAAATTATTCATCAGTGGGGTCTTGCGAATTCGTACGATGGCAGCGCTTAACAAGCTCCAGCTAAAAGCCGTACATCCAACCAAACACAGTTCTACTTCTTTCTGGTTATTGCTTTTATTCTATCCGGCCCTTTACCTCATCAATCGAAAAGCGATGCGAAGACAGGTGAACGCTGATCCCGCCCATGCAGCTATCTACCAATCGATTTTCAGGTTAAACATTTCGCTGGATATTCTCCTGGGCAAGCACCTCATTCTGGAGTTTGAGAAATATTAATGCGCTAGTACTTCAAAATATCTGTTAAGGTTTTCAACGCCTGTTCCAGTTGCGAAGGATCAATTGATCCCATTCTTTCAAGCAATCTATCCTTCGAAACAGGTCATATAAAATATCAACATCTCGGATTCTTTCTTTAACCCATTCAATTTTGAAGGAATCAAGATGGGGTTTCCCTTATACTTGTTTATTTGAGAAGTAAGTGGGACAATAATCACGACTGAAAGATGCTCATTTAACAGATTGCCGCTGAGCATAACGACAGGCCGAAAGCCCGATTGCTCGCTTCCCTTCACTGGATTTAAATCAGCATTCCAGATCTCACCCTGCTTCATTTACTCAATTGCTTGAGATACTCAGCCAATCCCTCTTCTGCAATCTCCATCACCTCTTTGTCTTGCGCGGCTCGCTTATACGACTTGATGTATTCAGCCTTTTCAAGATGCTCAAGATACAAACGAAGAGCATTTTCAATTAGCTTATTCTTTGGAACGGAAAGCGCTTCCGCTTTTTCAGCTAATAACTTAAGGAGGTTATCTGGGAGTGTACTGGTGAATGTTGCCATACCATTAGTTATACAACACAAAAAACGAAACGTATTTATATATTATAAATATAAAATGCCTCATTCCAGCTCCATTTCTAACATTTTATCCAAAATTGCCAGAGAAACAGGGCCCGGTTTGCCCGATCCTATCACTTTGTCATCGACCTGAATAATAGGCAATATCCGCTTGGTGGTACTGGTTAAAAAAACTTCATTGGCTGCATACACATCTTCCAATCCTACCTCGGCCTCCCGAACAACGAATGGCTTGCCGGAAAGCTTTAGAATATTCTTTCGGGTTATACCGTGCAGCACACGTGATGCAGGAGTTAGCACCTCATTCTGCCCGTTTACTATAAATATATTACACCGTGGAAATTCCGAGACCTGACCATTCATGTGATAAAGAACATCGGCCGCCTGGTGCTCCTTTACCTTTTGCTGCAACCAGATACCCATAATGTAGTTGATCGTCTTCACGTGCGGTATATCCCGCACGTACTCGTACGTAATTACTTTAATGCCCTTTTCCAGGACGGCCGGTCCTGGCAGGGTAAGTGGATGCTGTGAGACGATCAGATTGGGTTTGGCGATCTCATACCCATCTGGCGAATATCCCCCAGTAAGAATCATCTTGATACCGGCATCAGCCTGACCATTTCTATTGATCAACTGTGTGATTACCTCTTTTAGTTCTGTTCGCGTAAGCGAAACCGGCAAGCGCATGGTATCGGCTGAATAGTAAAACCGATCCAGATACTCTTTAATGAATAATGGTTTGCCGTTTACTACTTTAAAAAAATCAAAAATACCGTAGCCGCGTTGGGTAGCCAGATCACTGATATGAACAAAAGTCTGTTCAATCGGTAAAAATTCATTATTAAAATAGGAATACATGTTATTTGATGGCCTCATGTTTCTTTAGAATTTTTATTACCTCATCCCTAGGAATCGCCTTCACTATATGACCATCTTTTCCTTTTATAGTCTCGGCCATAAAGAGGGAATTAATTATGGCCTCTTCGGTTGCTTCGATCACCGCCATGAAAAGTGGTGACATGGCATCGTTGCGAAGGGTGGTCGCAGCTTGAGTACGTTCCGAAGATTCATGTTTTATACGCAAGGAAGGTTCGGTAGAAAACGCAATTACATAGTCACCACTTCCATTCGAACCGATGCCTCCGGTTCTCGCCAATCCCATAATAGCACGTTGAGCCATGCGCTCCAGATTTCTGGCCTCTACCGGTGCATCGGTTGCCACCACGATCATGCACGAACCATCCGCCTTGTCCATCAGTTGTTCGCTGAGGTAATACTGTTTCAATTCCTCACCAACCGGTACCCCATCAATTTGCAGCACCCCACCAAAATTGGTTTGCACTAAGACGCCAACCGTATAGCCACCCAATGGATCGGGTAATACACGGGAGGCCGTTCCAATTCCTCCCTTAAATCCAAAACAGACTGTTCCGGTGCCAGCACCCACGTTCCCTTCGGTAACCGCGCCCGTTTGCGCAATGCGGATGGCTTCTAAAACATGTTCCTTCGTTACATGTTGACCACGAATATCATTCAGATAGCCATCGTTGGTCTCGCCAACCACCGCATTCACCGACTGGACTGTTTCATTGCCTTTCTGTTGCAGGGTATAAGCTATCACGGCATCCAATGCTGTCGCTACTCCCAATGTATTGGTGAGCACGATTGGAGTCTCGATATTACCCAGCTCTTGTACCTGGGTGATTCCAGCCAACTTACCAAATCCATTGCCCACATAGAGGGCAGCCGGCACTTTTGCTTGAAAGATATTTCCGTCATGTGGAAGGATGGCGGTTACACCCGTACGCACCTGACTGCCTTTGGTCAAAGTAACGTGTCCAACTTTAACTCCTTTAACATCGGTAATGGTATTTAGCTTACCGGTAGGCAATACTCCGATTTTTACACCTGTTTCCCGGATGCGAATTTGGCTGAGTAAAGCGTTGGAAACGCCCGTCAGGAAAATCATAATGCACCAAAATTTCATTTTCATAATCCCACTTTCTTTAAACGTTCTACCATTTCCAACACGGCTGGACAAACCAACGTATTTTTATAGGTAAGATCCATAATCTGCACCATTTTTTTACGATTGGTGTGGGGATACTCACGACACGCTTTCGGTCGACTGCTGTACACACGACAATAGTTGTCTGTATCCAGAAAAGGACATGGTGAAGATTTCAACACATAGTCTTTATCTTCATCTACCCGCAGGTATTGTTCAATGAAATCTCCGGGTTTCATGCGCAGGGCTTTCGCTGCCCGCTCAATATCGGTTTGATAAAAAATCGGACTGGTGGTTTTGCAGCAGTTGGCACACGTTAAGCAATCAATTTCTTCAAAGACCTCCTCGTGCATATCATGGAAAGCATCGTCCACTGCCCTTGCATCCATTTTCTTTATGGATTGTAAGAATTTCCTGTTCTCAACAGATTTATTCTTTGCCTTTTCGCGAAAACGATTTAAATCCATGAGTCAAAGGTAAAAGCATTCTGCAGATCCTTTACATTTTATTTAATCAGTGATTCATGGTAATAACACCATGCATTCCGTTTCGGTCAGGTCAAAGTATGCCATTGCAGTTTTTTTGGTAGTAAGAATTGGTGATCTTTGGCACAAGACGTTTTAGGGCATGGCAAATTTACTTCAACAGATTCTGATTCAAATCCATAAAAACATTACCCCCACGCTGGAAGAAGAACAGTATTTTGTCTCCCTATTGAATCCCCAAAAACTGAAGCAAGGTGAATTTATCGAAAAGTCAGGGGAAATTACCCACCACTTTATCCATGTGATCTCCGGCTGCCTGATGACGTATTACACAAACAAGGAAGGCAATGATCAGGTAATTCAATTTGCAACAGCGGGGTGGTGGACGGGCGACTTGCATAGCCTGACAACCCAACAACCCTCAATTTATACCACCCGCGCTCTGGCAGACAGTGAAGTATTATTATTACCTCATTTACGCATGGAAGAACTGATGTTGCGCTTCCCAAAATTCGAACGCTACTTTCGGATCATGTTCCAAAATTCGTTGGTTACCCATCAAAAACGCATTATTGAAGCCTTCTCATTACCCGCGGAAACCCGGTACAACAACTTTCAGAAGCGGTACCCCCAACTGGAACAATATGTACCGTTAAAATACATCGCCTCCTACCTGGGCATTACTCCCGAATTTCTGAGTAAAATAAGACGTAAACGAAGTAGTTGATCATTGTAAACAGGTAACGAATTTTATTCGTGTTGACTATTCTATGATAACTTAATCCAGTTCAAGACAATTCCTTCCCTTTCTTAACCTGGTTCAAGTTGCTTGGGCAACGTCCAAACTACCTTTGCTTCGCAATCAGGACAAACTTGATTGTCTTCAAAAAAGCAACAAACAAAAACTAAAATTATGTCAACAGCAACGTTAACAACAACCAAGTGGGGAATCGATACTACCCATACCGAAGTACAATTCAAAGTAAAGCACCTCGTAATCAGCACTGTTACCGGGTTCTTCAAAAAATTCAGCGGCAGTGTAGAAAGCGAAACGGAAAATTTTGATGGCGCAGCCGTTACTTTCAACCTGGATGTAAACAGCATTGATACGAATCAAAACGATCGGGACGCACACCTGAAATCGCCCGACTTTTTTGCTGCCGAACAATATCCTACCATTGACTTTGTCGGAACATTAAAGAAAACTACCGGTACTAACTACAAACTGGAGGGTGCTTTAACCTTACGCGGTACTACCAAGGCCGTTGTATTGGATGCCGAATTTGGCGGAACGATGGTTGACCCGTGGGGCAATACGAAAGCCGGCTTCGAGATTAACGGAAAAATTAATCGTAAGGACTTTGGCTTGAACTGGAACGCTTTGACTGAGGCAGGTGGTATGGTAGTGAGCGAAGATGTGAAGATTCATATCAATGCTGAGCTCACAAAAGGCTAATCACTGAAAACTAAATTTTGTAGGGCCCTGTCTTCGAAAGAAGGCAGGGCTTTTAATTTAGATAAGGCGCTCTGACTCTTTTCTCGAAACAGAGAATCCTCATTGACGATAACATATACCCTTATAAGGGCAAAACTCACATATTTTTGTGTCTTGTGTCTGATCAAATGGAACTTCGGGATTAAATATTTCCTCCAACAATGTGGTTAAATGTACACTGAACTCTTCCATCAGGGGAAGTACATTGTAGACTCGTTTCTTATTCATTTCCAATCCAAACGCACCGTTGCCAAACAAATACAGACGGTTCATAATTCCTGTTAACACCTGATCACTTGGTTGCAGTGAAAAATTAGTTTGGTAAAGAAAGGCATACAACAGGGTTTGGAATACGGCCTTCTGCCGCTTATTACTGGTACGATCAAATAGGGAAGCTACACTTTCAAAATCAAGTTTATCGCTCCCTGTTTTATAATCTACAATGCGTATCACATTATCCTTCCTGTCCACCCGATCGATCTTGCCGCCCAAGACCACGTAGCCCGGAGCATGGCTAATTTTTACTCGGTGCAGAAGACCATCTGCTTCGACCGCTTCGATGGTGAACGGTGCCATGTCTTTATCCTGCTCCAGAATACGCATGGCAAAGTTTCGTACCAATTGCTGAATGATGACACTTTGACCTTCATACTCCACCTTCTTTCCCGGCTCCATATGATACGTAGCCGTAAAGATTTCATCCATCAATTTATCTATTGTTTGTTTGGCATCTGCAAAATCACCTGGCTCCACACTTTTATTTCGTTTGCGTAGCGTCAGATTTTTATAAAATTTCTCCATCACTTTATGAAGGAAATTTCCCAACTCACGCGCGCCTAATTGATCTTCTACCTCATTGGGTTCGCGTATTCGGGCTACATACCGGAAGTAAAACCGTAGGCGGCAATCCAAATACGAAGCCAAAGCCGAAGGTGAAATTCCCTTAAAGTAGGTATTGCCTTCATTTAGTTTCATGATGGCCTGCCGAACTTCATCGGTTTTTTCAATCACAATGGGTTCAATCACCAACGGCATAAGCGGATTATGCAGCACCTGCAACTCCATGCTTATTCCACTTTCGTAAATGAGCTGTTGAAGGTATCGACTCTTTTCGCCTTGACCCAACTGATCCGTTTCCGTATTGTAAAACAGAAAAACATTTTCAGCCCGTTGCAACATGCGATAAAACAAATAGGCATACATGGCATCCTGATGCTCGGTGATAGGCAAGGCATACGCTTTGCGAAGGTTAAATGGAACATACGATCCTTTTCCTCCGAAGGACGGAAAGGCGCCCTCATTCAATGATAGCACAAATACATTTTTGTAATCGAGGTTACGGGTCTCAAGTACCCCCATAATCTGAAGTCCCTTTAAGGGTTCGCCACTAAAGGGAATTCTCTCTGCCCGTACCAATTGTCGCAGCAATCGCAAAAAAGATTTTAAAGTTTTTCCATATTCTTTCCGGTTGGTTGGATCGGGTGTTTGCAGCCCGATAAGGTCCTGAATACGGTTCAACAGTTTGACAAACTGAAACGCAAACTCACGATCCAAATCGAGAATAGATTCCAGTAATCCCACCTCTTTTATAACACTTCGCAAGTAGACGAACAACCCCCCTGACAGATCTCCGAAAATTAACCTGTGTAAGGGTGAACCACTGGCCAGATAATTTTGCGGAATTTGTACCCAATTATTTTTCTGAATTTCCCTTCGTCTCGCATTTGCCAGCCCGGGATCGGCCGCAATTACATACGGATGTGCCAGAAGCGATAACACATGCCGGTGATTGTAGAACTCTTTCCGCTTGCCGATCTGCAATTCCACCAGCATTTCCAACAAATTGAAGAATGAAGTATTATCAAGCGAATACCCCATGGTAACATTCAGCTTATCGATCCTTTTAGGTAAGCCGAACAAGGTAGGCATTAACAGTTTTTCATCAGGTAAAACAATTAACGTGTCTTCCGGCACCAGCCCCTTATCCAATTCTTCTTGCAGAACCTGCCCCATCAGTTTGGCTTGCCCAATGGGCTGGGCCGCTCCAAAAACACGGATCGACTTTGGGTTTCTGAAGTTAGAGGGGAATGTTTCTGTAAATGTTTTTTTTAATATTTGGTGTTGTTGGTACTCCCGAAAAAACTCACCGGCTTCCTGGGCTTTGTTATTCACGTAGTACTCGTCCACATCCCAGATCATCTGGCTGCCTTGGGCTACAAAATGAGATAGAATTTTTTCTTCTGCTTTTGTTAAGGCATTGAAGCCAACAAACCGAAGCAGTGGTGCCTTGTACTGTTTTGATGAAAGGGAATCAATATTATCAGCCACCTGGCGGTGCACCATGCCTTCGTACGCTAGGCCACTCATTTCCAATTGTTGCCGATAAGCTTTATACAAATTGAACAACTTACTCCAGATTTCCAGAAACTGCTTCTTGCTGTCCGTAATGTTCACTTCAAATTCACTCCAGAAATCAAGTAGAAATTTTTTCTGTTCCCCCGTCAGGTAGTCAAAACTTGCATCCAGTTCTTTCTGGTTACGCAAATCGCGAAACAACTGCTCGGCATTAACCATGTATTTGTCTATCTCATTGAAATCTCGCAACAGCATTTCGCCCCAGAAATAAAACCGGTCAAAACTCTCGTTGTGCGATCCGACTACTTCAGCATAAGTGCCCTGTAATCGGTGCACTAACTCCAGCTTATCCGGAATCTGGTAGTTCGAAAACGATGTAATAAAATCTTCAACGGTAATCAGGCTCGGAGAAAAAACCGGTTTGGTAATTACATCTGATACGTGCTTGCGGAAATAAAGGGCTGCCCTGCGATTGGGGAAAATAAAAGTCAACTGCTCGAACTCCGGTTCCGCAATAACTTTTCGTGCCAGCTCTTTCAAAAAAGGCTCCATCTTAAAAATCTAATCCCAATTGGTTCTTACTCTGTTTTGTTGACTTAATCGGCTTGCCTTGTGGAATCTGTACGACCTCGCCTGTCTTAGTGTAAAGCAGGTAACCCCTGACATCCTTAAAATTCATCTTACGAAGTGTTTCCAGGTAGGAATTCACCTGTTGCGAATCGCTTTTACTTTGATTCCCGGTTTTAAAATCAACCACCACCGCCTGTTGTCCGTTCGTCATTAACCTGTCGATTCGGCTTTCCTCTCCACCCGGTAAAAGTATTGGTACCTCCGTACGTACCTCCCAGTTTTTCTCAAACCAGGCAGCAATTACTTCGTTCTTCAAAAGTTCCTCTACCAACTCACGGATAACCGGCTTCTCTTGCTCGTTGATAATGCCTGCATGCTGCAGCATCGTAAATGTTTCATCCAGTTCATCGCGATACCGGATGCTGGAAAATACCGTATGTAAATGAATACCGTACTTAATGCGCATAGTAGTTTCACTCCCCACCTCCTGAAAATGACCGGCTGCATGTTGGCGGATCACCAGTTTACCGCGCCATGAATTGGCAGCATAGTGCTTCAGCGAAAGCGAGGCACGAGCAGCTGAATGTTGCTCTTCGTAGTTTGTCCATTCACCCGATTTCCAAATCTTTTCGTTTTCATTCCAGCTTGAAGTAAGCTCAGGCTGCTGTAATGCATGATATAGCAGGTGACCCACATTGCTGATCGTTTTTCCACTCTTTGAGAGGGGGGCGGTAACCATCAATCCGTGCTCAGCACGCGTTAAGGCTACATACAGCAAATTGAGATTATCAAGGTAACACCGGATACGTTCTTCTTTGTAATAGTCCACAAAGAATGACTCCTCCAGCTTGCTTGAATAATTCACCGGTAGAAAACCTGCCTTATCAAAGGGCGGTTGATCAGACTTCACCCACATCATAGGCGTCTTCCACCCGTGGTCCAATTCCCACGAACAAAATGGAACAATCACATATTTAAATTGTAAGCCTTTAGACTTATGCACGGTAATAATCTGGGCGGCATCCACCTCGCCCGATACCTGGATGGATTTCTTTCTACCGGTTTCATCCCACCAATCCAAAAAAGCACCAATATCATTTCGTTCGCGGCTTGAAAACGTCAATACTTCGTTCTGAAATGTCTGCAGATACTCTAACTCACCCGGTACCTTACCCAATCCAAATAATTCAACCAACGTTTCCGTCAGCTCAAACAAGGGCAGTTTTTTCAATCCGGATTTTTGCCGGGTAAAACTTTCGGGAAGATTACTCTCGAATGTCGTTTGATTCGTTACCGTAAAGACCTGATGCAGGTCGCCTGTCATTTTCTTCAGCCTTGCATATTCAAAAGACAACTGTGCGCGGGCAATATCATGATCCGGGCTTTGCAGGTATTGCAACGTACTTATTAAAAAATTAACCGAACCTGCACCGTCTAGCTGTAACGATTCATTTGAAACAACATCGTACTTATAATTCTTCTTTGCCTTGCCGGAATGTTTGTACTCCAACAAGTGTGAAACGATACGCTGGCCATCAAAATTGGTACGAACCAGAATGGCAATATCTTTCAGTCCCACGCCTAAAGCTTGCAATTTCTCAAGATAGCCGGGGATCCGTTGCAATGCTTCTGCATCCCAGGTTTCACCCTCTTCATTCGTCAGAAATGAAACTTCAACAAACCCATCAGATTTTTTCTGAATGTCCTGTACAACATCGCCATAAACCTCGGTGGCAATGGTGGTACCGGTTTCAAGTGCTACTGCCTGGGCAGCTGCTTGAAACACGGCATTATTAAAAGATACGATGTTTTTGCTGCTCCGAAAATTTTTACCAAGCGTAAAAGATTCAGATCGATGCTCCCCCAGTTGCCCGCCAACTTCTTTTTGCAACAGATACAAATCACCCGAACGCCACCGGTAGATGGCTTGCTTTACATCTCCCACAATAACACTTGGAAAGCCCGAATCAAGACTATTAACAATGAGCGGTTTAAAGTTTTTCCACTGCAGGCCCGAAGTATCCTGAAATTCATCAATCAGAAAGTTCTTATAAAACGAGCCTATCTTCTCGTAAACAAATGGCGTATCGCTATCGCCAATCACTGAATTTAGAAAATACGGTGCATCGGAAAGCAACATCAGGTTATTTTCCTGTTTATACTCTTTCAGTTTACGGGAGATATCCGCCATTAAACCAAACGCATAGAAATTATTGAGAACGACTTCCGCACTGAGCGCACGGGAAAATCCCTTTCGGATTTCAATAATTTCGTTAAGCAGGGGTATTAGCTGGTTTGCCGCAAGATTGATAATGAGCTCATGATGTTTAGTGGTTTTCGAAGGCCAATTCGCTTTGCTTTGATAATCCGAAAACGGCCTTACTCCAAACGCTTTATCATCGACCTCTGCAACGGTTTTAATTTTACTCAATTTTGTTAAAAAGGCAAAGGCCCCGCCATTGGAATATTTAAAATCGTCAAGAGTCAGTCCTTCTTTTTGAATCAATGCCACAGCCGTTGCTGCCCGTTTGCGAATGGACTGAATAAATTGGAATCTTTCTGCACTAATGTTTTTCTTTAAATTCTCAAAAAAGTGTGGAGTGCTGGTTGTGTTGGCCACATCACTCTCAATCAACCGAAATTCTTCTTTAAATATTTCTCTGGCAAACTCGCGCAACCCGGGGCGCACGTCCCACCCTTTGTCATCTTCCAGGTTTTTATTGGCAAAATCAATAACCCATTCGGTAAGCTCCTGATTAGACCCCAACTCCTCCATCAGGTTACCGATTACTTCATCCACCACAGCCTCATGCTCAACCTCTAGCCGATAATCTCCGGATAGTCCGGCTTCACGCGTAAACGCCCGGATAACCCGTTGAAAGAAGGCATCGATCGTACTGATGGAAAACTGCGAATACTTGTGCAGAATCTGACTGCGCACGCCCTCCGCATATTGCTTAAAGGTTGGAGCATCCAGTTTTAGTTCTGACTGGAGTTCCTGTGCCAGATCGGGTGCGCGTTCATTCGAAAAATCATCCAGGTAGGCCAGGATCCGATCTTTCATTTCCTGGGTTGATTTGTTCGTAAACGTTACTGCCAAAATGTGTTTGAAGTAATCGGACCGGTAACGGAGGGCAAGCTTCAGGTACGCTTTAGCCAACGTACGGGTTTTACCGGAACCTGCTGAAGATCGATAGATGGAAAACGGTTTACTCAACGCAGCAAAAAGATATCCAACCCTCTATTTACAAATTTTGATTCACACCACATAGTTTTTGCAGATGCCCTAAATTTCCTACCTTGAAATGGCTACCGCATGAGATCGCTCTACTTTTTTATTCCAAAGCTTTATTATTCCTTCCCCATTCAACTGCTGTTGAATAATTTCAGGCGCAACCATGTATTGATTTTGTGCTGGATCATACTTTTTGCGATGATCACCGGCAATTTTGGCAAATACCTGGGTATCCCCTATCTCTTTCTGGACCCGGAATACCTGAACAAAGTCAGCTTCGCCAGCTTTTTTATGATGGGTTTACTCACAGCCGGTTTTACGATGGCCTTTCACATTACCTGCTATATCTCCGATGGCCACCGCTTTTCCTTTATTGGAGCCTTGCCAAATCCATTCAAAAAATTTACAGTCAATAACAGCATTATTCCTGCCGCCTTCCTGATCGTTTATGTATACCAAATTATCGGCTTCCAAATCAACAATGAGTACACCACACAAGTAGGATTATTGATTGAATTGAGCGGACTCTTTGCTGGATACATATCCATGACCCTCGCCTTCTCCATCTACTTCCGACTGACAAACAAAGACATCTTTAAATATGTTGTGTGTCGAATTGATGAAAAGATTAAAGAAAATGTAACGATTACCCGCGCCAGCGCACTTCATAAAATAGACATTGTAAAGAAAAAACAAGTACGGGTGGATTACTACCTGGATGGATTTCTGCGGGTTAAGCCGGTCGAGTCGACTTCCTTCTATGACCGATCCACCATCGTGCAGGTATTTGACCAGAATCACTTCAATCTGGTGATCATTGAGCTTTTTATTTTTGCGATGGTATTGGTGTTGGGAATCTTTAAAGATTACCCAACCTTTCAAATCCCGGCTGCCTGTAGCTTCATGATTTTCCTGACCATTTTTGTCATGCTCTCGGGGGCCTTTTCGTATTGGTTTGGAGGATGGTCGGCCACTTCCGGCTTGATTATATTTCTGATTCTCAATCACCTGGTGGGTGAAGATTTCTTCTCCAAAAAATACGAAGCCTTTGGCCTTGACTATGGAGTACTGCCGGCCGAGTACTCGATCGCCTCACTTCAATCACAATTGGACAGTACCGCCATGGAAACCGACCGCCAGGCCATGCTGTTGCAACTTCAAAACTGGCGGAAGAAATTTGGTGACACCAAACCTAAAGCAATTTTTCTTTGTGCAAGCGGTGGTGGTAAACGCGCTTCGCTCTGGACGTTGACAGCACTTCAAAAGGCGGATAGCCTCACGCAAGGAAAACTATTGGAAAGCAGCGTACTCATTACTGGGGCATCGGGTGGCTTAATTGGTGCCAGTTACTTTCGCGAGCTTAAACTACGTCAGTTAAATGGCGAGGACATTAACCCCTACGAAGCCATACACCGTCATAAAATCTCGAGTGATAATCTGAATCCCCTGATCTTTAGTTTGCTTGCCAACGACTTGTTTGTAGGATTTACGAAGTTTGAATATTCCGGTAAAGCCTATCAGCGCGATCGTGCTTTTACGTTTGAAGATCAACTCAACCAGATTACTGAAGGATTGATGGATCGTCCCATTCGGGAGTATGCCGAACCGGAAAGCAAAGGCATCATACCCTCTGTAATACTTACCCCCACCGTAGTGAATGATGGTCGTAAGGTGTATATCGCATCACGCCCGGTTTCATTTATGAACTACGAACTGGAAAATTATCCGGACTATAAGCAACTCAAGGTAAGCGGGATTGACTTTCACCGCTTCTTTAAAGATCAGGATGGTGAGGATCTCCGGTTCCTCTCTGCCCTCCGCATGAGCGCCACGTTCCCATACATTACACCCAACACCACCTTACCTACCAACCCACCCATTCAGATAATGGATGCAGGCATCTCCGATAATTTCGGCATATCGGATGCGGTACGATTTGTCTATTCGTTTAAGGAGTGGTTCTCTGAAAATACGTCTGGTATCATTTTCCTATCCATTCGCGATTCTCCCAAACTGGGTACCATTTCTGCCCGAAAAGGCCAAACGATTATCGATGATATGACGCAGCCAATCAGCAGTGTCTACAACAACTTTGAAAACTTCCAGGACATAACCAGTGATTTACTGATCGGTCATGCCCACTCCTGGCTGTCGGTACCCATCCACCGCTTTGACTTGCAGTATCAGGCAGAAAACTACCTGCCGCTGTTGCAAAAAATGGACAGCATTCGCCAAAATAGTGCCCGCGCTTCGCTGAGTTGGCGCTTAACTACCCGCGAAAAAGATGGCATCATCAACAATATTAATTCCGATCGCAATCGGGAAGAATTGGAAAAGATTGTAAAACTTCTCCATTAAGACCTCCTCTTACTTCATCCGCAATACTTGTCCGTTTCGCACTCCGGTGTGTTTTCCTTCGTCAACAACCACCTGACCATTTACGAGTACATATTGGAATCCTTTCGAATAGGCATGCGGATTCGAATAGGTTGCTACATCTCCAATAAGAGCAGGATCAAACACGACAACATCAGCAGCCATTCCCTCGCGAAGCATACCCCGGTCGCGCAGATTAAATTTTTGCGCGGGCAGGGAGGTCATCCTTCGAATGGCTTCCTCTAACCGAATGACTTTCATTTCTTTTACATACCGACCCAAAACCCGGGCATTAGTGCCATACGCTCTGGGGTGCGGCATGCCGGAACCGAACCGGACAATTCCGGCATCCGAGGCAATCATGTTGAATGGGTATTGAAGGATTCGAACAAGATCTTGCTCATCCATACTGAAGTAAACCATTTGGGTTCGGTTTACCGCACCCACCATCTCCAGAATCGTTTCGGCTTCCTCAATGGGTTTTGATTTGCGGCCTTTCAACCGATTAATTTCAGAAATATTCTTTCCGTTCAAGGTTGTATCGGGTGCATATCGCGCCACCTGGGCAAAGCTGTAGTTTTTGTTTTTCTTCGCTTTCAGGTCTGCCACCATTTCCTTTTTAATTTTCATTCTCGTGGTTGGATCGTTGATGCGAAGCTTCATTGAATCGCGTCCCCCTGCAAATACCCAGGAAGGAACCGTAGTATCCAGGGTGGTGCTGCTGGCCACATAGGGATATTGATCGATGGTTACATCGAGCCCTTCCATCCGTGCTTGTTCAACAAGACCAATGGTTTCTGTTGAACGGCCCCAATTAGGTTTATAGGTAACTTTAAAATGGGAAATCTCAACGGGTATCTTCGCTTCCCGTCCTATGTTGATTGCCTCGCTTACCGCCTCCGTCACGTTGTCGCCTTCATTTCGGATGTGGGAAGCATATACACCGTTGTATCGGGCCGCCACGCGAGCCAGGGACACCACTTCGGGTGTTTTAGCATATGTACCCGGTACGTAAATTAATCCTGTAGAAAACCCTACCGCACCTGCCTTCATGGCCGATTCCACCAAGCCTTCCATTTTCTGTTGTTCTTCTAAAGTGGGGTCGCGCTGTGCATCCCCCATAGCCGCTCTCCGCACCGTATTATGCCCGATAAGAGAAGCTACATTAATGGAAGTCTTTATCGAATCCAGCTGCTGAAAGTACGCCTCTAGGTTAAGGTTGGAGCCACCGCAATTTCCGGTAACCACCGAAGTCACTCCATCGTGAATAAAATTATTCGCAGTTGGCGAAGTTAATTCTCCACCCTCGATATGGGCATGCACATCAATGAATCCCGGTGCAACTAGCAGTCTCTGTGCATCAATTATTCTCGTGCCTTGCGCTTGATCAATCCGGCCAATGAATGCGATTTTCCCCCCGGTAACCCCAACATCGCCATAATACCAGGAATTGCCAGTTCCATCAATGATCCTTCCATTCTTTATAATCAAATCAAACGATTGGCCGGCAACGCATCCCCACACAAAAAATAATCCAAGGGTTAGAACAATCCGCATATTCATTTTTTTGGAAAATAAACAATCCGCACAACTCCCAAAAGCAATTTTATTTTTCTCTCCATTAAAGTAGATTCCATTGCTTGACCGCGGTCTTAAATTTATATTTAGTCGAAAACTTTGCAAAAATCACGTTCTTTAACTGTTGAATGGATTCATTGTCGAATAAAATTCTCGACTTCTTTAGTTCACTCAGGATTCCTACCTTCCTCCCGCGGGGTGTGCAGGTCTTAAATCCTTATCAAGACCCCACCGTATTCCGGCTCTGTGAATCATTTTATACTAATTATTACCAGGATGCTCTCCCGCGTACTTTGATTATCGGGATCAACCCGGGAAGGTTTGGAGGTGGGCTTACCGGAATTCCATTTACCGATCCGATCCGGTTGGAAAAAGTATGTGGCATCCCGAATAAGCTGACTAAAAAATCAGAACTCTCTTCCGAGTACATCTATTCAATGATTGATGCGTATGGAGGATGTGAAGAATTTTACAGACGCTTTTACTTTACCTCAGTATCCCCATTGGGCTTTACAAAACAAGGCAAAAATCTTAATTACTACGATGATCGAAAACTAGCGGAGCGTCTCACCCCATTTATTGTTGATTGTTTGGAAATTCAGCTTCGCTGGGGCATTAAGCGTTCGATAGCCTATTGTCTAGGGGAAGGTGAAAATTTTAAATTCCTCTCGCGATTAAATGAGGAACATCATTTTTTTGAGAAGTTGCAGCCCCTGGCGCATCCACGGTTCATCATGCAGTATAAACGCAAGAGCGTAAACAAATACATCGATCAGTACCTGCAACTGTTAAATCAATCATCCTGAAAGGGGTGCTTTTTTATCATGCCCCCCTTAATGTCATTGACGCTGTTCTCCACAACGAATGCTTCCGGATCAATTTTCGCAATTTCTGTCTTCAGTCGTTGTAATTCCAACCGGGTAACAACCGAAAAAATCACATCCACATCATGACTGCGGTGTCCTTTCTTTCCAAAACCACTCTTGCCCTTTAGAATTGTAACCCCCCGGCCTAATTTGGAAATGATGGCCTCCTGGATTTCTACATTCTTATCCGAAACAATTATTACGCTGGTATATTCTTCAATGCCATGAACAACAAAATCAACCGTTTTTGAAGCCACCAGGTAGGTAAGGATGGCATACAAGGCAGTTTCCATACTAATCACATAGGCTGCGGTGGAGAAAATGAGAATATTGAAAATCAAAATCACATCCCCAACCGTCAAGGTAGTTTTGCGGCTTGAATAAATAGCCAATACCTCCGTACCATCAATCACGCTGCCGCCCCGAATGGAGAGTCCTATTCCCGTACCCAGGAAGAACCCACCAAAAACAGCAATTAACAGATTGTCGTCAGTGATGGTCGGGAAATCGATAAGCGCCAATGCAACTGCCAGCAACGTAATGGCGATCATCGTTTTGAAGGCGAATTTATGTGACACCTGCGTATAGGCGATCACCACAAAAGGAAGATTGATGAGCACCACTAACCAGGAAAGGTTGATTCCGGTGATGATGTTGGTCAACAGAGAGATGCCCATAACCCCCCCATCTAAAAAACGGTTCGGCAATAGAAATCCTTTTAAACCGAACGCTGCGGACGCTACGCCAAGCAGAATAAAAAAACCATCCTTAATGTTGCTGATGATCGTGATCCTGCGGATGCGCAGCAGGTGAAGACGGTGTAATCGCTCGTACGTGCTCATCGATCAAGGTATAAAAAGTCCATTTCTTTCTTCGCGCTGATTAAATTCAACCTATCCTTCTTGTACATCCCATCAGAAAAAAAGAATTTCAGAAATTTATTAATTACCCTTTTTAATGACAACATCATGAGCAATTCCGGGTCCATATTCCGGAGCAACGTCATGGCCATTTTCCGTTTCGGACCCGAACTGGATAATCCGTTTTATTACAATTGCCTTGAGATCATAATGAGTAGAGTCCGTTACCGTGTAAGCTACGGCTTTAACATATACCCCTTCATGTTTTTCCTTTGCCCATTTTTTATATCCCGCCTGCACCACTTGAAACTCACCTAAGTTGGCCAACTTGTAATGCTTAAATGTATTGCGCTCATAAAAATCAACCGAATCATCTTCAAATGTAACATAGCCCTCTACCGTAACCGGCTCGCTTCTTCGGTGTAAGGCGTATCGTACATCCGTGGTTAAAGGAACAAACTCATCATCGCAGGGAATTAACACATCTTGACCGTACGAAATAAAAAACATTTCTTCCGGAAAGCCTTCCGCCTTCCGGTACCGGAAGTACGATTTAAGGCTATAAGCACTAAGGTCATGCAGTATAATACGAACTCCTTTTCCGGGATTGCCGTTGCTAAAAGAAGAATACGTAGCGCGAGTACTTGTGCCGCCTGCTATGTTGGGATTTGAGAAACGTTCGTGGAGCCGATATTCCGATTCCACTCCAGCCACGCCCTCTTTTAGAGATAACTCAAGCTGAACAACCCCTTCCTCTGTTAACCACTGGCCTTCGTAGTGCACCCAATCATCCTTTTCATTGGACAAGATTAAAAAAGGCATTGCCGATTTTTGATTCTGTGAACACGCTGCCAGGAATATCAACAAGGGAAGATACTTCATTGCCTGTAATTTCTCTTCTAAGATAAGCGATTTAATGTGCCGGGTACACACACGCCTCCAATAAAAAATATTCGCAAGCACCTGATAATCTTTCTTATTTTTTTTAATGGAACAGACTGCCATCTTTGCGGCCGTTATCCATTCATGACCGCACAGCAGCAACTACAAAAGACACTCGAGTTGATCAGGTTGGAGCGCCAGGCCGATTTGGAACAATATCGCCAAAAGGTTTTACTGCGTTCTCTCACGCAACGCGTTAAAGAAGGTGTTACCTGGTACCCGATTCGGCTTGTGCGCGATTACATCGGTACAGGTGAGCGCATCATTTTGGAGTTGGAACGGGTTCATCATCACGACCAGCCCCATAGTTTTCAAAGTGGCAAACTGGTTAGCTTGTTCTGCAACGCCTCCGGCAAACCGGAAAAACAACACGCCAACGCAGTCATCAACTATGTGCAAGACAACTTGCTTGTGATTACGCTCAATCATGACGAGCTACCCGACTGGATTGACGATGGTCAATTGGGGGTGGACGTCATGTTTGATGAAATGACCTACAAAGAGATGGAGCATGCCTTGAAAGCGGTGATGAAGGCAGAAGACAACCGGGTGGCCGAATTGCGGGAGCTCTTTTTAGGAAGTACCAGCACCAAAAACCAGGAGGCACCTTCAGAGCTGGCAATTGAAATAATGCGCGAATGCACCCGTCATTTGAATGAAAGTCAGATGAAGGCCGTTGAGAAATTACTGGAGACCGAAGACGTTGCCTTTATCCATGGTCCGCCCGGTACCGGAAAAACAACCACCCTGGTACAAGCCATTGTAATAACCCAAAAAGTAGAAAACCAGGTATTGGTATGCACACCCAGCAATGCGGCAATCGATTTATTGGTTGAGAAATTGGCCGAGCAGGGATTAAACGTGCTGCGCATTGGGCACCCGGCACGGGTAACAGAACAGACACTTAGTAAAACATTGGATGCACGCATCGCGGCACATCCTAATTTTTCGGAATTGCGGGCATTGCGGAAAAAAATAGAACAGGTGCGGACAATGGCTTCCAAATACAAACGTCACTTCGGTCATTCCGAACGGGAACAGCGCAGATTACTAAAGGAAGAAGCCCGGGTATTAAAATCCGATGCCGATATGCTGGAGTTTTATATTATCAACGACTTACTTCAGCAGGCAAACGTCATTTGTTCTACTCTGGTAGGATCATCACACCCGGTAATGCGCGGTCGTAAATTTAAAACGGTCTTCATTGATGAAGCGGCCCAGTCGTTGGAGGCAGCGTGCTGGATTCCACTATTAAAATCAGATCGTGTTATTTTAGCCGGAGATCATGCTCAACTTCCACCAACCATTAAATCCAATGAAGCTGCCCAGGCGGGCCTGGCAGTAACACTTTTTGAAAAGGGGATCAGCCGACATCCGGAACGGGCCACCATGCTTCAGGTGCAATACCGGATGCACGAAGCCATTATGAAGTTCTCCTCGCGTTACTTCTATAAAGATCAATTAATTGCGCATCCTTCTGTTAAAGCTGAGCTGCTACGATCAAACCAGGCACCCATTGACTTTATTGATACAGCAGGTTGTGGCTTTTCAGAAAAGCAGGATCCGGAAAGTTTGAGCCGGTTTAATGAGGAGGAGGCCTCGCTGTTAATTCACCAAGTTGAAAAACTGGTAGAGGGCATTGGGCTGGAAGAATGGCAACAACAAGACATCACCATGGGAATCATCACCCCTTACCGGGCACAAGTAGATCACCTGCACAAACTGGCGGAGGCTTCGCCTGTTTTGGAACCCTTGCACAAACTGATTACCATTAATACGGTGGATGCCTTTCAGGGCCAAGAACGCGATGTGATTGCCATTAGTTTTGTGCGCAGCAATGAGAAAGCCGAAGTTGGTTTTCTGGGTGATATCCGCAGAACGAATGTGGCGATGACCCGGGCCCGCAAGAAACTAATCATGGTAGGCGACAGTGCCACGCTCGGTTCGCATCCTTTTTATATTGAGCTCCTGGAATATGTTCAAACACATGGATTCTATCGGAGCGCTTTTGAAGTCTGATGGTGTTGCCGGGGATGCCCAAAATACGTTTCAATAGTTAACCAGGGATCTTAAGTAAGCCGGAATCTCGGTTTCAAAACACATCTCGCGATGGGTATATGGGTGGATGATGGTCAGGGACACGGCATGCAGTGCCAATCGCCTGGCTTCTTTGTCCGGAGGCCCATAGATTTTATCTCCAACAACCGGATGTCCTTCATCAGAAAGATGCACCCGAATCTGATGCTTTCTGCCGGTATAAAGTTCAAGCTCCAGCAAACTGAACTTATCCGTTTCTTTCATTACAGAATAACCTGTTTCAGAATACTTACCCCGCACCGAGTCATTGGTTGAGTACACTCGAAACGCCTTATTCTCCAATAAATACGATGCAAATACACCCTCTTTATCATGAAGTTTGCCATGCACAACAGCGATGTATCTTTTACTAAACTCTTTCCATCCTTCCTGAAGATATTGTTTGGTTCTTTCATTCTTCGCAAAAATCAGCACGCCCGAGGTTTCCCGATCCAACCGATGAACAATAAATACACGATTTCTTGATCGATCATTTCCTTTCTTTACATACTCGTTTAAAAGATAATGTGCAGTTTTTTCCTTCTCCCGGTCGGTGCTAATGGTGAGCAACCCCTGTGCTTTGTCCACTACCAGGAGATCCCGATCCTCATAAAGAATCGTCAACCCCTTGGGTTGATACTTCTTGGGTGGAACTTTATGGGATGATCTTTTTTCTTGCATGACCGGTACTGTCATCAAAACGTTCGGTGGATGGGAATTTGCAATTCAGCGGCCATGCGTTTCATCGCTTCGGCAAACGTTTCGTAATTCAGGCTCCTCATTAACTCAATGGAACTGCGATCATACTCCAGGGTTCCGATGTACTCATTAAATTCTGTTTGTGCAGTACGGGCTCTGCTATTCGCTGTATACGCATGATGGTGCTTATCCAGCCGGATGCCTTTTAATTCATGATATACAAATTTTCGGGTGTTGGTATTGATCCACACCACCTGAAGGGAATCGGAAATCAATTTCTCAATTGTATCAACCTCCAGTAAGTACTTCGTTGAAAATGAGATTAATGAAATTAGAATCAGAAAAATCGAAACCCATGCGTAGCTGGTTTTCACAATCAAAAAAGAACTTACCATCACGCTCACGAGGATAATGGTCCACTTCAGCGTATCTGAGAAATAGGATTCTTCCAGCGTTGATTTTTGGTGTTTGACTCCTTTCATATAGCTAAAGGTAACGGAAAATTAGACGTACACAGGGAAATCAGATTCCACAAAATGCGGTCAGGAATCCAAACCAGTTTCCGAACACATAATTAACAGTTACTTGACTTTCTTTTTCGAGGGTTTCTTCGGCTTTACTTTTTCAAGATTTTCCTTCACTCTGAATTTCACAATCTTATGAACGAGTGCAACCGGCAATGCCTTCGCCAACGGAAACTGGATGGCCCCCTTTGAGGTGACAAACCCTCTCAACTCCTTATTGAAGGCACGGATTCCGGATGGAGCCGGGTAAAAGCCAATGTGATTTTTATAGGCCGCAAAGTGAACAAGGTTTCCGTTCAGGAAAAAAGTAGGGATGGCATAACTCATTTTCTCCTGCGCACCGGGTGCTGCCTTGATAATGGCAGCCCGAAGCTGTTCTAATTTTTCACGAATGGGGATCGGAAAAACAGAAATGTACTCGTCAATGTTGCTGGCCGGTATCCGTTGCATGGCTAAGAGACTTTACGATTTAAGTTAGGCTTTCCTATACACCTGAACTGAAGGTACTCCTTTCAATTATGCATTGAGTAACGCTTGAATGTTAAACTTTTTCATCTTCAAGAAAGCGGCTGTCACACGGGGTGCCCGGACCGGGTCATTCATCAACTCCGACAAGATGGATGGAATAATCTGCCACCAGACTCCAAACTGATCGCACAGCCACCCACACATACTTTCTGCCCCGCCCGCTGTCAGGTTGTCCCAGTAGTAATCAATCTCCTGCTGGGTTGTACATTCCACTACAAATGAAATTCCTTCATTAAAGGTAAACGCATGTTCTACCGGACTATCCATGGCCAAAAATACATAGCTACCCAAAATAAACTGGGCATGTTGAATGGTACCTTCAGGACCAGTCTGACCGGCTGAATACCGGGAGGCCGAAATCAAGGTAGAATCTTTGAATATGGACGTGTAATATTGAATTGCCTTGCCGGCTTGATTGGCATACCGGTTGGTGAACATCAGCACCGGTGAAATTTTTTGTTCAACTCCTGCAATTTTACCCCGTGAAAGTTGCCAGCTGATGCCGAACGCATCTTGTACCCATCCGTATTTTTCACTCCACGGATACCGGTCTAGGGGCATCAGTGTTGAACCCCCCGCACTCAGCAACGACCAGGCATGATTGATTTCAGCTTCGGTAGTACACTGAACGTAAAACGAAATGGAGGGATTGGGAGTGAAGGTAGGCCCGCCATTCAATAACATGAACTTTTGACCTGCTAATTCAACCAACACCACCAGTTCGGAATCCCCAACGATGCGTGAATTTTCAAATGCGTTGACATAACAGTCTGCTGCTTCTTTGGCGTTCTGGTTATACCATAAACAGGGATAAATCGGCTTCATGATTTACATGCGTGGTTCAGAAAGGGTAAACGAATTTAGTGAGTCTGAATCAAAAATCGATCGTATAACTGATAACCGGTATAATGGACGTGTTGAACCCAAATGCCTGCGTTCCGGCCCACCGGTCGAAATACGGCCGTTGGGGATTTTGATAGTTGGTCAGGTTCTGAATATCCAACGACAACTTCCAGCTAAAGCGGGTCGCATTTTTACGCAAGGCCACGCGTGCATCCATGCGAAAATAGTTTTTGTTCTGTTCTGCATAAGCCTCGCTCTGAACATACACCACGCGCCCGGTTTCCAATGATTTCTGAGTGTCAAAGGGCGTGTATCGCATTCCGCCACTCCATAAAATCCGACCGCCCGCCTCCAATCGCTTGTTGTTCTTCAAATCCCACTCTTTGCCGAACGTCAGTGCTGAATTGAAATTTGAATTGTATTTGGTGTTGTAAAACTGATCAACGCCACCGTTGTTGGTCTTAAACTTGCTGTCGTACACCGATCCGCTTAACAAGAAAAATAACCGGTTGCTGAAGGCCTTCTCCAACGTCACCTCCACACCGGCATTGTACCCGGTGCCCTCATTACTTAAACTGTCGGCAAAGAAATTCCGGTCCTGGTTGATCAGGGAGTAGGTACTCCAGGATTGAAGGCTCACCGGCACGTTGAAGAGCGATTGATAATAGGGCTCTACTTTCAATCGCACATTTCCGGCAAACTGCTGCGTGAGGTTGATTGCCATGTGATGCGCCCGCCACATCTTCAACTGTTGATTGGGCTTGCCCCCATAGGCACCTGTAAGCGAATCGGTGGTAACCATTTCGTACGTTTGGAAGGGCAATACCTGACTGTGTAAGCCATACGCGAGGTTGATGGATCCGGCCGGCAATTGAATCTGCGCTCCCATGCGGGGTTCCGCAATAAATTCTTTGGTATACTTAAAATACATCGCGTTTACTCCACCTTGCAAAATCAGGGCGGGTGCTACCTGAGCGCGGACCACCGCATACGGTTGAAACAATAGGGTATTTCCATTGCCGTCCAGCTGAATGCGTAGATCATCAATCACATTGTCATAGTCATCGCGGTACACATCATAAAAGAGGTGCGAGGCCTGAAATCCGGTTTTAAGATTCGTAGCCTTGCCTACTTTCGTATTGTAAGACCAGGCTGTGTTAATCCGGCCATTCAAATAACGTTCGTTCCGGATCCGGGTGCGCACCAGGTCGTAGCCCACGGTATCGTCTGTAGATTGAATGTCATTAGCCCCAACACTCACCGTCCCATATAAATAAGATTTATCATTGATCAGGTAGGTGTAGGTTAATCCGGTGACACCCAACTTGGTATAAAAATCATAGATATAGACTTCGTTAAAGCTCTCCCATTGTGTCTGATCGCCTTCTGCTGCCTTGTTTTCCGAACTCGCTCCGGCAAATCCAAAAAAAGTAAGGTGCGATTTCTTATTGACCGGGAAATATAAATTGAAAGAAAGATCGTGAAAGGAATTGCTGGTGAGGGGATTCACCACATTAACTCCTAATTGGCTGAGAATACCCAGGGTAGAATACCGGTAATTGAAAAGATACGAAGCTGACTTTTTCGATTTTGAAAGGGGGCCTTCCGAAGCAACGTCCAGTCCGATCAACCCGGCCTGCAATCGAAATTCGCGGTCTTCGCGGTTTCCTTTTCTGAATTTCAAATCCATAACCCCCGCCAACGCATTTCCATACTCGGCCGGAAAGGCTCCGGTAAAAAAATCAGAAGCTCCCAGTACATAGATGCTTAACGCACTAATGCCCCCACCGCTCGAACCGGCTTCCGCAAAATGATTAGGGTTGGGAATCTCAACACCTTCCAGGCGCCAACTCAAGCCAATGGGCGAATTGGCGCGCACCACAATGGTATTCTCATTATCCTGGGTAGAGATCTGCGCACCCGGTAAACTCAAGGCCATGCGGCCCGGATCATTAATACTGCCGGCAAAGCGTTGGGTTTCTTCGGGTGTAAATGAACGCGCACTTACCAATCCATACTCATTGCTGGCTTCGCTGGCCACCCGGGGCGCACGCACCACAACCGAATCGCCCAGCATGACGGACTCCTCCAGTTCGATCCGGAGGTCTAATCTTTTTGCAGAGGTAACTTCCAAATAGGATGAAACCCAAGGCTGATAACCCACATATGAACACTGAAGAAAATGACGGCCCAGCGGAACTTGCTCCAGCACAAAACGGCCATCCGCATCCGTGGTGGCTCCTATTATCCGTTGATCGGATTCAAGTTTGATGAATACGGTAGCCCCAATCAGCGGTTGTTGGCTGGCTTTATCTAGTACCAATCCTGTAATACGTTGTACGGGTGATTGAGCATACACATACCCCGAAAGCAAACATGCGATGATGGGCAACCACTTCATGATGTGCATAACCAGGATCGGGGTTTGATACAAGATACTAAAATTATGCCTGGAGTTTTTGCTCTTGTCAGGTCGGCCATAAAAAGAAAAACCTCCAGGTTTCCCCAGAGGTTTTCTTAAGCTGTCCAAATATAATTACATCTTCTGCTCAAGCTTTACTCCCTTCATTTCCTCTTGCAAGGTAAAGGGTTGATTATACAGTCGCTTGCCGGTGGCTTTAAAAAGCGCATTGGCAACCGCACCGCCCGTGGGTGGCAAAGCCGGCTCTCCTAATCCGGTTGGGTCAATTCCATTGTCTACAAAATGTACCTCCACTTCCGGTACTTCCTTGTAGCGGATCAGCCGGTAATTATTAAAGTTGCGTTGCTCTGCAGCACCCTCTTTGAAGGTTACCTGACCATATAAGGCATGCCCCAACCCATCCACAATGCCACCCGTTACCTGTTGCCGCGCCCCGCTCTTGTTGATGACGATTCCACAATCAGATGCGGCATAGATTTTCCTGAGCACCGGATTTCCTTTTACCATTTCCACCTCGGCAACCTGGGCTACATACGAACGGTGTGAAAAGTAAACACTAAAGCCTTGTGCCAGGTTTTTCTTTTTGCCCCACCCCGATTTCTCGGCCGCCAGGTTAATCACCGATTTCATGCGATCAATGTCGTACCGGATGGCGCCTATCGGAGTTTGCTTGGCGCGATCCAGCAACTCCAACCGGAATTGTACCGGATCTTTCTTGGCTGCCAGCGCCACTTCATCCAAAAACGCCTGCTCGGCAAATGCCAGGAAGTTAGTGATAGGGGCACGCCAGGCACCGGTGGTAATGGGCGACTGATGGTCTACGGATTCAATCAAAAGATTATCCACCGCACCCGATGGGAAGTTATCCTCGCGGGTAGAATTACCTGCGTTGATGCCCACCCCTCTTAACTTATAGCCAATCAGATTTCCTTTTGCGTCCAGGGCCGCTTCAAAGCGGTAGCGCACAGCCGGGCGATAACTTCCGCCCATCATGTCATCTTCACGTGACCAGGTAACTTTTACCGGAGCTTTGATTAAGCTCGAAAGTTCAGCTGCTTCTACCACGTAGTCGGCTTGCAACCTGCGGCCGAATCCGCCTCCCAGCCGGGTGATGTCCACCGTAATTTTATCGGGCGAGATTCCCAACAAGGTAGCCGTTGCGTTGCGGGCCCGGTCCGGGGTCTGTGTGGGTCCGATCAATTCCACACCATCCGCCTTTACGTGGGCAAAGAAGTTCATGGGCTCCATGGGCGCATGCGAAAGGAACGGACATTGGTATTCGCGCTTAATCACTTGCGCAGCCGATTTGAAAGCTGCTTCTACGTCCCCGTCTTTTCTTCTTACGGTAGCATCGGGTTTGTCCAACAACTCCTTAAACAAACGGTCATGGTCACTTGTGCTTTCGATGTTGCCGTCCTTCTCATATTCCACCTTTAGCGCTTTGCGCGCTTTCATGATCTCCCAGGTGGACTTGCCCACGATGGCCACATTATTTTTAAAGGTCACAACATCCACAATTCCCGGCATGGATTTGACAGCCGTAGCATCCACGGATTTCAACTTCATGCCAAAGGACGCAGGTCGCTGAATCATGGCATGCAACATACCTTCGCGATAGAAGTCGAGACCAAACAGAGGCTTGCCGGTGATCATGTCGTGGTTATCCACGTTGGGCACAGCCGTTCCGATCAGTTTGAAATCTTTGCGGTCCTTTAATTTTACATCGGCAGGTACTGACAACTTTCCAGCCTCGGTGGCCAATTCCCCATAGGTTAACTTGCGTCCGTCCGGGTGAATGACAAACCCTGCATTGGTGGTGAGTGTGGAAGCGGAGACGCTCCACCTTTTGGCGGCCGCCTCCATCAGCATTTGCCGCGCAGTGGCACCGGCTTTTCGAAGTCGCTCCCAGGAGTGTGGAACTGCTCCGCTACCGCCCGTCAATTGCCGATCATACTTTTTGGTATCGAGGGGTGCCTGTACCACCTTCACCTTTTTCCAGTCCGCATCCAATTCTTCGGCCACCACCATCGGGAAGGAGGTTTTGATGTTCTGACCCAACTCGGGGTTGGGCGAAAAGATGGTGATCACATCCTCGGGTGAGATGGCAAGGTAGCTATTGAAATCTACATGGGTGGCTGCCGCACTGAAATTCTCAATGGATGCCACCGCACTGCTCCAATTAAAGCCCAGCATCAATCCGCCTCCGGCACTCAGTCCGAGTTTGATAAAGCCACGCCTGTTTGTTTTCATCATCGTATCCATATCTTATTTCATTTTTGATGACGCCAGGACAACTGCTTCTTTAATGCGATGGTAGGTACCGCAACGACAAATATTTCCATTCATGGCAGTGGAAATCTGTTCATCGGTGGGTGCCGGTGTTTTGCTTAGCAACGCGGCTGCGCTCATGATCTGGCCGGCCTGGCAATACCCGCATTGGGGTACATCCACCTCCTGCCAAGCTTGCTGCACAGGATGATCGCCATTTTTTGAAAGGCCTTCAATGGTGGTGATTTTGTTGGAGCCCACGGCCGAAATCGGCAACGAGCAAGACCGCACCGCGTTTCCGTTTACATGCACCGTGCACGACCCGCATTGCGCAATGCCGCACCCGTACTTTGTGCCTACGAGACCGAGACTATCGCGCAGCACCCACAACAGCGGGGTATCCGGCAATACATCTACACTTTTGGTTTCTCCATTTACCGTAATTGAAAAAGCTGCCATATCGATGGTTTTTAATTAGACGAATTATAAAGTAGGGATTTAATAAGGTAAGGTATTAAATCCACAAGCATTACTAAGGAAAAATCGGGCGAAATGTTCGAATGATTGGATGGGTGGTTAAAATCATCCCGCAATTTCAGAGGTTACGAGTCACCCTTCGAGGGCCTCAGGGTGACAGGTCCATTAATTTATACTGACCTTCATTTTAATCTCTAATTCACTTTTCACAGTACGTTACGGATTGGTCAAGAGGCTTCACTCACTGCTCATGATCCCTTCCACACCGCTCACGATGCTTCACTCACTTCTCACGATGCCTTCCTCACTTCTCACGAATGCTTTCCTCACTCCTCACGAAGCGATTTTAGGAGCGTGAGGAGGTCACTTTTGGCGCTCATGATGGTCAATGTAGTCGTTGATGGTGCTCGCGTTGCGCTTCACAGTGGCCTATTTCACTAAATATTTATTGTATTTAAATACTTATTTATTGTTTATCAATATATTTTTATTATCATTGCATCACCATTATAACCTGTAACAAGTATGACAAAAAGAGACACTTACATCTTTAAGGGGCTTCACATTATCGCCTGGATCATTTTCGTGGGTTTGTGCATTGAAGCCGGAGCGCTGATCGTCAATTTCATTTTCAGTCTTTACAACCCGGCAGTTGTCCATAACCTCTATCAAAAACTGGACTTAAGCTCCCTTTATCACTTAAACCAATGGGTGTATTTCGGGGTCTATAGTTTTATCCTGGCTATTGCGCTGTTGAAGGCCCATCTCTTTTATATGGTCATCCTGCTGGTTAGTAAACTTGATTTATTAAAACCTTTCAACAGCGAGGTCGCGAAACGGATTACGAACATCAGTTACTACACGTTTTCCATCGGGCTCATCAGTTACATCGCCCGCGAAACCACGAGAAGCTTACAGCACCACGGTGTTGAAATCGATTCCTTAAACTCGTTTTGGGCCGACAGTCAGGCGTATATCTTGATGGCGGCTGTAATCTATGTAATTGCCACCATATTTTCACGGGGTATTGAAATTCAAAACGAAAACGACTTAACGGTTTAAGCCATGCCCATCATTGTAAACTTGGATGTGATGATGGCCCGGAGAAAGATGTCTCTGAATGAGCTGTCGGAAAAAGTGGATTTAACGTTGTCCAATCTCTCCATTTTAAAAACAGGAAAAGCAAAAGCGATCCGGTTTAGCACGCTGGAGGCGATCTGTAATGTATTGGACTGCCAGCCGGGGGATATTCTGGAATACCAGGGGGAGAAGAAATAAACTATGTATAAATGAAAGCAGTCATCTATTAAAGATCAAGAAGATTGTTTGAAAAACTATAAATGCCACAGACCCTATTGCAATACTTTTTATCCAGCTCAGTTTATGCACGACCCGCACCGATAATGAAAAAAGAATAAAAAAAGCAAGGAAGTATATGGAATAACAAATCCAAAGGATCGTCCTGAAAATGGTGGGTGAATTCATTGCGATCTCATGTTGGCTTGCATCAATTACTCCTATAGCACTCAGAAAACTCATCGGCAAATCATGAATGAGACCACCCCACATAGCAATACTGATACTTAAGGCGATAACCGATAGTGTTTGCTCAAATGTACCTGACCCACCCACCAAGCGGCTGGTTATCTGGATGAACGAGGTAGCCGTAACCCAACAAATCAACATGCTTGGAGCCAGCAGAAACCGATTAATAGAATAATAATTTTCCTTCGCAATGTTTAGCCAGGGCGTAAGTGTTGAAGGAGCTCCCTCCGCAATTGTCAGGAAAAAATACATGGCCGTATAAAATACGATTGGTATGGTAATATAAAGGAAGCTGTCCTTAAGTACAGGGGCTCTGGTAATGAGTTCTTCAAATACCTTTTTAGGCTTGTAAACCGTCTTTACATAGGTGGAGATAAAGGAATCCATAGGCATAGGAATTGTGTGTTTCTACCCCTGTTTTAATCATCATAAAATTCACCGGTAAAACTGGATTACAACAGACTTGAAAACCATGACATCCGTGGGGGTGTTCCTATGACTTGCATCATGGTCGGGATACCGAAACCCCAGGGAAATCTATTGCACGGTAAAAAGGTTTCTTCCACTCTTTGCAAACGATCGTTGGAGCTGTAGATTGAATTGAATGGCTGATTCCGCTGACAAAGGAAAGGTTGAAAGAATTGACTGCTCCATAATCGCCAAGTAGTATAGCTTAATTCTTATTATGAATAATTCTCTCAGGAATAAAATACATACCGGGCACTACCAGAAACAACGCAAACGAAAAGTAAACAGAAACCAGGCTTAACACGACTGCTGTACCATAGATGGCCATGGCCAATCTGTTCTTATTTCTGATTCTCCAGTGGGCTTGCTTACTAATATGTTCATATAAAAGATCCTTTCTGATCACATACTCCCGCAGCAGAGTAAATGACCAGGCACACATAAGAAAGATAACCCCATAGAAGAACGAGGCCTGGTAAAGTTTATAATTAACACCCACGAAATTGGTTCCGAATGGAATGAGACTCATCCAAAACAAAAGATGGATGCTTAACCAAAGCAATTGCCTATCGGTGTGTTTAATTTGATGAAATAGCTGATGGTGGTTAATCCACATGATGGCCAGCATTAAAAAACTCACCACATAAGAAATAAATTTCGGTAGCAGCTGCGCCAATTCATTCCAAACCGTTTTACCGGTAGGTATTTCCTGCAATTTCAAGTCAAACACCATCACGGTGATGATGATGGCGATGATGCCATCGCTAAAAGCTTCAATACGACCGGTAGGTATCGTGTGTGCTGAATGCATTAATACAGGAAGCCATTTACCGATATAGATTTCTCAGGAAGCGGGGTTTCACCGAGCATTTCCCGTAAATCTCTCTCCAGTGTGTTGCATAGGGCAGTTAGCGGCACATCGGTTATCCTGTTTTCAAACGGATCCTCGTTTACTTCACCAACTTTCCCAATGATGGCAAAAACAAAGGAAATAATTATGGATACAGGCATCATCATGTAGTCCATATTTAGCTTCATGAAATCACTGATCAATGAGAAGGGAAGCAGGAATATAAACGTGTAAAGAAATAGCCGCGTAAAAAAATCATATTGTCGTAAAAGCGGGGTGTTTTTAATCCGTTCGCACCCGCCTTGATAATTGGCCAGGGCCAGCAACTGGCCTTCCATCTGGAAACTGTCAAAACCGCCCAGGGTACCCAAAGCCATGGCTTCGTAGATTTTTTTGCCCTGGAGCACCTGCAGCATATTGGGCTTATTATACGACCGTTCGATCATTGGATATTCCTGCTCGGCCAGCAAGGGTTTTAGTTCCTGCCAGCTTTCTTGCTTTCTTAAGTGCAACCGCAAGGCATGAGCCCAGGCGATGACTTTATAAATCATTTCCTTCTTAAACTGCTCACCGCGGGCTTTATCATAGTTTGGCTGATGAGCATGACTGTCCGTGAAAGTGATAATCAACCGGGCCAACACCCGGCTTGAATTTACGATGCCGCCCCACAGTGTCCTTGCTTCCCACCAGCGACTGTAAGAACTGTTATTGCGAAAGGCAATAAAAATCGCCAGGGCACTTCCTAAAATGGCAGCACTCGAAAAGGGCAGCGTTATTGACGAAGCCTGTGTTTTGTGAAGGATCCAAACGCCAACGGCCATCAAAACAGAAAAAATGAGTTCAGCCTTTACATACTGAACTACCTTTAGCGGATTGAAATTTCTTTTGATAATCATAGATTAAAATTCGTGGCGGATAAACCCACCAAGGTTGTTGAGGTTGGTAAATGTCGTGTTCCCGTTTTGACTAAAATCTGCACCGACACCTACCTGAAACCCGTAACGTTGAATTCCCACCCGAAATCGCTGTGTAAAGCTGAAGTTGTCAGCGCTTGCAACGGGAAAAACGCTAATGCTTTCAACTTGTGTAAACAACCGTACGGTTTCCGAAAGTTTTGGTGTAAATCGGAACAACAGAAAATAATCGAGATTTGGGGAGTTCATCGTTTCACAAACAATCCAGGTAAAGACCGTTATGGCAGCATGGAGGTAAGCATACTGTATTCCTGCTTTTGGAAATACACCCGAACTGAAAATCTGACCTACCAATACGGGGGCAAATCCTTTCAGCTTCTCGTGGTTATACGAAATCGCTTCGGTAAATCCGAACTGTGGAAGAAAGCGGGTGGTAGTCATTCGGTAGTCCATACTGGCTCTGTTTCTATTGAAAAAAAGCCAACCTGTATTTTCATCCTGTCTGTTTTTAAAATATTTAAAAAACAGGATGTCCACGGTGGCCATCTCATGTCCGACAAACAACTCTACCGGAATTTGTGCGCTTGCCTGACCGGTAGTAGCCAACAGGATAATTATTATTGCCTTTTTCATTACCGATTGGAAACCAGGATGGGGAAAAGCCTCATTCTGTTTTTAATTTTGCCGGGTTAGTAATTCCACCACCATTTCAGCGGCAGCGGCTCCAGAATTTTGCTGTTGCCCGGTAATCAGGTTTCCGTCTTGTAGTGCATACGAAGCGAATGGAGCCGCCACCTTAAACGTTGTATCCGTAAGTTTCCTGGCTTCGTCTTCTATTCTATAGGGCTGAATTTTCTGGCCCACTGCGTGGTCAGCATAATCCTCCTCGGCATTGGCAAAACCAGTCCAGGTTTTACCCTTCACCAAAAGCTCCCCGTTTGATTTTCTTGCTTCCAGTAACAGGGTAGTTGAATGACACACTGCGCATGCGGGTTTACCGGCTTCATAAAATGAAACAAATAATTTTTGAAGGTCCGGGTTGCCCTTGAATGTATACATCGGGCCCTGCCCCCCTACCAAAAAGATGGCTGCATACTCCTGGTGATTTACTTTTGTGAACTTCTTTGTGCTTGCCAGCATATTGTTGAACTCCGGTTTTTGAAGATAGCCCAGCGAAATGATATCATGCGCAGAGTACCCGCTCGCATCTAGTGGGTTAGAATAACCATCCATTTCCAGTTTGCCACCTTCGGTGGATACCAATTCAATGTCATATCCGGCTTCTTGAAATACCCACATCGGGTGGGTTAATTCAGCCGCCCAGAATCCGATGGGCCAACCGGTTTGCTTGGAGACGGAGGGTGAACTTGCCACCATTAAGATTTTTCCTTTTGCCGGCATCCCATGTGGGTGTACGTAATTGAGTTTTTCCTTTACTTTCATATTCATTTTTTTGTTTTCGACCACGCACCAACGTGCGTCTGACTTGTGGTAGCAAAATTGAAAACAAGACGAGTCAGAAAGTGTATTCTACCTTCTTCGTGTGATACTATCTTTTTGGAAAGTAACTGTTGGTTAAGTGGATACACCGTGTACTTTTGATGTGTAAAACGATACCGGCATGCCTGACTTTATTTATGATCGGAAAATTTATTACAACCCGGTGGAATTTGCATTGGCCTTTATTGGTGGTACCTGGAAAATGCCTATCCTCTGGCGGCTCAATCAAAAAACGATGCGCTATGGTGAGTTGAAGAAGACCTTGCCACACATTACGCACAAAATGCTTTCCAGCCAGTTGCGCGAATTGGAAAAACATGAATTAATTACCCGGGAAGTTTTTCCGGTAGTTCCACCAAAAGTGGAATACACCATCACGAAAAAGGGGAAGGAAGTAATCCCGTTGATTGAAGCGATCCGGAACTATGGATTGAAAGTGATGAAAGAAAAAGGCATTAAAGAGAGCGAATCCGGAAAAGTAACCGGTGTGAAGAGTAAGGTGAAGTAAAACTCTCTATTTTTGAGCGGAACTTTTGTGAGGAGGACCGCATATTCGAATGTTGCTTTCTTTAATTGACAGAGTCCCTGCCTACAGCAGGCCCGAGGCTTGAAACTCTGCTGGGAAGAAGTGCCTATTGTTGAGCTTGATTTACCTCTAAGGATATTGACTTTTGAAAGACCAGAGAGTTTGGAACAGTAATAATCTGGCCGCTTTTTGTTTTCAAGTGAATAAAGAAGTAGGTCAGGTCGGTTACTTCCCCTTCAAACGGGTGGTCTTTGTCAAGTGATTTAATGGTATCCCCAATTTTTAACGGATGGTTAAAAAAGAGAATGATGCTGGACGTGATGTTTGAAAGCAAAGACCATTGTGCAAAGAATGCAATACCTAACGCAGTGAGTATCGTGGTGGCAAACACGGCTATCTCACTTTGCTTCAATCCCCAGATACCAGCCAGGATCACGAAGGCGGCAATCAAAATAAAAAGCTGAAGGGCTTTGATGATAATTTTTCTCCGGGCGCGCTGAGGCAGGGTGCTTTTCAAGGCATTATTAATGACCTTTTTGTTGATAAACAGAATCAAAAAATACAAAAAGAGAACAAGTAGTGTCTCCGCGATCTGGAGTTGAAATTCACTCATATCAAACGTTTCGATAAAAAAGTAACAGCCGAAGGCACCGGAATGTTTAAAGTCTGACTTCTTAGCGAAGTCATCTGAAAGGGACGCCATGTCTGTGTGATGTTGTTCAGTTTGCGGAGAGTCCATTGAACAGCTCGCACCCCGGAGGCCGACTCATTGAGGCGGAAGAACTTGTTGACAGCTGTGGAGTCCTATAATTCTTTTTTCTTATTTATCCTTTCATCCTTCAGTCTCCAAAGCAAAACCTCGATCAATGTCAAAATCGGTCCCAAAACAGGTAAAATAACAATCCAAATTATTCTCAACACTCTTCCGATTGCTGTCATCTTTTTGTTGTAAACAATGACTATTGTTGCAATTACTATTAGAATACTGTTAATAATTCCAATAGTCAACCAAACACTATCTAAAATCGAGCTCATTCATTTAGGCCAAATTTTCATTTCATAGCGGAAGCTCCTGATGGTGATATCGCGTTTGTTTGGTAGTGCGAAGTTTACATCTACTCCGCATCCAGCCAAACAACTTTTTGCTCTGACTGATGAGCTTGCCCGATAATATCCCGATACAAGTCAGGTCGCCTGGCTTTTATATACCGGTTGCCACCGGCTTGCTCAAGTTTCTCAGGGGTAAGGGTTGCGGTAACAAAACTATCTTCAAAGGACCGGCACTCGGCTAGAATATCTCCAAACGGATCAATCATCATGGAACATCCATTTTTCAATTGATCGTCATCCATTCCGATTGGATTTGAAAATACGACATAGATCCCATTGTCATACGCCCTAGCCGGCAACCATTTCATCAACCAGGCACGGCCTTTCATGCCATCAAATTCCAAACGCAAGGAAGTCGGGTCGGCCTCACGATTCGCCCAAAGTTTAGGATCAACAAAACCCGCCCCCGGCCGGGTGGAGGGCGTACACATGGTTACGTGAGGCATAAAAATGATGTCCGCGCCCAACAGCCGAGTAGCTCTTACATTTTCAATGATGTTATTATCGTAACAAATTAATATTCCGCATTTCCAGCCGTGGAGGTCAAACACGCAATAGGAGTCGCCTGCTTTTACATACTTATTAATAAATGGATGCAACTTCCGGTGTTTGGCAACCAGTCCGTTTTTGTCGACACACACGTAGGCTTTGAACAAATTATCATCCTGATCCTTCTCAAAGAGGCCTGCCAAAACAACAATGTCATATTGCCTGGCAATCGCGGTCAGTTTCATCACGCTGGGTCCTTCTGGAATGAACTCGGCCAAGTCAAGCATTTGCGCCTTTGATAATTTTCTGGCAAACGTATACCCTGTAATGGAACATTCATGGAAGGCAATCACTGCTGAACCCGCCTGGGCTGCGCTTTTGGCAAGTTGTCCAATTACAGCAAGATTATAACTTTTGTCACCGCTTTTGTGTTCGAACTGAGCGGTTGAGATTTTTATTGGGTTCATCGGTGGTGTAGGTTATGATGCCTGATTTGTTTCTATCTTAATTAATTCGTAGCAGAGATTTCTGAAGGGACTCCGCGTTTCGTTGGGTGTCATTCAGTCTTACGCGGAGTTCCCGAGGCAGGAGACTCCCGTGGGAAACGGGTTCGTTGTTATTCTCAGACTCAAATAAGTTTATCCAGTTTCATTTCTCCAACTACGATCATACTTGCAAAAGTTGTCCATACGATTACCGGAATTGTCAACAAGGCAGCCGTTTTATTAATTGGTAAAAGCTTATAGACTACTACTGCAGCAAATATTATTACCACAATGTTGCCGATGAGTCCAAACCATAATGCGGAAATATTAGTAAGTTTTGCAAAACCTAATGTGTAATAAGCATAGGTCGCACATAAAAATGCGAGCCCATAAAGCCACCATTGATAATTGGTCGATTCTGCTTGCATTAGCGTGTATCTGCCTATTCCCAGGAGCGTGAATAAGATAAACCAGACAATCGGGATTATATATCCCGGGGGAGCATACCAAAGCCTGGGAGTTTCACCTGTTTCAAATTCCAGACCAATAAAGGGTGCAGGAATATTAACCACAATAAGTATCCCGTAAAATGGCAGTATACTTAAAATTAATGTCCATGTCATTTTCATTTTATTTTGTTGTCACCAAATACTGTTAGTTGTCCGATAACAATGACCGCCAACGTAATAATACGGGAGCTAATTATCTGCAATAGTTAGTGCTTTATTACTACGCGGAGTCCCCGAGGCGGGAGACTCCGCTGGGAAGAAAACTTTAAATCAACTCGTCATGGCACCATTGCAGAAACATACTGTTATGCTGCGTTGCTTTGATACTGCTCAATTGAATTCAACTCTTTAGATTTAAGTTGCCCTTCTTCTTCAATGTCAAAATCGTCTTGAAGTCCAAGCCAAAATTTTGCAGAATTACCAAAGTATTTTGAAAGCCTCAATGCAGTGTCGGCTGTTATTCTCCTGTTACCTTTAATGATTTCTGAAACCCTTGTCTGGGGTATTCCTATGTCTTTAGACAATTTATAGGCAGTTAGTCCCAAGGGCAGTAAAAATTCCTCTTGTAGGATTTCTCCTGGATGTATGTTTTTTAATTTTTTCATCTTTATATCTATTAATGATAGTCAAATATCTCCACGTCCGAAGCATTCCCTTTGTCCCACTTAAATATTATTCTCCATTGGTCATTAACTCTTATTGAATAATATTCTTTCAAATTTCCTTTTAATTTTTCGAGTCTGTTCGATGGTGGAACTTGAAGGTCCATAATGTTTTGTGAGTTATTCAGCATTCTCAGTTTTCGTCTTGTGATTTCCTGCAAGTCAGTTGTTAAACCCTTAATTCTCTCACCGTCCCATATCTTTCTTGTCTCTTTCGAGCCAAAGGAAACTATCATAGTGTCGTTTTACGTTACTGACGTCAAAGGTAAGTATTTTGCCGCAGATGTCCAAACTGTCCAAAAGCAATGCAGCATAACATCTTAATATAGGGAGGTTTCATTCCATATTTAAATATAGAAAATCAGAGGCTCTTGAAAAATGAACCTTTGTAGCGTTTACATGCCATCTGCTTCTAAAAGGAATAACCGGCAATCCCCTACCCCCTCCGCTTCACACCCCGTACCGCCTCGGCCGTCCACGGGTCTTCGGGCCAGTGGTGTTTGGGGTAGCGCATGCGCAGCTCCTTGCGAACTTCGTGGTAGGTGGTTTGCCAGAAACTCTTTAAGTCCTGCGTTACCTGCACGGGTTTGTACCCGGGCGAGAGCAGGTGCAATAAAATTTTTGTACGCCCTTCATTTACGGTAGGCGTTTCCAACGAGCCAAACATCTCCTGCAAGCGCACCTCCATCGTAGGCGGACGTCCATCTGCAAAATACAGCAGCTTGATGTTCGATCCGCTCGGAACAGGCAAGCGGACGGGGGCGATTTTATCCAGCTTGCTCACCAACTCCCATGGCAACATGCCTGCTAATATGGTTGTCAACTCCAGCCGTTGCAATTCGGCACGCTTGGAAAGGTTTGTCAGATACGGTGCCAGCCATTCCTCCGCGGAAGCGAGCAACTGCGCTTCACGCACATCGGGCCAACCCTCTTCCGGTCGCCATACACGCACGCTCATTACCCGTGCCTGCCATTCCTGGTGTTCCTCCTTCCAACCCACCAGCTTCAACCCTTCTTCGCGCAACGCGGAACACAATACCTGGATCCGCACAGCTTCTGAAATTTTGGTTACAGGCTTGCTGGACAATACGGTATTGCCAATTCGCTTTTCCTGTACGGCCACCAGCTGTCCGCGTTCCGCATCCCATCGTACCGACTCTGCCTCCGTTGCCCGATGCATTAAATCCGCTTCGTCAAGCGGGGCAGCTAAAAAGATTTTTCCTTCTCCGCTGCCGGCATCGAGCTGCGCAATGGCCAGCCAGCGTTCGCGAATCAGCGGATCGTGCTCCGGAAGTTTTACTATGCGCCCGTTGGCCAACTTGTAGCGCAGGCCTTGCTTCTCCTGCTGTTGTGCAATCCGTTCCGGATAGGCCTCGGCCAGTAACTTTCCCACCGCTGCATCGGCCGGCATTTTATTGTCGGGCTGAATCCTGAAAATCTTTCGCCAGGAAGCCGCCAATCGTTCGATGCGCTCGAGTACATTCCGGTCGGTATTCACCCGCTCCCCTGCACGCCACTTTCTCAACACTTCAATGCGCAGACTCAAATCGGCTCCAACCTCCTTCGGCAAGGGGTCGCGCTCTTCCAGCATCGCAGCCATGTCGGTGGCGAGTGCCGTACCCTCACCTCGTGACGAACTCAACAACATGTGCGCCAGGCGCGGATGGGTAGGAAGTTGTAACATCTCCTTGCCACGGGTGGTGATTTTGTTTTCCTGAAGCGCCTCGAGTGCTATTAGTAAATCACGTGCCTGGCTAACTGCCCCCTGTGGTGGTGGTGTAATCCAGGTAAGTTCATTCAGGTCGGTTACACCCCACTTCGAAAGTTCGAGCACCAACGAGGCGAGATCGGCTTCCAACATCTCCGGCTTCCGGGCGGGTTGCAGGGTGTGATGGATTGCTTCGGGCCACAGGCGGTAACAGACTCCGGGCCCCAGGCGCGCTGCCCGGCCCGCGCGCTGATCGGCCGCATCACGCGTTACGCGTATCGTCTCCAATCGTGTTAAGCCACTGCGCGGGTCAAACCGCGGAACACGTGAATAGCCACAGTCAATCACCGTAGTAATTCCTTCGATGGTGAGTGACGTTTCAGCAAGGGAAGTAGCCAACACAATTTTTCGAAGTCCTTGTACATGGGGAAGGATGGCTTCCTGCTGCGCTTTGAACGATAGGTCGCCATACAAGGGAACCACCACGCCTGCAGGATGTTCTTCCAATAACTTCTGAACGCTTTGGATCTCACCTGCACCCGGTAAAAAAACCAAAAGATCCCCCGCTTGCTCCACCAACGCTTTGCGGATAACGCGGGCCACATTCTGCGCCAGCCGCAGGTCTTTGTCTGGATTTACATACCGGTATTCAATTGGATATTGGCGGCCCTGACTGATGATGACGGGTGCTCCTTGTAAGACGTTTGAAATTTTTTCACCCTCCAAAGTGGCCGACATGATCAACACCCTGAGGTCGGGCCGCAGCAGCGACTGCGCCTGAAGGCAAAGCGCTAATGCCAAATCGGCTTGCAGACTGCGCTCGTGAAATTCATCAAAGATCACGAGGCCCACGCCTTCCAACGCATTGTCGGTTTGAATCATGCGGGTGAGGATTCCTTCGGTAACCACTTCGATGCGAGTGGTGGCATGCACCCGATTTTCAAATCGAACGCGATACCCTACTGTCGCCCCTACTTCTTCGTTCAGCAACTGGGCCATGCGCATGGCTACCGAGCGGGCTGCCAGGCGTCTCGGTTCCAACATGATAATTTTCTTACCCTGAAGCCACGGTTCCTGCAACAGGTGCAATGGCAGGATAGTACTCTTACCCGCTCCGGGCGGGGCCTGCAATATCAACATCGTGTGCTCACTAAATTGTTCTTTGAGCTGCGGAACAATTTCGAGAACAGGGTAGTGCATGGGCGAAGGAAGTATCAAGTATCAAGTATCAAGTATTAATTATCAATTGTCAATTGTCAATTATAGAATATCGACATGATAGACATCCAGTTCATTCCGTTTAATACCGGAAATATGAAAGCCCCCGGCCTGCGGAATGTCTTCGACCAGGTCGAATACCTTGCAGTCTTTTGGCAAGGCGGAGAAGATCAGGAGAAAAGAGAAAATGATTTTACCACGAATGATGGTCCATTGTGGGGCGAACGAAATATTTTCTGCGTGAATCAGTTCGCTGCGCGAACCCGAAGCCCGGTCAATCAAAAACGTTGACCGCCAAACCCGAATCAGCATTTCTTCCTGTTCATTCTTGAAATAACAGTGCACGTACACATGCTGGTCTTCCAGGGTCCAGCCCTCTATCGAAGTAAGTACGTCCGGCTCCACATTGGGTTTTACCGGCACGGGAGTTTCAACCACGCGCGCTTTCATGCCTTCGGATCTTTCCGCATCCGGTTTTTGTACGCCCCCGACTTCACTTTATTGATCAGGTACAACGATCGCTCGATGCGAAGGTCAATATTTTTTGTGGAGTTTACGTAATGCACCAGACTCCGCTGCAACCCAACAGTAAGTTGATTCCATAGGGTTAAACCCTCCGCATCCTGACTCAACACCGCTTGCATTTCTTCCGGCACTTCCAGTTTGTCCGCATTCACAATACTAAAAGAAAGTGTTACGGTACCACCCGGTTTTACGTTGGCCGCTCTGCGCAGGGCCTGGCTAACACTGATGTAGCGGGCCCCGTCCTTTTTAAACTGGATAGCCAGGTTGAAGGGTACGTTGTTGATCGTTCCTTCCACCCGCACCCGGCCCTTGGGCAACTTACTGACTACCGAGGCGGGCATTTCTACCACCGTGGACACGAGGGTATCCTTGTATTCTATCAACTTGCTGGAGAATGAAAAAACGAGCCTTCGGGGCATGTGAATTAAAATGAATCTCTAATTTCGTTATATTGAACAAACCAAAAAAGTCAATGCCCCTTCTCATCAGCAGCCACGCAGAGTTCGAAACCTACAACGGCAAAGAATTGGGCGTATCCGAGTTTCTGAAAATTACACAAGATCAAATTAATCTGTTTGCTGATGCCACCCTGGACCACCAGTGGATTCATACCGATCCTAAACGGGCCGAAGCTGAATCGCAATTTAAAAGCACGATTGCACATGGCTATCTGACACTTTCTTTGGTGCCGCATCTGTGGGACCAGATTGCCGAATTTCGAAACGTAAAAATGATGATCAACTACGGGATTGAAAAATTCAAATTCAATCAGCCCGTGCTGGTAAACCAGGAAGTACGCTTGCGGGCCAAATTACACTCCATCGCCAACCTGCGGGGCATCACCAAGTTTGAAGTGGATGTTACCCTGGAGATTAAAGGAAATGCAAAGCCTGCGTTCAATGGGGTATTGGTTTTTTTATATCATTTTTATTAGGTCCACTACCTGGTAACCGATTTACTCCTCCGGTTCGCCCTCATAAAATTCCTGCAAGGAACCGAAATAGGAATCATTCCATCCGGCCACGATATCTTCATAATCATCGTCCGGAATGTTGGTGTGCCGAAGTTCTGCGGAGGTACCCTGCGGATGAGGATGTAGTTTGATGGTAACAATGGAATCCTCCCGCTGATCGCCAAAATACCAGTGTTGTACCAACTTGTGATCCTTTTCAAACTCCAGATTTTTACCAACAATGCTCCCATCCCACAGCGAGAATTCTGTTCCAGGAATCGGCTGCATCATTGCCTTGTCGCCAGTCCATAACTGCAGGGTTGCTTCGGTAGTGAGCGCCAGATAAACCTGATCGGGTGGCGCGGGGATGATATAGTATTTTTTGAAATCTTTCATAGTCTGTAGCCCGGATTAAAGGTAATTCTTTCTTACTAAGACTTGTTTGGATTCTTTATTTTTGGGCGGTTCTGATTCGATCCCTCACCTATGGACTTTTACCTGATCTTAGTCATCATTTTATTGTGTATTGCGGTTGTTGACTTGATCGTTGGGGTAAGTAATGATGCCGTAAATTTTCTTAATTCTGCCATCGGCTCCAGGGTAGCGTCTTTTAGGGTGATTCTGACGGTGGCCAGCCTGGGCATACTTACCGGTTCACTTTTTTCTAGTGGCATGATGGAGATTGCCCGCAATGGCATCTTCAATCCCAATTTCTTCACGTTCGACAAGGTGATGATTGTTTTTATGGCGGTGATGCTTACCGACATCATTTTGCTTGATTTCTTCAATTCACTGGGTCTTCCCACCTCCACCACGGTTTCGTTAATCTTTGAACTCCTCGGTGCAGCATTGGTAACCGGTTTACTCATGTCTTTTGATCGGGGACAAGGATTTGAAACGTGGCCACAAATCATCAACTACTCCAGTGCGGTTACCATCATTGTGGGGATTTTCCTTTCCGTTTTCCTCTCCTTCATAGTCGGAGCAGTAGTGCAGCATGTTTCCCGCATCGTATTTACATTTAAACTAAAGAAGACTTTAAAGCGCTATGGCGCCATCTTCAGCGGAATAGCCGTTACTTCCATCATCTACTTTTTATTAATCAAAGGCGCAAAAGGCAGTTCCATCATTACCGATGCTCAGGTAAAATGGATCACCGCCAACACCTGGGTAATTGTTATTGTATCGGTTGTGTTTTGGTCCATCATCATTCAAATTCTGATGTGGTGGCAGAAGATCAATCCCTTAAAGGCGGTGGTGTTGTTGGGTACCTTTTCCCTGGCTATGGCCTTTGCCGGCAACGATCTGGTGAATTTCATCGGGGTGTCGGTGGCTGGTCTAACTTCCTTTCAATCCTGGGTAGCATCTGGTATTCCGGCTTCCGAATACTCGATGGGAATCTTAAATGAGAAAATCGTTACGCCTGCCTGGATTTTATTTATTGGTGGTGTTATTATGGTGGCAACCTTATGGACCAACGCCAAAAGCCGGAAAGTAACTGAGACCGAAGTATCATTAGGTCGCCAGGAGGAAGGCGATGAAAAATTCAAACCCAACTTGGTGTCCCAATCGCTGGTGGGCAGTGCCATGTGGATCGGAAGGCAGGTGGAGCGTGTTACTCCGGAAAGCTGGTCTAAGAATCTTTCCATTCGGTTTGAAAAAGAAAATGCAGGCGATGTGGCTGCCGACCAGGCATCCTTTGATTTGATCCGGGCGAGCATCAACCTGGTAGTGGCGAGTATTCTCATTGCCTATGGCACCTCTCAAAAACTTCCTCTAAGTACTACCTTTGTTACCTTCATGGTGGCCATGGGTTCTTCGTTTGCCGATCAGGCCTGGGGCCGTGAAAGTGCTGTGTACCGGGTGGCGGGAGTGATCAATGTGATTGCCGGGTGGTTGGTGACAGCCGTTGTTGCACTCTTAGCCAGTGGGCTGTTAGCATTGATCATGTATAAAACCGGAATGGTCGGACCACTGGTGTTGACCGTGGTTGCCGGATTTTTATTGATCCGGAGTCACGTGATCTTCAACCGCAAAAGCAAAGAAGAAAAAGAGGAAAATAAATTGTTGGAGGAGCGTCAGCTGAGCGTTCAACACGCCATTCAGGAGAGTCAAAAGAATTCTGCCCGCACGCTGAAGGTAATCCGGCAAGTGCTCACTGAAAGTTTACGCGCCTTGTTAACGGAAGATGCGGAGATGCTTCGCAAGTCACATAATGATTTGGAAAAGTTGCGGACTCAAAATGAGAAGTTTGACTCCAAGATCATTAAGCTGGTGCGCAAAATGGAAAAAGGAAATTTACTGACCGGCCGTCTTTACATTCTTGTTTTCGATCTGATGCAGGATCTGTATCAAAGCTCCCGCCTGGTCAATGAAGTGATCATGGCTCATGTGGTAAATCACCACTCGCCACCCAAGAAAAAATATGCAGAGATAATTCAAACCCTGGAATACGAACTTACCCATTTCATTAATAAAGTCTCAGAAAACATCGACACCAGTCCCACGTTACATCCGGGGGTGCAGGAAGAACAAAGGCGTATTATCAACTACCTGACGAAGGTTTTGGATGATCTGGTGGTTGATATTCAAAAAGATGATATTGGCAACCGAATGGGGTTGTTGCAAACCCGCCTGTTGCTGGAGTTGCGGGATGTTGTCGTTGAGCTGGGCGAGATCCATGCCATTTACGATGAACATGCGCGACAGAAATAACGACAGATAATGGCAATCCATGAAAAGTATCTGGTTGTTAAACAATCTTCCCTGCCCCGTGCAGGCAAAGGATTGTTCACCGCCATCCCTATTAAGAAAGGCTCCCGCATCGTTGAATACAAAGGTCGCATTGAACGCTGGAAAGATGTTAAAGATCAGGATGGTCATAATGGCTACCTGATGTACATCAATAAAAACGTAGTGATTAATGCCCTGTCGGCAAAAAATACAAAAGGCCGCTTTGCCAACGATGCCCGGGGAATGAGCCGGGTGCGTGGTGTTAGTAATAATTCACTGTATGTATCCGTGGGTAGTCGGTGTTATATTGAAGCAACACGGGATATCGAAAAAGGAGAAGAAATTCTGGTCAATTACGGCAAACCTTACTGGGATTTAGTCCGGTCAATAAGAATAAAAACTAAACAGAATTCCGTAGCATCAGGTAAAAAGGAATCTCCACGTGCTCGTTTGATCGGTTGAGGATTATTTCTGCAGCCTTGCGACCCATCAGTTGAAAATCCGTTGAGATAGTGGTGATGCCTTGCAGAATGATTTTTTTGAGTGCCGTTTCATTGTACGAGATTACACCCACATCCTTGCCCACGTCCAGCTTCTGTAACAGGATCCGTTCAATCAACGTCACCAGGTCATTTTCCATCAAGCTAATGAATACTTCGCCTTTCCCAATGGATGCCGTTTCAATTTCCGGTATCACCCTGCTTTTGAAATGATGTTGCATACAAAATGTTGAAAATCCCCGCACGATTTCCTGTGGAAAGTAGGAGTGATCCGGAAAAACAAGGTTGAGTGTATGATACTTGATGAGGTGCGGCAATGCTTGTGATAATGCATCGCCAATATCCTTTTCAAAATTCTCATACACAGCACCAAATTTCCCACTGATTCCGGGCACTAATTTATCCAGCAAAATCAGTTTCGATTTGTCGATTGCGTTTATGACTTCACAGGCCCGCTCCTCCCCTTCAATAAAGTGCGGGATGATCACATAATGAGAGTATTCTTCCTTGCGGGATTCAATCAATTTCTTAAAGAAGGATACATCGTTGTTGTAGATATAAAAGTCAACCCAGGCCGTTTCGGGAAGGGAAGCGATAAAAGCATCATAAATAATTTTTTTATGAGCACTGAGCTTATTGAACAACAAAAATATTTTCAACGGTTGTTCCAGGGTTGTTGAGGCGATGTAGTATCCCTTTCCGGGCACGGATGCCAGTACGCCAATTTCCTTCAGGTACTTATATCCTTTTTCGGCCGTATCTCTGGAAATCTCGAACGTAAAACTCAATTCATTGATCGATGGCAACACATCGTCCAGTTGCAACCTGCCATCCTTGATAGCGTGGGTGATGGAGTTTGCCAATTGCCGGTATTTCGGGGTGGCCGATTGATAATCGATGGTAATTATTTTCTGAAAATCAATCAGTTTCATGCGAATCAAACCTACAAAAACAGAGCCTGTGATCAAACGGGCAATCCGGTCAACCATTCATCAAAAAAAGCAACCTCACAGGATGGAGCATGACAGTTTCCCCAAGCACGGCATTTACCTTGTTTCAAAATACCACCTCCATGAAACTAGCAAGTATCTGTTCGTTTGTGTTTTTCAGTCTAGCCGCACTTGCCCAACCGACCGATGATCTCAAAACCGGTTTCCTAAATCCACCGGACGAAGCCAAGCCCCGCACCTGGTGGCATTGGATCGGTAGCAACATCACCAAAGAAGGAATCACCAAAGATCTGGAGTGGATGAAACGGGCTGGGATTGGTGGCTTTCAGGCTTTTGATGTGAGCCTTGGAATGGGACAAACCGTTGAAAAAAAAATCGTATTCATGACACCCGAGTGGTTGGATGCCATTCGCCATACAGCTGCGGAAGCAGAGCGGCTCGGACTGGAAATGACCATGGTGACTTCAGCGGGCTGGAGTGAAACCGGGGGCCCCTGGGTGAAGCCCGAAGAAGCCATCAAGAAAGTAGTGTGGAGTGAATTGAAAATTACAGGTGGAAAAAAGTTTACCGGTAAACTTCCTGCTCCACCATCCAACAATGGGCCGATTCGCAACCTGAGCCGGCCGGGAGGATTTTTATCCGTTGCCAACCCTGAGCCTACCCTGTATGCCGACTATAAAGTGCTTGCCTTTCGTACCCCGAAAGACGAAGTGAACATGATGGATCTGAAACCCAGCGTATCCTCCAGTGCCGGAGCCATTGATGCAAGCGCGCTGCTCGATGATGATCTTACCAGTGGCATCACACTATCTCTTCCAAAACCAGAATCGCACAGCTGGATACAATTTGAATTTAACCAACCGTTCAAGGCTCAATCCTTTGCCTTGGCCACTGAATTAACACAAGGTTTTGGCAGCAAAGATGTTACTACCGGGTATGTTCAGGTGAGTGACGATGGTGTAACCTTTAGAACCATTTTATCGCTGCCCGGCCCACAACACGACATCCGTGCCTTGCCCGTGCGCACCTATACCTTTCCGGAAGTACGTGCGCGTTACTTCCGCATCACGTTCACCGGTGGCTCCGGACTTACCACCGTTGGAAATTTTGGAACGCCCGGGTACTTCGGACCAGCGCCTACTACGTATACAGTCACGGAAGCAAAATTTTACAGTGACGCCCGTGTGAATCGATGGGAAGACAAAGCCCACTTTGCCCCCATGTTTGAATTGGAAGCACTGGCCACAACACGTGTACCTGAAAGCTCAGCGATAACCGATGTAATAGATGTTACCGAAAAGATGAAAGCCGATGGCATACTGACGTGGGATGTACCTGCCGGCAACTGGACTATTGTCAGAATGGGGTATTCTCTAACCGGTTCAAAGAACAGCCCGGCTGTACCGGCCGGAGTGGGCTATGAGGTAGATAAACTGAGTAAAAAACATCTGGAATCGTATTATAAAGGGTACACTACTCCCATCGCGAAGGCGCTGGGTTCCCTGTATGGCAAACGCATGCAATACTGGCTCACCGACAGTTTTGAAGCTGATGCACAAAACTGGACCGAAGACCTTCCCGCTGAATTCTTAAAGCGAAGAGGGTATGACCTGACTCCGTATTTGCCCGTGCTCAGTGGACGCATCGTGAAAAGCGCTGAAGTCAGCGATCGTTTTCTCTGGGACTTCAGACGAACGATTGCAGACCTGCTTGCGGAGAACCATTACAAAGCGTTGGGCGATCTGGCACGAGCCGAAGGTATTAAACTCTATGGCGAGTCGGCTGGCATCTCCTTGCCCATTATGCAGGATGCCATGCTGAACAAAAAATACCTGGACATACCGATGGGTGAATTTGGGATGACCCAAGGGTTAGGTTCGGCCGAAGGCAGTAGCTGGAAATCGCCAAAAGATTTAGATGATGATCACGCCTACCGCGGTGCGGGTGATCGCCTGCATGCGCATCAGTCTGACATTCGCGAAGCTGCATCAGCCGCCCACATCTATGGAAAGAAATTCGTGGCTACCGAATCCTGGACGGGTGGAGCTTTTGAGTCACCGGCTTCCATGAAACTAATTGGTGATTACTGGAACACGCAAGGCGTGAACCGATTCATCTTTCATACGTCTACTCATCAACCGCTGGATACCAAACCCGGCAACGCGATGGTGGGCACGCATATTCATCGCAATATTACCTGGGCCGAACAGGCGCTTCCATTCACTACCTATCTTTCACGCAACAGCTATTTATTGCAACAAGGCACTTTCGTTGCGGATATTGCCTATTACCTGGGCGAAGGCATTCCATCGGCTGTTCCATATTGGAAAAAGATTAAACCCGAACCACCGGCTGGCTATGATTATGATTTTCTAGGTACGGATATTCTGCTGGAAGATGCAACCGTAGTCAATGGAAATGTCGTTCTGCAGAGTGGGATGCAGTATCGCGTGCTTGTACTTCCTGAAGTGCCAGAAATGACACCCGCAGTTCTGAAAAAGGTAAAAGCACTTGTTGCAGAAGGAGCCACCATAGTAGGTCCAAAACCAATGAAATCACCAAGCCTTTCCGGCTATCCCACCGTAGACTCGGAAATAGAGACCCTAGCCAATGAAGTATGGGGGGATGCGGACGGTCAGCTGGTGTACCACCATCCCTACGGAAAAGGGCATGTCTATTGGGGCATCCCTTTGGTTTCCATACTTGCAGAATTGAACGTAAGGAAGGATGTTGATTACACGAAACCTAACACCAATACGTACTTGAGTTGGATTCATCGCAAGACTTCGGATGCCGACATTTATTTCATTTCCAACCTGCGCAACCAGAAAGAAAATGTAAACCTCGAATTCCGCATTAACGGCAGAACTCCTGAACTCTGGCATGCGGACAGCGGGTTGATTGAGCCGGCTGATTATACCATCGAAAATGGAATCACGACTGTTCCTTACGAGTTTAATCCGGAGGAATCCGTATTTATTGTATTTTCTAAACCAACTACCATTCTTTCCTTCAAGAAGGCAACCTCGGCAACCAATCAAGTTACAGTATTGAATGAAGGCTGGAATGTGACCTTTCCGCCCCAGCTCGGTGCTCCTGAAAAGATTACGCTGGACAAATTGATTTCTCTCAGTGAACATGCTGATGAGGGTGTTAAATATTTCGGAGGCACCGCTACCTACACGAAAGAATTCACGGTGGGCAAAGAATGGTTTTCAAAACCGGGTTCAAAATTCATGCTTGATCTTGGCATTGTAAAAGACCTGGCCGAAATCAGTATTAACGGAAAATCAATTGGCACCCTTTGGAAGCTGCCGTATCAGATCAACATCACTTCGGCCTTGAAACAAGGTGTGAACAAAATTGACGTGAAAGTAACCAATCAATGGACCAACCGGATAACGGGCGACATGGCCAATCCGAATAGCAAAATCCTATCGGGTGCAGGCCTGCGCTTTGGAGGTGGCAGCTCAAAATTGATTGAATCCGGACTTATCGGTCCGGTTACCCTAAATCAAGTAAGCCCAAAACAATAAAAAGAGTATCTTGTACAAACTACCTTTTCCTATGAATCGATTTGTGTCCCTTGTACTCATCGTACTTCTTGTATCCTGCACAGGCGAAATCGCCCAGACTGAACAAGGCTTAAAGATTGTTAAACCCGAAGCGGCCGGTTTTTCCAGTGTGCGCCTGGCTCGGTTGGATAGCACCCTGAATAACTGGGTTAAGCAGGGTTGGATTAATGGCGCAGCCGGATTTATCGCCCGCGAGGGAAAAATCGTGTACCATAAAGCAGTAGGCTTTAACAATCTGGAAACCAAAGAGGCCCTGAGGGAAGATGGAATCTTCCGGATTGCCTCACAGACAAAGGCAATCACGAGTGTAGCCGTGATGATGTTATGGGAAGAAGGGAAATTTCTGCTCGATGAACCGGTTTCAAAATATATCCCGGCATTTGAAAACGCCCGGGTCCTGGACAAGTTTAATTCAAAGGATACTACGTACACAACCCTTCCTGCCAAACGGGCCATCACCATCCGTGATTTGCTCACCCACACTTCGGGTATCGATTATGCTACGATAGGAAGTCCGGAAGCTACTGCCATTTATGCCAAAAATAACGTCACGGGTGGCCTCGATGTGCATGACCATAAATTATCGGAAGCGATGAATCGATTAGGAAGGTTGCCCTTGCTTCATCACCCGGGAGAAAAATGGACGTACGGATTGAATACCGACTTGCTGGGATACCTGGTGGAAATCTGGTCAGGGATGTCCCTTGATGAATTCTTTGCTCAACGAATTTTTCAACCGTTGGGTATGCAGGACACTTACTTTAATGTGCCAGAAGAGAAAGCCAGCCGGTTGGTTAACTTCTATCAAGAAGATTCTACTGGATTGAAGATTCAGGATAAAGCATTCGGAGAATTGGAAATGATTTATCCTGTAAAAAAGAAAGAATACTTTTCAGGCGGTGGCGGGCTATCTTCAACGATCTATGATTATGCCTTGTTCCTGCAAATGCTTTTGAATGGAGGTGAACTTAATGGCACCCGATTGTTGGCACCAAACACGGTTCGGATGATGACCATGAACCAAATTGGGGATTTAAGTTTAGGTGAAAACAAATTTGGGCTTGGATTTCTTGTGGTGACGGAAGAAGGGAGCAGTAAGTTTCCGCACAATGTGGGTACGTACTCCTGGGGCGGAGCTTTCGCAACCACCTATTGGGTTGACCCGAAAGAAAAAATGGTGGTTTTACTCTATCGCCAAATGTGGGGCGAACACGGGGCAGATGTTGACCAAACCTTTAAGGTACAGGTGTACCAGGCCCTTAATAATTGATGTACGCAAACCAAATAAATTTTCAATTGAGCGCTGTCGGAAACCATACTACTATCTAATCGCCTTCGATCTGTCAGACAGGTGCGTGGATATTTTGCGCAACATAAGCTGACTGTTAATAAATCAGGTTCTATACGTATTAATAATTTCACCCATGAAAAAGCTCCTCCTTCTTTCGCTATTGCTGCATGCTTCAATCGTATGGGCGCAGGTGAGTGTAAAAAATCCGCTTACCGAGAATCAAAAGAACCCGTTGGGGGTGGATGTACAACCTCGCTTCAGCTGGCAACTGGTTTCTGAAAAGCGAAATGTGATGCAAACCGCCTATGAAATCCGGGTAAGCAATTCGCAGGCAGCACTTTCTAAAGCGAATGTGTGGGCCAGTGGAAAGGTTACCTCCGATCAGTCGCAATATGTTAGTTTTGCCGGTGCGCCTCTTCAATCCGGAAAGAAATATTTCTGGCAGGTGCGCGTCTGGGATAATACAGGAAAAGCTTCAGCGTGGACCGAAGCAAATTTCTGGCAAATGGGATTGTTAAATCCTTCCGACTGGAAAGCAAAATGGATTCAACCCGGCTTCAAAGAGGACACAATCAATCAGCCAAGTCCTTACTTTAGAAAAACATTTAGTACTACGAAGAAGATTGCTTCCGCCACCGCTTTCATTACTTCCCTCGGTTTATACGAAGCATTTATCAATGGCAAACGCATAGGTGATGCTTACCTTACCCCGGGCTGGACCAGTTACAATAAACGACTGCAGTATCAACTCTATGATGTTACTGCGCTTTTGACTTCAGGCACCAATGCGATTGGTGTTGCCTTGGGAAGTGGTTGGTATCGCGGTTTCATTGGCTTCTCCGGCCAGAAGAATTATTACGGAAAGGAACTCGCGTTGCTCGCTCAGATTGAAATTCAATATGCGGATGGTACGAAAGAAACCCTTATTACTGATGAATCCTGGAAATCAAGCACCGGCTCCATCGTGAGTTCTGAAATCTACCATGGCGAAACCATCGATGCCCGTAAAGAGAAAATTGGCTGGAATACTGCTTCCTTCAACGATGGAGACTGGCAAGGTGTAAAAATAAAGTCAAGCGGCACGCCCCCACTCATCGCCACCTACAACGAGCCCATTCGCAAGAAAGAAACGTTCAAGGTGATTAAGTCCATCACCACACCAAAAGGCGAGCGAGTCCTGGACTTCGGCCAGAACCTCGTAGGTTGGGTGCAGGTGAAAATCTCCGGTAAAGCAGGAGATAAGATCACGCTTTACCATGCTGAGGTGTTGGATAAAGAGGGGAACTTTTACACAGAAAACCTTCGTCCGGCCAAACAGAAAAACGAATACATCCTGAAAGGAAACGGTGAAGAGTTTTTTGAACCCCACTTCACCTTTCAGGGATTCCGTTACATTAAGATTGAAGACTATCCGGGCGAAATCAAGCCTGAGAACTTCACTGCAGTGGCATTATACTCGGATATGCAACCTACCGGAACCTTCGTGAGCTCCCATCCCCTCATCAATCAACTGCAGCACAACATTCAATGGGGGCAGCGTGGTAACTTTTTGGATGTACCTACCGATTGCCCACAACGCGATGAGCGGCTGGGCTGGACAGGGGATGCGCAGGCTTTTGCCCGAACCGCTACCTTCAATTTTGATGTGCACAACTTCTTTGCAAAATGGTTGAAAGATGTAGAGGCCGATCAACTTGATGGCAGCGTTCCGTTTGTAGTACCCAATGTACTTGGTGCCCGGGCCGCAGGTTCTGCCGGTTGGGCCGATGCGGCTACCATCATTCCCTGGAACATGTATCTCGCCTATGGTGACAAGCGAATTCTGGAAGATCAATACAACAGCATGAAAGCCTGGGTCGGCTTTATGGAACGCAACAGCACCAATTATTTATGGAACAAAGGATTTCACTTTGGCGATTGGTTATTCTATAGGCCTTTTGATGATAACGATGGTCGCTCCGCAGTGACGGACAAGTATTTGATTGCGCAGTGTTTCTTCGCCCATTCCACCGAGTTGGTGATCAAGACTGCGAACGTGTTGGGCAAGCAAGACGATGCAGCAAAGTACGCTGCTCTGTTAAAAAATATTAAGGATGCATTCATGAAAGAATACATGACTGCCAATGGGAGACTTGTGAGTAGTACGCAAACCGCCTATGTATTGGCATTGAATTTTGATATGCTCCCTGATAATCTTCGGGCCTATGCCGCGGAGAAATTGGTTGAGAATATAAAAAGCTATGGCAATCACCTTACCACAGGTTTTCTGGGCACACCTTATTTGTGTCATGTGCTTACCCGGTTTGGCTATACGGATGTTGCCTATACCTTATTACTGCAAGAAACATATCCATCCTGGTTATACCCGGTGAAGATGGGCGCCACCACCATCTGGGAACGCTGGGACGGCATTAAACCCGATGGTTCTTTTCAGACTCCGGGCATGAACTCCTTTAATCACTATGCCTATGGCGCGATTGGCGATTGGATGTATCGTGTAGCCACCGGCATCGATACGGAAGAGGCTGCTCCGGGTTATAAATCCATTGTGATTAAACCCCACCTGGATACCCGGTTGACGCAGGCCGCATCCGAATACAAAACCGGATATGGTTTAGTAAAATCTGCATGGAAGACAAATGAACAAACCGTTGATTTTGATGTGGAAATTCCAGCGAATACCAAGGCAACGATTTATGTTCCTGCCTCTGCTGCTGATACTATTTCTGAATCGGGTAAAGCCTTATCTGTCGTGAAAGAAATTATGGTGAAAGGAAAGGAAGGGAACTATATCCGGTTGGAGGTGGGCTCGGGCAAGTATAGTTTTGTAGTGAAGAAATAAACTACTGCCGAGTACTACTGCCTGTTGCCTACTTTTTTAAAGACGGGCTGCGTCCACGCGCTTTCAAAATCACCTTCCTGAAAAGGATTTGTCTGAAGTTTACTGGAGGTTATTTTGGCACGCACAAAAAGATATTCATCGGTTACATTGAAACTTCCCTCAACACCCTCTATTGACTTCAACACGCGCGACTCATTTTCATTTTTCAAAACACCAATGAATTCAATCTTGTAGTTCACGCCTTCAGCTGTGGCTATTTCAACTTTCAACTCATCATTTTCAAACGAAACTTCACGCAGGGTTACTCCGGTAGAGGCATAAAAGTCACCCGCTTCCATAGCGGCAATCAGCGCAGCCGCATCCAATTTCTCGGCTCTTACCATCACCCAACCCCTGCCTGCATTGCTGAAGGCCTCGCCAAATTGATGATAATTATGACTGTCATCCGTGGCCAATCCATACATCAAAGGTTGTTTGCGTCTGGCATAAGCCATATTGATCAAGTCCCACATTCTCTCTGTATCCAGATGGAGGGAATCGCCATAATTCCGTACCAGTGGATGACCATTATATACCTCAAAGAATTGTTCACCTCTTAAACTAATCATGTCATCGAGGGTAATCGCCCAATAAAAATTGGGATGATTGATGTGCGGAAACATGGGCACACCGGTCTTTTCTCGTTGTTGCAATACCGCATCAACCGATAGTTGCATCGTCTCGGCTACTGTAGTCGAATTGGGTGGGGTAATTAACTCCTGCAAGTTGGTGGCATTGATATGCACGGGCATATTGTTCACATTGTTCGTAATCTCTTCCGCTGGAATGATCAGAAAACCCGCCTCTTCCATTTTACTTTTGTATTCCTGGTAGGTCTTCAATTTCACCTGAATGCGACCCGTATCGGTTTTGTATTCAACCCACTCCTTTCCGAACTTCTCCAGATACCTCTGGAAACTTGCTTCGTAAAGCGGGCTTTTCGCAATGAGTTTCCACTTCTCAGTCTGCGCCAGGGTGTTGTGGTCCGATAAGGCAACGAAATGATAGCCGCTGGATTTGTACCACTCCAGCACCAGTTCCGGAAACTCATCGCCATCGCTCCAGTAGGTGTGGGTGTGCAGATTGCCTTTGTACCAGGTCGGTTGCATTGTCTCGGAGGAATTGCAAGCCATCAGAAATGATCCAATCAGGAGAAGTACAAATTGAAACATTATCGTTGTCATGATTTACCCATAAAACTTCGAAAGATAATAATAACCGCTTATAACCCCCGATTTGAGTTACAGGACAGTACATGATAGTTTTATGACTTAACTAACGAGATTTGAGAATAGTATTACCAAACCGCCATGAAAAAGCTATTGACCCTTGCAGGATTAGTTATTGGATTCAATTGCACCGCGCAACCAAAGGAGATTGCCTTATATCCGAGTGTTGCACCGGGTTCTGAAAACTGGACCTGGTCAGAACAAACCATCAATGCCAATGGAAATGTGTTGGTAGTAGATGTTTCAAAACCATCCCTCACTCCTTTCATTCCTGACAACCCCAATGGCACAGCCATTATTGTTGCACCGGGTGGAGCTTTTCATATTTTATCGATTGAAAGTGAAGGAAACCAGGTGGCAAAGAAACTAAATGAAAAAGGAATCACAGTCTTTGTTTTGAAATACAGACTAGTCCACAGCGATCCATCCAAACCAGAGAATAGCTTGATGACTTTGATGGCCACACGCAACTTCATAAAGCTGGATTCGATTAATGCGCCTGTGGTAAAACTTGCTCTACAGGATGGATTAACGGCTATGAAATACGTGCGCGAGCATGCAAAGGAGTATAAAATTAATCCCAGCAAAATCGGATTCATGGGGTTCTCTGCCGGTGGCACCGTAACTATGTCTGTAGTGTATAGTGCTACTGATGAAACCGTCCGAATTTTGTAGCGCCCATTTACCTTTATGAAAAAGCTGTAATTGGATCCGCTGTGCCCACTGCGAAAACACCCATTTTCATTGTAGCCGCCAGTGATGATGAATTGGGGCTCGCAAGCCATAGTGTGAATGTGTACTCCAAATGGTTTGAAGCAAATCAACAGGCTGAACTGCACATATATGAAAGAGGTGGACATGGATTTGGAATGAACAAAAAGAATCTGCCCACAGATACATGGATAGACCGGTTTACAGATTGGTTAAGTATGCATGGATTCTGATTTTTGATTCTAATTCACATTCAGAACGGATTGTTCAACCATATATATTTAATGCAAGCATTGTCATGAAAAAAATAATCATTCTCCTTCTTCTTATTTCAAGAATTGCAATTGCACAACAGGAAATTCCACTCTATAAAGGTGAGATCCCGAATTCATTGAAAGCATCCACCCCCATTGATACAGCCACCACCTATTACGGAACGGGTGATAATAAGATTGAAATACTTCGCGGTGTGGTGCGGCCCACTCTTACTGTATTTCTGCCGGATCCGGCAAAAGCTACCGGCTCTGCAGTAATAATTTGCCCGGGTGGTGGTTATAGCATTCTTGCGATGAGTCATGAAGGAAGAGATGTGGCGAAGCGATTGAATGAAGATGGCATCGCTGCGTTTGTTTTGAAGTATCGCCTTCCCCGCAAGGAGACGATGAAAGACAAAAGTATCGGTCCATTGCAGGATGCACAACGCGCCATTCTGGTAGTGCGTGAAAACGCAAAGCAATGGAATATCCACCCCAACAAAATTGGCATCATGGGCTCCTCCGCAGGCGGTCATCTGGCTTCTACAGCCGGCACGCATTTTCAGAAATCGTATATCGATAATCCAAACAATACCAGTCTTCGTCCGGATTTCATGATTTTAAATTACCCGGTGATCAGTTTTTCCGACAGCCTTACGCACAATGGTTCGCGCATCAACCTGATTGGTGGTGTTACGTCTTCCCCCGTAATTAAAGATTCTAAAAAGTACAAGGAACTTGGCATGACGGATGCCGACATTGCCAACTTCTCAAACGAACTGCAGGTAACGTCAAAAACTCCACCTACTTTTATAACAGCACCATTAACAGATCAGGTGGTGCCCGTGGGTAATACCTTTGCCTTTGTTGCCGCCTTGCAACAAAACAACGTGCCGGTAGAAACCTTTATCTATGCAAGTGGAAAACACGGGTTTGGCATGAACAACCCGGCTGCCAAAGAGCAGTGGATGGATGCCTGCCTGCGCTGGATAAAGAAAAATTTTAATCAACCCCCTATGGACTGGGCCAACCTGAAACGATTCCAGGAAGACAATAAAAAAGTGGGGTTACCGAAGGCAAATGAAAACCGGGTGGTGTTCATGGGCAACTCCATTACCGAGGGCTGGAGTAAAGCAGATCCTTCATTTTTTGAAGGCAAACCTTATATCAACCGCGGTATTAGCGGTCAAACCACACCCCAGATGGTGTTGCGCTTCAAACAAGATGTGATTGATTTAAAACCAAAAGTAGTGGTAATCCTGGCGGGCATTAACGACATCGCAGGGAATACCGGGCCGATGACGTTGGAGCAAACCCGCGATAACATTGTTACGATGGCGCAACTGGCAACAGCCAACGGCATTAAGGCTGTGTTGTGTTCAATAATTCCGGCTTACGATTTTCCTTGGCGACCCGGCATGGAGCCGGCTAATAAAGTAGTTGCACTGAATAAAATGATTAAAGCGTATGCGGATAAAAACAAACTCGTGTACCTCGATTATCATACCACCATGAAGGATGAGCGCAACGGACTCAAAAAAGAACTGGGATACGATGGTGTGCATCCAACCTTGGAAGGTTATAAAGTGATGGCTCCGTTGGTGGAGAAAGCTATTTCGGAGGCATTGAAACAAAAATAACTGATGTGAATACTTGAGTCGAAGTCCCAAAATTCAGGATTGGTCGAGTATTCCTGCCAATCGATAGATTCGACATCAAATCTCATTGGAATTTATCGAACGTTGTGCTAATTATACACAGGTCTGTTGTTAAGGATGAACTGCAGCTTCCTGTTTACAATTAACCTAAAAAAATAAACCTCTACCAAAATGAAGCACGTTGTACAAATTTCATTGTCCAGTCTACTGCTGATGATTGCCGTTGGTTGTGGACCCAAATGGACAGAGACAGAATCGAATGGCATAAAAATCGTAACAAATGAAGGTGGCAAAACCTTGGGCTACTCAACTTCCTCCGGCATCACAATTCTGACGGTAGACCGATTCGGGTTTAAAGACCTGAACAAAAACAATCAGCTGGACCCGTATGAGGACTGGCGCTTACCCGCGGTGGATCGCGCAAAAGATCTCGCCTCAAAAATGAGCGTAGAACAAATTGCCGGGCTCATGTTGTATAGCCGGCACCAATCTATACCGGCACAAAATCGGGGCTTCTTTGCTGCTACCTATAATGGAAAATCCTTTAGCGAAAGCGGGGCGGCAGCTTCTGATCTTTCTGATCAGCAAAAAGAATTTTTAACCAAAGATGATCTGCGACATGTATTGATAACATCGGTGGAAAGCCCAGAAGTGGCAGCACAATGGAATAACAATATGCAGGCCCTGGTGGAAGGCATCGGTCTGGGAATCCCCAGCAACACCAGCTCGGACCCACGGCACGGCACCGTTGCCAATACGGAATACAATGAAGGTGCTGGCGGCAGAATTTCGATGTGGCCTAGTTCGATGGGAATGGCCGCTACCTTCGATCCGGGCTTGATAGAAACCTTTGGAAAGATTGCTGCGAAAGAATATCGGGCGTTGGGCATTGCAACCGCACTTTCGCCTCAAGTAGATATTGCTACGGAACCTCGCTGGTTACGGGTCGATGGTACTTTCGGTGAAAACCCTCAACTATCGGCCGATATGGGCCGGGCTTATATCGATGGTTTTCAGACGTCATCGGGTGATAAAGAGATCAGCGATGGTTGGGGGTATGAAAGCGTAAATGCCATGGTGAAGCATTGGCCTGGGGGTGGTTCCGGTGAAGCCGGACGCGATGCCCATTATGCCATCGGAAAGTATGCCGTTTATCCCGGTAATAATTTCGACATGCACATGATCCCGTTTACGGAAGGTGCCTTCAAATTAAATGGAAAAACAAAAATGGCTTCCGCGGTAATGCCGTACTATACCATCTCCTATAATCAGGATACCAAGAATAATGAAAACGTAGGCAATGCTTATAACAAATATATCATTCAGGATTTGCTCCGTGACAAATATCAGTATGAAGGTGTGGTGTGTACGGACTGGGGTGTGACCGGAGATGAAACGGTATTAGATATGTTCATTGGGGGTAAGCCCTGGGGGGTTGAAAAGCTTACCGTAGCCGAGCGACACTATAAATTGTTGATGGCGGGGGTGGATCAATTTGGAGGCAATAACGAGAAAGGACCTGTGTTGGAAGCCTACAACATGGGCGTGAAAGAACATGGTGAGGAATTTATGCGTGCCCGGATGGAGCAATCAGGAGTTCGGTTGCTGATGAATATTTTCCGCACCGGACTTTTCGAAAACCCTTATCTGAATCCTGAAGAATCAAAGACCATCGTGGGTAAACCCGAATACATGAAGGCGGGGTACGAGGCCCAATTGAAATCCATCGTCCTGCTGAAGAATAAAGCCAACGCGCTTCCGTTAACAAAAAATAAGACTGTATATATCCCCAAGAAGTTTACTCCGGCCGGCAGAAACTTTTTAGGAATGGAGACTCCGGAAACGCTGGAATATCCGGTGAACATTGAGGTGGTGAAAAAGTATTTCAACGTAACCGACAAACCCGAAGAGGCAGATTTGGCACTGGTATTCGTTAACAGTCCTTATTCTGGCATTGGGTATAATCAAGCCGATGTTAAAAAAGGGGGTACTGGTTACGTACCCGTCTCTTTACAATATGGGGAATACACCGCAAAGGAGGCCCGTGAAACGAGCTTAGCCGGTGGCGATCCGCTTGAGAGTTTTACGAATCGCACTTACAAAAACAAAAAGAGTACCGCTACCAATACCACAGACCTGGGCATGATTAATGATACCTACAAAAAAATGAAAGGCAAGCCGGTCATTGTTTCCATCAAAATGAGTCATCCCATGGTATTCTCAGAGTTTGAAAAGAATGCCGATGCAATCTTGGTTCACTTTTCGGTACAGGATCAGGCGCTGCTGGATATGATAACCGGTGCTGCTGAACCCTCGGCCCTGTTGCCGATTCAAATGCCTGCGAGTATGCAGGTGGTGGAAAAACAAGCCGAAGATGTTCCCCACGATATGGAATGTCATACAGACGATCAGGGTAACAAATATGATTTTGCTTTTGGTTTGAACTGGAAGGGTGTAATTAATGATGAGCGGACAGCGAAGTATAAAAAATAAGACGAAATTGTATGTTCATAAAACCAGTTAGAATTTAAAATCATTAACCCATGAAAAACAAAACTTCCAGACGTCAATTTATCGGAGCTGCTTCCACCCTCATCGCAGGATCGATGATGGCAAGTTATGACAGTTTTGGTGTACCTAATTTCATTAACAACCTGGGCAAGTCGGGGTCAACTATTAAAGGCGTGCGATTGGGTTTAATAACATACTCCTTCCGCGACCTGCCCGATCAAAGTGCAGAAGCAACCCTGGATTATATCCGTCAGTGCGGCATCACCAACATTGAACTAATGGGCGGTCCTGCGGAGTCATTTGCCGGTGCTCCGAAAAACCCGGTTGATTTTCGTACCCTGATGCCCCTTTGGCGCAAACGGCAGCAAAAGCAAGAACTTACCGAAGAAGAAAAGAAAACACTGGCCGATGTGGAAGCAAAAGGTAAAATGTATCGTGAAGAAATGGCAAAATGGAGATTGAATGCACCCATGTCCAAGTTCGAGGAATTCAGCAAAATGTATAAGAAAGCCGACATCGAAATCTACGCGTTTAAACCGGACGCATTTGGCATGCAAAATACCGATACCGATATTGATTATGGATTGCGTGCCGCCAAAGCTCTGGGCGCATCCCACGTAACCTTGGAACATCCCAGCAACGATGCCCATACGTTGAAACTTGGAAAGGCTGCCGAAAAGTATGGATTGAAGGTGGGGTACCACGGTCATGAGCAACAAACGCCAACGTTCTGGGATACCGCTCTGTCCCAATCACCGGCCAATGCACTCAATCTTGATTTGGGGCACTACGTAGCGGCTGGCAATACCAACCCACTCGACATTATCAAGCAGAAACATGACCGCATTGTTAGTATGCACATGAAGGATCGCAAAACAAAAGCCAATGGTGGTGACAATTTACCCTGGGGTACCGCAGAGACACCCCTTGCCGATGCGCTGCGTTTAATGCGCGACAATAAATACACCTTCCCGGCTACCATTGAGTTGGAGTATAAAATACCGGAAGGCTCTACTCCCATCGATGAAGTGAAGAAATGCCTGGAGTTCTGCAAGGCAGCGCTGGGCTGATTCGTATAAAAATCATTCTATCAATCATCAAAATGCCGGTTAAAAGCCGGCATTTTTTTCTCCGTTCATGATAGTACAGGATGGCTTACCTGCCGCATCTACTTATCTTTAATTCAAAGTTAAATTCTACCGAATGCAAGTTATTCTCGGCACCATTTTCCATTTTATCGGAGGTTTTGCATCCGGTAGTTTTTACATGCCATTCAAGCGGGTACAAGGGTGGGCCTGGGAGAGTTATTGGATTATCGGTGGACTTTTTTCATGGCTGATTGTTCCCCCGCTGGCAGCGTGGTTTACCCTGCCGGGGTTCTCCGAAATCATTCGCAATGCCCCTGCTTCCACTATCCAATACACCATCTTGTTTGGCGTACTTTGGGGTATTGGTGGGCTCACGTACGGACTGGGGGTACGCTATCTCGGTATGTCGCTGGGTAACTCTGTTGTATTGGGCTTCTGTTCAGCCTTTGGAGCCATCGTTCCGTCTCTCTATTATGCCCTCGTGCCAACAACCGGTAAGACCAGCATCGTTGATATGTTTAGTACCACCTGGGGACTTATTGTGCTTGCCGGAGTGGTGATTTGCCTTGTCGGGATATACATCTGCGGTCGTGCCGGAATGATGAAAGAGAATGACCTCAATGAAGAAGATAAGAAAAAAAGTGTTGCAGAATTCAATCTAACGAAAGGTCTCTTCGTTGCGATCACCTCGGGTATACTGAGTTCCTGTTTCAATTTTGGTATTGAAGCCGGCAAACCGATGGCCGAAGCGGCCGTGAACATGGGGTTAAATCCGCTCTTTCAAAACAACGTTACGTATGTCGTACTTCTTTGGGGGGGGTTGGCTACCAACTTCATCTGGACGATGATTCTCAATGCCCGCAATGGCACGTATGGTGATTATACCAATCGTAAAACTCCCCTTTCTAAAAATTATTTTTTTTCTGCCCTGGCGGGCACAACCTGGTTTATGCAATTCTTCTTTTATGGCATGGGGGAAAGTAAACTGGGTAACGGAGCAAGTTCCTGGATTTTGCACATGGCCTTCATCATTTTGATTGCTAACGTTTGGGGAATCCTGCTGAAGGAGTGGACGGGAGTAAGTAAGAAAACAAAAACTACCATCATCATTGGCATTGCAACCATTATGCTTTCGGTACTGGTGGTGGGATATGGAAATGCAATAAAATAAGAAGACTCAACTATGTCCCTGAGGCGGTGAGGCTGAAAATAAATTAAACATGACAACAACATTCAAACACGTAAGCTATTTGTGGGATGAGACCATGGCCGCTTCCCTGGCAGGTAATGAAGTAGACCTACTGATTTACCGCTCAAATTTATTGGGAGCAGATTTACGTCTTACCAACTACGGGGGCGGCAATACCTCCTGCAAAGCCATGGCCAAAGATCCGCTTACCGGAAACGAAACCGAAGTGATGTGGGTAAAGGGATCCGGTGGCGACATTGGAACATTAAAGAAAAGCGGACTGGCCGCGTTGTACGTAGACCGACTGCGAAGCCTCACCCGTGTGTACCGGGGCATCGAATTCGAAGATGAGATGGTGGAACTGTTCAACCATTGTATCTATGATCTGGCTTCGAAGGCTCCTTCGATAGATACCCCATTGCATGGGTTCCTTCCATTCAAACACATCGACCATTTGCATCCGGATGCAGCGATTGCTATTGCGGCTGCTAAAGACGGGAAGAAAATCACCCGGGAATTATTTGGAGGAAAAGTAGGATGGATAGAATGGCAACGCCCCGGCTTTGATTTAGGATTGAAACTCAAACAATGTCTGGATGAAAATCCTGGCATCCGGGGCATCATGCTGGGTTCGCATGGCCTTTTTACCTGGGGAGATACCGCCTATGAAAGTTATGTGAACACCCTGGAAGTAATCGAAACATGTGCTGAGTACCTGGAAACTAATTTCGGCAAGAAACGTCCGGTGTTTGGCGGGATGGTGATCAAATCGTTGCCAAAAGAAGACCGGCTAAAACAAGCCGCCACCCTTGCACCCATTCTTCGTGGCTTGTGTTCGGGTACAACCCGAATGATTGGTCACTTTACAGACGATGAGCGCGTACTGGAGTTCACCAACGCGCACGACCTGGCGAGACTGGCGCCACTCGGTACCAGCTGCCCCGATCATTTTCTGAGAACCAAGATCAGTCCCTTGGTATTGAATCTATCCACAGACGAAGATCTTTCGAATGGCAAGGCAATCAAAGAAAAACTGTTACCCGCATTTGAAACTTACCGCCAGATGTATGCAGCCTATTACAACACCTGCAAACATCCGAACAGTCCGGCCATGCGCGATGCAAACCCCGTTGTAATCCTTTATCCGGGTGTGGGCATGTTCACTTTTGCAAAAGACAAGCAGACGGCCCGGGTAGCAGCAGAATTTTACATCAACGCCATCAATGTAATGAAAGGCGCTGAGGCGGTTTCTGAATATACATCACTCCCAAGGCAAGAGGCATTCAATATAGAATACTGGCTGCTGGAAGAAGCCAAGTTGCAACGGATGCCCAAGCCGAAACCATTAACGGGAAAGGTGGCCTTGGTTACCGGAAGTGCCGGAGGGATCGGGAAAGGAATCGCCAAAAAGTTCATCGAGGAAGGTGCCTGTGTATTGATCAGTGATAACGATGGCGACCGCCTTGCCAAAACAGATGCCGAATTCAAAAACAAGTATGGAAAAGATGTTCATGCCACCGCGGTAATGGATGTGTTAAAGGGTGAACAAATTAATAGTGCTCTTCATAAAACTGCTCTCGCATTTGGAGGAGTAGACATTGTAGTAAACTGCGCAGGCATTTCCATATCAAAACCACTCGAAGATCACACCGAGCAAGATTGGGATTTACTATACGACATTTTAGTGAAAGGTCAGTTTATGGTTACCCAAGCGGGGGTGGAAGTGATGCGAAAGCAGGACCTTGGCGGAGATGTGATTAACATTGTAAGTAAGAATGCATTGGTGAGCGGCCCTAATAATGCGGCCTATGGTTCCGCCAAGGCAGCTCAACTACATTTAAGCCGATTAAATGCAGCAGAGCTTGGACCGGATAAAATCCGGGTGAATGTCGTGAATCCTGATGCGGTCATCAGCGATAGTAAAATCTGGGAAGGTGCCTGGGCTGAGGGGCGCGCAAAGGCATATGGCGTAAAAGTCGAAGATCTTGCGGCCTACTATGCAAAGCGCACACTGCTGAATGAAATTATTTTACCCGAAGACATTGCGAATGCATGCTTTGCTTTTGTCGGGGGGTTACTCCATAAATCTACCGGCAATGTACTGAACGTAGATGGTGGTGTGGCCATGGCGTTTGTAAGATAGCATGGAGTATCAAAGGAATTTTTTATAAAATATTTGTCCATGCAACGACTCGCTTTTAAGATGAAGCTTCATGAAGGAATGGAAGAAGAATACAAACGCAGGCATGATCAACTATGGCCGGAGCTAAAACAACTATTGAAGCAAACCGGTATCGAAGACTATTCTATTTTCTTAGATAAAGAGACAAATTATCTATTCGGAGTTTTTAAAATCGACAATCCCAAGGCAATAGAAGATTTACCAAAAAATCCGGTAATGAAAAAGTGGTGGGAGTATATGAAAGATATCATGGATGCTAATCCGGACAATTCTCCGGTGAGTACTCCCTTGACAGAAGTTTTTTATCTTGAGTGAACAAATTTGAACCACGAAAGTACTAAGTTCACCAGGGAGACACTGTGCTTTACGTGACTCATTGGTTAACTAAACCTATTCTATGAAAATCGATAAAACTCAAATTCAAAAACATAACGACAAACTTTACACTGCTCATCAGCGGAAAGTAAAGCCACTTGTAAATGAATTTCCTTCCGCAAAAAAAGTAATCAACAAATTAGTAGACTTTCAAATTGCGATCCCCAGTTGGGCATTAGGTACCGGGGGTACTCGTTTTGGTCGGTTTTCCGGTGGAGGCGAACCTCGTACACTAGAAGAAAAGATTGAAGATGTGGGTTTATTGCATGCTCTCAACAAATCCAGTGGCGCTATCTCCTTGCATATTCCATGGGATATTCCGGCCAGCAACCGTAAAATTAAGGCACTGGCTGCTGAATATGGATTAACGTTTGATGCCGTCAATTCAAACACTTTCCAGGATCAACCCAATCAGAAACACAGCTATAAGTTTGGTTCGTTGCAACATGTGAATACAAAAGTTCGTCAACAAGCCATCGATCATAATATTGATGTTATTAAGTATGGTAAAGCCCTTGGATCAAATTCAATAACTGTTTGGTTGTCAGATGGGTCGTCATTTCCTGGCCAATTGAATTTCAGAAAAGCATTTCAACGTACCCTGGAAGGGTTACGGGAGATTTATTCCGCACTGCCACCTAACTGGAGAATGTTTGTTGAATATAAAGCCTTTGAGCCTAATTTCTACTCGATGACCGTTGGCGATTGGGGCCAATCCTATCTCTATGCAAGCAAACTTGGGCCGAAAGCCTTCACACTGGTTGATCTTGGTCATCACCTGCCCCATGCAAATATTGAACAAATCGTATCCTTGTTGCTGATGGAAGGTAAACTGGGCGGCTTTCACTTTAATGATTCCAAATATGGAGATGACGACCTCACCGTAGGCAGCATCAATCCTTACCAACTCTTTTTGATTTTCAATGAGTTGGTGGAAGGAATGGACGCACGTCACATGGATCATGCTAGAGATTTGGGATGGATGATTGACGCTTCCCACAATGTGAAAGACCCACTCGAAGATTTATTGCAGTCGGTGGAAGCAATCAAGATTGCCTATGCACAAGCGTTGTTAGTAGACCGAAAAGAATTGAGTCGCGCACAGGAAGCTAACGATGTAGCAAAAGCCCAGGAGATCTTGCAACAAGCCTATCGTACCGATGTTAGGCCGTTGGTGGCAGAAGCCCGAATAAAATCAGGTGGCGCACTGAAACCGATTCAGTTGTACAGGGAGTTGAACGTACGCAAACAATTGGTTTCCGAGCGTGGAATAAAAACGGTTGCCACTGGATTGTAGCCGGTCTCTTACGTCTAGCTTTAATATGTCTACACCCGTAATCGCCATTTTTGACATCGGCAAAACCAACAAAAAGGTATTTCTCGTTAATGAGGACTACCAGATCTGTTTTGAGAAATCCGTACAACTGCCTGAAATAACAGACGAAGACGGGTTTCCATGCGAAGATGTTCAAGCACTCACAGAATGGGTGAAAGAGTCCTTTCAGGAGCTTTTATTATGGCAGGAATTTGACATTCAGGCTCTGAACATTTCAGCACACGGGGCCAGTTTTGTACACGTTGATGCTGCCGGCAATCCTGTTGCTCCACTTTACAATTACCTTAAAACCTATCCAGAAAACCTTAAAAATTTATTTTACAAGACCTACGGAGGCGAAACTCAATTCGCCCGCATTACCGCCTCACCGGTGCTGGGGAACTTAAATTCCGGTATGCAATTGTATTGGCTGAAGCATCATCGCCCGGAAGCGTTCAGCAAGATCAAGTACTCATTGCATTTACCGGAATACATCAGTTACCTGTTTACACACATCCCCGTATCGGGCATCACCAGCATTGGTTGTCACACTAACCTGTGGAACTTTACTACCAATCAGTATCACGATTGGGTAGCGAAAGAAGGTATCCTGGCGAAACTTGCACCGCTTCATTCAAGTTCTGAGACCACCCGAATTGACATTCATGAGCATAGCATGAATGTAGGGATCGGTTTGCACGATAGTTCCGCGGCACTCATCCCCTATCTGGCTTGCTTCCACAACCCCTTCATTTTGCTCTCAACCGGCACCTGGTGTATTGCCCTTCATCCTTTCAATCATTCAATACTTACGGAAGAAGAATTGAAGCAAGACTGTCTCTGCTATCTGACCTATGAAGGAAAAGCCGTGAAAGCATCACGTTTGTTTGCCGGTTATAAACACGAACAGGAAACGAAGCGGATCGCGGAACATTTTCATGTGTCGGATGACTTCTACAAACACATTCGGTATCAACCAGACCTCGTAAACACGCTATCGCCAACTTCATTTCAATCCGATTCCATCTCAACTTACCAATCTGTTGATGAAGCTTATACTCACCTGATGATGCAATTGGTTAAACAACAAGAAACTTCCCTGCACCTGATCCTAAAGAATTGCGTAGCATCCCGTATTTTTGTTGATGGCGGATTTAGTCAAAATGAGTTATTCATGAAACTTCTTGCCAACGCCCTTCCAAACTTAAAAATATTTGCAGCTTCGGTAGCCCAGGCAACGGCAATGGGAGCTGCTATGGCCATTCACAAACAATGGAACCGAAAACCCATCAATCCGAACCTGATCCAACAAATCAACTATTCAGAGCAATGACATGAACATCGGTTTATTCATTCCTTGCTATATCGACCAGTTGTATCCGCAAGTAGGCATTGCGACATTAGAGTTGCTTGAAAAACAAGGACTGAATGTTACCTATCCGGCCAATCAAACCTGTTGTGGTCAGCCGATGGCTAATTCAGGTTTTGAACACTACACACATACTTCCAATAAAAACTTTATCAGAACCTTTGCAGATTTCGATTATATTGTTTGTCCTTCCGGAAGTTGCACGCTGCATGTAAAAGAACATTTGTATGTTGCAAATAGGAAAGCACAGGCAACACAGATTCGTAATAAAATCTATGAACTAACCGAATTCCTTACGGATGTGATTAACCTGAAAGCACTGAATGCCAGTTTTCCGTACAAAGTCGGGCTCCACCAAAGTTGTCATGGGCTTCGTGGCCTACATCTGGCTCAAATGTCTGAATTAGTTGCAGCTCCATTCTCTAAACCAGAACATCTACTTTCTATGGTGAAAGGGATCGAGTTGATTTCTCTTGATCGCCATGACGAGTGTTGTGGTTTTGGCGGAACATTTTCAATTTTTGAAGAAGCCGTAAGTGTGAAGATGGGCCAGGATCGGGTGGCCGACCACTTAAACCATCAAGCCGAGTACATCACCGGTGTAGACATGAGTTGCCTCATGCACCTTCAGGGAATTTTGAATAGACAAAAGAGTCCGGTGAAAGTAATTCATATTGCAGAAATACTTAACGCTGATAAATGATCAAAACGGGCAACACCCATAGTGAACTAGCTGATAAATTCAACCGTGATAAAAAGCGGGTGGAGTGGCATGATGAAACCTTGTGGTTTGTTCGCGTTAAGCGCGATAAGGCTGCTCTGCAAATTCCTGTATGGGAGCAACTACGGGAGGCTGCTTCTCAGATAAAAAACAACGTACTGGGTAATCTCCATAACTATCTGGTCCAGTTCGAAAAGAATGCTCAAGCTAACGGAATTCGCATTCATTGGGCAGCAGACGCCAAAGAGCACAATGAAATTGTTCATGCGATCATAAAAAAACATGCGATCAATCATATCATCAAGAGTAAGTCGATGCTTACTGAGGAGTGTGGCTTGAATGAATACCTCGAGAACCAAGGCATTGAAGTTATAGACACCGATCTTGGTGAGCGAATTGTACAATTAGCGCATGAATCACCCAGTCATATTGTGTTGCCCTGCATTCACTGGAAGAAAGAAGAAATTGGACAATTGTTTCATCAACACCTGGGCACACCCCACGGCAATGCAGATCCGCAATTCTTGACTGCGGCTGCGAGAACGCACCTGCGGGAGCACTTTCTTAAAGGCCGGGTAGCTATTACCGGTGTAAACTTTGCTGTTGCAGAAACCGGTGAGTTTGTGGTGTGCACTAACGAAGGCAATGCCGATCTGGGCGTTCAACTGGCCGATGTGCACATTGCATGTATGGGGATTGAAAAAATCATTCCACAACGAAAGCATCTGGGAGTTTTTCTAAGGTTGCTTGCCCGAAGTGCCACCGGTCAACCGATCACCACCTACTCCAGTCATTTTCAAAAACCGCGTGCAGGTCAGGAAATGCACATGGTGTTGGTGGATAACGGACGAAGCAAACGATTGGCCAGTGATGATTTCAGAAATGCATTAAAGTGCATCCGTTGTGGCGCATGTTTTAATACCTGCCCGGTCTATCGAAGAAGTGGCGGGCATAGCTATCACACGGCCATTGCCGGCCCGATCGGTTCCATTCTGGCACCCGGTTTTGATTTGAAGAAAAATTCAGATTTACCGTTCGCATCAACATTATGTGGTTCGTGCACCAATGTGTGTCCGGTGAAGATTGACATTCACCAGCAACTCTTTAAATGGCGACAGGCTGTTGTGAAAGAAGGGCATGTGGATCTCTCAAAAAAAGTGGTGCTCAAGTTTACCGGATTTGTGCTATCGCATCCCTTAATTTATAAATTATCAGGCACCCTTGGCAGATGGGTGCTCCGCAACCTGCCGGTCATAACCAACACTAGATTGAATACTTGGTACAAGCAACGGGAAATGCCCCCTGCACCTAAACAGTCGTTCAATTCGTGGTATAAACAAAACAAGAGGGTATGAGTAGCCGGGAAGCGATACTATCCGCTGTTAAGAAAAACCAACCAGTCGAGAGTGAATTACCTGAGTTGAATTTTCCTTTTACTTCTGTTAACTTAAAAGATACATTTATAAGAACACTGACTGCTATTGGTGGGCGTGTTATGGACGTAACTAGTTGGAATGAAATTGTTGACAACATCAAAGCAACTTATTCAACGACATCCCAGGTTGTTAATACAATACAAGAACTGAGTGCTGACTTCGGAAGTTTCCAACGACCATCAAATCCTCACGATCTCAAGGAGGTAACGGTGGCTATCATGAAAGGTGATTTCGGGGTAGCTGAGAACGGTGCCATTTGGTTAACCGATGAGGCGATGGGAAATCAAGTACTGCCCTATATCTGCGAACACCTGGTCTTGGTTATCAATGCAGAAAACATCATACCCACTCTTCATGAAGCGTATGAGCGAATAGGAAATTCAACCTATACACTAGGAACATTTCTGGCCGGACCGTCCAAAACTGCGGATATTGAACAATCGTTGGTGCTGGGTGCTCATGGACCGAAGAGTTTACTGGTATTTATGATAACCAGCTAATCTTCATTGAAGCTCTACTAATTATCTAACGTAATGGATTTCTGACTAATTCAACTTTTCCATATTTATAGTCACACCAAAATTCAAGAGAGTTTTGTTTTTATAGGGGTTATAAGTTCCAAAGTTATTCCCAGCTGAGCCTGAAGCAAATGAATATTGAAACTGTGCTCTTAAACTAATTGCTGATAAGTGTTTGGACAGGGTTAATGCTGGCTCTAAAAATATGGGCTTATCAACTTCCAGGGGCTCATCAAGTTCATCCTGAAAATCATAAAAATCAAGCATCGAAACCCTTACTGAAAACCCAAAATCCAAATCATCGTTCCGGTTAATAAACACAGGTTGAAAAAAGAATTTATTATAATGAGAAGAACCCCCTCTGGGACCACCACCCGAAGATATAGGTGCATCATTCTCATACGATAGTGAAGCCCTTCCAAACCCATACCCGCCATACACTTCCATTTCATTTCCCTCATCTCCATTCTTCAAATATCCAATACCAAAATCAATTCCATAGGAATCAGCCATATAGTTATAGTTTTCCTCATCATCTAGGGTCGGCACTTTATTTTTACGCTTATAGCCATTGATAATTACGCCAACTTGCTCGGTAGCAGAATATGCGACTTGCAGATTCTGAGCTGCAATGGATGCCTGAAACTCTCCCTTCTCTCTAAACATTGGAACATTCTGCATTGTAGGCAGATACATTACCTTACATGCCCCACAAAGAAGCACGAAGGATACCAGAACAATCGCATTGAATATTCTCATTCCAATATTAAATTTATCAAGACACTAAGAAAAAATCAATATCCAGTACCGAATGGAAGGGCATTGGGATTGGTAAAAAAAAGCCTGCATAGCAGGCCTTAAGGAATTTAATTCAACAATAGTACCTGGTTATTTAAGAGTAAGTTCAGCAATAATATTCTTCGCCCCACCTAACTTATCAATGCACCACAACACATAACGGATATCCACACAAATCGTCCGATTCAGGTCTTTATCAAAGGCAATCTTATGACTCAACGCTTCATAATTTCCATCAAAAGCCAACCCGATCAATTCACCATTGGCGTTCAGAACAGGTGATCCGGAATTCCCCCCGGTGATATCATTGGTGGTGATGAATCCCACCACTAAATCATTCGTACGTGCATCCTTATAGACACCATAATCCTTCTTGTTCACTGCCTCAATCAAATCTTTTGGTAAATCAAATTCATAGTCACCCGGAACGTATTTTTCCATCACACCACGCATGGTACATACAAAATCATACGAAACAGCATCCCGCGGGCGATAGGATTTAACATTTCCATAACTCAAGCGCATCGTGAAATTGGCGTCCGGGTACAGCGCCTTCCCCTTATTCATCTCCAGGATGCCTTTCATATAGATACGACTTAGTTCATTATTTTGATTAGTAAATTCAATCGACTTGGGCTGGTACTTCATGTAGTTCTTAATGAAGGCAGTCGCATATTGATAGGCCGGGTCATTCTGCAGAGTAGTGGAGTCTGGTCTACTCACAAACGCGTTCCAGCGGGCATCATCAAAAATCATGGTCTTAGAAAAAACATCTGCTGCGTACTTCAGATACGGAGCATCTTCATGCAAATCACCATAGGTGGCCTTCAGTTTTGTATAAAATTCGGTGGGATGTTGTGATGGATCAATACCATGGTAAAACATCTTGCACGTAGCAGCCAGAATATTCTGATCCGAAGGCTTGTTCTCATTGGTGAGAAAGATTCCGCGGGTCCTGGTGGCGCTTTCAAGAACTTTCTTTATCTCGTCTTCAGACGGGGTCTTCTTCGTCAGCGCACGCTCTAATGCCTGCAAGGAAACGGCATATGAAATCAGTGGCGAGCCCATGATCCCCTCATTGATGTACGTGCGATGCTTTGCATAGGGCCACCAGGCCTTGTAGGTTGCATCAAACTTCTCAAACAAACCCTCGTACTCTGGTTTTCCGATTGCCCATTTAGCAAATTTTTCTTCTTCGGTCTTTTTCTGACCATACACATCGTATTTCAACAATTGCTTGCGCTCGCCATCAAAGAACTTCCAATAATTGGCAATGCCTGCGTAACTGGATGAAAGCTGCAAGCGCACGGCATCACTCTTCTTCATTTCTACGAGCATCATCCGAAGGCGAACATCACGCAGGTAAACAATCGCTGGATTTTCTATTTCCGTTTTAATTTGTACACCATAGGATGTTTCATACCGACTGGTACTTCCCGGATATCCAAGAATCATGGAGAAATCACCATCCTTTACGCCTTTGGTTGATACATTCAAATAGTACTTGGGCTTTAAAGGGACATTGTCAGCTGCGTACTCTGCCGCCTTGCCCTCTTTATTTGTATAGACACGGAACACAGAAAAATCACCGGTATGCCGCGGCCACTCCCAGTTATCCGTATCTCCACCAAACTTTCCTATGCTTTCAGGGGGGGTACCTACCAATCGGATATCCCGATAGCGTTCGTAAACAAAGAGCAGGTATTGATTATTCCTGAAAAAAGGCATTACCCGTGCTTCCAGATTAGTTCCCTCGGTTGCCTTTCTGGCAATTTCTGTCGAAGTAGATTGCAATTTCGCAGCGCGATCTGCTCCGCCAAGTCCCTGTAAAGCTGTTTCTACGTCCTTGGTTACATCATCAATCCGCACGAGAAACTGAACGGATAAGCCCGGTGCCGGAATCTCTTCACTCTTACTCTTTGCCCAGAATCCATTCTTTAGATAGTTTTTCTCAACCGAGCTTGCTGCTGCAATGGCACCATAACCACAATGATGATTTGTAAAAATCAAACCTTCCTTGCTGACAATCTCACCCGTGCACCCACCACCAAAAATAATAATAGCATCCTTAAGCGAAGATTTATTCAAACTATAGAGTTGTTCTTTACTTAGTTTTAAACCCCGCTTTACCATCTCATTGTATACGGGGTCGCCTAACAGGTACATCAGCCACATGCCCTCATCGGCACGGGCAAAGCCGACAACAAAGACAAAAAACAACGCTAAGACTTTCTTTTTCATAGTCAAGAAATTTATAAAATCAAGTTATAAGAAAAATAGTACGGAACCAATGATAGCGATCAAACACCTGGTCAGGTGCAAGGAAATTACTCCTGATTCGGCTTACTTGGGGTTGGATTCGAATAGATTTTCCAATCTTTTGTACCATCCTGCACCCTACCATAGGACTGATTTTCTGATTGCTTTTCAAATCTCAGATCATTAATCTTTCGCCCATCCTTATTGAATAACCCCAGGTATTCTCCATCCATATCCAGTTTGAAATTTAAATGAAGTGGACCTTGTTCAGGCGAGCCATCTGCCCAAAAAAGTAAATATCCACCCGGTGGAATGGTGGTGAGTTCAGGCGTTGAATTGGGGATCTGAAATTCCAAAGGTTTCTTCTTGTTTTCAGAAAAATACATACCGCCAACATTCACGGGTCTAGAACCGGCATTAAATACTTCGATCCAATCATCATATTCAGCGGTGCCTGATGAAAGATCCGGACAGCACGATGTGCTTCCGGCAAGTAATTCATTTATATATAGTTCCGGAAGTTCCTCTCTCAAAGTGAAATAAACAACTCCAACCCCAAGCAAAAGAATAAAACCAACAATCCCAAACTTATTTAATGAACTGGTCATATCATTTTAGCGGCATCTGCCAGCGAAATATAGCGCTTTGAACGACAGATTGCAATCAGATGCTCTCAACCTTAAGCACCGCATCCTTATTGAAGGAGCCATAAACATGTGGAAATAATTCATTATCAGTGCCTGGTTCATATTTCACCGCTGCCCTCAGTTTATACTCATCGATCGAGATCACTAGCAGATTCGATTGACCGCTGAAATAGCGTTGAAGTACACCCTCCAGTTGTATTTCGGTACAACAATGAATAAATCCCGCTTGCTTTAAACCGGGTGGTGCATATTGGTCCAGGTGCAACTGCGAATTCCAATCAGCCTCAGTAACAACATGATAGAGCATATCAAAAAAAGATTATGAGCCTGAATACTGCTGTCATTTTCCGCCTATTCTGAGACAAGTCAATCTATTACCCATGCGGTGAATAGATGTTCTCTGATCATTTATACTATCCGTACGTTCGTACACCCGCACTCCATTATTTTCGCGGTGCGATAATTTACCTCCGTATTCAGGGTTGGAGGCATGTCCGACAGGCTTTGCTCATTGCCCTCCGGTATAAACGACTGGCTCATACCACTGCAGATTGTTTAATAAATGTTTCCATCCAGTGATTGGCATCTTCAACCGAATCAAAAACTTTAAGAGTAATACCCAATGAGGCCGTTTTTGTGATCATACGCTCATAGTAATCCTTTCGGATGGGATCCGTAAATCCTACCGCTGCAATCCGCTTCAACCCGCACCGCACTACTTCCGGTATAATGGTATTGATAAACCAAAGTTGATCTTCGTCCCCAACGACACCCTGTAATCGCAAATCAGCAATCCAGCCAGGAGTATGATAGGTCTTCAAGGTGTGCAATACCGCCAGAAAGGCCCTCCGATATTCGGGACTGGTGATGTTTCGTTTCCAAACGATAACTGTATTATTTATGTCAGCATCATAATAGATTCTGGCAGCTTCGCTCTCGTAAAATATCTGCTTACTGACATCCTTCGGGTGCGGTAAGGAAATGGTAAAAGTGGTTCCCCGATTAATTTCACTTTCGATTTCAATCGTGCCACCGAGTGTATCAACTTGTGTTTTTACGAGATACAATCCCAACCCCTTGCCATCCACATGGGTGTGAAAACGCCTGTATAACTTAAAGAGATCTTCCTTCTTTTCACCTTCCAGATTCATCCCTAATCCATTGTCCTTTACCACCAATTGAAACGACTGATCGGGAAGCAATTGGGTGGTAATCTCCACATTCAGGTCCTTTTCCGGATTTCGATACTTAATGGCGTTGCTTACAAGATTATAAAGAATACTCTGAATCATGGCCCGTATCGAATAAACAATGGGAGCATCTTCAAAATTTACGGATACTTTGTACCCGGGACGGATTTGATCCTGAAGGATTGAAACCGTCCTTCTCCATTCATCCTTCAATTGAATCTTTTCGCGAACCAGGTAGAGGTCATTGCGTAAATCAATTATTAAACTCAGGTCTTTCAGGATTGCATCCAGTTCCAAACCGGATTTCTGAATCATGGAACTCACCTCTCCTTTTTCTTTCCCTTCATCAAGTTTGTCAAATAAATCCGTTAGTCCTAGCAACCGCGCTACCGGACCACGCAGATTATGTGAAATCGTATATGAAAATTGACGCAGCTCGTTATTATGCCGAACTAACTCCTCATTCATTTTTACCAAGTCAGCACTCTTCTGTTTTACCAGGTGAGATAATTCCTGATTTGTAGTGAATAACTTTTCCTGCTGTTTACTGATTAACAAATTAGCCTCGGCCAGCAGCTCCCGGCTTTCCTGGATTTCTTTCTTTTGACGGAGCAATTCCTCGCTCTGGAGGGTAATGGAATGGTTTAACTGTGTAAGCTCCTGATTGTGAAACAACAATTTAGAGTTGGCGAGATTCAACTCTTCAATTGATTTTAAGACGGTTTGCTCCGCCCGTTCGGTAATGATCTTTAATGTAATGCCACCAAAAGCCAAAACAAAGAAAGAAATGAGTGTAACATAATTAATGTAATAATAAGACGCTGCGGTAAAGCCACGTTGGAAGAATCCTACGTGGAAGAGGTTATGAATAGGATCGAATAAAATCAGAATCAACAGGGTCGAGCCCATACAAACCGTCAACTTTACTTTCTCCTTCAACGAAAAGATCAGTACCGGTAAAATGGTAGTTACCAATATGAAATAACGACTGTCAAAATAGGTGATGTAGGTGTGTCGAGGTTCTGAGTACTTACCATAAAGGGAAATTATTAACGAGAGATAGATGGGGCCCAGACAAAACAATAACCGACCGAAATTGTAAAATGAACGATTGACTAAAACAATGATCAGAAAGATGATGGATACGGATATGATGTAAATGGAGGTGGCAGTCCACCCAAATAACAAATGCAGAATGATGAACAGGCTGAAAGTGAGAACTGAAAATATTACCGTTAAAATATTGGTGATGAAGACGCTTCGGTACAGTGATTCCGGAACTTCATTCGAAGGGGAAAAGAATCGATAAACGTTCTGCATCCGGTGCGGTTTGGAGAACAAAATTAAGATTTTCCGCTCCAGTCAAAACACCTACCGCCCGTTAGCTTAATCTTTTTCTTATCCGTATTTTTGAGATTCAACTCAAGTTCATGAGCACCCAAACTGCAACAGAAAAATCACAGAAGCCAAACCTGGCCGGTCATCAGGCACCAGCACCTTATAAACCCAAAAACAAAGTTCGAATTGTTACCGCAGCCAGTCTTTTTGATGGACATGATGCTGCCATCAACATTATGCGCAGGATTATTCAGGCAACCGGGGTTGAAGTAATTCACCTGGGTCATGACCGTAGCGTGGAAGAAGTTGTGAACACCGCCATTCAGGAAGATGCCCAGGCAATTGCAATGACCAGTTACCAGGGAGGGCACATTGAGTATTTCAAATACATGCATGATTTATTGCATGAAAAAGGAGCTGGACACATCCGTATTTTTGGTGGTGGTGGTGGTGTCATTCTGCCAGATGAAATTAAGGAATTGATGAACTATGGCATCACCCGAATCTATTCCCCCGATGACGGACGTGCCATGGGACTGCAAGGCATGATCAATGATCTGATTGAGAAGAGTGATTATGCAACTGGTGAATTCATTGAAAAGGGAGAATTAACTTCGGATAATCATCTCAAAATCGCTCAACTCATATCCGCTGCGGAGAATTTCTATGATCGACATCAAACCGCATTTGAGGAGATCAACACAAAAGCCGCTAACGCGAAGATTCCTGTACTCGGCATTACGGGAACGGGTGGCGCTGGTAAATCTTCTATGGTTGATGAAATTGTTCGGAGATTCTTGGTTGATTTCAAAGACAAAAAAATTGGATTGATTTCAGTCGATCCGTCTAAACGAAAAACAGGCGGAGCCCTTCTTGGAGATCGGATCCGGATGAATGCCATCAATAATTCCCGGGTGTATATGCGTTCCCTCGCAACACGCCAATCGAATTTAGCCTTATCCGCTTACGTCAAGGAGGCTATTTCCATTTTAAAAGCCGCTGAATTTGATTTGATTATCCTGGAAACATCAGGCATTGGGCAGAGCGATACAGAAATTCTGGACCACAGCAATGTTTCACTGTATGTGATGACACCCGAATATGGTGCAGCCACTCAGCTTGAAAAAATTGACATGCTTGATTTTGCGGATGTAATTGCCTTGAACAAGTTTGATAAACGGGGAGCGCTCGATGCCTTGCGGGATGTGAAAAAGCAATACCAACGAAATCATCAGCTTTGGGACAAAAATGTGGAAGACATGCCGGTTTTTGGAACCATTGCTTCTCAATTCAATGATCCCGGTACCAATCAACTTTATAAATATCTGATTGATAAAGTAGTGGAGAAAACCAAAGCTCCGCTAAACTCATCGTTCCGCATAACCCGCGAAATGTCGGAGAAGATATTTGTCATTCCTCCGCACCGTACCCGATATCTTAGTGAAATCTCAGAAAACAATCGCACGTATGACCGTTGGGCAAATGATCAGGCTAACGTTGCCGAAACGTTATTTGCGCTGTCTAAAACCATCAAGGCTCTTCCTGACGCTCAGAATGATCTTAAAAAAGTACTCGAAGCAGAATTTGATAAAGTAAAACTCAATCTTGATCCTAAAAACTGGAAATTAATTGAGGGGTGGAATGCAAAAGTAGATCGTTACAAGGGTCCTCTCTTTTCGTTCAAAGTTCGGGACAAAGAAATCGGCATCAAGACTCATACCGAATCCTTGTCTCACATTGCCATACCAAAAATAGCTTTGCCGCGCTATTCAAACTGGGGGGATATTTTACGATGGTGTTTACAGGAAAACGTACCGGGTGAATTTCCGTTTACAGCAGGGATTTATCCATTCAAGCGCGAAGGAGAAGATCCTACACGCATGTTTGCCGGGGAGGGCGGGCCGGAACGAACCAATCACCGGTTTCATTACGTGAGCTTAACCATGCCCGCCAAACGATTATCAACTGCGTTTGACTCCGTCACACTTTATGGCAATGACCCTGATTATCGGCCGGATATCTATGGAAAAATAGGAAACTCCGGAGTAAGTATCTGCTGCCTGGATGATGCCAAGAAATTGTATAGCGGATTCAATCTTGCTGATCCGAAAACCTCGGTGTCCATGACGATCAATGGTCCTGCTCCGATGTTGCTCGGTTATTTCATGAATACCGCCATTGATCAGCAATGCGAAATCTATATTCGGAAGAACGGTTTGGAAGAGACCGTAACGCAAAAAATCAAAGACCTTTATAAAAATCATGAAAGCGAAATTCCGAGGTATCAAGGGTCTCTTCCGAAAGGAAATGATGGTTTGGGCTTAATGTTGTTAGGCGTAACGGGCGATCAGGTTTTACCCGCGGAAGTTTATGAAAAAATTAAAGCCGATACCGTGGCCCAGGTGCGGGGTACCGTACAGGCCGACATACTCAAAGAAGATCAGGCTCAGAATACCTGTATTTTCTCTACGGAGTTCGCATTACGGCTGATGGGAGATGTTCAACAATACTTCATTGATCATAACATCAGAAACTTTTATTCCGTCTCGATATCGGGCTACCATATTGCCGAAGCAGGTGCCAACCCGATTACCCAGTTGGCGTTTACCCTCGCCAATGGATTTACTTATGTTGAGTACTATTTGAGCCGGGGAATGGATATCAATGAGTTTGCCCCTAATCTTTCCTTTTTCTTCAGCAATGGAATCGACCCTGAATATTCCGTGATCGGGAGGGTGGCGCGCAGGATCTGGGCCAAAGCCCTGAGAAACAAGTACGGTGCCAATGATCGGAGTCAGATGTTGAAGTACCATATTCAAACATCAGGTCGTTCGTTGCATGCCCAGGAAATTGATTTTAATGATATTCGAACTACGCTGCAGGCATTGTATGCCATTTATGACAATTGTAATTCGTTACATACCAATGCGTATGATGAAGCAATCACCACTCCTACCGAAGAGAGTGTTCGCAGAGCCATGGCCATACAATTAATTATTAATAAAGAGTTAGGATTGGCAAAAAACGAAAATCCCTTGCAGGGCTCTTTTATCATTGAAGCGTTAACCGAATTGGTGGAAGCAGCAGTGCTTACAGAATTTGATCGGATTACCGAACGTGGGGGAGTTTTAGGGGCGATGGAAACGATGTATCAGCGGGGAAAAATACAGGAAGAAAGCTTGTATTATGAAACGTTAAAACATACTGGAGAATATCCCATTATCGGGGTGAATACATTTTTGAGCTCGAAAGGTTCACCTACATTGATTCCGCAAGAAGTGATCCGGGCCACAACCGAAGAAAAAGAGTACCAAATCAAAATGCTGCGAAATCTCCATGCCGTGCAGCATGAAAAAGTGTCGGCCATGATTGAGCGGGTTCAACTGGCTGCCATTCAAAATAAGAATATCTTTCATGAACTGATGGAAGCAACCAAAGTGTGCTCACTCGGGCAGCTAACCCGGGCATTATTTGAAGTTGGCGGACAATACCGTAGAAATATGTAAAAATGTTACCGTATTCCGTGATGGATATAGGGTGAGTACATGATAAATATCATACTCTAAAAGGGGCATATTCAATACCTTTTCTCAGTGATCAAACACTGTGAAAAAGCTTACCAGGTTCTTTCTTACAACGGGCGAAATCAGTGAGTTTGCCGGGCGATACTTTCGTGAGGCTTGGTTTCCACCCTATGAAATTCAGGAATTACTAAAACAATGTTTCCTGATCGGAAACAAGTCATTTGCCCTGGTCAGCATCACCGGATTGATAATGGGTATTGTATTGACTCTGCAAACTCGTCCTACCCTGATTGAATTCGGAGCGGTATCCATGATGCCCTCAATGGTTGGCATCGCCATCGTGCGCGAAATAGGGCCCGTCTTAACCGCATTGATTTGTGCCGGAAAAATCGGTTCTGGGATTGGTGCTGAGTTGGCATCCATGAAAGTCACAGAACAAATTGATGCAATGGAGGTCTCCGGGGCTAATCCATTTAAATACCTCGTTATTACACGGGTAACAGCCACGACCATTATGATACCGATACTGGTAGTATTATCAGATATTATTTCACTGTCTGGATCGGCTCTTGTTGAATATTTAAAGGGCGGAGTATCCTTTGAACTCTACTTTAGCAAGGTGTTCGAATATCTTCAATTTGGAGACCTCTTACCCTCCGTTATCAAATCCTTCTTCTTCGGGTTTGCCATCGGAATCATTGGGTGTTATAAAGGATACACCTCAACGCGTGGAACGGAAGGTGTTGGCAGAACCGCTAATGAAGCTGTGGTAATTGCTTCGATGCTGGTGTTCATTCTTGATTTTATCGCAGTATTAGTCAGCGATATATTTTATGAGCTATGACATGCAACATAGTATTGATTACAAGACGGCTCCGGTAATTGACATTGAAGGTTTGTATAAAGCCTTTGGGTCGAACAGGGTATTGCAAGGTTTCAATTTAAAATTGTGGGCTGGTGAAAACCTGGCAGTCATGGGCAAGTCCGGGTCGGGGAAATCCGTATTGATTAAATGCATTATCGGTTTAGTGCGGATAGATCAGGGGAAATTGCTTGTTTTAGATCAGGCCGTTGACCAGCTTAACCTAAGGGAGCTTGACCGGCTGCGGTCACAGATTGGATTTCAATTTCAAGGTAGTGCACTCTACGATTCAATGACCGTGCGGGAGAATCTTGAATTTCCTTTAAAACGACATCCCCTGAAGCAGGTAACGGAAAAAGAACTTGAACTGTTGGTGACCGAGGCATTGGAGGCGGTTGGTTTACTTAACGCCATCAACATGATGCCTTCCGAACTTTCAGGCGGCATGAAGAAACGAATTGCGCTAGCAAGAACCCTTATTATGCAACCAAAAATTATCCTCTATGATGAGCCTACCAGCGGATTGGATCCTGTAACCGCGAAGGAAATCAGTTTACTCATCAATGAAGTTCAAAATAGATTTCATACCGCATCCATCATTATTACCCACGATCTGGCTTGTGCCCGAATCAGCAGCAATCGAATGATCATTTTGCATAACGGAATCAATTATGCAGAAGCAACCTATACTCAGTTGGGTACGATGAAAGATGGAGTAATACAGGCATTCTTTGTTTAAATGAACCATGCAATGGGCTTGAACTATGGAAAAATCAACAAGTAGAACCATCCGGTTGGGCATCCTCGTGCTAACCGGTACACTTATTTTCACTGTGGCGGTCTATCTTATCGGACAGAAACAGGATATGTTCAGAAACACATTTACCATCCGGGCTGTGTTTAACAATGTAAATGGATTGCAGCGGGGGAATAATGTCCGGTTTTCGGGAATTAATGTCGGTTCGGTGATGGCAGTCGATATACAAAATGACTCTACTGTGGAAGTGACTTTGCGGATCCGGGAAGATGTTCGAAAATTCATTCGCAAAGATGCCTTGGTAACCATTGGAACGGATGGATTAATGGGAAACATGCTTGTCAATATCACCCCGGGAGCCAGCCATGCCGACATCATCGATGATAATGATTTATTGAATTCATTTAGCAGGATAAAAACAGACGACATTCTTAAAACACTTAACATGACCAACGAGAATGCAGCCATGCTAACCCGAAGTTTGCTTGACATTACAGAAGAAATTCAACATGGAAAAGGAACTCTTTCTTACCTGGTATACGATACAACACTTCGTATGCAACTCTATCAATCCATAAGAAATCTTCGTTTAGCAACCGAAAAAACAAATTCCCTATTATCGGATGTGCAACTTATGACTGCCGATATCAATGCCGGAAAGGGCCTGGCCGGCTATCTGCTACGCGATTCCTCCACGATCATGCAACTTGAAAGAACAATGCATAATCTGCAGAGTGCTGCGTTAGAAATAAATAAGAGTACCGATAGCCTGCAGATTTTCATCCAAAAATTAAATACAGGAAAAGGTGCTATCCCCACCTTGTGGCAAGATACAACCCTGGTTAATGACTTGCGTAGTACGCTCAAAAACCTGAATCAGGGCACTCAAAAGTTTGATGAAAACATGGAAGCGATGAAACACAGCTTCCTGACCCGAAAGTACTTTAAAGAACAAGAGAAAGAGGCTAAGAAGAGTACTCCCAAAAATTAAAAAGGAAGGCTTGCCGGGCAAGCCTTCCTGGTGTTAATTGTTTGAGTACTACTTAATGACTTTTGTACCGCCCATTTTACTGGTAACTTCAAAGGTGGGTACACCGGTTACATTCTTCAGATTGTATACCAATCCGAAATCACCGTTGATAACCAGGTCTTCGTTATGAACCAGATTATTGTTGCCATCGAATATCCGAACGTTGATTTCTTCAGCGTCCTTGTTCGCCACTGCCAACAAATACTTGCTTTCTATACCAAGTTTAGCAACGTGAACTGAATTAATCCGATTTTCCATATTGTATTCAACCTTTTGAATCTGCTTACCAGAAGCATCGGCCACCTCAATGGTGTATTCACCGGCTTCCATGCCAGCGAAATTTACCGGACGGATAAATCCATCTATTCCATTGATCGTTTCAGCGAATACTACTTTGTTCTCTTTATTGTAAATTTTTAAAGTCACCTTTCCGGTTTGCAATCCTTCGTAGATCACCTTGAAAATCCCCGACTCCTTCTGATTTACAACAACCACCTTGGGTCCAACAGGATCAGCCGCTACGGCTGCCACTGACACCGCCATTACAAGCGCAACTAGAATTGATTTTGTTTTCATAGTTTTTTTACTTTTTGTTTTCAATACAAATGTACGGGCAACCCAGCCGCGAGTCTGAAAGTTGTAAGTAAACTTGATTTTTGAAATGAAAAATCGTTTGCGGGTTTTTTGTAGCGACTTTTTTAGAATGGATCCAGATAAAAATTGGTAAATCCAGCAAAAAATGAAGGTGGCATTTATTTTAATGATCTAAATCGATTGCATTGATATAAGTAAAAAAACCTCATTCATCTACGAATGAGGTTCTCCGTTTTGCACTAATCTGTCTTAATTCTTTAAAGTCTTAATTACTCCCTGGCTATCACTTACTTCAATTGTAAACCGATTGATGTCCTTCAGATTTAGAACTTCGGCAAAAGCATTGCTTACCGTTTTATCTTGACTGTGGAGTATCTCGTTCTTATCGTTGTACACGCTCACGTTGATTTTGTCGCGGGATCTCGAATTTACCGATAAGAGATATTTCCCTTCTTCCGCCAGCTTAACAATGCTGATGTATTTTTCAATTCGGCCCGCCAGGTAGTCTACCTTCTCGGTTTTCTTCCCTTGCTTGTCTTCAATTTGAACCGTATACTCACCCGCCTGCAATCCTGAAAAATTATAGGGTCGCACAAATCCCGCAACCTTGGTTAGTGTTTCAGTGAAAAGAAGTTTCCCATTCTTCAGAATAGAAATCTTCACATTACCAGCCTGGTCAGCCTTGTAGTATACTTTTACCAGAGAACTGCCTAATGAATTTGTTACTGCCACAGATGACGTCTCATTAGGCTCATCTGTCCCATTTGCGAACGCTAGTGTACTAATTAGTACACCCACCAAAAGTAAACTGAATGCTTTCATAAATATTTTTTATAGTCTTATGACGCTCATAGCAAAGGAATTGTTGCATGTGTAACGTTAAAGATTATTAAATAAAATATGAACTGTGCATCAAGGGAAAGTTGCCCTTAACGTAACCAAAAGGAAGATGGATGAAAAAAATGGAAAAATATTTCAGGCCCTCACCTAGTTGAGGTGATAAACATCCTTTGCCTTTTCAACTTCTCTTAATAATTGAATCTGGTACTTCAACCGGGCGATGAGAAACGATTCCTTCCGGTCATCCGTCAATCCCACCAACTTCAACCGTTCGTCAAACCCAAGATTAAGTTCATTGGCCGCATCATACAATGAAACGGTCTTATCGGTATGGTTTAATCGGATCAGACTTTGGTATTGGGTAAAATATTTTCGCAGCGTTCCTCCCATAGGCTGGGTGATGTCCACATGCCACAGCTCTACTTCGCCCCCCGGATAAAGCTTATCACGATAGGTTCTGAATAATTTGCTCATGGATAATAAATCAACACACCGTACGATAATGTCCGATTCACCGGTTTTATAGCGCTTGATTACACTTTCCAGCTTTACCAACGACCCCATCTTTTCCTGATTGGAAACATGATTGAAGTAAATGCCAAAGGCAATATCCTTCGTTTCTGCATCTTCCAATAACTGCCGGTACCGAGGCTCAAAAATATGAAGCGGAATCAATTCACCCGGTAAGGGGAAAATGGAAAGGGGAAACATCGGTATTTTAATAACTTCGTTCATCACCCTTTTAACAGCATTTCAAGCCGAAAGTTATCGCAAAAAGTGATCAAAAGACTACGAATAACTAACCAAATAGTGAGGTTTTATCCCAAACTTATCCTGTAAAACTTTTTCACCCGGTAAAAAAGCAAGGTTGATCAAAAATGAAAACCCGGCCACCTCACCCCCCAACCTGCGAATCATGGAAGCAGCAGCAGAGGCGGTTCCACCCGTGGCCAGTAAATCGTCATGCACCAAAACCCGGCATCCTTCCGGAATTGCATCAACATGCATTTCGATTTCGGCTTTGCCATATTCAAGTGAATATTCTTCCTTGATTTTATGATATGGCAACTTTCCTGATTTTCGTACGGGTATGAACGGGATGCCCATGGCTTCAGCCAACAAGGTTCCAAAAATGAATCCCCGGGCTTCGATAGCTGCAATCGCTTCAATATTCTCTCTTTGAAAATGATCGGCTATATCATCTACCACCTTTCTTCGGGCAGCCGGTTCGGCCAATAACGGTGTTATGTCTTTAAAAATTATTCCTGGCTTAGGAAAGTCAGGAACATCGCGCAAATAGGTTTGTAGCTGAAGGTCTTTTACCATGCCTCTCATTTCGGGATGAATTTACCATTTAATATTACTTCCGCTACCAGATTAGAACCAAAATGGTACGGCACAGAGGCAACCGAAGCCATCGGTTGAGTGATAAAAAGATTAGCCATCTTTCCCACCGAAATGGAACCACATGCATTTTCAAGGCCCAATGTATAGGCCGTATTGATGGTAGTGGCATTAATCGCTTCTTCGGGTGTCATTCTCATTTTAAGGCAGGCCAATGCAACCATGAACGGCATGTTACCACTGGGTGCGCTTCCGGGATTGTAATCGGAGGCAATAGCCAACGGCAACCCACAATCAATCAGGGTACGGGCCGGTGTAAAAGGGAGATTCAAGAAAAAGGCGGCTCCTGGCAGGGAAACAGGCATGGTACTGCCTGACTTCAGGGATTCCACTTCCTCGTCTCCAATCTGCTCAAGGTGATCGACACTGATGGCCCCCAACTTCACTCCAACTTGTACACCACCCGAACGAGCCAACTGATTCGCATGTATTCGTGGTCGTAGCCCAACGCGTAATCCAGCCGCAACGATGCGCTCTGTTTCTGAAGGAGAAAAAAAACCTTGCTCGCAAAAAACATCAATGTACTCTGCCAATTGCTCATCCGCCACCGCAGGAATCATTTCGTTAATTACTTCTGAAATGTATTGATCTTTTGTCTTTTCCTTAGGCACTGCATGAGCTCCTAAAAATGTAGTCTTCACCCGCAGCGGAGTTTCTTTTCCAATTCGCTTCGCTACCCGCAACATCTTAAGTTCATCATGGGTAGTAAGTCCATACCCGCTTTTTATTTCGATCGCTCCGGTTCCTGTACGGATCACTTCCCACGCTCTTGGCAACGAGCATTCAAATAATTCATCCTCCGTTAATCTTTGAAGGACACGGGCTGAGTTCAAAATCCCGCCACCGTTAGCTGCAATCTCTTCATAGCTTGCCCCTCTTAATTTCATTACAAACTCTTCCTCGCGGGTGGCGGCAAATACCAGGTGGGTGTGTGAATCAACAAAGGATGGAAACACAAATCGGCCCTGCGCGTTGTACGTTACCTTGGCAGTAATTTCACTGGCAAGATCTTGCATGGCTCCGTAGGATTGGATTTTGCCATCGGTAATCATCAGAAAAGCATCCGACAGCACGGGTAGGTAGGACATCTCCTTGCCCCGCACCATCATTACGGGTTGATCCCTCACCTGCACCAAACCTTTTATGTGAGTGACCAGGATATCACAAACCATGAAACTATTTTTCGAAAGCTTCGACCTTATTTTCCAGGTTGGAACTGAATACCGGGAAGGACACTTTAAACATGGCAAAAAAACCGCTTCCATCCAGTGAAGGACGATACCCAATTTCACCGCCATACGCCCAACTTAGTGTGCGATTAAATTTCCCCTCCAACCCGGCACGAAAACCAATTTTATTGGTCTTTACCGCATCGGTTGAATACTCTTCATTATTGTAAACAACCGGGTCCAGCGTGAGGGCCGGAGCAAACATCAAATCCAAAAAGACTGTGAGAATGCCATCGTCTATGCCTTCATCATACTTATCAAAACTCACTGCAATATTCCGAATCCAGGACATGGATGCTCCCACATAGATATTCGTTGCATAGATGTTGCTGAACACATTAAAATCGTCATTGTTAGGCAGCCCAATGCCTTCATCATTAACTAAATCAGATTTGCTTAGGCCCTGACTTTCTAACGTACGGTTTAAATCAACCGTGCTGTTCCAAATAACCGTTCCCAACCGCGCTCCGTATATCTTTCTCAATTTACTGGGAACCTCAGCATACAAAGGCACTGTGGCTGCCCACCGGGCACGAGAAAAACTTTTTCGGTGTAAAAAAATTTTTGTTGTAGAGGAAACGTCAAAATCCTTGATGTGGTAGGTGCCGCCCAATTCGTAATAATTAAATATTTCCGGTTTGTTGGATACAGAACTGTTTTGCTTCGCAAGCTGACGATTAAAATCAAAAAACTGACTGCTGTACGTCTTGCGAAAATGAGCCTTTACGTCAAACTTATTTTTGTGTAAGTATTGCACATCGGCCCCAAAGCCGGCATTTACGTTGGTGGCAAACAACTCACCGTAAAAAGGTTGAACACCAATAAATAATTTATTGATGGAATACGGCTCATCATAAAGCTCATCAAAAACGACAGAAGCTTTCTCTTCGGTTTCCTGGGCCATTGCATTGGCCCACCAAAAAATGAGACATAATCCTAAGCCAACCCGGTAAACACTCATAGCTGTTAATCCCCTAAAAATAGTAAAAATGAGCCGGTTAACAGGAAGAAATGTAGTAAAACCTCTCGTTTTCGGGTTTTGCATGTAAGTATTTCCCGGATTATTACTTTCAAATATCGCCCTTACCGCCTAGTACGTCACAAGTCGGCCACCGCGAAAGGTTATAAAAGGCACCGTGCCATTGTCATCGGTGGGAAGTAACGTATACCCCGACCCGAGTGTGCCGGGAATAAAAGTACCATCGGGCATGGTTTGCGAGAAGTTGGCCCCGAATCGACTTAATATTGTTCCAACAGTCATTATAAATTCATACCCCACGCAAGCATATTCAACCGGCAGGGTGCCATGCTTTTGCAAATAATTCTTTCTAAACACAGTATAGGCCGGACTGGTCATCGATCTGAAGTTAGGTGCCGCCATGGTAACTCGCGTTCGCTCGAACTTGGAAAAATCGACCGAGGTATCCTGAAGCCAACCTTCCTGACCGATAATGATAATTGAATCGCCCCGGGTTTCAACACTATTGATCACTTTCGAATAAATCAACTCACTGTCAGAGGCAACATAGATGCTTCCAATGCTATCCTTCTTGAGCTTAAACTGGATTGGATTTTTCCATTCATCAAATTCTGTGGCGGAAGCTAAGGTTTCCAAGATCCGACCGGATGCGTCATTTCGAACTTCTTCGGCATACACGATCTTGATTCCTAACTCCAGCGCCCGCTTGATAAAATTAAATGCCATCACTGAATCCTTCACTGCCTCACCATAATAAACCAGGCAGTGCTCACGCTTTACATGAGTTGCCGCCCACTCGGCTGATCGCATGCCCAGCGTTTCGTGACTGGGTTGAAAAAGGAAAGTGAATGGACTCTTGTTAGCCAGATCAGCATTGTTCGATATGGGATTAATAACCAAATTGATTTGATTGGCTAGCGAAAATTCCTGTACCGACACCGATTCTTCCTGAAACAGTGGTCCTACTATCAAGTCGGCCGTCTTAAGCTCCTCTTTTTGAAGTAAGTCTTTCGTGACTTCCTTGTTTCGTTGATTGTCATAGGCGAGCAATTCAAGTTGGATGCCCGAATTGGCAAGCGAATCAGCTGCCAGTTTCATCCCCTCGTATAAATCCAAAACAAATTGATTTCGTTTCTTAACGGGTGTCGGGTCAAGTGTTTCCGCCAGAAAGGGCAGGATCAACGCTATCCGATATTTTTCTTTAAAAATGGGTTTGGGGGCTTCCACCGTAACCAAGGCTTCGCGCGATAAGGAATATTTAAAACACAAGGAGTCAATCAAATAGGATTCCTGCAGATGAGCCGGTTGCTTTCCCAATAAGCGAACTAAAGCCCGGGCAGCTTCGGGATCGTTAGGATAATCTTCCAATACCATCTTCAAGGTTTCTACATCATCGATTCGAGCCAGGTAGGTGCGCTTTAAATCCGTAAGCCCACTTTGAAAAGCAGGATCTGTTATATAGCTCGCAACCAACAGTCCCTGGAAGTACTCCCCTAAATCAAAATAGATTTTACACAACCAATAATTCACTTCGGGCAATTGGCCCCAATTGGGATACAATTTCTTCAATTGCAAAAAAGTCTCCTTGGCGACCGAGGTGTATCCTAACCGATGTGCAGATAATGCATAATAAAAGGAAGCGTACTCGGGGTAGGGATTTTCCTGATCATATACCATTAAGGGCTTAAAAGCGTCCATCGCTTCGCTGTACTTTCCCACTTCAAAGTAATCCTTGGCCTGCTTGTATTGTCTTCGAAAATCCTGACTATAGGCCTGATGAAAAAACAATAAGATGAGTATCGAGAAAAGGGAAGTCTTATTCATGCAGCTGATTCTTGAGATACCTTTTAGCAAAAGCCAATATAATCAATCAAAAATTAAGCCGCTATTCCCATTCGATGGTTGCCGGTGGCTTGGAGCTAATGTCATACACCACCCGATTGACTCCTTTCACCTTATTTATAATATCAGAAGATACCTCGCTTAAAAAATCATGCGGTAAATGAGCCCAGTCTGCCGTCATTCCGTCCACACTCACTACGGCACGCAAGGCAGCTACTTGCTCGTAAGTTCGTTCATCGCCCATGACTCCCACCGAATAAACCGGCAAGAGCATGGCACCGGCCTGCCATACTTTTTCATACAGACCATGCGACCGAAGGCCGCTGATAAAAATAGCATCAACCTCCTGTAAGATCCTGACTTTCTCAGAATTAATCTCTCCCAAAATCCGGATGCCTAACCCGGGTCCAGGAAATGGATGCCGCCCTAAAATGAGCGGATCAATACCCAGTGTCTTTCCGACCAGGCGCACTTCATCTTTAAATAAGGTATTCAGTGGCTCCACCACTTTCATTTTCATCTTGTCAGGCAGTCCGCCTACATTGTGGTGCGACTTAATGGTGGCCGAGGGACCTTTCACGGAAACTGACTCAATCACATCTGGATAGATGGTTCCCTGCCCAAGCCATTTCACATCGGTAATCCGGTGTGCCTCCCCATCAAAAACATCAATGAACGTTTTACCAATGGCCTTCCGCTTGGATTCCGGATCACTCAGACCTTTCAGTGCCTGGTAGAATTTATCTTTTGCATCAACCCCTTTGATGTTCAATCCCATGCCCTGGTACGAATGAAGCACTTGCTCAAATTCTCCCTTGCGCAAGAGTCCGTTATCAACAAAAATGCAATATAAGTTTTTACCAATGGCCCGATGGATTAACATGGCCGCCACGGTTGAGTCCACTCCGCCTGAAAGCGCCATGACTACCTTATCACTACTCAATATCTTCTTCAGTTCTGTCACCGTAGCCTCTACAAATTGGTCAGGGGTCCAATCCTGGGCACAACCACAGATGTGAACAACAAAATTGCGCAGGAGATTTTTGCCTTCCAGTGAATGTGTTACTTCAGGATGAAACTGAATTCCAAACACCTGTTCTCCCTTTAAATGAAAGGCAGCTACCTTGACGGAAGGTGTACTGGCAATGATTTCAAACTGTTCCGGGATTGCGGTAATCGTATCGGCATGCGACATCCATACTTGCGAATCGAGTGAGATCTCCTTTAAAAGTTCACTGTGATGATCCACCGTAGTAAGTCGTGCCCGGCCATATTCCCGGATTTGAGAAGGTGCCACCGACCCGCCACTTTTCTGAGCGATCAACTGGGCTCCATAGCAAACACCAAGAACCGGAATTTTACCAAACCGCTCTAGGTCAACGTCTGGGGCGCCTTCGTCTCGCACGGAACAGGGACTGCCGGAAAGAATCACTCCCTTTATGTTTGAAGTAATTGTCGGAACATGATTATATGGATGTATTTCGCAATAAACGTTTAACTCCCGTACCCTTCTTGCAATTAACTGGGTATACTGCGAACCAAAATCAAGGATGAGAATTTGCTCTGCCATAGAAATCAATATTTACAACCCAGGGGTGTAACCGTTACTTGTATACTTCGTAACAATACTGCTTCAGGTAATCGGCAGCATCGTCTTGCCCGGCATAAAATGCCTTGTTCAAACAACGGCAACCTTCCGAAATCCGTTTCAGCTCCACCAGGGCTATACCTTTATAAAAAACGGCCGTGAGATTTTCCGGATCCAACCGCAGGGCCACCTCCAGATACTTCAATGCCAATTCATAATTTTCCTCTTCCAATGAAAAAGAGCCCCCGTACAAGTAGGCCGGTGCAAAGGTAGCATCCAATTCAATGGATTTGTTGATGGCGATAATGGCACTATCGGGTTGCTGCAACGAGTAATACGTAAAAGCCAGATTCATTTCCACTTCCGGATCATCTTGAACTGCTCGAACCAGTAATAAATCGGCTTTCGCCAGGGCGTATTCATTTTTCTCCATCAACAATCCGGCACGCCACTTAATTAACTGGGGATCTCCTCCGCTTAACTCAAGCGCAGCCTCAAGATCAATTAATTGATTGTCTATATCGTTCAATTCACGATAAGCAAGAGCACGAAGTATATGGGCCTGATGACTTTGTGGAAATTCAGGAATAAATTTATTCATATCCTGAATGGACCTCTGAAAATCTCCGGAGCTGTAATAGGCTACCGATCGCTTATACAACGCCCGGTAGGCTGTGCGATCTTTCAGTTTGGACTCATCAACGATCTTGGAATACAACTTAATGGCTCCGGCAAAATCTTCCTGACTCATTAAAGTATCCGCTTCGGTTTCCCAGGTGGCCCATTTTGGATTTTGCCCAAACCCCACACCGACATTCAGCAGGAAAAATATAATGAGAAATGGTCTATGCATTCGATAAAGCCTTGTTACGCTCACGCTTGCGGTCGGTCTCGTTCAGGTAGATCTTGCGAAGACGAATGGACTTTGGTGTTACTTCCACATACTCATCGGCCTGAATGTATTCCAACGCTTCCTCCAACGTGTGTTTGATGGCAGGCGCAATCCGCATCTTTTCATCCGAACCCGAAGCGCGGATGTTGGTAAGTTTTTTCGTTTTGGTTACGTTGACAACCAAATCTCCACTGCGGCTATGTTCGCCAATGACCTGGCCCTCATAAACGGGTTCTCCCGGTTCAATGAAAAATTTTCCACGATCCTGGAGGTTGTGCAAACTGTAAGGAATGGCCTCACCTTGTTCCATCACGATTAAAGAGCCGTTGATTCGACCCGGAATTTCTCCTTTATAAGGTTGATATTCCTTAAACCGGTGGGTAACAATGGCCTCCCCCGCTGTCACGTTCAATAAATAATTCCTCAATCCGATAATACCACGGGATGGGATCATGAACTTCAATATCATTCGGTCGCTCTTCGGCTCCATGTTGATCATTTCACCTTTGCGCATGGACACGGTTTCGATCGCTTTGCCTGCATCCGTCTCCGGTAAATCGATGGTCAACTCTTCAATCGGTTCACATTTCACCCCATCAATCTCTTTAAAAATTACCTGAGGCTGCCCGATCTGAAGTTCATACCCTTCCCTCCGCATCGTTTCGATCAACACGGAAAGGTGAAGCACGCCACGGCCAAAGACCATAAAACTATCGGCAGAACCGGTATCCCCCACTCGCAAAGCAAGATTTTTTTCAAGCTCACGGTCCAACCGATCTTTAATGTGGCGCGAAGTAACATACTTCCCTTCTTTTCCATAGAATGGTGAATTGTTAATCGTGAAGAGCATACTCATCGTTGGCTCATCTATGGCGATTGATTTTAATGCTTCGGGCTTTTCAACATCGGCTACGGTATCTCCAATTTCAAATCCTTCCAGGCCAACCAGGGCACAGATCTCACCGGCCTTCACTTCCTCCGTTTTCTTCTTTTCAAAACCTTCAAATACATATACTTCCTTGATGCGCGTCTTAACGACTGCACTAACATCGCGCTTGACCAAGGCGATTTGCTGTCCTGCTTTCACGGATCCGCGTTGAACCCGGCCAATGGCAATCCGGCCAATGAAAGAAGAATACTCAAGGGAGGTAATCAACATTTGAGTTGTTCCGGCATCCACCTTGGGTGCTGGAATGTATTGAATGATGCCCTCAAGTAATGCCGTGATATCCGTGGTTGGGTTTTTCCAATCGGTACTCATCCAACCCTGCTTGGCAGAACCGTAAAAGGTTGGAAAGTTGAGCTGATCTTCGGTTGCATCCAACGCATACATGAGATCAAACACAGCCTCGTGCACTTCATCGGGAGTACAGTTCTTTTTGTCTACTTTATTAACGACAACAATCGGCTTTAGCCCCAAGTGCAAAGCCTTTTGAAGTACAAACCGGGTTTGCGGCATCGGGCCCTCAAACGCATCTACCAACAGCAGACAGCCATCGGCCATATTGAGTACACGTTCCACTTCACCACCAAAGTCGCTGTGACCGGGGGTGTCAATTACATTGATCTTATAATCTTTATAGCGTACCGAAACGTTCTTGGCCAAAATGGTAATGCCCCGCTCCCGCTCCAGGTCGTTGCTATCCATGATGAGCTCTCCGGGGTTTTCGTGGTCTTTAAACAGATGACCGGCATGCAATAATTTATCAACCAGGGTGGTTTTTCCATGGTCAACGTGGGCAATAATGGCAATATTCCTGATTTTACTAACTTCCATAACTCTTGTTTTCCGCTGCTTTTTTCAACTTTAAGGGCGCAAAGATACGGTTATTTGCGGATTTTACCGGGGACGAATGGATTATTCCTCCCGGTAAGTCGGCTAGAAAAGGGGTTGAATCTGAGGCTATTTGAACTTTTCAAAGAACCCGTGCAACGCCTCCATAATTGCATCGGGGTCAGTGAAATAATGGACCGCTGGATGCTTAAGGTTAAATTGCTCAATCAACTTGTAATACGTTTCCTCATCCACCTCATGATCATCCATCATGATTGCTTTTACATCCGGATCGGTAATGACCTGCCGGAAGGTTTGGGTTCGGTTGTTCTCTTCAATAACCCGGGAAAGTTTTCTCTTTTCACGTTCCAGTTTCCAGAAATAATCGAATGGCGATCCAAATGCGCTTACTAAACTCAATGTTCTTGGTGGAGCTTTTGTTCGGTCGGCAATTTGATTGGGATAAAGCCGGGTGGACCGAATGGTTATTTCACTAAGCAAGAGGCGATCTTCCCGCAGCAAAATAAATAATGCATCTTCTTCAAACATCAAGGGTACCTCCACCGTGTGATACCCGATAGCCGAAAATAAAAGTGTGTCCGATGGTTTTGCCGACATCAAAAAGCTACCGGATGTATTGGTAACAGTACCCCGGTTTCCGCGCTTTATGGAAATATGCACATCCACCAAACTGGCTAGCGATGCCGAATCTACAACAATACCACGATAGAGGGTTTGTGCGCTTAAGGTAATGGAACCGATGAGCAATCCCCCAAAAAATAGAATTCGAACCAACCTTCAGATTTTAAATAAGATGCGTATGTAGAATAAAAAGTTGAATGAGTTCTACCGGGTGAAGCGTAAAAATGTTCCCATCGGTAAATCGCGTTCTGTTTTTGATTTCAGAAAAAATTCTCCGTACTCTGGGGTTACACCGGGAAAATGTGTTTTCACGACATTTAATCCAACCAGCGGTGATAAACCAACTGCATACATGGAAAGAATAAAGAATGCAGAGGTGGGTTCCAGAAGCTGACTGCTAAGGTATACCAACTCGTTTAACTTTTCCTGCAATGTCCACTTCTCACCTTCGGGCCCGCGGCCATACGGTGGCGGGTCCATAATAATACCATTATAATGGTGGCCGCGCTTCACTTCCCGCTTTACAAACTTGAGCGCATCTTCATACACCCAACGTATATCCTTGAGTTGGTTTAAGGTCATATTCTGATTTGCCCAATTCAATCCCGGTCGCGAAGCATCCACATGGGTTACCTCAGCACCAGCAGCCCGGGCCACTACCGAAGCCGCCCCTGTGTAGGCAAAAAGATTCAACACTTTCCCCTTCTGAGGCCAGGATGATATCCTATCATAAATAAAATTCCAATTGGAACCCTGTTCAGGAAATAGCCCCACATGACCAAAACCCGTCAACGCAAGACGCAAGGTTAGTTGCAGCGATTGATATTGATACTTGATCTGCCAACTATCCTCCATGGGCTTGAGCTTATTCCAGCCACCTTTTACCTCTTCTCCAAATCGAAAGTTGTCTTTCTGTTCGCGGGTAAAGTGGGCATGGGCTTTTTGATTCCACTCACTTTCCGAAAGCACTGCTTCCCAAATGGCTTGAGGTTCCGGTCGGATGAGGATTATTTTGCCAAAGCGTTCCAGCTTTTCAAAATTTCCGCTGTCCATCAGTTCATACTCGGACCAGGAAGAAGGATGGATTAGATTCAAAATTTAAAAATTGAAATACAAAATTAAGAAATAACCGGCAGCTGGCTCTTTGATCTTGCCATTTGAATCTTGAATTTTGATTCTATGCACTTCCTGATCACCAGTACCCAAAACCCGAAGATTAAGAGTTTGCTCGCGTTGGAAAAGCCACGCGAACGGAGAAAACAACAACTGTTCATCATTGAAGGCGCAAAGGAAGTAAAAATGGCCTTGCAAGCCGGGTACCGGATCGGGAACATCTTTTTCTGTGAAGAAATTCTGGATAAGGAAATATCGGGCGACCTGCTGAGCGATGACAAATTGTTGGTTCCTGTATCAAAAGAAGTTTTTGATAAAATCGCCATCCGTGAAAGTACGGGTGGCATCCTGGCGGTGGCGGAACAGAAAACCCATCGTTTGGAAGATATCCAGTTGAGCAAGAATCCGCTCGTGCTGATCGTAGAAGCAGTTGAAAAGCCGGGGAACCTGGGTGCCATTCTTCGCACCGCGGATGCTGCGGGAGTAGATGCGGTGATTATTTGTGATCCGCAAACTGACTTTTATAACCCCAATGTGATTCGATCCAGCGTTGGGTGCCTTTTTACAAAACAGATTGCATCCGCAACCAGCGAGCAAACCATTGCCTGGTTGAAAAAGAATCTTGTTGCCATATATTGTACCTACTTAAAGGCTTCCAAGCCTTATCACGAAACTGACTTTACCAAGCCCACTGCCATTGTCATGGGTACGGAAGCCACAGGGCTTTCAGATCTTTGGGTAAAAAACAGTACCGCCAATATCATCATTCCCATGCAAGGTCAAATCGATTCTCTGAACGTATCCAATGCGGCTGCTGTAGTGGTCTTTGAGGCCCGCAGACAGCGCGGATTTTCCAAACCGGGTTGAAATTACAACTCAATACATCAATCCTGCAGTTCATTTCATTAGGGTTGTGGTCAAGGCATCCCTACCCCACCTTTGTACCGTTAAAGAAGTAAAAAGTATACGTATGAAGTTGAGCTACATCTATTTTATCCTGTTGATGGGTACCGCGGCCTTTGGACAGTCTTCTACCCAAATTTATGCCTCCGGAAGCAGCGCCAAAATGACCTTTAAAAATTCCGATGGGTTCAATAGCTTCAATATTGAAGTCCGAGGTAAAATCGAGGTTACCGATGATGACCGTGATATTAAGAGTTTATCACCGGATGGGTACCTGGAGATTACCAAAACCACCTTTGGCAGCAGACGCACCATTAAGCTCAGTGCGGAGGGAAATACCATCAAGCGTGAATATTACGAAGGAAGAACCCAGGTTGCTTATGAACCGGAAGGTCGCAAATGGCTTTCGGAAATTCTCCCGGAAGTGGTGCGCACCACTTCCGTAGCTGCCGAAAGTCGTGTTAACCGGTTTTACCGGAAGGGTGGCGTGCAAGGTGTGCTCAATGAAATTAATGCCTTGAACGGCAGCTATATGAAATCACATTATGCCCGACTTCTGATGAAATTACCCATTCAGACAAAAGACTATCCGTTAATTATCAGCCGGGTTGCAGCGGGAATGGATTCTGATCACTACCTCACCGAGTTTTTTGATGATAATATGGCTCTGTTCATGAAAAATAAGGAGGCCATTGAAGCTGTCTTTGCTGCTACCAATAAAATGGATTCCGATCATTACAAAACTCAAATCATAAAGGAAGCGTTACGGGCTCAACCTGCTTCTTTGGAAAGTGTAAAAATTGTTCTTGCTTCAACTTCCAAAATGGAATCCGATCATTACAAAACTGAAGTACTCACTGCCTTGTTGCGCCAACCCAATCTCGATGATGCCGTCATGACTGAAATGATCAAAACCACACAATCGATCGACTCCGATCATTACCGGACTGTGGTATTAACCAAAGCACTGAACCATGAACTTTCGGCTGCCTCCTACCAAAAAGTTGTGGAATCTGTAAAAGGAATTGAATCGGATCATTACATCACCCAGGTAATCAAAGATATGCTGGACAAGCCCATCGACAGTGAGGTGCTTTCAAGTCTTCTGTCAATTTCTTCCTCCATTGATTCGGATCATTACCGTACCGAGGTGTTAACAACCCTGTTAAAAAAGCAAGACCTGAAAGAGGAACATTATAAGAAACTGGTAGCGTATTGTAATACCATGGAGAGTGATCACTATAAATCACAAACCTTGCAAACTGCCCTTTCGGTATCGAACCTGACGGATGGAAAGTTACTGGCTGTACTTCAGGCAGCAGCTGAGATAGACTCCGACCATTACATCACCGAAGTGTTGGTCGATGCTGCACCTACCGTGAAGAAGAGCAGTGCTACCGTGAAAGATGCTTATCGCGCGGTTGCCAGGGAGATCCGTTCAGAAACTTATTACGGACGGGCATTGCGCGCCATTGAAAATTGAGTTAGGCAGCTAATAACTGATGATTTCTAAGATTTTGAGTAGTTTAAGAGAGTTATGGCTCTTCCTACCCTTCTACAAAGCCGAGTCATGAAGAAATATGGATTGCTGGCGCTCATCTGCACCACATTGGGGGTGCTCTACTTTGTTTATCTATTTTATAGCTTACAGGGTCGTTTTCCGTCTCTTCAGTTTGAGGCCTATGAATTTCTGATCAGTACGATTATAACCAACCTGGCCGGCTTCCTGGCCTGGCAAGTTGATAAACTGCTTGATCGATGGATTACTTGGCGTACTCAATTCCTGCTTCGATTCGTTTCCGGATTTTTCCTGAACGGAACCCTGGTCATCATTTTTATGATTTCTGCCAGTTTACTCCTGCTTGAAACCCGCAATGATGATGCGATCAAGTTGGCCGTCCTGCTCATCATAACGTTATTCATTTATGAAATCTTTTATGGACTTTTCTATTCCTATCGGTACTACGCTAAAAATCAAGTGGAAGAAATGCGATTGGACAGGCTTCAACTGGAATTGCAGTTCCAATCGTTGAAAACACAAATCAGTCCGCACTATCTGTTCAACTGCCTCAATACGGTATCCTCGCTCCTGTTTAAAGATACATTCATGGCTGAGCAGTTTATCAGACGCATGGCCGATACATTCCGGTATGTAATCGACAATCAAAAGCAAAAACTGGTAACTGTACGCGATGAAATTGACTTTGTTAAAGCCTATTATTACCTGTTACAGGTTCGCTACGAACAACACCTCACCCTGGAAATTAATTTACCGAAAAGCCTCTACACTACACAGATTCCCCCGATGACTTTACAACTCCTGGTAGAGAATGCGGTTAAGCATAATAAAATTTCAAAAGAACAACCGTTATTAATCTACATTTCAGCTCAGGACAATACACATCTTTTGGTCAGTAACTCCAAAACCACATCCGAAAAAACGGAAAGCTTTCATATTGGTCTAAACAACATCATCAGTCGGTACCAGTTTTTTACCAATGAAAAAGTATTGATTAAAAACGAAGCCCACTTTACTGTTGTTTTACCGGTAATCAAGGAGCAGGAAAAAGCATCTACACATCCATCCTATTCGTTGGCATGAACCGAATCTTCATCCATCACGCTTTGTTTCGAATCCTCGCACCACCGGTGGCCGGTGTGATGGTATATTTTTTGATTTTGTTGATCAATAATAATTTCTCTGACTTAAAAAATATAGCGAGCAGTGCCGAAGTGTACGTGTGCATCGGGTTGGCCTACATTTCACTCGAAGCGATGCGGATTACGCTTTCCATTTCTGAAAAATGGTTAGCGAAGCAAAAAGTAAGACGTAGAATTATCGTGCAGATTTTGGCGACTCTTGGTGTTTCCTTGGCTTTGATTGCAATCGCCATTTGGGCATACTACAAATGGGTGATCGGATTCACCATCAATACGAGTGAGCTAAGATTGTTTCTTTCGATTTACGGTGTGATTGGTTTACTCTATAATGCACTTTTCTTTAGCAATTTTTACCTGAACCGCGAAAATATTTTACTTATTCAGCAAGAAAAGAAAATGCGCGAAAAACTGGAAGCAGATTTTACGTCTTTCAAAAACGAAATCAATCCGGATCTTTTGTATGAAAGCCTTGAGAATCTGATTCTGACTATGCAGCACAATGTTGATCAGGCTGAAGAACAAATCGATTATCTGGCAGGAATTTACCGGTATAGCCTGGTCAATCGACATAAAGAACTGATTTCGATGGAAGAAGAACTTCAGGCTGCGGACCACCTGATCAAGTTGTTGAACTTTAAATATCAAAATCAACTTAACCTTCTTAACTCCGTTCGGGATACTGAAAGTATACAACTCATACCCGGCTCCTTGTTGGTTACCATCGATGCCATAGTCCGGAATACGCTGATTTCAAAACAGTCACCGCTGGTCATCCGGTTGTACCTGGAAGAAGGTGATGAATATCTGGTATTGCAACATACCATCAACGACCGGCTTTTGCTCCATCAGGATAGTCTGAATGCCTTTAGTCGTCTACAGCGCTCCTATTCTTTCTTCAGCGAGAATCCGTTTGTGCAGGTAAAGGCGGGGAAAGAAAACTATATTAAATTTCCATTAGTCCGTATTTCTACTGAACTAGCTGCCGTGAATGAGTAACCTGGCCCTAAAAGTCTTGATTGTAGAGGATGAAACTCCGGCTGCCGAAAAGCTGGAGCGTTACTTGAAACGCTATAGTGACACGATTGAAATTAAGGGCAAGGTTGAATCCGTGGAAGAAGCGGTGAACTGGCTCGCAGCAAATCAGGACTCCATCGGCCTGATTTTTATGGACATTCAGTTAAAAGATGGAGTTAGCTTTGACATTTTTAAGGAAGTAAAAATTCAGAAGCCGGTTATTTTTATTACCGCTTACAACGAGTTTGCATTGGATGCCTTTAAAGTAAATGGTATCGATTATCTTTTAAAACCGATCACCTTTACCGATCTATCAAACAGTCTTAAAAAGGTGGAAGCGCTGGGAACCCAATTGCGTTGGAATGAAGACCGGAACGAAACCATTACCCGAACATTGGATGCCCGGCAGAAGTCATATAAAAACCGATTCATGGTTAAGTTGGGAGATCATATTAAATCCATTACCTCCGATCAAATCAGTCTCTTCTTTGCCGATGGCCGGGATGTTTACCTGATCACCAATCAACTTCGAAAATTTATTATTGATTATACCCTAGAGAACCTCGAGGAGATTCTGGACCCAAAAATATTCCATCGCGTAAACCGAAGTTACATTGTCAACATCAGTGCCGTGCAGGACGTGGTTGTCTACTCAAACAGCCGGTTAAGGATTACGCCACAAATCAAATGGGAGCCGGAAATAATCGTGAGTCGTGAAAAAGTAAGTGATTTTAAAGAATGGTTTGACGGTGCCCATTAGTTTGTAACCATCATCACAATTTGATTCTGTTTTTATTTCGATCTTTAGATCATGAAAACGTTGATCTATTTTCTCCTTATTTTGGTTCTGGCTGCGTGTGGTACAAAAGAAACCTCCCAGGTTCCGGAACGCATCGACAGCACCTATGTGATTCAGGGAAATGTGATTGCTAAAATTGCTTTTGAAACCATCAGCAGCGAGCTGAAACAAGCGATGCAAGCCGGAGGCATTGAACATGCCCTGAACTATTGTAATGAAAATGCTTACCCCATTACCGATTCCCTGGCCCGGGCTCATCAGGTTTCCATCAGGCGCGTGAGCAATAAAAACCGAAACCCACGAAATGAAGCCAACAAAATGGAAGAATTTTTGATCAAGGGCATTGGTATAGACCTGGGGGAAGGAAAAGAGCTGACACCGAAATTGGTGTTAAAAGATGATACCATTCTCTTTTATAAGCCTATCATCACGCAACCGCTTTGCCTCACCTGTCATGGAACCCCGGATCGGGAACTTGCCTTTCGCACAGATACCCTGATTCGAAAACTTTATCCGCGCGACAAAGCCATCGGGTATCAGAACAACCAGGTGCGCGGGCTTTGGCGGATTGGTTTTAAGCACCAATGAAATTCCGATAAAGAAATCACAACTTCACAATGTCAATTTCCACACAGATCTTCGGTCATCCCGATGGGTTGCCCGGGTGGTGGACTTAATAGATTTTCCTGTTTATACTCATCCGGATCTTCCTGAAATTTTATAGCCAATTTCGTGAGGTAAGCGTAATACGCCTTCCATTCTTCGTCTGCTGTCGTACGGGTAGACAGCCAGCCTTTCAACTGATCGATCTTGAGATGAGCGATTGCCCGGGTAGCAACGGATGCATCTTTATGTAAAGCCAACCGGGTCAGATTCGAGAATAACGCATAGTTCACACTCATTTGAATAGCGCCTTCATACCCACTTCGTACAGGAGCCTTGAACGTAGCACTTATCAATTTATCAATCACACTTTCCAGGCTGGGTAACCGGGCATCGCGGGAATGATGCTCGAACAAGCGATTAGCACGGGCGGGATGTAAAATCAAGCTGAATGTCATGTCAGCGGCCGTTTCTGCAGCCGAGAGCGGATCGAACGTTAAATCGGTTTTGCCCTTCATTAATTCACGATGGCGCGAATATCCAAGTGGTCGTGGTGGGATTTGCTTCAGCAGGCTCTCTGGCAAGGCGAGGGTAACGGGCTGAACCGTTTTGAGAAGGGATTCCATCGCTTTTAATTCTTGCTGCGGTGTTAATAACTGAGCAATCGGTTGACCATCCCCACGCAACGCATAGCGATAGTTTAATCCTCCCAACACTTTGGCCGCTGCTTCTGTCTGATACCGGTGAAAGAAGTACAACGGCACCAGCACTTCTTCCAGGGTAGCCATGGGTGCTCCAGGTTTGATGTTGCGTTCTCCGAAATTCTTTAGCGCCAACGCTCGTACCTCCAACACCCGATCCAATTCCTCCACCGGATCTTTCCCGTTATCCCACAAGTGTGCGTAAGGATGTGCACTCCCTAACGGCCGGGCGTCCTGATCCGATAAAAAGGTTAATCCTGACTTCAATGAATTTTGAATGATCTCGCTTAACGCTTTTTCCTCATCAACCCCGGAAGGAAAGTGTTGATACCCGTAGGCAACGACCACTTTGTCAAAAGCACCAATTTTGGTATCATACGCTTCGCTCAAGTCAATCTTTCCATCTCGTATCTTTGCAATCGGGTGCGGATAATCCATGACGGATGCCAGGTCTTCGGTACTGGATGAATAGGCATGCGCAATACCCAAGGTATGCCCTACCTCATGTGCGGCCAGCTGACGGAGTCGTGCCAACGCCATGGCCTCCATTTCCTTTGATACTGGTTTTCCATCCTCATACGGTGCCAACAAACCCTCCGCAATCAGATAATCCTGTCGAACCCTTAACGATCCAAGATTCACATGGCCTTTAATTATTTCCCCGGTGCGTGGATCAGTTACCGAAGATCCATATGACCAGCCCCGTGTTGACCGATGGATCCAGTTGATCAGGTTGTAGCGTACATCCATCGGGTCCGCATCTTCGGGTAGCACGTCTACCTTAAACGCATCTTTGTACCCTGCGGCTTCAAAAGCCTGATTCCACCACCGCGCTCCATCCATCAAGGCTGACCGGATGGGCTCCGGAGCTCCGGGATCCATATAATATACGATGGGTTCCACCGCTTCACTCAGGGCTGCCGAGGGATCCTTCTTTTGCAGACGGTGTCGTGTAATGAATCGCTTCTCAATGGGCTCGCTAATGGGCGTGGCATAATCATAGTATGAGATGCTGAAAAAACCGGCCCGTGGATCAAACTTACGCGGAGTGTAGTTGGCATCAGGCAATTGTACAAAAGAATGATGTTCGCGCACCGTAACATTGGAAGGAGTGGGTACCACGCTCCGAATGTATCCTCCGGTCGGCTGACCTGTAAATGTAAGCGTAACCTCAAATTCTGTGTTCTGCGGGAAGTTTTTGGTCCGTGGCAGATACATGGCCGATCGTGATTTGTCGAGCGTGTAATTGCCCTGTTGGGTATTGCGCAAGGTTCCGGTCACATCATGAACATCTTGCAGCAAAAAATCCGAAGCATCTACTAACACCTTTCCGCCCTCTTCCGCTACCATGGTAAAACCCCAAAGTACGGATTGGGCAAACGCTTCCTCCACTGCTTTGCGCTCTGCTGCGTTATTGGATAATGCCCGATACGAATAATTGATTTCGGTTAAAAGAACTTTGGGGCCTCTCCGGTCAAACTTTACGACCCGCTCACGACCCAATTGGTTGCGATCCAATCCAATGTCGTTGGAGCCCACGCCAGCTGTTAATGATTCAACGTATAAGAACTCTGTATCAAACTTATCAATCAGTAAAAAGACTTTGTCCTGTTTCTCATCGTAGTAAAATTCAAAGAAGCCCGGGTACTTCTTCATGCCGGCTATTTTTGCCTCGATACCAGCCAGTTGCTGAGCGGGCGTTGGTTGCACAGCGGGTTGATCCTTTTTCTTCTGGGCAAATGAACTAAATGAAGTGACAACAAGAAACAGGAAAATAGACACTCTCATACGAATCGGAATTAGGGTTGAAAAGTACCCAATAAAAAAAGCCATTGCAACCCGAGTGGGGTAAAGCGAATGGCTTTTATTCAAACGGTGACTAATTCCTAAATCAACTTCTCCAGGCTTGCCTTGGCCAGGGCCTCGGACTTGCTGCGTACCTGAAGTTTGGAATAGATATTCTTAATGTGCGTCTTAGCGGTCTCTTTTGAAATAAAGAGTTCCTCCGAAATCTGAGTGTAGGTTTTGCCTTCCGAGATTAATTGCAAAATCTCCGTTTCCCGTTTTGTAAGTGGGCTGTGCGGATTAATGTGGAAATTATCAATCACCATCCGGGCAATCTTGCTGCTCATCGGTGCCCCCCCTTTTGAAATTTCTTCGAGGGCTGCTAATAACTCCATGTAATTTGCACTCTTGGTTATATAACCAGAGGCGCCCGCCTTCAACGCTTCAAAAACCAACTCGCTGTCCTCATACACGGTTACCATAATGATCTCGGCTTGCGGAGCCTTCTCTTTAATAATGCGTGTCCCCTGAATCCCGTTCATGCCTCCGGGGAGTTCAACATCCATCAGCACAATATCGGGTTTATCCTGATTTAAATGCTTGATGGTTTCTTCGCAGCTGCCATAGGTGTTCACCACAGTAAATTTGGGGGAGCTATTGACGATCAGCGAAAAACTATTGCGTATCTCTGCATCATCTTCTACGATTAGAACACGCTTTTTAAAGGGTACTGACATATTTTTTAGATTTTAATTTTACAAATGCTAACGTGACCCGGGTGCCGGGATGAATACTTTGAATACGTAAAACCGCCTTGATGCGTTCCGCCCGGAGGCGCATATTTTTAATTCCGTTCAAATGCGAGATTTCCGCCATTGAAAATCCCTTCCCATCGTCCTCCAGCACCATTTCCAGTTGATCGCCATTGGATTGCAGAATAAAAGACACATTTTGAGCGCAAGCATGGTTGAATACATTCGTCATGGCTTCCTTCAAAATCAGGTTCGCCTCCCGGCTAAAACCATAGGGCAACCGAAGCGATTCCTTGATCTCATTATAGGCGCGGAAATTGATTCCCTTTTCTTCAAAGAGCTTCTCACCAAAATCGCGGATGTGTAAAAACAAACGCGAGAGTTCATCATTCAGGGGATCAATGCTCCAGATAAAATCGCGGGTACCGGCATACAGGTACTTGGCTGATTCTTCCACTTTATTATACAAATCAGCAGTTTGACCATTTCGGCTAAGCTTCATTAAACTGATGTAGTTGATGATGCGGGTCAATTGATTGCCCATCTCATCGTGAAAATCGCGGGCAATTTCTTTTCGGAGTTGTTCCTGCTCCTGTTGCCGGATATGCTCAATTTCCAACACGCGTTTGGTTTTGCTCCGAACCCGAATCGACATCACTAACAACGCCAGCCCAACCATCAGAATTGCCATTACGCTGATGAACGTAACAGAAGCATAAAACGGAGCTTGTATGGTAAATGAATACACCAGCGGCACGGCATCCCAACTACCCTGCTTATTGGTGGCCAGTACCTGCAAGGAATAATCACCTGGTGGAAGATTGCCGTAGGTTACCTGACCTAGCGAGGTGGGTTGGGACCAGGCTTTGTCAAAATTTTTGAGGTAATACTTGTAGCGGATGGACTTAGGGTTTCGCTTGTCTACGCGATTGAAATAAAAGGTAAGGTGGTTTTTACCGGCTGAAAAGGTAGGATTATAAGGCACCTTAAAAAATCCAACGGTACTATCAGCATACTCCTGAACCGGAAATTCACCATAAAACAGGTCAACAGCCGTTAGGTGCAGGTCGTGCGATCGGGAAGGAATATTTTGATTACGATTATATTGATAGATGCCATCAATCAATCCAAAATATTTTTCATCTCCCAGAAAGTAGGCATTTTGATTCGTCTCCACACCCGTCAATCCATTTTCATAACCATAATGCAGATTCTCTTCAATTTCATAATCAGCATTAAGCTTAACCCGGTTAATCCCCTGCTCGGTTCCGATCCAAATGTGATCGTCCTGATCGGCAGCCACAAAATAGATGAGGTTGGAGGGCAATCCCTCGCGGGTGGTTAACGTATTCTTTACCCGGTTTGCGCCTGGTTCAAATATAATCACCCCGCCTCCGGAAGAGCCAATTAGTAAATGCGAATCCTGGTATGAATTAATAGAGTAAACCGAAGTGTTTCTCAGTTCTGGTATCGACACATACGTAACCTCCAGATCGTGGATCTTGTTTAAGCCAAATTCACTGCCAACAAAGAGCGTGTTGTTTCCTTTAAAGTATCGAAGCGCGTAAATAATCTGACCTTTTAACCCATTTTCCGAGTTCAATTGCTTAACGCGTTGGCCATCATGATAATTTAACCCGGCTCCCACGGTGCCACACCAAATATTTCCTGCTTGATCAAACTCAATATTGACAATGTATTGACTGGAGAGTCCGTTTTCGCGATTTAAAAAATTAAAGGTATCGCGGATGGAATCGTATCGGCCTAAGCCATAGTTGGAAGCAATCCACAATTCTCCCGCTGGGCTGATCTTGATGTCATTAATGGCCACTTCCTCTTCTTTGTTAAACGTATAGTTCTTGATTTTGCCCTTATGTATACGCCACAACCCTTTATCTCCGGAACCAATCCAAACTGCTCCGGCCCGATCCTGATTAATGGCCATGACTGAGGTTAGGTTCTCAGAAGCACACCGGTCAAAATCCTGGGTAGCATACTTGTACAAACCCCGGCCATTGGTACCGATCCAGGCATTTCCTTCGCGGTCAAAATGAATTTGCGTAACCATTACGTTTTTAAGAACCTCCACCGGATTACTACCATCTTCCATTTCATGCGAAAGAACGTTATCCGTAAATGCCCATAAGAATTTGTTAAGCGTATCGTAGGCTACGATATGCTTTTGTGACGTAATCGACTCGCGTTGAAATGTTTTGTTGGCAGCGTCTAAAGAATAATACCCTTTATCGGATTCAATCACCAGGTTGCCTTTCCAATGAAACAAGCCATGAACGCGATTGAAAACACGTTTATGACTGATCAACTCCTGCTGGCCGTGGGGCGTCAGAATCAGAAAACTGCTATCGTTGAGATAAAAGTATAGGTTACGATCCGGTAGTCGTGAACTTGAGAAGATGGTCTTCCCCGGGGTGATGGCACGATCCCAGTAATAAACCGAATCGTGATAAATCTTACCCAATGTACCTGCCTGCATCGTAAATAAAACGGAATCACCCAACGCATATATTCTTCGGATGCGTTTGGGATTGGGTACAGGTGATTGAAATGTTTTGAAGGTTACACCATCAAACTTGGAAACACCATGGGGATGAACGACCCATACATTTTGTTGGTTGTCTATCATCAACGAGGAGATGATGTTGCTCAGCAACCCGTCCAGCGTATTGTAAGTTTTAAATTCTTTGCCATCAAAGCGAGCCAAGCCACCCCCCTGGGTTCCAATCCAGAGGTAGCCATTTTCATCTTCCACAATAGCATTCACCTGCGATTGGGGAAGCCCATCCACAGCAGTATAATGTCGCAATGAAAATTGCTGGGCCTTCAAATGAATGCTGATGAAAACAGCTCCCAAGAAAAAAACGAGTATCCTGATTCGCATACCAGCCAACAAGTTATGGGTATTTAAACGGAAATTGAATACCCCCCGATGCGGTATACCCTTGTGACTTTCGCAAAACCTTCGGATTATTAGGGAGTAAACGGTTGCCACTAATCGAAACCGCATGACGGCCGATGAAATCCGCCAGGAAGAGTCGATCATAGAACGATCCAAAAGTGACCCCAACGCTTTTGGAGAACTGTATGAAAAATATTTTGACCGCATCTTCAACTACATCCTGCGTCAAACCGATGATGAAACCCTTACCGCTGACCTTTGTTCGCAGACGTTTGTCAATGCCCTGAACAATCTCTCCAGGTATGAGTACCGGGGATTTCCTTTCTCGGCCTGGTTGTATAAAATTGCCGGCAATGAGGTAAACAAGCACTACCGTAAAAACAAAGGCAAAAAGATTTTCAGCATTGAAGAGTTGAAGGTGCGCGAATTGGTAGAACAAGGAGCGGAGGGCTGGGACGAGGAGTTGATCAACCAGGTAATTCAGTACATGAATGAATTACCAACCGATATGATTCAGGTATTGGAACTTCGCTTTTTTGAAGATAAAGATTTTAAGGAAATTGCCTTTATTCTGGATATGACCGAAAGCGGGGCCAAGATGCGCACCTACCGGGCGCTCGACAAGTTGAGAACAAATTTTAACCTGAAGGTAAAATACGATGGGTAAGCATGAGATCAGACTGCGCAGACAACGCATGACTGCCCGCGGAACGGAGCGGTACCGGAACTACGGGGCCGTTTTGAAGCAGCATGGTGAAGCCAAACGAATGAAGCTGATTACCCGGATTTTTACGTTCCTATTTTTGATCATTGCCCTGATCATTATATTCATTGTTGTGTCCCGCTGGGAGGAAAGACAGGTGGAGTCTTTCAAAGCAACTCATTCCAGCGAATTGAGTAGTGGAAATTACGCTAGCCTTTAGTTTCAAATGGAATTCCACCTTTACCGATCTGGTAATCACCATTTTTTGGTGAAAATCAGGATTTAATTACCTTTGCGAACCTTTTTGGGCCCGTAGCTTAACTGAATAGAGCATCTGACTACGGATCAGAAGGTTGGGGGTTTGAATCCCTCCGGGCCCACTTACTATCCTAACTCAAAAATGAATGGGTTAGGTTTTTTA